>CAWCGD010000001.1:0-2679859 GCA_963795105.1 uncultured Actinomycetota bacterium
CGCCGAGCTCGGCAAGCTACCGGTCGTGCTGTTCACCGCCGGCGGCATCGCGACGCCGGCCGACGCCGCGATGATGATGCAGCTGGGTGCCGAGGGCGTCTTCGTCGGCTCCGGCATCTTCAAGTCCGGCAATCCGGCGCAGCGCGCCGAGTCCATCGTCAAGGCCACCACCTTCCACGACGACCCCGACGTCCTCGCCAAGGTCTCGCGTGGTCTCGGCGAGGCCATGGTCGGCATCAACGTCGACGACGTCCCCGAGCCGCACCGGCTCGCCGAGCGCGGCTGGTGAGGTCTCGCCCTAGTCCTTCGTGACCAGGGCAGGTGATCAAGCCGAGCAGTTTCCTGCCAGTAGCATGCGGGTTGCCCAGCGGAGCGTCTGCTTGTCCCTCAGGCTGATCACTGCAGCCACAACCATCACACCGTGTCCGCCCGGATTCTCGGGCGGATTGCTGTGTGCAGACTGAGGGAGAACCATGAAGAAGTCCTACAAGGGTGCCTTGGCGGCGTCTGCCGCGGGCGTCATCCTGCTTGGGGGTGCTGGGTCGCTTGCCTACTGGAACGCCACTGGGGACGTGCCGGGCGGCAGCATCACCAGCGGTGAGCTCAAGCTCGACAACGCCCAGTGCGGCGGTTTCGTCCTCGACAGCGTGGGCGGGCCCGGAGGAGCGTTCGACCCGTCGTCGGGTCGCATCGTGCCCGGCGACACGCTGACCAAGACCTGCACGTTCGACATCACGGCCACCGGTGATCACCTGCTCGCCGATCTCGCCGTGACGCAGCCGACCGTGAGCGGTGACGACACCCTGTCGGACGTCCTCACTGCCAGCGGCACCTTCACCGTGGACAATGCGGCCGCGACCCAGATCAGCAGCGCCAACAATGGCGACGTGCTCGAGGCTGTCGTCACGATCGATTTCCCGTACGGCGCATCAGTGGACAACCTGTCCCAGGCCGACACGGCGACGTTGTCCGACTTCACGGTCACGGCCACCCAGGTCGACAACCACTGAGGTAGCCGCCTCCCAAAGAGAAGTGGGCCGCCGCTGATGCGGTTTCCCATGCCGGCCACCTCTTCACACGATGACGACGATGCCCGAGGCACCGACGACCGACCGCGTCCGCGCGCGTCGGCGCGTCGACGCGCTCGGGATCGTCGGCGTCGTCGTCGCGTGGGCGGTGATCCTCGTCGTCGTCGGCGCGCTCGCGCTGGCCGTCGTCGTGCCGCGCGTCGGTGCGGCGACGCCGTACACGATCCTCACGAGCTCGATGCAGCCCCAGCTCCCACCCGGAACGCTCGTGGTCGCCAAACCTGTTGCCCCGGCCGAGATCGGTGTCGGCACCGTCATCACCTATCAGCTGCGTTCCGGTGACCCGACGGTCGTGACCCACCGCGTCGTCGCGCAGGCCTTCGGTCCCGACGGTAAGCCCATCTTCCAGACCAAGGGTGACCGAAACGATGTGCCGGACGATCGCTGGGTCATGCCCGTGCAGGTCAAGGGCGAGCTCTGGTACTCCGTGCCCTATCTGGGGCGGGTGAACTCGCTGGTACCCGGCGAGAGCCGGGAGCTGGTTGGCGTCATCGTCGCGATCGGTCTTGCCGCCTACGCGCTCGCGATGTTCGTGGGCGCCGCTCGCGATCGTCGCCGCGGCCGAGGCTCGCACGAGAGAGCTGCGTCATGAGACCCGCGATGTGGCTCGCCGCCGCTGGCGTGTTCGCCTTGACTGCATCGCCCGCTGTGGCCGAGGGCGAGCTGCAGCTCAGTCGCGACGGTACGACGTGGACGACCGACCTCTCCGATCCGTTGTTCGACGCGACGGTCCGTTGGGTTCCGGGTGACACGCGGTCGTCGTCCTTCTACGTCCGCAACGTGACCTCGCAGCAGGGCCGGCTCGCAGTGGACATTCTCGACACCACCACGACCGAGCTCATCGACACCGGCGATGTCAGTGTCGATGCTCAGGGCGCCGGTGGCGCATGGACGGCAGTCACCGCAGCAGGCACCCACCGTCTGCTGTCTGACGGCGTCGTGCCCGGCGGCGAGACCCGCCGCATCGATGTGACGGTCTCCTTTGCCGCGACCTCCGGCAACAACAGCCAGGTGAAGACGCTCCCGCTGCACCTTCGCGTACAGCTCGTCGAGCATGTCGAGAGCACCGGTCCTGACGATGGAGACTCCGACGACGGTGGCTCTGATGATCATGGAGGTTTCCTGCCGGACACCGGGGCGCCGGCGTGGTGGATCGGCTTGACCAGCGCGGCGCTGATGCTGGCTGGCGCCATGGTGCGGCGGCAGTCGCGGTCCGAGGAGGCCCGACATGGCTAGGCGCGACGCGGCCGGCCGACACCGCATCCCCGCCACGTCCGGGCATCGCGGACGCCGGTCGCTGCTGGGTTCACGTCGCACGCGTGGTCTGCTGAGCCTTGGCATCATCGCGGGCATCGGCGGGATCGGGACGCTGGCGTACTGGACCGACGACGCGACGGTCACCACGGGTTCGTTCACCGCCGGCACGCTCGACGTGACGATCAACGACGCTCTTTCTGGCCAGGCGAACAACGGCGGCACGACATCAGATGCCGCATTCGCGCTCTCCGACCTGATCCCCGGCGAGAGCATCGCGCGGACCGTCAAGATCGGCAACGCCGGGTCGATCCCACTTGCGTACACCGCGAAGGCGTGGAACAGCGGCGGTCTGGCTTCCGGGCTGCGCTGGACTGTCGTGGCCGGCTCGACTGCGTCGAACGCCGGCACCGTATCGGCGGGCAACCGCACCGGTTCCTGCTCGTCGGGAT
Organism: uncultured Actinomycetota bacterium; assembly: GCA_963795105.1. Taxonomy (GTDB): domain Bacteria; phylum Actinomycetota; class Actinomycetes; order Propionibacteriales; family Nocardioidaceae; genus Aeromicrobium. The sequence continues at coordinate 2,795 of CAWCGD010000001.1, forward strand.
CGACGACCGCCACCAACGTGACCCTGGGGACCTCGGCAGGAACCGCGACCACAGTGGTGACGCCGTCAAGGACGATCACCACCAGCGCGTCTGAGAACATCTGCGTCATCGCCAAGCTCGACAGCGGAGCGGGCAACAGCCTTCAAGGTGCGTCAGCCACCGCGACGATCACGATCAACGGGGTCCAGCTCCCATGACGCGGGCGCGCGAAGCGATCCTGACGACGGGCGCGATCCTCGGAGTGATCTGCCTGCTGTGGGTCGCCATGACGGCGATCCTCGGCGTGAAGCCCCTGGTCGTCACTTCAGGCTCGATGGCGCCGGCGATCGCCACCGGAGACCTCGCGCTGTCGCGTCCAGCACCGCCGTCGGAGCTGCAGAAGGGCGACGTCGCGAGCGTCCTCAGCCCTGATGGGGTCCGGGTGATGCACCGTGTGGTCGAGGTGCGTCGCGCGGGGGAGCAGTACTCGTTGACCCTCAAGGGAGACGCGAACCGCTCGGTCGACGACGTCGCGTACCGCACCGACACGGCCGACCGGGTGTTCCTGACCGTTCCGCGCGGCGGGTACGTGGTCTCGGCGGTCACCAGCCGGCTCGGCGCACTCATCGGTGGAGTCGTCGTCGCAGGGCTGCTGGTGCTCGCCTTCGGCCCCGGAAGTGCCAAGCCGCGTGGAGGACGCCGCCGCGCCGAGATGTCCGCCGCGGCGTTGGTCGTCATCGCCCTGGGTGCAGCGGGTACGGCGTCGCCGTCGCAGCCCACGGTCGCTGCGTTCACCGACGATGCCTCACTCACCACCGGATCGTTCGCAGCCCACACGCTGGTCCGTCCAGACAGCGTCAGCTGCTCGTCGGCCCTGCTCTCGGCCACGATCAGCTGGCCGTCGAAGGACCCGCGCTACGACTACGAGGTCATCCTCCGACGTGTGTCGAACGGCAACGTGGTCTCGACTCGCCAAGTCACCGGAAGCTCGACGAGCACGACCTACACCGGGCTACTGGACTTCGGCCTGGTCGTCGGAGCCGGCACCGTGGACTTCACCGTCGAGGTGCGCTCCAAGCTCGCCACCGCGACTTCATGGCAGTCCGCCACGACACGGAACTACGCGAACATCCGCGTCCTCGCGATTCTCATCGGTGCCACAGCCTCGTGCACGACGTGAGTGCTGCAGCGCGGTCGGTGAACTCGTACATTCACACTGAATTTTCAGTATGAATCGAAGTGTGCAATGACCACCGAGGTCGTATATTGATCTCAGCGTCACGATCACGGAGCCGGGAGTCTCCGCGTGACGCAACAAAATGAGGGAGTCGCCACGTCTGCGGATGGCGCCGACGCCTCCCTCGCCCATCCCGATCGGGAGGGAACCGAGAGGGAGCGACGGCGGTGGTGAAGGCCCACCCCAAAACCACCGCCGTCGTCTTGGGGCTCGCGAAGCCCCGCGGCTTACGCTGGTGGTGTGAGCCCCCCGTCGATCGGCGTCTTCGCCCTGCAGGGTGACGTCCGTGAGCATCTCGTCGCGCTGTCCGAGCTCGGCGTCGACGCGTTCGCCGTTCGGCGCCTCGAGGAGCTCGAGCGGTGCGACGCGCTCGTCATGCCGGGTGGGGAGTCCACCACGATGGTCAAGCTGGCCCGCTCCTTCGACCTGTTCGACGCGTTCGCCGACCGCATCAAGACCGGCATGCCCACCCTGGGCACCTGCGCGGGGATGATCATGCTCGCGGCCCGGCTGCGTGACGGCATCGCCGGCCAGGAGACCTTCGGCGGGCTCGACGTCACTGTGCGGCGCAACGCCTTCGGCCGGCAGGTCGAGTCGTTCGAGGGCGACGTCGACTTCACGATCTTCGACGACCCGGTCCACGCCGTTTTCATCCGTGCCCCGTGGGTCGAGGAGGTCGGCCCCGACGTGGAGGTGCTTGCCAGCGTGGACGTACCCGGCGTCGGGGATAGGATCGTGGCGGTCCAGCAGGGTCCGGTCATGGCGACGTCATTCCACCCCGAGGTGGGCGACGACCTTCGCATCCACCGGTACTTCCTGGACCTCGTCACAGCATCAGCGTCATAGAACTGGGAAAGGATCGGGATGTCAGGCCACTCCAAGTGGGCGACGACCAAGCACAAGAAGGCGGCCATCGACGCCAAGCGCGGCAAGATGTTCGCCAAGCTCGTCAAGAACGTCGAGGTCGCCGCACGTACCGGCGGACCCGACCCGGCCGGCAACCCGACGCTCTACGACGCGATCCAGAAGGCCAAGAAGTCGTCGGTGCCCAACGACAACATCGACCGCGCGGTCAAGCGTGGGGGCGGTCTCGACGGTGGGGGAGTCGACTACGCCGCGATCACCTACGAGGGCTATGCGCCCGGCGGCGTGGCGCTGCTCGTCGAGTGCCTCACCGACAACCGGAACCGGGCCGCCATGGAGGTCCGCACGGCGATGACCCGCAGTGGCGGCACGATGGCCGACCCGGGCTCGGTGTCCTACCTGTTCACGCGCAAGGGCGTCATCATCGTCCCGGTCGAGCATGACGGTGGGAAGACGACCGAGGACGACGTCCTGATGGCCGTGCTCGATGCCGGCGCCGACGAGGTCAACGACCTCGACGGCTCGTTCGAGGTCATCTGTGAGCCCACCGACCTCGTGCAGGTGCGCACCGCCCTGCAGGAAGCCGGTCTGGACTACGACTCCGCCGAGGTCTCCTTCGTCCCGTCCGTGACGGTGGAGGTCGACGTCAGCGCCGCCACGAAGATCCTCCGACTGGTCGATGCGCTCGAGGATCTCGACGACGTGCAGGACGTCTTCAGCAACCTCGACGCCTCCGACGAGGTCATGGCCGAGGCCATGGAGCAGGCCGGCTGAGGGCTCGGCGCGTCGCCGCAGTCGGGCGCCGTGCGCCGACTAGTCTGTCGAACATGCGTTCGCAGACGGTGAGGGTGCTCGGTGTCGACCCGGGCCTCACGCGATGTGGTGTGGGCATCGTCGACGGGAGCGTCGGCCGCCCGCTCACCCTCGTCGACGTCGGCGTCGTGCGCACCCCGGCCGATCTCGACATCGCGCGCCGCCTGCACCAGCTGGAGCAGGGGATCGAGGCCGCGATCGTCGAGCACCGACCCGACGTCGTCGCCGTCGAGCGCGTGTTCAGCCAGCACAACGTCCGCACCGTCATGGGCACCGCCCAGGCCAGCGGCAGTCGCGATGGTCGTCGCGGCCCGGCACGGCATCGAGGTGCGGCTGCACACGCCGAGCGAGGTCAAGGCCGCGGTCACCGGAAGTGGTCGTGCCGACAAGACCCAGGTCGCCCAGATGGTGGCACGCCTGCTCCGCCTCGTGGAGCCGCCCAAGCCGGCCGACGCGGCCGACGCGCTCGCCCTGGCCATCTGCCAGATCTGGCGCGGCGGAGCCAACACCCGGCTCGAGGCGGCTGTCGCCAAGGCGGCAGCCCGAGAGAGAGTGATCGCGTTCGTGCGCGGCCAGGTCGCCGCGCTCACGCTCAACGCCGCCGTCGTCGACGTCGGTGGAGTGGGCTACCACGTGTTCTGCACGCCGGGCACGATCGCCGGCCTGCGTCTCGGCGCCGAGGCCGAGCTCGCCACGTCGATGGTCGTCCGGGAGGACTCCCAGACGCTCTACGGCTTCGCCGACGTCGACGAGCGCGACATGTTCGAGCTGGTCCAGACGGCCAGCGGCGTGGGCCCCAAGGTGGCGCAGGCGATGCTCGCCGTCCTGCCGCCCGACCGGCTCCGCCAGGCCATCGCCGGTGAGGATCACGCCGCGCTCACCGCCGTGCCGGGCATCGGGCGCAAGGGTGCGGAACGGATCGTCGTCGAGCTCAAGGACCGGGTCGGCACGCCGGTCGCGTCCGTCGTCAGCGGGGGAGCGGGCTGGCGCAACCAGGTCCGCGACGCCCTCCAGGGGCTGGGCTGGTCGATCCGCGACGCCGATCGCGCCGTCGACACGGTTGCTGCCGACACCGAGCTCGGTGCAGAGCCCGATGTCCCGACCCTGCTGCGCGCCGCCCTGCGCACGCTCTCGAAGGCCTGACATGGACGACGACCTCGATCTCGATTTCGACCCGGGCCTCGTCACGGGGCCGGCCACACCCGAGGAGCGGGCCTTCGAGGCCACGCTGCGTCCGCGCACCCTCGACGAGCTCATCGGTCAGGAGCGAGTGCGGGAGCAGCTGTCGCTGATGCTCGAGGCGGCTGTCGCGCGCGGACGAACGCCCGACCATGTGCTGATGTCAGGGCCGCCCGGCCTCGGCAAGACCACGATCGCGATGATCATCGCCCACCAGCTCTCCGCGCCACTGCGCGTCACCAGCGGCCCGGCCATCCAGCACGCCGGCGACCTTGCGGCCATCCTGTCGGGCGTCAACGAGCACGACGTCCTGTTCATCGATGAGATCCACCGCATGTCTCGCCCGGCCGAGGAGCTGCTCTACATGGCGATGGAGGACTTCCGGGTCGACGTGGTCGTCGGCAAGGGTCCCGGCGCCACGGCCATCCCGCTGGAGATTCCGCCGTTCACGGTGGTCGGAGCCACCACCCGCGCCGGTTTGCTGCCCAGTCCGCTGCGCGACCGGTTCGGCTTCACCGCCCAGCTCGACTACTACGCGAGCGACGAGCTGCACCGCATCGTCGACCGCTCGGCCGGGCTGCTCGACCTCCAGGTCACCGCCGACGGCGGACGCGAGATCGCCTCGCGCTCGCGAGGCACTCCGCGCATCGCCAACCGGCTGCTGCGCCGGGTGCGCGACTTCGCCGAGGTGCGGGCCGACGGCACGGTCGACGAATCGGTCGCCAACGCCGCGCTCGCGCTCTACGAGGTCGACGACCTCGGCCTTGACCGTCTCGACCGCGCCGTGCTGTCGGCGCTGTGCGAGAGCTTCGGCGGCGGCCCGGTGGGCGTCGCGACACTCGCCGTGGCCGTCGGTGAGGAGCGCGAGACGGTCGAGGAGATCGCCGAACCGTTCCTGGTGCGGCTCGGATTCCTGGCCCGCACGCCGCGCGGTCGGGTGGCCACTCCGCCGGCCTGGCGCCATCTCGGCCTCGTGCCACCCGCCGCGGGCCAGCTGTCGTTCGACCAGCCCGACGCCGACGAGTGAGGCCCTTCGCCTTCCCCAGGGCGGCTGGTTAGACTACCCGGTGGCCCTCGGCCAATCCGTCGTCACTCGGCGAGACTCCACATGATTTCGGGAGCACAACCCATGTCCAACTGGGCTTCGTACCTGCCACTCGTCCTGGTCGTCATCGCCTTCTGGCTGTTGGTCCTGCGTCCGGCACGCAACCGGCAGCGGGACTTCATGAGGACGCAGAACGCCCTGGAGCCCGGCGCTCGGGTCATGCTCGCCAGCGGCATCTTCGGCGAGCTCGTCGCGGTCCGTGACGACGAGGTCGACATCCGGGTGGCGTCCGACGTCGTCCTCACCGTTGCCCGACAGGCGGTCGCCAAGATCATCATGCCCCAGGAAGTGCCGCCCGCTGACGGGCCCAACGACCCGCCGAGAACCACCGACTGATGGCAGGTCCGCCCGCTCGGCGCAACCTCCCCAGGCCTCGTCGAACCCTGCTGGTGTTCCTGGCAGCGGTCGTCGGCATGTACGGCCTTCTCGCAGTACTGGGCGCCACCGCCTCGGCGAAGGACGACAGCGTCTGGAGGCCAAATCTCGGCCTCGACCTGCAGGGCGGAACCCGCATCACCCTGCAGGCGAAGGCCACCTCGGGTGACGTCACGCCCGAGAGAGCTGGCTCAGGCGCGCAGCATCATCGACCAACGCGTCAACGCCACCGGCATCACCGAGGGTGAGGTCACCACCCAGGGCGGCAACCAGGTCATCATTGAGATCCCGGGCTCGGACGAGAGCGACATCGTCGACCAGGTCGGCCGCACGGCCCAGCTGCGGTTCCGCCTGGTGTGGGCCTCGGCCCAGAGCGCACAGAAGCCCGCCGATCCCGCCGAGGTCAAGAAGCAGAACGACGCCATCGCGAAAGTCGACTGGTCGAAGCTCTCGCTCGAGCAGATCCTCCAGGCCGAGACCGAAGGCGTGGAGTCCCTGCCGAAGGAGTACATCCCCGGCCTGAACGCGCTCAACGCGCAGGCCAAGAGCTTCGTCTGCGCCAAGAAGAACCTCCCGCAGGAGGACCGCGCCGACCGGCCTCTCGTCACCTGCGACACCAAGACCGGGGAGGTCGAGGCGCTCAGCCCCACCGTCATCGAAGGCACCGACGTCAAGAGCGCCAGTGCCGTCGTGCCGCAGAGCCAGGTGTCGTGGGTCGTCGCTCTTCAGCTGAAGGGCGAAGGCAAGAAGACGTTCGACACGGTCACGGAGGCGCTGTACCAGCAGCAGCAGCAGGGCAACGACCAAGGCAGCCGCTTCGCGATCGTGCTCGACGGCGAGGTGCTCAGCGCGCCCACCACCAACGGCCACTTCACCGACGGGTCGTCCCAGATCTCCGGCAACTTCACGGCGACGTCGTCCAGGGCGCTCGCCAACCAGCTCAAGTACGGCGCCCTCCCGCTCACCTTCGAGCTGAACGGCAGCTCGTTCGAAGGGCCGACGCTGGCCGGCACCCAGCTGAAGGCCGGGCTGATCGCCGGTGCCGTCGGGCTGGTGCTCGTCATCGTCTATCTGCTGCTCTACTACCGTGGGCTCGGCCTGGTGGCCATCGCTTCCCTGCTCGTGGCCGCGGCGGTCACGCATCGGCGCTCCTGCTCGGCCGTGGCGTCGGCTTCACGCTGACCCTGCCCGGCATCGCCGGCCTCATCGTGGCGATCGGCATCACCGCCGATTCCTTCATCGTGTTCTTCGAGCGTCTGCGCGACGAGGTGCGCGAAGGAAAGTCGTTGCGGCTTGCGGTCGAGAGCGGATGGGTTCGTGCCCGGACCACCATCCTGGCCGCCGACGCGGTCTCGATCATGGCGGCACTCATCCTGTTCATCTTCGCGATCGGCGTGGTCCGCGGGTTCGCCTTCGCACTCGGGCTCGTGACGCTGATCGACGTGCTGGTCGTGTTCTGCTTCACCAAGCCGCTGGTGTCCGTGCTCGCCCGCACGAAGTTCTTCGGCGAAGGACATCGCCTCTCCGGGCTCGACGCGGCGCACCTCGGCATCAGCGGCCGCAAGGTCACCGAGATCGGCCGTTCCACACCGGACCGACCCGCTACTGGTGAGGGGACCGCCTGATGGGACGCATCAGCACGTTCGGCCAGCACCTGTACTCCGGGCGCGTCTCGTTCGACTTCGTCGGACGCCGCAGGCTCTGGTACTCCATCTCCGTGGTGATCGTCCTGCTCTGCGCGATCGCCTTCGTGGTGCGCGGCTTCAACATGGGCATCGAGTTCAAGGGAGGCGTCGAGTTCACCGCCCAGGTCCAGAAGGCCGACGCCGCCGCCGTCGACGACATGACCACGGCGGTCGAGGAGTCCGGCGTCACCGAGGCCGGCGACCCCATCGTCAACACCTCTGGCAGCAACAGCGTGCGCATCCAGGTCGGGGCGCTTTCGCAGGACCAGGCCACCACGATCGAGAAGTCGCTGACCAACGCCGGCGCCACGGAGGTGAGCCAGAATCTCATCGGTCCGTCCTGGGGCAAACAGGTCGCCACCAAGGCGCTCACGGGCCTGGGCGTGTTCCTGGTGGTGGTGGTGCTGTTCATCTGGGCGTACTTCCGGGAGTGGAAGATGTCCGTGGCCGCCCTCGTGGCGCTCGCGCACGACCTGCTGATCACGGCCGGTGTGTACGCCTGGTCCGGCTTCGAGGTCACCCCGGCCACCGTCACCGGCCTGCTGACGATTCTCGGCTACTCGCTCTACGACACCGTGGTCGTCTTCGACAAGGTGAGGGAGAACACCCGCGGCGTCCTGACGTCCAAGACGCGCACCTACGCCGAGCGGGCCAACCTGGCCGTCAACCAGACCCTCGTGCGGTCCATCAACACGTCCGTCACGGCGCTGCTCCCGGTCGCGGCCCTGCTGCTCGTCGGTGCCGCGGTGCTGGGCACCGGACCGCTCAAGGACCTCGCCCTGGCGCTGTTCGTGGGTATGGCAGCGGGCACGTACTCGTCCATCTGCATCGCCACGCCGTTGGCCGTGCAGCTCAAGGACCGCGAACCGGCGGTCAAGGCCCACACGACCCGCGTCCTGTCCAAGCGGGGTCCGGAAGCGACCTCCGTGCCGATCGATGACGAGTCGGCCGAGCCGGTGAAGGTACCGGTCGCGACAGCGCCATCGCGACCACTGGCGTCGTCGGGTGCGGCAAAACGCAACCAACCCAGGCGCACCACGCGCTCGAAGCGGCCCAAGGGCCAACGCTGACCGTGCGCAACGGCGTGACATGCTGGACCCACCCGCGGCTCCGAGAACAGCCGGTTCCGCAGATCAAGGAGACTCCATGAAGACCCCACTCGCTCTCGCGTCGGCCGCTCTGGTGGCCGTGACCCTCGCCGGCTGCGGGGGCGGCGACGACGGCCCGGACAGCGAATACTGCAAGGACCTGAAGTCCGCGTCGACTCAGTTCGACTCGCTCACCTCCAACGACGTCTCGAAGCTCGACGAAGCGTTCAAGACGTTCCACACGCTGGCCGACGAGGCGCCGACCGACATCAAGGACGACTGGGCCACCCTCGACAAGGGCATCACCTCGGTCGAGAAGGCGCTCGCCGACGCCGGTCTGAAGTTCTCCGACTTCGCGGCGCTGCAGGAAGGCAAGATGCCCGAGGGCGTCGACGTCGCCAAGCTGCAGGGCCTCGCCACCGAGTTCCAGAAGCTCGACAGTGCCGAGTTCGACAAGGCGTCCAAGGCGATCGAGAAGCACGCCAAGGACACCTGCGAGGTCAACCTCTCGTCCTGAGCGCGGGCGCTGAGAGTACTGACATGGCGGATGTGACCGCACTCATCGAACGGTGGGTGCGGCCCATCCCCGACTGGCCCGTGCCGGGTGTCACGTTCCGTGACATCACCCCGCTGCTGTCCCAGCCGGAGGCGTTCGCGTCGGTCATCGACGCGCTCGCCGCGGCGGGCGACGAGCTCGGTCCGGTCGACGCGGTGCTGGGCATCGAGGCCAGAGGCTTCATCGTCGGAGCGCCGGTCGCGCTCAAGCTCGGCACGGGTTTCGTGCCCGTCCGCAAGGCCGGCAAGCTGCCCGCTGAGACGCTGTCCGTCTCGTACGCACTCGAGTACGGCGAGGCGGTCGTTCAGATCCACGCCGACGCCCTCAAGCCGGGCGATCGGGTGCTCGTCGTCGACGACCTCCTGGCCACCGGTGGAACGCTGGAGGCGGCGGCCGCGCTCGTCGAGCAGGCCGGTGCCACCGTCGCCGGTCACGTCGTGGCCATCGAGCTGCCGGATCTCGGTGGGCGCTCCCGCGTGGGCGACGTGCCTCTGCGGTCGCTCGCCACGTTCTGACCCACCCCCGACAGGAGATTTCATGAACCCGCACCAGGTACGCGTCGTGGCACTGCTGCTGGTCGCCGTGCTGGTCATCGCCGCCGCGGCCACCCTGCTGAACCAGATCCTCTGAGTCTTCGCTGGTGGGAGACCCCTCTCGGGTCCTGACCTACCATGGAGGTCTGGGCAGAACGCCCCGATCAGGAGGACCAGTGGCCGAACGCATCGACGTGGGCTCGCAGGCGTCCGAGGCACCGGCCGAACCGAAGCCGGCCGACCTCGGCGCCCGCTTCGCAGCGCGTTCGCAGCCGCCTGGCTCGCATCGGCCGTGGATCGTCGGCCAACCCGGTGCTCGACCCGCTGCTGAAGGTCTACCGCGAGACGCACCCCAAGGGTGACGTCGACGCCATCGAGAAGGCCTACGCGATCGCCGAGGAGATGCACGAGGGCCAGGTCCGCAAGAGCGGCGACCCGTACATCACGCACCCACTCGCGGTCGCCACCATCCTGGCTGAGCTCGGCATGACCGCTCCGACGCTGTGCGCGGCGCTCCTGCACGACACCGTCGAGGACACGCCGTACACCCTGATCCGTCTGCGCGAGGAATTCGGCGACGAGGTCCTGCAGCTCGTCGACGGCGTCACGAAGCTCGACAAGGTCAAGTACGGCGACTCCGCGCAGTCCGAGACCATCCGCAAGATGGTCGTGGCGATGAGTCGCGACATCCGCGTCCTGGTCATCAAGCTCGCCGACCGGCTCCACGACATGCGCACCCTGCGCTACCTGCGACAGGACAAGCAGGAGCGGATCGCTCGCGAGACCCTCGAGATCTTCGCTCCACTGGCCCATCGACTCGGCATGAACACCGTCAAGTGGGAGCTGGAGGACCTCGCGTTCGCGACCCTGCACCCCAAGGTCTACGACGAGATCGTGCGGCTGGTCGCCGACCGTGCACCGTCGCGTGAGGAATTCCTTCGAGCGGGTCATCGGCGACGTCGAGTCCGACCTGCGGCACGCCAAGCTCAAGGCCACCGTCAAGGGCCGACCGAAGCACTACTACTCGATCTACCAGAAGATGCTGGTCCGCGGCCGCGACTTCACCGACATCTTCGACCTCGTCGGCGTACGCATCCTGGTCGACTCGGTGGCCGACTGCTACGGGGTGCTCGGGGTGCTGCACGCGCGATGGAACCCGATCCCCGGACGCTTCAAGGACTACATCTCGGTGCCGAAGTTCAACATGTACCAGTCGCTGCACACCACCGTGATCGGCCCGCAGGGCAAGGCCGTCGAGCTGCAGATCCGTTCGAACGCCATGCACCGTCGCGCCGAGTACGGCGTCGCGGCGCACTGGAAGTACAAGGAGGACGGCAAGGCCGGACGCAGCGACGGCAAGGCTCCCAGCGGCCAGGACATGGCCTGGCTGCGTGAGCTGATCGACTGGCAGTCCGAGACCGAGGACTCGGTCGACTTCCTCGACTCGCTCCGATTCGAGATGAACAACGCCGGCGTCTACGCGTACACACCGCCGAGGCGACGTCCAGCAGCTGCCCGCCGAGGCCACCCCGGTCGACTTCGCCTACGCCGTGCACACCGAGGTGGGCCACGCCTGCATCGGCGCCCGCGTGAACGGCCGGCTCGTATCGCTGGAGTCGGTGCTCCAGACGGGCGACGTCGTCGAGATCTTCACGTCCAAGTCGCCCGACGCCGGCCCGAGCCGCGACTGGCTCGAGTTCGTCAAGAGCCCTCGCGCCCGCAACAAGATCCGGCAGTGGTTCACCAAGGAGCGTCGCGAGGAGGCCATCGAACGAGGCCGCGACAGCATCGCGAAGCAGATGCGCAAGGAGAACCTGCCGCTGCATCGCCTGTTCAACCACGACATGCTCGACGCCGTGGCCAAGGACCTCCACCTGGCCGACGTGTCCGCGCTCTATGCGGCCGTGGGGGAGGGCAACGTCGGCGCGCAGAACGTCGTTGAACGCGTCATCAGCCTCGCCGGTGGCCGCGAGGGCGCGGAAGAGGACCTCGCCGAGGCCACCTCGATGCCCGGCACCGGTCGGCGGACCCGGCCCGACTCCGGCGATGCCGGCGTGGTCGTCGAGGGCGTAGACGGGGAGCTGCTGGTCAAGCTCGCCCGATGTTGCACTCCGGTGCCCGGCGATGAGATTCAGGGGTTCGTCACGCGTGGGTCGGGCGTCTCGGTGCACCGGGTCGACTGCTTGAACCTCGCCGAGCTGCGCAGCCAGCCCGAACGGCTCGTGGCGGTGCATTGGGCGCCGACGGCGAAGAGCACGTTCCTGGTGGCCATCCAGGTCGAGGCCCTCGACCGGCCGCGGCTGCTGAGCGACATCACCCGGATCATCTCTGACCAGCACGTCAACATCCTGTCGGCGTCCCTGAGCACCGGCCGCGACCGCGTCGCAAAGTCGAACTTCACCTTCGAGATGGCCGACGCCAAGCACCTCGGCCACGTCCTGTCCGCCGTCCGCACCATCGACGGCGTCTTCGACGTCTACCGCCTCACGCAGTAGCGCGGCGTCACCGCTCGAACGGACTCGGCCCGGGCAGCAGCTGGTCCAGCGCGCGATGCAGGTCTTCCGTCGACAGGTCGTCGGCACCCGGGTCGGCGTCGTTGAGGCGGTAGGACTGGCAGCCGTTGCCGGCGAACCTCTCGAACACCTCGGGCTTGGTGGCGAGCTCGCCTGTCGAGTAGTAGTCGTAGTCGATCGGGCCGGGAACCGTCCGGCCGAGGAAGTACCCGGCGTGGTGATGGATCCAGGTCGACGGAACGATGTCGTCGCCTGAACGAAACGCGCTGGACGCGGTCTTCGCGAACGGTTCGCGGAAGATCTCCTCCAGCTCGTACATCAGGCTTCGCTGCTGCGGATACGGCGTGTGGCGGAACAGGTGGAGCGGGGTCACCCCGAACTGCTCGGCGATGAGCTCCTGGCAGAGCAGCCGGCCGCCCTCGAGGGCGGGTGCGGTGGCCCGGGACGTCCGCGGATCCAACGTCACCTTCGAGATGAAGAACTTCGACACGGTGGCGCTGGCGAAGAACAGCTCCTTCTCGACCGGCCGGCCCAGCAGCACGTCGTCGTTGAAGTACAGGTAGTGCTCGGCCAGTTCAGGGATGGTGTGCAGGCGGGTCTCGATGGCGCGGGAGTTGAACACCGGCAGCTCGTCCTCGCTGAAGAGCTCACGGTGATCCACCACGGTCAGGCCCGGAACGTTCTGGTCGAGCCAGCTGGGGACCTGCTGGTCGGTCACGATCCAGATGTGACGGACCCACGGGGCGTAGGCGCTCACCGAACGCAGCGAGTAGCGCAGCTCATCTCGCGAACGGAAGCGGCTCGCGTCGAGGGCAGTCTCCCGCAGCTGCTGGACGGTGCGCCCGCCCGGGCCATGGCGTCGGCCTTTCGGCCGAGCCACGATTCGTCATCACCGTCGACCCACGCGTACACCACGTCCACGGCGAGGTCGGGGAGTCGGCCCATGTCCGCGGTCCACGCGGGCGCGGATCGTGCGACGGTCCCGTCCACGTCCACCTTGACCACGTTGCGGATGCCGGGCGGCCGCAGCGTCTTGTGACCGGTCGGCGTGGAGAGCGTGAACGAACGGTTCTCCTCGGCGGTCCAGAATGCGATCTTCGCCGAGTCGGCGCGGGCCGGGGCGCCTGCCTGTCCCGTGCTGGTGTACCGGGTGAGCGCGATGGCGTCGGCGTGCACCAGGTCAGCGAGCGTGCGGTCATCCGTGCCCAACAGCTGCTCGCGGAGTGAGCTGGGCTCGCCCGTCTGGTCCGACGCGTACCACGGCTGACGGAGCCCGGCGACGACCGTGAGCAGGGCCTTCGCGTCGACCCGGTCGATGCCGATGGTCTGCTTCGACGGGGAGCCAGGTTCGGGGATCAGCAGCGCGGAGATCCCGGCCTCCTGGCACAGGTCCAGGATCGTCTTGGCCATGGCCGGCGCAGGCTCCCCGGGCGCGTGCTCGCCCAGTCGCGGCCCCTGGTCGGTGGCGATGAGCCTGGCTCCGGATCGCCAGATCAGCCGACTCGCGTCGGCGCTGCGTGCTCCGGTGGGAAGGGTGCCAGTGATGACGTGCCAGCGGGCGATGCGTGCTCCGCGCCGCAGTCGTCGGCGCATCGCCCGCAGGCGCCACGCGAGCGCCTGGCCGATCCTGGTGCGCCACCTGGGCTCAGACATGCCCTGCAGGGTAGCGGCCAACATGGCCGCAGATCGCGGCGAGGTCAGGAGAAGTCGGCCTGGGCCTTTTCGGCCATCTCGAGGAAGCTCTCGCGGGAGGCGAGGTCCTCCTTGAGCTTCTTGACCTTCTTGGTGTCCTTGGCCTTCTCGGCCTTCTCGAGGTCGGCCCGGGTGTCGTCGATGGCCTTCTGCAGCTTGCCGATCATGTCGTCGGCGCGAGCGGACTTCTCCGGGTCGGTGCGGTTCCACGCCTGGTCGCTGGCCTCGCGGACGGCTTGCTCGACCTTGCGGAGCCGGCCCTCCATCTCCTTGACCCGGCCGCGCGGGACCTTGCCGGCGGCCTCCCACCGGTCGGCGATCTCGAGCCAGGCGCGGCGTGCGCTCTCAGATCCTTGATCGGCAGCAGCTTCTCGGCGTCGACGAGGATGGCCTCCTTGACGACGGCGTTCTCCTCGTACTCCTTGTCCAGGGCGGCGTTCGGCCTCGTCGCGGGCGGTGAAGAAGACGTCCTGAGCGGCCCGGAACTGCTTCCAGAGCTTGTCCTCGACGTTGCGGGGCGCGGAACCGGCGGCCTTCCAGCGCGACATGAGATCGCGGTACTTGCCCGATGTCGGACCCCAGTCGGTCGACGACGACAGCTCCTCCGCCTCGACGATCAGCTTCTCCTTGACCGACTGGGCCGCCTCGCGCTGGACGTTCTGCTCGGCGAAATGGGCCTTGCGATGCCGGGTGTACGTGGTGCGTGCCGAGCTGAACCGGTGCCAGAGCTCGTCGTCGGTCTTGCGGTCCAGCCGCGCCAGCGACTTCCACTCATCGAGCAGGGCCCGCAGCGCGTCGGCGCCGCCCCGCCAGTCGGACCCGGCGGCGATCTTCTCGGCGTCCTCGGCGATGCGGGTCTTCGTGGTGAGCGCCTCGGCCGTTTTCGCGGCACGGGCCGCCTTCCGCTCCTCGCGCTGCTTCGCGATGGCCGGAGCGAGCTCGTCGAGACGCTTGAGCAGCGAGTCGAGATCGCCCAGGGCCTGCGCATCGGTGACCTGCTCGCGCACCGTGGCCACGGCCTTCTCGGCGTCGTCAGGGCCGAGCGTTCCGCCGGTGAGCCGCTTCTCCAGGAGGTCGACCTCGACCTCCAGACCCTCGAACCGTCGCACGTAGAGGGCCATGGCCTCCTGCGGATCGCCGCCCGGCCACTGGCCGATGACGCGCTCGCCGTCGGCCGTGCGCACGTAGACCGTGCCGTCGGCGTCGACGCGGCCCCACGGGTGCTCGGCGGCGGATGTCATGCCCATCAGCATAGGAGGACGGGGCAGTTGGTCTCACGTCGCGCTCGCGTAACCTGTCGGTCGTGCTCCTCACGTCCTTCCCGGCCGGTCCGCTGCAGGCCAACTGCTACGTGGTCGCGCGGGGGCCCGGCACGGGGTGCGCCTTCGTCGACCCGGGGATGGACGCGATGGACGGCGTGCACGCCGTGGTCAGCGAGCACAACCTCACTCCGCAGGCCGTGCTGGTCACGCACGGGCACTTCGACCACATGTGGTGTGTCCAGGACGTCGCCCGCGAGTACGACTGC
The DNA here is from genome assembly GCA_963795105.1 of uncultured Actinomycetota bacterium. GTDB lineage: Bacteria > Actinomycetota > Actinomycetes > Propionibacteriales > Nocardioidaceae > Aeromicrobium. The sequence goes on from CAWCGD010000001.1 coordinate 17,942, forward strand.
CCGGTCTGGATCCACCCGGCCGACCGTCACCTCCTGGCCGACCCGATGGCCGCGATCTCCGGCGAGTCGGCCTCGATGCTCCGCATGCAGGTCGGCATGACCGACATGCCCGAGTTCGCCGAGCCCGACGACGTCCGCGACGCCTCCGACGGCACGTCCATCGAGGTCGACGGGCTCTCGTTCACCGTCGACCACGTCCCCGGGCACACGCCCGGCACCGTCGTCTACCGGATCGGCTACGACGGGCCGGAAGACGTGTCCCAGCTGATGTTCTCCGGCGACTTCCTGTTCGCCGGCTCGATCGGACGCACCGATCTCACCGGCGGCTCGCACCCGGAGATGCAGCAGAGCCTGCGTGAGCGCGTGCTGCCGCTGGCCGACGACATCGTCGTGCTGCCCGGCCACGGTCCCCAGACGTCGATCGGACGCGAGCGTGCCACCAACCCGTTCCTGGCGGAGCTGGCCGGATGACCGGCATGAGTGGGTTCCCCGAGCTGCTGCCGGCGGAACGCAATGTCGAAGTGCACGTCCTCGACCACCTGCGCCGGGTCTTCGAGCTGCATGGCTTCGCGAACATCGAGACGCGCGCGGTCGAGACCACAGACACGCTGCTGCAGAAGGGTGAGATCGACAAGGAGGTCTACGGTCTGAGGCGCCTGAACGCTGCCGATGATGACGCAACCACCGATCTCGGCCTGCATTTCGACCTCACCGTCCCGTTCGCGCGGTACGTGCTGGAGAACGCCGGCCACCTCGAGTTCCCGTTCCGCCGTTACCAGATCCAGAAGGTGTGGCGCGGAGAACGCCCTCAGCAGGGCCGGTTCCGCGAGTTCACCCAGGCCGACATCGACGTGGTCGCCCAGGACGAGCTGCCGTTCCACTTCGACGTCGAGGTCGCGCAGGTCATGGCGGAGGCGCTCGGCGGACTGCCCGTGCCGCAGCTGACGCTGCAGATCAGCAACCGCAAGGTGCTCGAGGGGTTCTATCTCGGCCTCGGCGTGGCGGATCCGACCGCCGTCATGCAGGTCGTCGACAAGCTCGACCGGGTACCGCCTGATGCGGTCGCCACCCAGCTCGGCGAGCTCGGACTCACAGACGAGCAGGTCGCGGTCCTGCCTGGCGTTGGCGGAGATCTCGACCCCTGACACGTCCTTCGTGGAGCGCGTCCGTGAGCTCGGGGTCACCCACGAGGTGCTCGACACCGGGCTGGCCGAGCTGGCCCAGGTCATCGGCTCGGTCCGTCCGGTCGACGGCGTGACCGTGGTGGCCGACCTGCGGATCGCCCGCGGCCTCGACTACTACACCGGAACCGTGTTCGAGACGCGGATGGCCGGCTACGACCAGCTGGGCTCGATCTGCTCGGGCGGGCGCTACGACCAGCTGGCCTCCGACGGCCGCCACACGTATCCCGGGACCGGGATCTCGCTCGGCGTCTCCCGGCTGCTCGTGCCCCTGCTGGCCGACGGGCTGACCAGCGACCGATCGGTGCCGTCCGCCGTGCTGGTCGCGCTGGTCGAGGAAGGGTCGCGCGACGTCAGCGACGAGGTGGCGTCCCGGCTGCGGGCCCGAGGCATCCCGGCCGAGGTCGCCGCCACGGCCCAGAAGTTCGGCAAGCAGATCCGCTACGCCGAGCGCCGCGGCATCCCGTTCGTCTGGTTCCCCGCCGCGGAGAGCAGCAATGAACCGAGCGATGTCCATGAGGTGCCCGGCGCGGAGAGCGCCCATCGGGTCCGAGACATCCGTTCGGGCGAGCAGGTCGAGGCCGACCCGGACGAGTGGAACCCGCCCGCCGACGACCTCGCGCCCCAGATCAAGGAGCCCCAAATCAAGAAGGCCCAGACGTGATCCGTACCCACGACGCCGGAAGCCTGCGCGCCGAGAACATCGGCGACCGGGTCGCCCTCGCCGGATGGGTGGCGCGGCGGCGCGACCACGGCGGCGTCGCGTTCATCGACCTGCGCGAGGCCTCGGGCGTCGTGCAGGTGGTGGTGCGCGAGGAGGTCGCACACCAGCTGCGCTCGGAGTTCTGCCTGCTGGTCACCGGCACGGTCGAGAAGCGGCCGGAGGGCAACGAGAACCCCGGCATCCCCACCGGTGACATCGAGGTGATCGCCGACGACGTCGAGATCCTCAGCTCGGCCGCCGCCCTGCCGTTCCCCATCGACGAACACATCGACGTCGGCGAGGAGGTGCGGCTCAGGCACCGCTATCTCGACCTCCGCCGGGCTGAGCCGGCCGCCGCGATCCGGCTGCGCAGCAAGGTCAACCGGGCCGCCCGTGACGTGCTCGACGCGCACGACTTCGTCGAGATCGAGACGCCCACCCTCACCCGGTCGACACCCGAAGGCGCCCGCGACTTCCTGGTGCCAGCCCGGTTGAGCCCGGGCAGCTGGTACGCCCTGCCGCAGAGCCCGCAGCTGTTCAAGCAGCTGCTGATGGTCGCCGGCATGGAGCGGTACTACCAGATCGCCCGCTGCTACCGGGACGAGGACTTCCGGGCCGATCGCCAGCCGGAGTTCACCCAGCTCGACGTCGAGATGAGCTTCGTGGAGCAGGACGACGTGCTCGAGCTGTCTGAAGAGATCATCGTCGCGCTGTGGCGTCTGATCGGCGTCGACCTGCCCATCCCGTTCCCGCGGATGACCTACGCCGAGGCGATGCGGCGCTTCGGCACCGACAAGCCCGACCTGCGCATGGGTCAGGAGCTCGTCGAGTGCACCGAGTACTTCGCGGACACCCCGTTCCGCGTGTTCCAGGCGCCGTACGTCGGCGCGGTCGTCATGCCCGGCGGAGCCGACCAGCCGCGTCGCCAGCTCGACGCCTGGCAGGAGTGGGCGAAACAGCGCGGAGCCAAGGGCTTGGCCTACGTGCTCGTGCAGGATGACGGCGAGCTCGGGGGACCGGTCGCCAAGAACCTCAGCGAGGACGAGCGCGCCGGCCTGGCCGAGCACGTGGGCGCGAAGCCGGGCGACTGCGTGTTCTTCGGCGCGGGACCGGTCAAGTCGACGCGCGCGCTGCTCGGCGCGGCTCGACTCGAGATCGGCCGCCGCGGCGACCTCATCGACGAGTCCGCGTGGAGCTTCCTCTGGGTGGTCGACGCCCCGCTGTTCGAGCCCGCCTCGGACGCCACCGCCGCAGGAGACGTGGCCGTCGGCTCGGGATCGTGGACGGCGGTGCACCACGCGTTCACGTCGCCCAAGGACCTCGACACGTTCGACACCGACCCCGGCGACGCGCTGGCCTGGGCGTACGACATCGTCTGCAACGGCAACGAGATCGGCGGCGGCTCGATCCGTATCCATCGCGAGGACGTCCAGAAGCGCGTCTTCGCGATCATGGGGCTCGGCGAGGCGGAGGCGCAGGAGAAGTTCGGCTTCCTCCTCGACGCGTTCAAGTTCGGGGCCCCGCCGCACGGTGGCATCGCGTTCGGCTGGGACCGCATCTGCGCGCTGCTGAGCGGTTCGGACTCGATCCGGGAGGTCATCGCCTTTCCGAAGTCCGGCGGCGGGTTCGATCCGCTGACCCGGGCGCCGGCGCCGGTGAGCGCCGAGCAGCGCGCCGAGACCGGGGTCGACGTCGAGCCAGACGACGACGATGGGACCTGACGCCGTGCCAGACATGTGGATCCAGGACGACGAGGACCCGCGCACGTTCGGGCAGCCGCAGGGCGAGAAGGCCACCTACGAGGAGTACCTGCACAACTACCGCCTGACCCTGAAGCTGAAGTGTGACGGGCTGGATCCGGAGCAGCTCGCGCGCCGCAGCGTCCCGCCAAGCACGTTGAGCCTGCTCGGCCTGATCCGCCACATGGCGGCCGTGGAGCACTCGTGGTTCCAGCGCGTCGCGCAGGCGACGGGGGAGGACCGGCTCTACCGGACTCCTGAGGATCGCGACCACGACTTCAACGCGGCCGTCGGCACCCAGGAGTGCGTCGACGACGCGTTCGCGTCGTGGCACCGCGAGATCGAGAAGGCCGAGACCTGGTTCGCGTCGGTGCCGGAGGCCGATCTCGGACGCGAGATCGACAGGCCCGAGGACGACGACGTCGTCAGCATCCGCGACCTGATCGTGCACATGATCGAGGAGTACGCCCGGCACTGCGGACATGCCGACCTGCTGCGCGAGTGCATCGACGGCCGGACGGGTCAGTAGGCCCGACTAGGCTCGCGGCGTGAGTGACGACGGGCTGTTCGACCTGCCGGATGCGCCCGCGCCCGCACCCAGTGGTGGCAGCCTCGCGGACAACGACCACGCGTCGGCGCCGCTCGCCGTGCGCATGCGGCCGCGCACGCTCGACGAGCTCGTCGGCCAGGAGCACCTGCTGGCCGCCGGGTCGCCGCTGCGGCAGGTCATCGACGCCGACCAGCCGCTCACGCTGCTCCTGTGGGGTCCGCCCGGCACCGGCAAGACCACGATCGCGTCGCTGATCAGCCGGCACACGAACCGGCGCTTCGTCGAGATCTCGGCCGTCTCGGCGGGCGTCAAGGAAGTGCGCGAGGTCATCGCCGGTGCGCGGCGAGCCCTCGCGCAGAGCGGCATCGAGACGGTGCTGTTCGTCGATGAGGTGCACCGGTTCAGCAAGACCCAGCAGGACGCCCTGCTGCCCGGCGTCGAGAACCGCTGGGTGTCGCTCGTCGGCGCCACCACGGAGAACCCGCACTTCAGCGTCATCTCGCCGCTGCTCAGCCGCTCGCTGCTGCTCACCCTCGGCTCGCTCTCCGACGACGACGTGCGCGTGCTGCTCGATCGCGCGCTCACCGAGGAACGTGGCCTCGGCGGCGCGGTGACGCTCACGGACGATGCCAAGGACCACCTGGTCCGGCTGGCCGGGGGAGACGGGCGCCGTGTGCTCACCTACCTCGAGGCCGCGGCCGGCGCCGCCACGGCCCAGGACCGCACCGAGGTCACGGTCGAGGACGCCGCGCTGGCCGTCGACCGGGCGGCCGTGCGGTACGACCGGCAGGGCGACCAGCACTACGACGTCATCAGCGCGTTCATCAAGTCCATCCGCGGGCTCCGACGTCGACGCGTCGCTGCACTACCTGGCCCGGATGATCGAGGCGGGGGAGGACCCGCGGTTCATCGCCCGACGGCTGATGATCCTGGCCAGCGAGGACATCGGCCTGGCCGACCCCACCGCGCTGACGACGGCCGTGGCCGCGGCGCAGGCCGTGGCGCTCATCGGCTTTCCCGAGGCGAGGCTCACGCTCGCGCAGGCGGTCATCGCGCTCGCCACGGCACCGAAGTCGAACGCCGTCATCCGCGCCATCGACGCGGCTCAGGCCGACGTGCAGGCCGGCAAGGTCGGTGCCGTGCCGCCGGCCCTGCGCGACGCGCACTACGCCGGCGCGAAGAAGCTCGGCCACGGGCACGACTACCTGTACGCCCACAGCGACCCGCGGGGCGTGGTCGGCCAGCAGTACGCGCCCGACGACGTCGACGGCGCCACCTACTACGAGCCGGGCGAGCACGGCGAGGAGGCCGCGATCGCCGAGCGACTCGAACGCATCCGCGCGATCCTGCGCGATCGTGCAGCGACGACGCCGCTGATCGGGTGCCGGTGACCACTGCCCAGTGATCGAGCCCAGCGCGGCGAGTAACCTCGTACCGTGCCCACCGACCTCGTGCTGCTGTTCCAGTCACCGCTCGTGCTCGCGGTGCTGGCGCTGGTGGCTGCCGTCGTGGCGGTCCGGCGGCACGCCGGAGCACCGATTCCGGCCGTGCGAGGTCGCCACTCCGCCGCCGGCCGTCGCCCCGGAACGGCTCCCGCAGGCCGCGGTGCTCGTGCCGACTCGGTGACGACGATGCGGACCTGGCTGGCGCCGCGTCCACGTCGAGGGCCGCGTCATCGTGCCGCCCACCGGCCAGCAGGTCGTCGGCGCGGCGCTCAGCCGTCCGCACGTGCGACTCGCCGTCGTCCTGCACGGACTCACCTACGCCCTTGCGACCCGAGAGCCGCGACCGCATCACGGCGCTGATGCGTCGTGAGTACCGCCGACGTCGCCGCGAGCGACTGGCGGCCGGACGTCGCGCGGTCCGCGCGGCACATCCCGCCGCCCAGCCGACGCCTGGATGCGCAGCCGTGGATCGGTGAGCTGCCGGCTCGACGCGCACGAAGGGTGGAGTCATGAGGGGCCGCACCGTCTGGTTCGTCGCCGGCACCGCGGCCGGCGTCTACGCCACCACCAAGGCCCGTCGGGCCGCGTACCGCCTGTCGATGCCCGGGCTCATCGACCAGGCCGCCGCCGCCGGGCTCGGCTGGCGCGCGTTCGCCGACGAGCTGCGCACCGGCATGACCCGGTACGAGCGTGAGGTCGCCGCCCGGCTCGACCGCATCCGATCCCGAGCGAGAGCGACGCCCCCTGATGGAGACCGCGGAGATCCGCCGACGCTTCCTCGCGCACTTCGAGAACGCCGGTCACACGGTGGTGCCGTCGGCGCCCTTGCTGTTCGACGACCCCAACCTGTTGTTCGTCAACGCCGGCATGGTGCCGTTCAAGCCGTACTTCCTGCAGCAGGAGACGCCGCCGTTCGACCGTGCCGTGAGCGTGCAGAAGTGCGTCCGCACCCTCGACATCGAGGAGGTCGGCAAGACCACCCGTCACGGCACGTTCTTCCAGATGAACGGCAACTTCTCCTTCGGCGACTACTTCAAGGAAGGCGCCATCGAGCACGCCTGGAACCTGGTCACCGGGTCGCTCGACGACGGCGGCTACGGCTTCGACCCCGACACGATCTGGGTCGACGGTGCTCGAGGGCGACGACGAGGCACGCCAGATCTGGAAGCGACGTCATCGGCCTGCCCGACGAGCGCATCCAGGAGCCGCGGCCTGCTCGACAACTACTGGCACATGGGCGTGCCCGGCCCCGGGGGACCGTGCAGCGAGATCTACGTCGATCGCGGCGCCGAGTTCGGTCCCGACGGCGGTCCGGTCGTCGACGAGGACCGGTTCCTGGAGATCTGGAACCTCGTGTTCATGCAGGAGGAGATCACCAACGTCCGGGCCAAGGACCAGTTCGACGTCGTCGCGACCGCTGCCGAGCCAGAACATCGACACCGGCATGGGCCTGGAGCGAGTCGCCTACCTGCTGCAGGACAAGGGCAACCTGTACGAGATCGACGAGGTCTTCCCGGTCATCGAGAAGGCGTCCGAGCTGAGCGGCCGGCGCTACGGCGCCGACCACGACGACGACGTGCGGTTCCGCGTCATCGCCGACCACGTCCGCAGCGGGCTGATGCTGATCGGCGACGGCGTCACGCCCGGCAACGAGGCCCGCGGCTACGTGCTGCGCCGGCTGCTCCGCCGTGCGGTGCGCTCGATGCGGCTGCTCGGGTACGACGACCCGGCGCTGCCCGAGCTGCTGCCGGTGAGCCTCGGACGCATGAAGGCGTCCTACCCCGAGCTCGAGCGCGACTTCGCCCGCATCTCGCAGATCGCCTACGCCGAGGAGGAGGCGTTCCGCCAGACCCTCGACAAGGGCACCGCGATCTTCGACGTCGCCGCCGCGAGCACGCAGCAGCAGGGCGGCACGCAGCTGTCCGGCGAGCGGGCGTTCGCCCTGCACGACACCTACGGCTTCCCGATCGACCTGACGCTGGAGATGGCCTCCGAGCAGGGCCTCAGCGTCGACGAGGACGGGCTTCCGCGCGCTGATGGCCGAGCAGCGGGCGCGGGCCAAGGCCGACGCCAAGTCCAAGAAGGGCCATCACGCCGACACCAGCGTCTACCGGGCGGCGCTCGACACCCACGGACCCACCGACTGGCAGGCCTACACGACGCTGACGACCGAGTCCCGCGTGCTGGGGCTGCTCGCCGAGGGTGCCGCCACGCCGGTGCTCACCGCCGGCACCATCGGCGAGGTCGTGCTCGACCGCACGCCGTTCTACGCCGAGTCCGGCGGCCAGAACGCCGACGCCGGCACCATCTCCTGGGATGGCGGCTCTGCGGTAGGGAAGGCCGAGGTGCTCGACGTCCAGCGCCCGGTGCGCGGCCTCGTCGTCCACCAGGTCCGGGTGCTCGAGGGCGAGCTCACGCTCGACGAGACCGTCGAGGCCCAGGTCGACCCCGAGTGGCGCCTCGGCGCACGCCAGGCGCACTCCGGCACCCACGTCGTGCACGCCGCGCTGCGCGAGGTGCTCGGCCCCACCGCGCTGCAGTCCGGCTCGTACAACCGGCCCGGCTACCTGCGGCTCGACTTCGGCTGGAGCGGGGGCCTGTCGCGCGAGCAGTTGCGCGACGTCGAGGAGGTCGTCCAACCGCGCGCTGCGCGAGGACCTCCCGGTGTCCGCCGAGGTCATGCCGCTCGACCGCGCCAAGGAGATCGGCGCGCTCGCGCTGTTCGGCGAGACGTACGGCGAGGACGTCCGCGTCGTCGAGATCGGCGGCCCGTGGTCGCGCGAGCTCTGCGGCGGCACCCACGTCGAGCGCTCGTCGCAGATCGGCACCGTCGTGCTCACCTCCGACAGCTCGGTCGGCGCCGGCAACCGTCGCGTCGAGGCGGTCGTCGGGCTGGAGGGCTTCCGCTACCTCGCGCGCGAGCGCGACCTCGTCCAGCAGCTCAGCACGATGCTGAAGGCGAGCCCCACCGACGTCCCGGCCCAGGTGCAGAAGCTCGTCGACCGCGTGCGCGCCGCCGAGAAGGAGCTGGAGCGGCTCCGGTCCGCCGAGCTCGTCGGCGCGGCCGCCGACCTCGCCGAGCAGGCCGTCGACGTCGACGGCGTCGCGTTCGTCGGCCACCGTGCCGAGGGCGTCGGCGGTGGTGACGTTCGCTCGATCGCGCTCGACGTCCGCGGACGCCTGCAGGACCGGCCGGCCGTGGTCGTCGTCATCGGCACCGGCGATGGCAAGCCGTCCGCCGTGGTCGCCGTCAACGACGCCGCCCAGGAGCGGGGCATCGCCGCCAACGAGCTGATCGGCGTCGTCGGCGAACACCTCGGCGGCCGCGGCGGCGGCAAGGCCGACGTCGCCCAGGGTGGCGGCACCGACCTCGGCGGCATCGAGGCGGCGCTCACCGCCGTACAGGCCCAGCTCGCGAGGCCCTGACGTGCGGCTGTGCCCGTGAGGTGGGGGCGCCGGGTCGGCGTCGACGTCGGCGACGTGCGCATCGGCGTCGCCGTGAGCGATCCCGACGGCATGCTCGCGACGCCGCTGGAGACCGTTGCCGCAGGTCCGGACGCCTTCGCCCGTCTCGGCGCGATCGTCGCCGAGCACGAGGCTCTGGAGTGCGTGGTCGGCCTCCCGCTGTCGCTGTCGGGTCGCGAAGGTCCCGCGGCCGTCAAGGTCCGCGAATTCGCCGCCGTGCTGCGCGACGCGATCGCGCCCGTGCCCGTTCGGCTTGTTGACGAACGCATGTCTACGATGACTGCTGACGGTCTGCTGCGACAGAGCGGACGGTCCGGCGCCGGCAAGCGCGCGATCATCGACCAGGCCGCGGCCACGGTGATCCTCCAGACAGCCCTGGATGCCGAGCGCACGCGCGGGACCGCCCCGGGCGAGATCGGGTGAGGACACGATGAGCCACAGCGGAATCGAGATGGTCACCGGTACGGACGACCCAAGCCGGGCGACGCCGCGCGGTGCCCGCCGTGCGTCCCGCGTGGCCCCTCCCGCGGCCCCGGCCTGATGCGCACGCTCGTGCTGCTCCTCGTCGTCGCCGCCCTGGTGTTCGCGTTCGTCAAGGTCAAGGACCTGCTGGGCGGTCCCGACGACTACAGCGGCCAGGGCACCGGCAAGGTCGTCATCGAGGTGCCGGCCGGAGCGAACGGCCAGCAGATCGCCGACGTCCTCGCGTCGAAGGACGTCGTCAAGAGCGCGGAGGCCTTCTACCAGGTGTCACTCAACGACCCCCGCGCCCAGTCGATCCAGCCCGGCTTCTACCAGCTCCGCAAGCAGATGTCGGCCAAGGCCGCGCTGAACGCCCTGGTCGACACGCAAGAACCGGGTCGAGGGCAGGGTCGTCGTGCCCGAAGGGGCGCGCATCGACCAGATCGTCCAGGCTCATCGCGCAGGGCACCGAGATCAACGAGAAGGACGTCACGGCCGCGCTCGAAGAAGCCGGACGCGAGCTCGGCCTGCCGAAGGAGGCCGAGGGCAACCCCGAGGGCTACCTGTTCCCGGCCACGTACACCGTCGAGCCGGGCACGTCGGCCACCGACCTGCTGCGAGCAGATGGTCGCCAAGACGATCGACGTCTACAAGGCCCTCGACATCGACACCCGCGCGCAGCAGCTCGGCTCACCGGCGAAGAGGTCCTCACGGTCGCCAGCATCCTGGAGTACGAGGCCAAGAGGGACGAGGACTACCCCAAGGTCGCCCGCGTTCTCTACAACCGGCTCAAGGCCAACCGGGCCCTGCAGCTCGACTCGACCGTCTCCTACGTCAGCAAGCGCAAGGGCGACGTCTTCACGACGCCGGAGGAGCGCGCCGACCCGTCGGAGTACAACACCTACAAGCACCCCGGCCTGCCGCCCGGACCGATCGGCTCGCCCGGCGAGAAGACCATCGAGGCGGCGCTCAACCCGGCCGACGGCACCTGGCTGTACTTCGTCCCGGTGAACCTCGAGACCGGCGAGACGGTGTTCTCCGACGACCACGCCGAGCACAACAAGGCCGTCGAGAAGCTGCGCGAGTACTGCCGCGAGCGCGGACGAGAAGATCTGCTGATGCCCTCCGCGCACGCGCTGCGCCGTCCTGGGCTCGCCGATCGCCCACTCCCTGTCGCCCGTCCTGCACCGGGCCGCCTACGCCGAGCTCGGGCTCGACTGGACGTACGACGCGGTCGAGGTCGACGGAGGACGGGCTCGAGGCCTTCCTCGACGACCTCGACCGACGACTGGCGTGGGCTCTCGCTGACCATGCCGCTCAAGCGGGTCGCGCTCGACCTGGTCGACCAATGCAGCGCGGTCGCGACGGCCGTGGGCTCGGTGAACACGATCCTGCTCGACGCCGGCAACGGACGCGGCTCCGGCGACAACACCGACGTGCCCGGGGCCAGGCCGCACTGCAGCGAACGGCGGCCTCGACGAGCCCGCGCAGCGCGCGCATCGTCGGCGGCGGCGCGACGGCCGCGTCCATCGCCTACGCCCTGGCCGCCCTCGGCCTCACGGACCTCGAGATCGTCGTCCGCGACGTGTCCCGCGCCGAGATGGCCGCGCAGGTGGCGCAGCGCGCCGGCGTCGACGTGATCGTGCAGTCGTTCGAGCACCCGCTGCTCGAGAAGGTCGACCTGCTGGTCTCCACCGTGCCCGGCGACGCGATCGGATCGCGGTCGCACGAGCTGGCCGAGTCGTCGCGGTGCCGTCTTCGACGTCTCCTACGACCCGTGGCCCACCCCGCTGGTCACGGCCGCGGAGCAGGCCGGCCTCCAGGTCGTCACCGGTCTCGACCTGCTGGCGCACCAGGCCGCGCTCCAGGTGGAGCTGATGACCGGGAGCACCATCGATCCCGGCGCGCTTCGCACAGTGGCACTCACGCCCTCACGCCGTGACCATCGCGATCGCCGCCGTCGCGGCCGCGGTCATCGGCGCGGCCGGCCCGTTCGTCATCGCCCGCCTGCCCGAGCCGCCCGATCCCGACGACGACAAGGTCGCTTACGCCGAGCTGGCGCGCGCCCGTCAGCTGTCGCTGTGGTTCGCCGGTGCCGCGGCGGTGATGGCCGCGGTGGCCGCCTGGCCGGTGCCGCCCGAGCTCGTGCCGGTGTGGGTGCTGTTCGCCGGCGTCGGCACCTGGCTCGCCTACGTCGACTGGCGCACCCGGTTGCTGCCGTTCCTGCTCGTCGCCCCGATGTACCTCGCGACGCTGGCGCTCGTGGCCCTGGGCGCACTGCTGCTCGACGACCGGGGCGTACTGGTCGCGGCCGTGATCGGCAACGTCGTCGTGTTCGCCGTGTTCTGGATCGTTTACCAGATCGGCCGCATGTTCGGCGGGGGAGCGTTCGGATACGGGGACGTACGACTGTCCGGCGTCGTCGGCCTGGCGCTCGGTGCGCTCGGGTCCGCGGAGACCTTGACCGGAACGTACGGCGGATTCGTGCTCGGTGCCGTCGGCGGTCTCGTGTTCTCGCGGCTCGGCTGGGTCGACCGGAAGGGCTTCGCGTTCGGGCCGTACATGGTGGTCGGCGCGATCGTCGGCGCGGCGTGGGGACCGTCGATCTGGCCGACCTGACGTCAGGGGCCAGGATGGTCTGTAGCGCGAAGTCGACTCTGGTCAGCTGACGCGACGTCGCGTGGGAGAATCGACACCATGCTCCGTTGGCTGACCGCCGGTGAATCACACGGCCCCGCACTCGTCGCCGTCCTCGAAGGACTGCCGGCGGGAGTCCGCGTGACCAGCAAGGACATCCAGGCCGCGCTCGCCCGTCGCCGCCTGGGCTACGGACGCGGGGCGCGGATGAGCTTCGAGGCCGACGACCTCGAGGTGATCGGCGGCATCCGCCACGGTTCCACGCTCGGCAGCCCGATCGCGCTGCGCATCGGCAACAGCGAGTGGCCGAAGTGGGAGCAGGTCATGGCAGCCGACCCGGTCGACGCCGAGATCCTGGCCGGTCTCAAGCGCGGCGCGCCGCTCACCCGGCCGCGGCCGGGCCACGCCGATCTGGTCGGCATGCAGAAGTACGGCTTCGACGAGGCCCGCCCGGTGCTCGAGCGGGCCAGCGCCCGCGAGACGGCCGCGCGGGTCGCCCTCGGCGAGGTCGCCGCCCAGTTCGTGGAGCAGACCACGGGAGCCACGCTGGTCTCCCACGTCGTGGAGCTCGGCACGGTGCGTGCGCCCGCCGGCGCGGTACCACTCCGCAGCGACCTCGAGGCCCTCGACGCCGACCCGGTGCGCTGCTTCGACGCCGACACCAGTGCGGCGATGGTCGCCGAGATCGACGCCGCCCACAAGGACGGCGACACCCTCGGCGGAGTCGTCGAGGTCGTCGTTGCAGGCTTGCCACCCGGGCTCGGCTCGCACACACACTGGGACCGCCGACTGGACTCCCGTCTCGCCGGAGCCCTGATGGGCATCCAGGCGATCAAGGGTGTGGAGGTCGGCGACGGCTTCGAGCTCGCCCGAACCCGCGGATCCCTCGCCCAGGACGAGATCGTGCCCACAGATGAGGGCATTCGACGCGTCTCCGGGCGATCCGGCGGCACCGAGGGCGGCATGTCCACCGGCGAGATCCTGCGCGTCCGGGCGGCCATGAAGCCGATCTCGACCATCCCGCGGGCGCTGCGCACGGTCGACCTCGAGACCGGCGAGGAGGCGACCGCCCACCATCAGCGGTCCGACGTGTGCGCCGTCCCAGCCGCCGGCATCGTGGCCGAGGCGATGGTGGCGCTCGTGCTCGCCGAGGCCGTCGTCGAGAAGTTCGGCGGCGACTCGGTGCCTGAGACCCGCCGCAACGTCGAGGGATACCTCGCGAACCTCAAGCACCGATGAAGCCGGTCGTCGTCATCGTCGGGCCGCCGGGCGCCGGCAAGACCACCGTGGCCGAGGAGCTCGCCACGCGGCTGGGCGTATCGATTCGTGACACCGACGCCGACATCGAGGCCGCGGCGGGCACGTCCATCCAGGACATCTTCATCGATCACGGGGAGGCCCACTTCCGCGCGCTCGAGGAGGACGTCGTCACCCGCGTGCTCGACGAGCACGACGGCGTGGTCGCCCTCGGCGGTGGTGCGGTGCTCAGCGAAGGCACCCGCGAGCGGCTGCGCGACCAGCGGGTGATCTTCCTCGACGTCGGACTGACCACAGCGGTCCGACGCGTGGGGCTCGGCACGGGACGCCCGCTCCTGTTCGGCAACGTCCGGGCCCAGCTCAAGCAGCTCATGGACGCACGCCACGTCCTCTATCGTGAGGTCGCCGACCTGACCGTGCTCACCGACGACCTCGACCCCGCCCAGGTGGCCGACCAGGCGCTCGCATTCATCCAGGAGACGTCATGACCACCCGGCTCACGGTGCACACCGCGTCGCCGTATGACGTCGTCATCGGGCACGGCGTCACCGACGAAGTGCGACACGTCGTGGGTCCCGATGCCCGCCGGGTCGCCGTCATCCATCCGCCGGCGCTGCGCGACCGAGCCATGCATCTCCATGGCGGCCTCGCCGACCTGGAGGTCACCCTCGTGGAGGTGCCGGACGGAGAGGCGGCCAAGACGGTCGAAGTCCTGGCGCGCTGCTGGGACGCTCTCGGCGACGCGGGTTTCACCCGGTCCGACGTGGTCATCGGCCTGGGCGGTGGATCGACGACGGACATCGCCGGATTCGTCGCCGCCAGCTGGCTGCGGGGGGTCCGGTTCGTGAACCTGCCCACGACGGTGCTCGGCATGGTCGACGCCGCGGTCGGCGGCAAGACCGGTATCAACACCGCCTCGGGCAAGAACCTCGTCGGTGCCTTCCACGAGCCCGCGGGCGTGCTGTGCGACCTCGACACCCTGGCGTCGTTGCCGGCGGAGGAGCTGCGCAGCGGCATGGCCGAGGTCGTGAAGTGCGGGTTCATCGCCGACCCCTCCATCCTCGAGCTGATCGAGGCCGAGCCTGAGCACGCGCTGGACCCGGCGTCGCCGCTCGTCGCGGAGCTCATGGCAAAGGGCATCGCCGTGAAAGCGGCCACGGTCGAGACCGATCTGCACGAGACGGGCGCCAGCGGGGGCATCGGTCGCGAGGCGCTCAACTACGGCCACACGCTCGGCCACGCACTCGAGCGCGTGCACGGCTTCGGTCTGCGCCATGGTGAGGCGATCTCCGTCGGCATGGTGTTCGTTGCCGAGGTGGCGCGCCGCAGCGACCGCATCGACGCAGACCTGCTGGCCAGGCATCGTGCCGTTCTCGGCCTCCTCGACTTGCCGACCACCGATGACACGGACTTCGACGAGCTTCTGGCCGCGATTCGCCTGGACAAGAAGACCCGCGGCAACCAGCTCCGGTTCGTCGTGCTCGACGGCCTGGCCCAGCCAGCAATCCTCGCCGGCCCCGACGAGGCGTTGCTGCGCGAGGCGCATCAGGCACTTCAGGCATGACCGCACCCACCGCCGAGCAGCTTTCCGACCGCCGGCGCCGTGCCGCCGACACCCTCGCCGGGCTTGGCGCGGAGGGCCTGCTGGTGACGACGCTGGTGAACGTCCGGTACCTCACCGGCTTCACCGGGTCGAACGGCGTCCTCGTGCTCGCTCCTGACGGTGCCGGCACCTTCCTCACCGACGGCCGGTACCGCGACCAGGCCGTGGACGAGGTACCGGACCTCGAGCACGTGATCACCCGCAACCTGCTCGGCGAGGCCGCCGGATGGAGGACCGGACGGTTTCATGACACCTCTCCGGCGCGGTGGGCCGTCGAGACGCACACACTGAGCGTCGACCAGCACGCCACGCTCACGAAGGCAGACGTCTCGACCGTGTCGGCGGAACGCCTGGTGGAGGGTCTGCGCGAGGTCAAGGACGACGGCGAGGTCGACGCCCTGCGCCGTGCCTGCCAGATCTCCGTCGATGCCCTGCAGGGTCTGCTGGCCGGGCCGCTCGCCGGACGCACCGAGTCCGAGGTCGCGCGCGACCTGGAGTGGCGGATGCTCGAGCTCGGGGCCGAAGGCATCGCGTTCGAGACGATCCTGGCGTCCGGCCCGAACTCCGCGATCCCGCACCACAGCCCCACCGATCGCATCCTGCAGACGGGCGACCTGGTGAAGGCCGACTTCGGCGCCCGCGTCGACGGCTACCACGCCGACTGCACCCGTACCGTCGTGCTGGGCCGCGCCGACGACTGGCAGCGGGAGGTTCATGCCGCCGTCCTGGCATCACAGACTGCGGGAGTCGCCGCGCTCCGTGAGGACGCTCCGGTGGCGGCGTCCGACGAGGCCGCGCGCGGGGTCCTCGAGGACGCGGGTTGGCTCGAGTACTTCACGACCGGCCTCGGTCACGGCGTCGGCCTGCAGATCCACGAGGACCCGTTCATCAGCCATCGGCACGCCGGTAGACTGGCGCGTCGCACCACCTTGACGATGGAGCCGGGCGTCTACGTCCCGGGTCGTGGGGGAGTGCGCATCGAAGACACCCTCCTGGTCACCCCGGACGAACCCGAGGTGCTCACCACGATGACGACCGACTTGCTGGAGATCACCTGATGGCCACCACGAACGACCTGAAGAACGGCATGGTTCTGAACCTCGACGGGCAGCTCTGGTCGGTGGTGTGGTTCCAGCACCACAAGCCGGGCAAGGGTGGCGCCGTCGTTCGCACGAAGCTCAAGAGCGTCCTGTCGGGCAAGGTCGTCGACCGCACCTTCAACGCCGACGTGAAGGTCGACATCGCGCAGGTCGACAAGCGCGACATGCAGTTCCTGTACCACGACGGCTCCGGCTTCGTCTTCATGGACAACGCCACGTACGACCAGATGACGCTGTCCTGATGCGGTGGTCGGCGAGGCGAAGGACTACCTGCTCGACAACGGCGAGGTGATGGTCGCCGTCAACGACGGACTGCCGCTCTACATCGAGCTGCCGGCGTCGGTCGAGCTCACCGTCGAGTACACCGAGCCGGGCCTGCAGGGCGACCGTTCCAGCGGCGGCACGAAGCCGGCCCGTTTGGAGACCGGCAAGGAGATCCAGGTGCCGCTGTTCATCACCTCCGGCGAGAAGGTCAAGGTCGACACTCGCGACGGCAGCTACCTCAGCCGCGTATCCACCTGATGTCGGCTCGAACGAAGTCCCGCAAGCGTGCCCTCGACATCCTCTTCGAGTCCGAGCTCCAGGGTCTGAGCCCCGGCGGATCGCTGGCCGGACGTCGTGAGCTGAACGACCCGCCCGTGAACGAGTACACGATCCAGCTCGTCGAGGGCGTCGTGGCCGACCAGGAGCGCATCGACGCGATGCTGGCCGAGCACGCTCGCGGCTGGACGCTCGACCGCATGCCGGGCGTCGACCGCAACCTGCTGCGGATCGCCACCTACGAGATCCTCAGCGTCGACGACGTCCCCGACGCGGTGGCCATCAACGAGGCGGTCGAGCTGGCCCGCGATCTCTCCACCGATGAGTCACCCGGCTTCGTCAACGGCCTGCTGAGCGCGATCGTCCAGACGAAGGCGTCGTCGGCCGCCGACGGCTGAAAGCCCGGTCACACTCGTCCCGAACGGCCGCCGTTGGCGTCATTTCGGCGCTAGCCTCGTGCCGAGCGAGGTTCGTGATGACAACGAGTGGTCCGGTCCGCCGGGGGTTGCTCCACCGTGCGCGTGAGAGCTCACCCACTGCAACGAATGCTCACCCGTTGCGGCTCCGATTCTCCGACCCGGATCTCGATCGGGAGTTCCGTCGGCAGTACGACGCCGCCGCGGTACCGCAGGCGGTGATGGTCGGAATCGTCGGACTGGTCGTGGTGGCTTCCTTCGGCGTGCTCGACGCAATCGTCGTCCAAGGCGATGTTTCAGGTGTGTTCGCCATCCGCTTCGGGATCATCTGCCCAGCGGTCGTGGTTTTCATCCTGGTCCTCGTGCTGGCGCGCGAACGGGCGTGGAGGCTCGTACAGGCTGCCATGTGCGCAGTGGTCACCGTGGCGGCCTTCGGACTGTTCGCTCTGCCGCTCGTGGCAGACGTTCCCACCGACCTCGCCAGGACCGGCGCGCTATTGACCCTGATGTTCCTGTGCGCCTTTGCACCGGTGCGATTCGTCTGGGCGATGTTGACGACACTGGTGATCTTCCTCGGCTATCAAGGTCTATCCGTCGTCCAAGGGATTCCCTGGGACATCGCCGTCTACAACAGCTTCTACATCGTCGCGTTCATCGTCGTCGGGGCGTTCACGTCGTACACCCTCGAACGTCTCAGACGGAGGGAGTTCCTTCGCGAGCGTGCGCTGGAGCAGGAGCGAGCACGCTCCGATGCGCTGCTGCACAACATCCTCCCCGAGGAGATCGCGACGCGACTCCGGACCGAGCCGGGCGCGATCGCCGAGGCCGCCGACGAGGTCAGCGTGCTCTTCGCCGACATCGTCGGCTTCACGCCATTCGCCGAAGCACTTCCGCCGGACGAGGTCGTCAAGCTTCTCGACGGTCTGTTCACGGTCTTCGACGACCTGTGCGGGCAGCACGGCGTCGAAAAGATCAAGACCATCGGCGACGCCTACATGGCAGTGGCAGGCGTCCCGCGCCCGGACCCGGACCACGCCGTGGCCATCGCCGAGCTCGCGCTCGACATGCAGGCCGCGACCGTCCTCTTCGCCGAGCACTGGCCCGGGCCGCTGGCCCTGCGCATCGGCATCAGCTCGGGTCCGGTGGTGGCCGGTGTCATCGGACATCGCAAGTTCGCGTACGACCTGTGGGGCGACACGGTGAACACGGCAAGTCGGATGGAGTCGCACGGCACACCCGGACGCATCCACGTGTCCGGAACGACTCATGCGCTGCTTGACGACCGGTACATGTTCGGTGAACCCCAGGTCACCGAGGTGAAGGGAAAGGGCACGATCGAGACGTACCTGCTGAGGGGCCGCAAACCCGAGGTCGTGGAGCCCGGTGCGACAGCCGCTGCCGGCGCCGTCTAGGCCTGGACCGGCTTGGCGAACCAGATCGTGCGGTGGGTCCAGTGGCCCGGCCCGAGGCGGCGACCGGAGCACACGATGATCGCGATCTGCGGCGGACCTTCGCGCTCGAAGTACGGCGGGTACCCGTCCGCATCGAGCACCTCGATGCGCTTGTCGACCTCGTAGCACAGCGTGGAGCCGTGGCCCCGGAGGATGACTCGATCGCCCTTCTCGAGGTCGTCGAGCAGCTCGTTCCCGAGCGCCGAGCCATCTGGCCACGTGTGCGTGTTGAGCAGCACATTGCCCTTCGGTGAGCCGGGCTTGATCCCCGGCGGGCGGTCCCACGCCACCTGGTGCTTACCGGCCTGGGAGAGAGGCGGAACGGATGGCACGTTGCTGCCGTCGCGCGGGAGGGCCAGCACCTTGAGGTTGCGGGCCACGCCCGGGAACGTGATCCGGGTCGGTGTGAACTCCTTCGTGGCCGGGGATTCACACGGCGACGGCGTCGGCGTGGGGCTGGGCGTGGGCGTCTGCGTCGGCGCGGGACGGGCGGCGACGGGCGTGGCGTCGTCAGGCCGGAACACCCACACGGCCACCGCGACCAGGAGCAGGGCCGCGACCACGGCAGCGACCAGCCGCACTCGACGTGCTCGTCGCGTGCGGTGCCTCTGGGTGGGAGTGCCGACGTCGTCGGTCATGGATCAAGGGTAGGTGCGTGCGGCACTTTCGATGGTGAATCTGTCCGAGCCGTCGGAACCCGCTGGTAGTGTGACGCCTGAACGACCATCGACATCCTTTAACGGCCGTCCCGTGAGGCGGAGAAGGAGGTCAGCCATGGTTGCGTCCGCTGACGCGTCCCAGTCTGACAAGCCCAGCAGCACTGACGAGCTCCCGCAGGCACGCACCGTTCTCGACGAGAACGACATCGCCCGGGCCCTCACCCGCATCACCCACGAGATCCTCGAGCGCAACCGGGGGTCCGCCGACGTGGTGCTGCTCGGGATCCCCACCCGCGGCGTCCACCTCGCCCGCCGCGTCGCACGACGCATGGCCGAGGTCGAGGGCCGCGAGATCGTCGCCGGCGCCCTCGACGTCACGATGTATCGCGACGACCTGCGGCTCAAGCCGGCTCGCGCCCTCGAGCACACCGAGCTTCCTGACGACATCGACGACAAGATCGTCGTGCTCATCGACGACGTGCTCTACTCCGGGCGCACCATCCGCGCCGCCCTCGACGCCCTGAACGAGCTCGGCCGACCGCGGGCCGTCCAGCTCGCGGTCCTGGTCGACCGTGGGCACCGCGAGCTGCCGATCCGCGCCGACTTCGTCGGCAAGAACCTGCCCACGTCGCTGGCCGAGAGAGTCAAGGTCAGCGTGGTCGAGACCGACGACGCCGACGCCGTGAGCATCACCACCACCGGAGGTGCCGCATGACGCTGACCCATCTGCTCAGCGCAGGCGACCTGAGCCGCGACGAGGCCGTGCGCATCCTCGACACCGCCGAGGAGCTGCTTTCGGTCGCCAGCCGCCCGATCAAGAAGCTGCCCACCCTGCGCGGACGCACCGTGGTCAACCTCTTCTTCGAGGACTCCACCCGCACCCGGATCTCGTTCGAGGCCGCCGCGAAACGGCTCTCGGCCGACGTCATCAACTTCTCGGCCAAGGGGTCGAGCGTCTCCAAGGGCGAGAGCCTCAAGGACACCGCGCTCACGCTGCAGGCCATGGGCGCGGACGCCGTGATCGTGCGGCACCAGAACTCCGGCGCACCACATCGCCTGGCCCATGCCAAGTGGACGCAGGGCGCCGTCATCAACGCCGGCGACGGCACGCACGAGCACCCCACGCAGGCGCTGCTCGACGCCTTCACGATGCGACGGCACCTGGGTCATCTGAATGGTGGCGAGCTGGCGGGCCGCAACGTCACGATCGTCGGCGACGTCCTGCACAGCCGCGTCGCCCGATCGAACGCCCTCCTGCTCGACACGCTCGGCGCGCACGTCACGCTGGTCGCCCCGCCGACGCTGCTCCCGGTCGGCGTCGACCACTGGCCGGTCGAGACGTCCTACGACCTCGACGCCGTCATGGAGAAGTCCGACGTCGTGATGATGCTGCGGGTGCAGCACGAACGGATGAACGCCGCGTTCTTCCCGAGCGCCCGCGAGTACAGCCGTCGTTACGGGCTCGACACCGCTCGGGTGAACCGGCTGCCCGAGCACGCCATCGTCATGCACCCCGGACCGATGAACCGGGGCATGGAGATCAGCGCGGACGTCGCCGACCACGTGCGCTCGGTCATCGTCGAGCAGGTCACCAACGGTGTGGCGGTCCGGATGGCGGTGCTGTACCTCTTGCTGGGTGGCGCCGCTGAAGATGGGGTGGCCGACGAGGCAGCAACCGACGAGGAGATGGCATGACGACGACCGTGATCCGACGGGGCCGGCCACTGGGGGAGGACGTCGTCGATCTCGTGATCACGGACGGCGTCATCGCCGAGATCGGCACCGACCTCGCGGCACCCGACGGCGCGGACGAGGTCGACGCGAGCGGACTGATCGTCCTGCCCGGACTGGTCGACCTGCACACCCACGTGCGCGAGCCCGGACGTGAGGACGCCGAGACGGTGCTCACCGGCTCGCGGGCCGCGGCCCGAGGCGGATTCACCTGCGTGCACGCGATGGCCAACACCGACCCGGTCGCGGACACGGCCGGTGTCGTCGAGCAGGTCTGGCGGCTCGGCCGCGAGGGCGGCTTCTGCGATGTGCAGCCGGTCGGCGCGGTCACCGTCGGGCTGGGCGGTCAGCGTCTCGCCGAGCTCGGCGCGATGGCCGACTCCGCCGCCGGCGTGCGGGTGTTCTCCGACGACGGCATCTGCGTGTCCGACGCGGTGCTGATGCGACGGGCACTGGAGTACGTCAAGGCGTTCGACGGCGTGATCGCCCAGCACGCCCAGGAGCCGCGGCTCACCGAGAACGCCCAGATGAACGAGGGCCCCTTGTCCGGCGAGCTCGGGCTCACCGGCTGGCCCGCGGTCGCCGAGGAGGCGATCGTCGCCCGCGACGTCCTGCTCGCCGAGCACGTCGGGTCACGGCTGCACGTCTGCCACGTGTCGACGCGCGGGTCGGTCGAGATCATCCGGTGGGCCAAGAGCCGCGGCATCAACGTCACCGCCGAGGTGACGCCGCACCACCTGCTGCTCACCGACGACCTCGTCCGCAGCTACGACCCGATCTACAAGGTCAACCCGCCGCTGCGCTCGGCCGACGACGTGCAGGCGGTGCGCGAGGCTCTCGTCGACGGCACCATCGACGTCGTCGCCACCGACCACGCGCCGCACCCCATGGAGGACAAGGAGTGCGAGTGGTCGGCGGCCGCGTTCGGCATGCTCGGCCTCGAGACGGCGCTCTCGGTGGTCCAGCAGACGATGGTCGATCCCGGCCTTCTCACCTGGGCCCAGGTGGCCGAGCGGATGTCGTCGCGTCCCGCCGCGATCGGCCGGGTGGCCAACCAGGGCCGTCCGATCGAGCCGGGTGAACCGGCCAACCTGGTCCTCGTCGACGCCGACGCGACCCGCACCATCGAGGCGTCCGACACGGCGTCGCTGTCGCGGAACACCCCGTACGCCGGGCTCACCGTGCCCGGTCGCGTCATGGCGACGTTCCTGCGCGGCCGCGCCACGGTGCTCGACGGCGAGCTGCAGGGAGTCCTGGTATGACGAGTGCTGTCCTCGTGCTCGAGGACGGGCGCACGTTCCACGGTGATGCCTACGGCGCCGTCGGCACCACGATCGCCGAGGTCGTCTTCGCCACCGGCATGACCGGCTACCAGGAGACCCTCACCGACCCGTCGTACCGCGGCCAGATCGTCGTCATGACCGCCCCGCACATCGGCAACACCGGCGTCAACGACGAGGACTTCGAGTCGCGCCAGGTGTGGGTCGACGGCTACGTCGTCCGCGACCCGGCCCGGGTGCCCTCCAGCTGGCGGTCACAACGCTCGCTCGACGAGCTGCTCACCGAACAGGGCGTCGTGGGCATCAGCGGCATCGACACGCGAGCCCTCACCCGGCACCTGCGCGAGCGCGGCTCCATGCGCGCGGCGGTGAGCTCGGAGGCCGATGACGTCGACGACCTGCTGGCGCGCGTCAACGCCGCGCCGGAGATGGCCGGGTCCAACTTCCTCGCCGACGTCACGACCGGCGAGACGTACGTCGTCCCGGCGATCGGCGAGAAGCGGTTCACCGTGGCGGCCATCGACCTCGGCATCAAGGGCATGACCCCGCGCCGGATGGCCGAGCGCGGCATCGAGGTGCACGTGCTGCCGGCCACGGCGTCGGTCGACGACGTGCTCGCGTTGAGCCCGACGGCGTGTTCTTCTCCAACGGCCCCGGCGACCCGGCGACGGCCGACCACGCCGTCGAGGTCCTGACAGGGGTGCTCGAACGCAAGATCCCGTTGTTCGGCATCTGCCTGGGCAACCAGGTCTTCGGCCGTGCGCTCGGCCGCGGCACGTACAAGCTCGTCTACGGCCATCGCGGCATCAACCAGCCGGTGCAGGACCGCACCACCGGCAAGGTCGAGATCACCGCGCACAACCACGGCTTCGCCGTCGACGCACCGCTGGACGACACGTTCGACACGCCCTTCGGCCCGGCACGCGTCACCCACGTCTGCCTCAACGACGACGTCGTCGAGGGGCTGGCCCTGCTCGACCAGCCGGCGTTCAGCGTCCAGTACCACCCCGAGGCCGCGGCCGGCCCGCACGACGCCGCCTACCTCTTCGACCGCTTCGTCGACCTCATGACGAGCAAAGAAAAAGAAGAACCGGCTGCGGATGGGAGGGGCTGAGGTGCCCAGACGCGACGACATCGAGATCGGTGCTCGTCATCGGGTCCGGGCCCATCGTCATCGGCCAGGCCTGCGAGTTCGACTACTCCGGCACCCAGGCCTGTCGGGTGCTGCGCGACGAGGGCATCCGGGTGGTGCTGGTCAACTCCAACCCGGCCACGATCATGACCGACCCGGAGTTCGCCGACGCCACCTACGTCGAGCCGATCACGCCGGAGTTCGTCGAGAAGGTCATCGCCAAGGAGCGGCCGGACGCGCTGCTCGCCACGCTCGGCGGCCAGACCGCGCTGAACACGGCCATCCGGCTCGCCGAGGACGGCGTCCTCGAGCGCTACGGCGTCGAGCTGATCGGCGCGTCGATCGAGGCGATCGAGAAGGGCGAGAACCGCGCAGTCGTTCAAGGCCGTCGTCGAGGGACTGCCGCCCGAGTGGGGCGCCGAGGTGGCGCAGTCGGCCATCTGCCACTCCATGGACGACTGCCTGGCCGCGGTGAAGGAGCTCGGCTACCCGGTCGTCGTCCGGCCGTCGTTCACGATGGGCGGGTCGGGCAGCGGCCTCGCCTACGACGAGGACGACCTCCATCGGATCGCCGGATCCGGACTCGCGCTCAGCCCCACCACCGAGGTGCTCCTCGAGGAGTCGATCCTCGGCTGGAAGGAGTACGAGCTCGAGGTCATGCGCGACACGGCCGACAACGTCGTGATCGTCTGCTCGATCGAGAACCTCGACCCCATGGGCGTGCACACCGGCGACTCCATCACCGTCGCACCGGCGATGACGCTCACCGACGTGGAGTTCCAGCGCCTGCGCGACATCGCGATCGGCGTCATCCGCGAGGTCGGCGTCGACACCGGCGGCTGCAACATCCAGTTCGCGGTCAACCCCGACGACGGGCGCATCGTCGTCATCGAGATGAACCCGCGGGTGTCGCGGTCCAGCGCGCTCGCGTCGAAGGCCACCGGCTTCCCGATCGCCAAGATCGCCGCCAAGGTGGCGATCGGCTACACCCTCGACGAGATCCCCAACGACATCACCCGCGAGACGCCGGCGAGCTTCGAGCCGACGCTCGACTACGTCGTGGTCAAGGTGCCGCGGTTCGCGTTCGAGAAGTTCCCGGCCGCCGACCCGACGCTCACCACCCACATGAAGTCGGTGGGCGAGGCGATGGCGATCGGCCGCAACTTCACCGAGGCGCTGCAGAAGGCGCTCCGCAGCCTGGAGAGCCCCTCGGCGCCGTTCGACTGGAGCCACCAGTGGGTCGACCTCGACAAGGACGCGCTGCTCGAGGAGATCCAGGTCCCGCACGACGGACGACTCAAGAAGGTCATGGACGCGCTGCGCGCCGGCGCCAGCCCGCAGGAGATCTTCGACGCCACCGCGATCGACCCGTGGTTCATCGACCAGCTGCTGCTGATCAACGAGGTCGCGATGGAGATCCTCGACGCCGACGAGCTGACCCTGCCGCTGCTGCGCCGGGCCAAGCGGCACGGGTTCTCCGACGTCCAGATCGGCAAGCTGCGCGACATGAGCGCCGAGGTCGTGCGCGGCGTGCGGCACGCGCTGGGCGTCCGCCCGGTCTACAAGACGGTCGACACCTGCGCGGCCGAGTTCGCCGCCAAGACGCCGTACCACTACTCGACCTACGACGAGGAGACCGAGGTCGAGCCGCGCACCAAGCCGGCCGTCCTGATCCTCGGCAGCGGCCCGAACCGCATCGGCCAGGGCATCGAGTTCGACTACTCCTGCGTGCACGCGGCGCTGGCGCTGTCCGAGGTCGGCTACGAGACGGTCATGGTCAACTGCAACCCCGAGACCGTCTCCACCGACTACGACACGTCCGACCGCCTGTACTTCGAGCCGCTGACGCTCGAGGACGTCCTCGAGATCGTGCACGCCGAGCAGCAGGCCGGACCGGTCGCCGGCGTCATCGTGCAGCTCGGCGGGCAGACGCCGCTCGGCCTCGCCGCCGGACTCGAAGCGGCCGGCGTGCCGATCGTCGGCACGTCGCCGGCGGCCATCCACCTGGCGGAGGAGCGCGGCGCGTTCGGGCAGCGTGCTCGACAAGGCCGGCCTCCCGGCGCCCAAGCACGGCATGGCCACCACGTTCGAGGCCGCCAAGCGGATCGCCGACGAGATCGGCTACCCGGTGCTGGTGCGCCCGTCGTACGTGCTGGGCGGACGCGGCATGGAGATCGTCTACGACGAGCCCACCCTGAGGGACTACATCGGCCGCGCCACCGAGATCTCGCCCGCTGCACCCGGTGCTCGTCGACCGGTTCCTGGACGACGCCGTCGAGATCGACGTCGACGCGCTCTACGACGGCACCGAGCTGTTCCTCGGCGGCGTGATGGAGCACATCGAGGAGGCCGGCGTGCACTCCGGCGACTCGGCGTGCGCCCTGCCGCCGATCACCCTCGGTGGCGAGGAGATCGAGCGGATCCGCACGTCGACGCTCGCGATCGCCCAGGGCGTCGGCGTGCTGCGGACTCATCAACATCCAGTACGCGCTGACGTCCGACACGCTCTTCGTGCTCGAGGCCAACCCGCGGGCGTCCCGCACGGTGCCGTTCGTCTCCAAGGCCACCGCCACACCGCTGGCCAAGGCGGCCGCACGCGTCATGCTGGGGGAGTCGATCGCCGAGCTCCGCGAGGCCGGCGTGCTGCCGACCACCGGCGACGGCGGCATCCTGCCCGACTCCGCACCGGTCGCGGTCAAGGAGGCGGTCATGCCGTTCAACCGGTTCCGCACCTACGACGGCCGCTACGTCGACACCGTGCTGGGCCCGGAGATGCGTTCCACCGGCGAGGTCATGGGCATCGACGCCGGCTTCGGCATCGCCTACGCCAAGAGCCAGGCCGGCGCGCAGAACGGCCTGCCGACGTCCGGCAAGGTGTTCGTCTCGGTCGCCAACCGCGACAAGCGGCACATGATCTTCCCGGTCAAGCGGCTGGCCGACCTCGGCTTCGAGATCCTGGCCACGAGCGGCACGGCGTCGGTGCTGAAGCGCAACGGGGTCGAGGCCACGGTGATCCGCAAGCTGCACGAGGAGCACAGCGAGGACGGCGGGCCGCGCAGCACGATCGTGGAGAAGATCCAGGACCCACGACGTCCAGCTGATCATCAACACGCCGCACGGCACGACCGCGGGCGGCAGCCCCCGCGTCGACGGCTACGAGATCCGCACGGCCGCGGTGGCCGAGGGCATCCCGTGCATCACCACGGTCCAGGGCCTGGGCGCCGCGGTGCAGGGCATCGAGGCGCTCATCGAGCAGCGCGTCGAGGTCGCTTCGCTGCAGGAGTGGGCCGAGGTCGTCCGCAAGGGACGCGCGGGTCATGATCACCCCAGCATGGCGTTCCCCACTTGGCGCAAGAGCTGACGGCGCCCTCGCCGCGGGGTCGCGCCTTCCCAGGGACCCGAATGAGCTTCGGCTCGCGAGCACGCGCGGCCATGGACGCGTACGGCCCGGCGTGCGTGGGCATCGACCCGCACACCGCGCTGCTCGAGGACTGGGGCCTGCCCGACTCGGTCGAGGGGCTGGAGCGGTTCGCCGCCACCTGCGTCGAGGCGTTCGCCGGGCCACGTCGGGTTCGTCAAGCCGCAGTCCGCCTTCTTCGAGCGCTTCGGCGCACGCGGTGTAGCCGTGCTCGAGCGGACGATCCAGGACCTGCGGCACACCGGCACCCTCGTGGTGCTCGACGTGAAACGTGGCGACATCGGCAGCACCGCGGCCGCGTACGCAGAGGCGTACCTCGACGAGGACAGCCCGATGTGCGCCGACGCCGTCACGGTCAGCCCGTACCTCGGCTTCGGCTCGCTCGAGCCGTTCTTCGAGGTCGCCGAGCAGCACGACGGCGGCGTCTTCGTGCTGGCGCTCACGTCGAATCCGGAGGGCCCGGAGGTCCAGCAGGCGGTCAGTGGACGCCGTCACCGTGGCCGGCAGCATCCTGGCCCAGCTCAAGGCGCTCAACGGCGATCAGACGCCGATGGGCTCCGTTCGGCGCGGTCGTCGGAGCCACGATCGGATCGACCGAGGAGGATCTCGCGATCAACGGCCCGCTGCTCGCTCCGGGCCTCGGCGCGCAGGGCGGCACCGTCGACGACGTCGTCCGACTGTTCGGCTCGGTCGGCCGATCACGTGCTTCCGTCCACGTCACGGGGGGTTTTGGCCGCCGGACCCGATGTCCAGGCACTCCGCGATTCTGCTGCTCAGGTCAATGCCGAACTTGTACGCTCGCTGCAGATGCACCGTACGTCCAGGAGTCCTCAATGATGCGTGCCGTCACCGGCGTGATCACGACTGCTCGTCGCGTTCACCCACGCTGACGGCCTGCGCCGGAGACGACCCCTACTGCACCGCTGTCAAGGGCCAGGAGTCGACGCTCAACTCGCTCGGGGAGAAGCGCACGAACGCTGCATATCGTTCGTACGCGCGAGCCTTCCGGTCCGTCGCCAAGGTCTCGCCACCCGCCGTCAAGAAGGACTGGACGGAGCTGGCCGAGGTCACCGCATCCGTGCTGAACGCCCAGGACAAGGTCGACATCAAGCTGGAGGAGATGACCGACGTCAGGACAAGGTCAAGAAACTCAGCACGGGACAGCTGAAGACGCTCAACAACGCGTATGAGGCGTTCAACAAGACGACCCCGCAACGCCGGGCCGTCGTGAAGAATGTCAAGGAGGAGTGCGAGATCACTCTCACGTGACTCGCGCTTCCCCCAACAGAGAGGTGAAGTTGTGGCACTCCCCATCTTGACGCCGGAGCAACGTCAGGCCGCACTCGAGAAGGCAGCACAAGCACGTCAGCTGCGAGCAGAGGTGAAGAACCGCCTCAAGAACTCCGGAGCCACGCTGGCCGAGGTCCTCCAGGAAGCCAAGTTCAACGAGATCATCGCCAAGCTGAGGGTTCGAGACCTCCTGCAGTCCATGCCGGGAGTCGGCAAGGTCCGCGCGAAGGAGATCATGGATCGCATCGGCATCGCCGACAGCCGTCGGCTGCGGGGTCTGGGCGCCAACCAGATCCAGGCACTCCTGAAGGAGTTCGGCGGCGGCAAGGGAGGCAAGACGGGTGCCTGACGGCTCCCACCCGCCATCCCCCCAGCACACCTCATCCGCACCACGCTCCCGCCTCGTCGTCCTCGCCGGCCCCACCGCGGTCGGCAAGGGGACGGTGGCGGCGTGCGTGCGTGAGCAGCATCCCGACATCTGGATCTCCGTGTCGGTCACGACCCGACGCCCGCGCCCGGGTGAGGTCGACGGGCTGCACTACCACTTCGTCGACGACGCCGAGTTCGACCGGCTCGTCGCCGCCGACGGCCTGCTCGAGTGGGCCGTCGTGCACCGCGCGGCCCGATACGGCACGCCGCGAGCGCCCGTGGAGGACGCATCTCGCCGCCGGACGGGCCGCGCTGCTCGAGATCGACCTGCAGGGCGCTCGTCAGGTGCGCGAGCGCATGCCCGAGGCCCTGATGGTCTTCCTCGCGCCACCCGAGCCAGGCCGAGCTCGAGCGCCGGCTCGTCGGCCGGGGCACCGAGGACGCCGAAGAACGCGCCCGCCGGCTGGAGACCGCTCGCGAGGAGATGGCCGCCGAGGCCGAGTTCGACGTCACCATCGTCAACACCGATGTCGCTTCGGCCTGCGCAGCCTTGGTAGACTTGGTTCGGTCCGGCAGTCAGCCGTGACGCATCTTGCATATCAACCCAATCACTGTGAGGCTTTGTGACCACCACGCGCTCCGTCGCCGAGGGCATCACCAACCCGCCGATCGACGACCTGTTGGAGAAGGCGGACTCCAAGTACAAGCTGGTGCTGTACAGCGCCAAGCGCGCCCGTCAGATCAACGCCTACTACTCCCAGCTCGGTGAGGGCCTGCTCGAGTACGTCGGCCCGCTCCTGGAGACCCACGTGCAGGAGAAGCCGCTCTCGATCGCGCTGCGCGAGATCAACAGCGACTTGCTGACCGTCGAGGACATCGAGCCCGACGAGGCCTGATCCTCCCGGCTGAACCGATCGATCGGAGGCACGGATGAGCGAGATCATTGTCGGTGTCTCGGGCGGTATCGCCGCCTACAAGGCCGCCTCATTGGTGCGCCTGTTCACCGAGTCCGGCCACCACGTCACGGTCGTCCCCACGGAGGCCGCGCTGAAGTTCGTCGGCGCGCCCACGTGGGAGGCGCTGTCGGGTCGACCCGTGCGCACCGACGTCTTCCAGGACGTCCACGAGGTGCCGCACGTCCGGCTCGGACAGCACGCCGACCTCGTCGTCGTCGCGCCCGCCACGGCCAACCTGCTGGCCAAGGCCGCGCACGGCCTCGCCGACGACCTCCTCACGAACACGCTGCTCACGGCCCGATGTCCGGTGGTGATGGCCCCGGCCATGCACACCGAGATGTGGGAGAACGCCGCCACGCGCACGAACGTCGACACGCTTCGCATCCCGCGGTGTCGTCGTGCTGGAGCCCGCGTCCGGCCGGCTCACCGGCGTCGACACCGGCAAGGGCCGCCTTCCCGAGCCCGAGGAGATCTTCGCCGCCTGCCTCAACGTCCTCGAGTCCCGGCCCGCAGGACCTCGCCGGCCGGCATGTCGTCGTCTCGGCCGGCGGCACGCGCGAGTACCTCGATCCCGTCCGCTTCCTCGGCAACCGGTCGTCCGGCCGGCAGGGCTACGCGCTGGCCGAGGCCGCCGTGGCCCGGGGCGCCACCGTCACCGTCGTGGCGGCCAACGTGTCGCTGCCCGACCCCGCCGGCGTCGAGGTGGTCCAGGTGGTGAGCACCGAGGACCTGCGTCGTGAGGTGCTGCTCGCCGCGGCCGACGCCGACGCCGTCGTGATGGCCGCCGCACCGGCCGACTTCCGCCCCGACGCCCAGGTCGAGTCCAAGATCAAGAAGACGCCCGGCGGCGACGCCCCGCAGATCAACCTCGTCGAGAATCCCGACATCCTGGCCGAGCTGGTGCGCACGCGGGTCAGCAAGCGCCCGGTCGTCGTCGGCTTCGCCGCCGAGACGGGCGACGTGAACGGCTCGGTGCTCGACCACGCCCGGGCCAAGCTCGAGCGCAAGGGCTGCGACCTCCTCGTCGTCAACGACGTCAGCGGCGAGCGAGTGTTCGGCCGCGACGACAACGAGGCCGTCATCCTCGGATCCGACGGCTCGGTCACGCCGGTGGCGTTCGGTCCGAAGATCGCGCTGGCCCACGCGGTGTGGGACGCGGTCACCGCGCTGAGCCGGCACTAGCGACCCGAAATGCGGACCTTTGCACCAGCATGCGGACGTTCCGTCTAGACTGCCTGCATCCAGTGCTGACCGGCGGGCTGTCCGTCGGCACCGATTCGCTTCCCAGGAGAACTTGAGTGAGCCGCTTCTTCACGTCCGAGTCCGTGACCGAGGGTCACCCGGACAAGATTGCCGACCAGATCAGCGACAGCGTCCTCGACGCCCTGCTGACCGACGACCCGAAGAGCCGGGTCGCCTGCGAGACGTTCGTCACCACGGGCATGGTGCTCGTCGGCGGCGAGGTCACCACCGAGTCGTACGTCGACATCGCCCGGGTCGCCCGCGACCGCGTGCTGGAGATCGGCTACGACTCCTCGGTCAAGGGCTTCGACGGTGAGTCCTGCGCCGTGCAGGTCACCCTCGACGCGCAGTCGGCCGACATCGCGCAGGGCGTCAACACCGCCCACGAGACCCGCGCCGGCAGCTCGGTCGACCCGCTCGACCTCCAGGGCGCCGGCGACCAGGGCCTGATGTTCGGCTTCGCCTGCGACGAGACGCCCGAGCTGATGCCGCTGCCGATCACGATCGCGCACCGCCTCGCCGAGCAGCTCACCGCCGTGCGCAAGGACGGCACGCTGCCGTACCTGCGTCCCGGACGGCAAGACCCAGGTCACGATCGAGTACGACGACGACGACAAGCCCGTCCGCGTCGAGGCCATCGTCATCTCCACGCAGCACGAGGACGGCATCGACCTCGACACCCAGCTGCGTCCCGACCTGGAGAAGCACGTCATCACCTCGGTGCTGTCGAACTACGACATCGACTCCTCCGACTACAAGCTGCACACCAACCCCACCGGCAAGTTCGTCATCGGCGGCCCGATGGGCGACGCCGGCCTCACCGGCCGCAAGATCATCGTCGACACCTACGGCGGCTACGCCCGCCACGGCGGCGGCGCCTTCTCCGGCAAGGACCCGAGCAAGGTCGACCGCTCCGCGGCCTACGCCATGCGCTGGGTGGCCAAGAACATCGTCGCGGCCGGCCTGGCCACCAAGGCCGAGGTGCAGGTGGCCTACGCCATCGGCGTCGCGCACCCGGTCGGCTTCTACGTCGAGACGTTCGGCACCGAGACCGTGCCGGTCGACAAGATCCGCGCCGCCGTGCTCGAGGTCTTCGACCTGCGTCCGGGCGCCATCGTGCGCGACCTCGACCTGCTGCGCCCGATCTACGCCCAGACTGCGGCCTACGGCCACTTCGGCCGCGAGCTCGACGACTTCACCTGGGAGAAGACCGACCGCGCGGACGCCCTGAAGGCCGCCGCCGGCGCCTGACCATCCGGTTGCACCAGCGGCCGGCGTCGTCGCGGCTGGTAGAACTGCCACGTGACTGACGACGGGCCAGCTCGAGCTGGTTCCGTCGCCCACGCCCGCGACGGCGCCGCGCAAGCGGGCCAAGCCTGCGTCCTGAGCGCGGCGACCAGCGGCCGGTGGCCCGGGTGGTCGTCGACTCGCCGCTGGCCTCACCTCGACCGTCCGTTCGACTACCTCGTCCCCACGCACGCTCGACGCCGACGTCGTGCCGGGCTGCCGCGTCCGGGTCCGCTTCTCCGGACGTCTCACCGATGCCTTCGTCATCGATCGCGTCGACACCAGCGACCACGAGGGCAAGCTCGCGTTCCTGAGCAAGGTCGTCTCGGCCGAGCCGGTGCTGTCACCGGCCGTGCTTCGGGCTGTGCCGGGCGGTCGCCGACCGCTGGGCCGGCACGCTCAGCGACGTCCTGCGGCTCGCGGTCCCGCCGCGGCATGCGCGCGCGGAGGCGCAGCCGTCCAGGCGTCCGATGACCCGCTGCCGGCCGTCACCGACGACGCGTGGACGTGGTGGCCGCACGGTGCCGTCGTTCGTCGCGGCACTCGCGGCGGGGGAGCGGCCCCGCGCCTGCTGGGCCGCGCTGCCGGCCCACGACCCGGCCGAGGCCGTGGCCGAGGCGGTCCTCGCGGCGCTGCATGCCGGCCGCGGAAGCATCGTGTGCGTGCCCGACGTGCGCGACGTCGCCCGGTGGCACGAGATGTTCACGACGGTGCTGGGGGAGGGCCGGCACGTCGTCCTCACCGGGTCGCAGAAGCCGGCCGAGCGGTATCGGGCAGTTCCTGGCGGTGGCCCGCGGCGCGGTGCAGGTGGTGCTGGGCACGCGCGGTGCCGCGTTCGCGCCGGTGGCCGACCTGGGCCTGGTCGCGATGTTCGACGACGGCGACGACCTCTTCGCCGAGCCGCGCGCGCCGTACCCGCACACCCGCGAGATCCTGCTCACCCGGGCGACCCGCGAGGGCGCTGCCGTGCTCATCGGCGGCCACGCACGCACCGCCGAGAGCCAGGCCCTGGTCGAGAGCGGCTGGTGCTCCGACCTCGTCGCCGATCCGGTCACGCGGCGGCGACGCTGGCCGACCGTCGAGGTCACCGACGGTGCCGTCGACGGCGGCGCCCCGGCCCGGCTGCCGCACGCTGTGTTCCGGGCGATCCGGGCGACCGACGGCCCGGTGCTCGTCCAGGTGCCGCGGCGCGGATACCGCACGTCGCTGGCGTGCCAGAGGTGCCGCGCCCCGGCGCGGTGCGCCGCAGTGCCAGGGGCCGCTCGCGCAGGGCGGCGCCGGCCAGTCCGTCGCCTGCCGATGGTGCGGACACCAGCCCGTCGCCGTGGTCGTGTCCAGCGTGCGGCGGCGATCGCACTCCGGGCACCGAGCCATGGGCCACGTGCGTACCGCCGAGGAGTACGCGAAGGCTTTCCCCGACCACGAGGTCGTCACGTCCGGGGGCGACGCGGTCCTCGACACGGTCGAGTCGCGGCCGCGTCATCGTGCTCGCCACGCCGGGCGCGGAGCCGCGGCGGCCGGGCGGCTACGCCCTCGTCGTCCTCATGGACACCTGGCTGATGCTGTCGCGCGACGACGTCCGGGTGGTCGAGGAGTCGCACCGGCGGTGGTTCAACGCGCTCGCCCTCGCCCGCGAGACGGCGCCCGCCGTCGCGGTCGGCGACGCGGCCACGCTGCAGGCCCTCGTGCGAGCCGACCCGATCGGCCTGGCTTCGCGCGAGCTCGCCATCCGCGCCGAGACGCACCTGCCGCCGATCGGACGACTGGCCACCGTCGACGGCCCGGCCGACGTCGTCGAGCCGCTCGCCGCCCGCGCGTGGACACCGCACACCGAGGTGCTCGGCCCGGTGCCCACGGACGACGGATGAACGGCTCGTGCTCCGGGCTCCGCGCCGCGAGGGAGCCGCGCTCGCGGCCGCGCTGCAGGCGGTGCAGGCCGAGCGCAGCGCGGCCAAGCTGCCGCCGGTCCGCGTCCGCGTCGACCCGCTCACGTTCTAGGTGGGGAAGGGGCTCCTACACTCGGCCCGTGAGGATCGTGTTCGCCGGGACGCCACAGACGGCCGTCCCGACCCTCGACGCCCTGCTCGACAGCCGGCACGAGGTCGCCGCGGTGCTCACCCGTCCCGACGCTCCGTCCGGGCGCGGACGACAGCTCGCTGCCGTCGCCGGTCGCCGAGCACGCGGCCGCGCACGGCATCGAGGTGCTCACGCCTCGCGACGCCGTCCGACCCGGAGTTCCTCGAGCGGCTCCGGGCCATCGCCCCGCCTGCTGCCCGATCGTGGCGTACGGCGCGCTGCTGCGCCGTGAGGCGCTCGACGTGCCCGAGTTCGGGTGGATCAACCTGCACTTCTCGGTGCTGCCCGCCTGGCGCGGTGCGGCGCCGGTCCAGCGGGCGATCATGGCCGGCGACGAGGTCACCGGCGCCACCGTGTTCAGCCTGGTCGAGGAGCTCGACGCGGGTCCGGTGCTCGGCACGATCACCGAGCGCATCCGCGACGACGACACCGCCGGCACGCTGCTCGACCGGCTCGCTCGGGAGGGTGCCCGTCTGGTCGTCGACGCCCTCGACCACATCGAGGACGGCGACATCGGCCGCCCACCCGCAGCCAGAGGACGGCCTCTCGTACGCGGCGAAGCTCACCACTGACGACGCCCACGTCGACTGGGACCCGCCCGGCGTTCGCGGTCGACCGCCAGATCCGCGGATGCACGCCCGAGCCCGGTGCCTGGACGATGCTCGGGGACGAGCGGCTCAAGCTCGGCCCCGTCCGACGTCGCGCGAGGAGTCCACGCTGGAACCGGGCCGTCTCGGCGTCGGCAAGCGCGAGGTGCGGGTCGGCACGGCGACGACCGACGTCGTGCTCGGCGACGTGCAGCCGTTCGGCCGCAAGCGCGATGCCGGCAGCCGACTGGGCTCGCGGCACCACGTTCGCGTGACGCTCCGGTGCTCTCGTGACCGACCCGGTTCGGCTGGTCGCGTTCCACGTGCTGCGCGCCGTCGCCGAGCGCGACGCCTACGTCAACCTGGTGCTGCCGGCGATGCTGACCGAGCACCACATCACCGGCCGCGACGCCGCGTTCGCGACCGAGCTCGTGCATGGCACCGATCCGCCGTCAGGGCACCTACGACGCGGTGATCGACCAC
The DNA here is from genome assembly GCA_963795105.1 of uncultured Actinomycetota bacterium. GTDB lineage: Bacteria > Actinomycetota > Actinomycetes > Propionibacteriales > Nocardioidaceae > Aeromicrobium. The sequence continues at coordinate 53,001 of CAWCGD010000001.1, forward strand.
GTCGCCAGCAAGGGCATCTGGCCTCGATCGACCCGCCGGTGCTCGACGCGCTCGCGGCTCGGCGCCCACCAGCTGCTCGGCATGCGGGTGCCCGCGCACGCCGCGGTGTCGACGACCGTCGACGTCGTGCGACGCGAGGTCGGCCACAAGCCGGTCCACTTCGCCAACGCGCTGCTGCGCTCGATCGGCAAGCGGGACCTCGACGAGCTGGCTCGAGACCGTCACCGCGGACTCGACGGCGACGAGGCCACGTGCCATCCGGACGTCGCACCCGGTCTGGATCGTGCGAGGCGTTCCGCGAGGCCCTCGGTCCGGACGGCGACCTGGCGGCGCTGCTCGAGGCCGACAACGCGCCACCACGCGTCACCCTCGTCGCGCGGCCAGGACTGTGCGAGCCGGACGAGCTGCCCGGCGAACCCGGGCCGCCTGTCGCCGTACGCGCGCATCCTCGACGGCGGCGACCCCGGCGAGATCCCGGCCGTGCGCGAGGGTCGCGCCGGCGTGCAGGACGAGGGCTCCCAGCTCGTCGCCATCGCCCTCGCCGACGCGGCCTTGGACGGCCGCGACGAGCGGTGGCTCGACCTGTGCGCCGGCCCCGGTGGCAAGGCCGCCCTGCTCGGCGCCCTGGCCGCGCAGCGTGGACGCGACGCTGGTCGCCAACGAGCTGCAGCCGCACCGGGCCGAGCTCGTCCGCCAGGCCGTGCGCCTGCTGCCGAACGTCGAGGTCACCGAGCACGACGGGCGCGAGGGTCCGTGGACGGAGGGATCGTTCGACCGCGTGCTCGTCGACGCCCCGTGCACCGGTCTGGGCGCGCTGCGCCGTCGGCCCGAGGCGCGCTGGCGGCGCAGCCCCGACGACCTGGCGACCCTCGTGCCGCTGCAACGCGCTCTGCTGACCCGGGCGCTGAGCCCTCGTGCGGCCCGGCGGAGTCGTCGTCTACGCCACCTGCTCGCCGCACCTCGCCGAGACCCGCGAGGTCGTCGGCGCGGTCCCCGGTGGCGACGTCGAGTCCGGCGCCAGCTGTGGCCGCATCTCGACGGCACCGACGCGATGTTCTGGGCCGTCCTGCGGCGTTCGCCTCGCTAGGCTTCGACCATGGGCATCCAGATCGCCCCGAGCATGCTGTCGGCGGACTTCGCGAACCTCGAGGCCGAGGCCGCGCGGATCGCCGGGGCCGACTGGCTGCACGTCGACGTCATGGACAACCACTTCGTGCCGAACCTGACGATCGGTGCTCCCGTGGTCGAGGCGCTCGCGAAGGTCGCTCGGCAGCCCATCGACGCCCACCTCATGATCGACGAGCCCGACCGCTGGGCGCCCGGCTACGTCGAGGCCGGGCGCGCAGAGCGTCACGTTCCACGTCGAGGCCGCGCAGGCACCGGTCCGGCTGGCGCGGGAGATCCGGGCGAAGGGCGCGCGGGCGTCGATGGCGCCTGCGGCCGGCCACCCCGATCGAGCCGTACGAGGACCTCCTGCCCGAGCTCGACATGGTGCTGCTGATGACGGTCGAGCCCGGCTTCGGCGGCCAGGCGTTCCTCGACGTCGTGCCTGCCCAAGATCCGCCGCACGCGCGAGCTGCTCGACAAGCATGGCGGCGACATCTGGCTCCAGGTCGACGGCGGCATCTCCGCCGACACGATCGACCGCTGCGCCGAGGCCGGCGCCGACGTCTTCGTGGCCGGCTCGGCCGTGTTCGGCGCCGACGACCCGGACGCCATGGTCGCCCAGCTGCGGGCCGAGTGCCGAACGACACAGTCACCGCTGAGAGCGGCTCGGCTAGACTGGTCGTCGACGAGCTCACGCTCGCGTGCTCCGGGGTCGGTGAAATTCCGAGCCGGCGGTCATAGTCCGCGACCCGGGTCCTGCAGTCTGGGACTCGGTTGAACCGGTGGAACTCCGGTACCGACGGTGAAAGTCCGGATGGGAGGCGCACGCAGGTGCCGCTCACGCGTCCGCGGCGCGTCGACCTGTCACCCCGGATGTGCGCAGCAGTGGATGCGAAGCACCGACCGGAGGAACGATGGCGACCGACATGCGAGACGCAGGCGACTGCGCCGCGCGATCGACGCCGCGCGGGCCGTGCCGCGCACCTTGCCCAATCCCCGCGTGGGCTGCGTCCTCCTGCGCCCGGACGGCCGGATCGAGCGCAGTGTGATCGCGGTCGGCGTCCACCGCGGTGCCGGGCTCGCCGCACGCGGAGATCGATGCCCTCACCCAGGCCGGCGACGAGGCGAAGGGCGCCACCGCCGTCGTCACGCTCGAGCCCTGCAACCACACCGGACGCACCGGTCCGTGCACGAAGGCCCTGATCGACGCCGGCGTCGCCCGCGTCGTCTACGCCCAGACCGACCCCGACTCCGACCGCCGCCGGGGGAGCGGAAGCCCTGCGCGAAGGCCGGCATCGACGTCGAGGCCGGCGTGCTCGCCGACGCGGCCGAGGCACTGAACGTCGAGTGGACGCATGCCGTCACGACGGCCGCCCGTTCGTCACGTGGAAGTACGCCGCCACGATGGACGGGCTCAGCGCGGCGCCCGACGGCAGCAGCAAGTGGATCACCAGCCCAGAGGCACGCCGCGACGTCCACGTCTTCCGGGCCGAGGCCGACGCGGTCATGGCCGGCACCGGCACGGTGCTCGCCGACGACCCTCGCCTCACCGTGCGGGACGACGACGACCTGCCGCTGCCGTACGAGCAGCAGCCGCTGCGGGTCGTCGTCGGGGAGACGCCGATCCCGGACTACTACCAGGTCCACGACCACGTTGCACCGACGCTGTTCGTCCCGAACCGCGACCCCGAGGCGGTGCTGGCGACCATGGCCGAGCGGGGGATCCGGCACGTCTGGCTCGAAGGCGGTCCGCGGCTGGCCGGCGCCTTCTGGAACGCCGGGCTCATCGACCGGGTGATCGGCTACATCGCCCCGGCCATGCTCGGCTCGGGCCGCGCGGCGCTCGAGGGCGAGGCCACCACGCTGGCCGACCTGCGTCCGCATCGAGATCGACGACCTGCGCCGGATCGGCCCGGACATCCGCATCATCGGCACGCCGACGCCGGCAGAACGGGAGGGACGGCCTGATGTTCACCGGACTCGTCGAGGAGAAGGGCACCGTCACCGCGCTGGACCGGCTCGGCGACGCGGTGCGCCTCACCATCCGCGGACCCGTCGTCACGTCCGACGCCGCGCACGGCGACTCGATCTCGGTCAACGGCTGCTGCCTCACCGTCGCGGCAGCTGGACGGCGACACGTTCTCGGCCGACGTCATGGCCGAGTCGCTCGCCCGCACCTCGCTGGGCGATCTCGAACCCGGGCTCCGAGGTCAACCTCGAGCGCGCGATGGCGGCCGGAGCCCGCATGGGCGGACACATCGTGCAGGGCCACGTCGACGGCACCGGCACGCTGATCGACCGCACGCCCAGCGAGCACTGGGACCTCCTGCGGTTCAGCCTGCCCGCACGACCTGGCCCGCTACCTGGTGGAGAAGGGCTCGATCACGGTCGACGGCGTGTCGCTGACCGTCGTCGAGGTCGTCGACGCCGATCCAGAAGGCGACGAGGGCTGGTTCTCGGTGTCCCTCATCCCCACCACGCTCACCGACACCACGCTCGGCAGCCGCATGCCCGGCGACCGCGTCAACCTCGAGGTCGACGTCCTCGCCAAGTACGTGGAGCGGCTCCTCGCCGCCCCGCACCGAAGGGAGACCGGACATGACGAAGGTCCGGCTCGACAGCATCGAACAGGCCATCGCCGACATCCGCGACGGCAAGGCGGTCGTCGTGGTCGACGACGAGGACCGCGAGAACGAGGGCGACCTCATCTTCGCGGCGAGCAAGGCCACGCCGGCGCTCATGGCCTTCCTCGTGCGGCACTCCAGCGGCTACGTGTGCGCACCGATCACCGGCGACACCCTCGACCGGCTCGGCATCCCGCTGATGACGCCGCACAACCGCGAGCTGATGCGCACGGCGTACACGATCTCCATCGACGCCCGCGACGGCATCACCACCGGCATCTCGGCCGCCGATCGGGCTCGCACCTGCCGGGTGCTGGCCGACTCCGCGACCGAGCCGTTCGAGCTCGTCCAGCCCGGACACGTGCTGCCGTTGCGGGCCGAGGAGGGTGGGGTCCTCGCCCGCGCCGGCCACACCGAGGCGGCGGTCGACCTCACCCGACTGGCCGGCCTCACCCCGGCCGGCGTCATCGGCGAGGTGATCCACGACGACGGAACGCTGATGCGGGCACCGGCGCTGCGGGAGTTCGCCGACGAGCACGGGCTGGCTCTCGTCTCCATCGCGGACCTGCAGGTGTACCGGCGACTGCACGAGTCGCAGGTCGAGCGACTCGCCGAGACGCGCCTGCCCACCGAGTTCGGCGAGTTCACCGCGCTCGGCTACCGCGACGTCATCGACGGGGCCGAGCACATCGCGCTCGTGCACGGCGATCCAGGTCCCGAGACCTTGGTCCGGCTGCACTCCGAGTGCCTCACCGGTGACGTCCTCGGGTCGCGCCGCTGCGACTGCGGCCCGCAGCTCCAGGCGTCGATGGCGGCGATCACCGCGGAGGGCGCGGGCATCGTCGTCTACCTGCGCGGCCACGAAGGGCGCGGCATCGGGCTGCTGGGCAAGCTGAAGGCCTACGCGCTGCAGGACGGCGGCCGCGACACCGTCGACGCCAACCTCGACCTCGGCTTCGGCGAGGACGAGCGCGACTACGCCGCCGGCGCGCAGATCCTGCGCGACCTCGGCGTCACGTCCGTCCGGCTGCTGACGAACAACCCGGACAAGGCGACCGGGCTGGAGACGTACGGCGTCAAGGTGGCCGAGCGGCTGCCACTCGCCGTCGAGCCCACGCCCGACAACCTGCGTTACCTGCAGACCAAGGCCCGTCGGATGGGTCACGATCTGCCCGAGCTGGCCCAACCCACGGAGGACGACGCATGAGCGGTCACGGAGCGCCCGAGCTGCAGGTCGACGGGTCCGAGGCCCGGGTGGCCGTCGTCGCGTCCAGCTGGCACCAGCCGGTGATGGACGGATTGCTCGCCGGAGCGCAACGCGCGCTCGACGACGCCGGCGTCACCGACGTCACGGTGCTCCGGGCGCCCGGCTCGTTCGAGCTGCCGCTGATCGCGCAGGCGTGCGCGACCGACGGGTACGACGCGGTCGTGGCGCTGGGCGTCATCATCCGTGGCGGCACCCCGCACTTCGAGTACGTCTCGGCCGCGGCCACCGACGGCCTGGCGCGGGTCGCGCTCGACACCGGCGTCCCGATCGGCTTCGGCCTGCTCACCTGCGACGACGAGCAGCAGGCACTCGACCGCGCCGGTCTGCCGGACAGCCAGGAGGACAAGGGCCGCGAGGCGGCCGAGGCCGCACTGTCGACCTGGAGCGTCCTGCGCGGGCTCCGCCAGGAGGGCGTACCGCCCTGACGGTCCTTCCACTGACGCTCGACCTGCCGCATGAGCGCCGGGTAGACGATCAGTAGCCGGAACGGCTTGATGAACGCCATGTAGGCCGTGCCGAACGCGCCGCGCGGCTTGACGTAGACGGCCATCTGGCCTTGATAGCGACCTTCACCCTGCTCGGCCCAGCCCAGGTGCATCACGCCGTGCACCGTCTTGTTCGAGATCTCCGCGGCCGACTCCGTGCCGATGCGGTACAGCGGCTGGAAGGGCAGGGAGCCGAAGTCGTGGTCCCACGGTGAGCTTCGCAGATCGTCCGGCAGCCGTCCGGCCAGCGAGGTCTCGTTCGTTCCGGGGATCGGCAACCCTGCTTCGCCGTCGTCGGGTTCTGAGATCCGGCCGAGGTCGAACCACGCGCCGAGCCGGTCACGGATCCGCCACAGGGCGCGGGCCGGCAGGGAGCTCGGCGTTGGCCGGATCGAGCGACGTCGCCAGCTCGAGCAGCTTCGGGAAGTCGTCGGGCCCACCGTCGACGGGCAGCGCCCAGACGTCCTCCAGGGTGAAGTCCGGCACGATCTCGTTGATCCGCCAGGAGCCCGCCTCGTGCACCGCGTTCGGAAGCCTCATCGTGGCGTCAGGATGCCACGTCGCGCAGGCGGCGGCGTCGGAGCCGATACGCTGGGGCCACGATGAAGACCTTCGACCAGCTGTTCGCCGAGCTCGCCGACAAGGCGAGCGCACGCCCCGAGGGCTCGCGCACCGTCGCCGAGCTCGACGCCGGCGTGCACGCGATCGGCAAGAAGCTGATCGAGGAGGCGGCCGAGTCCTGGATGGCGGCCGAGCACGAGAGTGCCGACCGCGCCGCCGAGGAGATCAGCCAGCTGCTCTACCACGCGCAGGTCATGATGCTCGCGAAGGGAATCGGGCTCGAGGACGTCTACGCGCATCTGTGACGGGTGGGCCGCTCGAACATGCTGTGTCCATCCGTGCCTTCGCTGCCCGTCACTTCTTGCCTGAAAAGAGAAACCCATGCTCACCGTTGCCGTGCCCAACAAGGGCGCCCTCGCCGAGTCCGCCGCCCAGATGCTGGCGGAGGCCGGCTACCGCCAGCGCCGCTCCGCCAAGGACCTCGTCACCATCGACGCCGACAACGACGTCGAGTTCTTCTACCTGCGTCCGCGCGACATCGCGATCTACGTGGGGGAGGGGACGCTCGACGTCGGCATCACCGGACGTGACCTGCTGCTCGACTCCGGCGCGCATGCGGCCGAGGCGATGCCGCTCGGCTTCGGCGCGTCCACGTTCCGCTTCGCCGCGCCGTCCGGCCGCATGAGCGACGTCGCCGACCTCGCCGGCGCACGCATCGCCACGTCCTACCAGGGCATCGTCGAGTCGTACCTGGCCGAACGGGGGATCGAGGCCTCCGTGGTGCGGCTCGACGGCGCGGTCGAGTCCTCGGTGCGCCTCGGTGTCGCCGACGCGATCGCCGACGTCGTCGAGACCGGCAGCACGCTGCGCCAGGCCGACCTGGAGGTGTTCGGCGACCCGATCCTGTCCTCCGAGGCGGTGCTGATCACCCACAACGGTGATCGGGAGATGCCCGCCGGGTACGAGACGTTCAAGCGCCGCCTCGACGGCGTCCTCGTCGCCCGCACCTACGTGATGATGGAGTACGACATCCCGGTCGAGCACGTGGAGCGCGCGGTCGAGCTCACGCCCGGTATCGACTCGCCCACCGTCTCGCCGCTGCGTCGCGAGGGCTGGGTCGAGGTGCGCTCGATGGTGCCGCGCGACGGTGCCCAGAAGATCATGGACGCACTCTTCGAGGTCGGCGCCCGCGGCATCCTGGTCACCGACATCCTGGCGTGCCGGCTGTGACGACGTACCGCCCGGTGGGGGCCCGGGTGGTCGCTTACGGCGGCTGCGCCGCCCTGATCGCCGTCACGATCGTCATCGGCATCGCGCTGCCGCCGGAGATCACCTTCACCCCGTTCGAGCTCGTCACCCTGGCGTTCACGCTGTTGACGATCCTGGCGGTGCTGCACGGCATCGGGCGCAGCTACGTGCGGGTCGACGACGACGGCCTCGAGGTGCTCAACGGCTACCGCCGCCGGCGCATCCCGTGGGGCGTGATGCGCGGCATCTCGATGAACCGCGGCGCGCCGTGGCCGACCCTCGTGCTGCAGGACGACGAGCGGGTCATGTTGTTCGCCATCCAGGGCAGTGACGGTGACGCCGCCAGCGACGCCGTGCAGGACCTGGTGCGGAGGATCTCGTGACGCATCGACCGTCGCTCGCCGAGCCGGCGTTCCCCGACGACGACGGCACGGTCGATCCTGTGCTCGCCGAGGCGTTCGGCGACGACGCTCGCGTCCTCGCGGTGCTCGGTGACGTGCGGGTGTTCGTGCCGGTCGTCGCTCTCCTGGGGGACGTGCCCGCGGAGTTCGGACAAGGAGGCCGACATGGCGGCGGTGCTCATGACCGGTGCGGACGGTCGGAACGCGCTGCTGGCGTTCAGCAGCGTCGCCACGATGACCGACCTGGGACGGCGGACGCCCGCCCGGTTCCGGTGTGGGGCCGTGACGCAGCCCGCGCCGCGCTCGACGAGGGCGCGTCGGCGCTGCTGCTCGACCTCGCCGGCCCGACGTTCACCGTGGTCGAGACCGCCGACGTCGAGCACCTGGCCGCCGGCCACCGGCTCGTCAGCACCGACGCCGGGGCGGCCTGGCTGGCTGAGCGCCTTGGCTCACGGGGTTTCGGCAGATGGCGGCTTCGCCGCACCGGGCGCAACCTCCTCCGGCGCCTCCGCCCCCTACTCGCTGGCGCTCGTGGGGGGACCCCCAGCTGCGCTCGTCGCGCCTCCGGATTTCACGAGAGCACATGCTCGCTGGTAGTCTGGATGGCGAAGTGGAGGTCCACCTCCCACCTGCTCGATCGAAAGATCGTGGGGTTTCGGCCGAGGCCGTGCGTTCCGCGCGCGCCTGACGCCGACTGGTGGTCTCCGTTTCGACGGGGGCCATTTTTCGTGGCCTCCCTCACGACCACAGGAGGATCCATCAGCACAGAGCTGCGCGTCAACGACCGCATCCGCGTCCCGGAGGTCCGTCTCGTCGGCCCGGCGGCGAGCAGGTCGGCATCGTCCGTATCGAAGATGCCCTACGCCTCGCCGCCGAAGCCGATCTCGATCTCGTCGAGGTCGCCCCGACGGCACGTCCGCCGGTGTGCCGGCTCATGGACTACGGCAAGTTCAAGTACGAAGCCGCCCAGAAGGCGCGCGAGTCGCGTCGCAACCAGACGAACACCGTCATCAAGGAGATGAAGCTTCGCCCGAAGATCGACCAGCACGACTACGACACCAAGAAGGGTCACGTCGTGCGCTTCCTCCGGGCAGGCGACAAGGTCAAGATCACGATCATGTTCCGAGGCCGCGAACAGCACCGACCCGAGCTCGGGTACCGACTGCTGCAGAAGCTGGCCGAGGACGTCGAGGATCTCGGAATCGTCGAGGCGCACCCGCGTCAGGACGGTCGCAACATGACGATGGTGATCGCGCCACTCAAGAAGAAGTCCGAGGCGCAGGCGGAGGTGAAGGCCGAAAAGGCCCGCAGCACCGCAGAGAAGGCCGCCGAACGGGAGGCCGAGGCGGAGGCCGAGAAGGCCCACCGCGAAGAGCAGAAGAAGACCGCAACGCCCAAGAAACCCCGACGGCGTTCAGAGAACCTCGATCCAGACATGGAGGCATAGATGCCGAAGTTCAAGCCCCACTCGGGCATGAAGAAGCGCGTCAAGATCACCGGCAAGGGCAAGCTCCGCCGTGAGCAGGCCAACCGCCGGCACAACTTCGAGCACAAGCCCACGACCCGCACCCGCCGACTCGACGGCACGGTCGAGGTTGCGAAGGCCGACACGAAGAGGGTCAAGAAGCTGCTCGGTCTCTGAGCCCCTCAGGTACAGCCCCCACGTTCCCGTTTGAAGGAGAATTGAGATGGCACGCGTCAAGCGTTCTGTCAACGCACAGAAGAAGCGCCGAGAGACCCTCGAGCGCGCCGCGGGCTACCGCGGTCAGCGGTCGCGCCTGTACCGCAAGGCCAAGGAACAGGTCACGCACTCGCTGGTCTATTCCTACCGCGACCGCAAGGCGCGCAAGGGCGACTTCCGCCGGCTCTGGATCCAGCGCATCAACGCCGCCGTCCGCGCCGAGGGCATGACCTACAACCGCTTCATCCAGGGCCTCAAGGCCGCGGGTGTCGAGGTCGACCGCAAGAACCTGGCCGAGCTCGCCGTCAGCGAGCCGGCCGCGTTCTCCGCGCTGGTCCAGGTCGCCAAGGACAACCTGCCCGACGACGTGAACGCGCCCCGCGCCGACGACGCCGCCTGATCAACCCCACGCAGTGGTGAGTGCCGTACCTCCAGAGGTGGGGCCCCTCACCGTCCGCAGTGGACGCGTGAAGCACGCCCGGAGGCTCGCCTCTCGCGCTTTCCGGGCCACCGAGCACGAGTTCTTGGCCGAGGGCCCGCAGGCGGTGCGTGAGGCACTGGCCGAGCCTGACGTCGTCATCGAGGTCTTCGCGACCGCCGAGGCGACCGAACGGCATGCCGAGCTGGTGGCGCACGCAGAAGCGGCCGGCGTCGACTGGCACGTGGTCACCGACGACGTCGTGGCCGAGGTCGCCGACTCAGTCACGCCGCAGGGCCTGGTGGCCCGCTGCCACAGCATCGTGCGCTCCCTGGCCGAGCTGCGGTCCGATGTCGGCTTCGTCGTCGTGTGCGCCGACGTCCGCGACCCCGGCAACGCCGGCGCGGTCATCCGCTGCGCCGACGCGGCCGGAGCCGATGCCGTCATCCTCGCCGGCGACAGCGTCGACCCGCTGAACCCGAAGGCGGTCCGCGCGAGTGCGGGCAGCCTGTTCCATCTCCCGATCGCCGTCCATCGAGACGTCCCGGAAGCGCTGGGCGAGCTGCGCTCGCGCGGCCTGCAGGTCTTCGCCGCCGATGCGTCCGGAGAGCACCACATCTTCGACACCCGAGTCGACGCCGCCCTGCCCACGGCGTGGGTCTTCGGCAACGAGGCCTGGGGGCTGCCGGAGCCGACGCTCGCGCTGGCCGACACCGTGGTGTCGGTGCCCATCTTCGGCCGGGCCGAGAGCCTGAACCTCGCCACGGCGGCTGCGGTGTGCCTGTACGCCACGGCGTGGGCGCGACGCTCCTCCTCTGACAGCGTAGTCGCTTCGTACTAGATTGACGAGCGTGGATCTCGACGACTTCCCGGACGGCGTCCTCATCGCCGGTCCCGACGGGAAGGTCGAGTACGTCAACGAACGCATCCGGGAGATGGCGCGCGCGACGGACGACGAGATGATCGGCATGCACATCGACGAGGCGTTGCCGTTCGACGACCTCAACGGCAACTCCTGGTTCACGTGCACCCAGCCCTACGCCGGGCTTGCCACCCGGACCCGCATCTCCGAGCAGGCCTGGTGGTCGCCGCGGGGGAGTGAGTACCTCATCACGGCACGGCTCGTGCGAGAGCACTCGGCCGGTCCGGTGCAGCGCGTCATCGTGAGCGTGCGCAACGCGCGGGTGCGCAACCAGCGCGATCGTGAACGGTCCGACCTCGTCGCCACCGTGGCGCACGAGCTGCGGTCACCGCTCACCGGCATCAAGGGGTTCACGTCCACCCTGCTCACCAAGTGGGACACGGTTCTCCGACGACCAGCGCCACCTGATGCTCGAGACCGTCGACGCCGACGCCGACCGGCTCAGCCGACTCATCACCGAGCTCCTCGACGCCGCCCGCATCGACGCCGGACGACTCACGCTGCGGCGTGGACCCGTGCGGCTCGACGATCTCGTCCGTCGCGTGCTCACCAACATGTCCGGGGGATCCGGCGACCCGTTCGAGATCACCATCGGCGACGACCTCGCGGTCGTCTGGGGCGACGACGACCGCATCATCCAGGTCGTCACGAACCTGGTCGAGAACGCGGGGCGCCACGGCTTCGGGCTCAAGAAGCTGCTCGTGCAGAACACGAAGGACCCCGACGGAGTGAGTCTGGAGGTCCACGACAACGGCCCGGGGATCCCCGAGGAGATGCGCCAGCGCGTCTTCAGCCGGTTCTGGCGCGCCGGACCGGGCGCCGGCAGCGGGCTGGGCATGTACATCGTGCGCGGCATCGTCGAGCAGCACGGTGGCCACATCGACATCCTCGACGCCGATGGCGGTGGTGCCCGAATCCGGGTCTGGTTCCCGATCAACGAGCCGGACTCCCTGACCGATTGACAGACGGCCGGACCCTAGACTGTCGTCCGTCCCTGAAGATCGAAAGGCCTGCATGTCCGCGCCCAACTCCGACTACGACCCCGTCGAGGTCACGCCGTTGCGTGCCGACGAGGTGGAGAGGCGTCGTGACGAGGCGTTGGCGGCGATTGCTGCCGCCGAGACGATCGAGGATCTGAAGCAGGTCCGGCTCGCCCATGCCGGTGATCGGTCGCCCCTGGCCCTGGCGAATCGGGAGATCGGTGCGCTGCCGCCGCAGGCCCGCAAGGAGGCCGGCCAGCGCGTCGGCCAGGCCCGCGGGGCGATCAACGACGCGCTCGCAGCCCGCACCGCCGAGGTCGAGTCCGCCGAGGAGGAGCACATGCTGGCCGGGGAGCAGGTCGACGTCACGCTGCCGTGGGACGTCGAGCCGGTCGGCTCGCGACACCCGCTCACCATGATCTCCGAGCACGTCGCCGACATCTTCGTGGCGATGGGCTGGGAGGTCGCCGAGGGCCCCGAGGTCGAGGCCGAGTGGCTCAACTTCGACGCGATCAACCTCGGTCCCGACCATCCGGCCCGCACCATGCAGGACACGTTCTGGGTCAAGTCGGAGAGCCCAGTGATTCCGGCATGGTGCTGCGCACGCACACGTCGCCCGTGCAGGCGCGCACGATGCTCACCCGCGAGCCACCGATCTACATCGCCTGCCCCGGACGGGTGTTCCGCACCGACGAGCTCGACGCCACGCACTCGCCGGTGTTCCACCAGGTCGAGGGTCTCGCGATCGACGAGGGCCTGTCGATGGCCCACCTCAAGGGCACCCTCGACCACTTCGCCGAGGCGATGTTCGGCGAGGGCATCACCACGCGGTTCCGCCCGTCCTACTTCCCGTTCACCGAGCCCAGCGCCGAGGTCGACCTGCTCTGCCACGTGTGCCGCAACGAGCCGGGCGTCGTCGACAGCTGCCGCACCTGCAAGGGCGAGGGCTGGATCGAGTGGGGCGGCTGCGGAGTCGTCAACCCGCGGGTGCTGATCGCCTGCGGCGTCGACCCCGAGCGCTACTCCGGCTTCGCCTTCGGCATGGGCCTCGACCGCACCATCACGGGGCGCTACGAGATCGCCGACCTGCGCGACCTGTTCGACGGCGACATCCGCTTCACCGAGCCGTTCGGGGTGGGTCTGTAGTGCGCGTTCCCGTCACCTGGCTGCGCGAGATGGTGGAGCTGCCGGACTCCGTCGACACGGAGCAGCTCGCCGCCCGCCTCACCACCTTCGACCTCAAGCTCGAGGAGATCCACACGGCCGGCGCCGGCCTGGAGGGCCCGCTCGTCGTGGGTCGCGTCCTGAGCGCCGAGGCCGAGCCGCAGAAGAACGGCAAGACCATCAACTGGTGCTCGGTCGACGTGGGGGAGGGTGAGCCTCGCGGCATCGTCTGTGGTGCCCACAACTTCGGCGTCGGCGACCTCGTCGTCGTGGCGCTGCCCGGGGCGGTGCTGCCCGGCGGCTTCGCCATCACCGCCCGCAAGACCTACGGCCACGTGTCCGACGGCATGATCTGCTCGCCGCCCGAGCTCGGCCTGCTCGGCGATGCCGGCGGCATCATCGTGCTGGACACGGCCGCCCAACCCGGCGACGACGCCATCCGCGCTGCTCGGCCTGCACGACGAGGTGATCGAGCTCGAGGTCAATCCCGACCGCGCCTACGCACTCTCGCTGCGTGGCGTCGCTCGTGACACCGCTCTCGCGTTCGACGTGCCGTTCGACGATCCGGCCGAGATCGAGGTCCCGTTCACGGGTGAGGGCTTCTCGGTGCGGGTCGACGACCCAGATGCCTGCCCGGTCTTCGTCGCCCGCACCGTCACCGGTTTCGACCCGTCCGTCCGACGCCGGAGTGGATGGCTCGGCGCGTCGAGCAGGCCGGGATGCGCTCGATCTCGCTCGCGGTCGACGTCAGCAACTACGTCATGCTCGAGCTCGGTCATCCGATCCACGGCTACGACCTCCCGTCCCTGCAGGGCGACATCGTCGTCCGGCGCGCCACCGAGGGGGAGAAGCTCACGACGCTCGACGGTGCGGTTCGCACCCTGTCGGTCGACGACACCGTCGTGTGCGACGACCGCGGACCGATCGGCCTGGCCGGCGTCATGGGCGGCGCGGAGACCGAGCTGTCAGACACCACGACCGACCTCCTGATCGAGGCAGCGCACTGGAAGGCGCCGATGATCGCCCGCACGGCTCGGACGCACAAGCTGTCGTCCGAGGCGTCGAAGCGCTACGAGCGTGGGGTCGACCCCGCGCTTCCGGCGCGTGCGACCCAACGCGTCGCCGAGCTGCTGGTCGAGCACGGTGGCGGCGCGATCGACCCTGGACTCACCGTCGTCGGCGAGCCGGCGGAGCGAGCGGCGGTGACGATCTCTGACGACCTGCCGGCCCGCATCAGCGGGGTCCGCATCGACGGCGCCACTGCGGCGGCCGCGCTGGCCGCCGGGGGAGGCGAGCTCGAGCACGCCGACGGGCGCATCACCCTGACCCCGCCGAGCTGGCGGTTCGACCTCACCGACCCGTACGACCTCGTCGAGGACGTCCTGCGCGTGGTCGGCTACGACCAGGTCCCGTCGGTCCTGCCACCCGCGCCCGCCGGCCGTGGGCTGACGGCCGCCCAGGTGCTGCGGCGACGGGTCGGCATGGTGCTCGCCGGTGCCGGACTGTCGAGGTCAAGACGTTCCCGTTCGCCGGCCCGGCCGACTTCGACCGGCTCGAGTTGTCCGCCGACGACGCTCGCCGCCACCAGGTGCTCGCTCGAGAACCCATTGTCGGCCGAGCAGCCGGGCATGACGACGACGCTGCTCGCCGGGCTGCTGTCCACGGCCGAGCTCAACCTCGGTCGCGGCCACACCGACGTCCAGATCGTCGAGACCGGCCGGGTGTTCCTCCCGCGGCCGGACGCCCGCCGGCACCGATCTACGGCGTCGACCGACGGCCCACCGACGCCGAGCTCGACGCCTTCGAGGCCGCGCTGCCGTCGCAGCCGCACCACGTCGCGTACGTGATGAGCGGCGAGCGCGAGCGAGCCGGCTGGCCCGGTCCGGGTCGTCCCGTCGCGTGGGGTGACGCCGTGGCTGTCGCGCACCGGGTCGCTGCCGCGCTGCACCTGACCCTGACCGTGGAGTCGGCAGAGCGCGCACCCTGGCATCCGGGCCGCTGCGCGGCGCTGCTGCTCGACGGCACCGTCGTGGGCTACGCCGGCGAGCTGCACCCGCGGGTGGCCGGAGCTACGGCTACACCGGCCGCGTCGCCGCCGCCGAGATCGACCTCGACGCGCTCATCGACGCCGCTCCCGACGTCGGTCCACGTCCGCGGTTCTCGACGTTCCCGGTCGCCAAGGAAGACCTCGCCCTCGTCGTCGACTGGAGGTCACCGCAGCGGCCGTCCACGACGCGCTCGTCGCCGCGAGCCCGCTGATCGAGTCGGTCCGGCTGTTCGACGTCTACACCGGCGACCAGGTGCCGGAGGGCAAGAAGTCGCTCGCCTTCGCCCTCCGTCTGCGCGCGCCCGACCGCACCCTCACCGACGACGAGATCCGCTCCGCCCGCGACGCCGCCGTCGCCGCTGCCCACGCCGCCGCCGGAGCCACCCTCCGCACCTGATCGGCTGCCCTACTTGGGAGCCAGGCTCCTCGCGAACGTCACCCGCGCTCGACCCACGCCTCGAGCTTCTGATCGGTTCGCACGCCCTCGGCGTCGACCCGCAGCCATCCGCGGAGCTCGCGACCCCGCATCACCATCGGTTCGACGTGCTTGCCCTCGAGCAGTGACTCGGTGTCGTCGGGCGGCACCCTGACCAGGAGGCCGCCCTGCCCACTGGCTGCGACGGACATGTTGCCGTTGACCAGGAACGCCAGGCCGCCGAACATGCGCTTCTCCGTGACGCCGGACCCGGATCCGAGGAGTTCGCGGATACGCGCGGCGAGGTCTTCGTCGTAGGCCATGGGGGGACGCTACTGCCGACCTCGGACAGTCAGAAGTCAGAACTGGACGGCGGGCGGTGCCTGCTGGCCCTCGGGCGCGTCGTAGAACGGCCGCTCGTGGACGCTGGCGATGCCGGTGAAGAACATCCACGGAATCGTCTTGACGAGGTTGTTCAGGGTCTTGACGGCGTCGTTGTAGAACTGCCGTGAGAACGACAGCTGGTTCTCGGTTTCTGTCAGGTCGGTCTGCAGCTGCTGGAAGTTCACCGACGCCTTCAGGTCCGGGTACGCCTCGGCCACCGCGAGCACGTCGATGATCGCCTTGTCGAGGCGAGCCTCCGCGCGGCCTTCTCCTGGACGGTGCCCCGTTCGTGCTGCCTGCAGCGACGCCGGCACGTGCCGCGGTCACCTCGTCGAAGACGGCCCGTTCGTGCGCCGCGTAGCCCTTGACGGTGTTGACGAGGTTCGGGATCAGGTCGGCACGCCGGGTCAGCTGGACGTCGATGCCGCCGAGTGCCTCCTCGCATCCGATGTCGGCACGGCGCAGCTTGTTGAACGCGTACACGCCGAAGAGGACCAGGGCCGCGACGGCGACGCAAGATGATGATGATCAGGGACATGCTGGTCGTTCTCCTCGATGGGTGATGATGAGCTGGCTTACCAGGAGCCTCCGCCACCGCCTCCGCCGCCGCCACCGCCGCCACCACCGCCGCCGCCTCCACCGGAGGAGGACGACGACTGGGTCGCGGCGTACGCGGAGATGGACGATGACAGGGACGACTCGAAGCTGGAGAACGAGTCGCCGGAGACCGAAGAATGAGTGCTGGCCGGACGAGGTGCCACCGCCGTACCAGATGCGGGGTCGGCGCATCGTGCCGGTGGCCTTCTCGTACTTGCGGGCCCAGCTGCTCTGCGCAGTCGAACGCGACGGCGAACGGGATGTAGGCCGTGTAGAGCTCGCGCTTGCCGCTGAAGTCGAAGCGGTCCTTGGCCGAGTCGGTCGACAGCAGCCGCTCGAACCCGCCGGCCTTCGACCACACGTCTCGGCCCAGCAGGGTGCGCCGACGACCGACGCCGGGCACCAGCAGACCGATCGCGCCCACCGTGAACGCGGCGAACGGGATCACGTAGAGCGAGCTCCCCAGTGGGAAGAACGTCAGCACCGCGGTCAGGAGTGCGGAGAGCCCGACCAGGGTCCGCCCGATCCGCTCCGACCTCGCCGGGCTCTGGACTCCGGCGGCAGTGGCCCAGGCATCCGCGACCGTCGCGATGCTGGCCTTGAGGGACTGCAACGTGCTGCCCGCCGACGCCGTTCCGTCGGCCTCGAACGTCGAACCGGGCGTGGTGACGCCGAGGCTCTGCCCGACGTGCCGCGTGATGTCGTCGGTCGCGGCCCACGCCTTCTCGTCGCCGATGCCCTCGATCTTCCAGTCGTCGCCGTCCTGGGTGAGCTTCGTGAGCCCCTGCGCCGCCTGGTACAGCAAGGTGGCGGTGAGGGCGCGATTGGGCACCTGCTCGGTCGTGACGTACGCCGTCTGTACCGGGCCGAGGCCGGCGGGTGGTTCGTACATCACGGGGTACCCGGGTTGGCGCTCGCGGGCGCGGCGGTCCCACGCGTAGCCGATCACGAGGGCGATCGCGCCGAGGATCCCGATGACGATCGCGGCGCCCTCGCTGCGTCCGAGCAGCCGGTCGTAGCCGATGTCCCACGGGACGCTCGGACGGTCAGGGGTCGGCACGGGAACGTCGGCGCGCAGGGTCACCGCTGTGTACGGGGGAAGGTTCTTCGCGGAAATCGTGAGCGTGTCGGTGCCGGCGCCCCCGACGCTGCAGTCGCGCCCGTCCCGGATCGCGCACTGGGCGTCATCGGACGCCGCCGGCAGCTTGACCGTGATGTCGGCGCGGTCCATCGCCATGGCCCAGCCGCCGGCCACGACCTGCCAGTTCAAGACTGAACGCTTCGAGGCCTCCACGCTCCAGCTCGACGAGGTCCCGGCCTCGACCGACGCAGGAGCGAGGGCTCCGGGGATGCGGTAGGTGATGACGTAGGTGTGCTTGCCGGGCGCGAGCGTGACGTCGGCGTCGCCGACCTTCGCCACCCGGAACCGGCGTCCGGACTCCCAGAGCATCTCCCTCGGCTCGTCCTCACCGTCACGAGTGATCTCGATGTCCTTCGGGACGAGGCGAACGCGCTCGTCGCCGAAGTCCTTGAGGTCCCAGTACCGGAAGATGCCGTGCCGGCCGTACGGGAAGTCGCCGGTGAGGGTTTCCTTGCCGAAGAGCGTGCCGTCGTTGTTCACGTTGTACTCGGCCTTGTACTCGGTGACGCGGACGGGATCGGGCGATGAGGACTGCGACGTCGGGACGAGCCCGGCCAGGAGTGGGATGAACAACAGCGCACCGACCGCGAGGATCGCGAACACCCGCAGCAGGATCCGCCTCATGGCCCATACAGTAGGGCTCGCGGCGCACCGCGTGCGACGAATTCACGACAGACCCTGTGGTCAGACCCGGTGTGCAAGAACTTGCAGGACTCGTGCAAGAATGTGAGCCATGTCCAAAGTTCTCACCACGCTGCCCCTCGGCGAGCGGGTCGGCATCGCGTTCTCCGGAGGTCTCGACACGTCGGTCGCCGTCGCCTGGATGCGCGACAAGGGCGCCGATCCCGTGCACCTACACCGCCGACATCGGGCAGTACGACGAGCCCGACATCGCGGGCATCCCGGGCCGCGCGCTGGAGTACGGTGCCGAGCTCGCGCGTTCGATCGACTGCAAGCGCCCCTCGTCGACGAAGGACTGGCCGCGCTGGCGTGCGGGGCGTTCCACATCCGGTCCGCCGGCAGGACGTACTTCAACACGACGCCGCTCGGCCGAGCCGTCACCGGCACCCTGCTCGTGCGGGCGATGCACGAGGACGGCGTCGACATCTGGGGCGACGGCTCGACGTTCAAGGGCAATGACATCGAGCGGTTCTACCGGTACGGACTCCTCGCGAACCCCGAGCTGCAGATCTACAAGCCGTGGCTCGACGCCGACTTCGTGCACGAGCTGGGCGGTCGCAAGGAGATGAGCCAGTGGCTCACCGAGCGCGACCTTCCGTACCGGGACAGCCAGGAGAAGGCCTACTCGACCGACGCCAACATCTGGGGCGCGACACACGAGGCGAAGACGCTCGAGCACCTCGATACGTCCCTGGAGACCGTCGACCCGATCATGGGCGTGAGGTTCTGGGACCCCGCGGTCGAGATCGCCGCCGAGGACGTCACGATCTCCTTCGAGGCGGGCCGTCCTGTCGCGATCAACGGTGTGATGTTCGGGGACCCGGTCACTCTCGTCCACGAGGCGAACGCCATCGGTGGCCGCCACGGTCTGGGCATGTCCGACCAGATCGAGAACCGCATCATCGAGGCCAAGAGCCGAGGCGTCTACGAGGCACCGGGCATGGCCCTGCTGCACATCGCGTACGAGCGCCTCGTCAACGCGATCCACAACGAGGACACGATCGCCAACTTCCAGGAGCACGGCCGTCGACTCGGCCGGCTGATGTACGAGGGGCGGTGGCTCGACCCGCAGGCGATGATGCTGCGCGAGTCCGTGCAGCGCTGGATCGCCTCGGTCGTCGGCGGTGACGTGACGCTGCGGCTGCGGCGGGGCGAGGACTACTCGATCCTCGACACCCAGGGCGCCAACTTCTCGTACCACCCGGAGAAGCTGTCGATGGAGCGCACCGAGAACGCGGCGTTCGGGCCCACCGATCGCATCGGCCAGCTGACGATGCGCAATCTCGACATCGCCGACTCGCGCGCCATGCTCGAGCTCTACGCCGACCAACCGCTCGATCAGGGCCAGGTGCTCGTCGAGAACGGCACGCTCTTCGGTGAGCTGCCCGCGGGCGGCGCCACCAGGATCGAGGCCAATCCGGGCGCCGACGTCGACGAGGAACAAGCGCTCGACGCCGCGGCCATGGAATTCGGAACCGACTGAGATCTGGAAGGGTAGAAGGATGAGCACGATCACTGCGGCCGTCGCCGGAGCGAGCGGGTACGTCGGGGGAGAGGTGCTGCGCACCCTCCTCGGCCATCCCGGCGTCACCATCGGCGCCGTCACCGCGTCGTCCAACGCCGGGCACCGCCTTGGCGAGCTTCAACCGCACCTGCTCCCGCTCGCCGACCGGGTGCTCGACCCGACCGACGCCGAGCACCTCATCGGGCACGACGTCGTGTTCCTGGGTCTCCCGCACGGTGCGTCGGCCGACGTGGCCGCGATGCTCGGCGACGACGTCCTCGTCATCGACTGCGGAGCCGACTTCCGGCTGGAGAGTTCTGATGACTGGGACGAGTTCTACGGCGGCGACGGTGCACACGATTGGGCGGGATCGTGGCCGTACGGTCTTCCCGAGCTCCCCGGTCAGCGGCAGGCCCTGGCGGGCACGCGCCGCATCGCCGTGCCCGGTTGCTTTCCCACCATCTCGACGCTCACCGCGCTGCCCGCGGTCGTGGCCGACCTGATCGTCCCGGACCTGACGGTCGTCGCTCCGACCGGCTCGTCCGGCGCCGGCAAGAAGATGGCCACCACGTTCCTCGCGTCCGAGGTCATGGGTCAGGCCAGCGCCTACGGCGTCGGTGGCGTCCACCGGCACACGCCGGAGATCGAGCAGAACCTGCGTGCCGCTGGCGCGGTCGACCCGGTGGTGTCGTTCACGCCGATCCTGGCCCCGATGGCGCGAGGCATCCTCGCCACGGTCAGTGCACCACTGCGCGACGGTGTCACGGTCGGGGACGTCCGTGAGGCGTACATCAAGGCGTACGCCGACGAGCCCTTCGTGCACGTGCTCCCCGAGGACACCTGGCCGCAGACCAAGGCCGTGCTCGGCTCGAACGCCGTGCACGTGCAGGCCACCGTCGACGAGCGGGCGTCGAAGCTCGTCGCGATCGGCGCGATGGACAATCTCGCCAAGGGCACGGCCGGGGGAGCGGTGCAGTCGATGAATCTCGCCCTCGGCATCCCCGAGACGACCGGGCTCACCACGGTCGGAGTAGCGCCATGAGTGTCACGGCAGCGCAGGGTTTCCGGGCGTCGGGCGTCGCCGCGGGGCTCAAATCCAGTGGCGCCTCTGACGTCGCGATGATCGTCAACGACGGCCCGTCGTCGACCGCCGCAGCGGTGTTCACCGGCAATCGGTGCAAGGCCAACCCCGTCATCTGGAGCCAGGAGGCCATCAAGGCCGGATCAGCACGTGCGGTCGCCATCAACTCCGGCGGCGCGAACTGCTACACCGGTGCGGACGGATTCGCCGTCACTCACGCCACCGCCGAGACCGTCGCCGACGAGCTGAGCATCGGCGCCGTCGACGTCCAGGTCTGCTCCACCGGGCTCATCGGCCTGCTCAACGACCGCGAGGACCTGCTTGCCGGCGTCCGTCGCGCGATGGACGTCCTTGACGCCGACGGCGGTCCAGCCGCGGCCGAGGCGATCATGACCACCGACTCCGTCCCGAAGGAGTCCGTCGTGACCCGCGACGGCTACACCGTCGGCGGCATGGCCAAGGGAGCCGGGATGCTCGCTCCGGCGCTGGCGACGATGCTCGTCTTCATCACGACCGATGCCGAGCTCGATGCCGACCAGGCGGACGCGGCCCTGCGTTCCGCCACCCGCACGACGTTCGACCGGCTCGACTCCGACGGGTGCCAGTCCACCAACGACACCGTCCTGCTGATGGCGAGCGGCGCCTCAGGCGTGCGTCCCGACCCGGACGCGTTCGCCGAGTCGCTGCGCGAGGTCTGCCACGACCTCGCTCTGCAGCTCCTCGCCGATGCCGAGGGTGCCGACCACGAGATCACCATCGACGTCGTCAACGCCGCCAGCGAGGACGACGCCGTCGAGGTCGGACGCTCCATCGCCCGCAGCAACCTGTTCAAGTGCGCCATCTTCGGCAAGGACCCGAACTGGGGCCGCATCCTGGCCTCGGTCGGGACGACCGAGGCTGCATTCGACCCGGCCGACCTCGACGTCGCCCTGAACGATGTCTGGGTGTGCCGGAACAGCGGCCCGGGGGAGCCGCCGACGTCCGTGAGCCTGGAGGAGCGCGCCGTCACCGTGACGGTCGACCTCAAGGCCGGCGATGCCCGCGCGTCGGTCTGGACCAACGACCTCACCCACGCCTACGTCCACGAGAACTCGGCCTACTCCACATGAGCGACACGATGAACGATCCAGAAGACACCTCCTCGGTCGACGAGTCGTTCGAGGCCGATCCCGACTACGGACACAGCCCGGAGACATGGAAGGAAGCCACCACGAAGGCCTCCGCCCTCGCCGAGGCGCTCCCGTGGCTGCAGAAGTACCACGACAAGGTCGTGGTGGTGAAGTACGGCGGCAACGCCATGACCGACGACAAGCTCAAGGAGGCGTTCGCCGAGGACATCGTCTTCCTGCGGCTCGCCGGATTCCATCCCGTCGTCGTGCACGGTGGCGGCCCGCAGATCAGCGCGATGCTCGAGCGGCTCGGCATCGAGTCCGAGTTCCGCGCCGGGCTCCGGGTCACGACACCGGAGGCGATGGACGTCGTGCGCATGGTGCTCACCGGACAGGTCAGCCGCGAGCTCGTCGGCCTGCTCAACCAGCACGGCGCATTCGCGGTCGGGCTCTCCGGCGAGGACGCCGGGCTGTTCACCGCCGAGAAGACGATGCCGGTCGTCGACGGCGAGGAAGTCGACATCGGACTGGTCGGCGAGGTCACGTCCGTGCGCCCCGAGGCGGTGCTCGACCTCATCGAGGCCGGCCGCATCCCCGTCGTGTCTTCGGTGGCGCCGGACGCCGCGGGCCAGGTGCACAACGTCAACGCCGACACTGCCGCCGCCGCGCTCGCCATCGCGCTGGATGCGGAGAAGCTGCTCGTGCTCACCGACGTCGAGGGCCTCTACGCCGACTGGCCGAACAGCACCGACGTCATCGGGGAGATCTCCCCGGAGTCGTTGGCCGAGCTCATCCCGGAGCTCGCGTCCGGGATGATCCCCAAGATGACCGCCTGCCTCAAGGCGGTCGAGGGCGGTGTCCGCGGCGCGACGGTCGTCGACGGACGCGAGCCGCACTCGGTGCTCCTCGAGATCTTCACCGACGAGGGTGTGGGCACGCAGGTGCTGCCCGACGTGCCGACCCGCGTGCGCACGGCCATCTACACGACCAGCGTCCCGAAGACGAAGCGATGACGTACGCGGGCACGCCGCAGGATCGCGGCGCGAACAGGATCACGGGCTCGGAGTGGATCGAGCGCTACCAGGGCGCGCTCATGAACACGTTCGGTCCACCGCAACGTGTGCTCGTCCGCGGCGAGGGTGCGTACGTCTGGGACGTCGACGGCAACCGCTACCTCGACCTGCTCGGCGGCATCGCCGTCAACGCGCTCGGTCATGCCCACCCGGCGATCCTCGACGCCGTCACCACGCAGCTCAGCACCCTCGGGCACGTCTCCAACTTCTTCACCTCCACCCCGCAGATCGAGCTCGCCGAGAAGCTGCTCCAGCTCATCGGAGCGGATGGCAGGGTGTTCTTCACCAGCTCCGGCGCCGAGGCCAACGAGGCCGCGTTCAAGGCGACCCGGCGCACCGGCCGCACGACGGTCGTCGCAGCGGAGGGCAGCTTCCACGGCCGCACGATGGGCGCGCTCGCACTGACGTCCAAGGAGGCGTACCGCGAACCGTTCGAGCCGCTGCCCGGCGACATCCGCTGGGTGCCATACGGCGACAGCGACGCGCTCGAGACCGCCGTCGACGACACCGTGGCCGCGGTGCTGCTCGAACCCATCCAGGGTGAGGCCGGCGTCATCGACCCACCTGACGACTACCTCCCCGCAGCTCGCCGGATCACGTCCGAGCATGGTGCGTTGCTGTGGCTCGACGAGGTGCAGACCGGCATCGGCCGCGCCGGCGACTGGTTCGCCCACCGTTCAAGCGGCGTCACGCCCGACCTCGTCACCGTGGCCAAGGGGCTCGGCGGTGGCATCCCGATCGGTGCGTGCATCGCCCTGGGCGACGCCGGAACGCTCCTGCAGCCCGGCAACCACGGCACGACGTTCGGCGGAAACCCGGTGGCCACCGCCGCCGCGCTGGCCGTCATCGCGACGATCGAGGACGACGGCCTGCTCGAGAACGCCCGCACCGTCGGCGACCGCATCCGCGCCGGCCTGGCCGACCACCCGCTGGTCGTCGGCACCACCGGCCGGGGCCTGCTCATCGGGATCGTCCTCGCTCAACCGGTCTCGGCCGACGTCCAGAGGGCCGCGCTCGACGCCGGCCTCATCGTCAACAACCCCACACCCGACCGTCTGCGCCTCGCCCCGGCGCTCATCCTCACCGGGGAGCAGGCCGACGACGCGGTCAAGACCCTGCGATCACTGCTCGACGAGGCGGAGGGGTCGGAGTCATGAGGCACTTCCTGCGCGACGACGACCTCTCACCGGACGAGCAGGCTGCGGTGCTTGCGCTGGCCGCCGAGGTGAAGGCCGACCCCTACGCACAGCGGCCGCTCGATGGTCCGCAGACGGTGGCCGTGCTGTTCGACAAGGCGTCCACCCGCACGCGGGTCTCGTTCTCGGTGGGCATCGCCGATCTCGGCGGCATGCCGCTGGTCCTGGACACCGGCGCCACCCAGATCGGCCGAGGCGAGTCCGTGGCCGACACTGCCCGGGTCCTCGGGCGCATGACGTCGGCCATCGCCTGGCGCACGTTCCACCAGGCCGATCTCGAGGAGATGGCCGCGCACGCCGGCGTCCCGGTGATCAACGCCCTCACCGACGACTTCCACCCGTGCCAAATCCTGGCCGACTGGCTCACGGTCCGCGAGCACAAGGGCGACCTCGCCGGCCTCAACGCCGTCTACCTCGGCGACGGCGCGAACAACATGGGCCACTCCTACCTGCTGGGTGGGGCCACCGCAGGCATGAACATCCGCGTCGGCGCACCGGTCGGCCACCAGCCGCGGCCGGCGATCGTCGCGGACGCGGAGAAGATCGCCGCGGGCACCGGGGGATCGGTGAACGTCACCGATGACCCGGTCGAGGCCATCGCCGGCGCCGACGTGGTCATCACCGACACGTGGGTCTCCATGGGCAACGAGGACGAGAAGGACGCCCGACTGGCCCGGTTCGCCGACTACGCCGTCAGCGTCGAGGCCTTCGCGAACGCCGACCCCGACGCGATCGTCCTGCACTGCCTGCCCGCCTACCGGGGCCTCGAGATCGCCGCCGACGTGCTCGACGGCCCGCGGAGCGTCGTCTGGGACCAGGCCGAGAACCGGCTTCATGCGCAGAAGGCACTGCTCGTGTGGCTCCTGCAGCAGAGGGAGGCGTCATGACCGAGCCGCGGATTCCTGCCACCAAGGCGGCCCGCCAACAGCTCATCGTCGACCTGCTCGGCAAGGAGGCGGTGCGTTCACAGGGCGATCTGGTCGAGCTGCTCACCTCGCATGGCGTGCACTCGACGCCGTCCACGGTGTCGCGCGACCTCGTCGAGCTGGACGCCGTCCGGGTCCGCCATCCAGATGGCACGCTCGTCTATGCCGTACCCGGCGAGGGCGGCGATCGCACCCCACGGGCGGCCGAGGACAGCGCGGCAGCTCACCTACGGCTACAGCGACTCGCTCGTGAGCTCGTCGTTTCGGCCGACGGGTCCGCCAACCTCGTCATCCTGCGCACGCCTCCTGGCGCGGCGCAGTACCTCGCTTCGGCCATCGACCACTCGGCCCAGCCGGAGCTCCTGGGCACCATCGCCGGTGACGACACGGTGCTGCTCATCTGCCGCGACCCGCTCGGCGGTCCCGGCATCGCCAGCCGGTTCACCACCCTCGCGGACCTCCCCGCGTGACGCAGGAAGAGACTGCAGCCATGAGTGACGACACCGATCCGGTCCAGCCGACCAGCCTGTGGGGTGGCCGATTCGCGTCCGGACCGACCACGTCCCTCGCCGAACTCTCCAAGTCGACGCACTTCGACTGGCGGCTGGCGCCGTACGACCTGGTCGGCTCCAAAGCCCACGCCTCCGTGCTCCACGGCGCCGGGCTGCTCGACGACGAGGCTCTCGAAGCACTGCTCGAGGGCATCGACGCACTCCTGGCCGACGTGCTCTCCGGTGCGTTCGTCGCCGAGCCCGATGACGAGGACGTCCATACGGCGCTCGAGCGTGGGTTGATCGAACGCCTCGGCCCCGACCTCGGCGGTCGCCTCCGGGCCGGCCGGTCTCGCAACGACCAGATCGCGACGCTGTTTCGGCTGTTCCTGCGCGACCGCGGACTCCAGATCGCCCAGCTGGTGCGTGAGCTGATCGAGTCGCTGGCCGCGCAGGCTGAGCGCCACCTCGGCGTGGCCATGCCCGGGCGCACGCACCTCCAGCACGCTCAGCCCGTCCTCCTCTCGCACCACCTGCTCGCCCACGCGTGGCCGCTCGTCCGCGACCTCGACCGGCTGGCCGAGTGGGACGCCCGCGTCGCGGCCGACTCCCCGTACGGCTCCGGTGCGCTGGCCGGCTCCTCGCTCGGGCTCGATCCCGAGCAGGTCGCCGCCGACCTCGGATTCACCGGATCGACGCCCAACTCCATCGACGGCACCGCGGCGCGCGACTTCGTGGCGGAGTTCGCGTACATCGCCGCCCAGATCGGTGTCGACGTCTCCCGGTTCGCCGAGGAGATCATCATCTGGAACACCCAGGAGTTCGGCTTCGTCACGCTCGACGACGGCTACTCCACCGGGTCGAGCATCATGCCGCAGAAGAAGAACCCCGACGTCGCCGAGCTCGCCCGCGGCAAGTCCGGCCGGCTGATCGGCAACCTGTCCGGCCTGCTCGCCACGCTCAAGGCGCTGCCACTCGCGTACAACCGCGACCTGCAGGAGGACAAGGAGCCGGTGTTCGACTCCGTCGACACCCTCGAGGTCCTGCTGCCGGCGTTCACCGGCATGGTCGCCACGATGTCGTTCGACACCGCCCGGCTCGAGGAGCTGGCCCCTCAGGGATTCGCCCTGGCCACGGACATCGCGGAATGGCTGGTCCGCCAGGGCGTCTCGTTCCGCGAGGCCCACGAGATCTCCGGCACCTGCGTGCGGATCTGCGAGGAAAGGCACATCGAGCTCGTCGAGCTCTGGGACGAGGACCTCTCGGAGATCTCGCCGCACCTGTCACCCGAGATCCGGGACGTGCTCACCGTCGCGGGCTCGATCGCCTCCCGCGACGCGCGGGGCGGAACGGCACAGGCCCGGGTCAGCGAGCAGCTCGCCGAGCTTCGCTCGCGGCTCTGACGCCCACTCAGCGGGTCGTCGTCCGGTAGCGGCGCTCGGGCCGGCCAGCGGTGCCGTAGTTCAGGCGGACCTCCGCCTCACCCTGCGCCGCCAGGTGCTCCAGGTAGCGGCGCGCGCTCACTCGTGAGATGCCGACGCGCTCCCCGCACTCGGTCGCCGACACCTCGCCGGCGTCGGTCAGGATGTCGCGCACCAGGACGATCGTCTCGGCGCTGAGCCCCTTGGGGAGTACCTCGGTCGGCGTCGACGCGGGCGGTACGCCGAACGCACGGTCGATCTGCTCCTGGTCGGCGCTGCCGGACGTCAGCCGGTCGAGAGTGGACTTGACGTGCTCGAGACGGGAGCGGAGGTCGTCCTGGGTGAACGGCTTGACGAGGTACTGCATCGCCCCGCCGTGCAACGCCTCTCGAACAGCGTCCATGTCGCTCTCGGCGGTCACGACGAACACGCCGACGAGGTGGTGCCCGGCCCGGAGCCGCCCCAGCACCTCGAGGCCGCTGATGTCGGGAAGATGGACGTCGAGAAGAATCAGCTGCGGTCGCAGCTCGTCGACCATCCGCAGGGCCTCGGCGCCCGTTCTGGCCACGCCAACCGTACGAAAGCCGGTCGTGCCGTCGACGAACCGGGCGTGGACCTTCGCCACCATGAAGTCGTCGTCGACCACGAGCACGTTGATCACCGTCCGACCTCCGTGGTGAGCAGGCCGATGTCGACGACGAACCGGGCGCCTGCATCGTTGCGCACGGTCGCCGTGCCGTCACGTCGATGGCAGATGAGTCGCACGAGCGGCAGGCCGATGCCGCGCACCTCAGACCCGTCGGACTTGGTCGAGAAACCACGGACGAAGATCGACTCCGCCAGGTCGTCGGGCACGCCCGGCCCGTTGTCGTGCACCTCGAGATGGACGCCGGAGCCATGGTCCTCGATGAGGATTCTGACCCGGGGCTCGGCCTCGGGGCGGCAGGCGTCGATCGCGTTGTCGATGAGGTTGCCCAGAATCGTGGTGAGGTCGGCAGAGGTCGCCGTGTCGAGCACCGGCAGGTTCGAGCGCTCCTCGAGGTCGAGACTGACGCCGGCCTCGTCGGCCACGCTGGTCTTGGCGATGAGCAACGCCGCGACGGCCTTGTCTGCGATGCGCTTGGTGATCCACTCGCTGATCTCCGCCCGGCGTCGCGTGAGCGTGCCGACGAGCATCGTGACCTCGTCATACTCGCCGAGCTGCACCAAGCCCGAGATCGTGTGCAGATGGTTGGCGAACTCGTGGGTCTGGCTGCGTAGCGTGTCCGTGATCGCCAGGTTCGAGCTGAGCCGGCTGCGCATCGCGACGAGCTCCGTGCGGTCGCGCACCGTGGTGACACCGCCGATGCCCTCACCGGCACTCGACGCCGCCCGTTGGTTGAGCACGAGTACCCGGTCGCCGAGCACCACGACCTCGTCATGGGCGTCGCCCTCGGACGTCAGCACCGCGACGAGGTGCATCGGCAGCCCGAGCTCGTCGACGGAACGGCCGACGCTGGCCTGGGACAGCCCCAGCAGCTCACACGCGCTGTCGTTGATCACGGTGACGCGACTGTCGCGACTGACCGCGATCACGCCATCGCCGATGCTGTGGAGCAACGCCTCGCGATGGTCGGCGAGCGTGGCGATCTCCCGGGGCTCCAGGCCGCGGGTCCGCCGCCGCACCAGCCGGGAGAGCAGCCACGAGCCGATCAGGCACAGCAGCAGGCCGATGCCGACGAAGAGGGCCAGGTCGGGCGCGGCGTCGGCGATGCGCTGCCACACGCTGGGGTACAGATCACTGACGAGCACGACCCCCGTGACCGTGCCGCCGTCGTCGAGGATCGGGGTGTGACCGGCCACTGACCGGACTTCGTCGACCGTGACGTCGCCGCGCCATCCTCGTCCCTCGCGGACCAGGCTGGCACCCAGCGGCGCGGGGCCGCGGACGGAGGTCGGATCCGTGGATGCGATCACCTCGCCGTCCGGATCCGCGATGGTCACGTTCGCCGCGCCCGACAGGTTCTGCGCGGCCGTGAGGGCGTGGGCGAGCACCCGCTCGGCGTCGTCGGAAGCGACCTCGCTGCGGACCACCGACTGGTTCGCCACGTACTCGGCGATGCTCTGCATCTGCCGGCCGCGGACGTCGCGGTACTCCTGCGTCGACTGATGGATCGATATCGCCGCCACCATGGAGAGGACGAGGGCGATGACGATCAGCTGAAGGGCGAGGAACTGTCCCGCAAGCGTCAGCCGACGGGGACGCGGTGACCACAACGAACACAACCTCCTTTGCCTTCGCAATCGTGACTCAGGTCACATCATGCGTCGACCATGGGGACGCACACCATCTCAGGAGGAAACCATGAAGCGTCCCATCAACGGAATCGCTCGGTGCCGCGCCGCGCGCGTTGGAGCAATCACGCTGGCCGCGGCGGTCGTTCTGGCCGCGTGCGGCGTGAGCGGCGACTCGTCCGGCGACGGCGAGGACGCCAGCGGACAGCGGTTGCGGATGATGATCCCGAACAGCCCCGGTGGTGGATACGACCAGACCGGTCGCGCCGCGGCCCAGGTGCTCGAGAGCGAGAAGATCACCGGCCGCTTCGAGATCTCGAACGTCATCGGCGCCAGCGGCGTCGTGGCCATGCAGCGACTGCTCAACGAGAAGGCCAGCGACGACCTGGTCATGACGATGGGGCTCGGAGTCGTGGGTGCGGTCTACACGAACAAGTCCGACGCCAAGGTGTCGAAGGCGACGCCGATCGCGCGGCTCATCGAGGACCAGGAAGCGATCCTGGTGCCGAAGGACTCCCCGTTCAAGACCGTCGACGACTTCGTCAACGCCTGGAAGGACGATCCCGGATCGGTCGCGGTCGGCGGAGGGTCGGCGCCCGGCGGGCCGGACCACCTGTTCCCGATGCAGCTGGCCAAGGAAGTCGGGGTCACCCCCAAGGATGTCAACTTCGTCTCCTACGACGGCGGTGGGCCGCTCACCTCGGCGCTGCTCGGGGAGAAGGTCGACGTCGGCATGTCGGGTCCCGGCGAGTTCGAGGGCCAGATCTCCGACGGCTCGCTCCGCGTCCTCGCCGTCTCCGGCGAGGAGCCGGTCGAGGGCATCGACGCACCCACCCTGAAGGAGTCCGGCATCGATCTGGTGTTCCTCAACTGGCGCGGCGTCCTCGCCCCTCCGGACATCACCGCCGAGCAGCGCGACCGCTTGATCGGGCTGTTCGAGAAGATGCACGAATCCGAAGCCTGGAAGAAGGCGCTGGCGAAGAACGGGTGGACCGACGCGTTCATCACCGGTGATGAGTTCGGCGAGTACCTGACGTCACAGGACCAGCGGGTCGCCACCACGCTGAAGGAGCTCGGCCTGACATGACCGAGTCGCACCGGATCGATTCGGCGCAGTACGTGCTGGCGGCCTTCGTGATGGTCGCCGGCGCGTACGTCGTGGTCGACTCACGAGGGCTCAGTGACAGCAGCGGCAACGCGGCGATCAGCCCGGCGGCCGTACCCACCGTGGTGGGCATCGCTCTCGTCGTCCTGGGGGCGTTCCTCGCGGTGGCCACCGCGCGCGGCGACCTCCCGCACGAGGAGGAGGGCGAGGACGTCGACCTCACCAGCGGTACCGACTGGCGCACCATGGCCATGCTGCTCGGCGTCATCGTCGCGAACATCGCACTCATCGACCTGCTCGGCTGGGCGATCACGGGCGCGATGCTGTTCGCCGGCTGCGCCGTGGCGCTCGGCAGCCGGACCTGGATCCGCGACATCGCGATCGGGGCGGTGCTCTCGGTGGGCTCGTGGTACCTGTTCACCGTCGGCCTCGGCGTCCCACTGCCGGCCGCGATCCTCGACGGCATCCTCTGATGGAATCGATCGAGCTGCTCCTCGAGGGCTTCGCGAACGCCCTGACACCGGCGCACCTCGCGTACGCCGCGATCGGTGTCATCCTCGGCACCGCTGTCGGTGTCCTCCCCGGAGTCGGCACCGCCATGACGGTGGCGTTGCTGTTCCCGATCACCTACAGCGTCGAGCCGACCGGTGCCTTGATCATGTTCGCCGGCATCTACTACGGCGGCATGTACGGCGGGTCGACGACGTCCATCCTGCTGAACACGCCAGGTGAGTCCTCGTCGGTCATCACGGCGCTCGAGGGCAACAAGATGGCCAAGAGCGGCCGGGCGTCCCAAGCCCTGGCCACCGCGGCGATCGGGTCGTTCGTGGCCGGCACGATCGGCTCGATCCTGCTCGTCGCCCTGGCGCCGACCGTGGCCCGCTGGGTCGTCCAGCTCGGGGCCCCGTCGTACTTCGCCATCATGCTGCTCGCCCTGATCTCGGTCACCGCGGTGCTGGGCGACTCCAAGCTGCGCGGGTTCATCTCGTTGTTCCTCGGCCTGGCCATTGGCCTCGTCGGCACGGCGAGCGGACAGCCCCGCTTGACCTTCGGCAACGACCTTCTCGCCGACGGGATCGACATCGTCGTCGTCGCGGTCGCGATCTTCGCCATCGGCGAGGCGCTCTGGGTCGCCGCGCACCTCCGCCGCAAGCCCCCCGAGGTGATCCCGGTCGGTCAGCCGTGGATGAGCCGGGGCGACTGGTCGCGTTCCTGGCGTCCATGGCTGCGGGGCACTGGGATCGGGTTCCCGTTCGGAGCCCTGCCGGCGGGCGGTGCCGAGATCCCGACGTTCCTGTCGTACATCGGCGAGAAGCGGCTCAGCAAGCATTCGGAGGAGTTCGGGCACGGCGCGATCGAAGGCGTGGCCGGGCCGGAGGCAGCCAACAATGCGTCAGCTGCCGGCACCCTCGTCCCGCTGCTCGCCATCGGGCTCCCGACCACAGCCACTGCGGCGATCATGCTCGCGGCCATGCGCAGCTACGGGCTCGAGCCGGGGCCCTCCCTGTTCGACACCCAGCCAGAGCTCGTGTGGGCCCTGATCGCGAGCCTGTTCATCGGCAACACGCTGCTGCTCGTTCTCAACCTGCCCCTGGCACCGCTGTGGGCCAAGCTCCTCCGGCTCCCGCGCCACTACCTGTACGCGGGCATCATCTTCTTCGCCTCGCTGGGTGCGTTCAGCGTCAACAGCCAGCGCTTCGACCTGGTGCTGCTCCTGCTGCTGGGAGCGCTCGGCTTCGCGATGCGGCGGTTCGCGATCCCGGTGCTGCCGCTGATCGTCGGGGTCATCCTCGGCCCGAGCCTGGAGTACCAGCTCAACCAGGCGCTGCAGATCTCCCAGGGCGAGCTGAGCGCCTTGTGGAGCGAACCGGTCGCCGTGGTGGTCTACGTCGTGATCGTGCTGATGCTCGTCGCGTCGCTGCTGCTGGGCCGGCGGACCACACCGGACCCCAGCGAGATCGAGTCGTGACCGTTCGATGACCGGTGGACGGCCCGGCATACTCATCACGTGACCGCTGTGGACGAGGACTCCGACGTCGCGACGCGGGCGCGGAGCCTGCTCGGACGGCTGCTGCACGGCCATGGCGTGACGGTCCGGATCACCGAAGTGGAGGCCTACGGCGGCGTCACCGATCGCGCCTCCCACGCGTACAGCCGCACCGCCCGGTCCGAGATCATGTACGGCCCACCGTGGCGGCTGTACGTCTACCGCTCCTACGGCATCCACCACTGTGCCAACGTCGTCACCGGACCCACCGAACAAGCGGCGGCCGTCCTGGTGCGCGCTGGCGCTGTTGTCGACGGCATCGACATCGCCCGACAGCGACGAGGGCAGCACGTGCCGGACGACCGGCTGGCTCGCGGCCCCGGCAACCTCGCGCAAGCGCTGGGCCTGACCCTCGACGACCTCGGTACCGACCTTTTGACCGACGACGGCGTCCATCTGGGCCCCGAGGTGGCGACGCCCGACGGCGTGCTCAGCGGACCACGCGTCGGCGTCTCTCAGGCAGCGGACGTGCCCTGGCGGTTCTGGCTCGCCCACGAGCCGAGCGTCTCGGCCTACCGTCGCAGCCCGCGCGCCGCGGGCATGGAGACCGCGAACTCAAATCCGGCACCCTGACAGGCTTTCCCCCATAGGGTCGCCACCATGAAGGCTCCCGCGTGGTTGGCTGCCGCCACCCTTGTCGTTGGCACGCTCGCCGGCTGCACGTCAACCGATGCACCAGGGGATGCGAGCGACAAGTCGTCCCCAGAGGCTGCCGCCACATCGCCGCAGGCTGCCAGCGACTCACCCAAGACCCCTCGGCCCACCCAGTTCCCGTCCCCGAACTACGCCGACTCAGCTTCGCGTGACATCCCGAGCAACGCGATGCGCAAGGACGGCAAGACCCCCATCACGTGCGCTGAGTGGCCCGGCCTCTCGAACGACCGGCAGCGCAGCCTGGTCTTCAGCGCGCTCGTCCAGTCGTTGGTCATCCCCGTGACGGACTCGAAGGTCAGCAAGGCGCGACAGATGGTCGACTCCGACTGCAGGAACGAGCCGAAGTCGGTGGCCTACATGGTGGCCATGCGGGCTGCAGAGCGCGTGTAGGGCTCGGGGCGTCAGCACCGCTTGGCGATCACCTGACTGAGTGCGCGAGAATCGGCACACCCGAACCAGGAGCAGCAGTGACGAACGTGCTGGACGACCTCGAAGCCCGCGGGCTTGTCGCGCAGGCGACCGATCTCGACGCACTGCGCGCCGCGCTGTGGGAGGTCCGTCACCTTCTACGTCGGGTTCGACCCGACCGCGCCGAGTCTGCACGTCGGCAACCTGCTGCAGCTGGTGACAGCGCGTCGACTCCAACTGGCCGGCCACAAGCCGCTGCTGCTCGTCGGCGGTTCGACCGGCCTCATCGGGGATCCGAAGGACTCGGGCGAGCGGGTCATGAACACCAGGGAGACGGTCGCGAGCTGGGTTGATCGGATCCCGACTCAGGTGATCGCGCTTCGTCGACCTCGATGGCCCGGCTGCCGCCACCATCGTCAACAACCTGGACTGGACCGAGGACTTGTCGACGATCGACTTCCTGCGCGACGTCGGCAAGCACTTCCCGGTCAACCGGATGCTGGCTCGCGAGGTCGTCTCGAGCCGCCTTGAGAAGGGCATCAGCTACACCGAGTTCAGCTACGTGCTGCTGCAGTCGCTCGACTACCTCGAGCTTCACCGCCGGCATGGGTGCGTGCTGCAAACCGGCGGCAGCGACCAATGGGGCAACATCACCGCCGGCGTCGAACTCGTCCGCCGAGCCGACGGCGCGATCGTCCACGCCTTGGCGACGCCACTGGTGACGAAGGCCGACGGCACCAAGTTCGGCAAGACGGAGTCGGGCACCGTCTGGCTCGACGCCGAGCTGATGAGCCCCTACGCCTTCTACCAGTTCTGGATCAACGCCGAGGACGCCAAGGTCGGGGAGTACCTCAAGCTGTTCACCTTCCTGCCGGTCGACGAGATCGACGCGCTGGTGGCCGAGCACGAGCAGAACCCCGGCCTGCGCTCGGCGCAGCGCAAGCTCGCTGCTGAGGTCACTGCGCTCGTGCATGGACAGGCCGAGGTCGACGCAGCGGTGCTCGCGTCGTCGGCCCTGTTCGGCCGGGGTGACCTGGCCGAACTTCCCGAGCCCACGCTGGCCGCGGCCCTGCGCGAGGCCGGCGCGTCGGACCTGGCCCTGGGCGCCAGCCCGACGATCGTCGACGCGCTCGAAGCGGCCGGGCTGGTGAAGTCCCGGTCCGAGGCTCGGCGCGCCATCGCCGAGGGCGGCGCGTACGTCAACAACGAGCGCGTCGACGACCCCGATCTCGTGCTCGATGACGCCCACACGCTGCACGGTTCGTGGGTCGTTTTGCGCCGCGGGAAGCGCGCTGTTTCGGGCGTCCGACTGGTGTGACGGAAGATGCGCCGGGACACGCCGTACCCCCGATTTGATCTGCGCATATGTGGTGCTAGTGTTCATCTCACTGCACCGCAAGGATGCAGTCATCCTGACCGACATGGACTGTTCCGGAAGCGCTGAGCGCGGATGGGCAGGCCGCTGAAAACGATGGATGCGGTGGGAAGCCCGATCGGTTTTGACCGGCGCGTATTGTCCCACTAAAGTAAGAGAGTTGCCCCGACGGGGAAGCCGGAAACGGCCAGCCCGAGGTGCGCGCTTGAACCTTGAGAACTCAACAGTGTGCCAAAAGTCGACGAATTATTTATCAGTACTACTCCCGTCGATGAACTGGGCTTCGGCTTAGAGCATCGCGAGAGCAATTCCGACAATTGACAACGACGTCATGGCGACCCTTGTGGTCGTGATGACAACGTCAGCAGTCACATTGTCAGGAATCAAACAGATGTTGACCAGGAGCTGCCCGCCTTGTGCGGAACGCGACTGGGATTTTTTCAACGGAGAGTTTGATCCTGGCTCAGGACGAACGCTGGCGGCGTGCTTAACACATGCAAGTCGAGCGGTAAGGCACCTTCGGGTGTACACGAGCGGCGAACGGGTGAGTAACACGTGAGTAACCTGCCCTTCTCATCGGAATAAGCGTTGGAAACGACGTCTAATGCCGAATACGACCTCGGAAGGCATCTTCTGAGGTGGAAAGCTCCGGCGGAGAAGGATGGACTCGCGGCCTATCAGCTAGTTGGTGAGGTAACGGCTCACCAAGGCGACGACGGGTAGCCGGCCTGAGAGGGTGACCGGCCACACTGGGACTGAGACACGGCCCAGACTCCTACGGGAGGCAGCAGTGGGGAATATTGGACAATGGGCGAAAGCCTGATCCAGCAACGCCGCGTGAGGGATGACGGCCTTCGGGTTGTAAACCTCTTTCAGTAGGGACGAAGCGAAAGTGACGGTACCTACAGAAGAAGGACCGGCCAACTACGTGCCAGCAGCCGCGGTAATACGTAGGGTCCGAGCGTTGTCCGGAATTATTGGGCGTAAAGGGCTCGTAGGCGGTTAGTCGCGTCGGGAGTGAAAACTCAGGGCTCAACCCTGAGCGTGCTTCCGATACGGGCTGACTAGAGGTATGCAGGGGAGAACGGAATTCCTGGTGTAGCGGTGGAATGCGCAGATATCAGGAGGAACACCGGTGGCGAAGGCGGTTCTCTGGGCATTACCTGACGCTGAGGAGCGAAAGCATGGGGAGCGAACAGGATTAGATACCCTGGTAGTCCATGCCGTAAACGTTGGGCGCTAGGTGTGGGGACCTTCCACGGTCTCCGTGCCGCAGCTAACGCATTAAGCGCCCCGCCTGGGGAGTACGGCCGCAAGGCTAAAACTCAAAGGAATTGACGGGGGCCCGCACAAGCGGCGGAGCATGCTGATTAATTCGATGCAACGCGAAGAACCTTACCTAGGTTTGACATATAGAGAAAACTTATAGAGATATAAGGTCCTTTTGGGCTCTATACAGGTGGTGCATGGCTGTCGTCAGCTCGTGTCGTGAGATGTTGGGTTAAGTCCCGCAACGAGCGCAACCCTCGTTCTATGTTGCCAGCACGTAATGGTGGGGACTCATAGGAGACTGCCGGGGTCAACTCGGAGGAAGGTGGGGATGACGTCAAGTCTTCATGCCCCTTATGCCTAGGGCTTCAAGCATGCTACAATGGCCGGTACAAAGGGTTGCGATACAGCAATGTGGAGCGAATCCCAAAAAGCCGGTCTCAGTTCGGATTGGGGTCTGCAACTCGACCCCATGAAGTCGGAGTCGCTAGTAATCGCAGATCAGCAACGCTGCGGTGAATACGTTCCCGGGCCTTGTACACACCGCCCGTCACGTCATGAAAGTCGGCAACACCCGAAGCCGGTGGCCCAACCCTTGTGGAGGGAGCCGTCGAAGGTGGGGCTGGCGATTGGGACGAAGTCGTAACAAGGTAGCCGTACCGGAAGGTGCGGCTGGATCACCTCCTTTCTAAGGAGCATTTGGCTTGCCTGGTTCGCCAGGGGAGTCCATCGTGCTGAACACAGGCGTTCGTTCTGTGCAGCACAGCTCACTAGTGGACGTCGACTATTTGGTGAGTTCGTGGTCAAAACGCTGTCAGTACTTCTCGCAAGGAACCTCGCCGGCGACAGCGGACGAATCAGGCACACTGTTGGGTCCTGAGGGTTCAGGCACCCCATCTTTCGATGGGTTCTGAAACCTCGGACCGCATGAATGTCACCGGATCGGTGGCGCTAGTGCGGGACCGCCCGTTTCTTGAGAACTTCACAGTGGACGCGAGCATCTAGTAGAACAACAAGCTACTAAGTGCACATGGTGGATGCCTTGGCATCGAGAGCCGATGAAGGACGTTGGAGTCTGCGAAAAGCCCCGGGAAGGTGACAACCGACCTGTGATCCGGGGATGTCCGAATGGGGAAACCCACCTGGAGGAAAGTCCAGGTACCTCTGTCTGAACACATAGGGCAGCAGGAGGGAACGCGGGGAAGTGAAACATCTCAGTACCCGCAGGAAGAGAAAACAACCGTGATTCCGGGAGTAGTGGCGAGCGAAACCGGAAGAGGCTAAACCTCAGTGATGTGATAGCCGGCAGGCGTTGTCACTGGGGGGTCGTGGGGCCGCATAGTCCGTTCTGCCGAGCGGACGAAGAGTCAGAAACCATGAGTGAAGTCGAAGTCAACTGGAAAGTTGCGACACAGAGGGTGAGATCCCCGTAGACGTAAGCTCATGGCTCTTTTGCGTTACCCCGAGTAACACCGAACCCCTGAAATTCGGTGTGAATTTGGCGGGACCACCCGTTAAGCCTAAATACTCCTCGATGACCGATAGCGGACTAGTACCGTGAGGGAAAGGTGAAAAGTACCCCGGGAGGGGAGTGAAATAGTACCTGAAACCATGTGCATACAATCCGTTGGAGCAGTTTTCGAACTGTGACAGCGTGCCTTTTGAAGAATGAGCCTGCGAGTTAGCGTGGTGTAGCGAGGTTAAGGCGTGAGCCGTAGCCGTAGCGAAAGCGAGTCCGAATAGGGCGACTGAGTTGCACCATCTAGACCCGAAGCGGAGTGATCTATCCATGGGCAGGTTGAAGCGCGGGTAAGACCGCGTGGAGGACCGAACCCACCTAGGTTGAAAACTGGGGGGATGACCTGTGGATAGGGGTGAAAGGCCAATCAAACTCCGTGATAGCTGGTTCTCCCCGAAATGCATTTAGGTGCAGCGTTGCGTGTTTCTTGCCGGAGGTAGAGCACTGGATGGGCTAGGGGGCCTAAAAGCTTACTGAACTCAGCCAAACTCCGAATGCCGGTAAGTGAGAGCGCAGCAGTGAGACTGCGGGGGATAAGCTCCGTAGTCGAGAGGGAAACAGCCCAGACCATCAGCTAAGGTCCCAAAGAGATTGCTAAGTGGAAAAGGATGTGGAGTTGCCCAGACAACCAGGAGGTTGGCTTAGAAGCAGCCACCCTTGAAAGAGTGCGTAATAGCTCACTGGTCAAGTGATTCTGCGCCGACAATTTAGCGGGGCTCAAGCAATCCACCGAAGCTATGGCATTCGCACATGAGATCAGGCCTTCGTGGTCCAGTCGTGCGGATGGGTAGGGGAGCGTCGTGTGGCGAGCGAAGCGGCGGGGTGACCCAGCCGTGGATGCCACACGAGTGAGAATGCAGGCATGAGTAGCGAATGAGGAGTGAGAAACTCCTCCACCGAATGACCAAGGGTTCCAGGGTCAAGCTAATCTTCCCTGGGTAAGTCGGGACCTAAGGCGAGGCCGACAGGCGTAGTCGATGGACAACGGGCTGATATTCCCGTACCGGCACTGAAGCGACCCTGCCGAATCCAGTGATGCTAAGTGCCCGAAACCGGCATTCACTCCCTTCGGGGAGATTTGCCGGCAGAGCGCACGACCCAAGCTGGTAGTAGGCAAGCAATGGTGTGACGCAGGAAGGTAGCTCAACCGCGGCGATGGTAGTCCGCGGGCAAGGGTGTAGGGCGAGTGATAGGCAAATCCGTCACTCATATGCCTGAGACCTGACGCCGAGACGTATGTCGAAGTGAGTGATCCTATGCTGCCGAGAAAAGCATCTAGCGATGTTTCAGAGCCGCCCGTACCCCAAACCGACTCAGGTGGTCAGGTAGAGAATACCAAGGTGATCGAGTGAATCATGGTTAAGGAACTCGGCAAAATGCCCCCGTAACTTCGGGAGAAGGGGGGCCGGATTCGTTTAGGGACTTGCTCCCAAAGCGTTGAAGGCCGCAGAGACCAGGGGGAAGCGACTGTTTACTAAAAACACAGGTCCGTGCTAAGTCGAAAGACGCCGTATACGGACTGACTCCTGCCCGGTGCTGGAAGGTTAAGGGGACGAGTTAGCGCAAGCGAAGCTCAGAACTTAAGCCCCAGTAAACGGCGGTGGTAACTATAACCATCCTAAGGTAGCGAAATTCCTTGTCGGGTAAGTTCCGACCTGCACGAATGGAGTAACGACTTCCCCGCTGTCTCAACCATGAACTCGGCGAAATTGCACTACGAGTAAAGATGCTCGTTACGCGCGGAAGGACGGAAAGACCCCGGGACCTTTACTATAGTTTGGTATTGGTATTTGATTCAATTTGTGTAGGATAGGTGGGAGACTTTGAAGCTTGGACGCCAGTTCGAGTGGAGTCGCTGTTGAAATACCACTCTGATTGTATTAGATATCTAACCTAGGTCCATTATCTGGATCAGGGACAGTGCCTGATGGGTAGTTTAACTGGGGCGGTTGCCTCCTAAAATGTAACGGAGGCGCCCAAAGGTTCCCTCAGCCTGGTTGGCAATCAGGTTTTGAGTGTAAGTGCACAAGGGAGCTTGACTGTGAGAGTGACAACTCGAGCAGGGACGAAAGTCGGGACTAGTGATCCGGCGCTGGCTTGTGGAAGCGGCGTCGCTCAACGGATAAAAGGTACCCCGGGGATAACAGGCTGATCTTCCCCAAGAGTCCATATCGACGGGATGGTTTGGCACCTCGATGTCGGCTCGTCGCATCCTGGGGCCGTAGCAGGTCCCAAGGGTTGGGCTGTTCGCCCATTAAAGCGGCACGCGAGCTGGGTTTAGAACGTCGTGAGACAGTTCGGTCCCTATCCTCCGCGCGCGTAGGAAACTTGAGAAAGGCTGTCCCTAGTACGAGAGGACCGGGATGGACGAACCTCTGGTGTGCCAGTTGTTCTGCCAAGAGCACGGCTGGTTGGCTACGTTCGGAAGTGATAACCGCTGAAAGCATCTAAGCGGGAAGCACGTTTCAAGATGAGGTTTCCCACTGGTTTACCAGGTAAGGCCCCCAGCAGAACACTGGGTTGATAGGCCGGAGGTGGAAGTGCAGCAATGCATGAAGCTGACCGGTACTAATAGGCCGAGGGCTTGTTTCTACACCTAGATACTGCGCGTCCACTGTGAGGTTCCCGAGTAACGGTCGGGAACCGCCTAGAAATAGGCGAAACGATTGATATCTCAATAGAGTTTCGGCGACCATGGCGAGAGGGAAATACCCGGTTACATTTCGAACCCGGAAGTCAAGCCTCTCAGCGCCGATGGTACTGCACGGGGGACTGTGTGGGAGAGTAGGACGTCGCCGGACAATTTTTATGCGCGAGGCCGCTCCTTTGTGGGGCGGCCTCGCTGCATTTCACCTAACTTTGATAGGTATGGCTTCGGGATGAATGACGAGCGCAAGCGCAATCCGCGCCCCAGCGGTGGCGGACGACCGAGCGGCGGTGAGCCGATGCCCAGCGACGGTCGCCGTGACGACCGTCGGGCCGGGCCACGTCGTTCGCGACCCGAGCCCGAGGTGCGGACCGAAGACCAGCAGATCTACGACGGGCCGCCGATCCCGGACGACATCAGTGCCAAGGATCTCGACCGCCAGGTGCGCGATCAGCTGCGGTCGCTGCCGGAGAAGCTGGCCGATCGCATCGCCAAGCACCTGATCATGGCTGGCCTGCTCATCGAGGAAGATCCCGAGCGGGCCTACAAGCACGCGTTGGCTGCGCGAGCGCGTTCCCAGCGCAGCGCAGTGATTCGCGAAGCGGTCGGCGAGACGGCCTATGCCGCCGGCAAGTTCACTGAGGCCTTGGCCGAGCTGCGCACCGCTCGTCGGCTCTCGGGGCGGCAGGACTATGCGCCGATGATGGCCGATTGCGAGCGCGCGCTCGGTCGTCCGGAAAAGGCGCTTGAGTACGACACGATGAAGGTTCGCGAGACGCTCGACCAGGCCGGCAGCATCGAGCTGAGCATTGTCATGGCTGGCGCGCGACGCGATCTCGGCCAGGTCGCCGCTGCGCTGCATCTCCTCGAGTCTGAACCACTCCACTCGCCAACGCGCGAGGACTGGGTGGCGCGGCTGCGGTACGCCTATGCCGACACGCTGCTCGCCGCCGATCGCCGGGACGATGCAGTCGAGTGGTTCCACCGCACCATCGCGGTCGACGGCAATGATGTGACTGACGCCGAAGCCCGCCTTAGCGAGCTCAGCTGATCCACACGTAGAAGTCACCCTGCTTCCGGTGGGAGGTTCGCGTCGACAGTGGTCGGCATGGACAGT
Organism: uncultured Actinomycetota bacterium; assembly: GCA_963795105.1. GTDB lineage: Bacteria > Actinomycetota > Actinomycetes > Propionibacteriales > Nocardioidaceae > Aeromicrobium. Next base: position 94,340 of record CAWCGD010000001.1, read on the forward strand.
GAACTCAGTGCAGTTGGTCGGACACGTCTCGGGGGAGCCGGTGGAGCGACAGCTCCCCAGCGGCGTCACGTTTGGTGGCGTTCCGCGTTGTTGTCCCGCGCAGTTTGGCGGTTCGCCGACGAACTCGGCAGTCGGTCGACACGCTCGAATGCTCGGCGTGGTCGGCCCGAGGCCGGCGCGCGTCCGTGCGCCTTGCAGCGGGGACCAGGTCGCGGTCAGTGGCGCGCTGCGTCGGTCGTTTCGGCGTGGCCGTTCGGGCGTGCGGAGCTGGGTGACGTCGATGTTGGTCGCATCGAACGCACGGCTGCCGACTAATCTCCGAGGATGCCGTTGCGCGCCTCCTCGGGTCCCCTGATCTCGTCATACGACCTGGCCATGCTCGACCTGGACGGCGTGGTCTACCGCGGCGAGTTGGCGGTGCCGTATGCGGTCGAGACGATCGGCGACGTGCCGCGAGGAACGTGCGGCTGGCCTACCTGACGAACAACGCCTCACGGACAGCAGTCGAGGTGGCCGAGCAGATTCCGGTCTTCGGCGTAGGTGTCGGGGCAGCGGACGTGGTGACAGCGGGCGAGGCCATTGCCCGGATCGTGGCCGAGTCGGTGCCTCCGGGCAGTGCGGTTCTGGTGGTCGGCGGGCCAGGGCCTGACGGTTCCGCTGGAGTCCGAGGGACTGCGCTGTGTGCGTCGGCGGATGAAGACCCGGTGGCGGTCGTGCAGGGCTTCCATCCCGGACGTCGGCTGGCGGAACCTGGCCGAGGCCAGCTATGCCATCCAGGCCGGGACGACGTGGTTCGTGAGCAACCCGACCAGACGTTCCCCTCGGAGCGCGGGACGGCGCCGGGCAATGGCTCGTTGGTGGAGACGGTCCGCCGGGCCACCGGCGCGGAGCCGGTGGCGGTCGCCGGCAAGCCTGAGCAGGCCTTGTTCGAGGAAGCGCTACGTCGGACCGGTGCAACTCGACCGCTCATGGTCGGCGACCGCATCGACACCGACATCGTCGGCGCCCTGAACTGCGGCATCGACGCGCTGCACGTTCTGACCGGAATCAGTGACCTCGACGACGTGGTGCGGCTTCCGCCGGAGCACCGACCGCACTTGTGGCGCCGGACCTGCGGCTCTGCTGCTATTGGAGCATCCGCCGGTGGAGCTCGACGACGGCAATGGCGAGCGGCCTGCCGTTCGGCGATCGCGATCGCCGACGGCGACGGCGAGGTCACGCTGACGGCCGGTGAGCCCGACTCCCTGGAAGCCGTGCGTGCAGTCGTCGAGGCCGCCTGGACCCACCTCGACGAAACCGGCCACGTGCCACGGCTCGTCGGGCCTGCTCTGGAACAAGTCATTCTGAGAGACTGGGCACATGGACACCGATCAGCCCCCCATGGATGAGGCACTGCCCGACGTCGACGCAGACCTGCTCGAGCGGGCCCGGGCGGCTGCGGCGGGATATCCGGAGCTCGAGGATGTCCTGCGGCGGATCGATGCCATGGGCGGGGCAGCTCGACGTCGAGCACCTCCCGAGGAGAGTTCGACGCCATCCATCGCTTGCTACGCGCCGCCCTGGGCGACGTCTCCGTCATGACCCGCCGGGTCCGACTCGACGCCGAGTTGGTCCGTCGACGAGTTGGCCCAGTCCCGTGACGATGCGGCCGACCTGATCGCCCGCGGCGACGTCCTCGTCGCAGGTCAGCGCGCATCGAAAGCCGCCACGCAGGTCCAAACCGACCAGCCGATCACGGTCCGCGACGGCGGCGGCCATCGCTGGGTGTCGCGTGGGGCGCACAAGCTCCTGGGCGCCTTGGAGGTCTTCGAGCCGGCCGGGTTGAGTGTTGCCGGACCGACGCTGTCTCGACGCGGGCGCATCGACCGGCGGTTTCACTGAGGTACTGCTCAGTCGTGGAGCGCGCGAAGTCCTCGCTGTCGACGTCGGCTACGGACAACTGGCGTGGTCCCTGCAGTCTGACGAGCGGGTTCTGGTGTACGACCGGACGAACGTCCGCGAACTGACGACGGACACGCTGGGTGGAGCCGTGGAGGTGGCGGTCTCCGATCTGTCGTTCATCTCCCTTACCGTGGTGTTGCCCGCACTGGCCGGCGTCTGTGAACAGGGAGGCGACATGGTGCTCATGGTGAAGCCGCAGTTCGAGGTCGGCCGCGCGAACCTCGGCAAGAACGGGGTGGTTCGCGATCCCGTGCTGCATGCCAACGCCGTCCACGATGTGTGCACGCAAGGCCTACGAGTTGGGCTGGGGAACCCGCGCGCTCGGCGCCGAGCCCGCTGCCTGGCCCGGCCGGCAACGTCGAGTACTTTTGCTGGCTGCGTACGGACGCTGACGAGCCAGACCTCGGCCAGGCCGAAGCTGCGGTCGCCGCCGGCCCACTGAGGACGGAATCATGACCGACCGTCCAGAATCAGTGCGCACTGTTCTGCTGATTGCCCACGTGGAGCGCGACGAAGCCACGAAGGTGGCCGCCACCTTCGGCAACGACCTTCGCGCCGAGGTGTCTCGGTGCGGGTCTTTGACATCGATGCCGAACCGCTCCGCGGTGCCGGCCTCGACACCTCGTTCGGCGTCGAGATCGTGCCCCAGGGTTACGGGGCAGCAGCTGGCTGTGAGCTGGCCGTCGTGTTCGGCGGCGACGGCACGATCCTGCGTGCGGCCGAGTTGTGCCGCGGCTCGGATACGCCGGTCCTCGGAGTGAACCTCGGTCATGTCGGATTCCTGGCCGAGGCCGACGTCGAAGACGTCCACGAGGTCGTACGCCGGGTAGTCGCGCGGTCGTGGACGGTGGAGGAGCGCCTGACGATCGACGTTCGCGTCACCGGTCAGTGGTGACGTCGTGGCCGAGACCTGGGCGCTGAACGAGGCCTCGGTCGAGAAGGCGTCTCGCGAGCGCATGGTCGACCTCGTCGTCGAGATTGACGCCCGACCGGTGTCGCGGTGGGGCGGCGACGGCGTCGTGTGCGCGACGCCGACCGGCTCGACGGCCTACAACTTCAGCGCCGGCGGTCCGATCGTCTGGCCAGAGGTGCACGCTCTCCTCATGGTCCCGATCAGCGCTCACGCGTTGTTCGCTCGGCCGTTGGTCGTCTCGCCCGACTCGACCCTGGCCATCGAGGTAGTCGGTGCGCAGTCGTCGGCCGTCCTCTGGTGCGACGGTCGGCGCACGGTCGATCTTCCCTTCGGCGCCCGGGTCGAGGTCGTTCGTGGGCACGAGCCGGTGCGGTTGGCTCGCCTCCATGCCGGGCCGTTCGCCGACCGGCTCGTGCGGAAGTTCGACCTCCCCGTGCAAGGTTGGCGCGGCGCGGCCGAGCAGCGACGAAACGGCTCCTGAGGATGGCGTGGGAAACACTCAGCCTGCAGAACCTGGGCGTCATCGACAGTGCCGAGCTCGAGCTCGGTGCAGGCTTTTCGGTGATCACCGGCGAGACCGGCGCCGGCAAGACGATGGTCGTCACGGCGTTCGGATTGCTGCGCGGCGCCCGAGCCGACTCCGGCCTCGTCCGGTCGGGAACTGAGCAGGCGCGGGTCGAGGCGATCGTGGCGGTGCCCGACGGACTCGACCGTCGGCGAACTGGTCGACAACGCCGGCGGATCGGTGGACGACGGCGTGATCGTGCTGAGCCGCGCAGTGTCGGCACAGGGCCGATCACGGGCCTTCGTCGGCGGGGCGGCCGCGCCGGCGACGCTGCTGAGCACCATCACAGACGAGCTCGTCGCGGTCCACGGCCAGTCTGATCAGTTCCGGCTGCTCCGTTCAGCCGAGCAACTCACCGCCCTGGATGCGTTCGGCGGCGACGCGGTCGCGACGGCCCTGGCCGCATATCGACCGGTCCACGAGCGGTTGCGTTCCGTCGAGGAGCGACTCACCGATCTCACGCTGAACCAGCAGGAGCGGGCCCGTGAGCTCGACGAACTGCGTCACGGGCTGGCCGAGATCGGCGAGGTCGAACCGCAGGCCGGCGAGGACGACGCGCTGCTCGCCGAGGAGGGTCGGCTCGCGCACGCAGAGGCGCTGGTGCGCGCCGCACATGCGGCGCACGAGGCACTCGCCGGCGAGTCCGGCGCAGGACGCGACGCCGTCGCCGCCGCGGTCGTGGCGTTGCAGGACGCCGCCGGACACGATCCCGCGTTGGACGCGCTGACCGAGCGGCGTCGCGGCATTGCGGTCGAGACTCGACGACGTGGCAACTGAGTTGAGCTCGTATGCCAGCGGGATCGACGCCGACCCGGCCCGGCTGGCCGGTGTGCAGGCGAGGATCGCGGCGCTGACCGGGCTCAAGCGCAAGTTCGGGCCGACGTTGGACGACGTTCTGCAGTGGGCCGAGAAGGCGGCCGTTCGCGTCGGCGACCTCGACCTCGACGACGACGCGATCGCGGGTCTGGAGCAGGAACGGCAGGATCTGCTCGACCAGGCGACGCAGCTGCGCCGCCGACGTCCATGCGGGCGCGCGCCGACGCCGCCGGCCGTCTCGAATCGCTCATCGGCGACGAACTGACGCAGCTCTCCATGCCCGTCGGCGCGGCTCAGCGTCGTCGTCGAGGCGACCGGCCAGCCTCGGCTCCGACGGGAGCGACGATGTGGAGTTTCTGTTCGCGGCCAACTCGGGCATGGATCCGCGCCCGTTGGCCAAGGGCGCCAGCGGCGGCGAGCTGTCGCGCGTCATGTTGGCCCTCGAGGTCGTCCTGGCCGACCGAACGACGGTCCCGACGCTCGTCTTCGACGAGGTCGACGCCGGCATCGGCGGCAAGGCCGCCGTCGAGGTCGGGCGACGGTTGGCGAAGTCTGGCCGAGACGGCGCAGGTGCTCGCAGTCACCCATCTCCCGCAGGTTGCCGCCTTCGCGGACTGCGCATTTCCGAGTTCTCAAGGACGACGACGGCAACGTCACCAGCAGCACCGTCGTCCGGCTCGGTGACGACGAGCGCGTCGACGAGCTCGCCCGGATGCTGGCCGGGCAAGAGGACTCCGCGGCCGCGCAAGCGCACGCTCGCGAACTGCTCGAGCTGGCCGGCCAGGCGGCTCCGGGCTTAGGTGACGAGCGGGCGACCGCCCAGAGCCGGTGGTGCCGGGCAGGCCCTTCAGCTGGACGGTCTGTGCTTCGACCAAGCTGCAGGTCGGCTTCGTCGGCAACGGCGTCGTGAACCGCGTCGCTGACGAGGATCTCGCCGCCCACGGCCTCGGCCGCCACCCGCGCGGCCAAGGCGACGTCACGTCCGAACAGGTCGCCGTCGCGCTCGATCGCCGTCCCGATGTGGACGCCGACGCGCACCTGGATCGGACGCTTGCGCAGGCGACGGTCGCCGACTTCGATCGCGGCCGAAGGTCGAGGGCGCCGCGCACTGCGTCGCCGGCATCGGCGAAGGCGATCATGAAGCCGTCACCCTGCGACTTGACGATCAGGCCGCCCGCGCGCGTCCACCGCCGCACGGACAGCTTGTCGTGCGACGCGAGCAGCTTGACCCATTCGGCGTCGCCCAGTTGGTCGTTGAGGACGGTCGAATCCTCGATGTCGGAGAACGCGATCGCCACGCGGCCGTCGGCTCCGGCCAGTCGCGCCAGCCGGTGTCTGGTCTTCCAGGTTCCAGCGGGCCAGCGTGCTCGAGGGAGTCCTTGACGACCACGCCGAGACCCTCGTTGCGCATCTTGACGGCGGTCTCCAGTGCGGTGCCGACCATGGCGCGCATGGCCCGGGAAGCGGGCCGGTGTGGTCATCAGACTGCTCTGGCGTTCCAAAGCACGACGCAGGCGCTCGATCTCTCTTGCGGGCTCGGCGTCGCCGCAGGTCAGCGACCAGCCAGCCGGCGCACGCAAGGCACAGCGCGACAGACAGCGCGATCACGGTTTCCAGCACGGGATCAGGGTTCCACATGAGCCGAAACACGCTGGCCAGCAGCCAATGTCAGTTGGGGCGGCGCCACATGCGACCATGGGGCGGATGTCTTCGAAACAGCGCTCCGGGAGCCAGCGCCCCGCCAGCCGTCGACTCATCTGCGCAACGCCGATCTCGCGGTTCGCCTGGAGTCCCTCATGGCGAATGCGACCGAACACATCCGGCAGGAGCGAGAACTGCTCCTGATCGGAGGCGACATCCCACACTTGCCGGCCAAGCTGTCCAACCGGCCCGTGCTCGTGGTCAACCGCAAGTTCCGCTGGAAGGAAGATCTCGCCAGCCTCAAGCGGTGGATCAGCGATCGTGATCCGGTGTTCGCTCGGCGTCGGCAACGGCGTCGAGGCGCTGTTGGACGCTGGCTATCACCCCGACGTGGTCGTGGGCACGCTCGACGAACTCTCCGACCTGGCACTGCACGAGTGCCGGCACGTGGTCGTCTCGGTCACCTCCGAGCGTGCCAAGACGAAGGAAGGTCGTCTGGAGCGCTTTGGCGTCGACCCCATCTGGTTCGTCAGCTCGGGCAAGTCCAGCGATCTTGCGCTTCTGTTGGCCGATGCCAGCCGAGCCCCCGTCATCGTGGAGGCAGGAGCGCCGAGTGGTCTCAACGAACGGCTCGATGGCTCGCCGGACGATGTCGCCAGTTCGTTCGTGACCCGGCTGCGGGTCAGCTCCCGCGTGGTCGACGCACCCGCCGTGGCGCGTCTGTCGGCGCGATCGGCCTCCCTGTGGCCGGCCTTCTTGGTCCTCCTCGTCGGCCTGCTCGCAGTAGGCGCTGCGATCGCTGCGACTCCGGTCGGATTCCAGTGGCTCACCGGGCCGGGTGGGCTCTTCGAGATCGTCACGAACCTGGTGCGAGGTACGACGTCGTGAAAGCCCGCCGTCGTCGGCTGCTCACCGCAGCCATCATGGTCTTTGCGCTCGGAGCTGGGCATCGCGCTCGGCGCAGGCCCGCTCGGCAAGCCTGCCAACGTGCTCCCGGGCGTGGACGAACAGAGCACGCAGGACCCGTCGGTCGCCGCGTTTGAGGCGGAGTTCATGAAGGAGACGTCGAGCGAGACGCTTGCCGGGCGCCTCCGCGGGCGCAACGTCGTGCTGATCTCTGTCGCTGGCGCCAAGACCCACGAGGTCGCGCGCATCAAGGAAGCGCTGGAAGATGCCGATGCGACGATCACCAGCCAGCCGACGTTCACCGCCAAGCTCGTCGACCCGGCGAACCGGCAGTTCGTCGACAGCGTGGCCCGTTCGGCCGCGCTCAAGGTCCGCGAGATCGCCAAGGGCCCGGCCAGCTACCAGCGGATCGGCACCGCGTTGTCGCGCGCCTTCCTGGACGAAGCCAGCTCCGAACCCGACGAGGTGGCGGTCTGATCTGGGAGGCCTTCACCGAAGGCGACCTGCTGACGGGCACCGAGCCGAACGAGCTCGGCGACGCGGTCGTCATGGTCGTCGGTGGCCAACGGAATGCGTCGCAATCCAAGGTTGTCGCCGAGCTGGTGCGCGCCATCGGTTCGCATGCCGAAGGCACTGTCCTGGCCGGTCCGGCCTCCGCCAGCCAGTCGAAGGGCGCCGTTTCAGCGCTGCGCGAAGGCCCGGCAGCCAAGATCATCTCGTCGGTGGACGTCACCGATTCGGTGGCTGGACCCGTCGTCGTCGCGCTCGCCCTCCAGCAGGATCACGCCGGCGAGCCGGGTGCCTGGGGCACGCCGCGCAGTGCGGATGGCCCACTTCCGGAGATCGCTTGATAGGCTGGAGTCCCATGGAGGATGCCCCCATGGAGTTCAGAGTGAGCCAGAGTCAGAGCACGACGAAACACGTCTTTGTCACTGGAGGCGTCGCTTCCTCGCTCGGCAAGGGCCTGACGGCTTCCAGCCTCGGTCGCCTGCTCAAGTCGCGCGGTCTGCGCGTCACGATGCAGAAGCTCGACCCGTACCTCAACGTCGACCCCGGGACGATGAACCCGTTCCAGCACGGCGAGGTGTTCGTGACCAATGACGGCGCCGAGACCGACCTCGACATCGGCCACTACGAGCGGTTCCTCGACGAGGATCTCGTCGGCCGCGCCAACGTCACCACCGGACAGGTGTACTCCGACGTCATCGCCCGAGAGCGTCGCGGCGACTATCTCGGCGACACGGTGCAGGTGATCCCGCACATCACGAACGAGATCAAGGACCGGATGCTCTCCATGGGCGAGTCCGGAGATCGACGTTGTCATCCATGAGATCGGCGGCACCGTCGGCGACATCGAGAGCCAGCCGTTCCTCGAGTCGGCTCGGCAGGTGCGGCACGAGATCGGCCGCGAGCCACGTCTTCTTCCTGCACGTCTCGCTCGTGCCGTTCATCGGTCCGTCGGGAGAGCTGAAGACCAAGCCGACACAGCACTCGGTCGCTGCACTGCGCTCGATCGGTATCCAGCCCGACGCGATCGTGTGCCGGACCGACCGCCCGCTGCCGGCCAGCATCAAGAACAAGATCTCGTCTGATGTGCGACGTCGAGCCCGAAGCCGTTGTCACCGCGGCCGATGCGCCGTCGATCTACGACATCCCCAAGGTGCTGCACTCCGAGGGGCTCGATGCCTTCGTCGTGCGGCGGCTCGACCTGCCGTTCCGCGATGTCGACTGGACGCAATGGGACGCCTTGCTACGTCGCGTGCACGATCCGGCCGACGAGGTCACCATCGCCCTGGTCGGCAAGTACATCGACTTGCCGGATGCCTACTTGTCGGTGGCCGAGGCGTTGCGCGCAGGCGGGTTCCCGCACGACACCAAGGTGAACTTGCGCTGGGTGCCGTCCGACGAATGCCAGACCGAATCCGGAGCAGCACACGTGCTCGGTGACGTCGACGGCATCTGCGTTCCCGGCGGATTCGGCATCCGCGGAATCGAGGGCAAGCTCGGTGCCCTGCGCTACGCCCGGACGCGCAAGATCCCGACGCTCGGCCTGTGTCTTGGCCTGCAGTGCATGGTCATCGAGTACGCCCGCGACGTCGCGGGCATCGAGGGGGCGAGCTCTTCGGAGTTCGACCCGCAGACCCCCGCGCCGGTCATCGCGACCATGGCGGAGCAGGAGGCGTTCGTCGAGGGCGCGGGCGATCTCGGCGGGACCATGCGGCTCGGGCTGTATCCGGCCGCGCTCAAGCCCGGCAGCATCGTGGCCGGCGCCTACGGCGTCGACAAGGTCGAGGAGCGACACCGGCACCGCTACGAGGTCAACAACGCTTATCGCGCGCAGCTGGAAGCGGCCGGGCTCGTCTTCAGCGGCACTTCACCGGACTCCTCCTTGGTCGAGTTCGTCGAGTTGCCGCGTGAGGTCCATCCGTATTACGTCGCGACGCAGGCCCACCCCGAACTGCGGTCGCGTCCGACCAGGCCGCATCCGCTGTTCGTCGGGCTGATCGGCGCGGCGCTGACTCGACAGCGCGAGACGCGGTTGCCCGAGGCATGACCGACCATCCATTCCTTCCCGGACGGATCGCGCCGGGTGATTTGGCCGACATGCCCGAATCTTGGCCGGTGGCGTCGACGAGTCCGGTTTATTCGAAGCCCTTCCTGTCTATCCGGACCGACGAGATCGTTGACGACAGCGGGTCTTACGACCGTGTGATCGTGGAACCGAAGGGCGCCGTTGGCGTCGTTGGCGCTTGGACGACGACGACCGCATCCTGCTCATCCAGCAGTACCGGCACCCCGTCGGCGCGCGTCTCCTTGAACTGCCCGCTGGAACTCTCGACGTGGATGGCGAGCCACCGTTGCGTGCTGCGCAGCGTGAGCTAGCCGAAGAAGGTGACGTTTTCGCCGAGCACTGGGAAGAGTTGTTCAGCGTCGTCGTCACGCCCGGCTACTCGACCGAGACGTGGCACGCTGTTTCGTGCCACGGGGCTGTCTCCGGTGCCGGCGGCGGACCGGACCGAACGCGAGGCTGAGGAAGCTGCCATCGACCCAGTGGTGGATGCCGATCGACGATGCGCTGCAGGCGATCTACGACGGCCGAATAACACAGGCGCTGGCCATCATCGGTGTCATGGCCGAACTGGCTCGGCGCCATTCGTGAGCACGGATCTGGAACGGGCCGTTCTCGACTACACAAGTCATCTCGGGGTCGAACGCGGCTTGGCCGCAAACACGCTCACCAGCTATCGGCGGGATCTGAAGCGGTATCTCCATCATCTCGGCCAGCGGGGGATCGACTCAGTCGATGCGATCACTGAGCCTGATGTTCTCGCGTTCGTTGGCGTCCTGCGGGCCGGCGACGCCGACCACCCGCCGCTCAGCGCGGCCAGCACCGCCCGCACTGTCGTGGCCGTACGCGGATTCCACAAGTTCCTGCTCCGCGAGCGATTGGTGACCGCTGATGCATCGGCGGCGGTCAAGCCGCCGCGGCCGCCGTCACGGTTGCCCAAGGCATTGCCGCTGTCCGACATCGAGGCCATTCTCGACGCCGCGGGTGAGGTGGGCACCACGCTCGCCAAGCGGGATCGCGCGCTGCTTGAGTTCCTCTACGGCACGGGTGCCCGGATCTCCGAGGCCGTCGGCCTCGACATCGACGACTTCGACGCCGACGAGGGTTCGGTGCTCCTGCGCGGCAAGGGCTCCAAGCAGCGGATCGTGCCGGTCGGCAGCCTCGCCATCGTCGCCATCGAGGACTATGCCCGGACCGCTCGTCCGGCGCTCGTCTCGGCCAAGACGCCCGAGTGCGGCGATGTTCCTCAACGCGCGTGGCGGCCGGCTCAGCCGGCAGAGTGCATGGACGGTACTTTCCAAGACTGCGGAACGAGCAGGAGTTAGTGCGGAGCATTTCGCCGCACACCCTCCGGCACTCGTTCGCGACGCACTTGTTGGACGGAGGCGCCGATGTGCGGGTGGTGCAGGAGTTGCTCGGGCACGCGTCTGTGACGACGACGCAGGTCTACACCCTCGTCACAGTGGAGAAGCTCCGTGAGATTTATGCGACGGCGCATCCACGCGCCCGACACTGAGTTGTAGAGTCGTGCGAAATCGCGATCAACCCCTAGGACGTACATGACGACCGACCTCGGACCCACTGGCCGTCCGACCCCGGTCCTCCCGGAGCCCAAACGTCGCCGCAAAGGCGCGCCCGCCGTTGTCATCTCCATGTGCAACCAGAAAGGCGGCGTCGGCAAGACCACCACCACGATCAACCTCGGTGCGTCGTTGGCCGAACTGGGCCGCAAGGTGCTCCTCGTCGACTTCGACCCGCAGGGTTCGATGACCGTGGGAATGGGATTCAACGCCCACGAGATCGAGCAGACGATCTACAACGTCCTGATGGACCGAGAGTTGGCGCTCAAGGACATCATCCTGGAGACGAACACGCCGGGCTCGACCTCGCGCCGGCCAACATCGACCTCTCCGCCGCCGACATGCGGCTGGTCACCGAGGTCGGTCGTGAGCAGGCGTTGAGCCGCACGCTTCACCCGGTCCTGCAGGACTACGACATCATCCTGATCGACTGCCAGCCGTCGCTCGGTTTGCTGACGGTCAACGCGCTGACCGCGTCGGACGGCGTCATCATCCCGTTGGAGTGCGAGTACTTCGCGCTGCGTGGCGTGGCGCTGCTCAAGGAGACCATCGAGAAGGTGCGCGACCGGACGAACCCACGGCTGCGCATCATCGGACTGCTCGGCACCATGTTCGACGTCCGCACCTTGCACGACCGTGAGGTGCTGCAGACGCTCGTCCAGGGGTGGGAGGACCTGGTGTTTCACACCGTCATCCGCCGCACGATCAAGTTCTCCGATGCCACGGTGGCCGGCGAGCCCATCACGGACTTCGCCTCGACGTCACCGGGTGCGGCCGGCTACCGGCAGCTGGCGCGGGAGGTGCTGGTTCGATGCCCCGACGCGTAAACCTGCCGCCTGCCGACGAGCTCTTCCGGAAGACGACGCCAGATCCGCATGCAGCCGGCACAGGCGCGTCGAGCGGAGCCGGCCAGCGGCCCTAGCGGGCGTGTGCGGCACAGCGAGAAGATGACGATCTACCTGACGTCTGAGGAGCTCCTCGCGTTGGAGCAGGCCCGGCTGAAGCTCCGGGCGGAGCTTGGACGGACGGTCGACCGCGGCCGACTGGTGCGCGCTGCCCTCGACTTTGCCCTCGCCGATCTGGCCGAGCGCGGCACCGACAGCGAGATCGCGCGACGGCTGGCAGCGTCGTGACCCTTGCGGACATCGAGGAGTCAGCTTCCGACTTCTCGGTCAGCCTCGACGTCTTCGAGGGTCCGTTCGACCTGCTGCTGTCGCTGATCTCCAAGCACAAGCTCGACATCACCGAGATCGCGCTGTCGTCCGTCACCGATGAGTTCATCGGCTACATCAAGGCCCTCGGCGGCGACCTGGAGAAGACCACCCACTTCCTGCTCGTGGCGTCGACACTGCTGGACCTGAAGACCGCCCGCCTGCTGCCTCAAGGCGATGTCGAGGACGAGGACGATCTCGCGCTCTTGGAAGCGCGCGACCTCCTGTTCGCGCGGCTCATGCAGTACCGGGCGTTCAAGCAGGCGGCCGCACAGTTCGAGACAGCGGCTGGGCGAGGAGGCGCGGCGCTATCCGCGCTCGGTCTCGCTCGATCCGCGCTTCGCCGACCTGCTGCCTGAGGTCATCGTGTCCATCGGGCCCGAGGAGCTGGCCCGTCTCGCGGCCACGGTGCTTGAGCCCAGGCCGGTCCCGATGCTGTCTCTGGCCCACCTGCATGCGCCGCAGGTGAGCGTGCGCGAGCAGGCGCACCTGGTCGTCGATCGGCTACGTCGCGAACGTTCGGTGACCTTCCGGTCGCTGGTGTCTGATGCCGACCTGCCGACCACGGTCGCGCGCTTCCTGGCAGTGCTGGAGCTGTTTCGCGAGGGCGTCGTGGCCTTCGAGCAGGCCAGCCCGCTGGGCGATCTGTACCTGCGGTGGACCGGCGACGACGAGACAGACATTGATGTCGGTGCCGAGTTTGACGAACAGTTCGCCGAGGATCTTGCCCCGCTTGAAGGAGCAACCGATGAGTGACGCGTTGCGACCAGCACTCGAAGCAGTGCTGATGATCGCCGACCAGCCGCTCGATCACGTCACGCTCGCGCAGGCCGTCGGCCACCCACCGAACGACGTCGAGACGGCGCTCGAGGAGCTCGCTGAGGAGTACACCGAGCAGGCGCGCGGGTTCGAGCTGCGCAACGTGGGTGGCGGCTGGCGCTACTTCACCCGCGAGGAGTACGCGCCGGTTGTCGAGGCGTTCGTGCTCGACGGCCAGCAGGCACGGCTGACACAGGCGGCCCTCGAGACCCTTGCTGTGGTCGCCTACCGGCAGCCGGTCAGCCGCTCGCGCGTCTCGGCCATCCGCGGCGTGAATGTCGACGGCGTGATGCGGACGCTCCTGACTCGTGGCCTCATCGAGGAAGCCGGCGTGGATGCTTCTAGCGGCGCCTTCCTGTACCGGACCAGCAGCTACTTCCTTGAGCGCATGGGCATGACCGACTTGTCCGAGCTTCCCGAGATCGCTCCGCTGCTGCCTGAGATCGAGGATCTTGAACCCAGCGAAGCCTTCTGAGCCGGTGAGCAGCGCAAACGAGGTGCAAGGAATCCGCCTGCAGAAGGTGCTGGCATCGGCTGGTGTTGGCAGCCGACGGCGCTGCGAAGAGCTGATCGTAGCCGGTCGCGTGTCGGTGAACGGCGAGACGGAACTCCCGATGGGCACACGGGTTGACCCGACGCGCGACGTGATCCGGGTCGACGGTGAGCGGGTGATACGGCCGTCGGAGCATGCCTACCTGCTCGCCAACAAGCCGCGCGGCGTGGTTTCCTCGATGGCGGACGAGCAGGGGCGGCCGGATCTCCGGTCGCTCGTGAGCGGCCGGCCTGAGCGCTTGTTCCACGTCGGTCGTCTCGACACCGACACGTCTGGCCTGCTCATCCTGACGAATGACGGCGAGTTGGCCCACCGGCTGGCTCATCCGTCATTCGAGGTCACCAAGACGTATGTCGCCTTGGTGAAAGGCATGGTCGCGGACTCGGTGGGTGCCACGCTGAAGGCAGGCATCGAGCTCGACGACGGACCTGCCGCTGTTGATCGGTTCCGCGTTCGTGATCGGTCCCAAGGGCGCTCGTTGGTGGAGTTGGACGTGCACATCGGCCGCAACCGCATCGTGCGACGCATGCTCGATCACGTCGGCCATCCGGTACTCGAGCTGACGCGCACCGCGTTTGGTCCCCTCCGTCTCGGTGGCCTCGGTGTCGGCTCCGTTCGGGATCTCACGAATTCAGAGCTGGGGGCGTTGTTCGATACCGTGGAGGCATGAGCCAGCCGCAGACAGTTCAGGTTGTCGGCGCTGGCCTCATCGGAACATCGATAGCGCTTGGCCTGCGCGAACGTGGTGTCAGCACCTTCATCGATGACGTCGAGCCGGAGCACGTCCGGGTTGCGGTCGACCGCGGTGCGGGGGAGAGCGGACAAGCTCCCCGCCCGGACGTCGTTGTGGTCGCCGTGCCGCCGGCCGAGGTGCCCGACGCCGTCCAGCGCGCTTTGACGGAGTGGCCAGAGGCGGTCGTCACCGACGTCGCGAGTGTGAAGTCGGACGTCGCCGCTTCCGTGTCTGGGCGCGCCGGTTCGGACCGCTACGTCGGTTCCCATCCGATGTCCGGACGTGAGCGCTCCGGCCCAGTCGCCGCCTCGGCTCGGCTGTTCGAGGGGGCACCGTGGGTGCTGGTTCCCCTGGCCGAGACACGCACCGATGCCGTCGAGGCCGTGCGGTGGATCGCGGAGGCGCTCGGCGCGGCTCCACGAGTCATGGACGCTTTGACCCACGATCGCGCGGTCGCCCTCGTCTCGCACGTGCCACTTGTACTGAGCGTGTTGGCGGCAGCGCGTCTGCAGCACGCGCCGGCTGAGCACGTCTCCTTGGCCGGGCCCGGCCTGCGCGACGTGACCCGCATCGCCGCCAGCGACCCAGGCTTGTGGGTCGACATCTTGAGCAGCAACGCCGCCGAGGTCCTGGCGGTTCTCCTCGCGGTGCGAGATGACCTCAACACGACGATCGACGCGCTCGCGCATGAGCCAAGTGCCATCGCCAAGGTGCTTGAGGCCGGGCGCGAGGGCACGACCGTGATCCCCGGCAAGCACGGCGACGCGGCGGTCGAGTGGGCGCCCGTGTACGTTGTTGTGGCCGACCGGCCGCGCGAACTGGAGCGTGTCGTCGCCGATGCCGGACAATCCGGAGTCAACATCGAGGACCTGCGCATTCAGCACGAGCTCGGTCGCCCCGCCGGTGTCGTCGAGATCTACGTCCTGCCCGTGCACGCCGACACCCTCGTCACTTCGTTGGTCGCCCGCGGCTGGCCGGCCTACCGCTAGGAGAGCACCCCCGTGAGCACCCCGTTTGTCGTCGCCGTTGACGGACCGTCCGGATCCGGCAAGTCCAGCACTGCGCGTGGCGTTGCGCAGCGGCTCGGCTTGGCCTACCTGGACACCGGGGCGATGTACCGTGCGCTGACGTGGGCCATGCTCGAGCGGGGTGTCGACCTGGCCGATGCCGAGGCAGTCGCCAAGGCTGCTTCCGACGTCGTCCTTCGATCCGGGACGGACCCGCAGGCCCCAACGATCGAGGCCGACGGCGTCGACGTCTCCGGCCCGATCCGCGGCTCCGACGTGACGTCGAACGTAAGCCTCGTCGCTGCCGTCCCTGCCGTGCGCGCGATCATGGTCCAGGCGCAACGGGCCGCGATCGCAGGCGCCGACACCGGCATCGTGGTCGAGGGCCGTGACATCGGCACGGCCGTCGCACCGGAAGCGCCGCTCAAGGTCTATCTCATGGCCGACGCGACGGCACGTGCGCGCCGGCGTGCGTCCGAACTCGGCCACGACGATCACGGCGCCACCCAAGAGGCGCTCGCCCGCCGCGACCATCTTGACTCCTCGCGAACAGCGTCGCCGCTTGCAATGGCCAACGACGCGATCCTGATCGACGGCACGGACATGACACTCGACGAGGTCATCGACACGGTCGTGGCGCTGGTGGAGGAGCGTCGCCCGTGAGCATGCAACCCCTCCAGCCCGTTGCAATGCCGGAGAAGATGCTTGGACGGCTGCGTCGCTACGCCTCGGTCTGGCTGGACCGGAACTGGACGATTCGGACGCACGGCGAGTCGAACGTTCCGAGCCACGGCCCGGTGATCCTGGCCGCCAACCACATCGGCTGGCTGGACGGCCCGGTCTTGATCCTCAAGGCGCCTCGGCCTGCGCACGCGCTGGTGAAGCGTGAATTGTTCGTCGGGAAGACCGGCCGCTTCCTGAACGCTACCGCCCAGATCCCGGTGAACCGCGTCGGCACCGACGTCGGCGCGCTGCGGACGGCCGCCGAAACCCTCCTCGCCGGTCAGGTCGTCATCATCTACCCGGAAGGCCGTCGTGGCGCCGGAGAAGTGAAGACGATCAAGGGTGGCGTCGCCTGGCTCGCGCTCGTCTCCGGTGCTCCCGTGGTGCCGGTAGCGATCTTCGGCACTCGCCCGCCTGGAGCCGGCAAGGAAGTACGGCCTGAGAAGGGCGCGGCGATCGATGTCGTCTACGGCGAGCCGGTCACGTTCCCCAAGACACCGTGGCCGCGCACCACGGACGAGATCGCGTCCACGACAGAGCAGATCGTCGAGCACCTGCGCGAGCACGTCGCCGCCGCCAAGGAGCTGACCGGAAGCGAACTGCCCGGCCCGCTGCCGAAGGCGGCCGCCAATGTCTGAGGTCCCCGTCCTCGCTGTCGTGGGTCGACCCAACGTCGGCAAGTCGACGCTGGTCAACCGCATCATCGGCCGCCGGGAGGCGGTTGTCCAAGACGTCCCGGGCGTAACCCGCGACCGCGTTTCCTACGACGCCAACTGGAATGGCCGCGCCTTCACGGTCGTCGACACCGGCGGATGGGACCCGGATGCCCGGGGCCTGGCCGAGCGCATCGCCGCACAGGCCGAGGTGGCCGTCCAGGTTGCCGACGCCGTGCTGTTCGTCGTCGACGCGACGGTCGGCATCACCGACGCCGACGCCGCCGTCGTTCAGATCCTGCGGCGAGCCAAGAAGCCGGTTGTCCTGGCCGCGAACAAGGCCGACGACCAGCGCAGCGAGCTGCTTGCCGCCAGCCTGTGGAACCTCGGGCTGGGCGAGCCGTACCCGGTCTCTGCGCTGCACGGCCGGGGGAGTGGTGACCTGTTGGACGCTGTCCTCGCAGCGCTTCCGGAGACACCCGAGATGGACGACGTCGACCGTGACGGCCCGCGCAGGGTGGCAATCGTCGGCAAGCCGAACGTCGGCAAGTCGAGTCTGCTGAACAAGCTGGCCGGTTCGGAGCGGGTCGTAGTCGACGACGTGTCGGGAACGACGGTCGATCCGGTGGACGAACTCGTCCAACTGGGCGGAAGCACGTGGTGCTTCATCGACACAGCCGGCATCCGCAAGCGGGTTCGCGAGGCGTCCGGACACGAGTACTACGCCAGCTTGCGTACGAATGCGGCCATCGAACGGGCCGAGGTGGCGGTCATGATGGTCGATGCCAGCCAGCCGTTGTCCGTGCAGGACGCCCGCATCATCACCTCGATCTCTGAGTCGGGGCGCGCACTTGTCATCGCGTTCAACAAGTGGGACCTGGTTGATGACGAACGGCGCTACTACCTGGACCGGGAGATCGAGCGCGAACTCGTCCAGGTTCAGTGGGCGCCACGCATCAACTTCGCCGCGCGGACCGGCTGGCACGTCGATCGTCTCGTGCGCGCACTCGACGCTGCCCTGGACGGATGGGAGACCCGTGTCGGCACAGGCGCGCTCAATGCCTTCCTCGGCCGGCTGGTGGCCGAGCATCCGCACCCGGTGCGCGGCGGCAAGCAGCCGAAGGTCCTGTTCGGTACGCAGGCGTCCACGGCGCCGCCCACGTTCGTCCTGTTCACCTCCGGCAAGCTGGAGGACACCTACCTCAGGTTCATCGAACGGCGGCTGCGCGAGGAGTTCGGGTTCATCGGCTCACCGATCCACATCCAGCAGCGGGTGCGGGAGAAGCGCAAGAGGTAGGCCTTTAGGGTGGACGTATGAGCAAGCCTGAAGTCGACTTCATTCCCGGCCCGCCGCCCTCCGAACTGCAGGTCACCGACCTCGTGGAGGGTGAAGGCGCCGAAGCCGTACCCGGCGGCGTAGTGGACGTGCACTACGTCGGCGTCGAGTTCGAGTCGGGGGAGGAGTTCGACTCGTCGTGGAACCGCGGCCAGTCGGCCCGCTTCCCCTTGCCACAGCTGATCGGCGCCTGGCAGCAGGGCATTCCGGGCATGAAGGTCGGCGGACGCCGCCAACTCGTGTGCCCGCCCGAACTCGCCTATGGCCCGGCCGGTGGCGGCCACCATCTCTCCGGCAAGACGCTGGTCTTCGTCATCGACCTGATTGGCGTTGGCTAGAGCCTGTCGCCGAGGTAGAGGTACCCGACGAAGGCAACGACGTCGAGGAGCATGTGGGCGACAAGCAGCGGCCACAGCCGGCCGGTCCGCTGGAACCACCACGCGAAGATGGCGCCCATCGCGGCATTGCCCAGCGCCTGGCCGAAGCCCTGATATAGGTGATAGGTCCCGCGCAAGGCGGCTGATGCGGCGACGGCGGCCCACGGCCCCCACCGCAGGTCACGCAGCCGAGTCATCAGGTAGCCGACGGCAATGATCTCCTCGACGAGCGCGTTCTCCACTGCACTGAGCAGCAAGATGGGGATGGTCCACCAGTAGACCTGCTCGGGTACGGGAACGACGTCGGCGTTAATGCCCAGCGTCCGGCCCAGGAGGTACACCCCAAGACCGGGAATTCCGATGGCCAGCGCCAATGCGGCGCCCGTCAGTACGTCCCGCGTCGGACGTCCCCGATGCAGGCCGAGGCGCTGAAGGGGTTGGCCGTCGAACGCCACCAAGTAGATCGCCAAGGCCACCGGCACGAGCGCAAACCCGATCGCCAGCAGTTGCAGCGTCAGGTCAAGCCACTCGAGCTCGCTGCGGCTCGCGTTGAGCGACGCGGTCGCGTCACGCAGTGGTCCGCGGGACAGTGCCGCGGCGAGGCTGACCATCGCGTAGACGGCCGACTGGCCGAGCGACAGCCCAAGGACGATCCAGACTTCAGCGGTGAGTCTCCGGCGCGTCACAGGTCGTTCGTGTTGAACGTGTCGCAGGAATTGGCGCGGCCGCTCTTGTAGCCGGCGATGAACCACCGCTGGCGCGACTCCGACGAGCCGTGCGTCCACGCCTCCGGGTTCACCTGGCCCTGCGTCGCTTCCTGGATGTGGTCGTCGCCGACCGCTGCGGCGGCCGAAAGTGCGGAGCGGATGTCGCCCTCGGTCAACGGCTTCAGGAACGGCGTCCCGGTGTTTGAGACGGTTTGTGAGGCATGGTGCGCCCAAACCCCGGCGAAGCAGTCAGCCATAAGCTCGACGCGCACGCCGCCGCTCTGCGGCCCGGTGCGACCGTCCTGGGCCTGGCCGAGGACGCCGAGGATGTTCTCGATGTGGTGGCCGTACTCGTGGGCGACGACATACTCCTGCGCGAGCGCACCGTCGTCGGCCCCAAACCGGCTCGTCAGCTGGTCGAAGAAGCTGGCGTCGATGTAGACCCGCTCGTCGGACGGGCAGTAGAACGGGCCGGTCTGGCTTGACGCCGTGCCACACGCCGACTGTGTGGTACCGGAGAAGATCACAGTTTTAGCGGCCCGGTACTGGCGTCGCTGCTCGGCCGGCAGCGCCTCGTTCCAGTACGCCTGGACACTGTTGACCGTGCCGATGATGCGGCAGGTGACGTCGCGGTTGGCGTCGGCCCCGGTCTTGCATTGGTTGAACGACTCGGGCGACTCCTGGCCGCCCGTTGTCACGTTGCCCGGGTCGAGCGGGTTGCCGCCCGACGGCACGACGCCACTGAGATCGACACCGAAGAACGCGCCCAACAGGATGATGATCAGGGTTCCGATGCCGCCGCCGATGACCACGCCCCCGCGTCCGCCGCCACTGCCTCCGGTCACCTGACTGGTGTCGAGTCCGGCGCCTTCTTCGAAGCTCATGCGGGGAGTCTACGCAATAGGCTCGGCCCCGTGACTTCTCTCCAGATGCCTGTCTCGGAGGCCGACGAGGCGCGTCGGCGCGGCCTGCGCCGCATGCGCGCTTTGGCCACTGGCCTGCTGGTATTTGCCGCAATCGTCTACTTCGCCACCCGGGGCGCCGAGGGCTTCCTGGGCTACGTCAACGCCGGTGCCGAGGCCTCGATGGTGGGGGCCATCGCCGACTGGTTCGCGGTGTCGGCGCTGTTCAAGCACCCGCTCGGACTCCCTGTTCCGCACACCGCGATCATCCCCAAGCGCAAGGATTCGCTTGGGGCGAGCCTGCAGGACTTCGTCGCGGAGAACTTCCTCAACGAGGAGGTGGTTCGCGAGCGCGTGACGACGTCGCGGGTGTCCGCCCAAGTCGGTTCGTGGCTGGGGGAGCCAGGCCACGCCGAGAAGGTCATCGACGTCGGAGCGAAGGCACTGGCCGACGGCCTCGCCCGGGTCAAGCGCGACGACGTCGCCGCCGTCATGCGCGACGCGATCATCCCGAAGCTGCTCGACGAACCGCTGGCCCCGGCGGCTGGGCAGCTGCTCGCCGAGATCGTCGCCGACCGCGCCCACATCGGTGCCGTCGACTTGATGCTCACCGAACTGCATCTGTGGCTGGACCGCAACGCTGACGACGTGCAGGCGATGGTCGGCCAGCGGGCGCCGTGGTGGTCACCGGTGTGGCTGGACGAGAAGGTCGCGCTGTGGGTGCACGGCGAGCTGCTGCGTTGGATCGGGGAGATCCGCGACTCGCCGCGTCACCTTGCGCGCCGAGCCCTCGACGACTGGCTGGCGCAGCTCGCCGACAACCTGCAGAACAATCTGCACACTCAGCAGCGAGCGGAACATTTGAAGCAGCGCGTGCTGGCGCAGGACCAGGTCATCGACACCTCCATTGCGCTGTGGGATGCGCTGCGCCGCGCGCTCATTGCGTCGCTGGAGGACGACCGGGGCCTGCTGCGCGAGCGTGCCATCCAGGAGTTGCACGGGGTCGGCCGCCAACTCGTCGAGGACGACAATCTGGCGGCACGCATGGACGGGCTGCTGGCCGATGGCGCGGCATACGTCGTGAACAACTACGGGTCCGAGATCGCGACGGTCATCTCTGCCACCGTCAACCGGTGGGACGGCCAGGAGACCGCCGATCGGATCGAACTCCACGTCGGCCGCGACCTCCAATTTATTCGGATCAATGGCACTGTCGTCGGTGGCCTCGCCGGCATCATCATCCACGCGCTGTCACACGTGGTCTAGATCGCCAAAATGTGGAAAACCTGTGCACGAACCGGGCACTTCTGTGGGCGAGTACAGACCTTCTGTGGACAGGCCAAGAAATACTTCCGAAATCCCGAAAAAACTTCAGAGAACCCCTTGTGCGAGATCTCGCCGGGGCATAGAACTTACTCACGCACTTCTTCGGAAGAGCGGGAACGGATCCCCGATTCGAGTCCAAGTCGGAACTTCGGTTCAGACGCCAGCCGGTGAAGCGGCAGGAGGACAAAGGAGAAGGATCCCGGATCGAGAGAGAACTTCACAACTCACTCAAAGCGGAGCCCCGGGAACTCATACTTCCCGGGGCTTCACCTTTGCGTCACGAAGGTGCCGACCAGCCTATGGGCGCAGGCGGCATCACCGCACCTGTTTGCTAGAGTTCATGGCTGGCCCGAAGGGTCCCAGAAGTACGCACTGTCCGGGTGGCGGAATAGGTAGACGCGCTAGCTTGAGGTGCTAGTTCCTCGTAAGGGGAATGGGGGTTCAAGTCCCCCCTCGGACACAAAACAGGCTCGCTCTCAGGTCGTGTACAGCGTGACCAACAGCAGCGTGAAGCGGTAGCCCAGGAAGATGCTGCCCGTGGCGACGGCGAGCAGGACTGCCTTGAACACTCGGGCAGTCCCGTTGCCGCCGTAAACCCTCCCGGCGGACACGTACAGATACGTGGCGCTGGCCAGCAGCGCGCCGATCGCGATGCCGTTGTCCAGGGACGGTGATGCCAACCCGGCCCCTCCCAGCAACAGATCAATCGCGGGAATCAGCAGTGCGGCGCTGATGAGCAACAGCAGGAAGGCATGGAAGTGAAGGGAGAACGCCAGATGCACGGCGAATGGCATCTGGCTCTTCCGAAACAGCACGGGCAGGAGGAGCAAGAACGGGAGCACCATCAGGATGACGAGTGATTGCGCGTTGTTCGCCACCGCCTGGTTGAAGACGGGCGCATAGGCTGCCAAGGTCGTCCCCGTGTCCTGCAGACGATGCTCGACCATTTCTTGTGCGACCGGACTCCAGGGCTGGTTGTGGAGGTGCTGGTTCAACGGCGTGGAGAAGATGTTCGAGCCAGGGAGTAGCTCCATTGCGACGAACAGCACGTTGGTCAGCAGGAATAGTGCGAATGGTCCGATATAGGGCTTTCGAGGACCTTGGTGGTAGAGAACGGTCAGAGAACCGGGGTGACGTATCAGCTCGCCCAGAGTGCGCCCGAGTCTCGTATCCAGGCTGGTGAATGCTTCGACTGCCTGCTTCAGCAGGCCTCGGAACGTCAGATCGTGCAGCTCGGGATGGCGCTCACCGCAGGCCGGGCAGAACGGCGTTTTCACCTGAGCGCTGCACGCCGGGCAGATCCACCGCGTTGTGTCGGCCATGGTGTGGTGCATGCTTGCACACCCGGGGGAAGTTCAGCAGGTTGCGCCCTCCGGCGAATCGAAGGATTCGGGCTCCAGGATGGACTCCTCGTCTGGAGCCGGGCGCACCTCGACGCCCCGCCAAAACGCGACCCGATCCTTGACTCGATGCGCCAGTCGGGACGGCTTCGGGTAGTACCAGACCGCGTCCTTGCTGCCTGCGTCATCGACTCGGACGTCGTAGTACGACGCCGTGCCCTTCCACGCGCACAATGTGTGCGTGGAACTCGGTTCGACGTAGTCCGTGCGCAGGGAATCGCTCGGGAAGTAGTGGTTGTCTTCGACGACGATCGTGTCGTCGCTCTCAGCGATCACCGTTCCGTTGAAGATGGCCTGCATTCGCATGCGGTGTCCTTTCCCAGGTTGCACGACGTTGGTCCACGTGGGTCAACACGGACCGCATCGTGGAGATTCCTCCCGCGAGGCGAGGCTACGGCTCAGCCCGGCGCCGGAGCTCCGCGCAGAGCCCTGAAACCGTCTCGTCCAGTGACCTGAAGGTCATCCCGAGCTCGCGCTCGGCCGCCGAGCTGTCGGCCGGTGGCGTGCGGGTCAAGTGCGTCATCGCCCCGGCATTGAGTGTGCTCAGGCGCTCCGGAAGAAATCGTCGAAGCGCATCTGCCGCGTGACCGGCACCGATCAGTGCCGCGGCCGGGACCTTGATGTGCCTGACCCGCTTTCCCGTGCCGGCTTGAAGTGCGGCGGCGAGTTCGGCCGCGCTGGCGCGAGTCGGCGCGACCACGAACCGACGAGGTCCACGGCCCGGTGTGAGCAGGGCGGCATGGACGTCAGCGAGGTCACGGACATCGGTGATGTTGAAGGCGGACGTCCGACCCGGGATCGTTCCGATGCTCGCTGCCGTAGCCATAGCGTCGCCGGCTTCGCCCAAGTGCCCGTTGGCCGCCGGCCCAAGAATGCCGCCGGGGTAGGTGATCACAACAGGCGCGCCGCTGGCCTGGAGTTCGCGTGCATACAGTTCGGCTTCGACTTTCGACTGCGAATAGCTGTCGACTGTTCGGACTGAGACACGATCGGCCGTGATCACCGGGTCGCCGGGCGTCCACACTGCGACGGTGCTGGAGACGTAGATGATCGGGTCGAGCCCGCGCTCAACCGCCTGGCCGAGCACAATCCGGGCCGAGGCGGCGTTGTCCCGATTCGCACCGGTGGACGCCTGTGCGACCTGGACCGAAGCGGCCGCGTGAATCAGGGCGTCGCATCCGTCCAGCGCCGCCGCCACGGCGTCGGCGTCCATGACGTCGCCGAGGGCAACGTCCTCCACGCGGAACCCGACTGCTTCGGCGAATCGCTGGGCCTTGGCGACGTCTCGGACGAAGAGGCGCGTCGCGTGACCCGCGTCCTGTACGGCTTTCGCCGTCCATGAGCCGACGTACCCCGTGCTT
Organism: uncultured Actinomycetota bacterium; assembly: GCA_963795105.1. Taxonomy (GTDB): domain Bacteria; phylum Actinomycetota; class Actinomycetes; order Propionibacteriales; family Nocardioidaceae; genus Aeromicrobium. Next base: position 118,379 of record CAWCGD010000001.1, read on the forward strand.
CCCGTAATCATGACTTTCACGGAGACATCATGTCGCCCGGCTTCTGGTCCCACATCAATGGCCGAATGTCGGCCGAAAGTTTCTGTCGGTGGCGCCGTCTACGTTGGCAGTGATGGATCAGATGCTCATCGTGCCACCGACCCACGCCGATCTGGCTGAGGCCGCGCAGGCGCGGGCGCAGGCTGAGTGGGTCGAGTGGTCCACGATCGCCGCGCTGGCTGACGCTGAGGAGATGGCGGTCCGATCAGGCGGTTCGAATGGGCCGTTGCGCCAGGCTGAGTTGTCGTTCATCGCGACTGAACTGGCGATGGCGCTCCATTGGTCGGAGGGTCAGGTGTGTCATCGGCTGGCGCAGGCTCGCCGCGTGCGGGACCACGCCCCACATGTGTGGTCGGCGTTTGCCAAGGGTCGTATTGACGGCGCAAAAGTGCGCGAGATCTCCGCGGCGATCGACAAGCTGCAGCGCGCCGAATCGATCGAACGGCTCGACCGGCAAGTCGTGGCCTACGCCGAAGACCACGTGCTCGCTGAGGTTCGACGCTGGCTGAATCTCTTTATCGCCCGCGCCGAGGCCGAGCTGTTCAACGAGCGAGCCGAGCGGGCGCGTGGGGACCGCGGCGTCGACGTCATCCATGGCGACGACGGCATGAGCTGGATGACGGTGCATCACCAGTCGCACGTGCTCGCCGCAGTCGACAAGCGCCTCACGAAGGAAGCCAAGGCATTCGGCGCCGACGACCCACGGACGATGCAGCAGCGCCGCGCCGATCTGTTTGCCGCTTGGATGACCACCAACGAGGCACGCAAGGCGGCCATCAGCGCAGACATTGCGGTGACCCTGCCGGCGTCCGCCCTCGCTGGAGCGACCGATGCTCCTGCGGTCGCCGCAGACGGAAGTTGGGCCGTTCCCTCCGCTTGGACCGTCGAACTCGTCAAGTACGACGGCAACAACATCTTCTGGCACCGGATGGTCCTGGATCCGGTGACCGACGACGTGCTCGCGCACGAGTACAAGGGACGGTTCGTGCCTGCAGTGCTGGCTAAAGCGCTCCAGTTCCGCGACGGCGTGTGCCAAGCCCGCGGCTGCTGTAAGCCGGCATCTCAATGCGACATTGATCATCGGATCCCGCACGAAAACGAGGGCCCGACGGCCGGTTGGAATCTCGGCCCGTATTGCCGCCGCCATCACATTCAGAAGGGCTTCGGCCTCATCGACACCGGACCCACCGCCAAATCGCCGCCGGGTGGATCCCGCAACACGCCGCTCCACAGCATTGGAGTTTCGGATGAGACAGCGCCGCGGTCCGCTGGCATCGCAGTCGACTTCGTCTTCCTCGACAACGCGGCATAGAAGTCCCGACGATGCGGATTGGGACTTGGAATCTCGCCGGACGGTGGGGCGGTCGACACGCCGAACTTGTCGACGCAATGGAGTGCGACGTCCTACTACTGACCGAGGTTACGGACAGGGTCGAGATTCCCGGCATGTTCCTGCATGCGACCGAGTTGGAGATGGCGCGCAAACGGCGGTGGGCTGCGGTCGCCAGTCGACTGCCGCTTCAGCCTTTGCCGGATCCCCACGCTGCATCGGCCATGGCCCAAGTGGACGGCGTGAGCTTCTGCTCGTCGATTCTGCCGTGGAAGGGTGGATCCGCGGCCTGGCCAGGCGGTGGCGCGACGACGGCGGAACGAACGCTCGAGGCAGTCGCTGCGATTGAAGGCTCGCCGCTGCATGTCTGGGGCGGCGATTGGAACCATGCGATGAGTGGGCGTGAACGGGCCGGATCCATGGCTGGCCGTGTAGGCATCCTCGCCGCCGTCGACCGGATGAATCTGACCGTCGCGACGGCCGACTGCCCGCATCGGATTGCGGGATTGCTCAGCATCGATCACATCGCGGTGCCGTCGTCGTGGTTGATCAAGTCGGTTGAACACCATCCTGGCGCCGCCTTGGCAGGTGGCATTCGGCTGTCCGACCACGATGCATACGTCGTTGAGGTCGCGGATCTGCGGTAGAACAGCTGGATGCCCGAGGTTCCCGGTCTCGACCTATCCGCCCTCACTGCGTACCTGCCGGCAAGCGGGATCGCGCTGGCCGGACCCCTGGAGGCGCACCTCTTCGCTGGCGGTCGATCCAACCTGACTTACGAACTCAGCGACGGCGCGAACCGATGGGTGCTGCGGCGGCCGCCTCTGGGACACGTTCTGGAGACGGCGCATGACATGTCCCGCGAGTACCGGTTCATCTCGGCGCTCGGGCCGTCCGTGGTCCCGGTGCCCGAGGCCCTGATCCGGTGTGACGATCCTGACGTCATCGGCGTCCCATTCTTCGTGATGAGCCACGTCGACGGCGTCATCCATCGGACACGGGAGCAACTCGAGGCGCTGAGTTCCGACGACGCCCAGCGCATGGCCATCGCTTTGGCCGACACTCTTGCCGATCTTCATTCGGTGGATCCGGCCGCGGTGGGTCTTGCCGACGTCGGCCGTCCCGATGGTTACCTCGCACGGCAGTGCGCCCGTCTGGCCAAGCAGCTGGACGCCTCGCGCACCCGCGAGGTGCCGGGACTGGACGAGCTCGGGTCGAAGCTCGCCGCGTCGCTGCCCGACAGCGGTCGGTCGACGATCGTCCACGGCGACTACCGCCTGGACAACACGTTGATCAGCTCAGATCCCGGCCGCATCGCGGCCGTGCTCGACTGGGAGCTGGCCACGCTCGGCGACCCGCTCGTTGATGTTGCGAGTCTCGTCGGCGGTTGGGATGGCGGAAACGGCCTGTTTGCCGTAGTGACGTCGCCGCCGGGCCAGGTCCCGCACTACCCAGACTGGACGATGCTGGCGGAGCGTTACGCGCAGCGCACCGGACAGAACCTCGAAGCGTTGCCATGGCACCTGTCGTTCCTCATGTACAAGGGAGCGGTGATCTTCGAAGGGATTCACTGCCGGTACGTCCGCGGCGAAACCGTAGGCCCCGGCTATCGCGAGATTGGTGAAGTGGTCCCCGCCATCGTCGAAGCCGCCCACGCACAGTTGGCGGGGCAGTGATCGCGACGCTCCGCATTGCTCGACCCTCGCTCGCTCGAAACTCGCGCGCAAGCGCGCGGTCCCTCGCTCACTGCGGGTAACCTCCGCCCATGCCGAACTTCGCCGATTTCAACATGGGCATCTACGTCTCGGGACTGTTCGGCGACAAGCCGGCCTTCCCGATCTCCTCCGCCGACCTCGAGGCGCAGGCAAAGGAACGGCTCGACGACATCCTCTTCGACTACGTCGCCGGGGGAGCGGGCAACGAGTCGACCCAACGCGGAAATGTGGAGGCCCTGGAGCGCATCGGCATCGTGCCGCGCATGCTGCGGGGAGTGGCTGAGCGCGACCTCTCGATCGAGCTCTTTGGTCGGCAGTATCCGTCGCCGCTGATGATGGCCCCGATCGGCGTCGTCGGCATCATGCACGAGAGCCAGCACGGCGACATCGAGGTCGCGCGCGCCGCGGCGGCCACGGGGGTTCCGATGATCGGGTCGACGCTTATGCAAGATCCGCTCGAGGACGTGTTCGCCGAGACCGGCGACACGCCGTTCTTCTTCCAGCTGTACACACCGAAGGACCGGGAGCTCGCCGAGAGCTTCGTGCAGCGGGCCGAGGCAGCGGGCGCCGCCGGGATCGTCGTCACCCTGGACACGTGGATGCTCGGATGGCGGCCGCGGGACCTGCGCCACGCCGGCATGCCCCAGCTCCAGGGCCTGTGCCTCGCCAACTACTTCCACGACCCAGTGTTCCGCCGCAGCCTGGACAAGACGCCGGAGGAGGACTCAGGCGCAGCCGCCCTCGCCTGGGCGCAGACGTTCGGCAGTCCCGAGTTGTGTTGGGACGACCTCGCTTGGCTCCGCGGGCTCACGGACCTGCCCATCCTGCTCAAGGGCATCTGCCACCCGGACGACGTGCGCCGAGCCCGCGACGGCGGAGTTGACGGCATCTACTGCTCGAACCACGGCGGACGCCAAGCCGTGAGCGCTCCGGCCATCGGCTTCCTGCCTTCAGTCGTCGAGGCAGCCGACGGGATGCCGGTCATCTTCGACTCCGGCATCCGGACTGGAGTCGACGTCGTCCGCGCATTGGCCCTCGGCGCCACCGCGGTCGCGGTGGGTCGGCCGTACGGCTGGGGTATCACGCTCGGCGGAGCCGCTGGAGCCGAGTTCGTGCTTCGTGGGCTTCTCGCCGAAGCTGAGCTGACCATGGGGCTCAACGGCTACCGATCGATTGCCGAACTCGGGCCGGACGCACTGTGCTGAGACCGGTGCGGTCCTTCCTGAGCGCGGATGGTCGCGCTGCGGACCTCGACGGACCTGCGCTCGCGGCGGTGGGTCGCACCGTCATTGCGGTGGCCGTCGTCGGGAACAACGTTGTCGGTGCTATTGCTGTGCTCGTCCTGACGCTGCTTGTGATCCCGCTGCCTGATGCCGGCGATGTCGCGCGGTCCGGGTACGTCGTCGCGGCCCTTGGGTACGTGCTGGTCGCCGTAGGTTTCGGCGTTGTTGTGGGCGTGCGCGGCCAAGCGCCGCTCAGGAGATGGCTCGCGTCAGACGCTCCGTCGGATCCCGCGCTACGCGCTGAAGTACTGCGCGCGCCGCTGCGACTTTTCTGGCTGCAACTCTGGCTGTGGCTGGGGGCGGCACTGGCCTTCGGGCTGTTCGAAGCGCGCAACAACGGCGAACGGGCCGTGTGGGTTGGCGTCATCGTGGCGCTCAACGGTTTGACGACGGCATCGCTGTCGTACTTGTCCGTTGAACGGCTGCTTCGTCCGACGGCTGTGCGCGCGATGGTCGGGGCCGACCCGAGCGAGCTCGGCCAAGGTCGCGGCGTAGCACTGCGCGCTGTGTTGGCATGGGCGATGGGTTGCGGCATCCCGGTGGGCGGGCTTCTCGCGCTCGGCGTGCGGACGCTGCTCCCGTCGGATGTGACACTCGCTGACCTGTCGGTGGCAGCGGTCGTCCTGGCCGGTACCGGGCTGTTGGTCGGGTTTTTGGCTGTCGTGCTCGCGGCACGCGCTACGGCGGCCCCGATCTCCGGCGTGGTTGACGCGATGGCTCGGGTCCACGTCGGCGACTACGGCACCCGCGTGCCGGTGTATGACGGGACGGAGATCGGACGCCTCCAACTCGGGTTCAACGAGATGGTCGCCGGCCTCGCGGAGCGGGAGCAGATCCGGGCTGCATTCGGCACCTACGTCGATCCAACGATCGCTGAGCACGTTCTGCGCGAGGGGACAAACCTGGCGGGCGAAGAGGTCGAGTTGTCGATGCTGTTCGTCGACATCCGCAACTTCACCGGCTTTGCCGAGCAGACGCCGGCGCCCGAGGTGGTCAGCACGATCAATCGGATGTTCGATCGAGCCGTGCCGGTCATCCACGACCACGGCGGGCACGTGGACAAGTTCGTCGGCGACGGGCTGTTGGCAGTGTTTGGGGCACCGCGACGGCTGCCCAATCATGCAGCGGCCGCCGTTGGTGCCGCGCAGGCGATCGCGAACGCCGTCGACGCCGAGTTCCACGGCAGCCTGTCCGTGGGCATCGGCGTCAACACCGGCACCGTCGTGGCGGGCAACGTCGGTGGCGCAGGACGCTTCGAGTTCTCAGTGATCGGCGACCCGGTGAACGTCGCTGCCCGGATCGAATCGGCCACCCGCCAGACCGGGGACACGATTCTCATCTCCGGGCGAACACTCGCCCTGCTTGACGACGCCACCGTTCAGGTAGAGGAGCGTCCGGACGTCGTACTTAAGGGGAAGTCTGGCGCGGTGTCACTGTTCGCGGTTCAACTTTCGTAGGTATAGAACCCGCGGCCGGTCTTGCGGCCGAGCAGTCCGGCATGCACCATGCGGGCCAACAGCGGGGGAGCGGCATAGAGCGGCTCCTTGAACTCCTCGTAGAGCGACTCAGCGATGGCCTGGGTCGTGTCGAGTCCGATGAGATCGGCCAGGGCCAGCGGACCCTGCGGATGGGCGGCGCCGAGCACGAGGCCCTGGTCGATGTCCTCAGCGGTCGCGAACCCGGACTCCAGCATCCGGATCGCGGACAGGATGAATGGCACGAGGAGGGAGTTGACGACGAATCCGGCCCGGTCCTGGCAGTCGATGGCGCGCTTGCCGAGCTGGTCCTGAACGAACGCGCGGGAGCGTTCGACGACCTTGTCGGACGTCATCAGGGACGGCACGAGCTCGACCAGCGTGAGTACCGGAACTGGGTTGAAGAAGTGGATGCCCAAGACGTGATCCGGACGTTCGGTGACAACGCCCAGCTTCATGATCGGGATCGATGAGGTGTTGGACGCGAGAATCGCGTCGGGCGACTCGACCACCGCGTCCAGCTGGCGGAAGAGGTCCGTCTTGGGCCCTTCGTCCTCGACGATCGCCTCAACGACGAGCTCGCGGTCGGCCAACGCCTCGAGCTCGGATGTGACGCTGATCCGGCTGAGAACCTCGGCTGCGCTCGTGTCGCCGAGCTTGCCACGGCTCTCAGCACGCTGGAGAGATCTCTCCAAACGCTGCAGGCCGGCATCGACTCGGTCCTGGCTCGATTCGACCACGACGACGTTCAGCCCCGCCCGAGCTGACACCTCGGCGATTCCGGACCCCATCAGGCCGCACCCGACCACGCCTACATTCTCCACGACACGACCCTCTCGAATGGACATGAGACTTTCCTCATGTTACCGAACGCTGGTCGCGGCCGCCTGTGCCGGGGGCTGTAATTACGGAGTGCAGATGGGCGACTTGCACACGTCAGCTGGGCAGCACGGTCCGGCCGAGCCACCGGCAGGCGACGAGCGCCAACTGGAGGTTGAAGCGGTCGTCGTCGAGCGGGCGCCCGCGGATCTCCAAGGCCTTGGCCACCCGGTAGCGGACTGTGTTGCGGTGGACGTGGATTCGTTCGGCCGTGTTCTGATAGCGGCCGTCCTCGTTCAGAAAGTCCAAGAGCGTCTCGCGCAAGCGCTCGACCGCTTCGTTGTGCTCGGCCAAACCGCCGAGCGAGCTCGCTACCAGGGATCGGGTGGCCTTGAGGTCGGCTGCCAGGAGTGCGGCGGCCTGGACGCCCGACTCGGTGTAACTGGTCACGCGGCGGGCGTCGCCGCTTGCCACGGTCGCGACGGTGAACGCACGAAGTGACTCGAGGTGTGAGTCGCGGAACCCGCTGAGGGACTTGCCCGGTGAACCCATCGCGACGTGCAGCGACTCGCCGGCAGCATCGTGGATCCTGCGGATAGCGGCCTCGTCCAGCGTGCCCGCCTCCCAGCCAAGAGGCACCCAACCCCATCCGTGCGATCGGTCCTGGGCGATGAACAATGGCTGGCCGGTGCCGCCGACTGCTTCGCCGATCGTGCCCACGAATGCCTCGAGGCGCTGCAGCGCATTGGGTGTGCGGTCACCGTTCGTATCCCAGACAACGACGCCGAGATGGTTCTGGCGCAACCGGTAGCCCAGCGCGCTCTCGCCGGCAGTCATGTCCACGTCGTCGCCCTTGATGAGCGAGGCGAGCACGGCCACACGCACCGTGTTGCGATTGGCCAGCCAGCGTTCCAGCTCGGATTCGTACTCCCGGACGACCTGCTGGGCGACCCGGTCGATGTAGGCGTTGGCGATCAGGTGCATGCGCTGTGCCGAAGCGAAGGCGATGTCGCCGTCCGGTTCGGCCTGCGCGATCTCGTCGAAGGCAACGTCCACGAAGCGACGTTGACCGAGGCGATAGGCCCGCACCAGCGCGCTGGACGACGTTCCGCGCTGCGCCAGCCGTCGGGCATAGGCGATGGCCGCGGTTGGCGCCTCGATGTCGTCGAGCTCGATCGAGCCCTGGGCGAGATGCAGCATCGTTTCGATGTTGCTCTCGGTACTGGCGAAGAGAAGTTCCAAGATGGCCGGGTCGCCGCGCAGCTCGGGGATGAACTCGGCGAACTCGGCCTGCATCTCTCCGGCGAGCGACGCCAGCGTCGCTCGCATGGATCGCGCGACCTGTGCAATGCGTTCAGTCACGCCTGCTTCGACGGCGGGCGAAAGCTCCGATGCCATGTGTCTTCTTGTACCAAACGATCGAAGGGATTTGTATGCCGCGCACAGTACCGTGCGGCTCTCCGGGCCTACCGTCTGACGGGTGACCCGCCAGTACCTTCAAGACAAGACTGCCATCGTGACCGGATCGGCCAAAGGCATCGGCTTCGCGATCGCGCAACAGCTGTCTGCCGCCGGCGCGAACGTCGTCGTGTCCGACATCGACGAGGCCGGAGCCAAGTCCGCCGCTGAGCAGATCCCGCGCGCTGTCGCGATCGCGTGTGATGTGCGGGACGAGGAGCAGGTGAAGTCGCTCGTCGACCAGGCGGTCGCGGCGTTCGGCGGCCTGCATGTGATGGTGCCCAACGCCGGCATCGGCATCGTCGGGCCGATCGTCGAGACCGACCTCGCCGCGTGGCGTGCCGTCACCTCGATCAACCTCGATGGTGTCTTCCTGTGCCTGCGCTACGCAGCGCCGGCCATCATCGCCAGCGGGGGCGGCGCGATCGTGCCGGTCGCGTCGGTCACCGGACTTGCCGGCACGCCGCTGGTTGCCTCCTACGCCGCGTCGAAGGCGGCCGTGATCAACCTGGTCAAGACCGCGGCCGTCGAATTGGGAGCGTTCGATGTGCGCGTCAATGCCGTTCTGCCCGGTTTCATCGGAACCGATCTGGTCAACGACCGGGCGCCTGAGTTCGAGGTGGCGCTGGGCCTCCCGGATGGCGGATTCGTCGACTTCATCTCCCAAAAACAAGGCCGATACGGCACGGTCGAGGAAGTAGCCCAAGCCGTGCTCTTTCTCGCCGGTGACGAGTCGTCGTTCTGCAGCGGCTCGGCACTCGCTCTCGACGGCGGTCTCTCCGCGAGTCTGTTCTAAGGAGTCATCGTGGGATTCATCAACCCGACACCCCAGCCGGTTCCGCCGGCTGAATTCCTGCAGCTTCCGTTCCTGGAGCGGATCCGCATCCTGTCCCAGAACTGGGTGACAGACGGCTTCGGCACGCCCCGGGTGTTGAACATCGTCTACATCATCAAGATGTTCGGCCTGTACTTCGGCGCCGGCATCGGCATCGCGGCGGCCACGTCAACTCACGTCGAGTTCATGGACCCGAGTACCTGGTTCGACAACATCTTCACCTACCAAAAGTTGTGCGTCTGGCTGATGTTCATCGAGATCGTCGGCCTGGGCGGCACCTTCGGACCGCTGTGCGGACACTTTGCGCCTATGTTCGGCAACGTGCGGTACTGGCTGCGTCCCGGCACCATCCGGATGGCGCCGTGGGGCAATCGGGTGCCGGGGACCGGCGGTGACGAGCGGACCATCGTCGATGTCATCCTCCTACTCGCCGTGTTTGCCAGCCTTGGTTACGCATTGTTCCTTCCGGCCCAACCGGTCCTGAATGTCCCGCCCGGCACTGGGGTGCAGGAGTTGATCCCGCCGGCTGCGTTTGTGCCGATCCTGATCTCCATGGCGCTCATGGGTCTGCGCGACAAGGTGATCTTCCTGGCCGGCCGATCCGAGCAGTACCTGCCGATCATGCTGGTGAGTGCAACGCTCGGTGCGCTGGTCATGCGTGAGGGTGCCCAGCCGGGCAACTTCGTCGACCTCATCGTTGGGTTCAAGGTCATCATCTGCATTGTCTGGATCGGTGCCGGCGTTTCGAAGCTGGGCGAACACTTCATCAACGTCGTGCCGCCCATGGTGTCGAATCAGCCCGGCATGCCGGTCTTCGTGAAGAAGCTGCACTACCGGAAGGCGCCGAACGATCTTCGGCCCAGCAAGCTGGCGTGGTTCATGGCGCACGTCGGCGGCACCACGATCGAGATAGGGATCCCGTTGGTCCTGCTCTTCACCACCAGCCGGGAGGTGGCGATCGCCGGCGCGGTCGCCATGGTGATCTTCCACCTGTTCATCATCTCGACGTTCCCACTCGCCGTTCCGCTCGAATGGAACGTCTTCTTCGGGTTCGCGGTGCTCGTCCTCTGGGGCGGGCTCGGTTTCGGCCTGGATAACAGGGTCTACAACATTTGGAACTTCTCCGAGCCGCTGTTGCTGTTCCCCATAGCGGCGCTCGTGCTGGTCTTCCCCATTTGGGGCAACCGACGCCCCGACCAGATTTCGTTCCTGCCATCCATGCGGCAGTACGCCGGCAACTGGGCCTCGGCGACGTGGGCCATGCGTCCAGGCATCGAGGATCGGGTCGGCGAACTTCCGCTCGTGGAAAGCCAGGTGTCCCAGCTGCAGCGCATGAAGCCCTCGCCGTACGAGGCCGACGACGCCGAAATGACGATGCAGAAGCTGCTCGGATGGCGTTCGCTGCACAGTCAGGGGCGTGGCTTGTACTCGGTCCTGATCGAGCACCTCGACGACCTCGAGAACCGGACCATTCGTGACGGCGAGTTCGTCTGCAACACCATCCTCGGATGGAACTTCGGCGACGGTCACCTGCACGACGAGCGCCTCATCGCTGCGCTCCAGAAGCGGCTCCACTTCCAACCGGGCGATCTGGTGGTCGCGTACTGCGAGTCGCAGCCGACGCCGTGGCGCAAGCACGTCCCTCAGGAGTACCGGGTGATCGATGCAGCGCTGGGGGTAATTGAGCGCGGGACCTGGAACGTGACGGAGTGCGTCAACGAGCAACCGTGGCTGCCCAACGGTCCGGTGCCGCTGGACGTCACGTGGACCGCGCCCGGATTCCGGCGCAAGGAGACGCTCACTGGTCTGTCAGCCCATGCGGCTGATTAGGTCAGCCAGCGCTGGAGTTCGAGGGCGACACCGACCTCGACGCCACTGACCGCCAGCGGCCGGGGGAGCAGTTCCTCGGCCCGCTGGATCCGGTGGAAGACCGTGTTGCGGTGGGCGTACACCTCGTCGGCCGTCTTGGACGCGTTGTACATGTGTCGGATGTAGACCCGCACTGTGTCGCGCAATTCGCGGTCGGCCGTACCGAGATCGCCGAGGACACGGGCGACGAACTCGCGCGCGGCCTGCTCGTTGTGCGCGCCGAGCGCGGCTAGGGAGACGTCATCGAACGACGCCATCTGGACACTGTCGAGGCGCACCATCAGGCGCTGCGCTTCGACCGCCTCGTAGTGGCTGCGGCGAAACCCGTCAATCGCTGAGCCCACTGAGCCGAGTGCCAGCCGCACTTGGGGCGCGCCGGCCAAGATTGGAATGAGACGTTCTTTGGCGTCCCCGTTGGGGTTGTTCACCCAGACCCACATCGACGACGACGTCGCGGGCACGACCAGCGCCTTTGCCTTGTGCTCGGCGGCGCAGGCCGCAAACTTCTCGGCGACTTCCCGAAGGGCCGGTTGGTCGGGAGCTGCCGGATCAGTCCAGATAATGCTGGCGATGTGCTCTCCCGTCAGCGGGTACTTGAGTCGATACGCCGCCAGTTCCTCGTCCATTGGGGTGCCGTCGAGGATGCGGGTCGCCGTCTGGAGCTTCAGTTCGTGGGTCGCGCCCGCCTGAGTGGTGTTCTCCTGCTCGACGAATGCGTTGATCTGGTGCACGGTCTCGTCGACCCAGCGCGACAGCGAGGTGGAAGCGACGTTCAGGGAGTCGTTGAGGACCTCGAGATCCGGTGCGCTCTCAAAGGCGATACGCATCCAGGCACGCCAAAGCGCTTCGCGCCCGGCCGAGTATGCGGCCCACAGGTCCTGGGCGGCACCGCGGCGGTTGAGCGAGCGAGCCAGGCCGACGACGGGTGCCACAAGGGCCGGCTCGATGCGGCTGAGGGGCGAAGTCTGCATCGAGCGAAGCCAGTACGTCACGTTCTGGCGCGTGGAGGCCAACGTCTCCTCGGAGAGCGCCGGGAAGTTGACGAAGCGTTCCTGGATCGGGCCCAGGGCAGCCGCCTCAACCTCGGCGAGGACGCCGTGCGCGGGGTCAAGGGCCTTGGTCGCCACCGCACGGATCAGGTCCTCGACGGCACCCGACAGGTCCGGAATCTCCGGCGAGAACTCTTGGCTGAGCACCATCAGGACACCAGCCGGGGCATCAGGTCACGCACTTGCGCGGCGAGGTCGTCGAGTGACTTCTTGCGCCCGACCACATGGCCCAGGAGGGCCTGCTGGAAAAGTCCGTCGAGCAGTGCGTAGGCAGTGGCAGGGGAGACCGCCGGCTCGCGGCCGGCTAGCTCCGAATAGCGGCTGACCACACGCCAGACCATGTCCTGGAGCGTCTGGTCGATCATCAAGACCGCCTCGCGCAGCGACGTCTCGAACAATGACTGCGAGCGCAGGTCGTACCAGAGCCGATGCATCGGTGCTTCGGCCACGATCGTCTCGACCAGCTTGTCCGCGAACGCATCGGCGAGCTGGTCGGCCGACATCGAGTCGGCGACGACGCCGTCATACCGGCGGACACAGGTCTCCTTGTACTGCCGGACGCAGTAGACGATCAGCTCGAGCTTGTCGTCGAAGTAGTAGTGCACCACTCCGTGGCTGAAGTCGGAGTTGTGCGCGATCTCCCGCAGGGAAGCACGTGCATAGCCCAACTCGCCAAGCGTGCGCAGCGCTGACTCCGCGAGTGCGCGCCGGCGCTCGTCGTGTTTGTCCGCGGGGAGCCGTCGGGCTGGCCGCGTCCCGGGCCTTGTCGCCGTCTTGGTCACAGCGCCCACCATAACCCGAAATTTTGGATATTTGGACAAATGTCAAGAAAAGTCTTGACAGACGTCTAGAGGCGTCGGAAGTGTGACCCGTGTCACCAGACCGAACAAAGGAACGTTCCTCATGACCGACCTCTCCGGACGGCGCGCGCTGGTTACCGGCGGCGCCCAAGGCCTCGGCGAAGGGATGGCGGTCGCATTGGCGGCAGCCGGCGCCCGCGTCGTTGTTGCCGACATTCAGGACGACCTCGCCGCAAAGGTGGCTGAGTCATTGGGGGAGGGGCACGGATCGGTGCGCCTCGACGTCACCGATGAGGCTTCGTGGGAAGCCGGTATCGCCAGCGCGATCGACCAGGTGGGCGGGCTCGACATCCTCGTCAACAACGCCGGGGTCGAGATCACCAGCCTTGTCGTCGACCTCGACCCGGCCGACATCCAGAAGATGATCAACATCAACATCCTGGGTACGGCGCTCGGCACCAAGCACGCGTTCCGGACCATGCAGCCGGGCGGTGCAACGGGTGAGGGCGGGGTCGTCATCAACATCGCGTCGGTGTCAGCTGCCATCGCGTTCCCGGCGATCAGCATCTACTCGGCCACCAAGTCGGCCGTCGACCGCTTCACCCGGGTCGCCGCGATGGAGAGCGGCAAGCTGGGCTACGGCGTGCGCGTCAACTCCATCTTCCCGGGCCTCGTGCCGACGGCGATGGGAGCCGGACTCGCCAGCGACGTCGCGGCCCTCGGGCTATTCGGCTCGACGGATGAAGCCGTCGCTGCCGTGATCGACCAGACGCCCTCGGGGCGTCTCGGAACAGTCGAGGACATGGCGGATGCCGTCGTGTTCCTCGCCTCGGACCAAGCAAAGTTCATCAATGGTGTCGGCCTGCAGGTCGACGGCGGAATGGGGATGTGAACGATGGCGACCAAGCCAGTGGTTGTTTATGGTGCGTCGGGCTACACCGGCCGTCTCGTCTGTGAGTTCCTGCGGGACTACGGCATTCCGTTCGTGGCCGCTGGCCGCGACGCGACGAAGCTGAAAGATGCCATGGACCACTTCGTCCCCGGCATCGAGACTGCCGACTACGAGATCGTGGAGGTCAACCACGACCTCGAGTCGCTGACCGAGCTGTTCCGTGGGGCGAAGGTCGTCTGCAACATGGTGGGCCCGTTTGCGCGCTTTGGACACGAGACCGTACAGGCGGCTCTCGCTGCAGGTGCGCACTACATCGACACCACAGGCGAGCAGGACTGGGTCCGCGACTGCGACGAGACGTATGGTCAGCAGTTCGCCGAGGCCGGGCTGCTGCTGTCACCCGGTATCGCGCAGATGTACACGACAGGCGAGATTGCGGCCGAGCTCTGCTTGGAGACGCCCGGCCTGGACACGCTCGATATCGCCGTCTTCTGGGGTGGCAGCCCGACCATTGCGTCGACGCAGTCGATTCTGTACAACGCAGCGACCGCGCCGGCGTCGTACCTGGTTCGCAACGAGTACGTCCCGCACGACCCCACCGAGGGTCATGCGCAGCTCGTGGTTCCCGGCATGCACGAGCTCGGGCTGGCGCTTCCGTGGGGCGGTACCTCGCACCCGGTCTGGTACAGGAACGACCCGCGCGTCCAGAACTGCAAGGTGCTCGGTGGCCTGTTCAACAAGGCGCTGATGGTCGGTGTCCCGCAGATCGTTGGTGCCGCGCTTGAGGCCACCAAGGACATGGGCGAAGACGAAAAGATCGCCACGCTCGAGGCCACGGCCAACGAGATCCGCAGTGTCATGCCGCCGCGAGAGAACCCATGGCTGAACAAATCGCTGGACTCGGTGCACGCGTCCGGCCCGCTCGCCCGTGCGCACTGTGTGATCCACGGCAACCAGAACTACAAGCAGACCGGTCTACTGCAGGCCTACGCCTCCCAGCAGTTGATCGCCGGCGCGCAGCAGAAGGTCGGCTTTGCGTCGGGCTGCAAGGCATTCGGTCATCGCGAGTTGCTCGGCGTCTTGCGCGCATACGGTTTCGTGGCCGAACCGGTCCTCACGGTCCAGGCGTGATCTGCTGATGCGTCTGGTCGATTACCTGGACAAGGGCGCCTCGATGGGCCTGGATGCCCCGTGTCTCGTGTGTGACGGCGAGACCATGACATACGGCGACACCCTTGAGTTGTCGAACCGGGTGGCATCGGCGCTGGTTGCGCACGGCGTTAAGCCCGGGGACAAGGTCGCCGTCCTGTCGTCGAACGATCCGATCGCCTTCACGTCGGTGTTCGGCATCTCGCGTGCCGGCGCCGTCTGGTGCCCCATCAACCCGCGGAACGGGGCTGCGGAGAACGGGGAGATCCTCGACATCTTCGACACGTCGGTGCTGATCTTCAAAGCAGCGTACGAAGAGCTGGTCAGCGAGATGCGACCGAACCTGCCGAAGGTCCAGACCTACGTCTGCATCGACGGCAACTTCGACTACGCCGTCTCATGGGACGACTTCCTGGCCAAGGGCGGCGACCCGGTCGATGTTCCGGCGCTCGATGACTTCGTCGTGATGGCGGGCACCGGTGGAACGACCGGCACACCCAAGGGGGTGATGCTCACCGGCGTGAACCTCGAGGTCATGTCGGCGATCGCTTTGATGGCCTACCCGTACGTGGGCCGACCGGTGTACCTGGCGCTCGCCCCGCTCACCCACGCCGCCGGCGTGATGTGCTTCCCGGTGTTGGCCAAAGGCGGCCAGGTCGTGATCATGCGGGCGCCCGACGTCGGGGGCTTCCTGGAGAACATCGAGAAGCACAAGGTCACGCACACCTTCCTTCCACCGACCGTCATCTACATGGCGCTCGACCACGAAGACCTCGACAAGCGAGACCTCTCGTCGTTGCAGTGCTTCTGGTACGGCGCGGCTCCCATGTCGGCAGCTCGATTGGAAGAGGCGCTCACCCGCATCGGCCCGGTCATGGCGCAGATCTTCGGCCAGACCGAAGCGCCCATGATGATCTCGACGATGGCACCGTCCGACCACTTCAACGAGGACGGATCGATCGCCAAGCACCGACTCTCTTCGGCCGGCATCCCGGCGCCGCTGGTCAACGTTGCAATCCTGGCCGACGACGGCACGCAGCTCCCGAGAGGCGAGCGAGGCGAAATCGTCCTGCGGTCGTCGCTGGTCATGCGCGGTTACTACAAGAACCCCGAGGCCTCGGCGGAGGCGTCGGCCCACGGCTGGCACCACACCGGCGACATCGGGTACATCTCCGACGAGGGCTTCCTTTTCATCGTCGACCGGGCCAAGGACATGGTCATCACCGGTGGCTTCAACGTGTACTCATCCGAGGTCGAGCAAGCCGTCATGACGCACGACGCGGTTGCGGACTGCGCCGTGATCGGGTTGCCCGATGAGAAGTGGGGCGAGCGGGTCACAGCGGTCGTCATTCTGCGGCCTGGCCAGACCCTGGATCCCGACGAGCTGATGTCCTTCGTCAAGGAGCAGATCGGGTCGGTCAAGGCACCCAAGCAGGTTGAAGTCTGGGACGACCTGCCGCGCTCCAAGGTGGGCAAGGTTCTCAAGACCGAGGTGCGCAAGCAGCTGCTCGAGGCCTGAGGGTCAGCGCTCCTCGGACGGGTGTGCCGGCGCTCCTGTCATGTACCGGTGCATCAACGAGTCGGGGTGTGCCGGCGGTTTGGCCGGACGGTGCGGGATGACGCGCCCCTCGGCTTCGTCCCAGAACCCGTCGGCGATCCGCCAGAACCGGTGCGCGAGGCGGCCGATCCACCCGGTGTGGGGCGTGTACGCATGGGGTCGAGTCGGCGCTCGCTCTTCAGCGGCCGTGAAGCGATGCGCGAGCCTCCGAGTCTCGGTTGCGCTCAGGCACGCCGCCAGCTGCTCGACCAGTGCGGCCTCGCGGAGGGCGTGGTCGTCCAGATGTCGATCAATCTCGTGCCAGATCCCGTCCCAGTCCATGTCGGCCGTCGCAGCGCCGTAGACGCGGGCCTTCAACTCGTGGAGCACCTTCTCGAGTTCACGGACGTGACGCACGTAATCGCGCACAGACTCGCGTCCGTATGCCGTCGACGACTTCGCAGCCGGCAGCAGCACGTCGTCGACGGCGGCCAGGTGTCGGCTCAGGACGGCAGAGAACGTGTCGGAGAGCCGATGCCGGATCCGTGGCTCGTCGGCCGAGAACTCTGCGGCTTCGGCAGCATCAGCGAACTCGCGGATGCGCTGGTGTTCGGACTCCAGCGTGGCTTCCAAGAGTGAGGTCATAGCCATCACCTCCGCTAGTTCCAGATTCCCGCTGTACGGGGTCAGGCGCAAGGGTCCGTAGGCTGCCGGCATGCGAATTCCTCAGTTGAAGCTCGGATCCTGGGACCAGGACCCGGCGTGGGCGCATTTCTACGACTGGTCTGTCGAGCATCCTCGGATCGGGGGAGCAATCTGGAAACTTGGCCTCGGCAGCGACCTCGGCGAGCTTCACCGGGCGACCGACGAGATCGGCCGGCAGCCGGCGGGTTCCGCAGTGCTGGACATCCCGTGCGGCGGGGGAGTCGCGCTCCGCGGCCTTCGACCGCATCAAGGCATCCGCTACGTCGCCGCCGACATCTCTCCGGCGATGCTCGACCGAACGATGGACGCGGTGCGGAAGCGGGGTGTCGAGGACCAGGTTGACGCGGTCGTCGCCGACGTACACGCGTTGCAGTTCGACGATCGCGAGTTCGATCTGGTCGTCAGCTTCACCGGGCTGCATTGCTTCCCGAATCCACACGATGCGGTGCTGGAATTGGGCCGAGTCACGCGGCCTGGCGGGACGCTGTCCGGGAGCACGCTCTTGCGCACCCCGTCGCTGCGCACGATCCCCATCACGATCGTGGGACGTCGGCTCAATCTCCTCGGACCGGGCGTCACGCCGGCTGAGCTGCCGCGCTGGCTCGAGCAGGCAGGCTACGTCGACGTCGAGATTCGTACCTCCGGACCCATGGCGTACTTCCGCGGGACGCGCCGTTGAAAAAACGACCCCAGAGCCCGTGATTCCGCCCCGAACGCGGGTGATGTCTGTCTCAGGGGGATCTCAGGGTCGAGTCAGATTGGTCTCCAGCGAATTCGCAGACTAGAATCTTGGGGTCTAGGCCATGCTGCGGTTGAGCCCGCAACACCCCCGGAGGAACCACATGAACATCACCGTCGTCGGTAGCGGTTTCGTCGGTCAGGCGACTGGTAAGGGGTTGGCCAAGCACGGCAACAAGATCACCTTCCTCGACGTCGAACGCGACCGCCTCGCGGCGCTCCGTCAGGAGGGATTCCGGGCCCTGCACCCGACGGAAGCCACCACCATCGACACCGACGTGACGATGTTCTGTGTTCCCACGCCGACCATTGGCGCCAAGTTCCAGTCGGACATCCTGCGCCAGGCCGTCGAGGAGTTCGCGTGGCGCCTGCGCGGCCACAACAAGTATCACGTGGCCGTTATCCGGTCGACGGTTCCGCCGAAGACCACCCGTGACTTCGTCTTGCCGCTGATCGAGGAAGTGTCCGGCAAGAAGGCCGGCCGCGACTTCGGTCTCGTCATGCAGCCCGAGTACCTGCGCGAGGTCACCGCCGAGCAGGATTTCGCCCGCCCGTGGTTCATCCTGATCGGCGAGTTGGACGAGAAGTCCGGCGATGTCATCGACAAGATCTATCGCGACTTCGACGCACCGATCGCGCGCGTCTCGCTGGAGGAGGCCGAGTTCCAGAAGTACGTCCACAACGTCTACAACGCCGTCAAGATCGCGTTCTTCAACGAGATGCGTGTCGTGGCCAACGCTGAAGGCTGGGACGCCCAGGCCATCTTCGAGGCCACGGCCGAGAGCTGTGAGGGCATCTGGAACCCGATGTACGGGCTGCGCAACTTCGGTCCGTTCGACGGCTCCTGCCTGCCCAAGGACACCTCGGCGTTGCTCGAGTGGGGCGACATGAATGGCTACCAGATGGAGATCCTTCGCTCCGTCATTTCCGAGAACCTTCGCCACGCAAGCGTCCTCGGACGCAACACGAAGGTACGCAACAACGTCTTGGAAACCGTGCATGCCCTGGTCTGATCCACTTACCTTCTTTCTCCTTTACGTTCCGCTCGGACTCATCGGCCTCTGGCGCTGGTCTTTCTGGCTGGTGCGCAGGATCGGTGCGGCCTCGTACCGTCCCAATGTCAAGCCGTGGCCGGAGGGTGAGAAGTTCCTGAAGGTCTCGGTCGTCACGCCGGTCTACAACGAGGATCCGGACGTCTTCGACCAAGCTGTCCGCTCCTGGCAGCGCAACGGCGTCCACGAGATCGTCGCGGTGATCGACAAGTCGAACATCAAGCACATCATGCGCTGTCAGCGCGAGTACGTGGACGATCCGTCGTCGGTCACCAAGTTCCGTCTCATCGTCACGCCCAAGCCGGGAAAGCGGGCCGCGCTGTGCGACGGTATTGAACTGGCCACCGGCGAGCTCATCGCCCTCGTCGACTCCGACACGATCTGGGACGACGACGTCCTCGCCAAGACGATTCCGCACTTCCAGAACCCGCGCATCGGCGCGGCGACGCTGGCCCAGCGCATCAGCAATCCTGACACCGTCGCCAACGTGCTGTTCGACATGCTGCTGTGGAGCCGGTACAAGGAGGAAGTCCCATTCCTCCTGGGCATGGGCCGCGTGTTCAACACACTTTCGGGTCGCACCGCCTTCTACCGTCGCGAAGCGCTGCTCGACCCGAACACTGACAACATGCACGACCTGCGGCACGAGTTCTTCTTCGGTGCCCGTGCAATCTCCGGCGACGACAAGCGCCTGTCCCACTTGGTGATCCGCCAGGGCTGGGAAACGGCGTACGTCCGCGGCCCGTTGGTCTACACCCCCGGACTGGGCTCGATGAAGGCCTTCTTCAAGCAGCGGCTGCGCTGGACGCGCAACTCGTGGCGCGCCGACCTCCGGGCTGTGGCGCAGGGTTGGGTCTGGGCGCACCCGGCGCTTGCTCTGTTCATGATCGACCGTTTCGCGCTGCCGTTCCTGATGCTGATCGGCCCCGTGGTCTTCGCCATCTCGATCATGGATGGCCAGTACACGTTTGCCGGCATCCTGCTCTCCTGGTGGTTGATCAGCCGTTTCGTGCGCGTCTTCGGGTACTTCCGGATGCACCCGAGCCGGATCAAGTACCTGCCGGCGTACACGGTCTACAGCTACGTCAACTCGGCGCTCAAGATCTACGCGCTGGGCACGTTGCGCGAGAACAGCTGGGCCACCCGCTGGAGCCAGAAGCGTGAAGCGAAGACCCGCAGCCGCAAGAACGTGACGCTGTTCGAGGGCGTCGCGATGATTCTGGTCTCCGGCTTCATCCTCACCCATATCGCTCTGTCGTTCCGCAGCCAGGTTGGCGCCGACGTCCAGGCGCAGCCGACGTACAGCCGCGCCGCGCTGCAGGCCGACATGAACAAGTTTGAGGGCGACCAGGCCACACCGCCTGGCCCCACTGAGATGGTCGACCAAAGCGAAATTGGCACCTACGTCGTCAAGGCCGGCGACACCCCGCAGAGCGTCGTCGCAAAGCTCGGGACCGACCGCAATACGCTCAAGCGCATTAACAACATCCGCGATCTCGACCGCATCTCGGTCGGTCAGGAGCTCCACTACTTCAAGAAGGCCGGGTCCTGATCGGTGTCACGCCAAAAATTTCGCAGGCGCCGGCATTTCTGGGCCAACCTGCGACCAGCCACTCTGCTGCTGCTGATCCCGGTCCTGATCAGCTTCGTCACGTTCGCGGTGGTCGGCACGGGGCTGTATGACTACCAGCTCGCGCGGCAGGCGGCCAAGCGGCTGGAGACGCATGACTGGCAGGCCGCCCAGCGGATGATGAAGGACGCCGAACCGAACTTCCGGCGCAAGTACGGCTACTACCTCATCAAGCCCAACCAGACGCTGACCGAAGCAGCCTTGTTCCTCGGCGTGAGCGTCGACTCGCTCGAAAAGGACAACCAAGGCAGCCTAATTCCGGGCGCGACCATCAAGGTCCGGCCGATCGAGCGCCCGCTCGAGCCGCTCGACAGCACGCGCGGGATTGCGTCGGCCGTAGTCGAGGAAGTCGGCAGCGTTCTCTTCGTCAAGCAGTCCTACGGACAGAACGTCCCGATCCGGACGACGATCCCGGAGCTGGCCGAGCGGACGGCGGCGTTCGATGCGTTCGACGATCGCGGTGACGGAACGTGGCGGCTCAACCGCTCCATCTCGATTGAGGGCGACATCCGGTTGGACATCACGTCTGACTCGGTGAAGCGGCTGGAGCTGCGCAGCGACCCCGACGACATCGCCGCCCTGACCTTCGACGAATCAGCGGTCCTCTTCAACGGCGTCACGGTCACCTCAGTCGACTCCAGGACCGGCCGGCCGGACGACAACTGGAAGGACGGCCGCGCCTTCGTGCGCATGAAGAACGGCCGTATGGACGCGCTCGACAGCACGTTCACCTGGATGGGCAACGGTCTGCCGGCCACCCAGACCCGGAAGGCACTGCAGGACAACGAAGTCCTCGGCGAAGGCGCCACGTACGGCTTCTCGTACCGCGTGTCGCCGACCGATCTGGGCACGCAGTACACCACCGGCTGGGTCGAGAACTCCACGTTCGAGAACAACCACTTCGGTGGGTACACCTACGGTGCGTCCGGCATGTTGTGGAAGGACAACCTGTTCACTTCCAACGACGTGTACGGCCTGGACCCTCACGATGACTCGAACAACGCGCTCGTCATCGGCAACCGTTTCCTCTACAACCACAAGCACGGCTTCATCGTGTCGAAGCGGTGTCTGTACAACGAGATCCGCAACAACGTCTCGGTCGGCAACGACCTGCACGGGTTCATGCTCCACCAGGACTCGGCATACAACCTGATCGAGAACAACGTCTCGTACGGCAACTACGACAACTTCGCGATCTTCCACAGCAACTGGAACATCATTCGGAACAACAAGAGCTTCGTGCCGAAGTCGTCGCACATTCGCATCAATGACTTCGCGTACAACAACTACATCGAAGACAACGACATGTATGGCGGCTCGCGTGGTGTCTACCTCTACGGCAGCACCGGCTCCACGTACGTGGCGGACAATCTGTTCAACGATGTGCGCCGGCCCATTCACACCAAGGGCGCGACGTACACCTTCTTCGGCAACAACACGGCGCCGTCGTTCAATTACGACATCGCCCCGGGCGACAAGTTCATCTTCGGCAAGAACGATATTGATCGCGGGGCTGACAACATCCCGTCGCGGGCCGACGTTGAATCCGGTGAATACTCCGCGGGGGGCTGACGCCTCATGCGCGGAAGAGCCCGCCGTGGCAGGCTCAGCAGGAGGGTAGTCGTCTCGACTCTCCTGGCTGGTGCCTTCTGCACGTCGATCGTGGCGCTCGTGCTGGCCATGCAGGTGAAGACGCCGGGGGGATCTACGCACACGATCGACCTGCCGCAATACGCGACGGCCTCGCCCGGCACCATTTCGCTGCGCGACACGCCATCAACGATGGCCCCGCACATCCCGCGGCTCAGCAGCAGCATTCCGTCCGGCATCATCAACCTGACCAACTGGAAGCTCACGCTGCCGGCCGGTGGCGACGATGACGAACCGCATGAGGTCACCCAGCCCAAGCTGGCGGCGTTCCGCGACCCGCGGTACTTCGATGTCGACACGCTCGGCGACGGTGTCGTGTTCCGGGCGCCGGTCGGCGGTGCCACGACGGGCAATTCGGAGTATCCGCGGTCCGAGCTGCGCGAGATGACGGCGGGCGGCAAGAAGCAGGCCAGCTGGTCCGGTGAGTCTGGAACACACGTCATGACGATCACCCAGGCCATCACTGTGCTGCCCGAGGGCAAACCGCAGGTGGTGGCCGGCCAGATTCACGACGACGAAGACGATGTGGTCATGGTCCGGCTCAATGGGACGAAGCTGTTCGTCGAGGCGGACGGACGGCAGGTCGGTGTGCTCGATCCGGCCTACCGGCTGGGCACGCGGTTCACGGTGCAGATCGTTGCGACGCCGGGCCTCATTCGAGTCACCTACAACGGCATCAAGACCGCCAGTTTGGAGCGTGACGGCGGCGACTACTACTTCAAGGCCGGCTGCTACACGCAGGCCAATGACGAGACCAGCGACGACGACTCGTACGGCGAAGTCGTCATCAATGCGTTGACCATTCAGCACTCCTGACCGCCTGGTCATTTCTGCCGTTCACCTGTCGCGACACGCCAGGCGGTGCTACGGTGCCGGAGTGTTTGATGTGACTAGAGTGGCCAGATTGACAGTTGTGGCCACGATGTTCGGCATGGTCGGGATGACCACGCCGGCCGTTGGGGTGCCTGCACGCCCGGTCCCGTCGATCACGAAGCTCAGTGTCAGCAAGGACACGGCGTACCTCGGGGACCGCATCGTCTTCGGTGTTTCACTGAGAAACGCAGGATCGGCGGCGTCCTCGCGGACGCCGGTCGAGATCCGACTGTCCGACGACGGCGACGCTCGAGGATCGATGACGATTCGCCGTGGGACGCTCAAGTCCGTCCCGGCGAAGTCGCGACGGATCTACGGCTTCGGCGCGACCATTCGGTCGAGCGTCCCCTCCGACGAATACCGCGTTCTGGTCTGCCGCACGATCTCGGGGAAGACACGCTGCCTGGACAAGGGCGAGCTCAGGGTGAAGCGCCGGCCGGCCCAGCTCTCGCTACGGCCCGGCTCCACCGTGCACTTCGGCACCGTGACTGAAGGCGCGACGTCATCGTCGCGTCGCTTCGTCGTTCGCAACATTGGCCAGAAGCCGACCGGTGACGTCGATGTGGATATTGACGGTGATGACGACGAGGACTTCCGCATCACCAGTACGACCTGCCGTAAAACGTTGGGACCGGGTGGCGAGTGCACGGTCAACGTCGCTTTCCGGCCAACGGACGAAGGAACTCTGAAGGCTGAGCTCGAGGCCGATCCGGACGTGGGCAAGGCGGCCACCACGAAGCTGGCTGGAGTCGGCCGCGAGAACGACGATGCCTACGAGGACGGCCAGGACGAGGTCACCGGCGATGACAGCCCGGTCGTCTCGTGCAAGAGCGGCGCGAACACGGGAACGGCACCGGCCAGCGTGCTCAACCTGACAAACTGGAAGTTGACGCTTCCGGTCGATGGCTGTGACGACGACGAGTGGGCCGACGAGGTCACTCAACCAGCGCTGTCGACATTCCGGGACTCGCGGTTCTTCACGGTGAACTCCGCGCGCGGCGCCGTCTTTCGGGCCCGAGTTGATGGCGCCCGGACGTCCTCGAACACCAAGTACCCCCGCTCTGAACTGCGTGAGATGACCGACCGCGGCGAGCGGCGAGCCAGTTGGTCGAACAAGTCCAGCAGCGACGGTGTGCACAAGATGACGATGGAGGCGGCCATCACGGCAACGCCATCGACCAAGCCACAGGTCGTTGCCGCCCAGATTCACGATGCCTCGGACGATGTCATCATGATCCGGCTGTACGGCCGCGAGCTGGTCGTGGACGCCGACGACAGCAAGGTGCGCCTGCTTCTGGACGCCGACTACCGGCTCGGCGAGCGGTTCACGGTTAGCATCACAGCGAGCAACGGTCGTATCCGCGTCGTCTACAACGGCAGCCGCTCGGTCGAGTACAAGCGCGCCAGTTCCGGCATGTACTTCAAGGCCGGCTGCTACACGCTTTCGAACACGTCGTACGACCGGGCCGATCGGTTCGGCGAAGTCGTTATCTTCAAGCTGAGCGTCAGCCACACCTGAGTCGCCGCGTTGACGAGGTTCGTTTCGGACCGTCCGGTACCGTAGGCCTTCGCGCCAAACGATCAGGCGTTCGCATTCCGGAAGGTGAGTCGTGATCCGTACGGCACTTCGTCGGCCCCTGGTTCTCGTGGGAATCGGCGGCGTTCTGCTGGCCCTGTTCGTGGCGCTCGTGGTGCTCGTCGGTGGTGGGACGACGACGAACCGCAGGGCGGCCCGACCAAGCCACCGTCGCAGGTCGGCTATCCAGCCGACGTGCTTGATCTGCAGAACTGGAAGCTGACGCTCCCGGTCGACGGCGACGGCGACGACCGTGCCGACGAGATCCGTCAGCCCTGTCTGGCGGTGGCGTGTTACGACCCCAAGCGCAAAATGTATGACAACCCCGAGTTCAAGGTGCCGTTCAGCAGCGTCTGGTTCCACGTCACCGACAACCGAGCCGGAGTCGTGTTCCGCGCTCCGGTGAACGGTTCGACGACGAGCGGCTCGGAGAATGCCCGCTCGGAGCTGCGCGAACTCGCTCCGACCGACGAGGACGGTGACGAGGTCGAGGCGCGTTGGTCGAACAAGGGCAGCGCAATCCACACGATGGAGATCGAGCAGGCGATCATGTCCACGCCGCGGCGCTACCCAAGCGTGGTCAGCGCGCAGATCCACAACGACGACGACGACGTCATCCTCATCAAGTACCGGGAGGGCCGACTCTTCGCCGACGCCGATCGCGGCAACCTCGACGAGACGCTTGACGACAACTACCGGCTGGGCACTCGGTTCAAGCTGCGCATCCAGGCAACGCAGGGCCTGATTCGTGTCACCTACAACGACACGAAGACGGTGGTCTACAAGAAGGCCAGCGACACCATGTACT
Source organism: uncultured Actinomycetota bacterium (assembly GCA_963795105.1). Classification (GTDB taxonomy): domain Bacteria; phylum Actinomycetota; class Actinomycetes; order Propionibacteriales; family Nocardioidaceae; genus Aeromicrobium. Next base: position 143,661 of record CAWCGD010000001.1, read on the forward strand.
TCAAGACCGGTGTCTACAACCAGTCGAACCTGGAGAAGTACCCGGACGAGTCGCCAAACTCCTATGGCGAGGTTGTCATCTACCAGCTCAAGGTCACGCATGTCGGTGCGTCGGCCAACCCGTCGGCCGACGAGAATGGCGGCGACGACGAGGACGACAGCGACGAGTGAGGCGCATCGCACAACCCAGCGACAGGACTTTGTGCCGACGCGGGGATGAAATTCACGCGAGGTAAGGCTAACCTTACTGTCGTGATTGTGTGTCAGTGCAAGGTCGTGAGCGACCGGCAGATCGACGAGGCCATCTCCGCAGGGGCGCGGAGTGTCTCGGCGGTGTGCCGTGCGACCGGTGCGGCGCGCGAGTGTGGGACCTGCATCTTCACGGTCAAAGCGATGGTGTGCGAGCATCAGTCCGAAGAACAGGTCCTATTGGAGGTCGAAGGTGCAGCCAGTTAGCCCCCGTGTTGTCGAACTGCTCAACGAAGCGCTCACCTTCGAGCTCACGGTCACGAACACGTACTTCCTGCACGCGCGCACTCTCGATGGCTGGGGACTTGGCGGGCTGGGGAAGGTCTTCTACGACCTGTCCATCGACGAGATGAAGGACGCTGACGAGCTCATCAAGCGGATCCTGCTGTTCGACGGCCATCCCAACGTGCAGCGGCTCAACCCGATCACCGTCGGCGAAGACGCCCGGGAGATGCTCGAGTTGGCGCTCGCGAGCGAGGTGGCTGCGGTCAAGCAGTTCAACGCGTCGGCGCAGGAATGCCACGAGCTCGGCGACCACGGCACCGCCGCCGTCTTTGAGGAGATGGTCCGTGACGAGGAAGAGCACGCCGACTGGTTCCAGGGACAGCTCGACGCGATCTCGCGGGTCGGCCTCGAGGGCTACCTCGCGCAGCACCTCGGGGGCGGGCCCGAGTAGGTCGAAGTGCCTGTGGAGCTGACCGAGGTCGGCGACGGCGTCATCGCCGTGCGCGGCCGTGACGTCAACTGGACCATCCTGCGCGACGGCGCGTCGTTCACGCTGGTCGACGCCGGATATCCCGGTTACCGCGCGACGGTGCGCGATTCGATCCGCCTGACCGGCCTTGATCTGTCCGGCCTCGAGGCGATCGTCGTCACTCACGCGCACATCGACCACATCGGTGGCGTCCCGGCCCTGCTGGCCGGCTTGGCGGTGCCGGTGTACGTCGGTGCGCCAGAGTTGCCCATGGCCGTCGGCGATCGCACAGAGTCGGCTGGGCCGCTCGATGTCGCGAAACGACTGTGGAAGCCGAGAGTCGGGCCGTGGAGCCTGCGGATCACGGCTGCCGGCGGGGCAGGTCATGTCACGGTCCCCAATGCCATCGGCGTGCCCGATGGGGCGGTCTTGGACATTCCGGGCCGTCCAACCGTCGTGCTCACGCCGGGACACACGAGTGGACACGTCTGCCTGCAGGCCGGGGGAGCTCTGCTGACTGGGGATGCGCTTGATCACCGGGCATGCCATCAGCGGCCGGAAAGGACCGCAGTTGGCCGCCGGTTTCTTCCACACCGACGCCGACGGCGCCGCGGCCGCGCTCGAGCGCATCGCGGCCGTCGATGCCGCAGCCGTCGTCCCCGGCCATGGTCCGGTGTGGCACGGGTCGGCTTGCGACGCGGCAGCGATCGCCGCGGGCGCATGACGACGTGGCTGCGGACGATCCCGCCCGGCCGCCCATTCCATCAACTCGATCGCACCGACGTCCACCGGTGGTGGCGCCCAGCCGTCGGGCTGGTGCTGATGCTCGTCCTCGCTGTGGCCGTCACGATCATCTCTGTGCTGTGGTTTGTCGTCACGGTCTGGACGTTGACGAGCGAGTGGCTGGACTTCGCTTCGTCGGGTGATGCGCTGTTCGTCAGCAGTTTGGCCAATCTCTTCGCACTGCTCGGCTCGCTGGCCGTTCTGCTGCCGGTGGTGTGGTTCGTCACGCTCGTCATCAACCGGCGGTGGATCGGAACGCTGGCATCCGTGGAGGGCCACGTGCGTTGGCGGTGGTTGTTGCTCTGCCTCATGCCGGCTGCGGCCTACATGGGGCTCGCCATCGCTACGTCGTACGGCTTCGACGCCGTGTGGCCTGCAGCGGACGACGGCGGGGCCTGGCCGGGCTGGCATGCCTTCTGGCCACCACTTCTGGTGATCCTGTTGCTGGTGCCGTTCCAAGCCGCCGCCGAGGAGTACGTCTTTCGTGGGTGGCTGTTGCAGGCCATTGGGTCGTGCACCTTTGAGTCCCGCGGTGGCGTGTTGGCGAAGGTCTTCGGGACGGCGTGGCCGGCGATCCTCCTGTCGGCGCTGCCGTTCGTTGCCGGCCACACGTACACCGACTGGGGGATCGTCGACATCGGCGCCTTCGCCGTCGTGGCCGGCTGGGTCACGGTGAAGACCGGCGGGCTCGAGGCCGCCATAGCGCTGCACGTCGTCAACAACATGACGAGCATGACGTTCTCAGCGGCCGAAGGTGACTTGTCCTTGGAGCAGGGGTCAGTGCCCTTGCCGGACGTGATCAGCGACGTCGTGCCGCTCGTGCTGTGGGCGCTCGTCGTCGTGTGGATGTTCGGTCACACCGGCAGCAGACGGCCGATGAAGCGGCTGAGCTGATCGATGTTGCGGCACTCGAACATGTCGACCACCTCGGCGTAGCGGGGTGCGACGGAGTCACCGAGACCCCAGCGCAAGTGGTACTCGGGGTTCAGCCAGAAGACGCGCTTGGCCTTGGCCGCGATCTGGTGGAGCGCGGGAAGATTCGGGTCCTGGTTGTTGTTGCGGGCGTCGCCCAGGATCAGGACGGACGTACGCGGCCCGATGGCGTTCAGGTGGTCAGCCACGAAGTCAGCGAACGCTTCGCCATAGTCGCTGCTGGTGTGCCATTTCGTGATGCGTGCTTCGTTGCTGATGCGCGCACTCAAGTCGTCCGGATCGGCCTTGACCAGGTCAGTCACCTCAGCCATCGCATTGATGAAGGCGAACACTCGGATCTTGCTGAACTGGTCGGAGAGGGCCTGGACCAGCAGCATCGTGAAGTTCGAGAAGCCGGCCACCGAACCCGAAACGTCGCAGAGAAGTACCAGTTCGGGGCGCCCCGGATGGGGCTTGGCGTACGCCGGCCGGATCGGGATGCCGCCCGTGCCCATGGAGCGGCGCATGGTTCGGCGAATGTCGATGCGACCGCGGCGGGCTCGATGACGGCGGGCGGCCAGCCGCGTCGCCAACTTGCGCGACAGGGGGCGTACGGCGGCCCGCAACTCCTCCAGCTGCTGTCGATTGGCGGTAAGGAACTCGATCCGGTCACCACCGGGCTGGACGGCGTGCCGTGTGACGACCTCGCGACCACGCTCTTCGGCTGTGCGACGGCGGGCTTCGGACGCGACGAGTTCGCGGAAGATCTGAATGTTGCGACGGATCTCGCCAGGCGCGAGACGGCTGGCGAGTTCGTCCGATCCGCCACCCTGACCGCCGCTCGAGGTCGAGCCGCTTCCGCTTCCGCCGCTGCCGCGGGCCGCCAAGGCTGCGACCAGCGTCGTCTGTGGCTGCATCCGGTCTAAGGTCTGGTAGGCGGAGAAGCCGGTCTGCCCGGTGCCACCCTCGACCCCGTTGCCAACACGTCCCAATGCGTCGACGGCCAACTCGGCCACCTGCTCCAGCGTGCGAAGGTCGTTCTCGGCCAGCGCCATCGCCAGGAGATCGCGGAGATCCTCGATCGTCACCTCGTCGTGTTCGCGTACAACCTCGGTGGCTCCGATCGCGAGCGGGAAATACAGGTCAAAGGTCTTGTCGAACACGTCCCGCTGCCCGCCACGGCGAATCAGGGCGGCAGCCAGGCCTTCGCGAAACAGGTCGCGATTCTCCATGCCGAGCACACGGATGACGGCGGCAGCATCCACGGACTCGCTCGGACCGGTCGGGATGCCTTTCGAACGCAGGGCCTCTACGAACTCGACCAGTCGGCCGGCCAGGTCGTCCTTTGTGCCAGCTGCGCGAGTCATCCCAACTCCAGCTGCGTGCGCGCCTTCGTCGCGTCGTCGGCGTGTTTGAGGACGACGCCCAGGGTGTCGTTGATGATCTCGTCGGACAATGTGGAAGCACCCAGCGCGAGGAGCGTTCTGGCCCAGTCGATCGTCTCGGAGATGGAAGGCGACTTGCGCAGGGGCATCGCGCGCATCGCGTTGATCAGGCGGACGACGGACTCGCCCAAGGCGTCGTCCAGGTCCGGGACCTTGAGGCGGACTATGTCTTCTTCGAGCGCAGCCTCAGGGAAGTCGATGTGCAGGAAGAGGCACCGGCGGCGCAATGCTTCGCTGAGTTCGCGGGTGGCATTGGACGTCAGGACGACGAAGGGGCGCTGAGTGGCCCGGACAGTGCCGAGCTCAGGGACGGTGATCTGGAAATCGCCGAGAACCTCCAGCAGCAAGCCCTCGATCTCGATGTCAGCCTTGTCCGTTTCGTCGATGAGCAGGACGGTGGGGCCGTCGTTGCGGATGGCCGACAGCAGAGGACGGGGGAGCAGGAACTCCTCGCTGAAGATGTTGTTCTTGGCCTCGTCCCACGACTCGTCCTTGCCGGCCGTGATACGCAGGAGCTGCTTGGCGTGGTTCCACTCGTAAAGGGCGCGGGCCTCGTCAACACCCTCGTAGCACTGCAGCCGGATCAGGTCCGCCTTTTGCGCTTCGGCGACCGCTTCGGCGAGGGCGGTCTTGCCCACACCGGCCGGCCCTTCGATCAGAAGCGGCTTGCCGAGTTCGCTCGCGAGGTAGACAGTCGTCGCGATCGCATCGGACGCCAGATAGCCGGCGCCGGCGAGTTGCGTCTTGACGTCGTCCACCGAGGTGAAGGAAGTGGTTGCCACAGACTCAGGGTATTGGTTGCCCGATTGCCTACCCGCCGGGAGTGAGGGACGGCGCGCTCGCGTGCCGGCGCCGAACGAGCAAGGGTTGAAGCGCCGCAGGCGCGATTAGGCTGGCGGTGTGACGTACATCCCGGATGCAGAGGTCGTCGAGATCTGTCGCGATCTCGTCCGGATCGACACGTCCAACTACGGCGACGGCTCCGGTCCGGGGGAACGTGCGGCGGCTGAGTACGTCGCAGCCCAGCTGTCCGAGGTGGGCATAGTCGCCGAGATCATCGAGTCCGAGCCGGGGCGGGCGAGCCTCGTCGCCCAGTGGGGGACACAGAACGGACGACCAGGCCTGCTGTTGCACGGGCATCTCGACGTCGTTCCGGCGTTTGCCGAGCAGTGGCGCGTCGACCCCTTCGCCGCCGAGATCGTCGACGGGTACCTGTACGGCCGCGGCACGGTCGACATGAAGGACTTCGACGCCATTCTGTTGTCGGTGATTCGCGCGCGCCAGCGGGCCGGCGCCGTTCCGGATCGCCCGATCACCTTGGTGTTCACCGCCGACGAGGAGGCCGGCAGCTTGCTCGGAGCGCACTGGCTGGTGGAGCACCGTGCTGAGCTGTTCGAGGGCATCACCGAGGCAGTAGGGGAGGTTGGTGGCTTCTCGGTGCCGGTGGCAGGCCGGCGGCTGTACCTGATTCAGTCCGGCGAGAAGGGCATGGCGTGGCTGCGGCTGAGGGCGCACGGCACTCAGGGCCACGGGTCGATGGCGAATCCGGACAACGCGGTGAATCACCTCGCGCATGCGCTCACTTCCTTGGCTGACCACGCCTGGCCTGAAAACATCGGTCCATCCATGGAACAACTGCTCGCCCGCGTGCGTGAGCTCACCGGCGCCTCGAGCACCGCCGAGATACTCGAGCACTTCGGACCGGCGGCCCGGATGATCGGCGCCGGTATCCGCAACACGGCGAACGCGACCATGCTCGAAGCCGGCTTCAAGCACAACGTCGTCCCCGGGGAGGCCGTCGCGTACGTCGACGGCCGTTTCCTGCCGGGACAAGAGGATTCATTTCAAGCCGAGGTGCAGCGGACCGTCGGAGATCAGATCGAGGTCACACCACACGTGCTTCAACCGGCCTTGGAGTACCCATTCGAGGGTGACCTGCTCGACGCGATGACCGTCTCGCTGCTCGCCGAGGACCCGGACGCCGTGGTCGCGCCGTACCTCATGTCTGGGGGTACCGACGCCAAGGGCTGGGATCGGCTCGGCATCACCTGCTACGGCTTCGCGCCGCTGCGATTGCCCGACGACCTCGACTTCACGGCTCTGTTCCACGGAATCGACGAACGGGTGCCGGTCGACGCGCTCGAGTTCGGCGCGCGCGTCTTCGACCGATTCCTCGATTTGGCCTGAACCGAGGGTCTACCCTCCGGACATGATGGTTGTAGCGATCGTAACGGCTGTGTTGTTCGCCGGGGCCGGTCTCGCCAAGCTGATGAGCGCCTCCATGTCGGTGGAGATGCGCGACGAGTTGGCCGTCTCGCCCGGGGTGTGGAAGACCATCGGCGCTCTCGAGGTGGCTGGCGCACTCGCTGTGGGTGGGACATTGTTGCGCATCGTGCCGTCGTGGTTGGGTGCTGCCGCGGCTGTCGGATTCATCTTGCTGATCCTTGGAGCGGTCCTGACGCGGATCCGGGCGAAGTCTCCGTTTGGGCTCATACTCGCCGATCTCGTCACGCTCGCCCTCGCGGTCCTGACGTTGAATGTGATGACCGGGATCTGAACCCGAGGCCTAGAAGGCCTGAAGCGTTGAACGCATCCGGATCACCTTGCGGCGCAGGATGACGGTGCGGTTGCCCTTCGGGTCCTTGCGTAGGCGGTCGATCTCCCACCCGTGATACTCGGCGACCTCGGTGAGAAGCCTGCAGACGGCAGCGCGCGAGTCGGATCGGCCAAACTTCAGGTTCCAGAACTCGTACTCGATCACGCTTCGTCCTCCCAATCCTCCGGTGATGAGACATCGTCGAGTGCCCGGATGATCTCGTCCGGGATCTCCGCTTCTTCCGTGGCAAGGCTTTCGCTGAGCTGTGCAGAAGTGCGGGCCCCGATGAGGGCCGAGGCGACGATCTTCTGGCGCAGGAGCCACGCCAGCGCGACGTGCGACATGGTGACCTCGAGCCCGTCAGCGGCCTTGGCGACGGCCTCGACGATGTGGGCACGGTCGGTGCCGAGGTACGGCTTGACGTAGCCCTCCCAGCGAGAGTCGGCGCCGCGAGAATCGCCCGGGATACCGGTGCGGTACTTGCCGGTGAGGACGCCGCGTCCGAGCGGCGCCCAGGCGATGATCCCGATGCCGTGATGCTCGGCCGCCGGCACAACTTCGTCCTCGATGTCGCGCCGCAGCAGCGAGTACTCGACTTGATCGCTGACCAGCTGAGGGCCTGGACCAGCGGCCGCCGTCGCCAGCTGCCAGCCGTAGAAGTTCGAGACGCCGACATAGCGCGTTCGTCCGGTCGTCAACGCATACTCGAGCGTGCTCAACGTCTCGTCCAATGGCGTGGACTCGTCCCAACGGTGAATCTGCCAGAGGTCGAGATGGTCTGTGCCCAGGTCGCGCAGCGTCTGGTCGAGCTGGTCGAGCAGTGTGCGTCGCGACGCGTCCCGCACCACAGCCCCGCCGCGGTACGCGAGTCCGGCTTTGCCGGACAGGACGATGTCGGAACGGGTGCCGAGCTTGTTCAGCAAGGCCCCGAGCATCGGTTCGGTCTGGCCGTCGCCGTAGATCGGCGCCGTGTCCACCAGGGTTCCGCCGGCCTCCAGGAAGACGCGAAGCTGTTCCTCGGCGTCGAGCTCGTCGACCGAACTTCCGAAGCCCATCGTGCCGAGACCGAGCTGCGAAACGCTGAGCCCGGAGGTTCCGACACGGCGGTACTGCATGCGCTCAGGCTAATTCTTGTTCGTCGGTAGGCTCGCCCGGTGACGACTGTGTCGGTGGACTTTCTTCGCGCCGTGTTTCTCGGCTTACTACAGGGCCTGACCGAGTTCCTACCGATCTCCAGCAGCGCACACCTGGCCATCGTTCCGCAGGCCATGGGCTGGGGCGATCCGGGCGCAGCGTTCACGGCCGTCATCCAGATCGGCTCCGAGGTGGCCGTGCTGCTGTACTTCCGGCGCGACATCTGGACCATCGGCAGCGGCTGGGTGCGCGGCATCTTCTCGCCCGAGGCGCGACGGGAGCGGGAATGGCCGATGGGCTGGTTCATCATCATCGGCTCGATGCCGATCGTGCTGTTGGGCGTCGCGCTCAAGGACGTGATCGAGCGCGACTTCCGGTCGTTGTGGTTGATCGGCATCACACTGATTGTGTTCGGTGTCGTCCTGGGGGTGACTGACCGTATCGGCGGCGTCTCCCGACGCATCGACGATCTGACGTGGTCGCATGCCGTCCTGCTCGGCCTCGCACAGGCGTTGGCTCTGATCCCCGGGGTCTCGCGCTCTGGCGCGACCATCTCGATGGGCCGGTTCCTGGGCTACGAGCGTGCTGCGGCGACGCGCTATGCGTTCCTGTTGGCGATTCCGGCGGTTGTCGGGGCGGGGCTGTTCGAGCTCAAGGAGATCCCCGGCGGTGGCAACGCCTACGGCGTGATGCCGACGGTCGTGGCCACAGTCGTGTCCTTCGGCGTAGGTCTGGCGGTCATCCACTGGCTGTTGAAGTACGTGAGCACGCACTCGTTCCTGCCGTTCGTGCTCTACCGGATCGGATTCGGTGGCCTGACCCTCGCGCTCCTGGGGTCGGGGTACCTCTAAAGCCACCCGCTCTTGCGGAACCTGCGATACGTGAACCAGCAGACTACGGCTGTGAAGCCGACGATGAGGGGATAGCCGAACGTCCAGTGCAGCTCCGGCATGTGCTCGAAGTTCATGCCGTAGACGCCGGCGATGGCCGTCGGGATCGCGAACAGCGTCGCGCCGGCGGTGAGGCGTCTCATGTCGTCGTTCTGCTGGATTGACAACTGCGCCAGGTGAGCGTTCAGGGCGTTGTCGAGCAGCTTGTCGGTGCTGTCGATGCTTTCCGCCACCCGCGAGAGGTGGTCTGCGATGTCCCGGAAGTACGGCTGGGTGTCCTCGGGCATGGTTGTCGTCGCGAACCGGGTCATTGGGTCGCGTAATGGAAACACCGCCCGGCGGAACTCAAGGGTCTCCCGCTTCAGCCGGTAGATGCGCGAGGAGTCACTCGTACGCTCGTGTGAAAACACGGACGCCTCGACCTCGGAGACGTCAAGTTCGAGTTCGGTCGCGACTCGCTCGTAGTCGTCGACGACTGAGTCGACGACCGCGTACAGCGCGGCAATGGCGCCGTGTTCGAGCTCGGACACATCGCTCTCAGCTCGTCTGCGGACCTCGCGCAGGTCGTGGCCGGCGCCCTTGCGGACCGTCACCAGGTAATTCTGGCCGAGGAACATGTTGATCTCATTGGTCTCGATGTTGTCGTCGCGGTACTCGACTGTGCGGATCGAGACGAAGAGGTGCTCGGGGTAACGCTCCACCTTCGGGCGCTGGTGTGCTTCAAGCGCGTCCTCCACGGCGAGCGGGTGAAGATTCAGCGGGCCGGCGAACGCGTTGAGTTCCTCTGGCGTCGGGTCGTGCAGCCCGATCCACAGGAACGAGCGGGGGTCGTCGTCGCTGGCCAATGACACCATCACGTCGTTGAGCGCCTGAGGCTCTCGCGGCACTTCCTCGCGGACGCCATGGCAGTAGGTCGCGCAGTCGATCAGGGTCACGCGCTCATTGTGCTCCGCTGGGGCGTCGATACGCTCGGGACATGCGGAGTTGGGCGGCGGTTCCGGTGCCGCGCGTTCCGGGCGATCCGCGCCCACTGCAGGTCTACGACTCCCGCAAGCGCGAACTCGTCGCGTTGGAGGTTGGGGCGCACGCCCGGCTGTACGTCTGCGGCATCACGCCGTACGACGCGACGCATCTCGGCCACGCGGCCACCTACCTCGCCTTCGACCTCTTGCACCGACAGTGGCTGGACGGCGGTGTCCAGGTGACGTACGCCCAGAACATCACCGATGTCGATGATCCGCTCCTGGAGCGGGCGCAGGCGACGGGGGAGGGGTGGACCGAACTGGCCGAACGTGAGACCGAGCTCTTTCGGCAGGACATGGCCGCGATGCGGATCCTGCCGCCGAACTACTTCGTGGGCGTCGTCGAGTCCCTGCCCGATGTCGCGAACCTCATCGAGTCGCTTGGCCGCGCCGCTTATCGCGTCGATGACGACCTGTATCTCGACGTGCGCGCGGACTCCTCATTCGGCTCCATCGCCGGCTTCGACCCCGAACGTATGAGGCAGCTCTCGGCCGAACGTGGGGGAGACCCCGACCGTACGGGCAAGCGCGATCCGCTCGACTGCCTGCTCTGGCGGGCGCCACGTCCAGGCGACCCTTCCTGGGAGACCTCGATCGGCAACGGGCGACCCGGCTGGCATGTCGAGTGCGCGGCCATCGGCCTGAACTGCTTGGGGGCGGAGTTCGACGTCCAAGGCGGGGGATCCGACCTGTTGTTCCCGCATCACGAGCTGTGCGCCTCCCACGTCCGTTTGGCCACCGGGCAGCCGGCTGCGCGGACGTACGTGCACGCCGGGATGGTGGCGTATCGCGGCGAGAAGATGTCGAAGTCACTCGGCAACCTTGTGCTCGTGTCGGAACTGCGAGGCCGGGACGCCACGGCGCTCCGGCTTGCGCTGCTGGCGCATCACTACCGTTCGGACTGGGAGTGGACAGAGTTCGACCTGCCGTACGCCGAGGAGCGCCTGACGCGTTGGCGCACGGCACTGGACCGCCCCGCGCATCCGCCGGTCGAACCGCTGATCAAGCGAATCCGGGCCGAACTCGCCCACGACCTTGATGCACCGGCCGCCTTGTCGGCCGTGGACGAATGGTGCGCGTCCAGTGGCACGGCGAACGGCGCCGCCGAAGCTCGGGAGGCGATCGACGCCTTGCTAGGTGTCGATCTTGGCTGAACAGCGGTTGGTGGGCGTCAGCGAGCGGCGATCTTCGCCGACAGCCCCATGTCGACGCGTTGCCCGGACCGGTATCCCTCGGCGCGCCCGCCGCCGCTGAGCCGGCGCTGGCGACCCCGCTGCACCTTCGGGTAGACCTCGGCGACAGCCTCGTCGATCTCGTCGGCTCGGTGGGCCAGCACGAGGGCGACGCTCGGGCCGTCGGAGGTTCCGGCCGTGGACTTCGTGTGGTTCTGGTCGGCTTGCGCCTCGGCGGCCCGCTTGGCTTGCTCGAGGCGGGCGTTGACGGCCAAGGCGAAACCGACCCACCACGACCGACGGAAGGCGGCCGGATGCTCGGGGGGCGGAATCGGCGTTATGGCCAGCTCGTGGGCCGCCTGCACCAGCAGGCTGGAAAACAGCGCGTCGACATGGCGGACGTCGGATTGGAAGCCGAAGATCTGGAGGACGATGTCTCTGTCGCGCGTGAGCATGATCGCCTTGCACCGCAGGGCCATGGCGATGGACGCGGCCAGCGTCGCCTTGTCGCGGGCATAGGGCGCCGGCATGGTCAGCCGCCGGTTCACGACGCGTCCGGGGCGGTCGGCGTCCGCGGAAAGGAGCGCCTCGTCGATGCCGTGGCGGGCCATGAGAGCCATGGCCTTCTCGGTGAATGCGGCCGACTCCGCCGGCGTGGCCGAGGGGTCTTCGGCCAAGGCGAGCAGTTTGCGGATCTTGCTCAGACGGCCGTGTTCAGTCATGACGGCATCGTGGCAGCCGGGTCAGACATGGTCCTCACGTCACCCGCCAGATTCGTGGCCGCGCCGGCGAAGGTAGCGCTCGAAGTCGCGGGCGATGGCGTCGCCGCTCGCCTCAGGCAGCTCGGCCGTCGAACGCTCACTCTCGAGTTCGGACACGTACTCGGCGATCTCGGGGTCGGACTGCGTCAACTCGTCGGCACCGCGCTGCCAGGCGGCCGCGAGGTCCTCCAGATCGCCCTGCGGCAGTGCCATGCCCACCGCGTCTTCGAGTGCTCCCAGAAGCGCCAGCGTGGCCTTGGGGCAGGGCGGTTCGGCGACGTAGTGCGGCACGGCAGCCCACAACGACACTGCCGAGATGCCTTCGTGGGCGGCGGTGTGGTTGAGGATCGCCGTGATGCCGACCGGGCCGGTGTAGCTCGACGACTGCAGGCCGAGTCGTTCGGCGATCTCCGCGTCCGACGCCGAGCCGGTGAGCGGAACGGGGCGGGTGTGTGGCGTGTCGGCTAGCAGTGCACCGAGGGTCACGATGTCGCTGACGCCGGCGACGCCGGCAAGTTTCACGATCAGGCTGCAGAACGACTTCCACCGGACGTTTGGTTCCGGCGCGCGCAGCATCAGGACGTCGCGCTCGGCCCCGGGCGGAGTGGCCACGTAGATCGTCGGTGCGGGCCAGACGATCTCGCGCACCCCATGCTCGTTGGCATGGGCGTGTGGCCGGTTGACCTGAAAGTCGTAGAAGTCCTCCGGGTCGAGCTCGGTAAGAATCTGCGCGTCCCACTCGCTCACGAGGTGTTCGATGACGGATGACGCGGCGTCGGCGGCGTCGTTCCATCCCTCAAAGGCGGCGACCATCCACGGGTTCTTGAGCGGTGGCAGCAGGAAGTCGGACGTCACACCGGCAACCCTACGGCTGAAACCTCCTTGGGATCGGAAAGGGCACCCCGTAGACTGACGTTGGTCGAGAGGCGTTGCGACGGATCGCGCGAGGTCTGCCACGCTCGGCAGAGAACCAAAGGACGCCTTCCACATTTGGGAGGAACGCACGTGGACGCGAACGTCCGGCCGGACTGCACCGACGAACTCACGCGCGTTCTGTCTGAGCGGATCCTGATCATCGACGGCGCCATGGGTACGGCAATCCAGCGCGATCGTCCAGACGAGGCTGGGTATCGGGGCGAGCGGTTCAAGGATTGGCCGTCGGATGTCCAGGGCAACAACGAGCTGCTCACGCTCACCCAGCCCGAGATCATCAGCGCGATCCATCGCGAGTATCTCGAGGCCGGCGCCGACATCATCGAGACCAACACGTTCAGTGCAAACCGGATTTCGATGGCCGACTACGGCATGGAGGAGCTCTCCTACGAGCTCAACCACGAGTCCGCTCGGATCGCCCGAGTTGCTGTCGATGCGGCCAGCACGCCCGAACGGCCGCGCTACGTCGCCGGTGCCATCGGCCCGACGACGCGGACGGCTTCGATCTCACCGGACGTGAATGACCCCGCGGCGCGCAACGTCTCCTACGACGAACTGGCGGCCGCCTATCTGGAAGCGGCGAACGGGCTCGTAGACGGTGGATCAGACCTGCTGCTGATCGAGACGATCTTCGACTCGCTCAACGCCAAGGCAGCGATCTATGCCGTCGAAACCCTCTTCGAGGAGCGTGGCCGGCGCTGGCCGGTCATCATCTCCGGCACGATCACCGATGCGTCCGGGCGCACGCTGTCCGGCCAGACGACCGAGGCCTTCTGGAACTCGATGCGGCACGTCAAGCCGGTCGCCGTGGGCCTCAACTGTGCGCTGGGCGCACCCGAAATGCGGCCGTACCTCGCCGAGATGTCCCGCATCTCGGACACGTTCGTCTCGGCGTACCCGAACGCGGGCCTGCCGAATGCGTTCGGCGAGTACGACGAGACGCCCGAACGTCAGGCCGGCTACCTCGCCGAGTTCGCCGACGCCGGGCTGGTGAACCTCGTCGGTGGATGCTGCGGCACCACGCCGGAGCACATCGCAGAGATCGCTGAATCTGTCAGGGGCAAGGCGCCGCGTTCACTCCATGGCCAGGAGCAGGCAACCCGGCTGTCCGGCCTCGAACCGCTCAACATCACCGAAGACTCACTGTTTGTGAACATCGGCGAGCGCACGAACATCACGGGCTCGGCGCGCTTCCGCAACCTGATCAAGGCCGAGGACTACGACACCGCGCTCTCGGTCGCCTTACAGCAGGTTGAGGTCGGTGCGCAGGTCATCGACATCAACATGGACGAAGGCATGATCGACGGCGTCGCTGCCATGGATCGCTTCACCAAGTTGATCGCCGCAGAGCCGGACATCAGCCGCGTCCCGGTGATGATCGACTCGTCAAAGTGGGAGGTCATCGAGGCTGGCCTGAAGAACGTCCAAGGCAAGCCGATCGTGAACTCGATCTCGCTCAAGGAAGGCGAGGAGAAGTTCGTCCGTGAGGCACGCCTATGCCGCAAGTACGGTGCTGCCGTCGTCGTGATGGCGTTCGATGAGGATGGCCAAGCCGACAACCTGGAGCGTCGCAAGGAGATCTGCGGCCGGGCGTATCGAATCCTGACTGAAGAGGTTGACTTCCCGCCTGAGGACATCATCTTCGACCCGAACTGCTTCGCGCTGGCCACCGGCATCGAAGAGCACGCGACCTATGGGATCGACTTCATCGAGGCCTGCGCCTGGATCAAGGAGAACCTGCCCGGCGTGCACATCTCCGGTGGCATCTCCAACGTGTCCTTCTCGTTCCGCGGCAATAACCCGGTTCGCGAGGCCATCCACGCCGTGTTCCTGTTCCACGCCATCAAGGCGGGCCTGGACATGGGCATCGTGAATGCCGGCGCTCTGGTTGTCTATGACGAGATTGATCCCGAGCTGCGCGAGCGCATCGAGGACGTGGTGTTGAACCGGCGCCCTGACGCGGCCGAGCGGCTGCTTGAGATCGCCGAGAAGTTCAACAGGGCCGGAGAGGCCGAGGATCCGCAGGCGGCTGAGTGGCGCAGCCTGCCGGTCCGCGAGCGAATCACGCACGCTCTGGTCAAGGGCTTGGATGCGGACGTCGAAGCGGACACCGAGGAACTCCGGGCTGAGATTTCCGCCGCCGGTGGTCGTCCGATCGAGGTCATCGAAGGCCCGCTGATGGACGGTATGAACGTCGTCGGCGATCTCTTCGGCGCCGGAAAGATGTTCCTGCCCCAGGTGGTCAAGTCAGCGCGCGTCATGAAGAAGGCCGTGGCCTACCTGCTGCCGTTCATCGAGGCGGAAAAGCAGCCAGGCGATGCTGACACGACGAACGGCACGATCGTCATGGCAACGGTCAAGGGCGACGTCCACGACATCGGCAAGAACATCGTCGGTGTGGTGCTGCAGTGCAACAACTACGAGGTCATCGACCTCGGTGTGATGGTGCCCGCCCAGAAGATCCTGGACAAGGCGACGGAGGTCGGCGCCGACATCATCGGCCTGTCCGGATTGATCACGCCGTCCTTGGACGAGATGGTCAACTTCGCAGCCGAGATGGAGCGGCAGGGTCTTGAGATCCCGCTGCTGATCGGTGGCGCGACGACGTCGCGCGCCCACACTGCCGTCAAGGTCGCCCCGCGACGCACCGGACCGGTCGTCTGGGTCAAGGACGCCTCCCGCTCGGTGCCGGTGGCTGCCGCGCTGTTGTCGGACACCCAGCGTCCGGCCCTGCTTGAAGCCACTGAAGCCGACTATGCGGCGTTGCGCGAACGGCACGCGCAGAAGAGCGAACGGCCGATGCTCACGCTTGAGAAGGCGCGCGCGAATCGGACGCCGATCGAGTGGGCGGGCTACGTCCCACCGGTGCCAAACCAGAGCGGCGCCCGGGTGTTCGCCGACTACGACCTCGCCGAACTCCGTGAGTACATCGACTGGCAGCCGTTCTTCAATGCCTGGGAGATGAAGGGCAAGTTCCCGGACATCCTCAACAACCCGGCCTCCGGCGAAGCCGCCCGCAAGCTCTACGACGACGCGCAGGACATGCTCGACAAGTTGATCAAGGAGAAGTGGCTGACCGCCAGCGGGGTTATCGGCTTCTTCCCGGCCAACGCCGTTGGAGACGACGTCGAGGTGTACACCGACGACTCGCGCACCGAAGTGCTCGCGACGCTGCGCAACCTGCGCCAGCAGGGCGAGCACCGCGAGGGCATCCCGAACCGGTCGCTCGGCGATTTCGTCGCGCCCAAGGAGACCGGGCTCGCAGACCACGTCGGCGGCTTCGCGGTGACTGCCGGGCTGGGAAGCCAAGCGAAGATCTCGGAGTTCAAGGCAGCACTCGACGACTACAGCGCGATCCTGCTCGAGTCGCTCGCAGATCGGCTGGCTGAGGCCTTTGCCGAGCGGATGCACGAGCGGGTGCGCAAGGAGTTCTGGGGATACCAACCGGACGAAGCGCTCGACAATGCCGCTCTGATCGGCGAGAAGTACGTCGGCATCCGTCCGGCGCCCGGCTACCCGGCGTGCCCGGAGCACACCGAAAAGCAGACACTCTGGGAGCTGCTCGATGTCGAGGCCAGCACCGGTATCGAACTCACTGAGTCGATGGCCATGTGGCCTGGTGCGGCGGTGAGTGGCTGGTACTTCTCACATCCGCAGTCGCAGTACTTCGTGGTCGGTCGGCTCGCCCAGGACCAGGTCGCGGACTACGCGTCCCGCAAGGGCTGGACGCTCAAGGAAGCCGAGCGCTGGCTCGGCCCGAACCTCGGCTACAACCCGGAGGACTGAGTGTGGCGAGCGGTGCTGTGGGACCTCGATGGGACTCTGGTCGACACCGAGCCCGTCTGGATGGCGGCAGAACGCGAACTGGCCGCTGAGCACGGTGCCGACTGGACGCACGACGACGGACTGGCGCTGGTCGGGCTGGCCCTTCCGGACAGCGGCGTGTACATCAAGGACCGTCTCGGATCACCGCTGCCGTCGGCCGAGATCGTGGACTACCTGGTCGAGCGAGTGGCGGCGAGTATCGCCCGGGCGGTGCCGTGGCGACCTGGGGCGCTTGATCTGGTTGCGGCGTTTGCCGAGGCCGGCGTCCCGCAGGCGCTGGTAACGATGTCGTATGCACCCATCGCGACGGCCGTCGCCCAATACCTGCCCCTCGCAGCCATCGTCACCGGAGACGCGGTCGTCATGGGCAAGCCGCATCCAGAGGCGTACCTGACCGCGGCCGAACTCCTCGGGTGCGCGCCGGCGGAGTGCCTCGCCATCGAGGATTCGGCGACGGGGGCCGCGTCGGCCAACGCCGCTGGCTGCGAGGTTCTTGTCATCCCACATCTGGTCGACGTCCCGGCGGCAAACCGGCGGTTCGTCCGGACGACGCTCGACGGCGTGACGCCGTCTATGCTCTGGGATCGGAGGTGGTCAGCGTGACGAACGTTCGCATCACGCACATCGGTGGGCCTACGACCCTCATTGAGTTCGCCGGCTGGCGCATCCTGACCGATCCGACGTTCGATCCGCCCGGCAAGCGGTACTTCTTCGGCTGGGGGACGACTTCAAAGAAGACGGTCGGCCCGTCGATGGCCCCAGATGAGCTCGGCGAGATTGACGCGGTGCTGGTCAGCCACCATCACCACGGCGACAACCTGGACCCGGCCGGGCGTGCGCTGTTGCCGGGGTGGGGCATCACGATCACCACCATGAAGGCGGCCGAGCATCTCGGCGGTGACTCCGTCGGGCTCAAGCCATGGAGCACCACTCGGCTGGAGCACCCGGACAAGCCGACGCTCACGATCACGGCGACACCGTGTCGTCATGGTCCGCCCGGCATGGACCCCATCACGGGGCCTGTCATCGGATTCGCTCTCGACTGGGAAGGGCAGCAGAACGGCGCGCTGTGGGTCACCGGCGACACCGTGCTCTACCCGGGCCTGCGCGAAGTTCCGCAGCGTATCGACATCGGATCCATGGTGATGCACCTCGGCGCAGTGCGCTTCGCCTACCTGACTGGACGCTTCCGCTACACGATGGACGCACGCGAGTCCGTCGACCTGCTCGAGCTCGTCGACCCAGCCGCGATTGTCCCGGTCCACTACGAGGGCTGGACGCACTTCAAGCAAGGCCGTGCTGCCGCCGAGCCGGTGTTGTCGGCTTCGCGGTTCGCCGATCGGGTGCACTGGGTCGATCCGGGCGAAGCCACCGAGTTCGAGGCTTAGGCTCCAGGGACGAGCATCACCGGGGGCATCGGCGGGATTTCGCCGCCGAACTCGGGGCACTTGTCCTGATGACGGCACCATTGGCACAGCGCGCTGGGGCGAGGCGGGAACTGCTCCCGCTCGATCGCCTTTTGGATGGCGTCCCAGAGCGCTACGACCTTGCGTTCGGTAGCCAGCAGGTCGGACTCGTCGGGTTCGTAGCTCAACACTGTCTCGTCGGCCAAGTAGTAGAGCTGCAGCACGGTGGGGATGACTCCCCGGGTGCGCCAGAGGACGAGCGCATAGAACTTCATCTGAAACAGCGCTTTGCCTTCGAAGCGTTCGCCAACTGACCGGCCCGATTTATAATCCACAACCCTGATCCGGCCGTCGGGCGCGACGTCGAGCCGGTCAACGATGCCGCCGAGCGCCAGGCCCGACTCCAAGACATGGTCGACCCGAAGTTCGAGCGCCTCCGGCTCGATCTGGCTGGGGTCTTCGAGCGCGAAGTACGACGCCAGCAGGTCGTCGGCCGACGCGAGCCAGCCGTCCGGCAGCTCAAGTTCGGCGAGGTCCGGGTGCTCCTCGCGGAGCGTCTCCCATGTGCCCGGTAGGAGTTGCTGTGCCCGCTGGATCGTCCGCTCCACAGCGACTTCGCCGAAGAGGTTCTCGAGGACGGCATGCACGAGCGTCCCGCGTACGGCCACCGGATCGGGCGGCTCGGGGAAGCGGTCGATCGTGCGGAAGCGGTAGAGCAGGGGACAGGTGAGGAAGTCCGACGCGCGGCTGGGCGACAGCGCGGTACGCACCTCGACTGCGGATGTCTCGACTGGTCCCATGCCGAGGACATTAGACGTCCCATACGACAACACTCGCTACGGTTGCGGCGTGAGAGCGGGCAACTGGCGGATCGCGCGCCTGGGCGGGGTCGACATCCTGATCGGGCCATCTCTTCTGGTGATGGGTGCGCTGCTGATCTTGGTCTTCGCGCCGCGCTTCGACCGGGACGGCGCGACGTCCGGATACGCCGCCGCCACGCTTTTCGTGCTCGGGCTCTATTTCTCGGTGTTCCTGCACGAGGTCGCGCACATGATCGCGGCACGAGGCTATGGGCTGCGCGTCCGCTCCATCACGCTGCACCTGCTCGGTGGCGAAACGGCGATCGAAAGCCCGAGCCGCACGCCCGTGCAGGAGTTCGTGATCTCGACCGTCGGACCCTTGGTCTCGCTCGCGATCGGCGTTGTCTGTCTGTACTACAGCTACGGATATGCCGTCGTCGCGGCTCTGGGCTGGATCAACATCGTCGTCGGCGTGTTCAACCTCCTTCCGGGACTCCCGCTCGACGGCGGGCGCGCACTGCGCGCGGCCATCTGGCAGGTCAGCGGACGTCCTGACGCCGGCACCCGGCTTGCCGCCTGGTCCGGCCGGGTGATCGCGGTGGCGCTGGTCGTCGTCACGCTCCTGCGGGTGGACTACGACGGCCCGACGTGGTCGCTCGACCTCGCGTTCGCGGTTCTCATCGCCTGGTTCCTTTGGGAAGGTGCGGGCCATGCGCTCAGAACTACAACCCGGTGAGTGGGTGCGGATCACCGACGCGAAGGGGCGCCGGCACAACGTGCGGTTGGAGGTCGGCAAGGAGTTCTCCACGAAGAAGGGCCAGCTCAAGCACGACGACATGATCGGCCAGCCGGAAGGCACCGTGCTCGTCTCATCGCTCGGCGGGCAGTACCAGGTGTTCCGGCCGCTGCTCAGCGAGTACGTCGTGTCGATGCCGCGGGGCGCCGCGATCGTGTATCCAAAGGATGCGGCGCACATCGTCACGATGACGGACATCTTCCCGGGCGCCCGGGTCGTTGAGGCAGGCGCTGGATCCGGCGCCCTCACCCTGTATCTGCTGCGTGCAGTTGGTGGCAGTGGTCACGTCCATTCCTACGAGGTGCGCGAGGACTTCGCGGAGATCGCCCGCCGCAATGTCGAGCAGGTCGCCGGCCCGGACGCACCGTGGTCACTGACGATCGGTGACGTGCGCGAGGTGATCGCCGAGGACGAGGTCGATCGGCTCATCCTGGACATGGTCGACCCGTGGACGTGTGTACCGCTCGCGGCCGAACGGCTCGTTCCCGGCGGCATTGTCTGCGCCTACGTGGCGACGACGACCCAGCTGTCGCTCTTTGTCGAGACGCTGCGTGCAGACGGCGGCTTCACCGAGCCGCACGCGTGGGAGACCTCGATGCGCGACTGGCACCTTGAAGGGCTGGCGGTGCGGCCGATCCATGGGTCGGTGGGACACACCGCGTTCCTCGTTGCCGCTCGACGCATGGCGCCACGACATCAAGCGCTCGAGAAAACCCGGCGCCCGGCGCCCGGGGCGTACGGGCCGGATTACAGCGGACCGCGCCCGCCGGGGGTCTAATTACGCGTAAAGCGCTTCGATCTCGTCGGCGTAGCGCTCGTTGACGCCGCGACGCTTGAGTTTCGACGTCGGGGTCAGCACCTCGGTGTCGGGCAGCCAGTCCTCGCCGAGGATGTGGAACTTCTTGATCTGCTCCACCCGGCTGAGGCGCGAGTTCGCCTCCTCGACGGCGCCCGCGACGAGCGCCTGCACGTCCGGGTTCTGGGAGAGCGTGGCCGGGGATGAGTCGTCCAAGCCGTTGGCCGCGGCGTAGGCGGCGCTGGCATCAGGATCGAGCACGAGCAGCGCGACGTTGTACGGCCGCGCGTCGCCGATGCAGCAGGCCTGCCCGATGAGGGCGTGCGATGCCTTGACGGTCTGCTCGATGTTGGCCGGTGACATGTTCTTGCCGCCCGCGCTGATGATCAGCTCTTTCTTACGGTCGATGATCGTGACGTATCCGTCCTTGTCGACCGTCACGATGTCACCGGTGTGCAGCCAGCCCTCGGCGTCGATAGCCTCAGCGGTCTTGGCCGGGTCGTTGCGGTAGCCGACCATGACGCTGGGTCCGCGGACGAGGAACTCGCCGTCGTCGGCGACCTTCGTCTCAACCCCCGGGATCGGCACGCCGATGGTGCCGAGGCGCTGGTGGCCGATCGGGTTGAACGTGCCGGCGCATGCGGTCTCGGACATCGCCCAGCCCTCGTGTACCGGAATGCCGAGGCCGTTGAAGAACTCGAGCACCGACGGCGCGATGGGCGCCGCACCGGAGAACAGGACCTCGGCCTGGTCGAGCCCGAGCTGTGCGCGAATGCCGGCTTTGGTCTCCTCCGGGAGGACGGTCGGGTCGGTGACGCCCTTGACCTCGAGTGCGGCCTTGATCTTCTCCCAGATGCGCGGAACCGCGAGCCAGCTCGTGGGACGAGCGTCGACCAACCCAGCGAGAACCGCGGTTGGAGTGTCGATGCAGGTGATGGTCGAACCCGTGGCGACCGCCGAGTAGTAGTGAAGGGCGCGATCGGCAATGTGGGCCAGGGGAAGGTACGAGACTGTCCGGCCGCCGGGCGAGAACACGCCGAATTCGTCGTACGACCTCATCGTCGAGACCACGTTGCCGTGGGTCAACTGCACACCCTTCGGCGGTCCGGTGGTGCCGGAGGTATAGATGAGGGTCGCGATGTCGGCCGGCTCGACGGCTCGCCAGGTGGCTTCGAAGTCCGGGAAGTCGGCTTCGGGCAGGCCGTCCTCGAGCACGATGATCTGCAGGTTCGCGTTGGCCGCCTTGATCGCCTCGACGAACTGTTGTTCGGCGATGACGATCCGGTTGCCGGCGTTGCCGAAGAGGTACTCGATCTGCTCCGGGGAGGACGAGTTGTAGATCGAGAACGGGGTGGCGCCCAGATGCTCGGCCGCCATGTCCGCAATAAAGAACTCCGGTCGGTTTGTCGTCATGAGCGCGAGCGTGTCGCCACGCCGGAGGCCAAATTGCGCAAGTCCACCCGCGACGCGCTCGACCTGGGCCGCCCACTCGCCATACGTCAGTCGTTGCGCGTCGCCGGGGGTGCGCAGGGCTGGGGAATCGGCATAGCGCTGAACGGTGAGTTGAAACGCCTCACACAGTGTCGCCGCGCGGAGCGCCGGCAGATCTTCGTTCGTCATGGGTTCTCCTCCCGAAGCTTCGGGCATCCTGACAGTGACCTGTTTCATGGTCAATGGTCAAGATGTCCAACGAGATTGCGTGTGTTGGCAGGTAGGCTCGTAACACTCGTCACGGGAGGTGGAGTCATGACCGAATTCGACCCGCTGTCCGGTGACGCGCGTGCGGCCGATCTCGAGTCGCGGCTTGCCACCACGACTGCCCAGAACGACCGCCTCATCCACACCCTGCGTGAGGCGCGCGACCAGATCGTCGCCCTCAAGGAGGAAGTCGACCGGCTGGCCCAGCCACCGACCGGTTTCGGCACCTTTCTCCAGTTGAACGAGGACGGGTCGGTCGATGTCTTCACCGGCGGCCGCAAGTTGCGCGTCAACGTCAGCCCGGCGGTAGACAAGCAAGCGCTGCGCAAGGGCCAAGAGGTCATCCTCAACGAGGCCATGAATGTCGTGACCGCGCTGGACTTCGAGACCACCGGCGAAGTCGTCATGCTCAAGGAGCTGCTTGAGGACGGTGAGCGTGCGCTCGTCCTCGGCAACGCCGACGAAGAACGGATCGTGCGCATCGCCGACTCGCTGGCCGGGACCAAAATTCGCGCCGGCGACTCGCTTCTGCTCGACAGCCGGTCCAACTATGTGTACGAGCGGGTGCCAAAGAGCGAAGTCGAGGAACTCGTCCTCGAAGAGGTGCCCGACATCGACTACGACGCGATCGGCGGCCTCAAGTCGCAGATCGAATCCATTCGCGATGCCGTCGAGTTGCCGTACCTGCACCCCGACGTCTTCATCGAGCACAAGCTCAAGCCGCCGAAGGGTGTGCTCCTCTACGGCCCGCCCGGCTGTGGCAAGACCATGATTGCCAAGGCAGTTGCGGCGTCGCTGGCGAAGAAGGTATCGGAGAAGACCGGCGAGGAGGGACGTTCGTACTTCCTCAACATCAAGGGTCCCGAACTGCTCAACAAGTACGTCGGCGAGACCGAGCGCCACATCCGCCTGGTCTTCCAGCGGGCGCGCGAGAAGGCGTCCGAGGGCACCCCGGTCATCGTCTTCTTCGACGAGATGGACTCGCTGTTCCGCACCCGCGGTTCCGGCATTTCGTCAGACGTCGAGAACACGATCGTCCCGCAGTTGCTCAGTGAGATCGACGGAGTCGAGGGACTCGAGAACGTCCTCGTCATCGGCGCATCGAACCGCGAGGACATGATCGATCCGGCCATCCTGCGTCCCGGTCGGCTCGACGTGAAGATCAAGATCGAGCGTCCGGACGCCGAGTCGGCCCGTGACATCTTCAGCAAGTACCTCGTTGCCGATCTGCCCCTGCACGCCGACGATCTTGCCGAGTTCGGTGGCGATGCCGCGGCCACGGTCAACGGCATGGTCCAGCGCGTCGTGGAGCGGATGTACGCCGAGTCGCAGGAGAACCAGTTCCTCGAGGTCACGTACGCCAACGGCGACAAGGAGATCCTGTACTTCAAGGACTTCAACTCCGGCGCGATGATCCAGAACATCGTCGACCGCGCCAAAAAGATGGCGATCAAGGACCTTCTCGAGCACGGCCAGCGCGGCCTGCGCGTGCAGCACCTGCTGCAGGCCTGCCTGGACGAGTTCAAGGAGAACGAAGACCTGCCCAACACCACCAACCCGGACGACTGGGCCCGGATCTCGGGCAAGAAGGGCGAGCGGATCGTCTTCATCCGCACGCTCGTGTCCGGCAAGGGTGGACAGGAACCGGGTCGCTCCATCGACACGGTCGCGAATACCGGCCAGTACCTGTAGTTGGAAGTACAGGAAGTCCGGTACGACGATCCGGTCGTTCAGGAGTTGACCCGCGAGGTCCAGGCCGAGTACGGCCGGCGGTACGGCGGCGACGGCGACGTGAGCCCGATGGATCCGGAGCAGTTCGTCCCGCCGCGAGGGGTGTTCCTGCTCGTGCTGCTGGACGGCGAACCGGTCGGGATGGGTGGCTGGCGCTGGGGCGGGCCGGCTGAGGGCGACGCTGAAATCAAGCGGATGTACGTGCGCGAAGAGCGTCGTCGGACCGGCGTCGCGCGGGCCATCTTGGCCGAGCTTGAGCGCACGGCGACAGAAGCAGGCGTCCGGCGGCTGGTGCTCGAAACCGGAAACGCTCAGCCCGAGGCCATCGCGATGTATCGCGCGGCCGGGTTTGTCGACATTCCGGCGTTCGGCCACTACGCCTGCTCGCCCGACGCTGTGCACCTCGCCAAAAGGTCGTAGCATCCGGGACATGTCGTACTTCGTCACGGGAGCTACCGGATTCATCGGACGCCGCCTCGTTACTGAACTGGTCAACAACCGTCGCGGGACGATTTGGGTGCTGGTCCGACCCGGGTCGGAGGCGAAGCTGGAGAAGTTCCGCTATCGCTGGAGCAACAGCACGCGCGTCAAGGCGGTCGCCGGCCAGTTGACGGAGAAGGGCCTGGGTGTCGATCCAGCGTGGGTCGAGGAGAACCGGGGCAAGGTCAAGCACTTTTTCCATCTCGCGGCGTCGTACGACATGACGGCGACGAAGGAACAGAACGACGCTCTGAACACCGGTGGGACCAAGCACGCCTTGGAGCTGGCGAATCAACTTGAGGTCGATTGTTTTCACATTACGTCGTCCATCGCGGCGTCGGGCGAGTACACCGGCACCTACAGCGACGACATGTTCGACGTCGGCCAGCAGTTCGCGTCCGCGTATCACCGGACGAAGTTCGAATCCGAGAAGCTCGTCCGCGACACCGCTACGACGCCGTGGCGCGTCTACCGTCCCGCCATCGTGCTCGGCGACTCCGAAACCGGTGAGATCGACAAGATCGACGGACCGTACTACTTCTTCACGCTCATAAAGCGGATGCGCGACTACCTGCCGGGATTTCTTCCAGCCGTACCGGCTCCCGGAATCACCATGACCAACGTGGTGCCGGTCGACTACGTGGCGAAGTCCATCGACGCCTTGGCGCACAAGCCAGGCCTCGATAACCGCGCGTTCCAGTTGGTCAACCCGAAGCCACAACGCAACCTCGACGTCCTCGAGCTCTTTTCAAAGGCGGCGAAGTCACCACATCTCAAGGTCATCGCGGACGGGAGGGTCGGCGATTTCCTGCCCACGCGCGCTATCCAGGTGGCATTGGCGAAGGTCACGACGCGTGGCCCTGGCGAGGTCGTGGCGAAGCAAACGCTCGGACGTCTCGGCATTCCGCCTGAGGTTCTCGCCCACGTCAGCCTTCCCACCACGTATGACAACTCGGCCACCGTGGAGGCACTGGCGGACACCGGCGTCGAGTTGCCGCCGCTCAAGTCATATGCGGCGACGCTGTGGGACTACTGGGAGCAGAACCTGGACCCCGACATCAAGGCCGACCGGGCCAGCACCAAAGCGCTCAAGGGGAAGACGGTCGTCATCACAGGCGCCTCATCCGGCATCGGAAAGGCAACGGCGTTGCGCGTGGCCATCCACGGCGGCATCCCGATCCTCGTCGCACGCGGCAAGGAGAAGCTGGAGGAGACCAAGGGCGACATCGAGGCCATGGGCGGCGAGGCGTATGTCTACACCTGCGACCTGTCCGATCTCGAAGACATCGACCGGATGGCCACGACGATCGTCAAGAACCACGATCACGTTGATTTCCTGGTCAACAACGCCGGCCGCTCGATCCGGCGTTCGCTGCGATTGTCCATGGACCGATTCCACGACTTCGAGCGGACCATGCAGCTCAACTACTTCGGCGCCATCCGTCTCATCATGGGGCTCATGCCGGCTTTGACCGGTGGCGGCCACGTCGTCAACATCTCTTCTGTCGGCGTCCAGACGAACCCGCCGCGCTTCGCCGCCTACGTGGCGTCCAAGGCGGCTCTGGACGCATGGAGCCGCGTGGTGAGCTCCGAAGTGCTCGGCGACGGGCTCACCTTCACGTCGATCCACATGCCGCTCGTGCGGACGCCCATGATCGCGCCGACGAAGATGTACCAAAAGTTTCCGACGATCAGCTCGTCGCAGGCAGCCGAGCTCGTGCTCAAGGCGATGCGCGACAAGCCAACCGAACTCAACACCCTCGCGGGAACGGCGGGCGAGATCACGCACGCCATAGCGCCAACGGTCGCCTTCCGCGTCCTGCATCAGGCGTACAAGATGTTCCCCGACTCGGCTGCTGCCCGCGGCGATCAGGCGGCCGACGACGTCACGACGCAGCAGAAGGCATTGGCGAACATCCTGCGTGGAGTGCATTGGTAACTAGGCTGGCGTTATGACAGTCCGTCGGGTGCAGGGGAGCGAGGTCGAGTACGGCATTGCCGTGACTGGCCAGCCGCACGCCAACCCGATGGTCGCGTCTACGCATGTGGTCAACTCCTACGCGGCCGCACATGGGCTCACGCGGCGAGCCCGCTGGGACTTCGAGGAAGAGAATCCGCTGCGCGACGCGCGCGGGTTCGACCTCAGCCGCGACGCCGCCGACCCGTCTCAACTCACCGACGAGGATCTCGGCCTGGCCAACATCATCCTGTCCAATGGGGCCCGGCTCTACGTCGACCACGCGCATCCGGAGTACGCGAGCCCGGAGGTGACAAACCCGCGCGATGTCGTCGTCTGGGAGAAGGCTGGCGAGGCGGTCATGCGCCTCGGCGCCGAGTTGGCCGGACGCCTTCCCGGCGCCTACCCGATCGTTCTGTACAAGAACAACGTCGACAACAAGGGCGCGTCCTACGGGGCACACGAGAACTACCTCATGGCGCGCGACGTTCCCTTCGAGAACATCGTTGAGCAGCTGACGCCGTTTTTTGTGTCGCGGCAGGTCATCACGGGCGCCGGCCGCGTCGGGCAGCGGCAGGACGGCAGCGTGCACGCTTTCCAGCTCGCGCAGCGCGCCGACTACATGGAGGTCGGCGTCGGTCTGGAAACCACGCTCAAGCGCCCGATCATCAACACCCGCGACGAGCCGCACGCCGATCCTAAGAAGTACCGCCGCCTGCACGTCATCCTCGGCGACGCCAACTGCTCCGAAGTTGCCATCTACCTCAAGCACGGCATGACGTCACTCGTCCTCGGCATGATCGAGGCTGGCGAGTTGTCCGATGTCCCGCAGCTGGCGAACCCCGTTCAAGCGCTGCACGACATCTCGCACGACCCGACGCTCACGGCGACCGCGGAGCTGTTCGACGGGCGGACGATCACCGCACTCGACCTGCAGGGCCAGTACCTCGCGTCCGCGCAGGCGTTCGTCGAGCGACACGGCAGCGACGAGCAGACCGACGACGTCCTCGCCCGCTGGGAGAGCCTGCTCGACCGCTTGGCCGTCGACCCACATCGATGCGCCCGTGAGCTGGACTGGGTGGCCAAGCTCGGCCTGCTGGAGCGGTACCGCGAGCGTGACGGCCTCGACTGGGACCACGCGAAGCTGCACCTGGTCGACCTGCAGTACCACGACGTCCGGGTGGAGAAGGGGCTCTATCATTCACTCGTCCGATCAGGCCGTATCGACCGGCTTATCGCCGATGACGAGATCAAGGACGCCGTGGCGACGCCGCCCATCGACACCCGCGCCTACTTTCGCGGCATGTGCCTGGCCCGATTTGCTCCCGACATCGCCGCCGCCTCGTGGGACTCGGTCATCTTCGACCTGCCCGGGCACGATTCGCTGCAACGCGTCCCGACGATGGAACCGCTGCGTGGGACGAAAGAGCATGTCGGGGCCCTGTTCGACCGCTGTGACTCGGCGACGGATCTGTTCCGCGCGATAACCGCCAGTTGACTAGTGTTGAGGTATGTCCGAACAGCAGCAACGCAGCACCAAGAAGTCGACCGAGGAATCGGCCGAGGTTGAGTCCACCAGCGAGGTTGCCGAGCGCAAGGAGAAGCTCGACGACGACGTGGACTCGATCCTGGACGAGATCGACGACGTGCTCGAGGAGAACGCCGAGGAGTTCGTGCGCAGCTTTGTGCAGAAGGGCGGCCAGTGATGCTCCCGAAGCCGTACACGGTGACGGGCAACGCATCCTTCGCAGACTTTCTCGCGCAGCAGGCGCCCGAGCTGATGCCGAGCGCGCGTTCGGCATCAGGCAGCTTGGCCGACATCGCTCCGCACGCGACGACTATCGTCGCGGCCGCGTTTCCGGGTGGCGTCGTCATGGCCGGCGACCGGCGGGCCACGATGGGCAACGTCATCGCGCAGCGCGACATCGAGAAAGTCTTCCCGGCCGACGAGTTCTCGTGTATCGGAATCGCCGGCACCGCTGGCCTCGCAGTCGAACTGGTGCGGCTGTTCCAGGTCGAACTTGAGCACTACGAGAAGCTTGAGGGCGCCGGGCTGTCCGCCGACGGCAAGGCCAACCGGCTGGCATCACTCATCCGCGGCAACCTCGGTCTTGCCATGCAGGGCCTGGCAGTCGTCCCCTTGTTTGCCGGTTTCGACCCCGCCACGGGCGAGGGTCGGATCTTCTCCTACGACGTCACCGGTGGCCGGTATGAGGAACATGCGTTCCACGCGGTCGGCTCCGGTTCAATGTTTGCCCGCGGCTCACTGAAGAAGCTCTATAAGCCGGATTTGTCCGAGCACGACACGATCACGGCGGTCATCCAGGCGCTGTATGACGCGGCAGACGATGACTCCGCCACCGGTGGGCCTGATCTGACGCGGCGCATCTTCCCGGTCGTTGCCGTCGTCAACAAGGACGGCTATCGGCGGATCCCGGACGTCGAGATCGGCGCCATCGCCGACGACGTCTTCGGCGCCCGTCTCGTCCGACCCGACGGTCCCTCGGCCCCGCTCTCGTAAAGGACTTCAGCATGACGATGCCGTTCTACGTTTCGCCTGAACAGCTGATGAAGGACCGGGCGGATTTTGCCCGAAAGGGCATTGCGCGCGGCCGCAGTGTCGCCGTCGTGCAATACACCGACGGGGTCGTCTTCGTGGCCGAGAACCCGTCCAAGGCGCTGCACAAGGTCAGTGAGATCTACGACCGCATCGGATTCGCCGCCGTCGGCCGGTACAACGAGTTCGAGAACCTGCGCATCGCTGGCGTCCGGCTGGCTGACATGCGTGGCTACTCGTACGACCGGCGGGATGTCACCGGCCGTGCGCTTGCCAACGCGTACGCCCAGACGCTCGGCACGATCTTCTCGGCCGGCGGGGAGAAGCCGTACGAGGTCGAGCTGTTCGTCGCCGAGGTCGGCGAGTCGGTCGATGCCGACCAGATCTACCGGCTGACCTACGACGGCTCGGTGGCCGACATCCGCGGCTTCGGCGTCATGGGCGGGCAAAGTGACAAGGTCGAGGAATACCTGACATCGCACTACACGGAAGGGCTCGACCTCAACGCCGCCATCAAGTTGGCGGTAGAGGCGCTGAGCCAGGTTCCCCAAGCCGAAACCGTAGGGGGTGCCCCAGGTGGTGCCACGGCCGCTGCCGCCCGCACCATCGCGGCGAGCGAACTCGAAGTCGGAGTCCTCGACCGCACGCGCACGCTGGCCCGCAAGTTCAAGCGCCTCTCGACCGAAGCGGTTGCGCAGGCCCTCGCCTAACCCCGCTGGGTGGCTCAAGACCGTAGGCTCTCGGTATGGACCGGCGCATCTTCGGCATCGAGAACGAGTACGGGGTCACCTGCTCGTTCAAGGGCCAGCGCCGACTGAGTCCGGACGAGGTCGCGCGGTATCTGTTCCGCCGCGTCGTCTCGTGGGGACGCAGCAGCAACGTCTTCCTGCGCAACGGCGCCCGCCTGTATCTCGACGTCGGCAGCCATCCCGAGTACGCCACGCCTGAATGCGACGACATCGTCGACCTCGTCACGCACGATCGCGCGGGGGAGCGCATTCTCGAAGGTCTCATGGTGGACGCGCAGGCGCGGCTCGCCGAGGACGGCATCGACGGCGACATCTACCTGTTCAAGAACAACACCGATTCGGCCGGCAACTCCTACGGCTGCCACGAGAACTACCTCGTCGGCCGTGGGGGAGAGTTCACCCGGCTGGCCGACGTGCTCATCCCGTTCCTCGTCTCGCGCCAGATCATCGTTGGCGCCGGCAAGGTTCAGATGTCGCCGCGGGGCCCGGTCTACTCGGTCAGCCAGCGTGCCGAGCACATCTGGGAGGGCGTCTCCAGCGCCACCACTCGGTCGCGGCCGATCATCAACACCCGCGACGAGCCACATGCCGACGCCGAGCGCTTCCGCCGACTGCACGTCATCGTCGGCGACTCGAACATGAGCGAGACGACGACGATGCTCAAGGTCGCCACCACCGACCTCGTGCTGCGCATGGTTGAGGCCGGAGTCACGATGCGGGACCTGACGCTGGACAACCCGATCCGTGCCATCCGCGAGATCTCGCACGACATGAGCGGGCGGCGGAAGGTCCAACTCGCCAACGGCCGCGAACTGTCAGCGCTGGAGATCCAAGCCGAGTACTTCGGCAAGGCGGCCGAGTTCGTCGATCGGCACGGGCTGCACACCCCGACGATCGACCGCTCGATGGACCTGTGGGAGCGAACGCTGAAGGCGGTCGAGTCCGAGGACCTGTCCATCGTCGAGCGCGAGATCGACTGGGTGATCAAGTACCGCCTGCTCGACCGGTACCGGACGACACACGGCCTCAGCTGGGCCGACCCGCGGATCGCGCAGCTCGATCTCGCGTATCACGACATCCGCCGCGACCGCGGCATCTTCTATCTCCTCGAGCGCGATGGTGCGGTCGCCCGAGTCACGCGTGACCTCGACGTCTTCGCGGCCAAGAGCGTGCCGCCGCAGACGACGCGCGCGCGGCTGCGCGGCGACTTCATCCGCAAGGCGCAGGAGCGGCGTCGTGACTTCACCGTCGACTGGGTGCACCTGAAGCTCAACGACCAAGCGCAGCGCACGGTGTTGTGCAAGGACCCATTCCGGTCGCACGATGAACGGGTGCAACGCCTCATCGACAGCATGTGAGAGGGTCGAGATCGTGCCTCGAATCCCCCTTTTCAACTGCACTGTTGTGGTCCTGACGCTTGTGCTCGCCGTCGCCGGCTGTTCTGGCGGTTCTCCGCTCGACAAGCTCGCCGTAGGCGGGAGTGCCACCGCACCTGAGCTGACCGTCCCGAAGAACTTCTCGATCGACAAGACGACGACCAAAGTGGTCAAGCAGGGGAGCGGGGACAAGCTGGTCGGCGGTGACCTGGTGAAGGTCGCGTTCGTCGCCTACAACGGCCGTACGGGCAAGCAGTTCGACACGTCCTACGGCGGCCGCACACCGCTGACCGTCGACCTGACGAAAGACAAGTCGCTGACGGGACTCATCAAGGCTCTCAAGGGTCAACGCGTGGGCGCCCGGCTCGTCACGGCAATCCCGCCGACTGATGGTTTTGGTACGGCGAGGCCTGAAGTCGGCCTCAGCCAGTCCGACACGATGGTGTTTTACCTGAACGTTCTGGAGAAGGTCGGCAAGGTGGCGTCCGGCAAGAAGCAAGCGCTTCCGGCCGACGTGCCCACCGTCGTCGTCAAGGGCGGCCGTCCAACCGGGTTCACGAAGACGGCCTCGACACCGGCGACGCTGTCCGAGTCCAGCGCACACATCGTCATCAAGGGCGACGGCGCAAAGGTGCCCAAGGGTGGTTCTGTGGTCGCCCACTACCTCGGCCAGGTGTTCCCGCAAGGCGCCGTGTTCGATGCGTCGTGGGATCGCGGAGCCCCGTCGACGTTCCCGCTCGAAAGCGTCATCAAGTGCTGGCAGAACCTGCTGCCCGGTGTGCCGATCGGCAGCCGGGTGGTGCTGGAGTGCACCGCCGCCGATGCCTATGGCGACTCGCCGCAGCCCGGTGGCAAGATCAAGCCCGGCGACGCACTGCTGTTCGTCGTCGACGTGCTCGACGCACACTAGGGCGGTCCAGGTGGCCCGTGACAAGCCTGAACGGCTGCTCAATCTGACGTTCATGCTGCTCAGCACGTCGCGGTTCATTCCGAAGGAGCAGATCCGGCGGGCCATCGGGCCGTACCGCGACGCGCCGTCGGAAGAGGCGTTTGAGCGGATGTTCGAGCGCGACAAGGAAGAACTGCGCAGCCTCGGCATCGATATCGAGACTGGCAGCTTCGACTCGTTCTTCGGTGACGATCCGGGGTACCGCATCCGCCGCGACACTGCGGAGCTGCCCGAGATCGAGTTGACGCCGCAGGAGGCCGCCGCCGTAGGCGTGGCGGCCAACGTGTGGCAGCACCCTGGGCTCGCCGGCGACTCATCGCGGGCGGTCGTCAAGTTGAAGGCGGCGGGCCTGACCATCGATCCGTCGGTGCTTTCCGTGGAGGAGCCGCGCTTGCGGGCAGAGGAGCCCGCATTCGACGCGATGTTGGAGGCGGCCACGACCCGTCGCCCGGTGACGTTCAAGTACCAGCGCGAGGGGTACGACGTCGCCGAGCGCCACGTGCAGCCGTGGGGAGTCCTTTCGTGGCGCGACCGGTGGTACGTCGGCGGCTTCGACACCGACCGCGGCGAGCCGCGGCTGTTCCGCATTTCACGGGTTCAGGGGGCGGTGAA
This sequence comes from uncultured Actinomycetota bacterium, assembly GCA_963795105.1. GTDB lineage: Bacteria > Actinomycetota > Actinomycetes > Propionibacteriales > Nocardioidaceae > Aeromicrobium. The sequence goes on from CAWCGD010000001.1 coordinate 175,983, forward strand.
GTTCGCTGGTGATTCCGGTTCGTTCGAGGTGCCCTCCGATGCGAGCCTGCGCGATGTCGCGGCCGCGCTCTTTCCGCCGATCCCTGATCGCACGGCCGTCCTGCGAGTGGCGTCAGGCCGGGCCCATGGACTTCGTACCGCCGCTCTCAGCACGACAGCGCTCGAGGACGGCCGTGATGAGATCGAGGTGCCGTTCGCGATCGCGTCGGACCTTGCGGCTGAGGTCGCGTCCTATGGAGACGCCGTGATCGTGGTCGGACCCGTCGACGTCCGGGAGGCCGTTGTTGCACACCTCCACGAGGCTGTGTCAGGAGCCGGGGCATGACCGCCGCGGACCGCTTGACCCGGCTGTTTGCCCTGGTGCCGTACCTGCAGAACAACCAGGGGATCCCGGTCAAGGAGGTCGCTGCCGAGTTCGGGGTGTCGGTCCGCGAGATCCTCAAGGACGTCAGCACGCTCTGGGTCACCGGCATCGGTGATCTGCCCGGCGAACTCATCGACTTCGACTACGAGGCGCTCGAGGATGATGGCTTGATCTTCATCAAGGACGCGGAGTTCCTGCCGCGGCCGCTGCGGCTCTCGCGGAACGAGGGGGTTGCCTTGACGATCGGGCTTCGCATGCTGCGCGAGACAGCCGACGAGGCCGAGATCTCGGTGATCGACAGCGCCCTCGCCAAGCTTGAGGAGGCGGTCGGGGACGCCAGCCGGGCCCCCGTCGACGTACACGTGGAGAAGATCGATCCGGCCATCATCAGCGCGGTGCGGCAGGCCTTGGCAGACGCGCAGCGGCTGGACATCGACTACACGACGCAGTCGCGGGACGAACGGGCCCATCGGCTGGTCGACCCGTTGCGGCTGTTCACGTCCGAAGGTCGCCATTACCTGGAGGCGTGGTGCCTGCGAGAGCAGGATGTCCGCATTTTCCGGCTGGACCGTATGCTCGGTGCTTCCTTGACCGGAGAGCCGGCGGAGATCCGCGAAGCGGAGCCGCGTGACCTCGCCGCCGACCTCTTCGCGTCGCCGGATGCGCCGTTCGGCGTGTTCGCACTCGATCGTGGCGCGCACTGGATGATCGAGTACTACCACGCGACCGACGTCGTGCCGAGCGGCGACGGATCTGAGCTCGTGCGCGCGAAGATCGTCGGGGCCGACTGGGCCTGGCTCGTCCGGTTTGCCCTGCGGCACGCGGGCACCGTCAGCGTCGTCGAACCGGAGCAGTTGGCTGAGGACGTTGCGGCTGCCGCTCGCGTCGCTTTGAGCGCGTACGATGGAATCAACGCCCCGGCGAAGGAGTAGTTCATGCTGCAAGGAATCGGTGCACCCGAGATCCTGATTATTCTCCTCATTCTTGTTCTCCTGTTCGGAGCCAAGAAGTTGCCGGAGTTGGCGCGTGGCGCCGGCCAGAGCCTGAAGATCTTCAAGGACGAGGTCAAAACCGACGGTACCGACGGACCGGAGGCTCTGGAAGCCTCGACCGAACCGGTTGCTGAGAAGAAGCCCGAACAGCAGGGCTGACGTTTGACGTCTGACCCCGTCACGCCCCCCGGCGATGTCACTGCGGGCGTGATGCCGCTCCTGGACCACCTGCGCGAACTTCGACGTCGGCTGGTCATCGCGATGGTCGCGATCTTGATCGGCACCATCGTTGGTTGGATTGCCTATCCGCAGATCTTCGAATTCGTGAAGCAGCCGTACATCGACGGCATCGCGCCGCTGCTCAACCGCTCCGGCTTTGACGCGACGTTGGTGCTGAGCGGAGGCATTGGGTCGGCGTTCACGTTCCGGCTGAAGGTCGCCTTGGTGTTGGGCCTGCTGCTCGCATCGCCGATCTGGGTGTGGGAGATCTGGGCGTTCATCCTGCCCGCGCTGCACCGCAACGAAAAGCGATGGGTTTATGTGCTGACCGCCGCCGGCGTGCCGCTGTTCCTTGCGGGAGTGACCGTCGGATATCTGGTGCTGCCGAAGGGCATCCACGTCCTCGTGAGCTTCGCGCCCGAGTCCATTCAGGTGTTGCTGAACCTGGGTGACTACCTGAGCTTCATGCTGCGGACCGTGCTGGTGTTCGGCGTTGCCGCGCAGATCCCGTTGGTCGTGATCCTCCTGAATCGCATTGGCGCCGTCTCGGCCCGCCAGCTCGCCGCCGCCCGGCCATGGACGATTCTTGGCATCTTCGTGTTCGCTGCGATCGCCACGCCGAGTACCGACCCGCTGACGATGCTCTTCCTGGCGGTGCCGATGACCGTTCTCTACCTGGTGTCTGAGCTGATCGCCCGCCTCACCGACCGCCGCGCTGCGAAGGCTGCCAAGAAGTAAGACCCTAGGGTGAAGCCATGCATATTGCCGTGGTCGTGAACCCGACGTCCGGCAAACGCAGGGGCGAGGAGATCGCCCGCGAAGCGGCCCGCGTCTTGCGCGGCCACGGCCACCAGGTTGACGAGATCCGGGGCAAGGACGCACCGGACGCACACGCCCGACTCAAGTCTTTGATCGCTGGGAGCAAGCCCGACGTCGTCGCGGTGGTCGGCGGAGACGGGGCGCTGCACGAACTCCTGTCTACTCTCCACGAGAACCGCCTCACGACGGCGATGATCCCGGCCGGCACCGGCAACGACGTCGCGAGGCACCTGGGGATCCGCGATCCGCACAAGGCCGTCGAGGCTATCCACGCCAACCGGACAAAGACCATCGACCTGATCAGGACCGACGACAGCCTCGTCGCCACGGTCGTCGCGTCCGGATTCGACTCCAAGGTCAACGAGCGCGCCAACGCCATGACGTGGCCCCGCGGCAACATGCGCTACAACCTTGCCATCCTCAAAGAGCTTCGCGAGTTCGAGCCGCTCACGTTCACCCTTGAAGCCGACGGACAGCAGTACGAACGTCAAGCGATGCTCGTGGCCGTCGCCAATCTCCCGAGTTTCGGTGGCGGCCTGCGTATCGGCGAGGGAGCGCAGGACGATGACGGCCTGCTGGACGTCATCGTCATCCACCCGGTCTCTAAGCTGAGGCTGATCCGGGTGTTCCCAATGCTCTACCGGGGCACGCATATCAACCAGCCCGAGGTCGAGCGCATCCGCGCCAAACGCATCACGTGGGCGGCCGACGGCATCGTGGCGTACGGCGACGGCGAGCGCCTTGGGCCACTGCCGCTGACGGCCGAGGTCGTGCCGCGAGCGCTGACCATGATCGCGAGCACGGCGTGAACCACCTCGTCGATTTTCGGAAGCTGTACGACTTCCCGCTCGACCCATTCCAGGTGGACGCATGTGAAGCGGTCGAGGCCGGTCACGGCGTGCTCGTCGCCGCGCCCACAGGGTCCGGCAAGACGTTGGTCGGCGAGTTCGCTGTCCACATCGCGCTGGCCACCGGCCGCAAGTGCTTCTACACGACGCCGATCAAGGCGCTGTCCAACCAGAAGTTCACCGACCTCGTCGATCGCTACGGCCCGGGCAACGTCGGGCTCCTCACCGGCGACAACTCCATCAATGGCGAGGCGCCCATCGTCGTCATGACCACCGAGGTCCTGCGCAACATGCTCTACGCCGGCTCCCGCACGCTGCTCGATCTCGGGTTCGTCGTCATGGACGAGGTCCACTACCTCGCCGACCGCAGCCGCGGCGCCGTCTGGGAAGAGGTCATCATCGGCCTGCCCGAGTCGGTGAGCATCATTCGCTGTCGGCCACCGTCTCCAACGTCGAAGAGTTCGGCGCCTGGCTCACCGAGGTCCGCGGCGACACCGTCACCATCGTCGAAGAGCGCCGCCCGGTGCCCCTGCACCAGCACGTCCTCGTCGGACGCCAGCTGCACCCGCTCTTCGAGGAACCCCGCCAGAACGAGGAAACTCGGGTCAACCGCCAGCTCGAGCGACTCGCTCACGAGGACAAGTACCTGCGTGGGACGAAGCAAAACCGCGGGGGACGCGGACACCGCGACCCCGGTGGACGACATCGTTCGAGGCACCGGACGCCATCGCGGGTCGAGCTCGTCGAGAAGCTCGCCGCCGAAGACCTCCTACCGGCGATCGTCTTCGTGTTCAGTCGAGCCGGCTGTGCGACTGCAGTCCAGCAGTGTCTCGATGCCAAGCTGCTGCTCACGAACGGCGACGAGCGCGCGGCCATCGAGCGTGCCGTCGACGAGTCCACGGCCCACCTGCCGGACGACGATCTCGGCGTGCTCGGGTTCTACGAGTTTCGCGACGCACTCGGGCGGGGCGTCGCCGCCCACCACGCCGGAATGCTCCCGGCGTTCAAGGAGGTCGTCGAAGACCTGTTCAGCCAAGGCCTGCTCAAGGTCGTGTTCGCCACCGAGACCCTCGCGCTCGGCATCAACATGCCAGCGCGCACGGTGGCCATCGAGCGCCTCAGCAAGTGGAACGGTGAGACCCATGTCGATGTGACACCGGGTGAGTACACGCAGTTCACTGGTCGCGCAGGGCGACGCGGCCTCGATATCGAAGGTCACGCCGTCGTCCTGTGGCAGAACGGGTTCGATCCGCGCCAGGTCGCCGGCCTTGCGTCGACGCGCACGTATCCGCTGACATCGTCGTTCCGTCCGTCGTACAACATGGCGGTCAACCTGGTCGGGCAGTTCGGGCGAGAGAAGACGCGTGCACTGCTGGAGCAGTCCTTCGCCCAGTTCCAGGCCGACCGGTCGGTCGTCGGCATTGCGACCCAGATTCGCAAGGCAGAGGAAGCGCTTGCCGGCTATCTGGAGTCCGCGACCTGCCACCTCGGTGACTTCATGGAGTATCAGGGCCTGCGGCGTGAACTGAGCGACCTCGAGTCGGCCGGATCCAAGTCGCGGCGCGCGGAACGGCGATCAGAGGTCACCCAGAGCTTGGCGACGCTGCGGCCCGGCGACGTCATCCGCGTCCCGAGCGGACGTTGGGCCGGCTTGGCCGTGGTCCTTGACCCGGGCCTGCGCAGTTCCGACGACCCGCGCCCGTTCGTGCTGACGGCCGGGCGCCACGCACGACGCCTGGCGCTGATCGACTTCCCGGATCCCGTCGCGCCGATCACGCGGATGCGGGTGCCGAAGTCGTTCAATCCGCGTAATCCCGCAATCGCGGCGGGAGCTGGCGCAGCGGGTCGCCTCGGTGGTTGAGCAGGGTGCGAAGGGTGGTGGTTTCGAGGCTCGCGCCGATGGCGCTCGCACCTCAACCACCGAACCCGCCGAGATCGCCGACCTCCGCCGCCGGATGAAGAACCATCCGTGCCACGCGTGCCCGGACCGGGAGTCTCATGCCCGGTGGGCCGAGCGGTACGTCAAGCTTCAGCGCGACACCGACAACCAGCGACAACGCATCGAATCGCGCACGAACACCGTCGCCCGTGAATTCGACCGGGTCTGCGAGGTCCTCGACGCCTTGGAGTACCTCGATGGGGACACCGTCACCGCGCACGGCAAGCGGCTGCAGCGCATCTACGGCGAGCTGGACCTCGTCGTCAGCGAGTCCCTGCGGCACCGGCTCTGGAACGACCTGGACCCACCGGAACTGGCCGCCGTGGTCAGCGCGCTCACCTTCGAGACGCGGGCCGACGAGGCTCCTGTCCCGCTGCTGCCGACGAAGGGCGTCCGTACGGTCGCCGACGAGATGGCCAAGCTGACCGGCGAACTCCAGCAGCTGGAGCGCGACCATCGGCTGAAGACCTTGCGGTCGCTTGACTTCGGCTTCGCTCAGACGGTCTGGGAGTGGGCCTCGGGCGCAGAACTGGACGACGTCCTGGCCGACGCCGACATCGCGCCCGGCGACTTCGTCCGTGCCGTCAAGCAGGTCATCGACGCGCTCGGGCAGGTCGCCGAGGCTGCCGCGACGCATGAACTTCGTGAGACGGCCCGAGCTGCGCTCGTCGAACTCCGTCGGGGCGTCATTGCGTACTCGTCAACGCTGGAGTGAGGCGCTCCACGCGGACCGGACCATGTCGCGGATCGAGTGGCGCATCTGCCAGTCGAGATCGCGCGCCGCGAGGTCGCCGTTGGCGACGACCGTGGCCGGGTCGCCGCGACGCCGCGCAAGGACCTCAGGGGTGAACGGCTGGCCGGTGACGTCGGCGAAGGCTGTCATGATCTCCCGGACTGTGATGCCCTCACCGGAACCCAGGTTGTAGCGCGGCTCCAGCCGCTCGCCCGCGTCGAGCCGCGTCAGAGCGACGACGTGAGCCTCGGCGACGTCGCCGACGTGGATGTAGTCGCGAGCACAGGTGCCGTCGCGGGTCGGGTAGTCGTCGCCGTTGATGGCCGGGTTCTCTTCGTTGCGCAGGGCATCGATGACCAGCGGGAACAGGTTGTACGGACTCGTGTCGTGGAGCGTGGGGACGACGGAGCCGACGACGTTGAAGTACCGCAGTGAGGTGTGCCGGAAGCCGTGTGCTCGGCTGGCCGCGGCGATCAGCCACTCGCCGATCAGCTTGCTCTCGCCGTAGGGGGACTCGGGGCGCGTGTCGGCGTCCTCGGTGACGACATCGACGCTCGGCGTCCCGTAGACCGCGGCACTGGAGGAGAACACAATGCTGGCCACGCCGGCCTTGCGCATGGCACCCAGGACGCTGGCCGTGCCGGTGACGTTCTGGGCGTAGGTGTGCAGAGGTCGTTCCACCGAAACACCGGCGTACTTGAAGCCGGCCAGGTGGACCACTCCGGAGACGTCGCAGTCGTGCATTGCTTCAGTCAGCAGCGCCGTGTCCAGAATCGTGCCCTCGACGAATTCGACATCCTCCGGCACGAACGCGCGGTGCCCGCTGGAAAGGTCGTCGACCACGACGACGTCGAACCCGGCCAGCCGTAGCGAGCGCACGACGTGCCCGCCGATGTACCCCGCGCCACCAGTGACCAGGAACGACATGGCGCGACGCTAGCCGAGCGCTGCGATCACGCGCGCGGGAACTCCGCCGAGACCCCAGCTGGAACCGAAGGCCGTGAAGGCGTCGCGGACATCGGCGGTCAGGGGAGCGAGCGGAACCACGTCATCGACGGTGGCGACATCCTCGCGGACAGCGACGACGGTGCGCGCAGCCCGGATGTAGTCCCGCGAGTCCACGAGCGACTGCCGGATGCGCGGACGCAGCTCACTGCTGGGGTCGTCGGCTGCAGCGGTGATTCCGTCGAGGTCGCCGAAGGAGGCCAGCAGGCTGGCTGCGGTCTTCTCGCCGATGCCCGGAACCCCCGGCAGGCCGTCCGAGGCGTCGCCGCGCATGACGGCGAAGTCGACGTACTGGCTCGGCTCGATCCCGTACTTGCCGCGAATCCACGCCGCGTCGACGACGTCGTGGTTGCCGACGCCGCGCGCGGTGTACAGGACGCGCTTCGCGCCGTCGTCGTCGACGAGCTGGAACAGGTCGCGGTCGCCGGTGACGATGTCGACCGGTCCCTTCCACAGTCGGGCGAGTGACCCGATGATGTCGTCAGCTTCAGCGCCCTCGGCGCCCACCACCGGAATGCCGAGCAAGGTCAGTGCTTCGGCGATGATCGGCACCTGCGGCGACAGCAGGTCCGGCACTTCCTCCTCACTGATACCTACCGAGGTCACCTCGACGACGCGGTGCGTCTTGTACGAGGGAATCAGGTCGACCCGCCACGCTGGACGCCAGTCGTCGTCCCACGCGGCGACGACGGCGTCGGGCCGATACTGCCCGGTGAGGGTGGCGACGAAGTCGAGCATGCCTCGCACGGCATTGACGACGGTGCCGTCGGGTGCCTTGAGGGAGTCGGGGACACCGAAGAACGCGCGGAAGTACAGGCTCGCGCTGTCCAGCAGCATCAGACGTGAGGTGTTGCCCGCCACGTCAGCGACTTCCGAGTAGTCCGAGTAGGTAGGTCCCGTAGCCGCTCTTGACCAGCCCTTCGGCACACGTGCGGAGTTCGTCGTCGGTCAGGAAGCCGTGCCGCCAGGCAACCTCCTCGGGGCACCCGACTTTGAGTCCCTGCCGCTGCTCGATCGTGCGGATGAAGTTGGACGCGTCGTTGAGCGAGTCGAACGTGCCGGTGTCCAGCCACGCGGTTCCGCGGGGGAGCACTTCGACGTGCAGTCGGCCCTGCTCAAGGTAGATGCGGTTGAGGTCGGTGATCTCGAGTTCGCCGCGGTCGGAGGGCTTGAGGTCGCGGGCGTAGCCGACGACGTCGTTGTCGTAGAAGTAAAGCCCGGGAATGGCGTAGTGGCTGCGCGGCTGGGTCGGCTTCTCCTCCAACGAGACAGCGGTGCCATTCGCGTCGATTTCGACGACCCCGTACTCGCTCGGATCGGCGACGCGGTAACCGAAGACAGCAGCGCCGTCGATGTCGGCGAACCGCTGAAGATGGTCACCCAGACCGGAGCCATAGAAGATGTTGTCGCCGAGCACGAGGGCCGACGATTCGGCGCCCACGTGGTCTGCGCCGATGACGAAGGCCTGCGCCAGGCCGTCAGGGGACTGCTGCTGCGCGTACGTCAGCGAGATCCCGAACTGCGAGCCGTCGCCGAGAAGCCGGGTGAACCCGTCGGCTTCGTGCGGAGTTGTGATGACCAGGATGTCGCGGATTCCGGCAAGCATGAGGGTCGACAGCGGGTAGTAGATCATCGGCTTGTCGTAGACCGGGACGAGCTGCTTGCTGACGCCCTGAGTGATCGGGTGCAGGCGTGAGCCGGTTCCACCGGCCAAGATGATTCCGCGCATTGGCCCACCATAAGGGCAGTGTCGGTTGTGAACGCCGAGGTCAGCGGAGATACCCTGCCGCCTATGCGCACGTTGCTCGTCACGGGTGGGGCTGGCTTCATCGGGTCCAACTTCGTCCATCAGGTTGTGGCTGAGACCGACCTCGACGTCGTCGTGCTCGACAAGCTCACGTACGCCGGGAACCAAGCGTCGCTGGCGGGGCTGCCCGAGGATCGAGTGTCGCTGGCCGTCGGTGACGTCGCCGACGCCGAACTCGTCGACTCGTTGGTGCAGCAGACTGACGCTGTCGTGCATTTTGCGGCCGAGTCGCACAACGACAACTCGCTGCGCAATCCACGGCCGTTCTTGGAGACGAATGTGATCGGGACGTACGCGATCCTCGAGGCGGTGCGCGCCCACGGCAAGCGGCTGCACCATATCTCCACCGATGAGGTCTACGGCGATCTCGAGCTCGACGATCCAGCGCGGTTCAGCGAGACGACGCCGTACAACCCGTCGAGCCCATACTCGTCGACCAAGGCGGGCTCGGACCTGCTGGTCCGGGCGTGGGTGCGGTCGTTCGGCGTCGAGGCGACGATCAGCAACTGCTCGAACAACTTCGGGCCGCGCCAGCACGTCGAGAAGTTCATCCCACGCCAGATCACGAACCTGATCGACGGCGTCCGACCGAAGCTCTACGGAGCGGGGCTGAACGTGCGCGACTGGATCCACGTCGACGACCACAACGCTGCGGTTCTGCTCATTCTGGCCAAGGGCGTCACCGGCGAGACGTACCTCATCGGCGCCGATGGCGAGAAGAACAACAAGGAGGTCGTCGAGCTGATCCTCGAGCTGATGGGGGAGTCGGCCGGCGGCTACGAGCACGTCAATGACCGCCCGGGGCACGACCTGCGGTACGCCATCGACTCCTCGAAGCTACGCCGTGAACTCGGCTGGACGCCGCGCTTCGGTGACTTCGCCGAGGGGCTTGCCGCGACCATCGACTGGTACCGGGCGAACGAGGCCTGGTGGCGGGCCGACAAGGCCTCCGTTGAGGCCGCGTACGCGGCACAGGGCCAGTAGCCGTGGCCGCCGCAGAGCTTTCGATCGCCGAGACGCCCATCCCGGGCGTGCTGCTGCTGACGCTGCCGGTCCACGGTGACAATCGCGGCTGGTTCAAGGAGAACTGGCAGCGGGAGAAGATGGTTTCGCTGGGCCTGCCCGATTTTGGTCCCGTCCAGAACAACATCTCGTACAACGATGCTGTCGGGGTCACACGTGGGATCCACGCTGAGCCGTGGGACAAGTTCATCTCGGTGGCGTCTGGGCGGATCTTCGGTGTGTGGGTCGATCTGCGTGAGGGCTCGACGTTCGGGACGGTCTTCACAGCCGAGCTCGGCCCTGATCAGGCCATTTACGTGCCCCGCGGTGTTGGCAACGGCTACCAGACACTCGAGCCGAACACCGCGTACACCTACCTTGTCAACGATCACTGGCGTCCGGACGTCTCGTACACGTTCCTGAACCTGGCCGACGAGACGGTTGCGATCGACTGGCCCGTGCCACTGCGATCAGCGGAGATCTCCGAGAAGGACCTCGGGCATCCGCGGCTGGCCGACGTGACGCCGGTTCCACCGCGAAAGACCCTGATCCTTGGTGCAGACGGCCAGCTCGGCCGCGCGCTCACCGATCTCCTGCCGAACGCAGTAGCGTGGGATCTTGCCCACCTCGACGTGACTGAGCCCGCGGCGTGGGCCGGTGTGGAGTGGTCGGGTTTCGACACGGTCATCAATGCCGCGGCGTACACGAATGTCGACGGCGCTGAGACGGCCGAGGGGCGCCGCAAGGCATGGCAGGTCAACGTTCACGCCGTCGTGTCGCTGGCCCGAACCGCCCTTGCACACAACCTGACCGTGGTGCACATCTCTACCGACTACGTATTCGACGGTGAACGGCAGAGCCATCCGGTCGACGAGTCGTTCGCGCCGTTGAGCGTCTACGGGCAGACGAAGGCGGCTGGTGACGCCGTCGTCATGACCGTGCCCAAGCACTACCTCGTGCGCACCAGCTGGTTGGTTGGCGACGGTCCGAACTTCATCCGGACGATGCAGTCGCTGGCCGAGAAGGGCGTCAACCCGCGGGTCGTTGACGACCAGATCGGCCTGCTGACGTACACGAAGGACCTCGCGCAGGGGGTCGTCGACCTGCTGCGTCGTGGCGCGCCGCACGGGACGTACAACGTCACCAGCGGGGGAGAGCCACGCTCGTGGTTCGAGATTGCCCAGGCGGCGTTTGCGGATGCGGGCCATGACCCGGCGCGGGTCACGCCGGTGTCGACGGCGGAATACTTCGCCGATGCCGGCGACAAACTCATTGCAGCGCGGCCGAAGTTCAGCACGCTGGAAGAGTGACGCGCAACTACGCGAGCCAGTCGCGGACGGACGCCGCGGGGCGGCCCGATTCCCAGTGGGCGACATTCGCCGTGTGAAGCTGCGCGCCTTGAATGGCGGCGAACTCGGGCGCGGTGAGCAGGCGCCGGCAGGCGGCCACAAAGCGCATGTCGTCGTCGAGGGGTTCGATGCCAAGCAGGTCAGTGAGCGATCCAGACGCCGCCGACGTCGCCACGACCGGCAACCCGATCGAGGCTGCCTCAAGAAGTTTCACGCGGACGCCGCCGCCTACGTCGATCGGCGCTGCCAGTGCGCGGCACGTCGCCAACGTCGCCGGTAGGTCGTCGACGAAGCCAAGATCCGTTGCGCCCGCCGGGAGTACTTGCCCGGATGAGGCCGAATCGGAGGGATTGCCGATCGCAACCAGCTCCGCGCCCGGTACGCCGGAGCTGATCTCGGGCCACAGCGCAAGCGTCCGCTGCCACGCCCGCTCGTTGGGCGCCCACGTCCGGTCGCCGAGCACGGCCAAGCGCGGGGGAGTCGACCGCACGTCCATGGCCGGTCGTGGTGGAAGTGTCAGTTCCAGCCACACCGAGCGGCGGGCACCGACGTCGGCTGCGTCGGCTGCGTCGGCCTTGTCGTAGGAGCCGACCGATACCGCGTGCCGGATGACGCGTGCCTCGTCCCGGTCGATCGCCCGTGCCTGCCGGCGGCCAAGCCAACCGCGCGTCTCGCGCCAGACCGGGCCCTCTGGCACGACGTTGACGACGTAGAGGGGTGCAGCACGGACGGATGACCGCAGGACCGCTTCGGCAAGGTAGTGGTGGACAGCGACGAACGCGTCGGCACCGGACGCCGCGATGGCGTCGCGCAGCGCCGGGTCGTCGTAGCGGGCGTGCAGCAGGCTCTGTCCATGCAGCACGGCCCGCGCGGCCACCCGTACTGGTGAGACCGAAGGCTTGGGCAGGCGGACGACTCCGTCGGTGTTGCCCAGTTCCGGTCGTTTGGACCAGCAGATGATCGAGACGTCGTGGTCTGCCAGAACCAGCGTGAGGAGCTGATTCATCATCGCCGTGTCGCCGACTTCCTCGCTCGCCGGATCCTTGGCGAGAAGGAAGCACAACTTCACGCGTTCCTCCGAAGGTCGGGCGAATGACAGGCGGTGGGCGACCGAGTCTCTAGACTAGGGGAGTACGCGGGACGGGGGTTCCCGCAATTTCGAAACGGATTGGTTCCCACGTGGGCGATTCACGAACGGTGCTCCACGTCTCCGAGGCATTCGGCGGTGGAGTCGTTGCGGCGGTACGTGCACACGTTGCCGCCACGCCGGAGTTCCGCCACTTGCTGGCGTTCTCCGATCGGCTCGAGGCACCCCTGACCGGCCACGACCTGGACCCCTTCGATGCACTCGTCACGTTGCCGCACGAGCCCTTGGCCGCCATCCGCACGATCCGTCGTGCAGTGCGCAAGCAGCGTGTCGACATCGTCCACGCTCACTCGTCCATCGGTGGTGCCCTGTCCCGACTTGGCCGTCCGGTCATCGGACATCCCGATCGTCTACACGCCACACTGCTTCGCCCACCTGCGCCTCGATCGGTCCAGCCTGAGCCGGGCGGCCTTCCGGGCCGTCGAGAAGCGGATGGCCGCCAACACCACGGTCTACGCAGCCTGCGCACCGTACGAGTTCGAGCAGTGCAACAACCTGGACGCCGATGTGCCGCGGGTCTACGTTCCCAATGCCCTCACCGCCACTGGACAGTCCGCCGGTCGCCGTGACCGAACCGAATAGCCGTCCGCACCTGTTCGGCGTCGGCCGGCTGTTCCCGCAGAAGGACCCGGAGTTCTTCGCCGCCGCGGTCGAGTCGGTGCGCGCGGCCGGCATTGAACTCGATGCGACCTGGATCGGCGACGGCGAGTCCCACCTGCGGCGACGGTTGCTGGCCACCGACATCGACGTCACCGGTTGGTTGCCGCGCGAGGAGTCTGCTGCGGCGGCTCGCACAGCCCGGCGGCATCTACCTGCACTCGGCGCGCTGGGAAGGCTTCCCGTTCGCGATCCTCGAGGCGCACGCGGCGGGCCTGCCGTTGATCATCCGGCACATCCCCACCCTGGCCGCTTTCGCGTTCCCGCACGAGGTGCGCGACGCGAGCGACGTCGCCCTTGCGGTCAAGGAGCTCATCGATCCGCATTCGCGCGCCGAAGCCGTCGCGGAGGTCGACGACGTGCTTGCAGGCAACAACTCTGAACTCCAGCGCAGCCGGCTGCTCGAGGCCTATCGCATTGCGCTGAAGTCTGCCGACTAGGACCGTCGGTGAATGCGGTGAGCGGCGGATCGGCCGCGGCTACGTGGCTTGAGCGCACGGTCAGGCTGCCCGACGGGCGTACCCACGCGATGCTGGTCGACACGGCACAGACCGATGCCACCACCGAGATGTATCTGAAGGGCGACGGTATCTGGGTCAACGCGTACCTCGTCTCGGTGATGTTCGCGCTCACCAAGCCGGGGGCTCGGGTGCTCGACCTCGGCGGGTTCGTTGGTGAGTTTGCGCTGGCGGCTGCCGCACACGGGTGTGAGGTCGTCTGCGTGGAGGCGAACCCCGAGCAGGCCGAGATGCTGGCGACCAGCGCCGAGCTGAACCATTTCGGCGCCCTGCGGGTCGTGCACGCCGCAGTGGGTGACCGAACGGGCACCGTCAGCTTCGAATCGCGGGGGCCGTATGGGCAGGTTTCCCACGGCGTCGGCGCTGCGGACTCCGACGGCGACGTGGTCACGCAACTCACAATCGACAACCTCGTGGCCGCGCTGGGTTGGGACACCGTCGACTTCGTCAAGATCGACATCGAGGGCTCGGAAGCAGCCGCACTGGACGGTTCAGCCGGACTGCTCGGCGCTGCCGACGCACCGGCGCTGCTGATCGAGTGCAACACCTTCGTCCTGCGCGACATCAGTCCGGAGCCGGCGGCGCTGCTTCGGCAGGTCGAGGAGTTCGGATACACCCTGTACCGCGTCACTCCGGGCGGCATCTGGCCGTGGGACGCAACTCAGTTCCAGCCGGAGATCGTCTGTGACTACCTGGCCCTCAAGGACCAGTCGCCGGAGGATGCCGGGCTGGAGGTGAAGCCGCCGCTCACCATCAATGAAGCCGCAGAGTTCATCTCCGTGGAGGTCGGCCGGAAGTCGTTCGACCACAGAATTGCCATGGCATGGACGCTGCAGTTCGCCCCACGCGAGCTGCTGGATCACCCGTTGGTGACGGGTGCCATTGCGAGCCTGCAGCAGGATCCGGCCGAGGAGGTGCGCTCGCAGGCAGCCCTGATCGGTCGCGCTCCACGCGTGACGCCTGGGGCTGCGTTGACGGTGCGGCTGCACGAGGAGTTCGACGGCGCGTGGGCGGCCGAGCGAGCCCTCCGTAAGTGCGCCGAGGCGCGCCTGGCGATCGCAGCCGGCCTCCCCGGACGTGACACTGCGCATGAAGCCGGGCGTGAAACTCTGGCCGAGCCTGCAGACCTCCCCGGCCCGCGTGCGATCGCGGTTGCGCGGCGGATCTCTGATCTCGCTGACCGTCACCCCAAGGCTGCTGGGCTCGCGCGCCGCTTCATGCGGCTTCGATCCTGACCTGTCGGGCGTTCCATCGCTTGCCGAGCTGGATCGCTGGTGCCTCGACGAGATGGTGCATCGCCAAGGACACCAGGACCACTACGCCACCGGCGCCGAGGACGGCGACGATCGGCTGGCCAGTCACGAGTGTGAGCGCGTGTACGAGCACCATGCCCAAGACGAAGTGGACGGCGTAGAGCGAATAACTCATGGCCGCCAATCGCTCGGCGAATCGGTTGGCCGGCACGCGATCGCGGTTGGCGTAGAGCAGCGTGAAAACGACGAGCGCCGCGAGGTAGCCGGCGTACTTGGCCCCGCGGAACGGCGCGCCGTCATAGACGAAGACGGCGCTGACCGTCATGGATGCAATGCACATGGCGATGGTCACGGCGGTTTTCGGTACGCCCCACCCGTGGCGGTAGAGGTTGTAGAAGCAGACGCCGGCCAAGATCATGCACAGGTGCTGGGCGTCCCACGCCAGCACTTGGGTGACAACCCAGAAGCGGTGATGCTCGGTCGCCAGCCAAACGAAGCTCTGCCACGCCGTGATCGCATAGGTTGCCAGCCCAGCCGCGAGCCCGCCGATAAGCCAGGCACGCTTCAGCCCGAAGGTTGCGCCCGCGAGCGCGCAGAAGGCGTAGAACTTGACCTCGATCAAGAGCGTCCAGCCGGGCGGATCCAGCGTCGGGTGGAGCGCCAGGTCCGGAATCACCAGTGCATTTGTGAGCCAGGTGGCTGCCGGGACACCTACTGCCCGACCGGTGATCGCGCTGGTGATGACCCACACCGCTGCGATCAGCAGCAGGTTGGCCGTCCAGACCGGGTAGACCCGAAAGGTCCGGTTGATCAGGAACTGTCGAACGGTCTTGCCGTCCATCGTCAGCGGAATCAGAAAGCCGCTGATCAGGAAGAAGAAGCCGACGGCGAACGAGTTGAAGCCCATGAGCTGCGTAATGGGTCCGGTCGCCCACCGCACGTAGTGCTCCGGCAGGGGGTCGACGTGAACCAGCGCCGCAGATTCGCGATTCAACGCCCAGAAGCTCAGACCGAGATGTGTCGCCACGACCACGCACACCGACACCGCGCGGAGCCAGTGGGCGAACCAGATGGTTTCGATTCCCGGCTTGAGGATCCGGTCGTTGGCGCTGCTCATTGCTCCAGCGACAGCACGGTGGCGGTCCGGACATCCTTGCCGTGGACGCGATGGACGGCGATGGTCCGGCCCGAGGTTGCCCGAGTGGCGGCACGGTGGGTCCGGTCGTCAGTACAGAAGATGCCTGCATCGACGGGTCCCAAGAGGGCGAGCGCGTCCACGAGGGCGTCCGTGGACGGGAGCGGGACCGCCACACTGACGCCGTGTGCCTGCGCCGCCTCGTAGGCCGCGCAGAGGTGCTTGTCGGCAAGGTTCTCGGCGCGGGCGACCACCAGCGTGTCGCCTGGACGGAGGTCGATCAAGGTCGGCGGCTCGGATCGCTGCACCAGGGTCAGGCGTTCACCGCCCATGGATTGGACGTCGACGAGCACGGCGCCCGCGAGCTCGGTTGCGCCGGTGAGATCGTCGGCGCCGGTGACGTCGACGAATACTCGTGGCGTGTGGTCCGGCCGGTGCAGGGAGCCGGCGACAGCTTGAGCGGCACGGGGGAGGAGGTCCGGACGGCTCGCGAGAAGCGTGACCAGGTCGCGTAGCAAGTCGTCCTCGGCGCGAGCCGCAATGGTTGGAGTCTCGGCAAAGGCTGAGGTCATGGCGTCGAGGGCACGCTCGGCCGTGCGCTCCCAGGAGAATTGCTTCGCCTGGACGAGTCCGTGCGCGCGCAGGGACTCGCGGAAGGCGTCGTCAGCGAGCGCTTGCTCGATGGCTTCAGTGATCGCTGGGATGGACGTGGGGTCGAACAGTGCGTCCTCGCGCCCGATGATCTCCGGAACGCTCGTCCGGTTGGAGCCGATGACGGGTGCACCGCAGGACATTGCTTCGAGCACCGGCAGGCCGAAACCCTCGTGGATCGACGGGTACACGAACAGCTCCGTGGTCCGATAGAGGGCAATGAGGTCGGCGTCACTGACGTAGCCGGTGAGAACGAGAGCCTCAGGCCGCAAGCCGGCACGGCGTGCAGCGATCCGGAGGCGCTCGTGGTCGGACGGCGTGAAGCGGCTGGTGATGACGAGCTGGTGGGCGTCTCGCATCTCTGGCGGGAGTTCGGCGAACGCCTCGATGAGACCTTCGATGTTCTTGCGTGGGTCGATGCCACTGGGTGAGTACATGACGAACGGCTGGGCGATGCCAAGCGCCGGCCGTGGGTCATGTCGCGCCTCGGACAGGGGATCGTCCGTCGGAGCGGGCGAAAACTGCTCGCTGGCAGCACTGGAAATGGCGACCACGAGGTCTGGATCGGCGCCGAGGTGGTCCAGCGCCTCCTGTCGGGAGCTTTCCGAGATGGCCAGGAGCAGCCCGGCGACCTGCATCCCGGCGAGCTTGTCCGTGTAGTACCGATGTGTGATCGGGTCGCTCAAGTACGTCTCAGGCCGCAACCAGGGGATCAGGTCATAGATGATCATCGCGGTGCGCGATTCCACGTCGGGCGCGGCGTCTCGGTCGCTCATGCAGGTCACGACATCGCTGCCGAGTGAATAGATCAAGCTCGTCACCACCACACAGTTCGGCTCGATCGACCGCAGCAGGTGGGCCCAGATCAGTTCGGCAGCCGTACGCATCGGGCGATCGTCGTAGACGTCGGCCTCGAGCGGCGACGGCGGCACGAAGTTCAGGACGCGTTCGGGGGCCACCCAGGGGGCGAACATCGCCCGCAACTCGCGTGCGGAGTCGGGATAGGCGGTATTGAGCAGGAGCCAGACCTCGTGGTCGTGGGACGCCACTTCGGCCAGGGCCAGGCTGAAGTCGACCGAGTACCGACCGATCCCGTGGAAGCGGGTGTCGGTCTGCGCTCCTTGGAGATCGATGACGAGTCTCACTCGAGCTCCCGCATCCGCGCCAAAACGTCAGCGCTGTCCGGGCTCATTAGCGGATCCTGGTCCGGGACGGCCGCCGGTGCCAGCTGCGGACGTGCCCGGAAACGGCGCCACAACCCGGCGAGCAACCGTCGGGAGAGCCGGGCCCGCAGGATTTCGATGGTGCGACGCAGGGGATAGGTGATGCGCCAGGAGGTACTGCCGAGGATCTCGGTCAGGTAGGTCTCCGTGGTGGCCAGGCGCGTTGTGGCGTCGGCGTAGCGGGCGGCGTACATCGCGCGCAGTTCGTTCTCGGCCGCCAGCGCGCCCGTCAGGTCGGAGGCGGTCGTATCCAGGTCGGCCACCGCGGCCGTGAGTTGAGCCACGGCTGCGTCGCGTTCGGCGATGGCGGCCCGCAAGGCGTTCTTCTCGGTTTCGGCCTCGAGTTGGGCCGTCGCCGCCTCATGCCGAACGGTGGCGATGTCCACGCGGAGTTGGCCGGCCATCTCGAGCTCAGCGGCCTCCACCGGCGTGACGATGATCGGTCCGTTGAGGATGACCTCCGCGTAGTTGAAGTGGTTAGCGCGATGCCGCGCGTCGGCCGCGAGCAGGTAGGCATTGAGGCCGTCGTGGAACACCTGTTCGTAGCCCGCCTCGTGCAGCAGCGGATACCAGTCCTTGCGGATGTGCTCAGTCTCGATGCACACGAGGTCGGGCTTGAAGAGGCTCCAGTCGACGCCACCCAGGACGTCGTATTCGGCGCCTTCGACATCAATCTTGAGGACGTGCACGTGGGGGAGTGGGTGCTGCTCGATGACGCCGGACAGCGTGACGGTCTCCACGGCGTAGTCCGTGTACTCCTCAGTCCACGAGGTCGGGTGTGATGCATGCTCAGCGACCATCTCTGCGTTGAGCGTCGACAGGCCCCAGCCGGTGTACTGCCGGAATGTCGCCTCGCCGGCCGTCGCGGCGAGAGCGACCTGCAGTGTCTCGTCGCGTGGGCGTTCGGTACGGAGGGCATCGGCAAGGTCAGGAATCGGCTCGATGTTGATGCCGCTCCAGCCACGGTCGTAGAGAAGCTTCGTGACCGACTGCTCCTCGGGATGACCTGCGCCAACGTCGACGTAGTGCCCGGCCTCGACGTCCGGGAAGAAAGCGGCGATGAAGAAGTCTTCGCGGTTCTGTGCGTAGGAAACCTGGAATTCCATCGTCAGGAGGACTCCTGCGTGACCGTCCACCGACCAGGCAGACGGACGAGGCCGGGTTCGGTGACGGCGTGAGCCGCGCGGACGGTGACCTCGAACCCGCCTTCGACGTGGTCGATGACGTGATGTCGTGTCACAGCCGCCGCCGAGACGCGGTAGCGCGCGGGCTGGAGCAGCAGCTCTTGGACGTGATACTCGACGACGCCCCTGCCGGGCACGACCCGTACCGCGTCGGTGCCGAAACCACTGTTCGGTCCGGCGACGCGCGTGCCAGTGTCCGTGGCGAAGGCGAGCCCGAAGGTGATGTCGTCCACCGGGGCGCTCGCGGCATAGTGGATGCGCACGGTAGCCGGTTCGCCGGCGAGCAGGGTGTCAGCCCCACGCCCGTCTGCCGTGGCGAACTCGACATCGCGGATGAGGATCTCGCCGCTGCCAACATGGGCGCGCGGCGCCTGCGGCCACTCAGCTTCACCGTTGTCGATCGCGGCTTCCTCAGCGGCCTCGACCTCGCGCGTGTTCACGTCCTGGAGGTAGGCGTCGATGACCATGTCCGTCTGGCCGACCATCAGTGGTTGGCCGCCATCGAGCCACAGGGTGGTGTCGCACAGTTCGGCGACCAGGGGAAGCGCGTGCGAGACGAGCACGACCGTGGTGCCGGCCTGCCGCAATCGGTAGATGTGATCCATGCACTTGCGCTGGAACTCCTCGTCGCCGACGGAGATGGCTTCGTCGACGAGCAGGATGTCTGGATTCATGTGGACGGCAGTCGCAAATCCGAGACGCATCGCCATGCCGCTGGAGTAGACCTTCACCGGGGAGTCGAAGAAGTGCTCAATGCCGGCAAACTCAGCGATCTCGTCCATGCGCGCGATGACGTACTTCCTCGAGATGCCGAGGATGGCAGCGTTGAGCCGGACGTTTTCGCGACCAGTCAGGTCGGGGTGAAAGCCGGCGCCGAGCTCGAGCAGTGCGCCCACGCGACCGCGGGCGGTCACGGAGCCCTCGGTGGGACGGTGAACTCCGGCCATCAGGCGCAGCAGGGTGGACTTGCCGGAACCGTTGTGCCCGATCACGCCGAACGTCTGCCCGCGCTCGACGTTGAAGCTGACGTTCTGCAGCGCCCAGAAATCCGAGTAGGCGCTGCCGGTCATCCGGACGAACCGCTCCCGTAAGGAGGTTCGCCGTTCGGTGTACAGGCGGTAGCGCTTGGAGACGTTCTCGACCTGGATGGCGGGGAGTCCGAGCGGTGCCTCCCGTCGCTTCGCCGCCGTCATTGCAACCACTCCGCGACATCGGAACCGAAACGGGATGTCGTGATCAAGCCGAGGCCCAGGGCGATCAGCGCTGATGCGCTGAGGTACACCCACTGGTTCGGATCACCTGGCTCCAGGCTGTAGAGCAGTGATCGAGCGAGGTCGACGAATCCGGCGATGGGTGATGCGCCCAGGAGCTCGCGCAGGCCGAGCGCCCCGATCGCGGCATCGGACGGGACCATGGTCAGCGGATACATGACTGGTGTCGCAAAGAACAGGAACGTCAGGACTACGGCGAGCAGTTGCTGGACGTCCTGGTAGCGGACGGCGAACACGGCCACGGCGAGCGCCAGGCCTGCGGTGAATGCGCCGAAGAGGATTGCCCACAGCGGAAGAAGAAGCCACGTCCAGCCGACGTTCAGGAAGAGCGCGAGCACGCCGAGGTAGAGCACGAGTTCAACGAGTGTCTGCAAGCCGACGGCGACGAGGCTGGCGAGTATCGGTGCAAGTGCTGGCACGCGGACGCGATTGAGGACGCCGGCCAGCGACCAGAGCGATGCAGCGCTGCGCAACAGCCCGTAGGAGAAGAAGTTGAAGACGATGAGCCCGAGAAAGAGCCACACCGCGTAGTTGGCCTGGTGTCCATTGCCCATCGGCTCGACCTGCGCGCGGAAGATGACGCCGAATACCAAGGCATAGAGGCCGAGCGTGGCCAGCGGCACGATCAACGACCACAGCCAGCCCAGCAGCGTGCCCTTGTACCGAACCTTGAGATCGCGCTGCGCCAGCGTCCAGACGAGCGCGGCGGACCGTGAAAAGGACAGCCGCGACACCCGGAGCTGTTCGGCCGTACGCATGGGCTCGATCCTATGGCCCCGCACTACGCTCAGCAGGGTGATGACGCGATGGCGCCGGGCGCAGGATGCCGCTGCTCGAGCTGGCATCGACGCGCTTGTCGTCACACCGGGTGCCGACCTGCGGTATCTCACGGGCTACGACGCCAAGCCACTGGAGCGCCTGACCGCGTTCTTGCTGCCGGCGTCGGGAGACCCGTTGCTGGTCGTGCCCGAGCTGGAACGCAGTGCGGCGCTGGCATCCGGGGTCGAATTGGAGATCGCGGCGTGGGTCGAGACGGATGACCCGTTCGCGCTGGTGGCCGATCGACTGGCGGGCGCGGCGCGTATCGCCGTGGACGACCACATCTGGGGCGTCCGACTGCTGACGCTGCAAGACCGGCTTCCGGGCGCGGCTTTCAGTCCCGCCGGTGAACTCGTCGCACCCCTTCGGGCGGTCAAGGAGCCGAACGAGGTAGTCGCCCTGCGCGAGCGCCGCCGAGGCCATAGACCGGGTTCACGCTCGGATGGGTGAGTGGTTGCGGCCGGGCCGCACCGAACGTGACGTAGGCGCTGACATAGCACGGGCGATCATCGACGAGGGGCACGCGAGCGTCGACTTCGTCATCGTCGGCTCCGGCCGCAATGGCGCGTCGCCACATCACGTGGTCTCGGATCGGGTCATCGATGTCGGTGAGCCGGTTGTCGTCGACATTGGCGGCACGATGCCGTCGGGCTACTGCTCGGACTCGACGCGAAACTACGTTGCCGGCGGAACGGCACCAGGCGCGTACGTCGAGGCGTACGCCGTGCTGGCTCGAGGCCCAGGAAGCGCAGCGCGGTTACGCGCGCGCGGGCGTAACCGCCGAGTCCGTCGACGAGGTGGGCCGCGCGATCCTGCGCGACGCCGGCTACGGCCACCTGTTCATCCACCGCACCGGGCATGGAATCGGCCTCGAGACCCACGAAGAGCCCTACATCGTGGCCGGAAACGACACGGTGCTCGAGCCGGGCATGGCGTTTTCCATCGAACCAGGCTTCTACCTTGATGATCGCTTCGGCGCCCGGATCGAGGACATCGTCGTGGCTACCGACAGCGCAACCGGTGGGGGCCTCGAGGTGCTGAACCAGACGCCTCGCGAGCTCCTGATCCTGGACTGACTCGTGCGCTCATACGTCCTTGGTGCACTCATCGCTGGCGTCCTGCTGGCGCTGGACTTCGATCCGGTCGATCTCCCGTACAGCGGCATCGTCGGCGTCGCAGCGTTCTTCGTCATCGCGCACCGCCTGGACCCGGTCCGGCGGCGTGACGTTGCGCTTCTCGGCTTCGCATTCGGGATCGGCTTCATGGCACCGCTGATCTGGTGGATGCACGCCGTCAGCTACGGCGCGTACGTCGCGCTTGCGCTGGTGCAGGCGCTGTTCTTCGTCCCGATCTTGTTCGGCCTGCGGCTGGTGTCTCGCCTCCAACAGTGGCCGATTGGCATGCCGGCTGTCTGGGTGCTCGGTGAGTCGGTCCGCTCGATGGTGCCGTTCTCCGGCTTCCCGTGGGGCCGACTGGCCCACACGACGGTGGACACGCCCCTGGACGGATACGTGCGCTGGGTCGGATTGCCGGCGACCTCGTTCATCGTCTGCCTGCTGGCTGCCGGGCTCGCGTGGTTCGTGGTCCGTCCTCGCGAGCAGGTGGTGACGGTGATCGGCAGCGCGGCAGCAGTCGCTGGTGCTCGGCGCTCATCTTGCCTACGGGGCTCGCCGGAGGGGATGCAGGCGCGTCGGCGCAGGTCGCGCTGGTGCAGGGCAACGTTCCGGGAAGTTTCTTCACCTGGAAGCGTGGCGACATCTTCAAGCTGCACGCCGCCGAGACGGAGAATCTGATCAAACGCATCAACGACGACGATCTGCCCCAGCCAGACCTCGTGCTGTGGCCGGAGAACGCAACCGACGTCGACCCATTCCATGACGAATCGCTGGCGGCGCAGATCGAGCGGCTCTCGGGCGACCTTGGCGCACCCATCCTGGTCGGCGGCCTGTTCGACGGACCCACCGTCGAATACGGCTTACAACGCCGGCGTCGTGTGGACCAGCAGTGGCGCGGAAGGCCGCTACGTGAAGCGCAAGGTCGTTCCGTACGGCGAGTACGTCCCGTTCCGGCAGGTGCTCGGACCACTCGTGCCGAAATTCGACCGGTTCATCCCACGGGACATGCTGCCGGGCGACCAGCCGAACGTCCTGTCGGCCGGCGGAGTGACGTTCGGTGACACCATCTGCTGGGACATTGCCTTCGACGGACTAATCCGGGAGGCCGTCGCCGGGGGAGCGCAGATGCTGGTCGTGCAGACGTCCAATGCGAGCTTCTCCGGCACCGCGCAGCCGGAGCAGCAGTTCAAGATCTCCAGGCTGCGAGCGATCGAGACCGGCCGCTGGGTGCTGGTTCCGTCGACCAACGGGATCTCCGGGATCATCGACGCGACTGGGCACGTGGTGGCGCGTGCGCCGATGCATGCGCCGGCGACGCTCTCAGCATCGGTTCCGCTTGCCAACGGGTCGCCGCCGGGCGTGCTGCTCGGCGGCTGGCTGAACTATGCGTTGATGCTCGGCGGGCTCGCCGCCATCGGCTGGGCGTGGAGGCGCACGTGAGTCGGACGCTGATCGTCATCCCGACCTACAACGAGGCGGAGAACCTGGAGCCGCTCGTCGTGTCGTTGCGCGCACATGCCGCTGACGCCGACATTCTCGTCGTGGACGATGCCTCACCCGACGGCACCGGCGCGATCGCCGACCAGCTGGCGGAAGACCCCGCGGTGCACGTGTTGCACCGTCCCGGCAAGGAAGGACTCGGCGTCGCGTATCGCGCAGGGTTCGCTTGGGGACTCCAGCAGCCGGAGTACACCTGGTTCGTCGAGATGGACGCCGACGGGTCGCACCATGCGGCCGAGCTGCAGGCGGCTGCGTAACGCGGCCTTCGCCGCGGACCTCGTGATCGGGTCGCGCTGGGTCAGCGGCGGCCGTGTGCTGAACTGGCCGCGCCTGCGCCGCCTCATCTCACGCGCGGGTACGGCTTATGCGCGGGTCATGTTGGGGCTGCCGGTTCACGATGCCACGGCCGGATTCCGGGTGCTGTCCCGCCGGGCGCTCGAGGCGGCGTCACTGCAGACGGTCGCCTCGCATGGCTACTGCTTCCAGATCGACATGACGCGACGGATCCGCGACGCAGGACTGCCGATCGTCGAAGTGCCGGTGACGTTCACCGAGCGTGCGCACGGCGCCTCCAAGATGACGACCGGCATCATCATCGAGGCGCTCTGGCGCGTCACGCTGTGGGGACTACAGCGGCCGTTCAGGCGCGTTTAGGCCGACTGCTTGGTGCTCTTGCGTCCTCGGCGATGCAGGTGCGGCGGGTCCGATCTCGCCGGCGCGCAGCATCTCGAGGCGCTCGGTCAGGATCTCTTCCAATTCGGGCAGCGAGCGCCGCTCGAGCAACATGTCCCAGTGCGTGCGCACATGCTTCACGTTTTTCGGCTCAGGCTCAGCGCTGTCGAGACGTCGTCCGAGCTGACCGGTCTTCGGGTCTTCCCACTCGTCGGGGACCTCGGCCTCGTCAGCCATCATCACCGAGAATCGATGCCCATCCGGACAGACGTAAACGATTTCCGAGCGCGGTGCCATCTGGACCCCTCGCTCGTCCTCAAAACTTTGTGCCCCGAGACGAGCGCCGCGCAGTGAGCGTTCAGCCAGTGGTTCCCCCTTGCTCGCGTTCTAAACGTATGAACGAACAAGGCCACCACAGAATTCCGAAATAGCGTTGTTGTCTTTTGTCACTTACCCGACGAGGGCATTTCTAGACAGGATGCGTTCCACGAACCTAGACGACGGCAGGAACGGGATTGCCTGCTTCGGCTATGCCGCGGCGTGGCTCGACGCGCCACAGCAACAGGCCACCTACGACGAAGAAGGCGACGAGCGCCAACAGGGCCGGCCGATACGAGCCGGTGGCCTGGTGGACGAGGCCGAACACGAGCGTCCCGAGCCAACTGGTGCCGCGTTCGCAGGCTTGGTACAGGCTGAAGTACTCGGCTTCACGTCCACGCGGGATGAACTGCGAGTAGAACGATCGCGACAAGGCCTGCGTCCCGCCGAGGACGAACCCGATGCCGGCTGCGGCCACGAGGAACGGCGTGAGCTGGCCGACCGGCAGCGCGAACGCGCCCAGGACGACACCCACCCAGACGACGAGGCCCAACCCGATGGTTCGGTGGGCACCGAGTCGACGGGCCATCCGTCCGAAGACGAGTGCGCCGAAGAAAGCGACGAACTGCACGACCAGGATGACGGCGATCATCACACTCGTACCGAAGCCAAGCTCCTTCTCGCCGAATACCGAGGCCGAGTAGATGACGGTCTGGATGCCGTCGTTGTAGATCATGTACGCCAGCAGGACGAGCAGCGTCTGCGGATAGGCCCGCATCTCGCGCAGCGTCCGCCACAGCTGACCAAAGCTGCGTTGGTACAGCGTCCCCCCACCGTCGGCCTCGGCGGCCGGAGGTCGGTCGGTGATGCCGCGGTACGGGATGAGCGTCCAAGCCGCCCACCAGAGGGCTGCCGACAGCAGGCTGATCCGGACGGCCATTTCGGTAGACAGCCCGAACGGCAGGATGGTCACGAACACAAGGTTGACCGCGAGCAAAAGGCCACCGCCGAGGTATCCGAAGGCCCAGCCGCGGGACGAGATCTCGATCCCGCTCGTCGGGTTCTGCGACGTCGATGAGCAGCGCGTCGTACACGACGAGGGAGGAGCCGTAGAGGATGTTGGAAACCAGCAGCAGGATGCAGCCGAGCTGCCAGTTCGTCCCGGTGACGAAGAAGAGCAGCCCGGTGACGAAGGCGCCGCTCCACGCGAGTCGGGCCATAAGGCGTCGTCGCGACTCGACACGGTCGGCGATGGCACCGACGATCGGCAGCACGAAGGCGGAGATGAGCGTCGACACGGTGATGACGTAGAAGACGAGCGAGCCTGGCGCGATGCGGAGGCCAAGCAGCCGACGATGGAAGCTGTTCGGCACGGTCGATCCAGCGTGCCGACGTAGCCGCAGGCGGCGCGTTCGGCGATGGTGGTGAGGTATGGGCCGATCAGGACAGTGGCGACCGTGGTGATGAACGCCGAGTTGGCCCAGTCGTAGAAGAACCACGCCCGCTGCTCAGCGCTCGCCCGTGTCCACGGGCTTCACTATCGCAGGGCTAGCGTGCCGGAGACGGCCATTGCCCGCGGCCGATGAGCACGTCGCGGAGGTCGTCGATCTGGTCGGCCATGATGCCGTCGACCCCGGCGTCCATCAGCCGCGTCATCTCGGCGGCGTCGTCGATCGTCCACGCGTACACCGGTATCGAACGACGTCTGGCCCGCGCCAGAAAGCGCGGGGTGATGACGCGCACTCCACGCGAGGACACTGGCACACGATGCGCACGTCCGACCGGGGGACAGGCCCGCCGGCCAGCATGGTGGCGATTTCTCGTCGGTGAGAGGGCGCTGAGGGAGTCTGGCAGCCCGGCCCGCAGCCGGACGATCCGACGATGGTCGAACGCGCCGACAAGCAGCCGGTCAGGACGCCGAGGCGGGTGAACTCGCGATGCCCAGCTCGATGGCGTCGTCGGCCTTGACGTCGATGGAGAAGAAGCAGTCCGGGAACTCCTCGAGCAGGTCGGAGATCCGGGGCAGCGGCTCACGTCCGCCACCTGGAGGGCGTCGATCTCCAGCGGCACGTCAGCTCGCCGATGCGCGCGGCTCGCCCGGTCATTCGCCGCAGGTTCGCGTCATGGAAGGCGTAGAGCACGCCGTCGCGCGAGGCGTGCACGTCGGTCTCGAGGTGCGTGTACCCGAGGTCCACCGCATTGCGAAATGCGCGCAGCGTGTTCTCGATCCCGACGTTGTCGGGCAGCAGGGCGCCGCCTCGGTGCGCCCAGGCGATGACGGGGCTCAAATGTCGCGGAACGTCTCGATGTGCGCGCCGAGCGTGTTGAGCCGCTCGGCCAGGTCCTCGTAGCCGCGGTGGATGACATAGATGTTCCGCAGCACCGAGGTGCCCTTGGCCGCCAGCATCGCCAGCAGGATGACCACGGCGGGACGCAAGGCCGGTGGGCACATGAGTTCGGTCGCGCTCCAGTGCGTCGGGCCCTCGATGAGGACGCGGTGTGGGTCGAGCAGCGTGACCTGGGCACCCAGCTTGTTGAGCTCGGTCAGGTAGATCGCCCGGTTCTCATAGACCCAGTCGTGCAGCATCGTCTGGCCCTCGGCCGTGGCCGCGATGACTGCGAAGAACGGCAGGTTGTCGATGTTGAGACCGGGAAACGGCATCGGGTGAATCTTGTCGATCGGAGCGCGGAGCTGCGACGGGTGCGTGGTGATGTCAACGAGTCGTGTGTTGCCGTTCTCGGCCGGGTACTCGGCGCTGCGGTCGTAGTTGAAGCCCATCTCCTCGAGGAGGGCGAGCTCGATCTCGATGAACTCGATCGGTACCCGCCGCACGGTGATGCTGGACTGGGTGACGATGGCCGCGGCAATGAGGCTCATTGCTTCGATCGGGTCTTCGCTCGGCGCGTACTCGACATCGGTGTTGATGACCGACTTGCCGGTGATGCGCAGCGTCGTGGTGCCGATTCCCTCGATCTCGACGCCGAGCTTCTGCAGGAAGAAGCACAGGTCTTGGACCATGTAGTTCGGGCTGGCATTGCGGATGACCGTGACGCCGTCGTACCGCGCGGCGGCCAGGAGTGCGTTCTCGGTGACAGTGTCGCCGCGCTCGGTCAGGACGATGGGTCGCTCCGGCCCGACGCCTACCGCGGCTTCGACGTGGTAGCTGCCCTCGGTGGCGACGACCTTCAACCCAAAGGGCCGCAGCGCCATCATGTGCGGCTCGACCGTGCGGGTACCGAGGTCGCAACCGCCGGCGTAGGGCAAGTCGAACCGCTGGACGCGGTGCATCAGCGGACCGAGGAACATGATGATGCTGCGGGTGCGACGCGCAGCGTCGACATCCATGGCGTCCAGATCGAGAACGTGCGGGACGTCGAGCTGAAGATCGTTCTCGGCGTTGAGCCACTGGACGCCAACACCGATCGACTCGAGCACCTCGAGGATGCGATTGACCTCCTCGATCCGGGCGACCTTGCGCAGCACGGTCGTGCCTTCGTTGAGGAGCGCGGCGCACAACAAGGCAACCCCGGCGTTCTTGCTGGACTTGACGTCGATGGACCCGGACAGCGTCGTCCCGCCTTGGACGCGCAGGTGGCTCGGGCCGGTCGCAGCGCTGACGTTGACGGAGACCAGTTCGGAGTCGAGCACCGAGCCGATCCGCGCAAGCATGTCGAGCGTCAGGTTCTGGGCGCCCTTTTCGATCCGGTTGATCGCACTCTGGCTGGTGCGCAACTGCGCCGCCAGCTGGGCCTGCGTGAGGCCGCTGTGTCTGGCGGGCGTCACGGATCAGGCCGCCGATGCGAGAGAGGTAGTCGTCAGGCTGCGTCACAGACGCCGCACTCTATATCTCACATATGAGATACCAAGATAGGCATACCTGACTAGGCCGCGGGGGAGGGGAGTGGGGTTCTCGGTCGAATCAGCACGGCGATGAGGACACCGATCACGGTCAAGAGAACCGGCCAGGATGCCGACCCACCCGATGCGGGCATGAGCGCCAGCCAGTTCGATGGCTTCGGCGCCCATGACGTTGCCGGCGATCATCGAGAGCCCGAGGACGAGTACGCCGTGAACCTTGACGAGCACGGCGGCCAGCCAGATGAATGCCACGCCCATGGCTCCACCGGCGTAGAGGGCCGGTTCGGTCGGGAAGGCGTCCAGCGAACTGGCCGCCGGCCGAGCAGGCTCAGGGCAAAGCAGGCCACCAAGACCGTCATGCCGACGACGAAGTTGTTCAGCGTCGTCGCCCACGGACCGCCGACGGCCGACAGCCGTCCGTTGATCGCCTGCTGGACGGCCGTTCCGGCACCGGCGAGCAGCGCGAGGATGGCGAACACCGCGGTCTGCCATCCGAACGCCGCCGCAAGCCGCTCGCCGGCGGCCAGGAGGACGGCCAGCAACGGCAAACGCGGCCGCGATGAGGCGCGGGATGCTCAGTGGCTGGTGTCCTGACGGTCCAAGTCCAACGTGATCGACGAACAACGCGCTCGCGGACTGGCCAGCTGTCACGGCGATGCTGAACAGCGCCACGCCAATCGTGCCGACCGTCAATCCTTGGGTTGCCACGAGAAACGCGCCAAACGCCCCACCGATCATCTCGGCTGGCCGCAGGCGCCCGGTGGTCAGCGCCGTCCGAAGGTTGCGGACGCCGCGGCGTCCGCTCGGAAGGACAGCGGAGATGACGCCGACGAGGATCAGTCCTGAGCCGAAGCTGATGACCGCGGCGCCGAAGCCGGCGCGTGGGCCCGTGCCGAGCTCGACGGCCAGCGCGCCATTGAGGTGCGACTGCATCGAGACCATCGCACCGGCCGCGAGCATGAGCGGAACGGCTGCGATCCGCAGCCAGCGAGGCGAGGTGGTCATGCCAGCGTCGCAGGTTCAGTCGGGCCTAGGTTCAGTGGCTCGTCGACCTCGGCATGCGTGCTCAGGTGGCCCCAGTAGATCCCGTGCGAAAGGGGCGAGACGCCTGCGTCGTGGATGGGAAAGACGATGCGCGGATTCACCCGACGCACGAAGTCCACGGTTTCGGACACCTTGGTCCACGGTGCGGCCAGCGGAGCGGCGAGGACATCGACGCCTTCGGGTGCGTAGGCATAGGCGTCGCCGGGATGGAACAGCGTCGGCTCGCCACTGGCTGTGATCAGCACGCCGGTGTTGGTCACGCGCGGAATCACCGGAAGGATCTCGGCGTGAGTCGTCCCGATGCCGGTGATCGTGATCGCGCCGAGCTCGGTGACGTCACCGTCGGATTGGGCGGTGAAGCCGTCGACAAGGGCCGCGGTTTCCGGATCCGACAGCCGAATCGCGCCGGGATTGCGGTCGAGGAGTGCGCCAATGTGGTTGCGGTCCAGGTGATCGGCGTGCTGATGGGTGACGACGATGGCGTCGAGTCCCTCGACCTCGAAGACGTCCGGGCTGCTGAATGCGCCCGGATCGATCAGCACGCGCTGCCCGGATGCTTCAACCAGCACGGCCGAGTGTCCAAACCGGGTGACGCGCATGAGGCCATCATTCACCACACGGTTTCGAGCAGGACTCGAGAAGTCGATGTCACCGCGGGCAACTAACCTGACCGGCATGACGAACGCCGACCATCACCGGGCCGACAGCCACGACATGATCCGCGTCCAGGGGGCGCGCGAGAACAACCTCAAAGACGTCGACATCGAGCTGCCCAAGCGGCGGCTGACGGTGTTCACCGGGGTGTCCGGGTCGGGCAAGAGCTCGTTGGTCTTCGGCACCATCGCGGCCGAGTCGAGGCGGCTCATCAACGAGACGTACAGCGCCTTCGTCCAGGGGATCATGCCCACACAGCCGCGGCCGGACGTCGACGTTCTCGACGGGCTCACGACGGCGATCATCGTCGATCAGGAGCGGATGGGCGCCAACGTCCGTTCGACCGTCGGCACGGTCACAGACGCAAGCGCCCTGCTGCGCATCCTGTTCAGTCGGCTAGGCGAGCCCTTCATCGGCCCGGCGATCGCGTTTTCGTTCAACATTCCCACGCGCACGGCCAGCGGCATCATGACGTCGGCGACAGGGGAGAAGCAGGTTGTCCGCAATCAGGTCTACCACGGCGGAATGTGCCCGAACTGTGAAGGCCGCGGCACGGTTTCGGACATCGATCTGGCCCAGGTGTTCGACGAGTCCAAGTCGCTGAACGAGGGCGCCATCGCAGGTGCCGGGCTACACCGCCGACGGCTGGGCGACCCGGCAGTTCAGTGAGTCGGGGTTCCTCGATGGGGACAAGCCGATCAAGAAGTACACGAAAGCCGAACGTGAGGACTTCCTCTACAAGGGGCAAACGAAGGTCAAGATCGCCGGCGTCAACATCACGTACGAGGGCCTCATCCCGAAGCTTCAGAAGTCGATGCTGTCCAAAGATGTCGACTCGCTCCAGCCGCATATCCGGGCTTTCGTCGAGCGCATCGCCACGTTCGCGCCGTGCCCGGAATGTGATGGCACTCGGCTCAACGAGGGCGCGCGGGCGTCCAAGATCAACGGCAAGAACATCGCCGACGTCTGCGCGATGCAGATCACCGACTTGGCCGAGTGGATCCGCGAGCTCGACGCTCCCGGTGCCGAGCCGCTACTGACGGCGTTGACCGCGCATCTGGATGCGTTCGTCTCGCTTGGTCTGGGATACCTCAGCCTCGATCGCCCGTCCGGCACGCTGTCCGGTGGTGAGGCGCAGCGGATCAAGATGCTGCGCCACCTGGGCTCAGCGCTGACGGACGTCACCTACGTGTTCGACGAGCCGACCGTGGGCTTGCACCCGCACGACATCCAGCGCATGAACAACCTGCTGCTGCAGTTGCGCGACAAGGGCAACACGGTGCTCGTGGTCGAGCACAAGCCCGAGACGATCGCCATTGCCGACCACGTCGTCGATCTGGGGCCGGGGGCTGGCCCCGACGGTGGTTCGGTGTGCTTCGAAGGTTCGGTCGACGGGCTTCGGTCCGGTGACACCGTGACCGGCCGCCACCTCGACGATCGCGCGTCGTTGAAGGCGTCCGTGCGTGAGCGGTCTGGCTTTCTCGAGGTGCGCGGAGCGTCCGAGAACAATCTGAACGACCTCGACGTCGACGTTCCGCTGGGTGTCTTGACCGTCGTCACGGGCGTGGCGGGTTCGGGCAAGAGCTCGCTCATTCATGGGTCGATCGCCGGACGCGAGGGCGTCGTGGTCGTCGACCAGAGCGCCATCCGTGGGTCGCGGCGGAGCAACCCAGCCACGTACACCGGGCTGCTCGAGCCCATCCGCAAGGCCTTCGCGAAAGCCAACAGCGTCAAGCCGGCGCTCTTCAGCGCGAACTCCGAAGGCGCCTGCGAGACCTGCAATGGCGCGGGCGTCGTGGTCACCGAGCTCGGCTTCATGGACACCGTGGAGACGCCCTGTGAAGCGTGCGAGGGGAAGCGGTTCCAGGCGTCCGTCCTCGAACTGCGTTTCGGCGGCCTCAATATCGCTGAGGTCATGGATCTGTCCGTGGCCGAGGCGCACGCCTTCTTCTCCGACGGAGAGGCCAAGACTGCGGCCGCGGCGACGATCCTGGCCCGGATGGTGGAAGTGGGACTCGGTTATGTCAAGTTGGGTCAACCGCTGATCACGTTGTCGGGTGGGGAGCGGCAGCGTCTCAAACTCGCGGTCCAGATGGCCGACGACGCCAGCGTCTACGTCCTCGACGAACCCACCAGCGGCCTGCACCTGGCGGACGTCGAGCAACTGTTGGCGATGCTCGACGGATTGGTCGACTCCGGAAAGTCAGTGATCGTCATCGAGCACCACCAGGCGGTCATGGCGCACGCCGACTGGATCATCGATCTCGGCCCGGGCGCGGGCCACGACGGCGGTGAAATCGTCTTCGCTGGAACGCCGGCCGAACTCGTGGCCGCCAAGCACACACTGACCGGTGAGCATCTGGCCGAGTATGTTGCGCGCTGACGTGCCACACTCACGTCCATGCTTTTCAAGAATCGAGAGCAGGAAGCGTCGCCGGCACGACCGGCGCTGGAGGGCAGCGTCGCCGTCCGCGATGGACGTCGCCTGAGTTTTGCCGAATACGGAGCGCCACGCGGCCCAGCGCTGATCTGGTTCCACGGCACGCCGGGCTCGCGCCGCCAGATTCCAATCGACGCACGGGCCTATGCCACCGAACGGGGCATCCGGATCATCGGTGTCGACCGACCCGGCATTGGCTCGTCGACTCCGTACCAGTATCCGAACGTCGCCGATGCTCCGCACGACATCGTCATGCTCGCCGATGCTCTCGGCATAGACACGTTCCGCACGATCGGGCTCTCCGGGGGCGGGCCGTACGCGTTGGCGTGCGGAGCGCTACTGCCGGATCGCGTGGTCGCCGTCGGCGTTCTGGGCGGCGTGGCGCCGTCTGTGGGCCCCGACGCCATCAACGGTGGCGCCGTTGCGTTGGCCAAATGGCTTGCGCCTTTGGTGACGCACGCGCGGGTGCCGCTCGGGTTTGCTCTTACGATCGCCATTCGACTCGTCAAGCCGTTCGCCGGGGCCGGACTCGACCTCTATGCAGCCGCCCAGCCGCCCGGCGACAAGAACCTGTTATCGCGTCCAGAGTTCAAGGCGATGTTCTTGGACGATTTGCTCAACGGAAGCCGGTTCCAGACGTCAGCGCCGCTGGCTGACGCCGTGCTGTTCGCACGCGACTGGGGATTCAGCCTCCAGGACGTCAAAGCCCCAGTTCGCTGGTGGCATGGCGACGCCGACCACATCATTCCGTTCCGACATGGTCAACACGTCGTGTCACGTTTGCCTGATGCTTCGTTGTCTGTCATCGACGGCGAAAGTCACCTCGGCGGCCTCGGCATTGCTCGCAGCGTCATCGAGACGCTGATGGAGCTGTAGGAGAGGCTGCAATTCGAGGGATTCCTCGCATTCACGCATGTTCCGCAGTTAGCCGATAATGTACATTATGTCATTTGCAAGGGATCGGGAAATGCTCCTCGGCACCCCGACCGCTGCCCTACCGTGGAAGCCATGGTGACCAGCAAGGGCGACAGCCGCAGTCAGCTCGCACTTCACGGATCGATTGTGTTGCTGATCGGATTGCTTGCTGGAATCGGATTCTCGTACGCCGCGGCGACGGGACCGGTCGGTACCAACCTCTACAAGAACTGGCACTTCGCCCACATGGAGGGTCTCTTCAACGGCGTTGTTGTTTTGGCGATAGCAGGCGCGTGGCCGGCGATCGGCCGACGTGGGACAGCGGTGGCGATCGGAAAATGGCTGCTCATTCTGGGGGCCTACGCCAACGCGATCGGCCCGTGGATCACCGCGCTGTTCATCGGCCACCGGGTCATACAGCCGCACGACCCACTCGAGTACGTGGTGGTGTACGGGTTCTACATCCCGGGCGTCCTCCCACTGTTTGCCGTCGCGATCTTCGTGTGGTCGACGTTCCTGAATTGCCGAGTTCGAGTCTGAAGAACGCCCTGCCTTCGTGGGCGGCCGCTGTGGCCGCCGTCGTCCTGGGGACTGGATGTGGGCCAGAAGCGTCGACCGGATCAACGAAGATCCCTTTGGGAGCGTCCGTCCAGACGGTCGAGATCGATGGCGAGCCCCGGGCTTTCCGTGTCTACCGGCCGAAAGGGTTGTCGGCGTCCACTCCCCTCGTCCTCGTCGTGCACGGCTGGGGCTTCACAGCCGAGCAGATCGAACGTGACTACGGATGGAACGTGCTTGCCGAGAGACGCAGGTTCGTCGTGGTCCATCCTGAAGGCGTCGGACTGAGTTGGAACGCCGCCGGCGCATGCTGTGGGCCGGCGGCAGATAACGGCGTCGATGACGTCGCGTTCATCACGGACATGGTCACGCGGCTCACTCGCGTCCTACCCATTGATGACGAACGGGTCTACGTCGCTGGCATGAGCAACGGCGGCGTCCTCGCATATGCACTCGCCTGTCGAACCTCGTTGTTCGCGGCCATCGGTGTTGTGGCCGGAACGCAGGTGGGCCGGTGTGAGGAGCCGCGGCCGACTTCCGTCATGCACGTTCACGGGCTGGACGACACGATCGTCCGCTTCGACGGCGGACCGGCGGTCGTCCCGGGAGCGCAGGCGGTCCCCCGGGTGATGGACGCCTGGCGCCGCATTTCGAGGTGCCAGGAACCTCAAACGTCACGACGTGGGCCCGTTGTCACCGCCAAAGCCGTATGTGCTGACGACCG
Organism: uncultured Actinomycetota bacterium; assembly: GCA_963795105.1. Classification (GTDB taxonomy): domain Bacteria; phylum Actinomycetota; class Actinomycetes; order Propionibacteriales; family Nocardioidaceae; genus Aeromicrobium. Next base: position 210,717 of record CAWCGD010000001.1, read on the forward strand.
TGAGGTGACGCTCGTGACGATTCAACGCGAGGGCCACACCTGGCCCGGGCGCGCTGAGAGCGCTGCACCGTGGGATGCCACGGCAGAGTTGTGGCGGTTCTTCAGCCGGCAGAGCTCTAAGGCTCCAACAGGACCTTGATCGCGCGCCGCTCGTCCATGGCCCGGTAACCCTCGGGCGACTCGCTCATCGGCAGTGTCAGGTCGAACACCGGACTCGGGTCGATCTCACCGGACGTCACGAGGTCGATGAGGTCGGGCAGATACTTTCGTACCGGTGCCATGCCACCCATCAGCCCGATATTGCGACGGAACGTCAAGTCGAACGGTGCCTCGACGTCGTGTGGGACGCCGACGTAGCCGACGCGTGCGCCCGGACGGGCGACCTTGATCGCGGTCTGCATCGCCTCGGCAGCGCCCACGCACTCGAGGACGGCGTCCGCCCCCACCCCATCGGTCAACTCCCGGACCCGTTCCACGGCTCCCTTGCCGCGCTCGGCCACGATGTCTGTGGCGCCGAACTTCTCGGCGACGGCGGACCGGGACGCGTGCCGCGACATCGCAACGATGCGCGCGGCGCCCAGCTGCCGGGCGGCGAGCACACCGCACAGACCCACGGCCCCATCCCCCACGACGACGGCAGTCGATCCGGGCTCCACTCCCGCGCAGACGGCGGCATGCCAGCCGGTGGCCATCACATCGGACAGCGTGAGCAGCCCCGGCAGCATCGCGTCGTCTGGCGTCCCCTGCGTGCTCACCAGTGAGCCGTCGGCGAAGTTCACCCGGACGTACTCCCCCTGTCCGGACACGGTGAAGCCGAGGTTCACACAGCCGGACTGCATGCCGACCCGGCAATGCGGGCAGGTGTTGTCGCAGTGGTCGAACGGGACCACGACGAAGTCGCCGGGCTTGAAGTCCTTGACGTCAGGCCCGACCTCGACAACCTCGCCGATGCACTCGTGCCCGATGGTTGAACCTGGAACGGACCGGTCGGCCCCCCGGTACGGCCACAGATCCGACCCGCAGATGCAGCCGCGCGCGACTTTCACGATGGCGTCGGTGGGACGCTCGATCTTCGGGTCCGGCACTTCTTCGAACCGGATGTCACCAGGGCCATGAATCGTCGTCGCACGCATGAGTCCGATACTGACACGCGCCAAAAGGCATGCGATTCCGCCGCCTGAGCCGCGGCTGAATTGGCCGGGATCGGGAACACGTCGTTACGCTTGGGTGTTGGCATCAATACGGCCGTCAGGAGGATGTGTGTCGACGCTTCAGGAACAGCGCGAACGTCAGCTCAGCCACGATGCTGAGCGTGACGCGCATGCCCGCGAGCGCGAAGCCCTCCTCCACCCCATCCGAAGCAGGGATGAGCTCAAGGCCATTGCCGAGGAAGCCGCGGCGAAGTTTGCCGAGGCGGATGCCGACGAAGTGCTCGCTTGGGTTGCCCAGGAGTTCGGCTACCGGACGGCTGTGGCCTGCTCCATGGCCGATGCCGTACTCCCCCACGTCGTCCAGAAGCATGTGCCCTGGGTAGACACCCTTTTCCTCGAAACCGGCTACCACTTCGCCGAGACCGAGGGCACTCGAGATGCCGTCGAGTCGACGATGCAGCTCACCATCGTCGACGTCATGCCCAAGCTGACGGTCGAAGAGCAGGACGCCAAGTACGGCAAGGACCTCTTCGCCAGCAATCCCACGCTGTGCTGCCAGATGCGCAAGGTCGAGCCGCTCGCCGAACAGCTGACCAACTACGAAGTCTGGATCACCGGCGTGCGTCGCGAGGACTCGCCGCTGCGCGCCGGGACGCCCCTAGTCGAGTGGGACGAGAAGAACGGTCTCGTAAAGGTCAATCCGTTGGCCGCGTGGACGTTCGACGAGCTCCTCAGCTACGCAGCCAAGCACGATGTCATCGTCAATCCCCTGCTGAACGACGGCTTCCCGTCAATCGGCTGCGCGCCGTGCACGCACCGCGTCGCTCCCGGCGAAGATCCTCGGTCGGGCCGCTGGTCTGGTCTCGACAAGACCGAGTGCGGCCTGCATTCCTGACGCTCACTAAGGTCTTCCTATGACCAACCCGGGGTCATTCCCTCTCACCCTGCGGATCAGCGGTCGCAAGGTCGTCGTCGTCGGTGGTGGGCACGTTGCCACCCGCCGAGCGCACGCTTTGGTGGCTGCCGGAGCCGACCTCATGGTGGTCTCCCCCACTCTCACTGCCCGGCTGACCGAACTCGCCGAGACCGGCCGGATCACGTGGCATCAACGCGCGTATGAGGCCTCGGATCTCGATGGCGCGTGGCTGGTGCAGACCGCAACCGCCGACACGGCAACCGATGATCAGGTCGCGGCCGACGCCGAGTCGCGGGAGATCTGGTGTCTCAAGGGTGGTGACCCCGAGGACGCAACCGCTTGGATGCCTGCCGTTGCTCGGGCTGACGATGTGCTGATCGCCGTCAGCGGTGGCGGCGACGCGGGGCGCGCGTCATCGTTACGTGACGGTGTTGCCGCTGCGCTCCAGGCCGGCGAGCTTCCCCTCCGTCATCGCACGCATCACCCCGACGGCTTCGTCGCCTTGGTCGGCGGTGGTCCAGGCGAGTCCGACCTGCTCACCATGCGTGGGCGGCGCCTGCTCGCCCAAGCCGACGTGGTGGTCGTCGACCGGCTCGCGCCCACCGGTCTGCTGGCTGAGCTACCGCCCGACGTCGAAGTCATTGACGTCGGCAAGATGCCCGATCACCATCCCATCCCCCAAGACGAGATCAATCGCATCCTCGTCGAGCGCGCCAAGGCCGGCAAGATCGTGGTCCGGCTCAAGGGTGGCGACCCCTATGTCTTCGGCCGCGGCGGCGAAGAGCGTCTGGCCTGCGAGGAAGCCGGCATTCCGGTGGAGGTCGTGCCCGGCGTGACCAGCGCGATCTCCGTACCGGCGGCCGCCGGAATCCCGGTGACTCATCGTGGTGTGGCACGCGGATTCAGTGTCCTGACCGGTCACGAGTCGGTCGGCGACTTCCCCACGGATCGCTCTCACACGCTTGTGCTGCTGATGGGGGTGTCCCGACTTCGTGAGACAGCTGCGGAGTTCGTGGCCGCAGGCCACGACCCGGAGACTCCTGTCGCCGTCATCGAGTCCGGATGGTCGGATCAGCAGCGTGTGACCGTCGGCACGCTGACAACCATCGCCGATGCCGCCGAGGCCGCTGGCGCTCGCCCGCCGGCGGTCACGGTCGTCGGCGACGTGGTGACGCTCAGCCCGCACTGGGCCGCGGTGCCTGATTCTTAGGCGGGCTTGCGCACGACGATCCCGAAAGACGTGCTGATCGAGTCGCCGATGATCAACTTGAGATGGCTCGGATCCGGGATGTTCGGGTCCACCGGGCTGATGAATCGGTCCTCTGGGGCGTCCATCGGAACGTGCAGATTGAAGTCGACCTCATACCCGTCCGCGCGCAGCTTCTCCTCGAGGTCCAGCAGGTCGTCAGGGCGGTAGACCGCACAGTGGCCGTAGTCCATGGTGGTCGCGCGCGGAACAAGCTCCATCTCGGTGGTGTGGACGCCCACCCCGCCTGGGTTCAGCAGGGCCGCCGACTTCCGGATGAACTCAAGGCCCAGCGCCGGACTGCCGAGATGCTCGATCACGCAGGACGACCAGGTGAAGTCGAAGTGGCCGAGATCCGGCGGCAGTTCGTTCATGTCGACCGGACGAACCGTGACGCGACGGGCCAGCTCCTCGTCGTCGACGATGTGCGGGTACGACAGGTTCGACAGTCCGTGCATCAATTGGCCAGATCGGTCCCACGCTCGACCCCGATCCACTGGCTGATCAGTGGCGACCACGTCGGCCCCTCCCCTGGCGAACATTGCCGAGAGCGGCTCCGAGCCGACGCCGAAACCGATACCTCGCGCGCCCGACCGGTACAGCCCACATCGATTCACGATGGACAAAATGAGGACGAACTCCCACATCTTGCGGTGCTTGAACGGCAGCGGCGGCGCAACGGGCTCAGGCCGGGCGCTGATCACGGCTTCCCATCGCAGGAACTCCGGGTCATCGAAATGTGCAGAGCTCGCCGCGTATGAGCGCAGGCTGCCGAACTCCGTGGATCCATACCGGGCGTTCTGTGCTCCGACGTCCACCCGCCCGAGCAACGACGCCTGGCGCACGAGTGCGGCGTCAGCGTCGTTCAGTCCGCGGCGCCGGCGGTCAAGCGCCTCGCGTGCGCGCTCACCGATCCCCCGGCGGAATGGGCCGGGTGTGGCGCCCCACGGGATGAGTTTGGCCATGGACAGGGATCGTACGCATGCTGTGCACATGGCGGGGCCCCGCGTTCTCATACCACGCGGGGCCAGTTCCATTAGATCCCACGCGTCACGCCTATCACGGCAGCGACACGCGTCACGCGTACCGGATTTCAGCGGCGGGACTTCAGCACCCACGCCAGCCCGACGAACGGCAGCACAAGTGGGACGAAGCCATAGCCGGCACCGAAATCGGACCAGACGGTCGCATCGGGGAAGAGCGTGGCGTCGAAGACGGTCAGCAGTCCGACGACCAGCACGCCGACCAGCTCGAAACCGATGGCCGCAGCAGCAAGCCGCGACCGGTTGGTCGCGAGCGCGAACGTGGCGAGGATGTAGATGACACCGGCCAGTGCGGACAATCCGTACGCAACCGGAGCCTCGGATGCCTTGGTCGCCAGCTGGTACAGCGACCGGGCTGACGCCGACACTGCGAACACGGCGTAGACGGCGACGACAACCCGCCCGAAGCCGCGCTGCAGGCTGTGCTGACGATTGGGCTCAGACATGCCAGACCTGAAGAACTCGGATCGCCATGAGTGCGACCGTCCACATGCCAATGACGATCACACCGGTCCCCCAGCGACTCTTCTCCGCCACTCCCCAGATCAACGCAACTGGCGGAACCAGGACCAGCGTCATCAGGTACGACACCAAAATCGTCCCTTCGACGGTTCGCGTAGTCGAGGCCAACCCGGCGATGCCGACGATCAACAGAACCACCGTGCCGACCTCGACAGCCGCGATTGCGTAGAACATCGCATCTGAAATGCGCGCGTGCCGGATTGTCTTCCACGCCGCCCAGACGGCAATCACGGTTGCGAGCCCGAAGATCGCGTAAGCCGTGTAGTCGATCATGCGTAGGACTCGATCGGCGGACATGCGCAGACCAGGTGCCGATCGCCGTGGGCGTTGTCGATCCGGGCGACCGGCGGCCAGTACTTGTCCTCGAAGTTCCCGGACGGGAAGCAGCCGATCTCGACTGAATACCCGTGCGTCCAGGCCGCGAGCGACCGAGCAGGGTGCGGAGCATTGGTCAACGGGTTGTCGTCGGCCGGGTACTCCCCCGCCGCGACGGCGTCGATCTCGGAGCGGATGGCCAACATGGCGTCGCAGAACCGGTCGAGTTCGGCCAGGTCCTCTGATTCGGTGGGCTCGACCATGAGTGTCCCGGCGACCGGGAAGCTCATCGTCGGTGCGTGGAAGCCGTAGTCGATCAGGCGCTTGGCGATGTCGTCGACGCTGAGTCCAGCCCCCTTGACGACGTCGCGAACGTCGAGGATGCACTCGTGCGCAACAAGGTCGTCGTCACCGGTGTAGAGCACCGGGAACGCCGGAGCGAGTCGCTTGGCGACGTAGTTGGCACTGAGCACCGCAACGCTCGTCGCGTCGCGTAGGCCGTCGGCGCCCATCATCGCGATGTAGGCATACGGAATCGGCAGAATGCCGGCGGAGCCATACGGCGCTGCACTGATGGCGCCGATACCCTGCCGCTTCGCCTCGAGCGGGTGCATCGGATGGCTGGGCAGGAACGGCACGAGGTGCTCGGCCACCGCGACGGGTCCGACACCGGGCCCCCCTCCCCCATGCGGGATGCAGAACGTCTTGTGCAGGTTCAGATGGGAGACGTCGCCGCCGAACTGGCCCGGCTGCGCGTGGCCTACCAGCGCATTCAGGTTCGCCCCGTCGACGTACACCTGCCCGCCGTGGTTGTGGACGAGATTCGCGAGCTCGGTGATGCCGTGCTCGTAAACGCCGTGCGTGGACGGGTAGGTGACCATGATTGCCGCCAGGTCGTCGGCATGCTCGACGCACTTGGCCTTGAGGTCGTCCAGGTCCACTTCGCCGTCGTCAGCGGCCTTGACCACGATGACGCGCATGCCGGCCATGACGGCCGACGCCGCGTTGGTGCCGTGCGCCGAACTCGGGATCAGGCAGACGTCGCGGTGGTCATCGCCCCGGCTGCGGTGATACGCCGCGATGGCCAGCAGACCGGCCAGTTCGCCTTGTGAGCCGGCGTTCGGCTGGATCGAGACGGCGGCATAGCCGGTGACGTCGGCGAGCCAGGCCTCGAGGCGTTCGATGAGCTCGATGTATCCGGCTGCGTCCTCGGCCGGCACGAACGGATGCAGATCGGCGAAGCCCGGGTAGCTGATGGGCTCCATCTCGGCGGTGGCGTTGAGCTTCATCGTGCAGGAGCCGAGCGGAATCATGCCGCGGTCCAGCGCATAGTCGCGATCGCTGAGCTTGCGCAGGTAGCGCAGCATCTGAGTCTCGCTGTGGTGTTCGTGGAAGACCGGGTGCGTCAGAATCTCGTCGTCCCGATCGAGGTCGGTATCCAGGTCCGTCGCAAGCGACACGATCGGCTCGATGCCGAATGCCTCGAGCACCCAGGCGAGATGGTGCATCGTGGTCGCCTCGTTGGTGCTGATGCTGACGTGATCGTCGTCGACCTGCCACACGTGCACCCCGCGCTCGCGGATCGTGGCGACCAACTCGGCGGCCCGGCCCGCAACTTTGGCCACGACCGTTCCGAAGATCACTTCGTCACTGTGCAGCGTCTCCACTCCCCCGGCGCGTAGTGCCTGGTTGAGGCCGGCGGCCGTCGCCCGCACCTGTCCGGCGATCTCGCGCAGCCCGTCCGGCCCGTGGTAGACGGCGTACATCGACGCGGTGACTGCCAGCAGCACCTGCGCCGTGCAGATGTTCGACGTCGCCTTCTCCCGCCGGATGTGCTGTTCGCGGGTCTGGAGGGCGAGCCGGTACGCCGGCCGCCCCATGGCGTCCACCGAGACGCCGACAAGTCGGCCCGGCAGGTTGCGTTCGAGACCGTCGCGCACGGCCATGAACCCGGCGTGCGGTCCGCCGTAGAACATCGGGACGCCGAACCGCTGCGTCGAGCCGACCACGACATCGGCACCGAGCGAACCCGGTGATTTCAGCAGCACCAACGCCAGTGGATCGGCGACGACGACCGCGATGCCACCCTGCGCATGTGCGGCATCGATCGCGGGCTGCGGACTGACGACCTCGCCGTCGACCCGCGGGTACGCGACGATGACGCCCGCTGCCTCGACCGCGACCCCGTCGCGCGTGTCGGCGACCAGAGTCTCGATGCCGATCGCTTCGGCTCGCGTCTGGACGACGGCGATCGTCTGTGGGAGCAGGCCCTCGTCGAGCACAACCGGGAGATCGCTTCGTCCCTTGGCTGCACGGTGAATCAGCGTCAGGGCCTCAGCCGCGGCCGTGCCCTCGTCCAGCAGGGACGCGTTGGCCGTCGGCAAGCCGGTGAGGTCGGCGATCATCGTCTGGAAGTTGAGCAGCGCCTCGAGCCGGCCTTGGGAGATCTCCGGCTGGTAAGGCGTATAGGCCGTGTACCACGACGGGTCTTCCAAGACGTTGCGGCGGATGACGGGCGGAGTGATGGTCGGGTGATAACCCAGCCCGAGCATTGCGATGCCTGGATTGTTCTTCTCGGCGAGCACACGCAGGTCAACGAGTGCCTGCGATTCAGAGATGGGATCGGGCAGGCCGACGAGGTCACGACGAATGCCCGCGGGAACCGCCGCCGTCATCAACGTGTCGAGGCTGTCATAGCCCAGCGTCGTCAGCATGGCGGCCTGGTCGGACGGGCTCGGGCCGATGTGACGATCGGCGAAGCTGCTGGTGCTGAAGGATTGCGCGACCATGGTTATCGCTCCTGGGGTAGCTCGAAACTCAGAACTCCCCTTCTGTCACCGGAGCTCCAGAATCGCCGTGGCACGCGTGGTCCGGGATGCCTGAGAGGTTCCGGGGAGGAATTGCCCCTTCGGCGCTGCCCTGGGTGGGTCAGTCTCTCCCACGCGGCTTGTCAGCTACGGCCAACTTATCAGGGTCCAAACAGCAGAAAACCCCGTGTCGTCCTGCGACACGAGGCCCTCCGCGAAACCGGTGAATCAGCTGGTGAGTCGTGCGGCCCGTCGAGCTGCGAGCTCATCGCCGGCGTGCGACTGGTCGTCGACGGCGCGCTCACTGGGGAGCTCGAGGAGCGAGCCCTCGATCTCCTTCCACACACCGCCGACCGCGATGCCGAAGACGCCCTGACCGCCCTGGAGCAGGTCGATCACTTCGTCGGCCGACCGGCACTCGTAGACGCTGGCGCCGTCGCTCATCAAGGTGACCTGAGTGAGGTCGTCGGTGCCGCGCACACGCAGGTGGTCGACCGCGATGCGGATCTGCTGCAGCGAGACGCCGGCGTCGAGGAGCCGCTTGATGATCTTGAGCAGCAGGATGTCCTTGAAGGAGTAAAGCCGTTGCGTGCCAGAACCGCCGGCGGACCGGACCGTCGGTTCGACGAGCTTGGTCCGTGCCCAGTAGTCGAGCTGGCGGTAGGTGATGCCGGCAGCGCTGCACGCCGTCGGACCACGGAACCCGGTGCCTTCCGGCATGACGGCGAGGTCGTCGGTGAACAGCAAGCCCTGGTCGCCAGCACGGGCGGCAGCCTCGGCTGCCTCCCGCTTGTTGGCGGCGTCGCGCTCGATCATCTGTGGCCTCAATTCGTCTGGAAGACAAGACTACGCCCGACTTACATGCGTGTCAGTAACTCTCAAGGTAGAGACGAGGGTTGCCGGAATCAACGACCGAGCATGGCCCCGGGCGTGTCGCAAACCCTCAGGTAGTCATCGAGGGTTGCGTACTCGACGCCCCCAGGCGCCCCGCTGACCTGTGTAAACGTCGGCATTGACCCTCAGGCGAAGTCCTCGGGCTCGACCTCGTCAAGGAACTCGCGGAACTTCTGGACTTCCTCGTCTGCATCGGCGGGTAGATGCATTCCCGCCTCGTCCAACACCGCCTCGGCGGCTTCGATCGTTGTTCCCATCCGCAGTGCCAGCGCGATGGAGTCAGACGGCCGTGCCGACACCGTGGCGCCGGAGGAGAACACGAGAGTCGCGTAAAAGACACCGTCGGCGACGTCATCGATCTGGACGCGAGTGAGCTCCTCGCCAAGGGATTCGATGATCCGTTGGAGCAGCTCGTGTGTGAGCGGTCGCGGCGTGGACTCGCCTTGCTGGGCGAACGCGATGGCGGACGCCTCGACCGCACCGATCCAGATCGGCAGGTAGCGATCGCCGTCCAGCTCGCGCAGGAGAACGAGCGGTTGGTTGCTCGGCATCTCGATTCGAACTCCGATGACCTCGAGTTCGCGCATCGCGTCAGCTCCGAAGCTGGTTCCGAACGAGGACGGTGTGCAGCCGGACGGTAATCGCCGCCATGGCCGCGCTGGCATCGGTGATGGCCTCGCTGTCCAAGCCCCGCGTCCGAGGGACGACGATTTGGCGAATGAGGTCGGACTCGCGATCGGCCTGGGTTGCAAAGTGGCGCAGGTGCCGCGGCTCAAGCCCCTGTTCGGCGAACTCGGCCACCAGTGAGGCGACTTGGAGGTCGTCGCCGTCGTAGTAGGTCTGTGAAGCGCGGCGCTTGATCAGGCCGAACTCCTCGACCGCAGTCAAGGTCTCCTCGTCCAGGCCGGACGCATCGAGCAAGTCTTCGCGGGACAGCCGGAGCTGGCTGCGCGGCTCGCGGAATGCTTCTACCATCGGCAGGCCATCTTCCGCGAGCTTGAGCTCGGGGACGCGGACACCGCGACCCTTGCGCATATCTGGGACGAGACCCCGATCCATGTCGTCCAGGGTCTGGCGAATCTCACTCAGGGGCCAGAAGTTCGCCTGCTGGCGCAGGACAAAACGCAGCCGCTCCACGTCGGCGAAGGAGAACTTGCGGTAGCCGGCAGCCGTGCGCTGGGGCGCCAGCAGACCCTGCTCTTCGAGGTAGCGGATCTTGCTGATCGTCAGCTCGGGGAACTCCTCGCGCAGCTCGTCAAGCATCTGCCCGATGTTCAGGAGTTCTGCACTCATACGTCGGCCACTACTCACTGCTCCGCGGTACGCCGGAGAAGAAGATGAGGCGGTACTTGCCGATCTGCACCTCGTCGCCACCGCTGAGGACCACATCGGAGTCGATGCGATCGCGGTTGACGTAGGAGCCGTTGAGGCTGCCGAGATCGGAGATCACGAAGCCGTTCGGCGTCCGGGTGAACGTCGCGTGCCGACGGGAGACGCTGATGTCGTCCAGGAAGATGTCGCTGTCGGGGTGGCGGCCCACTGTGACGACGTCAGTGTCGAGGAGGAACCGTGCGCCGGCGTCGGGTCCGCGCTGAACGAGGAGCATCGCGCTCCCCTGCGGAAGGTTCTCGACCGCCGTGACGTCGTCAACCGACATCTCCTCGGTATCGGCATCCGTGAGCGGGATGTGGGACGTCTCGTCGACGGGTCCGTCGGGCGACATCTGGGTCATCACTCCTGGCGGTTGGGTGGTGGAAGCCGTTTCCCGTTCAACGTAGCATCCGGGCCGACCCAGATTTGGACGTTATTGAACAGTGATGGCCGTGTACTGCTCGGCGGACAGTAGGCCCTCCGTGGCGTCACTGTCGGCTACCCGCACCTTGAACAACCAGCCCTCGCCGTAGGGGTCGCTGTTGATGAGTTCTTCGCTTCCCTCGAGCTCGGGATTGATGGCGATGACCTCGCCACTCACCGGGCTGTAAACGTCGCTCACCGACTTGGTGGACTCCAACTCCCCCACGACCGTGCCGACCTCGACCGTCGCGCCCACCTCGGGCAGGTCGACGTAGACGATGTCGCCCAACTGATCCTGTGCGAAATCCGTGATGCCGACGATCGCGACGTCGTCGTCGAGACGAAGCCACTCGTGTTCTTCGCTGTAGAAAAGGTCCTCGGGCACCAAGGTCACGGTTTGCTCCTGGGATGGTGGATCGACTGAGTCGGTTGAGATTACTCGGATCAGTGGCTGTGCGTCACGCGCGGCGTCGTACTGAGCATTCTGCGTACCTGGAAGGCATAGAGCACGCCGGCCCACCAGTACAGACCCACGCCCCAGATGGCGAACGCCCAACCGAAGACTTCTGCCAGGTGCGCGATGGTGCCGATGCCGTCGCCCAGCAACAAGAGCGGCAGTGCGTAGAGAAGCGCGGCCGTCGCGGCCTTGCCGAGGAAATGGACAGGCAGTGAGCTGAATCCGCGGGTGCGCAGGAACGGGACGAGGCTGAAGAGGAAGACGTCGCGCAATGGAAGGACGATGGCCAGCCAGATCGGGATGATCTCGCGCTGCCAGAGGCCGACGACGACGGCAAGGATGAACAGGCGGTCGGCAACCGGATCGAGGATGGCGCCGAGGGCCGACGTCTGATTGAACTTGCGGGCGAGCTTGCCGTCCAGGTAGTCGGTAATACCGGAGATCACGAGGACCAACAGCGCCAGCTCGTCCTCACGTTTCGCCAGCACCAGCCACAGGAACACCGGGACCAGGGCGAGGCGAACGACGCTGAGCAAGTTGGGGATCGTCACGATCCGGTCAGTCACCACGGTTCCTTCCATGCACGCCTGTGCTGCCGTGTTCGTCAGGCGAGCATGCCCAGCGTAGGACATGACCCCCCTGTGACAGACTGAGAGAGACGCGACACGGTCGATAACAAAATCAGGAGGATTGGTGGCTGACTACACGCTTCCGGAACTGCCCTACGACTACGGGGCTCTCGATCCCCACATCTCCGGCAAGATCATGGAACTGCATCACGATAAGCACCATGCCAACTACGTCGCCGGCCTGAACACCGCCCTCGAGAAGCTCGAGGAAGCGCGTGAGTCGGGAAATTACGCGACGATCAATTTGCTCGAGAAGAACCTGGCGTTCAACCTCGGCGGCCACATCAACCACTCGATCTTCTGGAAGAACCTCTCACCGGACGGCGGCGACAAGCCGGACGGCGAGCTGGGCGCTGCCATCGACGACAACTTCGGTTCGTTCGACGCCTACCGCGCGCAGTTCGACGCGACGGCCCTCGGCATCCAGGGTTCTGGCTGGGCCATCACGGCTTGGGACACCCTCGGCCAGAAGCTCGTTATCGTGCAGCTCTACGACCAGCAGAGCAACATCCCGGCCACCCTGATCCCCGTCCAGCAGCTGGACATGTGGGAGCACGCTTTCTACCTCGACTACCTCAACGTCAAGGGCGACTACGTCAAGGCGTGGTGGAACATCACCAACTGGGGCGACGCGCAGGAGCGGTTCACCGCGGCGACGTCAGGTGGCCAGGTCCTCTTCTGAGTTCATACAACGCTTGAACCGATGGTCCGTCTCAGGGCCGTCGGCGCTTGCTTTGTTCTGACAGGCTGCGCAGGCGCGCGTTGTAGGCCTCCAGTTCGGTGTCACCATCACGGTCGGCCGCGCGGTCCCGCCGTCGCGCTTCGCGCCCGTCCGACCGGATCCACTGGACGAACAGCGCACCGAACACCAGAACGAGGGGTACCTCCCCCATCGCCCATGAGATTCCGCCGCCGAGGTACTGGTCGGCAAGCAGGTCCGTTCGGTACGGCCGCGCGATGATCGACCAGTAGGGCTCGGCGATCACGGTGCGCGCGGACATGAGCGCCACCGAGAAAAAGGCGTGGAACGGGATCGTGAACATGAGGATCGCGAACCGGACCGGCGGAGGCAGCGTGCGCGGCGACGGGTCGACGCCGATGATGACGTAGTAGTAGAGCGCGCCGACGGCCAGGAAATGGAGCTGCATGGCTCCATGACCCCAATGGCTCGCCATGAGGAAGCCGAAGAGGCCGGTGAAGTAGAGGACGAACAGGCTTCCGATGAAGAGGGTTGGCCCCACCAGCGGGTGCGTGACCAACCGCACGAACGGCGAGTGCAAAAACGACATCAGCAGGGCTCGCGGTGAGACCTCGCCGGGCTGCCTCGGGCCGGGCAATGCCCGCAAGGCCAGGGTCACCGGCGCGCCCAGCACGAGCAGGATGGGCGCAACCATGCCGAGCATCATGTGGCTGCCCATGTGCGCACTGAAGAGCACGTGCGCGTACTGGCTCAGCCCGCCAATACCGGCCCAGGCGACGACTGCAAGCCCGGCGAACCACGCCATGACTCGACCGGCCGGCCACTGGTCACCTCGGCGACGAAGGGCCCACAGCCCGGACAGATAGAGGCTCGCTCCGAACAGCACGACGGCCAACGCAACGCCGGTCGGCTCCCAGTCCCATAACAATCGCTCGAGCGTCGGCGTGGGCGGAACCGGCCCACCCAGCAGCTCTTCGGCAGGCGTGGTGGTCGCACCAGTTGCCGGTGTTGGCGTGCGGCCCAGCGCCACGCCAAGGGCAATGGCGACGGTCATGACGACCAGTTCCACCGATGCGAGCCAAAGGAGCCCGGTTCCAGCGCCGGCCACCCGCCGGCGGATCCGCCAGCCCCAGAACCCGAGGAACACCAGGATGCCCGTCTTCACCAGCAGGATTGATCCGTACGACGTCGTCGTGAGGTCGCTGATCCGCACCAGCCGCGTGGAGGCATTGAGGATGCCGGCGAGGGCGAGCGCACCGAACGCCCAGGTGGCCAGTGCGACGTACCGGTGCAGTGCAGCCGGGAGGCGCTTGCTGCCGCGTATTGCCACCCAGACCAGTGCCGCGAGCCCGCCGACCCAGACCGCGGCTGCAGCGACATGGATGAACAAGCTCGTCGTGGCGAGATCGTGGGCGGCAGTGGCGGCCGTGTGGCCGGTCAGTGAGACCGGGAGCAACGCGAGGACGGCGACGCCAACGCAGACGGTCAGCTGTCGGATGGAGAGGGTCCAACGGCAGGCCAGCGCCACTACAGCAGCGGCAAAGGCTTGAACGATGAGCGCTCGTCCCAGCGACGTGTCCACGGCGAGTGTCCACAGGAGCGGGAAGGACAGGGCGTGCAACGGCCGCCCGAAGACGTCGGCGACGGTGAAGATGTATTGGACGAAGCTGGCTACTGACCATGCCGTGGCGACAGTTCCGGCCCGAGCGATGGCGACTGCACTCAGACCCTCGACCTCGTCGCCACGGTTCGGCAGAAGGAACGTCGCCGCGATCAGGAAGCCGATGGTGGCGACCGACGCGAGGCGTGCCAGCAAACTGACGAGCGGAAGCGTCCAGCCCACGACCGGCCCGGCGTCTGGAAGTCCTGGTGCGGACGGCTGGGGTGCTCCCCCGCCCCACGCGAGCGCGGCAACGACGGCAGCGCCCGCGGCAGTGAGGGCGATGAATGGGACGAGGCGCGATGTTCTCATCGGCGCATTGACCGAGCGGCGAACACGGTGGCGGCCGTGCCCAGGATGGCCACACCGAGGAAGATCGGGACAAGCGGGCCACGCGTCGGTTCCTCTGATGGGTTCGGCATCGGTGCCGCTGCAGTCGTCGAGCCTCTTGGGGTGGGCGCGGACGGCGTAGGACCGGTCGTGATGGTGAACGTGGTCGAGCCGGAAACGGGGTGGCCGTCGGCCGAGACGACGCGGTACGACAGCGTGTACGCGCCGCGGGGCCCACTTGCCGGAAGCCGAACCTTGACGGTCGAGCCGACGATCTGGGACTTGAGCTTGTCGACCTTCCCGTCCGGGCGGGCCAAGACCACATCGGCCTTCTGGGGAGCTTCGTTGACGGTCACAGTGGCTTCTGCAGGCAGCGTCTCGACGGTGGCGCCGTGTTCTGGGTTGGTATCCACCCAATTGGAGTGTGCTGCAGCGGCTGTCGGGACTAGGACGAGCGGGACAAGGAGAAGTCCGAGACGGCGGCGCACGCCCGCCATTCTCTCAGGAGGTGCTAAGGCGCCCTTCGCTCACCACCATGCATCGGTGTCCCACCTAACAGATGCTCGATGACTCCGATGGCCTGAGACATCGTGATGCGCTCGGTCGCGTCGGTCTCCTCGTCGTTGAGGGGATTCACCGTGGCGTCGGCTTCGTCTGGTGGCCAGTCGTAGAGGGCGCGGACTTCGGTCCAGAAGGCTTCGTCGTGGGCCTGCTCCGACAGGTCGAGTTCCTCAGCGACACCGACGGCGTCGTACAGCGCGAGCAGCGTCTCCTCGCTGCCAGCCCGCTGCTCAAACCACGGCGTCATGATGCCGACGCTACTTCGTTGTTGGACCTTTCATCGCGATCGAAGCCAGCAACGCGATAGCCGTCGTAGGCCGACAGGTGCACTATCTTCCGGCCACCAACAACTCTGATCGGAATTCGGTAGTAGTTCAACTCTCCATCGATGATTCGATCCGCCCTTGACGCCGAGCGCAGCCGCAACCTGTGTCCACGAGCAGGACCCGGCGACAGCTGCCACCAAAGCCGCGTCCGTCCAACGGCGTTGGCCGGTGAAGTGTGAGTAGTCGAGGCCGAGTCGATCTGCATGCCGCCGGACCGACCGTTGTGAGCCGGCCGAAGTCGCGGTCAGGCCTAGTACGCGGAGGACGCCGCGCCAGGAGTGTTCCGACGTAACGGCAGCCTGAAGCTGGGCATCGTCATAGGTTCGTTCAAACGTCATACGTCGACGCTAAACGTCACCTCAGACACCGCTTCAACCAACGAGAAGCCGCCACGTGGACGGCTTCTCGTTCTGTCGGGGTGACAGGATTTGAACCTGCGGCCTTCCGGCCCCCAGCCGGATGCTCTAGCCAAACTGAGCTACACCCCGGTCGTCGGTGCACCGACGTCGGAACCTTACCGGAGCAAAGAAGTGGGCCGCCCATTGGACGACCCACTCCCCTCGTTCAAACCGGCTACTTGAGTTCGCTCGACGTCAGTCCCAAGATGCGGCGCGCCACGATCAACTGCTGGATCTGTTGCGTGCCTTCGAAGATGTCCAGGATCTTCGAGTCGCGCGACCACTTCTCCAGCAGCTCAATCTCGCTGTAGCCCAGCGTGCTCGCCAGTTCCACGCACCGCAGGGTGATCTCGACCCCGACCCGCCCCGCCTTGGCCTTCGCCATCGACGCTTCCATCGAGTTTGGCTGGCGGTTGTCGGCCATCCACGTCGAGGCAACGGTCAACTGCAGCGCAGCCTCCCAGTCCGCCTCCATCTGGATGAACTGTGCCGCGGCCGCAGACTGCGACTGGGTCGGACGGTCATAGTCGATGACGACTCCGGCCTCCTCCAACAATTCCCGGATGAGTTCCAGCGAAGCCCGTGCAACGCCGACGGCCATGCCGGCGACCAGCGGCCGGGTGTTGTCAAACGTCGCCATCGCACCGGCGAACCCACCCTTGGGGTCGATGTCCGGGGTGCCGAGCATGTTCTCGGCCGGGACGCGGCAGTTGTCGAGCACGATGACAGCCGTGTCCGAAGCGCGGATGCCGAGCTTGTGCTCGAGCCGCTCCACCCGGATGCCGGGCAACGACTTCGGCACCACGAACGACTTGATTGCGGCGCGACCCAGGCTCTTGTCGAGCGTCGCCCAGACCACGACAGAGTCAGACCGCTCCCCCGATGTGACGAAGATCTTCTCGCCGTTGAGGACGTAGTCGTCGCCGTCCTTCACCGCAGTTGTCGAGACCTGCGACGAGTCTGATCCGAAGCTCGGCTCGGTGATGGCCATCGAAGCCCACGTGCCCTTAAATCGCTCGAGCTGCTCATCCGTGGCCACGGAGGCGATGGCCGAGTTGCCCAGGCCCTGCCGTGGCATCGTGAGCAGCAGGCCGACGTCGCCCCAGCACATCTCGATGATCGAGAGCACAGACGACATGTTGCTGCCGTTCTTGATGCGGCCGGCCTTGACCTTGTCCTCGTCGTCGCTCTCATCGCGGCGAATGCCCGTGGCTCCAGCGCCTTGACCTTCGCCCGAGTCCGCCATCCCGTCGATGAGGGACGCCAGCAAGTCGAGTTCCTTCGGGTACTCGTGCTCGGCCAGGTCGTACTTACGGGAGTTGGCCCGCAGGAAGCCGTCGGCGACTTGGTTGGCCTGCTCGATGAACGCCCGGAACTTCTTCGGAGTCTCCAGATTGATGGTCATACGAGGACCGCTCCTTCCATGACGCCGATGGCCCGCAGATCGCGGTACCAGCGCTCGACCGGATGTTCCTTCACGTAGCCGTGGCCACCGAGCAGCTGTACGCCGTCGGAGCCGATCTTCATTCCGTACTCGGCCGTGAGCCTGCGCGCCAATGCCGCCTCACGGGCGTAGTCCTTGCCCTGCTCGGCGCGGGCCGCTGCCCGCAACGTAACCAAGCGCATGCCCTCGAGCTCGATCGCGATGTCGGCCACCTTGAATGCCACGGCCTGACGGTGCGCAATCGGCTCACCGAACGCCTGCCGCGTCTTGACGTAGTCACTGGTGTAGTCGAGAACCGCCTTCGCGGTGCCGAGCGCGAGCCCAGCCCAGGCGATGCGCGACAGCCGGATGCAGTCGCGGTATTCGTCGGCTGTGCCAAGCAGCGCCGACTCCGGAACGGTGACGCCGTCGAGGCTCAGCCGGGTAAGGCTGGCTGCTCGGAGACCCATACCCGGGTCCGCGGCGACGGCGACACCCTTCGTCTTGGACTCGATGATGAAAAGACGCGGCTCGCCGTCCAACTCGGCGCCGACGACGAAGACCTCGCATTCACTGCCGCGGACAACGCCAGACTTCAGGCCGTTGATGCGGTAGCCATCCGTTGTCTTGACCGCGGACGTCTTCAGGTCCAGCGGGTCGAACAGGACGGTCGGCTCGGCAATCGCCAGCGCGGCAGTTGGGACGTCGTCCCCGGTAAACTCGGGCAGGTAGGTCTGCTGCTGCTCGTCACTCCCCCACAGTGCGATTGCGGTCGCGACTGCAGCCGGCGCCATGCACGCCACGGCCTGGCCCATGTCACCTTCGGCGAGCGCCTCGGCGACGAGGACGCCGGTGACGGCGGAGCGTTCTTCCGACAATCCGCCGAGCGACTCGGGAACGTTCAGGAGCGTCAGCCCGAACTCGCCGGTCTGGCTGAGGACTTCCTTGGGCGTTTCGCTGGCGGCGTCGGCATCATGTGCGCCGGACCGCAGCACCTCCGCGGCGAACTCCTTCACGACCGCGACGATCATCTCCTGATCCTCAGTCGGATTCAGGTCGTAGACACCGGCGCTTGAGTGGGTGGACAGGCGGGTCGGCTTGTCCGAGCCCTTGACCTTCTTGAAGGTGCGGCCAGCGGCGCCGACGGCCTGGAACCCGCTCTTGGCGCCCTGATAGACGGCCCGCTCGGTCGCCCGGCGCAGTCCGAGCCGATCGAGCGTCGGTGAGCTCGCAATGCGGTTCAGGACCGCAAGACCGATGCCCATGGGATCTCTGCGATTTGCCACGAAAGCTCCTCGTACCTGGGGTGGATGAAAACCGCCACGGCGGTTTCCTGCCGCAAGGTTACCCGGTCGTAGCATTCCGCGTACCGGCGGTATCCGAAATTCTTCGGTAGCGTGTTCCGGTGCCTGAGACCGCCCCTCGACCCCTTCCTGCCGACGGCTCCATCCGCCCCATCACGCGGTGGGGAACGCCGGTGATGCACCAGCCGCTGAAAGAGGTCACGGCGTACGACGACGAGCTGCGCGCGCTCGTCGCCGACATGGTCGCCACCATGTACGCCGCGAGTGGCGTGGGACTGGCGGCCAACCAGATCGGCGCCGACCTGAAGGTCTTCGTGTTCGACTGCCCGGACGCCGACGGCAATCGCGTCAGCGGCGTCGTTTGCAACCCGGTGCTGACGTTGCCCGAAGGTCGCGACCGCCAACTCGACGAGGAAAATGAGGGTTGTTTGTCGTTGCCGGGCGCTTTCATCGAGTGCACGCGTCCGGATACCGCTCGCGTGTCCGGTTTCAACGAGCACGGCGAGCCGGTCGAGTTCAGCGGGTCGGGCTTGCTCGCGCGCTGCCTGCAACATGAGACCGACCATCTGTTCGGCACCGTGTTCGGCGATCGCATTCCCGAGCGCGCGCGTAAGAAGCTGTACAAGCGGCACAAGGAACTGGCGGAGCGCTACCCCGACGACTGGCCGGTCTCCCCCGCCGTCGGCGAGGACGAGGACGAGGACTAGCTCAGCGCGGGCGGAAGTGCCAGCATGCAATGGCCACCGACGCGGCGACATTGAGCGAATCGATGCCGGCATCCATGGGAATCGTCACGCGGACGTCTGCCTCCCGCTGCCAGTGTTCAGTGAGCCCCGGGCCCTCGCTCCCCACAATCAGGGCTGACCGGGCGGCCGGCTCGACGGATTCGAGCGGCACAGCGTCGTCCGTCAGCGTCATCGCGTAGGTCGTGAATCCCGCTTCGCGCACCAGCGACGGTCCGGCGTACCAGTCATCCAGGCGGGCATGCGGCAGCGAAAACACTGCACCCATCGCGACCTTGATGGAGCGTCGATAGAACGGATCTGCGCAGCGCGGCGACAGCACCACGCCGTCGAAGCCGAGTGCGGTGGCGTTTCGGAACACGGAGCCGACGTTCATGTGGTCGACGAGGTCCTCGACCACGAGGATCCGCTGCGCGCCGGCCAGCAGGTCCGCCAGCGGTGTCGGATCGGGACGCTCGAACGCGGCGAGCGCGCCGCGGTGCACGTGGAACCCGGTGATGCGCTCGATCTCGCGTTCATCGAGCACGTGGCACGGGACGTCGAACCGGTCGAGGAGGTCGGCCAGCGAGTCGACCCACCGTGGCGCCAGCAGGAACGAGTGCGGCTGGTGACCGGCCGACGCAGCCCGCCGAATCACCTTCTCTCCTTCGGCGATGTAAACCCCGAGTTGCGACTCCATGGCCGTGCGCAACTGCACGTCCCGCAGCTCGGTGAACATGCGCAAGGGCTCTGGCACGGGACCGACCACGCCGCTAGCGTAGGCGCCCATGAGCAGCCTCGAACGCCCCGTCGCGCCCAACCCGTATCTCCTCCTGCCGCCGGTCCCGTCGTTTGCGGTGACCAGTGCTGACGTGACCGACGGCGCCCCGCTCAAGGACGAGCAGGTCTATGCCTTGGGCAACACCTCGCCGCAGCTCGCGTGGAGTGGAGCTCCGACCGAGACTCAGTCGTACGTAGTCACATGCTTCGACCCCAACGCGCCGATCGTGTCGGGCTTCTGGCACTGGGTCGTGGCCGACGTCCCGGCCTCGATCAGCTCGCTCGACGTCGGCGCTGGTGCCGATGACGGCTCTCTGCCGGGCGGCCATCACGTACGCAATGATTTCGGGACGCTGGACTTCGGCGGTGCCGCCCCGCCGGAGGACGACCAGGTGCACAATTACCACTTCGTGGTTCACGCCGTCGGCGTTCCCAGCCTCGATGTGCAAGGCGCGACGCCGGCCGTCGTTGGCTTCAAGCTGGCGTTCAACACGCTCGCCCGCGCGATCATCACGGGCACGTATCAGCACTAAGTCATCGCGTCGAGGGCGTACTTGTTGGCCCGCTTGTTGACGGCCAGCACGTACTTGTTGCTGTGGTTGTAGGAGTGGACGGCGTCCGACCAGCCCTCGCCGGTGCTGAGGTCGCGCCCGCCGGCACACAGGTACATCGCCGCGGCGAGGGCTGCATCGTCGATGTTGTTGCGGTCAACGATCCCGTCACGGTTGCCGTCGATCCCCCAGCGCGCCCAGGTGCCGCCGATGAACTGCATCGGCCCGGCCGCATGATCCCATTCGGGATCCCCCGTGGTGGCGTGGTCGGCGACTGTTGCCTTGATTGCCCGCGTGTTCTTCGTGCCGTCGAGCGCTGGCCCGAGGATGAGCTCGGACGTGCGTCCATCCGGCAGGAGCACCGACCCACGGGTGGTGCCGTGCCCTGTTTCGATCCAGCCGATGCCGGCCAGCGTGTTCCAGCCCAGCCGGCACGACGGCTTCATCGTCGCGATCTGGAGCTGAGCCTTGCCATAGCCCTCGAGCGCTCGGGGCGAGATGCCCGTCATGGCTGAGGTCTGCTGGATCCAGTTCGGATCGACGACAGGGCCACCGCTCACCTGGGCGCCTCCGGTGGAGCTTCCGTTGGTCGGCGCGGCCGCGGTCGCCATGGGCGTGAGCGCCAGCGGTGGGGCTTCGACCTGCAGCGCGCGGTGATGCGTCACCACGGCGCGAAAGACGATGCCGAACGCCGCCAAGATCACCAGGATCAACGGGACGGCGATGATGGCCGCAATGCGTCGCCCAGACCGCCGGCGCTGGCGCCGGGTCGGCGCGCTCTCGGCCTGAGTCCGGGTTTCGGTGTCGATTGTCATCGTGGGGAGCCTGCGGAGTAGATGAGGAAGCAGGCTTCTCATCGTACGTGAGTGCACGGAGCACTTGTCATCGGTTTGGGATCAGCTTCACGGCACCGCAATGTGTTCTGCGGTGGCTCTGGAAGTCCGGCCCGAACCCCGAACGGCGGCGCTTGTGGGTCATCCATGGGTGGAACGTCCGGCCAACAGGTTCGGCAAGCGGCTGGGCGTGCGCCAACGGCGTCCCGACAGCCCTGCCGAGGAACTGGACCCGGCCCGCTAGCCCTGAGGCGGCGGCTGCGGCCCGGACGCCTCGGCCTGCTTTGCCGCCTCGAGCGCTTGATTGACCGCAGCCTGCGTGTCGGCGTCGTCGGCGGCTTCGTCCTCGACTGGCGCGTCGAGATCGACGCGCGTCTTGCTGCCGCCGCCGTCGACCGGAATCTTTCCGATCGTCCCGCCCAGGGTCCCCAACGCCTTGGTCAGCTCGGCCGGGATGATCCACGTGCTCGCGTTGGGGCTCTCGGAGATCTTGGGCAACATCTGGAGGTACTGGTACGACAACAGCTTCTGATCCGGGTTGCCATCGTGGATGGCCTGGAACACGGCGGCGATGGCCTGCGCTTCGCCCTGGGCACGCAGGATGGCAGCCTGCCGGTCAGCCTGCGCGTTGAGAATCGTGGCCTGGCGCTCGCCTTCGGCGGTCAGGATCTGGGCCTGCTTCTCGCCTTCTGCCGTGAGGATTGCCGACTGACGGTCGCCCTCAGCGGTCAGAATGACGGCTCGCTTGTCCCGCTCCGCCCGCATCTGCTTTTCCATCGCGTCGATGATCGAGGCTGGCGGGTCAATGCCCTTCAACTCGACGCGATTGACGCGGATGCCCCATTTGCCCGTGGCTCCGTCGAGTTCTCCTCGCAGGTGCGAGTTGATCTGGTCGCGGCTGGTCAACGAATGCTCGAGCGTCATGCCGCCGACGATGTTGCGCAAGGTGGTCATCGTGAGCTGCTCGATGGCCTGGATGTAGTCGGCAATCTCGTAGGTCGCGGCGACGGGGTCGGTGACCTGGAAGTAGATGACCGTGTCGATCGACACCGTGAGGTTGTCCTCGGTGATCACCGGTTGCGGTGGGAACGAGACGACCTGCTCGCGAAGGTCGATGAGGTAGCGCATCTTGTCGATGAACGGCACGACGATATTGAGGCCAGCAGACAGGGTCGCGCGGTACTTGCCGAAGCGCTCGACGATGCCAGAACGTGCCTGCGGCACGATCTTGACCGTCTTCGCGACGAAGACGACCGCAAGGAGCGCCAGTAGGACAACAGCAGTGGTGAAAAACATCAGGGCTTCTCCTCCGTGAGGGCGGTGACGACGGCGGTCGCGCCGTCGATGGCGACGACGCGGGCTTCCACGCCGACGTCGATGGTTTGTGCGTCAGCGGTCCGTGCTGACCATTCGTCGCTGCCGATGCGGACGCGTCCGTCGCGGGAGTCCACAGATCGCAGCACCAGCGCGTGGCTCCCAACCAGGTTCGAGAACCCGCTGGCCAACGTCGGGCCACTGTGCAGCCGGTGCAGTAGTGCCGGGCGGAGCAGGAACAGCAGGGCGAACGAGACGCCTGCGAATACCGCTACCGCCAGCCACAGCGGCGCTCCCAGTGCTGTCGCGCCAGCGGCGGTCAGCGCACCCAAGGCGAACATCAGCAGGACGAAGTCCATGCTCATCAGTTCGACCACCGCCAAGAGCACGGCTACGGCAAGCCACGTCAGCGCGGCGTGCTCGGCAATCCAGTCGATCATGGCGGCTCCCTCATCCAGCTCGATGCCCAAATGCTGCCCGACGTGCGGCGAACCGTCCATCGACGATGTCGAGATGTAACCGCATCCCGAAGGCACGGCTCAGGTTCTCCGCCGTCATCGTCTCCCCGAACGGACCGCTGGCGACCACTTCCCCATCCCGCAGCATCAGGACGTGGGTGAACCCGCGTGGAATCTCCTCGACATGGTGGGTCACGAGGACCAAGACCGGCGATTCAGGGACGCCGGCCAGCATCTCGAGGCTGGCGAGGAGGTCTTCGCGGGCGCCGAGATCGAGCCCCGCGCCTGGCTCGTCGAGCACCAGAAGCTCCGGATCGGTCATCAGGGCACGCGCCACCAAGGTGCGTTTCCGCTCGCCCTCGGACAGAGTGCCGAAGGTGCGATTCGCCAAGGCGAGGATGCCGAGCTCACCCAGGATCTGGTCGGCCCGGACAATGTCCTGAGCCTCGTAAGCCTCGTTCCACCGTCCGGTGACCGCATGCGCGGCGGACATGACCGCGTCGAGCACTGCTTCGTCCGCCGGGATCCGGTCCGCGACGGTCGTGCCGGTGAACCCGATCCGGGTGCGCAGGTCGAACACGTCGACTTCGCCGAGACGATCGCCGAGGATCTCGGCCTCGCCGGACGTCGGGAACATGGTGGTCCCGAGGATCTGCATCAGGGTGCTCTTGCCTGCGCCGTTCGGGCCGATGACGACCCATCGGTCCCCCACGTCCGCTCGCCACGACACGTCGTTGAGCAACGCTTTGCCCGATCGGACGACCGTGACGTGGGCGAGCTCGAACGCCGCTGACATCCACTCTCCCTCGCGCCACGTGCAGACGGCCTCAACGATAGCCTCGGACCCAATGACCGAACACGTCCCCACCCCGTATCTCACCGACCCGACAATCCTGCTGACCTTGACCGGTCCGGACCGTCCGGGCGTGTCGACAGCGCTGTTCGACTGCCTCTCAGCATTCACGCTGGAAGTCGTCGACGTCGAGCAACTCGTTGTGCGTGGTCGGCTGGTGCTGAGTGCCTTGGTCACGCGCCCGGAGAAGCCGGACCAGCTGGCTGAAGTCGTCCGCGACCTAGCGGCCGACCTGGCGCTCGATATCGAGATCGAGCAGGGCGTCGGCGACAACCGGCCGCGCCGGGTGGGCCGTGCGAACGTCACCGTGCTGGGTCACCCGCTTGAGCCGTCCGCCATGGCAGCCCTCACGTCGCGGATCGCGGCGGCGGGCGGCAACATCGATCGCATTTCGCGCCTTGCTCGTTACCCAGTCACCGCGCTACGGCTGGAAATCTCCGGCGTTGAACCTGACGACCTGCAGACTCGGCTGCTGGAGGTGGCCATCGATCACGGCATCGACGTGGCCGTCGAGGAACGTGGCATCCTGCGTCATGCCCAGCGCCTGGTCGTGATGGACGTCGACTCGACGCTCATCCAAGGCGAGGTCATCGACATGCTCGCTGGCCATGCTGGGCTCGAAGCCGAGATGGCCGTGGCAACCGAGTCAGCGATGCGGGGCGAACTCGACTTTGAGACGTCGATCCGGCAGCGGGTGGCGATGCTCGCTGGCCTGGAAGCGTCCCTGCTCGACACCGTTCGCAGCGACATCCAGTTCACGCCGGGAGCGCGGACGATGATCCGAACGCTGAAGCGGCTTGGCTATCGCTTTGCGCTGGTCAGCGGCGGCTTCCGACCGATCATCCAGCCGCTCGCCGAAGAGCTGGGGATCGACTACGTCGCCGCGAACGAGCTGGAGATCGTCGACGGGCGGCTCACCGGTCAACTCATCGGCCCGGTCGTCGACCGCGCAGGCAAGGCGGAGGCGCTTCGGCGGTTCGCCGAGGAGGCCGGTGTGGCGCTGAAGAACACAATTGCAATCGGCGACGGCGCAAACGACCTGGACATGCTCGCGGCTGCCGGCCTGGGTGTCGCGTTCAACGCCAAGCCGCTGGTCCGTGACCAGGCAAGGACGTCGGTGAACGTCCCCTACCTCGACTCGATCGTGTATCTCCTCGGCATCACAAGAGAGGAAGTCGAAGCCGCCGACGCGGCCGACTGACTATTCCTGGTCTTCGAGGCGGAAGCCGAGCTTCATCGTGACTTGGTAGTGCGAGACGTCCGTGCCTTCGATTTGGCCACGGATGCCGGCAACCTCGAACCAGTCGAGGTGGCGCAATGTCTCGCTGGCGCGTGCAATGCCGTTCTCGATTGCCTCAGTGACGCCCTCCGGCGACGTTCCCACGATCTCGGTGACGCGATAGGTGCGGTTGCTCATGTTCGGAGCGTAGCGCCGAGCGCGTCGAGCCAGGCACCCGACGTTGTCCTCACTGCGCTCGTCTACGCGCTCAATCGCCTCGGCGTAGGCTGAAGGCATGGATCGCGATCCGGTGTACTCCGTCACCTCGGCGAGGTCGGGTCAGCGCGACGAGATCAGCGGCCGCGAGCGCCGCTACGTCATCGCGATGGCGGTCCGGACGGCGTGCTTCATCGGTGCGGTCATCGCGTGGCAGACGGTCGGCGCCTGGCTTGGCGCCATCCTGTTCGTCGGGGCGCTCGTCCTGCCCTACACGTCGGTGATCCTGGCCAACGCGGGCGTACGCAAGCACGCGTCGGGCGCCGATCTGCTCGACAACCCACCGGGCACCATCGACAAGCAGAGTTGAAGCGTCAGCCGCCGATCGCGGACATCGGTCGAGTCGGCTGCAAAAACGTCGGATCGTCGATGCCGTGTCCCGGCAGCTTCGATGCCATTGCCATGACCCAGCGTTCAGCCAGTTCACTGTCCGACGCGCCAGCCCGTAGCGCCGAACGAAGGTCGGATTCGTCGCGCGCAAACAGGCAGTTGCGCACCTGACCGTCCGCGGTCAGCCGGACCCGGTCACAGTCTCCGCAGAACGGTCGGGTGACCGATCCGATGATGCCGACGACGTGCGGACCGTCGTCGACAAGGTAGCGCTCCGCCGGAGCGGACCCGCGGCCGTCGAGTGCGGTCAGCCGATGGGTCGCGCTCAGGAGCTCCAATGTCTCGTCGGCGGTGACCATGTCCTGACGGTTCCAGCCATGCTGCGGGTCCAGCGGCATCTGCTCGATGAAGCGGAGTTCGTACCCGCGGTCGAGGCACCACTGCATGAGGTCAGGAGCTTGGTCATCGTTGATGCCGCGCAGCAGGACGGCATTGACCTTGACCGGACTCAGCCCAATGGCTGCGGCTGCCTCGAGTCCAGCGATCACGTCGGGCAAGCGGTCACGTCGGGTGATCGTGGAGTACGTGGCCGGATCGATCGAATCCAGGCTGACGTTCACGCGGTCGAGTCCGGCGTTCTTGAGATCGTGTGCCAGGTGTTGCAGGCCGAGCCCGTTGGTCGTCAGCGCGGTGCGTGCTCCCAGTCGATGTGCAGCGGCGACGACATCCGGCAGGCCCTTGCGCAGCAGCGGTTCTCCCCCGGTAAACCGAACGCTCGTGACACCCAGCCTCGTCACTGCGACCTCGAGGAGCCGGATGACCTCGCCGTCGGTGAGTATCTGCTCGGTTGGCACCCAGTCCAAGCCCTCGGCGGGCATGCAGTACTGGCAGCGCAGGTTGCAGCGATCGGTCAACGAGACCCGCAAGTCCGTGGCCACGCGTCCGTGGCGGTCGGCCAGCTGCATTTGGTCAGTCTAGTTGTCTCGCGGCTGGCTAGACGGTGGGAAGCGCAGCTTCGGGTGCTGGCTCCGGCTCGCCCCACTTCACGACGACCACTCCCCCGAGCACCAGGACCCCACCGAGCCACTGCAGAGGTGTTGGCAGTTGTGCGAGAAGAAGCCAGGCGAACAGGACGGCAGCGAGCACCTCGGTCAGTCCGATGAACGACGCCAAACGGGCACCGAGCCGCCGGACTCCGGCAACGCCGGTCAGGTACGCGAGCGCAGCCGTGACCACGCCGAGGACGACGACGGGGACCAACCAGTGGACGGCCACGCCCTGATACGCGACATCCCGGGTCGCGGCGTGCAGCGGGAGTGCACCAGTCAGGCCAACGAGGCCCATGGTGACCGCCGCGATCGTGAGCCCGAACCAGGCGAGCGCCACGGGTGGCACGCCGGAGTCACCATGGCCGGAGATGACGAAGTACGCGGTCGCGCCCACCATGGCGGCGAGCGCCCAGGCCACGCCGCGTGGGTCCAACGAGGTGTGGCTTCCGAACGCATCGATGAGGAGCGCCAGCCCGACGAGGGCAAGGGTGCCGCCCACGAGCGTCAGCCGCGTCGGCCGCTGCCGGTGGCGCGCCCACATCCACACGACAACGCCCACCGGCGAGGTGTACTCGATGAGCAGTGCCACGCCCACCGGCAAGTACGAGACGGCATAGAAGTAGCAGAGCTGGGCGCCCGCGACGGCGAGGACGCCGTACGTCAGCAGCAGGCGTGCCTGGCCGCGCACCGCGACCCAACGGCCCCGGAGGGCAAGCAGGGCAGGTACGACCAGTACGACGGCTCCGAGGCTGACTCGAACCGTGACGGCGGCGCCAGCCGACCACCCAGCATCGAACATGGCCGCTGCAGTCGCGCCGGCGAGACCAAAGCAGAAGGCCGACGTGATCGCGTAGGCCAGACCGGTGCGCACTCGCGCAGGCTATAACCTCGGGCCGTGCTCACCCGGCGGACGATCCTGCTGACGCTCGGGGCGTTCGCGCTCGCGGCCCTGTGTGTGCGCCTGGGCTTCTGGCAGTGGGATCGGATGGAGAACAAGAAGCTCGAGCAAGCCGACATCGAACGACATCTCAGTGCCGACGCCGTCCCAGTTCAGTCAGTCCTTCAACCTGGACACGCCGTGGCCGAGGACGACGAATGGACGCGCGTGCGGGCGACTGGGAAATTCGACACACGCCGCCAGATCACGGTGAAGTTCACGACGCGGGCAGGGTCGGCTGGCGCCGACGTGGTTACTCCCCTCGTCTTGGCCGATAGGTCGGCGTTGCTGGTCAACCGAGGCTGGATGGCCACGGAGAACACGAACGCCCGCCCGACCGACATCCCGGCGCCGCCGCGCGGTGAGGTCACGGTCGAGGGCTGGCTCCGGCCCGACAATCAGGCCGGCGACAATGCCGTCGTCCCGGTCGACGGCCAGGTTCGTGCCATAGCCAGTCACGGGTTGGAGCGGTACGTCGGGCGTGACCTGTTGCCGGGCTTCATCAACCTGCAGAAGCCGGCGTCGGCCGCACTTGCACCCGAGCCCCGGCCCCACGTTGGCCACGCGCTCAACTTCTTCTACGCGTTGCAGTGGTGGTTCTTTGCCGGTCTCGCGCTGATCGGCCCGTTCTGGTTCTCCCGCGAGCCTCAGGCCAGGGCAACCAGGTCTGCGTAGGAGTCGTTCCAGAGGTCCTCGTCGCCATCCGGGAGGAGCAGCACTCGGTCGGGCTCGAGCGCGGTCACCGCGCCCTCGTCGTGGGTGACCAGCACGATCGCGCCTTCGTAGTCGCGAATAGCGGCCAACACCTCCGCACGGGAAGCCGGGTCAAGGTTGTTCGTCGGCTCGTCGAGCAACAGTACGTTCGCTCGGGACACGATCAGCCCGGCCAGCGCGAGCCGCGTCTTCTCACCGCCGGACAGGACGGCCGCAGGCTTCGCCGAGTCGTCGCCGCTGAACAGGAAGGCGCCAAGCACGCTTCGAGCTTCGGCGTCCGTGAGCGAGGGCGCAGCCGTCCGCATGTTCTCGAGAACCGTCTTGGACGTGTCCAGAGTTTCGTGCTCCTGCGCGTAGTAGCCGACCCGGAGGCCGTGCCCCGGCTCGATCTGGCCGGTGTCTGACTGCTCAACGCCGGCCAAGATCCGGAGCAGCGTCGTCTTGCCCGCGCCGTTGAGGCCCAGCACGACGACCCGGCTCCCCCGATCGATGGCGAGGTCGACGTCGGTGAAGACTTCCTGGGACCCGAACGACTTCGAGAGTTCCTTCGCGAACAGCGGCGTCTTGCCGCAGGGTGCCGGTGCTGGGAAGGCGATCCTGGCGACGCGGTCTGCCGCGCGCTCGTCCTCCACGCCCGCGCGCAGCTTCTCGGCCCGCTTCAGCATTCCCTGGGCTGCGGTCGCTTTCGTCGCCTTGGCGCGCATCCTGTTGGCCTGGTCCGTCAGTTGCTCTGCCTTCTTCAGCGCGTTGGCGCGTTCGCGTTTGCGCCGACGCTCATCGGTTTCGCGCTGTTCCAGATACCGCTTCCAGCCAAGGTTGTAAACGTCGATTTCGGCTCGGTTGGCGTCCAGGTGGAGCACTTTGTTGACAACCTGCTCCAGGAGTTCGACATCGTGGCTGATGACTACAAGTCCGCCGGAAAAGTCCGCTAGGAATCCGCGCAGCCAAGTGACCGAGTCGGCGTCCAGGTGGTTCGTCGGCTCGTCGAGGAGCAGGGTGTCAGCGTCGGAGAAAAGGATCCGCGCCAACTCGATGCGGCGGCGCTGGCCACCGGAAAGCGTCCCCAGCTCCTGCCCAAGCACGCGATCCTCGAGCCCCAGGCTCGCGGCGATCGTGGCCGCCTCGGATTCGGCCGCGTAGCCGCCGGCGGCCACGAAGGCAGCCTCTGCGCTGGTGTACTTCCTCATCGCCTTCTCGACGACGTCTCCGTCGCCGGACTGCATGTTGCCCTCAGCTTCCCGCAAGCGGCGCAACGCGTCATCGAGACCGCGCACGTTCAGGATGCGATCGCGGGCACTGATCGTCGCGTCGCCGACCCGTGGGTCCTGCGGGAGGTAGCCGATCGTTCCCGAACGCGTGATCGTGCCGGCGTGCGGGTGCCCGTCGCCGGACAGGATCTTCGTCAGTGTCGTCTTGCCGGCGCCGTTGCGCCCGACCAGCCCGATCTTGTCGCCGTCGGCGACGCGGAAGGAGACGTTCTCCATCAGCAGGCGGGCGCCGAAACGCAGTTCGACTCCAGCGACATTGATCACTGAGAGAGATTACCGGCAGTGAGCGAGCCCGCTGGATGGGAGCCTTCTCTCATGCGGGTCATGCGACGCCTTGTGCCGTGGGTCGTCGCCCCGGGCGCGATCTTGTTCGTCGTCATCATCGGCCTTGCCCTCACCTGGTCACCTATGCCACGCGGGGTGACATCGCCGTTGGGGCCGAAACTCGAAGCGATCGGGGTGCCGCTGAGGTTGGAGATCCCATCACTGGATGCGAAGGCGCGCATCGTTCCCATCCAGGTGCGAAACGACGTTCTCACCCCACCGGGGAACGTCCGGATGGTCGGCTGGTGGACGGGCAGTGCGCAGCCCTATTCCCCCGCCGGCCAAACTCTCATGACGGGGCACGCCGCCCATGCCGACTACTCCCCCCTGAATCATTTGCGCGACATCCGGCGTGGAGCATCCATCACCATCCGATCTCAGGACAAGGTGGCGACCTACCTGGTTCAGAAGGTCTTCGTCTGGGACAAGAAGAAGATCGCCAAGCACTCCGAGCTGCTCTTCGACCCGGACACGCCGGATCGCCGACTGGTTCTGGTCACCAGCGCCGATTACGACGGCCGAATCTGGAATGCGAACGTCATCGTGTTCGCGCAACCCATCTGATGCGGTCGGCTAGGAAGATGCGCGCTCAGCGCGTGCCGTCAGTTCATCTGCGAGCAGGCCAACGAGCGCCTCAAGCTGGACATCGACTGCGCCCTCATCGCTGACGTCGGCGCCGTCGAGCGCACGGGCGGCGAGGTTGGCCTTGCTATCGACGAGCTCCACAATGCGTGGGTCGAGTGTCTGAGCGGCAATGATGCGCCAGGCCGTGACGGGAGCATCCTGGCCGATCCGGTGTACGCGATCGATCGCCTGCTGCTGCTCGGCATCGGTCCACGAAAGTTCTGCGAGGACGACGTTCGAGGCGACCTGCAGGTTGAGTCCCACCCCAGCTGCCGTCAGTGAGCACACCGCGACCATGACTTCGGGATCGTTCATGAACGCGTCGACCGCGTCCTGGCGGGCCGTCCGCGACTGATCGCCGCGGACCGAGATGTACGGGATCCCGCGGTCCTTGAACAGCTGCTCGGCCGTGTCCATGACATCGATGTGCTTGGCGAAGAAGACAACCTTGCCAACGCTGCGAGCCAACTGGGCGGTGTAGTCGGCTGCCAGCCCGGCCTTCGCCAGACCGATGGTCCGCATCATGCCGAACACGTTGTCACCGGAGGACGCATCCTTGGCGTCCTCCCGCTCCATGCGGGCGACTCTGCGGACGAGCTCCAGATCGATTCCGGCCAGTGGTTCGCGGGTGCTGCGCGCCTCGACGGCTGCGTCGTAACGGCGAACCAGGCGGCGGGCCAGCTCGGCTTCGGCCGTCCGGATGGAACGGCCGTCCTCGTCGGAGAGCTCGACCGGAAGGTCGGCGATGCGGCGTGCCGGGATGTCGGCGGCCACGTCTACCTTGCGGCGACGGACGATGCCCATGTCGATGACGCTCTTGCGTGCCGCCGGGAAGAAGCCCGGCTCCAGCGGCGTGCGTTCGTTGTTCTCCAGCCGGGCCATGAGCTCGCGCAGAGGCTTCTTGTCGTCGATCCAGCCGAGGAACTCCCAGATGGCACGGAAGTCGTCGATGTCGTTGATCAGTGGCGTGCCGGTCAGCGCCATCAGCAGCGGCTGTGACACGCGGGTCCGAACCTTGGACGACAACTGGAGCGCGTGCTGCGAGCGCTGAGACGTCTTGTTCTTGATGAAGTGCGCCTCGTCGAGTACGACGCCGCGGAACCCGATCTCGCCCAGCCAGCCGACGTGCCGATCGAGCACCTCGTAGTTGATGATGATGATGTCCGCAAACGCATCGAGGTCGTGCCCGTCGCCGTGAATGACGGTGGCCCGGCGGCGTGGCGTCCAGAGCTCGGCTTCTCGCGCCCAGTTGATCTTGACGACGTTGGGGACGACGGCCAGGAGCGGGAATGCGTTTGCCGCCTCCGCGGCGAGTAAGGCCTCAGCGGTCTTGCCGAGGCCCGGCTCGTCGGCGAGCAAAAAAGTCCGGTGTCCTTCACGAGCCGCCTCGATGACCTGGGCCTGGTGCCGCATCAACTGACGGCCGTCGCTGAGGAAGAGGCTGACGGGTTCGGGCAGGTCCATGCAGGCCACTGCTCCAGGCGCCGCACGCTCGAACGATGACAGCAACGGACCGACGAGCTCCCAACCATCGAGCCGACGCTGCTGCGGCATCGCGACACCCTCGCTGAAGGTCGGCGGCATGAACGGGTTCGCGAGCTGGCGGGAGATCACCGCCCGCGGCACGACACGCTTGGTGGCAACTGGAGCCTCATCGTCGAGCTCAGGTTCGGCAACGCGCCAGCCGGCGGCCTCTTCAAGCTCGGCCCGAATGGCCCGCGCCTCCGGCGACACGACGACGTCGTCGCCGAGCAAGGTGAAAAGGCTGGGCTCGGTGGCGGCCGACGTCGCGAGGATGGTGGCGATGCCGTCGAGCCGCCGCAGCTGTTCGGTGCGGAAGGACTCGGTGGTGTCGGTGTCGGACTTGACCTTCGTCCGCTCCTCGCGGGTGAGCATCGCGACCGCTTGGAACTTGGCGCGAGTGGCCTGGCCGATGCGGCCGCGCCGCACGTCGGCTTCGACCTCGCGAACGACACGAGCGAGAACCGGCAGGATGCCATCGTTGGAGCGACTGTTGGCCCCACCGGAACCTCGGGGTCGACGCGCGCGTGTTCTAGCCAAGGTTGAACCCCAAAGCGCGCAGCATCTCGCGGCCGTCGTCGGTGATCTTGTCCGGCCCCCACGGCGGCACCCAGACCCATTCGATCCGGAAGTCGTTGACGAGGCCGTCCAGCGCCGCGCGCGTCTGGTCCTCGATGACGTCGGTGAGTGGGCAGGCTGCCGACGTAAGCGTCATCGACAGCACGGCGTTGCTGTGCTCGTCGACCTCGACGCCATAGACGAGCCCGAGGTCGACGACGTTGATGCCGAGCTCGGGGTCGACGACGTCCTTCATCGCCTCGATGAGGTCGTCGTCGGTCGTGGCGCCGGCGGCCGATGCCTCAGCGACATCGACATCTGGAAAATCACTAGGGGCATCTCCCACTTGTGGGGAAGGATCAGGCATCGTTTACCTCCGCTTGCAGGACGGCATCCTTGAATGCCATCCACGACAGCAACGCGCACTTCACGCGGGCCGGAAACTGAGCGACGCCAGCGAAGGCGACGCCGTCCTCCAGAACGTCCTCGTCGGGGACGACCTGCCCCTTGCCCTGCATCATGGCGTGGAACTGATCAAGGACGGCGAGTCCGTCGTGGACGGTCTTTCCGACGACGAGATCATTCAGCACCGACGCGGATGCTTGGCTGATGGAGCAACCAACAGCATCGTAGGACACATCCTCGACGCGGTCACCGGCGACGTGCACTCGCAGCGTGATCTCGTCGCCGCACGTGGGGTTGACGTGGTGGACCTCGGTCTCGTACGGATCACGCAGGCCGCGGCCGTGCTGGTTCCTGTAGTGGTCGAGGATGATCTCCTGGTACAGGGAGTCCAGGTTGGGTGTGGGGGTGCTCATGTTCAGGCTCCGAAGTACTTCTTCGTGAAGTGCAACGCCTCGACGAGCGCATCAATTTCCTGAGTCGTCGTGTAGAGGTAGAACGATGCACGCGTCGTCGATTGGACGCCGAATCGTTGGTGCGCGGGCTTGGCGCAGTGGTGCCCAGCGCGCACCGCAACACCGCGGGAATCGACGAGCTGTGCGACATCGTGCGGGTGCACGCCATCTAGCGTGAAACTGACCGCTCCCCCACGATCAGCGGTGTCCTTCGGACCGATGACAGTCAGTCCGTCGATTTCCTGGAGGCCACCCAGCGCGTAGGCGGTGATCTCGCGTTCGTGCGCGGAGATGTTGTCCATGCCGATTTCGGTCAGGTAGTCCACGGCTGCTCCCAGCCCTATGGCCTGTGCGATCGGGGGCGTGCCCGCCTCGAACCGGTGCGGCGGCTTGGCGAAGGTGGAGCGCTCCATCGTGACGGTCTCGATCATCTCGCCGCCACCAAGGAACGGCGGCAGCTCAGCGAGGAGGTCGTAGCGGCCCCAGAGCACGCCAATGCCGGTCGGGCCGACCATCTTGTGGCCGGTGAACGCCACGAAGTCTGCACCGAGTGTCGAAACGTCGACCGGCAGTTGTGGAACGGCTTGAGATGCGTCGACGACCACGAGCGCACCGACGGCCTTGGCCCGGGCGATGACGACGTCAAGCGGATTGATCGTGCCGAGCATGTTCGACACCCAGGTCAGCGAGACGACCGCGGTGCGCTCGGTGATCAGCTCATCGAGTGTCGAGAGATCGAGTCGACCTTCGTCTGTGATGCCGAACCAGCGCAAGGCCGCGCCGGACCGTTCGGCCAGCTGCTGCCACGGAACGATGTTGGAGTGGTGCTCCATCTCGGTGATGACGATGTCGGTGTTCTCGTTGACGCGTCCCGCATCGCCAAGGACCCGGGCCACCAGGTTGAGCGCTTCAGATGCGTTCTTCGTGAAGATGACCTCGTCGCGGCCGCGCTCGTGATTCAGCGCCCCGATGAACTCGGCGACCTTCGTACGCCCGAGCTCGAATCCTTCGGTCGCCTCCGAGCCGAGTACGTGCATCGCGCGGGCGACGTTGGCGTTGTGCCACCGGTAGTGCTCTTCGATGGCATCGATGACGGACTGCGGC
Organism: uncultured Actinomycetota bacterium; assembly: GCA_963795105.1. GTDB lineage: Bacteria > Actinomycetota > Actinomycetes > Propionibacteriales > Nocardioidaceae > Aeromicrobium. The sequence goes on from CAWCGD010000001.1 coordinate 245,485, forward strand.
TTCTGTGACGTGTTCGCGCTGTCGAGGTACACCAGGGGCCAAGAGTCGGCACTGCCGCCGTGGACCTGCCGCGCAAGGATCGGGAAATCCTTGCGGATGCGCTCGACGTCGTACGCCACCGTCAGACGCCGGCCTTGAGGTAGCGGTCGTAGCCTTCCGACTCGAGACGCTCGGCCAGCTCTTGGCCGCCGGACTCGGCGACCTTGCCGGCGACGAACACATGCACGTGGTCCGGCTTGATGTAGCGCAGGATTCGCGTGTAGTGCGTGATCAGCAGCAGGCCGCGGTCGCCCTGAGCCGTGTACCGGTTGACCCCCTCCGCCACGATCTTGAGCGCGTCGATGTCGAGGCCGGAGTCGGTCTCGTCGAGCAAGGCGAACTTCGGGTTCAGGAGTTCGAGCTGAGCGATCTCGTGTCGCTTCTTCTCACCGCCGGAGAAGCCTTCGTTGACACTGCGCTGCCCGAACGTCGGATCGAGGTTGAGCCGTTCGAGGGCGGCGTTGACGTCCTTGACCCACGTGCGCAGCTTGGGCGCTTCGCCGTCGAGGGCGGTCTTGGCCGCGCGGAGGAAGTTGGCCACGGAGACGCCGGGCACCTCGACCGGGTACTGCATGGCGAGGAACAATCCGGCGCGAGCCCGCTCGTCGACCTTCATGTCGAGGAGGTTCTTGCCGTCGAGTGTCACCGAGCCGTCAGTGACCTTGTACTTCGGGTGCCCGGCGATGGAGTAGGCCAGCGTCGACTTGCCGGAGCCGTTCGGGCCCATGATGGCGTGCACCTCGTCGGAGTTCACCGTGAGGTCAACGCCCGTGAGGATCGGCTTCTCGCCTTCCTCGGTGTTGACCGAAACGTGGAGGTTCTTGATCTCGAGGGTGCTCATGCTTCCTGCTCTTTCAGGGGGTTTTGGACGTCGACGAGGACGGCATCGCCATCGACGTTGACGGGGTAAACGGGGACCGGCTCGGTGGCCGGAAAGATGACCGGGTTGCCGTTGCACAGGTTGAACGTCGAGCCGTGCAGCCAGCACTCGATCTCCGGAGTGCCGTTGTCGTCGAAGGTGATCTCGCCTTCGGACAGAGCGACCTCGGCGTGCGAACAGACGTCGCGGATCGCGAAGACTTTCTCGGCGGTACGAACGAGTGCCACCTCGACGCCGTCGACTTCGACGGCTACGGCGGCGTTCTCGGCCAGGTCGGACAGGTTGGCGGCCTTGGTGAACGTCATACGACGCCCGCCAGTTCGTCTTCGATCGCCTCCACGAGCCGCTCTTGCAACTCGGGTACACCGATCCGCCGGATGATGTCGTGGAAGAAGCCGTGCACGACGAGGCGACGCGCTTCGTCCTCGTCGATACCGCGACTCTGCAGGTAGAACAGGTGATTGTCGTCGAACCGGCCGGTCGTCGACGCGTGGCCGGCGCCTTCGATGTCACCGGTCTCGATCTCCAAGTTCGGCACCGAGTCAGCGTGGGCGCCGTCCGTCAGGATGAGATTGTCATTCCGCTCGAACGTCTCGATCCCCTCGGCCACCTTGCGGATCAGGACATTGCCGATCCAGACGGTGTGGGCGTCCTGACCTTGCAGCGCACCCCGGTACTCGACATTGCTGCGCGTCCGGGGAGCCGTGTGGTCGACGAACAGGCGGTGCTCCAGGTGCTGGCCGGCATCGGCGAAGTAGACGCCGTACAGGTCGACGCTGCCGCCGGTCCCCCGGTAATCAGCTGACGTACTGGCCCGAACAACGTCGCCGCCCAACGTCACCGTGACGTGCTTGAGGTTGGCGTCGCGGCCGACCTGTGCGTGCTGCGTCACGACGTGCACCGCGTCATCGGCCCAGTCCTGAATCGTGACGAAGGTCAACTGTGCGCCGTCTTCGAGTACGACTTCGATGTTCTCGGCCCACGTCGCAGATCCGTTGTAGTCGACGACCACAACGGCCTTGCTGAACCTGCCGGCCCGAATCAGCAGGTGCCCGGCAGCGGCATGGTCAGCACCGAGACCAGTCAGTCGGATGGTCGTAGCCTGCTCGATCTCAGCCTCAGCAGGAATGGTGACTTCGAACACCGTCGACGCAGCCGCCCAAGCACGGGCAGACACCCGGTCGGTCGGGATGTAGCCGGAGGCGCCCCGTGCCGATTCGGACGGAGTGACGCTCTGCGCTGTCACTCCGGGCGCCAGATCAACATCGACCTTGTACGCATCGCCGGACAGGGCCGCATCTTGATGCAGACCGCGCAGGCGCTTCAGCGGCGTGAACCGCCAGATCTCCTCGCGTCCGTTCGGAACGGGGTGGTCGGCGACATCGAAGGAGCCTTCGGGGTGAAGGTGCGATTCGACGGGGTCCAACTCGAGAGCAGTGCTTACGGCGTCTGCCGACGCGGTGGCCAGACTCAACCGACTGCTCCTTCCATCTGCAGCTCGATGAGCCGGTTGAGCTCAAGGGCATATTCCATGGGCAGCTCGCGGGCGATGGGCTCGACAAAGCCGCGGACGATCATGGCCATGGCTTCGTCTTCCTCCATGCCACGGGACATGAAGTAGAAGAGCTGATCGTCGCTGAGCTTGGAGACCGTGGCTTCGTGGCCGAGTGTCACGTCGTCTTCGCGCACGTCGACGTACGGGTAGGTGTCGGAGCGGCTGATCTGGTCGACGAGCAACGCGTCGCACTTGACCGTGCTCGCTGAGCCGTGGGCACCCTCGTTGACCTGCAGCAGGCCGCGGTAGGACGTGCGTCCGCCGCCGCGGGCAACCGACTTGCTCAGGATCGAGCTCGACGTGTTCGGCGCAGCGTGCACCATCTTGGCACCGGCGTCCTGGTGCTGGCCCTCCCCCGCGAACGCAATCGAGAGCGTTTCACCGCGGGCGCCTTCGCCCATCAGGTAGACCGCCGGGTACTTCATGGTGACCTTGGAGCCAATGTTGCCGTCGATCCACTCCATGGTGGCGCCGGCTTCGCAGATGGCGCGCTTGGTGACCAGGTTGTACACGTTGTTGGACCAGTTCTGGATCGTCGTGTACCGGACCCGGGCGTTCTTCTTGACGATGATCTCGACAACCGCCGAGTGCAGGCTGTCGCTGCTGTAGATCGGTGCGGTGCAGCCCTCGACGTAGTGCACGTAGGAACCCTCGTCGGCGATGATCAGCGTCCGCTCGAACTGACCCATGTTCTCGGTGTTGATGCGGAAGTACGCCTGCAGTGGGATGTCAACATGGACGCCCTTCGGGACGTAGATGAACGAGCCGCCGGACCACACTGCCGAGTTGAGCGCGGCGAACTTGTTGTCGCCGACCGGGATGACCGTCGCGAAGTACTCCTCGAAGAGCTCTGGGTGTTCCCTGAGCGCCGTATCGGTGTCGAGGAAGAGCACGCCTTGCTCTTCGAGATCCTCGCGGATCGAGTGGTAGACAACTTCCGACTCGTACTGAGCCGCGACGCCAGAGACGAGGCGCTGCTTCTCGGCCTCCGGGATGCCCAGCTTGTCGTAGGTGTTCTTGATGTCGTCGGGCAGATCGTCCCAGGTGGCAGCCTGCTTCTCGGTGGACCGGACGAAGTACTTGATGTTGTCGAAGTCGATGCCATCGAGCGAGGCGCCCCACGTCGGCATGGGCTTCTTGTCGAAAAGACGCAGGCCCTTGAGGCGCAGGTCGAGCATCCACTGGGGCTCGCTCTTGAGACCGGAGATGCCGCGCACGACGCCTTCGTTGAGGCCGCGCTGCGCCGTGGCGCCGGCGAGGTCGCTGTCGTGCCAGCCGAAGCCGTACCGGCCGACGTCCTTGAGACCTGGATTCAGTTCCTCGATGGAGCTGCTCATCGTTGGGTCACCTTCTTGGTGGATGGGGTAGGTACGTGGGTGGTGCAGACGCCGTCGCCGTGAGCGATCGTGGCGAGCCGTTGTACGTGAGTGCCCAACACGCGGGCGAGCATTTCTGTTTCGGCGTCGCAGAGTTCGGGGAACTCGTGGGCGACGTGCGAGACCGGGCAGTGGTGCTGACAGATCTGCGCGCCAGCGGTCGAACTCTCGACCGACGCGGCATAGCCGTCCGCGGTCAGGACTTCGGCGACGGCGGCCACGGGATCTTCTGACCCGACCACGGCTTCATTGCACGTGCGTTCAAGGTCCCGCAGGCGGTCCTGCGCAAACCTCCGAACCGCGTCCTGTCCGCCGGTCTCGTGGAGGTAGCGCAAAGCCTGGCTAGCGAGGTCGTCATAGGTGTGGCCGAAGTGATCGCGCCCGACATCGGTGATGGCGAAAATCTTGGCAGGCCTCCCCCGGCCGCGGCGAACCGCGGCCCGGCTTTCGCGTGGCTCGATGATGTCGTCGGCCAGGAGTTGATCGAGGTGCCGGCGGATGCCGGCTGGCGTGAGTCCGAGGTCACGCGCGAGATCGGCGGCGGTCGACGGGCCGCCCTCCATCAGCGCCCGCGCGACGCGTTCGCGCGTGGGAGCATCGTCGGCCGTGGCCGACACATCCACGCGGTCAATTTTCACAACACCAGTGTGCCTTTATTACCCAAACCGTTTCAACGAAGGCAACCCTTACCTGAGCAGGGCGAACGCGGGGCGCAGCTCTGCGTCAGAAGCCGCGGCGCGTGGCGATGTCGGACATCAGTGCCGACCAGCGCTGTACGGCGCGTTCGTCATTGAAGTCCAGCGCACGGCGGTACGCCGCCTCGCGCATGGCCATCAGGTCCTTCTGCGGCATCGCGACGACGTGCGAGATCTGGTCGGCGAGCGCGTCGATGTCGCCGAAAGGGACGAGGAATCCGTCCACACCGTGCGTGATGATGTCGGACGGACCGTACGGAAGGTCGTAACTGATCGGGATGCAACCGCGACCCATGCTTTCCAGCAGGACGCCAGGCAACGCTTCGCTCCGGCTGGTGAGGAGCGAATATGACGCCTCGACGAACTGCTCGGCTGCGCCCGGCGCGTGGCCACGGAGCGCCACCGGCGCGTCCAGGCCGTCGATCAGGGACTGCAGCGCAGTCTCGAGGGGGCCGTCGCCCCAGACGTCCAGGCGCAAACGCCGGCGCGGCCGTAGCTGCTGCACCTTCGCCATGGCGCGGATGGCGTGCCCGATGCGCTTGCGGCCGTCGAGGCTGGCCAACATGACGCCGCGTCCCCTGGCCCGACGGCGGTTGGCCAACGCAGGCGGCATGTTCCGGCTATTGGGCAGGACGGTGACGTTCTCGCGTGGGCCGAATCGCTCCTCGATGTCCGCCTGCTGCCGGTTGGTGAGGAAGACCACGGAGTCCCATGCGTCGAGGTTCTCGATGACGGGTCGACGGGACGCTACGAGTTCTCGCTCGGCCGGCCCGCCCGGCCCGCCCTTGAGGTGTGACCCACGCACGACGTGTAACAGCGCGACGTCCGGCCGCTGGTAGCGCAACATCATGTTCGCGCTGGACTTGGACTCGACGATGATCCACGCCACCGGGTCGCGTTTGAGCGAGTCGAACCACACGGCGCACATCGGAAAGAGGTGCGACCACGTCCCGAGCGGCTGACCGGCTTCGCTGCACAGCGTCAGCCGGCGAGGACGAACGCCGGGTTCGCCAACGCGATCCGATGCGACAACAGATCCGTCGTCACGCAAGTAGTCCGTCTGCCGCGCGGCGCCATCGGCGTCGAGTAGTACGCGTTTCCACGGATCGCACATCTCGCCCCGCTCACCGAGCGGCTCGAAATCATCGGCCGGCGGCCAGGTGAAGGTCGATGCCGCCGCACTGAGCGCCGCTTCGTCCCACGACCTCACGTCCTCCCACATGTTGCGGAGGTGAATGCCGTCAACCATGGCACCGCGGTCCCGCAGCCGTGCGCGGACGCCGTCCAGGTCCGCCTGGTAGTCGTACGTCAGGATCGTCACGTCCACGCCGGCGTGCTTCACGAACGCCTGAGAGCGCTGCAGCATCGACGCCGTCATGCCGCCGTAGTTCTCCGGGATGTTGACCGTGAGCGCGTACTGCGTGCCGGCCGGCAACGCGAGGTCAGACACCCGCGACCCAACGCTTCGACATGACCTCGCCCATCAGCGCGGACCACAGCTGCATGACGTGTTCGTCGCTGAAGTCCAGCGCGCGCTTGTACCCAGCCTCTCGGATCGGCACGAGATCAGCCGGCGAGGTGCCAACGATCTCGCGGATCTGGGCCGCGAGTGCCTTGATATCTCCGTTTGGGACGAGGAAGCCATCGACGCCGTGCGTGATGATGTCGGACGGGCCATACGGAATGTCGTAGCTGATCGGGATGCACCCGCGCCCCATGCTTTCGATGAGAACGTTCGCGAACGCCTCGGCGCTACTCGTCAGCAGCGAGAAGGACGCCGTGCTGAACGCGTCGGCCGCGCTGGTGGAGTATCCGCGTAGCTTTACCGGGGCGTTTCGCTTGCGGATGAGCAGGGTGAGCTTGCGCTTGAGCGGGCCGCGGCCCCACACGTCGAGCTTGCCTTTCCACCAAAGTCGGCGGCCTCGGGCGTCGGCCATGGCCCGAACGGCGTGCTGAATGCGCTTGCGGTCCACCAGGCTGGACAGCATGACGCCGCGTCCGGACGGACGCTTCACATTGGTGAGTTCGCCCGGCACGTTGCGACTGTTCGGGATGACGTTGAGGTTGGCCCGGTCCCCCATCATCGTGGCGACGTCGTCGCGTTGTGTCTTGGTTAGGAACACCACGGCATCCCACATGTCCAAGTTCTCCATGACTGTGCGCCGGGACCGAACCAGCTTGTTCGTCGTGCGACCGTGGACGCGCCTGAGATGCGATCCCCGGACGACGTGGAGCTTGGCGACATCAGGACGGACGTAGTGGATCAGAGGGTTGGCGCTGGTCTTTGAGTCGGCAATGATCCAGGCGACCGGATCGCGCGGCAGCGAGTCGAGCCACAGCCAGTAGAGCCGGCTCACCCAGCGCCAGGAGCCCAGCGGCCGCCCACTGGTGTCGAAAAGGCACACGGAGCGTTCGCTGAAGTCGATGCCGTGCCGCTGATCGGACGCCAGCATCGTCCCGTCTTCTCGGAAGTAGTCGATCTGGATGTGGCGGCCGCTGTCTGCCCGCAACTCGCGAATAAGTGGCCCGGTGGCCTCGCCACGAGTGCCGAGAGGTTCCCACTTTTCGTTTACGGGGTCGTGGATCGACTCCATCGCAACGTTGAGTCGGTCGTCGTCCCAGGTCCGGAAGTCTTCCCACATGTTCCGCATGCGCATGCCGTCAACCATGGCGCCGCTGTTCCGCAACCGGTCGCGGATCTCGTCGTAACTGTTCCGGTGTTCGTAGGTGAGGATCGTGACGTCGACGCCGGCATACTTCACGAACGCGCGTGACCGCTGGAGCATCGACGCCGTCATGCCCGCGTACTGGTCAGGGATCCCCCACATCGACGCGTAGTGCGATCCCGCCGGCAACTCGATCTGTGGCACGGCGCAAGGCTACCGAGAGCCAACGTCGCTTGCTTCCCGCCTCGCGGCGATCTCCGCCATCATGGATACCCACAGTCCCATGACCCGCTCGTCGCTGAACTCGAGCGCGCGCTGGTACGCGGCTTCCCGCAGGGGCGCGAGGTCGGCTGGCGAAGACGCGACGACCTGCTTGATGTGCCCGGCAAGCGCCTTGATATCGCCGTTGGGCACCAGAAATCCGTTGACGCCATGGCTGATGATGTCTGATGGACCGTAGGGCATGTCGTAGCTGATCGGGATGCACCCACGTCCCATGCTCTCGATCAGCACGCCGGGTAACCCTTCTGCACTGCTCGTGAGCAGTGAGAAGGACGCCGTCGAGAATTCATTGACTGCGTTGGGGGAATAGCCTCGCAACCTCACCGGCGCCATCAGCTTGAGGATGAGCAGGCGGAGTTTGCGCTGCAGCGGCCCACGCCCCCAGACCTCCAGCTTTCCCTTCCACCACAACCGACGGCCACGCGCTTCTGCCATGGCGCGTATCGCGTGCTGGACCCGCTTGCGATCGACCAGGCTCGACAGCATGACGCCGCGACCGGTGGGACGGTTCAGGTTCGGCACTTGATTGGGTACACCGCGGCTGTTGGGGATGACCTTCAGGTTGCCGCGGGACCCGAGCAGGGAAGCGACCTCGTCCCGCTGTGTTGTGGTCAGGAAGACGACCGCGTCCCATGCATCCAGGTGCTTCATGACCTTTCGGCGCGAGCGGACCAGCTTGTTTGCGTTGTCTCCGCGCTGCAGATGCGATCCGCGGACGACGTGGAGCTTGGCGACATCTGGCCGGTTGTAATTGACCAGCGAGTTGGCGCTGGTCTTGGAGTCCGCGATGATCCAAGCGACCGGGTCCCGGGGCAGGGTGTCGAGCCAAAGCGCGAAGAAACCGCGGGCCCGCCGCCATGCACCCAACGGATTGCTCTGCGTGTCGCACAGGATCACCGAACGGTCGCGCAGGTCCTCGCCATGGCGTCGGTCAGATGCCAAGAGCGTCCCGTCGGGCCGGAAATGGTCGATCTGGATGTGCCTGCCCGACTCAGTGCGCAGCTCCCGGACATGGTGTCCCTCGTCCGCACCCCTGCCTTCGAGCGGCTCCCACCCGTCGGGCACAGGCCGATTGAACGTTTCCATCGCGGAACGAAGCTGGTCATCGTTCCAGCTGGACAGGTCCTCCCAGACGTTGATGAGCCGCATCCGGTCGATCATGGCTCCGCTCGCGCGCAACCGGTCGCGCACTCGGTCGAAGCTCTTCCGATGCTGGAAGGTGAGGATCGTGACATCCACATTGCCGTGAAGGACGAAGGCTCGAGATCTCTGCAACATCGATGCCGTCATGCCGGCGTACTCGTCCGGGATGTCCCACATCGATGCGTAGTGCGTTCCTGGCGGCAACTCGGTTCGGAACACGGCGCCATCCTAAGGACCGGTGGATCGGCGGGCCGTAGATTGACGCTGTGGACGCGGTCGAGCTCGATGTCGATGGACGCGCGGTCCGCGTCAGCAGCCCGGACCGGGTGATCTTTCCAGCCGACCGTGACCCCATCACCAAACTCGACGTCGTCCAGTACTACGCCGACGTCAGCGATGGGATCCTGCGCGCCTTGCGTAACCGGCCGACCGCGCTGGAGCGATGGCCGAAGGGCGTCCACCCCGGAATGAAGTTGACTGCGCGCGAGGCGACTCACGGCCGCGGTCCGCAGGGCGACGCCTTCTATCAGAAGCGGCTCATGCGTGGAATGCCCGACTGGGCGGCATCGTCACGCGTGCTCTTTCCCTCCGGCAGATCCGCCGACGAACTGTGTCCCGATCACACGGCCGTCATCGCTTGGGCCGCTCAGATGGGCACGATCACCTACCACCCGTGGCCGACCCGGTCGGCCGACAATGACCGACCGGACGAACTGCGGATCGACCTCGATCCCCACGGCGATACCGCGTTTCACCGATGCCGTCCGCGCCGCGCTGGTGTGCCGGGAGATGCTCGAGGACGTCGGCATTCGCCCGTTTGTGAAAACCAGCGGCAAGAACGGCGTCCACGTCTACATCCGGATCGCACCGAAGTGGACGTTCACCGACGTCCGTCATGCGGCGATCGCTGTCGGGCGCGAACTCACGAAGCATGCGCCGGGCGTCACGACCGCCTGGTGGAAGGAGGAGCGCGGCGACAACATCTTCGTCGACTTCAACCAGAACTGTCGTGACCGCACGATCGCTTCGGCCTACAGCCTGCGCCCGCGTCCCGAGGCGCCGGTGTCGATGCCACTGACGTGGGACGACCTGCCGTCCGTCGACGACCCACGCGAGTTCACATTGCGAACGGTCCCCGCGTTGCTGGCGCAGCGTGGAGATGCGCACAGCGACATCGATGACGTGCATCACGACCTCGATCCGCTGCTCGCGTGGTGGGATGCCGATCCGCGGGAGGAGCCCTATCCCCCGGAATACCCGAAGATGCCCGGCGAGCCCAAGCGAGTCCAGCCGAGCAAAGCGCGCAAGGACAAACCCTGAAACGACGCGGGAACCTCATTCGACCTTTGGTGCTCTCCATGGGTGGCACAGCAGCCACCCTTGCCGTGTCGCTCTTGGCCGGATGTACGGCGGACCGTGCCGAGACTCCCCCGCCCGCCAGCTCGTCGACGCCGGAAACCTCGGGACCGGGGTACCGAGTCGTGCGTACGTTGCCCCACGATCCGCAGGCCTTCACGCAGGGTCTCGTGATCGCGGACGGGGCGCTGTTCGAGAGCACTGGTCGGCGTGGATCCGGCTCCAGCATCCGGCGCCTCGACCTCGCCAGCGGAAAGGTGATCACGAAGGTGGCCCTGCACCAAGACGTCTATGGCGAGGGACTTGCAGTCCACGATGACCGTCTCTACCAAGTCACCTGGCATGACGAGATCCTCATGACGTACGACTGGCAGCTGACCCGACTCTCCGAGCAACGCCTTGCACGCGAGGCGTGGGGTCTCACAAGCGACAAGTCTCGGCTGATTCTGAGCGACGGCACGGACACCCTGACGATGCTCAACCCCCGCACGTTGGCCGTGTCCGCGACCGTGCAGGTGTCCGACGATGGAACGCCGGTGACCCGGCTCAACGAACTCGAGCGTGTCGGCGGGGACGTCTTGGCCAACATTCTCGGTAGTCCGCGCATCGCCCGGATCGACCTTGCAAGCGGGCGCGTCCGCGACTGGCTCGACTTGTCAGCTCTCGTCGCCACCGTCGCGCCCTCGGACGAGGAGGCGGTCCTCAACGGGATCGCCGTGGATCCGGAGACCGGTTACCTCTACGTCACCGGGAAGTTGTGGCCCACGATCTTCGTCATAGAGCTATCCGAGCCTTAGGAATCTGTTGCGTACTGGGCAGGCAGCGGCACTCGGATGAGTGGCGAGTTGGCACCCTCTGAGCCGATCCAGACGTGCTTGCCGTCCGGATCGGTGGCGATCGACTCCGGCTGCTTCAGCCTTGGGGACACGGAACTTGTCCACGATCTGCCAGGTGCCGGCATCCAGAATCGTGATGGTGGCTCGGCGCCCCCGTTGCCGGATCAGGACGAACCGGCCGTCGATCGTGAAGCAGGCATCGGTGACCTGGGGTGGTAGATCTGCCGCCACCAGCTCGAGCTCGTTTTTGCGACCGGCATCGAGGCTCCCGTAGCGGAACGTGTACAGCCGTCCGGGTGACTGTCGGGTGATGACGTAGCCATGCCCAGTCCTCGGATGCAGCAGAAATGCCTCAGCGTCGGGCCGGGATCCATCCGGGTATGCGATCCGAAATTTCACCGCCGGCAATGCACCGTGGTCGCCGGGCCCGGGTTCCCCCAGGGCATACAACGCGAAGGCCTTCTTCTTGCCTCGACTGTCGCCGATGTCGGCGATCCACAGCACACCGTCCACCCCGATACTCAGGGCCTCGGGGTCCCGCAACTTCCGGTCGGCCACGCTGAAGGTGCCCACGGTGTTTCCGGTCTGCCCATCGATCGCGAAGATCGGCCCATCTTCATCGTTGAGCGTGTAGATCACGTGCGGGTGCTTCGCGGAGCAGGCGAGGCCCGACGATTCGTCGACACGGTGGTCCGAAATGCGAACGACGTGCGGCTGCGGCCGGCTCTCGGACGTGATCCACCCGAGAAAGGTACTCAGGTGAGCACATCGTTGAGGTCGTACCGCGCGACCTCCTCGAGTTGGGCATATCCACAGGACGTCGGATCGCGGTCGTCGCGCCACCGCTTGAACTGGGCGGTGTGCCGGAATCGGGCACTGTCGCCGCGGCCCTCCATGTGCTCGTAGCCCACCTCGACGACTCGGTCGGGACGCAGCGGGACGAAGGACAGGTCCTTGGTGCCGGTCCAGCGACTCTGCCCGCCGGGCAACCGCCCAGACGCTTGAGCTGCCTCGTCCTGCCACTCCCCCCACGGATGGTCCGCGAAGTCCGTGACGAGCGGTGCCAGCTCGTCGACCAGTGCGGCTCGTCGCGCTTCGGGGAAGGAGGCGCAGACGCCCACGTGCTGCAGGCGGCCATCGTCGGCGTAGAGCCCGAGCAGCATCGAGCCGAGCAGCGGACGCTCGGCCGTCGAGTTCTTGTGCAGCCGGTACCCGGCAACGACGACGTCGGCCGTGCGCGCGTGCTTGACCTTGAGCATGGTGCGTCCGTTCGGCACGTAGGGCGACGCCAGCCGCTTGGCGACGACGCCGTCGAGCCCGGCGCCCTCGAAGACGTTGAACCACTCCTCGGCCTCGGCCGCATCGGTTGTGACGCGGGTCAGGTGCACTGGCGACGATGCGCTCTTCAGAGCGCCTTCTCCAGGGCGGCCCGCCGCTCGGACAGCGGTCGGTCGACGAACGATTCGTCGCCGAGTGCCAAGCAGGTCGAAGACGACGAGATGCGCCGGCGTCTCCTCGGCGAGCTTGCGGACGCGCGATTCGGCCGGATGGATGCGCTGGGTGAGCAGGTCGAACTCGAGGTGACCGTCGACCGGGACGACGATCTCGCCGTCGACAACGCACCGTTCCGGCAGGTGGGCGAGCACCGCCTCGACGACGTCCGGGAAGTACCGCGTCAGCGGCTTGGTCGAACGCGAGCCGATCTCGACGTCGTCGCCGTCGCGGAACACGATGGCCCGGAAGCCGTCCCATTTCGGTTCGTAGACCAGGCCACCGTCGACGGAATCGGCGGCGGGAATCGCCGGCCACCGACTTCGCGAGCATCGGCTGAACGGGCGGCATCACGGGTAGATCCACCGCAGCAGGTTCTCATGCCGCGCCGACATCTGGGTACATCTCAACGCGACGCCCCGCCGCATGTCGGGGCCTCGGAAAGGAGATCGTCATGATCGTCACGGGAGTGATCTTGCTGTTGCTCGGGTACTTCCTCGGCATCAGCATCCTGTACACCGTCGGCGGAATTCTGCTGGTGGTCGGCCTGGTGCTGTGGATCGCGGGGGCCATGGGCCACGCAGTCGGAGGCCGTCCGCACTACTGGTGACCCAGGCACGGTGTGATCGACAGAGGGCAGGCTCCCTAGACTGATCTGGTGAGCCTGCCCGCTGTCGAGGTCCGTGACCTCGTGATGCGATACGGCGAGGTCACGGCGGTCGATGGCCTCACGCTGACCGTCGAAGCGGGAACCGTCACCGCGATTCTTGGGCCGAACGGCGCCGGCAAGACCACGACCATCGAGACCTGCGAGGGCTTCCGACGTCCCCAATCCGGCGCGGTCCGAGTCTTGGGTTCTGATCCGATCGCAGACGCGCGCACCTTGCGGCCGAGGGTCGGTGTCATGTTGCAGTCCGGCGGCGCCTGGGTCGGTGTGCGGGCACACGAGATGCTCCGACACATGGCGTCGCTCTACGCGAACCCGCTGGACGTCGACGCCTTGATCGAACGGCTTGGTCTCGGATCGTGCGGGACCACGTCGTACCGACGTCTCTCAGGAGGCCAGCAGCAGCGACTCAGTTTGGCGATGGCTTTGGTCGGACGGCCCGAGCTGATCTTCCTGGACGAGCCCACGGCTGGACTCGACCCTCAGTCGCGCCGCGCGACATGGGACCTGGTCGACGAACTTCGCGGCGACGGCGTCACGACCGTTCTCACCACGCACTTCATGGACGAGGCCGAGGCCCTCTCCGACCACGTGTTCATCGTCGATGCCGGCCGCGTCATCGCTGCCGGCACGCTGGCTGAGCTCGTGCACGCCGGTCACGAGAACACCGTGCGTCTCGTCGCCGAGCCAAACCTGGACACCGCAAAACTGGCGGCGTCGCTGCCCGACGGCACAACCGTTCACGAGAGCCAGCCCGGCAACTACGCCATCGCCGGTGTCGTCGGCCCGGACCTACTGGCTAGCGTGGCCACCTGGTGCGCAGATCACGGTGTCCTCGCCGAGTCCATTTCCATTCAGCGCCAGACGCTGGAGGATCGCTTCCTCGAGCTGACCGGGAAGGCGCTCCGGTGACGGCGCAGGCGGCAGGCCACCTCGATTTCACGCCGCAGCCGGGCGCGGCGTCTGCGGGTGCCATGGTGCGTGCACAAATGTTGATGGAGTTGCGGCTCCTCTCGCGTAACGGCGAGCAGCTGCTGCTGACCCTCGTGATCCCGCTGCTGCTTCTCATCATGGGAACCCGCTCGGACGCCATCGTTGATCTGGGCCCGGGTCGCTCGATCGACATCATCACGCCCGGCGTACTCGCACTAGCGGTGATGTCCACGTCCTTCACCTCGCTGGCGATCGCCACTGGGTTCGAGCGCCGTTACAACGTCCTCAAGCGGCTCGGAGCCGCGCCGCTCCCCCGCTGGGGGCTGCTCGTCGGCAAGATCGGGGCCGTCGTGGTTGTCGAGACCGTTCAACTGCTCGTCCTGACATCGGTCGCCCGGTTGGTCGGGTGGCATCCCCAGGGTGGGTGGTCGGCGTTCGGATGGCTGGTCCTGCTCGTGCTCCTGGCCACCGCCGCGTTCGGTTCCCTAGGGCTGCTCATCGCCGGAACGCTGCGGGCTGAGGCGACGCTCGCCGTAGCCAACCTGGTCTATGTCCTGCTGCTGGTCGGAGGCGGCCTCCTGGTGCCGCTGACTCGCTATCCGGGCGCCACGCACCAGTTCCTGGAGCTGCTCCCCTCAGGTGCGCTGGGCGAGGGACTGCGTGACGTGTTTGCCGGGCTCGCCCCCGACGCCACCGCCATCGTCGTGCTCGCAGTATGGGCTGTCGTCGCCGGCGTAGTCACAAGCCGGACGTTCCGTTGGGAATGAAGGTTCCCGGTCGCCCCCTGGCCTGGGCGCGGGCCTCGCTTGTCGCCAACATCGGCATCGTGTTGACCGGTGCGCTGGTCCGCCTCACCGACTCCGGACTCGGCTGCCCCAGTTGGCCCACCTGTGACGCCGAGCGGTGGACGACACATCCTGCGCTCGGCATCCACGGTGTGATCGAGTTCGGCAACCGCTTGCTGACCTACGTCCTCGTCGCGGTCGCCATCGGGACGCTCGTCAGCGTATGGCAGTGGCTGGGCGCCACGCCCGCCATGCGACGGCTGGCCGTCGCTCTGGCCGCCGGCATTCCACTTCAAGGCGTCATCGGTGGCCTGACCGTGCTGACCGACCTGAACCCATGGCTCGTTTCGCTGCATCTCGTCCTGTCGATGGCGCTCATCGCCGGCGCGGCCATCCTCATCGACCAGGTGGCGTCGCATCCGCGCGAGCGTGCATCGGCACGTGCTCGCGGCGTGGTCGTCCTGACCGGGGTCGTCACGGCCGTCGTCGTCTACCTCGGAACGATCGTCACCGGGAGCGGCCCACACGCTGGCGACGCCGCAGCGCCGCGCAACGGGCTGGACTCCTACCTGTTCAGCCACGTCCATGCCTTCGCCGCCTACGCGCTTGTAACCGCGACGGTCGCGTGCGTCGTCCTGCTGCGCGGAACGGCTCGCCGGGCCGCGTGGGTGCTCCTCGCAGTCGAAGCCGTGCAGGCGGGCATTGGCCTGGCTCAGTACAACCTCGGTCTGCCGGTCGCGCTGGTGGCCGCGCACCTGCTCGGCGCCGCCCTGCTGGTGGCCGCCGCGACAACGATGTCGGTCCGGGGAATCGTCAGCCGATGAACGGGTCCGCGGCCGCGGCAACGAAGAGCAACGCCAGGTAGGCGTTCGACAGGTGGAACAGCCGCATCGGCTTGATGACCGCCAGGTCCTCGGTATCGCGTGCGCGGGAGCGAAGGTCGTAGGCCTCAACCAGAAACACGATGCCGAGGATGATGGCGGCGCTCGGGTAGAACGAGCCAGTGCCGGCAACAGGCCACAACGCCAACGACGTCAGCACCATCACCCACGAGTAGGTGACGATCTGGTCGGCCACCTCCCGCGACGAGACCAACGACGGAAGCATCGGCACACCAGCGGCCGCGTAGTCCTCGCGGTACCGCATGGCCAGGGCCCAGAAGTGTGGCGGCGTCCAGAAGAACACGACGAGGAAGAGCACGACCGGCGCCCACGCGAGCTCGTTCGTCACCGCCGTCCAGCCGATCAGCGCCGGGAAGCAGCCGGCCGCGCCTCCCCAGACAATGTTCTGGGACGTACGCCGCTTCAGCAGCATCGTGTAACCGACGACGTAGAAGACATTGGCCGCCAGCGCCAGCAGACGCCGACAGCGGGTTGACCAGCACCCACAGAAAGACCGTCGAGATGACGCCGAGGACGAGGCCGAAGATCAGCGCATTGCGCGTCGGCACTCGGTGCCGTGGCAACGGGCGGCGAGCCGTGCGGCGCATCTTGGTGTCGATGTCGGCGTCGAACACGCAGTTGAGCGCGTTTGCGCTCCCCGCCGACAGGGTCCCGCCGACGACCGTCGCTATGACCAGGGCAAGGGGCGGGACGTCGCGCGCGGCCAGGAACATCACCGGAACCGTCGTAAGGAGCAACAGCTCGATGATCCGAGGTTTGGTGAGCGCGACGTAGGCCCCGATCCGATCGACGAGGACGCTCGACGACGCGCTTTCTCCCAGCTCTGCCCGGGTACGCACGTCGTGAGTCATGCGGCGAGCCTCCGAGCGCACAGGCTAGCTTGATGCCCAGGAGGCGACGCCGCATTGACGAGCGAAGCTGGGGGCACCGCCCTGCTCGGAGCGTCGCAGACGCGGAGAGCTTGGGGGAGGATCACGTGGAGCAGTCTAAGGCGTCGCGGGTAGGGTCAAATCGAAGGTCAGGAACCCCGGCAATCAATCGCCCATCGTCAGGAGCCGAACCCATGACTGAACCCCTCGCCGCCCTCGCCGACGCAGGTGTCGCCATCTGGCTGGACGACCTTTCACGCGAGCGCATTGAGAGCGGGAACCTCGCCGACATGGTCAAGGACTACGGCGTCGTCGGCGTCACCACCAACCCGACGATCTTCGCCGGGGCACTCTCCGACGGCGAGTCTTACGCCGATCAGGTCGCGCAATTGCGGTCCGCCGGGGCGTCACTGGATGAGGCCGTGTTCGAGCTCACCACCACCGACGTCCGCGAAGCCTGCGACGTGCTGCGCCCGGTGTACGACTTCACCCGTGGACTCGATGGTCGGGTGTCCATCGAGGTGGACCCGGGCCTGGCCCGCGACGCCGACGCGACCACGGCCATGGCCCAGAGGCTCTGGGATCACGTTGATCGGCCCAACCTGTTCATCAAGATTCCGGCGACTGCCGAGGGCTTGCCGGCGATCACCGCTTCCATCGCCGCCGGCATCAGCGTCAACGTCACCCTGATCTTCTCCCTGGAGCGCTATCGCGCTGTCATCGACGCCTACTTCCGCGGCCTGGAGCAGGCGGCCGCAGCGGGCCACGATCTCAGTTCCATTCATTCGGTGGCGTCCTTTTTCGTCAGCCGGGTCGACAGCGAGGTCGACAAGCGATTGCCAGCCGACAGCTCGCTGCGAGGCAAAGCCGCGATCGCCAACGCTCGCCTTGCCTACGAGCTCTTCGAGCAAGAGTTCGCAACGGACCGGTTCATGGCGCTTGAGGGGGCGAACGTCCAGCGTCCCCTGTGGGCATCCACCGGAGTCAAGGACTCGGCCTACCCCGACACGCTGTACGTGTCCGAGCTGGTGGTCGACGGCTCGGTCAACACGATGCCGGAGAAGACGCTGCTCGCGTTCGCTGACCATGGGGTCGTCAGCGGCGACACTGTCCGAGGCCGGTACGACGAAGCGCGGACGCTCATCGGCGACTTGGAAGCACAGGGCATTCGCTATGACGAAGTCGTCGACCTGCTGGAAGTCGAGGGTGTCGAGAAGTTCGACGTGTCCTGGGCCGACCTTCTGGCCACGGTCGAGACGGCATTGAAGGGCTGAGGCATGCGGCTTGAACTGAACGTCCCAAGTTCCGTCGAGCCCAGCGCCGGGGCCACTGACTTCGCCTCCCGGCTGTTCGCCCAAGACGCCACGCTCTGGGGTCCGGCCGCCGAGCCCGAGGCGGCCTCGCGGCTTGCCTGGACCGATCTTCCGACGTCCTCTCGCCCGCTCGTCGACATCATCGCCGCCCTCCGTTCCGACTTCCACGCACGCGGGCTCACCCACGTCGTGCTGTGCGGCATGGGCGGCTCGTCTCTCGCCCCCGAGGTCATCTGCGCGGCCGCGGGCGTTCCGCTCACGGTGGTCGACTCCGTCGCACCCGGACATGGTGCGCGAGGCCCTCGGCGACCGGCTCGAGGAGTCGGTTGTCATCGTGTCCAGCAAGTCCGGCGGCACCGTCGAAACCGACAGCCTGCTGCGCGCGTACGTCGACGCGTTCGAGCAATCCGGGCTCGAGGTGGCCGACCATCTGGTCATAGTCACCGATCCGGGGTCCCCGTTCGACAAGGACGCCACGAAAGCCGGCTACCTCGTCATCAAGGCAGACCCCGACGTCGGCGGCCGCTACTCCGCCCTGTCCGCGTTCGGGCTCGTTCCCAGTGGGCTCGCGGGCGCCGACATCGGCGCACTGCTGGACGGCGCTGTCGCGGCGCGCGACGAACTGGCCTCCGACTCCCCCGCCAACCCTGCGGTGCGCCTCGGAACGGCGTTGGCGTCGGCCTACAGTGCCGGAGTCGACAAGCTGATCCTTCACGATGGTTCCGGCATCGGGCTCGGCGACTGGGTCGAGCAGCTTGTCGCGGAGTCGACCGGCAAGGAAGGCCGCGGCATTCTGCCCGTCGTCGTGCCCACGGACCACGCAATCAACTTTTCCCCGAGCATCTCAGACGGGTTCCTCGCGGCCACGGGCGTCCCGACGCCACCTGACGCCTCGTCTGGCTACTCGGCCGCCGTTGACGCCGATCTCGGGGCACAGTTCCTCTTCTGGGAAACGGCCGTCGCAGTCGCTGGCGCTCGCATCGGCATCAACCCGTTCGATCAACCGGACGTGGAGAGCGCCAAGCAGGCCGCGCGGACATTCTTGACGGCTGCTGGCACCGAGATCACGCCAGCTGACATCCAGACGGACGGGATCTCGGCGTACGACACATCTGCGGCGACGTTGGAGGCCGCCGTCGCAGACCTACTCGCGCACCTTGATCCCGACCACGGTTACGTCGCGATCCAGGCCTATCTCGACCGTCTGGCACTTCCGGCCTACGCCGAACTTCGCGAGCTCTTGGCGGAACGGACAGGGCGCCCTGTGACGTTCGGCTGGGGTCCGCGCTTCCTGCACTCGACCGGCCAGCTGCACAAGGGCGGGCCGTCGACGGGCGTGTTCCTTCAGCTCACCGACGACCCATCTCAGGACCTCGACGTACCCGGTCGCGACTTCACCTTCGGACAGTTCATTGCTGCCCAAGCTGCCGGTGATGCGCAAGTCTTGGGAGCCCACCGGCGCCCACTCCTGCGGCTTCACCTATCGGACGCATCGAGTGCCTTGCCGCGGCTGATGGAGCTTCTGGGGTGACGGCTGCCACGGTCGACGTCCAACCGGACGCCGCTGCGTTGGCCCGGGCGATCGCCCGGCAGATGGAATCGACGCTGGCAGCGGTCCAGGCTGCCGGACGCGCCCCGCTGGTGCTGCTGACCGGCGGCACGATCGCGATGGCGGCTTACCGCGAGCTCAGAGCCGACGCGGTCGATTGGACAACGGTCGAGTTCTGGTTCGGCGACGAGCGCTTCGTCGGCATCGACCTGCCAGACCGCAACGACGGCCAAGCACGCGACGCGTTCCTGGATCGCGTCGGCGCCACGCGGATCCATTCGCTCGCCGACAACGACTGTTCGCTCAGCGCGGCGGATGCAGCCCGCGCCTACGCCAAGACGCTGCCGAGCGAACCGTTTGATCTCACCTTGCTCGGCATCGGCCCAGACGGCCACATCGCGTCCCTGTTCCCAGGGTTCCCGCACCTGCATGAGGTAGAGCAGCAGACGGTCGCCGTCTTCGACTCCCCCAAGCCACCGCCCGTCCGCGTGAGCCTGACCTTTCCGGCGCTGGCCAACAGCGACACCGTGATGTTCGTCGTGGCCGGCGCCGACAAGGCGGACGCGGTTGCCCGTGCACTCGCGTCCGACGGCGCCGTTGACGAAACCCCGGCACGCGGCGTCACTGGCCGGCGCGAAACCCGCTGGCTCCTCGACCAAGCGGCCGCCAGCAAGCTGTGACCTGGCCGGCTCAGAAGACGACGTCGCCGGACTTGCGCCGGGTCCGTAGGAGTTCCAGCGCCTCGGCAAGGATCTCGGCCGCCTCGGCGTCGGAACGACGTTCCTTCACATACGCGAGGTGCGTCTTGTACGGCTCGGTCTTCGGCGCCGTCGGGCGGTTCTCCTCGTCGACGCTTGCCGGCATGCCGCACCGAGGGCAGTCCCACGACCCAGGCACCTCGGCTTCGATCGAGAACTGCAGGACCGTCTCATGGTTGCGGCTGCAGAAGTACGTCACCGACTTGCGCGGTGCGGCTTCGCCCCGCTCGGCCTCCCCCATGGGTCCGGCACCAATGCGACTTCCGCGAATTGCTCCTGCTGCCATGTCAGTTGCTCACCTTCAACAACAGGCCGAGCGCGATGATGCTGACCGTCCACACTGCGGCGACGCCAACAGTGATGCGATCAAGATTTCGCTCGGCAACCGATGATCCACCCAACGAGCTTGAGATTCCGCCGCCGAACATGTCGGACAGGCCGCCTCCCCTGCCTTTGTGCATCAGGATCAGGACGATCATCAGCAGGCTGCTGACCGTCAGCACGATCGAGAACAGCAAGATCACCGGGGGCCTCTTCTTCTCTCAGCGCAGTACTAGTTCAGTGGGGCGGGCATGTCGTAGAACCGGGCGATGGCGGCAAACTCGTCTGCCTGGAGGCTCGCACCGCCAACCAAGGCGCCATCCACATCGGGCTGGGCCATGATCGCGGCGATGTTCGCTGCCTTGACCGATCCGCCGTAAAGGATACGCACCGCATCAGCGGCTTCTGCCGACCAGGTCTCCGCAACACGCGCCCGGATGGCTCCGCAGACCTCTTGCGCGTCCTCCGGAGTGGCCACCTCACCGGTGCCGATGGCCCACACAGGTTCGTACGCGATGACCAACCCGGCTACCTGCTTCGCGTCCAGGCCGGCGAGCGAGCCGTCGATCTGGGCGACCGTGTACTCGACGTGGCTACCCGCTTGGCGGATATCGAGTCCTTCGCCCACGCACACGATCGGGGTGATGTCTGCGGCGAACGCCTTGGTTGCCTTCGTGTTGACGACGGCGTCGGTCTCGGCGTGAAACTCGCGGCGTTCAGAGTGGCCGACGACGACGTACGTGCAGCCGAGTTTGGCCAGCATCGCGGCTGAGATCTCACCTGTGTACGCGCCACCGTCATGCTCCGACACGTCCTGCGCGCCGTAGCCGATGGACAGCTTGTCCCCGTCGACCAGCGTCTGGACGCTGCGGATGTCAGTGAACGGCGGGATCACCACGACCTCGGACTTCTCCGGGTCCCACTTCTTGTCTTGCAGGGTCCAAGCCAGCTTCTGAACAAGCACCACCGCTTCCTGGTGGTTGAGATTGCTCTTCCAATTGCCCGCCATCAACGGGGTCCGGGTCATGCGAGTACCTCCAAGCCTGGCAGGGTCTCGCCTTCCAGGTATTCCAGACTGGCACCACCGCCGGTCGAGATGTGCCCAAACTGGTCGTCCTCGAAACCGAGCAGGCGTATGGCGGCGGCCGAGTCGCCACCCCCGACGACAGATAGCCCGTCGACCTCCGTCAACGCCTCAGCAACGGCCTTGGTCCCCGCCGCGAACGCCGCGAACTCGAACACGCCCATGGGCCCATTCCAGAACACGGTCTTGGCCGTCCGGACGTGGTCGGCGAAGACCTTGGCCGAAGCCGGACCGATGTCCAGGCCCATTTGGCCGTCCGGCATGGCGTCGGCACTGACGATGGTTGGCGGCGCGTCGGCCGAGAAATCGGGTGCGACGACGATGTCAGTCGGCAGAACGAGGTCGACTCCCTTGGCCGCCGCTTCCGCGATGTACCGCTTGGCCACGTCGACCTGGTCCGACTCCAAGAGCGAGGTGCCGACGTTGTGGCCCTGCGCTGCGAGGAAGGTGAAAACCATCCCGCCCCCGATGAGCAACGCGTCGGCCTTGTCGATCAGGTTGTCGATCACGCCGAGTTTGTCGGAGACCTTCGATCCGCCGAGGACGACCACGTACGGGCGCTCGGGGCTCTCGGTCAGCCGCTCCAAGACCTCAACCTCAGCCTGCACCAGGCCACCTACAGCTGACGGCAGCAGAGTGGCGATGTCGTAGACACTGGCCTGCTTGCGATGCACGACCCCGAATCCGTCGGACACGAAAACCTCGGCCAATCCCGCCAGCTGTTCCGCAAACGCCCTGCGCATGGCGTCGTCGGTGGTCGTTTCGCCGGCGTTGAACCGAACGTTCTCCAGCAGCGCGACGTCACCGTCCTGCATCCGCGTCGCGATTCGTTGAGCATCCTCGCCGACCGTGTCGGTCGCGAACGCGACTTCGCTGCCGAGCAGTTCGCTGAGTCGCCCGGCAACCGGTGCCAGCGAGTACGCCGGATTCGGTTCGCCGTCGGGCCGCCCCAGGTGCGCCACGACCAGAACCCGCGCGCCGGCGGCAACGAGCCGCTGGATCGTAGGCAGGCTCGCGCGGATGCGGCCGTCGTCGGTGATCGTCTGGCCGTCCAACGGCACGTTCAGGTCGCTTCGCAGCAAAACCCGTTTGCCGCGAAGGTCACCAAGATCTTCGATTGTGCGAACCACGGTGCCAACCACGGGGGCGTCAGAGCGTCTTGCCGATGTAGGCCACGAGGTCGAGCAGGCGGTTCGAGTAACCCCACTCGTTGTCGTACCAGCTCGACACCTTGACCTGGTCGCCGATGACCTTGGTCAAGGGCGCATCGAAGATCGACGAAGCCGGGTCGGTGACGATGTCGGTCGAGACCAACGGCGCCTCTGAATAGACGAGGACGCCCTTCATCGGACCTTCGGCGGCAGCCTTGATCGCTGCGTTCACTTCCTCGACGCTCGTCTCACGGCTGGCTTTGAACGTCAGGTCGGTCATGGAGCCGGTCGGCACCGGCACGCGCAGCGCGTACCCGTCGAGCTTGCCCTTGAGCTCGGGCAGGACGAGACCGATGGCCTTGGCCGCACCGGTGGACGTCGGCACGATGTTGATGGCTGCGGCGCGCGCACGACGCGGGTCGCTGTGCGGTGCGTCCTGCAGGTTCTGGTCCTGTGTGTACGCGTGGATGGTCGTCATGAGGCCGCTCTCGATGCCGATCGCATCGTTGAGCGCCTTGGCCATGGGGGCCAGGCAGTTGGTGGTGCATGAGGCGTTCGAGATGACGGTGTGCGCCTCGGGGTCGTAGAGCTCGTGGTTGACGCCGAAGACGATCGTGATGTCCTCGTTCGACGCAGGCGCCGAGATGATGACCTTCTTGGCGCCGCCGTCGACGTGGACCTTGGCCTTGGTGGCGTCGGTGAAGAAGCCGGTGGACTCCACCACGACGTCGGCGCCAACGGACGCCCAGTCGAGGTTGGCCGGGTCGCGTTCGGCCCAAGCGACAACCTTCTGGTCGCCGACGTAGATGGCTTCGTCATCCGACGTCACGTCGGCGTCGAGGCGGCCGAGGATCGAGTCGTACTTCAGCAGGTTCGCCAGCGTGGCGTTGTCGGTGAGGTCATTGACAGCCACGATCTCGATGTCGGCGCCGGAGGCACGAACTGCCCGGAAGAAGTTGCGGCCAATGCGGCCGAAGCCATTGATGCCTACGCGGACGGTCACGACGAATCACTCCTGGTTTGGTGCGGTCTCTAGCGCTCGGGCCCTTTCACGGGCCACCGTCACTTTATCTCCCGAGTTCAGCGACTACTCCCCCCGCCTGACTGGTTTCGCTGGTTGTCGATGGCTCGGCGCGTGAAACCGGCATTTGAGCGTTGGTTCCGTTGGTTGGTTCGGGTATTTTTGCGGCTCAAACTGCGGCCCAGATTCAGAGGGCAGCCGCAACGGATTCATCAAGAGCCGCCACCAACGAGATGCGGGGTGCGATCCCTGCTGATGCTCCGACCGCAGGGGCGATGAGTTCCCGGATCCGGTTCGACAGCCGCGCGGACTGCGTGACTACTCGCGCGGCCAGCATTGGTCCGTTCGGTGACGTGGACATGCTGTTTGC
Organism: uncultured Actinomycetota bacterium; assembly: GCA_963795105.1. Classification (GTDB taxonomy): domain Bacteria; phylum Actinomycetota; class Actinomycetes; order Propionibacteriales; family Nocardioidaceae; genus Aeromicrobium. Next base: position 269,527 of record CAWCGD010000001.1, read on the forward strand.
CCTAGTTTCGTGAATGCCCGAGGCTTGTAGAGGATGGTTCCATGTCGAAGCGCGTGCTTTGTGTGATGACGGTTGCGGCTCTGGTGTTGTCGCCTGCACTTGCCGGGTGCGGCCCGTCGGCGCAGGAGCAAGCCAAGGCAGATGCCGAACTCAAGGCCGCAAGGGTCGCATACCTCCGGATTTCTAAGCCTATAAACGACTATTCGGACCAGACGGCCGGTGTGCGGCCGGCCGACCTGGCAGGCGCCCGCAAACGCTGTCAGACATGGTCTGTCCTGCTGGCGAACGAGATGCTAGGGCTGAGTGACTACAAATGGCCTACTCCGAGGGTTGCCGCACTGGTAGAAACTCGCATTGCTGAGGCTGCCAAGCGGCGATCCGTCTTTTCGGGCTGCACATCAGCCGACTCGAAAGACGACTACAACAGGACCATCGCCGAGCTTAACAATCTGCCGCCCACCGGGACGGCGGACTTGATTCGGTTGGAGTTGAAACTGCCACCTGTGCCAGCGACGACACCATCCTCAACCACGACTTCAAATCCGTGACGCGACAGGTCTGACCGATGACGTGCCTGCGCAGATGTCGCCCTACGGCATCGGGTCGAGGCCGCACCCGCTCATCAAGGGCGCACTTCAGCGCCTACTCAGGCAGATCGGCGAGCATCGCCTCGGTGTTCGGGATGCCCTGCTCGTCGGCGATCTTGTCGGCCATGGCGAGCAGCCGACGGATGCGTCCGGCAATGGCGTCCTTGGTCAACGGCGGGTCGTGCAGCTGACCAAGTTCCTCGAGGCTGGCCTGACGGTGCTCGACGCGCAAAGCGCCGGCCATTTTCAGGTGATCGGGGACCTCGTCGGCAAGGATCTCCAGCGCACGCTGGGCACGGGCGCCGGCGGCCACAGCAGCGCGCGCCGATCGGCGCATGTTGGCGTCGTCGAAGTTGGCCAGCCGGTTGGCGGTGGCACGAACCTCACGCCGCATCCGGCGCTCCTCCCACGCAAGGAGGGACTCATGCGCACCCAGTCGGGTCAGCAAGGCGCCGATCGCTTCGCCGTCGCGGATGACGACGCGGTCGATGCCGCGAACCTCGCGGGCCTTGGCGCTGATGCCGAGGCGACGGGCCGCGCCCACGAGCGCGAGTGCGGCCTCCGGTCCGGGGCAGCTGACCTCGAGCGAGGACGAGCGGCCGGGCTCGGTGAGCGAACCGTGGGCGAGAAAGGTGCCACGCCATGCCGCGACGGCGTCGCAGGAGGAGCCGGTGACGACCTGCGGCGGCAGACCGCGCACTGGCCGGCCGCTGGAGTCGACGAGACCCGTCTGGCGAGCGAGAACTTCGCCGTCGCGCGGGACGCGGACGATGTAGTGGGTTCCCTTGCGTAGGCCACTTCCCTGCATGACGACGACTTCGCTGTCGTGGCCGTAGATCTCGGAGATGTCCTTGCGCAGGCGACGTGCCGCGGCACCGGTGTCGAGTTCGGCCTCGACGACCACACGTCCAGCCACGATATGCAGACCGCCAGCGAATCGAAGCACGGACGCCACTTCCGCCTTGCGGCAGCACGCTTTCGTGATCGATGTGCTGGCGAGCTCGGACTTCACCTGAGCTGTCAATGCCATGGGCTCACCATACGGCCGTATGCAAGCACCCTCGGAGCGCCTCCGAAAGCCGGCCCGAATCGTGCTGGTCGGATCCGGGGAATGATGCAACATCGGCAACGACGAGCCGCGCTCCGAGCTGCCTGGCGACGCTTTCGAGAGCGCCCTTGCCGTCGCTGAGGGACGCGTCGGCAATCACCAGGTCGATGCGCAGGTCGGGCGCGTGGGCGTTGAGCACCTCCAGGTGGTCGACCGGTGACAGACCCTCGGTCTCCCCCGCCTGCTCAACAAGATTCAGCACCAGCGCGCGCCGTGCCTTGGTGACCAGCAGCGCGTCGCGCAGTTGTGGCACGAGCAGCGTCGGCATGACGCTGGTGAACCACGAGCCGGGGCCGATGACAACCCAATCGGCGTCGTGCACTGCTTCGACTGCCTCCGGACACGCCGGCGGGTTGGCCGGGTCGAGTCGCACGCTGACGACCTGGCCGTCGACGCTGGCCACCTGGCTCTGGCCGCGCACCAGCGTCAAACGGTCTGGCGCCGACGTCAGGTGGACGTCAGCCTCGATGTCGAGTGGAACGGCAGCCATCGGCAGCACGCGTCCGCGGGCGCCGAGGAGTTCGCCGACGAGGTCGAGTCCTTCAACGTGATCGTCGAGGATCTCCCAGGCTGCCGCGATGAGCAGGTTGCCGACCGAATGTCCACGCAGTTCTCCGCCATTGACTTCGGAAGTGCCTCCGAATCGGTGTTGGAGGATGCGTGCCCACGTCCGGCCCCACTCGTCATCCGAGCAGAGTGCCGCGAGCGCCATCCGCAGGTCCCCGGGCGGCAAGATGCCGAACTGCTGACGCAACCGACCAGAAGAACCTCCGTTGTCGGCCACCGTGACGATGCCGGTGAGGTCACCGACCTCGATGAGGTCGTCCAGCCGGCGCAGCGCGGACAGCGACGCGGCCAACCCGTGGCCGCCGCCGAGCGCCACGACCTTCACTCGCGCCCCAGATCGCGGTGGATGACCTGCGTTCGGACGCCGCGCGCCCGCAGCCGCTCGCCGAGTGCCTCGGCCATCGTGACGCTGCGGTGCCGCCCGCCCGTGCAGCCGATGGCGACGGTCAGAAAGCTCTTGTCCTCGTGGACGAAGCCGTCGGTGAGCAACCCCAAGAGGGCCTCGTAGCTCTCGAGGAACTCGGTCGAGCGCGGCTGGCTGCGGACGTAGTCGCGCACGGGCTCGTCGAGGCCGCTCATCGGGCGCAATTCGTCGACCCAGTACGGGTTGGGCAGAAAGCGCATGTCGGCGACCATGTCGGCGTCGATCGGCAGCCCGTACTTGAAACCGAAGGACACGATGCTGACCCGCAGACCCTCGGACTCTGGGTCTTCGAAGGCCGCCTGCATCCGCTGGCCGAGCTGGTGGACGTTGAGGTTGGACGTGTCGATGACGATGTCGGCGCGCCCGCGGATGCGTCGCAGCAGGTCACGCTCGCGGGTGAAGCCGTCGATCAAGCGGCCCTCCCGGCTCAGCGGGTGCGGGCGTCGTGCCGCCTCCTGCCGCCGAACCAGCACGTCGTCGGAGGCCTCCAGGTACAGGACCTGCGGCTGGACGCCCTTGTCGCGGAGCCGTTGCAGGGCGTCGTTGAGGCCGGCAAAGAAGGAACCGGAGCGGGCGTCCACCACGATGGCCAGCCGGCTCACCTCGCCCGACCGCTCGATCGCGTCGATCGCGGACTCGAGCAACTCTGCTGGCAGGTTGTCGATGACGTAATAGCCGAGCTTCTCCAGTCCCTTGGCCGCCGTGCCGCGACCGGCGCCCGTCATCCCGGTGACCAATACGAACCTCGTGAGGACGCTCACCTAGTCCGCCTCCAAGATCTCGCCGGTCGTCATGTTGATCGTCGGCCCGGGCTTCGCCTGCGCCAGCTGGGACACGATGGATTCTGCCGTAGCCCGGCCTATTCCGGGGACTTTCGACACGTCGTCGACGCTCGCGGCTCGGATCTTCTTGACCGATCCGAACGTCTTCATGAGCGCTTGGCGCCGCGTCGGCCCGAGTCCGGCGATTCCGTCAAGCGCGCTCACGGTCATGGCCCGACCACGGCGCTCGCGATGGTGGGTGTTGGCGAAGCGGTGTGCCTCGTCGCGAACCCGCTGCATGAGGTACAGAGCCTCACTGCTTCGCGGCAGGACGACCGGCTCGGACGCATCGGGAAGCCAGATCTCCTCCAGCCGCTTGGCGAGCCCGCAGAGAGCGACGTTGGTGACGCCGAGATCGTCGAAGGCTCGCTTGGCTGCGGCCACTTGGGTCGGGCCGCCATCCACGACGATGAGCGACGGGCGGTAGGCGAACTTGCGGGACTGGGGCTCGTCTTCAGATGCCGCGTCGGGCTCGCGCTCGGCGTCGTTGGCACGCAGCAACCGCTCCAGTCGGCGCCGGATCACCTGGTGCATCGCCGCAACGTCGCTTTGGCCGGCCTGCCGGATGGTGAAGCGTGCGGTACTCCGACTTGCGCGGCAAGCCGTCCTCGAACACCACCATGGACGCCACGATCTCGGTGCTCTGCAGGTTCGAGATGTCGTAACACTCGATCCGCAGCGGCGCGATGTCGAGATCGAGTGCGCGTCGCAGTTCCTCGAGCGCCTCGCTGCGGGCATTCAGGTCGGACGCGCGCTTGAGCTTGTGCCGTGCCATGGCCTCGCGGGCGTTCTGCTCGACCGTCTCCAGCAGGCGCCGTTTGTCGCCGCGCCTCGGGACCCGAACGGACACCGGGCGGCCGCGATGCTCCCCCAGGAGCTGTGCGACGGCTTCAGCGTCTGCCGGCATCTTGGGGACGAGCACCGTCGGTGGAACGGCCTCGGCGCTCGTCTCGGCATACAGCGTCATGATGGCTCGCTGGACGTACTCGGGCAGTCCAGCCTCGGCGACGTCGGCATCGCCGCGGTCGGCGATCCAGCCCCGCTGACCGCGGATGCGACCGTCACGGATCGAGAAGATCTGGACGGCGACCTCGATGCCGTTGTCGTCGAACCCGAAGACGTCGGCGTCGGTTCCGTCACCGAGCACGACCGTCTGCTTCTCCAGTACGCGGTGCAGTGCGGCGAGGTCGTCGCGGTGCTTCGCTGCCTGCTCGTACCGCTCGTCCCGTGCGGCGTCTCGCATGCGGCGTTCGAGATCGCGCGTGAACCCCGCGGTGTTGCCACCCATGAAGGCCAAGAAGTCGTTGACGATCTCCTGGTGCTCGTCGACGCTGACGCGCCCGACGCACGGCGCAGCGCACTTACCGATGTCGCCCAAGAGGCATGGCCGACCCGATGCCTGGGCCCGCTTGTAGACACCAGCGCTGCACGAGCGCATCGGGAAAACCCGGAGCAGCGTGTCGACGGTGTCGCGGATGGCCCATGCATGCGAGTAGGGGCCGAAGTAGCGGACACCCTTCTTCTGGGCGCCCCGCATGACTTGCACGCGCGGGACCTCCTCGCCCACGGTGACGGCCAGCCAGGGATAGGACTTGTCGTCGCGGTACTTGACGTTGAAGCGCGGGTCGAACTCCTTGATCCAGGTGTACTCAAGCTGAAGCGCCTCGACCTCGGTGTCGACCACCGTCCACTCGACGCTGGCTGCCGTGGTGACCATCTGCTGCGTCCGCAGATGCAAGGCGGTCACGTCTTGGAAGTAGGAGCCCAGCCGTGACCGCAGCGATTTGGCCTTACCGACGTAGATGACACGTCCCTCGTCGTCCCGGAACCGATAAACCCCGGGCTTGGCGGGGATCTCGCCGGTCGCCGGCCGGTACGTCGCGGGGTCAGCCATGGGCGGAGGTTACCGAGCGCACGAGCCGCTCGCGGCTCGATGCCTGGGGGTACCTCCCGCGCCCGTCAGGGCGTGCGGGGGCGTAGCCGACAGCTCGTTGACGAACGAAGTGAGGAACACGAGCCCAGCCTACGGTCGGGCGGTGACAGGACCCGTGCGTCACGAGATGCCCGGGGGCTCAGAGGACGTTGGCGAGGAACGTGCCGGTGTGGCTGTCGGCGTTCTTGGCGACATCCTCGGGCGTGCCCTCGGCGACCAGTTGTCCGCCGCCGCTGCCGCCCTCGGGGCCGAGATCGATGATCCAGTCGGCTGTCTTGATGACGTCGAGGTTGTGCTCGATGACGATCACCGTGTTGCCGGCATCGACGAGGCGGCCCAACACACCCAACAGCTTGCGGATGTCTTCGAAGTGCAGGCCCGTCGTCGGCTCGTCGAGCACGTAGACCGTGCGGCCGGTCGAGCGCTTCTGCAGCTCCGATGACAGCTTCACGCGCTGTGCCTCGCCGCCGGACAGCGTCGGCGCCGGCTGGCCAAGCCGTACGTAGCCCAGGCCGACGTCGACCAAGGTCTTGAGATGCCGGTGGATTGCCGGGATGGCCTCGAAGAAGTCGACGGCTTGCTCAATGGGCATGTCGAGGACCTCGGCAATGGTCTTGCCCTTGTAGTGGACCTCGAGCGTCTCGCGGTTGTACCGCGCACCATGGCAGACCTCGCACGCCACATAGACATCCGGCAGGAAGTTCATCTCGATCTTGATCGTGCCGTCGCCGGAGCACGCCTCGCAGCGGCCACCCTTGACGTTGAACGAAAACCGGCCCTGCTGGTAGCCGCGCATCTTCGCCTCAGGCGTCTGGGCGAACAACTTGCGCACATGGTCGAAGACGCCGGTGTACGTAGCTGGATTCGACCGTGGAGTGCGCCCGATCGGCGACTGGTCGACGTGAATGACCTTGTCGACGTGCTCGACACCCTCGATGTCGCGGTGGCGACCAGGAATGGTCCGCGCGCCGTAGATCTGCCGGGCCAGCGAGGTGTACAGGATGTCGTTGACCAACGTCGACTTGCCCGAGCCGGAGACACCTGTGACGGCGATGAACTGGCCGAGCGGGAACGCGACGTCGACGTCCTGCAGGTTGTGCTCCCGTGCGCCACGGACGACGAGCGAGCGTCCTGGCTCCTGGGGTCGGCGCACCGCGGGAATCTCGATCTGCTCACGTCGAGACAAGTACCGGCCGGTGACGGAGTCCTTGCTCTTGAGCAGGTCGTCGACGGTGCCGGACACGATGATCTGACCACCGTGCTCCCCTGCCCCGGGCCCGATGTCGACCACCCAGTCAGCCGCGCGGATGGTGTCCTCGTCGTGCTCGACGACGATCAGCGTGTTGCCCAAGTTCTTGAGGCGGACGAGCGTCTCGATGAGCCGGTGATTGTCGCGCTGGTGCAAACCGATCGACGGCTCGTCAAGGACGTACAACACGCCGACGAGGCCGGCCCCGATCTGCGTGGCAAGGCGAATGCGCTGGGCCTCACCGCCAGACAGGGAACCGGCGGCACGATCGAGGCTGAGGTAGTCGAGGCCGACGTCGAGCAGGAACCGAAGGCGCTCGTGGATCTCCTTGAGCACGCGCTCGCCGATCTGGCGCTCGCGATCGGTCATCTCCAGGCCGCTCAGATAGTCGGCAGCGTCCCCGATGCTCAGCGCGCTGACCTCGGCAATGTTCTTGGGCCCGGCCTCGTCGTTGTTGAGCAGGACCGCGCGGATGACCGGTTTCAGCCGGGTCCCCTCACACTCCGGACACGGCACTTGGCGCATGAACCCCTCGAGCCGCTCCCGGCTCACGTCGGACTCGGTCTCAGCGTGCCGGCGCTGCAGATTGGAGACTGCGCCTTCGAATGTCGTGTGGTACGACGCGCTCGCGGCCGTACCGGTTCTTGTAGCGGACGTGGACCTTCATGCCGCGGCCGTACATCAGCACGTCGCGGACGTCGGCAGGCAAATCGCGGTAGGGCACAGCCGCGTCGAATCCCATCTCGTCGGCCAGCGCTTCGACCAGCCGCGCGAAGTACTCCGACACGTTGGCGGAGGTCCAGACCGAGATGGCGCCCTCACTGAGCGACTTGGAGTCGTCAGGGACCACGAGTTCGGGGTCGACCTCCATGCGGGAGCCAAGCCCGTGGCATTCGGCGCAGGCGCCGAACGGCGCGTTGAACGAGAACGACCGGGGCTCGAGCTCGTCGACCGCCAGCGGGTGATCGTTGGGGCACGCCAACCGTTCCGAGAACCGCCGGAACTTTCCCTCGTCGTCTGGATCGTGGTCGACGAAGTCGACGACAACGATGCCGTCGGCCAGGGCCAATGCAGCCTCGACCGATTCGGTGAGCCGCTGCTTCATCGACTCCTTGACTTGCAGCCGATCAACGACGACGTCGATGGTGTGCTTTTGCTGCTTGTTGAGCTTGGGCGGCTCGTCGGCGAGGTCATGCTGCCCGCCGTCGACGAGAGCGCGGCTGAAGCCCTGCGCCTGGAGCTGGCGGAACAGCTCGCCGTACTCACCCTTGCGGCCACGGATGATCGGCGCGAGCACCTGGAAGCGGGCACCCTGCTCGCCGGACAGGATGCGGTCGACGATCTGTTGCGGTGTCTGCCGCGCGATCGGTTCGCCGCACTCCGGGCAATGTGGGCGCCCGGCCCGGGCGTAGAGCAGGCGCAGGTAGTCGTAGACCTCGGTGATGGTGCCGACCGTCGATCGCGGGTTGCGGCTGGTGGACTTCTGGTCGATGGACACCGCCGGGGACAGACCTTCGATGAAGTCGACGTCCGGCTTGTCCATCTGGCCCAGGAACTGACGCGCATACGCCGACAGCGACTCGACGTAGCGCCGCTGGCCCTCGGCAAAGATCGTGTCGAACGCCAACGACGACTTGCCGGACCCCGAGAGTCCAGTGAAGACGATCAGCGAGTCGCGCGGCAGATCGAGCGAGACGTCCTTAAGGTTGTGCTCGCGCGCGCCACGAATGACGATCTGGTCGGTGTGCGCGCTACTCACTCGGACCATCCTAAGAGCGATTGAGCCGAGCGCTGCGGCCGCTTGCGGTCGCAGCCGAGGCGATTGAAGCTCATAGGTGAAGCCTACGGACGGTCCCTGACAGTTTGCCTCAGTCGACTGGTTCGCTGGGCTCGATTGAATCGGGGTGCTTCGCCGACCACCAAAGGCTCACGATGGCGGTCAGCGCCAACGTGCCGACGATGACACCGAGGCTCAGTCCGATGGAAATCTCGGGGACGCCGACGTGGTGCCCGCCGTTGATGAATGGGAGCTCGTTCTCATGCAGAGCGTGCAGGACGAGCTTCACTCCGATGAAGGCGAGCAGGATCGCCAAGCCCTGCGACAAGAACACGAGCCGTTTCAACAGATCACCGAGCAGGAAGTACAGCTGCCGCAAGCCCATGAGGGCGAAGATGTTTGCCGTCAGCACCAGGTACGGCTCCCGCGTGAGGCCGTAGATCGCCGGAATCGAGTCCAGCGCAAAGAGCACGTCCGTGGTCCCGAGCGCGACGATGACAAGCGCCATCGGCGTCAGCAGGCGAACGCCGTTCTCCTTGACGAAGAGCTTCAGACCACCTTCCCAATGGTCGGCGAGGCGGTAGTGGCGCCGCACCAGGCGGACGACCGCGTTCTCCGCGTCGTCCTCGTGGTCAGTGTCCTTGACGAGCTTGACCGCCGTGTAGATGAGGAACAGACCGAACAAGTAGAAGATCCACGAGAACTGCGCGATAGCCACCGCGCCCAATGCGATGAACACGGCGCGAAACACCAACGCAAGCACAATGCCGACGAGCAACGCCTGCTGCTGCTGAGCGCGTGGCACTCGGAAGCTCCCCATGATGATCAGGAAGATGAACAGGTTGTCGACCGAGAGGCTGTACTCGGTGAGCCACCCGGCGAAGAACTGCAGGCCGTAGTCGCTGCCGTGGTGCTGCCAGACGAACACCCCGAACAGGACCGCGAGGCCGACGTAGATCGTCAGCGCGATCGCACACTCACGGAACGTCGGCTCGTGCGGCCGCAGCGCGATGATGAAGACGTCGATCAACAGGACCGCGAGGGTCACGCCGATCGTGATGCCCCACTCGAGCGTGGACACATTCATGAGATTCCTCCGGTCGCCAAACGGGCCGGAGGTCTCTTCCGCCGCATTGCGGCCCGCAGCACCGGTCAACGGATGTCGACGTGATGACGACGCTGCGGCGAAGGAATACTCCCCTCCACCCGCCATTCTGTCAGAGCAGGATGGCCACCAATGCCCCGCCGCTCACGCAGTTGCCTCCAGCATTTGGCGCAGCTCCTTCTTGAGGTCCCTGATCTCGTCGCGCAGCCGGGCCGCAACCTCGAACTGGAGTTCGGCCGCTGAGGCGTGCATCTGCTCGGTGAGCTGCTCGATGAGCGACGCAAGCTCGCCTGAAGGCAGGTCCTTGAGGCTGCGCTCCCCCAGTGGGACGGCGGCGCCACGTCGTCGTCCATCGCCCGTGGCCGCGAGCAGTGCGTCGGTGTCCGCATCCTCGCGCGCCAAGAGATCGGTGATGTCGCCGATCTTCTTGCGCAGCGGCGTGGGATCGATGCCGTTGGCCTTGTTGTAGGCGACCTGCTTGGCCCGGCGGCGATTGGTCTCGTCGATCGCGGCCGCCATCGAGTCGGTGATCCTGTCGGCGTACATGATGACCTGGCCGGAGACGTTGCGCGCCGCGCGCCCGATCGTCTGGATCAGTGAGCGCCCGGACCGCAGGAAGCCTTCCTTGTCGGCGTCAAGGATGGCAACGAGGCTGACTTCGGGGAGATCGAGACCCTCGCGCAGCAGGTTGATGCCGACGAGGACGTCGTACTCGCCCATCCGCAGTTCGCGCAGCAGTTCGACGCGGCGCAGAGTGTCGACCTCGCTGTGCAGGTAGCGCGTACGGATGCCAGCCTCGAGCAGGTAGTCGGTGAGGTCTTCGGACATCTTCTTGGTCAGCGTGGTTACGAGGACCCGTTCGTTCTTCGCGGTTCGATCGCGGATCTGCGCGATGAGGTCGTCGATCTGGCCCTTGGTCGGCTTGACGACGACCTCGGGGTCCACGAGGCCGGTGGGTCGGATGATCTGTTCGACGTAGTCGCCCTGCGCCTTGTCCTGCTCGTACGGGCCCGGCGTCGCCGACAGGTAAAGCGTCTGGTCGATCCGGTCGAGGAACTCGGTGAAGGTCAGCGGCCGGTTGTCGAGGGCGGTCGGCAACCGGAAGCCGTGTTCGACCAGGGTCGTCTTGCGCGACCTGTCGCCCTCATACATTGCCCCGACCTGCGGAATGGTCACGTGCGACTCATCAACGACCAGGACGAAATCGTCCGGGAAGTAGTCGAGGAGGCAGTTGGGGGCTGAGCCGCGGGGACGGTCGTCCATGTGCCACGAGTAGTTCTCGATGCCGGCGCAGGTGCCGACCTGCTGCATCATCTCGAGGTCGAACGTCGTCCGCATGCGCAAGCGTTGGGCTTCGAGCAGCTTGTTCTGGCCTTCGAGTTCGGCAAGCCGCTCGGCCAATTCGGTCTCGATGGATCCGATGGCGCGGTGCATCGTGTCGGGTCCGACTGCGTAGTGCGTCGCCGCACCGACGTACAGCTCGCGATCCTCAGACAGCACCTCGCCCGTGAGCGGGTGGAGCGTCATCAGCCGCTCGACCTCGTCACCGAAGAACTCGATGCGTACCGCCATTTCCTGGTACACCGGGAAAATGTCGATCGTGTCACCCTTGATGCGGAACGTGCCGCGAACAGGGTTCGTGTCGTTGCGGACGTACTGGCCCTGAATGAGCGTGCGCAGCAACTGATCACGCGAAAGTTCCTCGCCGACCTTGAAGCCGATCATGCGATTCAGGTACTCCTGCGCCGAGCCCAGGCCGTAGATGCAGGAGACAGTGGCGACCACAATGACGTCGCGCCGCGTGAGCAGCGACCACGTGGCACTGTGCCGGAGCCGTTCGACCTCCTCGTTGATCGAGGAGTCCTTCTCGATATAGGTGTCGGTCTGCGGGACGTAGGCCTCGGGCTGGTAGTAGTCGTAGTACGAGACGAAGTATTCGACTGCGTTGTGCGGCAGCAGCTCGCGCAGTTCGTTGGCGAACTGCGCGGCCAGCGTCTTGTTGGGCAGCAGCACCAGCATCGGCCGCTGCAACCGCTCGGCCAGCCAGGCTGTGGTGGCTGTTTTGCCGGTGCCGGTGGCTCCCATGAGCACGACGTCCTTGGTGCCGGCGTTGAGTCGGCGCTCGATTTCAGCGATGGCCGCCGGCTGGTCTCCGGCCGGCTGGTAGTCCGAAACCACCTCGAACGGCGCAACCTGGTTGCGCACGTGATCAAGCGGTACGGCGGGCACACGAGGCATGCCTCGAGCGTACGTGGGGCCACAGACAGCACATGCCCCGGGCGCACTGGCCCGGGGCATGTCTGAAATGCAAGGCCTACTTCTCCAGGATCGCGACGACGCCCTGGCCACCTGCAGCGCAGATGGAGATGAGCGCGCGGCCCGAACCCTTGTCGTCGAGCAGCTTGGCCGCGTTGGCGACGATGCGGGCGCCGGTTGCCGCGAACGGATGGGCGGCAGCGAGCGACGATCCCTTGACGTTGAGCTTCGACCGATCGACCGAACCGAGCGGGGCGTCGAGGCCAAGCTTCTCCTTGCAGAACGCCGGGTCTCTCCCAAGCGGCCAGCGTCGAGAGCACCTGACCGGCAAAGGCCTCGTGGATCTCGTAGAAGTCGAAGTCCTGCAGCGACAGGCCGTTGCGCTCCAGCATGCGCGGGACGGCGTATGCCGGCGCCATGAGCAGGCCCTCGGCGCCACTGACGTAGTCGACGGCGGCAACTTCGTAGTCGACGAAGTACGCCTGCACCTTCCAGCCGCGCTTCTTGGCTTCCTCCTCGGACGCCAGCAGCACCGCCGATGCACCGTCGGACAGCGGCGTCGAGTTGCCGGCCGTCATCGTGGCTTCGTCGCCGAAGCGCTTGCCGAAGACCGGCTTGAGCTTGGCGAGCGCCTCGACAGTGGAGTCGGGGCGCAGGTGGGTGTCCTTCTCGACGCCGCGGAACGGGGTCACAAGGTCGTCCTGCCAGCCCGCATCCCAGGACGCAGCGAGGTTCTGATGCGACTTGGCGGCGAGCTCGTCCTGCGCCTCGCGGGTGATGCCCCAATCGCGGGTGGTGATCGCCTGATGTTCACCCATCGACAGTCCGGTGCGCGGCTCGGAGTTCTGCGGCTGGTCCGGAGCGAACATGGTCGGGCGAATCTTCGCGATCAGCGCGAGCATCTTCTTCCGGTCGCCCTTGGCGCTGGCCTGGTTGAGGTCGATGAGGATCTTGCGCAGCTTGTCGTTGACGGCGAGCGGCGCGTCCGACGTGGTGTCGGTGCCGCCAGCGATGCCGAGCCTCGTACTTGCCGAGCGCGATCTTGTTCGCGACGAGCGCGGCCGCCTCGAGGCCAGTGCCGCACGCCTGCTGGATGTCGTAGGCGGTGGTCTCTGGGCGCGAGCTTGGAACCGAGCACGACCTCGCGAGCAAGGTTGAAGTCACGCGCGTGCTTGAGGACGGCGCCGGCGACGAACTCGCCGACGATCTCGTTCTCGAGCCCGAAACGGTCGACGAGACCGTCGAGCGCAGCGGTCAGCATCTCCTGGTTCGAGACACCGGCGTAGACGGTGTTGGACCGGGCGAACGGGATGCGGTTGCCGCCGATGACGGCGACCCGGCGCACACTGGAGTTGCTCGCGGTCTTCTTCGCTGGCGTGGATGCCGCCATGTCGTGCTCCTCGGTGAGTTCGATAGCCTCGGTTGGACTCGGTAGTACACCGAGATTACAGTGTTCCGAGTCATTCAGATACCAAGGGTATGCGAGAGATTGGACACACGTGTCATGACGGACAAGTACCAGGACCTGGCCCACAATCCGATCGGGAAGTTCCTGGTCCAGCAGCTCGGACTGCCCAACCCGCCATACCTCGACCGCTACTCCGGCGGACCGCTCGTCAAGGGAACGGTTCTGGTCGGCAGCGCCAAGCCCGGTGCCGTGTCCAAGGCCATCGCCGCGGCGCTGAAGTCGTCGAAGATCGAGAACACCGGCGTCTTCGCGCAAGGCAAGAAGTACAAGGGCCTCGTATTCGACGCGACCGGCATCGACTCGGCCCAGGGCCTCGTCGCACTGCAGGAGTTCTTCAGTCCGGCCATGCGCCAGCTTGCCGGGTCCGGCCGCGTGCTCGTGATCGGCTCGCTGCCTGAGGAAGCCGCCACCGAGAGCGCCGCGATCGCACAGCGCGCTCTCGAGGGCTTCACCCGGTCGGTCGGCAAGGAGGCCGGCAACGGCAGCACCGCCAACCTCATCTACGTCGCCAAGGGCGCGGAGTCGACGCTGGAGTCGACACTGGGCTTCTTCCTCTCCCCCAAGTCCGCTTACGTCTCCGGCCAGGTCATACGGGCTGGTGCCACCGGCATCACGTCGGCCCCGGCTGTCACGGACCTCGACAAGCCGCTGGCCGGCAAGGTCGCGCTCGTCACGGGTGCGTCGCGCGGTCTCGGCCTGGCCGACATGGAGACCCTCGCCCGCGACGGCGCCACGGTCATCGGTCTCGACGTCCCGCCTCTCGAGGACGATCTCAAGCAGGCGGCCGAGCGGCTCGGCGGCGGCTATGTCGTCGGCGACATCACCGCACCGGATGCTCCCCGACTCATCGCCGACTACATCAAGAAGAACCACGGCAAGGTCGACATCGTCGTCCACAACGCCGGCATCACCCGCGACAAGATGCTGCGCAACATGAAGCCGGAGAACTGGCAGCTGGTGGTCGAGATCTCGGTCGGTGCGCCGCAGCGGATCACCGATCACCTGCTCGAGAACAACCTCATCAACGACGGCGGTCGCATCGTCGGCATCGCGTCGGTCGCCGGCATCGCGGGCAACCGCGGCCAGACCAACTACGCCTCGGCCAAGGCCGGCGTTATCGGTTGGATCCAGTCGCTGTCTAAGCGGGTGGCCGACAAGGGCATCACTGCCAACGTCATCGCGCCCGGGTTCATGGAGACCGAGATGGTCAAGACGATTCCGCTCGGCATCCGCGAAGCCGGCCGCCGGATGAACTCGATGTCACAGGGCGGCCTGCCGGTCGACGTGGCCGAGGCCATCACGTGGCTGGCAAGCCCCGGCTCGCAGACCGTCAGCGGCAACGTCATCGGCGTCAACGGCCAGATGCTTCTGGGTGCCTCATGACGACCCGGACTTTCGACCGAGCGCCGGCTACTTTGCCCAAGCTGCTCAAGGCTGCCCTCCCCGCCCTTCCCGTTATCGGCGGTCTTCCCGGCGTCAAACACACGGGAGACGCGGCGCCCGACCTGGTGCTCGAGCTGAAGGACGTCAGCACCGACAAGGAGCACCTCGCGCGCTACAACGCGATCTGCGGCTACCAGCCGGCCGACATCCTGCCGCCGCTGTACCCGCACTTCGCGGCGTTCGGACTGCACCTGTCGCTGATGACGGACACGACATTCCCGTTCGCGCCGATGGGCGTGGTGCACCTGCGCAACCGGCTCGGTCCAACACCGCCCGATCGGCCTGGACGAGACCCTCGACCTGTCCGTCAAGGCGCACGACCTGCGGTCCCACCCGAAGGGCCGGCTCATCGACATCACCACGACTGCCCAGGCGGCCGCCGGTGAGGACGTCTGGTCGGAGACCATGACGATCTTCGCGCGTGGCAAGAAGGGAGCGGGCGCCGAGGCCACGAGAGCACCGCTGGACGGCGTCGACGCCCCCGATGGCGTCGTGGAGTGGAAGCTCAAGGGCGACCTCGGCCGCCGGTTCGCAGCCATCTCCGGCGATCGGAACCCGATCCACCTCTACCCGCTTACAGCCAAGGCGTTCGGCTTCCCGACCAACATCGCCCACGGCATGTGGACGAAGTCACGCGCTCTCGCAGCGCTGCAGAACCGCCTTCCCAAGGAGTACGAGGTCAACGCCGAGTTCCGCCAGCCAGTGCTGCTGCCCAGCACGGTGGTCTTCGGCAGCCGGGTCACCGACGGTGTGAACGACATTCGGCGTCACCTCAGCGCGCAAGCCGGGCACGCACTTGGTTGGGCAAGTCGTTCCAGCCTGACCCGCGCGGGAGACTCAAGCGTTGGTCGGACGGATCAAGCCCTCCTGCGCGATCGAGGCAACGAGCTCACCCGACTCCGCGAACACGCTGGCCAACGCAAGACCGCGGCCGTGCGACGCCGACGGCGAGTGCTGGTCGTAGAGGAACCACTGGTTGGCGTGCGTCGACCGGTGGAACCAGATCGTGTGGTCGAGCGACGCGACCTGCACCTCCGGGGCGCTAACCCGCAACCCGTGCGGCCGCAGCGTCGGACCGAGCAGCGTTAGGTCGGAGTAGTACGTAAGGAGCGCCGTACGCATCGTTCGGTCGTCCTCGATCTCGCCGTTGAGCCGGAACCACATCCGCTGCCTGGTGGGATCGTCACAGGGCGCACGCCGGACGTCGGCGGCCGCCCACTCCTGGCGCCAGAAGTCGCCCGCCTCGGGACTCTGCTCGCTCAGCAAATCAACAACCGAGGGACACTCCTCCGCCGCCAGGACCTCCGGCATCGGGTCCTGATGGTCGAATCCGTCCTCCAGCTTCTGGAAGGACGCTGTCATGTAGAAGATGATCGCGCCGTGCTGGCGGGCCGCAACCCGGCGCGTGGTGAAGGAGCCGCCGTCGCGCACGTCCTCGACGTCGTACACGGTCGGGATCGACGGGTCGCCGCCGAGGATGAAGTAGCTGTGCAGCGAGTGGACCCTGCGATCAGACGGCACGGTGTGCTGAGCGGCCACCAGCGCCTGCGCCGCCACCTGGCCGCCGAACATCCGGGGCAAGAGCGACGTCTTCGGCTGGCAGCCCGCGGAACAACCGGTCATCCAGTGGTTCGAGCGTCAGCAGGTCAAGCAGTTCGGCGAGGTTCGCGGGCACGCGCCAACACTAGCGACGACCTATCGGCGGACCGCTATCCGTCGTTCTTCTTGTTCTCACGGGCGAGGTACCGCTCGAACTGATCCGCCAACTCCTCGCCGGACGGGATCGAGTTCTCCTCGGCGAGCAGCGACTGCGCGGCACCGCGGGCGAACGCGTCGTACTGCTGCTCGAGCCCCGAAAGCACATCGCCGCTGTCCTGCTCGGCGATCTGCGCCGAGATGTCGGCCATGGTCGCGTCCTGCGCGGCTTTCAGGCGCTCGTAGTCGAGCTGAAGTCCGGTGCGATCGACGATGGCGTCGAGCAACGCGACGGCGCCTGGCGGGTACTCGACTTGGGCGACGTAGTGCGGCACATGGACGACGTAGCCGGCCGCATCGAGACCGCGCTGGCCGAACCGGAACTCGAGCAGGGCCTGAGCCGAGCCTGGGACCTGAAGCTCGGGCATCCACAGGTTCACCCGGTCGATCAGGTCAGGCCGCGTTGCGTGCGTGGTGATGACCGCAGGCCGGGTGTGCGGCACGCCCATCGGCACCGCGCCGAGTCCCAGCGTGATGACGATCCCATGGCTCTGGACGACGTCCTGCAACTCGTCGATGAACGTCTCCCAGGCGTAGTCGGGCTCGGGACCGGCCAGGACGAAGTAGGGGGCGCCGACGGCGTCATGCTCGAGCACGACGTCCAGCCGCGGATCGGCGTACTCCTGATAGTGGTCCTGGGAGAAGGCGATCATCGGCCGGCGGGCGCGGTAGTCGATGTACCGGTCAACCTCGAAGCTGTGGACGACCTCGCCGCTGTCCGTCACCAGATGTTCGGCCGCGATACGGGGAGCGCCGCCGGCGGCAAGAAATCCGTCGAACGCATGGATGAGCACCGGGCCAGTCTCCGCCGGGTGCGGGGACTGATCGTCGGAGCGCTTGGGGGTCCACTTCACGACGTCATCAACGCTTCCGGGAAGCCATCTGTTCCACCGCGGCCTCGGCGATCCGGTCGGCGCTCAGGCCTTGGTCGGCCAGGACGGCGTCGCGCTTGGAATGCGTCAGGAACTGTTGATCGATGGCGTGGACCTGCACCTGACCGGCGTATCCGCGGTCCTGCAGTTCGCGGGCGAACGTCGAGCCGATGCCGCCCTGACGACCATTGTCTTCGACCGTGACGACCACCGCGTGCGTGGCCGCCAATTCGACAATGCTCGGGTCTATCGGCTTGACCCAGCGCGGATCGACCACGGTTACGCCGTGACCGGCAGCCCGGATGAGCTCGGCGGCCACGTTGGCCACGCCGGCCAAGGCACCGACGGCGAGGATGAACACGTCGGCCGGTTCGTCCCGGCTGAGAATCTCGCCCGTGCCGATTCGCGCGATTCCGGGCACGTCAGCCGGAATGGCGCCCTTGGCGAACCGGACGATGGTCGGCGCATCGTCTACGTCGACCGCCTCGCGCAGCAGTTCACGCAGCTGGCTGCCGTCGCGTGGCGCGGCGATGCGCAGGTTCGGGACGATCTGGAAGACGGACATGTCCCACATGCCGTTGTGGCTGGCGCCGTCGTCGCCGGTAATGCCGGCACGGTCGAGTACGAAGGTGACGCCAAGCTGGTGCATCGCGACATCGAGCAGCACCTGGTCGAAGGCGCGGTTCATAAACGTGGCGTAGATCGCGACGACCGGATGCAGCCCAGCCATCGCCATGCCGGCGGCGCTGGTCACGGCGTGCTGCTCGGCGATGCCGACGTCGAAGACCCGATCGGGGAACTTGTCCGCGAACGCATCCAGACCGACCGGATACAGCATCGCCGCGGTGATTCCGACGAGGTCCTGCCGTGCGTCGGCGATGCGAACGACTTCGTCGCGGAACACCGAGGTCCAGCCGGCCGGGGCGACGTTCGTGGCGTCGCCCGTCTCCGGATCGAACGGTGCCGACTGGTGCATCTGGTCGTTCTCGTTGGCGACTGCGATGTCGTAGCCCTGGCCCTTGACCGTGATGACGTGTACCAGCACCGGGCCGCCGAAACGCTTGGCTTGGGTGAGCGCGTGTTCGAGCGTCGGCCGATCGTGTCCATCGACCGGCCCGATGTACTTGAGTCCCAGGTCCTCGAACATCCCCTGCGGCGCGAGTGCGTCCTTGATGCCCTTTTTCATGGCGTGCAGGGCGTCGTAGGTGACCGGGCCGAGGCCGGGTTTGCGGTTGAGGCGTTCCTTGATGGCGTGGAGCGTCGACTCGTACCGCGGGTTGGTGCGGATGTCTGTCAGTCGGTTGGCCAGTCCGCCGACCGTCGGCGTGTACGAGCGTCCGTTGTCGTTGACGACGATGACCACGGGGCGGTCGCTGGCGGCAATGTTGTTGAGGGCTTCCCAGGCCATGCCCCCGGTCATGGCGCCATCGCCGATGACGGCGACCACCGACGCATCGACGCCCCGCAGCTGGTTGCCCTTCGCCATGCCGTCGGCATACGACAGGCTGGTCGAGGCGTGCGAGTTCTCGACCCAGTCATGCTCGGACTCGGCTCGGCACGGGTACCCCGACAGGCCGTCCGCCTGACGAAGCCGGTCGAACTGGGCGGCTCGGCCGGTGAGCATCTTGTGGACGTACGACTGGTGGCCGGTGTCCCACACGATGCGATCGCGCGGCGACTCGAAGACTCGGTGCAGCGCCATCGTCAGCTCGACCACTCCGAGGTTTGGCCCGAGGTGACCTCCGTGCTGGGCCACGGCATCGATCAGCCGGCTGCGGATCTCCCCCGCCAGCTCGTCGAGTTGCTCGTCCGAGAGGTCACGGAGATCCTCCGGACCGGTCAGCGAGTCGAGCACAGCCATTGCGGCAGTCTATCGGCGGCCTGGCGCCGACCCTCGGTCGACAGCGTGGACCCGTTTACATTTCAGGAAGCCTTCAGCATGTGCCCTTCATACTTGGTCGGTGCGCGTACTCGTGGTCGACGACGAAGTCCGGCTGGCCGACGGCCTCCGGCTCGGGCTCGAAGCCGAAGGTTGCGCCGTCGATGTGGCCAACGACGGCATCGACGGCCTGTGGTTCGCCACCGAGCACCAGTACGACGTCATCGTCCTGGACTGGATGATGCCCGGGATGAACGGCTGGAAAGTGCTCTCCTCGCTGCGGGCAGCCGACAACTGGACGCCGGTGCTGATGCTGACGGCGAGGGACGCCGACCAGGACGAGATCGAAGCACTGGTCACCGGCGCCGACGATTACGTCACGAAACCGTTCTCCTTCGCCGTCCTGATGGCCCGGCTTCGGGTACTCGCCCGGCGCGGTGCGGTGGAGCGTCCGGCGGTGCTGGAAGCCGGCTCGCTGCGGGTTGACCCGGGGGCCCGCACGGTGGCCCGAGGAGATGTGGACATCGACCTGACCAGTCGCGAGTTCGCCGTCCTTGGAGTACCTGCATCCGCCACTGCGATCTGGTCGTCTCCAAGCGCGACATCCTCGCCGGGGTGTGGGACCAGGAGTTCGACGGAGACGCCGAACATCGTCGAGGTGTACATCGGGCATCTGCGGCAGAAGATCGATCGCCCGTTCGGCCAAGCCAGCATCCAGACCGTGCGCGGGTGCCGGCTACCGATTGGTGTCCGATGGTTAGAGCGATCCTGGCGGCCAGATCGGTTCGCGGACGTGCCACGCTGGCAGCCGGCGTGGTGGTCGGCGTCGCTCTGCTTCTCGGCGCACTGTTGTTCGACACGTCTTTGACCCGCGGCGTCGAGGAATCAGCCATCGCCGCAGCCGAGGCATCGGCCGAACGGATCGCCGCGCGGGTCGGGCCCGACGGTGCTGCTCTCGGCGTCCGACTTCGACGACGACGAGCTCGTCCAGATCCTGGCACCCGACGGCACCATCGTGGCCGCTTCCCCCGATGCGCGCTATATCGCACCGTTGCACGAGGGCCGTGTGGTCATCGATAACGACGCGTTCGTCGTGGCGCAGGAGGGAGTCAAGGACAGCCGACTGATCGTCGTGGTGGCTCACGAGATCGACGACGGCCTCGAGGTCGTCGCTGCCGCCCGCTGGCTCCTGGCGCACGACCATCCCCGTGCTCGTCGGCATTGTGGCCTTAGGCGCGTGGATTTTGACCGGACGCGCTCTCGCGCCAGTGACGCGTATCCGTGCCGAGGTCGAGGACATCGAGGCCGCCCGGTTGGACACGCGGCTCAAGGTGCCCGACACCGGCGACGAGATCGCCCAGCTCGCGTCGACGATGAACCACATGCTTGACCGGCTCGACTCCTCGGCCAGGACGCAGCGCCGCTTCGTGTCGGACGCATCGCATGAGCTGCGCTCACCCCTGGCCGTCATTCACCAGCACGCCGAGGTCGCTCGCCTCCACCCCGAAACCATGTCGGTCAGCGACCTCGCCGACGTGGTGCTGACTGAAGGAGCGCGCTTACAAGGTCTCGTTGACGCCCTGCTTCTTGCTCGCACGCCTCGAGGAGGGCGCCGAGCCGATGCGCAACGTGGTCGACCTCGATGACCTTGCGCTTGGACGAGGTCCATCGTTCGCGGCCCGGCGACATCCGATCTGGACGGGTGCGGCCGTGAGGCCCGGTCGTGCCCACGGCGATTCGCGGCTGCTCGGTCAAGTGCTGCGCAATCTGGTCGACAACGCGGTTCGGCACGCAACGTCGCGGGTCACGGTCTCACTGATCCGACGCGAGACGGACAGGCCGAGCTCATCGTCGATGACGACGGGCACGGGATCGTCCCCCAACCATCGTGCCGACGTCTTCGACCGTTTCGTCCGCCTCGACGAGGCGCGAGCCCGCGATGAGGGGGTGCCGGCCTCGGCCTTTCGATCGTCCGCGAGATCGTCGAGGTTCACGGCGGTACAGTCACCGTCGGCGATTCCCCTGCCGGCGGCGCGCGCTTCGTCGTGACCCTGCCGACAACCTGAATGCGCGCTTCAGGTTCATTCAGGTTCGCTTCAGCGCCGCACCACAACGATGGAAACCATGGACCGACATCTTCGATTCGACTGATTCGTCGCCGATACTCGCGCTTCTCACCGCCGCTACCGTCTTGGCCGCTCACGGGTCCGGCGTCGGCGCAAGAAGGAAGGTCCCGACGGGATGTCATCAGCGAGATCAGCGATGACCGAATCCACGAGTCCAGCGGACTCGCGCTGAGCATGAAGCACGACGACCTCGTGTACACGATGAACGACGAAGGCGGCCCCGGCGCCAAGGTGTACGCGGTCCAGGTGTCCACCGGCGAGGTGGTCGGCGCCACTGACATCAGCGATCTACCCATCGAGGATCCCGAATCGATCGCCGTCGACGCTAGCGGCACGCTCTGGGCTCGGTGACCTCGGCGACAACGACCATCAGCGCGACGACATCGCGATCTACGCGTTCCCCGAGCCCGGACCGGGTGACACACGGCCTCCGGCGTGAACCGCTATCGGGTGACTCTTCCCGGTGGACCGCACGGACGTCGAGGGCCTGCTGGTGCATCCGCAAATCGATCAGGTGTACATCGTCAGCAAGAACGAGAACGGGAACGGCCGTATCTTCGAGCTGCCCGACCTGCAGGCGGCGGCACCGTGCAGGCCAGGGACGTCGGCGAAGCCCCGGAGGGCGTCACCGACGCGACCTTCACCAACAGTGGGCAATGGGCGTTGCTGCGAACGGAAGACGATCTCTGGATCTTCAACCCGAAGACCTGGCAGGCCGTGGGCCGGATGGAAACGCCCAAGTTGGAGCAGGGCTGAATCGGTCACGGTCGAGCGGGGCGACCAGACCGTCCTGCTGGGGACGGAAGGCAAGGACTCCCCCATCGTTCGCGGTGACGTTGCCGACCGTGAACGCCTCGACCGACCGATTCGAGCTGGTGACGCGGACGATGAAGGCATTCCACCGTCTGAACGCCTCGAACTCGCGATCCCGTTGGGCTCCTCGCGGCTCACCCTGCTTGTTGCAGGATTGGTCGCTGCTCGTCGCCCAACGATCTGAACCGAAGGGTTTCAGAGCAGCGAACGCAGGACGTACTGCATGATGCCGCCGTTGCGGTAGTAGTTCGCCTCACCGGGGGTGTCGATCCGGACCACCGCGTCGAACTCGACGTGCCCTCCTGGAGGGCGGCCTTCACATGCACCGTCTTCGGCGTCCGTCCCTCGTTGAGCTCGGTGATGCCGGTGACGTCGAAGGTCTCCTCGCCGGTCAGACCGAGCGACTCGGCGTTCTCGCCCGCCGGGAACTGCAGCGGAAGTACGCCCATGCCGATCAGGTTCGACCGGTGGATGCGCTCATACGACTCGGCGATGACGACCTTGACGCCCAGCAGCGCTGTGCCCTTGGCCGCCCAGTCGCGCGACGAGCCCGAGCCGTACTCCTTGCCCGCCAGGACGACGAGCGGCGTGCCCGCGGCCTGGTAGGCCTCCGACGGCTTCGAACACCGTCGTGACCGGACCGTCGGGCTGCGTGAAGTCGCGGGTGAAGCCGCCCTCGGTGCCCGGTGCGATCTGGTTGCGCAGGCGGATGTTGGCGAACGTGCCGCGAATCATCACCTCGTGGTTGCCGCGGCGCGAGCCGAGCGAGTTGAAGTCGCGCGCGTCGACGCCGTTGTCCAGCAGGTACTCGCCCGCCGGGCTGTCCTTCTTGATGGCGCCCGCCGGGGAGATGTGGTCCGTCGTGACCGAGTCGCCGAGTTTGAGCAGCGACCGTGCGTCCGCTGACGTCCGTGACCGGTGACGGCTCGAGCTGCATGCCGTCGAAGTAGGGGGGCTTGCGCACGTAGGTGGAGTCTTCGTCCCACGCGAACGTGTCACCCTCCGGCGTCGGGAGGTTCTTCCAGCGCTCGTCGCCACCGAACACGTCCGCGTACTCCGAAGCCGAAGGTGTCCGAGGAGATCGAGGATGCGATGACGTCTTCGATCTCGGTCGGAGCCGGCCAGATGTCCCGCAGGTAGACCGGATTGCCCTCCGTGTCGTTCCCGAGGGACTCGGTCGTGATGTCGATGTCCATCGAACCAGCCAGCGCGTAGGCGACCACCAACGGGCGGCGACGCCAGATAGTTCATCTTGATGTCCGGGTTGATCCGGCCCTCGAAGTTGCGGTTACCCGACAGCACCGAGACGACGGCGAGGTCGCCGGCATTGACGGCGGCGCTCACCTCGGGGATCAGCGGGCCCGGAGTTGCCGATGCACGTGGTGCAGCCGTAGCCGACCAGGTCGAATCCGAGCTTGTTCAGGTACGGGGTCAGGCCGGATCGGTCGTAGTAGTCCGAGACCACCTTCGAGCCGGGTGCAAGCGTGGTCTTGACCCAGGGCTTGCTGGTGAGACCCTTCTCGACTGCCTTCTTGGCCAGTAGCGCCGCGCCGATCATGACCGACGGATTCGACGTGTTAGTGCACGACGTGATGGCGGCGATCGTGACAGCACCATGGTCGATCTCGAAGATCGTGCCGTCCTCGAGCGTCACCTGCTGCGGGTTGCGCGACCGGTCGGCGGATGAGCGCGGCGGTTGCCCCGTGCGGTGCCGGAGCGCCGTTGCGGTGTTCGCCGTCGACCCGGCGGGTCCGAGGCAGGGAAGGACTCGGCCACTGTTTCGTCGTATCCCTGCTGCTCTCCGGAACCATCGACGTAGTCGGTGAGTGCTTCGCGGAAGCTGTCCTTGGCCTCAGCGAGGATGACGCGGTCCTGCGGACGCTTGGGACCGGCGAGTGACGGCACGATGGTCGACAGGTCGAGCTCGATGTACTCGGAGTAGCGCGGCTCGGCCTCGGGGTCGTGCCAGAGGCCCTGCGCCTTGGCGTAGGCCTCGACGAGCGCGATCTGCTCGGCCGTTCGGCCGGTGAGTTCGAGGTACTTGGTGGTCTCGGCGTCCAGCGGGAAGACCGCGATCGTCGAGCCGTACTCCGGGCTCATGTTGCCGATGGTGGCGCGGTTGGCCAGCGGGACGGCGGTGACGCCCGGGCCGTAGAACTCGACGAACTTGCCGACGACGCCGTGCTTGCGCAGCATCTCGGTGATGGTGAGGACGAGGTCCGTGGCGGTGGCGCCTTCGGGGAGTTCGCCGTGCAGCTTGAAGCCGACGACGCGCGGGATGAGCATCGAGATCGGCTGACCGAGCATCGCCGCCTCAGCCTCGATGCCGCCGACACCCCAGCCGACGACGCCCAACCCGTTGACCATCGTCGTGTGCGAGTCGGTGCCGACGCAGGAATCCGGGTAGACCGTGCCGTCGTTGTTGAACACGACGCGCGCCAGGTGCTCGATGTTGACCTGGTGGACGATGCCCGTGCCCGGCGGGACGACCTTGAAGTTGTCGAACGCACCCTGACCCCAGCGCAGGAACTTGTAGCGCTCGCCGTTGCGCTCGTACTCGATCTCGACGTTTCGCTCGAACGCCTCGGGTGTGCCGAAGACGTCTGCGATGACGGAGTGGTCGATGACCATCTCCGCCGGCGCGAGCGGGTTGACCTTCGACGGGTCGCCGCCGAGTTCGACGATCGCCTCACGCATCGTGGCGAGGTCGACGACGCACGGCACACCGGTGAAGTCCTGCATGATCACGCGGGCCGGCGTGAACTGGATCTCCGTGCTCGGCTCGGCGGTCGGGTCCCAGCGGCCAGCCGCCTCGATGTCGGACTTGGTGATGTCCGCACCGTCCTCGGTGCGCAGCAGGGCCTCAAGCAGGATCTTCAAACTGAACGGCAAGCTGGCGACGTCAAGCCCCTCGCCCACCACCTGATCGAGCCGGAAGTAGTCGTAGGACGTTCCGCCAACCTCGAGGGAATCCTTGGCGCTGAAGCTGTCGACGGACATGCGGAATCTCCAACCGTTGATGCAGGTGTCTGATCCCATCCTGCCGCGTGCGGGAAGCAGACCGCAGCCGGGTCGGGCAACCAAGTCTTTCCAAGCGTTCCCCAGTACCGACCCAGGTGTCCGCTGGGTCGGTCAATCTGTCAGGACAATCCGGGGAACTGCCGGATGAGCGGCCACCAGTAGAAGACGTAGATGGCCATCACCGCTGCAACCCCAAGCACGCCCGCGACATCGAGAACCACCAGCGCCTTCCGTCGGAAAGGCGACGTGACGGCGTTCGCGCCGGAGGCTCGGATGATCTCGGTGTGGAGGAGGCGGTCCGCAAGGTCACGGCGGAGCGAGAAGATGAGCGGGATCAGGAGCACGGCGGCCGCGATGTACGTCACCAGCCCGACATGCCCAGCCTGGTCAGGCGTGATGGCGCGCAGCACCGTCGGCAGTCCGATCGGAACCGCGACGACAGCGACGTCCAGGAGGACCGCGAGAAGTGCGCCACGGATAGCGCCGCGAACCAGTCCGACCGGCTCGCGGGTGCCCACGTCGGCGACCAGGAGCCCGACGCGGTGCTTGCCGATGCTGTGCCCGCGGATGCCCTGGCGGATGCCGAGGTCCCAGAACAGGAACGCCTCCCCGGCGACCAAGCCGCTCAGCAGCAACCCATCGGACAGACCGATCGACCAGAAATCGCCGCCAGACGCCCCTTCGGAAACAGCTCGAACCACTGCATAAAGCAGCGCTCCACCCGAGAAGGCGAGGCAGAAGAGCAGGAGGTCCTGTTCGAGGGCGTCCCGCCTGAGCTGCGTGATCGTGCGGAAGTCCGACTCGCCGCTGACTGACACGCCTCCACTCTGTCTGCCGGTACGAGGGCAAACAAGTACCGCGCCCCGCGCGCCTCGACATTCCGCCGAAACTGACGAGGGTCAGCGCATGCCCGAGACGTACGACGCAACCGCGCGGCCGTTCCGGACCCGCGACTCCCACGTCGCTCCAATCCCGATCGCAACCGCTCCGAGCAGTGCGATGAGCATCCAGCGCGGCACGGCCATCGCCCACGGGCCGATGTTCGCGATCACCAGGAGCAGCGTCACTGCGGTCCCGCCGAGGAAAGGTGCCCGCCAGCGAACCATCAGGCCGATGGCGATCAAGGAGACGGCCACCAACCCGAGCAGGAGCGCCCGCAGCGATGTCGGGTCGTCGAGCGCCTGCGGCAGGCTGGGCAGGAGCGCCAGCGTCACGCCCGGTCCAAGCGCACGAACCGGTGCCGATCTCCCCCTTCCGCATGGCCCACAGGCCCACGCCCAGCAGCGCCACTGCGAACGGCGCGGTGTAGGCCTCGACGACGTCGACACGGCTTTCCGCGAGCCGAACGATGTACGCGATGCCGAGCAGCGCCGGCCCGGCCCAACGACACCAGGGCCGCCGCCGGTTCACGAGCCCGGCGACGGTGACGCCCGCACCGGCCACCGTCCAGGGCAGGGCGTCGAGGCCGTGAGCCGATCCGAGGATGAGCCCGATCACGATGGCTGCGCCGGCACCCAGATCGGCAGCGCCGACAGCCCTGCCTTCGCGATCGCGGAGTGCCGAAGCGATGAGCACGACAACTGCGCCGACGATGATTGCCAGCGCGACCATCCGGGCCGGACGACCGGCGTAGGCCAAAGCGATGCCGGGCACGAGGCTCGCCCACCACGCCGCAAAGCCGCGCTCCGCCCACCGGATTCCGACATCGGATTCGCGCCATCCACTCACCGCGAGCGCCAGGGCCGCCAGCGGCCACACGACCAGCGAGGCCGGCCACGACGACAGCGTGACGACGGGCGCGATGGCGACGACTGCCGAGCCGAGGTGGCGCCAGATGGGCGGCGTCGAGCGGTTTACGAAGGTCAACAGCGCGCCGATGACTACCAGCGCAGAACCCAAGGAGACGGCGGGCGGGATCGGGATGGCCACGGCCGTCGCGGCGCCGAGCGCGAGCACCGTCGCAGTGGCGCCGATCAGGTGTTGGCCGACCTCATCGTGAGGCTTGACCTCAGGCCACCGACGCGCGAACACCAGAGCGCCGCCCACACCTAACGCAACGACCAGCGGCACCCACCACGGCCCTACCTCGACGTGCGGGCCGAGCTTGATGTGGTGCGCCAATGCGGTCGTCCGTTCGCCGACTGCCCCAGCTGCAGCAACCTCGATCAGGCGCCCCAGCCACCATCCGCCGCCGACGGCGATCAGGGCCGCCGCGATCCCGGAAGCCCAGCGCAGTCCTCGCGGCCACGCCCCGTTGCCGCCGCCGAGTACAGCGCAGGCCACGGCGACGACAGCGCCGACCACGAACGCCCCGCGCATGTCCCAGGCGGCCTCGGCTGGCGTCGCGACCAACGTTCCCGCCGCGAGCGCCGACACGGCTGCCGCCGTCGACCGCGCTCGGTCGCGCGTCACAGCGGCCACGACCGCGGCCATGACCGCGACGACGGCCAGTGGGAGGCCGTGTCGCTCGCTCACGAGCGCAGGTAGCGACGGGTGGTCGATGGCTTCGACGAGCGCCGCAACGACCGCGACTGCGGCCAGGAACGCGGTTCCTACAGTCGCCACGATGAAAGCCGGCCGCAGTCGCAGGCGGCGATGCAGCACCGTGAGGGCGCCGGCGGCAAGACCGGTCACGAGCGCCCACCAGAACGCATCGTCAGCGATCAATTCACCGGCGACTCCCCCGGCGCCAAAGATTGGCGCCGCCCCCGCGGCGATCGACGGCGCCACCAGCGTTGCCCCCAGCGACCGCTGCCCTGTCCTGGCGATGGCGATGCCGGCCACCAACACGACAGCACCCCAGATTCCGGTGGCATAGCCGCCTGGAACTGCATCGAGCCCGAACAGTCCTTGGTTACGGGCGGCGAACCAGTCCAGCGTGAGGAGGCCGAGGAACACCGTCCAGAGTGCCTCCGCCGAAGCCCTCAGCTTGCGCCGCGTCAACACGTGCGCGAGGCCACCGACGACTGCGGTGAAGGCCAGCAGTGCCAATGCCCGGCCGACGATGCCCAGCGAACCCCACGACACGGTGATGAAGATCAACCCTGCGACCAGCAGTGAGACGGCGCCGAGCACGAGGAGCACCGTCCCGGCACTCGAGTCGTCGTCGCGGCGCAGGCGGGGCGAGCGTCGACCCACCAGCCAGAGATGCTTGCGCGGTCGGCGCCCCCGCAACCTCCCGTGCTCGGGCAACCCACTGGTCGGCAACAACCAAAGCACGCCATGCCTGCTGGATCTCGGTGGAACCGAGGTTCATGCCGCAGTGCGAGCAGACCGCCTGCGCCCTCGTCGATCGAGCGACGGCAGCTCAGGCAGAGACGCGGGTCAGCAAATGTCATGGGGAAACTGTCTCGCGTCGCGCGCGTCTATCCCGGCATTTGCGACTCAGCCGACGTGAACGCGCGGTCGTTCCTTGCGCTTGCGCTCAGCCCGTCGCAGCACTTCACGTGTCACCGGCGCGACCTCGCCCATGCCGAACAGGAGGAACTTGGCGAGGTTGCCGAGCGGGTTGCCTTCGGTCCATTCGAAGTAGATGTGCGGCCGAACACCGGACACGTCACGTATGTAGAGCAGGACGGCCGCGATCGCGTTCGGCACCGACGACGACTCCACCTCCAGCACGCGGTACTTCTTGTGTCGCGTGATTCCGCGCACCTCGAGGCGCGATTCGAAGTCGGACGGGTCGGTCACCGTCACCTCGAGGAAGATCAGGTCGTGGGGATTCGGCAGGTCGTTGTCCGCGACGATCTGGTCGAGCTTGCTCCGATAGACGTCCGCGTCATGTGTTTCCGGCTCGTGCGCGATGATCCGGATCCCGCGCCGGGAGAGGTCTTCGATCCATAACAGAGCCCTCTCATCGAGCTCCACGATGGGACTGCGCAGCTCGAAGGCCCGTCGGATGCGGGAGACAAGCGAGACAGCGAGAATCGCAATGATGAACGCCGTACCGATCTGCACGCCGTCCGGCCGTTCGACGACGTTCACCCCCGTTGTGTACGCCATCACCAACGCGATGGCGGCGAATGCGACCGTCATGCGGCGTTGCCGCGCCTTGCGGGCCGCAAGCGTCACCGCCACTGACGCCGAGGTGAAGAGCACCAACACGCCCGTGGCATACGCCCCTCCCTGGGCATCCACGCTCGCCGCGAACACCCACGTGACGAGGCAGGAGATGGCCGTGATTACTGCCACCAGCGGACGGGTCGCGGCCGCCCACTCCGGAGCCATGCCGTAGCGCGGTAGATACTGCGGGACGAGATTGAGCAGGCCTGCCATGGCCGACGCTCCGGCGAACCACAGGATCGCGACCGTTGACGCGTCGTACACGGTTCCGAAGCCCTCACCCAGGAACTCGTGGGCGAGATAGGCCAGGGCGCGACCATTGGCCTCCCCGCCGGCCTTGAACTCCTCGGCCGGGATCAACCACGTCGTGATCAGCGAACTGGCAATGAGGTAGCCGCTCATGATGACGGCCGCCCACACGAGCAGCTTCTTGGTGTTGCGGATCCGGCCGACCGGCCGTCATAGGTGTCCGACTCGTCCCCCTTGACGAGCGTCATCACGGCCACGCCGGTCTCGAAGCCGGACATGCCGAGGGCGAGCTTGGGGAACAGAATCAGTGCCAGCGCGACCATCATCAACGGATTGCCGTGTTGGACCGCCAGGTTGCCGGTCCAGTCACTCACCACCCCGGGGTCGGCGATGATCTTGGCGAACGACGCGGCGATCACGATCGCGTTCAGACCCATGTAGACGACGACGATGAACACCGCCACACCGATGGCCTCACTGAAGCCGCGGAAGAAGACGATCCCGAGTCCGGTGATGAGCGCGAACGTCACCCACACTTCCTGGCCCTCGAACCAGTGCGGCACCAGTGGGTTCTCGACGATGTGGGCGGTTGCATCGGCGGCAGACAAGGTGATCGTGATGACCCACGAGGTGGCAGCGAAGCCGAGGAGGACGAGCACGAACACCTTGCCCCGCCAGAAGGGCAGCAACTGCTCCAGCATCGAGATGGAGCCTTGCCCATACGGGCTCTCGGCGGCGACGCGTTTGTACACCGGGACCGCGCCGAACAACGTCAGCAGGACGAGGACAACGGTCGCAAGCGGAGCCAGGGTTCCCGCGGCTAGCGCCGCGATGCCGGGCTGGTAGCCGAGCGTCGAGAAGTAGTCCACACCAGTGAGGCACATGACCTTCGACCAGTGGTGGCGATGCTCGGGGTGTTCCTCTTCGGACAAGGGTCCGTGCGGATGCGTCACGTTGGATGACACAACCACGTGGTTTGCCCCGGTGGAACCATCCTCACAACTTCCTAACGCCTTACGCGTCACACTGGTGCGGTGAACCGCACGCCCGCTCTCAGTGCACGGCGACGTGGTCTCGGCTACCTGCTCGCGCTGGTCCTGCCGGCTGCACTCACCGCAGTCCTCATTCCGTTGCGTCAACCGCTCAACCTTGTAAGCGACGCGATCCTGTTCCTCGGCATGACGGTGGTCGTTGCGCTGGTGGGCGGCCGTGTCCCTGCCCTGCTGTACTCGCTGCTCGGCTACGCCGCACTGCACTACTTCTTCACGCCCCCGGTCCACACGTGGGCCATCGCCGACTCCAACGACGTGCTCGCCTTGGTCGTGTTCGCTGGGGTGGCCGCCGCCGTGTCGTCGGTGGTCGACACCGCCGCCAGACGTCGGGGAAGGCTCGACAAAGAGGCGGCGCGGGCGGCAGCCCTCGTTGAGACCGACAAGCTCCGTACCGCTCTGCTGCAGGCGGTCTCCCATGACCTCCGCGCACCTTTGGCCGCGGCGAAGACTTCTGTATCGGCGATGCTGGGGACCGAGCTCAGCGCGGCTGACCAGCACAGCCTGCTCGCCGGTGCCGATCGCTCCCTGGATCGACTGACCAGCCTTGTGTCCAACCTCCTGGACTTGAGCCGGCTTCAGGCAGGCGCCCTGCCCATTCAGCTCCAGCCCACTGACATCGAGGAAGTGGTCGCGTCCGCGCTCACGCATGTGAACGACGACGCCGGGCGTGTGGAGGTCCAGTTCGATGAGCTTCCCGCGGTCTCGGCTGATCCCGGGTTGCTGGAGCGAGTGGTCGCGAACCTGGTGGGGAATGCGCTGCAACACACGACCAGCAGCGCCAAGGTCTGGGCCGCTCTCGACGGTGACTTGGTCCGGCTTCTGATCCGTGACCACGGTCCCGGTGTCTCAGCGGCGGACGAGGACCGGCTCTACATCCCCTTCCAGCACAGCGGGGACACCGACACCGGCGCGGGAGCCGGGCTTGGGTTGGCCCTGTCAAAGGGCCTCGCCGAGGCCATGGGTGGAACCCTTCAGGCGCGCGCCACACCGGGCGGCGGGCTGACGATGGTCGTCACCTTGGAAGTGGCGAAGTGACCGGGCCTACGCACGTCCTGGTGGTCGACGACGACCCCGACCTGCTCTCCGCATTGGCGATCACATTGCGAGCTCATCACTATGTGGTTCACACCGCACGTTCCGGCGCCGATGGCCTCGAACTCGCGGGCAAGCACCCGCCCGACATCGCGGTGGTTGATCTGGGCCTGCCCGACATGGAGGGCACGACGGTCATCGAGCGGCTCCGTGCGTGGACGGACGCGCCGATTCTCGTTCTCTCCGGTCGGGCTGGCAGCCTCGACAAGGTCGAGGCACTGGACGCCGGGGCCGACGACTACGTGACCAAACCGTTCTCAGCCGACGAGCTTCTGGCCCGCCTCCGAGCTGCTGCGCGACGTGTACCGACACCGGACGCTTCTCCCATCGTCGACGTCGGCGCCTCCACCGTTGACTTGTCGGCGCATCGGGTCACCAGGGCCGGCATCGACGTCCACCTGACGCCGACGGAGTGGCAGCTTCTGGAGGTCTTCGTCCGGCACCCGGGCAAACTGCTGAGTCGCCAGACGCTCTTGCGGTCGGCCTGGGGTCCGGGTTACGAGACCGCCGACGGGAGCCTTCGGCTCTACATGGCCCAGCTGCGGCGCAAACTCGAGGACGATCCGGCCCGTCCGAAGCACCTGCTCAACGAACCTGGGCTGGGGTATCGCTTCCAGCCCTGATCGCTACCCGACATGAAGGTGCGGCCGGGCGTCGCGCCGCGATTCGGCCCGACGCAGCACCTCACGCGTCACCGGCGCCACCTCGCCCAGCCCGAACAGCAGAAACTTGACCAGATTGCTGATCGGATTTCCCTCGGTCCACTCGAAGTACACGTGTGGCAGGACGCCGGAGACGTCACGGATGTGCAGGAGCACCGCGGCAATCGCATTCGGAACCGACGGCGCCTCGACCCGCAGCACCCGGTACTTCTTGTGGAGCGTCGCGCCGGTCACTTCAATCCTCGATTCGAAATCGGAAGGATCAGTCACCGTCACCTCAAGGAACACGAGGTCATATGGGTTCGGGAGGTCGTTGTCCTCGACGATCTGCTCGATCTTCTCCCGGTAGACGTCTGCGTCCTGCGTCTCCGGGTCGTGCGCGATGATCCGGATCGACCGCCGCGAGAGGTCTTGGATGTACAGCTGCGCCTTGTCGTCGAGGACCACGTCGAGGGTGCGGAGCTCGAACGCCCTCAGCAACCGCGACGCGATCGACAGCGCAATGATCCCGACGATGAATGCGATACCTATCTGGACACCTTCGGGACGCTCGATCATGTTCACGGCCGTCGTGTAGAGCAGGACGAGGGTGATCGCCGTGAAGGCGACGAACGCCGACCATTGCCGCTGGTGCTGGGCGGCGAGACTCGCGGCAATCGCGGCCGAGCTGAACCACACCAGGACGCCTGTCG
Source organism: uncultured Actinomycetota bacterium (assembly GCA_963795105.1). Classification (GTDB taxonomy): domain Bacteria; phylum Actinomycetota; class Actinomycetes; order Propionibacteriales; family Nocardioidaceae; genus Aeromicrobium. Next base: position 302,540 of record CAWCGD010000001.1, read on the forward strand.
CGTAGGCGCCGCCCTGTCCGTCAACGCTGGCGTCGAACAGCCAGGTCACCAAGGCCGCGATCGCGAGAATCGCCAGTACCAAGGGACGGGTTGATGCCGCCCACTCGGGAGCCATGCCGAAACGCGGCAGGTAGGTCGGGACAAGATTGAGAAGTCCCGCCATCCCCGATGCCCCGGCGAACCAGAGAATCGCAACGGTCGCCACGTCGTAGGCCGTCCCCCAGGCGTCACCGAGGAACTCGTGCGCCAGGTAAGCGAGGGCACGGCCGTTCGCGTCGCCGCCAGCCTTGAACGCCTCGGCCGGGATCAGCCATGTCGTCACCAGCGAACTCGCCAGGAGAAAGACGCTCATAAGGAGAGCTGCGGTGAACAGCATCTTCTTCGTGTCGCGAATGCGGCCGATCGGTTCTTCGACGGTGTCGGCCAGATCGCCCTTGATCTGAGGCATGACGGCGACGCCCGTCTCGAAGCTCGACATGCCCAGTGCCAGATGAGGAAAAACCAGAAGCGCCACAGTCAGCATCGCCGTCGGGTCAGCGTGCTGAGAAGCCAAGTTGGCCGTCCAACCCGAGACCACTTCCGGATGGGTGACCACTTGCCACAACGACGCACCGATGACGACCGTGTTCAGGGCCAGGTAGGCGACCACGAGAACTACGGCCACGCCGATCGCCTCGGTGAACCCACGGAGCACGACACCGCCAAGCAGCGCGAGCAGACCCAGAGTGACCAGGACGTGCTTCCCGTGCAGTGCGTCGGGAACCAGCGGGTTGTCGATGATGTGGGCCGCCGCGTCCGCAGTCGACACGGTCATCGAGAAGACCCACGTGGTTGCGGCGAAGCCGAGCAACGTCAACACAAAGAACTTGCCGCGCCAGAACGGCAGCAGCCGCTGGAGCATGGACATCGCCCCGTGACCGTGGGGGCTCTCCTTGGCCACCCGACGAAAGACGGGAAGGGCGCCCAACAGCGTCAAGGCGATCAGCGCGACGGTGGCGATAGGGGCGAGCGAGCCGGCCGCCAAGGCGGCGATACCCGGCTGATAGCCGAGCACGGAGAAGTACCCGACGCCCATCAGGCACATCACTTTGAGCCAGTGGTGGTGGCCAACTGGGTTCTCAGCGAACGGCCCGGTATTCCGGTCGGCCTGGGCCGGCTCCCGGAAGAGCCAACGCTTAAAGGCTCTGGGTCGAGTGCCGTCGGTCACGAGAGCACATGCAACCACCTTCGACGGCACGCCGCCACCGCGACGAGCCACAGTCCGCTTCGGGAGTAATGTCTCGTCCCGTGCACATAGTGATCATGGGGTGTGGCCGGGTGGGTGCCACCCTCACGCGAAGCCTGGAAGAGCGCGGGCACAGCACCGCCGTCATCGACGTCAATGCAGAGGCTTTTCGTCGGCTGGGTCCGGACTTCAACGGCATCACGGTGACGGGCATGGGCTTCGATCGCGGAGTCCTCGAAGAAGCCGGCATCCAACGAGCCGACGCCTTCGCCGCGGTGTCCAGCGGCGACAACTCCAACATCATCTCCGCGCGCGTCGCGCGTGAGCTGTACGGCGTCAAGAACGTCGTCGCACGGATCTACGACCCAGGCCGCGCCGAGGTCTACGAACGACTCGGCGTACCCACGGTCGCGACGGTCCCCTGGGCCGCCGACCAAGTCCTGCGCCGGATCCTGCCGGCCGGTTCCGAGCCGACGTGGCGCGACGCGTCCGGCGAGGTGCGCCTCGACCAGGTCTACGCCCCGGCCGAGTGGATCGGACGTGAGATCTCGCTACTTGAACAGCAGGCTGGCGCCCGCGTCGCCTTCGTGACCCGGCTCGGTGCCGGCATGATCCCGACTGCTGACACGGTCATCCAAGAAGGCGACTACCTCAGCATCTTCACCCGCGAAGACCATGCGGCCGAAACCCACGCCGTCCTCGACCGCGGACCTGAGGAGGCCTGATGCGCGTCGCCATTGCCGGTGCCGGCGCCGTGGGGCGCAGCGTCGCTCTCGAACTCATCGAGAACGGTCACTCGGTCCTACTGATCGACAAGGAGTCGCGGTCGATTCGTCCGGACCTGGTGCCCGACGCACAGTGGTTACTCGCCGACGCCTGCGAGCTGTCGGCGCTTACCGAAGCCCAGCTCGAGACCTGTGACGTCGTCATCGCCGCAACCGGCGACGACAAAGCCAACCTGGTCACGGCCCTACTGGCCAAGACCGAGTTCTCGGTGCCACGCACCGTTGGCCGGGTGAACCACCCCAGCAACGAGTGGTTGTTCAGTGAGTCGTGGGGCATCGACGTCTCGGTGTCGACGCCGCGCCTGATGGCCGCGCTCGTCGAGGAAGCCGTCACGGTCGGCGACCTCGTGCGGCTGTTCACATTCCGCCAGAGCAACTCGAACCTGGTCGAACTGACGATGCCCGAGGACTCGCCCCTGGTCGGCCGCAGCCTTTCCGGCGTGACCTGGCCGGCCGACGTTGTCCCGGTCGCGATCCTGAGGGATAACTCGATTCACACGCCCGACCGCGAGTTCTTACTCGAGGCCGGCGACGAGTTGCTGTTCGTGAGCGCCGAGTCGTCCGAAGACGCGCTCGGCGAGGTCCTGTCCCCCAAGGGCTAGGACTCGGCGACCGGGGTCTTGTTTCGGCTGAGCAGCCAGCCCATGGCCGCAAGTGCGGCGATCTGCAATGGCCACCCCAAGACGATCTTCGAAACGCCGAGCAGGCCGACCTCGGAGTTCAACCACAACGGCAACTGCACGGCAACGCGAATGACGCAAGGCAGCACCAACAACCAAGTCAGACGTGAGCAGAGCTTCACCAGTGCCTTGTCTTCGTGCCATCCGGTCGGGTCACCAGTCACGCCCCCGACCATGAAACCCACGATCGGCCAGCCCACGAGAATCGTCAGGGTGATCACGACCGCGTAGCCGCCGTTGTAAAGCAGGCCCGGAGTGAAGAACGCGCGGCCGATCTCGTCGGCGGTCGCCCCTTCCTTGCCAGCGGCACGGATCACGAAGAGTGCAGCAATCCCGATCCCGAACAGCGCGTTGAGAACAAACTGCACCGAACTGCGCTGGATGATCCGGACGATCAGAAGGCCAACGGTGATGGCGATGCTGATCGTCAGCGCCAGTCGCAGCTCATGCGTGGTGACCCACAGCAACGTGAACGCGATCGTCGGTACGGCGCTTTCGACGATGCCACGCCGACCACCGAGCGCTTCGGAAAGCTTCGACCTGACGAGATGTTCTACGGTTTCTGCAGTCCCCCACGCCCCAGGGGCGCGGTCGGTACCCCCAGCAGCCTGACGATGCTCAGGCATCGAGTTCGTAGCGCGGGTTGTAGAGCACTCGCTCCTTGCCGCGACGACCGACTCGGCCGTGCACAGTCAACGTGCGGCCCGCTTCGATTCCCTCGATGACCTCACGCCCAAGCCAGATCAGGGTCAGCGGTTCGGAGCCGTCGTCGAGCTCGGCTTCGAGCGCAGTGACGCCGTCGATCGGACGCTGCGACACCGACCGCAACTTGCCGTGCAGATTGGCCAGGCAGCGGTCCGGCTGGTCCTTGATCAGGCAACAAGCGTCCTGGTCGGCGTCGACTTTTGCGTCCAGGGGCTCTTCGTTTTCGGGAGTGAGCCGCTCGCGGGTCCGGTTCTTTAGTCCACCCATACTTGCAGTGTAGATCGCGACTGTTCAGCCGATGGAGGAATGTCCACCGGTGGATCCGAAACCGCCGGAACCACGGGACGAATCGGGCAGCTCAGCGACCTCGACGAACGCCGCATGCTCGACTATCTGGACGATCAGCTGCGCTATCCGATCGCCGCGCTTTATGTGGATCGGCTCGTTGCGATCGTGGTTGATGAGGAGCACCGAGATCTCACCGCGGTAGCCGGCGTCGATCGTGCCTGGGGTGTTCACCATCGACAACCCGTGCTTGAGGGCCAGGCCGGAGCGCGGATGGACGAACGCGGCGTGGCCGTCCGGGAGTGCGATGGCGATGCCCGTCGGGACCATGGCCCGCTCCCCCGGCGCCAACGTGATGTCGACGGCGCTCCGCAGATCGGCGCCCGCATCGCCCGGCTGCGCATAGGCCGGGATGGGGATGCCCGGATCCAGCCGGGTGACGAGAACCTCAACCACGGGCAGCACTCTCTCAGATAGGTGGCACGCTGTTCCCGTGGAGTCCTACCGAGAACGCCTGACCGTGCCTGCGTCGTGGTGGGTCGTGGCGCTCATCTTCGGCGGCATCTGTGGCTGGATCATGGTGGTCGCCACCACCCCAGAGCTTGCGGCCATCGCCGCGATCGGCGGCAGCGTGGCGGCCGGGGCGCTGATCTGGAGCTACGGCAGCCTGACCGTCCGTGCAGACCTGACGGGATTGAACGTTGGAAGCGCTCACCTTGACGCAGCGCATATCGGGACCGTCACGCCGCTCGATCGGGCAGCCTTCAGGGCCAGCCTCGGACCGGAGGCGGATGCCCGCGCCTGGCTGCGCACGCGACCCTACGTCGACGGCGGCGTGCGCGTCGCCGTGAACGATCCAGGCGATCCGGTGCCCTATTGGCTGGTCTCCTGCCGTCGTCCCGAAGCGGTCGCCGCGGCACTCGGCCGGACCGTGCGCGAGACTGGGGCCGAGCAACGAAGGGACGACGGTGGGTAAGAAGCGTGCGGCCAAGGCAGCGGTCGCGACGGAGGTCCAGTCCAAGGCGACGCCGGGCTCCAAGCAGGTTTGGAAGCTGATGGACCGCGGATCGACCGTCGCTGCCGGCGTGCTCGCACGTCAGGCGTCGGAGCTGACCTGGAAGCTCGCGACCGGCAAGCAGCCACCGTCGGACAAGAAGCACCCGGAGTCCAACCTGCGCGAGATCGCGCTGTGGGCGTTCGTCGGGGGCGGCCTGACCGAGTTCGTGCGGGTGATGGTGAAGCGCTCGACGGCGAGCTACTGGGTGAAGTCCACCGGCCATCTGCCGCCTGGCATGAAGCCGGTCAAGCCCAAAACGAAGTAGGTCGTCAGGCCACCGTCGCCGACAAATTAGGCACAGTCGCGACAGATCAACTTGCCGCCCTTGTCGGACGCGAGCTGGCTGCGGTGATGGACCAGGAAGCACGAACTACAGGTGAACTCGTCCAGCTGCTTCGGGACAACCTGGACGGCAAGTTCCTCATGGGAGAGATCAGCGCCGGGCAGCTCAAAGTTCTCGGCGGCTTCGGCCTCATCCTCGTCGACCTTGCCCGAGCTCTTCTCGTGACGACGCGCCTTCAGCTCCTCGATCGAGTCCTCAGAGTGCTCGTCCTCGGTCTTGCGTGGTGCGTCGTAATCGGTTGCCATCGACATCCTCCCGAATGTATTGAACCGGCGTGATTGTTCCATACCCGTTCATGCAGGTAAGAGACCGTTGCGCGTGTCAGAATCCACAAGCGATAGCCAGCCCGAAAAATTCCTCAGCCAAGGCTTTCGGCGCCGCCATGACCAAGCGTTCGCTCGGATCGCTAACCGCGCCTCGCCGATCGAGTCCGGACACCACCAAACCGGCCTCACGGCAGATCAAAACGCCGGCGGCCAGATCCCACGGCTGGAGCCCCTCTTCGACGTACGCGTCGAGCCGTCCGGACGCCAGCGCGCACAGGTCGAGCGCGGCCGACCCGAACCGTCGGATGTCACGAACGTGAGGCATGAGTTCGGCGACGGCTCGCGCCTGACGGGCGCGCACTTCCGGGACATAGTTGAATCCGGTGGCGACAAGGGCATGCGCGAGGCCGGCGGCCGGCGGTTCGGCCGCAAACAGTTGCGTACGTTCCGCGCCGAACGAACGCCAGGCTCCGACGCCGCGGGCGGCGCCCCACCGCTCCCCTGACACCACGTTGATGACGAACCCGGCCACCGTCTCGCCGTCAGCCACCGCAGCCAGCGAGACCGCATACTGCGGAAGTCCATAGACGAAGTTCACGGTTCCGTCGATGGGATCGACGAGCCACGTCACGCCGCTGCTCCCGGGCCGGTCATCGCCCTCCTCCCCAATGATCGTGTCGTCCGGTCGTTCCTCCAGCAGCCCGCGACGGATGAATTCCTCGGACGCTCGATCGATGGCCGTGACGACGTCCGTGCCGCTCGACTTGGTCGACGCGACCTCGACCCGCCCGTCGGGTCGGAGCATGCGGACGTGCTCGGCAGCCGCGACCCCGACCTTCACGGCAACACTCAGCAACTCAAGGGAGAGTTCCATCTGCGCCTGGGTCATGAGACCGCGGGCAACGGAACGCGCAGGTTCGGGCAGCAGTCGGCCGGGCACACATGCGGGTTCGGCCCACGACGCCCGACGACTGCGCACAACGGGGCTTCACCTCGGTCGAAGGCCGCGCGCTCAAGCACCAGGTCCCGCACCATCGCGACGAACTCAGGATGCACGCCCGGCGTCGCCACGCGGACGTAGCTGAGGTCCAACTCGGCGGCAGTCTGCGCAGCTTCGGTGTCGAGGTCGAAGACGACTTCCATGTGGTCCGAGACGAACCCGATCGGAACGACTGCGACCGACGTGACGCCGCCCGCGGAAAGCTCACGCAGGTGGTCGTTGACGTCAGGCTCCAGCCACGGTTGGTGTGGTGAGCCGGACCGCGAGCAGTACGCGAGCGAACTCGACGCGGCCCCGGCGCCCTCAGCGACCAGCCTGGCTACGTCCTCGTGCTGCTTGCGGTAGGCCTGAAGACCCGGTCCGCCGCTGGCCGCGTCCATGTCCGAGGGGATGGAGTGTGTGACGAAGACGACGTGCGTGTCCGGGGGCGCCGACGCCAATGCTTCTGACGTGGCCTCGACGAACGGTGTCACGAAGCCGGGGTGGTTGAAGTACAGCCGGAGGCGGGACAATTCGAGGTCGAGCCCGGCGGTCGCATCGGCCAGGTTCTCCCGGTACTGCCGGCATCCCGAGTATGACGAGTAGGCGCTCGTGACGAAGTACGCGGCGCGACGTACACCGTCCTCGACCATCTGCTGGCAGGCGTCCCGCAGATAGGGGTCCCAATTGCGGTTCCCCCAGTAGACCGGGATGTCGATGCCATGGTCGGCGAAGTCCTTCTGGATGGCGCCGATGAGGTCACGATTCAGGTCGTTGATGGGTGACCGCCCGCCGAACAGGAAGTAGTGCTCGCCGACCTGCTCGAGCCGCGCGCGCGGTACGCCGCGACCAGCGGTGACGTTCTCCAGGAACGGAACGACGTCGTCCGGCTTCTCCGGGCCACCGAACGACACCAACAGGAGCGCGTCGATCGGCCCGACCGTCGGCACAGCGTTCACGCCGGTCATAGTCTCACGGCCGACACAGGCCGGACGTGGGATCTGAACTGCGCCGATGCCGCACTACATTGGTCCCTGCCATGTCCGACGCCTCCCTCGCTGAGCGCAGCATCGAGCTTGTTCGCACGTGGATCGACCCGAAGCGTGCGCCGTCGGCGCGCTCCGGCCGCGATTCATCTGACTCTGCGCAACGGCTCGCTGCCTTGCTGCGCGACCCCGCTGGGCTCGGCTTCACCGTCCAGTTCATCGATCGCGTCATCCGGCCCGAGGATGCAGCAACCGCCGCGCACGCGCTGCAGAAGTTGGCTCCACACTTGCCGGCCTTCTTGTCAGGCCAGGAGCGTCGCGCCCTGCGGTTCGGCGCTCGGGCCTCCAGGGTGGCACCGGACCTCGTTCAGCGGCGCGCGCACAAGAAGTTGCACGAACTCGTCGACCACTTGGTGCTCGACGCGACGGCGGCCCAACTCGGCCCGTCCATCGCACAGCTGACCGGCGGCGGCGACCGGCTCAACCTCAGCCTGCTGGGCGAGGCAGTCCTCGGCGAGAGCGAGGCGTTGCGGCATCGCGACCGAGTGCTGGAGCTCGTACGGCGCGACGACGTCGACTACGTCTCGGTCAAGGTCTCCTCGATCGCCAGCCAGCTCAATCCTTGGGCGTTCGACGCGACGGTGCAGCGGATCGTCGACCGGCTCCAGCCGATCTACGCCGAGGCCGAACTGTCCGGGACTTTCGTCAACCTCGACATGGAGGAGTACCGGACTGTCGACCTGACGGTCGCCTCGTTCACCCGCGCGCTCGAGCAGTTCCCCAGGCTCGAGGCGGGCATCGCGGTTCAGGCCTACCTGCCGGGCAGCGGAACCACACTTGAGCACCTGCAGGAGTGGGCTGCTCAGCGTCGAGCGTCCGGCGGAGCACCGATCAAGGTGCGCATCGTCAAGGGCGCGAACCTCGGGCTCGAAGCGACTGAGGCCGAACTGCGTGGCTGGCCGCCGGCGACGTGGGTGTCGAAGGCCGAGACTGACGCACACTACAAACGGCTGATCGACTGGGCGCTGACACCCGATCGGGTCGACAACGTCCGCATCGGCGTGGCCAGCCAGAATCTATTCGACCTCGCCCACGCCTGGCTGCTGGCCGGCGAACGCGGCGTGCGCGGCGGCGTGGAGTTCGAGGCCTTGCTCGGCTTCGACGGCGGACCGCTCCGTGCGGCACGCGACGACCTGGGCCCTTTGCGCCTGTATACGCCCGTCGTCCCGACGGCCGAGTTCGACGCCGCACTTGCCTACCTCGTCCGGCGTCTACAAGAGACGGCGACGCCCGGCAACTTCCTGACCGTGCTCCCCGACCTCGCCGATGCGGGTGTCTTCGACCGCGAAGCCAAGCAGTTCAGCTCAGCACTGGTTTCGTCAGAGACCGAGCCATTCGGCACGGAGCGCACTCACGACGGTGGCACCGAGATTGCGACGCGCGACGAGGGCTTCGCCAACACCCCAGACACCGATCCGGCGATCTCTGCCAACCGTGACTGGGCCGAGCTCGTCGCAGACCGTTCCGAGTACACAGCCCTCGGCGAACACGCCGTTTATCTCAACAGCCTGCTGGGACCGGCAAGCCTGCAGTCGCTGATCGCCACCGTGCGCGACGGCGGCCGCACCTGGTCTGCACGATCGCCAGAGCTTCGCTCCTGGACGTTGCGCCAAGCCGGCCGCGCCTTGGCCGCGCGCCGCGGCGACCTCATCGCGGTCATGATGGCCGAAACCGGCAAGACGTTCGCCGAGGCCGATACCGAGGTGAGCGAGGCAGTCGATTTCGCGTACTACTACGCCGAGGAGCTGTTGCGGCTTCCCGCCGTGGATGGAGCTCGATTCGAGCCCGCCCGTCTCACCGTCGTCACGCCGCCGTGGAACTTCCCGGTCGCGATTCCGGCCGGGGGCATCCTCGCCGCCCTCGCGGCCGGCAGCGGCGTCATCATCAAGCCGGCACCGCAGAGCCCCCGCTGTGCCGCTGTCGTCGTCGAGGCACTGTGGGACGCGGGGGTGCCGCGCGACGTGCTGGTCCTCGCGGTGATCGAGGAAGGGCCGCTGAGCCAGTCGCTCGTCACACATCCCGACGTCGACCGGGTCGTCCTGACCGGCAGCTGGGAGACCGCCCAACTGTTCCGTTCGTGGCGGCCCGAGTTGGCTCTGATGGCAGAGACAAGCGGCAAGAATGCCATCGTCGTCACGCCCAGCGCCGACCGCGATCGTGCAGTCACCGACATCGTCCGTAGCGCGTTCGGCAACGCCGGGCAGAAATGCTCCGCTGCGAGCCTGGCCATCCTTGTCGGCCCGGTTGGGACGTCAGAACGCTTCCTTCGCCAGATGTTCGATGCGGTGTCCTCGCTCGCCGTCGGCGTGCCGGATGACTTGACCAGCACCGTCGGACCGCTGATCGTTCCGGCCGGTGCGCCGCTGCTCGACGCGCTTACGGCCGCGCCTGACGGGGAGACCTGGCTCGTCGAGCCCAAGCAACTCGATGCCGCCGGGCGGCTCTGGTCACCAGGCGTGCGCTTGGGTGTCCGACCCGGCAGCGACTTCCACACGACCGAGTTTTTCGGCCCGGTGCTCGGGATCATGCATGCGCCGAGCCTCACCGACGCCATCGCCTGGCAGAACGGCACGCCCTACGGCCTGACGGCCGGCCTGCACTCGCTCGACCCGCACGAGGTCCGCACGTGGCTGGCCACCGTTGAAGCCGGGAACCTGTACGTCAACCGGCCCATCACGGGCGCGATCGTCCGTCGCCAGCCCTTCGGCGGATGGAAGCGGTCTGCGGTCGGGACCACGGCCAAGGCAGGTGGGCCGAACTACCTCGCGCGCTTCGGCTCCTGGCATCCGGCGCCATTGCGCGAAACGTCCGAGATCGAGCTCGCGGCCGAGGTGAGTGCTCTCTTGGATCGCTTGGCAACCCAGCTGGACGATCCGGCTCGCGGGTACCTGCGTGCCGTCGCCATGTCCGACCAGAAGGCGTGGGATCGGGAGTTCGGCGTCGCCAAGGACGTCTCCCGGCTGGCTGCTGAGCTCAATGTGCTGCACTACGTTCCCGCCGAAGTGACGATTCGCAGCGAAGGTTCGTTCGTGCCACTGGCGCGCGTGCTGCTGGCCGCCAAGCGAGCCGGTGCCCGCGTGAACGTCAGCAGCGCCACTCCCCTGCCCAAGGGCGTCGAGCACATTGTCGAGACGTCGGAGCAGTGGTTGGCTCGCGTTGCTGAGCAGCGTCCGTCGCGGGTCCGTCTGGTCGGTGCTGACACGTCGACGACCGCTGCTGCCGTCGGCGGTGACCCCGACGTCACGCTTTATGGCGGGCCCGTGACGTCGGCCGGCCGCGTCGAACTCCTGCCGTTCCTGCGCGAACAGGCGGTCTCGATCACGACCCATCGATACGGCATCCACGACGCGTCGCTGGCGAGCCTCGTGTCACGGAAGTGACACCTGTTCACTGTTGTTCTGTTCTGAGGCGACCGACACGCGCGTCCGTCGGCGTGTCCTCCGAGATCGCCGCGGGCGCGTTCCTACGCTGATGCACAGGACAAACTTCGGAGGCGCATCATGCGTGAACTCGGTCTCACCGGACTGAGCGAGGACAGACGATTCCTCGTCGCACATGACTCGCTGACCGACGAGTCGTTCCACATCCCGACCGATCTGAGGTTGACGTCGCTGCTCGACGCCGTCTCTGGCACAGCGTCGACCGGCACAACCACCCAACCCGACCGTCGAGGCCGGAACCCGGGAGCCCACGATGGAAGTAACCCTCAGCCCACGCGACATCCAGAACCGCATCCGCCGGGGCGAGAGTCCCGAGCAGGTCGCCGATGCGTCGGGCATGCCTGTGGAGAAGGTGCGCGGCTTCGCAATCCCGGTCATCGCCGAACGCGAGTACATCGTGGAGCAGGCCCGTATTACGTCTGTGCGCCGGCTGCATGCCACCGGCGCGCCCGGCATGCGGCTGGGTTCGCTCGTCGACACCGCTCTGTCTGCGCAGGGAGTCTCGGCCGAATCGGCAGCTTGGGACTCGTGGCGACGCGAGGATGGGCGCTGGACGGTCATCGTTGCTCCGGAGGGTGCCGTCGAGCCGGCCACCTTCCTCTTCGACGCGAAGGGCCGCTACATCTTGCCGGCCGATGACGCCGCGCACGAGCTCATCGGTGACGTCGCACTGCAGGAGAGCGAGCCGACTGGCGACATGGCGATCGCCCATGCCGTGCGCGAAGCCGTCGTCGAGGAAGCCGACAACGAAGTTGACGAGACGACCGAACAGAACCTGGATGCCGCCCCGCCGGTTGCGGAGGTTGTTGCGCCGGCCACGGAGACCGTGGAGGTCCACCTCGACGTCGAGATCGACCTCACCAATGACCTACCGCTGCCAGAGGAGCTCATCGAAGCCTCGGCCCCTGTCTCGTCGCTGAAGGAGGCTCGTGACCGTCGCGCCCTGGAGCAACTGGCGATGTCCCTCGAGACCGAAGTCCCGGCGCCGGCCGAGGTCGACGACGTTGAGATCACCGAGGAGCACGAGGTCCACGACGTCGCAGTCCCGTCCACGCCGCATCCGTCGCAGCACGGCTCGAGCAAGAAGCGCCACGAACGCCGCCGCGTCCCCAGCTGGGACGAGATCATGTTCGGCGGATCCACGCGCGACTGATCTCCGCTCCACCCTGGGCGGTGGAAGCAGTACGTGACAGGTCGGGCATTTCGGCTCTAAGTTGCTGGGCAACGAAATCGGGGGATTTCCATGCGGCGACTCGGACTCGCGTGTGCAGCGCTCATCATGCTCTCGGCGTGCAGCGGCGAACCTACGCCGATTGAGCCCAAGGCCAAGGCATCAGAATCCAGTACGGCCCCCTCGGCCGGCGCGACCTCGACACTGAAGCCACCAACGCTCCCGGCCGCCGCCAAACGCAACGACGAGACGGGCGCCGCGAACTTCGTCAACTACTGGGTGAAGGTCTTCGAACTACGCGTCCACAACCGGCGACACTTGACGCTCCTGCGATCGATATCTGCTCCCGAATGCGTGCCGGTTGCAATCGGCTACGTCGATCTCTACGAGAAGACCTATGAAGCCGGTGGCTATTTCAGGCGCAGGGATCGTCGACTTGAACGGGTCGAGGTTCAAACGGATCGAGTCGGGGATCGATGTAGCAGTCGACTTCTAGCGCGCACCTGGTCGCTGCGGAACGTCGGCGACTTGCCGGAGAAGTCGCTGCGCCCGAGCGGATACGACGACGATGCGGATTACGCTTGGCGTCGCTGGAACGGCGGCAGGTTCGAGATGGCGTCATGTCTGACGTGTGGACCAAGGTCGGCCTCGACGAAGCTGCATTGCGCTTCTTGTCCAGCCTGATCGTCCTGATGCCGGACCGCGCAATCGCCGAGGGTCGAGGTTGATGCGACCAATCGAGATGACGCCGACGTGCTCGATCCTGCGAGGCGACGAAGTCCACGCGACCGCGACAGACGACGCTTCGATTCCGACTCTCACGGCCAACGTGCGCTTGAGGAACCTCGGCATCCCTGCGCCTACAACGGCCTGATCCTGTCCTGCAATATCCCGGAGCCGAGCGCGCCGTTGGGCGCGGTGTTCACCCCAGGTCTGGCGAGGCAGGCCGTCGCCAGCATCCCGCTGCCGGGGCTGACGCTGCACGTTCAGCCCGATGGCGAGACGCTCGTCAACGTCCCCACCATCTTCTGGGTCGACCCGCGGCCGTTCGAGACGTCAATCGAGCTGCTCGGGCACGAGATCGAAGTCGAGGCCACTCCCGAGGGCTTCACGTGGGTCCATGGCGACGGCACCATGCAGACGACGGACCATCCCGGCAGCCCGTACCCGCGCGAGGACATCACCCACCGCTACTTCCAGCCCGCGGAGCACGAGGCCCGGGTCGACACCACGTACAGCGTCCGGTTCTCCATCGACGGGGACGGATGGACTGATCTCGGTGAAGCGCTCATCGCGACCGGCCCCGCCACGGTCATCGACGTCCACGAAGCAGCGCCGGTCCTGGTGCGCTGACAACGCTGCAACAATGGCCGCATGCGTATCGCGGACCACGTGGTCGACCTCGTCGGTGGCACTCCCCTGGTCCGGCTGAACCACGTCATCGCGCCGGGATCGGCCACCGTCGCCGCCAAGCTCGAGTTCTTGAACCCGGGTGGCAGCGTCAAAGACCGCATCGCCGCCAAGATGATCGAAGAGGCTGAGGCGTCGGGCGCGCTCAAGCCCGGCGGGACGATCATCGAGCCGACATCGGGCAATACCGGCGTCGGCCTTGCGATCGTCGCGCAGCAGCGCGGCTACAAGTGCGTCTTCGTCTGCCCCGACAAGGTCAGCCACGACAAACAGAACACGATGCGTGCCTACGGCGCGGAGGTCGTTGAGTGCCCGACGGCCGTGCCGCCGGAGCATCCCGATTCGTACTACTCGGTCTCCGACCGGCTCGTTCGCGACACCCCGGGCGGCTGGAAGCCGGACCAGTACTCCAACCCGGCCGGCCCGCAGAGCCACTACGAGACCACCGGCCCGGAGATCTGGGACGACACCGACGGCAAGGTGACCCACGTCGTGGCTGGCGTCGGCACCGGTGGCACGATCACTGGCATCGGGCGCTACCTCAAGGAGGTCTCCGGCGGTGCGGTCAAGATCGTCGGCGTGGACCCGGAGGGTTCGGTGTACTCCGGCGGCACTGGGCGCCCCTACCTCGTCGAGGGTGTCGGCGAAGACTTCTGGCCGGACGCATATGACCCGTCGATCCCGCACGAGATCATCGCCGTCTCCGATGCCGACTCGTTCGAGATGACCCGCCGGCTGGCCCGCGAGGAGGGCATCCTCGTCGGCGGCTCGTCCGGCATGGCGGTCGTGGCGGCGGCGCAGGTCGCCGAGCGCGAACCCGATGCGCTCATCGTCGTGATCCTCCCGGACGGCGGCCGCGGCTATTTGTCGAAGGTCTTCAATGACGAATGGCTGTCGTCGTACGGCTTCCTACGCACGCCACTTACCGGCAAGCCGAGCCAGCTGACCGTCGGCGAGCTCCTGCGGCGCAAGTCCGGCGAGATGCCGGCCCTGGTGCATACCCACCCCATCGAGACGATCCGCGATGCCATCCGGATCCTGCACGAGTACGGCGTTTCGCAGATGCCCGTCGTCGGACCGGAACCGCCGGTCGTGATCGGCGAAGTCGTTGGCAGCGTCACCGAGGGGGCGCTGCTGAGCGCCGTCTTCGAGGGACGCGCGCAACTCACCGACGCCGTCGCGCAACACATGGAGCCACCGCTCCCCCTCATCGGCTCCCACGAGGACCTCAGCGTCTGCGTCAAGCAGCTCAGCGAGACCGACGCGGTCATGGTGATCGAGGACGGCAAGCCGCTGGGCGTGCTCACCCGCCACGACCTGCTGGGAGTGCACGTATGACCGGCGACCAGCCTGGTTTCTCCACACGCGCCATCCATGCCGGGCAGGAGCCCGATCCCGAGACCGGCGCCGTCATCCTCCCGATCCACACGTCGACGACGTTCGAGCAGGATGCGGTCGGCCAGACGCGCGGCGCGTTCGACTACTCACGAGCCGGCAACCCGACGCGGTCGGCCGTCGAAACGGTGCTGGCGTCACTCGAAGGTGGCACGTACGCGCGGTCGTTTGCCTCAGGCATGGCTGCGACGGACACCGCGCTGCGCACGCTGGTGCGCCCGGGCGATCACGTCGTTCTGCCCAACGACGTCTATGGCGGAACGTTCCGGCTGCTCGACAAGGTGCTGACCGAGTGGGGCGTCACATACTCGCTTGCCCCGGTTAGCGACGTCGACGCCATGGCGGCGGCCGTTACACCGGCCACCAAGGTCCTCTGGGTCGAGACGCCCACCAATCCCCTGCTGAGCATCGCCGACATCGGCGCACTGGCGGACGTCGCACATGCCAGCAACGCCACGCTCGTCGTCGACAACACGTTCGCCTCGCCCTACCTGCAGCAGCCGCTCGCGCTGGGCGCGGACGTCGTCATGCACTCGACGACGAAGTACCTGGGCGGCCACTCCGACGTCATCGGCGGCGCCCTCGTCACCGACGATGACGACCTCGCCGAGCGCTTTGAGTTCCTGCAGAAGAGCGCCGGTGCCGTCCCTGGGCCGTTCGACTCTTACCTGCTCCTTCGGGGCATCAAGACGCTCGCTGTCCGGATGGACCGACACTGCAGCAACGCCGAAGCGATCGCGGCGCTCTTGGTCGACCACCGGAAGGTGGCCGAGGTCATTTACCCCGGTCTCGATTCCCACCCGGGCCACACGGTGGCGGCCAAGCAGATGCGGCGATTCGGCGGGATGATCTCGGTCCGGCTAGCCGGAGGCCGGGACGCTGCGGTCGAGCTGTGTGAACGGACGAAGATCTTCACGCTGGCCGAGAGCCTCGGCGGGGTCGAGTCCCTCATCGAACACCCCGGCATCATGACCCATGCATCGGCCGCGGGCTCCACTGCCGCTCCCCCGGACGATCTGGTCCGGATCAGCGTTGGCATCGAGGACGTCGACGACCTAATCGCCGATCTCGACCAAGCGTTGGCCTAGGCCTCGGCCGGCCGCCGGCCCAGCACAAATCCCAGCGCCAGAATCCAGAGCCCGAACATGCCGGCTCCCACGACGTTGTTCCAGTCTCCGCCGGGCGCCGCGAATCCAGAGTTGCCGTAGACCGTTGCGAGCTCGGCCAGCTGCTCGCCTGCGAACACCACCGTGACCCAGCCGAACCACTTGGGGAAGGAACCCTCACGCAGCGCCGCGAGCCCTACCGCGCCGGACATCACCACGATGGTCGTCGTGAGGACGGGACCGAAGTAGCTGGCAACGTCCAGCAGTGAGCGCGCCGTCTGGGGATCGATGGTGTCAGCGTGCACGGCGGTCCCAGCGAAGAACCACAGGACAACGGTCGCCTGCGTGACGAACGCGGCGGTGGCACCCAGGAACGCGTACCCATACAAGTCCGGAAGGGCCCGACGGGTCCAGGCCGCCAGTACGAAAATCGGCACGATCGCGAGCGCGAAGCTGACCACCATGACCGGGATGTCGTCCTGACGGAGTTGCAGCCACGCCTGGGTGTCCGTCGGCGAGGCATCGATGCGCAACGGTGCGCCGAGGAAAGCAGTGCCGGTGGCGTAGAGCGCAAGAAATGCGACGGCGGCGAGAAGTGGGACTTTCGAACGGTTCATGGTGTGAAGAATCCACCCGCTCGCGCGTGGGGTCAACGGACCCAGCGTCAGGCCGTGTCGGCCTCGTCCACGAGTTCGGCCGCTTCGACCGCGATTTCGAGCTCCGGACGCTCCACGCCCTCGATCTGGTCGAGGGCGGCGAACTCGGTAGCCGTGAACTGGCGTGTCCCGTCTTCGATCTCCTTCGGCGTCTCGAACTCCATGCCGTCGAAGCGCCGGGCCTGGGTGAGCAACTGCGTCTGCATGGAGCCGGCGAAAGCGTTGTAGTCCTTCACTGAGCGCTCGATCGAGCGGCCAAGCTTCGACGCGTGCTGGGCCACCGTGCTCAGCCGGTTGAAGAGCACCTGCCCCATGGACACAACCTCACGAGCGTTCTCAGCGAGGTCTTCCTGCTTCCAGGTGTAGGCCAGCGACTTGAGGAGGCCGAAGAGGCCGGCCGGCGTGGTCAAGACGACTCCCTTTCGGAGGGCATCGGACTCCAGAGTGGGATCGGCGTCGACAGCGGCCATCAGAATCGCATCGCTCGGGATGAAGGCGACCGTGTACTCAGCGCTCGACTTCAGGCCGGTGAAGTACTTCTTGTCGGCCAGCGCGTTGACGTGAGCCCGGACCGCCTTGGCGTGCTCCTTGAGGAGCGCTGTGCGCTGAGCCTCCTCCAGATCGGCGCGGCTGGCCTCGATGAAGGCGTTGTACGGAACCTTGGCATCGATGGCGAGTTCCTTGCCGCCGGGCAGCTTGACGACCATGTCGGGCCGGCGGGCACCGGAATCGGCAGTGATCGACTCCTGCGTCGTGTAGTCGACGCGCTTGATCATCCCGGCGGCCTCGACGATCGACTCCAACTGGATTTCGCCGTAGGCCCCACGAACCTGGTTGTTGCGCAGAGCGGAGGACAGCGTCTCGGCCGCGGCCCGCGACTGCTCGGCAGTCAGTCGCGTGTGCTTGATCTGCTCAGCCATCTCGCCGTGCTGGGTGGCCCGCTGCTGCTCGATCTCGACGACCTTGCGCTGCATGTCGGCCAGGTTCTTTGCAATGGGCGCCATCTGCTGCAGCACCTTGCTCTCGTCGGCCTGTGCCTTCTCGCGTTCGACGAGTTCGCGGCGATACTGCTCGGTGAGCTGACCGACTTGCTCCCGCAGCGCGACCGCCGTGGCTTGCGCCTGTGCGAGATCAGCCTGGAGCAGCCCCTTCTCCTGCGCCTCGGCATGTCGGACCTCAAGGACCTCAGCGGCATGGCGGGCGCGCAGGACGTCAAGGTTATCGCCGCCCGCGCGGCTGCGCCCGACGACAAAACCGGCCACCGCACCGACGAACACACCGATGAGAAGAACGACTACCAAGTCCATGTCGCCCACCTTTGCAGGGTGCACCGACAAAATTCGGAGCGACGCGCCCCGCGCTATCGTCACCCTCATGGCTCGACCCCAGCTTCCCGGCGAACTCACCTGGCCGAAGTTGCTCGGCACATCTATTGCGGCGGTCGTTGCCGCGTGGCTGGCCGGTTACCTGGGATTGGGCAACACGCTCACCGGCGTCGCCATCGGCAGCGTCATTGCCACCTTTGGCTCCGCGTTCTTCACCACCACGATCGACAAGACCCACAAGGTCATTCCCACGGTTCTTGTGCGCACCGACCGGGGAACCGTCATCGAGACGCGAGCCGACCATGACGTCTCCGTCGAGGATGCCGACGGCACGACCATCCATCCTGCTCAGCCAGACCTACCGGAACCGATGTCGGTACTACCGAGCACCGACGAGCCCAGCCGATGGAGCCGGATCCACTGGAAGGCGGTGGCCATCGCGTCCCTGCTGACCATGGGAGTCACCCTCGGTGCGATCTCGATCTACGAGAGCGCCGTCGGTCGGACCTGGGGGTCGAACGAGCCAGGCACGTCGATCGGCAATACCGTTCGGGGCGGGCCGGCACCCATGTTTACGCCGATGCCGAGCCCGACGCCGACCGAGGAACCCAGCGAGGAGCCTTCCGAGTCGCCGACGCCGACCGAGGAGCCCTCAGCGTCGCCCACACCGACCCCTACGGCCACGGACTGCCCGACGGCTACGGCCTCCCCGTCCGACGAGGCGAGCTCGGCCTCCCCCTCCCCCTCCGACGAGGCGAGCTCGGCCGCGCCGGACGCCGAGTGCCCGACCCCGACGACGTCTCCGACAGACAACAACGGGCTGCTCCCCTGACCGGGTGGTTGAATTCGGGCCGTGTTCACCCTTGAGGCGCGGGACGGCCGCGCGCGCGCCGCGGTCCTGAGCACGCCGCACGGCGACATCCAGACGCCGGCGTTCATCCCGGTCGGCACGCGCGCCACGGTCAAGGCCGTCATGCCGGACGCGTTGCGCGGCATCGGTGCTCAAGCAGTGCTCAGCAACGCCTATCACCTGTACCTCCAGCCCGGCGACGAGCTCGTTGCGGAAGCCGGCGGACTGGGAACGTTCATGGCATGGTCAGGCCCGACGTTCACCGACTCCGGCGGCTTCCAGGTCCTGAGCCTGGGCGCGGGCTTCAAGAAGACGCTTTCGATGGACCCCGACGCTGTCACCGTCGATGACGTCATCGCTCCCGGCAAGGAGCGGCTGGCGAAGGTCGACGAAGACGGGGTCACCTTCCGCAGCCACCTGGACGGCTCGACGCACCGGTTCACGCCCGAGGTCTCGATCGGCATCCAGCATCGACTCGGTGCCGACATCATCTTCGCCTTCGACGAACTGACCACCCTGATGAACTCCTTCGAGTACCAGCAGGCGTCGGTTGAGCGCACCCATCGATGGGCTGAGCGTTCGCTTGCCGAGCACGTCCGACTCAACCAAGGCGGCACAGCACCGCGGCAACTCCTGTTCGGCGTCGTCCAAGGCGCACAGCACGAGGACCTACGCCGACGCGCGGCGTCCGGGCTCGACAGGCTGCAGGTCGACGGCGAGGCGTTCGATGGCTTCGGCATCGGTGGCGCCATCGAGAAGGAGCAGCTGGGCGAGATCGTCAGCTGGGTGGTCGACGAGCTCCCCGAGGACAAGCCGCGTCACCTGCTCGGCATTGGCGAGCCGGAGGACCTCATTGCCGGCGTCGAACAGGGCTGCGACACCTTCGACTGCGTCCAGCCCACCCGCGTCGCCCGCACCGGCCGCGTCTATACCCCGACGGGCCGACGCAACCTCTCAGTTGCGGCGGCCAAGCGGGAGTTCAGGCCGATCGACGACGACTGCGACTGCCCCACCTGCGCGTCACACACCGTCGCGTACCTGCACCACCTGCTGCGGACCAAGGAGTACCTCGGCGCGACCCTGTTGAGCCTGCACAACCTGCGGTTCTATGTCCGCCTGGTCGACCAGCTGCGCGCCGCAATCGTCGACGGCGACCTCGCTGCCTTCAAGGAGGACTTTCTCGGACGCTACACGGCAGGAGCGTCGGCGTCCCAGTAGGTCGGCTCGCGTCGCTTGAGCCACGCGATGACGGTCATTGTGAGTGGCATGACGAGGAACTCCACGGCCGTCTTGTAGATGAAGCCGACGATGAAGTAGTTCCAGAAGGTGCCCATCGAGTCGATGCCAATCGCCGTTGACGCGATGGCGCAGAAGATGAATGTGTCCGCCAGCTCGCCCACGCCAGTCGACGTCGCGAGTCGGGCGAACAGGCGTGGCTCGGCGGTCCTGGCCTTCATACGGACCAGCACGTACGAATTGAGGAACTGCCCGGCCAGGTAGCCCGCCAGCGACGCGGCGACTATCTGCGGGACGAAGCCGAGGACGCTCTCAAACGCTCCCTGGTTGCCATAGAACGATGCGGCCGGCGCGTGCTGGACGACGAGGAAGATGAGTGCGGCCAACAGGGCCATCGCGAACCCGGTGAAGATGGCCCGCCGCGCCGCCTTGAAGCCGTACACCTCACTGATGACGTCCCCCAGGATGTACGCCAGCGGAAACAGGAACGCGCCACCGTCAGTGACGATCGGCAAGATCTGCACCGGCCCAAGTGAGAAGTCGCCGCCGCCGAACTCGATTCCCTTCGTCGCCGCGATGTTCGAGACCACGAGCACCACCGCAAAAAGAGCAAGGAGGACGTCGAAATGTGTGGATCCGCGGGACGCGTAGTGGACTTCCCCATCCTTTGCACTGTCGGCGGCGACCTCCGTAGGGCCCGGGCTGGAGTCGGTCATGCGGAACATCCAATCACCGTCGCAACGGCGGATGAAAGAATCACGCCATGAAGACGGATGTGCTGGTCGTCGGCGCCGGACCCGCCGGAGCATCGGCTGCGGCTTGGCTGGCGCGCTTCGGGCACGACGTCGTCCTGGCCGATGCCGCCACGTTCCCGCGGGACAAGACCTGCGGCGACGGCCTGACACCCCGCGCCGTCGCCGAACTCGATCGGCTGGGCCTCACCGACTGGCTGCGTGGTTTCGGCACCAACCGTGGCCTCCGCGCAGCCGGCTTCGGCCAAGAACTGCTGCTCCCCTGGCCGGGCGGCTCACTGCCGGACTGGGGTTCGGCAGTCCCCCGCACGACGCTCGACGACCGCATCCGCCGAGTCGCCCTCGACGAGGGAGCCGTGCCGCTCGAAGGGGCGCGTGCCTTCGACGTGGAACGCGACCCCGACGGGCGCGTCACTGCCGTCAGCTTCACCGTCGGCAAGACCAAGGAGCGCCACACGGTCGAATGCCAGCGCGTCGTCGTCGCCGACGGCGTTCGCTCACCCTTGGGCCGCGTGCTCGGACGGGAATGGCACCGCGACACCGCCTACGGAGTCGCCGGCCGCTCCTACGTGAAGTCAGATCGCAGCGACGACCAGTGGATCTCATCGCACCTCGAGCTGCGCGGGACCGAGGGCGAACTCCTGCCCGGCTACGGCTGGATCTTCCCGCTATCCGACGGCGAGGTAAACCTCGGTGTCGGCGCGCTCGCGACCGCCAAGCGGCCCGTTGACCTGCAGATTCGCCCGCTGATGGAGCACTACGCCAATCTGCGCCGTGACGAGTGGGGCCTCGGCCCCGACCTGCGGATGCCGACGTCGGCACTCCTGCCAATGGGCGGCGCTGTCTCCGGCGTAGCCGGGCCGAACTGGATCGTCATCGGCGACGCCGCCGGCTGCGTCAACCCGCTCAACGGGGAGGGCATCGACTATGGCCTCGAGACCGGTCGCGTCGGTGCCGAGCTGATGGACGAGGCCGGCACGACCCGTCTCGACTTGGAGCGCGCGTGGCCCATGCTGCTCACATCGCATTACGGCGAGGCCTTTTCCATCGCCCGGCGCCTCGCCGGCATCTTCACCCGTCCAGGCCTGCTGCCGAAAGCCGGCCCGATCGGCATGCGGTCATACGGCCTCATGACCATTGCCCTGCGCGTGATGGGCAACTTCATCACCGACGAAGATCGCGACACCACTGCGCGTGTGTGGCGCTGGGCCGGTCGTCAGTCAGTGAAGTTGGATCACCGACCCCCGTGGTCGTGAGTAGGCTCCGACCATGATCACTGCTGCCCTCGTTTTCGCCGGCCTTGCCGGCCTCCTGCATGTCTACATCTGGACGATGGAATCCCTGACCTGGCGCAAGCCGGCCACCTGGAAGCGTTTCGGCGTTGCCTCCCAAGAGGAGGCCGAGACGCAGCGGCTCCTTGCCTTCAACCAAGGCTTCTACAACCTTTTCCTCGCCATCATGGTCTTCGTCGGCATCGGCGGGATCCTCAAGGGTGGCGCCTGCGAGACCGCGGGGTGGGCCCTTCTGCTCGGGTCGACCGCCTGCATGGTGGGTGCCGCGCTGGTCCTTCGTTCGTGCGGCAAGCAGTACACCCGCGCCGCCATCCTCCAGGGCACGTTCCCGCTCATCGCAATCGGGCTCAGCAAGCTCGTCTACTTCGGGTGATGCGTCTCGCCACCATCAACGTCAACGGTGTCCGTGCCGCCTGGCGCAAGGGCATGGCCGATTGGCTGGCGAGCGCCGACGCCGACATCGTCACGTTGCAGGAGGTCCGCGCGCCCGACGAGATCGTCCGAGAAGTGCTGGCCAATGCGGGGTTTCATGTGGCCCACACGGAGTCGGCCCAGAAAGGCCGCAGTGGTGTCGCCGTCCTGACCAAGACCGAGCCTAAAGACGTCCGTCCGCATTGCGCGGATGCATACTTCGACGACTCTGGCCGATGGATCGAGGTCGACGTCCCGCTCGACGACGGAAGTCTCCTCACCGTCGTCTCCACCTACATCCACGCCGGCGGCGTCGGCACGCCCCAGCAGAACGACAAGCTTCGGCTGCTCGGCCGGATGCTCGAGCGCATGGGGGCCATCCGATCCGACGCCGACCACGGCGTCGTCACCGGCGATCTCAACGTCGGCCACACCGAACGCGACATCCGCAACTGGAAGGGCAACGTCGGCAAAGCCGGCTTTCTGCCCGAAGAGCGTGCCGTCCTCGATCGTGTCGCCACCGAGGCTGGCTGGGTCGATGTCCACCGAGCGCTCAGCGGCGACGTCGACGGTCCCTACACGTGGTGGTCGATGCGCGGCCAGGCGTTCGACAACGACACCGGATGGCGGATCGACTACCAACTTGCCACGCCCGAACTCGCCGCGACCGCGACATCTGCCCGCGTCGATCGCGCCGCGAGCTGGGGTGAGCGCTGGTCCGACCACGCCCCGCTCGTTATTGAGTATCGAATGTGATTCGTCGAGCGGCGGAATCGTTACTTCAGCCGGGTGTGATTCACACCACGAGTCCACCAAGTGAAATGCTCGTTACGCGCCTTCGGAACCGCCCAAACGTCCCGTAGGCTAAATCACGTACGAGAGTTTGGCCGTTTGATCTCGGGTTCCGCCAGGAACTGCAGTCCTTCGGGTGAACGACTCACAACCCTATGAAGGAGCAAGACATGGCAACGGGAACCGTCAAGTGGTTCAACGCAGACAAGGGCTTTGGCTTCATCGCCCCGGACGACGGTGGCGAGGACGTATTCGCGCACTTCACCGCGATCCAGTCCAGCGGGTACCGCTCGCTGAACGAGAACCAGAAGGTCGAGTTTGACGTCGAGCAGGGCCAGAAGGGCCTGCAGGCGGCGAACATCCGCCCGCTCTGACCTGAGCACGTACGAAGCCCCCGGTTCGCCGGGGGCTTCGTCGTTTCGGGATCAGTCCAGGATGACCCGCAGGAGGCGATCGTCGCCGGCGCGAGGTTTCCCATTCCCGTCGGTGTTGCTGGTGCCGAGCCACAAGCTGCCGTCTGGCGCTGCGGCGATCGTGCGCAGGCGTCCGTACTCGCCGACGAAGTGGGCGCGCGGCTTCCCAACCTTCTGCCCGTCCAGCGGCACCGCCCATAGCCGCTCTCCCCGCAGTCCCGCGACGAACGCGGTCGATTGGGCGATGGCGACACCGGCCGGCGAGCACTCTGCGACCGGCCAGGTCACCTTCGGGGCGATGTACTTGGCGTCGTCTGAGTCACCCTCGTAGGTCGGCCAGCCATAGTTGCCGCCCTTCTCGATGAGATTCAGCTCGTCGGCCTTGTCGGCACCGAACTCCGACGCCCACAGGCGACCGTCGTCGTCGAACGCGATTCCCTCGACGTTGCGGTGGCCCCACGACCAGACTTCGGAGTCGAACGGGTTGCCCTTGGCCGGCTTGCCGTCCTTGGTGAGCCGCATGATCTTGCCCGCCAGGGAATCGCGGTCTTGGGCCGGCGACGGCACACGCTGGTTGTCGCCGACGCTCGCGTACAGAAAGCCGTCCGGGCCAAAGGCGATACGGCCGCCGTAATGTCCCTTGCCGGTGGGAATGCCGGTGAGGATCGGCTCGATCTCGCCGAGTTTGCCGTCCTTGAGCTCGATGCGGACGATGCGCTGGTCGCTGACTGTGGTGAAAAAGACGTACAGCTGCGTCGCGTCGTCCGGATCCAGTGCCATGCCGAGCAGCCCACGCGACGCTCTCACCTCGGCAAACACACCAGGCACTGTCCCGGCCTCGCTTGTGCGCTCGGACTCCTTGGCCTTCGGGTCGACCAGCACGATCACGCCGCGATCCCGCTGACCCACCAGCGCACGTCCATCAGGCAGGAAGGCGACGCCCCAGGGAACGTTCAGTCCCGTTGCGATGGTGCCGGCCACGCGCGGCGTCGCCGGGCCGCGTCGCGTGGGCGTTGGACTGGTCGACGGAATGGGCGTGCCATCCGGACCACAACCGGCGAGAGCGAGCGCGCCGGCACCGGCCACACCGGCAAGGAAGGTTCGTCGATCAGTCACGGGCAGAGGTTACGCGCAGCGAGAGAGGAATGGCGTGCTTGCACGCCGATTCCGAACGAGCAAGCGTTGAGCGTCGCGTAGCGACGCGATTACCGAGTGCACGAGCAGCTACTCCACGACCACGCGGAGGATGCGGTCGTCTCCGTTCCGCTGCCGGCCGCGGCCATCGGTGTTGCTCGTTGTCACCCAGAGGCTCTCATCGGGCGCGACGACGACCGTCCGCAGTCGGCCGTACTCGCCGACGAAGTGATCCTGCGGCTCCCCCACGTCAGTGCCGTCCAACGTCACCGACCACAGGCGCTCACCGCGTAAGGCCGAAACGAAAGCCGTCGACCGCGTGATGGCCATCCCGGACGGCGAGCAATCACTCGTCGGCCAGGTCACCTTCGGCGTGACGTACTTCGGGTCGTCCGACTCCCCCTCGAACTCGGGCCAGCCGTAGTTGCCGCCCTTCTCGATGAGATTCAGCTCGTCGACGTCGTCCTGGCCGAACTCGCAGGCCCACAGACGATTGTCGTCATCGAAGGCCAATCCCTCGACGTTGCGATGTCCCCACGACCAGACCTCGGAGTCGAACGGATTCCCGTCGACCGGTTTTCCGTCCGATGTGATCCGCAGGATCTTGCCGCCCAGCGACCCGCGATCTTGGGCGAGTTCGGGCTGACCCGCTTCACCGGTGCCGACGTAGAGATGGCCGTCGGGACCGAAGAGCAGCCGACCACCGTGATGTCGCCCGCCGGTCGGCAGACCGGTCAGGATGGGCTCGATGTCGCCGAGTTGGTCTCCTTCGAGGGCGATCCGCACGATGCGCTCGTCCTCGGACGTGGAGACGAACGCGAACAGCTGCCGGTCGTCGTCGGGGTGGAGCGCCAGACCCAGCAGTCCTGCTTCGCCACCGGGCCGCCCCACGGATCCGGGGACGTTGCCCAGTACACGGACGTTGTCATTGCCCGTCGCCTCCGGGTCGACTACCACGATCGTGCCGGCGTCGCGCTGCGCGACCAAGGCCCGACCGTCCGGCAGGAAGACGACGCCCCACGGGACGTTGAGGCCGTCGGCAATCGTGCCGGCCACCCGCGGGGTGCCACCGGCAGCTCGGTCCGTTGCACGTCCTGAGGTCGGCGCCACGACCTGCGGACGGTCGGCTCCCCCGCATCCGGCGAGCGCGACGAAACCGGTTCCGGCGAGCCCGGCCAGGAATGTCCTTCGATTTGTCATTCCTCCATCTTGCGGAATGAAGGGTGTCTCCGGCTGGTTGACTGAAAGGACTCCCCTCGCAAGGCCCCAAGGAAAGGCACAGCATGAGTACGGTCGAGTTGACCGCCGAGAACTTTGAAGACACCGTCTCCGCCGACGGGATCGTCCTCGTCGACTGGTGGGCGTCGTGGTGTGGCCCGTGTCGTCAGTTCGCCCCGGTATTCGAAGAGGCTAGCCAGACGCACGAGGACGTCACGTTCGGCAAGATCGACACTGACGCCCAGCAGCAGCTGTCGGCGATGGCGAATATCCAGTCCATCCCAACGCTGATGGCGTTCCGCGACGGCATCCTGGTGTTCAACCAAGCCGGCGCGCTTCCCGCCCCCGCGCTTGAGCAGGTAGTTCAGGCCGTGCGCGCCCTCGACATGGACGACATCCGTCGCCAGATAGCCGCGGAGGAAGCCGCCGAGGTCTCACCCAACTGACAGCTCAGAGCTGCGCCTCGAGGACCCCTACGAGGCGGGCGATGTCGGCCGGCGTGTTGAAGACATGCACGGACACGCGAACCGCCGTGCCTCGGATGCTGACATTCACCTGAGCTTCGGCCAGCGCGTTCGCCAACGCGGCCGGCGCGGGGCCGTCCGCGGGCAGGTGGAGGCCCACGAGGTGCGGTGATCGCTGGCCATCCGGTGGCGGCGTGAGGCCTAGTGCTCCGACCCGCGCAATGAGATCAGACGTCAGCTCCTCGGCGTGGGCGCTGACGGCGGCCGGACTCCATTGGCCAAGTACCTCAAACGCCGCGACCGTGGCGGCGATGTTGACGTGGCTGGCACTCTGGCCGACGTCGTAGCGCACGGCACCGCTACGGAAGGCGTCGGTGTAGTGGGCGAGTTTTGAAAAGTCGCGGCTCCCCTCGCGCGGCATCCAGCACTGCTCGAGCGGGCGACCGCTGCGCCGGTCCGGTGCAGCCCACAGGAAGGCGTTACCGTACGTGCCGAGCAGCCACTTGTAGGTGACGCCGACGACGAAGTCCGGCCCGATGTCGGCAATCGGGAAAGGAACGGCGCCAAGCGTCTGGCTCACGTCGACGATGAGCGTCGCCTCTACGGCGCGCGCTGCCCGGCCCACGGCCGCCAAATCCACGGTTGTGCCGTCCGACCAGTGCGCCGGCTCGATCGCGACGACCGCGGTGCGTCCGTCGATGGCTTCGAGCACCCGCGGCGTCCAGCCGTCCGGACCGTGGTGCACCGTGAGAATCTCCGCGCCTACGTTCGCGGCGACGGCTCGCCACTCGTACACGTTGGACGGGAACTGCTCAGCAAGAACGACGATGGTCGAACCCGGCTGGATATCGACGTTCGCGGCTGCGGTGGCAATGCCGTAACTCACCGAAGGGACGACCGCGACGCCTTCGGGATCACCGTCGAGATAGCCGGCCACGAGGCCACGCAGGCGGTCGACCGGGTCGAAGAACGAATCCGTGGTCACGGTCCATGGCTGCGCCTTGGCGTCGAGCGCAGCGCGGCCCGCCCCGACAGCGGCCGTGGGCAACGGGCCCAGGAAAGCGCTGTTCAGATACGCCCGATCGGCTGGGATGTCGAATTGGTCGCGCGCGTCGAGAAGGGCCACACAAGAAACGTACCGACCCTGTCGATTCACCCTTGTCGAATTTCTCTGGCCTCGTTCGTGGAGAAGATGAAGGCAGCCACCAGAGCTGCCACCAACGAAAGGGTCAGTCATGACTCAGTACATGTTCTCCGTCATCCACGGCGAACTGGACTACACCGACGACGAAATGCAGCAGATCTTCGGTGCCGTCGATGCCTTCAACACGAAGTACGAGGACATCACCGTGTTCGCCGGCGGGCTGGAAGCGCCCGAGACGGCCACGAAGGTCGACGGCACCGGCGAGAGCGTCGTCGTCACCGATGGCCCGTTCCTTGAGACCAAGGAGCACCTCGGTGGCTTCTGGATCCTTGAGATCTCCGATCTCGACGCCGCGCTGAAACTGGCCGGCGAAGCATCCAAGGCCTGTGCGCTCCCGCTCGAGGTCCGTCCATTCCAGGCCGAGCCGCCTGCGTGACTGAGCTTGGCGTTCAGCGCGAGATCGAGACGATCTATCGCGAGGAGTACGGCCGTGTTGTCGCCTCGCTCGCCCGCCGATTCGGTGATCTGGACATTGCCGAAGATGCGGCGAGCGAGGCGCTCGTCGTCGCTCTCGAGCGGTGGCCGTCCGATGGCATCCCGCCCAACCCCGGCGGATGGCTGACCACGACCGCCGGAAACCGCGCCATCGACCGCATTCGCCGCGAGAAGCGGCGTGACGCCAAGCACGAAGCTGCCGACATGATTCGGGATGAAAGCCCCCACGAGCCGACCGGCATCGTCGAAGACGACCGGCTCCGGCTGATCTTCACCTGCTGCCACCCGGCCCTCGCCGCCGAAGCGCGTGTCGCACTGACACTGCGCCTCCTCGGCGGTCTGACCGTGCCCGAGATCGCGCGTGCTTTCCTGGTGCAGGAAACGACCATGGGTCAGCGCATCACCCGCGCCAAGGCCAAGATCAAGGCCGCCAACATCCCCTTCCGAGTGCCCGACGCCGCTGACCTCACCGATCGCCTGGGCGGGGTGTTGGCTGTGCTCTATCTCGTGTTCAACGAGGGCTACCTGGCCGGGTCCGGCGACGATCCCATCCGCGCTGACCTCACCGACGAGGCAATTCGGCTGGCGCGGATCGTCCGGCAGTTGCTCCCCACGGAACCGGAGGTGGCGGGCCTGCTGGCGCTGATGCTGCTGACCGACGCGCGCCGTGACACCCGCGTTGCCGACGGTGAACTGGTGACGCTCTCGGAGCAGGACCGCAGCCAATGGGATCGCACCCTTATCGCCGAAGGCCAGACCCTGACCCGGCAAGCGCTCGAAGCCCGACTCCCCGGGCCCTACGCACTCATGGCGGCGATCAATGCCATTCACACGTCTGCGCCTGATGTCCGCGACACCGACTGGGCGCGCATCGCGTCGCTGTACGACCGGCTGTACGCGCTGACGCCGTCGCCGATCATCGCCCTCAACCGGGCGGTGGCCGTCGCGGAGATCGATGGACCCCAGGTCGCGCTGGCGGTTGTCGAGGCGCTTGAGCTCGACGGATACCACGCGTGGCACGCGACCCGGGCGGACCTACTGCGCCGTATCGGCCGGAGCGAGGAGGCCGTCTCCGCGTACGACGCTGCCATTGCGGCCACCGAGAACGAGGCCGAGCGCGCCTACCTGTCCCGCCGCCGGGCACAGCTCCGGGGCTAGTCTGCCCCTATGCAGACGCTGCTGTTCGCCACCGGCCTCGCCCTGTTCCTGGTGGGCTTGCTGACCGGATTTGTCGTTCCATCCCTGAAGAACCCGCGGATGGGCCTCGCCAGCCACGTGGAAGCCCACATGAACGGGCTGTTCCTGATCGTGCTTGGCTTGCTGTGGCCATACGTCAACCTTTCGCAGAGCTGGGAGTTGGTCACGGTCGCGCTGCTGATTTACGGCACGTGGATGAACTGGTTCGCGACGCTGTTGGCCGGCATCTGGGGCGCCGGCGGGCGCATGATGAAGATTTCCGCGGCCGATCACGTCGGATCCAACGCGAAAGAGGGATTCATCAAGTTCCTGCTGATCTCGCTGTCGATTGCTGATGTCATCGGTGTCGGCCTCGTCCTCTGGGGAGTCCTGCGTCCCTGATGACCACCGCGATCCGTATCCACGCCGCGGGCGGTCCGGAAGCGCTCCAGGTCGACGAGGTCGCGACTCCGACTGCAGGCTCCGGGCAACTCCTTGTCGAAACCGCCGCCATCGGCGTCAACTTCATCGACACCTATCACCGCAGCGGCCTCTACCCCCTTGAGTTGCCGACAACCCTGGGCGTCGAGGCCGCCGGTGTGGTCTCCGCAGTCGGTGACGACGTCACGACGTTCTCCGTCGGCGACCGCGTCGCGTGGGCGATGCAACCCGGCTCCTACGCCACGGAAGTGGCAGTCAACGCCGGCGGCGCGATCCGCATCCCTGCGGGCGTGGACCTGAGGCTCGCAGCGGCCGTGCCGCTTCAAGGCATAACGGCGCACTACCTGGCCCGGTCGATCGTCCCGCTCCGCGAGGGCGACACCGCCGTCGTGCATGCAGGAGCCGGCGGTGTCGGCCTACTACTCACCCAGGTTCTCCGCGGCCTGGGCATCCGCGTCTTCACCACGGTAAGCACCGACGACAAGGCCGAGCTTTCCCGTGCCGCCGGAGCCGAGCAGGTCTTCGGCTACGACGACTTCGTCTCCGGCGTGCGCGCAGCGACCGACGGCGCCGGAGCGACCATCGTCTTCGACGGCGTCGGAGCCTCGACATTCGAAGCCAGCCTCGATGCGCTGCGTGTGCGCGGAACCATGATCCTGTTCGGTGCCTCCAGCGGCCCTGTCCCGTCCATCGACCCCCAGATCCTCAACGCCAAGGGCTCGCTACTCCTGGGACGCCCTTCGCTCGGACATTTCATCGCCGACCCGGTCGAGTTGGCCTGGCGAGCCGAGGAGACCTTCGCCGCGATCGCCGGCGGCTCACTCGACGTCCGGATCGGTGCGGAGTTCCCGCTCGTCGACGCTGCCGACGCCCACCGAGCTCTGGAGGGACGCCAAACGACTGGCAAGGTCCTCCTCATCCCGTGAACGTCACGGCCGAACTCGGCGAAATCACCGCGGTCGACGTCGACGCCATCGTCAACGCCGCCAACTCCGGCCTGCTCGGCGGCGGCGGGGTCGACGGCGCCATTCACCGAGCGGCCGGGCCGGAGCTGCTCGAGGCTTGCCGTGCCCTGCGCGCATCCACTCATCGGGACGGTCTCCCGGTTGGAGACGCGGTTGCGACACCCGGGTTCGCGCTACCTGCCCGCTGGGTCATCCACACTGTCGGCCCCAATCGGCACGCCGGCCAGACCGACCCAAGGCTCTTGGCGTCGTGCTTCAGCCGCTCGCTCGACGTCGCCGACGAGCTCGGCGCAGCTTCGATCGCGTTCCCGGCAGTCAGCGCCGGAATCTACGGCTGGGCAGCTGAGGACGTCGCATCGATCGCTGCAGCGACCGTGCGCGAGTGGTTCAACGAACAGCCCGCGGCCGCCGTGCAACACGTCCGGTTAGTCCTGTTCAACCAGCAGCTGCTCGATGCGTTCACGTCCGCGCTCGCGCGCTAGGCGAAGACCAACTCGGCTTGCGACGCGAGGGCCATCAGAACGGCATCGGCCTGGCGTCGTCCGATGAGCTGGACGGCAAGCGGCCGGCCGCCCTCGTCGGCTCCAGCGGGCAGCGAGACGGCCGGTAGTCCGGCATGGTTCCACTGGGCGGTGTACGGGTAATAGGCGTTCATCGCGAGGATCGTCTGCAGTCCGTTGCGGCCGGCGAACCGCCCAACCTCCGGAGCGACGCCCGTCATGACGGGCGTCAGCAGGACATCGACGCCCAACCGCTCGTGCACGGTCTCGCCCCACCGTTGCCCGGCGCGAGTAGCAGCGCGGATCGCCGCCGGCGGGAACGCCCGGCCGAGGGCTGCCATGCCGCGGGTGTTGCGCTGCAGGAGCATCGGGTCGTCGACCTCGGTGGCGCTCTGCCGGATGCCGGCCAGGTAGCGCGCCGTCAGCGCCTTGGCTGCCGCGCCGTACTTCAGGTCGACCTCCCGTACGTCGTGCCCCAGATCGGCGAGCGCGTCGGCTGCTCGGCGAAGTCCGTCGCGCACGGCCGGATCGATGGGTGCCATGCGGGTGGCGGCTGCACCGGCCATCGTGACTCCGATGCGCAGTTGACCTGGCGGCTGGTCGGTCGCGGGCTGGAGCTCTCCGCCGAAGTCGCCAAACGTGTCCAGGAAAAGCGCTGCGTCCGCGAGCCGCTGGGTCAGGCAGCCCTGGGTCGACAGGTCGTACCAGCCGCCGGAACTCGGCATCCTCCCCTGCGTCGGCTTGAACCCCGGGACTCCACAGCAGGCGGCCGGGATACGGATGGAGCCGGCGCCGTCCGACGCCGTCGCGATGCCGACCGCACCGGCCGCCACCAGCGCCGCGGACCCGCCGGAGGAGCCGCCAGGCGTTCTCTCGAGATCACGCGGATTGTGCGTCACGCCGTATGCGTCGCTCTCGGTGAACCCGAACGCGGCCAGCTCAGGCAGGGTCGTGGTAGCCACCATCGGCATTCCGGCGGCGCGGAAGTTCTGCACGATCTCCGAATCGGCATTGGCGACACGCGTGATCGCCCGACTGCCCTGAGCCGTGACGTGGCCGAGGATGTCGTGCTCGTTCTTGACCGCGATCGGGACGCCGAGTAGCGGCGCGTTGTCGCCCTGCGCCCGTCGACGGTCCGCGTCGTCGGCCTGGGTGAGCGCCTCGTCCGCCAACATCTCGACGATCGCGTTGAGCCGCTTGTTGTCGCGTTCGAGCGCGTGCAACGTCGCCTCGGTGAGCTCGCGGGAGGAGATGTCCCCGGCGCGCATCGCCTCAGCCTGTGCGATCGGCCCCGCGGCCACGATGTTGTCGGTCATGGAGCGAGCGTATTGCGCCGCCGCCCGTTGGTGACGAAGGAATCTGCATTCGTCTGACCCGGTACGGACAAATGCAGATTCCTGCGTCCGCTTGCGCACGGCCTGTGGATATTGGGACATGCGTTGGGACGACTCCGTCGATGGTGTGACCGTGAACGATGTGATGCCGACGGCCGAGGCGTACCGGCAGTTCGGCCGCACACCGACGCTCGCAAACATCGACCGCGGGCTATGGCAGAGGCCGGCGCGAGGTGTGGTGGTGACCCACAACGGTCCGATCGACGCCTTTGCAAGGGAACGCGTGCTTCTGGCGGCCAGCCAAGCGGGCGCGGCGCTCGGTGGGCTCACGGCGTTGGCCCATGACGGCTTCACGGGATTCTCGCCGACGATCCCGCAACTCGTACTTCCAATGGGCGCGCGTCGTCCCCCGTTTAGTCGCACGGAGCTGCATTGGTCCGAGTTTCTCGACGAGCGCGACGTCCATCCACTGCGTACTCCGCGACGAACGCGCGTGGAACGCTCTGTGGTCGATGCCGCCAGCTGGACTCCCAATCGACGATTGGCACGCGCTATCGTGATCGCCGCCGTCCAGCAGCGTCTGACGAGCACGCGAAACCTGCGCGAAGCGCTCACACGTCGCGGCAAATGTCGTCACCGCGCACTGATCGTTCAGTCGGTACTCGATGCTCACGGCGGAATTCAGTCGTTGCCGGAACGAGACATGGCGTCGATCTTTGCCGAACTCAGATGGCGTGCGGTACACCAGCGACGCGTCCAAGGGAAGGACGGCCGCTACTTCCTCGACGTCTATATGCCGGCCTTCAATCTTGGCATCGAGGTACACGGGATTCCTCACCTTGCGGTCCAAAGGTGGGACAAGGACCTGTTTCGCGCTAACGAGATCGTCATCGCCGGCGCGCATCTCTTGATCTTCTCGTCCTATGCCGTCCGGCACGAGCGTGCGGCAGTCATCGACCAACTCCGCCGCTTCGCGGCTCGAGCTGCCGCCTGACCAGCGCGATTGGTCAAGAATCTGCATTTGTCAGACCCGGTGCAGACGAATGCAGATTCCTTCGTCCCGATGCGTAGCTACGCCTCCCAATCCGCCACGAGCCAGTCTGCAACGTCACGCAGGTGCGCCGCAGCGGCTTGGTGAGGTTCGGAGGCCCGCCACTCCTGGAACGCGTCCGCTGACTCGAAGGCGGACACCTGCGCGATCACGCAGCCTTTGCGCTCGTCCAGTGACCGCTCCACCTGCCAGGACACCAAGCCAGCGGTCGGCCGCGCTTTACTCAGCGCGGCCACGGCGGCGTCGGCGTCGACTCGTCGTGGAGTCGGAAAAGCACAACATGGTGGAACGTCGTCATGAAGCCTCCCGCCCCAGTGCAGCCAGCGCAGTGCCGGTGAGTCGATAGGCGTGCCACTCGTGCATGTGCTCCGCGCCCAAGCCCCGGTAGAAGCCGATCGATGGCTCATTCCAATCGAGCACGCTCCAGTCCATGCGCGCGTAGCCCCGATCGCGGCAGATCCTCGCGAGTTCTCTCATCAGCGCGGTCCCGGCACCGCTGCCACGCGCCGACTCGCGGACGTAAAAGTCCTCCAGCCAGATGCCGTGGGCGCCCTCCCATGTCGAGAACGTCAGGAACCACACAGCCATGCCGACCACGTCGCCGTCCAACTCAGCGACGTGCCCGAACACCGCTGGCGCATCACCGAACAGCGCCGCGTGCAGCTGCTCGGATGTCACTACGCACGACTCAGAATCACGCTCGTACTCGGCAAGTTCGTGGACCATTGCGACAAGGACGTTGATGTCGTCAGGCCGAGTCGCCCGAATCTTCAGCACGTAGATATCGAATCACGCGGTCGATAGTGTCGGCCCATGCCCTACGCAGACGTGAACGGACAGCGGCTCTACTTCGAGGACACCGGCGGACACGACGACGTCATCGTGTTCTCACACGGTCTCCTCATGGACCACGAGATGTTCGCGCCCCAGGTCGCTGCTCTGCGCGATCGATGGCGCTGCATCACCTGGGACGAACGGGCGCACGGCGCCACCGAGACAACACCTGACGACTTCAGTTATTGGGACTCGGCATCAGACGTGCTTGGCCTGCTCGATCACCTCGGCGTCGAGCGCGCCGTGCTCGCAGGCATGTCGCAGGGTGGGTTTTTGTCGCAACGCGCCGCGCTCACAGCGCCGGAACGGGTGCGGGCGCTCATCCTGATCGACACGCAAGCAGGCGGCGAGGACCCCGAGGCCCGCGTGGCCTACGACCAGCTGATCGAGACCTGGGCCACGTCCGACGAGGCACCGCAGGAGATCCTCGACATCGTCGCTGCAATCATCCTGGGCAACGACTGGGCCGGCACACCGGCGTGGCAGGACAAATGGCGCACGGTCACCCCCGACCGACTGCGCCAGGCATACAAGACGCTCGTGTCACGCGAGGACGTTGGCCCGCGACTGTCAGAGCTCTCCATCCCCACGCTGGTCGTGCATGGTGAGTTGGATGCCGCCATCGGCGTTCCGCTGGCACAGGCACTCGCCGACGCGCTGGGCGGAAAGCTCGAAGTCATCGAGGGCGCGGGCCATGCCGCGAACTTGACCCACCCCGAACCGTCGAACCGAGCGATCGAAGCGTTCCTCGCGACGCTCTAGAGCGCGTACTTAACCCCGGTCAGCTCCTCGGAGACGTCCCAGAGCCGTCCCGCGACGGCCTCGTCCTTGGACGCGCTGGTCGAGCCGACCACGGCCGCCTTGCCCCGCTGCTGCATGAACCCGTTGGGGCCGACGTACGAGCCGGACGGAACATCGCCCGTCGCCGCAAGCAGTGTCGGCCACGCCCCCGCCTCGGCCGATTGTGCGATGACGGCGTTGCCGACCGCCATCACCCGGTCCATGAATGACTCGGTCTTGCCCTGCAGCTTCGTCGCTGCATAGCCCGGATGTGCCGCCGTGACGACGATCGGGCTGCCAGCCGCCTTGGCCCGGCGCGCGAACTCATACGCGTACATCAGGTTGGCGAGCTTGCTCTGCCCGTACGCCTTCCACCGCTCGTACTTCTGCTCACCCTGTAGGTCGTCGAAGTTGATCGTTCCCATGCGGTGCGCCGTGGACGACAGCACCGTCACGCGTGGGTTAGCCGATTCCTTGAGCCGATCAAGCAGCAATCCGGTCAACGCGAAGTGCCCGAGGTGGTTGGTGCCGAACTGGGACTCGAATCCCTGGGCCGTCGTCCGATGCGGCACCGCCATGACGCCGGCGTTGTTGATGAGAATGTCCACCGGACCCGTGGTGCCCTGAGCAAACGCGCGGACTGAGTCGAGGTCGGCCAGGTCGAGCGCGCGTACCTCGACGTTGCCGCTCATGCCGGCGGCCGCCTTCTGTCCGGCTTCGGTGTTGCGGCACGCCAGCACCACGCGCGCTCCGACGCGGGCAAGCTCGCGGGCCGTCACTTCGCCGAGTCCACTGTTGGCGCCCGTCACAATGACGGTCTTGCCGCTTTGGTCAGCCAGGTCTGCCGACGTCCATCCACTCATGCTCATGACCGTAGTGGACCGGCAAAAAACCCGCGATGCTTCTAGCCGACGTTCTCGCCGGCGATCCGCAGGCGACGAGCGATGAGGAAGAGCGGGAAGCCGAAGCTGATCCCAATGCCAGTGCTGAGCACCGGGTAGAGCCCCCACCAGCGCACCTTGACTCGACGGCCTTCGACGATCATGAAGATGAGCGCGGCGAAGAAGACCATGATCAGGTCGATGCTGGTGAAGACGACCGCCGGATTGGCCGTGAGGTCCGCCCACATCTGCGTCGCGAAGCTGCCTTCGGTCGTGCGGATGCCCTCAATCAGCGCCCATTGCGTTCCGATGAAAGCGACGACGGCGATGACGGCGTAGGCGACGCACTCGATTTTGGCGCCGGTGGACAGTTGATTTCCGCTCATGCCGGCACCGTACCGCTCCGACGCCCGAGGAGCGCGGCACACGCGACGGTCACAATCAACACGCCGGCGAAGATCGACAGCAGCAGATTGTGCTGGGCCAGGACTGCATCAACGGACGCCGCCCCGTCGATCACGCGGCCCAGCAGGACGATGCCGAGGATGCCGCCGAGGTAGCGCATCGTCGAGCTGATGCCGGCGGCCATGCCGCTGTCCGCACGGGACACGCCTGCGAGCGAGGCAGCCTGCGCCGCCGGGTTGGCCAAGCCCAGCCCGATGCCGAGCAGCGCGAGCGGAAGGCGCAGGTCGGTGGCGGCGTCGAGCGGCAGGACGCGCATGAGAACGAGGCCGACGAGGCAGGTCAGGACGCCCAGCAATCCCAGCGGCCGAGGCCCGAATCGATCGGTGAGACGTCCAGCCAGCAGCGAGGTGAGAACCATCGCGAGCATCAAGAAGATCAGCAAGCGGCCGGTGCGCGCGGGGCCCAGATGGAAGGTGTGATCGACCACGAGCGGGATCTCGAACACCAGCGCGTACATCACGAGGTTCAGCAGCGCGATCACCAAAGTGCCAGCGGTGAACCGCATGTCGCGGAACAACTCGAAGGAGACGACCGGATCCGCCACTCGCCGCTCAACAACGACGAACGGCACCACCAACGCGACGCCGGCAACCGCCAGCAGCAGCCCCCACTCCCCCGGCTCCTGTGCGGCCAAGACCAGACACACCAGCGCGCCGGAGAGGAGCACCGAGCCGGCCCAGTCGAATCGGCTTGGGCGCCGCGGTGTCGGGTCGTGGTGCGCGGTCGCAGCGAGCACGGCCGACAGGACGAGGATCGGGATGTTGGCCAGGAAGATGCTCGGCCAGCCGAACCATCGGACGAGTTCGCCGCCCACCAGGGGGCCGATGCCAGCCGCAAGCGCCATGACCGACCCGAAGATGCCGAAGGCCCGCCCGCGCCGGTGCTCTGGCAGTTCCGTGCGTAGGAGGGCGATCGTGGCGGGCACGACGATCGCGCCGCCGGCCGCCATCAGCACGCGCGAGGCGGTCAGCAGCCAGAGCGTCGGCGCCAGGAAGCCGGCGATCGCCCCCACAGCGAGCAGAGCCTGACCGAACCCGAAGGCGCTCCACTGGCCGATCCGATCGCCGAGCTTCCCGCCCGGGCTCTGCAGGGCGATGGCAGCAAGCAGATACGTCGCCACCAAGGCCTGGGTGACAGTACCCGGTGAGGCGTCGACATGGTCGGCGATGTCGGGCACGGCGACTGCGATCATCGTCGAGTTCAGCGGCATCAGGGAAGCCGCCAGGCAGGCGGCAACCAGGCCGCGGGTCGTCCCGGGAGCCATCGCGGTATCAGCCACGCGTGATCGGCCTCCGCTGAAGCAGGAAAAGCTGGCCGCCGGCGAAGGCGAACTCGATGTCATGGCCGCGTGCCCCGTAGACGCGGTCGCAGGTGACAGCGAGTTCATGCAGGGCGGTGAGCTGGGCGTCGTCCAGGCACGGCACCTCGACCAATCCAGCCTCGACCGGCTCCTCAGCAGTGCCCGAAGCCGTCCGGCGGATCGCGATGTCCTTCTCCCCGACGATGAACGTTGTCGTCCGCCCTGCAGCGTCGAGCACCCAGTGATCCGGCGTAACGAGGCCGGCGACGACGGCCTCACCCAAGCCCCAACTGGCCTCGATCACGCGCTCGTCGGCACCGGTCATCGGGTTGCGCGTAAACATCACCCCGGCGACGTCCGAATCGATGAGGCGCTGCACGACGACGGCCATCCGGGGGCTCGCGTCGAGCCCCATCGCCCCCCGGTACGCCAAGGCACCGGGGTCGTAGGCCGACGCCCGGACTGCGGCCACCGCATCCCGCACGGCGTCGCAACCAACCACGCCGAGAACCGTCAGATGTGCCCCGGCAAAGCTCGCATCGGCCGAGTCTTCGTCGACAGCGCTGGAGCGAACCGAGCAAGGGCTCGGCAAGGTCACGTCGTCCAGCGACGCGCGGCCGGCTGCGACCGCGTCAACGTCCGCCCAACCCAGCGCGACACCGTCCGGGACCGGAAGCCCAGCCCGCAGGGCTGTGCCCAACTGCACCGCCTTCCCTCCGTATATCGACGGGTCGGAGGCGTCGATGAGTGCGACCGTCACGCGAGGACCGTCACCTCTCCGTTCGTGCCGTCGACGCGCACCCGGGCGCCGTCCGGGATTCTCGCTGTCGCCTCACGGGTTCCAACGACACCAGGGATGCCGTACTCGCGGGCAACGATGGCCGCATGGGACAGCGCTCCCCCGCGGTCGGTGACGATGGCGCCCAGCATCGGCAGGACGACGTTGAAGTACGGCGACGTCGACCGAGCGATGAGTACGTCGCCTGGCTGAATCCGGTCGAACTGCGAGCTGTTGTGGATGATCCGGGCCGGTCC
Organism: uncultured Actinomycetota bacterium; assembly: GCA_963795105.1. Classification (GTDB taxonomy): domain Bacteria; phylum Actinomycetota; class Actinomycetes; order Propionibacteriales; family Nocardioidaceae; genus Aeromicrobium. The sequence continues at coordinate 341,377 of CAWCGD010000001.1, forward strand.
CTCGTACACGCCCGCATGCACCGGGATGCCGCGGACCGTCGTCTCGTCGGCCTCGCGGTCGCTCGGGGCGAATAGCGTGTTGAGCATGGCGCCCATCGCCCGTTCCGTGCGGCGCACGCCCGGCGGCAAAATGGCTGGATCCGGCGGGCCGGCCGGCTCGCCACCCAGGAACTCCGGCGCGTCGTCGGTCGTGTGCGTCGAGCGCCACGCGAACCGGTCGGCCACTTCTTCGGCCCCCGGGCCCTCGCCGCCGCGGAGCAGTGCATCGGCCTCCTCGACGGAGAGCTCGACCGCGTGCTCGGGCTCGTGCAGACGTCCACGTCCGCTCAGCCGCCGGCCGGCCTCCAGCAGTGCCCGTCGCATGAGGCCAGTGGCGCATCCGTCCGAGTAGACGCCACGTTCGTCGCGCAGCCGGCTCATCAGGCGCGCCTCGGCCAACCGCTCGTCGAAGTCAGCCTTGTGCTCGTCGGGAACGAGATCGCGGATGCGCTTCTCCCCGGTGGTGTCTGGGGGCGCGGACGCGGCACCCGACAGCGCCGACCTCATCGCACCCAGCAGCGACTCCGGCATCTCGCCGGCATTCTTGTCGCACACGTCGTAGCCCATGCCGCGGAATTTCACCGCGTTCAGGTACGCCCTGACTGCCGGACCGACCTCCGGGTGCCCGGCGAGCTTGTCGAGAATCGCCTGCGCGTCACCGGAATCGGACAGGACGTCCTGCGCCTCAAGATTCGACCGGATCGCGTCGGCCGCGCCGCCGAGCTCGGCGGCGGCAAAGCCCAGAGTGACTTGGGAGTTTCCCCGGATCAGGGTCAGGACCTCGGCGCTCTCAAGTCCGGTCCACTCTGTGACGCCGGCGAGCAGATCGCCGACGACAAGCGTCGCCGGGGCGGTGTACTTGTGGTGAATCCAGTGCGAGTACTCGAGGTGTTCGTAGGCTGTCTTGAGGTGGGCAGCCAGCTGTTCGTCGGCCAGGAATTCGACGTCGACGGCTTCAATCGCTCGATGCTTCGCGACGATGTCCGGCCGATCGACCGTGTCCCACTCCTTCAGGTCCGCACGCCACAACTTCTCGTCGAACGCCTTCTTGGCCTGCTTGACGCGTGCGCGCATCTTCGGGTGCAGCCGCGTGAGCAGCCACAGCACCGGCAGGGGCGGTGGCCCGGCTGCTCCCGGCGGGGCTCCGAAGGGGCGCGCCTGCATGTACATGAACGCATTGACGGCCTCGGGCTGCAGGTAGTCGAGCATTGCGCCGTAGCGCGCGGTGCCGTGCTTAAATCCCCTGGCCAACCCGCGGCTCCACGCAGTTTGGACCACTTTCGTGGCAGGCCGCTGAGCGTGAACTGTCTCCAACTCCCACACCCCGGGCCCCGGTGCGTCCCAGGCAACCTCGGCCATGACAACCTCGCTTCTCTCCCCCGGAGTTCACGATAGTCGTCGCTTGCTGTTCACCTGCCGTTTGCCGGAAACTCAGCCGGCTGAGCGCTCCCCGAGGTCGATGTCGTCGGTCTCCCAACGCACGCCGCAGACCAGGCAGTGCCGCTGCGCCGTCGGGACTGTGGCGAATACGTCGTCCTGACCACCCACCTGGCGCGGGGGTATCAGGGCCTCGACGTCTCTGCTTCCGCAGTGTGGACAGATCGTGCGTTCGGTAACCACAGCGCCTCCTCAACTCGTCCTGGTACCAGAGTGACGCACGGGTCTGACATTTTCCCCGCTGCTCGCCACCGGAGTGTCGCAGCGGGCGATGCCCCCAACGCAGGTGCTGCCGCCGGCCTGCTACAAAGACGCATGCCGATCGGACACGTGGGCCTCAACGTCTACGACCTCCCCGCTGCCAAGGCGTACTACGACGTCCTGATGCCGCAGGTCGGCTTCGAACCTTTCATTTCCGACGATCGGCACTTCTCCTACCGGCCGGCAGCCGGGAAGATCGGCACGGCGCTGTTCTTCTACTGCGCCGACCAGCCCGGCTACGACCGACGGCAGGAGGGCCTTCAGCACATGGCGTTCATGGTCAGGACCCGGCGCGAGGTCGACGACGTCTTCGCCTGGGCCATGGCGCAGGGCGGCGTGGTCATCCGCGAGCCGCAGGAGCTCCCGCAGTATCACGACGGGTACTACGCCGCCTTCTGGCAGGATCAGCGCGGCTTCCTGCTCGAGGTGGTCTGCCATCGCGACCGCTCTGTGGAGTAGGTCAGCGGCGCTTGGGTCGGAATCCGCTTCGCGCAATGAGCGCCAACGGAGCACGCGGGTTGAACGCCCCAATGGTGCGCGCGGTCAGCGCGACTCGCGGCGCAATCCGGAAGGGCCGGGTCTGCGCCGCGACCACCATCCAATCGGCCGCCTCGTCGGGGTCCAGGCCGGGAATTCTCTCGAACGACTTAGTCGGCGCCGACATGTCGGTTTTGACCAGCGGGTAGTACAGCGTCGTCGTGTGCACGCCTCGATGGCCCCACTCGGTCTCCATCGAGCCGCCGACGGCCGCCAGAGCGGACTTTGATGCGTTGTAGATGCCGAACAGCGGTGCCCCATCGAAGAACACGCCCCAGGTGGCGACGTTGATGATGTGACCGTCGCCGCGCTCCAACATGGCCGGCGAGAGCGCGCGGATGAGGCGCAACGGCCCCATGTAGTTGAGCTGCATGATCCGCTCGATGTCGTGCCAGCGATCCAGCGAATCGGCCACCGGTCGACGGATGGAGCGGGCCGCGTTGTTGATGAGGATGTCGATTCCGCCGAGCTCCGACTCGACGGACGCTGCCACCGCGTCGATGGTGTCGAGATCCGACAGATCGGCCGCGAAGGCATGTGCGGTGCCGCCGCCCTTTGTGATCCGCTCGACCAGTTCGTCCAGCCGGTCCTGACGACGTGCGACTACGGCGACGACAGCGCCGCGACGCGCGAACTTCTCGGCGGCCGCTTCACCGATGCCTGACGACGCCCCAGTCAGGAGGACACGCTTGCCGGCCAGGTCGATCTTCGAATCGCCGGCGGCCTGCAGCTGGAACTTGGGCGGGATCGGTGGTCGCATGCTGGCCAACACCCAGCTGTCACGGATCCGTCGGGGGACGCTGCTCACGGGACGAGGTTATCGAGCGCACGAGCCGCCCCAGCGGCTCGATGCCTGGGGGTACCTCCCGCGCCCGCCAGGGCGTGAGGGGGCGTGGCCGAAGTCCCGTTGACGAGCGAAGCGAGGATCACCGGCCGCAGTCTAGGAGGACGGCCCCCGTGAGCGACCCCTCGGCCCAAATTCCTGCGTCGTTGCTCGGCGAACTCTTTCCGGCGCGGAAGTGCAGGAGTAGCCTCCGAAATATCGGGGACGGAGTCAGCTGGAGCCGCCATGTCCGAGTCCGAAGATGTAGTGCGGCAGCGAGCCCGACGGTTGGCGATCATCCTGATCGGCGGAGTCGCTCTTGCGGTCGCCGGTGCCTTGGTCGGATCAGCGTTCTTCGTGACCAACACGAGCAGCCCGACACCTCAAGGATCAGGCGAAGCGCTCCAAGTCGTCGAGTACGAACGGCCATCCGATCCCGGTGACGATCCGTTCACCACCGTCGCCGACGTCGACGGCGAGGAAGTCGTACGGTTCGAGCGAACGTCCGGCTCGGGCCCCACCGACAACGCCGAACCGTTCGGCGGGTCCGGGTCGCTTCACGTCTGTGATCGCGAAGCGCTGGTGAAGTTTCTGCTGAGCCACAAGCAGCAGCGGCACGCATGGGCCGACGTGCTGGGCATCGGCCGGGACAAGGATTCGGTCAGCCGCTACGTCCGCAGCCTGACGCCCGTGACGCTCACGGTCGACACGCGTGTGACGAACCACGACTACGTGAACGGCCGAGCCGTGCCGTTCCAGTCGATCCTGGTGGCCGGAACAGCCGTGCTGGTCGACAAGTACGGGCGACCGGTGGTGCGCTGCAAGTGCGGTAACCCGCTCCTGCAACCGCGCCACTACCCAAAGATCCGATGCAAGGGATGCCCGCCCGACTACAAGCCGCCGAAGCAATGCAAGTGGCGCATCTACGAACCCTGGTACGGATACCCGCCCGAATGGCTGCCGCCGGAGTGGCGCGATCCGTACCCCAAGGGCTATCCGAAGCCGAAGCCGTGGGTCTACCAAAAGGGCAAGTACTGCTACATCGTCTATCCCGATCCGCCCGAGGTGGACTACCCGCCGCGCTGGTATCCGCCGGAAGCGACGTATCGGCCCACACCGACATACCGACCGACCTACTACCCACCGGACTATGACGACGGCGACTACTCCACGACGCCACCGGACGATCACGATGACAGTGACGACAGCGGTGACAGTGACGACAGCGACGATCCCTGCGGCGAGCACGGCTGCGTCAACGAAGTTGATCCGGACGAGCACACCGAAGAGGAAGACCACCAAAACTGACGCACGCTTGATTTCCGATGTTCATACGATACGCTTTCGATATATCGTTTTTGTATCGCTATGAACGGGAGGAGTCATCATGAGCGATCACCACGAACACTTCCGCGCCCGGCGCGAAGACGAACAACCCCGCCGCAACCGTCGGCGTCCCGACCACTTCGAGACGTGGGCCTTCGGCCCTGGCTTTGGTCCCGGCTTCGGTGGACCGCGTCGCGGCCGTCGGTCGGGGCGCCGCGGTGGCGACGTCCGCGCGGCCGTCTTGCTGCTCCTGGCCGAGCAGCCCCGGCACGGCTATGAGCTGATCCAGGAAATCGGCGAGCGCAGCAACGGCGGGTGGAATCCGAGCCCCGGCTCGGTCTATCCCGTGCTGCAGCAACTCGAGGATGAGGGGCTGATCGTCATCGAGAAGGTCGACGGTCGCAAGACCGCGTCTCTCACCGACGAGGGCCAGACCTACGTCAGCGACAACGCCGAGGACCTCGGCACGCCATGGGACGACGCCCAGGCCGGCTTCGACCCGAACAAGCTGCGCGAGGTCAGCATGTCGATCAAGGGCGCGATGATCGCGTTCCGCCAGGTCATGGAGACCGGGACGCCGGCCCAGCGCGAGCAGGCCGTCGGCATCCTCGACGAGACCAAGCGCAAGCTTTACGCCATCCTGGCCGCCGACGAGTCCTGACAACGAGCGGGTCCCCCACGCACTTTGCGCGGGGGACCCGGGTCGGGACGGTCAGCGATGCGTGGTCGACAAGCGAGCCATCGCGAGCGAGCACACGGCCGCCGCGAGGAACATCGTGCCGAGAACGACCATGCCGCCGACGGTAAACACGCTGAACGCGGCGAACACGAGGTAGACCGCAAGCAGGTCACCACCGACGCGCGGCTTCAACGCGACTGCGCAGGCAAGCAGGATCTCGACGACGCCGAGGAAGGTGATCGCCATGGCGCCACCACCCGGGATGATCGTGTGGACCCAGTTGGCCAGGTAGCCGTCCCAATTGACGCCGAGGAATCCGGCGAACTTGTCGATGCCGAAGATCAGCGGGACCGCAACGTACGCGCCCCACAGGCCAGCGAATGCCTGACGCCCTGCATCCACCGAGGTGATGTGGGTGAGGTCGTGCATCTCTTCGCGCATGTCATGCATTGCGTCTGCGAATGCCATGGTCGTACTCCTTTTCCAACCGTCCCTGGTGGGGACTCTCCGAGGCCCCTCTTGTAAGGGACTACACATTCAACGATAGATCTGGGACGTGATTTAAACAACGATTGCGTCCGATAGAGTTTCGGCGTGTCGCAAAAGGAGCGGGGACCGTCCGGCGAGGAGTTTGACGGGTTCGCCCAGCGGGTGAGCCGGGTCAGCGCACTGGCCGATCCGATCCGCCGCGCCCTGTATCACTTCGTCGCCCACCAGTCCGGCGCCGTCAGCCGCGATCAGGCCGCCGTCGGACTGGATATCCCCCGCCACACCGCAAAATTCCACCTCGACAAGCTCGTCGACGAAGGCCTTCTGGTCCCCGAGTTCAGGCGGCTATCCGGACGAACCGGTCCCGGCGCCGGCCGCCCGGCGAAGCTCTACCGACGTGTGCGCAAGGAAGTCAACGTCACGCTCCCCCGCCGCCGGTACGACCTCGCCGGGCATGTCCTCGCCGACACGCTCGAGCGGGTCCAGGCCGGCACACCACTCGACCAAGCAGTCGAGGACGCCGCGGACAACGCCGCCGCCATCGTCATCGCGTCGTGGCCGCCGACCGAATCGTCCGACGTCGACCGCATCGCGGGCGTGCTCGCCCGCCTCGGCTACGAGCCACGCCCCGAAGGTGACGGCGTCCGACTCAGCAACTGCCCGTTCCAGCAACTGTCCGACGATCACACCGGCGTCATCTGTTCCATGAATCGCCGGTTCATCGACGCGGTCGGCCGCCACCTCGAGTGCACCGACGTCAAACCGACGTCGGTCGACCGCGGGACCGGGTGCTGCGTCACCCTGCGCGCCGAGCCGTCCGACTAGCCCTGTGATTCCTACCTCAGTCTGATGTGACCCGTGCCCCCGTCCGTCAGGCTGGGCACCATGGCGACGTCGATCGAGACCATGAAGAGTTGGCTGCGCTGGGTACTCGCGTATGGATTCGGCCAGACCTTCCTAAAGCTCTATGCGCGCCGCGGCAGCCTCGTCGCCAAGGCGCTGGTCGACCCGACGATTCAAGACGATCCTTACCCGGTGTACGAGGCGGTCCGGGCGTCCGGCCCCGACATCGGCGGCAAGGCCTACAACCCGGCCACCATTTCGTACGCCGCCACCAAGCAGATGCTGCGCAGCCGCGACTTCGGCGTGGGCGGCGGTCATGGCGAACTCCCCGCCCCACTTCGCCGGATGTTGGCCCGCATCCAGGATTACCAAGTCGCCGGCGTCATCGACGCGCCGTCACTGCTGGCGATCGACCCGCCGCAGCACACCCGTTTCCGCCAGTTGATCTCCAAGGAGTTCACCGCGCGGGCGGTCGCCAAGCACGAGGAGCGGATTCAGCAGGTCGCGAACAGGCTGCTCGACAACCTGGAGTCGTCCGAGGCGTTCGACCTCGTCACCGAATACGCGTCGATGTTGCCGGTTGCGGTCATCTCGGATCTGCTTGGAGTTCCCGAGGAGCGTTGGCTGGACATCCTCGGTTGGGGAAACGACGCGGCCCTGACGCTCGATCCCGGTCTCAGTTGGCGGGAGTATCGGCGGGCCGAAGCTGCGATGCGCGAACTCCACCGGTTCCTCGATGAGCACATCGCGTACTTGCGGGCGAACCCGGGCGACGACCTGATGAGCCGCCTCGTGGCGCTCAAGGACGACGACCAACTCACGCATGTCGAACTGCACTCCATCGCCTTGCTGACGCTTGGCGCCGGTTTCGAAACGACCGTCAACCTCATCGGCACTGGTGTCGTCCTGTTGGACCGGCATCGCGACCAGCTCGACGTCCTGCGCGAGCGCCCTGAGCTGTGGACCAACGCCGTCGAAGAGGTCCTGCGGCTCGAGCCGCCGGTCCAGATGACGTTGCGGATTGCCTACGCGAACACCGAGGTCGCCGGCCAGCCCATTCGCCGGGGAAGCGCTGTCACTGCGATGCTCGCCGGCGCGAACCGCGATCCGGAGGTGTTCCCCGATCCCACCCGCTTCGACGTGACGCGGGCGAATGCGAACGATCACCTGGCCTTCTCCGCCGGCGAGCACTACTGCGTCGGATCGGGACTGGCGCGCCTCGAGGGCGCAGTCGCACTGCGAACGCTGTTCGAACGGTTCCCAGACCTGCGCATCGCCGAGCCGCCGACCCTGCGCGACACCCGCATCCTGCGCGGCTACGAACGGCTACCCGTCACCCTTGGCGCGGCCCGCTTGGAACGTACGGCTTAGCCACACCTGGCGCATCACGCGAACGCGGAGCGGACCTCGTCGTCGGTGAGGCCGTAGTCGGCCAGCGAGTAGGTGTGCTTGGCCTGCGTCTTGCCGTGCTTGGACTCCTGGTCGAGTTCCATGATCCCGGCAACATGCTCCGTAGTGAGCTCGAGGTTGAAGGCGTCGTAGATGGCCTCGACCGTCCCGTGCGGGTTGCCGACGAAGTCCTTGTACTCGATGTCGATGAACTGGGACGGGTCGTACTTGGTGCGTGCCTCCTTAAATCCGCGCGCCGACGACGACCAGAGATCGAGCTGGGTCTCCCCGATGACGCTGCCGTGGAACACGGTCGACCAAGTCTTCGCGGTTTCCTGTGACAGCGAGCAGGACGAGGCGATCGAGACAACCGGGTCACGGTGCGTCTGCACGATCAGCGCGTCGGGATAGACCGCCATGATGGCGTCGAGCGCCGACAGGTGCGACGGGTTCTTGAGCACCCAGCGCTTTTCCTGGTCGTTCAGGCCGATGAGCTGCAGGTTTTGCTTGTGCACTTCGTAGGCCGGCGTCCAGTCCTGCTTGCGCAGCCACGCCACGTAGTTCGGCACGTACGCCAGCGATTCATAGCTGTTCGACAACCCGGCTTGGCGCAGGAGACGCCAGCACTCCTCCACCGACGCCGCGTCGATGTAGTGGATACCCATGTACTCGGGGTTCTCGACGTGCTGCTCGGCGTACGCGCCCGCGATGCCCTGATAGATCGGGTTCTCGTCCCAGGTGTCCCGGGGCGGACGCGGATGCGGGTACTCGGTCAGCCACAGCTCGAGCCCCTGCGACACGGGATCGGCGCACAGCAGCCGGTGCAGCGCAGTGGTACCCGAGCGCGGCAGGCCGGTGACGAAGATCGGTCGCTCGATCTTGACGTCTGCGTGGTCCGGGAACCGCTGCAGCGCGTTGACCGTCAGGAGCCGCCCGACGAGGCCGCCACGCAGGAACGTCCGCTGCAGGTAGTTCCCCTCGGGGGTGAGTTCGGAGAGGTACGCGTAGTCCTCGAGGAGCAGCCGCAGACCCTCTTCGTAGATCGGCTCTCCGAAGTCCTCCAGCCCGACGACCTTGGAGGCCGACGCGTGCAGGTCCTCATAGGTGCCGACCGAGTCACGCTCTCGCGTCGTGAACGCCATCGCTAACCTCCGTGGTACTCGCCGCAGTTGACGTCAAGACAGACGCCGGTGATGGCACTCGCGAGGTCGGACGCGAGGAACAACGTCGCGTTCGCCACTTCGTCTGGGTCAGCGATCCGCTTGAGATCGGACTTGCCGGCGACCTCGTCGTAGACGTCCTGGGGCGTGATGCCGCGATCCTTGGCCATCCACTCGAAGTACATCTTGTTGACGTCTTCCCAGATCCAGCCCGGTGCGACGGTGTTGACGCGGATCCCGCGCGGGCCGAGTTCGGTGGCCAGCGATCCTGCGGCGGCGTGCAGCGCCGCCTTCGTGAGCTTGTAGGCCGCGTACTCGGGCTGGCTGTGCCGGATGACCATCGAGCTGATCATGACGATGTTGCCCTTGGTCTCGGACAGCGCATCGGCAAACACAGACGCGAGCGTCAGCTGGGCGAACACGTTCGTGTCCAGCGCGGTCTTGACCTTGGAATGGCTGACTTCCGTCAGCGGATCCATGGGCGGCATCAGGAAGGCATTGGCCAGGATGCAGTCGACCCGGCCGAAGCGTTCGAGCGTCTGGGCCAGCAGGTTCCGGACCGCGTCCTCGTCGTTGACGTCGGTGGGCACGGCGAGGACGTCACCGTCCAGTTCCGCAGCGGCCGCGGCCAGCTTGTCCGCGGTACGCGCGGCGACAACCAACTTCGCGCCTTCCGCCAGCGCACGGCGTGCGAGCGATGCCCCGAGTCCGGGACCAAAGCCCGCGACGACGACGACCTTGTCCTGCAGAATCATCCGATCAACCTTCCGGCTACGCCGCGCTGACGGGCGGCAATGCGTTCGGCCCACTGTTCGGGCGTCACGACGTTGGATTCGTAGTGGGGCAACGCGTCGCGCAGGTCGGCCATCGGCACGACCTGCAACGTCGGCCCCTCGGTGATCGGTGCCTCGACCCGCTGCCAGCGGAACTGCAGGTAGCCACGGTCGTGCCCGAGCCGTTCCACCCAGTTCGCGACGCCCGGGCTCTGCTCGGCGATGACGAGGCGGATGTTTCCGTCCGGGTCGACCTGGGCCTGATGCCCGTTGAGCGACGTCTGGTGGTGGATGTAGTCCAGCGACGTGTACCAGGGCGTGCCGAGCTGGAACCCCAGATACGGCGCATCGCCGCGCGGCACCGTGAGCACGATCGCCTCGTCGTCGGCCACGTCGTAGTGCCCGACCGAGGAATACTGCGACGACAGCCCGCCCGGCGTGATGCGCGGTTCGGTGATCGTGTTGACCGGCTCCTTCAGGTAGAACCACTCCGGGAACACGAACCAGGTGTTGATCCGGGCGATCAGCATCTTGCCGGCGACGGCATACCGCTTCGCGATGTCGTCCTGGGTCAGCGATTTTTCGGGCGTCGTTCCGATCGTGTCGGTGCGCTCGATCGTGACCGTGCCCCGTCGGGCCGACCAGTCGTCGTAGACCTCGCGCACAGCGAGCATCGCGGCGCCTTCCGGCAGGTCGTCGAACACGACCTCGAACGATCCGTCGTCGGCGATGGTGATCGAACGATCATCGAAGGCGATCGACCCGTCCGGCGTCGCCGACGGCGTGTAGTCGCCGTTCAGCAGCTGGAAGGACAGATCCACGGTCGTACCGCGTACTCCGCGGACGACGTACTTCGAGCCGGAGCGCAAATACGCGTGGTAGTACACGGTGTCCGGGTTGTCCAGGCCCATCTTGGTGAACTGGTTGGTGCTGTTGACGAAGAACGGCCGGTCCTTGTCATAGGCCCACGCCAGCTGCAGTGACGCACGGATGGACCCGGCCAGATAGTCCAGGCCGTCGGTCAGGTCTTGATCGGTCTTGATGAAGGACGCACCGCGGATGAGCTCTTCGGCTTCAGCGCAGGCTTCAAGAAAGGGACGGACCAGGCTCGGGTGTTCAAGTTCATTGCCGGATGCGCTTCGCATCCGGCAATACTAGAACGTGTTTCAGTTTCGGGCTAGGCTCGCCACATGTTGGACCCGCAGACAATCTCGGATCGCATCGAGATCGATGACCTGATTACTCGCTATACCCGCTCCGTCGACACCCTCGATTGGGAGCGATTCGACACCGTGTTCACGTCGGACGCGACGATCGACTACTCCGCCAGTGGTGGCCTCAAGGGCTCACGAGACGAGGTGCGCAACTGGCTCGCGGAGACGTTGCCGATGTTCTCGAACATGCAGCACTACGTGGCGCAGAAGGAAGTCCAACTCGACGGCGACACAGCCGAGGTGCGGGTCTACCTGATGAACCCCATGCAGATCACGCAGCCCGACGGATCGAAATGGCACATGGACGTCGGCGGCTACTACCTGCACAAGCTGGTCCGGACGCCAGATGGCTGGCGCAGCCGTGAGCTGGTCGAAGAGGTTGCCTGGGATCGGAAGCCCGCCTGATCTGAACCGCTCCCCCCTACGCTGACCGTGGAGGGGTCACATGGCTGAGCAGAAGATCGTCCCGTGCATCTGGTGCGGCGGAAACGCCGAAGAGTTGGTTGCTTTCTACCTGTCCGTGTTCCCGAACAGTGAGAAGCGTGCCCTGACCTATTACCCCGACGTAGGTCTGCCAGACTCCCAGCGGTCCTTGGCCGGCGAGGTCCTGACGATCGACTTCGCCATCGGCGAGACGCGCCTGACAGCCCTGAACGGCGGCCCGGAGTTCACGCCCACGCCGATGCTGTCGTTCATCGTCAACTTCGATCCGTCGCGCAGTAACGACGCCGAAGCGCAGCTCGACAAGACATGGAAGAAGCTCACCAAGGGCGGTTCGGTCCTGATGGAGCTGGGCGAGTATCCGTTCAGCAAGCGCTACGGCTGGGTGCAGGACAAATTCGGCGTCTCCTGGCAGCTGATGCTGACCGATCCCGCCGGCGATCCACGGCCGTTCTTGATCCCGTCCTTCATGTTCGCCAACGACAACGTCAACCGCGCTGCAGAGGCGCTCGACCACTACACCTCGACGTTCCCGTACTCGCGCATCGGCAACGTCGCCAGGTACCCGGCAGCCCAGGACCAAGTGGCTGAGGGCTCGATCATGTTCGGCGAGTTCTCGGTCGGCGACCAGTGGTTCGCGGTCATGGACTCACCGACGCGTCACGACTTCGACTTCAACGAGGGCGTGTCCCTCCAGGTCGAATGCGCAGACCAAGGCGAAATCGACATGATCTGGAGCCAACTGTCGGCTGTGCCCGAGGCCGAGCAATGCGGCTGGTGCAAGGACCAGTTCGGAGTCAGTTGGCAGGTCGTCCCGATTCACCTTGAGCGACTGCTGACGCCGCAGAACTTCACGAACATGCTGGTGATGAAGAAGATCGTCATCGCCGAATTCGTGTCGTAGCAGGGCATGCGCTCCCGACGGGGTCTGCTCGCAGCCGTCCTTTTCCTGCTCGCGCTCCCCACTGCGCTGCTGTGCCAAGGAGTCTTCGGTGGCGGAGCAGAAGTGTCGATTCACGTGGTGTTCGCAGCCGGTGCGGCGATGCTTGCGGGTGCCGTCTTCGATTTCGCCACTCCGCGTTGGACGAATTGGCTGGCCAGGCTTGGAGCGGGCGCCCTGGCAGCGATTTTTCTCCTGCAAGCCGTCGCTCTCGCCGCTCATCAGGACGCGCTCACCCACGTCGTTTTCGACATCGTGGGTCGTTGGCCTGAGGCGCTACTCGGCGACGTCGTTCTCGGGTGGTTCGTCATGTTGCTGCTCTTCGACAGCTACGGCGCGACCCGTGTCTTGGGGTGGTTCGCGGTGATGCCAGCCATCGGCTTCGAGATTGCCACGCATGTGCTCCTGATTCAGGACGTCGCGTCGGCTGCCGTCCCCGGACCCGCCAAACTGCTGCTGCTCTTGCCGTTCGTCTGGTTGTTCGCTGAAAGTGCCAAGCGGCCAGGTTCTCGGGGGACGAAAGTCACCGCCGACTGAGTCCGCTAGTTTTCGGGATCGTCACTCGCCGAACTCGATGTGGTGACGTAGCTGCTGCAGGCCGGCCTCGATGTGCCGCGCCATGATGCCGCGCGCGAGCATCTCGGCGACGCGGCCGAGCACGAAACCGGCGAGCTGAAGGCTCATGACGATGGCGACCTCGCTCTCCTCGCCGTGCTCGTAGACCGTCAGCTCGAGCTGATGGCGCGTCCCCCGGGTGGCATGCCAGCTGAGTTGGAGCGGCCCAGGACGTTCCACGACCACGCGGCCGCCCACATGGATGCTGCCGACGTCGATGAAGACGTCCCACTCGCCGACTCCCCGTGCGTCGGCGTTGAGCTTCTTGAACCGGCCCAGTCCCCCGATGATCGGCAGCACGACATTCGGATCTGTGGCGATGGCGGCGACCTTGTCGACGGGGTGACGCACGGTGATGGAGCGCCGGACGGACGAACTCATCAGCCAAGCACCGGCATGGTCTGCTTGGCCGCCAACTTAGACAGCGCCACCTGCATGACGCTGGTGACGTAGTCGTAAGCCTTGTCCCAGTCCGGGTCTTCGCCGAGCAGATCCGGCAGGTCGATGGCCGGCAGAACCTGGATCCGGATTTTCGCGGGGAACGGGATGTTGGGCAGCCCGCCAGGCAGGAAACCCCACGGCAAGCTGAACGTGATCGGCAGGGACTTGACGCGCAGGAACCGGTCGAAGCCCAGCGTCTTGGCCAGCGCGCGGCCGTCGTTGAAGATGAACATCGTCTCCTGGCCACCGGTGGCGACGACCGGGACGATCTTGACCCCGTTCGCGTGCGCCAGCTTCAGGAAGCCCTTGCGGCCGTCGAACATGATCTTGTGCCGGTCGCGGGTCGCGCGGAGCGCCTCGACGTCACCGCCCGGATAGACCAGCACGTTGGCACCGGCGGCGAGGAGTTTCGCCGCCTTGCCCGGCCCGGCGGTGACGATCCCGAACTTGCGGGCGAAGTCGCCCATGATGGGTGCCTTCGTGATGATCTCGTGGGCCAAACCGATGAGCGGACGGCCTTCGACGGTGAAGTACGTGTGATACGCGAGGTTGAAGACGAACGAGTCCGGGATACTCGCGCCACCGCTGTGGTTCGCAACGAACAGCACCGGCTCGTCGGGCACGTTCTCGAAGCCCTCGACCTCGGCCCGGAAGTAGAGCTGGGCGGCCAGCCAGAACCGCGGAAGCATCCGCCGGATGAACTCGGGATCGCGGCCCTCGAGTCCGTCCGGGGTCCGCTGTTGCAGAATCGACGGGAGTCTTACGAGAGCCATTCGAGAAGACTACGCGGCACGCGCAGACTCGATCTGCGCCTGCTGACGCATGAGGTCGACGGCCTGCAAACGACGCGCGCGATCGGCCAGGTCGAAGACACCATCCCGCGAAGCGACGCGGTCGATGAAGCTCACCCGGATGAGGCCACCCAACTTCAGGTGCGCTCGCATGTCGTCGTCAGCGAACTGCCAGCCCGGGCGCCGCTCAGACGACAAGGCCTGTAGGTCCATGGCACCGGCGATCGTCACCTCGCGCATGCCGGGATACGGGCCGAGGAACTCGAGCCGCCGCAGCCCGGGCCCGGCCGGCAGGTGCGGTAGGCAAAGGTTGCCGAAATCGTCGACTGTCACATCGCCCGCCGTCTGCCACGCCGCGTCATCGATGCCGTACATCCGCATGGTCGCGCGACGCTCGGCGTTGGCTTTGCGCAGGTCGATGGCGCGGCCGCCGTAGCGGGCAATCAGGCAGAACGGAGTGAATAGGAAGAAGATTCCTATCTGGGTCCCGAACGCGACGAGCTCGCCCATGACCCCACCGTAGGACTGATGGGCGCGGATTGACTACGCCTTGTGCGTTGCCGTCTTTCCGAGCGCGAGTCCGAGCATGGCCATACCCAGGCCAGCGCCCTCCGAGAGCCCGGATGGTGGGACGCGACGATCAACCGCGTCAGGACGGTCTACGGGCGATTCTGCCGAAGCGGTCTGCCACCGCGTGGAACGCCCGCTTGCGATTCAGAACGCCGCCGTCGACGGAAACCAGCCCGAAGCCGGCCCTGTCGAGGTCTCGGGCTGGTTCGTCGTGGAGTGCGTATTCCGGCATCGCGTAGGTGAAGACGAAACAGCCGTGGACACGTTCACTGTCGTACAGATCGATCAGATCGGTCAGGTAATCGGCCTGGACGGACTCATCTCGCTCAAAGTCGCCGCGGATGCGGGGAGGATCCGCGAGCCAGTTGACGATGTAGAACGAGCCGGCTCCGCGGTCATCAGCTCCAACAAACGCCCCACACCCGAACTCGGTGACGAGGATTGGTTTGTCGTTCTCATCCACGAGCGCACGGACGCGCTCCCGATAGCCGACGCGATTGCGGGCCGAGCGGTAGAGACTGACGCCCACGAGATCGAAGACCGCCCAGTCAACCTCTTCCCACGCCGCGGCCGAGTAGGTCAACGGTCCGTTGAACTGATGGCGGGCGACCGCGGCAGTTCGCGTGAGTAGGTGAGATAGGCGTCGCTTGATTCTCCGCCGCAAGGCGCGGCGAAACCGGATGATGAGTCTGAGACGGATGAATGACCTCAGACCGGGAACAATGCCAGGGGCCGTGTGCGAGAACTCGCTACCGACGAAGAGGATCACGCGGTCCGAATGCTCGAGGCGGAGCAACTCCGCCGCCCCGGCTACTGAGGCCAGCTGGGCCAGCATGTCCTTTCGCCGCATGTCGGTTGCGTCTGGACGCAGGTACACGACCAGTCCCTGCTCCAATGCGTGTCGTGCACACGCAATGAGGCGACCTGTATGGCTGCTGATAAGCATCACGGCGTTGCAGTGAAGTTCGGTGGTGATCACGGAGAGATCCCGGGCCATGTCATCGGGCTGCATCGCGTCCACGAGGTAGGAGACGCCGCGGACGGCTAGCAAGACGCCTCCCCGACCAAGCGCACCATGCCAGGCAGCATAGGGCTCCGGTCAGCGCCGCCTTCGACAACTAGGACCGCGTCAGGACGGTCGGCGTCCACGCCGGCCAGTCCGCCTCCCCCACCAGCCGACCGCGCTCGTATGTCGCCACGAGCCGGAAAGGCATCCTCGCGCGGCTGTTGTCGTAGAAGGTCGACCGGTCGGCCATTGCGCGTGCATCGACGACAAGTCTGAGCAGCCGCGCGTAGCGCTCCCGGATCTTCTCCTCCGGCACCTGATGGCCGCCACGCCGGACCCGCTCGGCGACCCGGGCCACGGCCAGGTCGGCCGGAACGAGCATGACGTGCAGGTTGACGAGGTAGCCGAGCGCGACGGCCTGCGTCACAAGCGCGACCTTGCTGTGATGGCTGAAGACGGTCTCGGTGATGAACGACTCGCCACGCGCGAGCATCCGACGTCGGACGTCGGCTGCAGCACGCGAGGCCTGATACGCGTGTTCCAGTTCGGCACCGGGCCAGCGCTCAGCGGCGATCTCGTCGGCGTTGACGAACGGCAGGTGCGTGACGGGCTGCAGGACCCGGGCGACGAACGTCGACTTGCCCGAGCCGTTCGGCCCGGCCAGGACGTGCAGAACGGGCGTGCTCACCGGCACATATCAGCTGGGCGAGATGAGCTGGCCGGCGTCGTCGGCCTCAGACCAGGTCTCGCCCGCCTCGGCGAACTCGGCCTCGAAATCGAGCGCGGCGACGCGTGCGGCGACCTGCTCGTCCCAACTCGCGCGGACGATGGCCTGCTCGCGCTCACCCAAGGCGTCGTAGGAACCGTCGCCGGCGAGCACGTGCTCGATGTCGCGCTGGCTGACGCCTCCGGACGCCTCGAACTCGCGTCCGATGCGCGCCCAGTGGTTGATCTGCTGCGCGGCGCTGCGGCTGTTGACGGCACCGACGGACTTGGCGGCGTCGAAAAGAACACCGTCCACCCGGGTAGGCATCGTGCTGCTCATGTCCCAAGTGTAGCAATCTGCTACAGAATTTCTAGTCCCGCGGAATGGCAGCGACGCCGAGCTCGTCCAGCTTGCGATCGAGTTCGACGATACGGCTCGTGTCGAGGTAGTAATCGTGCTGCTCGACGACCTTGCCCCAGCGCGTGCGCAACACAAGCACGGTGCTGTTCTCGTAGATGCGCGTGCCGTCGGGGGCGTCGGCGTGGTCGGAGAACTGCACCCACAGCGTCATTGCCCACGGCGGGCCGCTCGTGGCGATCTCGTGGATGGTGCCCTGAATACCCGCAGCAACGAAGTTGCGCAGGAACAGGTCCATCCCACTTTTGCCGACCCAGTCCCCCGCCCATCGGTGTGGGCCGTCGTGAAAGTGCAGAACGAAGTCATCGGCGTAGGCATCAAGCAGCGCCGTGTGATCGCCCGCGTTGAGCTTGGCGACATCGGCGGCGAACTTCTCCTTGAGCAACCGATGCATGCCGGCGCGGGCGCCGAACGCAACCGCGGCACCGGCGACGAGTGACGAGGGCTTCATCGACCCAGTCTTGCCGTCGCCGGGCTACGCAGCGACGAGTGTGACGAAGATCGCGAGCGGGAAGTCGTAGACCAGGCACGCCGGCGGATACCAGCGCGGCACCTCCCGTGTGCCGAGCACAGGGTGACGGTGGTGGTGCAGGAGGTCCCAGACGCCGTGAGCCGCCAGACCAGCGGCCAACCAGTACGGCGAATGCGCCAGACCGATGAAGACGACGGCGACGATCGCGGTGGCGAACGCGACCTCGATCAGCAGGTTGGTGGCATCTCGCTCGGCCAGCGCGAACCCGATGTAGATGGCAGCGATGATCGCCAGCGTGATGCCCTCCGCGGTCCGTCGCTCGGCCACGGGTGTGAACCACAACCACGCCATTGACGCGGCCGCAAGGATCGCGGCCAGCACGACAGCTAGCCGGTCCGAGATCAGTTCGGGACGCTCAGTCATGGGCCGACGATAAACCTTCGATCGCCGCTGCCACCGCAGCCAGCGCCTCCCGGTCGACCGGCATCCAATGCACTGAGTCGAGCCGGTCCACGTCCAGCCAGACGAGTTCGTCGTGGTCCTCTCCCGGATGTGGCGTCTCGGATGTCTCGGCCAGGAACAGCCGGAGGCGTAGCGAATCGGAGATGACCCATCCGCAGCGCGGCTCGTCGATCTCGTCCGAGATCACCGCTTCGATCCCGAGCTCCTCGCTCAGCTCGCGCGCAAGCGCATCGCGCGGTGTCTCACCGGCTTCGACCTTGCCGCCCGGAAACTCCCACGGACCATCAGCAACCGCGACATCGCGGCGTCGCGCGGCTAGCACGCGCGTGGGGCGCACCAACGAGTTGGCGATCACCGCACCGACCACCCAGGTTTCCACCGCAGGATCAGACGACGATCTCGTCGCCGCCGTGCTCCTTCGGCAGGCTGCCCTCGATGATGTCCCAGCAGATGTAGAAGCGCTCGCCGCTCCCCCACTTCTCGGCGTGCGACCAGGTGAAGAGCGGGCCATGCGTCTTGCAGGCCTTCTCAGCCTCGACCTCGGCCTCCTTGAACGACGCGCCCTTGTCGGCGGGGATGTACTTGCGTGGCACGAATTGGTGCTTGACCTTGCAGGGGACGAGCTCCCACACGTCTTCCTTGTCCGGGTTGATCCGGCCGCAGACGCGCTCGTCGTCGCTCGGGTCGTCGTCGAGGAATGGCGTCTTGGTCTTGAGCGCGTATGCGTGGCGCTGGTCGGTCAGCGTCACGTCGCAGCGCATCCACTTGGCGCCCTTGGCCTTCTGGTCCTTCGTCGGCATGAACCAGGCGAGCGAGTAGAGCGTCTTGGCTCGGGTCTCGGCGTCGGCGCCGAGCACCTTGTTCAGGGCCGTACCGCACGCCTTGCCGACGGCGTAGGCCTGGGCGTCGTTCGAGCCGCGGGCTGTGGCGGCCGGCGCGGTGACGACCGCGATGGTCCGCGTCGTGTGCTTGCCCGAGCAGCCGACCGGCTTCTTGGTATCGGACTCCGCGGCGATGTTCTTGAGCGTCAACTTGTGACAGTCGCCGACCTTGGGCGTGCCGAGGTAGGCCGGCGCAGCCGACGTCGCCGACGGCTTGGGCTCGCTCGGCTGGAACCGGCTGACGTCACATCCGACGACGGATGCGAGCGTAAGGACGGTCGTCAACGCGACGACGTATACCCGAACCATGAAGCCTCCTGTTCAAGGACGAACGTATCGCCCGAACCAAGGCTGCGGCTCACCCGACGGTGCTCTACTCGACCCTCCAGTCCAGTTCACCGCGCAACTCCGGCGGCAGGTGTCGGAGGGTTGCGTCGAACAGCGAGTCCTGAGCGAAGCCGCGCGGTGCGCGGAAAACGAAGACGAGCTTGCCCTTCGAGACGGCGTTGCTCTCGGTGACAAGTTTGGCGCCGAGGCTGGCCAGCTCGCCCTTATAGGCGTCGGCGGCCTGCTTCAGGTTCTCCTTGGCGATCTGGGTGACGTCGAGGCGGTAGACCGGGTTGGCGTCGAACACCAGAATCACGAACCAGACGAATGCCGTCGTGATCGCCGCGAAATGCGGCAGGCCCATGCCACACATCAGGCCGATGAGGGTGATGATGATCAGTCGTCCGGTGTCACGGGTCGAGGAAGTCTCGGTGCGGAAGCGCATGAGCCCACCGAGGCCGA
This sequence comes from uncultured Actinomycetota bacterium, assembly GCA_963795105.1. Lineage (GTDB taxonomy): Bacteria > Actinomycetota > Actinomycetes > Propionibacteriales > Nocardioidaceae > Aeromicrobium. Next base: position 360,878 of record CAWCGD010000001.1, read on the forward strand.
AGACGACGAAGCCGATGACCATGCCGAACTGGAGCACGGCGACACCGACGACCGATCCCACCAGCGCGTACATGATGGAGACCTTGGGGAGCTCGGCTTCCTCGATGGTGTCGACGGTTCGCCGCGTGGTGGGGTGAAAGGCGATGACCATGGCGAGCAGCGTCGCCAGCACCAGGGCCGCGAGTTCGTTCACCATGCCCGCGTAGTCGCTGAAACCGCTCCAGCCGATCGACGGGATTGCGCCGTCGGCCGAGCCGGTCAAAGGATCGGTGGCGTTGATCAGACCCATGAACTCCTTCTCACTCCCCCGCGTGATCATAGGAGCCACCGGTGGCTCGGCGCGACCGAACACGCAGGTTCGTCCATCCGAATCGGCGGGTGCTCGAGCGTGACTAGGGTGGCTCCATGAGCGAGATCCTGCGGCCCGAACCGGCGGACGAGGGGCGGCACGAGCCGGGCCCGGAGGACTTGTGGAACGAGAGCTGGTACTTCGACGCCGTCTCTGACGACGGCATGCTCGGCATCTACACCCGGTTGGGCCGGCTCCCGAACCAGGACGTCGCACTCGTCACTGCGGCCATCGTCGGGCCGGCTCGACCGGCGGTGATGGTCGTCCGCGCAGATGCGCCGCTTCCGGCCATCGACGACGACGCCCAACGCATAGCGATCGACGGACTCCAGGTCGAACAACACTGCGAGGAACCGCTTCAACGCTTCCGCGTCGCCCTGGCGGGCACCGGCGAGGCACACACTGACGAGTCGGCGCCGTTGCGCGGTGAATCCGGTGCTGCGGTGGACGTCGCATTCGATCTGGTCTGGGAGACCAACGGGATTCCGTATCAGTGGCGCCGGTCTACCCGCTACGAGATCCCGTGCCGCGTCACGGGCACGGTGCGGGTCGCGGACGAGGAGATCGCGTTCAGCGGACCGGGCCAGCGCGACCACTCCTGGGGCACGCGCGACTGGTTCGCGGTCGGCTGGATGTGGAGCGCGTTCCACCTCGAGGACGGCACGCACACGCACGCGGTCGGCATCCCGGAGATGCCCGGATACGGCGTCGGATACGTCCAGTCCGGCAACCAGATCAGCGAAGTCGCCTCGCTTCAGATGTCCACCACCGTCGACGACAACGGCCTGGTCTCCGCGACGGAGATGACGATCGAGCCGGACGGCCTGCAGCTTCGGGTCGAGCCGCTGGCTTTCGGTGCGCTGCGGCTGGACGCACCCGACGGCCGCAGCACGCACTTCCCGCGCGCGATGGCGCGTGTGAGCACGAACGATGGGCGCGTCGGAACCGGCTGGATCGAGTGGAACCGACCTCAACCAATCGGTGATTGAGGTGGACGCGCGCAGCGCGTCCCTCGAAATCAGCCCATCCCACCCATTCCGTCCATGATCTTGTCGGCCGACGGGGCCTTGATGTCGACTGGTGTGCCCCAGTCGGTGTAAGTCGCGACAAACTCGCCGTTCTTGTCCTTGTAGACCATCTTGCGCGGCAGGTCGTCCGGGCCGATGAAGTACGTGAAAGTCAACGGGTCCGTCGCTGTCCCGCCAAAGGTTTCCGGAGCCTTCGAGGGGTCGAGCGTGATCAAGTACGGCGTCGCCTTGACACCGTCGAGCGTCTCCGGCTCGCCGGACTGCCTGAAGTCCGTGACCGCGGCCTTGAATGCCTCCTGCTGCTTTTCGGGATCGAGACTGGCGGACATGTCAGGCATGCCTTGGCCCCTCATCGCGTCCATCGACATCGACATGTACTTATCGCCCATGCCCATGTACATCGTGTCGCCGATCAGCAGCATTTCCTGCTCGCCTCCGCCGCCAGCGGGGTTGGGCATCGTCATGCGGAAGGCGAGCTCGTCGCCGTACTCAACCTCGCCTTCGCCGATGAACTTCTTGCCGCCCGTGCCGCTTTCGAAATGGACCTCTGCGGAGCCGGAATCCTCGATTGCATCGAACACTTTGTCAGCGAAGTTCTTCTGCGTCAGGTCGACGCCGCTGGACTCGCGTGCTGCGCTGGAGTCGGAACCGCCGCCGTCGGCCGACGTTGGGGTGTCGTTGTCGCCGCACCCGGTGAGGGTCAGGCCGAGGATGAGCGCGAGGACTGCGGCCTGGGCCGCGGAGGGATGACGTCGCATAGCCGTGACGCTAGCGCTCGGCAGGGAGCACGCGACTCGTATGCCTCAGGAACGGCGTCGCCGGCTTCGGCCAGCCACTCGACCGCATCCCCGATGTGTCGGTCCACATCGCCGATCAGCGCGCATGGTTACTGGTACGCACGACCGGCACCATCACGAACTTCTGCAATCTCGGCTCCCAGGATGGCCGGTCCTCGCAACCGACCCTCCTTCCAACGATGGCATGGATCACCGACAGTTCACCGATCCCCGACCGGCTAACGTTCGTTCGTGAGCGAATCTGAGGAACATCGCAGCCCATCCGAGATCGACCACCATCGCAGTTGGTTCGACGAACTCGCCGCACGAGCGCAGGACGTCGTCACGCGAGACGTCTTCTTCATCATCTTGGTGATCCTCACCTTGTTGTGGGCGCCGAGCTACTTCCTCCTGCACTCGCTCCACCACTGGCATCTGGCGCTCGTCATCCCTGCGGACATCGTGACGTTGTTCATCGTGGCGCTGATGGCGAATCACGATCGCCGGTCCGAACAGGCACTTCATCGCAAGGTCGATGCGCTCGCCAAGGCGCTGGCCGTCGTGGTCGAAGGCCCGGACGCCGACGAGGTGCAACAGCACGCCCGCGAACTCCGAGCAGCCGTCGGGCTGGAGGACCGCGAGAGCACTAAGGACGACTGACGGGCGTCGCGCGTGCCCAGCGCTTTGCTCACGCCGGGTCGGCGGCTTCGATCGACACGAGCTCGTGTCGAGGCACGGGGCTGTCGCGAAGGGTGTTGCAGGTCAGGCGCGCTGCGGTGGATGGATCGATGACGGTTCGCACGAGCACGCGATACGCGCTGTCCGGTGTGTCGAAGATGGCACGCGTCTCGTCGCCGTCGGCCCGATGGGACCGCACCGTCACAGCCGTCAGATCCAGCAGCCCGAGCTCGCGGCGGAGCGCGATCTCCGCGGCCTGTAGCGGCATCGGATAGGACGAACGTCCACGCAGGTGATCGAGGGCCAAGGCGCCGGACAAATGTGCGTCTGCTGCCGCCACGACTGACTCCGGGTCCAGACGGCCGTAGTAGAGGCCTTCAGGCAGCACAACCATGCTTCCGGCGTAACGGTCGCCGCCGATATGCGACACCTCCCAGGTGAGGTCCGGATGAGCGCGGTCGAGCGCCAGCGCGGCCGGTCGTCCGAACTCCGCGCAGCAGGCGTCATGACGGCCGTTAGTGCAGACGCAGAAGATTGCGTCACGGGCAGCGTTAAGGCCCGTGGTGCCGCCACGGCGGAGAGCACCAAGGTCGAGGTCGAGAATCTCGCGCGCGTCGGCGATGGTGCCATGCTCCAGCCGCGGTCGCACGGGGTCGGAGTACGCCGCGAAGACGTTGAGGCGCTCGGGATCGCGAGCCGCTCGCGCGCGGCGGATGAGAAGGACCTTGGCCCGGAGGCGTTGGGCGAGTTGCTGTAGCGCCGGACCCAGCCCGTCCGGGAGACGGGCGTCCCGCAGCGCCGTTTGGCCCCACGGGCCCGAGTGTTCGAGCAGCAGCCAGGTGCGGACGTGCGTTGCGGTGCCGGCAAGGGGCTCGCCGCGCTGCCGGCTGGCCGGCGTGCAGCTGAACCGTTGCGGGGCGGTCATCGGGGCTGGCTGTCGACGACCTCGAGCAGGCCTTCTCGAACCAGCCGAGTGCAGAGCACGATCGCGCTCTGCTGGTCGATACCGAGGTCGGACGGACGAAACGTCGCGCGTGTGCGGACCTGTTCCAGGGCCGGACGAAGCCATCCGGGCATGGTCAGTGATCGGTCGCCGAGCAGCAGCCCCAGCTTTTCGCCACGATCGAGCAGGACGCACGGGTGTCCGGGGCGACGACGCAGGATCGAGCTGTCGGTCAGCCCGCCTCGCAAGGCGATGACGTCGGCCAAACCCCCGCGCAGCCGGGACGGCCGGGTGGTCAGGAAGTGCTGGATTTCGGCGGCTACCGGCTCGGCTGGATCGAGGGCCTCGATCTGCTCGGCCACTCTCGCCAGCCGGTCGGCGAGCCCAGACGTCAGCGCCGACGGGTCGTCGAGGTATCCGGCGGGAAGGTGTTCGTCCGGGAGCTCGTCAAGGATGGCGTTGAGCGCCCGGCGGGTCAGCCCGCGCCACGTCAGTTGGTTGATTCCGACGGTGACGTGCAGCGAGACGACCTGCTGGGCGCGAGCCGCGTGCGGTGTACCGGCGGGCAGGTACATCGAGAGGCCGGGCTCAAGCAGGATCTCCTCAGCCCCGTCGTCGCCGTGGACCTCCCACAGCTTGGAGCCGGCTGTTTGGAACACGAACACGTCGTGGCTGTCGGAGTGCAGCGCGAAGCCCTGCGCGTCTGGCGGCGTGAGGTAGGCGTTGGCCTGGCACGGATGACCAAGCTCGAGTTCAAGGTCCGCAATGAGACGCGTCAGCGGCGGCCAGTATCGGTGGAGGCCTTGGAGGACGATCGATGCGCCCTCATCGAAGAGTTGAAGGACGCGGCGGGCATCCACCAGGCCGGTGAGCGGCTGGCCGGCGAGCGAAGCTCCACGCCGGGTGAACGCCGACTCGGGAAGCACCGTGCCGTCCTTCGCGAGCCGCAATGCGGGTGTGCGCAGGCCCGACGACGTCAGCAGTTCGTCGACGTCGTCGAGAGACAGGAGCCCGACGAGGTCAGGCGGCTCGGCGCGGTGCAAATGGGTGCGGGAGGCCCAGGTCTTCTCAAGGAAGACCTGGGCGTTCCCGCTCAGCAGGTCGAGCGCAGACACTCAGAGGACGCCCTCGGCGCCTTCGCCGTCGGTTCCGTCGCCATCTGTGCCGTCGCCGTCGGTTCCGTCAGTTCCGTCACCGTCCGTGCCATCACCATCTGTTCCATCGGTTCCATCGGCGTCTCCACCGTCGGGGATGCCGCCAGGGCCGGTCGGCTCAGCGGAGGGATCGACAGTCATCTCGCCGTCCTCAAGGGGTTCGTTCGGGGTCTCGGTCATGATTCCTCCAGATTGTGGGATCGCTTGTGGTCCACGTGTGGAGATTGTGTACCCGTTTGCCCGCGACGTCACCCGCCCTCAGAGGGACACACGGCGCGACCCGACGGGCGGCTACCGTCGTCCGGGTGAATTCAGGCCCCGCAGCATGACGGCCTTCGCACTCATTCCCGGGGCAGGATCCGACGGGTGGTACTGGCACCTGGTCGAACCTCATCTTCGGGCCGCCGGTCACGAACCGGTAGCGGTCGACCTGCCGTGCGACGACGACACGGCCGGCCTCGACGACTACGCCGACATCGTCGCGAGTGCAGTCGCGAGCCGCGAAGACGTAGTCCTAGTCGCACAATCCATGGCCGGATTCGTCGCACCGCTCGTTGCCGCGCGCGTTCCCGCAACGCGGCTCATCGTGCTGGTGGCGGCCATGGTCCCGGCACCGGGCGAGACCGGCAACCAATGGTGGGGAAATACCGGTTTCGGAGCAGCCCGACGCGAGCAGGCCAAGCGCGACGGGCGCGACATCGACGGTGCTTTCGACGAGGTCGCCGAGTTCCTGCACGATGTCGATCCGGCCATCGTCGAGCAGGGGTGGGATCACGTCATGGACCAGTCGGACACACCATTCACGACGCCCTGGCCACTCGCGGCCTGGCCGGATGTCGCTACCCGATTCGTCCTGCCGACGCAGGACAGGTTCTTCCCGCCCGACTTTCAACGCCGCGTCGTCCGTGAACGGCTGGGCATCGAGCCCGATGAGATCGAAAGTGGCCACCTGCCCGCTCTCGCCTGCCCGAGCGAACTCGCCGCGCTGCTGCTGCGCTATGAACGCGAAACTGCGCAGCCGTAACCTTCATCCATGACCGACCTCAACGTCCTCGGCGAGCCGTTGGAGCCGTGCGGCACCGACCCGATGACCGGGTACTTCCGGGACGGCAGCTGCACGTGCGGTGACGTCGGGCAGCACGCGGTGTGCACCGTCGTGACGGCCGAGTTCCTGGAGCATCAGCGACAAATCGGCAATGACCTCATCACACCGCTTCCAGAGTTCCAGTTTCCCGGGCTTCAACCCGGCGACCGCTGGTGCGTGGTGGCCGGCCGCTGGCGGATGTCCTACGACGCGGGCGTCGTCGGGCCCGTCGTCCTGGCGTCCACCAGCGAGCGGGCGCTCGACTTCATCCCGATCGAGGCGTTACGCGAGGCGGCCGTTGACGTGCCAGACGACCCGGGCGCGTTGGTTTAGCCAACTGCTTGGCAGAACTCAGTTCTCGTGCGGCCACATACTCGGATGCCACAGAGCCGGGGCGGATGGCTTGGCCGCGAGGCGGTTCGACTCGTCGTGGATCACGAGGGCCACTTCGCGCAGCTTGTCCTCGTACTGCCGGGCGTGGTGGGCACAGAACAGCAGGTCGGCTCCGTCGAAGAGCTCCACCTGAACGTAGGCCTGAACCCCGCAGCGATCGCACCGATCGGCGGCGGTGAGCCTCGAAAGTTCTGCCGTTGAGGTCATGATGGGCTCCGTTCACAGTTCAGGAAACTGCTCCGAGTCTTACGAACGTTTCAACTGTCAATACCCCGAATGGTTACGAAGTATCCGAACCGTAACCGGCCCGTAGCCGATCCGTGGTGGTTACTCGGGAGTTACTCCGGACCGACCATCATCGGGCGCACTTCGACCTTGCCGATGCAAGCCTTCGACGCCTCGGCAGCAAGCTGGAGGGCGATGTCGTGACTGGGGACGTCGATGATCCAGAAGCCGGCGATGTACTCCTTGGTTTCGGCGAACGGACCGTCGGTGAAGACCGGCTTGTCGCCCATCCCGTCCACGATGGTGGCGGTGCTGGGCCGGTCGAGGCCGTCGGCGAAGACGAAGTAGCCCTGCTCCTGGAGCTTGTGGTTGAACGCTTCAGTCTCGGCGAATGACTCCTGCATCTGCTCCTGTGACTCGTAGCCGTAGTTGTCCTTCTCGTAGTCCGACTCCGGGCCGAACACGGACACCAGGTACTTGGCCATTTCTCGCTCCTCTGATTGCGGCGGCCCCCGTTGGCCGCTCTCAGTGTTGCCACGAATGGGTGCATCTCGATCCGACACCCCATCGACGAATTCTTCAAGTCAGCGGCGGCGCGTGCGACGCTGGCGATGTGGACACGCCGATCGACGGGCAGACCAGGCGCTTTTATGACGGCGGGACAGCTAGCGACCCGCCTGCACCGGATCTGCCGCCGGTGATTGTGCTGAGTCGGGAGTTCGGCGGGAACGTCCGCGAGTTCCGCATGACGCGTCGAATCGGCTATCTGGACCGCGTCTTTGGCGAACTGCTGGTGCCCGGTGACCTCGACAGTTTCGAGACCGACCTCGCCTCTGTGCCGGCCGTGTTCGCGTGGCTGGTGCCCAAGACCGGCGCCCATCTGCCCGCGGCGCTGCTACACGACGGTCTGGTCTACTCCCCCGGCCAGCCGCCGTCGTACATCTCGACCGACGGCCACGACATCGACCGCGCGGACGCCAACCGGGTGTGTCGCGACGCGATGGCCGACACCGGCACCGGGATCGTGCGGCGCTGGCTGATGTGGTCGGCCGTGACCGCGGCGACGATGATTCAGGGCCGTGGCACCCGCTGGGGCTCGTGGCGCAAGCTGCACTACCGAATTGCCGCGCTCGGCACGATCCTGGCGATCGCCCTGCTCGGCATCGCCGCCACGGTCGACCTTTTCGACGTCCGCCCAGCCTGGATTCCACCCGTGCCCTGGATGGGCGAACAGGGCTTGCTGGCCGAACTCGTCGCCGGCGGAGCGGCTGCCGTGACACTGCCGTTCCTGCTGGCCCTGACCTGGGGACAGTTCTGGAAGGCCGGTGCGATCCTCGGCATCAGCCTGGCCTTGCTGCTGCACGTGAGCATCGCAATCCTCGCCCTCACGCTGCTGTACCAAGTGCTCGAGCGCTTCGCCACGCGCTGGCCGCGGCTTGGCGTGGGCTTGGCCGCGGCCCTCGTCGTAGTCGCGGCCGCGACATTCGTTGCCGCGTTGCTCTAGTCAGCCCCCAGCGGCGACCACGAGGCCCCGGAACAGCCCGCGATCCGGGTCCACCTCCGGGTGCCATTGGACGCCCAGCCGAAATCGGTGTTCTGGGTCTTCGATGGCTTCCAGAAGTCCATCGTCGGCCCAGGCGACCGGCTTGAATCCCGGGTGGTCCCGGACCGACTGATGGTGGTGGCAGGAAGCCGGACCCGTTTCGCCGACGAGCTCGGCGAGCCGGCTGCCCTTGGCGACCTTGATGCCGGTGTTCCCGTACTGGTCAGCCCCCGGGTTGTGGCGTTCGTGCTCAACCAGGTCGGGCACGTGCTGATCCAGATGGCCGCCGGCGTGCACGGCCATGACCTGCATACCGCGGCAGATACCAAGCGTCGGCATCCCGGTCCCTGCCGCGGCGTCGAGCAGGGCAAGTTCCCACCCATCACGGTCCGGCCGGGTCTTGACGGTGGCTGCATGGGCGGGCTCGTCATACCGCGACGGATCGACGTCGGCGCCGCCGGTGATGACCAAGGCGTCGAGGCGTTTCACCACGGCACGCGCTGCCTCCGCGAAGGGCTCGGTCGGAGGCAGCAGGATCGGGAGTCCGCCGGCTGCTTCGATGGCCCGCGCGTACTCCGTCGGCAGCATGTCCGCGCTGGTGTCCCACGCACCCCACTGGGCGCGTTCGCGGTAGGTGCTCAGCCCGATGACTGGTTTCGGCATGTCCAGTTCCTCTCGCGCCTCAGAGCGGCGTGACATAGGCACCGGAGATCCCACCGTCCACGAGAAACGTCGAGGCGGTGATGAAGGACGATTCATCCGAGGCCAGGAACAGCACGGCGTTGGCCATCTCCTCCGGCTCCCCGAACCGGCCCATCGGGACGTGAACCAGCCTTCGCGCGGCGCGCTCCTCGTCCTTGGCGAACAGCTCCTGCAGCAGTGGCGTGTTGACCGGTCCCGGGCACAGCGCGTTGACGCGAATCCCCTCCCGGGCAAACTGCACGCCCAGCTCACGGCTCATGGACAGCACCCCGCCCTTGGACGCCGAGTACGAGATCTGGGACGTCGCGGCTCCCATGACGGCCACGAAGGAGGCGGTGTTGATGATCGAGCCCTTGCCCTGCTCGAGCATGTACGGCAGCGCTGCCTTGCAGCACAGGTAGACGCTGGTCAGGTTGACCTCTTGGACCTTGCGCCAGGCGTCCAGGTCGGTGTCCAGGATCGATTCGTCCTCCGGCGGCGAGATGCCGGCGTTGTTGAAGGCGATGTCGACCGAGCCGTAGGTGTCCTTGGCGGTCTGGAACAGCGCATCGACCTCGTCCTTGGACGTCACGTCGACGTGGACGTAGGTGAAGCCGAGTTCCGCCGCGAGTTCACTCCCATGGGCATCGTCGACGTCCCCCACGACGACCTTGGCCCCCTCCTCGAGGAAGCGCTTCACCGTCGCAAGGCCGATGCCGGAGCATCCTCCGGTGACGACGGCAACCTTCCCGTCGAGGCGTCCGCTCATGTGTGGTCCTTTCGTTGCAGGGGAGTTGGCGGGGCGGCGTGCTTCAGTCATCGGCGATGAATACGTTCTTTTCCTCGGTGAAGGCGTTCGGCGCGTCCGGGCCGAGTTCGCGGCCCAGGCCTGACTGCTTGTAGCCGCCGAACGGTGTCCAGTAGCGGACCGAGGAATGGGAGTTCACGCTCAGGTTGCCGGTCTCGATGGCACGGGCGACCCGCAGGGCCCGGCCGACGTCGCGGGTGTAGATCGAGCCGGACAGGCCGTACTCGGTGTCGTTGGCGAGCCGGATGGCGTCGGCCTCGTCGTCGAAGGGCATGACCGCCACGACCGGGCCGAAGACCTCCTCGCGCCAGATCGGCATCTGCGGGTCGTCGGTGGTTACGACCGTCGGCGGAAGCCAGTAGCCAGCGGCCAGCGCGGGATCCGACGGCGTGCCGCCGACGATGGCGGTGTCGACGCCGTTCAAGTAGCCGGTGACGACTTCTTTCTGCTTGGCCGACACCAGTGGCCCCATATCGCTGCGCGGGTCTGCGGGATCGATGACGCGCAGGGCGTGCACGGATGCTTCGAGCCCGGCCATGAAGTCGTCCAATGCCGAACGTTGCACCAGGATGCGGGACCGCGCGCAACAGTCCTGTCCGGCGTTGTCGAACACTGCGTAGGGCGCGGCAGCAGCCGCCTTGGCGATGTCGGCGTCTGCGAACACGATGTTGGCGCTCTTGCCGCCCAGTTCCAGCGTCACCCGCTTCACCTGATCGGCGCAGCCGGCCATGATCCGCTTGCCGACCTCCGTGGAACCGGTGAAACACACCTTCCGGACCGCCGGGTGCGTGACGAAGCGTTCGCCGACGATCGATCCCTTGCCGGGGATCACCGTGAACACGCCGTCCGGGATGCCGGCCTCGAGTGCCAGCTCGCCCAACCGGATCGCGGTCAGTGGCGTGATCTCGGCCGGCTTCAGGACAACGGTGTTGCCAGCCGCCAGCGCCGGCGCGAACCCCCAACCGGCTATCGGCATCGGGAAGTTCCACGGCACGATGACGCCGACGACGCCGAGCGGTTCGCGAAAGGTGAGGTCAACACCGCCGGGCACGGGGATCTGTCGGCCGAACAACCGCTCCGGCGCGGCCGAGTAGTAGTTCAGGACGTCGCGGACGTTGCCGGCCTCCCACCGCGCGTTGCCGAGCGTGTGGCCCGAGTTGGTGACCTCCAGCTGTGCCAGCTCTTCGAGGTGCGCGTCGACGACGGCGGCGAAGGAGCGCAGCAGTCGGGCCCGCTCCCCCGGCGCTACCTGCCGCCAGACCGGATACGCCGCCTGGGCGCGCGCGATCAGCTCGTCGGTCTCCTCGACCGAGGCGAGCTGCACGTCGGTGATCGGAGCCGCCGTGGCCGGGTTCAGCAGGGTGACGGCGTCTGCCATGGAAGTTCTCTCACATCCGTTCGAAGGACCGGCGGCGTTCCCAGTCGGTGACTGCCCCGTCGAAGGCAGCCAGTTCGACGTCGGCCATGTTCGTGTAGTGGTCCACGACCTCGTCGCCGAACGCGGCCCGTGCCACGTCCGAGGACGCGAACAGCTCGCGTGCGGCGCGGAGCGTTGCCGGAACCTTGGGCCGGCCGGAAGTGTATGCATTGCCCTCAAGCGGCGGTTCGAGCGGAAGACCCTTCTCGATCCCGTGCAATCCGCCGGCGAGCATGGCAGCGATGGCGAGGTACGGATTGACGTCGCCGCCCGGCACCCGGTTCTCCATCCGGGCGCCAGCACCACGGCCAACCAGCCGAACGGCGCAGGTCCGGTTGTCCTCGCCCCACGCGATCGTGGTCGGCGCGAACGAGCCGTCGGCGAACCGCTTGTAGGAGTTGATGTTCGGCGCATACATCAGGGTCAGCTCAGGCATCGTGTCCAGGACGCCGGCAACGAAGCTGTCGTAGAGCGATGTACGTCCACCCGCAGCTTCGTCCCAGAACACGATGGAACCGTCGGAGCCGCGCAGCGACAGGTGGATGTGGCAGGAGTTGCCCTCACGCTCGTCGAACTTGGCCATGAACGTCAGCGACTTGCCGTGCGCGGCCGCGATCTCCTTGGCCGCGGTCTTGTAGACCGCATGGTTGTCTGCGGTGACCAGCGCCTCGTTGTAGAGGAAGCCGATTTCGTGCTGGCCGAGGTTGCACTCGCCCTTCGACGTCTCGACGTCCATCCCGGCCGCGTACATGTGGTTGCGGATGTCGCGGATGACTGGTTCCACCCGGGTTCCGCCGAGGATCGAGTAGTCGAGGTTGTACTGGTTGGCCGGCGTCAGTCCCGTGTAGTTGGAATTCGACGCCGCCTCGTAGGTGTCGTCGAACAGGATGAACTCCAGTTCGGTGCCGGACACTGCCGTGAATCCCATCCCTGCCGCCCGTTCGAGCTGGGCGCTGAGGATGGTGCGGGGTGACTGCACCACCGCCCTGTGGTCGGGCCACACCAGGTCGCACTGCACCAGGGCGGTCGCCGGAAGGTGGGTGAGCAGCCGGATCGTGTCGTTGTCGAGGACGAACTCCATGTCGCCGTAGCCACGGTCCCAGGACGTGATCGCGTAGCCGTCGACGGTGTTCATCTCGACGTCGACGCCGAGCAGGTAATTGCACCCCTCGGTGCCGTGCTCGGCGGTCACGTCCAGGAAGTACCGGGCATGCATCCGCTTGCCCTGCAGGCGACCCTGCATGTCGGTGAACGCGACGATCACAGTGTCGATGTCGCCGGACTCAATCTGTGCTCGCAAGGCGTCGACCGTCAGGTACCGGTCGTTCCGCACCGTCATAGGGTGTGTCCTTTCCTCATCCGAGTAGTCCATGCAGCAACGCTTCGGTGTCCTCACAGTGTTCGCGCATCACCCGCGCGGCCTTGCGCGCGTCGCCGGCGAGGATCGCCGCAACGATCGCCTCGTGCTGCGCGGTTGAGTGCGCGATGTTCTTCGGCAGCACGGGAATCGCATTGAGCATCTCGTCCAGGTCGGCCTGAACCCGCGACATCGCATCGATGAGCAGCGGGGATCCACTGGCTGTCGCTATGGCGAGGTGGAGCCGCGAGTCGCTTTGACGGTGCTCCCAGCGCGGCGCCGCCTCGGACACCGCCGTCAGGCAGGACTCCAGCAGCACGCGTGTCGAATCATCCAGGTCGCGCTCGGCGGCGGCCGCCGCCGCACCCGGCTCGACGACCTTGCGAAAACGCAGCGAGTCGAGCAGCTCGTCATCTCGCCCTTTCAGGGCCGCCTTGGCTGCGGTGCGACGACGGGTCGGTTGCTTACGGACAACCGTGCCGCCTCCTCGGCCGCGTCGGGTCTCGACGAGTTGACTCGCCCGCAACGCGGCGATCGCCTCCCGCAGCGTTGCCCGCGACACCAACAATCGTTCGGCCAGCTCGCGTTCCGAGGGAAGCAGCGTCCCGGCCGGGTAGACGCCCAACCGGATCGCCGTTCCGAGCTGTGCCACGCAGGACTCGAACGCGTGGTGACCTCCTACCGGACGCAGAACCGCCTCGGGCAGCATCGATTCGATCGCGTGGGCGGACACGAGGCAAGTCTCACGACGCCGCCACGGCAATGTCAACGCAGATGCGAGAAAAGGTTCAAAGTCATACCAATTACAAAGAAGTGGTTTACAGCCACGTTCGTCCGGGTCTACATTCACGGCCATTGGGCTTGTCCGCCTGAGAGGAGACAGCACGTGAGCGAAAAGGCTGCAGGGGCCGGGTCGACCGGCGGAGTCACCTACACCCACGCGGAGGAGGGCTACTTCGAGAAGCGCCAGCTGCGCCGCACGGCCGGGTTCTGGGGACTGTGGGGCATCGGGGTCGCTGCGGTCATCTCCGGCGACTTCTCCGGGTGGAACTTCGGGATCGGGTCGGCCGGGTGGGGCGGCCTGCTCATCGCGACCATTGTGGTCATCGTCATGTACGTCGGGATGCTGTACTCCATCGGCGAGATGTCGGCGGCGATGCCGCACACCGGCGGCGCCTATTCGTTCGCCCGATCGGCGATGGGGCCATGGGGTGGATTCATCACCGGCCTGGCCGAGACGATCGAGTACGTCTTCACGACCGCCGTGATCGTCTACTTCTCGGCGTCCTACGCCAACGCCGTAACTGACGAGCTCTTCGGTCTGGACCTCTCGAACTCCATGTGGGTGTGGTGGATCATCCTGTACGTCGCGTTCATCGCGCTAAACGCGGCCGGCGCCGAGGTTTCGTTCAAGTTCGCCATCGTCGTGGCCGTGCTGTCCATCGGCGTCTTGGTGCTCTTCGGTGTCCTCGCCCTCATCAACGGCGCGGTCGACTTCAGCCAGTACAACAACATCGAGCCAGAGGCCGGTAACAGCAGCTTCCTTCCGTTCGGCTGGACCGGTGTCCTCTACGCGCTCCCGTTCGCCATCTGGTTCTTCCTCGGTATCGAGGAGCTGCCCCTTGCGGCCGAGGAGGCTCACGACCCCGAGGTCGACATTCCGCGAGCCGGCATCGTCGGCCTGCTGACCCTCATCGGCTGCGCTGCGCTCGTGCTCTTCCTCAACCCCGCGGTCACCGGCTCGGCGGCGATCGCCGAATCGGGCGAGCCGCTGCTGGACGGCTTCCGCGCCTTCCTCCCCGCCGGTTGGGCCGCCGCGCTGGCCGGCTTCGCTCTCCTCGGCCTGCTGGCCAGCCTGCAAGGCATCATGTTTGCCTACGCACGCAACATGTACTCGCTCTCGCGGGCCGGCTACTACCCGAAGGCGCTCTCACTCACCAACTCCCGCCAGACGCCGGCCGTGTCCCTCATCGTCGGCGCGCTGGTCGGGCTCGTGGCACTGGTCCTCGTCGACTACGTGATCGAGGGTGCCGGCGACGTCGTTCTGAACATCGCCGTGTGGGGCGCAGTGATCGCCTACGTGCTGCAGATGGTCTCCTACGTGCTGCTGCGCCGGAAGTACCCCACCGCCGCGCGGCCCTGGGTCAGCCCGCTGGGCGTCCCGGGCGCCGTGGTGGCGGGTGTGATCGCGGCGATCACCTTCGTCGGCGTGCTCCTCAACGACACGTACCGGCCGGCGATCGTGGCGATCGTCGTGCTCTACGCGATCGGGTTGGCGCTGTTCGCCTTGCTGGGACGCCATCGGCTGATCCTGTCTCCGGAGGAGGAGTACGCCATGTCCGGCGGCCTCCACCGCGATCCGGAGGTCGAGCACTACGGCGCACCTCTTGAGGCTGAGCTTCCGCCAGACGACTTCGTCGACGAGAGCTGACGGTCAGGCCGAGCCGATCAACCGACGCATCGCGTAATCAGACCTAGTAAGGGATCACTGCCGGTCAGCGTGGGGCGGCCACAGTCGTCTGTCAATGGTCGAACCTTAGGCCTTTTATGATGTGAAACGTGGCCCTGTCCGCATTCGACCTCTTCAAGGTCGGCATCGGCCCATCGAGCTCCCACACCGTGGGACCGATGGTCGCGGCCAAGCGGTTCGTCGACACCCTCGGCGAGGCTGGTCAGCTCGACGCGACGGCGTCGGTGCACATTGAGCTCTTCGGATCGCTCGGCGCAACGGGCCACGGCCACGGCAGCGTCCCGGCCCTCGTCCTGGGCCTGATGGGACGGCAACCCGCCACCGTCGACCCGAGCCTGACGCCCAGGGTCATCGAACACGTGCGGACGACGGGCACGCTCGAACTCGACGACCGGAAACCGATCCGGTTCGACCCGGATGAGGACATCGTCATGCACCGGGGCCGGTCATCTGCCGTCCATTCCAACGCCATGACGTTCGAGGCACGCGACGCCTCTGGCGCTGCTCTCGACGTCCGGACCTACTTCTCCATCGGTGGCGGGTTCGTGCTCAACGGGACCGACGACTCAGGCGATGTTCCCCAGCCGACTCTCGCTGCGGACGCGACTCCGGTCCCGTATCCGTTCACGACCGGCGACGCGATGCTGGCGTTCGCGACGGAGTCAGGACTGTCGGTCAGCGAACTGGTCCGGGCCAACGAGCGCACGTGGCGCACCGAGGACGAGATCCGAACCGGGCTCCTCGACATCTGGGCGGCGATGCGCGACTGCATCGAGCGTGGGATCGCCGCAGTAGGCGTGCTTCCTGGTGGGTTGAAGGTGAAGCGACGTGCCGCCGCCATGCATCACGAGCTCACGGAGCGGGCCGCCGGTGGCGATCCCTTGGACCGCATGGATTGGGTTACCGTCTACGCCTTGGCCGTCAACGAGGAGAACGCGGCCGGCGGTCGCGTAGTGACTGCGCCGACAAACGGCGCGGCCGGGATCATCCCGGCGGTACTTCAGTACTACGTCAACTTCGTCGACGGCGCGGACGACGACGGCGTGGTGCGGTTTCTCCTGACAGCCGCGGGGATCGCGTTGATCATCAAGGAGAACGCCTCCATCAGCGGCGCCGATGTGGGGTGCCAGGGCGAGGTCGGCTCAGCCTGCGCGATGGCGGCCGCCGGCTTGGCCGAGGTGCTCGGCGGGAGCCCGGCTCAGGTCGAGAACGCGGCCGAGATCGGGATCGAGCACCACCTCGGCCTGACCTGCGACCCGGTCGGCGGACTCGTCCAGATTCCGTGCATCGAACGCAACGCGGTAGGCGCCATCCAGGCGATCGCCGCCGCTCGGATGGCCATCCACGGCGACGGTTCGCACTACGTCTCGCTGGACAAGGCCGTCAAGACGATGCGTGAGACCGGTGCGGACATGAAGGACAAGTACAAGGAGACCGCCCGCGGCGGGCTCGCCCTCAACGTCGTCGAGTGCTGATCCCAGACGGTTGTCAGCTCGGTTGGGAGCCGCCGGCGATCTCGTACGACCACACTTCGCTGTGCGTGGACACGGGCTTCGGCGCCTCGCCACCGGCCCGCTCCACCGCCGAGCGGTGTCCCTCGGCGAACGACGGCGACTCGACCCATGCCTGGAACGCTTCCTCGTCACGCCACCGGGTGAGCACCAGCCACTGCTCCCGGTCGTCTGTTGGCCGGAGCAGTTCGAAGCCCTCGAATCCGTCGGCTCCGTCGACCGCGCCGGCGCGTGCCGCGAACCGGTGGGCCAGCTCGTCACCGGCGCCCGCCGGCACGGTGATGGCGTTGATCTTGATGACGGTTCCCATGCGGCAAGCCTACGGGCGATTGAGGCGAGAGGCGTGCGAGCGAGCTCGCACGTCCGAGGCGATTGAGCCCGTCGACGAGCGCAGCGAGGACTACGGGCCGGAGTGATCGCCCTCGATCTCGAGCCGTGGCTCGGTCCGACCCTCCGGATTGATGCCCTGCTTGTCGGCGTAGAAGGCGCGGACGAAGTCCATGTCGGCGACGACGTCGTCGGTTGGCGTGAATGTCGGCCCGATTCCGAGCGAGCGCGTCGGGCCGTCGACGAACCCGAGACTGATGGGCAGCCCGGTCTGCTTTGCGATCCGATAGAAGCCCGGCTTCCAGAACTCGCCTTTGCCGCGGGTGCCTTCCGCCGCGATGACGAGCAGGAAGGGCTTGTCGCCCCCGGCCTCCTCCAAGAGCGCGCGGATCGTGGAACCCGGATTCTGCCGATCGAGTGGGACGCCACCCAGGCGACGCAGGAGCCAGCCGACGACGCCCTTAAAGAACGATTGCTTGACCAGCACCTGCGGGCTCATACCGCTCGACCACGCTATGGCCAGCATCGCGACAAAGTCCCAGTTGGAGGTGTGCGGCGCACCGACCAGGATCCCGGTCTGCGGGACCTCGCCGACGAGTCGCCATCGCGTCGCCCGCAGCACGCCGCGGGCGAGTGAGCGGCGGACCCTCATCGAGTGAGCCATGGAGTGACGGTAACGCTCCCCCAACCCCGTACCGTGACCACGTGACCAACGATGACATCAAAGCCAGGATGCGCGAGGCGCTCGAGAAGAAGCAGGATGCCAAGCACGGCTCGGCGGAGGGCAGCGAAGCCTCAGAAAAGGTCCACGGTCCCGAGGTTCACGGCCCGGGTAAGCGGGTCCATCGCCGCAAGTCAGGCTGATCTAGCCGCTGTCCCGGTCTTGCAGGGTCGGCCGCATCCAGGCGGGCAAGGGGAGCCGAAGCGATGCCGGCAGGAGGTCTTCGCCACGGCGCACGCGCAGGCCGATGAGGATCGCGGTGACGACGCCACAGGCGGCCAGGACGATCGAGGCGAGGATGGCGGCGACACCGACGCCGACGGCGATAGATCGAGGGAGATCGGCGAGCATCACGACCGGGAGCGCGACGATCGCCAGGAGTGCGGCCTCGAGGGAGAGGAAGGCGTCCCACCACATCACCATGCGGAGGGGACCGTCGTAGGCGCCGGTACGGCTAGGCACGGACGCCCAGCATCCGGCGCACCCGAGCCAGTGGCGACTTGTCCTGTCCGAGCAACTGCTTGAGGGCGAATAACTCGACCAGCTCCGCCTTGCCCTTCAACGGCAGCGTTCCCCGCGAGACCACGTCGTGCCGGGACAAGCGCTCCCTGGTCGCCTCGCCGATCAGGAGCGCGTCGCCGGTCTGCCGGGTGGCGGCCTCGACCCGGGCCGCGGTGTTGACGACGTCGCCGATGACACTGAAGTTCAGGCGCCCGGCTCCGCCCACCGATCCCGCCACGACGATGCCGGAGTTCACGCCGAGACCAACCGGAAGCAGGTGGTCCTGCGCACGGAGCGCCTCGGCGATCTCGACGGCCGCGTCCACGGCCCGGTCGGCGTGGTCGGCGAAGAACTCCGGCGCTCCGAAGACGGCCATCATGCCGTCGCCGATGAACTTGTCGATGTGGCCGCCGTGCCGCTCGATGATCGGGACCATCAGCTCGAACTGCTCGTTGAGGGCACCGATGACCTCGCGCGCCGAAGCGTTTTCGGCGTAGGAGGTGAAGCCCTGGACGTCCGTGAACAGGATCGAGACGTCCACCTCCACGCCCTCGGGCGGGAACCTGCCGGACAGGATCAGCTGGACCGTTGAGCGATCGACATACGTGCTGAACGCGTCGCGCAGTTCCTCACGCTCGGCCAGGCCGTGAGCCATACGGTTGAAATCGTGGGAAAGTTCGCCGATCTCGTCGCTCGACATCACCGGGACGCGGGCGCTGTAGTCGCCGGAGCGGACTGCGCGCATGCCCTCTCCCAGCCGCTCCATCGGCGCCACGATGGAACGGCACAGCAGCACGGCCAGCTCGGTGGCCATGATGCCGCCGATGGCACCGGACACGAGCGCGCTGATGACCAGCCCGGACGCTCCGCGCGTCCCACTCACCACCGCCGCGGTGCCCATCGCCGAGATGATCGTGTACGCCGGGAGTGACACCTTGAGCCGGAAAGCAATTGGCAGGCCAGCGCGCGCGAACGGGAACTCTTCGGGCAGTGCTCTTGCAAGGTCCGATACCAGTGGCCGCGAGAGGTGCTCCCCCGCGCTGTAACTCAGGAACGTGCCCCACACAGCCGGTGCAAGCACGGACAAGACCAACGCGAGCGAGCCCAGCCAATCCAGGTGCAGCAGGAAGATGGCGATGGCGATTGTCGGGAGCACGATCACGGAGTTCACGATCGGCCCACGAGTGCGGTACTGGGTCAGGACGAGCGTGCTGGCCGCGCGCCACGCAGTGATCGTCGCCCCGTCGGATGGGTTCGGATCGTCGTGCCAAGCCTCGATCAGGTCGTACGTCGGGCGGGATGTAAGCGTGGACGCGGTGGTGGCGATGACCGCCAGCACCGAGCCGACCCCGGCGATGAGCAGTAGATCATTGATCGACGGTCTCAAGAACAACGCGATTCCAATCAACGCCGCCCAGACGACGAAGATCGACACCGCGCCCTGCCCGATTGCGAGCACGAGCCAGTACTTGCGGCCTAGCCGCCGATACAACCAGTCCAACGCCCGGTCGAGCATGGGTCGAGTCTATGGACCGTTGCAGACTTTTTGCCGTGATCGCGGTCACTCGGCCTGAAAACCCACCCCAGGTAGGAGTGGACCTCCCCACCGGTACAACCACAGACGGATGGCGCCAGCGGGATCGGCTCCCTACGCTCGAGCACATGACTGCACTGGGTGACGTCGCCACGGCGAAGTACGTCCTGCTCACCACCTACCGCAAGGACGGCACGCCCGTCGGCACGCCCGTCTGGGGCGTGGCTCGTGACGACAAGCTGTACGTCTGGACCGAGACCGAGTCGTGGAAGGCAAAGCGCATCCGCCGGAACCCGGCCGTGACGGTCCAGGCGTGCGACATGCGCGGCAAGACCACGCGTGGCAACCTCGTCGAAGGATCGGCCCGCCTGCTCGACGCCGCTGACTCCGACCGTGTGCGCGGCTGGGTGCGCCGGAAGTACTGGCTGACGGCGCCGCTCCTGATCCTCGGGTCCAATCTGACCCGCGGCAAGGATGGAACGCTCGGGATCGTAATCACCCCGGCCTGACCCTCAGCGTTTCGACCGCCGTCTAATCTCGGCACATGCGTATTGCACTTGTTGCCCTCAGCCTGCTCCTACTTGCCGGCTGCGGAGACGGTGGTGAACCGAAATCCGAACCCACCGACGTGATCGAGTCCAGCACGAAGCCAAAGGAGCCCGGATCGGAGTTCCTGACGCCCGTCCCAAAGGAGACCGCCGAGGCATTGCCCGAGTGCTCCGAGGTCTGGGTCGAAGGCCAGACGCTGCCGACGGACTACGCCGGCTGCCGGATCACCGGGGGCGGCATCGAC
Source organism: uncultured Actinomycetota bacterium (assembly GCA_963795105.1). Lineage (GTDB taxonomy): Bacteria > Actinomycetota > Actinomycetes > Propionibacteriales > Nocardioidaceae > Aeromicrobium. The sequence continues at coordinate 381,171 of CAWCGD010000001.1, forward strand.
CAGGGCGCCAAGTACGCCTGCACCGACGGCAAGGGTGAACTGATCGGCTACAACGACCAGTTCTTCGCCCGAATCGGCGGCGCGATCCACGCGTATGGCGAGGATGACGCGGCGTTTTCGCAGGAGTTGTTCCAGGTGTGCAAGCCGAAGCAGTAGGCCTGCTCCTTCACGCCACGTCGTACGCGGACGACTCGATCGTCGCCGTCCGGCGGCGCAGCTCGCTCCACGTCCACGGCCACTGGTTGGGGTCGTGGCCCTTCTCGTCGACGTACCAGTTGGTGCAGCCCGAGTGCCAGACCGTGTCCTTCAACGCCGTCGTCAGCTCGTGGTGGAACTGGTCGGCGGCCGCGCGACGGACCTGGATGGTCGATGCCTGACGCTCGTCGAGCGCTTCGAGGGCAGCGATGACGTGGTTCATGCCGGACTCGATCGTGTCGATCACCGAGCCGGTCCCGCCGTTCGTGTTGGGCCCATAGAGCAGGAACATGTTCGGGAAGTCCGGGACGCTCATGCCCAGATAGGCGCGGGCGACTTCGGACCACTCTTCGGCGAGCGCGCGACCGTCGACGCCGAGGATCTCCATCGGTGCGACGAACGCGTGGGACGCGAAGCCGGTGGCCAGCACGATGACGTCAGTCGGGCGCTCGGCCCCGTCTGCGGTTCGGATGCCGGACGGCGTGACTTCGGCGATCCGGTCGGTGACGAGCTCGACGTTCGGCTTGGTGAGCGTCGGATACCACTCGTCGGTGAGCATCAGGCGCTTGCAGCCGATGGAGTCGGTCGGCGTCACCTTGGCCCGCAGCTCGGGATCGGAGATCGCCTTGGTGATGTTGCGCCGGCCGACCGCCTCGAATGCCTTGAGCAGCCCAGGCTTGCGGGTCATGGCGACGGCGCCGAGCTCCATGAAGGCGAAGGTGGCCTTGCGGTCGAGCTTCTGGATCGCCGGGAACCGCTCGAACAGGCGCTGGGTGCGCTCCTTGTATTCGAAGTCCATCTTCGGCATGGTCCAGCCGGGCGAGCGCTGGTACACATCGAGCTGCGCGACGATGGGCTGGATCGCCGGAACCGTCTGGACGGCACTGCATCCGGTGCCCACGACCGCCACCCGCTTGCCGGTGAGGTCCACGTCGTGCTCCCAGCGGGCGGTGTGGAACGCCGGCCCGTCGAAGCTCTCCAGGCCTGCGATGGGCGGAACGGTCGGAATCGTCAACTGGCCGCATGCCGTGAGCAGGACGTCGGCTTCGTACGGCCCGGCGCTCGTCTCGAGCAGCCACTTGCCGCGACCGGCGTCCCATCGGGCGCTTGTGACCTCGGTGTTCGTGCGGATCCGATCCACGACGCCGTACTTCTGGGCGACGCCCTCGACGTAGGCCTTGATCTCCGGCTGCGGCGCGTAGCGGCGGGACCAGCGCGGGTTGGGTTCGAACGAGAATTCGTAGAGGTGGGACGGGACGTCGCATGCTGCGCCCGGGTACGTGTTGTGGTGCCAGACTCCCCCGATGCCGTCGCCGCGCTCGAACACGGTGACGTCGTCATAGCCCGCGCGCTTGAGCATCACGAGCGCACCGACACCACCGAAACCGCCACCGACAACCGCGATCGACCGCTGCTTGCTCATGGCGGGCACCTTACTGCGGTCCTACCGCGACTGCAGGGCATCCAATGCGACGGACTGGGCGATCGCGAGCCGCCGGTCGAGCCCGGGCTCGTCGATCTCGATGACGTAGTGGTCCCGCAGTCGGGTGACCTTGTTGAACGTGCCGACCCGTCGCCCGCCGCTGGTCCAGTCGAAGTGGAACCGCAGGAAGAACGGGATCTCGTTGGCGTACGGCAGGAAGCCCCAGAGTCGACGGAAGATCGCGACGACCATGCTGCGCTCGGTGATCGTGATCGGGTCGAGTCCGGGTTGCTCGAGCACCCAGGTTGAGCGCAGCAGGGACTGCTTGAACTGCTTGCGGAAGACGCCGATTGGAGCGTCGGCGCTGTCGAGGACGTCGTAGGCGCCGGAGACGTCGAGGACCTTGCGCGCGGCGAACCGCGCGAGGACAGCGGACTTCGTCGCGTCGGTGAAAATCGTCACCTGCTCGCGAAACGTCATCCGCTTCTGCTCGACGAACGCGACCAGCTCACCCGGGTTGCCGTCGACGTCGGCGAACACCTCGTAGCGGTTGACCATCAGCGTGACCTTCTGATGCAGGTGGAATCGCGACTGCGCCTGCATCGCGGCTGGGTCCATGCCGCCAGCGTACGGCTGCGGACCCAGACCATGTGCAGTCGTCACACCTCGGTCGGAGCCTGAGCGCCTTCGAATTCGACGGCGACTGAATCGGCGGCGATCGGATACGTCACGTCGACGCTGTGTGCGCCGGGATGGACCGGGAAGTCGGTCTCAAGCCATGTCCGCAAACGGGATGTCTCGGCGAGCCCCCTCTGCCGCAGAACATCGATGATGTCCCTGCCGCTGACGATCACCACAGGGTGTCCGTCATCTCGAATTTCTTGGTAAGCCAGACGGTTCACAAAAGAGGTCGTGACCAGAACTCCGAACTGTCGGTTGCGAAGTCTGGAGATGAGGCGGCTAGTTTCCTTGACACCCACAGCGTTCTGCGGCTGGTAGCACTTGGCCTCAAGCGCGAACTCAATTCTGATGGGGTCGGACGCCGGCCCGATTCGATAGTGACCGACGGCGTCTCGTCCCCCGTCGCGTGATCGGCGTGTTACCTCAAGGTCGTCGTCGGTCGCTGGCGCGAGCGCTCGCCAAATGTCAACCGCAAAACCCTCGAACTCGTACGGGTCGGGTGAAAAGTGCTGGTGCACAAGGCTGAGCAACCGAAAGTCGCCATCAGCCGTCGGTAGCTGATCCTCTCGACTGCGGTAGTCGAGCGACCGCCGCGCCCGCAATCGGGTAGGCACTCCCGTCCGTTTCCAAGCAATCCATTCGACAGGTGCCTCCAGATCGCTCACATCCCGGCTGAGGATGTCCTCAATCCATCGCCTAGATACGGCTGAGCCATCGAGCACAGAGAAGGTCGCACGATAGTTCTGGAATCTCGATCCCTTCGCGGCTCTCCAGACCGCCACCAGTTGCTCATCCACGGGTACAGCTGGCGCCCCAGGAACCAACAGCCCACGGAAGATCACGTCGCGACCTCGCCCCGCCTTCTCGAAAAGGAAGATCGGTGGAATGAGCTCCCGCCCCTGGCCGGACTGGGCTTGCTCGAACATCTGCCGGAGTAGCTGATTCCCCTTCTTCGACGTGTCGTGCAGTTCCTTGCCAGGCCTCCGGTTGTCGCCGTAATAGATGAATGTGCCGTCTGCGAGGTCCAGACGATCGGGCCAGTCGGGCTCTGCGCCAGTCGTATAGAGAACGAGGATGTCGACGGCCTGAAGGCTTCCCCTCCAGCGAAAGCCGCCAGAGTTTCCCACGCGCAGCATCCGATTGATCGGGTCATCCCCGGCGTTCCCAGCCGTTCCGCCTTCGTAGACGCGGTCGACAACGAGGTCGGCTGAAGCGACCAATTCGAACGGAACGTTCGTCACAAGCCCGAGCTTGCCAGAAATGGACGAGGCCCCCGCACCATTTCAGGAACGGGGCCTCGCTGTCCAAATATCAGCTGCAGCCGCTGGTGCTGCCGCAGCCTTCGCAGACGTGGCAGGAGCCAGCGGGGCGCATCTTGGTGCCGCAGTTCATGCAGAGCGGCGAGTCGACGGCGGAACCGGTGATGACCTCGAGGAGCTCGGCTGAGGTGTGGGCCTCGGCTGGGGCCGGCTTCGAGACGTCTGGTTTCGAGGGTCGCTTCGCTCCCACCTCGACCGCCGGATTCCACTGAGGCTTCGTCGGCGACCGCCTTGGACTCTGCGTCCGCGGCGTCGACCTCGTCGGCGTCGTTGACCAATCAGTTCGGCGGCTGTGCTGCCCGCGCTGATCGGCTGGTGCGAGCCGGTGTCGAGGTAGCGCTGGCGCTCCTCGGCGGTGTGGATGCCCAGGGCCGAACGGGTGTCGAAGTCCATGTAGTCCAGCGCCAGGCGGCGGAAGACGTAATCCATGATCGACTTGCTCATCCGCACGTCCGGGTCGTCGGTCATGCCGGCCGGCTCGAACTGCATGTTGGTGAACTTGCTGATGAACGTCTCCAGCGGCACCCCGTACTGCAGCGAGATCGAGATCGCCATCGAGAAGGCGTCCATCACGCCAGCCAGCGTCGAGCCCTGCTTGCCGAGCTTGAGGAAGATCTCGCCGAGCTGGCCGTCCTCGTGCGCACCGGAGGTCATGTAGCCCTCGGCGCCACCGACGCTGAACGACGTCGTGATCGACTGGCGAGCCCGCGGCATCCGGCGACGCAGCGGCTTTTCGACGATGACCTCGCGGACTTCGACCTCACCCCTTGGCGACGGAGTCGCGTCCGTTGTTCGTCTTGCTCTTGGCGTCGCTCAGCGGCTGGCCGACCTTGCAGTTGTCGCGGTAGACCGCCAGCGCCTTCAGGCCGAGCTTCCAGCCCTGGAAGTAGACGTCGGCGATCTCCTCGACCGTCGCCTCCTCCGGCATGTTGACCGTCTTGGAGATCGCGCCGGACAGGAACGGCTGCGCCGCCGCCATCATCCGCACGTGGCCCATCGGCTTGATGGCCCGCTCCCCCACCGCGCAGTCGAACACCTCGTAGTGCTCGGGCTTGAGCCCCGGCGCGTCGATGACGTGACCGTGTTCGGCGATGTACTCGACGATCGCCTCGATGGTCTCGTTGGTGTAGCCGAGCTTCTTCAGCGCGGCCGGTACGGTCTGGTTGACCACCTGCATCGACCCACCGCCGACCAGCTTCTTGAACTTGACCAGCGAGAAGTCCGGCTCGATGCCGGTCGTGTCGCAGTCCATCATGAAGCCGATGGTGCCGGTCGGCGCGAGCACGGACGCCTGGCTGTTGCGCCAGCCGTTCTTCTGGCCGATCTTCAGGTTGTCGGCCCACTGCTTGGTGGCCTCGCGGTGCACGGCGATGTCCATGGCGTGCAGCGTCTTGACGTCGTCGTTGGCCGCCTGGTGCTTGCGCATGACGCGGGTGTGGCCGTCGACGTTCTGCGCGAACCCGTCGTACGGGCCGACGATGGCAGCCAGCTCCGCGCCGCGGCGGTAGGAGACGCCGGTCATCAGGCTGGTGATCGATGCGGCCAGCGCGCGGCCGCCTTCGGAGTCGTAGGCCAGACCCGACGCCATGAGCAGCGCGCCGAGGTTGGCGTAGCCGATGCCGAGCTGGCGGAAGGCCCGAGTCGTGTCGCCGATCGCCTCGGTCGGGAAGTCAGCGAAGCAGATCGAGATGTCCATCGCGGTGATGATGAACTCGACTGCCTTGACGAACTTGGGCACATCGAAGCTGCCGTCGTCGGCCAGGAACTTCATCAGGTTCAGGCTGGCGAGGTTGCAGCTGGAGTTGTCGAGGTGCATGTACTCGCTGCACGGGTTGGACGCGGTGATGCGGCCGGTCTCCGGCGTGGTGTGCCAGTCGTTGATCGTCGAGTCGTACTGGATGCCCGGATCGGCGCAGGCCCACGCGGCGTGCGCCATCTTGTCCCACAGCTCGCGGGCGTCGATCGTCTCGATGACGTCACCGGTCATGCGGCCGCGCAGTCCGAAATCGGTGCCGTCCTCGACGGCCTGCATGAACTCGTCGTTGACGCGGACCGAGTTGTTGGCGTTCTGGTACTGAACGGAGGTGATGTCGGAGCCGCCGAGGTCCATGTCGAAGCCGGCGTCGCGCAGGACCCGGATCTTCTCCTCTTCGCGTTCCTTGGTCTCGACGAACTCGACGATGTCGGGGTGATCGACGTCCAGGACGACCATCTTGGCCGCGCGACGCGTGGCGCCACCGGACTTGATGGTGCCGGCGGAGGCGTCGGCGCCGCGCATGAAGGAGACCGGGCCGGACGCGGTGCCGCCGCTGCTGCGCAGGAGTTCCTTGGAGCTGCGGATGCGGGACAGGTTGAGCCCGGCGCCCGAGCCACCCTTGAAGATCATTCCCTCTTCGCGGTACCAGTTCAGGATCGAGTCCATCGAGTCGTCGACGGCCAGGATGAAGCAGGCGCTGACCTGCTGCGGGCTGGACGTGCCGACGTTGAACCAGACCGGGCTGTTGAAGCTGAAGACCTGGTGCAAAAGCATGTGCGTGAGCTCGTGCTCGAAGACCTCGGCGTCGGCGTCGGTGGCGAAGTAGCCATGCTCCTTGCCGGCCGCGGTGTACGTGAGCACGACGCGGTCGAGCAGTTGCTTGAGGCCCTGCTCGCGCTCCTCGGTGCCGACGGCGCCGCGGAAGTACTTGGTGGTGACGATCGTGCTGGCGTTCACCGACCAGAAGTCGGGGAACTCGACACCGCGCTGCTCGAAGACCGTCTCGCCGGTCTTCCAGTTCGTCTGCACGACGTCGCGGCGCTCCCACGTGACGTCGTCGTACGGGTGCACGCCGGGGGTGGTGTAGACGCGCTCGATCGTGAGGCCCTTGCCTCGGTTCCTGCGCGACTTGCTGGTTCCGGCGGTGGTCCCGTCGACGGTCTCGGTCATGCGGTGCTCCTGGTTCTTTTCAGTTGTTGAAATCGGAAGGGATGTTTGTTGCTTCGGTAGCTTGCTTCAGTTCTTGATCAGCACTGGCAGCCATGAGGCCGGCGATCTCGGCGGCGAAGTCGTTGACCGACTCGAATGACTTGTAGACGCTGGCGAAGCGCAGGTAAGCGACTTCGTCGAGCTTCTTGAGTGGCTCGAGGATGGCCAGGCCGACCTCGTGGCTGGCGATCTCGGCGCTGCCGGCCGCGCGCAGGGCGTCCTCGACGTCCTGGCCGAGAATGGCGAGAGCGTCCTCGGGCACGTCCCGGCCCTTGAGCGCCTTGCGGACGCCGGCAATGGCCTTGTCGCGGCTGAATGGCTCGGAGGCGCCGGAGCGCTTGAGGACGGTCAGCTGCATCTGCTCGACGGTGGTGAACCGCTTCTCACACTCGCTGCAGACCCGACGCCGGCGGATGGCGGTGCCGTCGTCGGCAACCCGGGAGTCGAGGACGCGGGTGTCGCCGTGCTTGCAGAACGGACAGTGCATCTGTGGACTCCTCTCCGGACCATCTGGTGGGGATTTCGCGTTTTCGCTGGTCAGGGCTACCTGCCGGTAACCCATGTTGATAACTCTGGGGAAAAGGTGGGGATTTCGCTGTGGTTATCGCTGAGATCTGTGGGAATCTGGCCTCATCCTGTGCACTACATGTGGATGAACTACAGCCCTGCAACTACTAGATCTTGTGCCACTGTACGCCGCGTGTGTGACCCACGCAATACATTCTTGTGCCTGGTTCCGACATTTTCGCCACGTGGATAAACCTGCAGGTCAGGTCGAGGGTTTGGAACGCGATTCACTTTGAGCTGCGGCGTGTCGCAGGTCGTTTGATCGGCCGTCCGGGTCTGTCGTAGCCGCCTGAGACGATGGACCTAATGTCCGACCGCTTCTCCCCCGCGACGCACGAATGGTTCTCACAGACCTTCGCCGCGCCGACCCCTGCGCAGGTCGGTGCCTGGGCCGGCATCGACGAGGGCGACCACGTCCTGGTGGTCGCGCCCACCGGGTCGGGCAAGACGCTGGCAGCGTTCCTGTCCAGCATCGATCGCCTGCTGCATGAGCCGCGCCCGAAGGATGTCGCCACACGCGTGCTCTACATCTCGCCGCTCAAGGCGCTCGCCGTCGACGTCGAGCGCAACCTGCGGTCGCCCTTGGTCGGCATCACCCAGGCGGCCGCTCGCCGGGGTGAAGAGTTCAACGAGGTCACCGTCGGCGTCCGGTCCGGAGACACGCCGCAGCAGGAACGACGCCGTCTCGTGTCGCATCCACCCGACATCCTGATCACTACCCCGGAGTCGCTCTTCCTGATGCTGACGTCGTCCGCTCGCGAGTCGCTGCGTGACGTGGACACCGTCATCGTCGACGAGATCCACGCTGTTGCCGGCACCAAGCGCGGTGCGCATCTGGCGCTGTCGCTGGAGCGTCTGGACGAGCTACTCGCTCGACCGGCCCGCCGGATCGGGCTGAGCGCAACCGTGCGCCCGCACGACGAGGTGGCTCGGTTCCTCGGCGGACGCGCACCGGTGCGCATCGTCGCACCGGAGAGCGAGTCGCTGCTGTCGCTTGAGGTGACTGTCCCGGTTGACGACATGACCGCGCTCGCGACGCCGACCGAGGGCGACGACAAACCGACGCACAGCATCTGGCCGCATGTCGAGCACGACCTGCTCGACCGGGTGCTCGAGGTCCGATCCACGATCGTGTTCTGCAACTCTCGTGGGCTCGCCGAACGGCTCACCGCTCGCTTGAACGAGGCGTGGGCCTTGCGGGAGTCCGTGGAGCCGAAGCTGTCGACGCGGTCGCCGGCACAGCTGATGGGTGGCAGCGCGCAGAGCAAGGGCGCAGAAGCGGTGCTCGCTCGCTCGCACCACGGATCAGTCAGCAAGGAGCAGCGCGAGCTGATCGAGAACGACCTCAAGTCCGGCCGGCTCCGCTGCGTCGTAGCCACGTCGAGCCTCGAGTTGGGCATCGACATGGGCGCGGTCGACCTCGTCGTCCAGGTCTCCACTCCCCCGTCGGTGGCCAGCGGTCTGCAGCGCGTCGGGCGCGCCGGGCACCAGGTCGGCGAGGTGTCGACCGGCGTCCTTTACCCGACGTCCCGTCACGATCTCGTCGGAGCCGCCGTCACCGCGGAGCGGATGCGCGAGGGGCTCATCGAGCACCTCGTCGTCCCTGCCAACCCCTTGGATGTGCTCGCCCAGCAGACAGTTGCCGCCACGGCGCTTGAGCCCATCGACGTCGAGACGTGGTTCGACGCCGTACGCCGCACCGCGCCGTTCGCGGCGCTTCCTCGCTCGGCGTTCGATGCGACGCTCGACCTGCTGGCCGGGCGCTATCCGTCCGACGAGTTCGCCGAGTTGCGTCCGCGCATCGTCTGGGACCGCGACGCCGGCACCCTCACCGGACGCCCCGGCGCACAGCGTCTCGCCGTCACCAGCGGCGGCACGATCCCCGACCGCGGCATGTTCACCGTCACGCTCGCCGAAGGAACCGACGAAAGCGGGCGGAGCAGGCGGGTCGGCGAGCTCGACGAGGAGATGGTCTACGAGTCCCGCGTCAACGACGTCTTCGCGCTGGGCGCCACCAGCTGGCGGATTCAGGACATCACCCACGACCGCGTCGTCGTCACGCCGGCGTTCGGTGAGCCTGCCCGCCTGCCGTTCTGGAAAGGCGACACAATCGGGCGGCCGTTCGAGCTGGGTGCGGCCATCGGCGAGTTCGTGCGGCGGACAGTGGCCGGTGAAGCACCTGACGATCTCGACGCACGCGCCAGCGCCAACCTCATGTCGTTCCTGACTGAACAGCGCGACGCCACCGGCATCGTCCCCACGGATCAGACGCTCGTGGTGGAGCGCTTCCGCGACGAACTCGGCGACTGGCGCGTCGTTCTGCTTTCGCCGTTCGGCCGCCGCGTCCACGCGCCCTGGGCGCTCGCTGTCGGCGCCCGCATCACTGAGCAGTTCGGCATCGACGGCTCGGTGGTCGCCTCCGACGACGGCATCGTCGCCCGGCTCCCAGACACCGGCGACGAACCGCCGGGAGCCGAGCTGTTCCTGTTCGAGCCGGACGACCTCGAGGAAATCGTCACCACCGAGGTCGGCGGCTCGGCCCTCTTCGCCTCCCGGTTCCGTGAGTGCGCCGCTCGAGCATTGCTGCTGCCGCGCCGCAATCCTGGGTCGCGGGCACCGCTGTGGCAGCAGCGTCAGCGATCCGCGCAGCTGCTGCAGGTCGCCCGCAACTACCCCGACTTCCCGATCCTGCTCGAGACGGCCCGCGAGTGCCTACAGGATGTGTACGACGTGCCGGCGCTCGTCGACTTGAGCCGGCGCATTGCCGCGCGGGAGGTGCAGGTGGCCGAGGTCACCACCGAACGTGCCTCGCCGTTCGCCCAGACGCTGCTGTTCGGCTACGTCGCGTCCTTCCTCTATGAGGGCGATGTACCGCTGGCAGAACGCCGGGCGGCCGCCCTCACCCTTGACCCGACGCTGCTCGCCGAACTGCTCGGTCGCGCGGAGCTGCGCGAACTGCTCGACCCGGACGTCATCGAGCGCACCGAGGCAGAGCTGCAGAGGCTCGCCGACCACCGCCGCGCGACTGGCATCGAGGGCGTCGCCGACCTGCTCCGACTGCTCGGGCCACTCACCGCCGACGAGGTTCAGCAGCGACTGGCCGAGGACACAGCGACTGAGTCGCTGGAACGGCTTCGGGATGACCGGCGGGCGATCGAGGTGTCTGTGGCTGGCGACGTCCGGTGGGCCGCCGTCGAGGATGCAGGACGCCTGCGCGACGCTCTGGGCGTCGCTCTCCCGCTGGGCATCGCCGAGGCACACCTGGCCGCTGTTGCTGATCCGCTGGGCGACCTGCTGTCCCGCTACGCCCGCACCCACGGGCCCTTCACCGCGGCGGAGGCAGCAGCACGATTCGGCCTCGGCATTGCTGTCGTCACCGACGTCCTGCGCCGGCTGGCGCGCGACGGCCGCCTCACCGAGGGCGAGTTCCGCCCACAGGCGGTTGGCAGCGAGTGGCTGGAGCCGGGCATCCTCCGACGCCTGCGGAGCCGCTCGCTCGCGGCCGCACGCGAGCAGGTCGAACCGGTCGACCCGGCCACCCTCGCCCGGTTCCTCCCGGCCTGGCAGGGCGTCGGCGGCAACGCGCGGGGCGTCGAGGGCGTGCTCGCGGTCATCGACCAACTGGCTGGCAAGTCCCTCCCGGCGTCGGCGTGGGAGAGCCTCGTCCTGCCGTCGAGAGTCACCGACTACTCCCCCGCGATGCTCGACGAGCTGCTCGGTGCCGGCGAGGTCGTGTGGACCGGCGCCGGGACTCTGCCCGGCCGCGATGGATGGGTGCAATTGCACCTTGCTGACCTGGTGCTGCCCGCTCTGCGCGAATCACCAGAGCCGGATGAACTGGGCGCCGCAATCCTCGAAACGCTCCACGGCGGAGGCGCGTTCCTGTTCCGCCAGATCACCAGCGCCCTGCACGAGCCCGACGACACGCTGGTCGCCGAGGCACTCTGGCGACTGGTTTGGAGCGGCCGCGTTGCTGGGGACACCTTTGCGCCCGTGCGGGCGATGCTCGGCGGACGCGGAGCACACCGGTCCCGACCTCGCTCGCCACGAGCCCGGCTGAGGTCGGCACGCGGAGCCTCGCTCCGGACGGCACAGCAAGGCCCGCCCACCGTCACCGGTCGGTGGTTCGAACTGGAGCCGGTCGAAACCGACCCGACCAAGCTGCAGCTCGCCCGCACGGAAGCACTTCTGGCGCGCCATGGCGTCGTCACGCGCGGGTCTGTCACCGCCGAGCAGACTCCCGGTGGGTTCGCCGCGACGTACCGCGTCCTGCGTGAGCTCGAGCAGACCGGCGCCTGCCTGCGCGGCTACTACGTCGACACCCTCGGCGCAGCTCAGTTCGCGTCGCCCGCCACCATCGACCGGCTCCGCGCGCTGCAGCGCAACGACGACGACAAAGCCGCGGACGTCCCGGCCATTGCGCTGGCCGCGACCGATCCGGCCAATCCGTTCGGCGCGGCGCTCCCCTGGCCTGACGTCGTGGACGCCACTGAGGATTCACGCCATCGACCGGCCCGCAAGGCCGGCGCCCTCGTCGTTGTCCACGACGGGCGTGCCGTGCTCTATCTCGAACGCGGCGGACGGACGGCATTGGTGCTCACCGACGACACAAGCCGGCTCGCTCCCGCCGCCGATGCAGTCGCGTCGCTGGTGCACGCCGGACGGGTGCCTCGACTCACTGTGCATACGGTCGCTGGGCGACCCGTCGGCAGCACGCCACTCGGTGAGGCCCTCCGGGAGGCTGGGTTCGGCGCGCATCCCAAGGGTCTTCGTCTCGATGCCCGAAGGTGACACCGTCTGGCGCACGGCGCGTCGGCTGCATGAAGCACTCGCTGGCCGGTCGCTGACCAGCTGCGACATCCGCGTGCCGGAATGGGCCACGGTTGATCTGAGCGGCGTCAGGGTCGACGACGCAGTCAGCCGCGGCAAGCATCTGTTCATCCGGGCCGGCGACGTCTCACTGCACACCCACCTGAAGATGGAGGGCGTCTGGCGCGTCTACGAGCCGGGTGCGCGATGGGACCGTCCTGCCCACACCGCACGGGCGGTCTTGGCGAACGCCGACTATCAGGCCGTCGGATTCTCGCTCGGACTGGTCGAGCTGCTCGATCGGTCAGCCGAGGACGAGGCGATGGCCTGGCTCGGCCCGGACCTGCTCGGACCGGACTGGTCTCTGGCCGAAGCCGTGAAACGAGTCAGCGGCGATCCCGGCCGTCCGGTCTTCCTCGCCCTCCACGACCAGCGCAACCTCGCCGGGTTCGGGAACGAGTACGTCAACGAGCTGTGCTTCCTGCACGGGCTGCTGCCCACGCGTTCAGTGGGCGAGGTCGACGACATAGGGCATGTGATCGAGCGCGGCCAACGGCTGATCGGCGTCAACGCTCAACGCGTTCAGCGGATCTTCACCGGCAACGCCCGCCGCGGAGAAACGCAATTCGTCTTCGGGCGTGACCGCCTGCCATGCCGCCAATGCGGCACCGCCATCCGCCGCGGCGAACTCGGCGACGACCCGGTCCGCACGCGAAACACGTTCTGGTGCCCGCACTGCCAACGCTGAATTGGGATCAACCTCTGCCACGATCGATGCGTGGACACCTTCTTCAAGATCACCGAACGCGGCTCGACGATCGGACGTGAGATCCGCGGTGGCGTCGTCACCTTCTTCACGATGGCGTACATCATCGTGCTCAATCCGCTGATCCTCGGCTTCGCCAAGGACGCCGACGGCAAGTACCTCGGCGGCGGGGCTGAGCCCAACCTGGCGGCCATCGCTGCGGCGACCGCGCTCGTCGCCGGCGTCATGACTATTCTCATGGGGCTGGTCGCGAACTACCCGCTCGCACTGGCAGCCGGTTTGGGCCTCAACGCGTTCGTCGCGTTCGGCATCGCGTCCCAGATGACGTGGGCGGACGCCATGGGCCTGGTCGTGATCGAGGGCCTCGTGATCCTCGTGCTCGTACTCACCGGCTTCCGGCAGGCCGTTTTCCACGCCGTCCCGCCGCAGCTGAAGGTCGCAATCTCCGTCGGCATCGGCCTGTTCATCGCGCTGATCGGGTTCGTCGACGCTGGCTTCGTCCGTCGCACCGGCCAGGGACCCGTCCCGGTCCAGCTTGGTAGCGACGGCTTCCTGTCCGGATGGCCGGTCGCGGTGTTCTCACTCGGACTGCTGATCCTTGTGGTCCTTTGGGTGCGCAAGGTCAAGGGCGCGATCCTCATCTCGATCATCGTGACGACGTTGGTCGCGATCGGGGTAGAGGCCATCGCGTCGATCGGCGTCCAGACGCCGGACGGCAAGAACCCGAATGGCTGGAGCCTGAACCTCCCGGCCCTCCCCGACAACGTCATCGGCAAGCCGGACTTCGCCACCATCTTCGAGTTCAGCCTGCTCGGCTCGTTCCAGGCGGTCGGCGTCGTCGCGGCGCTCCTGCTGGTCTTCACGCTGCTGCTGGCTGACTTTTTCGACACGATGGGCACGATGACGGCCATCGGCGCCGAGGCCGACCTGCTGGACGAAGAGGGCATCCCGCCGAACACCTCGCGCATCCTGGTCGTCGACTCGATCGCCGCGGCCGCCGGTGGCGCTGCCGGCGTCTCATCGAACACGTCCTACATCGAGTCGGCGTCCGGCGTCGGCGAGGGCGCACGGACCGGGCTGGCGTCCATCGTCACCGGCGTGCTCTTCCTGCTGGCGATCGTGTTCGCGCCGATCGTCGACATCATTCCCAGCGAGGCCGCCGTGCCGGCGCTGGTGCTCGTCGGATTCCTGATGATGCAGCAGGTCAAGGGCATCGACTGGGACGACCTGGAGATCGCCATCCCGGCGTTCCTCACGATCGTGCTGATGCCGTTCACCTACTCGATCACCGTTGGCATCGGCGCCGGCTTCGTGGCCTACGTCGTCATCAAGCTGGTGCGCGGCAAAGCCCGCGAGGTGCATCCGCTGATGTGGGTCGTCGCGGCCCTGTTCGTGCTCTACTTCCTGCTGACGCCGGTCACCCGGCTGCTCACATAGCCGGCGGGCCGACGGCCTTTTGCCCTTGCAGGAAGAGGGCGATGCTGGCCAGCAGGACCCAGACGCCGGCCGCCGGGAACGCCGCAAAGGCGATCGGCGGTATCAGACCGACAACGGCGATCAGGGCGGCAAGCCAGCCCAACCACTTCGGTGCGCCGCCGTACTTGAGGATGGAGATGGCTGACGCGCTCGTCAGCAGCAGGATGCCGACGGCGAACGGGACCCAGTCGTTCTCCCAATAGGTCGACAGCGCCTGGACGACCAGCGGATCCACCTTCTTCTTGGCCCCCTCGACCATGGCGAGCATCAGCGAGAAATCGGTCGCCGCGCCGACAGCGAACACGAGGACACCCGCGAACGCCGCCCGTGAGAGGCATTGGTTCTTGGCCGAGCCGGTGTCAAGTGTCGTCATCAGCACCGATCCGAAGTAGACCAGGAACACCAGCCCTAGTCCCATCAGGAAGACCGCGACCGACAGCTTGTCACCCTGCGCCGCGTACGCGGCGGCGAGCTCCTCGGCCGTCTTCAGGCCCTGCTCACTGGGCGGTTTGCCGCCGTACAGACCGCCGGCGATGACCAAGGCCAGGAATGCGAGCCCGCTGAGCGGGGCCAACTTTGACGTCATCTTGTCCTCCTCAGGACTACCCCCACAGTTCGCGAGCGTAGACCTGACGAAGCGGCCGTCGTTCGCTTTTTGGGCAACCTTTGGCCGAACGTCCGGTACGCCGACCTAGACGCCGGACCGGCCGCTGTGGTCGTCTGGCCGCATGCAGGTACCTCTCACCATCGGCGACTTCCTCCACCGTGCGGAGCACGTCTATCCCGACCGCATTGCGTTCATCGACGAGCCGGACCAGCCGGCCACTCCCCTGGGCCCGTGGACCTACGGCGAACTGGCCACCAAGGCAAGGGCCCAAGCCGCGTTCCTGGACGACCTCAGTGTGCCGGTCGGCGGCCGCGTCGCCGTCATCAGCCAGAACAGCGCCCGCCTGCTGACGTCGTTCTTCGGCGTCTCGGCGTGGGGCCGGGTCCTGGTGCCGGTGAACTTCCGGCTCGCGGTGCCGGAAATCCAGTACATCATCGGGCACAGCGGCGCCGACGTCGTCTACGCCGACCCGGCGCTCAAGGACGTGCTCGACCAGCTCGACGTCACGCACAAGTTCACGCTCGGCGAGGACGAGCACCTGTTCAAGGACGGTGCCGAGCCGCGCGCGTGGGCTGACCCGGACGAGAACGCGACGGCCACCATCAACTACACGTCCGGCACGACCGCGCGCCCCAAGGGCGTCCAGCTCACCCACCGCAACCTGTGGCTCAACACGACGACGTTCGGCCTGCACACCAGCGTCACCGACCGCGACACCTACCTGCACACGCTGCCGATGTTCCACTGCAACGGCTGGGGCATGCCGTACATCCAGACTGCGATGGGAAACACCCAGGTCGTGCTGCGACAGGTCGACGGCACCGAGATCCTGCGCCGCATCGAACAGCACGGCGTCACGATGCTGTGTGGCGCGCCGGCCGTCATCAACATGGTGCTCGACGCCGCGCAGGACTGGGACGGCCCCATTCCTGGACGCGACGGGTTGCGCATCGTCGTCGCCGGTGCTCCCCCGCCGACCCGCACCATCGCGCGCGTCGCCGACGAGCTGGGCTGGGAGTTCATCCAGATCTACGGGCTCACCGAAACCGCGCCGCTGCTGACCATCAACCGGTCACGCAGCGAGTGGGACGACCTCGACACCCTGGAGCGGGCCAAGCGGCTGAGCCGTGCCGGCGTCCCGGCGGTCGGCGTCCGCATGCGCGTGGACGACGAAGGCGAGCTGCAGGCGCAATCCAACGTCGTCATGGACGGCTATTGGGAGCAGCCCGACGAGAGCGCGGCTGCGCTTCAGGACGGCTGGTTCCGCACCGGCGACGGCGGTGTCATCGACGACGAGGGCTACGTCGTCATCGCCGACCGCAAGAAGGACGTCATCATCTCCGGCGGCGAGAACGTCTCGTCCATCGAAGTCGAGGACGCGCTCATGGCCCACCCGGCCGTTCGCGAAGTCGCGGTGATTGGCACGCCCGACGAGAAATGGGGTGAGCTCGTCACCGCGCTCGTGGTCGTGGACGGCGACGTCAGCGCCGACGACCTCGTCGCGCACTGCCGCACCCAACTGGCCGGCTACAAGATCCCGCGTCGGGTCGAGTTCCGCGACGAGCTGGCGCGCACGGCGACCGGCAAGCTGCAGAAGTTCAAGCTGCGCGAGCCGTTCTGGAAAGACCACGAACGGCAGGTGAACTAGCGCGTCAGCGCTTCTCCTTGCCCCCGACGCTGTCGAAGGAGTCGTTGAGTCCGAGCCGGCGCTGGATGGCGGCCGACAACCGGGGCGCGGCCACCGCGAGCATGCTCATGGCCTTGAGCTCCGGCGGCGCGACGGAGACTTCGCCCAAGTCTTTGTCGATGCTGCGCAGGACGGCTTTCGCGACATCGCCGGGTGAGACTGCCCGCATGCCGGTCGGAAGCTCGTTCCCGCTGTCGGCGAACATACCGGCGTCGCTGACAAAACCGGGCGCGATGAGCGAGACCCCGACGCCGGTTCCAAGCAACTCCTCGTGGTAGGCCAACGCGAACCCGCGCAGCCCGAACTTGGAGGCGTTGTACATGGACATGCGTGGCGTCGCGGCGCGTCCGGCCAGCGACCCGATGAGGACGATGTGGCCACGCCCGCGCGGCACCATCTGCTCTGCGGCCCATTGGCTGAGCACGATCGGGGCGCGCAGGTTCACGTCGAGGGACCGGTCGATCTCGGTTTCGGTGAAGCCGTCCAAAGCTCCGTCGCCGGGGAGGGCGGCGTTGGCCACCAGCACATCGATCCCGCCGGCTTCGGTCATCAACTGCGAGACAGATTCAGCGTCAGCAAGGTCGGCAGCGATCGTCTTGCCACCGACTTCGGCGGCGAGATCGTCCAAGACGTCGGTGCGCCGCCCGGTCAGGACCAGTTCGGCACCGCGCTCGTGGAACGCGCGGACGATGGCGTGGCCGATGCCACCGGTCGCGCCGGTGATGAGCACTCGCGCTCCGCTGAGGTTGATGGGCATGTGGGGACCTACTCCTTCGTCAGACTGGTGTGCGAGCCGACGATGTCGGCCGCGCCGGCTTTCCGGCCAAGCGAGGAGGCGAGCCCGGGCGCCACGAGAGCGAACGCGCTCAACACCTTGAGGCTGGTCGGCGCGACCATGACCTCGCCGAGGTTCTTGTCGATCGCCCGAACGACCTTGGCAGCGACCTTCTCCGGCGCAACGGCCTTGACGCCCTTGGGCAGCGGCATACCGCTGTCGGCGAACATGCCGGCGTCGCTGACGAAGCCCGGCTCGACCACCGAGATGCCGACGCCGGTGCCGTGCAGGTCGTCCCGATGGGCGAGCGCGAAGCCGCGGATGCCGAACTTCGTCGCGTTGTACATCGATGACAGCGGTGAGGTCGCGCGCCCGGAAAGCGACCCGATCAACACGATGTGGCCCCGGCCGCGCGGCAGCATCTGCTTGGTCGCCCAGCGGGTCAGGACGATCGGGACGCGCAGGTTGACGTCGAGGTCGCGGTCGATGCCCGCCTCGGTGTAGTCGACCATCGCACCGACGCCCGGCAGGGCTGCGTTGGCCACGAGCACGTCGATGTCGCCGACTTCGTCCATCAGCTTGGTGACAGCCGCCGGGTCCGACAGGTCGCAGGCGATCGTTGTGCCGCTGACTTCGGCGGCCAGCTCGTCGAGCACCTCGGTGCGGCGGCCGGTGAGAATCAGTTCGGCACCGCGCGCGTGCAGCGCCCGGGCAATGGCGTGGCCGATGCCACCGGTCGCGCCGGTGAGGAGGACGCGAGCGCCGTTCAGGTTGACGGTCATGGCGTAATCATTCCCCCGACGTCAACCCAGGACGCGGGCGACGTGGTCGTTCGTGAACACGCGGTCCGGGTCAAACGCGCTTCGCACGTCCTGGAACCGATCCCACTCTGGGTACTTCGTCGCCAGCTCGACGGCGGTGAGGAAGTGCCGCTTGCCCCAGTGCGGACGGCCGTCGTGAGCGAGCGCGACGTCCTGCACGGCACGCATGAACGGCTCCCAGTCCATCCCTTGATACATGTGCGCTGCGATGTAGCTGGTGTCACGACCCCACGAGGGGCTCAGGAACGACTCTTCGTCCGGCGCGACGAACCGCACCTCAAGCGGGAAGTTCACGTCGAAGCCACGCTTGTCGATGACGTCGAAGATCTCGCGCACCATCGACGCGGCGGCGTCGGCCGGCACCGCCCATTCGCTCTCGGTGAACTTCACCGAACGAACCGACGAGAAGATCTCGTGTCCGACGTTCACCCGGTCGGATTCGGAGAATGCTCGGGTGACCAGCCGGTTCAGCCGCGGGATCTGGCCGGGGAACCGCCGGCCCGCCTTCGAGATGAGGTCGAGAGCGTTGTTCTCCAGCAGCGTCTCACCGACGTAACTGGCCGCCCGTCCACGAACGCGCACAGGATCGTCGGTTCGGTTGTTCGTGCGGCACAGCGCGTAGTCGGTGTGCGGGAATGTCCAGAACTCGAAGTGGTCGTTGACGTCGGTGAACTCATCCAGCCGCAAGAGCGTCTCGTCGAGCGGGCGGCGTTCATCGACGCCGTGCAGCCGGAATGACGGGACCGTCTCCAGCGTGACGGCGCTGATGACGCCAAGCGCACCGAGACTGACGCGCGCAGACTGCAGCTCGTCGCCCGAATCGACCGTACGAACCGTTCCGTCGGCAGTGACGACGTCGAGCGAGACGACCTGGGTGGCCAGGTTTCCGAGCCGCGCTCCGGTGCCGTGGGTGGCGGTCGACATGGCGCCGGCGACGCTCTGGACGTTGATGTCGCCGAGGTTGGCCATCGCCCGGCCGATCTCGTCAAGCAGCCCATTGAGCTGGTGCAACCGGGTGCCCGCGGCGACGGTGACGCGGCCGCTGACCTCGTCGTAGCCGAGCAGGCCGGACAGGTCGTCCAGCGAGAGGATGACGCCGGGCGTGCCCACGAGGTCACCGAAGGAGTGGCCGGCGCCGACGACCCGGATCGGCGTCTCGCCGGCAGCCGTCGCCTCGGCCACGATCGATGCGAGTTCGTCGACCGTCCGCGGGCGCGAAATGCGTCGCGGTGTGCAGCTCTGATCTCCGGTCCAGTTCGTCCACCTCGTTAATTGAGGTGGCGTAGCCCTCGAAATCACAGGAACGCTTTCCCTTCGCCGCGATACGTCGGAACGGTCCCGACGATCTCACCATCTGCGACCAGGTGCAGTGCGTTCACCCGCTCGCACAGCTCGCCGGCTTTGGCGTGCCGGAACCAGACGCGGTCGCCCGGCTCGAGGTCGCGGGCCCCCGGGCCGTGCAGCGGCGTCTGGGCTTCACCGACTCCTTCTAGCGACGTCAGCTTGAGCCCCTCTGGCCACGCCGGCGTCGGAAGGCGGTCGACGCCGGCCGGACCCGATGCGACCCACCCGCCGCCGAGCACCGTAGCGAAGTCCGGACTCGGCCGGCGCACCACCGACATCACGTAGAAGGCCGCCGGGTCCAGGTTCAGGTGGCGGTAACCGTCGAACAGGGTCGGGCAGTAAAGCCCCGACCCAGCCGCGACCTCGGTGATCGCGTCCTCGCTCACGGTCGCAGCGATGCTGCCCGTCCCTCCCCCGTTGACGAACTCCAGCGGCGCGACGCTCCGCACGGCGGCAACGGCCTTGGCCCGCCGCTCGCGCAGCTCCTTGGCCGAGACGCTCTGCATCGCACGGATCTGGACCTTGTTCAACATGGAGCCGGCGTCATCGCCGACCCCGGCGATGTGGCCCTCGTAGGACATGAGGCCGACCAAGTCGAAGCGGTCCCGCTGGACGATCGCGCGAGCGAACTCGGCGGCGGCGTCCGGCCCGTGGAGGGGCGAGCGCCGCGGACCAAGGTGCACCTTGCCGCCGAGCAGGCGCAAGGACGCATCGAGGTCGATGCACACGCGGAGCCTCGCGCCCGTGGTGCCGACGACCGATTCGATGAAGTCGAGCTGATCGGTGGAGTCGACCATCAGCGTCACCCGTTGGGCGAGGACGGAATTGTCGGCCAGGTGCGTGAGCATCTCGCGATCGGCCGTCGGGTAGCCGACGACGACATCGTCGACGCCCTCGGCCAGCCACAGTGCTTCGGCCAGGGTGAGCGCCAGGATGCCGCTGTAGCCGGGCATGGCCAGAACGGCGCTCGTGATCTCCCGGCAGCGGACCGACTTGGACGCCAACCGGATCGGCTTGCCAGCCGCACTCACCACCATCGCACCGGCGTTGGATTTGAGCGCACCGAGGTCGACGACCGCGAAGGGCGGCTCCAGATGCTCGGTCAAGGCGTTGAGTGCGGCGGGTCCGCTCGGTCGCGGCGTGATCGTCGACAGATCCAGGCTCACTCAGACCACCTTGAACTCGCGGGTTGTCCCTGTGAAGGGAAGAAGCTTCTCGTCGATGGTGACAGCCATCCCGTGATGGACGATCCGATACTCCCCCGACGTCCCGTCGGGGATGTCCCACGTGATGATCGCGGTTGAGTGGCCGCGCTGTGTAGGCAGCCTCCCGGCTCGGCGCCAGCGGAAGATCGTCGACCAGTCCCCGTCGTCGGCTATCCGCACCCACGCGTCTCCATCGCGCCGCTGCACCTCCAAGAACGTGCCACCCCGGCGCAGGTCGCGATTGGGATTCGCGCTGACGAACTCGGCGCGAACCGTCGTGCCCGGCCGGTACTCGGCAACGGGCTCGGTCAAGACGCGCCCAAATGCGCCAAGGTCGGCACTTGGCGCTCGCACCCAACTGGATCTGTGCGCTGGGCCAGGCCGGGACACCATCGATACGGGCGTGCCGTCGTGCATGGCAGTGGCCAGCGTGGCGGCCACCTGCATGAGCGCCGGCAGCTCCCAGCGGCCGAACAGTGTGCTGCCGCCCTCGTAGCGCTGCTCGTCGTACTCCTCCGGCGTCGTGACGTAGTGAATGTAGGCATTGCTGTAGCCGACGCAGAGGACGTCGTGGAGGTCGGCGCCGACGATCGCCGCGACAGAACGACGGAGCCGCAGCCCCGCCACGATCGTGGGTTCACCGGGGATCGCGATGAGGTAGAGCCTGCCCAGCCGGAGGAGCTGGACCGGCACATGTTCCTGTACGAAGGGCCTAAACCGGTTGAGGCGATGCAGCGGCACCACCAGGCCCTTGGGCGCCTGTGCCGCTCGGGTCTTCGCGCCAAAGCGGTAGATCGCTGATGACAGCAGGTCAATCGTTCGGTTGCGACCCTGCCGGAAACCGGCAAAGCCGGCACCATCGTCGGTTCCAGCGATCTGAGATGCCGCGGCCATGGCCGGACCGGTGCGATGCGGCTGACCGTCGGGCGTGAACTCCGGACTGACCTCGATGTTGCCAAGGTCGACGTAGGTGAGCCGGGCATCGACGACGTCGCCAAGTGCTTCGCCCTTTGTCAGGAGTGCCGTCGCCGCATCGTACTGGCGACGTCCGATGATGCGAGTGTTCTCGACTTCGTCCCGAGTGGGACCAATCCCCTGTTTCCGACCCTCGCTGTGGCGATCGACATTGGGCGTCATGTCGCCGGGATTTGTCTGGGCGAATGCGGCAACGAAGTCGGGCTGGCCGGCGAGATAGTCAGCCGACTCAACGAGGCGCTCCCAGTGGAAGGCGGCATAGCCCTTGTTGTCGCCAGAGATGAGCGTGTTCTGGTTGGTCATGCTCGTGCCGTGGGTGGCGAAGAAGTTGATCGCGCCCACCGGCCGGGCCTCACGCTCGATGCGCAGCAGCGTCGTCTGTGGGTCGATGCCGTTCGGAAAGACCGCGCGGTCGTCTTCGGGGTTGCGGGCGAAGGCGGTCGGTGAGCGGTTGGCGCTCGCATCGTGCAACTCGCCATGAGCCAAGAACACGTCCGCCGGGGCGACGTCGGCGTCGGCCTGCTCCACGGACTCCACGATGCCGGCGACGATCGCTTCGAAGGTCTTCGGGTGGAAACCCTGAGTCGTCAGGTTGTAGAGCAAGTGACCGCAATACCCACCGGGACCGGCGTGCGTGTGGGTGGTGGTGATGAGGGTGTTCTCATCCACGTACCGGTCGCCGAAACGCTCGGACAGCCGGGCGAGAACTTCGTCGGTCACGCTCTGCATCGGCAGCGGGAGTTCGGCAACGACGAGCAGGACGCGTCGCGGACCTCGATCAGTGGCGCTGGCGAACGCGAAGGCCCGAGCCCGCAGTCTCAGGTGGATGCCGGAGGTGCGCTGGTCGGACTTGCCGTAGCCGAGCATCCCGCAGTCGGCCGGCTCGCCAGTGATGTCGGCGATGCCGCGTCCAACCTGCATGAGGTCTTTCTACCGGACCCGGCGCGGCCCCACGCACTTCTGGCAACGCATGCCGGCGCCGCAGGCGGGTATCTGGCAATCATGCAAATTTCGGCAAACGCCCGTCGCGCTCCCCTTCGTCTGACCGCGGGCGCGTTCGTGCTCAACTCGGGGGTCAGCACGTTCAGCGCTACAGACGAGAAGACCACCAAACTTCAGGCATCGGCAGCGAAACTGCTGCCGCAGATCGAGCGCATGGATCCGCGGACTTTTGCCAAGGTCCTGGGAGCCAGCGAGGTGACGCTGGGAACCGCCTTGATGCTGCCGATCGTTCCGGCCGCAGTTGCCGGTCTGGGGCTCACGGCGTTCGCCGCTTCAATGCTCGCGACGCGGCCGGCCACGAACGGTCAGCACGCTGACACAGACACCGAGACAACGCTTGTGCCCAACGCGACCGAGGCTTGGATGCTCGGATCGGGCGTGAGTCTCTTGCTCGACGCCCTCACCACCCCCGCGCACGACAAGAGCGTCGAGGTTTCAGCCAAGCTCCACGAGAAGGCCGCAGCCAGGAAGCGTCACGTGCGCCGCTCGCGCCGGCGAGCCGCTGCGCTCGCAGCACTGTCGGCCGCCGCTCTGGGCGAAAAGGCCCACACTGCCGGGGGTCGCCTGCACGATGCCGGCGAACAACTGGGCGAACGCGCGACCGAACTGCGCGATGAGTATCAGCCGGTGGCGGCGAAGAAGCTCAAGAAGGCCAAGAAGAAGGCCCGTAAGCAGGCCAAGCACGTCGCTGCCCTGGCTCGCGAGTCCGCCGAAGGCGCCAGCCAGCACATTCAGCAACTGGCTAGCTGAGCCTGCGGGGTTTCGAGGCGAGCTTCGCTCGCACCTCAACCGCCGCTGACGTCACTTGTAGAGCGGGACGGCGATGGTGTCGCCGGCCTGTAGGCCACCGGCCGACTCGATCGAGTTGAGCCGCATGATGTCGTCGACCGTCGTGCGGATGTCGCCGTTCGGGTTGGCCTTGGCTGCGAGATCCCACAGCGTCTGGCCGGGTGCGACGACGACCATCGTGGCCGGCACCGGGGAGCCTGGCTCGTCAGTGGCGACCGTGGTGGAGCCGAGGACGACGCCCAGCACGCCGAGCATCAGCACGGTGCTGACGAACATCGCCAGCCGACCGCGCCGGGTGAGCCGCAGCTCAGGCTCGCGGCCGAAGGGCTCGGCCGGCGCTTGGACGACCGATAGATGGCGAACCCGTACGGTGCCCCGGTCCAATGTCGCTGTGTAGTCGCGCAGTGCACGTAGCGGACGATGCGCCGGGTGCGTCGGGTGCAGATACTCGGTGTCGAGGATGCTGCTCATGATTGCCTCCTGGGGAAGATGAGGTCTTGCGTTTGGATTTGGTGTGTTCGGCCGCTCACCCGCCCCGTCTCACCTCGGGTAGGTGCTGTCATTCGATGGGAACGGATGTTCGATCGAACACATGTACGACATTAGGGGCGCCCACCGACAAAACCCGGGAGCGTTCGAACACACTTTCGTCACACTGGCTGGTTTCGCTGGAATCGCAGCGATTCTTTAATCGAACACACCGGCGAGTCGCGCGTGTCGAAACTGAGCATCGACGCCGTCCCGTTCGTACGCCACACTCCGAATATGGCAACCAGCAACGAAGCGGTCATCGAACGACTCATCGCCTGCATCAATGAACGACGCATCGAGATCATGGATGAGCTGTTCCACGACGAC
Source organism: uncultured Actinomycetota bacterium (assembly GCA_963795105.1). GTDB lineage: Bacteria > Actinomycetota > Actinomycetes > Propionibacteriales > Nocardioidaceae > Aeromicrobium. The sequence continues at coordinate 405,435 of CAWCGD010000001.1, forward strand.
GCCACCATGGATTGGCCCCAGTCCCGCGAACGCGTGCGGGGCGCGGAGAACCGGCGAGCCATCTATCAGGCCTTCCCCCAGCTCCCGACGATCACGCCGAATCGGATGCTCAGTGCCGGCGACATCGTCACAGCTGAAGCGACCCTCGACTACGACGGCCCGAAGTACGAAACGATCTTCATCTTCGAGTTCCGGGACGGCAAGATCGCCAAGGAGACCGCCTATTGGAGCGAACCCTTCGAAGCGCCGGAGTGGCGAGCCGAATGGGTGGAGAAGTTCTAGGGACGTTCTGACTGCGCCGCCAGGAACTTGAGTAACGCTTCGAGGAACGCCGCTTCGTTCTCCCGATGGGGCCAGTGACCGGCACCGTCGAGGATGCGGACCTCGCACGGCGCCGTGAACCGGCCGGGCGTCGCATGGAAAGCGCGCTGGAACACGTCCGGGTCATCCGAGCCCCCGACGATCAGGGCGGGCACCTTGATCTTGGGACGCAGGAATCGATCGAGCGGGTTTAGTGCCTTGTAGTAAGACAGCGCGCCACGCAGGACGCGCTTGTCCTTGAGCGCCTGACCGGCCTCCGCCACGGAGGCGTCCCGCGCTGGCCCGTTCCAGTTCGGCGCCCAGCGGCGGTAGAGCCGATCGACGAGCCGCAGATCGAACGCCTGCGCAGTCGTCCGCGCCCACGGGAACTTGAAGTAGAGAAAGTGACGCCCAGCCATCGCCTCCCACGGCTTTGGCTTGATCACCAGCGGATGCGGGATGCCGACGGCCACGATCTTCGCGACGCGATCGGGGTACTTCGTGGCCGCGCCATAGGCCATGGACGCACCGAAGTCGTGCCCGACGACCACCGCTGTCGACTCCCCCAGCGCGTCGAGCAATAAGGCGACGTCGTCGGCCTGGTCGCTGGCGCTGAATCCACGAGAGCTGAACGTTGCGGCGTGAAAGCCACGCAGGTACGGAACCACTGTCCGGTAGCCCTCGGTGTTGAGTCGGGTACGAATCGAGTCCCAGGAGTCCGGGAGGTCCGGGAATCCATGGATGAGAACAACGAGCGGACCGTCACCACTGTCGAGATAGCGGAAGGTCTGCCCGCCGGCGGTCGCCTCGTGCCAGGCGTCGGGACTCGCGTGGCTCATCGGGCCGAAAACTGGACGCGGCCACCCTTGGCCGGGACGAGGGTGACGGTCAGCAGCTTCGCCTGCTCCGGCGGCCCGGCCGGTTCGGGGATTGCGCGCTCCAGCACCTTGGCGAGAACGACCTCCAGTTCGAGCTGCGCGAGAGCTGCACCCACGCAGCGTCGGGCTCCCCCGCCGAACGGCGTCAGCCCCCAGGGGTTCGGCCTTTCCTCGCCGTGTTCGACAAGATGACGTTCAGGGATGAACGACTCCGGCTCCGGCCAGACGTCGGGATCGAGGTGGACGACACAGAAGTTCGCCGCGACGAGCGCCCCGGCCGGGATCGGCTGGCCGGCCAACGTGGTGTCGCGGGTCGCCATGCGGATGGCGTCGAAGACCGGCGCGCGTAGCCGCATCGACTCCTTGATGACGGCGCCCAAGTACTCCTTCGACCCAGCGTCGAGGTCGGCGATGAGCTTGTCCCGCTTGTCGGGGTTGTGTGCCAGGAAGTGCAGGGTCCAGGCGATGGCGGTGGCGGTCGTCTCGTGCCCGGCGACGACGAGACCTTTGAGTTCGTCCCGCAGTTCCTCGTCGGTGAAGCCGTTACCGTCTTCGTCGCGGGCCGACAGCAGGACTGAAAGCACGTCCTCCTTGTTCTCGGCCTCCGGGTCGGCGCGCCGGGCGACGATCTCCTCGGTCAGCAGGTCGTCGACCGCCTTGCGGCGCGACGCCAGCAGCCCGCCGGGCGAGAACCGCCCGAGGTCGCGCGAGATCGGATCGGGCAGGAACATGACCGACGCGACTCTCGGATTCATCAGGCCGTCGAGTGCAGCGCGGTAGACGTCGCGACGCTCAGCGCTCTCGACACCGAAGACGACCCGGAGGATGACGTCGAGCGTCAGTCGTTGCGCCCATGGCCTCACGGCCAGTGGACCGGACTCCAGGAGCGCGGGCAGCTGCCCTTCCGTCAGGTCGCCGATCGCCGACGTCCACTGGGCGATCTTGGCGCCATGGAACGGAGGCATGAGGAGCTTGCGATTGCGGGCATGCTTCGGCGACGGCGTGAGGATCAGCGAATGCCGGCCGACGATCGGCGCAATGAGTTCAGCCGCATCGCCGGCGGCAAACAGCTCGTGGTTGGTCAGAACTTCGCGGTTCGTCTCCAGATCGGCGGCACACACGATGCCGCCGGGGTGATTGAGCATTCGCAGCGTGTAGACCGGGCCGATCTTTTCGCGCGCGCCCACGAGCTGGCCGATGGGATCGTTCTGCAGCAACACGGTCGCGACCACCCGGTTGTGGTGCAGCGACGGCGGAAAACGCTTGGCATCCCATTTCGGATCGGGGAGCGGTCGGGTCCAGGTCGTCGGCGCCTCGGTGGTCGTGCTCACGGTTTGGAGTGTAAGTCCGGTCGAAACAGACACACCGAAAGGTCTTGAAGATCACACTGACAACAGGCACGTTCGACGGCATACTTGGAAAATTAGAACGTGTTCTAGATTGGGTGGAAGTTTCGTATGTACGACTTCGAAGACGAGCAGCCGTCAGGTGCCGCGGCGCTCAAGCCTCCGCACCGCGCCCTGCATGTTTCTCGAGGTGCCGCGCGTCGCGGGCGAGTACGTGGCGTCGCGTGCGGTCGACCTCGTCGGCCCAAAGCAACCCAGCGGCAACGGCCGTCCAGTGCTCGTCCTCCCCGGCTTTCGGGCAGACGACCGCCTGACCGGCAGGCTCCGCGCACACCTCAAGCGCCATGACTTCCGGGTGCACGGCTGGGGACTCGGTCCCGAACCTCGGGCTGACCGACACCCTGATCGACGGACTCATCAAACGGTTCGAAGAACTCCAGAAGGAGTACGACACCCCGGTCAGCGTCGTGGGCTGGAGCTTCGGCGGCGTCCTCGCCCGCTGGCTCGCACACACCTATCCCGTCGACGTCCGCCAGATCGTCTGCCTCGGCTCCCCGTGGCGCGCCGAGGGCGAGAAGACGCGGGCAACGGCCATGTTCGAGCGGGCTCGGCGTGAGCATGGCATCTCTGATCGTGCCCGCCCGATGATCGACCTGCTCCGCGGGCCGGTGCCGGTACCGGTCACTGCCGTCTACTCCAAGTCCGATGGCATCACCGGTTGGGCCGGCTGTGCCGTCGAGCCGTCGGACAGCCCGCCGGCCGAGAACGTCGTCGTCCCGAGCAGCCACATCGGCATGGTCGCCAACCCCCTCGTTCTCGACGTTGTCGTGGACCGACTGTGCCAAGACCCGGCAGACTGGCACGACTTCACATGGCGTGAAGCGCGCCACCGGAAATGGTCACGAAAGAGTTTGGTGCAGCCATGACCGACGACAACGCAGAACTGGGCGAGACGTTGCTTGCGCAGCGCGACCCTGCCTACGTCGCCAAGGCACTGCCGTTCCTCAAGTTGGCGATGAGGCGGTACTTCCGCTCCGAAGTGCGCAACATGGAACGCGTGCCCGACGGCGGCGTGCTGATGGTCGGCAACCACTCCGGTGGCCTGATGCCGATGGACGTGCCGCTCATCGCGGTCGAGCTCTTCGAGATGTTCGGCACCGACCGACCGCTGTACTGCCTCGCCCACGACATGCTCTTCACCGGCGTGAACGGCCCGATCATGCGGAAGTTCGGGTTTGTGCCGGCCCGCCGGGAGTCCGCCCATGCGGTGCTCACGTCGGGCGCCGTCACGATCGTCTTCCCGGGCGGCGACTATGACTCGTTTCGCCCGACCTTGAAGTCCAGCGTCATCGACTTCAACGGCCGCACCGGCTACGTCCGCACCGCGATCGAGGCTGGCGTGCCCATCGTTCCGGTCGTGTCGATCGGTGGCCAGGAGGCGCAGTTCCACCTGACTCGCGGCGAATGGCTGGGACGCCACTCGCCGTTCCGCAGGTTCATGCGCAGTGACCTGCTCCCGCTCGCCGTGGGCTTCCCGTTCGGTCTCATGCCGGCCGGGCTCAACATCCCATTGCCGACGAAGATCGTCACCCAGGTCCTCGAACCCATCGACATCGAGGCCGAGTTCGGGGCGGATCCGGACGTCGCCAAGGTCGACGAAGTCGTCCGTGCCCGGATGCAAGACGCGCTCGACCAGCTGGCCCGCGAGCGCAGGTTCCCGGTGCTCGGATGAGGCAGTCCCCATGACTCTGGCCCGCAAGGTCTGGGCGACCAGCCATTTGGTGCGCAGCCGGATGATCGCGCCCATGCGGCCCAGCCGCTACGTGGGCATGGCGCGCATCCTGCACGACTACGGCGCGCATGCGACGACTGGTTTCGCGCTGGCGGCCAACCGCAACCCGCACGGCGTCGGCCTCATCGACGAACGCGGGTCCTTGACGTGGCGGGAGATCCAGCAGCGCGCCGACGCGCTCGCCGTCGGCCTCGCTGGACTCCGGGATGAGCCACCTACTGCCGTCGCGATCCTGTGCCGCAACCATCGCGGGTTCGTCGACGCGCTGCTTGCGGCGAGCCGGCTCGGCGCATCCAGCCTGCTCCTGAACACCGGATTCTCCGCTCCGCAACTGGCCGACGTGCTGGAACGCGAAGGCGCGACCCTGATCGTCTACGACGAGGAGTTCGCTGGCCTGGTTGCCGAAGCGCGCGAACGGATCCCCGGGCTGACCGAAGTGCTCAGCTGGGTCGATGAGGAGTCGACCCAGTCGGCCCCGACTGCCGACGTCGCTCATCGAGGCCCATCAAGGCGAACGTCCGCCGCAGGTGCGCCCGGGCAAGGTGGTGCTGCTGACGTCCGGCACGACCGGCACCCCGAAAGGCGCGAACCGCAGCGGCGGCGGTCCGGAGGAACTGGCCGCGATGCTGGAGCGGATCCCGTGGCACGGCGGCGAGACGATCGTCGTAGCCGCACCCACCTTCCACGCCTGGGGCTTCGGGCAACTGGTCATCGCGGCGACGATGGCCAATACCGTCGTGCTTCGCCGCAAGTTCGATCCGGCGGCCACACTCGCCCTCGCCGACAAGCACGGCGCCACCGGAATCGCCGTCGTGCCGGTGATGCTCGAACGCATGATGGAGCTGGCCGCCAGCGAGCTCGACCGGTACAGCCTCGATGCCCTGCGCTTCGTCTCCGCCAGCGGTTCACGCATGCGCGGCGAAGCCGTGCTCGCATTCATGGACCGGTTCGGCGACAAGATCTACAACAGCTACAACGCCACCGAGGCCGGCCAGATCAGCGTCGCCTCCCCCGCCGACCTGCGGCACGCGCCGGACACGGCCGGTCGGCCGGTGGCGGGAACGACCGTGCGGCTCGTCGACGACGACGGCAACGACGTCCCGGTCGGCGAAGTCGGTCGCATCCTGTTGCGCGGCGCATCGGAGTTCGATGGCTACACCACCGGTGACACCAAGGCCTCGCTCGACGGATGGATGGTCTCCGGCGACGTCGGCCGGCTGGACGCTGACGGACGGCTCTACGTCGTGGGCCGGGACGACGACATGATCGTCTCCGGCGGCGAGAACGTGTATCCCGTCGAGGTGGAGCGCACCATCGGCGAACTGCCGGACGTGCGCGAAGTCGTCGTCATCGGCGTCGCTGACGAGAAGTTCGGCCAGCGGCTCGCCGCCTACGTCGTCACCTCGAGCGACACCCTCGACGCCGACGGCGTGCGAGGGCATGTGAAGTCTCAGCTCGCCGGCTACAAGGTGCCGCGCGACGTCGTGTTCCTCGATGAGCTGCCACGCAACGCGTCAGGCAAGGTCGTCGTCCGGGACCTGCCGGGGGTTTCAGCGTGACGAAGGTCGCCCCCACCATTGGCGCCGTCGCGGGCAACCTGCGGACGATGAGCGACGTGACGCGCATGAGCGGCGCGGACGCCGGCTTCCTGTACATGGAGACCCCGGCGATGCACATGCACACGCTGAAGATGGCGATCATCGACCCAAGCCCGGACATGACCTTCGACAACCTGGTCAAGGCGACGTTCTTCCGCCTGCGGCGGATGCCGGCGCTGCGGCGCAAGATCGTGCCGGTGCCGTTCTCGCTGAACCATCCGGTGCTCGTCACACAACGCCGGCTCGACCCTGAGCGCCACTTCTTCCGTCACGACATCAGTCCTGACCATGGGGGCGCCGGCACGATGCGCGATTTCGAGCGCGTCGTGGGCGAGGTCGCCAGCACTCCCCTGCAGCGCGATGTCCCGCTCTGGGAGATCCACCTGGTCGAGGGGTTCGCCGACGGGAAGGTCGGCATCATCGGCAAGATCCATCACGCGCTGGCCGACGGGCTCGCGGCCAACGCGATGCTCGCCAACATCATGGACGTCACGTCCGCCGAGTTGCGCCCCGATTTCGTCTCCGACACCAACCAGGGCGGCTTGATCCCGTCGCCCGTCAAGCTGGTGCGCAGTGCCCTCCGCGATGGGGTCGCGCAGCTCGCGATCATTCCCGGATTGGTGAAGCGCACGTGGCGAGCCGTCGCCAGCATGCTCAGCTATCGCAAGCACGAGTCCGAGGGCGTGCCCGTGCCGGTGAAGGACACGCCGCGGGTCTCGTTCAACGGTCCGCTCACTCCGCGCAGGTCGTTCGCCACGGTGACGCTGCAGCTCGCTGACCTGAAAGCCGTACGCAGCCGCCACGCCGACATCGATGGCCTGACACTCAACGACGTCGTGCTCGCCGTCACCTCCGGCGCACTGCGGCGGTGGCTGGATGCCCATGACGAGCACCCGACCGGATCGCTGGTCGCCGGCGTACCGGTCGGCTTGGACGCGGCCGGCGGAGAGCCGCGCCTCGTCGGCAACAACGTCTCGAACATGTTCACGACGCTGGCGACGGACGCCGACGACCCAGTTGAGCGGCTGCGTCGGATCTCGGTGACGGCGCGGCACGCGAAGGTCATGCAGCAACACCTCGGCACGTCACTGGTCGAGTGGTCGCAGTTCACGCCGCCGGCGCCGGTTGCTGCGCTCGTCCGCGCTTACAGCCGGCACAGCGGTGCGCGTTTCCACGCGGCGCCGTTCTCGGCGATCGTCTCGAACGTCCCCGGCCCGCGCGAACGACTCAAGGTCGGCGGCGCGCACCTGGCCGACGTGTTCAGCGTGGGGCCGCTGGTCGAGGGCATCGGGCTCAATGTGACCGTGTGGTCGTACGTCGACCGGATGAACTTCTCGCTCCTTGCGTGCCCGGACCTGCTGCCCGACGTCGAAGTTCTGGCATCCTTTTTCCCGATTGCACTTGCGGAACTCCTCGTCGAACCGCAGCAGCTTCACGATCAAGACAACAATGAGGAGACGGCATGACGTTCGAGGCCATCGGCCATCAGGCCGCCCGGGCAGGCAAGGCAACCGGTCGCCTGACCGGCAAAGCCGCCGTACAGGCTGGCCGCGCCACGCGGGTTGCGGCCGTCTATGGGCTGCGCAAACTCGCCGACGGGGCCACCCCTGACGTGCAGGTACCGCCGGCCGCACGGGCGGTCGACCTCCCCGGACGCGGCTCGACGCACGTCCTCGACCTGCCCGGTCCGACGCCGGACGCGCCGGTCGTCATGCTCATGCACGCGATTGCCGTGACTGGACCACTGACGTGGTTCACCGTGCTCGACGAACTGCGCAAGCAGTACCGAGTCGTCACATTCGACCAGCGGTGGCACGGGCGTGGCATTCGGTCGAAAGACTTCCGCCTCGAGGACTGCGCCGACGATGCAGTCGCCGTCCTCGACGCGCTCGACATCAAGCAAGCCGTCGTCGTCGGCTACTCGATGGGCGGCGCAGTTGCCCAACTCGTGTGGCACCGCCATCCCGAGCGGGTCGCCGGACTCGTGCTGTGTTCGACGTCCGCACGCTGGGAAGGCCACATGGGCGAGCGGGTCTTCTTCCGCATGCTCGGCTTGGCGAGTGAAGGACTGATCACCGTCGCCGCCGACAAGGTGGCCCGGCACGCCGACGGTGTGCCGCCACCGTCCGACGAGGCTGCCGAGGCCGGGTTGCGGGCGTGGGCCATGTCCGAGCTGCGCGCGACCAGCCTGTGGTCGCTCCCCGTGGTCATGGCGGAACTCGGGAAGTTCGACGGGACCGACCGGCTCGCCAGCATCACGGTGCCCACCGGGGTCCTGGTGACATCCAACGACAAGGCCATCCCGACCGCGCGACAGCTCCAACTCGCCGAGTTAATCCCCGGCGCGATCTCGCGTTTCGCGCCAGGCGGGCACACGTCGCTCGTGTTCGACCTGACGCATTGGAAGCCGGTGTTCCTCGACCTTATCGACGAAGTTGTCCGCCGTACCGAACTCGAAACTGCCGCTTAGCCCCGCGCGCCGATTTGAAGGGTTGGTGTCAGTTCTCGGCCAAAAAAGTGACCCGAACCCTTCAAATCGGGCCGTCAGCTGGCTGACTTGCTGAGTTTCTTCACCTTGCGGCGGCCGGCGCGCCGCAGCAGAGGTTCGGCCCGCATGAAAGGTCCGGGCGCGACGGACGCCATGCGCATCATGACGCCCCGGCCTACCGGAAGGGTCTTGTAGACCCGTCTCGTCCCGAACATGCCGACGAGCGCGTGGGCCACCTGCGCCGGCTGCAGGAACGTGCCAGAACCGACGAGTTCGCGAGCCTCGCCGTCCTGGCGCATGTCGGCGACCATCTTGGTGTCGACTCCGTCCGGGCAGACGGCATGGACGCGGATCTTGTCCTTCTTCAACTCGACACTCACCGACGTAGCAAGCGACAGCACCGCGGCCTTCGTGGCGGCATACATGCTCAGTCCGGGCACAGGACCGTGCGATGAAAGCGATGCGACGATGCCGATGTCGCCGCCCTTGACGCCGTCCTTGGCCTGATCCCGGAAAACGTCGGTGGCGACTCGGCTCCCCCAGACGACACCGAGGATGTTGACGTCGACGAGCAGGTGGATCTGCTCTTCGGTGAGGTTCTGCAGGGTGTCGTCGAAGGCCACACCGGCGTTGCAGACGAATGCACCCAACGGCGCGAGCAAACGTGCCTCCTCGACGACGCCACGGGTCGCGTAGGCGTCGCGCACGTCGAGCCCGATCCCCAGCGGAGCACCGATCTCGGCGGCCGTGGCCTTGGCGGCGGCCTCGTCGAGGTCGGTCACGACGACTTGGTAACCGCGGCCGAGCAGCTCAAGCGCGATGGCGCGCCCGATTCCTCGCGCACCGCCGGTCACGACAGCCGAACGAGCCTTGCCCGGTTTCACCACGCCCTTAGCCATGGGCTGAGACTACTGGGCGGCGAATCGCCCCATAGCCAGCGCCGACTCCCGCAATCGATCGGGGAATCCTGGCCCGAGATGTGGCTCGATGTCGTCCAGTTCCAGCGGCTCATGGCATTCGCCGCATACGACCTCGGCGTGAGCGTCGTGGCCACATGCGTCATGCCTCAACAGGACCGGCGGGCCTTCGCTCGGCGCCATCCACCGGTCACCCCACGCCATCATGGCCGCCAGCACCGGGAAGAGGTCACGGCCCTTCGCGGTCAGGACGTAGTCGTGACGTGGCGGGTTCTGCTGGTACGCCTGCCGTTCGAGCAGCCCCTCGTCGACGAGGCGGCCGAGTCGTTGGCTGAGCACGTTGCGGCCGATGCCGAGCACCCGCTCGAAGTCGTCGAACCGCGTCGTGCCGTAGAACGCTTCCCGCAGCACCATCGGCGTCCATCCGTCGCCGATGAGGTCGACGGTCCGTGCGATCGAGCACGGCCAGTTGGCGAACGACGTGCGCTTCACAGGACGTCGATCCGGGCCAGGACGTGCTTGTGCATGGGGATCCCGGACAACTCGTCACAATCGTCACTTGAGGTGAGCTCATTGGGCGCGATGCCGACGCTGTCGGTCTCGCCAGACGTGAGCCCCATTCCGTTCGGCAACGAGATGTGCCCCGGACGCATGCGCGGGTTCGGCTCGACGGCGACGTCGACGGAACCGCGTCGCGTCGACAGCCGAACCATCGAGCCGGCCTCCACCCCGAGGGTGACGGCATCCTGCTCGCTGACCCGCAGGGCTCCGTGGGCGTCACGTTTGCGCCACGCGGGGTCGCGGATGATCGTGTTCGCCGTGAACGCGCGGCGCTCGCCGGCCGACAGCACGAATGGCCACTCGGTGTCGACGACCGGATCGGGACGATCGGCCAACTTCTCGACTTCGGCCAACAGCTCGGGGATGTCTAGCTGGAGCTTCCGGTCGCCCAGGCGTCGCCAGGTCTCGTCGTCGGTGTCGTCGGTCGTCACGACACCCGAGCGTCCAGCCAAGATCGCCCGGAAGAGGTTCTCGCCGGCCTCAAACCCTTCGCCGTGGCCAGCACGCTGAACGCCGGTCGGGTTCTCCATCGCGAATTGGAACGCCAGCGCCCAGAGGACAGCAGCCGCGTCGCCGCCGTCCGGCAGGGTGGGGCCGAGCGTGCGATAGAGCAGGACCGGGGCGAACTTGCGCAGCTGCGCGTCCGCAGCGGCGCTGAGGAAGGCCTCCGCGAAGGTGCCGTCGGCTGCCGCCTTGTGCAGCGGCGCGTAGTCCGCGTCGGTCAGGGCGCCAGCTGCCTCCACGAGTCGCGCATGGATCTCCGGCTCGGCCAGGACACCTTCTGGCGCGTCCATCACCGGATGACGCAGGTGGAAGATGTTCTGCGGGAAGTCGAAGTTGAAGAAAGTCGCCTCGTACTTCTCAAACTGCGTCGCAGCCGGCAGAACGTAGTCGGCCAATCGCGCCGTCTCCGTCATGGCGACATCGATGACGACCACGCAGTCGAGGGCTTGAAGGGCCTCGCGCATCCTCGGTGAGTCCGCCAGCGAATGGGCTGGGTTGGCGCTCTCGACCAACATGGCGCGATAGCGCAGCGGATGGTCGGTGAGGATCTCATCGGGGATGACGTTGCACGGCACCATGCCGCTGATGATCGGCGCGCCGGCCACCGGGCTGCGGGGCAATTCGTCGAACGGAAGCCCGCGGTCGCGTCCGATCGACGTCATGTTGGAGAAGACGTACTGCGCGCCGCGCTTGCCGAAATTGCCGGTGAGCAGCCAGATGAGCTTCTCGACGTAACTGACCAGGGTGGAGTCGCGGCTCATCTGCACGCCAAGGTCTTCGAGCACCGCCACCGACGAGGCAGCTGCGATGCGCCGAGCAGCTGTCCGGACGAGTTCTGGATCCAAATCCGCAATTGCGCAGTAGTCGTCGATCGGTGCGTCCTGAAGGACCCGGATGACGTTCGCGACGCCGTCAGCATCAGCGTGCTCAGCGAGCCAGGCGTGGTCGACCACGTCCTCCTGGACCAGGACCGCCGACAGCGCGGTGACCGCGTAGATGTCCGTGCCGGGCCGGACCTGCAGGTGGAAGTCGGCGAGGTCGGCCGTTTCGGTGCGCACCGGGTCGATGACGATCATCGAACGGTTCGGGTCCTTGCCGATGTCCTTGAGGACCGAGCGGGCCCGCGGGAATCCGTGGGACTGGTACGGGTTCTTGCCGATGAACATGGCGACTTCGCAGTGCTCCACGTCGGCCCGGGCCGGCAGACCGGCCATTCGTGCCCCGACCCAGAAGTCGCCGGTCTTCTCCTGCGCGAGCGCGCTGGAGCGGTACTTCATCCCGAACGCGGCCTGCGTTGCACCGGCGTAGGCCCCGCCCAGGTGGTTCCCCTGGCCGCCGCCGCCGTAGTAGAAGATCGACTGGCCGCCGTGCTCGTCCCGGATCGCACCCAGCTTCGCGGCCACTTCGGAGATCGCCGTGTCCCAGTCGATCTCCTCGAAGGTCCCGTCGCTGCGCCGGCGCAGCGGATTGGTGATGCGGTCAGAGCGGCCGTTCTGGTACGCGTCCAGTTGGAGCGCCTTGTTGCAGGTGTAGCCCTGCGACGCCGGGTGCTGCTTGTCACCGCGAATCTTGGCGAACGTGTGCCCGTCCTCGCCCAGCTGGACCTCGATGCCGCAGTTGCACTCGCAGAGAATGCAGGCGGTGGGATGCCATTCAACTTCCGGTGCAGCTTCGTCGGCGATCGTCATGCGGGAACCTCCACGTCCGGTGCGTCTGAGCTGACGCTAGCGGAGTGCGTTCAATAACGGAACCCACTTGGACGGGTCGCCGGGAATTGGCACTCTCGGTTCGACGTTGAGCGAACACATGACCCCAAGTTCGGCGACCATGGCGAAGCTTCCGGCCCCGGTCTATCCCTTGATCGCCGTCCTGTCCTGGGGAGCGATGTTCCCCATCGCCGCCCAAGCGCTGCCTCACGTCGATCCGTTCAACATCACGGCCATCCGATACCTCGCCGCCAGCGCCATCTTCCTCGTTCTCCTGGTGGCGGTCGAAGGCCGGCGCGCGCTCTCACTGGACGGCCAGGGAGTTCGGCTGTTTGCGCTGGGCTCCCTCGGATTCGCCGGGTTTAACCTGCTGGCTTACATCGCCCTTCTTTGGTCACCGCCGCAGGACGTCGCCGTGATCGTGCCGACGATGCCACTCGTCACAGCGCTGGTGCGGTGGGCTCGCTACGGCGAGCGACCGACCCGCGCGATGCTCGCAGCGTCCGTGATCGCGCTCGCCGGCGCGGCGCTCGTGGTCACCAAGGGCGACTTCACCACGCTGAACAGCGGCTTCGGCTCCCTGCTCACCCTCATTGCCGTCGCCTGCTGGGTGACGTACACGATGGACGCCAGCCGGTTCCCGCAGATGTCACCCTTGCGCTACACCACACTCACCGCAGCGTTGGGGACGATCACCATCGTCGTCGCGACCGTCGTGGCCGACGCCACCGGATTGCAGGTCCTGCCGAGCCCGGCTCAGGTCGCGGCAGCGTGGTGGGAGATCGCATTCCTCGTCACCTTTGGCGCCGTGATCGCGGTGTTGGCCTGGAATGTCGGCGCGCGGCGGCTTGGTGCGAACAACACCGCCCTGTTCATTGTGCTGGTGCCCGTCGTGGCATTCGCCATCCGCATCGCGGGGGGCTACCAGCCCGTACTCGCCGAACTCATCGGCGCCATCGTGGTCATCGGCGCGCTCGTCTACGCAAATCTCGCCGGCCGACGCGAGGAATCGCCGCGACACGCGGTCGAACATATGTTTGACTCTCGCTGACGACGCGCCTACCGTGACTGCATGAGCGACGAGGACTTCACCAACGCTGATCTTGAGGCAGAGCACCACAAGCGAGGACGCCCGAAGGGCTCCCGGAACTCCGTCCGTGAGTTGCCTGACGGCCCCGTGGACGAGATGACCGGGCTCACCGAACGCCAACAGATGGTGTTGATCTTCCTGCGCGAGGAGATCGCCAAGCGGGGCTACCCGCCGAGCATGCGCGAGATCGGCGCGGCCGTCGGCCTGGCCTCCACTTCTTCGGTCTCCCACCAGCTGCGCGTCCTCGAGCAGCTCGGTTACGTCAAGCGCGATGCCAACCGCCCACGCGCGCTCGAGATCTTCCTGCCCGAGGTGCTGCAGGCAAGGCTCCAGCTCCACCACGACGAGACCGGATCCGGCGACGCGCGCCCCGAGGCAACGTACGTCCCCGTCCTCGGCCGCATTGCCGCCGGCGGGCCGATCCTGGCCGAGGAGCGGGTCGAGGAAGTCATGCCGATGCCGCGGTCGCTCGTCGGCGACGGCACCCTGTTCATGCTCGAGGTACGCGGCGATTCAATGATCGACGCGGCTGTCTGCGACGGTGACTACGTCGTCATCCGGCAGCAGCCCAACGCTGAAAATGGCGAGATGGTGGCTGCGTTGCTCGACAACGAGGCCACAGTTAAGACGTTCCAGCGCAAGGACGGCCAGGTCTGGCTGCTCCCGCACAACGAGTCCTACTCCCCCATCGACGGCACGCACGCCCAGATCTTGGGCAAAGTCGTCGCCGTCATGCGCAAGGTCTAGCTCCCAGGGTTCAGACGCCGTAACGCGTCGCGAACAGCTTCGCCGTCGGTGGTCCGCCACATCGGCGGGAGCGACGCTGCCAGAAATGAGCCATAGCGGGCGGTCGCCAGGCGCGGGTCGAGCACGGCCACGACGCCGCGGTCGTCGGCTCGTCGGATGAGACGGCCAGCGCCCTGAGCGAGCAGCAGCGCGGCGTGGCTCGCCGCGACGGCCATGAAACCGTTGCCGCCATGCCGTTCGATCAGGCGTTGGCGTGCGCTCATCAGCGGATCGTCCGGGCGCGGGAACGGGATGCGGTCGATGATCACCAGCCGGCAGGTGGCACCTGGCACGTCGATGCCCTGCCAGAGACTGAGTGTCCCGAACAACGACGCGGAGTCGTCGGCCACGAACCGCCTCACTAGTTCAGGCAGCTGAGCGTCGCCCTGGCAGCCGATGTCCAGATCCGGCAACCGAACCCGGACGGCCTCGGCGGCGGCCTCGGCGGCGCGGCGCGAGGAGAAGAGCCCCAAAGTCCCACCACCCGCAGCCTCGACGAGCTCGGCGATCTCGTCGAACTGCGCATCGGTGATACCTTCGCGCGCTGGCGCCGGCAAATGCTTGGCGACGTAGAGCATCGCTTGCTTGCCGTAGTCGAACGGCGAGCCCACGTCGATGGCGTCGTACTCCCCGTCGGCGAGGCCGAGCGTGTTCGCGATGGGCGCGAAGCCGCCGCCGAGGGTGAGCGTGGCGCTGGTGAGGACGACGGTCTTCTCACCGAACAGCTTGTCGCGCAGGTAGCCGGAGACGTCGATCGGCGCAATGTGCAGCGTCGGTCCGTTGCGGCTCTCGCTCATCCAGAGAACGGCCGACTCCGGCTTGGCCGCCATCCGGTCGGCGATCAGCCGTACGTCGTCGACCATCCCCTTGGCCTGTTGGCGCGCCGCATCGGTGTCGTCGGCCGATTCCTTCGGGAATGACGAGAGCGTGGCGCGGGCTGAGTCCCGGATGAGCTGCAGCGTCTCGATCAGCTCGTCACTCGGCTCGTCGATGCGTCCGGGCTCGGCGCGAGCGAGTGCGGCCGAGAGGGCATCGGCGGCGTCGACGAGATGGTCGACGTCCGGACCGGCGGCATGCGGGCGCGATCGTCGGGCGGCCCGCTCCACCATCGTCGGGTCGAGCTCGGCGGTCATCGACTGGGTCACCCGTGCGGTCAGCTCGTGCGCCTCATCGATGACGACGTAGCGGTATTCCGGGAGCATCGGCACGCCGTCGATCGCGTCGATGGCCAGCATCGCGTGGTTGGTGACGATGATGTCGGCGTCCTGCGCCTCCTCGCGGGCCCGCTCGGCGAAGCACTCCAGCGCATGGGCACAGCGAGAAGCGCCGATGCACTCGCGGGCGGTGACGCTCACCTGTCGCCACGCCCGGTCAGTGTGGGACGGTGCGTGGTCACGGTCGCCGCCGCCACCCTCGGAGGCTTGCGATTCGGCCCACTCGCGCAATTCGAGTACTTCGGACCCAAGAGAGCCAGAAGGAACGTCGACCAGGACGCCTTGGTCGTCTGGGACGCCCTCGCGGACTCGATGCAGGCAGGCGTAGTTGCCGCGCCCCTTGACCACCGCATGCGCCGGAGTCGTGTGCAGAACCTCCCGGGCTGCCTCCTTGAGGGCCGGGATGTCCCGCTCGACCAACTGGTGTTGGAGATTCAGGGTGGCGGTCGCGATGATGACCCGCTTGCCCAGCAGGAGGCTGGGAACGAGGTAGCCGAGTGACTTGCCGGTGCCCGTACCGGCTTGGACGAGGAGGTGGTCTTCGGCGGCGAACGCGTCCCGAATGGCCTCGGTCATCTGGACCTGGCCGGGCCGTTCGGTGCCCTCGACCGCCTCGACGGCCGCGTCCAGAACGTCCGTGACTGACGACTCCGTCATGGGGGCGGCTTCCGGCATGCGGCGAGACTACGCGCGTCGACAGCCGAAGCCACGTGACACGTCCACAGTCAAGACGCTTCGGTGGTCTCGCCTTCGTCAGGCTCGTCGACGGAGTCATCGATGGGGGTCGACGGCGCCTCGGCAGCGGGCTTCTCCTGGGGCACCATCACGACGCGCTTGGCATCCTCCGGGTCGATCCGCAGCGGGAGCCTGTCCCCCGGCGTCGGCAACTCCTCCACCTTGAACAGGTCGCGCACGACTGCTTCGTACGTCTTGATCTTGTCGGCTCGCTCGACCGTCACGCGGACGCTGCGCCGCACGTAGCCGTTGTTCACGACGGCGTTGACCGCCTTCGGTTCGATCACCTCAATGACGACGCCCGTCCCGTCCACACCCTCGTGCAGGAGCCGGTCGGTCGCTGACGAGCGCAGGTAGATCCGCGCCGCGAACGCGCCCGCGGCGAGCACGAGGACCGGGATATACATCGGCGTGGCCGGAACGGCAAGGTTGACTACCCACGGCAAGATCGACGCCACGAGCCATGGCCACAGGTCAGTTGTCTGCGTGATCCGGGCGATCGTGATGAACAGGGCAAGCGCAGCGAAGAATCCGATCCCCCAAACCACGTAGGCGAGCACCACAGGTTGATTGATGGTGACGATGCCGGGCAACAGGGCGAAGCCGGCCCACATGCCGAGCAGTTTGCGGAGCAGTTGGCGGTCGAGTCGGTCGTCGTTCACGTCGTCGTCGCTCACGCCGCCTTCGGTGACGTCGTCTTCAGCCACGCCGTCCGCAGTCACGCCGTTCTCAGTCACGCCGTCTTCACTCATGCCGTCGTCGCCCATGCCGTCCTCAGTCACGCGGTCAGGCTAGCGGCAACCAGTTGATGGGCGAGGTCTTCGGGCACCCGCGCGACAAGATGAGTGCCGTGTTCCGTATGGTCGAGCGTCTCGATCTCACCCTGGGTGTGCACGAGGCTCATCAGGTCCCCGCGGGCGTACGGCACAACGAGGTCGACGCGCTCGGCCGGCCGGGGCAGATCGGCCTCGATGGCGAGCAGAAGCTCATCGATGCCCTCGCCGCTGTGCGCGCTGACGACCACGGCGTGCGGCTCGCGCGAGAGCAGTTGCTTGACGACGAGTGAGTCGGCGACATCGGCCTTGTTGATGACGATGATCTCGGGCACCTCGGATGCACCGATCTCAGCCAACACTTCCCGGACGGCCGTGATCTGGCCCTCGGGATCGGGGTGTGATCCGTCGACGACGTGCAGGATCAGATCGGACTCGGCGACCTCCTCCAGCGTCGAGCGGAACGCCTCGACCAGCTGGTGCGGCAGGTGTCGCACGAACCCGACGGTGTCGGAGAGCGTGAACACGCGTCCGTCGGACGTCTGCGTGCGCCGGGTGGTCGGGTCGACCGTGGCGAACAGCGCGTCCTCAACGAGCACGCCGGCTCCGGTGAGCCGGTTGAGCAGGCTCGACTTTCCGGCGTTCGTGTAGCCCGCGATCGCGACCGACGGGATCTTGTGGCGCACCCGCTCGGCCTTCTTGGTCGCGCGCGTCGTGCGGAGCTGCTCGAGTTCGCGACGTAGCTTGGCGATGCGGTGGTTGATGCGGCGGCGGTCGGTCTCGAGCTTCGTCTCACCGGGACCGCGACCGCCGATGCCCTCGCCGCCGGCCGCACGGCCACCGGCCTGCCGGGACAACTGGCCACCCCAGCCGCGCAAGCGCTGTGTCTGGTAGCGCAACTGCGCAAGTTCGACCTGCGCCTTGCCCTCGGCGCTCTTGGCGTGCTGGGCGAAGATGTCGAGGATCAGCGCGGTGCGGTCAACGACCTTCACCTTCGTCCGGTCCTCCAGGTTGCGCAACTGGCTGGGCGCGAGCTCGCCGTCGCAGATGATCGTGTCGGCACCGGTCGCCGCCGCCGTGTCGCGCAACTCGTCGACCTTGCCGCTTCCGATGAAGGTCGCGGAATCGGGCTTCTGGCGTCGCTGGATGAGCGCGTCGAGCACTTCGGACCCAGCAGTCTCGGCCAGTAGCTTGAGCTCGGTCAGGGAGTTCTCGGCATCTTGAGCCGTGCCGGACGTCCAGACGCCGACCAGGACGACCCGTTCCAGCCGCAGCTGGCGGTACTCGACCTCAGAGATGTCCTGGAGCTCGGTCGACAGGCCCGGAACGCGCCTCAGCGTGGACCGTTCGTCGAGGGCGAGCTCGACAGCCTCGTCGACGCGGTCCTTGTCGGTTACGTCGGCCACTCAGACTCCCCTTGCTCGACGATTTCGGCGGGCCCGGTCAGGACGGTCGTGCCGTCCGGGCGTCGGGCGACTGACAGCGTTCCGCCGGGCACATCGACCCTCGTGTGGTCGCCGGCAGTGGCGACGGCGGCGGCGACGGCACCGGTGCCGCAGGATCGCGTTTCGCCCGAGCCGCGTTCGTGGATCCGAATCGAGATGTGGTCAGGTGCGATGACCTCGACAAACTCGATGTTGACGCCGTCCGGGTAGACCGACGTGTCGAACTCAGGCTGGGTCGTCAGTGCGCCGGCCTCGTCGAGCGAGCTCACCGTGATGACGGCGTGAGGATTGCCGACGCGAACCTCGGTCGCCTCGAAGGTCTGGCCTTCGGCAGTGGTGACCTTGGACGTCCCACCAACGTCCGCGACGCCCATCTCGACGCTGAACGTGCCGTCGGCGTTCGCGGTGACAGTGCGGTCGCCCGCTCGGGTTCCGATCGTCACGGGAGTAGCGACCGCACCCGTGTCGAGGAGGTACTTGGCGAACACCCGGATTCCATTGCCGCACATCTCGCTGACGGACCCGTCGGCGTTGCGGTAGTCCATGAACCACTCGGATTCGCTCTCGGCGGCTTCTGCCTCGATGGTGCGCAGCGCTTCGGTGCGGATGACGCGCAGGACGCCGTCGGCTCCGATCCCGTGCGTGCGGTCGCACAGCGCAGCGACGAACGCCGGGTCGAGCGCGCCGTGCACGCCGCCGTCGGTGTCCGGAAGCAGCACGAAGTCGTTCTCCGTGCCATGCCCCTTGAGCCACGCGAATGCCATGCGTTTCAGTCTACGGGCGGGCGACGAGCGCCTCGGCGTCGTCGACGAGCGTTGGATCGTCGTAGGCCAGCCATCGGATGCGTGGGTCCTTGCGGAAGAGGCGATCCTGGCGGCGGGCAAAGGCGCGGGTGCCGGCGATGGTCGCGTCGCGGGCTTCGTCCGCGGTCAGCTCGCCGCCGAGGAACTCCAGCACCTGTCGGTAGCCCAGGGCGCGCGATGCCGTCGGGCTGTCGACGAGACCCCGCGGAACCAATGACCGCACCTCCTCGACGAAACCGCCGCCGATCATGCGGTCGACGCGCTCGGCGATGCGCGTGTCCAGCACGTCGCGCGGTACGTCCAGCCCGATGACCGAGAGATCGCAGTAGATCGTCTCGAACGGCGGCAGCGTCGCGACGAACGGTTCCCCAGTCAGCTCGATGACCTCCAGCGCCCGCACGATTCTGCGCCCGTTCGACGGCAGAATCTGCGCGGCGGCACCGGGGTCCTGCTCGGCCAGGACCGTGTGCAGGGCCTCGGCGCCGCGTGCGGTCAGTTCGGCCTCCCACCGGGCGCGGACGTCGGCGTCGGTTCCGGGAAAGTCGAGTCGATCGATCACCGCCCGGACATAGAGCGACGAGCCGCCAACAACGACCGGCGTCACGCCACGTGCGTGGCAGTCGGCGATCGCCGCCCGCGCCAGCTGCTGGAACTCGGCCACCGACGCGGGTTCGGCGACGTCCAAGACGTCCAGCAGGTGATGCCGGATCCCGTGCTGCTCGGCCGGCGTGATCTTGGCCGTGCCGACGTCCATGCCGCGGTAGAGCTGCATCGAATCGGCGCTGACGACCTCGGCGTCCCCGATTCGCCGGCACAGTTCAACGGCCAGGGAGGATTTGCCGGATGCCGTCGGCCCAACGACGACCACGACGCGACCCGGGCCTGTCATGGCGACCATTCAGTCACTGGCGGCCATCGCCGCCTTCTTGGCCTTCTTGAACTCGCGCACCTTGGCCAGCGATTCGGCATCAACGACGTCGGCCACCGACCGGAAGCCCTTCTTGCCGTAGTCGCCGACGACGGTGGTCCAACCGCGTGGCTTGACGTCGAACTGCTTGGCCAGCAGTGCCGTGAAGATCTTCGCCTTCTGCTCGCCATAGCCAGGCAGCTTCTGCAGGCGCTTCATCAGGTCGGCGCCGGACTTGGCATCGCCCCAGACCCGCGCGGCGTCGCCGTCGTACTCATCGACGATGACGCGCGCCAGCTGTTGGACCCGTCCGGCCATCGACTTGCCGTAGCGATGAATCGCTGGCGGCGTGGAGCACAGCACGGCAAACTCGTCGGGGTCCGCCGCCGCGATCGTCGCGGGGTCGAGCGTGCCGAAGCGCTGGAGGATCTTGTGCGGGCCCCGGAACGCGTGCTCCATCGGGTACTGCTGGTCGAGAAGCATCCCGGTCAGGAGTGCAAACGGGCTGCCCGCGAGAACCTCGTCGGCATCCGGGTCCTGGGCGATCGTCACCATGTGTCCATCTTGCCCCATACCGACGGTTCGAATCGCATACCTAGCAGCGCAATGTATCGTTACCTTGTACATCTAGGTATGGGAGCGATCGATGGCGAAGACACTGCACATCGACAAGGATCTCGTCGCAGCGTCTGCGACACCGCTGGTGCTGGGCATTCTCGCCGACGGTGATTCATACGGGTACGCAATCCTCAAGCGGGTCCAGGAGCTGTCCGGCGGGCAGATGGCATGGACCGACGGCATGCTCTATCCGCTCCTGCACCGGCTGGAGCGGCAAGGCTACGTCGAGGCGACTTGGGGCACTGCCGAGTCGGGACGCAAGCGCAAGCACTACGCCTTGACCCGTTCGGGACGCAATGCGCTCGCCGAACGCCGCCAGCAGTGGGTCGTCGTCGCCGACGCGCTTGAGCAGGTGTGGCCCAGCATCCGGCACAGCCTGACTCCGATGCAACCGGGGCTCGCACGATGAGCAACGACCGAACTGAACTCGAGGACCAGATCGGCCAGTGGCGCCAGTTCGTCCAGCGCCGCCAGACGATCGCGCCGGCCGACGTCACCGAGATGGAAGACCACCTGCGCGGGCGGATCGACGACCTCGTCGAGACCGGCTTGGCGCCGGACGAGGCGTTTCTGGTCGCAGTGAAGCGCATGGGAAGTGTCGATGAGATCTCGCGGGAGTTTGCACGCGAGCACGCCGAACGGTTGTGGAAGCAGCTCGTCTTGACCGGCGCCAACGGCTCGGACTCCCCCGGCATCGGCCGGAATCTACTCGTCGCTCTTGGCTTCGGGATCGCAGCCGCCGTTGCGCTGAAGTCAGCGGTGACCTGGCTCGAAGGTGAGGACTTTGGACGCAACCTCGCCCTGATCCTCCTGCCGTTCGTTACTGGCTACCTCGCGTGGACGCGTCGCCTGGGTGCTCGCGCTCTCGCGGCGACTGTCGCGACGTACACCGGTGCCGCCCTGGCCATGAACCTCTACCCGTGGCGCTCGTCGTACGACGTGCCGGACGCGACCACCGAGATCCTGGCGGCGACGCACTTACCCATCCTGCTGTGGCTCCTCGCTGGGCTCGCCTACGTCGGCGGGCATTGGCGGTCGCATGCCCGACGCATGGACTTCATCCGCTTCACCGGCGAATGGGTCGTCTACCTGGCGCTGCTGGCGCTCGGCGGCATCGTCGTGACCGGCCTGACCATCGCGTCGTTCACCACGTTGGATGTCGCCGACGAGGACACGATCGCTTCGTGGATCATCCCGTTTGGGGCCGCTGGCGCCACCGTGATCGCTGCCTGGCTGGTCGAGGCAAAGCAGGCCGTCGTGGAGAACATCGCCCCAGTGTTAACCAAGGTCTTCACGCCGATCACGCTGCTCCTGCTGATCGCTCTTCTGTCGGCGCTCGCCGTCCGGCTCGATTTCGCCGACCTCGACCGTGACCTGCTGATCATCGTCGACCTGATCCTCGCGCTCGTGCTCGGACTCGTCCTCTACGCCGTCTCGGCACGCGACCCCCTGGCCGAACCTGAACTGTTCGACCGGCTCCAGTTCGTGCTCCTGGCTGTCGCACTGGCGACGGACGCCGTGCTGCTCGTCGCGATGATCACGCGCATCGCCGATGCCGGCTTTACCGCCAACAAGGTCGCGGCGCTCGGCATGAACTTGGTGCTCCTCGTGAACCTGATCGGCTCGACCCGACTGCTCGCCCGGTTCAACCGCGGTGCCAGCCCGTTCTCGGCACTCGAGCGCTGGCAGACGAAGTATCTGCCGGTCTACGGGATCTGGGCAGCGTTCGTCGTCTTCGCGCTCCCACCGATCTTCGGGTTCGCCTAAGGCCAGCCGCAAGAGACGAAAAAATCTGCATTCGTCACCCCCGTCGGGTACGAATGCAGATTTCTTCGTTCAAAGCGCGCAGGCGGGGACGTCGACGGTGGGCAGGGGCTCGGGGAGCCCGATGCTCGGCATGCCAAGGCCGACCGAGCCCGGTCGCACGTCGACGCGTCCTTGCGATGACTCCCAGCGATCGCCAGCCGGCGTGTTGCGGTAGGAAAGCAGCGGGGCGTCGCTGATCAGGTGGTGCGGTGCGGCCGCGGTGATCTCGACCTCGACCATGTCGCCGGGCCGGATCGGAATGTCACCCGAGCGGAAGTGCACCAACCGGTTGTCACGCGCGCGCCCAGTGTGACGGTTCGTCTCGTGGTCCTTGCGGCCCCCGACAGCGGTGGGATCGGAAATGAGCAGCTCAGTCGTCGTGCCGATGAGGCCACGATTCTCGGTCCACGCGACGTCGTTCGCCAGCTCCGCCAGCCGTTCGAACCGCTCCTGCACGACGGCCTTGGGTATCTGGTCGTCAAGTTCGGCCGCCGGCGTGCCCGGCCGCGGCGAGTACTGGAAGGTGAAGGCGCTGGCGAAGCGTGCCTGACGGACGACGTCCATCGTCTCGAGGAAGTCCTCTTCGGTCTCGCCGGGGAAGCCAACGATGATGTCCGTCGTGATGGCTGCCTCCGGCATCGCCTCGCGTACTCGCTCGATGATTCCGAGGTACTTGTCCTTGCGATAGGACCGACGCATCGCCTTGAGAATGCGGTCCGAGCCCGACTGAACTGGCATGTGCAGCTGCGGCATGACGTTCGGCGTCTCGGCCATCGCGGCGATGACGTCATCGGTGAAGTCCTTGGGGTGTGGCGAGGTGAATCGCACCCGCTCAAGCCCATCGATCTCACCGCACGCGCGCAGCAACTTGCCGAACGCGAGCCGATCGCCGAACTCGACGCCATACGAGTTCACGTTCTGGCCGAGCAACGTCACCTCGACGACGCCGTCGTCGACGAGCGCCTGCACCTCGGCGAGGACGTCGCCCGGGCGTCGGTCGCGCTCCTTGCCGCGCAGGCTCGGGACGATGCAGAACGTGCACGTGTTGTTACACCCGACGCTGATGGAAACCCAGGCGGCGAACACCGAGTCACGCTTGGTCGGAAGCGTCGACGGGAACACCTCGAGCGCATCGAGGATCTCGACCTGCGATTCCTCGGCGATCCGGGCCCGCTCGAGCAACACCGGCAACGAGCCGATGTTGTGCGTACCGAAGACGACGTCGACGTAGGGCGCACGCTGCGTGATCGTCGCCTTGTCCTTCTGCGCGAGGCAGCCACCGACGGCGATCTGCATGCCTGGGTTGGCCGCCTTGACCGACGCGACGCGGCCGAGGTTGCCGTAGAGCTTGTTGTCGGCGTTCTCCCGCACCGCGCACGTGTTGAAGACGACGAGGTCAGCGGTGGCGCCGGCGGGCACCGGTGCGTAGCCCGCGGTCTCCAGCAGGCCCGACAGCCGCTCGCTGTCGTGCACGTTCATCTGGCACCCGTAGGTGCGCACCTCGTAGGTCTTGCCCGCCGGAGGCACATTGAGCACTGACATAACCCATCAAGGATAGAGGCGTGGTCAGCGGACGAACTCGCGCCAGGTCTGGCCGTAGTCGTAGGAGTAGCGCAGGGAATTGCCCACGTTCTGTTCGCTCGACCACAGCCACAGGCCGTCCTTCTGCACGCTCGGGCTCGCATGCCGGTGCGTGCGCGGCGGGTGCAATGTCGTGAAACCCGAGCCATTCGCGTTCTGGATCCACGCACCCTCGCCATTTGCCATCGCCACCAAGCGACCCTTGCGTAGGACGGCGATACGCGGAGCGCCCGTCAGGTTGTCGGCGATGCCTGACGCGTCGATCGTCTTCCAGCCCTTCTCCCCCGCCTTTCGCGACAGGATGGCGTCCACCGCCACAGCCATGCGATCACCCTCTTCGTGGCTGGCCACGACGAATAGACGGTTGCCTTGGGCGGAGATGCTCTCGCCGCCGGTGCTCGAGCCCTTGGGCAGTGGGATGGTCTCGGTCGTCCACGGCGGTTTGCCGTCTTTCGCGTACGCAACCTTGAAGGGACCGTTGTTAGTCCACGGCAGCAGCACCCAGACCGTGCCGTCCGACGTGAGTTCGATGCCCTGCACGTTCTTTGTCGGCAGGTCGGTGAGCGCGACGATGCGCTGCGTGGACGGCAAAAGCACGTTCCATTCGCCGTCCGACGACGCATCGGGCACGAGGACACCGTCAGCCAAGGACGGACCCACCTTCGATCTCTCAAACCGAGCCGGGACCAGCCGGCCCTTCGCATCGAGGCTGTAGTGGGCCTGCTTTCTGTAGTCGGTGAGCAGGAAGCCATCGCCGGCGGCGACAACGTCGATGCGCGCGCTCGCCTCACGGACCATGCCGAACGTGCCGTCGGCGACCTTTCCCTTGTCGCGGTCGTACAGCCGCCACGCGCCTTGGTAGGGGCCTTCGTCGTCCTCGGGCTGGACCTCCCACGTCACGATCATCTGGTCCTTGTTCGTCGCTATGTCCGCAGCGTGACCTGCGTCGATGATCTCGTCGGCCGTGGCGCGCGGGTTGGCCGCGACCTGCCATTCCTGCTGGCTGGCGCTCGAGTACCCCGACACGAGTGGCGAGGCCACCAGCAGTGCTCCGACCACTGCGGCCATCGATGAACGAACAGCCTGCCCCCGCATAGTTCGAGGGTAGCTAGCACCGGGCCTACCGCTCGTCTCGTACGCTGAGTCCGTGAAATTCGGGTGGCCGAAGCTGCAGAGGGTCGGCGGGCGGCGGATTGCCGTCCCGACAACGGTCCTGCTCGCCGTCGCTGTCATCACCGTTGTGCTCCTACCGGCCAAGACCGAATCGGCACACTTCCGGACTGCTCAACTCGTGACGGTCGACATCCCCGGCCGTTGCGACAGCGGTGCCACCAAGCCGTTCACACCCACCACCGTCGACATCGATGACGTGGCCCGGGACCTTCCCATCCAGCCATTGCCCCGCGACGGCGAGGACGTGCCCAGTGTCCCGCCGGTCAGCGCCACCCACACGGTGGCGCTGGATGCACCCGGCCCACATCCTGGATCCGAGCGTGGTCTCGTCCGGCTCAACGCACACACCTGGCCCAATGGCGCTGCTCTCGGCAACCAGATGCTCGCGAACTTTGATGTCGGCGACGTCCTCACTCTCCGCAGAGGCGCCGTGAAGGTTTGTTACCGCGTCACCAAGCGCGTCGAAGTCGACGGCTACGCCACCTACGAGCCGTTTTACGTACTCGATGGCCCGTCGCAGTTCGCCTTCATCGTCTGCTCCGGCGAACGCCTCGGGCCCGGCAACTGGAACAAGCGAACGATCTGGTTCGGCACGCCGATCGGCGACGTGCGAGCGAAGCCAACGCTCGAGACCCGCAGCTAGGCGATCGCCGACAGCACGCCGTTGATGAAGCCGGCCGAGTCGTCGGTCGAGAGGTCCTTAGCGAGTTCGACGGCTTCGGCGATGGCGACGCCCGACGGAACGTCGTCGACCTCGGTGATCTCGTAGATCGCAATCCGCAGCAGGTTGCGGTCGACGGTCGGCATGCGGTCGAGCGTCCAGCCCTTGGCGTGCGCGGCGATCAACTCGTCGATGCGCTCCGCGTGGGCCACCACGCCTTCGACCAACTGAACTGTGTACGGGTGAACTGGCGGGTCATTGACCTCGAGGCGGTCTGCCAGCGTGCCGCCGACCGGCAGCCCCTGCAGTTCGGACTCGAACAGGATGTCCAGCGCGCGCTTGCGGTACTTCGTGCGCGCGGACATCCCGGTGCCGCTCACTTCACACGGCCGAGATAGCTGCCGTCGCGGGTGTCGACCTTGACCTTCTCGCCGTTCGTGATGAACAACGGGACCTGGATCTCCTTGCCCGTCTCCAGCCGGGCCGGCTTGGTGCCGCCGCTGGACCGGTCGCCCTGAAGGCCGGGCTCGGTGTGCTCAACGGTGAGCTCGACCGACAACGGCAACTCGACGTAGAGCACGCGCCCGTCGTTGGTGGCGACGACGGCCTCCTGGTTGTCCAGCATGTAGTCGCGGGCGCTGCCGACGATGTCGGGCGCTACCTCGACCTGGTCGTACGTGCTGGTGTCCATGAACACGTAGGAGGTTCCGTCGTTGTAGAGATACTGCATCGTTCGCTTATCGACGTTGGCCGTCTCGACCTTGGTGCCGGCGTTGAACGTCTTGTCGACGACCTTGCCGGACTCGACGTTCTTGAGCTTCGTGCGTACGAAGGCCGGGCCCTTGCCAGGCTTGACGTGCTGGAACTCCACGACTGCCCAGAGCTGGCCTTCGAGGTTCAGCACTATGCCGTTCTTCAGGTCATTCGTCGTAGCCATCAGGCGATCTCCAGCAATTCAGTAGTCAAGGTCGTGAGCACCCGCGGCGTCTCTCCCACCAGGACGGTGTCTTCGATCCGGACGCCGCCGCGGCCGGGAAGGTAGATGCCCGGTTCCATCGTCAGCGTGGTGCCAGCGGCCAGTTTACCGGCGGTGCGCGCGCCGACGTACGGGTCCTCGTGGATCTCGAGTCCCACACCATGGCCGAGGCCGGTGGTGAAGTACGTCAGCCACCCGGCTTCCTCGAGGACGGCACGAGCGGCTTGGTCGACGTCGGCCACCGGCACGCCGGTGCGCAGCGCCTCGACACCCGCGGCCTGGGATGCCTGCACGGCCGCGTGGATCTCGTGCTGCCAGTCGGCCGGTGGTCCGATGACGAACGTTCGGGTGCAGTCGGCGTGATAGCCACCGAACCGGGCCCCGAAGTCGATCTTCACCAGATCGCCGGGCTCGATGATCCGGTCGGTTGGCCGGTGGTGCGGGATCGCGGAATTCGGCCCCGACGCCATGATCGTCTCGAACGCGAGCGCCTCAGCGCCGCGCTCGAACATCCGCCACTCCAGATCACGGGCCACCGCGCGTTCAGTCCTACCGGCGAACGGTTGGGTCAGCAGGTCCGCCAACGCTTCGACGCTGATCATGCATGCGCGCTCCAGACATGCAATCTCCGCGGCGTCCTTCACTTCGCGGAGCCGCTCGACCAGTCGACCGGAGGCGCGAAGCTCGGCGGAGCCCGCGCCAGAGGCGAGCGTCCCATGGTCATCCACGCTCAGCGTGTGGGTCTCGACGGCCCATGGTCCGCGCATCGACTCGGACGCCGAGGCGAGCAGATTGCGCGCGATCACGACGTCGACCCCGGGGCACTCGGCTGCCGCCTGGTCGCGGTACCGGGCGTCGGTGAGTAGCGTCCCAGATCCTTCGGACGTCAGAGCAAACGCGCCGTTCGATCCGGAGAATCCGGTCAGATAGCGGACGTTGACCAGCGTCGTGACGAGTAGCCCGTCCACGCCGAGCTCCGCCATGGCAGTGCGGGCGCGGTCGCGTCGGGCGCCGAACGGGTCCACTAGACCGTGAGCGCCGCGTGCGCGACCCGCAGCGTGGCGTCGTCCGGGCCGGTCAGGATCGTCGGATTGGCCAGTCCGTCGAGCACGACGAACCGCAGGGTGTTGCCGCGGGCTTTCTTGTCCAGGCGCATCGCGTCCAGCAGCGGAGCGAAGGGCACCGTCGTGGCGATGGGGAGCCCCAAGGCTCTGCAGGACGTTGCGATGGCGGGCGAGAAGGTCGTCGTCCATCGTGCCGGTCCGCCGCGCGAGTTCGGCCGCGAAGACCATGCCGATCGAGATTGCCTCGCCGTGCCGCATCAGGTAGCCGTGGACGCGCTCCAGCGCGTGGCCCAAGGTGTGCCCATAGTTCAAGGCCTCTCGGCCGATGTCGCCGCCAGCCGCACCAGACGTCTCCTTGAGGTCGCGCTCGACGGTGCCGATCTTGACTGCGATGCCTTTGGCGATGAGGGCGGCCAGCAGAGCCGACTCCGGGTCGAACGCGCGGGTCCCAGACTCCTCGATCAGCTCGAGAATGCTCGGGTCGGCGATGAAGCCGCACTTGGCCACCTCGGCCATACCGCTGCGTACTTCGGCGGGCGACAGCGTCGCGAGCACATCGAGGTCGCAGAGCACGCCGGCCGGCTCATGAAATGCTCCGACCAGGTTCTTTCCAGCGGCGGTGTTGATTCCGGTCTTGCCGCCGACGGCTGCGTCGACCATGCCCAAGACGGTCGTGGGCACGTTGATCAACGGGACGCCGCGCAGCCAGCTCGCCGCGACGAAGCCGGCCAGGTCGGTCGTCGACCCGCCGCCGAGACCGATCACCGCGTCGGACCGGGTGAATCCCGCCTGGCCAAGCACCTGCCAGCAGAAGTCGAGCACCTCGGCCGACTTCGCCGCTTCGCCATCCGGGACCTCAATCAGGTGAACATCCCGCTGTCCGGCGGTGATCTGCGACCTGAGGATCTCGGCACGCCCACGTAGCGCCGGCGGATGGATGATGGCCGCACGGGCGACATCGCCGAGCAGGCCTCCGAGCTCGTCGGACACTCCGTGGCCGACGACGACCTCGTACGGCTTCGCCGCGTTCACCTTCAAGCGGGCAGTCACGCGTCCAGCCCCTTCAGTTCATCGACGACCCGATCGGCAACGCCGGCAGCGTCGACATCGTCGGTGATGATTGTGATGTCGGCAACGTCCCGGTAGAGCGGCGCACGCTCGTCGAGCAGGCGCTTGAGTGTCGAGCGGACGTTCCCGAGCAGCAGCGGTCGCGCGGCGCCGAGGCCGACCCGCCGGACGGCGCTGGCCAGGCCGACCTCCAGGTACAGAACACGGAAGGGGCGAAGAGCCGCACGCGTGCGTTCGCTCAGGACTGCTCCCCCGCCCAGCGCCAAGACGCCTCCCTTGTCGTTGGCACTGAGGTCGACGAGCGCCTTCGCGACGGCTTCCTCCTCGAGCTCACGGAAGACCGGCTCGCCCTTCTCGACGAAGATGTCGGGCACCGTCATGCCGGTGGCGGCTTCGATGTCGGCATCGGTGTCGCGAACCTCGACGCCCAGCCGCTCGGCCAGCAGTGTCGCGACCGTCGTCTTGCCGGCGCCGGGAGGACCGACGATCACGAGCGTCGGACCGCTCACCGGACCCTCAGGTTCGCCAGGTAGCCCTCGTAGTTGCGCCGCGTCTCTTCCACCGAGTCGCCGCCAAACTTGTCGAGGACCGCCTCGGCCAGCACAAGCGCGACCATCGCCTCGGCGACGATGCCGGCGGCCGGGACGGCGCACACGTCAGAGCGCTGATGATGGGCGGCCGTGGCCTCGCCGGTCGAGACGTCGACCGTCCGCAGGGCGCGCGGCACGGTGGCGATGGGCTTCATACCGGCCCTGACGCGCAACATCTCTCCAGTGGTCATGCCACCCTCAGTGCCGCCGGAACGGCCAGAAGCTGCGCTTCACCGCACGACCGTCGCCCGCGTCGGCCGGCACGATCTCGTCATGGGCCAGCGAGCCACGGGTGCGAGCCAGCTCGAAACCGTCGCCCACCTCGACGCCCTTGATGGCCTGGATGCCCATGAGGGCACCCGCGAGCTTCGAGTCGAGCCGCCGGTCCCAGTGCGTGTGCGAGCCGAGCCCCGGCGGGAGCCCTTCGACGACAACCTCGACGACGCCGCCGAGCGTGTCGCCGTCCTTGTGGGCTTGGTCGATCTCGGCGATCATCGCCGCGCTGGTCTCGGCGTCGAAGCAGCGCACCGGATCGGCGTCGAGTGCCTCGAGGTCACTCTTGGCGCGGCAGGACACCGGCCGGCGCCTTGACGCTGCCGAGCTCGATGACGTGCGACACGATCGTCGCGCCCACCGTCTGCTCCAGGAACTGGGCCGCGACCTCGCCCAGGGCGACGCGCGCAGCCGTCTCGCGCGCTGAGGCGCGTTCGAGGATCGGACGAGCGTCGTCGAAGCCGTACTTCTGCATGCCGGCGAGGTCGGCGTGGCCCGGACGTGGACGCGTCAGCGGCTCGCCGCGCTTCTGGGCGGCGAGGATGTCGGCGTCGACCGGGTCGGCGGCCATGACGGTCTCCCACTTCGGCCACTCGCTGTTGCCGATCCGCAGCGCGATCGGGCTGCCGAGCGTTTCGCCGTGGCGGATGCCTCCGACGATCTCGAGTTCGTCGGCTTCGAAGTTCATGCGCGCGCCGCGGCCGTAGCCAAGACGCCGGCGGGCCAGCGCAGCCTGGATGTCCTTGCTGGTCACGTGGACTCCGGCTGGCAGGCCTTCCAGCACGGCCACGAGAGCAGGACCGTGCGACTCACCGGCAGTCAACCAACGCAACATGAGGCCAATTCTTCCACGAACGGAGCTGGCGGCTCCGTCTGGCTACGCAGCCACAAGCGCGCCAATGACGGCCCCAGCCAACATCGCCGGTCCGAACGCGTACCCACCCTGGTGTCCGCGGGCTTTCAGCGACACGGCGAGCACGGCCCCGACCGCGAAGCCGAGGTAGAGCCCGAATGGCACCGCCCATGGCCCGAGCGAGCCCGAGCACCAAGCCGAGCGGCGCGGAAAAGCGGACGTCCCCGAAGCCGAAGGATCCGGGCTGCCGCCGCTCAGCAATCCACCACAGGCACCAGAACGATGCCGACAGCAAACGCACTCCCGGCGAGGGCGCGGACGAAGATCGACACGTCGGCGACCAGCCACGCCTCGAGCAGGACGACGAAGGCCGTCACGGCGAACAACGGCGCGACGATCCACGTCGGGATTACGTGCGTGTGCCAGTCGAGGTATGCCAGCCACGTCCCCACGCCGCAGACGATGATCCAGGCCGGCAACAGATGGGCCGGCACCGCGACGGCGACGATCACGGCCTGGACGAACGCAGCACCGGCCAGCCACCAGCCCAGATGCGGCATCCGGGAGATCACGATCGGGCTCGGAGAACGCGGCGCGGCGTCGGGCGATTCCGGCAAGAGCACCATCACCGGACGGCCCATCCACCCCAAGCCGGCCGCCAACAGCGCAGCAAGAACCAATCCCCCGATGGCCATATGACCACGTTAACCCACATTTTCAACGTCACTGATGCGGCGTGGCCCGGCGTTGGGAGACGTCAGTGCGCGAGGGCTTCGAGGGCAGCGTCCCGGAGGAGGTCAACGTCGACGGTCTCCCCCGTCATCAACTCCACCTGAAGCGTGGCTTGGTGGGCCAGGAGGTCGAGGCCAGTGACGATGGGGAGGCCAGCGGCCGCGGCTGCGGAGATCAGGAAGGTCGGCCATGGGTCGTAGACCACATCGAAGACCGCGGCGGCCGACTCGACCGCATCCGGTGGGACGGCTTCGGCGGGAATCGTCGAAACGAGCAGGTCGACCGGTTGGTCGATGGGATCGCCCAACCGCCGGACCGTGACGCCCTCCACGGGAGCGAAGCTCGCCGGATCACGCACCAAAACCTCGATCGCCGATGCCCCCAGCGATCGGACCGCCAGGAGCAACGACTCCACCGTGGCGCCGCCGCCGAGGAACCGGACCGACCGCGCCGACTCGATCCCACGCTCACGCAGCGCCTCCACGGCACCGGGTACATCCGTATTGACCGCGTGCCAGCCATCCGGCCCGCCGATCAGCGTGTTGGCCACGCCCAGCGCGTCGACGACGGAACTGCGGGTTACTGCGTGCTCAGCGGCCTCCCGCTTCAGCGGCGCCGTCACCGACAGACCCACCCACGTTCGGTCACAGCCGTCGACGAAGCTGGCCAGTGCGCCGGACGGCACCTCGATCGCGTCGTACGCCCAGTCGAGGCCAAGAGCGGCATAAGCAGCCCGGTGCATCACCGGTGACAGCGAGTGCGCGATCGGCGAACCGACAACTCCGCACCGCATGCTGGCGGACGTCATCCCCCGCAGGCTCCGTCTTCGGACGTGCTGTAGGCCCGGCGGCAGTCGGCCACGTGGCCCTCGAAGGTGCGATTGAAATGGGTGACGCCCTTCTTGTCGGCGAAGAAGTACAGCCAGTTGCCCTCGGCCGGGTTGAGTGCCGCCTCGATCGTCTTGCGACCGGGCGAACCGATCGGCCCAGGGGGCAGCCCGATGTGCTGGTACGTGTTGTACTCCGACGGATCGGCCCGCTCGGCCGCCGTCGTCCATACGTCGCCCTCACGCTTGCTGACGTAAGACACGGTCGAGTCCAGCTGGAGCGGGATGTCCTCGTTCAGCCGGTTGTAGAGGACTCGGGCAACCTTCGGGTAGTCCTCGTCTCGCCGGGCTTCGTACTCGAGGATGCTCGCGACGGTCATAACCTGCTCGACGTCGAGGTTGACCGCCTCGGCGCGCTCGTTGAGGTTGAGTTCCTGCTGGACCTTGATCGTTTGCGCAACCATCTGGCGCAGCAGATCGCGCGCCGACTCGCCATCCTCGACGGTGTAGGTAGCCGGAAAGAGGAAGCCCTCCGGGTTGCCTTCGGCCTCGGCGGGCAGCCCGAGGTCGTCGGGATTGTCGAGTGCGTCGGTGACGTCGTCCTCGCTGAGGTCCGAACCCTTCACGATCGCGTCGACGATCTGCCCAACCCGTGAGCCCTCGGGGACCACGATGTTCGTCTCGATCCGGTTCGTGTTGTTCAGCAGCGCGTCTATGGCCGCCTCCGACGACATCTGCATGCGCAACCTGAAGGTCCCCGGCTGGATCATCGACGAACGGTCATCGCTCAAGCTCTCCTGGTAGAACGCCTCGGCTGTCTTCACCACGCCTGCCTGCTCCAGGGTTTCGCCAATCTGGACGCCGGTTGCGCCCGGAGCGATGACGACCTCCACCGAACCGCTTCCCGACCCGCGGTAGTCCTCCGCGGAGCCGAGCATTCCGGTGTACCGCAATGCGCCGTAGAGCAGCGCTCCGACAATGACCGAGAGGATGACCAGCCGGGCGAGCCCGCCGAAGACCGAGACATGCGAACCGGTATTCACCGGCACGTCCGCACGACGCCGCCCCTGATGTTGCAGCTCCGGATGCCCATGCCCAGCACGCCGTCGCCCCCCCGACTGCCTTTGCCTCATGACACCCCTTCGCCGGGCGGTTCGTTCCGCATCCGTTCGGCGTCCAGTGCGGCTTGCAGGATCACCGTTGCTGCCGCCTGGTCGATGACGGCTCGCTTCTTGCCTGACTGCTTCCTACCAGCCACCCCGCTGGCGCGGAGGTGACTTTCCGCAGTCATCGTAGACATGCGCTCATCAACCAGCCTGACAGTCGCGGGCAAGACGAGGGGTGCGAGCGCTGCCGCGAAGGCGCGCACCTTCGTCGCCGCCGGGCCTTCCCGCCCGGACAGCGACAGGGGGAAGCCAACGATCACCTCGACGACGGCATACTCCCGCGCCAGCGCGACGATGCGCGGGATGCACTCCGGACCGGCACGAACGGTTTCCACCGGCGTCGCAATCAGTCCGTCTGGATCGCACGTGGCCACTCCCACGCGGACGTCACCGACGTCGACGCCGAGG
Organism: uncultured Actinomycetota bacterium; assembly: GCA_963795105.1. Classification (GTDB taxonomy): domain Bacteria; phylum Actinomycetota; class Actinomycetes; order Propionibacteriales; family Nocardioidaceae; genus Aeromicrobium. The sequence continues at coordinate 439,073 of CAWCGD010000001.1, forward strand.
CGGCGGCCCACTCGCATCGTGCTCAGACCGTCCGCGCGACCGCGTCCCGGACGGCGCCAAAGCCGGCGTCGATACCGCTCACGTCCGAGCCGCCGCCCTGGGCGACGTCGGCCTTGCCGCCGCCACGGCCGCCCACGTGCTCGCCGATGACGCCGATCAGGTTGTTGGCGGCCAGTCCGCGGTCGATCGCCTGCTCGTTGAGGGCAACGACCACCGACGGCTTGTTGTCTGCAGTTCCCGCGACGACGACGACAGCCGGCCGACCCTGCAGTCGGCCACGCACGTCGAGCGCGAGGGAGCGGGCATCCCCGGCGCCAACGCCCTCGGCTCGGTGCGTAACCACCGCGACACCGTCGATGTCGGCGGCAGCGGCCGCGATGTCGCCAGCGGCGCCCACGAGTTCGGCCGCCTTGATCTTCGCGAGTTCCTTCTCCGTCGCCTTGACCCGCTCGAGCAGTTTCTGGACGTGCCCGGGCAGGTCGTTCGGCGACGCCTTGAGCAGGCCGGTGAGTTGTTGCACGACGTCGCGCTCGCGGGCCAGGTACTCGAACCCCTCGATGCCGACGAGCGCTTCGATGCGACGGTAGCCGGCACCCACCGAACTGTCCGATGTCACCACGACCGTTCCGATCTGGGATGAGCGCTGCACGTGCGTGCCACCGCAGAGCTCCCGCGACCACGGACCGCCGATTTCGACGACGCGCACGTCCTCGCCATAGGTCTCACCGAACAGGGCCAGTGCGCCAATCTTCTTGGCCTCCGGAAGCGGCATCAGCGTTGCGCTGACCGGCAGGTCTTCGCGCAATGCACGGTTGGACACGTGCTCGACATCGCGGAGCTGCTGCGGCGCCAGCGCGCTGCCCCAACCGAAGTCCAGACGCAGGTAGCCGGGCCGGTTGAACGAGCCGGATTGCAGTGCCGTCGGGCCGAGCACCTCACGCAGCGCAGCGTGGACGACGTGCGTGCCGGAGTGCGCTTGGCGCGCCCCAGTGCGCCACTCGGGGTCGACGTCGGCCGACACGGCACGGTCGAGCGTCAGTTCGCCGTCGAGCACCCGGATCTGGTGGACCACCAGCCCCTTGATGGGGCGCTGCACGTCGAGCACCTCCGCGCGTCCGCCATCCCAGGCCAGGGTGCCGGCATCGGCATGCTGACCGCCCGATTCCGCATAGAACGGGGTCCGATCGAGAATGACCTCGCCAACCGTCCCGGCGCCGATGGCCGGAGTAGCCTCACCGCCGGACAGCAGCGCGAGGACACGTGACTCGGTGTGCAGTGTGGTGTAGGCCTGCCAGTCGGTCGGGCCGTTCGTGTCGAGCGCCTCACGGTAGACGGAGGTGTCGGCGTGGTGGCCCTTCTTCGCCTTGGCGTCGGCCTTGGCGCGGGCGCGCTGCTCCGCCATGAGCGCGCGGAAACCCTCGACGTCGACGCTGAGACCCTGTTCGGCAGCCATCTCCAGGGTGAGGTCGATGGGGAAGCCGTAGGTGTCGTGAAGGGCAAAGATCATCGGTCCGGGCACTGTGGTTGCGCCAGCCTGTTTTGTTTCGGCAGCGGCGACGTCGAAGATCGTCGTTCCCTTGGCCAGCGTCTGACGGAAAGCGTCTTCCTCGGCGTAGGCGATCTGGCTGATGCGCGCGAAATCGGTCTCCAGCTCGGGGTATGAGTCTTTCATCCGCTCCATGCTCACCGGGAGCAATGCGGGAAGCGCCGGGTCCTCGTAGCCGAGCAAGCGCAGCGAACGCACTGCTCGGCGGAGCAGGCGGCGCAGAACGTAACCGCGGGCCTCGTTGCCCGGCGTGACGCCGTCACCGATGAGCATCAGTCCGCTGCGGACATGGTCGGCAATGACCCGGAATCGGACGTCGTCGTCATGGTTCACGCCGTAGGACTTGCCGGTGAGCTCAGAGGCCGTCTCGATGACCGGGAAGACCTCGTCGATTTCGTACATGTTCGTCTTGCCCTGCAAGAGGTAGGCGACGCGTTCGAGGCCCATACCGGTGTCGATGTTCTGATTGGGCAGAGGGCCGAGGACGTCGAAGTCGTCCTTGGCGCGGACGGCGGTGAGCTCCTCCTGCATGAAGACCAGGTTCCAGATTTCCAGGAACCGGTCCTCGTCGACGACCGGTCCACCGTCCGGGCCGAACTCGCTGCCGCGGTCGATGTAGATCTCGCTGCACGGACCACCCGGGCCGGGAACGCCCATGTGCCAATAGTTGTCGAGCAGTCCGCGGCTCTGGATGCGCTCGTCCGGAAGACCGGCCACCTCGCGCCAGAGCGCCCGTGCCTCGTCGTCGGAGTCCAGGACCGTGACCCAAACCTTGTCGCCGTCGAAACCGAGTCCCCTGCTTTCCAGCGACCCGGTGACCAGCTCCCAGGCGTGCTGGATGGCGCCTTCCTTGAAGTAGTCGCCGAACGAGAAGTTTCCGTTCATCTGGAAGAACGTGCCGTGCCGGGTGGTCTTGCCGACCTCGTCGATGTCGAGCGTCCGCACGCACTTCTGAACGCTCGTAGCGCGCGGGAACGGCGGTGACTCCTGGCCGAGAAAGTACGGCTTGAACGGCACCATGCCGGCATTGACGAACAACAGGTTGGGGTCGTCGAGCAGCAGCGGCGCGGACGGCACCACGGTGTGGCCGGCGTTTTCGAAGTGGGCGAGGAAACGTCGGCGAATCTCGGCGGTCTTCATCCGGTCTGGTCCTCGGGGGCAACTAGTTGAAGGTGACGGTCTGCGTCAGCCGGATCGAGCCTACGGACGACGGCGTCTTCACGCTCTCGCATGCCATCACGCAGGTCAGCGCTGAACGCTCGCCATCCGACACCCAACGCGGCGGCCTGGTCAATCATGCCCGGTCCGGAAAGACGGTAGGCCGCCCGGCGTGCCTTGACGGTGCCGTAAACCCCCGCGGCGGCACCGGCGGCGAACCACACTGCTCGCCCGATCATGACCTGATCATTCGATCTGTAAGCGAGAGCGGCTTCGGCTCCAGGAGGTGCTCATGCAGCCGATCCGTGCTCGGCGCGGACGTCGGCCGCGCCATACGGACCGCCTGACGACCCGCCCGAAGGCGCTCGCGGCGGCGGTGCCGGTACTCGCGACGCATCAGGGCGACGATGCGGTCACGATTCTCGGCGCGCAGCGCGCGGGCGAGTCCGTGAGCGAGGATGCTGAGTCGGACACCTGGGCGCCCCAATGCGGTGCGGACAACCTGCGCTTGCGTCGGTGGGACGATCACGCGGCCCTGAACCGCCCGAGGGGCGAGTTCCACGGGCATCGTCACGACGATGGGCTCCAGCGCAGGCTCCGCAACGACCGCGGCCAACGGCGCTTCGGTCGGCTCGGCTTTGGCCCTGACGGCGGCGACCTGCGCGGACAGACGACCAACCGCACGTACGGCGACGACCGCGACGATCACCGCGACCACCGCAATCAGCGTGGTCAGCGCGAGCAGCATCGCCTCGACCGTCATGGACAGACCTTAGCCAACCCCAGGCGCGGCCCGTCCACGTGTCACGGGCTAGAAGACGGCGTCCTAGAGCCTTGCCGATCATCGCGGCACCCGTGCGACGTCGACAAGGATCGGCCGCACGAGAATGACTCGTCCGGAATGTCCTCTTCGCACAAGCCCCGCTCAGCGGTCGCGCAGGATCTTTCGGATGCGATCAAGGCGTTCGGCGATACCCGCCTCGGCGCCGTGCTGGCTCGGTTCGTAGTACTCGCGGCCATCGACGTCGTCGGGCGCGAACTGCTGTGGGACGACGCCGCGTGGGTCGTCGTGCGCGTACTTGTAGTCGTGGCCATGCCCCAACTTCTTGGCACCGGAATAGTGCGCATCGCGCAGGGCCGGCGGAACGGCACCGATCTTGCCGGCCCGGACGTCAGTCGACGCCGCGCCGATGGCTCGCGTGACGGCATTGGACTTGGGCGCCGTGGCCAGCGCGATGACGGCATGAGCCAACGTGAGCTGCGCTTCGGGGAAGCCGATCAGCGCAACAGCTTGCGCCGCAGCGACAGCCGTCGTCAGCGCGGCCGGGTCGGCGAGCCCGATGTCCTCACTGGCGAGAATCATCAGCCGGCGGGCGATGAACCTCGGGTCCTCCCCCGCCTCGACCATCCGGGCCAGATAGTGCAGCGCGGCATCGACATCCGAGCCACGGATGGACTTGATGAAGGCGCTGATGACGTCGTAATGCTGATCGCCCTGACGGTCGTAGCGGACCGCCGCGCGGTCGACGGCGAGTGCGGCATCGTCGACCGTGATCTCCGTTCGGCCGTGCGCCGTGGCCGTGCCAGCGGCGGCCTCGAGGTAGGTCAGGACACGCCGCCCGTCTCCCCCGGCGAGCCTGACAAGGTGCGCCTCGGCCTCCTTGGTGAGCGTGAACTCGGAGTTGAGGCCCCGCTCATCGGCAAGCGCGCGACGCAGGATCTCGGTGATGTCGTCGTCGGTCAGGCTCTCCAGCGTGAGCAACAGGGATCGGCTCAGGAGCGGCGAGATGACGCTGAAGTGCGGGTTCTCGGTGGTGGCGGCGACCAGAGTGATCCAGCGGTTCTCGACGCCCGGCAGCAGCGCGTCCTGCTGCGCCTTACTGAATCGGTGGACCTCGTCGATGAACAAGACCGTCTCGACGCCGTTGGTCAGCGCGCGCCGCGCGCCGGCGATGACATCGCGAACCTCCCTGACGCCGGCGGATACGGCCGAAACCTCGACGAACCGTCGGTTGGTGGTGGTGCTGATGAGGCTTGCCAGCGTGGTCTTGCCGGTGCCGGGCGGACCCCAGAGCATCAGCGTCAGCGGTTGCTGGCCCTCGATGAGCTGACGCAGGGGCGAGCCCGGCTCGATGAGGTGCTGCTGGCCGACGAGCTCGTCGAGGCTGCGTGGGCGCATGCGGACGGCCAGTGGAGCGTTGGCGTGGTTGACGTCGGCGAGGGAGCCGCCAGTTACGCCCGAAGTGGGTGTGGGCGACTGCGCGGTAGCCTCAAACAGGCCGCCGTCATCAGTCATGTGGTCACCCTAGTTCGCACCGGCGACCGTTAGACCTCGTCCGGCTTTGCATCGACGCCGGCTTCCTTGCGCTGCTGCGCCGTGATGGGCGCCGGCGCGGAGGTCAATGGGTCAAAGCCGCCGCCGGACTTGGGGAAGGCGATGACGTCGCGAATCGAGTCGGCGCCGGCCAGCAGGGCCGTGATGCGGTCCCAGCCGAACGCGATCCCGCCGTGCGGCGGCGGCCCGTACTTGAACGCCTCGAGCAGGAAGCCGAACTTCTCTTGTGCTTCGTCCTCGTCGATACCCATGATCGCGAACACGCGCTTCTGGATGTCGCCGCGGTGGATACGGATGGAGCCACCGCCGATCTCGTTGCCATTGCAGACGATGTCGTACGCCCACGCCAGCGCATCGCCGGGCGAGGTGTCGAAGGTTTCAAGGTCCTGCGGCGAGGTGAATGCGTGGTGCACGGCCGTCCAGGCGCCCGAGCCGACCGCCACATCGCCTGCCGCCGTCGCCTCGTCGGCCGGCTCGAACAGGGGCGCGTCGACAACCCACACGAAGGACCACGCCGACTCGTCCAAGGTGCCACTCCGACGGCCGATCTCTAGCCGGGCGGCTCCGAGTAGGGCTCGGGTCGTCTTGGCCGGGCCCGCGCCGAAGAAGACACAGTCCCCGGGCTTGGCACCGACGTGCGCAATGAGCCCGGCACGTTCGGCGTCCGACAGGTTCTTGGCGACCGGACCACCCAACTCGCCGTCCTCCTGCACCAGGACGTATGCCAGACCGCGCGCGCCACGTTGCTTGGCCCATTCCTGCCAGGCGTCGAGCTGGCGCCGGGGCTGATCCGCTCCTCCCGGCATGACGACCGCGCCGACGTACGGCGCCTGGAACACCCGGAACGGCGTGTCCTTGAAGTACTCGGTGCACTCGACGAGTTCGAGTTCCATCCGTAGGTCCGGCTTGTCGGTGCCGTAGCGCCGCATGGCCTCGGCATAGGTGATGCGCGCGATCGGCGTCGCCAACTCCACGCCGATCAGCTTCCACAGCGCGACGAGGATCTCCTCGGCGACCTCGATGACGTCGTCCTGCTCGACGAAGCTCATCTCGAGGTCGAGCTGGGTGAACTCGGGCTGGCGATCGGCTCGGAAGTCCTCGTCCCGATAACACCGGGCGATTTGGAAGTACCGCTCCAAGCCGCCGACCATCAGCAGCTGCTTGAACAGCTGTGGGCTCTGCGGCAGGGCGTACCAGCTACCCGGCTTGAGCCGTGCCGGGACGACGAAGTCGCGCGCGCCCTCGGGGGTTGAGCGGGTCAGGGTCGGCGTCTCGACCTCGACGAAACCACGCGCGTCGAGCACGTCGCGGGCAGCCTTGTTGACCCGCGACCGCAGGCGAAGCGCTGCGTTCGGGCCCGGTCGGCGCAGGTCGAGGTAGCGATGCTTCAAGCGCGCTTCTTCACCGACCTCAACGTGCTCGTCGATCGGGAACGGCAGCGGTGCTGCCGCCGACAGGATCACGACGTCGTCGGCGATGACCTCAATCTCGCCGCTGGGGATCCCCGGGTTCTCGTTGCCGTCAGGGCGACGCTCGACCTTGCCGACGATCTTCAAGCAGTACTCGGCGCGCAACTGATGCGCGACCTCCTCGCGGACGACGACCTGGACGACGCCTGACGCCTCACGCAAGTCGATGAACGCCACTCCGCCGTGGTCGCGACGACGCGCCACCCAGCCGGCGAGCGTGACGGTGTCTCCGACGTTCGCGACAGTCAGACTGCCGGCGTCGTGCGATCGGATCACTTCTTGATCTCCTGAATTTGGGGAGTGAGGTCGGCCGGCGGCGGATCCCAGTGGTCGGGGTCAGCGGGCAGCTGCTCCCCGCTGCGAATGTCCTTCACACTGCCGTCGACGGTGCCGTCTCCGGGGAACCAGACGAAGGGGATGCCGCGCTTCTCGGCGTGCTGAATCTGCTTGCCGAACTTCTCCGGCTTGGGCGCAACCTCCGTTGCGATTCCCCGCGCGCGCAGCCGGCGGGCGACGTCGGCCGCCTCGCTCCGCGCGTCCTCATCGGCGAGGCTCACCAGGACGACCGAGGGAACGGACCGGGACGCCGTGAGCCCGTCGGCGACGAGCGGCACGAGAAGTCGCGAGACACCGAGCGAGATGCCGACGCCGGGGTATGTGCTGCGACGGTCGGCCGCCAGTTGGTCGTAGCGGCCGCCGGAGCAGATTGATCCGAGGTGCTCGTAGCCGGCCATGCGGGTCTCGAATACGGTGCCGGTGTAGTAGTCAAGCCCGCGAGCGATGCGCAGGTCGGCGACGACCGTAACGCCGTCCGTGGCTTCCACGCTGTCGACGACCGCGGCGAGCTCCTCGAGCCCTTCCTCCAACACCGGGTGCGTCACTCCGAGCGCGCGCACGCGCGCGACGACGTCGGCTCCGCTGCCGCTAATGGCAGCCAGATCGAGGATCGCGTCGGCCTGCGACTCCGATAAGCCAACGTCCTGGAGGTCGGCGAGGACGCGCTCGCGCGGCAGTTTGTCGAGTTTGTCGATCACCGGCATGACCGTCGTGGGTTCAGCGATGCCGACACCGAGTGCGAAGCCCTCCAACACCTTGCGGTTGCTGACCTGCAGCGTCAGGTGCGGAATCGGAAGGCCTGCCAGGGCCTCGGACATGACCTGAGCGACCTCGACGTCGGCGTGGAACGGCAGGGAGCCGCGCCCGACGATGTCGATGTCGGCTTGGGTGAACTCGCGGAACCGTCCCTGCTGCGGACGCTCACCGCGCCAGACCTTCTGGATCTGCCACCGCCGGAACGGGAAGTCGAGCTCGTTGGAGTTCTCCAGCACGTAGCGAGCGAACGGGACCGTGAGGTCGAAGTGGAGCGCGATTTCGGCGGCTTCCTCGCCGTCGGCGCCAAGCCGACTGACGGCATAGACCTCCTTGTCGATCTCGCCCTTGCGCAGCAGCGTGTCGAGGGTCTCCACCGCGCGGGTCTCGATGTTCGCGAAGCCGTGCAGCTCGAACACCCGACGCAGATGGTCGAGCACGTGCTGTTCGACCACCCGCTCGGCAGGCAGGAACTCCGGGAATCCACTGAGCTTCGTCACGCGTCAGCCCTGCTCAACGAGCTCGGCGAGGAACGGATTGATAGCCCGCTCGCGGCCGATCGAGGTCTGCATGCCGTGGCCCGGCAGAACGACGATGTCGTCGGGCAGCGGCAGGATGCGCTCTCGCAGGCTGTCCTGCATCTGGCCGTGGTCGCCGCCGGTGAGGTCGGTGCGCCCGATCGAGCCGTTGAACAAGAAGTCGCCCGAGAACATGACCTGTGAGACGGGCTCCGGACCGGTCCAGTCGATGCGGTAGAAGACCGTGCCGGGCGTGTGGCCGGGGACGTGGTCAACGGTGAACGTGATTCCGTCGACCTCGATCTGCGCGCCGTCCACGGCGTCGCGGACGTCGGCCGGCTCGACGAACTCAGTGTCGTCAGCCAATCCGAACTGGGCGCGCAACATGGCCGCGGACTCCCCCGAGATCGCCGCCATGGGGTCGCCCAGCAGGTGCCGATCGGCCGGATGAATCCAGACTGGGCAGTCATATTCGGCAGCCACGTCCTGGGCGTTCCACATGTGGTCGAAATGGCCATGCGTGATGAGCACTGCCTTGGGTGTGAGGTTTTGCTCAGTGACGATCTGGCGGAGCGAGCGCATCGCGTCCATGCCGGGATCGACGACGGCGCAGCCGGTGCCCGGTCCACGCGCCACGACATAGCAGTTGGCGGCCAGCGGGCCAGCCGGGAAGGACGTGAGCAGCACGGGCCTCAGTCTATGGGGGCCCGTACTTCTAGACTGTCCGGCATGAGTTCGCCGGATGTCGCGCATCCCTGGGGACGCGTCACGGAGGACGGCACCGTCTTCGTGCGCACGACCGAGGGCGAGCGCCAGATCGGCCAGTGGCCCGGCGGCGACCCGGCCGAGGCGATCGAGCTGTACTCCAAGCGGTTCGAGGGACTCGAGATCGAAGTCGACCTGCTCGAGAAGCGAATGGCCGGCGGCACACTCGGACCTGACGACGCCGAACGCGCCATCAAGATGGTGCGGGAACAGGTGGATGGCGCCGCGGCGCTGGGCGATCTCGACGGTCTCCTGGGTCGGCTTGACGCCTTGGCGCCGACGCTCGACAAGTTGCGCGAGGAGCGCAAGGCCGCACGCGAAACCAAGTTGGCCGAGGCGCTCGCGGCCAAGACACGCATCGTCGAGACCGCCGAGAAACTCGCCGCCGGCTCCGACTGGCGCAACGGCGCCGACCAGCTGCGCGCCCTGCTGGACGAGTGGAAGGCGCTGTCCCGGCTCGATCGCAAGACCGATGACGAGCTCTGGCACCGGTTCAGCGCCGCCCGCACGACGTACACCCGTCAGCGCAAGACGCACTTCGCTGACGTCCACGCCGATCGGGAGCAGGCCAAGACGGTCAAGGAGAAGCTGATCGCCGAAGCCGAGACGCTGTCGTCGTCGACCGATTGGGGCCCCACGACGACGAAGTACCGCGATCTGATGGCTCGCTGGAAGGCTGCCGGCTCGGCTCCGCGGAACGTCGAAGACGCCCTCTGGAAGCGCTTCCGCGGTGCGCAGGACATCTTCTTCACCGCTCGCGACGCCGCCAACGCCGCGCAGGACGAGGAGTTCCGCGCCAACGCCGTCGTCAAGGAGCAGATCCTCGTCGACGCGGAGAAGCTGCTGCCCATCACCGACCTGGACACGGCGCGCCAAGCCATGTCCGGCATTGCCGAGCGATGGGAGGCGGCCGGCAAAGTCCCGCGCGACCGCATCAAGGAGCTTGAGGGTCGCCTGCGTGCCGTTGAGTCGGCGATCCGCGCTGCCGGCGACAAGGAATGGAAGCGCACGGACCCGGAGAAGTCGGCGCGCGCCGACGACATGGTCGCCAAGTTGGAAAGGGCGATCGCCGACCTTGAGGCCGACCTGGCTGCCGCCCAGTCAGCCGGCAACCCGAAGAAGGTCAAGGACATCGAGGAGAACCTCGCCTCACGGCGGTTGTTCCTGGACATGGCGCTCAAGGCCGCCGCCGACTTCGGCGGCTGATCCTCCGCCGGTACCGGCGTCAGAGGGCCATGCCGTGGAACGTCGGGTAAAGGATGACGATGAAGAGCACCGGCATGAGGCAGGTCGCCAGCGGGAAGATGATCTTGACGGGGATCTTCTGGGCGAGTTCTTCGGCCCGGTAGCGACGCTTGATCCGCATGTCAGCGGCTCTGTTCCGGACGACCGTGGCCATGGACACGCCGAACTCCTCAGCCTGCAGGATCTGCTTGCAGAACCGCTGGACGTCTTCGACCGTCGTGCGATCTGAGAGCGATTGATAGGCCGCGCGGCGCGACATCCCGAGCCGCATGTCCTGCAGTGTTCGCCTGAATTCTTGGGCCAGCGGGCCGGTGCCGTTGTCGGAGATGCGCGCCATGGCGGCCTCGAAGCTCAGGCCTGACTCCAGCGCAATGACCGTTTGATCCAGGGTGTCCGGCAGGTCGCGCTCGATCTGGAGCTGCCGCTCCTTGGCCCGGGCGTCGAGCCAGATGTCCGGGTAGAAGAAGCACAGCGCAGTCAGCACCACGAAACCAGCGAGACGGCGCCCCGACGGGTCGAGGCTGAAGAAGCTGAATGCTACGAATCCGCCGATGGTCGCCGCCACCACTTTCAGGACCAGGAGCCGGCGCAGCCCCCAGCCGGCCTGATAGCCACCAAGGACTATGTTGCGCTCCGCCTTCTCGATGAGGAACGGAGCAGTGAGGAACCGCAGCCGGCCGAGTACCTGCGGGTCGCTGTCGACGAACATCGACGCATCCAATGCCTGCGACGAGGCGTGCCGGCGTCGGACCACCGCAGGAGCGGCGGTCGGCCGCACCAGGTCGAGTGCGACCAGCATGGCGCCGATGGCCGCCAGGATGAACACGGTGCCGACGACGAGCATCAGACCTCCACCTTCACGATCTTGCGGATCCAGAAGAATCCGACCAGATAAAGCACTACGCAGCCGGCCAAGATCAGGATGCCGGTGGAGCTGAGAAACGCGTCTTTGAACATCCTCGGATTCATGGTGGTCAGGTACGCACCCAACACCGGCGGGACGGCCATCATCACCCAGCCCGACAAGCGGCCTTCAGCGGAGATCGAGCGCACCTTCTTGTGGAGTTCATTGCGCTCACGGATGGTCTGCCCGACGCGGTCCAGCACTTCGCCAAGGTTGCCGCCGGTGTCGCGCTGGATGGCCACACCGTCTGCGACCCAGGCGAAGTCTTCGTTCTCCATGCGGAGCGCGGTCTCGTGCATCGCCTCGACGAGGTCTCGGCCGAGACGACCGGCATTCACGATGCGGGCGAACTCCTCGTTGGTCGGCACCTGGGCGTCGGCAGCCACCGAGTCGAGCGCGCTGGGGAAGCTGTGCCCGGCCCGTAGTGCCGAGCAGATGACCTCAAGCGTCCCGACGAGTTGATCAGCGAATGCGTCCCGACGCTTGCCGCGGCGGCGGTTGACGTAGAGCCGCGAGAAGACCGGAACGACGAGCCCCCACACGAGGCCAGACGCCACACCACCAAAGAGGTAGCCGAGCAGAAAGACCAGGAGGGTTCCCGCTGCAATCGTGGTGACGATGGTCGGCTGGGGTGTACGGATGCCCGCCAGTTCCAGTGTGTCGGCCGGAAATGGGTTCCAGCCGCGACGTCGCAGCACGTAGTCCACCATCGCGTCCATCCGGTCGACGATCCGCTCGAGCGGGCTCTTGATCTCAGTACCGGGAGCCACCCGCCGCGATTCGGCGACCAGGGGCACCGGCGGGGCGTACATCGCGTAGACGATCGCGGTGACGGCCAGGATGACCAAGCTGATTCCCATGGCGAGCACGGTCATGCCTCCGGGTCGAAAAGCGCAAGGCTGTACGGGATCCCCGCTTCGTCGAACTTGTCGAGGAATCGCGGCCGCAGACCGGTCGCCCGGGCTACACCGAGGTGATGCCCGTCCGGGCCGAACCCGGCTTGGTAGTCGAAGAGGAACGCGTCCTGCAACACCACGGTCTCGCCCTCCATGCCGACGACCTCCGTGACATGGGTGATGCGGCGACTGCCGTCGCGGAGGCGCTGGATCTGGACAATCAGGTCGATGGCGGACACCACCTGTTCCCGGATCGCCCGCAATGGCAAGTCCATCCCAGCCATCAAGACGAGCGTCTCCAGCCGAGCGATGCAGTCGCGTGGCGAGTTGGCGTGAATGGTCGAGATTGATCCGTTGTGACCGGTGTTCATCGCTTGGAGCATGTCGAGCGCCTCGCCGCCACGACACTCACCGACAACGATGCGATCAGGACGCATACGCAGCGAGTTGCGCACCAGGTCGCGAATCGTGACCTCGCCGGAGCCTTCGATGTTGGGCGGCCGGCTCTCCAGCACGATGACGTGGTCCTGCTGCAACTTCAGCTCGACGGCGTCTTCAATGGTCACGATGCGCTCGTTGTGCGGAATGAACGACGACAACACGTTGAGGAGCGTCGTCTTGCCGGTGCCCGTTCCACCGGAGACGAGGATGTTGAGCTTGGCCTTCACACAGCCGTCGAGGAAGTCGGCCAGCGGACGGGTGAACGAGCCGAAGCCGATCAGATCGTCGACGCTGTACGGCCGTTCGGAGAACTTCCGGATGGTGAGCGAAGAACCGTGAACGGCCAAGGGCGGGATGATCGCGTTGACACGGGAACCGTCTGGCAAACGAGCATCGACCAGCGGCGACGATTCGTCGATGCGGCGGCCAACGCGCCCGACGATCCGCTCGATGACCCGCCGCAGATGCTGTTCGTCCACGAACCGCAAAGGCGTCAGCGTGATGACGCCAAGCCGCTCGACATACACGGTGTCGGGCCCGTTAACCATGATCTCGGTGACGGTGTGGTCCTCAAGAAGTTTCTGGATCGGGCCGAGCCCGAGCGTGTCGTCCTCGATCTCCCGGATGATGGTGGCGCGCTCATCAACCGACAGCACCAAGTTCTGGGCGTCGACCACCCGCGCCAGTTCCGAACGCATCAGATCGTGCAACAGCGGCTCGGTCAGGTCTGGGTCATTGATGCGCGTGCCAATCCGCGCCATCAGTTCGGCCATGATCTTCGCCTTCGCATCACCGAGAGCGTCGACGCGCCGCCGAGGCGCGGGCGCACTTGGCGGCGCTACCGGAACCGTCGTGGGCATGGCCGGCGGCGGCGGCGCAATGGATGCAGCCAGATCGCTCTGCAGCTCGGTGCGCTCACGGGCTTCGAGCCGGTCGCTCAAGCTCATGCTGCAGCCCCTTTCAGGGTGCTCAGGTCGGCGACGGTGCGAGTCAAGTCGATGAAGTGCCGCCGGACCGGATTGCGTCGGCGCGAGGCGACGGCCAGCTCGCCGCGATTGCCGGCCAGGGCAACGCGGTCGGAGACCGGGATGACAGCGTCAATAGGAAGGCCAATGATCCGTTCGGCGTCACGTTCGGTCAGGCCGCATCGGCGGTCGGCCCGGTTCAGCACGACGTGCCGGCGTGGCGGGAGGAGAGACAGGTTGGCAAGCACGTCGACTTCGCGGTGCACCGCACGCAGCGTGGCCACGTCGAGTGCAGCGACGAGCACGATGTCGGTCGCTTCCTCCAAGCTGGCGAGCGTCTCCTCGTGAAGTCCACCCGGGGTGTCGATGACGACGTACCGGAAGCTCGACGAGTAGTGGTGGACCAGCTTGCGGATCTGGTCGCCGGTCACGCGGCCGTTCTCGGACGGGTCGTCTGAACCACACAACACGTGAAAACCAGCCTCGTGGGGCACCAGCAACGTCCGCAGCCGCATCGAATCGTCGGCACCGGACGCGAAGGCGTCTGCGATCGTGTACGCCGGCTCCAGATCCAGCACCGCCGCGACGTCACCGAACTGGAGGTCGAGGTCAATGACGACGACCTCGCCGGGCGCCGACTCGGCCAAAAGCGCGGCCAGGTTGACCGCCGTCGTCGTCTTGCCGACCCCGCCTTTCGGAGAGGCGACGACGATCACCTGATGAGGATGGGGGCTGCGGTTGTTAGCGAGTATCTGCTTCGCGGCCGAGATTTTCTTCACAGCCGGGGCCTCGCTTGCCGCCGGCGTCTGCTTCGAAGCCGGTGTCGCCTGTGCCGGCTGGCCGGCGCTGTCGATAAGGCGGGCCAGATCGCGATCCTTGATCCGCTCATTGATCACGTGGTGGATGCCGGCCTTCTCCGCGCTCCGGAGCAGGTGCCTGTTCGAACTGGCGACCAAAACGACGGAAATTCCGGGGTAGTCGCCAACGATGACCCGCGCGTACTCGATCGCTTGATGCGTCGACACGCCTGAGCCGACGAAGATGACTTGGGGCTGGAAGTCCGTTTCGGCCGATGCGCCCGCATGTTTGCCATGGACGTTGTTGCGGTCGATCGAGACCACTCGGTGTTCGCCGAGCAAGGCAACGCGTTCGACCAGCTCGTGGTCGACGGCAACGAGCAGGACGTCGGTCATTTCACGACGTCCGCCGAGGTAACGACCTTGCGAGCGGTCCGCGCGCCATCGTTCTGCCGCGTCAGCCAGACTTTCCCGAACTCCGAGGCGTTGACCACCTCGATCGCAACGTCCGGCTCGACTGCCAGCCGAACCTGCATGACACCGGTAGTGACTGGGGCATCACCCGCTGGCGCGCCAGCGGGAACGCCGCCATTCACGGCGAGTACGAGAACTTTGTTGACGGCAAAGTTCGAGACCTTCTCGAGGTCGTAGCTGGCGACAACGCCGACGCGGTCGCCGGGAACCAGGTCACCACCGAGAACGCGAGCCGAATTCAACTCAAGCGTGAGTTCTTGGAGTCCCTTCGGGACATTGACCGTGGTGGAGCGGGATTCCTCAAGCGAAGTATCGAACCTGGCGCCGACGAGCACCTCGCCCGGCACCAGGTTGGAGGTGGTGACCTTGTTCCCCAAGTCCGACACCGATTCCACGGCTCCGTCGGGGACTGCAGCACGCGGCAGATTGGCCTGCTCGACCCTGTCCTCCAAGTCGCTTGCCTTGGTGCCCGCCGGAACGTTCCGGATGACTTTCAGGACTGGGACAGTCTGGGTGCCCCGAAAGGCGCGGTCCTGGGCCCCATTCGTGTACACCACGAGCGCGAAGATCCCTGCGCCTGCCAGGAGCACCGCCAGAACAGCGGCAACAGCGCGCTTGTTCATCGCGGGCCTCCTTGCGGTTCGAGCTTGTTCAACGACATGTCATGTGCCTTCCGTGCGCTGGTGCTTTTCGGCGGACCGGTGGCCGCCCCGATTCGGGGAGGGGCGGCCACCACGCCGTCGATCAAAGAGTCACGCCGGTGATCTTCGCCGTGATCTTGTCGCCGAGCAGGATGACGCCGGCAGCGACGACCGCGACGATCGCGGCGAGCAGCACGACATACTCCGTGAACGACGCGCCACGCTCACTGCGGCGCGGCACCTCCAGCGTGCTCAGGGCACCGGTGACGTAGGAGTAGAGATACATGGGAGTGAACATTTGTCTCAGTCCTTCGATTAAAGAGTCAGGCCGGTGAGCTTGGCCGTGATCTTGCCGCCCAGCAGGACGACACCAGCAGCGACAACCGCGACGATGGCGGCGAGCAGCACGACGTATTCCGTGAACGACGCGCCACGCTCGTTGCGGCTCGGGGCCTCCAACGTGCTGAGAGCTCCGGTCACGTACGAGTAGATGTAGAGAGGTGCGAACATTGCTTTCACTTCCTTTGCTGATGCGCCGCACGTCGCGACGTCGATCGGACAGTAGATCCGCGACGGAGCCAAAAGTGTGATCGGCGCCACTTCTATATCGCTTCGAGATCACTTCGAGACCGCTTCGAAATGTTCCTAGTCCCTTCCTAGTTCCAACGGACTACAGAACAGGTTCTACCTGCAAAAACGCGGCCGACGGCCACCGTCAACGGGGCTCATTTCAGTTCGGTGACTTGCCCTGGTTTTGGAGGCCATAGGCCCCCGAGCGGCTCTACTCTCCGCTTGACCGAGAGGAGGCAGTCGTGGCAGCCAGGCACATCCGTGGGGAACGCGGAGCGGCATTCGTCGAGTTCGCCATCGTCGTGCCGTTCCTCATGATGTTCCTCTACATGATCATCGCCTACGGCGTCATGTTCAGCTTCCGACAGACCTTGAGCCAGGCGGCCGTAGAAGGCGCCCGAGCCGCTGCCGTGGCTCCGTCAAACCTCACATACGCCCAACGTCGTGACCGTGCGCTCGTCGCAATCAACGAATCATTCCAGGGCGGGATCGGCGGCACGCTGGCATGCGCCGGCGGGACCCTCACCTGCACCATCCCGACCGTTCCCGTGACCTGTGGCGACGCCACCAAGTGCATCTCAGTGACCGTGCGGTACCCGTACCGGGCGAATCCGCGGGTCGTCGTGCCCCAGTTCTTTGGCGCGGCGCTTCCGGAGAACCTGGAGTACACGGCCAGCGCGAGGATCAACTGATGCATCGCCGCGACGAACGCGGGGCCATCTTCCCCATGACGGTGGTCCTGATGGGCGTCATCCTGCTGATCGCATCCCTCGTCATCGACGTCGGCAGTGACCGCCTGGTCCGGCGCGACATGCAGTCAATGGCGGATGTCATTGCGCTAGACGTCGTGCGTCAGCTGGATGGGCGCACGGCCGGCGCCTACACCGGATATGACTCCACCGGCCCCTCCACCACGTTGTTGGCCGCGGCCAAGAACGAGAGCCTGGCCCGGCAGGACAGCCACTTTGCCGACCCGGACACCGTGGGTGTTCGGTTGGCCGTCGCCGAGAAGGACTCAGGTGCCTTCGTCCGGTGGGCCGCCTCGGGCGACGTGCCGAATGCAATCCGGGTCTACACAACCGGCAGTTCTGGGTTTCGGTTCCTACCGACCACTCCCCGTCGCACACAGCTGGAGCGCTCCGCGCTCGCGATGATCGGGCCGCCGCTCGCCTGCGTTTCTGCCGGCGCCACGTTCGCCGACGTCACGCCGCAAGGTCCACTCGACACACTGCTCGGCAAGCTGGTCGGTGTCGACAGGCTGACCGTGCTCGACCCGTACGGCCTGGCATCCCTCGACCTCGAGATACCGCTGATCGATTTGGCAGCCAAGCTTGGCGTCGGATCCGTCAGTGAGATCCTCACGGCGAACGTGACAGCACAGGACTTTGTCATCGCCATCTCCGACGTGCTCCCCCCACAGAACGGCAGCAACGCCAGCCCGAAAAGCCTCCTGGACGCAATCTCCAACGGACTGCCTGACACTCCCGGCTTCCGGGCCGGCGACATCCTGAGTCTGGACACAGGAGGTGGCTCGGCCGCCACGGTCATCATCAACACGTTCACGCTGCTGCAAGCCGTCATCATGGTCTCCAACAAGGAGCACTTCATCGACCTGACCAAGGTCGTGAACATTCCCGGGCTGACCAAGAAGCCGACCGTCCAGGCCAAGATCGTCGAGCCTCCCAAGATCGCCTGTGGTCCGGTCGGAACGACTGCACATTCGGCACAGATCCAGGTGCGCGTCACCGGCGGGGTGTCCGCCCTCAATGGCCTGGTCGCATCCGCTGAGATCGATTCGCTGTTCCTGACGGTCGCGGACGGCACAGGAACGATCACAGATGTCAGGTGCACGGCTGGCAACATGTTCGTCTCGGTCCTGGCCACCACGGCTGTCGCCAAGGTCGGGATCCGAGTGCTTACGGACCTGCTGCTCGGACTTACCCACCTGGAGATCGCTGCACCCGATCCCGCTTCCAAGCCGAGCGGTGCCTCGATCGGCACCGCGACCTCCCAAACCCTGAACTTCACATTCCCGACGAGCGACATCCCGCCCGGCCAGACCGCTGGGACAGCGTTCGGCAGTTTGGGGCTGTCCAGCCTCACGCCGATCAAGATTGACGTGAGCGGCCTCCCGGTTGCCGGACTGCTGAGCGGCGTCGTTCAGCCGTTGCTCGGACTCATCGATCCGGTGGTCAGCAGCATTCTCAGACCGATCCTGGCCGAGCTCGGCGCCAGCCTCGGGACCGTGCGGATTCAGCCCACCGGCCAGCCGTCCTGCAACGAACCGTTCCTGAGGGACTAAACGGCCCTAGAACGCGGAGGCCACGACAGGCCCCAACACGGCTCCGACCAGCAGCCACGGCCCGAGGGCGAAGGCGTCGTCGTGTCCTCGAGCTTTCAGGACCAGGCCCACGACACCGCCGATGAGGATCCCGAGGTACAGCCCGACGGGCGCAGCCCAGTCGCCACCGGTGCCGAGCACGAGTCCCAGCGGCGCGGCGAACCGAACGTCTCCGTAGCCGAAGCCGCCCGAGCGCCAAAGCTCAGCGACCCACCAGAAGACCCAGAACACACCGAAGGCGATGAGGCTGGCGATGACCGCCCGGACCAGGATGCTCGTTTCGCCGGCCAGCCAGGCCTCGACCGCGACGACCAGCAGGGTCACCGCGTACAGCGGCCAGACGATCCGCGTCGGCAGGAGGTTCGTCCGCCCGTCGATGTAGGCCAGCCAGATGCCCACGCCACACATGACGATCCATGCAGGTAGCAAATGCCGGGGCACAGCAACGCTGACGATCGTGACCAGGACGACGGCACCGAGCGCCAACCACGCACTCAGGTGCCGAAGGTCGGCCAACGACTGGTAGCTCGGCGTTTCCGGCCCGGCGTCCTTCGACGGCGGAAGCAGCCTAATGACGTAGGGACCGATCCAGCCCAACGCGCCAGCACCGAGTGCCGCCAGCGCCCCATAGCCCATGGTCATGCGCGCAGGCTAGCCGAGCGGCGCGTGTCACTGTGTGATGCGGAAGGCGTCGAAGACGCCGTCGATGTTGCGGACGGCGGACATGACGTGATCGAGATGCTTGGCGTCACCCATCTCGAAGGTGAAGCGGGAGCGCGCGACGCGGTCGCCGCCGGTCGTCACGGACGCCGACAGGATGTTGACGTGCTGGTCGGAGATGACCCGTGTGATGTCGCTCAGCAGGCGTGCCCGGTCCAGCGCCTCGACCTGGATCGCGACGAGGAACGTGCTCTTGGCCGTCGGCGCCCAGTGCACCTTGACGATCCGCTCGGGCTGATCCATCAGCGCCTCGAAGTTCGTGCAATCGGTCCGGTGGACCGAGACCCCCGACGCCCGCGTCACGAAGCCGCTGATCTCGTCGCCCGGTACCGGCGTGCAGCAGCGGGCGAGTTTGGCCAGCACATCGCCGGTGACACCTTCGACCAGGACGCCCGAGTCCGTGGTCGGGCTGCGATAGCGCCGGCTGGGTGTCCCGACGGTCGCCTCTGCCAGGTCTTCTTCAGCACTGTCCCGCCCACCGGCCAAGGCGATGACTCGCTCCACGACATTCTGGGCGCCGACGTTGCCTTCACCGAGGGCGGCATACAGCGCCGACACATCAGCGAGGTGCAGGTCCTTGGCGACAGCATCCAGCGTGTCGTGCTTGAACAGCCGGTGCAGCGGCAGATCCTGCTTGCGCATCTGCTTGGCCAGCACTTCACGCCCGCGGTCAATCGCCTCCTCGCGCCGCTCCTTGGTGAACCAGGCCCGGATCTTGTTGCGAGCGCGCGGACTCTTGACGATGTCGAGCCAGTCTCGAGTCGGGCCGGCATCGGGTGACTTGGATGTGAAGATCTCCACCACGTCGCCCGTCTGCAGCTCAGACTCCAACGACACCAACCGCCCGTTGACGCGGGCGCCGATGCAGGCGTGCCCGACCTCGGTGTGGACGGCGTACGCGAAGTCGATCGGCGATGCCTTCTCCGGCAGGTGGATGACGTCCCCCCGCGGCGTGTACGCGTAGACGCCCGCACTCTTCATGTCGAAGCGCAGGGAATCCAGGAAGTCACCGGAGTCGGCGGTCTCGGACTGCCAGTCGATCAGCTCGCGCAGCCACGCCATGTCATCGGTCTTCGGGGCGCGCCCGCCCGTGCGGCCAGCAACTCCGTCCTCCTTGTACTTCCAGTGCGCAGCGACGCCGTACTCAGCACGGCGGTGCATGGGGAAGCTGCGGATCTGCATCTCGACGGCCTTGCCCTGCGGGCCGATCACGGTCGTGTGCAGTGACTGGTACATGTTGAACTTCGGCAGCGAGATGTAGTCCTTGAACCGCCCGGGAATCGGGTTCCACCGTGCGTGCAGGACGCCGAGGACGTTGTAGCAATCGGCAACCGAGTCGACCAGGATGCGGACGCCGACGAGGTCGAAGATGTCGGTGAAGTCGTGACCGCGCACGAGCATCTTCTGGTAAATCGAGTAGTAGTGCTTCGGTCGTCCGGTGACCGTCGCCTTGACCTTTGCGTGCCGCAGGTCGGACTCGACGTCGTTGATGACGCGCTCGAGGAACTGTTCCCGCGACGGAGCGCGATCGGCGACGAGGCGGACGATCTCGTCGTAGACCTTGGGATGCAGCGTGGCGAACGCGAGGTCCTCCAACTCCCACTTGATCGTGTTCATACCGAGGCGGTGGGCCAGCGGCGCGAAGATCTCGAGCGTCTCGGTGGCGATCCGCTCCTGCTTGTCCTGCCGCAGGTAGCGCAGCGTCCGCATGTTGTGCAGCCGGTCAGCCAACTTGATGACAAGCACACGGATGTCGCGGCTCATCGCGACAACCATCTTGCGGATGGTCTCGGACTGCGCGGACTCGCCGTACTTGACCTTGTCCAGCTTGGTCACGCCGTCGACGAGCTGGACGACCTCCTCGCCGAAGTCGTCGCGGAGCTGGTCGAGCGTGTACGTGGTGTCCTCGACGGTGTCGTGCAGCAGGGCGGCGATGAGCACAGGTGCCGGCATGCCCAGCTCGGCGAGGATCGTCGCCACGGCCAGGGGGTGGGTGATGTACGGGTCGCCGCTCCTGCGCAGCTGCCCCTCGTGCATCTGCTCGGCAACGCTGTAGGCGCGCACGATCGCCTCGGAGTCGCCCTTGGCGTGGCCCTCACGAAAAATGCGCAACAGCGGGTCGAGAACGGGATTGGCCGACGAACCGCGCCCGATACGAGCGAGGCGGCTGCGTACGCGTGCAGAAGTAGGTGCCGAATCGATGCTCGGGGCGCCTACCGCTTCCGCGGTCGCCTCGGTCGACTCGGCTGGACCTACGTCGACGCGGTCAGCCATGCAACCTCCTTGACCCATCGTAGTCGGGCGTCGGGGGAAATCGGCTGGTCAGAACGGCTCAGAGAATTTGGCCGAGCAGCGTGGCGGCCGTGCCGAGGACGAGCAACCCGATGAGCACGAGCGCGACGAAACGGATCTGGTGCTGTTTCACGGCAGCCTCAGCTCACGAACGACAGCTTGCAGACTTCTTTGGCATGCGTCGCAATCTTGGTGCTGGCCCTGGCTACCTCAGGGCTGTCGAGCTTCTGGAACGTCGCTGGCAGGCCGCGCAGCTTCTCCTGGTTAACGCCAGCCGGCACCTCACCCCGCTGGAGTGACACAAGTTGCTTGGGTCCGACGCCGGCATCCTCAAGAGCCTTCTCGATGTTGCTGATCGCCTCGTCGTAGGTCTCCCAGGCATCCTTGACGTCACTGGGTGCCTCGTCGGCCAACTTGTGGGTGACCTTGAAGACATCTTGGAGCTGCTCGGCGCCGTTGGTCTTCAACGAATCCAGCGCCGGCTTGGCAGCCTCGAGGTCCTTGCAATAGTCGCTGTCTGGACCATCCCCACCCCCGCAAGCGGAGAGAACGGCGATCAGGAAAGTCGACGCCATCACTGCGGCAGGCCTGTTGAAGAACATGCGGACCAGCATCCCACGGCGACCACGACGATTCAGGGCTAACCCTTGTTCCGCTTGGCGCGCGTCGAACGCGTGGGCTGATTGCGCTTGGCAGAACCTGAAGTGCCGACCGGGCGCACGGGAATGACTGGCTTAGCCGCGAATTCAGCCCTGGCCTCGGCCTTCGTCTCGGCCTCGGCGCGCTTGGCGAGCACCCGCGCCGTGTGAGCCTTGATTGCCGGCTCCCGCTCCTTCAGCTGGACGGCGAGCGGCGGTGCCAGGAACAGCGACGAGTACGCGCCGACGATAACGCCCACGAACAGTGCCAACGCGAGATCCTTCAGCGGCCCGCTGCCGAGGACGAAAACGCCCACCACCAGCAGCGCAGCGACCGGCAGCATGGCCGCCAAGGTCGTGTTGATCGAACGCACGACGGTCTGATTCACGCCGAGGTTTGCCTGCTCCGCGTACGTCGTAGAAGTGCGCTTGGTGATGTTCTTGGTGTTCTCTCGCACCTTGTCGAAGACGACGACGGTGTCGTACAGCGAATAGCCCAGGATCGTGAGGAACGCCGTGATCGTGGCCGGCGTGACCTCGAAGCCAGACAGCGAGTACACCCCCGCGGTCGCGACGACGTCGTGCCCAAGCGCGGCAAGAGCAGCCACGGACACGCGCCATTCGCGGAAGTACGCCCAGATGAAAAGGGTGACTGCGATCAGGAAGGCCACTAGGCCGGTGAGCGCCTTCTGCGCCACCTGAGCGCCCCACGACGGGCCGATCAGATTCTGGCTGACCTCCGTGGCGCCGACGTCTTCCAGCGCATCGATCACCTTCAGCGCGTCTGCTTGGCTCAAAGCGTGCGTCTGGATGCGGATGGCCGAGTCGCCCGTGGTGTTCACCAGCGGACTGCCGATGTCCGCAACTCCGGACCCCAGCACGGCCTCGGTCATCGCAGCTGACGTCGCCTCATTGGCACTCGGCACTTGGGCCGTGAACTCGACGCCACCCTTGAATTCGATCCCGAAGGTGAACCCGCGCAGTACGAAGGTGAGGATCGACAGGGCGACGACCGCGGTCGCAATCGCGTACCAAAGTCGACGCCGGCCGACGAAGTCGATGGCGACCCGACCCTCGTACAGGGCGTGACCGATGTTGGTGAGGCGCGACATCAGACCCCCTCCCCTGCTGCACTCGCCGGGGCAGCACCCGGCGCACGGCCGACGATCGACACGTCCCGTCCCGTAATGCCCAGGTGTCGAGCATCCAGCCCGGAGTATCGGTGGCCGCGTCCGAAGAAGGCGGTGCGTGCCAGCAGCGTCATGACCGGCTTGGTGAAGAAGAAGATCACGACTAGGTCGATGAGCGTGGACAGGCCAAGCGCGAACGCAAAGCCCTTCACGACGCCGATCGCAAAGATGTAGATCAGCAGCGCGGCCATGATCGTGACCGTGTTCGCCGCCAACTTGGTCCGGTTCGTGATGGTCCAGCCGGTCTCCACGGCGATCCGGATCGACTTGCCGTCACGCATCTCATCCCGGATGCGCTCGAAGTAGATGATGAAGGAGTCGATTGAGATGCCGATGGCAATGATGAACCCGGCCAGGCCCGGCAGCGTCAGCGTGAAGTCAAGGCCAGCGCCCAGCACCAGGACCAAGACGTAGGTCAATGCCATCGCCACCAACGTCGACGCGACGGCAAGCAAACCCAGCCCGCGGTAGTAGAAAAACAGGTAGATGATGGTGAGGAGCAGGCCAAGGAGGCCCGCGTACAGGCCGGCCTGGAGCTGATTGCCAGCCAAGGTTGGGCCCTCGAAGGAACTGTTGTTCAGCTCGAACGTCAGCGGCAAGGCACCGTACTTGAGCTGGTTCGACAGTGCGAGCGCCGACTCCGCGGTGAAGTCACCCTGGATCTGCGAGGCACCGTCACTGATGTGCGCCTGCATGGTCGGCGCACTGAGCACCTCACCATCGAGCACGATCGCGAAGCGGCTCTTTTGCTCCTGTCCGGCCTGCGTCTGGGCATACAGCGCGGCGCTCGCCTTGTCGAAGGCTTTGCGCCCCTCGCCCTTGAGCTGAATCGCGACGACCCATTCCACCGTGTTCTGCGGCACGGTCGGCGTCGCGGACTTCACGTCCGTGCCGGGGATGATCATCGGACTGAGGATCATCACTTCGCGCGTCTTGGGATCGCACGTCACCAACGGCATCCCGGCACGGTCGTTGTTCGGAAGCGACTTCTTGGTGCAGGCGAAGCCCTTCGCCTGCTCGGCCAGCGCATTGAGCGCCTCCGTGTACACCTTCGGCTTGGCCGTAAGCGTTTGGAGGCCCTCGGTCTCGGCCCGGATCAGCTCATCCAGCGTGAGCTTCGACCAGTCGGCCTTGGCCACCGTCTTCTCAAGCTCCGCGGATTTCGCCGCCGAGATGGGCTTGGCCGAGCTGCCCAATGACACCCACAGGAGCCGGAACCGCAACTGCGCAGTGCGGCCGACCTGCTCTGCGATGGCCTGCTCGCTCTGGCCGGGGATCTCGATGATGATCTGGTCGCTGCCTTGAGTGGAGACCTCTGCCTCGGTCACGCCGGTCGCATTGACGCGCTGCTCGATGATCGAGCGTGCTTCGGCCAGCTTCTCCGGTTCCGGTGTCTGCCCCTTCTCCGTGGTGGCCTGCAGGGTGATTCGGGTTCCACCTTCGAGGTCCAAGCCCAAGCGCGGGACCCAGACGCTGTCCGCCCCGGGCTTGGCGGAAAGGTCGACGCCGACCAGGATCGCCACCAGGCCCAGGGCGCATGCGAAGAAGATCGCGAGCGTTCGGCGCGGCCTGGGCAAGGAACGCCGAGTCGTCTGAGAAGACACGGCGTGCAGTCTAGGAGATGCTGCCTAGTCCAGGGCCAGTTGCCCAGCGTCGGGACCGGGCTTCAGGCCCAGGTGCTGCCACGCCGCGGGCGTCGCCACCCGCCCGCGCGGAGTTCGCGCAAGGAAACCCGACCGGACGAGGAAGGGCTCGGCCAGCTCTTCGACGGTCTCGCGCTCCTCGCCGACGGCGACAGCAAGCGTGGAGATGCCGACCGGTCCCCCGCCGAATGACGCGCACAAGGCTTGGAGGACCGCTTGGTCGAGCCGGTCGAGTCCGAGCTCGTCGACTTCGTACAGCTCCAAGGCCGCAGCGGCTGTCTCGACGTCGATGAGTCCGTCGGCGCGCACCTCGGCATAGTCGCGGACACGGCGAAGCAGGCGGTTGGCGATGCGAGGGGTGCCGCGTGAGCGTCCGGCGATCTCACGTCCGCCGTCGCCGGTGACTTCGATCGACAGCAGGCCAGCCGACCGTCTCGATGATCCGGTGCAACTCGTCGGTCTCGTAATAGTCGAGCTGGGCGGTGAAGCCGAACCGGTCGCGCAGGGGGCTGGGTAGCAGGCCCGCCCGCGTGGTGGCGCCGACGACGGTGAAGGGCGGAATCTCCAACGGGATGGCCGTGGCGCCGGGTCCCTTGCCGACGATGACGTCGACCCGGAAGTCCTCCATGGCCATGTAGAGCAGCTCTTCGGCTGGCCGGGACATCCGATGGATCTCGTCGATGAAGAGGACGTCGCCTTCGTTGACGCCAGACAGGATGGCGGCGAGGTCGCCGGCGTGCTGGATGGCGGGTCCACTGGTGATGCGCAGAGGCGCCGCCATCTGCACGGCGATGATCATGGCCAGCGTCGTCTTGCCCAGGCCGGGAGGGCCGGACAGCAACACGTGGTCGGGCGTCCCGCCGCGGGCGACGGCCGCCTCGAGCATCAGCGCGAGCTGCTCGCGCACCCGCTCCTGCCCGATCAGTTCGGAGAGCGTGCGGGGACGAAGCGCAGCCTCGAAGGCGCGCTCTTCGGGGGTCGCATCAGCGGCGACCTGGGCCATGACGGCGTCGAACTCGTCTGACACGGCTCCCCCTAGGTCCGCGCCAACGACTGGAGCGCAGACCGCAACAACGTCGGCACGTCTGCGCCGGCATCGGCCTCCGCGGCGACGGCGTCCGCTGCCGCGTCTGCGTCGCGCGCGGACCATCCCAGGCCCTGCAGCGCTTCGCGCACTTGATCGCGCCACGCGCCGGCTGATGGCGTGGAGACGTAGGCCGCCGGACCGATCCGGTCTTTGAGCTCAAGGATGATGCGCTCGGCACCCTTGCGGCCGATGCCCGGAACCGTCGTCAGCGCGGCATGATCGGCGCCCGCGATCGCAATGCGCAATCGGTCGGGCGGGAGGACGGCGAGCATTGCCTGCGCCACCTTGGGCCCTACGCCGCTGGCGGTCTGGACCAGTTCGAACATGTCGCGTTCGTCGGTGTCGGAGAACCCGTAGAGCGTCTGGGAGTCCTCGCGGACCACCATCGAGGTGGACAGTTCGGCCTCCGTTCCGAGTCGCAGGCCGGCGATGGTGCCAGGCGTGCAGAGGATCTGGTACCCGACGCCTCCGACGTCGAGCACTGCGGAGTTGAGGGTGAGAGCGGCGACGCGGCCGCGGACGAACGCGATCATCGAGCACCTGCCTTCAAGAGCGCTTCCTGAAGCCGGTTGGTCGCTCCCCCACGCCAGATCTGACAGATGGCCAGCGCCAGGGCGTCGGCAGCGTCGGCGGGTTTGGGCATGGCGTCGAGCCGAAGCAGCCGAGTGACCATGTGGCCGACCTGCGCCTTGTCGGCACGGCCGCTGCCGGTGATGGACGCCTTGACCTCGCTCGGCGTGTGCAGGCGCACCTCGATGCCGTGGCGTGCCGCCACCAGCATGGCCACTGCGCTCGCCTGCGCCGTGCCCATGACGGTACGGACGTTGTGCTGGCTGAAGACGCGCTCGATGGCGACCACGTCCGGCTGATGCGCGGTGATTGCCTCCTCGAAGGCTTCTTCGAGCAGCAGCAGTCGCTTGGCGATGTCGAGGTCAGCGGGCGTGCGGGCGACGCGGACGTCCACCAGCGTCAACGGTCGGCCGACGCTGCCGTCGACAACACCGATGCCGCACCGGGTGAGGCCGGGATCGACGCCTAGGACCCGAGTTTCCTGCGAACGCATGTTCGAAGATTAACCCTGCGGGTGGCTGGGCGAGTGGCGACGCGCCGGAGCTCCGAAACCCATCCGTCAGCGTCCAGATTTGAAGGGTTGGTACGGATTTGGCGCCGGAAAACCCGTACCAATCCTTCAAAGCAGGTGTCCACAACGGCGGGGCGCCCGCGCCGCTATCCACATGATGCCGTCCGCAACTCGCAACGCCGCTTACCCCGTCCAAAGGTGATGGAATGCGACCCATTCCAGACGCCTTGGTCGGACGACCTTTCACGACGGCGATGGCGTCGGGCGCCGGCCTCGACAGACAGATCCTCTGCGGCCGCAGGTTTCGTCGGCTGTTCCGAGGCGTGTATGTCACCGCGGACACGGACGTGACGCTGCCCATGCTGATTCGCGCGGCGATGTTGACTCTGCCAGGCGACGCCGTCGTCAGCCATACGACGGCCATGGCGCTGTACGGCTTCGATCATCGCAAGTTCGCGCGGGTGCTCGAGTTTTCGACAAACACGTCGGCGATCACGACCCACGACTCCATCGTCTTGCACCGTCATCGAGCCACCCTTCGACCACGTCAATACGCGGGTCTGCCCGTCAGCGGAGCGGACCGCACCTTCGTGGACTGCGCTACCCAACTGACGTTCGTTCAGCTGGTCCAATTCGGCGATTGGCTGATTCACAGAAATCTCACGACATTGGAGGTCCTGACGGACTACGTCTACACACGTCACTTCGACGGTGTCCGCCGGGCTCGCCGCTGCGTCGCGTTCGTCCGCGAGCGCGTGGAATCGCCGATGGAGACGTGGGTGCGGCTCATGATCGTCTTTGCCCGGCTGCCTGAACCGGCGACGAACCTTGAGTTGTTCGACCACCGGGGACGGTTCGTGGCCCGGTTGGACATGGCCTATCCACGTTGGCGGGTTGCCGTGGAATACGACGGCATCCACCACGAGCGCGATGCCAGACAACGTCAACGCGACCGAGAACGACGCGAGGCCATCGAGTCGCTCGGGTGGCGGGTCATCGTCGTGACTGGCCGCGATCTACTCAGCCCCCAGTCGACCCCCTGGCGTGTCTTCCACGCGCTTGCGGCGCACGGATACAGCGGCCATGAGCCCGTCGTCAACGCCACGTGGCGCCAGTGGTTCAGCCCCGCGAATCCCTGACCGGTGCCGAAGCGGATTTGAAGGGTTGGTGCGGGTTCCGAACAGAAAATCCCGTACAAACCCTTCAATTCGGGCTGGCGTGCGATGGTCCTAGAAGTTTGCGTAGACGTTCTGGACGTCGTCGCTGTCCTCGAGGGCGTCGATGAGCTTGATGATCTTGCCCTCGGTCTCGGGGTCGACCTCGACGGTGACGGAGGGGACGAACGAGGCCTCGGCCGAGTCGTAGTCGAGCCCGGCCTCCTGCAGGGCCGTGCGGACGGCGACCAGGTCGGTTGCCTCGCAGACGACCTCGAAGGAGCCCTCGAGGTCGTTCACTTCGTCGGCGCCGGCGTCGAGGACGGCCATCAACACATCGTCCTCAGAGGTAGAACCGTCGTCGTTCGGCACGACGATGACGCCCTTGCGCGCGAACAAATACGACACCGAGCCCGGATCGGCCATGGTGCCGCCGTTGCGTGTCATGGCGGTTCGGACCTCCATCGCGGCCCGGTTGCGGTTGTCGGTCAGGCACTCCACGAGAAGCGCCACACCACCGGCGGCATATCCCTCGTACATGATCGTTTGGTAGTCGACTCCCCCGCCGTCGACGCCACCACCGCGCTTGACCGCGCGGTCGATGTTGTCGTTCGGAACCGACGACTTCTTGGCCTTCTGGATGGCGTCGTAGAGTGTCGGGTTGCCGACCGGGTCGGGGCCACCTGTCTTCGCGGCGACCTCGATGTTCTTGATGAGCTTGGCGAACATCTTGCCGCGCTTGGCGTCGATCGCGGCCTTCTTGTGCTTCGTGGTTGCCCACTTGGAGTGGCCCGACATGGCCCTGCCTTCCCTACCCGGTGACTAGGTCCAGGAAGTACCGGTGGAGGCGCAGATCGTCACTCACCTCGGGGTGAAAGGACGTCGCCAGAGCCGATCCCTGCTGAACCGCGACGATCCTATCCCCGATGCCGGGAACGGCCACGGCGGCGAGCACGTCGACGCCCTCGCCCACGTCTTCGACCCACGGAGCGCGGATGAAGACAGCATGCAGAGGGCGCTCGAATGCGGGCTCGTCGATGTTGAACCGAACCTCGGATTCGAACGAGTCCACCTGCCGGCCGAACGCATTGCGACGGACCGTGATGTCGAGGCCTCCGAAGGTCTCCTGTCCGGCAATGCCGTCGCGCAGACGATCGGCCATGAGGACCATCCCGGCGCACGTGCCAAAGGTGGGCATTCCGGTCTTGACCCGATCAGCGATGGCCTCGAACACCTCAAATGTTCGGGCTAGTTTGGCAATGGTGGTGGACTCGCCGCCGGGCAGGATCAGCGCGTCGACGCTCTCCAGTTCACTCGTCCGCCGCACGACGATGCCCGGCGCGCCCAGATGCTCGAGCGCTGCGAGATGCTCGCGTACATCGCCCTGCAGCGCGAGGACACCAACGGTGGGCCGAGACATGGTTCAAGGCTATGGGGTCGTGCCGGGAGCAGCGCTGGCGAGCATCCTGCCGATGTGCCTGCGAAGTGGAGTCCCAAGCCGCAAAATGGTCGCATGAACGCCCACACCGTCGCCTCTCCCGGGCCGAAGACCTACGCCACCGCCGTGGCGACCACCATCACTGGGGCAATTCGGCCCAAGCAGCCCGACCAGCGGTTCCTCGCGTCCCTCACTGACGCCGGCATCCCCGATGGCCGCACGGTGGTGCGGGTCCGGCCGCTGCGCCAAGTTCCGTCGGACGTGCCGACCGCGTTTGTCGTCGAAGGTCGTCGGCGCCCGGCAAAGATACGAATGGGGATGACCACCTTCCTTGTTGAGCACCCGGACGCCACCTTCTTGGTTGATCCGAGCATCTGCGAAGACGTTCGCGGGAGGGCGCTCTCGGAGATGCCGGCCGGACTCCGCAAGGCCGTGGAACCGCCAAGGGACATCGTTCCTGTGCGGGACATGCTGACCGAGGTCGGCCTCGGCCCGGCGGACATCGCGTTCGCGCTACCCACGCATTTGCACTGGGACCACGTCAGCGGGCTCCTCGATCTTCCCGGTCTGGAGATCAAGGCCCACGACGTGGAGTGGACGTGGGCTATGGGAACCTCGGTCGCGCCTTCACCGGGTGTGCGCGCCTCGCTCGTGGACCGTCCTGTCGACACCTACGACCTCGACGGACCGCCTGTGCTGACGTTCACGCGCAGTCACGATCTCCTCGGCGATGGGTCGGTCCTGCTCGTGGACTTGGCCGGCCACAGTCCGGGCAGCGTCGGCGTCCTCCTGAGGACGGCGCGGGGGCCGGTACTGATTGCCGGCGATGCGGCTTGGAACACCGCGCAGATCGGGGACATTCGACAGAAGGCTGGCTTTCCCGGTTGTTTTGTCGACGACGACCGCCGCGAGACCTTCCGAACGTTGCATCGGCTACACGCCACCCGCCACCGCGCGACCATCCTGCCCACCCACGATCACGACGCGTCATCGGCTTACGCCGCGTCCGGCTGAGCCTCATCGCTGGAAGCTGGTTCATCCGAGCACAAAGTGCCGGAGGACCATGCGACGGCGGTGGCGTGGGGGTGGACCAAGGCCACCGCCGTCGCTCCCTCTCGGTTCCCTCCCGGTTGGGACGAGAAGCCAGCCCCCCGAAATTTCGAGGCAACTACTCCTCGGGGCATCGCCAGCGACTCCCGGCACCAGCGATGCACGGCCACTTTACAACGGATTGGGTCGCTCAGTTGTGCGAGCCGCAGGACGCAATCAGCGCTGTAACGAACGTGACGTTCTGCGTCATGGCAGTCGAGACCCACGACCCGTTAGGAGCAGCCAGTTTCGCAGTCACACGGATGGTGAATGTGCCAATGCCCAAGAGTCCTGAGGTGACCGCGACCTGACGAGTGGTGCCGTTGTCCGTAACGGTGAGCGAGCCGCCACCGTCGACGGACGCCGAATAGTCCAGGGCATAGGGCGTCGAGACCTCTTGCCATACGACTGTCACGGTCTTGCCCAACGCGCCAGTCACCGTGCAACTGACCCAGACCGGCTTCGGGACGGTGTAGGCGGTCAGTGTGCTGGTCCCAGCGGTCGCGTCATCGGTCCACGCCGCCAGCGTGGGCCGGGGAGCCGCGCCCGGCACGGCAACAGCGCAGAGCGCGGTCGCACCTACCGCGACCGCCGACATCCCGCGCCGTGCGACCTTGCGCCTGCCACCCTCGTCTGGGCGACCTGCACCCGCATTGGTGCCGCCACGAGGGCGTTTGGGACCGTCGCGCCAGTCGCTCGCCACTGTGGCCATCAGGAAGGCGACGTAAAGGCCGAGCAGGAACAAACCGAGTCCGCTCGATGCCCAGGCGGCGACCCGTCCGGCATACGGGATCGCGATCACCTGCTTGCCGGCCTGCTTCACCTGGTAGGCCTCAGGATCGACCGCATCGTTGGCGTCGCCCTTGAGTCGCAACGTCGCCGTATCGCCACGCACAGTGATCTGGACGATCCGGTGCGTAACCAAGGTGCGATCCCGCCGCGGGACGGTGACGACGTCGCCGCGCTTAAGGTCAGCGGCCGGCGTCTTCTGCGTGATGAGCAAGGAGCCGGTCGTGACTGTCGGCTCCATGGATCCCGACAGAACAATCAAGGGCGTCATACCCAGGGTCATGGCACAGATCGCAAATGCGATGCAGGTGAGTCCACCAAGCGCTCCTGCGGTCAGTGCGACCTCCTTGAGCCGGTGGGGACCGGCCCGCAGCAAGGAGTTCAGGCGTGAGCGAACTGGCCTGGTCATTGCGTCGCCGTGAACGTGTACGAGACGGTCGTGGTCGTCCCTTGGAGCGACGAGGACGCCCCGCTTGGCATCGAGACCTGCAGGCACAGATTCTCGGAGGCGCTAGCGGACAGCGATCGGGAGGTGCTGACGAGCGCCTGATCCAACTTGGTTCCGGTGCCCGACAGCTGCGATCCCGAACAGGTCGCACTGGGAGCCGAACCGCTGGTGCTGCCGTTGGTCACCTTGAGGTCGAGAGCGCCGGCCAAGGTTGAGTTCGAAACAGACGTCGTTGCGGTGTAGGTGAATCCCACGTTCCCTGCGTTCTCGACCTTCAACACGCCGGCAACGCTTTGTCCGGGAATCATGTTGGAGATGTTCAGTGTCGTGAAGCTGATGCTGTCGTCCGCATCGTCCTGGAGCTCAAGGTTAAGTGTTCCGGCGGTGAAGGTGATGCCCTGCGCAACCGCTTCGTCAGTCCAGTACGCAAACGTTCCGGCCGACCCGACACCCAAGACGAGGCCGAGACTCAGCACCGCCCGCAACGGGACCGAGGTCCACCAATGGGTTGACCGCAGGCGTTCTGCGCGAGCCGACGAGCGGCTGCGGCGAGAAGAGCGCAGTTCGACGCGGGACGCGCGGTGGCTAGCCATCGGAAGGCCCGATTCGTCGTGCTGTGGCGAACAGCAGCAAGCCGACGCAGAGGCCGAGTAGGCCGGCCGAAAGAGGCCACCCCACGGGCCCGCCCGTGCCCGGGAGAATGCCGTTGCGGTCACTGTCGTCATCGGAGTCGTCACTGTCGTCGTCGGATTCGTCGGAGTTGTCAGATGCTCCGGCGTCCTGGGTCAAGCGAACCTCGAATCGCAGATCCAGCGCCTTGACCTGCGACTCGTTGGTCGAGGCCGAGTCGAGCGCGGCCGTGACGTCGATCCGGTCGGTCTGCCCGGGCCGGACGGCCCGCGACGACAGCAACTCGTGCCGGCCAGTCATTGTCGTCGAACTGCCACCGCCACTCGCCGCCGCGACCGTGACCGACAGGTCTCCAGTTTCCATCAGCGAGTCGATGCTGCTTCCGAGAATGGCGACATCGAGCAAAGCACTGTCGGCAGACTCGTTGCGCACCCAGAAGGACGCCGTTTTCCGGTCACCCGGCACCCAACGAACGGCCGGATCGAACAGCGGTTGAGACAAGGTGGACTCCCAAGAGACACCGTCGGTGCTGAGGCCGATCTCGTCGGCCGCAACGGCAGGCGTGGCTGTGAGCAGGATTACTGCCGCGATCGAGATGATGCGAAGCATGCCGGTGTCCCCCTCTCCTCAACTCGTGACGTGTCTGGGGCGAGCGCGAGCTTGAGCTCGGGGGCGGACGCGAGGGCGACGCTCACCGAACGCCGCGACGAACATGGCGGCGGCGTAACCGATCAGTCCCACAGCGACGATGAGGGTGGCCCACTGCCGCTGGCTGACATTGATGACGTCGTTCACGTAGCCGAGGTACGGCACCGAGTACCAAAGCCGTCCCTGAATTTGAACCGGGCGAACCTGCTCGGCATCGGCGGATTCATTGGCGTCGCCTTGTGTCGTGAAGCGCGTTTCACCGGCCAGATTGTGGGTGATTTGGGTGACGCGATGTGTCGCGACCGCAGGCTTGCCGGACTCGAGTTGATAGGTGACGACGTCCCCAACGCGAACGCGGTCCGGATCGAGCGGCTTGATCACCACCAGCGCGCCCGGAGGGTAGGTGGGTCGCATCGAGCCGGTCATGACCGTGTACGGCGTCGCCCCTGACAGTCGCGGCCCGAGAACCGCGACCGTCAGGACGAAGGCAACACCGAGGATCACCAGCCAGGCAGCCACTTGGCCAAACCAGCCGAGTGAACCCCGCAACCGAAGATCGGTCACTGGAATCAGCTTCAATCAGGCGTCGTGGTTCTGGGTGACCTTGATCTGGACCTGGTCGAGCGTCGCGGACACGCCGCCGACCACGTTGGCGTCGTTGTCCTCAACGCCGTATGGCCACTCGATCGTGATCGCAACCTCGACGTTGTCACCGTCAGCAACGGCGACGTTGGTCGCTGAGGCCTGAGGCGAGCCGTTGAGGCTGACGTCGATGTCCGGCGCCGCGAGTTCAGCCAGCAGGGCCGCGTTGCCCGTCAGGTCACTGGGGACCGTGACTGCAAAGTCGGCCTCGGTGAAGTGCACCCCGGCGATGTCCAGCGCCGCGGTGCAGGTCTTGGTCAGGGTGTCACCGGGGACCAACAGCTGCGCCACGTATGCGGTGCCACCGTCGAGCTCCCAGCCTGTACCGCAGTCCAGATCGGTCAGATCCAGGTGTCCGGTGTTGATGGTGACGCCGGGCGTGGATTCTGTATCGGTCCAGAATGCGAGCGTCCCAGCGCCCCCCAGAAGCAGAACGCCGGCGGCCGAGGCCGCGAGTGCGCCCTTGGTTGACTTGTTCATCGTTCGTTCCAATCTCTGGATGGGCGGGAGGACGGCCCGAGAGAAGGTCTCCCTCTATTCAGAGAGTTCAACGAGGGGTGAGCCGTTTCGCTACGCCGGGAGCCCGCTCGCGACGGCTACGAATGGGTAACGTTCGCCGTGGAGAACTACCAGCCGCGCTCGGCGAGCCGGTGCGGCTCGGGAACGTCCTCAACGTTGATGCCGACCATGGCCTCGCCGAGGCCGCGCGAAACCTTGGCGATGACGTCCGGATCGTCGAAGAAGGTCGTCGCCTTGACGATGGCTTCGGCTCGCTCGGCCGGGTTGCCGGACTTGAAGATGCCGGATCCGACGAAGACACCCTCTGCGCCGAGCTGCATCACGAGTGCTGCATCCGCTGGCGTGGCGATGCCGCCCGCGGTGAAAAGGACAACGGGGAGCTTGCCGAGCTCGGCAACCTCCTTGACGAGGTCGTACGGAGCCTGCAGCTCCTTGGCGGCGACATAGAGCTCGTCGGCCGGCAGGTTTTGGAGCCGTCGGATCTCACCACGGATTTGGCGCATGTGAGTGACGGCGTTGGAGACGTCACCCGTGCCGGCTTCGCCCTTCGAGCGGATCATGGCCGCACCCTCGGTGAGCCGGCGAAGCGCTTCGCCCAGGTTGGTCGCTCCACAGACGAACGGGACCGTGAAGGCCCACTTGTCGATGTGGTTCGTGTAGTCGGCCGGCGTCAGGACCTCGGACTCGTCGATGTAGTCGACGCCCAGGCTCTGCAGCACCTGAGCTTCGGCAAAGTGACCGATCCGCGCCTTCGCCATGACCGGGATGGAGACGGCCTCGACGATGCCATCGATAAGGTCGGGATCGCTCATACGGGCGACGCCGCCTTGGGCCCGGATGTCGGCAGGCACACGCTCAAGCGCCATGACGGCGACCGCTCCGGCGTCCTCTGCGATCTTGGCCTGCTCGGCAGTGACGACGTCCATGATGACGCCGCCCTTGAGCATTTCGGCCATGCCGCGCTTGACGGGTGTGGTGCCGGTGGTGGGTTGTTCGCTGGTCACGAGACCAGTTTAGTGCCGCCGAGCGAGGAGCCCGTTGGCTGTCCCAACGACCCCCGACAGGAGCGGCGCACCAGCAGAGGCGTCGGTCACGTCGTCGCTTACGGCGACAGCATCGTCGCTGCCGTTGTCCGCGGCCACCGGTTGCGTCGTCTCAACCGATGCCGGCCCCGCCTCCGCAGTCGCAGCCTCGGCCTCGCAGGTCGCGAAGGCGTAACAGGGAACCGTCGGCTCTGCGTACAGGACCGGGGCCTTGACGATGGGATTCGGGAGCGGCCCCGGAGCGATGGCGAGCGTTCCGATCGCGCCTTGAAGGGCTGGGAGGAGGGCGTTCGCGGCTGCCGGATCGGTGACCCCCGGCATCACGAGCTTGTAGCAACTGGATGTCGGCACCCGCGAGAGGAGGGCCGGGCCGTCATGGTTCAGCGCATCGACGACCAGCGCATACGTCGCGGCCGAGATCCCGATCAGGACGTGGTCCGACACGTCCAGTGGGCACAGCTGCTGCGTCTGGATGTTCGCGATGTCGCCCTCGCCGGTGCTGAGGCAGCTGACGCAGTTGTCGGGGCTGGTCGGCACCACGAGCTCATCGAACCGGCTGTAGATGTTGGTGTACGAGATGCCGGCAAACGTCTCGGTCGTGCTGTTGAGCGCTTTGACGAACTCCGAATCGGCGGCCTGCTGGAAGACAGCGGCACGACAGCCGGTTTGTGCGCACTGACCCGTGGATCCCCGCTCGGTGCCATGGTTCGAGGGGGC
Organism: uncultured Actinomycetota bacterium; assembly: GCA_963795105.1. Lineage (GTDB taxonomy): Bacteria > Actinomycetota > Actinomycetes > Propionibacteriales > Nocardioidaceae > Aeromicrobium. The sequence goes on from CAWCGD010000001.1 coordinate 474,995, forward strand.
AAATCCGATCACGTCGTCGACGAGTTCACGGGTATCGGGCCAAAACCGCAGGGACCAACGCATCGACATGCCGCCCTGGCTCCAGCCGAGGATGTCGACCTTGCGACCGGAGAGTGCGCTCACCGTCCGGATGGCGTGGACGATGTACTGCGCCGCGACGTCGATCGGTCCGAGTGCCTGCTCCGGCAGGTCCATGGCGCACCACGGGATGCCGAGCTGGTCGAGCGCCGGCTCCCAGTTCCAGCCGAAACTTTCGACGCTGGTTGTCGCCGTGCCCGGGCTCAGCAGGACGACGTCGGTCGTGGCGTCATCCACCGAGTCCGTGCAGGTCAGTGATGCCTCCAGCTCGGCCGCCGTAGGCGTGAGCGCAGGACCTGGCTGATCCAGCGGCGCGTACGCGGCCGCCGCCTCGGCAGAAGAAAGGCCGCCGACGAGGGCGGCCGAGCAGAAAAGCCCAACGAGAGCAGGCAAAGCCCGCCGGGAGGTCCACCCATGACGCATGGACGAAGGTTAAGCGCTGAGAGCCTGCCTGCGCACGACAATCATCCGTTGAATCACCGTGATTCCACTGGCGGCGGCCAGCAGCCAGAGGGCGATCTCGGTGAGGATCGGCAGATTGAAGATCGCATTGAAGCCGGTGGCGACCAGAATGAGCACCAGCCGTTCGGCGCGCTCCGCGATACCCACCTTGGCCGTCATGCCGAGGCTCTCGGCCCGGGCGCGGACGTACGACGTCACGCTGCCGAGCACGAGGCAGGCCAGGGACACGTAGACGTACAGGGTCGGTGTCCCGAGCGTCGTCTCTGCATGCGGTCCGACGTAGTAGAGCAGCAGGCCGCCGAATATGGCTGCGTCGCCGAATCGGTCGAGTGATGAGTCCAGGAAGGCGCCCCAGTTCGACGACGTGCCGGCCTTGCGCGCCATGTAGCCGTCGAGCAGGTCGCTGAAGACAAACGCCGTGACGACGGCGACGCCGAGTCCCAACTCCCCGCGCGGAAAGAACCACAGCGCGCCACCCATGACCCCGAGCGTTCCGACGATGGTGACCTGGTCGGGCGTGACGCCGAGTCGCAGCAGCAGGTCGGCAACGGGCGACCACAGGTTCGTCCAGAAGGCGCGAAAACGCTGCAGCATCAGTCACTCTCCCCCAAGGACTCAACAGAGTCGTCCCACGCCTTCGCCAGCAGCGCACGCGTCTCGTCGAGCAGCTGCGGCACGGTCTTCGTGCGGCCGATGATCGGCAGGAAATTGGAGTCGCCGGACCAGCGCGGAACGATGTGCTGGTGCAGGTGCGCCGCGATACCAGCGCCGGCCGCCCCGCCCTGGTTCAGCCCGATATTGAAGCCGTGTGGCTGGCTGACCTCGCGCATCACGGCCATGGCGCGCTTGGTGAACGCTGCAACCTCAGCCGTCTCCTCGTCCGTCAGGTCCGTGTAGTCGGCGACGTGCCGGAAGGGGCACACGAGCATGTGGCCCGGGTTGTACGGGTACAGGTTGAGCACGACGTACACCGACTCGCCCCGGTACACGATGTGTCCTTCGACGTCATCCAGCGCTGGGATGCGGCAGAACGGGCATTCGGCCACCTCGCCCGACTCCGGCTTGTTCTCGCCCCTGACGTAGGCGATCCGGTGCGGGGTCCACAGCCGCTGGAACGCGTCCTGCTCCCCTACGCCTTCGATGAACTCTGTCTCGTCTTCGGTCACGTCAGACCTGGGCCTTCGACTCAACGGCGTCGACGATGCGCTCGATCGCGTCGGCGACGGCGACTCCGTTCTCCTGCTCACCGCTGCGGAAGCGGAAGGAAACGGCGTCGGACTCGATGTCGTTATCGCCTGCGATGAGCATGAACGGAATCTTCTGAGTCTGCGCGTTGCGGATCTTCTTCTGCATCCGCTCGTCCGAATGGTCGACCTCGACCCGGATACCGCGCTCCTTGAGTTGGGCGGCGACGCCGTCGAGGTAGTCCGCGTGACGTTCGGCAACCGGAATGCCGACCACCTGGACCGGAGCAAGCCAAGGCGGGAAGGCGCCGGCATAGTGCTCGGTGAGCACGCCGAGGAATCGCTCGATCGAGCCGAACTTCGCGGCATGGATCATGACCGGCTGCTGCTTGGAACCGTCGGCGGCAACGTACTCGAGGTTGAAGCGGTCGGGCGCCGGCTGGTTGAAGTCGTACTGAACGGTGCCCATCTGCCAGGTGCGGCCGATCGCGTCCTTGGCTTGCACCGAGATCTTCGGACCGTAGTAGGCCGCACCACCGGGGTCGGGGACCACTTGCAGGCCCGCCTCGGTCGCCACCTTGTCGAGCACGGCGGTCGCAGTTGCCCAGTCCTCGTTGGAGCCGATGAACTTGTCCTTCGACTCGTCCCGGGTCGACAGCTCGAGGTAGAAGTCGTCGAGCCCGAAGTCCCGGAGCACGCTGAGCATGAAGTTGAGCAGATGCTTGACCTCCTCGGGCGCCTGCTCCGGCGTGCAGTAGGAGTGCGAGTCGTCCTGGGCGAATCCGCGCACCCGCGTCAGGCCATGGACGACGCCGGACTTCTCGTGGCGGTAGACGCTGCCAAACTCGAACAGGCGCAGCGGCAGCTCGCGGTAGGAGCGCTGGCGCGACCGGAAGATCAGGTTGTGCATAGGGCAGTTCATCGCCTTGAGGCGGTAGTCCATGCCATCGACGTCGAGAGCCGGGAACATACCCTCGCCGTAGTACGGCAGGTGGCCGGAGGTGTAGAACAACCCCTCCTTCGCGATGTGGGGGGTGCCGACGTACTCGAACCCTTCCTCGATGTGGCGCTGTCGGACGTAGTCCTCCATCTCCCGCTTGATCACTCCGCCCTTAGGGTGGAACACCGGCAGGCCGGAGCCGATCTCGTCGGGGAAGCTGAACAGGTCGAGCTCCTGGCCGAGGCGGCGGTGGTCGCGCCGGCGGGCTTCCTCGATCCGGTGCAGGTAGTCGTCGAGCTCCTCCTTGCTCGGCCACGCGGTGCCGTAGATGCGCTGGAGCTGCTTGTTCTTCTCGTCGCCGCGCCAGTAGGCCGCCGCGCTGCGCATCAACTTGAACGCTGGGATGCGCTTCGTAGTTGGCAGGTGCGGGCCGCGGCACAGGTCCTTCCACGCAAGCTCACCGTCGCGCCGGAGGTTGTCGTAGATGGACAGGCCGCCCTCACCGACCTCGACGCTGGCACCTTCGGCAACGCTGGATTCGCCGGTCGAGCTCGTCGAAACCTGGGACTTCAGGCCGATGAGCTCGAGCTTGTACGGCTCGTCGGCGAGTTCGGCGCGGGCCTCGTCATCGAGGACGTCGCGGCGATCGAACTTCTGGCCTTCCTTGATGATCTTGCGCATCCGGGTCTCAATCCTGTCGAGATCCTCGGGCGTGAACGGCTCGGCGACATCGAAGTCGTAATAGAACCCGTCACGGATCGGCGGGCCGATCCCGAGCTTGGCGTCCGGGTAGAGGTCTTGGACCGCCTGGGCCATGACGTGCGCCGTCGAGTGCCGCAGGATGTCGAGCCCGTCCGGCGACTCGATCGTGATCGCCTCGACGGCATCGCCGTCGGCGAGCTCGTAGGAGAGGTCCTTCAAATCGCCGTTGACGCGAGCAGCGATGACCGCCGGGTTGTCGGCGAACTGTTCCCAGGCCTTGGGCCCTTCGCTTGGCACAGTCATCCTCCACTCTGACGGCCCCTACGGCTGGGTCGCGCTCTTGGGCACCAAGCCTACGGGCGAACGGCGACCTGGGAGAGCACTGGCTCCAACGGGAACAGCCTGACGCCGGAACCGACGGGAACCTGATCGGACGAATCCGCCGGCGCTGTGAACTCGAAGTCGCGCACTCGTTCGGCGAGCGTCGCCACCGATTCCAACATGCAGAAGTACTGGCCGATGCAGGCGCGCGGACCTGCTCCGAACGGCATCCATAGTTGGTATCGGCCGATGTCGGGATTGCCCAGGAAGCGATCGGGGTTGAAGCGTTCCGGGTCCGGCCACAGGTCGGCGCGGTGGTGGATACCCAGACCGACAGGACGACAAGGGAACCGGCCGGGATGTCGTAACCGCCGATCGTGGTGTCTTTCACGCGAACGTCGACCGGTAATGGGGGCGGCCGGATAGAGCCGCATGGCCTCCTTCAGGACGGCCGTCGTGTACCTCCGGCAACGGAAGGTTGGACTGCGACATTGGGACGATTACGACGTTCGTGCCGTTCAAGAACGACGGAACGTCGACTGCATCCGTTGCAGCAAGCGGTGCACCCAGTGGGGAACTGCGGCTAACTAGCGCTGTCACGCATTAGGTAGTACGAATCTCCACCGGCCTGGCGTGGGCGAACTCGAATCACTCGCTCACGGCAGGCCGGAGGTTCGGCCATGTCAGGCGAGGCTGAGGACGCGTTGGCGGGGCCCTGCGACCCGACCGCCGGACCACGCGAGAGGTTGTCGCTGGTCTGCGGTGACACGGGTGGGCGTACTTGGGTTCGAACCAAGGACCTCTTCGGTGTGAACGAAGCGCGCTACCACTGCGCCATACGCCCCTAATCGTGCGGCTGTAGACATTAACGTATCGCGCGTGACCGCACCCGCCCTGACCACGCCCAACCGCCCCGCCTCGATGGCCTTGAAGGTCGCAGACATCGTCGTCAAGGTTGCGCTCTTCTTTCTCATCCTCGTGGCCCTGATGGACCCCGATTTAGGCGGCGTGAAGGCCAAGGCCGGCGGCTCGCGGGCACTCGCATACCCACTGGCCATGCTGCTCGTCCCGGCGATCTGGTGGGTGTTCTACCGCGCGAAGTCGTTCCCTTGGCTCGGCGACCTGCTGCTGTGCCTTCCCTGGTTCACCGACACACTTGGCAACCGCCTGAACCTCTACGACTCGCTCAGCTGGTTCGACGACTGGATGCACTTCATGAACTGGGGCTTCCTCACCGCCGGGTTTCTCGTCATCACCCTGCCGCGCGGCTTGCCGTGGTGGCGGGCAGTCGAGCGCGGGCTTGCGTTCGGAATGACAACCGCGGCGCTGTGGGAGATCGCCGAGTACCTGACCTTCATTCGGTGGTCACCGGAGCTCGCGACCGCCTACGAGGACACCCTTGGCGACCTCGTCCTCGACCTGGCGGGAACGCTTCTCGCCGCCCTGAGCGTCTGGGCGTTCCGTCGTTCGGGGCCCGAAAGTGTCACCGGCGTGTGGTCAGATACAAGTACATCGACACATCACCCGACACCTGAGTAGGAGCCAAGATGGCGCTCGACATGGACGTGAAGATCGAACTCATCCACCTGCCCGTCACTGACGTCGATAGGGCCAAGGCCTTCTACGTCGACCAATGCGGCTTCAACGCCGACCATGACGTGCGAGTCCACGAATCTCTGCGTTTCGTACAGATCACCCCGCCGGGCTCCGCGTGCTCCTTCGCTTTCGGCGAGGGACTCGGAAACACCATCGAGCCGGGCGCGCTCGACGTCATCCAAGCTGTCGTCCCAGATGCCGACGCGGCGCTCGCTCAGTTGCAGGCCGCGGGCATTGACGCCCAAGGCGTCGATGAGCAGGCTTGGGGGCGTTTTGTGACCTTCGCCGACCCCGACGGCAACCAGTGGACCCTGCAGCAATTGCCGCGCCGGCCGTGAGCCGTTTCACCGTTCAACCCCGTTTGGGCACGCCTAAACCAATCGGCTAAGGTTGCGAGTCGCCCCGTGAGGGCGGTGCGGATGTAGCGCAGTGGTAGCGCATCACCTTGCCAAGGTGAGGGTCGCGGGTTCGAATCCCGTCATCCGCTCGGAGATCGGGTCTTGACCCATCCCGCGGTGGGTTGGCCGAGAGGCGAGGCAACGGACTGCAAATCCGTCTACACGGGTTCAAATCCCGTACCCACCTCGAGACCAGCTACAACTGAATACCTACGGGCGATTGGCGCAGCGGTAGCGCGCTTCCCTGACACGGAAGAGGTCACTGGTTCAAACCCAGTATCGCCCACCAGCACAGAACGGCTCCTGAACCAGCGGATACAAGGGATCTGTTGGAGCCGTTGACCTACATAGGCAACGGTCCCTCGGTCGATTGGGCTCAACCCGAGTCCGACTGATCGAGAGGAACCGCGCAATGACAACCACCACAACCACAACCTGCCCCGCCTGGTGCACGTTCGACCACGCCAAGGCCGAGGCGCGTTATCGCGAACTGGCGGCTCTCGACGAGCTCTTCGACGCGGACGTTGTAGAGGCCGACATCGCCTGGCGCTCGCGGAGTCACAGTCGCCGTGTCGGCATCGGCCCACGTCGACATCGTGAGCAACAGCGACATCCAACCGCGAATAATGGTGTTCGTCTACGAGCCCGACGAGATGAAGTCGGCCGAGTGAGGAGCGCGCGCCCTCGCTGCGGACCTTCTCGCGGCCGCGGACAAGCTCGACGAGATCGAGGCCGCGAGGAGCCGAGACGAGGCCTAGACTCCGAGAATTCATCCCCCACGGAGGCCGCCCCGCTGTCATGACGACGACGGGCGGCTCTTTTCGCGGTTTCTGCCCGAACACGGGGCTCTGGGGTCCACAGTGGACTGAACTTAGGAGCCTTAATGAAACGACCGCCCATCGGCCATCTGCTCGGCTACACCGCACTCACCATCGTCCTCACCGCTGGCGCCGCACAGAGTCTCAGCGGCTCGAACACCGTGTTCACAGACGACATCGTCGACGGTCAAGTCACCTATGCAGATATCAAAAACGGCGCGGTCGGGAGTGCCAAACTCCGCGACAACGTCGTCACCGGGGCCAAGATCCTCGATCGCACGATAAAGGCGCAGGACATAGAATTTGACTCGATCACCGGCAACAAGATCTCAGAGCGGACCATCCAGACCGAGGACATTGATCAGCTCGCGGTCACCAAGAGTGAGATGGACTTGGTGTCGGTGACGAACACCATCGACCCGCTGAACGACAGCCAGTTCGTCGGCGAGGCGACATGCCCCCCCGAAGGGCTATACGAAGCAATCGCCGGGTACGGGCAGATCGTCGACGCACAGGGAGCGGTCATCGCACTAACGAGCTTCGGTTCCTCCGGCGACGAACAAAACGCATGGCAGATGACGTGGACAGTCGATGGCGGACTGGTAGATCCCGAATCGATCTCTGTAACCGCTGTGTGCCTCCAGAAGTAGGACCTGGCGGACGATCCTCGGGCCGTCGCTTACCGTTGCGTCACCACAGCACGCCCTTGAAGTCACGCCTTCCGGACGCCGGCGGCCGGCACCGTAACCTCACCTTCGGCTGCACCGTCGGCCCAGCAGAGGCACTTCGCGAGCCAGCACGATGGTAGACGTTGACGTCCTTGGTCGGCGTCCACTGCGATGACCGGAGTGCCGGGTGTTGGACGTGGTCGACCTCAATCCAGGCGTGCGGATGCTTCGGGTCGACCATGCGGGGCACGGTAGACGGCATGTGGCCGACAAACGGATCGGCCGCAGCGGTCTGGGCTAGTCTCTTGGCCGTGGGCGGCTACTCCGGAAGAAGGACCCGCGACAAGGAATTAGAGGCCTTGCTCGGGGAGTTCGGCACGAGGCTGGACGGGAGATCGAGGATCCACCTACGTACTACTGTGTGAAGTGTCCGTGCGGCCTTAGTCATATTGCGGTGGATCCATCTGACACCGAGCAACCCCAACTATGCCAAGGAAGCGTTACGCTGGCTGTATCGCCAAGAGTGCTACACGGCGCCACGCCTGCCGCAGGTCACGACGACGGTGGGACGGCTCTGAGCGCTGGGAAGGCGCTGCCATTCCGCTGCAAGAGGCGATCCGACGAGCAACTGGATCTGCGGTTCACGCGCCATCGCGTGTCCCGCGGATTCGCTGGAACAGCGGGACGTATGGGTCGACAGTGGGACGAAATTAGGAGGCCCCGACGTGAAACGACCCGCTATCGGCCATCTGCTCGGCTACACCGCACTGACGATCATCCTCACCGCTGGTGCAGCCCAAAGCCGTCGCCGGTTCCAACACTGTGTTCTCTGACGACATCGTTGCCGGCAACGTCTTCGGCAGCGACATCGCCGCCAACGCCGTCACCGGCGCGAAGATCTACCCCAACACGATTACGGGGTCGGACGTCAACGAAGCCTCGTTGGCTTTGCCGAAGATCTACACGACGCGCATCAAGCACGACGGAGGCGAGTACGACGGCGATGCCACATCATCGTCAAGGGACCAATTGGCTGGCGACTACGAGGTCAAGTTCCCCTTCACCGTCACGAAATGCTCCGGTCACGCCACGCCAGAGGTCTTCAGGTCCGACCCCGGGTTTGCCGCACCGTTGTCCTTCCCGACGGTCAGGATGAACAGCATCGCGGGAACCGACACCGTCGGGGTCGATTTCGCAAGCGCCGACCCAGAGGATTTTGGCGACCTCATCGCAACCGACTTCGTTCTGACGTTGATCTGCCCTGCCAACGTCATCAACACGCGCTAGCGCAACCCTCGTCGACCCACACGTAAGGCATGTGAACGAGGGTCGGCGTCATGCCTTCCGCACGTTGGCTCCCGACACCGTCGTCACCTTGGCTTCACCGTCCGCCCAGTAGAGGCACTTCGCCAACCAGAACGGATACCCGTTGACGTCCTTGGTCGGGGTCCACTCGATGACGAGTGCCGGGTGCCGGACGTGATCGACTGGATCCAGGCGTGCGGGTGCTTCGGGGCGACCATGCGGCGACCGTAGGTGCGAGCGGTGACAGTCACGACGAAGGCGGGGCGGACGTCTGTTGCCGTTTTGCTGCGCTCTGACGCGTGCGGGGAGGAGACTCCAAGGATTCGGGGCCTCGAGAGGGAGTACGCATGAACATCCGCTCATCGGCCATTGGTTTGGCTGCGGTCGTCGTCCTCATGGGCGCTGGCGCAGCTCAAAGCCTGACCGGTTCCAACACCGTGTTCTCTGACGACATCGTCAACGAGACGGTGAACTCGGCCGACGTCCTCAACGAATCACTAGGGACGTCGGACATCCGCAACGAATCACTCACAGGCGCAGACATCCTGAACAACTCACTCAGAGGCGCAGACATCTTCAACGGTTCGATCAGGGGCGGTGACATCCTCAACGACTCCATCACAGGCGCAGACGTCGATGAGTCGACGCTCACCGTCACGCCAGCAGACAACTCCGTCACGAGCAGCGAGGTCGAAGACGACTCATTGACCGGCAATGACGTCGAAGACGACTCATTGACCGGCAATGACGTCGACGAGTCGACACTCACTCCCACCTGCCCGGCCGGAATGAGTCAAACAGGCGACCTCTGCTACAGCGGTTATCACAACGCACACTATTGGAAAATCGCGCTCTTGGACTGCAAGTCGCCAGGGCTTCGATTGCCCTCCATCTCCGAGCAGACGCTGGTCTCGCAGGCACTCCATGACGTGGGATTTTTCTGGACCGACTCGGTGTTCGTAAATGGCGACCTGTACGCAATGACGGCGAACGTTCATGGGAATGTAGCTGCCGTAGTCGCCACCGACACCCGGCAGTACTTCTGCGTCACCACCGTCGGCGCACGCCCCTAGCCACCCCCACCGAGCCGCCCCGCTGTCATGACGACGACGGGGCGGTTCTGTCCAAACGCAGGACAGGATGCGCTCGCAGCGGGAACATCGGCGGATGAAGCAAGAAGGGCGGCGGTCCAGGATCCGCAGCGTGCTGTCGCCCGTCCTGCTGGCGGTGGCGGCGGCGACCGTTTGCGTCGGAACCGCGTCACCTGCGAACGCCGCCAGTTATGGCGACTGGAAGTCGGTATCACTTGGGGCCGATCACGCGTGCGCGATCCGGGGAAGCGGCTACTTGTATCGCTGGGGGTCCAACCGAGGCCAGGTCGGCGATTCAACGTTGTCGACCCGGACCAGTCCAAAGCGCATCAAGCAACTGACGTCCGCGAGCGTGAGATCGCCGAGGCGATGCTGCCATCGCCGCACAAGTGGTGCCTCATTCGCCGCCACGGCGCTGGCCCCGTTCTGGCATTCAATCCTGGCGCGCTGACGCTGCCCGAGGTCGTGGAACTCTGTCAGACGCTTGGGGTCGAGCTCGACGAGATTGAGGCGGCCCTCTGATGCTGCGTCGAGCACCGCGACCACCGCGTAACGGAGACGGCACCTTCCGATCCGGTTTGTGGGCCGTGCAGTGGGTAGAGATTCTGAGTGACCGAACTTGCACGGTATCTGCGCACCCATGTGGCTGGTGCCAACGCGGGGGAAGATCTGTTCGAGCGTGGCGCACGGGAACTGCCTGAACCAGCGGCTGCGATCGTCGGGCGCATCCACCGCGAGATCGTTGATGAGAAGGCTGTGCTGGAGCGCATCATCGAGGACAACGACTACTCCGAGAATGTCCTGAGCAATGTGGTTGCCAAGGTCGGTGAAAAGGCCAGTCGTCTAAGGCCGAGCAGCGTCGGTCCACGCACCGCTATGACGGACTTCGTCGACTTGGAGACGATGCGCGTGGCATTGTCCGGGAAACTGGCAGGCTTCGAAGCACTAGTGGCCATTGCCGATGCCGAGCCGTCCGTCGATCGGCTCGAGTTCGAGCAACTGGTTCAGCAGGCTCGTCGCCAGCTCGACGAGGTTTGCGAACTGCACCGACAAGCTGCACCTGCCGGTCTGCTCGATCGTCCGACACCGCGCTGATATATCGCGGGCCGCCACTAGTTTGGATAGAGGGAGCCCCCAAAGCACCCAATCCGCGCCCTCCTTGAAGTCCCAGGCGCCAGACAATCGCGCCGGGTGATCCGTAGCGGTCCGAACGATCAGGTAATCCGCCGCCGCCGTCATTGCCGTAGCCAGATGGATCGCGTCCATGGACCTGAGTGAGTGCTCCCTCCGAAGCTCAGCTGCCGTCCGCAACCGCGTCGGAAAATCGGTGAAGCCTTGTGAGCCGTCAGCGTAGGCTCGTCGAATGGCGACCGTGAAGTTCGAGACCGACGATGCTGTCCTACGCGCCACCTACGAGCGGGTTGCCGCACACATCAAGAATGTCGATTCCGACTTGCGCACGATTCCGTTGCTTGGACAGCCGGTCGAGAAGGTAATGGCTCAGGCGGCTGGGGCATTAAACGCAGTCGGGGTCGACTTGCCCGATGAGATGGTCGCTGAGTACGCACAGTCGCTCTCCGATGGGAACGACTACGAGTTCGTGCTGACTTAAAGCGCCAGCCCACAAGGACGTCTGAGTTATAGCCCCGAGCCCGCTGGTCACGATGACGGCAAATCTTCTGCGCCTTTGCGCGGGACACCCTCACCGGTGTCTGGTTGCGCCTGCTCGTCTACCCACGCCGTCATCGGGCGGTCTCGGCCGTCGGGCACCCTGTAAGTGCCCCCAGTAGCGCGCCGCGTTCTCATAAAGGCGACAGCGCCCAGTAGGGCCAACAGGACCACCAGCAGGGCCACAAGTTTCATGGATGTCAGGTACCCGCTGAGAAGCTCCCTCATCCGCCCCGCTGGTCACGACGACGGCGGGGCGGACGTATTTTCATGTTTGGCTGCGCTCCGGTGGCCGGGAGGAAACTCCCTCGGCGGTTCCCGCTTCCTCGACAACTCGGTCACCGGCAGCAAGAGCACCGACGGCACCATCACTGGCCCCGACGTTGCCGACGAGGCGCTATCTGGAGCGACGTCAACGAGAGAAACTTGCAACTCCCTCAGTTACGGACCGTTCGTGTCCACGTGGACAGCACTTCCGTCACCGCAACCGAAGGCGATGTGACTTCGGTGACGAGGGTAGACACCGGTGTCGACAACTTGGCGGTGACCTTCGAGCGACTCGAGTGCACTGCCACTGGTACGTCGGGGATTCAGGGATTTGTAACCCACACCCCTCAGGCAAACCGCGCAGCGCTAACCGTCCTCAATTATTCCAGGTATCCCGACTTGCAGGTCCAAGCCAACCGCGTAATCGACGGCGCCGCCACCGACAGATCGTTCGCACTGACGTTCATCTGCGACTGACTCACTGACCGCAGCGACCTAAGCGTCGAGTCACGACGGCGGCGGGTGGCTTCCTTGGCTAATACGGCTGGCCCTTCCATTTCTGCACGGCGAAGATGACGAGCTGGGGCACCAACCAGAAGAAACCGATGAGGCCAAAGGTCAAGGCCATGCTCTGGGCGCCATCGCCGCTCAGCTCGCGCATGAACAGCGAGGCCATCAAGAACCCGGCCCCACCGACGATGAAAAACCATTTGACCACGCTTCATCCTTTCAGGCTCCACCATCGCCGGCTTGGCGATTCTCGCAATGCTCATGAGTGCCGGTGCGGCGCAGAGCCTCGCCGGCTCTAACACGGTTTTCACTGACGACATCGCGCCCAAGGCGGTCCACGGGAGTGACATCGCCGACAACGCTGTCAGTGGCCGCACGGTGTACCCCAACCGCATTACCGGAGCAGACGTCAACGAAGCGACGTTGAGTCCGCGCATCTTTCTCGCTCAGGTGACGAAGACGCGAGTAGTCGCCCGCAGCAGCTCCGCCGGGATTTCTGCCGTCAGAAAGGGCGTCGGGCTCTACGAGGTTGCTTTCCCGCCCACGCCAACGTCGCGGCCATAGTGGGGGCACCAACACCACCTACCTCGGGGCCGACGGAACCGTGGAGATGGGCAGATCCAACAATGTCGGCGCGGCGGTAACGAGGTAGGCGTCGTCCTGGACGACGCTGGCTCGTCTCGCGACTCTGACTTCGTCTTGACCCCTGTATGCCCCTAGAGACACTTCGCCGGCAGAACACGTGACCGCCGCCGCCCGCTGGTCAAGACGACGGCGGGACGGTTCCCGTAAGAACCTGCTGACTCGCTCCTCAGAACACGAAGATGGCAAGCAGCACGATGATGACGATGAGTCCAACAAGTCCGATACGCATATCCGGAGACTAGACCCGCGCCGGGTTCCGCTGGTCACGACGACGGCGGGGCGGCTTTCTTCTCAAACGCGGGACAAACCTGCCTCGGCGCGAGGACTATCGACGAAACAAACTCGTGGAGGCACTTATGAACGACCGTCAATACCTTGATGCTGAACTCTTGAGCATGCGTCGTCGCGTGCGCCGCCTCACCGCCACTAACCTTCTTCTCGCTGTGGTCCTGCTGGCCTTCGGTGGCGCGGGTGCCGCCTATGCCCTCGCTGCCGCAAACTCGGTGAACTCGGCTTCCATAATCGACGGAAGCGTCAAGCATGCCGACGTGAAAGAGAACTCACTCGGCAGCTCCCGATTCCTCGACAACTCCGTCACCGGCGGGAAGATCACAGACAACGGCGTCACCGGTGCCGACGTCGATGAGACGTCCCTTGCGCTGCCGGAGGGAAATTTTGCCGATGGCGACAAGGCTTTTCATCCCGGAACCTACATCGCGCATGTGACTGCCAACGCCAAGTCTGCCACCGGCAAGGACAACGCGGAGTGTCGCCCATCCGTGCAAAACATCTCGGGTATCGCGTTCTCAAGCCCGGTGAACGTCGACCTCGTTGCCAACCAGGACACACAAGTCGTCGGCTGGATTCGATTCACTGTGGCGCCAGGTCAATTTGGTGGCCCCGCCACGATGTTCTGCGGACCAGGGGTCGACATCGGGCCTTCATACACATCCGTCATTCGGCTCGGCAAACTGTTGCCTCTAGCCCCGACGGGTTTGGGCTAGTCGTCGTTGGCGCACGCCCCTGACGCCGCTCACGCCTTCCGCACACTGGCAGCCGGCACGGTCATCACTTTCGGCTCGCCGTCGGCCCAGTAGAGGCACGTCGAGCTGGCCTTGGAGGGCCTCCGCACATGAGGGTGCCGGCACCTGAAATCGGGGGTCGTCGACCGTTGCCGCGACTGTTAACGACGAGTTCATCCCGCCACGTGATTGAGCCTGAGGTGCATGGGTAGCGGATAGGTGTCGAACCGCGAAGTAGGTGCACTTGCTTCGAGTTCGGGGCGCCTTGGGCGCCGCGGATGGCCGGTTGAACCGAACAGCCCGGTCATCCGTCATGTCCGGTCGATGTAATCAACACCACGCTTGAGCGAGGTTCGGCCGGGTAGTCACCACATGTACGCAGAACACAACATCAATCCCAGGGGGAACCACCATGGGTGATATTCAGAACAAGGCCCAAGAACTCAAGGGCGCAGCCAAGGAAAAGTTCGGCGACGCGACCAACAACAGGTCCCTGCAGGTCGAAGGTGCCATCGAGAAGGCCAAGGCCAAGGCCGCGCAGCAGGCCGAAAACGTCAAGGACCACGTCGAAGACACCTTCGACCGCTGACCCTGAGAACTCACTTCGCCCCGTTGGCCATGAGAGCCGACGGGGCGAAGTGTCGGCTCGTCCACAGGCCTACCGGCGCTGACAAGGAACGGTCACGCCGCCCCGAGCCACTACGACGGCGGAGGTAATCCTCAGGTTGAAAGCGCCCCCACGGGGTAGTCGACTCGGAAGATCCGACTGACACCGGAGGACACATGAAGACCTTGAACTGGAGGCTCGCTTTTGCGGCTCTCATCGCATGCGTAAGCGCACTCGGACTCGCCGGGTGCCCTCAGCAGGACGAACCAGACGGCACGCCAACGTCGGATGTGGTACCCGACAACGACAGCACCGATAACGACGCCGACGACGCCACAGATGACGTCAACGACGAAGACATGCCCGGCGACGACATGAATGATGAGGACCCCATGGATGACGCCACGGGCAACCCAATGGACGACAACACCGACGATGCCACGGAGGCTCCCACAACACCGTAGCCTCGACTTAACACACAGAACGACCCCTCGGCCGCTGCTTGACTGAGGGGTCGTTCTCATCACGGGGATGAATGCTCAGACGCTAACCCGATGCGGCCATTGGCCGCTCTGTTGCGGATGCGGTCACGATGACGGCGGCTCGAGGTCTACGTCGTCGAGCGCGTTGCCGCTGCCGTCCTGGTCTGTTCCGTCGCCTTGGTTCTGTTGCTCGTCACCGGACTCCGTCGGGCCGGCCCCAGTTGCCAGGCCGTCGGCCTCTTGGCCCTCGACGTTGTCCCCGTCGTTCTCGAACGTTCCTTCGCTCATAGTGGACCTCCGACCCTTATCGGCAACTCTGTGGTTGCGCTTTCCGTCGAGTACCCAGAGACAGGCGCACGATGCCGCGCTTCGGGATAGGCCGGTCGCCGGATCTTGACCACGCCACGCTTGAGCCAGAGCCCCCGCAGGTCACGCCGACCGGGCGGGGTTCTTCGGCCGTGGCAACCTCAACGGGGGAAATAGGCCACTGCCAATGCCGCAGCGACCAGGTAAAGCGCGACCACCACGACGCCATACACGAATCTCCGCGAGATTTGGCGTCGGCCAACCTCGAACACCTTGCGAGTGTCGCTCGCTTCAGAAACCGGATCGGCAAGCATCCCCACGTGGGCAAGCTCAAGGCGGGGACCCGCATCAGGATCCCCGAGTTTGAGCACCGTGGGCACGTCCCCGAGTGTGACCGTTTCGATGGGTTCCCCACGGTGAAACGTCCCGTGCGAGGAGACATTTCTGTACATCCAACCGTCCGTGGTCGGCTCGACATAACCGTGTACCCGAGAACAGTCCGGCTCCGCGACGACGACGTCGTTGTCCGGTAAACGGCCGACCGAAACGGCGGCGGAGTGTGAGAACTGAACCCGGGCCGTTCCCACCCGAACAATCAGGTCGGGACCAGTCGCTTGGGACTCGTCGTCCAGATCGAGATTGCCCATGTCGGCCACAACCATCGTCTCTGCGTAGGCGTCGCTCAATCCGGCATGCGCCGCGTCGTCGACCTGCGGCACTGAGGCCGCGTGGATCACGAGACTCGTGCCCGATTCCGGTGGTCCTAGGTGCACCGTGACCGGAGCGGAAATGCGGTGCTCGCCGATACGCTGGCCGTCGATGAAGGTGCCGTTCAGACTCCCGAGGTCGACGAGCGTCCAGGTGAGTCCGGTGCGCCGGAGTTCGGCATGGACGCGGGAGACGGAGTCTCCGCGGACAACAATTCCGTCCGGGACATCGCGGCCGATCTGGACGACTGTCTCGTCACGGAGCGTGAGGGTGCGTCCTTCAACCTCGATGCGGAGTTCTTGCATGCGGAGGGCCGAGGGGGATGCCTCTTCGGGCAGCTCGCTGGGGGTGCCAAGGCTGCCGCCGTCGCCAGACCCGCTTCCGGGGTCCGCGGCGTCTTCGGGTGTGGTCATGGCCGAGAACCTACCCAATTCCGCTGGTGGGCATGTTGACGAGACTTCCGAACCTCGCGTGCCGCCACCTTCTACCGGAGTCCGGTGCAACCCTCACACACCCTGTGTGCCTCAGCGCCTACCATCTTCTCCGGCTCGCAATGCATAACGAGCGTCAGCTCGTCAGGTCACGCGAGCGACGCAACGAGGTATCCAACGGTGCCAAGTAGCACGCCAAGAACTGGCAGCGCCACACTCAGCAGCCGTAGTCCTCGCCTCGTTCAGGGCAACCTAGTTGAGGGACGAACTACGCATCCAGCAGGTCGCCGTCCGACAGCGAGGCGGTTTCGCCTTCGGGCCTCATGCGGTCCTTGACGGCTTTCACTTCTCTCGGGCTAGTCGTCGAGTGGATCAACTCGGCGTCGCGGTCGGCCATCATGACCAACTCGTACACGGACATTCCTTGCGTGGCGTCTTCGCACTCCACCACTACATATGAACCGCGGTCGCAGGTGCGGGCGTCGACGGTGAGGCCGGGCATGTCGGACAGGACGCTCAAGGCTGATTCCTGGGCGGGCAGGTCAGACATTTCATAGACCTGAAGCAGCCAGGTCGGGGGGTTCTTCACTTGTGATCTTTCGGGGGTGAGCCGGCGCGGCCTGCTGTGTAAGCCGTGCTCGATTGTCGGGCCTACGGTCCAATTCCGGCAATAGGCCATCCGATCTACATTCCGGCATTGACACCGACTCCGGCGAGGGAGCGGTCCAGCGTGGATGAGACCCCGGCCGACTAGGACCGCGAAGAGCCGACCGGATTGGGATTTTTAACCGGCCGACCCCGACGCCGATGCGTCTGCGTCCGCGAGACAGATGCATCTATCGCGCGACATTCTGTGCATACCCATGCCTACAGAACGAGACCGTTGAACAGGCCCTCGTTCAACGACGGCGCTTGATCCGCGGCAGGGTGCGAACTACATCGCCTTCAGCGCATCAATGAGGTACAGGACACCGACGAGGGTCCAGACAGCAAGAAAAATTGTGACGAGTAGCGGGTTCGCGTCTCTTCCGAAGTTAGCCATTTTGTTCCCCTTCCGTGGAGTGACTACCCGATTCGACCAGTGAGCATGTCCTTGGCAACCGAGTTCACGTCACTACGCTTCGTGCCCATGGGACTCAAGGCGCTGTGGATTGCGTTCGGTGCGGCCACGTTCTATCTCGTTGCTGCGATCGCCGTTCCGATGGTCGTCGTGGTCCTGCGCGATCGTGGCGTTGACATCAGCGACGAGGCGGCCGCAAACCTGACTCGCCTGGTCGCGCTGCTGGGGTCAGCGCTCGGCGGCGCTCTTGGCCTGCGTCACGCACAGAGGGTTCAGCGATCGAGGTGATTTCGAGGGCCGCTACGCGGCCGCCTCAATCACCGGAGTCCTTGCAGTCGGCCTTGTCCAGGCCCCACTCGATGTAGGCGACGAGGTCGTCGCTGCCCGACCCATACGAACGCTTCTTGGCTTCGTCGATGGTGTGCGCCGTGACCAGTTCGGCCTGGAGCGCATCGCAATCCTTCTTGTTGATGAGCTCATCGAGCCGTTCCTGCACGGTTGTTGAGTACTTTCCGCCCCAGTCGACCGGCGGCGCTTCGTTTCCGCAGCCGGCGAGCACCAGCAGGCCCAGCACGATCGAGCTGACAGAAAGGCGCATGGTTCGCACGATAGCGCCCGCATCAACGACTGCCCATCGCGCGCCCGCACGACCGGAAGGTAAGGTTAGGCGAGCCTTACCCCTTCCCACGACGAGGTCACTCAATGCGTCTGCGCACCATTGCGATTCTCACGGCCACGGTGGCCGCCACCCTCTCCGCCTGCGGTGAGGGTGGCGCCTCGCAAGCCGAGCGCTCGATCACGGTCTACAACGCCCAGCACGAGGAGCTCCTCGTTGCCATGGCGCCGATCTTCGAGAAGGAGACCGGTATCAAGGTGCGCCTGCGCAACGGCAAGGACTTCGAGCTCGGCAACCAGCTGGTGGCCGAGGGCGCCAAGACGCCGGCCGACGTATTCCTCACCGAGAACTCACCGGCGATGTCGCTGGTCGAGTCGAAGGGGCTGTTCGCTCCCCTGCCGGCCAAGACGCTCGCCAAGATCCCGGCGCAGTACAGCCCCAAAAGCGGTGACTGGACCGGCTGGGCCGGCCGCGCCACCGTTCTCGTCTACAACGCTAAGGACGTCAGCCAGGACGACCTGCCGGCGTCGATCATGGATCTCGCTGACCCGGCGTGGAAGGGACGCACCTCGTTCTCGCCGTCGGGCGCCGACTTCCAGGCGATCGTCAGCGCCGTTTTGCAGCTCAAGGGCGAAGCGGCCACCGCTGATTGGCTCAAGGGCCTCAAGGCGAACGGGACGATCTACCAAGGCAACAACGTGGTCATGAACTCGGTGAACGACGGCCAAGTCGATACCGGCGTCATCTACCACTATTACTGGTACCGCGACCAGGAAGAAGCCGGCCAGAACAGCAACAACGCCAAGTTGCACTATTTCGGCAAGAAGGATCCGGGCGCGTTCCTCAGCGTCTCCGGTGCCGGCGTGCTCAAGGCCAGCAAGCACAAGGCCGACGCGCAGAGGTTCGTCGACTTCCTGGTTGGCGAGAAGGGTCAGAAGGCGCTGGCCGGCAGCTACGCCTTGGAGTACCCGCTGAACCCGGCCGTCGCGCTCGAGCCGCCGGTACCGCCGCTATCGAAGATCGACCCGCCAGCGGTCGACGTCACCAAGCTCAACGGGCCGAAGGTCATCGAGCTGATGCAGGAAGCCGGTCTGCTCTGACCACGCTCGACCTTGTCGATGTCGTACGACGAACTCGCCCCGCGCGACCGTCGTACGGACTCCTCGCTGCAGCGGCAGTGGTGGCAGCGTTCACGCTGCTGCCACTTCTGCACGTCGTGTGGTACTCGGCGGGCGTCGGTCTCGACGTGGCACGGGCCGAACTGTTCCGGCCGCGGATGGCATGGCTGCTCTGGCACAGCGTGGCGCTGGTCATCGGCGGGGTGGCCCTCAGCGCGGTTCTCGCCATTGCCTGCGCCTGGACGGTCGAGCGCACCACCATCCCGGCTCCCCGACTCTGGCGCGCGCTGCTGGTCGCGCCGCTCGCCGTTCCGGCGTTCGTCAACGGCTATGCGTGGGTGTCCCTGACGCACGCCGTCGAGGGGTACATGGGCGCGGTCCTCATCGTGTCGCTGTCGTACTTCCCGTTCATCTACCTGCCGGTGACCGCATCGCTGTTGCGGCTCGACCCGGAGTTTGAGGACACGGCTCACACCCTCGGCCTCGGTGGATGGGCGACGTTCACCCGCGTCGTCCTCCCGCAGCTGCGGCCGGCATTGCTCGGCGGCTCGCTGCTCGTCGCCCTGCACCTGCTGGCCGAATTCGGCGCGCTCCAAATGCTGCGGTACCCGACGTTTACCACTGCGATCTACGAGCAATTCGGCACGACGTTCAACGGCCCATCCGCAAACCTGACCGCCAGCGTCCTCGTCCTGCTGTGCCTGGTTGTGCTCGTCGCCGAGCTACGTCTGCGCGGCAACGCCAGCATCGTGCGGGTGGGTGGCGGCGTCGCCCGCGCCGCGACGCGCCTGCCACTCGGGTCCTCCCGGATCCCTGTCCTCGGCGGGCTGGTGCTCGTGGCCGTGTTGGCCGTCGGCGTGCCCGTCGTCAGCCTCGTCTATTGGATGGTCATCGGATCGTCGACTGCCTTCCCCGTCGCCGACCTTGTCCGCACGACGTTGACGACCCTCGCGTTTGCCGCGGTGGGCGCGGTGGTGGCGACAATTGCCGCAATCCCGGTCGCCATCCTGGCCGTACGCAAGCCGTCGCTTGTCGCGACCGTCATCGAGCGCAGCCCTTTCGTTGCCAGCTCGCTGCCCGGCATCGTCGTCGCACTCTCACTTGTCGGGCTCGTTCTCTCGCTCGCTCCGGCGATCTACCAGACGGCTGCCGTGTTGGTCGGTGCATACGTGATGATGTTCGCCTCCCGCGCCGTCGTCGGTGTCCGCGCGGCGCTCGACCACGCTCCCCCAGTGCTTGAGGACGTTTCCGGTTCGCTCGGGCTCACCTCGTGGGGCACCTTCCGCCGCGTGACCCTGCCACTGGTGGCGCCAGGCGTCACCGCGGCCACCGCCCTTGTCTTCATCGCCATTGCCACCGAGCTCACTGCGACCCTGCTTCTCGCACCGATCGGCACGCGCACCTTGGCAACCCAGTTCTGGTCGGAATCGTCCGCGATGGCCTACGGCGCCGCTGCCCCCTACGCTCTCCTGCTGGTACTCCTGTCCATCCCTGCCACCGTCATGCTCGGACGCATGGCCTCCCCCACTCCCGAGGCGGTTCGAACATGACCAGCCGGCTGACCACCCGCGGTCTCGTCAAGCGCTATGGCTCGGTCACAGCGCTCGACGGCGTCGACCTCGATGTCGAGGATGGCGGCATCCTCGCCGTCCTCGGCCCGTCCGGCTGCGGCAAGACCACGTTGCTCCGGCTGATCGCTGGCTTCTTGGTACCCGATGCGGGAACGGTCTCGATCGACGGCGCCGTCGTCGCCGACAAGCACCGCAGCGTCCCGACGCGCCGCCGTGACATCGGCCTTGTCCCGCAGGAAGGCGCGCTGTTCCCGCATCTGGACGTCGCCGCGAACATCGCGTTCGGCCTGTCCCGCCACGAGCGGTCCGGACCACGCATCACCGAGCTGATGGACCTGCTCGAACTCCCCCGCGACCTCGCCCACCGACGCCCGGCCGAGCTGTCCGGTGGGCAGCAGCAGCGCGTCGCGGTGGCCCGGGCGCTCGCCCCGAATCCGCGCGTCCTTCTCCTGGACGAACCGTTCTCGTCGCTCGACGCCGCGCTGCGCAGCAGCACCGGCCGGTCGGTGGTCAACGCCATCCGCGCGAGCAAGGCGACGGCAGTACTGGTGACGCACGACCAGGACGAGGCACTTTCACTCGCCGACCAGGTCGGCGTCATGGACCACGGCCAGCTCATCCAGGCGGACACTCCCAACACGGTCTACGCGCAGCCCGCCAGCCCGTTCGTGGCGTCGTTCGTCGGCGATGGCTCTCTGCTGACGGCTCGCCTACGGCGCGAGGCGGGAACCACCATCGCCGCGTGCACCTTTGGTGACGTCCCGCTCGCCAACGAGGTCGACGGCGACACGGCCGTCGTCTTCATCCGGCCCGAGCAGGTCATCGTCCGGCCCGACCCGAACGGCGACACCATCGTCTCCGCGGTCGCGTTCCACGGCCACGACGCCATGGTCCGGCTCGTCAAGGAGGGCACCGGCGAGATCCTCTCCTCCCGTGTGGACGCACCCCTGATGCCGCCGATCGGAACGCGAATGACCGTCAAACTCCGCGGTTCAGCCCTGGCCTTCGAAGGTCGCACGTGACCTTCGACTTGCGCGCGCACGGGGCGCGCCCCGCACTACTGGCTGCCGACGAAACGCTGACGTACGCGGACCTCGCGCACCGTGCGGACCAGTTGCTCACCGAACTCGGGCCTCAACGCCGCCTGATCCTGCTCCGCGGCCGGACGTCCGTCGACTTCGTGGTCGCGCTGATGGCCGCACTCGTCGGGCGGCATCCTGTGATCGTGGCGCCGCCGCAGCGTCGCGGCCGGGCCGACGACCTTTTCGACGTGTACGACCCGGACATCGTGATCGACACCGACTCCCGCGATAGCGGCCATCAGGTCACACTTCGACGCGACAGGTCGGCACACGAGCTCCACCCGGACCTCGCCCTGCTGATGTCGACGTCCGGTTCGACCGGGTCGCCCAAGCTCGTCCGCCTCTCGCACATCGGACTGCGCTCCAACGCGGCCGCCATCGCGACCTACCTGGACCTCACTGCGAATGACCGCGGGATCCTCACCCTCCCGTTGCACTACTGCTACGGCCTCTCGGTGCTGACCAGTCACCTGTATGCGGGCGCCGCGACAATCGTCACCGATTGGTCGGTGCTGGATCCGTGCTTGTGGGACCTCGCTCGCACCCACCGAGCGACCGGCCTGGCCGGCGTGCCGCATACCTTCGACCAACTCGACCAGCTGGGAATCCCGGAGCTGCCGAGCCTGCGCTACGTCACGGCCGCCGGCGGCAAGCTCGCGCCGGAACGGGTCACCCACTACCTTGGCCTCGGGCAAAGCGGTGGGTGGGACTTCTACGTCATGTACGGCCAGACCGAGGCCACCGCGCGCATGGCCTACCTGCCGCCGGACCTCGCCAAAGCCCATCCGTCCGCCGTGGGCGTCCCCATCCCCGGCGGGAATCTCCGGATCGACCACGCGGACGATCGAGGCGTCGGGGAGCTGGTCTACGCAGGCCCCAGCGTGATGATGGGGTACGCGCACGCCCCCGCAGACCTGGCCGGCGGAGCCGAACTTGACGAGCTGCACACCGGCGACCTGGCCTGCGAGATCGCGCCCGGGGTGTTCGAGGTGGTTGGGCGACGCAGCCGGTTCGCGAAGGTCTTCGGGCTGCGCCTCGACCTCGACGACATCGAGCGCAAGTTGCCGTTCACCGCGGCGTGCGTTGAGATCGACGGCGTTGTCGGCGTCGTCTCGCCGTACCCCCGAGGCGCTGACGCAGTGGCCGACCTGTGCGACATCCCGGGCTGGGCCGTACGCGACGTCCTCGCCGACGTTCCGATGACGGCGTCGGGCAAGCCCGACCGGCGCGGGGTCACGGCCCTGCTGGCCGAGGCCGCATCGACATCGCCGCGCGAAGCGGCTCTGCGCTCGGGCGTGGCCGTGCTCTACAAGCAGCTTCTTCAGCGCGACGTCGCTCCAGAGGACTCCTTCGTCTCCTTGGGAGCTGACTCGCTCTCGTACGTCGAGCTGTCCGTACGGCTCGGCGAGATCGTCGACCCGCTGCCCAGAGACTGGCACCGTCGCTCGATCGCCGAGCTCGACGCCCTGACGACAACGGACCGACGCCGCGCGCGTGGGGTCAGCGTCGACCCGACGGTCCTGCTCCGAGCGGTCGCGATCACTCTCATCGTCGGCACCCACGCCAACCTGCTGACCATCATGGGCGGCGCCCACGCGCTACTGGCGGTCTGCGGCTACAACGCAGCCAGATTCCTGCCAGCCGGCGAGCGCCCTGCCGGCGCCCTGCTGCGCGGGGCCTGGCACGTTGCACTTCCGAGCACGCTGTGGCTTGGAGCGCTGGCCGCATTCGGCGTGTACGCCCCAACCACCGCGCTGTTCCTCAACGGCGCACTCGGAGCCGACCGGTGGACTGACGACTGGAAGTTCTGGTTCCTCGAAGCCGCGATCTGGACACTCGTCGGTGTCGCGACCCTGCTTTCCATCCCAGCGTTGCGTCGCCTGGACGCGAGGCACCCCTTCGCCGCCGCGCTCGTCCTGCTCGCCGGCACGGCCGGCCTTCGGTACGCCCTGGTCGGAATCGACACCGACTCGGTACTCCCGGAGCGGTACTCGATGCCCGCCGTCGCATGGTGTTTCGCACTGGGCTGGACGGCCGCCCGCGCTGGGCGGTCCTGGCAACGGATCCTCGTTGCATGCGCCGCCGCCGGACTCGCGTTCGGCTTCTTCGGCGACCCGGTGCGCGAAATGGTCATCTGCGCCGCGGTGGCCGCACTTCTGTGGGCACGACCCGTTCGGCTCCCGCGATGGGCTGCCACCACCTGCGGTGTGCTCGCGGCCGCTTCGCTGTCGATCTATCTCACGCACTGGCAGATCTACCCGCACCTGGAGTACCGGTCCCCGCTAGCCGCGACGTTGTTGTCACTCCTCGTCGGCGTGGCCTATCACCGGTTCTACGGCGTCATCGGACGAGTCGCTGGCGACGTCCGCGGGTGGATTGCGGTCAACGTCGATCGCCGCATTCAGCGCGGCACCGATGAGGACCGAGATCGACAGGACGTAGAGCAGCAGCAGCATCGCGATCGGCGCCGCCAAGGGGCCGTAGATGGACGTGCCCACGGCGCCCACGCCGAGCGCCCATCGCACGAAATAGCTGCCCAGGATCCACATGACCAACGTGAAGACGGCACCGGGGACACCCATGCGCCAGGGCTTCCGCACCGGAACCGACAGGTGGTAGAGGGTCGTCATGAAACCGACCGAAAGCACCAGAACCGACGGCCAGTAGGCACGCCGTAGGAACATCGCCTCCTCCGGCAGGACGTCCGCGACGACCTGTGGACCGGCGAGAACGAGTGGCACGAGCACGATGCCGATCACGAGCGCGACGACGTAGAGCGCGAACGAAAGCGCCCGGGTCTTGACGATGCCGCGGTTGCCGCCAAGGCCATACATGATCGTGATGGTGTCGATGAAGACGTTGAGCGCGCGCGATCCCGACCACAGTGCCAACACGAAACCGAGCGACACGACGTCGAACCGACCGCCGCTGAGCACCTCGTCGAGCGTGGGAGCGATGAGCTCGTCGACCGTCGTGGGGGTGACGACCTGCGACGCCATATACAAGACGCGGTCCTTGAAAAGGTCGACCTGTGCGACGTCGTAGCTCTGGGCGAAATACCCGATGGTCCCGGCGAGGCCAAAGACCAGCGGCGGAAGCGACAGGATGGCGAAGAACGCGGCTTCGCCGGCCAGCCCGGTCACTCGGTAGGTGAAGCAGGTGGATGTCGTACGCGCTGCGAGCCGGCGCAGCGTGGTGCTCAGCTCGTGCCACGACATGGCGACTACCGTAGCCACATGCGCACCCTCGCGGCGGCAGCCATCTTCAGCGCCGTCACCACGTTTTCGTCCGCCCTCGCGCTCCGCGCCCCCGATGCGACCGTCGCCGTGGCCGCGGTCGCCCTCGTCACGGCCTTAGTCACCTGGCTCGCCGCATTGCATTCGACTGAGCAGACGTCCGGACTCGCACTGGCCAATCCGGCTTCCGCGGTGACGCTCGCAGCGGTCCGACGCTCGCCGGCCTCGAACCTCCTGCCTCTGCTTGCCGCACAGATCGTCGGTGCCGTCGTCGCCGGGTTTGCAGCCCTCGGGCTCGACAGCCAGCTGGGCGGGGCGTTGACGTGGACTGACCCGTCACCGGTCGCGGTCGGCGTCGGCGTCGGCTTCTTTGGCCTGCTGGCCTCGTGGACTGTGCTGGCCATCGACGGAGGCGAGAACACCGCTTGGTCCGGGCTGGGCCCCGTCGCCAGCGCCTCGGCACTCGGCGTTGGGCTCGCCGCGGCACTCAACCCGGCCGTGGCGGTCGGCCTTGCCACCGCAGGAATCATCGGCTGGATCACCGCCGGCATCGCCGCGGGCGCGGGTTTGCTGGCCGCATTCGTCGGCGCGTACGTCATCGGAATCCTCACGCCGGCCGCCACCGAGGCCGCGTAAGAGCCCATCCCTCGATTCGTCCATATCGTGAGCAGGTGTCTCATAGTTCAAGATGTTGACTTGGCGACCAGCGTGTTCGGCGGCGAAACTTACGTCATGCTTCCTGTGTGTTGTTGAGGTCCCACGCTCGCGTCTACGCTGCTGCGTCCGCCCTCCCCACCTGAAGGAAGTCATGACCACCGAAATACCCACACCCCCGACGTCTGGCACGGCGCCAGCCCGGGGCGCCGCGCGCCCTGGCCGCAAGCCGGGCGAAGGCCAGTGGGCGCTCGGTTATCGCGAGCCGCTGAACGGGAACGAGCAGTCCAAGAAGGACGACCACCCGCTCAACGTGCGCGCCCGCGTCGAGAACATCTACGCGCACCGTGGCTTTGACTCCATTGACGGCGCTGACCTGCGTGGACGCCTCCGCTGGTGGGGCCTCTACACGCAACGCAAGCCCGGGATCGATGGCGGCAAGACGGCGACCCTGGAGCCCGAAGAGCTCGACGACCGCTACTTCATGCTGCGCGTTCGCATCGACGGCGGCCAACTCAGCCGCGAGCAGTTGCGGACGATCGCCGGCATCTCGACCGAGTTCGCTCGCGACTCGGCCGACCTGACCGACCGGCAGAACGTCCAGCTGCACTGGGTCGACATCGTCGACATGCCGGAGATCTGGAACCGGCTCGAAGCGGTCGGCCTGCACACACAGGAGGCCTGTGGCGACTGCCCGCGCGTCATCCTCGGCTCCCCCGTGGCGGGCGTCGCCGAAGACGAGATCATCGACGGCACCGACCTCATCAAGACGATCGAGCGCGACTACATCGGGCTCAAGGAGCTAGCCAATCTGCCGCGCAAGTTCAAGACGGCGGTCAGCGGTCACCCGAGCCTCGACGTGGTCCCGCAGATCAACGACATCGCGCTCGTCGGCGTGGTGCACCCCGAGCACGGCCCCGGCTGGGCCGTCTGGGTGGGCGGAGGTCTCTCCACCAACCCGTTCATCGCGCAGGACCTTGGCGTATGGGTGTCGACGGACGAAGCGCCCTTGGTCTGGAAGGGCGTCGTCGAGGTCTTTCGCGACTACGGCTACCGACGCCTGCGAGCCAAGGCGCGCATCAAGTTCCTGGTCAAGGATTGGGGCGCCGCAAAGTTCCGCCAGGTGTTGGAGGATGAATACCTGCACCGCAAGCTCACTGATGGCCCCGCGCCAGAACTGCGAACCGAACCTGGCGACCACATCGGCGTTCATCCGCAGAAGGACGGCAAGTTCTACATCGGCGCCGCGCCGTTCGTAGGCCGCGTCTCCGGCACGGTGCTGAATCAGCTTGCCGACATTGCCGAGAAGTACGGCTCCGACCGGATCCGCACGACGGCGCACCAGAAGATCCTGCTGCTGGACATCGCCGAATCCGACGTCGAGAACGCCGTCGAGGACCTCCGCGCGATCGGCCTGGAAGCACGTCCGTCGCTGTGGCGCCAACACACGATGGCGTGCACCGGCATCGAGTACTGCAAGTTGGCGATCGTCGACACCAAGGACCGGGCCACGGCCACGATCAACGAGTTGGAGACCCGAGTGCCCGAACTCGACGTCCCCGTCACGGTCAACGTCAATGGGTGCCCGAACTCCTGCTGCCGAGTCCAGGTCGCCGACATCGGTCTCAAGGGCATGCTCGTGATGGATGACGCCGGCAACCAGGTCGAGGGCTTCCAGGTCCACCTGGGCGGGCTCTTGGGCGAGGACCCGGCGTTCGGTCGCAAGCTGCGAGCCCACAAGGTCACGGCAGTCGACGTGCCGAACTACATCGAGACCGTCACCCGCAACTACCTCAAAGACCGCGCCGACGGCGAGCAATTCGCCCAGTGGGCGGCTCGAACCGACGAAGAACATCTCCGATAACACCAACCACCATCAGCAAGACCTTGGAAGGAGGGATGCACCATGACCGCACCAGCTCTCATCACACTGGCGCACGGCAGTCGCGATCCGCGATCTGTCACCACCATCAAAGCCCTGACGGAGCAGGTCGCATGCATGCGTCCCGATCTCCGCATCGAGACTGCGTTCCTCGATCTCGCTGAGCCGTCGTTCGAGCAGGCCGTTGCCCGGCTCGTCACTGAGGGGCACGACGAGATCGTCGTCGTCCCGCTGCTGCTGTCAGAGGCCTATCACGCGAAGTTCGACGTTCCGGCCGTCATCGCAGCGGCGGAGGCGCGCCACGACGGCATCCGCATCGAGCTGACCGACGTTCTCGGACTGGAGCCGTCGGTGTTCCAGGTGCTCGACCGCAGGCTGCGCGAAGCGCTGACTCGCGACCGGGTCCGCGAACTCGACGGCCTCGTGCTCGCCGGAGCCGGCTCGTCCGACCCTGTCGTCAACGCGGCCATCGCGCGCGCCGCGCGTCAGTGGGGCCAGCGGCACAAGCTGCCGACCGTCGCCGCGTTCGCGTCGCAGGCTCCACCGGCCGCCGGTGAAGCAGTCCGTGCGTTGCGGGCAGACGGGCGTCGGCACATCGCCGTTGGCCTGCTGTTCCTCGCGCCCGGATTCCTCACCGACCGCGTGACGGAGTTGGCCGAAGAGGCCGGAGCCGTTGCAGTCGCGGAGCCGCTGGGTGCGGACCAGGCGATCGTCGAGATCATCCTGGCCCGCTACGCCGTCGGCGCCGTCGACTTGGTCGATCTCGACGCGCTTTTGGCTTGATGTCGGCGACGGTCGCCTTGTGGCGATCACCGACGCCCAAGCAGCCTTCACGCCTGTGCGCGACCGGCCAAGCCGGATCGCTCGTCGAGCGCGGCGGACGCCGTGGCCACGTCCTCACGTCGGGCCTCAGAGAGCGGCGACGCGCTTCTGCTCGGCTTCGACGTCGAACGAGGGCGTCGGCCAGTCCAGCTTGAGGTCGCGCAGGGCTTCGAGCAGAAGCGTCGCGACGGCCCAGTTGCGGTAGGGCTTGTGGCCGGACGGCACGACATGCCACGGCGCGATGTCGGTGGAGCAGCGGTCGAGGGTAATCTCGTACGCCTCGGTGTACGCGTCCCACAAGGCGCGTTCGTCGAGGTCACCCGGGCG
Organism: uncultured Actinomycetota bacterium; assembly: GCA_963795105.1. Taxonomy (GTDB): domain Bacteria; phylum Actinomycetota; class Actinomycetes; order Propionibacteriales; family Nocardioidaceae; genus Aeromicrobium. The sequence goes on from CAWCGD010000001.1 coordinate 503,572, forward strand.
GTACTTGTAGTACTTCTCCGGGTCCTCCAACCGGGCCGCGAGCCGCTCCTTCTGCGTGTCTAGGTCGACATGAAGAAAGCATTTGATGAGCGTGCCGCCGCTGTCGACGTAGGCGTTCTCGAACTCGTTGATCGCCTCGTATCGCCGCTCGATCTCGCCGGCAGATTCGTATCCGTGGACGCGGACGATCAGGACGTCCTCGTAGTGCGACCGATCGAACACGCCGATCTTGCCCGCCTGCGGAAGTGCCTTGTTGATGCGCCACAGGAAGTCGTGTGCCAGTTCCTCCTCGGTCGGCTTCTTGAACGAGGTGATGGCCACGCCCTGCGGGTTGACGGCACCGGCCACCTTCTCGATCACGCCGCCCTTGCCTGATGTGTCCATGCCCTGCAGGACCAGAAGCACTGATCGACTGTCGCCGGTAAGGCCGTTGGCATACAACTTCTCTTGAAGCTCAGCGAGGTCGCCCCGGATCGCCTTGAGCGCAGCCTTCGCTTCGGCCACGTCGCCGTCGAACCCCGGCATCGACTGTGGGTCGACTTCGGACAAGTGCCGTACTGGAACGCAACTTCTCGCTGAGACTCATAGCCGAAATTATGCCCACTACTCTCACACCATGGCGATTGATCCAGCCCTTGACCTCGGGCTGTACGCCTTTCCCGACGTCGACCGCCCGTGGCTGCGCACCAACTTCGTGACGACGCTCGATGGTGCAGCACATGACGTCAACGGCGTCACGGCGTCCCTTGGCGGCGACACTGACACCGAACTCTTCGCCCACCTCCGGACGCTCGCGGACGTCATCCTCGTCGGTGCAGGGACAACCCGGATCGAGAACTACCGGCCCAAGTCCCACGTCCCGATCGCCATCGCCAGCCGGCGGCTTGAGATACCCGAGCGACTGCAGGCGCCTGGCGTGGTCGTCGTGACGACGACAGATGCTCCGGCCGAGCGCGTCGACGCCCTCACCGCCGCCGGCGTCGACGTCATCGCCCACGGCGACGTCACGGTCGACTGGCCCGCTGTCCTCGCCACCTTCGCCGCGCGCGGCTGGTTCAAGATCAACTGTGAGGGCGGACCGAGCCTGCACGGCGAACTCATCTCTGAGGGCCTCGTCGACGATCTCTGCCTGACCATTGCGCCGGTCCTGACCTGCAGGCGATGCGCCGCGCATCGCGCACAGCCGACTGCCGGTGGCCGAGAACATGCAGGCTCGCGCACGTCGTTCCGGTCGGTGACGTCCTGTTCACTCGTTGGGTTCGGCTCGAGTCACCGTAATGGACCTGTGAGATTTCCCAGGTCCGGACTTAGCCGGTGGCGGACTAACCTCGACAACGTGACCTACGAAGTCGAGAAGACCGACGACGAGTGGAAGGCGACGCTCAGCGCCGACGAGTACCGCGTCCTGCGGCAGGCCGGCACGGAGCGGCCGTTCAGCCACTCCTACGAGACCGACGAAACCGAGGCGGTCTACGAGTGCCGCGCTTGCGGCTCCGAGCTGTTCCGCAGCGACACCAAGTTCGACGCGCACTGCGGTTGGCCGGCGTTCTACGAGCCGCTCGCGCAGGACCGCGTCGAGTACATCGAGGACCGCTCATTCGGCAGCCTCCGCACCGAGGTGCGTTGCGCAAGGTGCGGCTCACACCTCGGTCACGTGTTCAAGGGCGAGGGCTTCCCGACGCCCACGGACCAGCGCTACTGCATCAACGGCGTCGCGCTGCGCCAGCGCGCGGACTGACGTCCGTCAGGGCGTCAATGCCTCGACGATGTCGGCGGCCGGCACAAGCCTGTCGATCCGGCGAACGGTCTCGCCCGCATACAGCGGACCCGCATCGACGAGGGTGTCCGGCGTGATCGTCGCTGGGCGACTGGGGCGTGAGGAGCCGACTGTCTGGCCGCTGACGTCGCACCAGCGACGCCAGCACCCAATCAGGGGTCTGCCTCACAGACGCCGCCGACATCTGGTTGATCATCCGATTCAGCACGGGGGACATCGCCGGACGCCGTGAGCTGCCGCTCGGTTGCGGCGTTGGGCACGACGCGATGCGGTGCCGGCCACGCGAGGCCGAAGAGCTCGGTCAGCACCGTTCGGTCCGCGTCAAGGAGCCGCTGCCTTGTAGACGGGATGCGCACCACTCTCCGGTGACAGCAGGAACCGGGTTCCGGCGACGGCCGCCGGCGCACCGGCCGCCAAGGCCGACACGACGTCGCTTCGCTCAGCGATCCCGCCGGCCAGAACAGTGGTACGTCGGAGCCCAGCGCTGCCCGGACTTGCGCCAGCAGTTCCAGCGCGGGTACTCGTCCGCGCACATGCCCGCCGGCTTCGACACCTTGCAGGATCACTCCGTCGGCACCGGCCGCCAGCGCGGATTGGGCCTCCGTCGATCGAGCCGGCCTGGTGAAACCACACCCGCGATGTCCTCCGCCTGGGCTTGCCCCAGAAGGTGACGACAACGTCAGCCTTGTCGGCCGCGCGAAACCAGGAGGGCCGGGCGAAGTGCAGAATCAGTTGACGGCGATCGGTCGATCGGTGCAGCCGCTGGGCGGCCGCCAGTTCGCGCTCGATCGCCTCCGCACCTTGGACGGCGATCGTCCCGAGGCCGCCCGCCTCCGACACCGCGACAGCCAGCGCGTGGCGGGAGATGCCGCCACCCATGCCCGCCTGGAGATCGGCGTTCCACGCCGATACGTTCGAGGATCGACATGCGTCGAACGTTATGGCCGAGGACCCCTACGGCCAGAGCGAGAGCAGTTCGGCCACCGAGTGCGAGCGGCCGGTGAAGAACGGGATCTCCTCGCGGACGTGGCGCGGGCACGCGATGCGCGCAGTTCGCGCATCAGGTCGACGATGCGATGCAGCTCGTCGGCCTCGAAGGCCAGGATCCACTCGTAGTCGCCCAAGGCGAACGACGCGACGGTGTTGGCCCGAACGTCCGGGTAGTCGCGCGCCTGCATGCCGTGTTCGCGCAGCATGTCGCGGCGCTCCTCATCCGGCAGCAGGTACCACTCGTACGAGCGCACGAACGGGTAGACGCAGACGTAGTTCTTGACCGTCTCGTCGGCCATGAACGCCGGGATGTGCGACTTGTTGAACTCGGCCGGACGGTGCAGCGCCATCTGCGACCAGACCGGCGCCATCCGCCGACCGACCGCGGTGCGCCGAAACGCGTTGTAGGCCGCCTGCAGCGCGTCGGCGGTCGAGCGCGTGCCACCAGATCATCAGGTCGGCGTCGGCGCGCAGACCGCTGACGTCATACGTACCGCGAACGACGACGTCGTCGGCAGCCAGCTTGGCACACGAGGTCGTCCAGCTCGGCGACCTCGGCCGCCCGGTCGGCCTCGCCGAAGGGGACGTCGAGCTTGAACACCGACCACATCGTGTAGCGGATGGTCGCGTTGATCTCCTTGGCGAGCTTTCCCTTTCCGGACGGTCACGGTCCCAGTCTCCCAAGTCGGCCAACAGTTTCTCGACAGCGCCCGCGCCGATGCGATAACGGCCGGGATGCCGACCCCGCGGTAGGTGGCACCGGCGAGCGCAAACCCGGGAGCTGCTCCAAGCTCTGCGTCGATCGTGTCGAGCATGCTCCAGGTGCCCGACGGCGTACTGCGGTAGCCCACCGCCCCATCGCTGGACGTGCGACGCGACCGGCGACGGGAGCGTCCCGAGGATCGAGCGCAGGTCGGCGAGCGCGAGTTCGGTCATGGTCGCGTCGTCGTAGAGCAACGGCTCGCCGGCGCGACCCAGCGACGCGCGCAGAACCGTCCGGCCGGGCACGTTCAGCCATCCCCACTTGTTCGACGAGAACGTCGACGCCTTGATCGTGACCGGCTCGCTCGGTGACACCAGGAAGCCGGAACCCGGAAGATCCAGGTCCTGGTCGAAGACGAAGGTCACGATCACGACGCTCGCCATCGTGACGTCGGCGAGCGCGAAGGACGAGCGGGGCGCGACTTCGGCCAGCAACCGCGATGTTGCCGGCGCCGGGGTCGCCAGGATCGACGGCATCGATGCGTTCGTCGCCGGCGACTGTCCGCAGAAGCCACTGGTCGTCGACTCGTTCCAGCCCACGCACGACGACGCCGGTCCGCACGTCCGGCAGCCCCGCCGCAGCCGCGCGGACAGGCGACCCACGCCGCCGTCGATGCCGGCGAAGACCGGCGAGCCGTCAGGTTCCGGCACCTGCGCGACGCGACCGCGACCGGATCGGCGCCGAGCAGCTTCAACTGCTCCCCCGCCGCCGCCAGTGACAGGCGATCCGGGTCACCGGCATAGACGCCGCCCAGCAACGGGGCGACGAGTCGGTCCAGCACTTCATCGCCGGCGCGCTCGCGAACGTAGTCGGCCACCGAGATGTCGTGGTCGGGTAGCGGGACGCTGCGTTGCTCGACGGAGACGAAATCGACCGGTCCGGTCGGAATCCCCATCACGGTCCGCGGCAGCGCGTGCAACGCACCTGCCGCGAGGATCGAGGCCTGCGTCGTGTCCGGGTGCACGACGTCGGCCGCCAACCCCACGGATTCGGCCGAGCGTGACGCCCTCCGGACGCCGCGCCAGGATCGCCTCGGCTCCCACGTCGAGCGGTGAGGTCACCGACCGTCTCAAGTCGCAGCTTGCCGCCCAGACGATCCGTGCTCTCGATGAGCACGTGTCGAAGCCCACGCTCCTGCAGGACATGAGCGGCCGCCAGACCCGGCGATGCCGCCGCCGACGACTGCCACGCGCAGCGCCTGAGTGGACGAAATCGACCAATCGGGCGAGCGCGTCGGGATCGGTCTCCGGCAGGACTCCGTGCCCGAGGTTGAACACGTGACCCTCGGGCCGCCTTGCCGGCCTCGATGATCTGCGGCCGCCTTCCGTGGATCACTTCGGTCGGGGCGAACAGCAGGGTTGGATCGAGGTTCCCCTGCAGTGACCGTCCGGGCCCAACACGGCGGGCAGCCTCGTCGAGCGGAATTCGCCAGTCGACGCCGACGACGTCAGCGCCCACGGCTCCCATGTCGTGCAGCAACTCACCGGTGCCGACGCCGAAATGGATGCGCGGGACGTCCAAGGTCGGCGACTGCATCAAGACACGGCGCGCGAGTGCGGTGCCACGAACTCGCGATAGTCGGCTACGGAGAGTGCGCCGGCCCACGAGTCGAAGACCTGCACAGCCGACGCCCCGGCCTCGACCTGCATCCGCAGGAACTGGCCGGCGATGGCCGCCAGGCGCCCGGCGAGCGCGTGCCACAGCTCGGGATCGGAGTTCATCAGCGCCTTGGTGTGGCGGTAATCGCGGGACGGTCGCCCTTCGATCAGGTACGACGCCAACGTGAACGGTGCCCCGCAAAAGCCGATGAGCGGTGTGCCGCCGAGTTCGCCGACCAAGGCCTTGGCGGCATCAATGACGGAGGTGACGTCGTCAGGCTCGAGGTCGCGCAGCTGGGCGAGCTGATCGGCGCGGCGAATCGGGTCGGCGACGACCGGACCAGTGCCAGCGACGATGTCGAGATCGACGCCGATCGCCTTGAGCGGCACGACGATGTCGGAGAAGAAGATGGCGGCGTCGACGCCGTAGCGACGCACCGGCTGCATGGTGATTTCGACGACCAGATCAGTGCGGAAACACGACTCCAGCATCGGGATGCCCTCGCGCACCGCGCGGTACTCGGGAAGCGACCGACCGGCCTGCCGCATGAACCACACCGGGGTGTGATCGACGGCCTCGCCACGGCAGGCCTGGAGGAACGCACTCACCCGAGGATTGTCGCAGGTGCGGCACGTCGAACAACCGTGACGGCGGGCTTCGGCCTACGATCGACCCTGTGGGAGTTCGGAACGAGATCGAGGGTGCCACCTTCGCCGACGCCGTCGACGCGATCGCCAACGCATCCCTGCGGCCCGAGGTCATCGTCGACGAGATCCCTGCGCCGCAGCGCATCGCTCCGTTCGCCCATGCGATCAGTGGCGACGTCTGTCCCCGGCGGTGACGAGATCGGCACCGGCCGGTTCATCCTGCTGCACGACCCGGCCGGCAACGACGCCTGGGACGGCACGTTCCGCTGCGTGACGTTCGCCCGCGCCGACATCGAGGCGGACATGGCCGCCGACCCTTCGCTGCCGAGCGTCGGCTGGACCTGGCTGGCCGATGCCCTCCAAGCCCAGGACGCGGAGTACCACGCATTCAGCGGATCGGTGACCGTCGTCCACACCGAAGGCTTCGGGGATATGGCCTCCGATGGTGCCGACGCACAGATCGAGTTGCGGGCGTCGTGGACGCCCGGTGGGGGCGTTGGCGCAGCACGTCACCGCGTGGTCCGACCTGCTCTGCACGCTGGCCGGCCTACCTCCGGTCGCTCCCGGCGTCATCCAGCTTCCACGTAGGCGGTCGCGCGGCAATTGAACGACGCGAAGGACGAGGCCAATACCAGTGGGAGCACCGCCCGCGCTGATTTGGCGCGGGGGACGGCGAACGCGCCGGCCCAAGAACCAGTTCCGGAACCAGCCCCTTTGCTGGAGCTACGTGAGGTTCGCCCGGCCGTCATCGAAACTGCGGAGGCTCTGCGAGGCGTACTGTCGTGCGGTCGCCGACGGATCCGGTCCGGTGGCCATCGACGCCGAGCGCGCGTCGGGCTACCGGTACTCACAACGCGCCTACCTGATCCAGGTCCGACGCGACGGCGCAGGCATCGGCCTGATCGATCCGATTGCCCTTCGACGGAGGGCTCAGTGAGTTGCAGGACGCCATCGGCACGACTGAGTGGATCCTGCATGCGGCAACGCAAGACCTCGTCTGCCTCGCCGAGGTCGGGCTGCGCCCACACGCCCTGTTCGACACCGAACTCGCCGGCCGACTGCTCAACCTGCCGCGGGTCGGCCTGGCGACGCTCGTCGAGCACTATTTCGGCCAGACCATGGCCAAGGAGCATTCCGCCGCCGACTGGTCCACCCGTCCCCTTCCCGACACGTGGCTGGAGTACGCCGCGCTCGACGTCGAAGTGCTCTGCGAGCTGCGCGACCTCATCGGCCGCCGAGCTCGAGGCCGCCGGAAAGCTCGAGTGGGCCCGCCAGGAATTCGACGCGCTGCTGTCGTTCACCGGGCCGCAACGCGCCGCGAGGAGCCGTGGCGCAGGACGTCTGGCATGCACCGCGCCCGCGGGCGACGAGCGCTCGCCGTCGTTCGCAGCGTCTGGGAAGACCCGCGACGCCATCGCGCAACAGCGCGACGTCGCACCGGGACGAATCCTTCCCGACGCATCGATCGTCGAGCTCGCCGCACATCCGCCGCAGTCAGCTCGCCGAATTGAAGGGCATGCGCATCATGCGCAACCGCGGCCCGCGTCGCTTCATCGATCAGTGGATGGACGCTGTCGCAGCCGCGCTCGATCTGCCCGAACGCGACCTGCCGGCTGGGACGCGGCGGCGCGAAGGGCTGCCACCCCCGCGGTCCTGGACGGACAAGAACCCAGCCGGCCGCCGACCGCCTCGGACGGTGCCGCGAGGTCATCGCGAAGCTGTCAGCCGAACACAACCTGCCGAGCGAAAACCTGATCAGCCCAGCCGTCGTACGCGCTCTTGCGTGGGAGCCGCCCAGTGGGGGTCCTCCCGCGCTGACCGGCGCGGGGACGGTCTCGGCGAGCGCCACGGCCGACGCCCTCGCGGCAGGCGGAGCACGGCCGTGGCAGGTCGAGTTGACCGCCGAGCACCTTGCCGGCGCGCTTGCCGATCAGTGACACCCATCCCCGACGTACGGTGATGCCGTGAGCGAGTTCCGACGGCCGGCGATGCCGGGCCCCCAGACGTTCGAAGCGGTGGTCGACGACGTCGATCCGGCCGAACTGGCTGCCGCAGGGCATCGGACCGCCCAACTGCTCGTCCGCGGTCCGCGTGACGCCGTCGACGAAGGACTTGGTCGCCCGCGTCGTCGCTCTGGCGGACACCGAGGGTTTGGGAGTGCTCGCCGATCTCTGGTCGCATGCCAGTTCCGACACGTTGGCCGGCGCGCTGTGGCGCCTGTACCTCCTGCGCACATGGGTCCACGGCGATCCGGTCCAGGCGGCACGCGAGTTCGCCGCCGGCCGCACCTACGCCCCCGTTCACGAGGTGCTGGCGGGCGTCGTCGAACCACCCGGCCCCGACGAGGTCATTGCCATGGTCGACACGGTGCTGCGCGGCATCGTCGGCCACGACTTCGACGTGACGCTCGATCGCGCGGCGGCGTTCGCCCACATCGTCGGCGTCGGGCGTGGGCAATTGGACGACTCAGACCCTCGCAGTGCGGCCCGCCTGCTCGACATGGCCGCACAACTGCGCCACGCCGCTGTGGTCGAACGTGACCACAGATTGGCGTGAGGGGGTTACCCTGACTGTCACGTCGGGTCGGCGGTAGCCCCGGGTCCCAAAATTTCGCCGCTTCGAGCGGCCTAGCGCCGAGAGGTGCTTCCCGGCCCGACGTCAAGCTTCCTGGTCGCTGACGACTCGGCTCGTCAGCTCGCATAGGTGACGTAGTTCGGCTTCTTGGGGTTCAGGGCGTTCAGTTCGACGAGTTCGTCCTCGGTCGGGGTCCAGGCTCCTGCTTCGACGTTGGCGGCGACCTGCTCTGGCCGGGTCACGCCGGCGATGACCGAAGCGACCGCAGGCTGGGCCGCCAGGCCCCCAAGCGCGACGTCCAGGAGAGCCAGGTCGCGGTCGTCAGCGAACCTCTGCAACGACTCGATGCGGTCCCAGTCCGCTTTCTCCAGCCGCTGGGCTTGACCCTTGCCCGCCAATCGCGAACCCTCAGGCGCGGCGGTCCCCCGCCGGTACTTGCCGGTGAGAAGCCCGTAGGCCAGCGGAAAGTACGGCAGCACGCCGACGTCCAGGCTGACGCACGCTGGCAGCAGCTCGTCCTCCGCCGACCGGTTGTACAGCGAGTACTCGTTCTGCGCCGTGACGAAACGCGCCGCACCGGCGGTCCGTGCGCGCCAGTCCGCGTCGACGATCTCCCAGGCCCGGAGGTTCGAACAGCCGATGGCGCGCACCTTGCCTGCTTTGACCAGCTCGTTCAGGGCGCCGAGCGTCTCGTCGATCGGCGTCTCACGGTCGGGCGTGTGGAACTGGTACAGGTCGATGTGATCGATACCCAGCCGTCGCAGACTGGCGTCGACCGATGCCCGGACGTACTCCGCACTCCCCCGCCGCCCGTCATCCGGCCCGTTGATCCCCTGCACGTCCATACCGAACTTGGTGGCCACAACGACCGCGTCGCGGCGTCCGCGCAGGGCGGTGCCGAGTAGTTCCTCACTCGCCCCGAAGCCATACACATCGGCAGTGTCGAAGAACGCCGCTCCCTGCTCGATCGCCGTGTCGACGATCTCGGCGACGCGCTCGGCGTCGATCCGGGTACCGAACGCGTTGCACCCGATGCCGATGCGCGGAAGCTTCAGGTCCTTGACCGTTTCCATGCTCTGGGTCTCCTCGTCAGTCGAAGGGCAGGACGTCGGGCGAGTGCTTGGCGGCGCGCGCGTCAGCCGCCGTCATCCGGCGCCGGTGATGGCGCCGACACAGCACCTCGTACCCGATGGCGGGCGGACCAGTGGGATCGTCGTGATCCTCCAGATCACCGACGACAATCACGTCACCCTCGGTGACCATGTCGCCGTTCTCAGTGCGCGCGTTGTGCGTTCCACGCGCACCGCACCAGCACAGTGCCTCGACCTGGAGCCAATGGATACGGTCGGCGAGCTCCACCAGGCGCTGGGACCCGGCGAACAGCTTCGTCCGGAAGTCGGTGAGGATCCCGAACGCGAAGACGTCGACGGACAGCTCGTCGACGATTCGGGACAGCTGATCGACCTGGTCGCGGGAGTAGAACTGCGCCTCGTCGCACACGAGGTAGTCGATCTGGCTGCCCTGCGTGAGCTCGTCGACAGCGAAGTGCCAAAAGTTCAGGTTGGCGTCGACCTCAACGGCTGGTACCTCGAAGCCGAGCCGGCTGGACACGACGCTCTCGCCGGCCCGGTCGTGCGAGGTGAACAGCCTGCCGACCCGGCCGTGCGACCGATGCGTGTGGTCGGTCTGCAGGGCAAGCGTGCTCTTGCCGCAGTCCATCGTGCCGGTGAAGAAGATGAGCTCGGCCATGGGCTCATCCTGCCGATACGAGAAGGGGAATCGCGAGCTCCGCTTCCGTGACCGAGCCGTGGAAGCCGCGCAGCATGAACTCCTGTGGAAAGTCGAGCGACGAGAACACGGCGAAGTCGCCCAAGGACGCCACAATGACGTCGCCGAAGCGGCCGCGGACATCGGGCGCCATGGGACCGAACCAGTCGAGCAGCTCCTCGCGACGCTCGACGATGGCGCGGTCGCCCAACACTTCGCGCCAGCCAGCGAGCACGTCGTCAGTGGCGCCAGGGCTGGCGTAGAGGTGCCGCAGCCGGGCCTCACCAGCGACGAGTTCGACGCCATCGCGCAGCTCCGGAACCGTGTCGAGATCGAACCGGCCGTCTTCGGGAAGGTCGATCATGCCGTGATCGGCGGTGACCAGCAGAACCGTGTCGGCAGGCAGTTCCTCGCGCAGCTGCGCGATGTCGGCGTCTATGGACAACAGCGTCTCGTGCCACGCGTTCGACGCGCAGCCGTCGAGGTGGCCGGAGTGGTCCAGTCGCGAGTCGTAGGCGTAGACCAAGCCACGCGGCGACTGCTCGACGGCGTCCAACACGACGTCGAGGCGCTCCCACGTCGACTTCACCCCATGGAAGCTCACATCTCGATGCGTACAACGGGTCAGGCCCGAGCCCTCGAACTTCGCCTCGTTGACGACATCCGCCGCCACACCGGCATCGCCGAGCTGCGCGAGCACCGAGAGGTGGGGCTGCCAGACCTCCGGCTCGACCGGCTGGTCCCACGTCAGCAGGTTCATCCGGTGGCCAGTTTCCGGAACGCGACAGGTGTAGCCCGCCATTCCGTGTTGGCCCGGTCGCAGGCCCGTGGAAAGGCTCGTCAGACTCGTCGCCGTCGTGGACGGGACGCCACATACGACGCCGCCGATGCTAGGCAGCGCGGACAGGAAAGGGGCCGATTGCGGGTTGTCGCGCAGCAACTCCGCGCCCAGGCCGTCGACGACGAACACGACATAGCGCGGTGCCGCTGGAAGTCCGAACGAGTTGTCGTACGCGTCCACGCCGAGAGCGGAGGCCACGGACGGCAGGATGCGGTCGATCGTCGGACGTCCTTGTGGCCCGTAGTCGGCCGCGGCTGGGGGCATTACGCCGTGGTGGAGTTGGTCGTGGCCGCCGACAGGGAGCGGGCGAAATCCAGCAGGTGGCCGACTGCAGCGCCCCCGTCGGCCGTCGCGCTCAGCCGCAGCGAGAAATCGTCGCCGGTGACGCTGCCGGTGAAGCCATGGTCGGCGTCGCACTCCGGATCGTCGCAGTGGGCCGGCTCCAAATCGATGCGGGACACCGCGCCCCATCCGATTGTGAGGACGGCCTCTTCCAGCCCGTTGGTGGCAGCGGACACCATCCGCGTCACGACCACGGAACGGACCTGTCCGACCGCTACGGCCTCGCTCGTGGTCGATGTGTACGGGTGTGGCAGGAGGTCGTCCGGCGGGTGCTCGTCGGTGTGTACCAGGACGACCCGAGATGGCGTAAGCGCCAGAACTGTCATGTGTCGCCGGATCTCGTCACGGTCGAACGTCGGCTCGTGGTGCAGCACGTACGCCAGGATCGTCTCGTCGGCCACCGCATCCCGCAGGCCATCGGCCACGATGTCGGGGTAATAGCCGCTGCGGGAGATGTCTGAATAGACGTCTGTGGTGCGATCCGTCGTCACAAGACCACACTATCGGCGCGCCGGTGGAGGGCGGCGCGAGCGGGCAAGCGAGAATCGACCCATGGCGCGCACGACCCAGAAAACCCCTGATGAGGAGTTCGACGAGCACATCATCGACACCGACATCACGGACGAGATGAATGCGAGTTATATCGAGTACGCCTACTCCGTCATTTACGCGCGAGCCATCCCCGATGCCCGTGACGGACTGAAGCCGGTCCAGCGGCGCACGCTGTTCACGATGGACGACCTGAACCTGCGGCACGATCGCGGGCACGTCAAGAGCGCCCGAGTCGTCGGCGAGGTCATGGGTCGCCTGCACCCCCACGGCGACTCCGCCATCTATGACGCGCTCGTCCGGCTGGTCCAGCCGTGGTCGATGCGCGTCCCCTTCGTCGACGGCCACGGCAACTTCGGCTCCCCGGACGATCCACCGGCCGCGATGCGTTACACCGAGTGCCGCATGGATGCCGCCGCTGAGGCGATGACCGAGTCCATCGATGAGGACACCGTCGACTTCCGGCCGAACTACGACGGCCGTGAGTCCGAGCCCACGGTCCTTCCAGCGGCGCTGCCGAACCTCTTGGTCAACGGTGCCGCCGGCATCGCCGTCGGCATGGCGACCAACATCGCGCCGCACAATCTGGTCGAAGTGGTCCAAGCCTGCCGCCACCTCATCGACCAGCGCGACGCCGACCTCGACGCGCTCATGCGTTTCATCCCGGGCCCCGACCTGCCGACCGGCGGCAAGATCGTCGGGCTCGAGGGGATTCGCGACGCGTACGCGACGGGCAACGGTTCGTTCCGCATGCGCGCCACGGCCCGCGTGGACAACGTCACCGCCCGCCGCAAGGGCATCGTCGTCACCGAGCTCCCCTACAACGTCGGCCCCGAGCGCGTCATCGAGGCGATCAAAAAGTTGGTGCAGGCCAAGAAGCTGCAGGGCATCTCGGACATCAAGAACCTGACCGACCGACACCAGGGCCTCAACCTCGTTATCGAGGTCAAGAGCTCGTTCCACCCCGAGGCGGTCCTCGAGCAGCTCTACAAGAGCACTCCGATGGAGTCGTCCTTCTCCATCAACGCGGTCGCGCTCGTCGACGGCCAGCCGCGGACACTGGGGCTGAAGGAGATGCTCACAGTCTTCCTCGACCACCGCTACGACGTCGTCCGGCGGCGCACGTCGTTCCGCCGCGGTAAGGCCGCCGACCGGCTGCACCTGGTCGACGGGTTGCTCGTTGCGCTGGTCGACATCGACGAGGTCATCCAGCTCATCCGTGGCAGCGACGACCGCAACCAGGCCCGCGAGCGACTCATCGGCGTCTTCGATCTCAGCCAGTTGCAGGCCGACTACATCCTCGACCTGCAGCTGGGCCGGCTCACCAAGTTCTCCCGGATCGAACTGGAGAAGGAAGCTGAGCAACTCAGGGCAACCATCGAAGAGCTCGATGAGATTCTCGGCGACGAAGCGATTTTGCGCTCGGTGGTTTCGACCGAGTTGGCCGAGGTGGCCAAGAAGTTCGGCACACCGCGGCGAACTGTCCTGCTCGAGTCCGCTGGGCAGACAGTTACCGCGGCCGCGCCACTTGAGGTCGCCGACGATCCGTGCTGGGTTCTGCTCTCAGCGACTGGTCTGTTGGCTCGCACGGCCGACGACGCGCCCCTGGGCGAGGTGGGCACCCGCTCCAAGCACGACACGATCGTCGCCGCTGCGCGCACGACAGCCCGCGGTCAGATCGGGCTCGTCACCACCGGCGGCAAGGTTCATCGACTGAACGTGGTGGAGATTCCAGCGATCCCACCGACGTCGTCCGCGCCCCACCTGCAAGGCGGTGTGCCCCTGCGCGAGCTGATCCACCTCGAAGATCGCCCACTGACGCTCATGCCATTCGATGACGAAGGCCCCGGCATCGCTCTCGGGACGAAGCAGGGCAACGATCAAGCGAGTCAAGCCCGACCACTTGACCAACCGGGACAGCTGGGACCTGATCGGTCTGGCCGACGGCGACGAGGTCGTCGGCGCGGCCGTTCTCGAGACGGGAGACGAGCAGCTGGTCTTCATCACCTCCGACGCCCAGCTTCTCCGGTTCGACGCCTCGCTAGTCCGGCCGCAGGGCCGCGCGGGCGGCGGAGTTGCGGGCATCAAGCTCACCGACGGCGCGAGCGTTGTTTCGTTCGATGTCGTCCGCGATGTCGACGGCGCTTCGATCGTCACGCTTGCCGGTTCGTCCTCGGCGCTGCCCGGGACGCAGAACGGGAGCGCCAAGGTGAGCCCGCTCGCGATCTACCCGCCGAAGGGTCGTGCCACCGGCGGCGTTCGCTGCCAGCGGCTGCTCAAGGGTGAAGACGCGGTGATCCTCGCGTGGGTCGGCGATGGCACGCCGCTCGCGTGCGCCACAAGTGGCTCCCCCGTCGATCTGCCCGAGCCCACCGACCGCCGCGATGGCTCCGGCGTCGCCGTCAGCCAGCCGGTCCTCGCGGTCGCCAGTCCCCCGGCCCAGTTGCCCGGCACGCACCAGTCAGCGTGAAAGACTGACCGGCATGCTGCCCCGCCCGTTGCACAGTTTGACGATCCTGCTCGTTGCCCTCGTTGCCGCCGGCTTTCTCGCTGGTTGTGGTCCGGACAAGTCCGACCCGAAGGTGCAGCGGGATCTGCTGAAGGAGCGACTGACCGAAGCCCGGGCCAAGATCGATGAGGCCGAGACGATCAACCTGAGCCTGTCGGCCAAGAACATGCCCGACGGCACGTCCGGACTGCTGTCGGCGACGGGCTCGGGCAATCACAGCCCAGCCTTCAAGGGCAACGTCAAGGTCATCACCGGCGGCGCCACTGTCACCGCCGAGGTAGTCGCCGTGGGCAGCGAGGTCATGGCCAAGCCGAGCTTCGCGCCCATCTTCCTCAAGGTCGACCCAGCCAGCCTCAAAGCCCCCAACCCGGCCGCGCTGTTTGAGACCGCGGTCGGCTTCTCCCAGGTTCTCGTTGAGACCAAGGGCCTGAAGGAAGGCGCCAAGTCGCGCGATGGCAAGGAAGTCCTGACGACGATCACCGGCAGTATTCCCGGCTCGGTCGTGCGGGCCATTCTCCCGTCGGCTGACACGGCGGCATCGTTCCCGGTCACGTACCGGCTGACCAAGGACAACGAGCTGCGGGATGCGTCGATCTCCGGGCCGTTCTACCCCGGAGTCGCCGATGTCACCTATGACCTCGCGGTCACGACGTCGAGCGAGCCTGTCAGCATCACGCTGCCGAAATGACCGAAGGCGGCCCGGGGAAGCTCTCCGCTCCAGGAGGCCGATCTAGCCGCATCCTCTTGGCGTTTGCGGTCGTCGCGATCGCGTTCGCGGCTGCCGACACGTACGTCGTCGTCCTCGCCTTGCCGGCCATGATGACTGCGGTGGGCCTGGATATCGACCAACTCCAACGGGCCGCACCGATCATCTC
This sequence comes from uncultured Actinomycetota bacterium, assembly GCA_963795105.1. Classification (GTDB taxonomy): domain Bacteria; phylum Actinomycetota; class Actinomycetes; order Propionibacteriales; family Nocardioidaceae; genus Aeromicrobium. Next base: position 518,805 of record CAWCGD010000001.1, read on the forward strand.
CGGCTTCCTCCTGGGCTACGTCGGCGTTCTCCCGCTGATCGGCCGCATCGCGGACCTCCGTGGGCGGGTTCCGGTCCTGCTTGGCTGCCTGCTCATCTTCGCCATCGGGTCCGTCATCACCGCCGCTGCGTACGACTTGCCGACGATCGTGGCGGGTCGACTGATCCAGGGCATCGGCGGCGGCGGCCTGATTCCGCCGACGCTTGCGCTTGTGGCGGACCTGTGGCCGCCGGAGAAGCGCGGGTTGCCACTCGGCGTGGTCGGTGCGATGCAGGAACTCGGCAGCGTGGTCGGTCCGCTGTACGGCGCCGCAGTCCTGACCGTTGCGTCATGGCGTGCGATCTTCTGGATCAACGCCGTCGTCGGCATCATCCTCGCCGCCGGCATGCTCCGGCGACGTCAGCGGATCGACGTGCCGGGACTTCTCCTGCTCGGCCTCACCCTGGCCGGTCTGAGTTTGATCATGATGGCGCCAGAACGGCTCATCACCGGCGTCACCACCGGTCTGGCGTTCCTGCCAGTCACAGGCGAATCGCGCTGGCTGACGCCCGTGGCCATTGCCACCGCGGGCATGCTCCTGCTGTTCTGCCTGCGCCAGCTGTTCGCTCGGCGGCCGATGCTGGATTGGCGCCGATGGCCGAACCTCGCGCACCAAGCGGATCTCATGGGCGCACTGCTGCTGTGCACCGGACTCGGCGCCGTCATCCTGACCTTTGCGTCGGCCGAGCCCGAGACCGCGGCCATCTCAGCGTCGGCCCCCATCCTGTTGCCGATCGCCGCAGCTGCGTTCATCGCGTTCGCCCTGCGGCAGCGCTTCGCCCGCCATCCCCTGCTCCCCCCTGGCGCATTCGCCCAGCGTCCGGCGTGGGGCGCGCTCATCGTGTCGTTCCTGATCGGCGCGAGCCTGATAGCCGCGCTCGTCGACATCCCGTTCTTCGCTCGCCTGACCATCTATCGCGACTCGCAGGTCGATGCGGCGATGGTGCTCGTGCGCTTCCTCATCGCCCTGCCGGTTGGCGCGCTGATCGGCGGGCTCCTGCTCCGGTTCATTCGCCCCACCTGGCTCACGGCCGTCGGCATGGCCATCAGCACGGCCGCCTTCGTTCACATGGCGACGTGGAGCCAGGACGCACTGCGACACGAGATTGAACTCATCGCGCTCGTCGGCGGCGGCCTCGGATTCGGGCTCGCCATTGCACCGGTGAACGCCGCCCTCCTCAATCACACCGCCGACAACGTCCACGGAGTCGCCAGCGGCATGCTGATCGTGTCCCGCATGGTCGGGATGCTGGTGGGCATCTCCGCCCTCACGACGGTTGGGCTTCGTGCCTTCTACAAGGCGTCCGCGTCTATTCCGCCGATCCAGGAGCTCTGCGGTGCGCCCGTCGCCTGCTCCGCCTACCAAGACGCCATCCGCGACGCGGGCATCGCCCAACTACATGCCGTCTTCGTCGGCGCAGCAGTGTGCGCGGCCCTCGCCGCGATCCTGGCGCTGATCCTGCTTCGGCCAGTCAGATCGCGCGGTCTCGACGGAACTCCCGCGGAGTCGTCCCATACCACCGGCGGAACGACCGATTGAACGTGCTTTGCTCGGTGTAGCCGAGGATTCCGGCGATCTGGCCGAGCTGAAACCCGGGGTCGCCGAGTAGCCGAGCTGCCCTTCGCTTGCGCTCGTGGTCGACGATAGCCGCGAACGACGTGCCCTCAACAGCCAGATGTCGTTGCATCGTCCGAGCGTGGATACCGAGGTGGCGCCCGACGGCATCGGCGCTGCATGTCCCGGTCGGCAGCAGTCGGCGGACCAGAACGGATACGTGCGGCGCCAGTTGGTCGCCCTCGCCGAAGGATGTGTCGAGGTAGCGCGCCACGATGCGCCGCGCCTCCGGGTCAGCCCGATCGACCGACCGTTGAGCGACCCGACCATCGATTTCCCAACCGCACCAGTCCTGGCCAAAGAGCACCGGCGCGTCAAACGTTGCGTCATACGCTTCTTGCGGACCGATTCGCTCGTGCTGGAAAGCCACAGTGAGCGGCCGCATGTCGTCTCCACCAAGCAGGCGGCCAATGCGATTGCCGTTGGCGAGGCTCAGTTCATATGACTGAGGGAGGTCCGGCAGGCCACGCTCTTCGATTGAGAAGTGAAAGGTGATCGAGCCCGCGCGAAAGCCCGGTTCGCCGGGACCGGCGACCGTCATGTGCAGGGCGGGAGAGTGCAGATGCAGGTAGCGGCCGATCGCCGCGAACGCGTCCAGCAGGGTGTCGGAGTTGCGGGCAATCACCGCAACCGGACCCAAGATGTCGATCCCCTGCCACGCCGACAGCCGCATCCCGAAGTCCGGGCACGCCAGATCCTCGGCGGCCTGCGTCAGCATCCGGGCCAGCCCGACGTAGGACACGAACGCGTCTTCCACATACTCGACACCCGGCCGGATTCCGTACTGCTGCAACAGGCGGTCCGGATCGCCTCCGAGCTCACGCACGAGGTCGCTGAAGCCGAGGAGATTCGTCGCCCGGATGAGGCTGCTCACGCCAATCTCCTGTCGGGAACTGTCAAAACACTGTCGGGAATTGACAATACTCCGGGACGCTCCGCCACGACACTTGAGGAATGAGCACCTTGACTGCGCATACCACGGACACGTTGATCATCGGCGCCGGCATCTCCGGCATCGGCGTCGCCAGCCGTCTCCGCCAGGAGTTTCCGGACCGCGACCTCACGATCCTCGAACGCCGCAACGCAATCGGCGGCACATGGGACCTGTTCCGCTACCCCGGCATCCGATCGGACTCCGACATGTTCACCTTCGGATACGACTTCCGGCCCTGGGACGAACTCACCGTGTTGGCCGATGGGGAGTCGATCCGCAACTACCTCACCGAGACGGCCAAGGAGTTCGACGTCGACCAGCGGATCAACTACGGGGTGAAAGTTCTCTCTGCGAACTGGTCGAGCGCTGAACAGACCTGGACGGTGACCGCGCTCCGCGAGGCCACCGGCGAGACAGAAACCTGGACGTGCTCGTTCCTCGTCACCGCCACGGGCTACTACAACCACGACCAGGGGTACCTACCGGAGTTCCCTGGCGCCGACACGTTCCAAGGCACCCAGATCCACCCCCAGCACTGGCCCGAGGACCTCGACTACACCGGTAAGAAGGTGGTCGTCATCGGCAGCGGTGCCACCGCAATCACGCTCGTGCCGGCGATGGCCGATGCCGCCGAGCACGTGACGATGCTGCAGCGCTCCCCTTCGTACGTGTTCGCACTCCCGGCGAAGGACAAGATCACGGCTCTACAGCGCCGCTTTCTGCCGCGATCGGTGTCGTACAAGCTCACACGAGCCCGCAACATCGCGGTGGCGCGCACTCTCTACAAGACGTCGCGACGCTTCCCCGGCCCAATGCGCTCCTGGCTGCTCGGTCAGGTGCGAAAGCACGTCGGCGACAGCGTCGATATGGTGCACTTCTCGCCCACCTACGGCCCGTGGGACCAACGGCTCTGTGCCTGCCCCGACGGTGACTTTTTCGAGGTTCTGCGCGACGGCAAGGCGTCCATCGTGACCGACACCATCGAGACCTTCACCCGGACCGGCATTAAGCTCAGCTCCGGACCGGAGCTCGAGGCCGACATCATCGTGACTGCGACCGGTCTCGCCGTCCAGCTGCTGGGTGGAGCCGAGCTGACCATCGATGGTGCACCCGCTGACCCATCAGGCGTGTGCACCTACAAGGGCGTCATGCTCGAGGGCGTACCGAACCTTGCGTGGGTGTTCGGCTACACGAACTTGTCGTGGACGACCAAGGTCGGGCTGACCGCCAACTACCTCGTCCGACTGTTCAAGCACATGGACGAGACTGGCGCGACGGTTGTCGTCGCTGCCGACGCCAACACCCAAGCGACCGACGAGAGCATCCTGTCCGGCGAGTTGTCATCGGGCTACCTGCAACGCGGCGCACACATGATGCCGCGCCAAGGACGCGAGTTCCCGTGGCGGTCGGTCCAGGACTACAGGCACGACAAGAAGGTCCTGCTCTCCGACCCGGTCGACGACGGCGTCCTGACGTTCGAGCCGGCTCGGGCCAAGGAGCCGATCCCGGCCTGAGGGCCGCGGCACGCGTTCACCGGCACGGAATCTGACCTCGATACGCTGAGAGCGTGACCGAGTTCGACGATCTGTTGGCCGCCAACCGCGCCTATGCCGGAAGCTTCGAGTACTCCGGCTTCGACGGCATCGCCAAGGCAGGGGTCGCGATCGTCACCTGTATGGATTCACGGATCGACCCGCTGGGGATCATTGGCCTCTCCCCCGGCGACGCAAAGATCCTCCGCAATCCCGGCGGTCGCGTCACCGACCAGGCCCTCGTGGCCCTGGTCCTTGGCGTAACGCTGCTCAAGGTCGACCGTGTCCTGATCGTCGAGCACACCCGTTGCGCCATGGCATCGTCCACCGAGGAGGAATTGCGCCGACGGGTCGGCAGTGAGGCCGGCATCGACGCTTCGTGGATGTCGCTTGGCGTGATCGAGGATCAGGTTGCCGCCGTTCGCGACGACGTCGCCAAGGTGAAGGCCCATCCGTTGATCGGCGACCACGTCGCCGTCGGCGGGTTCATCTACGACGTCGACACCGGCCTGCTGTCACGGGTCGACTAAACGCTCGGCTCGCGCGCATCCATTACGTGCTGATTATCACGTCGGCGATACGCGGCGTTTCCCCTCTGTGCACCTGGTGTTCACAGTAATCTTTTCGTAACACAGCTTCGGCCGAGCAGGTCGTGCGACTCGGGGGTCGCGCCGCAGCCATGTGGATCGCTTCGAATCGAGAGGAATCCGGGTCCCTTGGTGATTTCCGCAGACACGGCCAACCTCATGGTGCGCGCCGCCGCTGACCTCGTCACCCTGCTGCTGCTGGTTGGCGTGCTCTACCGTCCGCAGAAGTCGGTCCCGTCGATGCCGCTGGTCCTCTGTGCCCTCAACATCGGCCTGTTCACCGCGGTGACGGCGTTCGTCGAAGTCGGAGATGTCGTCACGGGCGGCCTGGGCTTCGGCCTCTTCGCGCTGCTGTCAATGCTGCGCCTGCGCAGTGCGGCCTTCACGATCAAGGACGTCGCATACACCTTCATCGTCCTGATCGCCGGGCTGGTGAATGCGCTTCCGATCACCGATTGGGTGCTGCTGGGATCGGCAAACCTCGCGCTCCTCCTGGTGATGGGCGTGGCCGACACCCGACGCACGACAAAAACGACCCGGGTCATGCGAATGAGGCTGGACAACGTTTACGTCGACCCCCTCGTGCTGCGCGCCGAACTGGAGCATCGACTTCCGGTCACGATCCAGTCGGTCATCGTCAAGGACGTCGACTACGTCCGCGAGACGACGGACGTCGTGCTGGAGTACGTGGCCGATGACCGGTGGGGCCAATCCTCCGACCGCCTGCTCGATGACGCCACCGATGAGGAGGCGCGGCCATGACAGCACTCCTCGCTGATGATCTGCCCCGTGGCCTGATTCAGCCGGTCCGTCGCGCCACTGACCCGATGACCCGCCGCCTCGGTCTCGGTCGACTCCGGACGGTCGGTTTGGACGCCCTGGTCGATCAGGCCGCGCTGATGGAGCGGACCGACCACAAGTACATCGTCCCGGTTAGCACTGCGCGCGCGTTGGTCGACGCGATCGCCGGCACCCATCGCGTCCTGAATATCGACGGACGCCGGTACACGTCCTACCAATCGCTGTATTTCGACACGATCGACCTACGGTCGGTTCAGGCACACATCCAACGGCGCCGACGTCGCTGGAAGGTACGCAGCCGGCTGTACGTCGAGGACGGTCTCTGCCGAGTCGAGGTTAAGACCAAAGACAACCGCGGCGCCACCATCAAGGCGATGGGCACAAGCGATCCGAGCCGATTCGGAACCCTGGTGGACGCCGACAAGGAGTTCGTCGAGCACCATCTCGCCGAATACGCCGATGCGGATGTCTCCACCCTTGTTCCCGCGGCGGAGATCGACTACTCGCGGACGACCCTGGCCGATCTGGACTCGGGCACCCGGGTGACGATCGACTGGAACCTCTCGACGCGCACACAAATGGGAGCCGCGTGGCTGGACGCAGGCCATGTGCTCGTCGAGACCAAGGGTCCGAACGCGTCGAGCCGCGCAGATCAAGTCCTGAGTGAGTTTCGCGTTCGGCCGCAACGCTTCAGCAAGTACGTCGCGGCCGCGTCAACGACCACACCACGCATCCCGGACAACGACTTCCGGCGGCTGCTCACCCGTGGAGTGCTGCACGCCCAGTCCGGGCAGTTCGCGCCTCAGCTGATGGGCGTTCCGTCCAACCGGTAAGTGCGGTACCGCGACTCCCCGTTCGATTGCAGGTACACCGCGATCTGCGGACTGCCGGTGTAGGCATTGACGATGAAATAGGCACCCGTCGGATCGTCAATTCCTACCTGCCGTGCCGTCTGGTCCAGTAGGCGCACGATCGCCTTCGGATCGATGTCGCCCAAGTCCACCAGCGCACCATGTATCGGCGTCCGAGCCGAGAATCCTTCCTGCCAGTCACCGGCGCGGAAGAGCCGCCGCTCGATTGCATCCTTGCCGTCCAGCCCGATGGAGGCATATCCCGGGTAAACCACCAGGTCGTAGACCTCCGTGGTCCCCGATTCGGCCTTGATGGCCGCTACCAAAGCGGTCCACCCGGCTGCGGTGTGCAGGCTGGCGGCATCAGCCTCACCGACCTCGCTGAGGACTCGCGACGAGCTCGGCGCCGCCGTGCCCGGAGCATCGGACGGTGTCAGATCACCCGTGAACTCCGTGAACACGGGCACGATGAACGCGACCAGACCAAGCACACAGGACAAGAAGACGCCCGCGATGGCGATCAGCACGAACAGCCGGATTCTGCGGCCGATGCCCGACAGGTCGATCGTCGGCGTGCCCGGGCGGAGGGTGGCGGGCAACCCTGGGGTGCGCCCGCTTGACGCCGTCGAACCCACACGCATAGACGACATCGTGGATGTATCGAGCGCGCGGCCCAGGTTGGCCTGAACCGGCGCAACGAGGTCCCGGGTGATCGTCGCAAGGTCGCCGCGGGTGTGCGCCGCCTCGATGCGTTGCGTCCGCAAGGCCCGGTCCGCCGCCGTCAGGCGACGCTCTGCGAAGGCTGTATCGACGAGTTTCTGAGCCCGCCGGCGGTCGCGGCGACTTGGTCGGCCGGGGTCCGAGATCGCGTTCACTCGCGCATCGTATCGACAGCAAGTGAGCTATCAGCCGGTTCCGCCCTCCGTGCCCGGCTTCGCGGATACGCTGACGCAATGACCGTCTCCGCTGCCATGATCGACCTGTTGGGTCGTGCCTCGCTCGACCTTCTCACGATGCTGCTGCTGGTCGGATGGCTCTACAAGAGCCAGCAGTCCGTGCCGTCCATGCCGCTGGTTCTGTGCTCGCTGAACGTCGGCATCTTCGCCGCGGTGACCGTGTTCAGCTACGGATCGAGCACCCCTCTCCGCCGGAATCGGTTTCGGCCTGTTCGCCTTGCTGTCGATGCTGAGGCTGCGTAGTGCGGCGTTCACGATCAAGGACGTCGCGTTCACATTCCTGGTGCTGATCACCGGTCTGGTGAACTCCCTCCCGACTGACTCGTGGGGGATGCTCATCGGGGTCAACCTCGCGATCCTGCTCGTCGTGCTCATCACCGATACGCATCGCGAGTCCAAGACCACGCGCGTCATGTCGGTCTCGCTCAAGGAGGCCTTCTCTGATCCGGCACTGATCCGAGCCGCTGTGGAGGAGAAACTCGGCATGACGGTCGAGAGCGTCGTGCTGAAGGAGATCAACTTCGTGAAGGGCATCACCGAGGTCAAGGTCGAGTACCAGCCCGACCCCTCCCTGGGACGTTCGGTCTCGGAGAGCATGGCCGACAGCCGCGATCGCGACGACGACTGATTGAACGACGCTAAGCGTCGATCATGTCGGCGTCGAGTTCGTAGGCACTCTGGACGATGAAGTCCTTGCGCGGCGCCACCTCGTTGCCCATGAGCAGTTCGAACACTGCCGCTGCGGCTTCGGCGTCGTCGACGGTGAGCCGACGAAGCGTGCGATGGCGCGGATCCATCGTGGTCTCGGCCAACTGCCCCGCGTCCATCTCGCCGAGGCCCTTGTAGCGCTGAACCGGGTCCTTCCACCGGACGTTCTTCTTGGACAGCTCGGCGAGTTTTCGCTGCAACTCAGCGTCGGAGTACGTGTAGATGTAGCGCTCTTGGCCCTTCTTCGGGTTGGTCAGCTCGATGCGGTGCAACGGCGGGACGGCCGTGAACACGCGGCCCTCCTCGACCAGTGGGCGCATGTAGCGGAAGAACAGGGTCGCCAGCAGGCACCGGATGTGCGCGCCGTCGGAGTCGGCATCAGCCATGAAGATCACCCGCCCGTAGCGTGCCGAGTCCAAGTCGAACGTCCGGCCGGAGCCAGCGCCCACCACCTGGATGATCGAGGAGCATTCGACGTTCTTGAGCATGTCGCCGACGGTCGCCTTCTGGACGTTCAGGATCTTGCCGCGGATGGGCAAGAGTGCTTGGAACTCGGAGTCGCGCGCCGATTTGGCCGTGCCGAGGGCGGAGTCGCCCTCGACGATGAACAGTTCCGTGCGGTCGAGGTCGGTTGACCGGCAGTCGGCGAGCTTCGCCGGCAGCGCGCTCGACTCGAGCGCGTTCTTGCGTCGCTGGTTGTCCCGTTGCTGGCGGGCCATCTGCCGCGTCTTGGAGGCGGCGACAACCTTCTCCATGAGCAGGCGTGCCTTGGCCTTGTGCGCGGTCCTGTTCGAGGTCAGGAATGCCTTGAGCTCCTGGGACACGATCTTGTTGACCAGCCGGGTCACCGCCGGCGTGCCCAACACTTCTTTGGTCTGGCCCTCGAATTGGGGCTCGGCCAGGCGCACCGTGACCACCGCGGTTACCCCCTCAAGGATGTCGTCCTTGATGACGTCGGTATCCGCGGCCTTCAACTGCCGGTTCGCGCGCATCACGTCGTTGAAGGTCTTGGTGAGCCCGCGCTCGAAGCCTTGGACGTGGGTGCCCCCTTTGGGCGTCGCGATGATGTTGACGAACGAGCGGACCTCGGTGTCGTAGCCCGTGCCCCAGCGCAGGGCGATGTCGACGCCGAGGGTGCGTTCGACCTCCTGCGGCGTCATGTGACCTTTGTCGTCAAGCAACGGGACGGTCTCGGTGAAGGTGTCCTCGCCCCGTAGCCGCACGACGTCGGTGACCGGCTCGTCGGCGGCCAGGAAGTCGACGTACTCCGTGATGCCGCCGTCGTGCTTGAACCGTTCTTCGCGCTTCTCATCCCGCTCGTCGACGATGACGAGTTCGAGGCCCGGGACCAGGAACGACGTCTGCCGGGCCCTGGTGATCAGGTCGTCGTAGGAGAACTTGGCGCTCTTGATGAAGATCTGCGGGTCGGCCCAGTAGCGGACGCGAGTGCCGGTCTTGGTTCTGGCGAGCCGACCTGACTTGGTCAGCCCACCTTCCGGCGCGCCGCGCTTGAACGCCATGGACCACGTGGCGCCCTCGCGATCGACCTCGACCTCGAGACGCTCCGACAGCGCGTTGACCACCGACGCTCCGACACCGTGCAGACCCCCGGTTGCGTTGTACGACCCTCCGCCGAACTTGCCGCCGGCGTGCAGTTTGGTGAAGACGACTTCGACGCCGGACAGCCCGGTCTTCTTCTCGGTGTCGACCGGGATGCCACGCCCGTTGTCGCGCACTTCAATGGAGTTGTCGGCGTGCAGGGTGACTTCGATCAACGAGCAATACCCGGCGAGCGCTTCATCAACCGAGTTGTCGATGATCTCCCAGACGCAGTGCATGAGGCCGCGTGTGTCGGTCGAACCGATGTACATGCCCGGTCGTTTGCGAACGGCTTCGAGCCCTTCGAGGACGAGCAGGTTGCGGGCGTCATACGTCGTCGACATGAGGCATTCAGGATATCGACGCCCACCGACTGACCCGCAGGCGCCGCGCACAGGGCCGACGCCTCATTCGTCACAATTGGCCCACATCGGCGCGCCTGCACATTCGACCATCACCCGACAGGTAGGTATGTCGTTAGTCACTACGTGAGGCTGTGGAATAGGAAGACATGGGAAGATGTTCGTTCTGATACGAACGGTTCCCAAGGAGGAGAGGTCATCGTGACGGCAACCGCGCAACTGACCGGCCTGTCAGCACTCGACCGCTGCGATCGCTGCGGCGCTCAGGCCTACGTGCGAGTCGAACTTGCCGGCGGTGCTGAACTTCTCTTCTGCGCGCACCACGCGCGTCAGCATGAGGATAAGTTGCGCGAAGTGGCCACCGCGATCCACGACGAGACCGGCCGCTTGGTCGAGACCCCGGCGACTGCTCCCGCCGAGGAGCTCTAACGCCCGATCCTTGTGGCGACTAGCCGGGCGAGGCGGTTGAGTTGCCATGCGTGCGCGTAGTCGCCGTCGCTTTGGATCGTTGCCGGGCCGTCTCCCGCGGTGATGATCGCGACCGCGTAGGCGCCGACGATGCCCATCTGCCGGGTCTCGGTCTGCGCACTCACCCAGCCGGGCTTAAAGGCGCGAGCACCCATCGCACCCAACCCCCACCGCTGTGACGGGATCGGCTGCATCTGCTGCAGCAGGAAGTCACTCGCCTCCGGCGAAACGACCTGCCCGTTGCCGAGCGCGGCCATGAATCGAACCTGTTCGGCGACGCTCCATTGCATGCTGCCCTCGTAGGAGTCCGGGGCCGTCGTCGCTGTGTCCCCAATTGAGCGCAGGATCCGGGTCATGGCCTCCCCGGGGCTTCCCTCGATCTCATCGCGGATCGCGGCAACCGCCTCGCCGTCAGACTTCGTGAGGGCGTCCCGGATCCAGACGCGCGCCTGGTCCGGTATCTCTCCTGGGTCGCCGTCGACCGCCGTGTCGAGGTAAGCGGCAATCACGAGGGGCTTGGACGTCGACCACGCTCGGCTGCGAGGGACGGAGCCCTCCACCGTGATGTGGTCTGGGTCCGAAAGCGGCGCCCAGGCAATGGCGTTGCGGGCATTCCCGCGCAAGCCGGTCAGCGCTGTAGCCGACGGGCGGGTGCTCGGCGCCGGCGTGAGGACGGTCCGGCTGGGAGTTGGTGAAGCCACACGCTCGGTCGGGCTCGGGGAGGCGGCCACCTGACTTGGGGCCGGCTCGCAGGCCGAGACCGCGATGAGCAGCGCAAGGGCGAGTGTTCGCGCCCAGCCCCCCACCGTCAGCCCGGTCAGTCCAGATAGTCGCGCAGAACCTGCGACCGTGACGGGTGGCGCAACTTGCTCATCGTCTTGGATTCGATCTGGCGGATCCGCTCGCGGGTGACGCCGTAGACCTTGCCGATCTCATCAAGCGTCTTCGGCTGGCCGTCGGTCAGGCCGAACCGCATCGAGACGACGCCGGACTCGCGCTCGCTGAGAGTGTCCAGCACGGCGTGGAGCTGCTCCTGCAAAAGGGTGAACGACACGGCGTCGGCGGGGACGATGGCCTCGGAATCCTCGATGAGGTCACCGAACTCGCTGTCGCCGTCCTCACCGAGAGGCGTGTGCAGCGAGATGGGCTCGCGGCCGTACTTCTGAACCTCGACGACCTTCTCCGGTGTCATGTCCAGCTCGATGGCCAGCTCTTCCGGTGTGGGTTCGCGGCCGAGGTCCTGCAGCATCTGCCGCTGCACGCGAGCCAGCTTGTTGATGACTTCGACCATGTGCACCGGAATCCGGATGGTGCGGGCCTGGTCGGCCATGGCGCGGGTGATGGCCTGCCGAATCCACCACGTCGCATACGTCGAGAACTTGAAGCCCTTGGTGTAGTCGAACTTCTCGACCGCACGGATGAGGCCGAGGTTGCCCTCCTGGATGAGGTCGAGGAAGAGCATGCCGCGGCCGGTGTAGCGCTTGGCCAGGGAGACCACGAGGCGCAGGTTGGCTTCGAGCAGGTGGTTCTTGGCACGACGGCCGTCGATGACGATCCACTCGAGCTCTTCGCGGGTCTTCTCGCCGATGCGACCGCCCTTGGCGAGCTTCTCCTCGGAGAACAGGCCGGCCTCGATTCGCTTGGCGAGTTCGACTTCCTCGCCGGCCGTCAGCAGCGAGACCTTGCCGATCTGCTTGAGGTAGTCCTTGACCGGGTCAGCGGTTGCGCCGGCGACCATGACCTGCTGGACCGGCTCGTCGCTCTCGTCGGCCGCCGACAGCGTGTAACTGGCCTTTTCGTCTTCGACCAGCGTCGGATCGGTCTTGAGGTCCTTCTCGAACTCCTCGTCGGGAATGTCGGGAAGGATCTTCTTGCCGTCGGGGCCGACGACACCGTCGCCGCCGATTTCGACCTCGACTTCGACGGTCTCGACCCTGACCTGGGTGATCTCGGCCGTGATCGTCATCGAACCCATGTCGTCCTCGGCTGAATCCTGGGCCGCGGCAAGCCTGGCCCGTGCAGTCTTCTGGGGTGGCGCAGCAGCCTTCTTCACCGGGGCAGTCTTCTTGGCTGGCGCAGCCTTCTTCGCCGGCGCAGCAGCCTTCTTGGCTGGCGCAGCCTTCTTCGCCGGCGCAGCAGCCTTCTTGACCGGCGCAGCAGCCTCCTTTGCTGGCGCAGCCTTCTTCGCCGGAGCCACGGCCTTCTTCACGGGTGCCGCCTTCTTAACGGGTGCCGCCTTCTTGGCCGGCGCAGCAGCCTTCTTCGCTGGCGCAGCCTTCTTCACGGGTGCCGCCTTCTTGACCGGCGCAGCAGCCTTCTTCGCTGGCGCGGCCTTCTTCGCTGGTGCAGCCTTCTTCACGGGTGCCGCCTTCTTGGCCGGCGCAGCAGCCTTCTTGGCAGGGGCGGTCTTCTTGGCTGGGGTCTTCGCCACGGTCGCTTTCTCCACGGGTGATTCGTCGCCCCGACGACTGCGCAGTCGACGCGTCACCGCCGCCGCAAGTTGCGGACGACGAGCGTCGTAAACAGGCACGAATACCTCTGCTGTCGGTGGGAGGGCGCACTGATGAGGCCGGTGGTCAACCTCTGCCGTTTAGTGTGCCATGCCCCACCTGAGGCTTTGCGCGGGCCCTGTGGCGAGTGCGGCTCACAAGGCGAGGCCTGCACGCCAGATTTGCGGGCTCAGGCCGCTTGTCGCCAACTCCAGCACCAAAGCTGCCATCGAGTAGTCCGGGTCGAGCCGCAAAGCCTGCTCGCGCCGCCATGACCGATTTCGCACCGTCACCACACATCCAGCAGGCGAAGGCAGCCAGGCTGTACGCCGAAGGTGCCCAAGCATGCGGGACGTGGCGCGCCACGTGCAACCAGACCCGGACGAACTCACGCGCGTTGGCGTGTGTGATCAGCTCCCATGCTTCGTCGCGAATCGAGATGAACGTCATCAGGTAAGCGAGCCGGCACAGCTGTGCGTCCGGCACCGGCTTGTCCACGCGGAGATCGCGAAGAACCGGCGCCACGTGATCGGCAATCAACGTGGCAACATCCAGGGTCGCCGGATCATCCAACTGCCCGACGAAACAGCTCGCAACTTGGTCCGCCAAGGCCTCAACCTCGGCCAGGCGGTCCTCCTCCAGCGGCGACATCGTCGCCTCAACCGCCGCACGACTCGACGCGATCTCCTGCCCCTCCCACACTGCCTGGGCTGCCGCGGGATGGTCAAGCGAGCGCCGGTAGGCATAGCCGCCCGGGCTGCCTGCCGCCATCGAGACCCAATAGCGGTCGTCAGTCGCCCAGCCCCCAGCCACCGGACGGACGCGAACGAGTCGTGTTTCGACGGCGAGAACGAGCCGTCGCCCCAGGTCCAGAGGCTCGCCGATGGCCAGGGTGATGGCGCCTTCGACCCGTTGCTGCTCCAAGTGGCGAACCGCCAGTTCGGCAGTTCGGTCGACTTCCTCCCCCACATCGGCAAGGTCGAGTCGCATGCCGAAGACAATGCGAGGGCCGTCCAGGCCGAGGGTTACGAGCGAGTCTTCCGGCGGGAAACCGAACAATGCCGGTAGCGAGTTGATGAGCTCGCCGAGGTCAGCAGCCTTGAAGACGGACCGCGGTGGACGGGGAGGGCGACGACGTCGTTCTGCCATGGCTCGACCGTTGTGCCCACGGCGGGGAGCCACCATGGGTTACACGTCACCTGTGGACGCACCCGAGGAGCGTCGTTCGCTGTGGAAAGTCCCCCGCTGCGCGAATCCAGCGTCGCAGCGGGAGGTGCCCCCACCCCGCTGCGCGAATCCAGCGTCGCAGCGGGAGGTGCCCCCACCCCACCGCCGACCCGCAACAATGACGTGCGTGGCCCGGACCTCGTCGACGATCCTGCACCTCGACCTGGACGCGTTCTTCGCCGCCGTCGAGCAGCGGGACAAGCCATCACTGCGCGGCAAGCCTGTCGTGGTCGGCGGCATCGGTCCGCGCGGCGTCGTCGCCACCGCGTCCTACGAGGCCCGGGCGTTCGGCGTGCGCTCCGCGATGCGGACGATGGAGGCGCGCTCGCTGTGTCCCCACGCTGCATTCCTCGGTGGCCGGTTCGCCGCTTACCGCGAGGCAAGCCAGTTGGTCATGGAACGGCTCCGCACGGAGTCGCCGCTGGTCGAGCCGCTGTCGCTCGATGAGGCCTACATCGACCTGGCCGCGTCGCCGGACCCGCCGACCGACACGGACATCCGCACTCGCGTCGACAGGCTGCGCTCCGACATCTCCGACCTGACCGGTGGGCTCACGGCATCGGTCGGGGTTGCCTCGTCGAAGCTGATGGCCAAGATCGCCAGCGAGATCAACAAGCCGAACGGCGTGTACGTGGTTGAACCTGGAAGTGAGGCTGGTTTGTTGGGGCCGATGCAGGTCACGGTGATCCCGGGCGTCGGGCCAGCGACAACCGAGCGTCTCCGCCGGCTCGGTGTGGCGACGGTCGAGGACCTGCGCGATATCTCCGAAAACGACCTGATCCGGACGCTCGGCAACGCGCACGGGGCGTCACTGTGGCGCCTTGCCCGTGCCATCGACGACCGGCCGGTCGTCGCCGAACGGGAAACCAAATCGCTGAGCGTCGAGGACACCTTCGACCACGACATCACCGACCGAGCCACCCTCTCGTCGATTGCCGAAGCGATGTCGCGCCGGGTGACCGCGCGCCTACACCGCAACGGCTGGTCAGCACGGACGGTCACGCTCAAGGCACGGCGCCACGACTTCGAAACCCTCAGTCGATCCTCAACGTTCGCGTCACCGACCGACAGTGCCACCACCATCACCGACACTGCCGAACGCCTGTTGGCCGGTATTGACGTCGCCGGCGGTCTGCGCCTGCTGGGCGTCGGCGTCAGTGGGTTGAGCGACTGGGTCCAGCCCGACCTCTTCGAGGCACCCGGTACGGCAGAAGGCGGCGACGGCGAACCTGAGGCCGCCGAGTTGACCCTCGCCGAGCCCATCCGCCCGCCGCACTGGACTCCAGGCATGGACGTCCGCCACCGCGAACACGGCGACGGCTGGGTGTGGGGTTCCGGTTTGGGTCGCGTGACCGTCCGGTTCGAGTCGCGAGACACTCCCCCGGGCCCCGTCCTGACGTTCGCGGCCGACGACCCCGACCTGACAATTCGGCCCGTCCCGATAGCGTCGCCGCATGACTGATCGCAGTCCTGAAGCAACCCCTCCCGTCGCACCGCGGAAGCCGACCACGCGCGTCCATCACGGCGACGAGTTCGTCGACGACTACGAGTGGCTGCGGGACGCCGAGGATCCCGAGACGCTCGCCTATCTGGAGGCGGAGAACGCTTGGGCAGAACGGCAGACGGCTGACCTCGCCGAGCTACGCGAGACGATCTTCACCGAGATCAAGGACCGCACTCGGGAAACCGATCTCTCCGTGCCCGTGCGGCACGGCCAGTGGTGGTACTACTCGCGAACCGTCGAGGGCCTGCAGTACTCACTGCGCTGCCGATGCCCTCTGGCGGCCCCGGACGACTGGGATCCGCCCGTGCTCGAGCCGGGCGTCGAGGTCTCTGACGAGCAAATCCTGCTCGACTCGAACGTCGAGGCGGACGGGCATGACTACTTCTCGCTGGGCGGCTTCTCCCTCACCGACGACGACAATCTGCTCGCTTGGTCCGTCGACACCGTCGGCGACGAGCGCTACACCATCCGCGTCAAGGATCTAACGACCGGAGCCGTACTGCCGGACGAGATCCCAGGTACCAGTGGCGGCGTCACCTGGGCAGCGGACGGCCAGCACTTCTTCTATACGACGGTTGACGCCGCGTGGCGTCCCCATCGCGTCTGGCGGCACGCGCTGGGCCAGGCCGACGCCGGCGCGACGACCGGTGACACCCTCGTCTACGAGGAAAGCGACGAACGCTTCTTCACCGGCGTCGGACGCACGCGCTCCGATCGGTACCTCGCCATCGGCGCGTCGTCCAAGATCACCAGCGAAGTCCGCATCCTCGAGGCCAACAACCCGACCGGCGAGTTCCGGCTCGTCTGGCCGCGCGAGACCGGCGTCGAGTATTCGGTCGAACACGCCATCATCAACGGCGCGGATGAGTTCCTGATCCTGCACAACCGGGACGCGATCAACTTCACGCTGGTCTCCGTTCCTACTGACGGGCCATATGACGAACCACGGACCGTCCTCGCGCACGACCCGGGCGTGCGACTCGAGGATGTCGACGTCTTCGCCAGGCAGGTCATGGTGCAGTATCGCCGCGACGCGATGCCCCGAGTGAGCATCATGCGCATCGGCTCCGACGGACTTGGCGCGCCCGAGGAACTCGGATTCGGCGAGGAACTCGTCAGCTGCGGCGTGGGCGCCAACGCTGAGTGGGACCAGCCGCTGGTCAGGCTCGGATATGGATCCTTCATCACGCCAGCGACCGTCGTCGACTACGTCGTCGCGACCGGGGAACTCAGGCAGCGTAAACAGGCCGTCGTCCTCGGCGGCTACGACCCGGCCGACTACGAGCAGCATCGGATCTGGGCGAAGGCCGACGACGGCGAAAACGTCCCGATTTCCGTCGTCTGCAAGGTCGGGACGCCGCGCGACGGCACCGCGCCGGCGCTCCTCTACGGCTACGGCTCATACGAGACCAGCATCGATCCCGGCCTGTCGATCTCACGGCTGAGCCTGCTTGATCGCGGCTTCGTTTTCGCCGTCGCGCACGTGCGAGGTGGCGGCGAGATGGGTCGCGGCTGGTACGAGGACGGGAAACTGCTGCGCAAGAGGAACACCTTCACCGACTTCGTCGCTACGGCTCGGCACCTGGTCGCCGAGGGGTGGACGTCGCCGGACCGCCTGATTGGCGAGGGCGGGAGCGCCGGTGGCCTGCTCATGGGAGCGGTCGCCAATCTCGCTCCCGAGGACTTCGTCGGCATCGTCGCGGCCGTCCCGTTCGTCGACGCCCTGACGTCGATCCTGGACCCGTCACTGCCGCTCACGGTCATCGAATGGGACGAGTGGGGAAATCCCTTGGAGAACGAGGACGTGTACCGCTATATGAAGTCGTACACGCCGTACGAGAACGTCGCCACAACGCGGTATCCAGACATCCTGGCCGTCACCAGCCTGCACGATACGCGTGTGTTGTACGTCGAGCCGGCGAAGTGGGTCGCGAAGTTGCGGGCAACGGCCACCGGCAATTTCCTGCTCAAGACCGAGATGAGTGCCGGTCATGGCGGCGTGAGCGGGCGTTACGCATCGTGGCGTGAACGAGCCTGGGAGCTTGCGTGGATCGTCCGCACCGGAAAAAGGAGCGTTACGACTCCATAAAAGATGGAATCTTCCGGCACGTTGGCTCGTTGCACAAATACAGACGGATCAACACCGGGAGGGCGGCGATGACCGCAACGAGAACCGCGACCAGGCGGACCGACAGCATCGAGGGCAAGGACGGCGTCGGCATGTACCTGGCCGAAATCGCCCGTACCCCGCTGCTCGATGCTGCCCGTGAGGTGGACCTGAGCAAGACCATCGAGGCCGGCCTGTTCGCCGAACACCTCCTCGCGACCGGCCGCATCGCCCGGGCCAAGGGCGGAGCGCCCAAGCGCGCCACTGAGGCCGAGCTGAGCTGGATTGCCGACGAAGGCCGTCGGGCGCAGCAGGAGTTCATCCAAGCCAACCTGCGGCTCGTCGTCTCGATCGCGCGCAAGTACACCCGGTCGCAGATGCCTATGCTCGATCTCGTCCAGGAAGGCAACACCGGACTGATCCGCGCCGTCGAGAAGTTCGACTATGCCAAGGGCTTCAAGTTCTCGACGTACGCCACGTGGTGGGTCCGGCAGGCCATCACCCGCGGGATCGCGCAGCAGGGCCGCGTCGTTCGGCTTCCCGTCCATGTGGTCGAGGAGCTGAATCAGGTCACGTCGGCTCGCCGGAACCTCGAGCGCGAACTCGGCTACGACCCCGAACCGGAGGAGATCGCCGCGTCGCTCGAGATGGACGTCGACCGCGTGCTCGACCTGCTCGCCTGGGGCCGCGATCACGTCAGCCTCGACTCCCCCGTCGACGAGGACGGCGACACGTCGCTGGGCGACCTGATCGCGCGCGACACCCAGTCCGGTCCCGACGAGGCCGTGATCGACGAGGAGGTGCGCGGGTTGCTGTCCTCGCTCATCGACCACCTCGACGACCGTGAGGCCGACATCGTCCGGGCCCGCTTTGGCCTGCTCGACGGACGCCAGCAGAAGCTCGCCGACATCGGCAGGCGCCACGGCATCTCGGCCGAGCGTGTGCGTCAGCTCGAACGGCAGGCGCTCGCCACGCTACGGCGCATCGCCGACCCCGACTTAGCCGCCTAGCCTGCAGCCAAAGAGCGTCGACCGCGTCGACGAGGTCGGCTGGTGTCCCGCTGTTGTCGATGACGACCTCCGCGGCCTCGAGCCGCTCGTCGCGATTGGCTTGGGCACCGATACGGGCGCGGACGTCGTCCTCAGCCATCCCACGGAGCCGGATCAGGCGATCCACCTGGACGTCCTCGGGGACGTCGACGACGACCACAAGGTCCATGAGCTGGGCCAACCCCGTTTCGACCAGGAGGGGATGGTCGTGAACCACGATCGAGCCCTCGGGCGCCGCCTCGTCTCGTGCCCAGGCCAATTGACCGATGGCCGGGTGGGTAATGGCCTCAAGGTCGCGGCGAGCGTCGTCGTCGCCGAAGACGACGGCGCCGAGCGCGGGCCGGTCCAAGGTCCCATCCGGGAGCAGCACGCCAGGGCCGAATCGATCGATGATTGCGGCGAGCGCCGGGGCGCCGGCCTCAACGACCTCACGTGCCAGCACGTCGTAGTCGATGACGATCGCACCGTGATCGGCAAGCAGCGCGCTCACCGTGCTTTTTCCGGAGCCGATGCCTCCGGTCAGTCCCACCCGCATGCGACCGTCAGAGCGTTCCGGCATTGCCGAACGTCGTCAGATGCACGTGGTCCTTGTGGTTCGCGGTGTCACTGCCCCGCGACTTCATCGGACGCCAGCTGTCGCCACCACGCTCGGCGGTCCAGATGTGCTGCTGCCAGATGATCTGGCTGATGCCGAGTTCGCGCCAATGCTGACGCGCCATGTTGGCGATGGCGGTGCCCAGCTCGATGTCCTTGGTCATGACGTCGAGTGCACGGCCTGTGCCGTGTTCGCCACCACCGCCGAGGCCGCCGAACCTGTTGATCTGCGGGAAGACCGTACACACAGCACGATGGACGCGGATCGTGTCTGGCTGCAGGCCCTTCTCCACGCCGCTGCCCGAGGCGCAGGCCACCGCCGAAATGGCGCGGCCCGTCACGAGCGAGTCGGACTTCATCCAGCCGACCTTGTTGGCGAAGACCACCTGAGTGAATTCGCCGCGCGTCTCACCCGTTGTCCCGACCTTGGAGTCTGGCGCGACCACGACGACGACTTCGGTCGTGTCGTCCGGTAGCGCGTAGAGGTCGGCGGCGTCCTTGTGGAATACGAACGTCGCACCCGTCACCGTGACCTCCGATGCCGGCGGCGCGGACGGCAGCGCGATGCGTGGCTCCCGCCATGCGGCCCGGCTGATCGCGGCCGCCGGATCGGCGACCATCTGAGCGCTTGCGCTGGACCGCTCAGCGGCCGAGAGAACGCCGCCGACGACGAACGCAGAAACCGTCACCAAACCCACAATCGCCGTCGCTGAGAGGACCACCGGGAGAACACGACGACGAGTGTGTCGACCTCTCCTTCGGCGGACAGGTTGGCGGGCCAAAGCCACAGCTCGTCACCTAACAGCAGGGGGCGGAGTTGGTACAGCATACTTGCCGCCGAAGATGGTGGCAGGGGAAGCCCGTGAATGAACGGACAACAGCGGCTGAAAGCACGGCTGTCCAGCGTCGGGCGGCCGGTGGACTCGCGGCGACCGGGCTCACCCGCGGTGACCGTGTGGTGTTGTCCCTTCCCGGCTCTGCCGCGTACGTAAGCGCAGTGCTCGGCGCCACCAGGACCGGTGTCGTGCCGGTCCCCCTCGACCCGCGCCTGACAACCTACGAATTCGCCCGGATCGTCGAAGACGTCGAGCCTGCGCTTGTGATCCGCGAACCCGCCGAGCTCGATGAACTCCTGCGCGGACCCGAGGCCAGCCTTGCTGCATGGCCGCTATGTCGACCGATGCACTTCACATCCGGAACAACGGGGCGCCCCAAGGGAGTCTGGTCCGGACTCCTCGACGACGAGGACGCGCGCAGCCTCGCGCTCGAGGAACGCGAGCTGTGGGGCTTCACCGCCGAGGACATCAACCTCGTCGTCTCGCCGGTTTACCACTCGGCGCCCTTGCGCTTTGCGGCCGGAACGTTGCTGGCCGGCGGCTCCATCGCAGTCCTTCCAGGATTCGCGCCGGAGGTGTTCGTCGAGGCCGTCGAGCAGACCAAGCCATCAACGATGTTCTGCGTCCCGGCCCACCTCCAGCGGCTGTTCGCATGGCAGGACGAAACCGGCGACGCTCGCGATCTCAGCAGCTTCCGCCTGGTGGCTCACGCCGGGGCGCCCTGCCCCGACGGCACCCGGCGCCGCGCGCACGACACCTTCGGCGTCCACGCCGTCTGGGAGTTCTACGGCTCGACCGAGGGCCAATGGACCGCGTGCCGCGCCGACGAGTGGCAGGCGCATCCGGGGACGGTCGGCCGCGCACGGCCGGGCCGGGTCATCACAGCCGACGACGATGGGCTGCTGTGGTGCGCGGTGCCGTCCTGGGCCACATTCGAATACTGGCAAGACGATGAGAAGTCCGCCGCCGCTTGGAAGCAGACTCCCGATGGGCCTGCGTTCACCGTCGGCGACCTGGGCCGGGTGGAGGACGGCTGGGTCTACCTCGATGCCCGGAGAACCGACCTGATCATCACCGGCGGCGTCAACGTGTACCCGGCCGAGGTCGAGTCCGTCTTCGCCGACCTCCCGGGCGTCACCGACATCGCCGTGTTCGGCCGATCCGACGAGTCGTGGGGCCAGCGGGTGTGCGCGGCCTATGTCGGCGATGCGTCCGAGGACACCCTCCGCGAGCGGGCCACCGAACGACTCAGCCCGCCCAAACGTCCCAAGGAGTACGTCCGGCTCGACGCCCTGCCCCGAACCGCAACGGGGAAGGTCCGGCGCCGAGACCTGGGGGCACCTCCCAGCACGGAGTGCTAGGGGGATGAGTCAGGCCGAGACCTCGACGTCGCCATCGACGCACGTGAACGTCCTGCGGTAGGCCTGCGGCGTCGTGCCACGCGTGGCAGTGAAGTGGTGCCGCAGCGTGGCGGCGTTGCCGAATCCGACACGACCGGCGATCTGCTCGACCGAGAGTGTGGTTTGCTCCAGCAGTTCCTCGGCCAGGGCCACTCGCTGCCCGGTGATCCACTGCAACGGCGTCGTGCCGGTCTCGTCCCGGAACCTGCGAGCAAAGGTGCGCGGCGACATGTGCGCCTGAGCCGCCAACCGCTCGACCGGCAACGACTCATCGAGACGCTCGGTGGCCCATTCGAGCAGCGGCGCCAGCGTGTCCGCCTCGGTCTGGCCCATCGGCGTCCGGATGAACTGCGCCTGCCCACCGTCCCGGTGGGGTGGCACGACGATACGGCGGGCCGTGGTGGCGGCGACGCGGGCGCCGAACTCGCGGCGCATGAGGTGGAGCTGGGCGTCGATGCCTGCGGCCGAACCGGCTCCTGTCAGGACGTTGCCGTCCAACACGTACAGGACGTCGGGATTGACCCTCGCCGCGGGGAACACTTCTTGGAGCCGGTCGGCGTAGCGCCAGTGCGTCGTACAGTCGCGGCCGTCCAGCAATCCGGCATCCCCCAAGAGGAACGACGCGGTGCAGTGCGCCGAGACCACGGCCCCGCGATCGTGGGCGGCTCGCACTGCCTCGATCACCTCCGGGTCGTTGTTCCGGTACTCCCACCGTGGCGCGACGCAGACGAGGTCGGCGTCCTCAATCGCCTCCAGACCGTGCTCGATCAGGAGGTCGAATCCGTACTGGCCCTTTACCCGTCCTGGCGTGGCCGCGCAGACCTTGAAATCGAAGACGGGATTGTCGTCATCGGGGTGGTACTCCTCGCCCCAGACCTCGCACATCGCACCCAGGCCGAAGGCCGCTGCACCGTCCTGCACGACGACTGCCACTTTCTCCAATGTCATGGAGCCATCGTCGCCTAAGGATGGCAGAAAATCAATGCATCCTGACATTCCTGCCACTGGTGGCAGGAACAGGCTCACCCAAGACTTACTGCCATGATCACTCTTGCGGTTGCCGTCCTGGCACTTTTCGCCTTGGGCGTGCTCACACATCTGGCCCCGAGCATGAAAAAGGGCCGCGTGGGATACCCACGCGACCCTTTCACTGAGAGCAAGTCAAGCCGTCGGCTATTCGCCGGTGAGCTTCTCGCGCAGGGCCTGCAACGCCTCGTCCGAAGCCAGCGAGCTGGTCGGCTCGTCTGACTCGGAGCCGGAGCTGTATTCGCCCGGCTCCTCGGAGGCGGATTTCTCGGCCTCCGCGACCTGCTTCTTGTGGGCTTCCCAACGCTCGTGGGCCTCGGCGTACTGCTTCTCCCAGGCAGCGCGGGCCTCGTCGAAGCCTTCCTGCCATTCGCCGGTCTCCGGATCGAAGCCGTCGGGGTAGACGTAGTTGCCCTCTGCGTCGTAGGACGACGTCATGCCGTAGAGCGTCGGATCGAAGTCGTCGGCCTCAACCGCCGAGCCGGCCTCATTGGCCTGCTTGAGCGAAAGTGAGATACGACGACGCTCGAGGTCGATGTCGATGATCTTGACCATCACCGCATCGCCGATCTGGACGACCTGCTCCGGGATCTCCACGTGACGCTCGGCGAGCTCGGAGATGTGGACCAGGCCCTCGATGCCCTCGTCGACGCGCACGAACGCACCGAACGGAACGAGCTTGGTGACCTTGCCCGGCACGATCTGACCCATCTGGTGGGTGCGTGCGAAGTGCTGCCACGGGTCTTCCTGCGTCGCCTTGAGCGACAGGGAAACACGCTCACGCTCGAGGTCGACGTCGAGCACCTCGACGGTGACTTCGTCGCCGACCTGAACGACCTCGTTCGGGTGGTCGATGTGCTTCCAGGACAGCTCGGACACGTGGACCAGGCCGTCAACGCCACCGAGGTCGACGAAGGCGCCGAAGTTCACGATGGAGCTGATGACGCCCTTGCGGATCTGACCCTTGGCCAGTTCGTCCAGGAACTTCTGGCGGACGGCCGACTGGGTCTGCTCCAGCCAGGCGCGGCGCGACAGGACGACGTTGTTGCGGTTCTTGTCGAGCTCGATGATCTTGGCCTCAAGCTTCTGGCCGATGTACGGATCGAGATCACGCACGCGACGCATCTCGACCAGCGACGCCGGCAGGAAGCCGCGCAGGCCGATGTCGAGGATGAGGCCGCCCTTGACGACCTCGATGACGGTACCTTCGACGACGCCGTCCTCAGCCTTGACCTTTTCGATGTCGCCCCAGGCGCGCTCGTACTGCGCACGCTTCTTGGACAGGATCAGACGCCCCTCTTTGTCCTCCTTCTGGAGAACAAGGGCTTCGACGATGTCTCCGACGGAAACGACCTCGTGTGGGTCGACGTCGTGCTTGATGCTCAGCTCACGCGAGGGGATGACGCCCTCGGTCTTGTAGCCGATATCGAGGAGAACCTCGTCGCGGTCCACCTTGACGATGGTGCCGCCGACGATGTCGCCGTCGTTGAACTGGATGATGGTCGCTTCAATGGCCGCGAGAAAGTCTTCCGCGCTGCCGATGTCGTTGACCGCTACCTGCGGGGCTACTTGTGCCTCCGGTGGGGCGATGCTCATGGGTTGATGGGCTCCGATGGATGGGTGGAATCGTGCGGATGCAAGTAGCCTTTGGATCGCTCCGAAAACTCCCGCAAGAAACGCGAGCACACGGTGCGAGCGCGGCCCCACTCGGTCCGAGGACAACGCGGGCCACAAGCACGCAAAAGTCTACGGCAAGCGCCGCGTGAGCGATCGTGCAGGTCAGTCCGCAGCCAAGAAGGCCGCCAGAGCGCGCGAATACAGGTCGACGTCTGCTGCCGCCATGAACTCGCGACACGAGTGCATGGCCAACTGCGGGGCACCGACATCGACCGTGGTGATGCCGGTGCGCGCGGCGCTCAGCGGACCGATCGTCGAGCCGCACGGCAGGTCGGCACGGTGCACGTACCGCTGGACCGGAACCTCGGCATGCTCGCACGCGGCCGCGAACACCGCCATGCCGCGGGCCTCCGACGCGTAACGCAGGTTCTGATTGACCTTGATCACTGGACCGCCGCCCAGCGCAATCGGGTGAAGCGGCTCGTGCTTCTCCCGGTAGTTCGGGTGCGTCGCGTGCGCCATGTCGCCTGACGCGCACCACGACGCCGCAATGGCGCGGTGATACTCCTCGCGTCCCCCACCGGCTGTGACCACGATGCGTTCGAGGGTGGTCGCGAGAAGGTCGGACTGAGCTCCGCGCTCACTGGTGCTGCCGACCTCCTCATGGTCGAACAGGGCCAGCATCGGCTGAGATGGCCCGGCTTTGGAGCGGATGAACGCCTCCAACCCGGAGAAGCACGTGACCTGGTTGTCCAGCCGCGGGGCAGAGACGAATTCATGGTGCGCCCCCGTGATGTCGCTGGGCTGCAAGTCGAACGCCATCAGCTCGAAGCCAAGAACGTCGGACGCCTCGATGCTCTCGCCGGCGACCAGCCAGGGCAAGAACTCTGCGGGCTCCACCGACCAGATCGCGTTGAGATGGCGTTGGGGGTCGAGGTCCTTGTCCTTGGCCTCCCGATCGAGGTGGATGGCCAAATGCGGTATCCGCAAGACCGGCTCGTCGATGCGCACGAGGCGCTCGCTGCCGTTCCGCAGCGCGAGGCGTCCGGCGATGCCGAGGTCGCGGTCGAACCAGGACCGAAGGATCGCGCCGCCGTAGGGTTCCAGCGCGACGACCGCCGCGCCGCCGGCGTCGTCTCCCCGCCTGATGTCGTGGTGCTGCTTGAGCCGCAGGTTGGGGCTGTCGGTGTGGCCGCCGACGATGCGAAAGCCGGCCGTCGGATCGCCGGTCGAGCGCCAAGCGACGAGGGATCCGCCGCGGGCGACATAGAACTCACCCCCACCGGTCGGCCATGCTTCGCGTTCGTCCAGCCGGCTGAACCCGGCCGCATCCAGGTCCTCGGCAACCGTGGCGACGACGTGGAACGGAGTCGGCGAGCTGTCGATGAATCTCACCAGTCGGTCGGCTCCGGTCGAACTCATGGGGCCGACATTACCGACGCCCTAAGGTGATCCGGTGATCGAGCGCGCCCGAACCACCGCCTACGTCGCGGGTGGCCAGGTGACCATGAACGTCGCGGCGTACATCTTCAGCCTCGTCGCCGCACGGATCCTCATCCCGGCGGAGTTCGGCGTGGTCACCGCCCTGCTGAGCATCCTGCAGATGGGGATTGTCGCTTCGCTCGGCCTCCAGGCTGCCGCGGCCCGACGCATTGCGGTGTCGCCGGAGGATCGGGTGGCGACGGTCGGCATCGTGCTTCGGTCGACCACGTTGGTCTCCCTGATGGTCGGCGGTGCCGCCGCGCTCGGCGCTCCGGTACTCACATGGGTGCTGCACCTGGATTCGATCTGGCCGGCGTTGCTGTGTGCGGCAACCCTGGTTCCCCTCACAGCGATGGGCGGTTTCATCGGGATCGCGCAGGGCTCGGGACGATGGAAGGCCGTCACGGCCATCGCGCTCGCCAATGGCTTTGGCCGCCTCGTCGGCGGAGTTGCCGCGCTCCTCATCCACCAAAGCGTCGTGAGCGCGATGATCGGCGTCGCACTCGGCGCGTGGGCTCCCGTTCTGGTGGGCGCACGCATTCTCGACCTCCACTCAGCCTCCGACCACAGCCGTCGGCCGCTGCTGCGTGAGGCCCTGATCGGCACGCACACCTTGTTCGCCTTCTACGTCCTCAGCAACCTCGATGCCCTGGTCGCGCGCAATCGGCTGGACGCCCATGACGCCGGGCTTTACGCCGCGGGCTTGATCCTCGGCAAAGCAGCGCTCATGGCGCCGAGCTTCGTCGGCGTCCTCCTCTACCCACGGCTCGCGACAGACGAAACCGCCGCGTCGCTCCGCCTCGCCCTCACCATCGTTGCCGGCGTCGGAGTCGTGGCCACAGCAGGTACGGCGCTGCTCCCCCACGTCGCACTCATCCTGGCCGGCGGCGAGCAGTACGCCGAGATCGCCCAGCACCTGTGGCTGTTCGCGTTGGTTGGCTCGATCTGGTCCGTCGTGCAAGTACTCGTCCTCGACTCGCTCGCTCGTCGCAGGACGGGCGTCACCATCCTGATTTGGGTTGCCGTGGTCACCCTTCCCTTCCTGGTCGTGATCACCGACGTCGGGATCACCGGGCTGATCCTCCTCGTCGGAATGGTCGGGGCCGCACTGTCGCTGGTTCTGACGTTCACCCCGCGCGACCGCCTACCCTCAACCTCATGACGAAGTTCATCCGTCAGACTCCCTGCGCCGTCCTGCTCGCAGTGCAATTTCTCGGCGTCCTGCTGTACCCGTTCCTGGAGGCGTCGCTTCAAGGTCGCCAATTGTTTGCGATCTTCGGCGTCGTCGTGCTTGGGCTCGCCGTCTACGCAGTGCGCGCCACGCCTGGTTTGACGTGGGTAGCCGGCCTACTCGCTCTTCCGGCTGTCGTGCTGCTCGCAATCCAGGTCGTCACCGAGAACCATTCGCTCGTGCCGTGGGCTGCCGTCTTCGAAGCTGTTCTGTACGTCTATGCGGGCGTAGCCATGATTCGCTACATGCTCGACGACGAGGAAGTGACGACCGACGAACTCTTCGCCATTGGAGCAGTGTTCACGCTGTTCGCCTGGGCCTTCGCACACGTGTACATCGTCCTGCAAGCGATCGACCCCGCGTCCTTCGGCGGCACAGCATTCTCCCCCCGCAGCGTGGACCGAACTGCTCTTCCTGTCCTTCACCGTGCTGTCGAGCACCGGCTTGTCCGACATCGTCCCGATCACCGGCCATGCCCGCAGCGTCGTCATGATCGAGCAGGTCGCCGGCCTGTTCTACATCGCCATGGTGGTCACGCGGCTGATTAGCCTCGACCGCCGCCGCCGGATCTAATTGAGCTCAGTGGCCGGCCTCGTGCCATGTACGGCCGACGCCGACGGACACGTCCAGCGGCACTGACAGGTCGGCCGCGGCGGCCATCTCACGGCGCACAAGTTGCTCGACGATGTCCTGTTCGCCCGGCGCGACCTCGAAGACGAGCTCGTCGTGCACCTGCAGCAGCATCCGCGACGTGAGGCCCTCGGCCTCGAGCGCCCGCTGGCTGTTGAGCATCGCGACCTTGATGATGTCGGCCGCGGAACCCTGGATCGGCGCGTTCAGCGCCATCCGCTCGGCCATCTCCCGCCGCTGCCGGTTGTCGCTCTGCAGATCGGGCAGGTAGCGACGACGGCCGAGGATCGTCGCGGTGAACCCGGTCTGGCGCGCCTCGGCGACGACGCCCTGCAGGTAGGTCCGCACGCCGCCGAACGTCTCGAAATAGTCATCCATCAACGCTTGCGCCTCGCCGGTGCTGATGCCGAGCTGCTGGCTCAAGCCGTAGGCCGACAGCCCGTACGCCAGGCCGTAGTTCATCGCCTTGATCCGGGCACGCAACCCGCCATCGATGTCAGCCGAGTCGCGTTCGAACACCTTGGCGGCCATGACGGTGTGAAAGTCCTCGACCATCGTTGAACGCGGCGATTAGTCCAGCGTCCTCGGACAGGTGCGCCATGATGCGCATCTCAATCTGGCTGTAGTCGGCCGTCAGCAGCGTCTCAAATCCCGAACCAACCACGAAGGACTCGCGAATACGCCGGCCCTGCTCAGTCCGGATCGGGATGTTCTGCAGATTCGGGTCAGCCGAGCTGAGCCGCCCGGTGGCTGCCACGGTCTGCGAATAGGTCGTGTGGATACGACCATCAGTGCCCGACGTCTTCTGCAGACCCTCCACCGACTGCCGGAGCTTGGTCACGTCGCGGTGTCGCAGCAGCGCCTCGAGGAACGGATGCTCGGTGGTCGCGTACAACCACTGCAGCGCCTCCGCGTCGGTCGTGTAGCCGGTCTTCGTCCGCTTGGTGCGCGGCATGCCCAGCTGGTCGAAGAGCACCTCTTGCAGCTGCTTGGGCGAGCCGAGATTCACCTCCCGTTCGATGGCTGCATAGGCGTCCTGCTGCGCGCGCACGATCTGCTCGGTGAACTCGACGTGGAGCCGATCCAGGTGCTCGCTGTCGACGGCGATACCAGCGGTCTCCATGCCGAGGAGGACGTCGATCAGACGGGATCTCGACTTCACGAAGCAGCGTCAGCGCGCCGGTGTCGACCAACTCCGGCTCGAGCACCTCCCACAGGTCGAGCGTGGCCTTGGCGCGTTGGGCGGTGTCGCCGGAGCCGTCGTCGAGGAAGCTGAGTTGTCCAGATGCGTCGTCGACCGGGCCCAGTTCGCGCTTGAGATACCGCAGCGAGAGGTCGGCAAGGTCATAGGACCGCTGGTCCGGTTTGACGAGGTAGGTGCCCAGCGCCGTGTCGGCGACGACGCCCCGGACCGACCACCCGTGGGCGCCAAGGGCATGTAGCTGCCCCTTCGCATCGTGGAAGACCTTGGGACGGTCGGCGTCGACCAACCAGGCCGCAAACACCGGATCGTCCAGCACGGCGATGTCGGCCCAAGCCACGGCGCCGTCGGCGGCTGCGAAGGCGACGCCATCGACACGGGGGCCGACGACACGTGCCACGCCCGACACCTCGACGCCGACGAGCCCAGTGCCGTGCGCCTCCAGCCACGGGCCGATCGCGGTGAGCGGTTCGACCTCCAGAGCCGGGCGTTTCGACGCTCGCTCGGCGGCTTCGTCTCCCCCGCCGAGATAGTCGAATAGGCGGGTGCGCAGCGCAGCGAACTCGAGCGCGTCGAACACCTGATGAATGGCGTCGCGGTTCCAGTTGGTCGAGAACGCCAAGTCGGTCGGGCCCCGCCGGCAGGTCGAGGTCGCAGACAAGAGCGTTGATCTTGCGGTTCCTGATCACGCTGTCCAGATGCTCACGCAGCGATTCACCCGCCTTTCCCGGGAATGTCGCCGGCCGCAGCCACCACAGCATCGAGCGTCCCGTAGGTCGGCGATCCATTTCGCTGCCGTCTTCGGCCCGACGCCCGGGAACCCCCGGCAGGTTGTCGCTGGTCTCGCCGACCAACGCGGCAAGGTCGGGGTAGTTCAGCGGGCGAAACGCCGTACTTCTCCTCAACCGCAGCCGGCGTCATCCGCGCGAGATCGGACACACCCTTGCGCGGGTACAGCACCGTGGTCGTCTCGCTGACCAGTTGGAATGCATCGCGGTCCCCGGTGCAGATCAGCACGTCCAGGCCGCCGTCGCTGGCCTGCTGCGGCGAGTGTGCCGATGATGTCGTCGGCCTCGAAGCCGTCCTTCTCGAACGTCTGGATGCCGAGCGCCGCGCAGACGTCCTTGATGAGCGGGATCTGGCCCTTGAACTCCTCCGGGCTCTTCGACCGGTTGGCCTTGTATTCGGCGTACTCGTCGGACCGGAAGGTCTGGCGAGACACGTCGAACGCGACGGCGACGTGGGTTGGCTGCTCGTCACGCAGGACGTTGATGAGCATCGATGTGAAGCCGAACACGGCATTGGTGTGCTGGCCAGTCGTCGTCGCGAAGTTCTCGACGGGAAGCGCAAAGAAGGCGCGATACGCGACCGAGTGACCGTCGATCAGCAACAAACGGTCTGCCCAGATTGCATGCAGCGACTCTAGCTGCGGAAAAACGCCGTGCAGACGCGGGCCAAACCCTCGTGCATGACCGACGCCCTGTGCTAGAAACGGCACCGAAAACACCTTCGTCCATCCCGGACAAGACCATGGAGGCACTGTGACTCGACCAGGCAAGGCATTCGCGGCATTGCGCCGCGGTGGCCCTTCTCACTGCTGGCTGTGCGAGCAGGACCGGCGACGGCGGCACTGACTCCGATTCCGGGCTTGAAGAGCCTGCCGGTCCAGACCTCCATCGACGTCCCGGCCGATGCGGTGACGGCAGCCGGCGACGGCAAGGCTGAGTGCGCCGACGGCACCACCATCGGCTACGCCGGTGCGATGACCGGTCCTAACGCGCAGCTCGGCATCAACATCTACAACGGCGTTCAGCTGGCCATCGACCAGCACAACGAGGCGAACCCGGACTGCCAGGTCGAGTTCAAGAAGTTCGACACCGAGGGCGACCCGAACAAGGCCACCGGCCCAGTCACACAGGTGGTCAACGACGACTCGATCATCGGTGTCCTCGGCCTGCCCTTCTCGGGTGAGTCCAAGGCGACTGGCAAGATCTTCGAGGACGCCGGACTGGTCCACATCTCGCCGTCGGCGACGAACCCTGACCTGAGCGAAGAACGGCTGGACGACGTTCCATCGCGGCATGGGTAACGACAATGTTCAGGGTCCCGCGGTTGCCGTCATGGCCAAGAAGCTCGACGCCAAGAAGGTCTACGTCGTCGGCGACGACTCCGACTACGGCATCGGTCTGTTCAAGACCTCGACCGAAGCCCTGGGCAGCCTGCTCGCCGGCACGGACAAGATCACGACCGGCCAGAAGGACTTCTCCGCTGCGATCTCGAAGATCCTCAACTCGAAGGCCGACGCAGTCTTCCTGTCCGGCTACTACGCCGAAGGCGCACCGTTCGACCAGCAGCTCGTCGCCAAGGGCTTCAAGGGCGCCTTCATCGGCCCGGACGGGATCAAGGACGACCAGTTCGTGAAGCAGGCCGGCAGCGCTTCGGCCAACGCCTACTTCACCTGCCCGTGCATCCCGGGCGAGTTGATCCCGGACTTCGCGGACGCCTACAAGAAGGCGTTCAAGGCTGAGCCCGGCACGTACTCGATCGAGGGTTACGACACCGCGATCGTGCTTGCTGCAAGGCATCGACAAGGGCAACACGACCCGGGCGAAGTTGCTCGACTTCGTCGAGACCTACAGCGGTCAGGGCTACGCCAAGTCGTACAAGTGGACCGACGAGGGCGAGCTGTCCGAAACGCCGGTGTTCGGCTACAAGGTCGACAACGGCAAGATCGTGTCCGTCGGTGCGCTTGACTAGGTAGCGTCACCGCTGAGGCTGCGGGGCCCGCTCGATGATTCCGTCGGGCGGGCCTCTCCGCACATTCCGGACGGGAGCCAGATGTTCGACCCGCAGACCGCTTTCGTCGCCGCTGACGAGTGGATCAGACTCGACTGGGCTGCCCTCGCCGAGAACTTCTGGAGCGCGACGTTCGACGGCCTGACTTTCGGCGCCATCTACGCCCTCGTCGCACTCGGCTACACGCTCGTCTACGGCGTTCTCAACCTGATCAACTTCGCGCACTCCGAGGTGTTCATCGTCGGCGCCTATGCCGTGGTGTTCACGCTCACGGGGCTCGGCTTCGGACCGTCGCCACCGACTTTCTCAGCGGCGGGCATCATCGGCTCGCTCCTCTTCGCGTGCGTGTTCGCCATGCTCGCAGCCGCCGTCACGGCCTTCATTCTTGAACGCGTCGCGTACCGGCCGCTCCGGAAGCGCTCGGCGCCGCGGCTGGCGTTTCTGATCACGGCGATCGGCATGAGCTTCGTGATCCAGTACCTGATCTTCGTGTGGCGCGGCCCCAACCCCGAACCAGCCGTGATCATGTTCCAGCCGACGCCGATCTTCGACGTCTTCGGCACGATCATCGATTCGCAACAGATCATCATCGTGGTCGCGGCTCTGATCATGATGGTCCTCGTCGACCAACTCATTCGCCGCACGAAGCTCGGCCGCGGGATCCGTGCAGTTGCCCAGGATCCTGACACGGCGACGCTGATGGGGGTGAACAAAGAGCGCATTATCGTCGCGACATTCGTCATCGGTGGTGTGCTCGCCGGCGCTGCCGCGCTGTTCTACGTCATGAAGATCCCGTCCGGCGTCCTCTACTACGGCGGCTTCGTCCTCGGCATCAAAGCCTTCACCGCGGCTGTCCTTGGCGGTATCGGCAACGTCCGGGGAGCGCTACTCGGCGGATTCCTCCTCGGATTGCTGGGCAACTATGGCCAGATCCTGCTCGGCAACGCGCAGTGGACCGATGTTGTGTGCTTCGTCGTCTTGGTGCTGGTCCTGATGGTCCGGCCCGAAGGCATCCTCGGCACGAACCTGAGCAAGGTGCGCGCATGAGTACCCCGCTGGGCGGAGCGGCCGCAGCACAGGCGATCACTGATACGCAGGCGACCGAGAGCCGGTACGCCGGACGCTTCGGCCATCTACGACATCGCTGGGAGCAGTTCCCGCGCTGGCAGCAGTGGTTCGTCCTCGCTCTTTTTGCCGTGCTGCTCTATGCACTGCCGCTCCTGAACCCGCCGTTCATCACCACTGAACCCGGCAACGACTGGCAGCTGGCCTGCTTCGACATGGCCCGGTTCGCCTTGGTCGCGCTCGGCCTCAATGTCGTCGTCGGGCAGGCCGGCTTGCTCGACCTCGGATACGTCGGCTTCTTTGCCGTCGGCTCCTACGTCGCTGCACTTTGGACGAGTCCGGACTCGACCTACATCCACATCCCGTACCTCTGGACGCTCCCACTGGCGATGGTCGTCACCGTCTTCTTCGGCGTGGTGCTCGGCATACCGACGCTGCGGCTCCGGGGTGACTACCTGGCCATCGTCACGCTCGGCTTCGGCGAGATCATCCGGCTGTTGGCCACGCTCATCCCGGCGCTCAAGGGCCAAGTCGGCTTCCAGAACGTCGGCGCTCCCCCGGGCATCGACGCGACCGGCCGCGAGATCTTCAACAACTCGGCCGGCACGCCCTGGTACTGGTTCACCGTCACGATCATCATCGCTGTCCTCATGCTGCTGACGAACCTCGAGCGTTCCCGCGTCGGTCGAGCGTGGATCGCCATCCGCGAGGACGAGGACGCCGCCGAGATCATGGGCGTGCCCGACCTTCCGGTTCAAGATCTGGGCCTTCGGCATTGGCGCCGCGCTGGGTGGCCTGTCGGGAGCCGTGTTCGCCGGCCAGGTCGGCTTCGTGAACAACCAGAAGTTCGATGTCCAGACGTCGATCCTGTTCTTGGCAGCCGTCGTGCTCGGCGGATCCGGCAACAAGTACGGCGCCGTCCTCGGCGGGGCACTCGTGTCGTACATCCCGCTGCGATTCACCGGAATCGCCGAGTACAAGTACCTGATCTTCGGTGCCGCGCTGGTCGTCATGATGATCTTCCGCCCGCAGGGGCTGCTCGGCAGCCGCAGCCAGCTCTTGGCCAATGCACGATCCATCGGCGAAACGGCGCGTCGCCTCGTCGGAGCTGCGCCCGCAACCGAGGGCGAGGTCGACCCATCAGCCGCTCCCCTGCCGGTCGAAGGGGCAGTAACCGAGGAGGTCGCGGAGATCGTCGCGCCGGACCGACCGCTCGAGACCGCTGTCGGCGAGAACCTGACGGAGATCAAGGATCTATCCGTCACGTTCGGCGGCCTGACCGCGCTTGACCACGTCAGCTTCAACATCCGACGCGGCGAGATCCTCGGTCTCATCGGCCCCAACGGTGCGGGCAAGACGACCTGCTTCAACGCCATGACTGGCGTTTACGCGCCCAGCTCCGGAGACGTCACGCTCGACGGAACCAGCGTCATCGGTCGCCCGCAGCACTCGATCACGCAGCTCGGTGTCGCCCGGACGTTCCAGAACATCCGCCTGTTCGGCGAGATGACAGCACTGGAGAACGTCGTCGTGGGCCTCGACGCTCGCCACAAGACCAGCACGTGGGGCGCGTTGTTCCGCTCCAGTCGGCATCGACGGGAGGAACGCGAGTCCATTGAGCGAGGGTTGGCATTGCTCGGCTTCGTCGGCATCGCAGATCGCGCCGAAGTCCTCGCCCGCAACCTCCCCTACGGCTACCAGCGCCGATTGGAAATCGCCCGGGCGCTCGCTACGGAGCCGAAGCTGCTGTGTCTCGACGAACCGGCGGCCGGCTTCAATCCGGCCGAGAAGGACGAGCTGATGGCGCTCATCCGCACCATCCGGGACGACGGCTACACCATCTTGCTCATCGAGCACGACATGCGACTGGTCATGGGAGTCACCGACCGCATCGTCGTTCTGGAGTTCGGCAAGAAGATTGCCGAAGGAGCTCCCGCCGAGATCCGCAACAACTCGGCCGTGATCGCCGCCTACCTGGGTGAGGAGGCCACCGATGGCCCTGCTTGAGGTCGACGACATCTCCGTCCACTACGGCCGCATCCAGGCGATCGAGGGCATTACGCTCAGCGTCGAGGAAGGCGAAGTGGTCAGCCTGATCGGTGCCAATGGCGCCGGTAAGTCAACAACCATGCGCGCGATCGCCGGACTGCTGAACCTCTCGCACGGTTCGGTGAAGTTCCGTGGCGACGACATCGGTCGCCTGCGTGGGCACGAGCGGGTAGCTCGGGGCATCTCGCTGGTGCCCGAGGGGCGCGGCATCTTCCCGGCCATGACGGTCATGGAGAACCTCGACATGGGCGCTTACGCCCGCAGCCGAAAGTCGGGCACCGCCGAAGACCTGGAGCGCGTCTTCGAGCTGTTCCCGCGCCTGCTGGAGCGCAAGGACCAGTCCGGCGGCACGCTGTCCGGCGGCGAACAGCAGATGCTGGCCATCGGGCGTGCGCTGATGGCGCGGCCGACGCTGCTACTGCTGGACGAGCCGTCGATGGGGCTGGCACCGATGTTCATCCGGCAGATCTTCGCGATCATCGGCCAGGTCCGCGAACAAGGCACAACGGTGCTGCTGGTGGAGCAAAACGCAAACCAGGCACTCAACCTCGCCGACCGGGCGTACTGCCTCGAGACCGGCAAGATCACCCAGTCGGGCACCGGCCAGGAACTGCTCGCGGACGAGAGCATCCGCGTGGCCTATTTGGGAGGCTGAGCCGTCGGCGAATCTCCAGTCGCCGAGGGGTTCTCGAGCAGTCGCTCAGCCACCTGACGCATCGTCGTGCGTCGGTCCATGGCGGTGCGCTGAATCCAGCCGAATGCGTCCGGCTCGGTGAGCCCGAGGCTCTGCTGCAACTGGGCCTTGGCACGGTCGATGACCTTGCGGGCGGCAAGCCGTTCACTGAGGTCCTCAACTTCCTGCTCGAGCGCGCTGAGCTCGGCGAACCGGCTCGCCGCCATCTCGATTGCCGGGACGAGATCGGTGACCGTGAACGGCTTGACGAGGTAGGCCATCGCTCCGGCGTCCCTCGCACGCTCGACGAGCTCGCGCTGGCTGAACGCCGTCAGCATGACGACTGGCGCGATGCGCTCGGCGGCGACGATCGATGCGGCCGCGATTCCGTCGAGCCGCGGCATCTTGACGTCCATGATGACAAGGTCGGGCCGGTGCTCCCGCGCCAGCTCAACGGCTTCTTCCCCGTTGGCGGCCTGGGCCACGACCTCGTACCCGGCCTCGTCCAGCATCTCGGCGAGGTCGAGCCGGATGAGGGCTTCATCCTCGGCTATGAGGACGCGGCGGCGCGGCGATTCCACTGTCACGCCCGTCGCTTACGCCTGCTGACCACCGAGTAAGGTTATCCGGCACCCCACCCCAGGCCGGGATGGCGGAATCGGCAGACGCGATGGTCTCAAAAACCATTGTCCGAAAGGGCGTGCGGGTTCAAGTCCCGCTCCCGGCACCAACGACCAACGACCGAGCGCGCGGCTCATTCCTTGTTTGACAAGCCGTCCTCGTCGACGTCGCCGTACGCAGGCGCGACCCTGTTGATCGCGTCGCCTGCGTTGTGAATCCGCAGCGCGTTCGTCGAGCCACGTATTCCAGGCGGACTTCCAGCCACGATGACCACGGGTTCGCCCTCACCCAGGAGTCCGTGCTCAAACACGGACTTGTCCAACTGCAGCACCATCTCGTCGGTGTGGCGGACCAAGGGCACTTGGAACGTCTCGATCCCCCAGCTCAGTGCCAGCTGGTTGCGCACGATCGGGTCCGGGCTGAACGCGATCACCGGGACATGCGAGCGATAGCGGGCCATGCGACGCGCCGATTCGCCCGACTGGGTGAACGCCACCATGTAGCGCGCACCGATCGCCTCGGCCACATCG
Source organism: uncultured Actinomycetota bacterium (assembly GCA_963795105.1). GTDB lineage: Bacteria > Actinomycetota > Actinomycetes > Propionibacteriales > Nocardioidaceae > Aeromicrobium. The sequence goes on from CAWCGD010000001.1 coordinate 555,384, forward strand.
CGGGCGGCACGACAGATGATTCCGGCCCGTGTCTTCGACTGCCACGTGAACGTCGCCATCAAGGGCAGGCCGTGGTCCTCCGTCGACTCGATGATGCGCGCCATCGTCTCGACCGCCTGGACCGGGTAGGCGCCCACGCTCGTCTCTCCCGACAACATCACGGCGTCCGCGCCGTCCAGCACCGCGTTGGCGACGTCCGACGCCTCGGCCCGCGTCGGCCGTGGTGACGAGATCATCGACTCCAGCATCTGGGTGGCGACAATGACCGGCTTGGCATTGCGCCGGGCCTTCTCGACGATCAGCTTCTGCACGATCGGCACGTCTTCGAGCGGCAGCTCGACGCCGAGGTCTCCACGCGCGACCATGACCCCGTCGAAGGCATCCATGATCTCGTCCAGCGCGTCGACCGCCTGCGGCTTCTCGATCTTCGCGATGACTGGACGCAGGATGTCGATATCGCGCATCACCTCGCGCACGTCCTCGACGTCGGCGGCCGACCGCACGAAGGACAGGGCGACGAAGTCGACGCCCTCCTGCAAGGCCCAGCGCAGGTCGACGACGTCCTTGTCGCTCAGTGCCGGAACGGTGACGGCGACACCGGGGAGGTTGATGCCCTTGTTGTCGCTGACCGGTCCGCCGATCTCGACGACCGTCACGACATCGGCTCCGCTGACCGAAGTGACGCAGAGCCGGACGCGGCCATCGTCAATAAGGATGGCGTCGCCGGCGTTGACGTCGCCCGGCAGTCCCTTGTAGGTGGTCGAGCAGGCCGCTGCCGTCCCGGGGACATCGTCCGTCGTGATGGTGAACGGTTCACCCGGTAACAACGTGACCGGTCCGCCGGGGAACGTGCCCAACCGGATCTTCGGACCCTGAAGGTCAGCGAGAACGGCGATCGGCTTGCCCGTCTCCTCGCTGATACGACGGACGTGCGCGATGACCTCCGAGTGCTGGTCGTGCTTGCCGTGGCTGAGGTTGATGCGGGCGCAGTTCATGCCCGCGTCGGCCAAGTCCCTGATCTGCTCATACGTGGCCGACGCTGGCCCCAGCGTGCAGACGATCTTCGCGTTCCTCACGTCGCCAGCCTAGTGGCGGCGGGTCAACGCAGGATTGCCACCGGGCAACGCACAGGTGTGTTCAGACCATCAAGGGCCGAGCCGTCGGCGGGATCGGGTACGGCAGGTTCGTTGTGCCGCTCAGGTACGAATCCACTCCGGCCGCAGCCGCTCGACCCTCGGCAATCGCCCACACGATCAGCGACTGTCCACGGCCCGCATCGCCGGCCACAAACACGCCGTCGACGCTGGACATGTAGTCCTTGTCCCGCGCGATGTTTCCGCGGTCGTCGAGGCCGACACCGAGCTGTTCGACGATGCCGTCCTGCTCCGGCCCTGTGAAGCCCATGGCCAGCAGCACGAGCTGCGCCGGGATGACCTGTTCGGAACCGGGCACCTCGCTGAATGTGCCGTCCTTGAATTCCACCTCGACGAGCCGGAGTCCGGAGACGGCGCCCGCCTGTCCATCAGCACTGTCCCCGACGAATTCCTTCGTCGAGACCGAGTAGACGCGGTCGCCGCCCTCTTCATGCGCCGAGGCAACGCGGTAGATCATCGGGTACGTCGGCCATGGGTGCGCTGACGGACGCTCATCGGTCGGCCGCGGCAGGATCTCCAGGCTGGTGACCGACTTGGCGCCCTGTCGAATGGCCGTGCCGAGGCAGTCGGCGCCGGTGTCGCCACCGCCGATGATCACGACGTCCTTGCCAGTGGCCAGGATCTGGTTCTCGACCTCCTCGCCCAACGACGCCCGGTTCGACTGCGGCAGATACTCCATCGCCTGATGGATGCCGTCGAGCTCGCGGCCCGAGACCTCCAGCTCACGGCGCACGGTGGCTCCCATCGCGAGGACGACGGCGTCGTACCGGTCGCGCAACTGTGACCCGGTGATGTCCTGGCCAACAGCGACACCGGTGCGGAAGACGGTGCCCTCGCGCTCCATCTGGTTGATGCGCCGGTCGACGTGCATCTTCTCCATCTTGAACTCAGGAATGCCGTATCGCAGCAGGCCACCAGCCTTGTCGTCCCGCTCGTACACGGCGACGGTGTGGCCGGCGCGGGTCAGTTGCTGTGCCACCGCCAGGCCGGCGGGCCCGGAGCCCACGACGGCCACCGTCTTGCCGGTGAGCCACTCGGGCGCCTCGGGCTTGACGTTCTGGCGCTCCCAAGCGACGTCGATGATCGCGACCTCGACGTTCTTGATCGTCACTGGATCGCGGTTGATCCCGACGACGCACGCGGTCTCACATGGCGCGGGGCAGAGCCGACCGGTGAACTCGGGGAAGTTGTTCGTCTTGTGCAGCCGGTCGATGGCGTCGGCCCAGTCGTCGCGCCAGACGAGGTCGTTCCACTCCGGGATCAGGTTGCCCAACGGGCAGCCCTCATGGCAGAACGGAATGCCGCAGTCCATGCAGCGTCCGGCCTGCTCGGTGATGATGGGCAGCAGCGCCTTGCCGACCCCGCCGGGGTAGACCTCTTTCCAGTCATGGATGCGCTCGCCGACCGGCCGGCGCTCCGCCAACCGGCGGGGTGCCTTCATGAATCCACGTGGGTCAGCCACGAGCGGCCACCTCCATCATTCGCGCCGTCGTCTCTTCCTCGGAAAGCCCTTCAGCGGCCGCCTGCTGTTGCGCCTCGAGGACCAGGCGATAGTTGGTCGGCATGATCTCGGTGAAGCGCGTGAGGGACTGCTCCCAAGCACCGAGCAGCTGCTCGGCCACGGCCGAACCCGTCTCGTCCAGGTGCTTCCGGATCAGGGCACGCAGGGCATCAGCCGCCTCGCCCTCCACTGGGCGCAGCTCCACCATTTCGCCGTTGACCAGCGACTCGTCGAGATCGAGGACGTACGCCGTTCCTCCACTCATGCCGGCGGCCACATTGCGGCCGGTCCGACCGAGGATGACGACGCGTCCACCGGTCATGTACTCAAGCGCATGGTCGCCCACACCCTCGACGACTGCGGTTGCGCCGGAATTGCGCACGCAGAACCGCTCGCCGACCTTGCCGCGCAGGAAGATCTCACCGGCAGTCGCGCCAAAAGCGATGACGTTGCCGGCGACGATCTGCGCTTCGGCCGCGAACTGGGCCTCGCGCGGTGGGCGCACGATGATGCGGCCGCCGGACAAGCCCTTGGCCACGTAGTCGTTGGCGTCGCCCTCGAGCCGCAGCGTGACGCCGCGCGGCACGAACGCACCAAAGGACTGGCCGGCCGACCCCAGGAAGGTCAGGTCGATCGTGTTCTCGGGCAGTCCATCGCCCTTGTAGCGCTTGGTCACCTCATGGCCGAGCATGGTGCCCACGGTGCGGTTGACGTTGCGGATCTCGATCTGGGCGCGGACCGGTTCGCCGCGCTCCAGCGCGTCGGCCGACAGCGTGATGAGCTCGTTGTCGAGCGCATCATCCAAGGCGTGGTCCTGCGTGGTGGTGCAGTGCCGCGCCATCGTGTCCGGGACATCCGGCACGTGGAAGATCGGCGCGAGGTCCAAACCCTCGGCCTTCCAGTGCTCGATGGCCGCACGCGTGTCGAGCATCTCGGCATGGCCGATGGCCTCGTCGAGGCTGCGGAAGCCGAGCTCGGCGAGCAGTTCGCGAACCTCTTGGGCGACGAACTCGAAGAAGTTGACGACGTACTCGGCCTTGCCGGAGAACTTCGCCCGCAGCTCCTTGTTCTGCGTCGCCACACCCACCGGGCAGGTGTCGAGGTGGCAGACGCGCATCATGATGCAGCCGCTGACCACCAACGGAGCCGTGGCGAAGCCGTATTCCTCCGCGCCCAACAGCGCGGCGATGATCACGTCTCGGCCGGTCTTCAGCTGTCCGTCGGTCTGGACGACGATGCGGTCGCGCAGGCCGTTGAGCAGCAGCGTCTGCTGCGTCTCGGCCAAGCCGAGCTCCCACGGGCCGCCGGCATGCTTGAGCGACGTCAGCGGCGACGCACCCGTGCCACCGTCGTGTCCCGAGATCAGCACGACGTCCGACTTCGCCTTCGCGACGCCGGCCGCGACCGTGCCGACGCCGACCTCCGAGACGAGCTTCACGTTGATGCGCGCCCGCGGGTTGGCGTTTTTCAGGTCGTGGATCAATTGCTTGAGATCCTCGATCGAATAGATGTCGTGGTGCGGCGGCGGCGAGATGAGGCCGACGCCCGGCGTCGAGTGCCTCGTTTTGGCAATCCACGGGTACACCTTCTGGCCGGGCAGCTGGCCGCCCTCACCGGGCTTGGCGCCCTGCGCCATCTTGATCTGGATGTCGTCGGAGTTCGTGAGGTACTCCGAGGTCACGCCAAATCGGCCGGAAGCCACCTGCTTGATCGACGAGCGGCGCTCCGCGTCGTACAAACGGTCCGCGTCCTCGCCGCCTTCGCCGGTATTGGACCTGGCGCCCAGCCGGTTCATGGCGATCGCCAATGTCGTGTGCGCCTCCTCGCTGATCGAGCCGTACGACATCGCGCCGGTCGAGAACCGCTTGACGATCTCGCTGATCGGCTCGACCTCGTCGATCGAGATCGGCGCGCGCAGACCCTTCTTGAAGTCGAACAGGCCACGCACGGTCATCAAGCGCTCGGACTGGTCGTCGACCCGGCTCGTGTACTGCTTGAAGACGTCGTAGCGGCCCGTACGGGTGGAGTGCTGCAACCGGAAGACGGTCTCCGGGTCGAACAGGTGCTCCGGGCCCTCCCGGCGCCACTGGTACTCGCCGCCGACCTCGAGGTGGCGGCGGTCGCTGCTGATGCCTTGCGTCGGGTACGCCTTGGCGTGGCGCGCCGTGACCTCCTGCGCGATGACGTCGAGTCCGACGCCGCCGAGCGGGCTGGAGGTGCCGGTGAAGTAGGTGTCAATGACCTCCTGCGAGAGTCCGACGGCGTCGAAGATCTGCGCACCGGTGTACGACGCGACCGTCGAGATGCCGATCTTGCTCATGACCTTCAGGACGCCCTTGCCAAGCCCCGTGACCAGGTTGCGCACCGCCTTGTGCGGCGCAACGCCCTCCACGAAAATCTGCTCGCGCGCGAGGTCTTCGGCGGTTTCGAGCGCCAGATATGGGTTGACTGCGGTCGCGCCGTAGCCGACGAGCAGTGCGACGTGGTGGACCTCGCGAACATCGCCCGCCTCCACGAGGAGTCCGGCCTGCGACCGAAGCTTCTCGCGCACCATGTGGTGGTGCACGGCGCCGGTGAGCAGGAGCGACGGAATCGGCGCCAGGTCGGCGTTCGAGTGCCGGTCGGAGAGCAAAATGATCCGCGCGCCTTCGGATACGGCCTGGCTGACGTCTGCGCAGATCTCGTCGATCTTCGCCTTGAGCGCCGCTCCCCCGCCGTGGACGTCGTAGAGCCCACGGACGATGTGGATCGCGAAGCCCGGCATGTCACCGTCGCGGTTCATGTGCCGGATCTTGGCCAGCTCGTCGTTGTCGATGACCGGGAACGGCAGTTGCAGCATGCGACAGGAAGCCGCTGACGGCTCCAGCAGGTTGCCCTCCGGCCCGATGGTGCCCGCCAGCGAGGTGACGACCTCTTCGCGGATGGCGTCCAGCGGCGGGTTCGTGACCTGCGCGAACATCTGGGAGAAGTAGTCGAAGATGAGCCGCGGGCGGTCCGAGATGCCGGCGATGGGCGTATCGGTTCCCATGGAACCGAGGGCTTCGGCCCCCGTGCGCGCGATCGGTGCGATCAGGATGCGCAGCTCTTCCTCGGTGTAGCCAAATACCTGCTGGCGCCGGGTGACCGACGCGTGGGTGTGGACAATGTGCTCCAAATCGGGCAGATCGTCGAACCGAACCAGACCGGAGTACAGCCAGTCCTCGTACGGCTGCTCGGACGCCAACTTCGCCTTGATCTCGTCGTCTTCGATGACGCGGTGCTCGTTGAGGTCGAGCAGAAACATCTTGCCCGGTTCGAGCCGACCCTTGCGGGTGATGGTCTTCGGGTCGAGGTCGAGTACGCCAGCCTCGGAAGCGAGAACGACCAGGCCATCTTCGGCGATCCAGAACCGACCCGGGCGCAGGCCATTGCGGTCGAGGACCGCGCCGATCTGGGTGCCGTCGGTGAAGCAGACCGCGGCCGGACCGTCCCACGGCTCCATAACGGTGGCGTGGAACTCGTAGAACGCCCGCCGGGCCGGGTCCATGACGTCGTTGTTCTCCCACGCCTCCGGGATCATCATCATGACCGCGTGCGGGAGGCTGCGACCGCCGAGATGCAAAAGTTCGAGCACCTCATCGAAGGACGCGGTGTCGCTGCCGTAGGGGTCGCAGATCGGATAAAGACGGTTCAGGTCGCCCGGGATGAGCGAGCTGGCCAGGGTGGCCTCACGCGCCCGCATCCAGTTGCGGTTGCCGCGTGCGGTGTTGATCTCGCCGTTGTGTGCGACGAAGCGGAACGGATGCGCCAGCGACCAGCTCGGGAACGTGTTGGTCGAGAACCGGCTGTGCACGATGGCGAGTGCGGATTCGAGTCGGTCGTCACGCAGGTCCGGGAAGAAGTTGTCGAGCTGAGCGGTCGTCAGCATGCCCTTGTATACGAGCGTGCGTGACGACAGCGACGGGAAGTACACACCGAGCTCGTGCTCAGCGCGCTTGCGCAGGGCGAAGGTCAGGCGATCGAGTTCGATGCCGGTGGGGGCATCTCCCGTCCCCCGCAAGCGGGTGGTACCCCCAGCGTCAGTCGCTTCGCGCAGCGGGGGAGACTGCTGGCCGGCGGCTGTCACGAACAGCAGCGCAAACGAGGGCAACGCATCCTTCGCCATCGAACCCAGGATGTCCGGATTGACCGGGACCTCGCGCCAGCCCAGGACACGCAGGCCCTCTTCGGCGGCGATGCCTTCGAGCTTTGTACGGGCGGCCTCGGCCTCGGTCGGCGCCAGCGGCAGGAACGCCATGCCTGTTGCGTATTCACCGACGGGCGGCAGGTCGACGCCCGCGACGCCGCGAAGGAACCGATCGGGCGTCTGCATCAGGATTCCGGCGCCATCGCCGGTGTTCTCCTCGGCGCCGACGGCACCGCGGTGATCAAGGTTGCGCAGCGCGGTCAAGCCCTTGAGGACGATGTCGTTGCTGGCCTCGCCGGTGAGCGTGGCCACGAACGCGACGCCACAGGCGTCATGTTCGTTGTGCGGATCGTACAGGCCCTCAGCCGGCCGAACCTGGTGCGGAGAAAGCACGTGTCACCTCTGACGTCACGGAAATGGAAGAGAGTTGGGTGGGAAACCCAAGGACTTCAACCGGGGACGTCGTTGGCCCAAGCAGCAGAATTCTACAGCCGCACCTCCCTGTCGGCGAAATGGGATTCCGACCGGCGATCTCAGCGGTAGGAGCGGTGCACGTCGTCGGCTTTCGACGCGCCCGGTTCCCACTCGGCGATCCAGGGGCCAGTTCCTTCGGACTGGTCGATGACGCCGTCCTCCAGCCAGGTGAAATCACCCGCCAGAACCTTGTCGGTGAGGGCGCGGTCAACGTCGTCCGAGTTTGTCCAAAGCCGATCGAACAGCTCATCCACACGGATGCGCGATTGCTCGCAGAAGGCCACAGCAAGGTCGTACGAGGCAGCGCCGCGCTCCGGATCCTGCGTGCGGATCATCTCCGCTCGGGCGCAACACGCTGACATGGCGAACAACTCCGCGCCGATGTCGACGATGCGTCCGAGGAATGCCTGCTTGTACTCCATTCGGGCCTGCCAGCGACCCATCGCGTAGAACGTCTGGCGCGCGAGCTTGCGCGACTTCCTCTCGACGTAGCGGAGGTGTTTGGCGAGCGGGCCGAACTCGTCGTAGGAGCCCGGCACCTGACCCTTACCCGCGACGAGCTTGGGCAGCCACTTTGCGTAGAACCCGGTAGCGCCCACCGCTGCCTTGGCCTTGGCCTTGGTGTCGGCGTCGGCGTTCGCGAGATCGCCGGCCGCCTTCAGATGTGCGTCGACCGCTTCACGCGCAATGAGCAGGTGCATGATCTCGGTCGAACCCTCGAAGATCCGGTTGATGCGCATGTCGCGGAGGAGTTGCTCTGCGCCCACGGCTCGTTCACCGCGAGCGGCCAGGGAATCAGCCGTCTCGAACCCACGACCACCTCGGATCTGAATGAGTTCATCGGCGATCGTGTACGCCATCTCACTGGACCACAACTTCGCAAGCGCCGCCTCGATGCGGATGTCCTTCGCACCGGCGTCGGCCATTTCGGCAGAGAGTTCAAAGACCGCTTCGAGCGCGAAGGTGGTGGCGGCGACGAACGCGATCTTGGTGCCGACCGCCTCGTGCTTGCCCACGGGCCGACCCCACTGGACGCGCTCAGCCGACCATTCCCTAGCGATCTTGAGGGACCACTTGCCAGCCCCTGCACAGATCGCGGGGATGGACAGGCGCCCGACGTTCAGCGTCGTCAGGGCGATCTTGAGGCCTTCGCCCTCCTTGCCGAGACGATTCTCCACCGGGACCCGGACGTCGTGGAAGCGTGTGACGCCGTTCTCGATGCCTTTGAGGCCCATGAAGTTGTTGCGGTTCTCGACCGTGACGCCCGGTGACGACATCTCGACCACGAAGGCCGAGATGCCACCCCCACCTTTGTCTGCACTGCCCCCGTCGTGCTTCGGGACGGTAGCCATGACGATGACCAACTCGGCGATAACGCCGTTGGTGGTCCAGAGTTTGACGCCGTCGAGGATGTACTCCGTACCGTCCTCACTGAGACGAGCTGTCGATCCCATCCGTGCGGGATCCGAGCCGACATCAGGCTCGGTGAGGAGGAATGCCGTGACCGCGCCGGCGGAGCACCGGGGAAGGTACTCCTGCTTCTGCGCGTCGGTGCCAAACATCTTGACCGGCTCAGGCACCCCGATGGAGTTGTGCGCCGACAGGAGCGCGCCAATGGACGGATGGATCGACCCGACGAGCATCAGTGCGCGGCCGTAATGCAGCATGGACAGGCCGAGACCGCCATATTTCTTCGGAATCTTCATGCCAAACGCACCGAGGTCGGCGAGCCCCTCGACGTACTCGTCCGGGATCTTCGCCTCGCGCTCGATCAGCCGGCCGTCCATCGTCCGGCAGTAGGCCTCGAGCTGCGCGATGAACGCATCACCCTCGGCAACCGCCTCGCCCTCGCCACGAGGGTGGGGGTGGATGAGCGGAAGATCGAACTTCCCAAGGTAGAGCTCCTTCGCGAAGCTCGGACGGGTGTATGCGATGTCACGCGCGGCCTCGGCCAGCTCGCGCGCCTCACGCTCGCTCGCCTCGACACGTACTGCCTGACTGCCTTCGGACGCACTGCGAATGTCGGTACTCACGATGGTCGCCTCCCATTGGCCTAACCCCATCGTCGTCCTGGCGCGCAAAAATGCAACCCCCCGCGGGCCCATACCGGTGTTGGCGGGCCGAGTACTCACCCCAGGTTCGAACCGACCAAGGTCCCGATGCCGTAAGTGAGGGCGGCGGCAGCGCCGCCGAGTACGAGTTGGCGAAGCCCGCCGAACCACCACGGCCGGGACGTGATGCGGGTGACGACCGCACCGCACCCGAACAGGGCGAGCAACGACAGGATCACCGTGGGCCCCACCGTGGTGACGCCCAGCAGCAGCGGCAGGAGCGGAACGAGGGCTCCGAGACCGAAGGAGACGAACGAGGACACTGCGGCCACCATCGGCGACGGGTAGTTGCCCGGGCGCACGCCAAACTCGGTCAGCGAATGCACGCGTAGCGCCATCTCGGGGTCCGAATGGATTGACTCCGCTGCCCGCTTGGCCGTCGCACCATCGATTCCGAGCGCCTCAAACCGCTCAGCCAGCTCGGCCTGCTCGATTCGAGCGTGGTCGCGGATCTCCCGCCGCTCGATATTGACCTGTGCGTCGATGAACTCGGCTTGGCTCGCGACCGATGTGTACTCCCCTGCCGCCATGGAGAACGCACCGGCGGCCAGCCCCGCGAAGCCGGCCAGGATGACCGGAGTGACGTCACCGGCCACAGCGGCGCTGCCGCCGAAGACACCCATGATGAGCGCGAAGTTCGACACAAGACCGTCCATGGCGCCGAACACGGCGGGCCGGAGCCAGCCGCCCTCTTCAGGATGACGATGCGTCGAGGCGTGGATCTCACTCATGGTCACCCCCAACGGGTTCGGCCCCTGCGGATTCGGCACCGCGGCGGGAGCGCATGAAATAGGCCGCAGCAAGCGTGAACACCATGATCGCGGTCCAGACGTTCAGCCGGAAGGGGCCGAGGTGGTTAACCGTGTCGATCCGGAGCAACTCGATCCACACCCGGCCAACGGTGTAGAGCATCACGTACGCCGCAAAGACCTGGTTCCCGGTGAGCCGGAACCGTCGCTCAAGCACCCAAACCAGGATGGCCGCGGCCGCGAGGTTCCAGATCAGCTCGTACAGGAACGTCGGATGGAACGTGCTGAACTGCTGGTAGCCGGACGGCCGGTGCGCAGCATCAATCTCCAGGGCCCACGGCAACGTCGTCGGCTGGCCGAAGAGCTCCTGGTTGAAGTAGTTGCCGAGTCGGCCCACCGCTTGGGCCACCAGCAGGCCCGGTGCCACCGCTCCGGCAGCGTCAGCAAAGCGGACATTGGCGCGACGGCAAGCGATCCAACCGCCCAAAGCTCCTCCGATGATGGCGCCCCAGATGCCGAGGCCGCCTTCCCAGATGCGGAGGGCATCGACCGGGTCACGGCCGGAACCGAAGTACAGCTGCGCGTCGGTCAGCACGTGATAAACGCGGGCTCCGACGATGCCGAGTGGAATCGCCCACATGGCGAGGTCGCCAATGAAGCCGGCTCGACCACCCTTGGCGCCGAAACGCTTCTCTCCGATCCAGATGGCAAGCAGCGCACCGACGATGATGCACAGCGCGTAGGCACGCAACGGGACCGGACCGAGATGCCACACGCCTTGGCTGGGACTCGGGATGAACTCCAGCATCAACGTTGGACCCCCGCGCGGAGTTCGCGAGCCAAGTCCCGCACCGCGATCAGTCCAGCGTCCGCGGACGGAGCGTCCTGTAGGCACCGCACCAGAGCGGATCCGACGATGACCGCATCGGCGTACTTCGCCACCTCGGCCGCCTGCGTCCCGTTGCTGATCCCGAGGCCGACGCCGACCGCGAGGTCGGTCGCCCGCCGGACTCGCTCGACCAACACCGGCGCAGCTGAGCTCGTGGCGTCCCGCGCTCCGGTGACCCCCATGACCGCTGTGGCGTAGAGAAAGCCGCTCGACGCCTTAGCGGTCATCGCGATACGGGCGTCGGTGGACGATGGGGCAACGAGGAATATGCGGTTGAGCCCGTAGATCTTCGACGCATCGATCCACGCGGATGCTTCGTCCGGTGTGATGTCCGGTGTGATGAGACCCGATCCGCCGGCATCGCTCAAGGCCGCCGCGAACTTGTCCACTCCGAACCGTTCGACCGGGTTCCACGACGTCATCACGACGGTGGGCACCCGAGCCGCGGAAGCCCGGACGACGTCGAACACGTCGCTGACCCGAGTGCCAGCCGCAAGTGCCTGGCTGACGGCGGCTTGGATGACCGGCCCGTCCATCACCGGGTCGCTGTAGGGCAGGCCGACCTCGACCAGGTCCACCCCGCCGTCGATCATCGCCTCGATGGCCGCGATGGACGTTGCCTTGTCCGGGTAGCCGGCCGGGAGGTATCCGACGAGGGCCGCGCGGTTCTCGGCGCGGGTGCGGGCGAAGAGCTCCCCCATTGATTGCACGGTGGCGCTCACGCGTCACCGTCGTCCCCGAGAAGCCCGAAGTAGAGGCCCGCCGTGTGAACGTCCTTGTCACCGCGTCCGGACAAGTTCACCAGAATCGTCGAGTCCGGTCCGAGCTCCTTCGCCAGCCGCAGGGCCCCGGCCAGGGCGTGCGCAGACTCGATCGCCGGGATGATGCCCTCGGTCTTGCAGAGCAGGTCGAAGGCGGCCATCGCCTCGGCGTCGGTGGCCGAGACATATTGAGCACGCCCGGTCGAGGCGAGGTACGAGTGCTCCGGTCCGACGCCCGGATAGTCGAGCCCCGCCGAGATCGAGTGCGACTCCTGCGTCTGGCCATCCTCGTCCTGCAAGAGGTACGAGCGCGCGCCGTGCAAGACTCCGACTGAACCGGCGCCGATCGTAGCGGCATGTCGTCCGGTCTCGACGCCGTCACCGCCGGCTTCGACGCCGATGAGTCGGACGTCGGCATCTGGGATGAACGCCGTGAACAGCCCGATGGCGTTCGATCCCCCGCCGACGCAGGCAATGGCGGCGTCCGGCAGCGAGCCAGTCAGCTCGAGCATCTGCGCTCTGGCCTCATCGCCAATTCCCCGAGTCAGGTCCCGAACCATGGACGGGAACGGGTGGGGCCCGGCCGCGGTGCCGAAGATGTACGACGTGTGGTCGACCGTGGTGACCCAGTCACGCAGCGCCTCGTTGATCGCGTCTTTGAGGGTGCGACTGCCCGACTTCACCGCGACGACCTCGGCGCCGAGCATGCGCATCCGAGCGACGTTGAGTGCTTGGCGCTCCGTGTCGACCTCACCCATGTAGACGGTGCAGTCGAGGTCGAGGTAAGCGCAGGCGGTTGCGGCGGCAACGCCGTGCTGGCCAGCGCCAGTCTCGGCGACGGCGCGTGGCTTGCCGATTCGCTTCGCAAGAAGCGCCTGGCCGAGAACATTGCGGATCTTGTGCGCCCCGGTGTGGTTCAGGTCTTCGCGCTTGAGCAGGATCCGCGCGCCTGCGGCCGCGGAGAATCGCTTCGCCTCGTAGAGCGGGCTCGGCAGGTTGGCGTACTCACGGAACATACGGTCAAGCTCGGCCATGAAGACCGGGTCGGCCTTGGCCGACGTCCACGCTTCGGCGAGCTCGTCCAACGGCGCGATGAGCGCCTCAGGCATGAAGCGTCCACCGAAGTCGCCGAAGTGGCCGGTGGCGTCAGGTTGGTCATACGTGGTCATATCGGTCCTAAGAGTCTCAGATCGGCAGGGATAGGCGACCGTGGGTCGGCCACGCTGGCCGCGCAGCGGCCGGCAGGTCGACAGCCGTCCCGGCTACCAGCGATGCTGCAATGCTGGGTGCGCGCCAGCAGCCACGAGATCGGCGACCGTGGACCGCGGGTCGTCCCCGGTGACGAGCGTCTCGCCCACCAGCACGACGTTGGCGCCGGCCTTGGCGTACTCGATCACGTCATGCGGACCACGGACACCGGACTCGGCGACGCGGACGACGCCATCCGGGATGAGCGGCGCGAGGCGCTGGAACGTCCCGCGGTCGACTTCCAGGGTCTTGAGGTTCCGTGCGTTCACGCCGATGAGGTTCGCGTCTGCGGCAAGCGCACGCTCGACTTCCTCCTCGTCGTGCACTTCGACCAGCGGCGTCAGGCCAATCGAACGGGACCTCTCGATCAGGCTCTCGAGTGCCGGCTGTTCAAGCGCGGCGACGATGAGCAGCGCCATGTCGGCGCCAGCCGCCCGTGCCTCCCACAGCTCGTACGAGCTCGTGATGAAGTCCTTGCGCAGAACCGGGACGTCGACGCGAGCGCGCACGGCGCGCAGGTCGTCGAGCGTCCCGCCGAATCGCCGCTGCTCGGTGAGCACGCTGATTGCCGCCGCGCCACCTGCCGCGTAGTCGACAGCCAACTGGGCGGGATCGGCGATGGGAGCGAGCGCACCCTTGCTCGGGCTGCAGCGCTTCACCTCCGCAATGACCGAGACGCCGTCGGCGCGGAACGCCGGCATGGGGTCGAGCGCCGGAGCCTGCCGCTCCGCCTGGAGTTTGAGGTCATCGAGCGGGACCTGCATCATCCGCTCCGCAAGGTCGGCGGCGACACCGTCGAGGATTTCGTCCAAGACGCTCATTGCTCACCCCTTCGCGTTCGCAGGCCGAGGCCGGTGAATGAACGCTTCCAGCGTATCGCCGGATGCGGCCCGCCTCCCGCAGGGGCCCTAGTCGGAAAACCCGCTGCCCGCTAGGGTCCGAAGCATGAGCACACCCGAGCCCCCGTCGTACCCAGGCGACTCACCATCTGAGCCGTCCGGCATGCCGTCCTACGGCTCGGTGCCGCCACCACTGGATCCCCCGGGCGGCTCCAGTGGTTCGGTGCCACCGCCACCGCCCCCACCGGCTCCCCCCTCCTATTCGGCGCAGGGGTTCTCCCCCGCCGAGGCCATCAAGTGGGGCTGGCTCAAGTTCAGCGAGAACGTTGGTGCGGTGATCCTCGCCATGTTCGCCGTTCTCGCGATCACGATCGCTGTCGGATTCGTAAGCACGCTGCTCAGCGGAGGATTCTCTGCCAGATCCCCGATGCAGGGGCCGTTCCAGTTCGAGTCGGCTGGCCCGGGCGAGCTCCTTGCCCAGCTCCTCCAGTCGGCGGTGAGCGTCATCCTGGGCGGCGTCGCAGCCAAGGCTGCGCTCGAGGTCACCGAAGGCAAGCCGTTCGACTTCTTCGGCGCCTTCGGGAAGGTGAACCTCGTTCAGCTGGTGATCGCCGCCGTGCTCGTGAGCATCGCGACGATCATCGGGTTCATCCTGCTGGTCATTCCCGGCCTGATCGTGATGTTCCTGACGTACCTGACGACCTATGCCGTCGTCGACGATGACAAGTCCGCGATCGACGGAATCAAGCACAGCGTGAAGCTCACATCGGACAACATCGGCGATGCCTTGTTGCTTGCGCTCCTGAACATCCTCGTCGTCATCGCCGGCGTCGCGGCCCTCTGTGTCGGCCTGCTCGTCGCCATCCCGGTGACGGTCTTCGCGACGGCCTACGCGTATCGCGCGTTCAACGGCCAGCCGATAGCCCCGTAGTCCGGCACAACGCTAGGGTCCCGACATGAGCACACCCGAGCCTCCTCCCTACCCGAGCGGGGACAACCAGGATCAGCCGTCGGCCGAGCCGCCGGGCTTTCCGCTGCCACCGCCCCCGCAGTCGGGCCTGCCGCCGCAGCCGGGCGTGCCCCCGCAGTACGGAATACCTGCCCCTGCCGTCGTCCCCGGGAGCAGCAAGGCCACGACGTCGCTGGTCACCGGCATCATCGGCATCCTGTGCTGTGGCCTGCTCGGAATCGTTGCCTTGGTCACCGGCAAGCAGGCGACGGCCGAAGCGGCCGCGGCTGGTTACCCGCAGCCCGGCAATGCGAAAGCCGGCATCATTCTCGGATGGATCGCGATAGGCCTGATGATCGTCGGCGTAGTCGCGTGGATCCTGATCTTCGCGCTGGGAGCCGCGGGGTCATTCGACGTATCGACTGACTACTGACCGCCGGCATGTCCGCCGTTCCGCCGCCCCCACCGCTGCCTCCGCTTCCGCCGCAGGCCGGACCGTTCCTCATCAACCATCTGGGCCAGGAACACGGTCCCTATGAGCTAGGCCACCTGGCACAGATGGCTCAAGCGGGCCAGATCAGGCCCGACACGGCGGTCCGTCCGCAGTCGGGCCAGACATATTTCTTTGCCAAGGATCTGCCGGGTGTGTTCTCCGACAAGGAATGGCTTGTGGCGCTGATCCTGTCTCTGCTTCTCGGCGGCTTGGGGGTGGACCGGTTCTATCTCGGCCACGTCGGGCTTGGCCTAGCCAAACTCTTCACGCTTGGCGGTTGTGGGGTCTGGGCGATCATCGACGTGATTCTCATCGCGATGCGCAAGGTCAACGACGCTCAAGGGCGCCCGCTCCGCTAACGCCAGTGGCCCGGGACCACGACCGCGCACATCAGGGAAGAAACCAGGCACCCCAAGGCGTCCAGCGGAACACGCCGAGCAGGATGAAGGCGACGACCAGCCCCCAGAGAACGGGTGACTTGCCCGCTAGCAACGGCACTGGTTGGCCGCGCCAGCGTTTGTAGAACCAGACGATGCCGGCGACGGTCATCACCGCCAGCAGGACGACGGCCATCGCATTGCTGCTCAGGGCACCGATGACGTCACCATGGGTGAGGTCGTTCATCGCTCGCAGGCCGCCACAGCCCGGACACGGATGACCTGTCAGCAGAAGAAACGGGCAGAACCCGTAGGAGCCCGACTTGTGCGGGTCGTGCACGTGAAGCAGCCCCAACGCGCCTACCCCGGCGGCACCGACCAGCGTCGGCCCCCGCAGGAGTTCCGCGCGGTTCAGACTGTGCGCATCATGGGGCGCATGATGAGGCGCATGATGAGGCGCGTCAGTGGGAGTCGGAGGCACCCAGACCAGCCGCGCTCATGACGCGACCGACGACGAGCGACGCCAAAGAAATGGCGACGCCGATCCAGAACAAGATCCAGTTCGGCGTCGGGATCAGGGCAACGCCGCCCACAGTGATGCCCACGAGGGCGACCAAGACTGCGGTCCAAGCGGCAGGTGACGATCCGTGCATACCCCCACCCTACCCGGCCTCAATCGCCGAGCGTGGGGTCGTGCCCTTGGTCCTGCGCACGCCAGAGATCTGGGGGTACCTCCCGCTTGCGGGGGACTTCGTCGGACTCGGTCGCCGCCGGCGCTTCACGCTCGTAACGCGCTGACATGCGCGGCCAAGCACGGCCGCGGATGGCGACGACGACGCCCAACGCGGATGCGATGGAGAAGGCAATAGCGGCGAGCAACGGCCAAGCGGCGCCATTCACCGACGGATCGCCATTGACGCCGCCGATGTAGGAAGGCGAATCCTTCAATGCCCGACCGAGGGCGGCACCGCCAGCGTTGAGCGTGAGCGCACGCAGGGCGGCAAACCCGGCCACCGCTGCGGTCAGGAGACCAATGAGCTGGCGCAGCCAGCCGCCGGCAGCCACGACCC
This sequence comes from uncultured Actinomycetota bacterium, assembly GCA_963795105.1. Classification (GTDB taxonomy): domain Bacteria; phylum Actinomycetota; class Actinomycetes; order Propionibacteriales; family Nocardioidaceae; genus Aeromicrobium. The sequence goes on from CAWCGD010000001.1 coordinate 572,164, forward strand.
CCAGCGCAGCCGCCACGATCACCACGGCCAGCCCGGCGAGGATCGGTGCGGCATCGACGCCCGAGACTGAAACCTGGTCAGTCGGGAGGCCCGGCGTTCTGACCGTCGCCGACGCCCAAGCGCGCGTGACGGCAAAGAGGGCGCCGGCTCCGGCCACAAGCAGCCCAAGGACGACCTTCGGCAGGGTCATCCTCCCCCGCTGCGCGGATCGATCGTCGCAGCGGGCGGTGCCCCCAGAATTCGGTCGGCGTCGAAGCACGTCCGCGTACCGGTGTGGCACGTCGGCCCGGCCGGGTTGGCGCGCACGAGCACCGTGTCGCCGTCGCAGTCGAGCCGAACCTCGGTGACGTCGAGGAAGTTGCCCGACTCCTCGCCCTTGGTCCAGTACCGCTGCCTGCTCCGGCTCCAGAAGGTGGCACGCTTCGCGGTGATCGTGCGATGCAACGCCTCGTCGTCCATCCAACCGACCATCAGGACGTCGCCCGAATCGGCGTCCTGGATGACGGCGGTGACCAAGCCGGCGTCGTCGCGCTTGAGTCGGTCGGCAATTGCGGGGTCGAGAGAACTGCTCACCCGCTCAGTCTCTCAGGTTTGGACTAACGGACTTCGTGGCCGGCGGCCCGAAGTCCGGCCTTGACGTCACCGATCGTTAGTTCGCCGAAGTGGAAGACGCTGGCGGCCAGGACGGCGTCTGCGCCGGCTTCGACGGCTTCGACGAAGTGCTCGACTCGGCCAGCGCCACCGCTCGCGATGAGGGGAACAGACGTGCGCTCGCGGACGGCGTGGATCATCTCGACGTCGTAGCCGTCCTTCGTCCCGTCGGCGTCCATGGAGTTGAGCAGGATCTCCCCGACCCCCCGCTCGGTCGCCGCGTAAACCCACGCGAGGGCATCTATGCCGGCGGACTCGCGACCGCCATGCGTGGTCACCTCGAACCCGCTCGGCTGGTCGGTGGCCCGACGGGCGTCGACGCTGAGGACCAGGACCTGATTGCCGAACCGCTGCGCGATCTCGTCGATGACGTCCGGCCGAGCGATCGCGCCGGTGTTGATGCCGACCTTGTCGGCGCCGGCGCGCAGCAACCGGTCGACGTCGTCCACCGAGCGGACGCCGCCGCCCACCGTGAGTGGGATGAAGACCTGCTCGGCAGTTTGCCCGACCACGTCGAACGTCGTCTCTCGGCCGGCGCTGGACGCGGTGATGTCGAGGAAGGTGAGTTCGTCGGCGCCCTGCTCGTCATAGATCTTCGCCATCTCGACCGGATCGCCAGCGTCGCGCAGGTCAACGAAGTTGACGCCTTTGACCACGCGGCCGGCGTCGACGTCGAGGCACGGTATGACGCGGATTGCGAGACTCATGAGGCGCCCTTGGTCAAGGCGAGGGCTTCTTCGATGGTGAAGCGCCCTTCGTACAGGGCGGTTCCGGCGATGGCGCCCTCGACGCCGAGCGGAACGAGCGTCATGAGCGCCCGGATGTCGTCGAGCGTCGTCACGCCTCCGCTGGCGACGACGGGCACATCTGTGCGTGCGCAGACATCACGCAGGAGATCCAGGTTCGGCCCCTGCAGCATGCCGTCCTTGTTGACGTCCGTGACCACGTAGCGGGCGCAGCCTTCAGCGTTGAGCCGTTCAAGCGTTTCGTAGAGCTCGCCGCCGTCGCGGGTCCAGCCGCGGGCGGCGAGCGTTGTCCCCCGCACGTCGAGGCCAATGGCGACCCGATCGCCCCACGTCGCGATGGCCTTGGCGCACCAGTCGGGCTGCTCGAGCGCGGCCGTGCCGATGTTCACGCGCGTGCAGCCGGTCGCCATGGCGGCTTCGAGCGACTCGTCGTCGCGAATGCCGCCGCTCATCTCGACCTTGATGTCGAGCCGGCCAACGATCTCAGCTTGAAGTTCGCGATTGTCACCGTGACCGAACGCGGCATCGAGATCGACCAGGTGGAGCCACTCCGCACCCGATTCCTGCCAGCGCAGGGCCGCCTTGATCGGGTCGCCGAAGACTCGCTCGGAGCCATCGACACCCTGGACGAGCTGGACCGCCTGGCCACCCTTGATGTCGACAGCCGGAAGCAGCTCGAGGTAATCACTCACCCCGCGAGGTTACCGAGAGCGAACGCGTGCCTAGCGGTAGACCCTGACCCAATCGACAGCCATCGTCCCGGTCGACGGCAGGTTGGAGGCGAACGGGTAGTACGGGTCGCCGAACCCTTGCGACAGGAGGATGTAGAACGGCTTGTCGAACGGCTGGGGGCTGCGCTGCGGCTCACTTGGTGTCCAACTCCGCCGGAAGCACAACCGGCCGTCGAAACTGAAGCGCATTTCCGTCGGCTCCCACTCCACCGAGTAGGTGTGGTACTGCCGAACGTCGTTCACGGTGCACGTCCAGGCGATGTCGTCTCGGGTGCTCCCGGCGTAGTGGATCCCTGGGACGACCAGGTCGCCATGACCTGACCAGTGCTCGCCGACGTCGATTTCACCGGACGCGGGCCAACCGCCGTAGGTCCGGGTCTCGGGATACAGCCAGAGGTTTCCGTCGAACCCGGCGAGCCGCGTCGCCGGATACTTCGCCCGAAAGTCGAAACGCCCGTACGCCTGGGTGAAACGCCCGTAACTGGTGACGACACCGCCCGTGCGCTTCGTGTCGAAGTCGGCGGACCCGCGGTCGCAGGAGAACGTACTGGATCCGGTGCGCGCGACGACATTCAGCGCTCCCTGGCGGACCGAGACGTTGCTTGAGCTGTTGACGTAGCAGGTTTCCTGGGTGGCGAAACCGGTTTGAGCGGTTGTCGCGACCATCCACTTGTTGCTGTTCAACGTCGAACCGCTGAAGTCGTCGCTGAAGGTACAGGCCCATCGTGTCCCATTTGCCTTGACCGGGAGAATCCCACCGCAGTCCGATGTTTTTGTGCCGGGCTTGGTCAGCGCGGGCGCTGCGGCAGCCGGCCCGATTGTCCCTACCGAGAGGACGACGCTCGCCATCATTCCGACCATCATCGAGAGCACGACTCGACGCCGCGGCATGCGCCTTCCTCCGTCCACCCGGTTGCTCATGATCGCCACCGTGGGCGTCCGGAGCCCCACTTTCGACTAGAACCTGCCTCAAGCATCCGCGTCGGCGCGTCGCCAACCGCTGACATCCATGCAAGTCCACAGTGTGGTTTGCGCATGTGACCCACCCCTTCTGAGCTCTGCGCCGCCGGGAGTAGCGGCCCTCAGATTCGAAAGGTAGGGCTCGGCAAAGGCCGATGTCGTTGAAAGTTCAGGTAAGTCGCCCTTATGTAATTGCTTCGTGTCCGGTCCGTAATCCAGGTAGTCGTAAAGAACTAAGCGTCTGGTACTCGTATGTCAGAACGTCGCGATCCAGTTCTCAAGCAGGCGGCGACCGGCGTCGCCGGACTTCTCCGGATGGAACTGGGTGGCCCAGAGCGGGCCGTTCTCCACGGCCGACACGAAGCGATCGCCGCCGTACTCTGTCCACGTGACGGCCGGTGCATCGATGGCCGGCTGTGCGTTCAGCTTCCACTCCCGCACCCCATAGGAGTGCACAAAGTAGAACCGCTCCCCTGCGACGCCGTCGAACATGCGCGAGTTCTCGCCGGGCTCGACCGTGTTCCAGCCCATATGCGGAATGATCGGCGCCTGGAGCAGTTCAACCGTGCCCGGCCACTGGGCCGCGCCATCACTGTGCACACCGTGCTCGATGCCGTCGGCGAACAGGATCTGCATCCCGACGCAGATGCCGAGCACCGGGCGGCCGGCCACCAGCCGGCGATCGATGATCCGTTCGCCACCGACCGAGCGCAGTCCAGTCATGCAGGCTTCGAACGCGCCCACTCCGGGCACGACGAGACCCGCCGCCTCTTCGGCGACGGTCCGATCGCTGGTCAGGACGACTTCGACGCTCGAGCCAGCGCCAGCCCGCTCCACCGCGCGAACAACAGAGCGGAGGTTGCCGGAGCCGTAATCCAAGACCGCAACCTGCGGTCCGGCCACCTAGAGCGCTCCCTTGGTGGACGGGATCCCGGTTTCGCGCGGGTCGAGCGCCACGGCCGTGCGCAGCGCCCGCGCAACCGCCTTGAACTGCGCCTCGGCAATGTGGTGCGGGTCGCGGCCGCCCAGCAGCTGGACGTGCAGCGTGATGCCGGCGTGGTGCGCGATCGACTCGAAGACGTGCGCCGTCAGCGAACCGCTGTACTGTCCGCCGATGATCGCCGTAGCCTGCGTGGCCGGCTCGCCGCCACCAACGAAGTAGGGACGTCCAGAGACATCGACAACCGCCGTGGCGAGGGCTTCGTCCAGAGGCACCGTGGCATCGCCATAGCGGCGGATACCCTTCTTGTCGCCGAGCGCCTCACGCAGTGCATCGCCGATGACGATGGCAGTGTCCTCGACGGTGTGGTGGGCGTCGATGTGCAGGTCGCCCTCGGTGCGGACGTAGAGGTCGACCAGGGAGTGCCGCGACAGCGCTGTCAGCATGTGGTCGTAGAAGCCGACGCCGGTCGAGATGTCATTCTTGCCGGTGCCGTCGAGGTCGAGCTCGACGACGACGTGCGACTCGGACGTCTTCCGTTCGATTTTCGCTGTACGCGTCATGCTGTGACCTCCTTCAGGGCTTGCTTGAACGCTTCAATTTCGTCGGGCGTCCCGATCGTGACGCGCAACCATCCTACGGGGCCGACCTCCCGGATCAGGACACCTCGATCCAGCAACGCCTGCCACGTGGCGTGCCGATCGGGGAACGTACCGAACAGGATGAAGTTCGCGTCCGACTCCGCGACGTCGAAGCCTGCACCGGCCAACCAGGCGGCAAGCTCGTCGCGGGCGGCGCGCAGGGAGTCCACTGTGGCCAGCAGCTCGTCGGCGTGGCGCAAAGCTGCCACCGCGGCAGCCTGGCTCACGGTAGACAGGTGATAGGGCAACCGCACGACCCGCAGTGCGTCGATGATCGCCGGATCGGCCGCGACGTAGCCCAGTCGGCCGCCGGCGAAGGCGAACGCCTTGCTCATCGTGCGCGTGACCAGGAGCCGCCGGAACTCGGACAACAGCTCGAGTGCCGTTGGCGTCCCGGCACGCCGGAACTCGGCATAGGCCTCGTCCACCACGACGACGCCGGGCGCTGCCTCGATGATCGCGCGCAACTCGGCCGGATCGATCGCCGTCCCGGTGGGGTTGTTTGGCGACGCGAGGAACACGACGTCCGGCCGCTCCCGCGCGATCAGGTCGACCGCCGCCACGACGTCGATGCTGAAGTCGTCGCGGCGCAGGCCTTCAACCCAGCGGGTGTGGGTGTTGCGCGCGTACTCCGGATACATCGAATACGTGGGCGCGAACGACAGTGCGGTGCGCCCCGGCCCGCCGAAGGCCTGCAGGATCTGCTGCATCACCTCGTTCGACCCGTTGGCCGCCCAGACGTTGGCCGACGTCAGCCCGCTCCCGAGGTAGGCAGCCAAGGCCGCCCGGAGCTCAGCAGCCTCCCGATCCGGGTAGCGATTGAGGGAGGTCGCCGCCCGGAACACCGCGTCAGCGATGTCTCTGGCCGCCGCCTCGGACGGCCCGAACGGGTTCTCGTTGGTGTTGAGCTGCACGGGCACATCGAGTTGAGGCGCGCCATACGGCTCATCCCCTCGCAACTCCTCACGAACCGGCACCCAAGGTGCAATTGATTGGGCTTCGCCCTCGGCAGGTGTCACCGCTGCGTCCTGACGTTCACCGCAGCGGCATGCGCCGGCAGGTCCTCGGCCTCGGCCAGCACGACGACGTGTCGACCGACGGCCTGCAGCGCTTCCTCCGAGTACGTGATGACCTGCACGTTTTTCAAGAACGCGCGTACCGACAGACCCGACGAGTGGCATGCGCATCCTGCTGTCGGCAGGACGTGGTTGGACCCAGCCGCGTAGTCGCCGAGCGAGACCGGTGCCCACGGTCCGATGAAGATCGCGCCCGCGTTGACGATGCCGCTGGCAACATCAGCCGCGTCGGTAGTCTGGATCTCGAGGTGTTCGGCCGCGTAGGCGTTGGCCACCTCGACCGCCTGATCGAGGTCGCGGACGAGCACGGCCGCCGATTGCCGGCCGGTCAGGGCAGTGGTGACGCGCTCGCTGTGCTTGGTGGCGTTCACCTGGCCGGTCAGTTCGGCCTCCACTCCGTCGACCAATGATGCGCTCGTGGTGATCAGGACGCTGGCAGCCATCGGGTCGTGCTCCGCTTGGCTGATCAGGTCGGCTGCGACGAACGCCGGATCGGCTGTCTCGTCGGCGATGATGGCGATCTCGGTGGGCCCGGCCTCCGAGTCGATGGCCACGCGGCCGCGGACGAAGCGCTTGGCCGCGGCGACAAAGATGTTGCCCGGCCCGGTGATGAGGTTGACCGGTGCGACCGACTCGGTGCCATACGCCAGCATGGCGATGGCTTGGGCTCCGCCGGCGGCGTAGACCTCGTCGATGCCCAGCAGCGCGCATGCGGCCAGGATGGTCGGGTGGGGTGTTCCGCCGAACTCCTTCTGCGGGGGCGTCGCGAGAGCGATGGACGGGACCTCGGCCACCTGCGCCGGGACAGCGGTCATGATGACCGTGCTGACCAGCGGGGCGAGTCCGCCCGGAACGTAGAGCCCGACGCGCTGCATCGGCACCATCCGGCGTTCGACGACTGCGCCCGGGCCGACCTGCATCGCCACCGACTCCTCGCGCTCGGCCTCGCAGGTGGCCCGAAGCCGTCGGATCGACTCCTCCAGCGCTGCCCGAATGTCCGGGTCGAGGCGAGTCAGCGCCGCCGCGATCTCGCTTGACGGCACCCGAAGTGACGTGGGGCGCACCCCGTCGAACCGCTCGCCGAGGTCAAGAACCGCGGCATCTCCCCCGCTCATGACCTCGCTGACGATGCCTTCGACGGCTTCGAGAGCGCGCTCGATGTCCACCTCACCACGCGGAATCTCATAGTTCCGCGGGTCGGTGGTGTCTTGCTCGCGCAGGTCGAGCACACGAAGGAAGGGCACCGACCGATTCTACTGGCGATCGTCAGCGGGCTCGTGTTCGATCAGCGCCATGCCGATCAGCACGCCGGCCACGCCACAGACGGCCCACGCCAAGAAGGGCGCGACGGCATCAACCGTCAAGGCGTCCGGGATCCTCGTGCCCACGGCACCATGCCGCTTGGGAGCATCCGGCCCCAGCAACCCGCCGATGAGCCACGTGAGCACTGCCGCTTGGCCACACATCAATGCGACGGCTGGAATCGCCGGCCAGGACAAGTCCGAGACGAAGGCGATGACGAAGCCGAGCAGCACAGAGATGCCGGCTCCAACGAGAACGAAGTTGACAACGGCACCAAACTGCCGGCGCATCTCGTCGTCGCGGAGCGAAGTACCGCCCTTGGTGACGGTGTAGACGGCGGTGTCTGTGATCGCCCACCACAGGACGCCCCCGAGCACGCCGAGCACGAACGCGATCAGCCACCAGCGGCGAAAACTGAGCCACGTCACGGGTTCATCCGAGACATTGCGGCCCCAGCAGCTCCTTGAGGTCTGCCACCAGCGCCGACGAGTGGTCGATGCGGAGGGAGTCGTCGAGGCGCATGACCTTGACGTCCTCGGACCCAATGAGCCGCAGGTGGACGGGCGTACGGCCCGGGTGCCCACCCAAGACTTGTTTGAACGACGCGATCGTCTCGCCGGTGCAACGGGTCACTGGCAGGCTCACCACGAGCGGCTGGCCAGTTGCGGCGGCTACGGCCATGTGCGGGACCGTGACGTCGAGTGCGCTGACGTCGACGCCCTCGCCGTCGGTACGACGCAGCCTGGCTCGCACGACGACGACGGCGTCCTGGAGGAGTGAGGGCGCGGCGCTTTGGTAGGCGCCTGGGAAGACGTTGACGTCGATCGAGCCCTCAAGGTCTTCGATGGTGACCGTGGCCCACGTGTCGCCCTTGCGGCTCACTCGGCGGACGACGGAGGTGACCAAGCCGCTCAGCCGCACCGTGGTGCCGTCAGGCCGATCGGTGTCGGCCAGGAGCTGTCCGATCGTGCAGTCGCTGTTGGCCTTGAGCACGTGCTCCATCCCGAGCAATGGGTGATCGGAGACGTACAGCCCGAGCATGTCGCGCTCGAACGCCAACAACTGCGTCTTTTCCCATTCCTGCATCTCTGGAATGGAAACCGTGATGCCGTTGAAGCCCCCAGGGCCGTCGTCGAGGCCACCGAACAGCGAGTCCTGACCGATCGCCGCGTTGCGCTTGAGGTCGACGTACTGGTCGACGGCGTCGTCGGCGATCGCTGCCAATGCGCGCCGCCTGTGCGCCAGCGAGTCGAACGCACCGGCCTTGATGAGCGAGTCGAGCACGCGCTTGTTGCAGACCGACAGCGGAACCTTGTCAAGAAAGTCCGAGAAATCGGTGAAGGCACCCTGCTCGCCGCGGGCGGCCACGACTCCGGCAACGACGTTCTCGCCCACGTTGCGGACCGCCGACATGCCGAAGCGAACGTCGTCACCGACGGAGGTGAAGTTGGACGTCGACTCGTTGACGTCCGGAACCAGAACGTTGATGCCGAGCCGGCGGCACTCATTCAGGTAGATGGCCGACTTGTCCTTGTCGCCCTTGACGCTGGTGAGCAGGGCCGCCATGAACTCGGCCGGGTAGTGCGCCTTGAGGTAGGCGGTCCAGTACGACAGCACGCCGTAGGACGCCGAGTGGGCCTTGTTGAACGCGTAGTCGGCGAACGGGACGAGGATGTCCCACAGCTTCTTGATCGCCGCGGCCGAAAATCCGCGTTCGACCATGCCAGCCTGGAAGCCCTCGAACTCCTTCTGCAGGACCTTCTTGTCCTTCTTGCCCATCGCCTTGCGCAGCACGTCGGCGCGACCGAGCGTGAAGCCGGCCACTTCCTGCGCGATCGACATCACCTGCTCCTGATAGACGATCAGGCCATACGTCGGCGCGAGGATCGGCGTCAGTGTCTCGGTGAGCTCAGGGTGGATGAAGTCAATGGGCTGCTTGCCGTTCTTGCGCTTGGCGTAGTTCGTGTGGCTGTCGGCGCCCATCGGGCCGGGCCGGTACAGCGCGATGACGGCTGAGATGTCCTCGAAGTTGTCCGGCTGCATCTGCCGCAACAACTGGCGCATTGGGCCGCCATCGAGCTGGAAGACGCCCAGGGTGTCGCCACGGCCGAGCAGCGCGTAGGTCTCGGGGTCGTCGAACGTCAGGTCCTCGAGGACCAGATCGACGTCGCGATTGGACTTGATGTTGTCGACCGCGTCGTCGAGGACGGTGAGGTTGCGCAGGCCGAGAAAGTCCATCTTGACCAGCCCGAGCTTCTCGCACATCGGGTAGTCGAACTGCGTGATGATGGCGCCGTCCTGTTCGCGACGCATGATGGGCACGATGTCGAGCAGCGGCTCGCTGCTCATGATGACGCCGGCGGCGTGGACCCCCCAGTTGCGGATCTGGCCTTCCAGCCCGAGCGCGGTCTCGTAGACCCGCCGCACCTCGGCGTCGCCGTCGTGCAGTTCGCGGAACTCCCGGCCGTCGTTGTAGCGCTCCCCTGACTTGTCGAACATGTCCTTGAGCGAGACGCCCTTGCCCATGACATCGGCCGGCAGCGCCTTGGTGATCTTCTCGCCCATCGCGAACGGGAAGTCGAGCACACGGCTGGCGTCCTTGACGGCCTGCTTGGACTTGAGCCGGCCGAACGTGGCGATCTGGGCCACCCGGTCGGAGCCGTACTTCTGGGTGACGTATTGGATGACCTCACCGCGCCGGCGCTCGTCGAAGTCGATGTCGAAGTCGGGCATGGACGGGCGCTCGGGGTTGAGAAACCGTTCGAAGATCAGGCCATGCTCGAGCGGGCACAGGTCGGTGACACGCAACGCATACGCCGCGATGGAGCCGGCACCTGAGCCGCGACCCGGCCCGACCCGGATGCCGTTGTCCTTGGCCCAGGTGATGAAGTCGGCGACTACGAGGTAGTAGCCGCAGTAGTCCTTCTGCCGGATGACCTTGATTTCGAGCTCCGTGCGCTCGCGCACCTCGTCGGACAGGTCGGCGCCGTAGCGAGCGTGGACACCCCGCCAGACCTCCTCGACGAACCACGTTTCCTCGGTGTGGCCGTCGGGCACGTCGGCGCGAGCCATGAATCGGCCCTCTTCCTCGACGAAGTCGACCTCACACCGCTCGGCGATGAGCAGCGTGTTGTCACACGCCTCCTTGAGCCCGTGCTTGTCCTCCCAGAGCGAGCGCATCTCGTCGGCTGACTTGATGTAGTAGCCATTGCCCTCGAACGCAAACCTTCTGCCCCCTTGGGCATACGGCGGTTCCGACAGCGTGCTGCCGGACTGCACACACAGCAGCGCCTCATGGGCCTGCGCGTCCTCGGGATGCGTGTAGTGCGAGTCGTTGGTCGCGATCGGCCGGATGCCGAGCTCTTGGCCGAGCCGCAGCAAGTCGTCACGCACCCGCCGTTCGATGGCGAGGTCGTGGTCCATGAGCTCCAGAAACACGTTGTCGCGGCCGAAGATGTCCTGCAGCTCGGCCGCCTCGCGACGGGCTTCGTCGTACTGTCCGAGCCGCAGCCGTGTCTGCACCGCGCCGGACGGGCAGCCGGTCGTGACGATCAGGCCCTTGGCGTAGCGCTCAAGCAGCTCGCGGTCGGCGCGCGGCTTGTAGTAGTAGCCCTCGAGGCTCGACATCGACGACAACCGGAACAGGTTGTGCATGCCCTCGGTCGACTCGGCGAACATGGTCATGTGAGTGAACGCGCCGCCACCGGCGACATCGTCGCCGCCCTCCTCCTGGGCATTTCCCTTGCCCCAACGGACCTTCTTGCGCTCGCCGCGCGGAGTGCCCGGCGTCAGGTACGCCTCCATGCCAATGATGGGCTTAACGCCATGCTCACGAGCCTTGGAATAGAAGTCGAAGGCGCCGTGGAGGTTGCCATGATCGGTCATCGCAATGGCCGGCATACCCAGCTCTTCGACTCGATCAAAAAGAGGGTCGAGCAGCGACGCACCATCTAACATCGAGTATTCGGTGTGCACATGCAGATGCACGAACGACGAGCTACTCGGCATCCGACCAGAGTAGTCGAGCCGGCTGACTACTTTGGCGTGGCGCGCGCGTACTGACGAACCGACAGCGGCACAAACACGATCATGATCAGCACGACCCAGAGCAGCGTGTACGCAGCCGGGTGCTGCATCGACCAGGCGTCGGATGCGGGCATGCCGGACGGGATGTTGCCGAAGAGATCGCGGGCCGCCTGCGTGAGCGCCGACACCGGGTTCCACTCGACCACGTGACGCAGGATTCCGGAGAACGACTGCAGCGGCACGAAGGCGTTGGAAACGAACGTCAGCGGCATGATCACCATGAAGGAGGCGTTGTTGACAACGTCGACGCTGGGCACGATCAGGCCGACGTACGCCATGACCCAGCTGATCGCGTAGCCGAACAGCAGGAGCAGCCCGAAGCCGCCCACCATCGGAAGCACCCCTTCGTGTGCGCGCCACCCGACGGCGAGGCCGGTCAGCGCCATAACGATGAGGGACAGCACGTTGTAGACGATGTCGGCTGCGGTGCGTCCGATCAGGACGGCTGAGCGCGACATCGGAAGTGACTTGAACCGGTCGATGATGCCCTTGGTCATGTCCTCGGCCAGGCTCGCGCCGCTAAACGTCGCGCCGAACACCACCGTCTGGGCGAAGATGCCGGCCAGCAGGAACTCGCGATAGCTGAGGTCGCTGCCAGCGTCGACGGCTCCACCGAACACGAAGCCGAAAAGCAGGACGAACATGATCGGGCTCATGAGCACCCAGATGAGCACCTCGGGCACGCGCTTGATCTTGATCAGGTTGCGCTGGGTGACGACCCAACCGTCGGTGAGCACCCGGGACATCACGACGCCACCTCCTCTGACTCCTCGGACTCCTCGATTTCCTCGGCGGACCGACCGGTCAGCGACAGGAAGACGTCGTCCATCGTCGGCCGACGTAGCCCGATGTCCAGGACGTCGACGCCGTCGGACTGGAGCGCTGCCAGGACCCGCGACAACTCACCTGCACCCCCGGCGACGCCGGCGGCGAGGTGACGTCCGTTGTCCGACACTTGCACGTCGCCCAGCGCGACGGTGCCAAGAGCGCGCGTGGCATCAGTCGACTGCGTGGAGTTGGCGATCACCATCTCGATGCGTTCGCCACCGGTCTGGCGCTTGAGTTCGTCGGGACTCCCTTGGGCAATGGCACGCCCGTGGTCGATGACCACGATGTCATCGGCGAGCAGGTCCGCTTCCTCCAGGTACTGCGTGGTGAGGAGCATCGTCGAGCCGCCGGCAACCAACTCCTTGATAACGCCCCACATCTGCTGTCGGCTACGGACGTCGAGTCCGGTGGTGGGCTCATCCAGGACAACCACCGGAGGTGCGGCGACCACGGCTGCGGCGAGATCGAGTCGCCGGCGCATGCCGCCCGAGTAGGTCTTGGACGGCCGATTGCGCGCGTCGCTGAGATCGAACCGGTCCAACAGCGCATCCGCCCGCTCGGCCGCCGCGCTTGCGGACATCCCATAGAGGCGGCCGACCATTCGCAAGTTCTCGAATCCGGTCAGATGCTCGTCGATGGCGGCGTACTGGCCCGACAGCCCAATCCGCGCCCGCACGCCATCCGGATCACGCGCCGCATCGATACCGGCGATCTCGACAGTGCCGGCATCCGGCGCCAGCAGCGTCGTGAGGATGCGAACCGCCGTCGTCTTGCCGGCGCCGTTGGGACCGAGCAACCCGAGCACGCGGCCCTCGCCGACCGTGAGGTCGAGTCCGCTCAACGCAACGACGTCCCGATACCGCTTGACGAGCCCGGTGGCTCGAATCATGTGGGCCATACGACGACGGTACGTGGCCTCACGGACGATCGAGCGACGCGACGAAGGCCGCAGCCTCCTCCGCGCGCTTCGTCTCCGCCTCCAGCAATTGCTGACGGACAGCATCCAGCTCGGCGTCACGGTCGTGGATGGCGGCTTGGAGAGTTTCAATCACGCCGGCTTGCTGGCCTTCCGTCTCGCCCTGATTGGCGATCTGTGCCTCGAACCACGCGCGCTGCTCGGTAACCTCGGCCTGCAGGCCGATCAGCGCAGTAATCAATGCCTCCTGGCCCTCCAGGTTTGCCGCGAGGTCGGCGGCCATCCGGCGGTTGTCCGCCAGGACGGCCTCGGCCTGCGTGTGGGACGCCTGCGCCTGCTCCATGGCCTCCCGCAACGCCTTCTCGCGCTCGGATTCGCGCCGCAGCCGCTCGACCTGGGCCGGCCCCTTGGCCGCTTCCGCGCGGAGCTTCTCGATCTCGGCCGCCAGGCGCTCGGCCCGCTCCTCGGCCGCGGTGACAGTCCCGTCCTGATCTTTGGCTTCGCGTTCGACCCGCTCCAGCGCAACCCCCGCTGCTGCCGCCTCCGAGCGCGACCGCTCCAAATCCGCCGTGAGCGCTGACACCTTGGACTGCAGGTCCTGGACGGACTTTTCAGCGGCGTCGGCCCGTTCGGACGCGGCACGTTCAGCAGCCGACCGCAGTTCAGAGACGTCTATATCGCCCGACGCGGCGGCCCGGAGCGCCTCCAGTTCTGCCGTCAACTCTTCGATGCGTCCCTGCGCCGCCTGCAATGACTGCTCGAGCTCGTCAGCGCGGACCGTCCCAGCCTGCGTGTCGGCGGTGTCGGTCGCCTTTGCGGCGGCCTGAAACTGCCTCAGCTCGGCCCTTAACGCCGAAGCCTCGTCCTGAGCGTTCCGCAGGGCGGCCTCCCGCTCAGTCACCTTGGCGCGCTCGCGCCTCAACGCTGCATGCGTGGCCACTCCACCGACCGAGCTCCGCTCAGATTCGACGCGCTCGGGCTCGGGCTCGGGCTCGGGCTCGGCCAGCATCGCGGCGGTCTGGACGGCCCAAGCCGGCAGCTTCGGCACATCGGAGTCGTCCGGAGCATTCTGGTCGCGCGGTTCGCTTGATTCGATCTGATCACCCGGGACATCCGGCTGACTGAGGGCATCCGGCTCACTCAGGGCAGCCGGCTCACTCACGGCATCAAACTCGCTCGCCTCGACGAGAAGTGGCTCGACCAACGGCGCATGGCGATTGAGCCCGAGCTGCAACAGCTCCTCCGCCAGCTCCGGATCGGCCTGTGCTGGGCGTGCTTCACCGTCCGGCACTTCGCCGGAGCCTTCCTCGGCGAACCGGTGCTTACGATCCTGTTTGCGCTTGCCGAACATCCTTGCGACCACCTGAGAGTTCTTCGATTTCGTTGCCGGAGTCTATGGCGAAATGGCCGGGGAAACGACCATTCTGCCCCTTTGACCTCGCACGTCGCGCGTTGGTGGCTTGCAGACCTACTGCTCGTAGGTGCTCAAGAAGTGCCCGATCCGCTGGATCGCGTCGGACAGGTCGCGCGCCCAGGGAAGCGTCACGATGCGCAAATGATCCGAATCCGGCCAGTTGAAGCCGGTCCCCTGCGTGATCAGAATGCGCTCCGATTCGAGCAGGTCGAGCGCGAACTGCTGGTCGTCCTTGATCGGGTAGACGTCGGGGTCGAGACGCGGGAACACGTAGAGCGCGCCCTGCGGCTCGACCACGCTGACACCAGGAATCTTGCGGAGCTCGCTGACCGCCGCATCGCGCTGCTCAAGCAGGCGGCCGCCAGGAAGAATCAGGTCCTTGATGCTTTGGTAGCCGCCGAGCGCCACCTGAATGGCGTTCTGCGCCGGCACGTTCGGGCACAGGCGCATCGAACACAGCAGCGTGATGCCCTCCAGGTAGTCACGCGCACGTTCGAGCGGGCCGGTGGCGACCAGCCACCCGGCCCGGTACCCGCACACCCGGTAGGCCTTCGACAGTCCACCGAAGGTAAGCGTGAAGACGTCCGGAGCGATGCTCGCGACAGGAATGTGGGCCGCGTCGCCGTACAGGATCTTGTCGTAGATCTCGTCCGCCATCAGGACGAGATCGTGCCTGCGCGCGAGCGCAGCGATCCCCTCGAGGGTCTCCCGCGAGTACACCGCGCCGGTGGGGTTGTTCGGGTTGATGACGACGATGACCTTGGTTCGGTCAGTGATCTTTGATTCGAGATCGGCGAGGTCGGGGTTCCACCCGTCGCTCTCGTCACACCGATAGTGGATCGGCGTGCCGCCGGCGAGCTTCGTCACAGCGGTCCAGAGCGGATAGTCCGGGATCGGGATGAGGACCTCGTCGCCGTCGTCGAGCATCGCCTGAAGCGCGATCTGGATGAGCTCGGACACACCATTCCCCAGCCACACATCCTCGATGTCGATGTGCGGGAAGCCCTCTTTGAGCTGGTAATGGTGAACGACGGCCCGCCGAGCGGGCTGAATGCCGCGCGAGTCGGAGTACCCAGCCGACGCAGGCAGGCCGGCGATCATGTCCTGGATGATCTCCTCGGGCGCATCGAAGCCGAACGGCTGTGGATTGCCGATGTTGAGCTTCAGGATGCGGTGTCCCTCAGCTTCCAAGGCGGCTGCGCGGGCGCTGACGGGTCCGCGGATGTCGTAGAGGACACCGCGCAGCTTGTCGGACTGGCGCACCTGATTCATGCATTCAGTGTCCCAGACTTCGGCGAGCGGCTCGGGTGCTCGCGGCGGAAGGCGAACCTCAGTCCATGCCGCGGATCAGGTCCAACGAGTGCTGGAGGTCATCGGGATACGGGCTCTCAAACTCCACGTAGTCGCCGGTGCGCGGGTGATTGAAGCCCAGGCGCACGGCGTGGAGCCATTGCCGCTCCAGCTCCAATCGACGAGCCAGCGTCGGATCGGCGCCGTAGAGGGGGTCACCGACACATGGGTGGTGCAGGGCACTCAAGTGAACTCGAATCTGGTGCGTGCGTCCTGTCTCCAACTTGATCGTGAGCAATGACGCATAGCGATGCGCTTCCAGCGTCGCGTAGTGGGTGATGCTCGCTCGGCCATCAACCCGGACGGTGAACTTGAAATCGTGCTTGGGGTGTCGGGCGATCGGCGCGTCGATCGTTCCGGTGTGCGGATCGGGGTGCCCCTGTGCGAGCGCGTGGTACGTCTTGTCGACCACCCGGTCGCGGAACGCCTGCTTGAGGACCGAGTACGCAGCCTCCGACTTCGCCACCGTCATGAGTCCGGACGTGCCGACGTCTAGGCGCTGCACGATGCCCTGGCGTTCGGGTGCGCCCGAAGTCGAGATCCGGATCCCGATCCCGGCAAGATGGCCGACCACGGTCGGTCCGGTCCACCCCACCCCGGGATGGGCAGCCACTCCGGACGGTTTGTCCACGACGACGATGTCGTCGTCCTCGAACACAATGCGGACACCTTCGACCGGCTCCGCGACGACCTCGGCCGTACGGGCAGACGGGATGGTCGCCTCAAGCAGTGCGCCGGCGTGAACGCGGTCGGACTTCTGCGGTGCACGACCGTCAATGACGACCAGGCCTTCGCCCACCAGCTCGGCCGCTCGGGTGCGGGAAATGCCCAGGAGTCGCGCCAACGCGGCGTCGACCCGCTCTCCCGCAAGGCCATCGGGAATCGAGACGACCTTGGCGGTACCGCCCGCCTGCGGGGGAGGGTCGCTCACGTGTGTGGTTCGTCCCCAAGAAAGGCACCGTCTTCGTCCCCATCGTCGGCGTCGCCATCGGTGCCACCGTCCATGGTGGCGCCCTTGAAGCCGCGGTGCAGGATGACGGCCGCCGCCGCCGTCAGGCCGATGTCGGCCACGTTGAAGACCGGCCAGTGGGTCAGATGCAGGAAGTCCACGACCTCGCCGCGGAACGGCGAGGGCGCACGCAGCATGCGGTCGGTCAGGTTGCCCAACGCGCCGCCGAGCAGCAGCCCGAGCCCCAACGCCCAGCCCCGGTCGCGCAGGCGACGAGCCATGCGAAGGACGGTGACCACCACGATGATCGCGATCACGCTCAACATGACGGTCATCTCCGCGCCTGCGCTGAATGCCGCGCCGGAGTTCCGTGTCAGGGTCAGCCAGAAGACGTGGGGAACGAGGGTGATGGAGTGCGCCGGATCGAGCGTCGCGACTGCCAGCGCCTTGGTGGCCTGATCAAGAGCCCACACGCATGCCGCCGCAGTCGCGAAGATGCGGATTGCCCCCATCGACGACAACGCCGCTATCGCCGTTCCTCGCGCTGCTTACAGTCCAGGCACAGCGTGGCGCGCGGGAAGGCCATCAAGCGGCCCTTTCCGATCGCGTTGCCACATGACTCGCACTGGCCGTAGGTGCCCTTGCTGAGCCGGTCCAGGGCCTTCTCCGTTTGGAGCAGCAGTTCGCGCTGGTTGGCAGCCAGGGACAGTTCGGCGTCGCGCTCCAGCGACGTCGAACCGATGTCAGCCTGGTCGTTCCCGGCGCTGTCGACGCCGTCCCGCAGGAGATCCTGCAGGTCACGCGCTGACAGGTCGAGCTCGGCGCGTAGCCGAACGAGGTCTTCCTCGAGCGCTGCCCGCACCTCGCGTTCCTCTGCGATCGTCCACGGCTTCTCGTCCGCTCGGACAATTAGGGAGCTTCTCGGCATGCGGGGACAGTAGACCCCCGGTGGGCGTTTATCAAATGGGCGCGCTCGCTGGGCACGACACAGTCCCCAATAGACTTCCCCGCGTGACTTCCCGCCCCTCCTATCGCGCTGTGCCAGCCCAGATCGACTTGCCGGAGCTTGAGCGCAACATCATCGCCTGGTGGGATGAGCAGGGCACGTTTGCGGCGTCGTTGGAAGCGACGGCGGACGCCCCTCGATGGACGTTCTACGAGGGTCCACCGACCGCGAACGGCACGCCGGGCACGCACCACGTGGAAGCGCGCGTCTTCAAGGACGTCTTCCCGCGGTTCCAGACGATGCGAGGCCTGCACGTCGAGCGCAAGGCCGGGTGGGACTGCCACGGACTGCCGGTCGAGATCGCCGTTGAGAAGGAGCTGGGCTTCAACGGCAAGCCCGACATCGAGGCATATGGCATTGCCGCCTTCAACGATCGCTGCCGGGAGTCGGTACTGCGCAACGTCGACATGTTCGAGGACATGACACGACGGATGGGCTACTGGGTCGACATGTCCAAGCCGTATCGGACGATGGACTCTGAGTACGTCGAAAGCGTCTGGTGGGCGCTGTCGCGCATCTTCGACAAAGGACTGCTCACCGAGGACTTCCGCGTCGCTCCGTACTGTCCGCGCTGCGGCACCACGCTGTCGGACCACGAGCTGGCCCAGGGCTACGAGACGATCACCGATCCGTCCATCTATGTCCGCTTCCCGCTGACCTCGGGCCCGTGGGCGGGCGCTGCTTCGTTGTTGGTCTGGACCACGACGCCGTGGACGCTCGTGTCGAATGCGCTCGTGGCGGTCAAGGGCGACGTCACGTACGCGCTGGTCAGCAACGGCGAGGAGTCACTCATCGTGGCCGAACCGCTCGTCGAGAAGGCCCTCGGAGACGGATGGACGATCCGCGAGCGCTTCACGGGCAACGCGATGACCGGCTGGACCTACCAGCGTCCCTTCGACGCCATCGAATGGCCGGAGCGCGCGGAAGGCAAGGAGCCGCGGGCTCATTTCGTCGTGGCC
This sequence comes from uncultured Actinomycetota bacterium, assembly GCA_963795105.1. Classification (GTDB taxonomy): domain Bacteria; phylum Actinomycetota; class Actinomycetes; order Propionibacteriales; family Nocardioidaceae; genus Aeromicrobium. The sequence goes on from CAWCGD010000001.1 coordinate 590,719, forward strand.
GAGGAGTACGTCACGACCACCGATGGCACCGGCTTGGTGCACCAGTCCCCCGCCTTCGGCGAGGACGACTTCGCGTCATGCCGGCGCAATGGCGTCGCCATGGTCAACCCGATCGACGAGACCGGCCACTTCGTGGCGGGATCCGGCGTCGCCAGCGCGCTGTTCTTCCGTGACGCCAATCCCGTACTCCTGGACGACCTCACCGCGCGTGGCCTGCTGTTCCGCGCACGTCCCATACGAGCACGCTTATCCGCACTGCTGGCGCTGCCACACGCCGCTGCTCTACTACGCCCTCCCGGCCTGGTACATCCGCACGACGGCCATCAAGGACGAGCTGCTCGCCGAGAACGAGCAGACGAACTGGTACCCCGGACACCATCAAGCACGGCCGGTACGGCGACTGGCTGAACAACAACGTCGACTGGGCCCTGTCGCGCAACCGGTACTGGGGCACCCCGCTGCCGATCTGGCGCAACGACGCCGACCCGTCGAAGCTGGTGTGCGTCGAGTCCCTCGCCGCAACTCTCCGGAGTACGTCGGACATGACGTCACGAGCACCGACCCGCACCGGCCCTACATCGACGACATCACCTTCACCGATCGACGGCGAGGAGGGGACCTACCGGCGCGTGCCCGAGGTCATCGACGCGTGGTTCGACTCCGGCTCCATGCCGTTTGCACAGTGGGGCTACCCGCACGTCGAGGGCTCGGGTGCGCGCTTCGAGCAGGCTTACCCGGCGCAGTACATCTGCGAAGCCATCGACCAGACCCGCGGCTGGTTCTACTCGCTGATGGCGGTCGGCACGCTCGTGTTCGACAAGAGCTCCTACGAGTCCGTCGTCGTGCTCGGCCACATCCTGGCCGAGGACGGCCGCAAGATGAGCAAGCACCTCGGCAACATCCTGCTGCCCGTTCCCCTCATGGACGAGCACGGCGCCGACGCATTGCGCTGGTTCATGGCGTGCTCGGGGTCGCCGTGGTCGGCCCGACGCATCGGCCACAATGCGCTCAGCGAGATCGTGCGCAAGGTGCTGCTGACGTACTGGAACACGGTGGCCTTCCACGTGCTCTACGCGAAGGCGAACGACTGGACACCCACGGCCGGCGATGCTCCTGCCCTGTGCCGAGCGGCCAGCCCTCGACCGATGGATCCTCGGTGAGGCTCACCGCCTGGTCGACCGAGGTCACGGATGCGCTCGAGAACTTCGACACCCAGCGCGCCGGTGCGTCAGATCGCCGGCGTTCATCGACCTGTTGTCGAACTGGTACGTCCGTCGGTCGCGCCGCCGCTTCTGGGACGGTGATGCGTCGGCCCTCACGACGCTGCACGAGACGCTGCGCCTGCTGACACTGGTCATGGCGCCCCTCACGCCGTTCATCACGGAGCGGGTCTGGCAAGACCTCTTCGCCACGACCGACGCGACGACAACCCCGTCGGTCCACCTCGCGACCTGGCCGCAGGCGGACGCAGAGCCTGGTCGACGACGAACTCGACGCCCAGATGGCGCTCGCCCGCAGGATTGTCGAGCTGGGTCGCGCGGCACGGGCCGAGGCGAAGGCCAAGACGCGCCAGCCGCTCCGCCGAGCCGTCGTCGCCACCCATGCTTACGACGCGTTGACGGCCGACCTCCGCGCGGAGGTCGCCGAGGAACTGAACGTGCGCGCACTCGACTCGTTCTCGAACACTGGCGAACTCGTCGACTACTCGGCCAAGGGCAACTTCCGGAACCTGGGCAAGCAGTTCGGCAAGGAAACCCCGAAGGTCGCCCAGGCCATCGCCGATGCTGACGCCGCCAAGCTCGCCGACGCCTTGGCCAGCGGGTCGGCCACGGTCACCGTCGATGGCCGCGAGGTCAACGTCGGCCCCGACGACGTGATCCTGTCCGAGCGCCCACGCGAAGGCTGGTCGGTCGTCAACGATCAGGGTGAGACGGTGGCGCTCGACCTCGAACTGGACGACGACCTGCGCCGTGCCGGCGTCGCGCGGGACATCATCCGGGCGGTCCAAGAGGCCCGCAAGTCATCTGGCCTCGACGTCACCGACCGCATCACCCTGCGCTGGTCCGGCTCGGCGGAGGTTCAAGCCGCCATCGCTGCGCACGGCTCAGACGTGGCCGACGAGGTGTTGGCCGTGTCGGTGCTGGATCTCGGAGAGACCGACGACCCAGCCGCCACCACGTTCGGCGACGACGAACTGGGCCTGCAGTTCAGTCTGGCTAAGGCTTAGAGAAGCTCAGAGCGTCGTCGGTCCGCGCGCGCCGACCAGCGTCGCCGGACGACGTCACGGAGCTCGACTCGGCCGGCGCCTGCTCGTTGGCCGCGAGCTGGTCGAGCTGGCTCTGGAAGTAGTTCTTGAGGCGAGCCCGGTACTCGCGCTCGTAGGCGCGCAGGTGCTCGATCTCACGCTGCAGCTCGTAGCGCTCGCGCTCGATGGTGGCCACGGCCGCCTGACGACGCTCATTGGTCTCGTCGTCGAGCTTCTGCGCACGGATGCGAGCGTCCGTCTCGACCCGGTCGGCCTTGCCGCGAGCCTCGTTCGTGATGCGCTCGGCCTTGGCGCGGGCCTCGCCGACGATGCGGTCGGCCTCTTCCTTGGCCTGGTCCATGAGCTGGTCGGCGTTGGCCGACGCGATCTCCAGCAGCCGGGCAGCGGCCGTGGAGGCGTCGCCGATGGTCGGCGCTGGCGCGAACCGGCGGCGCGACCGGCGCAGACCGGCGTCAGCAGCGCGGGCTCGGGCTCAGGCTCAGGCTCGGGCTCGGGCTGCGCGGACGACTTCGACACGGGCCGGAGCTGGCGGGGTGATCGGCCGGTATGAGGCCAGTCGCCTCACCGGTGGAAGCGGCCGCCACCTTGGCGCGGAGCTCCTCGTTCTCGACGGTGAGGCGCTCTAGCTCGGCCTCGACCTCATCCAGGAACTGATCCACCTCGCCCATGTCGTAACCCTCGCGGAGCCGGACCGGCGTGAATCGCTTGTTGCGCACGTCCTCGGGCGTCAACGGCATGAGTTATCTCCTCAGTAGATGCAGGTGTGCGTAAAAACGGTAAGGGACCACCGTACTCCGTGATAGTTGACATCTGCCACACGTGTCCGAACGCGGACGAAAAGGCGCAGCTCAGAACATCGTCGCGCGGACGAGGATCTGCACGATGTAGATGGCGATCAAGCAGCACCATCGGCGACAGATCCAACATCGCACCGCCCATGCGTATGGGCGGAATCACACCGCGAACAGCCCGCAACGGCGGGTCGGTGATCGTGAAGATCGCCTCACACAGAACGGCGACGAGGCCCTTGGGGCGCCACGAGCGGGCCAGCAATTGGACCCAATCAATGATGAATCGGGCCAGCAGAACGAGGACAGCAACCCAAGTGATGAAGAGGAGGAACTCCCCGACGATGGCCATCAGTGCTGGTCGTAGAAGCCGCCCGCAGCGATGCGCTGCTTGTCCTCGTCGGTGACGTCGATGCCAGCCGGCGAGAGCAGGAACACCTTGGCCGTCACCCGGTTGATGGAACCGTGTGCGGAGAACACGAGCCCTGCGGAGAAGTCGACCAGCCGCTTGGCCTCGGAGTCGGTGATCTCGGACAAATTCATGATGACCGGGACGCCGTCGCGGAAATGCTCACCGACGGTGCGGGCGTCGTTGTAGGTGCGGGGCGTCACCGTCTCGATGCGGGTCAGCCCAGATGCGGAGGCCACCGGACGGGGACGCCGATGCTCGTCAATGTGGGACACCGGGCCACGCGCACTGATCGGCTTGGCCGGACGTCCTTCGACCTCACGCGGGACCGGCACGACAATCGAAGGCTCGTCGTCGTACTCGTCGTAGTCGGCCTGTTCGACCAAGCCGAGGTACTCGCCCATCTTCCGCATTGCGCCAGCCATGTGTCGTCTCCGTCTTTGGTCAGGCCTGCCTACCGCTTTCGACATTACCGGAGCGGGACGCGCTCCCCGAGGATCAAACGGCCGACACGCAGGTGTGTCGCGCCGGATTGAATGGCCCGCTCAAAGTCGTCGCTCATGCCGGCCGAGATGACGGCCGCGGCCGGGTGCCGCCGGCGGAGGTTTTCGCTGATGGCCACCAACGCCTCGAAGCTCGCTCGCGGGTCTTCGCCCAACGGCGCCACCGTCATGACACCGTCCAGCCGCAGGCCCGGAGATCCAGTCACGAAGTCGGCCAAAGCGTCGACGTCGGCTGGCGCCACGCCTGATCGCCCAAGACCCGAATCACCGAAGTCCACCTGCACGAGACAGCCGAGCTCCCGGCCGTGTTGCTCAGCACCGCGCGACAGCGCCTCCGCCAGCCGCTGGCGGTCGACACTCTGGACCACGTCCGCGTATCGCGCGACGGCGTTCGCCTTGTTGGTCTGGAGGGCACCGATGAAGTGAAGCCGCGGTGCGGGTCCGGAAAGGTCAGCAAGTTTGCGCCCGGCCTCCGGATGGCGGTTCTCACCCACGTCCGTGACGCCCAGTTCGACCAACAGGTCGAGGTCCGAGGCGGGTTGGGTCTTGGTCACGACGATGAGGGTGACGTCCTCGCGCCGGCGTCCGGCCGCAGCACACGCCGCGGTGATGCGCTCTTCAACCCTGCGGAGGTTCTCCGCCAACAGCTCCTTACGGTTCATCGGAGCACCACGAGGGCACCTTGCCGCTGCGCCGCGCCGTTGCGTCGATACGAGAAGAATCGATCGTCTTCGAGCGTGCAGCCGCTGAGGTGGTGAACGGTGACCCCGAGCTCCTCGAGCTGCGACGTGACACCGGCACCGATGTCGGCCGCAGGCGTACCCGTCCACGTGGTTGACGCAGCAGCTGGAACTGCTACGGCGACTTCGGACGCCGTAGCTGCATCCAGTTCGTAACAGCGGCCGCAGATGTGCGGGCCGACCCATGCGGTCACCGGACCTCTCCCCCTGTCCAGCAGGATCTGTGCCGCGGCCGGGACCACACCGGCAACCAGGCCCTTGCGGCCGGCGTGCACGACACCCACTGTGTCGCGCTCGTCCGTAGCCAAGACGATGGGGACACAGTCCGCGACTCGCACGAGCACAGCCATGTCGGGCGTGCACGTGAGTAGCGCGTCCGCTTCCGGAACCAGGCCGGGCATCGCCCAGACCACGTCAGCACCGTGGACCTGCCGCATCGTCGCCACGGCGTCGACGCCGTGCTCACCCCGCAGAGACGCGCGCACACTCGGATCCGTGACATCGCCGTCCGAGGCATCGGTGAACCAGAACTCGACCGGTCCGACGCGCTCGTGAAACCTCACGTCACGACGCTACCGCTGAGCGAGTGATCGGGCTTCGGCCCACCTACCGTAGGAAATCGGGGATGTCGAGGTCGTCGCCGTACTCGACCCGACCGGCCGGCACGGCCACCGGCTCACGCGGCTCGACGTCGTCGAGGAACGTCTCAGCCCCGCTCGCCGACGGCACCATCTCCTCGCGGAGCAGCGACGGCTGCGAGGTATCGCGAGACTTCGGCTCACCGCCGTCGAACCCGGCCGCCACGACTGTGACCCGGACTTCGTCGCCGAGGGCGTCGTCGATGACTGCGCCGAAGATGATGTTCGCCTCCGGGTCGACCGCCTGATGGATGAGCCCGAGTGCCTCGTTGATCTCGTGCAGGCCCAGGTCGGAACCGCCGGCGACCGATACCAAGACGCCGCGCGCCCCTTCGATCGACGCCTCGAGCAGTGGGCTGGACACGGCCATCTCGGCGGCGACGGCGGCGCGGTGGTCGCCGCGGGCCGATCCAATGCCCATGAGCGCCGAGCCAGCATCGGACATGACCGACTTGACGTCGGCGAAGTCGAGGTTGATCAGACCCGGCGTCGTGATGAGGTCGGTGATGCCGGAGACGCCTTGGTGCAGCACCTGATCGGCCTGACGGAACGAGTCGAGGAGGCTCACGTTGGGGTCGCTGATGGACAGCAGGCGATCGTTCGGGATGACGATCAGGGTGTCGACCTCGTCGCGCAGGGACTGGATGCCGTTGTCGGCCTGGACCGACCGGCTGCGGCCCTCGAAGGTGAACGGGCGGGTGACGACACCAATGGTGAGGGCGCCGAGCGAGCGGGCGATGCGGGCGACGACCGGGGCACCGCCGGTACCGGTTCCACCGCCTTCGCCAGCCGTCACGAAGACCATGTCCGCTCCGCGCAGGGCAGCCTCGATCTCCTCGGCGTGATCCTCGGCGGCGCGCTTGCCGATCTCGGGGTTGGCGCCCGCACCCAGACCACGGGTCGAATCGCGACCGACGTCGAGCTTGACGTCAGCGTCGCTCATGAGCAGTGCCTGTGCGTCGGTGTTGATCGCGATGAACTCGACACCCTTGAGCCCGACCTCGATCATCCGATTGACCGCGTTGACGCCACCGCCGCCGATGCCGACCACCTTGATCACGGCTAGGTAATTTTGAACCGCCATGTCTCGACCCCTTAACCCTAAGCCTCTGGTTGACCGTTATAGTTATGTCAACCTGTCCTTGGAGATGAAGTTAGGCGCGCAAGGCACGACACGTGCGGCGACACGCCGCGACAGAGCAACTAGTTGTCTTCCTGCTCGCCCTTGGTCGTCGGCAACTCGGGCGCGCTGACGTCATAGCGCTCGGCGTCGATCTTGAGCAGCGGCCGCAGGACGACCGCCTTCTCCTCGTTGTGCTCCGCACTCCCCCACACCACTGTGCGCTTCTCGGTCAGTCGTAGGTGAACCGAGTCCTGCGTTTCCGCCGAGGCGTGCCTGATCTGCGCATAGAGGTCGCGTGCGTCCGAGCGCAGGAACGTGATGACTCCCGTCACCGCTTCGAGCGCCTGCTGTCGCGTCAGCGGGTCGACGGTGTCGATGCGCATCTCGAGCAGGTTGTCCGGCTCTTTGGACACCGTACGAAAGTCGATGCCGTGGCGGTCGACGTACCTGATCGCCCCATTGGAGACGACCCAGCCGACCGGTACCCGCTCCTTGACCGAGACGAGCACGGTGTTGGGCCAGCGGCGCCGAACGTCGACCTTGTCGATGCGTTCCATCCGCGCCACCCGGGTCTCGATCGCCACCGTGTTGAGACGCGCCAACTGCACGCCCAACGGAACGTCCGCCTGTTGGCGAATAGTGTCGGCGCGCAGGGTCGACATGCCCTCGATCTCGACGTCGGTCGTCACGAGCACCGTCGAGAACCAGATCAGCCAAATCGAACCGGCGATGACACCGACCGCGACGATTCCCAGCAGCCAGCGGCGAACCTTGCGCCACCTCGCAACTCGACGACGCTTATCGAAGAGTTCCTGACTCACGGCGATCCGCCAGGCCCACTGCGATCGAGAAGGGCCAGGATCTGCGGACCGACCGTGGTGACGTCGCCGGCCCCCAGTGTCAGCACCAGGTCCCCCGGCTGGAGATCAGGCACGACGAGCTCCGCGGCGTCCTCGACCGGACCGGCAAGGCGTGCCGGCGGCCCACTGACGGCATTGACGACGATCGCCGACGAGACCTCAGGATCCGGATCTTCCCGGGCGACGTACAGATCGGCGACGTACACCGAGTCAGCAGCGCTGAGCGCCTCTCCCATCTGCGTCCCGAGCTCACGCGTGCGGCTGACCAGATGTGGCTGGTAGACGACGACGAGGCGGCCGGAGCCGGACAGTGCGCGGCCGGCCGCAACGTCCGCGGCGATCTCCGTCGGATGGTGGGCATAGGAGTCGTAGACGCGGACGCCGCTGGCCTCACCCAGAGACTCCATCCGGCGCCGCGCGCCGGAGTACTCACCCAGGCCACGGGCCAGATCGGCGGCCGGAAATCCCAGGGCGAGCCCGGCAGCGAGCGCCGCGAGCGCGTCTTGCGCGTAGTGCTCGCCGGGCACCGCGAGGTCTAGCTCCGCCAGCGGCTCGCCTCCGTAGGTCGCGGTCAGCCGGGTGCGGCCGTCCTCGATGCGCACGTCGATGCCACGCACGTCTGCGTCGTCGGCGAATCCACTGGTGACGACGCGCAATCCGCGGCTTAGCGCGGATTCGGACAGGGTTCGGGCGCCCGGGTCGTCCAAGCCGACAACGAGGAACTCCCCCACCGTCTCGGCGAATCTCGCGAACGCCGCCGCATACGACTCCGCGTCGCCCCAGACGTCGAGGTGGTCCGCGCCGACATTCGTGACGATTGCGCCGGCCGGGCGGTAGACGAGGAACGCACCATCACTCTCATCAGCCTCCGCCACCATGAGTTGCGACGACCCAAGGCGCGCGTTTGTGCCCAGGCCCGCGACCTCGGCTCCGATGGCGAACGTCGGGTCGTCACCGGCGGCCCGCAGCGCGTACGTGAGCATCGCAGTGGTCGTGGTCTTGCCGTGCGTGCCGGCTACCGCAAGAGTCCGACGGCCGATCATCACCGACCGCAGGCCGGCGGAGCGTGGCCAGAGCCGCAGGCCCAGCCGACGCGCCTCGACGACTTCCGGGTTGTCGTCGCGCACCGCGGTGGACGCAACGACGGTGTCGGCGTCGGCGACCTGTTCCGCGACATGACCGACGAAGCAGGTGATGCCCTCGGCCCGCAGCGCGGTGAGGACGTCAGAGTCGTGGGCGTCGCTGCCGGAGACCGTGACGCCGGACTCGTTCATCAGCCGGGCGATGGCCGACAAACCGGCTCCACCGATGCCAATGAAGTGGACCCGGCCGAGCTCGTCGGCCGGGAGGATCTGATCGGGAATGGGGAAGCTCACGGGATCGGGCTCCCGGTAGCCGCCGCACCCTCGATGAGGTCGGCCAGACGCAGGTCAGCGTCACGCCGGACGATGCCGGACGCCGCCACCGACATCGCGTCGAGCCGCTGCGGTGACGTCGCGAGCGGGACGAGGGCGCGGTCGATCCAAGCCGGCGTGAGCGCCTCGTCGTCGATGAGCAGACCGCCTCCGGCCTGGACTACGGGATGCGCGTTGAGCGCCTGCTCGCCATTGCCGATCGGCAGCGGGACGAACACGGCCGGCAAGCCGACCGCGGCCACCTCAGTCACCGTGTTGGCGCCGGCCCGGCAGATGATGAGATCGGCAGCTGCGTAGGCGAGATCCATCCGGTCGATGAAGGAGCGCACGACGTAGGGCGGGTCGCCTGGCTCGAGTTCCACGACGGCCTCCTCGGGGCGACCGGCAGCGTGCAGCACCTGGATACCGGCGTCGGCCAAGTCGCGGGCTGCCCCGGCCACGGCAAGGTTGAGTCGGCGTGCTCCCTGGGACCCGCCGGTCACCAGGAGCGTCGGGCGATCGGGGTCGAGCCCAAAGTGAGCCCGTCCCTCGGCTCGGCTCGCCGCCCGGTCGAGTCCGGAGATCTGCCGCCGGATGGGCAGGCCGATATACGTACCGCCTTCCAGCGGCGTGTTGGGGAAGCTGGTGGCGACGGCCGTGGCGAATCGCGCACCGAGTCGGTTGGCGATGCCAGGAAGGGCATTGCCTTCGTGCACGACGATCGGAAGATGGCGACGGCGCGCCGCCAGATAGGCCGGAACCGACACATAGCCGCCGAAGCCGACGACGACGTCGGGCCGGATGCGGTCGAGCACCTCGACGGTCGCGGCGACGGTGCGCTTCAGCCGGATCGGCAGCTTGGCCAAATCGATGCCGGGACGACGCGGGAGCGGCACAGGCGGCACAAGCTCCAACGGGTATCCGGCCTCCGGGATCAGGGTCGTCTCCAGGCCCTTGGGTGTGCCGAGGCACACGACATCGACGCCGCGATCGGACAGGACGGCAGCCGTCGCAAGCAGCGGTGACGTGTGGCCGGCCGTGCCACCGCCAGCGAGAAGAACTCGCACGGTCAGCGCTTCCTGGCAGCGGCCTGTCGCCGACGCCGCGCCCGGCTCGCATCGAGCGCGACGCGCGCGCCCGGTTCGGTCGTCGCGCAGTTGAGCAGGATGCCGCACGCGACCAGCGTTGCGAACAGGCTCGAGCCGCCCGCCGAGATGAGCGGGAGCGGAATGCCGATGACCGGCAGCAGTCCAAGAACCATGCCCATGTTGATCATGGCCTGCGACAGGATCCAGATCACAATGCCGGCCGCGGCGTACCGGACGAATGCGTCCTTGGTGCGCATGGCGACGCGGATGCCTGCGACGGCGAACAGCGCGAACAGCACCAGCACGACGAGGCTGCCGAACAACCCGAGCTCCTCTCCGATGATGGCGAGAATGAAGTCGGTGTGCGCCTCCGGAAGCGAACCCCACTTCTGCCGGCTACCGCCCAGTCCGACGCCCCAGAAGCCGCCGCGGGCGAAGCCCATGAACGCATGGATGCCTTGGTACCCGGTCCCGTCGGGATCGGCCTCGGGATTCCAGAAGTTCAGCAGACGAGCAACACGGTGCGACGCGATAGCGACGAAGTAGATGCTGATCACACGCCAGGGCGGCAAGCACGACGCCCATGTAGCCTGGCCGGCAGGCCGGACGACCCAGAGCATGCCCGACGATGACGGCGAAGAGGACCAGCGCAGTGCCGAGGTCGTCCTGGCCGACGACCAGTCCCGCAACTACAGCCGTAACCGGCACCATCGGCAAGATCATCTGCCGGGCGGTGTCCGGGGGGCGGCGGGCGTAGAGGTTGGCAATCCACAGCACCACGGCCAGCTTCGCGAATTCTGACGGTTGCACCTGAAGGCCCGGCCCGAGGCTCAAGCCAGTTGCGGTTGCCGTTGATCTCCATGCCCAACGGCGAGAAGGTGGCCAGGATCATCGCAACGATGATGATCAAGACGGGTGTGACCAACCGTCGCAGAACCGACAGCGGCAGGCGGGCGGCCAAGTAGGCACCGACAAGCCCCAACAACGCGAATACGAACTGCTTCTTGAAGACGCCGAACATGTCATGCGAATCCAGCTGCTCCTGCGACCACACCGAACTGGCGCTCAGCACCATGATCAGGCCGAGGCCGAGCAGCAAGCCGCTGGTGCCGAGGATGAGCTGATAGGACGCGAGCGGACGTTCAAGCGTCCGGCGCACCAGCTCGAACAGGTGCGCACCAGCACGGGTCGGTGCGTCGAGGCCGGGCTGTTCGGGGGCGACAGCTCCGCTCATCCGGCCCTCCTACCTCAGTCGGTGCTCCGGCGGACCGCCTCGGCAAATGCGGTCCCGCGTTCTGCATAGTCACGAAATTGATCCATGGAGGCGCATCCCGGAGCAAGGAGGACAGTGTCGCCGGCTTGCGCCATCGTCCTCGCCGCAGCCACGACGCGGTCCATGAGCCCATCCTCACCGTTGGTGACCTCCACGACCGGCACATCCGGCGCGTGTCGCCGCAGTGCACCAACGATCAGCGGGCCGTCGGTACCGATGACGACCGCTCCGCGAAGCCGGTCACGCACTCGGCTGACCAGTTCGTCGAACGTGCCACCCTTGGCCAGGCCACCGGCCACCCACACGACCTTCTCCCCCGCGACGCCCCGCAGGGATGCCAATGCGGCATGCGCGTTCGTCGCCTTGGAATCGTCGACGTAACGCACAGCCGTCGATCTCGGCGACCGATTCGATCCGGTGCGGCCCCAGTGCGAACCCGCGCAGGCCGTCCCGCACCGCAGTCGGCGAAACGCCGTGGGCGCGGGCGAGGGCGGCTGCCGCAAGCGCGTTGGCGACCATGTGCGGCGCTGGGTCCGGCAACTCGTCGACGCGAATGAGTTCGGCCGCAGAGTTCTGTCGATCCTCGACGAAAGCGCGGTCCGCCAGGACGCCGTCGACCACGCCAAGCATGCCGGCGGCCGGAATGCCCTGAGTGAAGCCAATGGCGCGTGCGCCCTCGATGACGTCCGCGGTGCGGACGAGCTCTTCGGTGACCGGGTCCTCGACGTTGTAGACACATGCCCGCTGAGCACGTTCGTAGATGCGGCCTTTGTCGGATCCGTACGCGGACAGCGAGCCGTGCCAGTCGAGGTGGTCCGGCGCGACGTTCAGGACCGCAGCGGCCTCCGCCGACATCGACGACGTCCAGTGCAACTGGAAACTCGACAGCTCGACGGCGAGAACGTCGGCGCCGGCCGGGTCCATGACGGCCTCGACGACCGGGCGGCCGACGTTGCCGACAGCGGCCGACCGTAGGCCGGCAGCGCGCAGGATGGCGTCGAGCATCTGCACCGTCGTCGTCTTGCCGTTCGTGCCGGTGATGCACAACCACGGGGCGGCGTCGGGACCACGCAATCGCCACGCCAGCTCGACCTCTCCCCACACCGGCAGGCCCCGACCGAGGGCGTCCACGAGGACCGGGTTGGCCGGGCTCCAGCCAGGCGAGGTGACCACGAGATCGGCCCGATCCGGAAGCGTTCCGTCCCACGCATTCGGGCCAAGCCGCAGGTCCGCGCCAAGGACGTCGAGTAGCCGCGCCCGTTCGGCCGCCTCGTCGCTCGCCGGTTCCGACTGGTCGAGCACGACGACGGCAGCGCCGAGGTGCAGGAGGGTGTCGGCGGCAGCGAACCCGCTGACGCCGAATCCGCACACCACCGCGCGGGTGGAGTTCCAGTCATCGAAGTCTGGTGGTGCTGCCTCACTCAAACGCCTGTGACCCACTCCCAGTAGAAGGCCCCGAGCCCGGCCGTCACGAAGAGTCCAGAGAGGATCCAGAACCGCACCACGATCGTGATCTCGGCCCAGCCGAGCAACTCGAAATGGTGCTGCAACGGCGCCATCCGAAAGATCCGCTTGCCCTTCGTGGCCTTGAAGTAGCCCACCTGCAGGATCACGGACGCCGTGATCATGACGAACAGGCCGCCGATGAGGAGCAACAACACCTCGGTTCGCGTCATCAGCGCGAAGCCGGCCATCGCGCCGCCGAGACTCAGCGATCCCGTGTCGCCCATGAAGATCTTGGCCGGCGATGCGTTCCACCACAGGAATCCGAAGCAGGCACCGGTAAGTGCCGACGCCACCACAGCCAGATCCAACGGGTCCCGCACCTCGTAGCACTTCGGGCCCGGGTTGAACGCACAGTTCTGGTTGCTCTGCCAGATGTTGATGACGACGTAGGCACCGAACACCATCGCTGCGGCGCCGGTGGCCAACCCGTCGAGCCCGTCGGTCAGATTCACCCCGTTGGACGCGCCAGCGATCATGAGCAGCACCCAGACGACCAACAGGGCCAGCGGCAGTTGCCAGCTCGTCACGTCACGGGTGATGGAGATCGCGTGGGTGATGACCGTCCGCCCCGACTCGTCCGGCAGCCCGATGGCAAGCAGGGCGAACACCAGCCCGACCACGACTTGCCCGATGAACTTCGCCTTGCTGCGCAGGCCGAGGCTGCGCTGCTTGGAGATCTTGATGTAGTCGTCGAGGAAGCCGATGGCGCCGAGCCCGCAGACCAGGAACAACAGCAGCAGTGCGGATGCGCTGGGCGCGAAGCCGGTCGCCAGTTTGGCGACCGCGTAGGCGATGATGACGGAAAGGATGATGACCGTTCCACCCATCGTGGGCGTGCCGCGCTTGGTGTGATGCGAGGTCGGACCGTCATCCCGAATCAGCTGGCCGTAGCCCTTGGCCACCAGAACCGTGATCGCGAGGCGAGTGCCGAGCAACGTGCCCAACAGGGCGATCGCTCCCGCGATGAGGATGGCCAACATCGGCTCAGGCTCCTAATACTGCTGTGACACGCTCCAGCCGAGCGCCCCTCGATGCTTTCACGAGCACGACGTCGCCGGGTCGCAGCCACGCGGAGGCAACCTCAGCCGCCTCATCTGTGTCAGCGACTCGGACCGCGTCGGGTCCAGCGCCATCGGCGATGGGCGCAGCCGCCTCCCCCACGGCCACCACGAGATCGAAGCCCAGCTTGGCTGCCAGCGCTCCCATCTCGCGATGTCGGTCCGCGCTTTCCGCGCCCAGTTCGAGCATTTCGCCGAGCACGGCTGCGACCCGCCGCTCCCCCGTCCGAAGCGCAATCGCAGCTCGCAAGGCAGCCGCGACTGACTCAGGATTCGCGTTGTACGTGTCGTCGATGACGAGAACGCCATCTGCGCGCTGCGTCCGCGCCATCCTCATCGGCGACGCCGCCGTCGCTCCGGCCAGCCGCTCGCCGACGGTCACCAAGTCGAGTCCGGCAGCCAGGCAGACAGCTGCGGCCGCGGCCGCGTTCATGGCGTGGTGCGCACCAAGCTGCGGCACGTGTGCCGTGATCGTCTCGTCAGCGTGGCTCAGCGTGAACGTCGGCTCGCCCGACGCGTCCAGCTCGACGTGCCCCAACGCGACCGTGCCGGCCTGGCCGAAGGTGAGGACACGCGCCGCCGTTCGGGCCACCATCGCGCTCGTTCGAGGATCGTCGGCGTTGAGGACGGCGACGCCCTCGGGGTCCAGGGCCTCGACAATTTCACCCTTCGCGGCGGCAGTGACGTCGGCGCTGCCGAACTCACCGATGTGCGCATTCCCCACGTTGAGCACCACACCGACGTCGGGTTTCGCGATCGTGCACAGGTGCGCGATGTGCCCCACGCCGCGCGCCCCCATCTCCACGACGAGATAGGACGTGTCCTCGTCCGCCCGCAGCACCGTGAGCGGCACGCCCAGCTCGTTGTTGAACGACCCACTCGCGGCGACCGTAGGGCCACTTTTCTGCAGGATCTGCGCGACGAGGTCCTTCACGCTCGTCTTTCCCTGCGACCCGGTGATGCCGATGACGATTGGATCGATGCGATCGAGCACGGCGCGGGCGAGCTGCCCGAGTGCAGTGGTCATATCCGGCACCACGACGCAAGGCGCGTCTACCTGTCGACTTGCCAGGACCGCCACAGCACCACGACCGATCGCGTCGGCAACGAAGTCGTGCCCGTCAACGTGCTCACCGGCAATTGCCGCAAACAGGCCGCCTTGGGCCACCACCCGGGAGTCGACCGAAGCCGGGCTGGTGACCAGCACGTCGCCAGCATCGGCAGCGTGCAACTCACCGCCAACGATCGTCGCGATCTCATCGAGACTGAGCGGAATCATGACGCAGACCCCAGGCGCTCGTCGATTGCCGCCGCAAGCACGTCGCGGTCGTCGAACGGATGCACGACGCCGTTGATCTCCTGCCCACGCTCATGGCCTTTGCCGGCGACAACTACCGTGTCGCCGCGGTGGGCAACTGACACTGCGTGTGCGATCGCCTCACGTCGATCCCCGATCTCGATCGCCACGCCCGGTCCGGGAGACGCGCCACCGAGCACGTTGGTGCGGATGGCCGCAGGAGCCTCGCTGCGCGGATTGTCGTCCGTGACGATCACCAGATCGGCGAGCGCGGCCGCTGCGGCGCCCATCTGCGGACGCTTTCCGTGGTCGCGGTCACCACCGGCACCGATGACAACAATGAGCCGACCCGCCGTGACGGGCCGCAGCGCTGACAGGACGGCCGTGACGGCGTCGGGCTTGTGCGCGTAGTCGACAACCGCACCGAATTCCTGACCGCGTTCGACCCGCTCCATGCGGCCCGGGACGCCCGGACTCTCGGCGATGCCGGCGGCCAGTTCCCGGGGATCGAACCCGCAGCCGGCCAACGCTGCAAGGGCGGCAAGCGCGTTCGAAACGTTGAAGACGCCGGGCAGTGGGACCGCGAGCGGGAAGGATGCGCCGTCCGGTGTGAGGATGTCGAGCTCAGCGCCCGCGCGATTCGGCCGGACGTTGACGGCGCGCCAATCAGCCGGACGACCGGACGTGCTGAACGTCGTCGCGGGCAGCTTCGTCCCGATGAGGTCGACGAGGGCGCGACCGTGGTCATCGTCGACATTGATGACGGCGCGCTGCGTCCGGTCAGGGGTGAAGAGTGCGGCCTTGGCGAGGAAGTAATTCTCCAGCGTGAGGTGGAAGTCCAGATGATCGCGGCCGAGATTGAGGAAGACCGACGTGTCGAACCTGAAACCGTCGACCCGGCCCTTCACAAGTGCATGGCTTGAAACCTCCATGACGCACGCTTCGACCTGCTGCTCGCGCATCGCCGCGAAGAGGGCCTGCAACTCGGGTGCCTCGGGGGTAGTCAGTGTTGATCCGACCGGTTCGCGGGCGATGCGCGTGCCGATCGTGCCGATGACGCCGGACTTGTGCGCCCCCAGCGCAGCCTCGGCCAGGTAGGTCGTCGTGGTCTTGCCTTGCGTGCCGGTGATGCCCACGGTCTGGAAGGCCTGCGACGGGTGGTCGTAGAACCAGACGCTGAGATCAGCCATCCGGTCCCGCGGGTCGTCGAGCGTCAGGACTGGGACACCGACGCCAGCCCGGCTTGCGCCGTCAGGATCCGTGATCACGGCCACCGCACCTCGGTCCACGGCATCCGCCGCGAAGTCAATGCCATGGGCGCGCGCGCCAGGGAGCGCGACAAACAGGTCACCCGGCTCGACGCGCGTCGTGTTCAGACTCAGGCCGGTGATCGTCGGGTCGCCGTCCGCACTCGGGTCGAGGTGTAGGTGCGCGGCAACGTCGGCAAGCGACCGCTCCGGGCGGTGCTCTGGCCTCACGTCCACGGGCACAGCCTAGAGCTCACCAGTCGAGATCGACCTTGGGTGACTTGGAGCCGCTGGGAACCACACCGAACCGCTCGAGCGCCATCGCCATGATGTCGTGGAAGACCGGCGCAGCCGTCGAACCACCACCGGCGTTCCGGAACGGCTTGTCCAAGACGACGTAGGTGATGAACCGCGGCTTGTCTGCCGGCGCGAACCCGATGAACGAGACGGTGTTCTGGCCGCGGATGTACTTGCCGGTCTCGGGGCTGATGCGCCACGCCGTGCCCGTCTTGCCGGCGACGCGATAACCGGCAATCTGTGCCGCGGGCGCAGTACCGCCGTCAGACCGCGGCACCTGCTCCATCATGCGGCGAACGATCGCCGCGGCTTCCGGCGAGACGACGCGCTGCGTCTCCCCCTCGGGCGCGTGGAGCTGGCGACCATCGGGCAATCGGTAGGTGTCGACCACGGTCGGCGTGACCATGAGGCCTCCGTTCGCAATTGCGCCAACCGCGCGCACGATCTGGACCGCATTGACCGAGATGCCTTGGCCGAACGAGATGGTGGCGCGATGCGACGCAGCCCACGGGTACTGATTGATGTTCCGCAGCAGACCGGCCGTCTCACCCGCCAGCCCGATCCCCGTGTGCTGTCCGAATCCGAACTTGCGCAGGTATTCCCAGTGCGAGCGCTTGGTCATCTGCCGGGCTGCCACGATCGTGCCCAAGTTGGACGACTTGGCGACCACACCGGCTGCGGTGAGGTGAAGCACCCCGTGCTGCCAGTAGTCGCCGATGCGGTACTGGTCCACCTTGATGCCCTTGGGCACGACAATGGGCGACTCGGGACGGATCTTGCCTTGATCGGCGAGCGCGGCCATCGTGATCGTCTTCAAGACCGAGCCGGGTTCATACGGCCGCTCGACCGAGAGGTTCTTGACCCACATTCCCTTCCGGTCCCGGGGGTCACCGAGGTCGAAGGATGGCGACTGCGACATCTGGACGATCTCGCCGGTCCGGACGTCCATGGTGATGGCCAGCCCCCAGTCGGCGCTCGCCTCTCGGACGCCCGCGGCAAGCCGCTGATCGGAATACCACTGCAGGTCGCGATCGATCGTGGACACGACATCCGAGCCAGGCACCATCTGCCGCACCGTGGTGTCGGCCATCGGAATGCGCACGCCCAACGGCGAGACCTCGTAGGTGTTCTCACCGTCTGTCCCGGTCAGGCGCTTGTCCAGCGCCTGCTCCAGCCCGGCCCGGCCCTTGTCGTCCGCGTCCACGAACCCGACCAGGTTCGCCCCGAGTCGGCCGCCGGGATAGGTACGGAGCCCGATCCTCTCGGAAAAGATCCCCGGGTACTCCTCGAGCGCCTCCAGCACCTCAGACGCTTCGTCGCCCGGAAGACGCTTGGCGACGTAGACGAATCGGGCTGGGACCATCTCCTTGGTCTGCGGGTTGTAGACCTGCTTGCGCAGCTTGTCGATGGTGTCGAAATAGTCGATCCGATCGCCGAGCTTGTCGCGCAGGATCGCCGCGATGGCCGGAGCGTTCGATGCCGTCAGGTACGGATCGGCAGTCAGGTTCCGACCCTGCACGCTGGTGGCCAGTGGCTGCCCGTTGCGGTCGAGGATCTCCCCCCGCGGCGCGGGCACCGCCACGCGAGCCGTGCCGGCCGCGACGGCCTTGGCCGCGTAGGCGCCCATATCGAGTGCCTGGATCTGGAAGAGTCGGACAGCGAAGACGACGAACACCGCTATGAAGGCGTACAGACAAAACCGCAGCCTTCGGCGTGAGAGTCGCTGTCGGGTCACCGGACCACCTGTCGGATGTTGGAGCGTTCCTCAGCCGGCTTGGGCGAGCCCTTCACCGTTCCGTCCGACAATTGCAGGTAGACCGGTGTCTGATTCGGCACCATGCCGTGCGCCACGGCGAGCGGGCCAAGATTCTCCGGGCTCTCCAGCTCGCTCACCTCACGCTGCAATGCTTCCTGTGTCGTCTCCAGCTGACGAGCCTCGGCGGTCAGCTCCGCCAGCTCGAAGGTCTGCGCCTGCATCACTGTGCTGATGAGGATCAAC
The DNA here is from genome assembly GCA_963795105.1 of uncultured Actinomycetota bacterium. GTDB lineage: Bacteria > Actinomycetota > Actinomycetes > Propionibacteriales > Nocardioidaceae > Aeromicrobium. Next base: position 609,205 of record CAWCGD010000001.1, read on the forward strand.
CCCACCAACCCGCTGCCGATGATCGCCAGCAGGACAACGACAAACGGCATGCGACGAGCGCGGTTGGCCACCGGCGCGACCAAACGCAGTCCGCGTTTGGTTTGTGGGCGCGCGGCGCCACGGAAGCGCGTCACAGTCTTGTGCGGGATGGCCCCGTGGAAGAGAGCACTGTGGGAAGTCATGACGCTCATGCCGCAATCCGTTCGATCGCTCGCAGGCGGACAGACTTCGCGCGCGAATTCGCGGCCACCTCCGCCGGCGTGGCCTGCTCCGCGCCGCGGGTGATGAGTTTGAACTTGGGGGCCATCTCGGCCAGCACGACCGGCAGGTCGCGCGGTGCGGTCGACGACGTGGCCGCGGCGAAGGTGCGCTTCGCGAACCGGTCCTCCAGCGAGTGATACGCCAGGACGACCACGCGACCACCCACCGCGATCGCGTCGAGCGCGGCGGGCAGGGCGCGATGCCATGCGCCGAGCTCGTCGTTGACCTCCACACGGAGCGCCTGGAACGTCCGCTTGGCAGGGTTGCCACCCGTGCGGCGCGTAGCCGCCGGAATCGATTCGCGAATGAGGTCGACCAACGGCGCGCTCGTGTCGAACGGAAGGCTCTCCCGCTGACGCACGACCGCCCGTGCAATTCTCTTGGCGAAGCGTTCCTCGCCGTAGTCCCACAGGACACGGGCGAGGTCGCCCTCGCTGTAGGTGTTGAGGACATCGGCGGCGCTCAAGCCCTCCGCCGGATTCATCCGCATGTCCAACGGCGCGTCTTGTGCGTAGGAGAAACCGCGCTTCTTGACGTCGAGTTGAAGCGACGAGACGCCAAGGTCGAAGAGCACACCAGACACCGAGCTGAGGCCAGCGTCCCGGATCGCTGTGCCCACCTCGTCGTAGACCGCATTCACCAGAACGACCCGCTCGCCGAAGCGGGCGAGCCGGTCGGCGGACCTGCCTATCGCCTCCGGATCACGATCGATCCCGATGACGACGAGATCGGCGAACCGCTCCAACATGGCCTCGCTGTGACCGCCGAGTCCGAGGGTCGCGTCGACGATGACGGGGTTGGCCTGCTCCGCGACTGGCGCCAGGAGGTCGAGCACACGATCGAGGAGGACGGGGACATGCCGAGCCTCGCCCGAGCTCGCGGTCACGCGACGCCCACCCAGTGCGAGAACGCGGAAAGACCCAGCGCGACTGCAGCCGACGCAGACAGGGAGAAGGCGGCGAGCCGCACGGCGTCGGCCACGTCGTGGCGCACGCGTCGTGTCGGTTGCCGAGCCATACGCCCAGACATGTGCACGGTTCCTCCTCTGGTGCTGATCGCCGTGGGGCCTGATCCCCGTCCGTTCGGTACTGACACCGGGGAAGAGGTGTCAGTCGCCGACGGACGGGTATCGAGCTGCACGGTGAATGTGGTCAGAAGATCGCGGGTCCTTCCCCTCCGGACAGATCGGCCCAGGGTTCTTCCTGGCTCTCGAAGAACTCGTTCCAACGCAATGAGTCCCAGATCTCGAAGCGATTGCCGGCGCCAATCACGGTCACGTCGCGATCGAGCAGGGCCCACTCGCGCAACTTCGGCGGAATCAGAATCCGGCCCTGCTTGTCGAGCGTCTCCTCGAACGATCCGGCCGTCACCATGCGGACAAGGTTGCGGCTGTCCCGATTGGTGAATGGGAGCTCCTGCAATCGCTCGACGATTCCCTGGTATGCGTCGATCGTCCATCCGAAGACGCAGCGTTCCTGTCCGCGCATCAGGACGACGCCTTCGGCGAGGCGCGGGCGGAACTTCACCGGCAGAAACAGCCGCCCCTTCTCGTCCAACTTGGGGGTGTGTTCGCCGATGAAGTGCTTGGCGTCCAAACTCACGCGCGCACACCTCCCTTCGGCCCCACTGCACGGCGGTTCGCTCCATTTCGCCCCACCGTACTCCACTTTCCACCACACGAGCGTGTTTTGAGCCACATTTTTGGCCGGTCGCGACGAGTCGGCGCACAAAAAAGGACCGCCCCGAAGGGCGGTCCTTTCAGAAGGTCAGTGGCTCAGCGATCGTCACCAGTTTGGCGACGGTGCCAGCGCTCCTCCATCCGGTCGACAAAGGAACCGGAGGGCTTGGGTGCGGCGGACGGGCGGCTGAGCTCGGCCGATCCGCCAAATCCGCTGCGACCAGCGGTGACGAAGATGTACACGGCGCCAAGCATCACGACGAAACCCAGGACACCGAGCCAAGTGCTCTTCGTGACGACACCACCGAAAAGCAGCCCGAGCCCCGTGAGGAAACCGACGATCGACAGCGTTGCGACCCGCTTGCTCTTGGCGAGCAACTTCGATCCGCGCAGCGTCGACGCGAAATCTGGGTCGTCAGCAGCAAGCGACTGCTCCAACTGATGGAGAAGTCGAGCTTCTTCGTCGGACAACGGCATTGGGGTCGTCTCCTGGATGAGGTTCACTCTCAGTCTAGGTCCGTCTTGGTCGACAGGCCAGCCAGCGTAGGTCCTCAAGCTCTACGCTTCGCTCCGAGCAGGGAGCACCCCCAGGCCGCGCCACGGCGCGGGGTTGCCGAGCCCTAGGCTCGGGGTCATGGCGCGTGTGGTCGTAGTCGGCGGCGGTTTCGGTGGCCTGTCGGCGGCGGCCCGCCTGGCGAAACTGCGGCATGAGGTTGTGCTGCTCGAATCGAAGGACGCACTCGGCGGTCGCCTGCTCGGACACCGCATTGGTGACACCACTTGGCAGCTGAGCCTCGACACCGTGACGCTGCCCGGCGTCCTGCGTGATCTGTTCCGCAAGTCAGGACGACCACTCGAGCGCGTCCTCGACCTCCAACCAGTCGAACTCCGTCGGCACGCGTTCGACGACAAGTCCGTCCTCGACCTGCCGTTCAGCGACCGGGCTGCGCAGCATGACGCAATCACCGCCTTCGTCGGCATCGATCGATGGTCACCGTGGCTGGATGCCATGTCGGACATCTGGGATCTGTACCGTCGCGCGTCCGTTGAATCCCTCACTCCACCGGATCGCGACGTACGTCGCACGCTGCGCGGCAACCGGCGGATCGCCAAGCGCACGTACAAGGAACTAAAGGACGAACGGCTCGAGCGCCTGGTGATCGACCCGTTGATTCTCGACGGAGAACACCCCACCTTCGTCCCGATCTTCGTCGCCGTGCAGAACTACGTCGAGCGCACCTTCGGGCGTTGGCGCGTGGACGGCGGCATGCCCGCGCTGGCCGCCGCGCTGGTGAGCCGCCTGGATGAGCGGGGTGTCGAGATCCGCGCGAACGTGCACGCCCATGAGCTGGAGGTGACCAACGGCCGCGTCGTTGGCGTCAGCACCGACGGCGGAACGGTCGAGGCCGACCTCGTGATCTGGGCCGGCCACCGCATGCCGGCGCCGGTGCGGGCGCCGCTCGGCCTGCCCCTGATTCCGGCATCGCGAACCCTCATCCGACTCGGCCCCGACGCGCCCGACCTCCCGTCTGACGTCATGGCCCACAGCAGGCCGCCGGTCCATCTGTGGAGTGATGGCTCGGACGCCTGGACCCTCGCCCATCACAACGCCGAGGATCCGCTGATTGCGCTCGTCCGCGCCGGCATCGACCTGCGCCCGTATGTGGTGGAACGCCACGACCTGTCGCCGGTCGAGCTGGTCAGCCACGGCGCTTGGGGCTGGCAATGGCAGAACTGGCGGACCACAGCCACGCGCCCCATCTCAGCCCTGGCCGACACCGTGTTCTTCGCCGGCGCCAATGCCCATCCCGGGCCGACCATCGAGTTGATCGGGTCGCAGACCGCCGCGATTGCCGAACGGATCGGCAGAGCCTGATACCCGGGCCGCGGCCCTGTGGGCCGCTCAAACCCGACCGCGCTCGAGCGCGGCCAGGCCCGGCTGTTGGGTATCCGCCCTCCGGGCGGGGCTGCGCCCCAACCCATGGTCGCCCTTCGGAATGACCTAAATCAGGTTCTCCGCGCGGAGTGCCTCGAAGATCTCGCGGGTGGCCTTGGACCGATTGAGCGTGATGAAGTGCAGGCCCGGTGCGCCACCGGCCAACAGGTCGCGGCACAGCTGTGTGGCCAGCTCGATGCCCTTGGCTCGTACCGCGTCGCGGTCGTCCTGAATCGGCACGATCTGGTCAAGCACTTCAGGCGGCAGCGCGGCGCCGGACAGCTCAGCCATCCGGGCCACCTGGGCGAAGTTCAGGATCGGCATGATCCCCGGGATGATCGGGAGGTCGCTGCCGAGCGATCGCACCCGGTCGATCAACGCGAAGTAATCGGACGCCCGGAAGAACAACTGCGTGATCGCATACTCGGCGCCGGCCTCCGCCTTGGCCACGAGTACTTCGGCGTCGCTCTCCAACGAAGGGGCGTCCGGGTGTCCCTCAGGGAAGGCGGCGATCCCGATGCAGAAGCCACCAAGGCCGCGCGCCATCTCGACCAGCTCGATCGCAAAGTCCATGCCATCCGGATAGGACTCCCACGCCGCGCGCGGTCCGCCCTTCGGGTCACCGCGCAACGCGAGCACGTGGTCGACGCCAGCCGCGGCGTACTGCTTGAGGACGCCCTCGATCTCGCCGGCGCTCTGCCCAACCAGCGTGAGGTGCCCGACCGGCCGCAGTGACGTCTCTTCCGCGATGCGCGCGGTCACCCGAACGGTGCGGTCCTGGCTGGTGCCGCCGGCGCCATACGTCACGGAGACGAAGGTGGGCTCCAGCCGTTCGAGGTCGCTGATGCTCTGCCACAGCAGCGCTTCACCCTCGTCGTCCTTCGGGGGGAAGAATTCGAACGAAACCGAGCGGTGCCCTGCACGCAGATGGGCAGCGAGAGACTCCGAGACAGACATACCCCTAACGGTATCGTCCGGGGATGACTGCGGCTGCTGACGAGGCTTTTCGCGCGCGTGTGGACGCAGCGCTGGCCAGCTTCGCCAAGGCTAAACGCGCCGAGCTCGACGCGATCAGTCCTGATCTCGCCACCTTCGCCGACGCCGCGATCGACTTCGTCGCCGGCGGCAAGCGACTGCGACCACTGTTCTGTCGGGCTGGCTGGCTTGTCGGCGGTGGCGACCCGGATCTGCCGGCGTTCGACGACGCCGCAGCTTCCCTCGAGTGGCTCCAAGGCAGCGCGCTCGCTCACGACGACCTGATGGACGGGTCGGACACCCGTCGCGGCCGACCCAGCCTCCATCGTCAGTTCGAGGGATTGCACCGCGCCGAGAACCTGCTCGGCAGCGCCGAGCGCCACGGCGCGGCAGCGGCCATCCTGCTCGGCGACCTCATGCTGTCGTGGGTGGACGAGCAGTTCCGCGCCAGCGCACTGCCCCGCCTCGCCGAGGCGCTCCCCTGGCTCGACCGATGCAAGACGGAGGTCGCGTCCGGCCAGTACCTCGACGTGCTCGCGCAGGCACGCGGCAACCTCGACGTCGACGTCGCGATGCGCGTCGTGCGCTACAAGTCGGCGAAGTACACCGTCGAGCGACCGATGCATATCGGAGCCGCGCTTGCCGGCGCGGACACCGAGCTCCTCGACGCGCTCAGCGCGGTCGCCCTGCCACTCGGCGAGGCGTTCCAGCTGCGCGATGACGTCTTGGGCGTCTTCGGCGACCCGGCCGTCACGGGCAAACCTGCCGGAGACGACGTGCGCGAGGGGAAGCGAACCGTGCTCGTCGCACGTGCCGCCGCGCTGGGATCGGCTGCCGACCGGACCCGGATCGAAGCGCTCCTCGGCACCGCCGAGGGCGCGGGCGAGCTCACGTCCCTGATCGAGCGCACCGGCGCGTTGGCGGCGGTCGAGGCCGACATCGCCAGACTCGAATCTGAGGCACTCACTGCTCTCGATCAACTCCCCCGCGATGCCGGCGTCGTCGTCGAATCGCTGGTCCGCAGTGCGACGCATCGCGACCGTTGACGCGAGGGAACCGAAAACCTTCCAGCCATTACCTACAATCAACCGAGCCAACCCGCGACCGGCATAGGAGGATGGCGTGGCACCTCCGGGCGACGACGCCCTTTGTCGGCCGCGTCCTCAACGGCCGATATCTCATCGACCAACGAATTGCGCGCGGCGGCATGGCCACCGTCTATCGCGCGACCGATCAGCGACTTGACCGCACGGTCGCCATCAAGGTCATGCACCGCAACATGGGCGACGAGGCCGACTTCCTCGAGCGCTTCAATCGCGAGGCCAAGGCGGCCGCACGGCTGAACCACCGTGGCGTCGTGTCCGTCTACGATCAGGGCAGCGATCACGACGCCACGTACCTCGTCATGGAGTACATCCCGGGCCAGACCCTGCGCGATGTCGTGCGGGCCGAGGCACCGATGTCACCCGACCGGAGCCTCGGCGTCCTGGCCGACGTCCTCGTCGCGCTCGCTGCGGCGCACGCCGCCGGGATCATCCACCGCGACATCAAGCCGGAAAACGTCCTCATCACGCCTGACGGCGACGTCAAGGTGGCCGATTTCGGGTTGGCGCGAGCCGTCTCGACAGCCACCACGGCCCCGGGCGGCGCCCTGATCGGCACCGTGTCGTACATCGCGCCCGAGATCGTGCTCAACGAGCGCGCTGACGCTCGCTCCGACGTCTACGCGTGCGGCGCGATGCTCTACGAGATGCTGACGGCGGCCAAGCCGCACGGGGGCGACACTCCGATCCAAGTGGCGTACAAGCACGTGCACGAGGACGTCGGGGCGCCGTCGGCGGCACAGCCCGGCATCCCCGATTACGTCGATGCGCTCGTGGCCCGAGCCACGGCACGCAACCGGAACCAGCGCCCAGCCGACGCTCGCGTACTTTTGCAGATGGTGCGCCGCGTACAGCGCGCCTTGGACCAGGGGTTGGAGCATGACGCGGCGTTGGCCGCCCAGCTGCTACCCGTCGAAGGGGCAACGATGGTTGAGGACAACGATTCCGGCCGGCTTACCGGCTCGGAACGACCGGGGTTGTCCGCCGAGGAACCAACGGCTCCCGTCAGCCCAATGTTCGCCGCCGCCAACGGCGTCGACGAGGACTCTGTCGACACCATCCCCCGCACGCGGGAGGTGCCCCCAATCGTTGGCAACGAGCCGCCAAGCGAGCCGACTGTGGCGTGGACCACGGGTGCGCCGCCGCCACCGCGGGGTGTCGTCCCACCGATGTCGGTGCAGCACTACCGCGAAGATCGCCTTTCCCTCGACAACAGCAAGCGCGGCCTCTACATCCTTCTCGCCGTCCTGGGGGTGGCGCTCGTTATCGCCGGGGTCAGTTGGTACTTCGGCATTGCCCGCTACGAGAGCGCTCCGCGCCTGGTCGGCATGTCCGAGACAAACGCCCTCTCCGAGGCCGAGGCGGCCGGGTTCGAATTCAAAGTCGCCAACCGCGCCTTCTCCGAGACGGCACCCCTGGGAACTGTCATGAAGACCGATCCCGAGCCGGGCAACCGCGTCCTTCCCGGCGCTCTCATCAACGGAACCGTCTCCAAGGGCCCCGAGCGGCATCCTGTCCCCGACCTCAAGGGCAAGACGACGCCCGAGGCGATCCAGACGTTGCGCAAGGAGCGGCTCCAAGTCGGCACCGTCACCCAGGACTGGAGCCAGACCGTCGCGAAGGGACGCGTCAGCAAGCTCAACGGCGTCAAGGTCGGCGACCGACTCCGCCGCAACGCACGGGTCAGCTTCGTCGTCAGCAAGGGACGCGAACCGATCCAGGTCGTGAACACCGCCGGCCAGACCCGCGCCAACGCGTTCTACACGCTCCAGAACAAGGGCTTCGCCGTCGCTGTCCGCCAGGACTACTCAGACCGGGTTGCCGCGGGCCGGGTCATCAGCCAGTGGCCGAGCAGCGGCACCAAGTACCGCGGCGACACGATCACCATCACCGTCTCGCTCGGGCCGAATGAGGTCGACGTGCCGAACGTCGTCGGCGAGGATTGCGATTCCGGTGACGACGAGCTGAGCAAGTGGTTCGACGTCGAACGCAAGGGCGACGGGCCCACGGTCACCGGCCAGAACCCCGCCGGCGGCGAGGCCAAGGTCGGATCAACCGTGACGATCGGGTGCGCCGGACTGCCGGGTCAGAACAACAATGGCAACGGCAACGGCAACGACAACGACTAACCGAGCATCTCCGCGACGAGGAACGCCAGCTCCAGCGACTGCTCCCGGTTCAGGCGGGGGTCGCAGAGCGTCTCGTAGCGGTGTGTCAGGTTCTCGGCCGAGAGCCGCGCGCCGCCGCCCAGACACTCGGTGACGTCGTCACCGGTCAGCTCGACGTGAAGCCCGCCTGGCCACGTGCCCAGGGAGTTGTGTACCTCGAAGAAACCGCGGACCTCGTCGATGACGTCGTCGAACTCGCGCGTCTTGTAGCCGTTGGAGGTTTCGAAGGTGTTGCCGTGCATCGGGTCACACACCCACGCCACCTCGACACCCGCAGCCGTGACCTTCTCGATCAGCGGCGGCAGCAGATCGCGGATCTTGCCCGCACCCATCCGGGTGATGAAGGTCATCCGTCCTGGCGTGCGCTCGGGGTTGAGCTTCTCGTAGAGCGCGATGGCGTCGTCAGGCGTCGACGTCGGGCCCAGCTTCACGCCGATCGGGTTGGCAATCCGACTCAACAGTTCGACGTGGGCGCCATCGAGCTGGCGGGTGCGCTCGCCGATCCAGACAAAGTGGCCGGAGACGTCGTAGGCCTGGTCGGTCCGCGAATCAATGCGGGTCAGCGCATGCTCGTACTCGAGGATCAACGCTTCATGCGAGGAGTAGAAGTCGACGGTGTGGAACTCATCCGGGTCGACGCCGATGGCATCCATGAACGCCAGCGCGCGGTCGATCTCGTCCTGCAGCGTTCGGTAGTGCTGGCCAACCGGGCTGCGCTTGACGAAGTCGGCATTCCAGGCGTGCATCTGGCGCAGGTCGGCGTAACCGCCGGTGGTGAAGGCGCGCGCGAGGTTCAGGGTCGCGGCGGAGGCGTGGTAGACCTCGACCAGCCGTTGCGGATCGTGTGCCCGGGCCGCCGGCGTGAAGTCGAAGCCGTTGACAGCGTCGCCGCGGTAGGCCGGCAGCGTGACGCCGTCGCGGGTTTCGGTGTCGCTCGAACGCGGCTTGGCGTACTGGCCGGCCAATCGCCCGACCTTGACCACCGGAACGCTCGCTGCATAGGTGAGGACCACAGCCATCGACAGGAGGACGCGCAACTTGTTGCGGACGTTCTCGGCCGTGACACCCTCAAATGTCTCGGCGCAGTCGCCGCCCTGCAGCAGGAACGCCTCACCACGGGTGACCGCAGCCATGCGCTCCCGTAGGTCATCGCACTCACCGGCAAAGACCAGCGGAGGCATACGTCGCAGGCGATCCACCGCGCGGTCGCGCGCGGCGGCATCGGCGTACGTCGGCTGCTGCACGGGACCGAGCGCGTGCAGAGCCTCCAGGCTGGGAATGGTCACCCAGAAAGGATACGGGAGACGGACAGGCGGCCTCGCACCTTGGATCTAGCCGAAGAGGACTTCGACCTCTTCGTAGAGGTCGGGCCGTACCAGCTTGAGCTCCTTAGTGCCCTCGGCAAGTGGGACCCGGATGATTTCGGTCTTGTCGAGCGCGACCATGACGCCGAAGTCACCGTCGGTGACGGCCTGGATCGCGTGCAGCCCAAATCGGGTGGCCAACCAGCGGTCGAACGCAGTCGGCGACCCGCCACGCTGGATGTGCCCGAGCACGACCGCCCGGGCTTCCTTGCCGGTTCGGCCTTCGATCTCCTTGGCCAGCCGGTCGGCGATGCCGCCGAGGCGAACGTGCCCGAAGGCATCCTTCTCGCCGCTGACCAACTCCATCATTCCGTCCTTGGGCACCGCGCCTTCCGAGACCACGATGATCGGCGAGTAGCTGGTCGCAAACCGGCTCTCGACCTGAGCACACACCTTGTCGATGTCGAACGGACGCTCCGGGATCAGGATGATGTTGGCTCCGGCGGCCAAGCCCGAATGGAGGGCGATCCAACCCGCGTGCCGGCCCATCACCTCGACGATGATCACCCGGTGGTGCGACTCGGCCGTCGTGTGCAGGCGGTCGATGGCCTCCATCGCGATGTTCACGGCGGTGTCGAAGCCGAACGTGAAGTCGGTCCCGGACAGGTCGTTGTCGATCGTCTTGGGCACGCCGACCACGTTCACGCCTAGGTCGAAAAGCTTGGTGGCGACGCCCAACGTGTCCTCGCCGCCGATCGCGATCAGCGCATCGCAGCCGTTCGCAGCCAGGTTGTCCTTGATTCGCTCGACGCCACCCTCGACCGCGAACGGGTTGGTCCGAGACGACCCGAGGATCGTGCCGCCCCGCGGGAGGATGCGGCGCACCTGGTCGATGCCGAGCGGCATCGTTTCGTTCTCCAACGGGCCGCGCCAGCCGTCCCGAAATCCGACGAAATCATGGCCGTGGGCCTTAATTCCCTTGCGAACAGCACCCCTGATGACGGCATTCAGTCCGGGGCAGTCGCCGCCGCCGGTCAGCATTCCCACGCGCATGCTGCAACCGTATTGTGCGACCCGGTCTATTCCGCGATTTCTTCCCAGACCTCGTCCGCGGCGGCCTGCTCCTGCCGCTTGGCGGCAGCGCGCTCGGCGTCCCTGGATCGCTTCTTGGCGTCCCCCGCGTACAGGTCGACGTATTCCTGCCCGGACAGCCGCATGATCTCGTACATGATCTCGTCGGTGATGGCACGCAGAACGTAGCGGTCGCCCTGCATGCCCTCGTATCGACTGAAGTCGAGCGGCTGGCCGAAGCGGACGCCGGGCCGCGCAAACTTGCCGAAAACCTTGCCGGGCGGAGCCACGACGTCGGTGTTGATCACGGCCACCGGGATGACGGGAGCACCGGATTCCAACGCGAGTCGGGCGACTCCCGTACGCCCGCGGTACAGCTTGCCGTCGTGCGAGCGCGTTCCCTCCGGGTAGATCCCGCAGACCTGGCCATCGTCGAGGAGTCGCAGTTGCGTCTGGATGGCGCCAGCTGCCGCCGAGCCGCTGGTTCGGTCAATCGGAACCTGCCCCGAGCCGGCAAAGAACTTCTTCTGCAGCCAGCCCTTGATGCCGGGCGATTCGAAGTACTCGGCCTTCGCCACAAAGGTCACCCGGCGCGGGATGCACACCGGCATGAACAACCAGTCGCTGTACGAAAGGTGGTTGCTTGCCAGAATGGCGGCGCCGTCGCCCGGGACGTTCTCGGTTCCCTCTGCCCATGGCCGGAAAACCAGCTTCAGCAGTGGCCCGATGGCCAAGAATTTTAGGAACCAATAGAACAAGACCGCCTCCTTCTGCGGCGACTCTATCGGGCGTCCCCACCAGCAAAGAGCGCCCATGCTGGATCATGGACGGCATGACTGCGCCCACACCCGTCAAGCCGCACGCCGAGCCTCTCAGCATCGACGGTGGACGTGTTGGAGTGCTGCTCAGCCACGGTTTCACCGGGTCGCCGGCCTCGATGAAGCCGTGGGGCCAGCATCTCGCCGACCGGGGCTTCGCCGTGCGGGTTCCGCGCCTTCCGGGGCACGGGACACACTGGCGCGACCTCAACCGTGTGGGCTGGGACGACTGGTACGCAGAAGTCGATGCGGCCTTGTCGGAGTTGCGCGCCACATGCGACCACGTCGCCGTCTGTGGACTCTCGATGGGTGGTGCGCTGGCGCTTCGGCTGGGCGAGCTCCGGCCGAACGACGTCGATGCACTGGTCTTGGTCAACCCCGCCATCGGAATGAGGAGTTGGCAGCTGCGACTGGTGCCCGCCCTCAAGCACCTCATTCCCTCGATGCCCGGCATCGGCAACGACATCAAGAAGCCGGGGATCGACGAGGTGGGCTACGGCCGGACGCCGCTGCGTGCCTTCCACACCCTCGTGCGTGCTTGGCCGACAATCGAGGCCGATCTCGACAAGATCACGGCGCCCCTGCTGATGTTCCGATCGATGGACGACCACGTCGTCGACGACACCAGCCTCGCGCTGATCCAGCAGGGAGTTTCGTCGCCGGTCGCTGAGTACATCAGCCTGACGGACAGCTATCACGTCGCTACGCTTGATTTCGACGCCCAGTTGATCTTCGATCGCTCGGCCGACTTCCTGACCCAGCACCTCGGGAGCCCACGGTGACCGATCCGGACCCCTTCGACGAGATCGTTCGCAACCTCGATCTCGATTTCGACGTGTCTGATCCGGAACCCGCACCTGCGCCGCCCGTACAGCCGACCCATCCGTCCGTCGCTTCGCCTGACAGTGACGACCAGTTCTACCGTCGGGTCGAGCCTCGCCCGGTGCTTCCTCGCAATCCGCGGACGCTGTTCGCGTGGCTCGGCGTGATCGCCGGCCCGACTGTGCATCATGGTCACCGGCGCCCTCCACCTGATCATGCCGCGGCCCGTCCTGCTCGGCTGCGGACTTCTCTTCGTCGCCTCGGCGATCTACCTCATCGCCCAGCTGCCCGAGCGCGGCCCCGGCGAACCGCACTGGCCCGACGACGGCGCCCAGCTTTAGAGCGCAGCGCGAGCCAGGTCGGCGGCACCGATGAAGCCCGCGTCTGGACCCAAGGCGGCAAGTAGCACCGGCGGCTCCGGGCGTCGGTCCCGCGCCGTCAAGTAGGCACGGAATGAGGTCGCGTGCCGGCTCGAGCAGGAGGTCGCCGGCGGCGGACACTCCCCCGCCGACCACGACGACCTCCGGATCCAACACGGCCACCAGACCGGCAATCCCGATGCCGACCCACTCGCCGATCTCCCCGAGCACCGTGCAGGCCCGCTCGTCACCCGCGGCCGCCGCCGCGGTGATCGCCGCGCCGTGCGGGACTTCGAACCCTGCTTCCTCGGCTGCGCGGACGAGGGCACGGCCGCTGCCGTACTGCTCCCAGCAGCCCCGACTACCGCATGGGCAGGGTCGCCCGTCGCGTTCGACGATCAGATGGCCAATCTCACCGGACGCACCTTGCCAACCGCGTCGGAGTACCCCGTCGATGATGATCGCGCCGCCGATTCCGGTGCCGACGGCGACGAACACCGCATCCTGCGCGCCGCGCGCGGCGCCAAAACGTGACTCGGCCCAGCCCCCTGCGTTGGCGTCGTTGTCCAGCACGACCGGAAGTCCGAGCGCCGTTGCCAGTTCGCCCCGCAGCGGCTCGTCCTGGAACGGCAGATGCGCTGCGAACCGCACCGTCTCGCCGGCGCGGTCAACCAGTCCCGCGACACCAACACCAACCGCTTCGACGGAATGCTCGGCCGCGAGATCGCGCGCAACGCCGATGATCGCGTCGACCAGCGACTGGCGGTCGCTCACCGGCGTGGCGATGTCGAGGCGGGCGACCACCCGGCCACTCGAGTCGACGACACCGGCGGCGATCTTTGTTCCGCCGACGTCGATGCCGACGGCCAGGGCAGAGCTCACTTCTCTGGGCTCACTTCTCTGGGCTCACTTCTCCGGCGGCATCGTCTTGTCGAGGAAGTCACGGATCACGCGCCCGACCTGGATCGCGGCATCAGTCACCGTTTCGGTGACCTGGTCGACCATCTCGGGGTGGTCCTGGAGATAGCCCACGACTTGGCAGATCGGGCACCAGCCCGTGGTGCAGACGTGGGTACTCTCCACAGGCGTGCCGGCCTCAGCCGCCAGGTCGGTGAGGTCCGCCGACCCGTCCTGGGTACGCAAGCGCTCGGCGGCGATGGCACGAATCAGCTTGATGGTCTCTTGGCCGAGGGAGCCGATGGCGTCGTCCCCGGATGAATCTGCCCCGGAGGAATGCGTACGGTCAGCCACGAGTTGCCTCGACGCGCCGCTTCAACCCCTTCAGCGCCGTGTCAATGATGACCTTCTCGGCCTTGCGCTTCAACATGCCGAGCATCGGGATGGAGACGTTGACGGCCAACATGTAGGTGACCTGGGTGCCGCCCTCGACCTCGTCGAGCCGGTAGCTGCCGTCCATGCCCGTGAGCATCGATCCGGCGCGGGCGAGGTTCCACGAGACGCTGTTATCGCCGTCCCAGACGTAGGCGAGGTCGTACTCATCGCGAATCGGCGCCGCATCGAGGACGAAATGGACCTGTTCCGGCCGAGGTTCTTCCCCCGCCACGACTTCGGCCCGCCGCACCCCGGTGGCCCACTCTGGGTAGCGGGCAAAGTCGGCAATGACGGCCATGATGTCGGCCGGCGGTGCGGCAATGACGATGTCGCTACTCGTCCGGGCCATCAAGACTCCTCGTCGTTCGGTGGGGCCTCCATCTTAAGGGGACGACCCGGGGCGACTGAACCTCGCGTACGTGAGCCGCGCGAGCCTGACCGACGAGATCGTCGAACGACTCCGCCAGCGGCCCGACGGCGTCGTGTTGTCGGCATGGTCACCGCAGGATGACGCGTGGAACGATCTCTCGGTCCGGGTCTTCCACCGGTCGGTCACCGGGATAGCCAAAGGGCTGATCGCGCAAGGCATTCACCCCGGCGATCGCGTCGCCCTGAGGTCGCGCACGCGCCACGAGTGGACGCTGGTCGACTACGCGATCTGGTGGGCCGGCGCGGTCACGGTGCCGCTCTACGAGACGTCGTCAACCGAACACGCAGCCTGGGTCGTCGCCGACTCCGGGGCGAAGCTCGCGATTGTGGAGTTCAGCGACGCCGACCTCGGGCTACCGACGTGGACCATCGAGCCGTCTGACGTCGACCTGGATGCGCTGGCAGCAGCCGGTGTGACGATCAGCGACGACGAGCTGGAGGCCCGCCGCACTGCCGTCGGCGCTACGGACGTGGCCACGATCATTTACACGTCCGGTACCACGGGCACACCCAAGGGCTGCCCGCTGACTCACGCCAATCTGCGCGCGGAGATCGACGCCGCCGTCGAGCGGCTGCCGGAGATCTTTGGCGGAGACGACGCGGCCACGTTGCTGTTCCTGCCCTTGGCGCACGTGTTTGCCCGCATCATCCAGATCGGCGCGATCAATGCCGAGGTGCGGCTCGGCCTGACCTCCGACGTCTCCCAGCTGGCAGACCGACTGGGGACCTTCAAGCCGACGTTCATCCTCACCATCCCGCGGGTCATGGAACGCTTCTTCAACGTCGCGAGCCAGCAGGCGTACGCGGACAACCGTGGCGGATTCTTCGACCGTGCTGTGCAGACGGCAATCGCCTACAGCCGTGCCCTCGATCGCGGGAAGCCCGGCGCGGCCCTGCGGACGCGGCACGCCGTGTACGAGCGGACGGTGTATCGGAAACTGCGCGAGGCATTCGGCGACCAGGTTGCGTGGGCGATCGTGGGTGGCGCCCCGCTGGGTGAGCGCCTGGCCCACTTCTATCGCGGGATCGGATTGCCCGTGCTCGAGGGATACGGCCTAACCGAGACATCAGGCGCCATCGCCGTCAACACACCCGACGAGCAGCGCGTCGGCACGGTCGGCAAGCCGTTTCGCGGCACCGAGGTGCGCGCCGACTCCGGCGGCGAGTTGCACGTGCGCGGCCCCCAGGTCTTCTCCGGCTACTGGAATGACCCGTCGGCCACGGACGCCTGCCTCGACGACGAAGGCTGGTTCGCCACCGGCGACCTCGGCGACATCGATGACGACGGCTTCGTGCGCATCCTCGGGCGCCGCAACGAGATCCTGATCACGGCCGGCGGGAAGGCCGTCGCGCCGGCTGTACTTGAGGACCGGATTCGCGCACATCCCTATGTCAGCCAGTGCCTCGTGGTCGGCGACGGCAAGCCCTTCGTCGCCGCCTTGGTCACGATCGATCCGTCGGCGTGGACCGGCAAGTTGACCGACCCCGAACTGCTCGAAGCCGTCCAGTCGGCCGTGGACTCGGCCAACACGGTCGTGTCCCAGGCCGAGGCGGTGCGCAAGTTCGTCATCGTGGACGAGGACTGGACGCAGGAGAACGGCTACCTGACCCCCTCAATGAAGGTGAAGCGGAGCGCCGTCGTCAGCGACTTTCACGACACAGTCGAGGCACTCTTCGTCAGGTAGCGCCGCCAATCGGCGGTGATGCCAGCGACCGACGTGCCGAACCATTGCCGCGCCACGACGTCGACCGGCCGGCCGGCCACGACGTCGGCGTAGAACCCACGCACAGCAGCGTCGCCATGCTGTTCGTCCAGCATGCGGAAAATCATCCAAGCCGCCTCATAAACGGTGCTCAGTCCGTGCGTGGACTCATCGAAATCCTTGGCCGAAGGCAATCTGGTCGGCGCGCCATCGGCCTTGACCTTACGAAGGATCTGCCCGGCGCTCACGGAGAGCGGAGCCTTGTCGTCGTGGAGTGCGACGTAGTCGGCGAAGCCCTCGGCCACCCACAGTTCGATGTGGGTGCGCACGATTCCGGTGAGCACGTGCGTGGCCTCGTGGGTCATGACGACGCGTTGCGCCCGGTCGTCCATCGCGCCGAAGACCTTGGGGTTCAAGACGACCGCCGGCGTTCCCTTCGGCCCACCAAGGGCGGTGGAAACGGCCGCGATCTGGGCGACAGCGCGGGTCGGGCGACCCAGCACAGCCGCCGCCGTCATGGGTGTGGCTGGGAGCACGACCGTGAGTCGTCCGCGAGCGGCCGGCACCAGCTCATGCACGGTCAGCGCGGCTCGCTGCGCCAACGCCTCGACGTCGATGTCATCGTCTCCGCCGTCGATCGCGATCACGGTGGCACCGGGCGTTCGTTCAACACCAACCCGGCCGGCCAGCCAGACCGGGAGTGGGTCCTTGCCGTACTTCGATGCCGTCTGCAGGTCGAAACCATCAGTGACGGGCACCAGCCGGAATCGCACTGTGGACGCCCCACCCCGCCATGCCACCGCAATCTGGACGGAGACGGAACCGTCGGGTCGGTCCGGCGCCTTCCCCCCGCGCCGATACGTGAAGGTGACGCCCTCGATGCCGAGCGCCCGGCGCGCGTCCCAGATGTCGCCAGCGGCGCCATGAGCAGCGTCGGAGTCGCCTGCCGCGGCAACGAAGCCAGCCCTGCTGCGCGCGTCGGTCAGCTCCCGGAACTGCCGCGTCAACAGGGCGCGGGCGTCGGCGGGGATGGTCGACGCGGTCCCGGGGCCGTCAGCCGAAACCCACGGACGCTGCCACGCCAGGACTCCGGCGACGAGCGCCACGAGAAGCCCGACTGCCGCGACGTTGGCGGTAAGCCGGTTCCGTTCAGCCAACCCGTCCGGCCACCGAGTAGTGCGAGAGGCCAGTGATCTCCACGCTGCGGCCTGGGTGCGGAGCGTGGACGACCTTGCCGCGGCCCAAGTAGATGCCGATGTGCGACATGTCGCCATAGGCGACCAGATCGCCGGGCTGCAACGCCGCCATCGAGACGTGCCGGACGGCCGACATCTGCGGACCCACTACGCGCGGGAGCGACACGCCGGCGGCGGCGAACGACTTCATCACGAGGCCGGAGCAGTCCCAGCCACTGGGGCCGGTGCCGCCGTAAACGTAGGCGTCGCCGAGCTGGGAGATCGCGAAATCGATGGCCTGCTTGGTCCGTCCGAAGGCTTCGATCTCGAAGTTCAGGTCGGTGTCGCTATCCATGAACTTGGCCTGCTCGAGCGTGCTCAGCTGGGAGAAGAGCTTCTTGGCGTCCTGGTGGCGCGTCTCGACTTCCTTGCGCTTCTGGTCGATGTGCTTCGCATCGACGTCGAGGTCTGCCTTGCGCACCTTGAGCTGGTCGCGACGCGCCTTCAACTGCTGGGAGAGCTTGCCGAACTCCTCCAGCTGCTCGGCCTGCGTGCTGTTCATCGCCTGCACGGCTCCCAAGCCATCAAGAAACTCAGTTGGGTTCTTGCTGCCCATGAGGCTGACAGTCGGCCCGAGCGGGGCATCCATGTGTTGCTGAGCGATGAGCTCACCGAGCTCACGCTTCTTGGCGCGGTACGCCTTGTCCTGCGAGGCGATGTCGTCGTTGAGGTCGGCGATCTCCTGGCGCGTCGACGTGATGCGCTCACCGATCATGTTGACCTGCTCGTTGATGATCTCGGCGCGGTGGAACGCGTCCTCAACGGCGGCCGGATCGACTGGCTTGGCGACCGCAGGACCAGCAAAAAGGGTTCCAACTACGGCTCCAACGCTGGCTGCCACTACGGCTAAGCGGGGGGTTGTGCGTCGGTGCTGGCGCACGCAGGGACTCCTCAGGATCTGGCGCCCGACCGATGGGAGTACCGAACGCAAGAGCCCCCACTGTACGAAAGCCGGGCGCCAGCCTCAACTCGCCTCGACGTCAGGCGATGTGAGGGGCGTCACTAAGCGGAGCGGCGGCACGAGCCCCTCTTTCGCCAAGACCTCGAGTGCGGTGACTTCGGAATCGTCGAGCACGACTCCATCTGGCGGAGCCCCTAGCAGGACCGTGACGACGCAGTCGCCGCACGCCGCGGCGCTGCGCACAAGGCAGGTGTCGCAATCGATAACGACCACGGGGGGCACCTCCGGCTTGCGGGGGAATTCATTCATGTCTACGACGCTACGAACCAGCACTGACAGTTTTGACATCACCGTGCTCTGTCGACGTGTCGCAAGTCACTTTGTCTGAGACGCCGCTTACCGTCCGTGACATGACGGCCCAACCCATCGACGGCATCCAGCCGACGTTCGACGACTTGGGCCGGCCGCTGTCCGACGTCACATTCTGCGTCGTCGACCTCGAGACCACCGGTGGGTCCGCCAAGGGTGGCTCCAAGATCACAGAGTTCGGTGCGGTCAAGGTCCAAGGCGGCGAGGTGCTCGGAGAATTCCAGACCCTCGTCAATCCCGACGAGACCATCCCAGCCTTCATCACTGTCCTCACCGGGATCACCGATGCCATGGTGATCGACGCTCCCCGCGTCGCCGAGGTGCTTCCGAGCTTCCTCGAGTTCGCGCACGACTGTGTGCTCGTGGCGCACAACGCGCCGTTCGATGTCGGCTTCCTCAAGCACAACGCTCGCGAGCTGGCGATCCCGTGGCCGCGCTTCGACGTGCTCGACACGGCGGTGTTGGCCCGACGCGTCCTGCTGCGTGACGAGGTACCCAACGTCAAGTTGTCGACCCTGGCCCACGTCTTCCGGGCGACCACCACGCCGAACCACCGAGCACTGTCCGACGCCCGCGCCACCGTCGACGTCCTGCACGGTCTCCTCGAACGGCTCGGTCCATTGGGCGTCAGCACCTGGGAGGAACTGTCGTCGTACAGCTCGCGGGTCACGCCGGCCCAGCGCAAGAAGCGCTACCTCGCCGACCAGGTGCCAGCGAAGCCCGGCGTCTATCTCTTCCGCGGGCCCAACGACGACGTGCTGTACGTCGGCACTTCCCGCAACCTGCGTTCGCGCGTCCGGACGTACTTCACCGCGTCTGAGACCCGCTCGCGGATGGGCGAGATGGTCGGCTTGGCCCAGCGGGTGGAGTCGGTCGTCTGTGCCACGGCCCTCGAAGCGCAGATCCGCGAAGTGCGCCTCATCGCACGTCACCGGCCGCCCTACAACCGGCGCTCCAAGTTTCCGCACCAGAAGTCGTGGCTCAAGCTCACCCGCGAGCCGTGGCCACGGCTGTCGGTCGTGCGCAGCATCCTCGACGACGAGGCCGACTACATCGGGCCCTTCGGCGGCCGCGGCGCTGCCGAGGAGGCCATGGTGGCTCTGCACGACGTGTTCCCGATTCGCCAATGCACCGGACGACTGCCGGCCAATCCGCGCCGCTCGGCCTGCGCCTTGGCTGAGATCGGCCACTGCCTCTCCCCCTGCGACGGATCTGCCGACCGCGAGCAGTACGACGCCGTCGTCCACGAGGTGCACCGCGCCATGACCGCCGATCCGGTGGCGCTGGTCGCGGCCATCGTTGAGCGCATGGCCGGCCTGGCCGACCTCCAGCGCTACGAAGACGCTGCCCGCTGGCGAGACCGGCTGGCGTCCCTGCTCCGCGCAGCCCATCGGACACAGCGCCTGCGCAGCCTGACCGACGAGGCTGAGCTCGTGGCCGCGGCGCCCCACGCCATCGGATGGGAAGTCCACGTCATGCGTCACGGACAGCTCGCGGCCGCAGGAGTGATGCCCAAGGGCACTCAGCCCCAGCCGTGGGTCGACACGCTGCTCGCCACCGCCGCGTCGGTCGCATCCGGTTTCGGCCCGGTCCCGGCGGCCACAGCCGAGGAGACTGAGCTCATCCTGCGCTGGCTCGAGTCACCCGGCGTCCGCATCGTGCGTGGCGCGTGGCAGGCGCCCCTGGCCAGTGCGGCGCGTCACCTGGAGCGCTATGCGAGCGATCCCGCTTTGCCGGGCGCGGACGAATGGTCAAGGTCGCTTGGGCGTCGGCGATCGCCGCAGGCGACCGTCGCCGACAAATAGGCTCAAATGGCTTCTGCGGTGGCGGCGATCCACGCCTCGAGCACCCGAGCCGCCGATCCGGAATCGATCGACTCCGTCGCCCGCTCCAACGCGTGCGCCAGCCGGTCCTCCAACGGATCGGGGGCAGCCTCGAACGCCGCAATCCCGGCTGCCGCGTTCAGCAGAACGGCATCACGCACAGCGCCCGCCTCGCCGCCGACGACCCGGCGGAACACATCGGCGTTGAAGTCGGCGTCACCTCCGGTCAAGGCGCCGTCCGGAGCCGCCGCGATTCCGAGCCGGGTGGGGTCGAACGATGCCTCGGCAACCTCACCGCCAGACACGGTCCAGACATGCGACGTCGTCGCCGTGGTGAGTTCGTCCAGCCCGTCGTCGCCGCGGAAGACGAGCGCGTCGACGCCACGGCGCGCCAGTACGCCGGCCATCAGCGGCGCCATGGCAGTGGCGGATACGCCCACAGCCATCGCCGCCGGCCGTGCCGGGTTGGCCAGTGGGCCGAGGAAGTTGAACGTCGTCGGAATGCCCAACTCCTTGCGGGTGGGTCCCGCAAAGCGCATCGACGGATGGAATGCCGGCGCGAAGCAGAACGTGATGCCCACCGCGTCGAGGACCTTGCCCAAATCACCGACCGGGACGTTCAGGCGGACGCCGAGCGACTCCAGAACGTCCGCCGATCCACTCTGGCTGCTGGACGCTCGGTTGCCGTGCTTGACCACCCGGATGCCGGCCCCAGCAATCGTCACGGCCGACATCGTCGAGATGTTGACGGTGCGCGCACCGTCACCGCCGGTGCCGACGATGTCGACGACGCGGCCCTCGACGTGCAGCGGAGCCGCGTGGCGGTACATCGTCTCGACGAACGCGGTGATCTCATCGACCGTCTCGCCCTTGCTGCGCAGCGCGACCAGGAACCCGGCAATCTGCGAAGGCGTCGCCTCACCGCCGAGGATCTGCTCCATCGCCCACGTGCTGGCATCCACACTGAGGTCGGATCGATCGAGCAGCGTAGAGAGCAAAGACGGCCAAGAAAACTCGCTCACGCCGATGCCCGACCCGAGCCCCCGCGCACGGCACTGCCGCCACGAACGAGTCTGATCACGGCCTCCGCGAGACGGAGCGGATCGATCGGGTGCGGCAGCGCCGCCTCGGCGCGCGACCACGTGGCCAGCCAGGCGTCCTGGGGACGGCCGGTCAGCACGAGCACTGGCGGGGCGTTGTAAATCTCGTCCTTGATCTGTCGCGCGATACCGAGGCCGCCGGCCGGCGTCGCCTCACCATCGAGGATGACGAGGTCGATGGGCGTGCGGCGAAGGTCATCGAGCATCTGGAATACGACCGGCTCGGTAGCGACCTCGACGTACTCGAACGGGCCCAGGTCGGGGTGCGGACGCGGCCCGAGCGCCGCCATGACTGCGGCCCTCACATCACGATCATCGCTGTAGATAAGGACTCGCAGGGTCTCGCGCTCGGCCACGTCGGCATCGTACATAATGGGATTGTGTCGACTACCCCGGCTTTGACCTCGCAGATCCCCGCATCCAGGCTTCATGGTGTCGAGGGTCGTCCCTCGATGGTCACCGTGGGAACGGTCGTGTGGCTCTCCAGCGACCTGATGTTCTTCGCAGGCCTGTTCGCGGCGTACTTCACCATTCGCAGCGTCACCCCGGACCTGTGGGTCCTGGAAACCGCGAAGCTGAACATCCCTTTCGCGACGATCAACACGATCATCTTGGTTCTGTCATCGGTCACCTGCCAGATGGGCGTCTTCGCGGCCGAGCGAGGCAAGGCCGGTCGCTCCGCGTCGCTGGTGAAGTTCAGCCAATGGGGCATGCGCGAGTGGTTCGTCCTGAGCTACATCATGGGCGCGATCTTCATCGCCGGCCAGGCCACTGAATATGCGGCCCTGGTCTCCGAAGGCACCAGCATCTCCTCCTCGCCGTACGGGTCGATGTTCTATCTGGCGACCGGATTCCACGGTTTGCACGTCCTCGGCGGCCTCATCGCGTTTTTGCTCATCATCGGCCGTACCTTCATGGCGCGCCGATTCACCCACGAGCTGGCCATCTCCGCGATCGTCGTGTCGTACTACTGGCACTTCGTCGACATCGTGTGGGTGGGACTGTTCGCCACCATCTACATGATCCGCTGACCCCTGACGACAACCGGTCGATAGTCTGGCTCGACCACAGAAAGAATGAGGTTCTCGGTGCGGAAACTCTCCACCCGACGTCGCCATCGGTTCGCCGGTTTGGCCGTGCTGTTGCTCGGCTTGATCGTGGTTGGCGGCCTGTATGCGACCCTTGCGCCCAAGTCCGCGGTCGCCGAGGAGGCTTCGGCCCGCGACCTCGAGGCCGGTCGCGATCTGTTCCTGGTCAGCTGCGCCAGTTGCCATGGCAAGAACGCCGAGGGCGTCACCACGAAGTCCGGCGGAAACTACGGCCCGAGCCTCATCGGCGTCGGTGCCGCCGCTGTCGATTTCCAGGTCGGAACCGGCCGGATGCCCATGGCATCGACCGGCCCCCAGGCTCCGCGCAAGGCGCCGGTGTTCAACGAGGAAGAAACCCGCCAGGTTTCGGCCTACATCGCATCGCTCGGCCCCGGCCCGGCCATCCCTGAGGCCGAGTACCTCGACTGGAAGAAGGCCTCGGTCGACGAGGTCCGCGAAGGCGGCGAGTTCTTCCGAACCAACTGCACGGCGTGCCACAACTCGGTCGGCGCCGGTGGCGCCCTGCCGAACGGCCGCTACGCGCCGACGCTCAAGGGCGTTACACCGAAGCACATCTACGAGGCAATGCAGACCGGCCCCCAGCAGATGCCGGTCTTCTCCGACGACGTCATCACACCGGAGGACAAGCGGAACGTCATCGCCTACGTCAAGGCGCTACACAACCAGCCGCAGTACGGCGGAATCGCCGGCGGCGGCGTCGGCCCGGTGGCCGAGGGCATGTTCACGTTCCTCGTTGGCATCGGCGTCCTGACGATTTTCGCGGTATGGATCGGCGCCCACGGCGCACGCGTCAAGAAGGATCGTGAGTAGTCGATGGGCGACATGATCGAAAAGCGCGAGCACGGCCCGGTCGCTGACCCCGGCTTGCCGGAACACCTGTACCGGCCGACCGACGTCGACCCGGCACTGGAGAAGCGAGCCGAGCGCCAGATCGCCGCGATGTTCGGCCTGGCAGCTCTCCTGTCCGTCGGCTTCGCCATCGCCTACATCACGATCGACAAGGACCAAACCTTCCTCGGCTGGTCCGCGATGAACTTCGCGCTCGGCGCGACGCTCGGCGGTGCGCTGCTGCTCATCGGCTCCGGAATCATCCGCTGGGCCAAGCAGCTCATGGGCGACCACGAGATCGTGGAAATGCGCCACCCAAGCGCGTCGTCCGATGACGACCGGGCCGACGCACTGGCTGCCCTCAACGCCGGCCTGGACGAGTCGGGCATTGCCCGTCGCCCACTCATCCGCAACAGCCTGATCGCCTCAGTCGGCGCGCTGGGTATCCCCGCCATCATCTCCCTCCGCGACACAGGCCCGCTACCCCACGGTCACCGCAACACGGTGTGGCGCAAGGGCATGCGCATCGTCAACGACGTCTCCGGAACACCGATCAAGCCGGCTGACCTCGAGGTCGGCCAGTTGGTCAACGCCGAACCCGAGGTCTTCTTCGAGGTCGATGAGCACGGCGAGCATGTGATCCACGGAACCGAGCTGTTGCAGGCCAAGTCCAAGGCAGCCGTGATCGTCGTGCGCATGCGTCCGGAGGCCATCCGCCAGCCGAAGGGGCGCGAGAACTGGGAGATCGACGGCATCCTCTGCTACTCCAAGATCTGCACGCACGTTGGATGTCCGATCAGCCTGTGGGAGCAGCAGACGCACCACCTTCTATGCCCCTGTCACCAGTCGACGTTCGACTTGGCAGATGCCGGCAAGGTCGTCTTCGGTCCGGCGTACCGCCCGCTCCCCCAGCTGCCCCTCGGTCTCGACGCCGATGGCTACCTGATCGCCCTGAGCGACTTCCAGGAGATCATCGCGCCGAGTTACCCAGAGCTTGCCCGCGACCAGAAGAAGTTGGACAAGAGCAATGGCTAAGAACAACAAGGCATACAAGCCCATCGAGAAGACCGACTTCGGCAAGAAGGTTTCCGGACCGGTCGAGTGGATGGATGACCGGATGGGGCTCGGGGCCAGCAACAAGCTCATGCCCCTGCGCAAGGTGTTTCCCGAGCACTGGTCATTCATGCTCGGCGAGATCGCGCTGTGGTCGTTCATCGTCCTGCTGCTGTCGGGCACGTTCCTGACGCTGTGGTTCCAGCCGAGCATGGCCGAGGTCGTCTACAACGGCTCATACGACCCGCTGCGCGGCCTGGAGATGTCCAAGGCCTTCGCCTCGACGCTCGACATCTCGTTCGAGATCCGCGGCGGTCTCCTCATGCGTCAAATCCACCACTGGGCCGCGATGCTTTTCGTCGCCGCGATCGTGGTGCACCTGCTTCGCATCTTCTTCACCGGCGCGTACCGCAAGCCGCGTGAGGTGAACTGGCTGATCGGCCTCGGCCTCTTCCAGTTCGCGCTCATCGAGGGCTTCGCTGGCTACTCCCTGCCGGACGACCTGCTGTCGGGCACCGGCCTGCGCTTCGTCGACGGCCTCATCCGATCGATCCCACTGGTCGGCTCGTACCTCGAGTTCTTCGTCTTCGGCGGCGAGTTCCCCGGCGACCTCATCATCCCGCGCCTCTACATCGCGCACGTCTTCATCATTCCGGGCCTGCTGCTCGGCCTGATTGCCGCGCACATGATGCTGCTCGTCTACCAGAAGCACACGCAGTGGCCTGGCCCCGGACGCACCAACGAGAACGTCGTCGGCTACCCGCTGCTCCCCCAGTACGCGGCCAAAGCCGGCGGGTTCTTCTTCATCGTGTTCGGCTTCACCGCACTGATGAGCGCCACGTTCCAGATCAACCCCATCTGGGTCTACGGGCCGTACAACCCGTCCGAGGTCACGGCCGGCTCGCAGCCGGACTGGTACATGGGCTTCGTCGAAGGCGCCGTGCGCATCATGCCGAACTGGGAGTTCACCGCTCTCGGCTTCACCTGGTCGATGAACGTTTTCATCCCAGCGGTGATGCTGCTCGGCCTGCTGTTCGTGGTACTCGGCGCCTGGCCGTTCGTGGAGAACTGGATCAGCGGCGACAAGCGCGAACACCACCTGCTGCAGCGTCCGCGCGACGTTCCCACCCGCACGGCGTTCGGCGTTGCCGGAATCGTCATGTACGCGGTGTTCTGGATCGCCGGCGGCAACGACATCGTCGCGACGAAGTTCCAGCTGAGCCTGAACGCCATCACGCAGTTCTCCCGCGTTGCGTGGATCGTCCTGCCGATCATCGCTTTCTTCGTCACGCGTCGCATCTGCATCGGCCTCCAGCGAGCCGACGTCGACCGCGTCCTGCACGGCTACGAGACCGGCATCATCGAGCGCTCCGTCGAAGGTGCCTACTCCGAGCGGCACGCGCCGCTTGCGTCTGGTGCCCAGTACTCGCTCACCAGCCGCGCCAACAAGCCGGCGATCGAGCCGCCGTACAAGCACGATGCCAACGGCGTACGAGACAAGCGTTTCGGACGCGCGAAGCTGCGCTACAAGCTGGCGAAGTTCTACTACTTCGGCGCTGTCGACAATCCGACGGCGCACGACGTCGAGCACGCTGCGGAGCACTTCGCCGACTTCGAGGGTCACCCCGTCACCGTGGGCGAGGAGTTCCAGGGCGTCAGCGAGACCGGCATTCCGAAGGCGCACTAGCTGGATCTGTCGGCGACGGTCGCCTGACGGCGATCGCCGACGCCCAAGCAAACTTGCGCCTGCGTTCGCGACGGTCCCCCGCGCCAGATCAGCGCGGGAGGTGCCCCCACCCGCCCGATCGCTCGTTCAGCACTTTCGCGATGATTGGGAGACGAACTCAGTCGGTGATTCGGATGCCGTTGGGGAGGGTGGTCGAGCCTCCCAGGGACGGCACGGCGCTGGTTGGCCCGGCCGAGGACGGGCCTACAGACGGTGGCGTCGGTGAGGGCGTCGGGGTCACCTTCAATGCCGACTTCTTGACCCACTCGTCCCAGGCGATGTTCCAGTCAGTCCAGCCGTTCCCCTGCTCGATCGCCCGCGGACTCCTGGTGTACTCGACGGGGTCACCCTTCTTCATGCGCAGGAACAGCCAGCGTGCGTTGTCCGTGCTCATGCCGGTGCAGCCATGGCTGACATTGGCGCGGCCCTGCGACCCAACAGACCACGGTGCCGCGTGCAGGAACTCACCTGAGTTGGTCAGCCGCATCGCGAACTCGACGTCCTCGAGGTCGTAATAGTCGTCATCCTCGGAGTCGACGCCCGTGGTGGCCGCGTCCATGTCTACCTTGCGCAGCTTCTCCATGACCACCTTGGTGCCCTGGCGAGTGCGGTGCTTGGTATCGCCCGTCGACACGGGGATGGTCCTGACGACCTGGTCGTTCTCCTTGACGGTCAGCGTGTACCGGCTGACGTCGACATAGCCGACGACCTTCGAGCCGACATGGAACTTGACCACCTGGTCTTGCTGTCCGTAGATGCCGTTTCCGGCCGGGAGGCTGTTGACCAGGATCTTCACGGTGACGTCGGTGTCGGCAGGCCAGTAGTCCTTGGTTCGGTAATGCACCTCACGATCACCAAACCACGCCCAGCGTCCCTCGGCCGGCTTGGAGGACTCGACGGTCATGTTCTTCTCGTACAACTCGCGGTTCTGCACAGGAATGTCGAAACGAACGATGATCGGCATTGCAACACCGACCGTGTCGCTCGTGAGCGGCGACACCGACGGGTAAGTCTGCTGATTGAGCGTCAGTGCCTGGGTCCGGAAGGAACGCTTCCACGTGTCGGTCGAGCCATCCGCCCCCGTACCCACAGCGGTGATGGAGTACCCCGTGCCAGGCTCCAGTCGGGAGGTCGCGACCCACGCATCGCCCTGCTGTGCGATCGGGACAGCACCCTTGGCCGTCTTCAGTGACACCTTGGCGATCGTGCCGTCAGCGGCCGAGACCCGCACCAGCGTGTCCACAGCGACGTCTTGCTGACCAGCGGAAACGTTACTTTCGAAGGCGATCGACGGCTCCTTGGGGGGAGCGACCTTGTTCGAGAAGGCTCCACATCCCGATAGCCCCAAGACCAGCGCACTCGCAGCCGCGACCGCACGGACAGAGGAACGAGGGGTCACACGTTCCATCCTAAAGGACCGGAACGACACCCTCGCTCGACGCCCAACTCAGTGGGCGTGCACGCCGCGGTAGTACTCGTAGATCCAGCCGATGAGGGTGAAGAGCCCGATGGCCACACCGATGATGAACAGCCACCACCCGATGACGATGCCGAGCACGATGGCTGAGAACGCCAGCCCGCAGTACAGCGGCCACCAGCTGTAGGGCGGGAAGAAGCCCTGCTCGCCCGCGCCTTCCATGATGTCGCCATCGGGACGGTCCTCCGGCCGCGCCTGGATCTGCCGGGCGACGACGATCAGATAGAACCCGAGCAGCGTGCACAGCAGCGTCGTCATGACGAGGGCGGTGGTGCCGGTCGGGTCGTAGGTGATCCACCAGTAGATCGGCGCCACCAGGGCGCAGAAGATCGCGATGGAAACGATGATCCAGGATTCAGACTTCACGCCTTGTCACCTTCCGGCTCGGTCTCGTCTGCATGGTCACCGTGAGGTGCGGCGGCATTCGCCTGGGGGTTGATGATCTCGAGCTCCGCGAGCTCTGGGTGGTGCAGATCGAACGCAGGGCTCTCCGAACGGATCCGCGGCAGCGAGACGAAGTTGTGCCGCGGCGGCGGGCAACTGGTGGCCCACTCCAGCGAGCGGCCCCATCCCCACGGGTCGTCCCGGCCGACAAGCGGCGCGTTGCGACTCTTCCAGACGTTGTAGAGGAACGGCAGGGTCGACGCACCCAGCAGGAACGCGCCAATGGACGAGATCTCGTTGAGCGTGGTGAACCCGTCCAGGACGCCGTAGTCGGCGTACCGCCGTGGCATGCCCTCGACGCCCAGCCAGTGCTGCACCAGGAATGTCAGGTGGAAGCCGATGAACAGCAGCCAGAAGTGGATCTTTCCGAGGCGCTCGTCGAGCATCCGGCCGGTCAGCTTGGGCCACCAGAAGTAGTAGCCGGCGAACATCGCGAAGACCACGGTGCCGAAGACGACGTAGTGGAAGTGGGCCACGACGAAGTAGCTGTCGGACAGCTGGAAGTCGAGCGCCGGCGAGGCGAGAATGATGCCGGTCAGACCGCCGAAGAGAAAGGTCGTGAGGAAGCCCAGCGAGAAGAGCATCGGGGTGTCAAAGGTCAGACTTCCCCCCCAGAGCGTGCCTATCCAGTTGAAGAACTTCACGCCGGTGGGCACCGCGATGAGGAACGTCATGAAGGAGAAGAACGCCAGGTCGACGGCACCAGTGACGAACATGTGGTGCGCCCAAACGGCTACCGAAAGGGCTGCAATGCCGAGCGTCGCGCCGACGAGGCCGATGTAGCCGAAGATCGGCTTCCGGCTGAACACCGGCAGGACTTCGGTGATGATGCCGAAGAACGGCAGCGCGATGATGTAGACCTCGGGGTGCCCGAAGAACCAGAAAACGTGCTGCCAGAGGATGGCGCCGCCGTTGGCCGGGTCGAAGACGTGGGCGCCGAGCTTACGGTCGGCCTCCAGCGCCAGCAGCGCAGCGGCGAAGATCGGGAACACGATCAGCACGAGCATGGCCGTGACCAGCGTGTTCCACACGAAGATCGGCATCCGGAACATCGTCATGCCCGGCGCGCGCATCGTGAAGATCGTGGTGACGAAGTTCACGGCGCCGAGAATGGTGCCCAGACCGGCCATGTACAGGCCCATGATCCACAGGTCGCCACCGATACCCGGCGAGTTGATGCCATCACTGAGCGGCGTGTAGGCGAACCAGCCGAAGGCGGCGGCGCCACCGGGGGCGATGAAGCCGCTCACGGTGATCAAGCCGCCGAACAGGTAGAGCCAGTAGCTGAACATGTTCAGACGCGGGAATGCGACGTCCGGAGCACCGATCTGCAGCGGCATGACCGCGTTGCCGAAGCCGAAGAACAGCGGCGTCGCGAACAGCAGCAGCATGATCGTGCCGTGCATCGTGAACAGCTGGTTGTACATGTCATCGCTGACGACCTGGGACCCCGGCTGCGCGAGGTTGGCGCGGATGATCAGCGCCATGATGCCAGCCATGAGGAAGAAGGCGAATGACGTGACGAAGTACAGGTTGCCGATGACCTTGTGGTCGGTCGTCGTGATGACCTTGACGATCCGCTGACCCAAGGTCAGCTCGCGGGGAACAGTCTGCCCGCCTTCGAACGCTGCGGTGGTTGCCATCAGTGCGCGTCTCCGTTCTCCAGGCCGGCGATCTCGTCGGCGCGCGCGGCACCTACGGGAGCTCCAACCTGGCCGAGCTTCTTCAACTCGTTCAGATGCTTGTCGAACTCGGCCCGCGAGACCACGTGGACCTTGAAGATCATGCGCGAGTGATAGAGGCCGCACAGTTCGGCGCAGCGACCGGTGAAGGTGCCCTTGCGCGTCGGCGTGACGTCGAAGGAGTTGTGGGCCTTCTGGCTCGTCACCCGGCCCGGCACGACGTCAAGCTTGAAGTAGAACTCCGGAATCCAGAACGAGTGGATCACGTCCGGCGACTTGAGGGTGAAGCGCACCGATTCGTTGACCGGCAGATAGAGGTTGGCCGGGTCAGCCGGCGTGCCGACGTCGAAGGTGTCGTCGCCGTCGACAGCCGCTTCGTCGAGATAGTCGAAGGCCCACTGCCACTTGCTGCCGACGACGATGACCTCGTGATCGGGGTTCTTGACTTCCTTGAGGATGGCGTTCTGTGCCGTGACCGTGTGGAAGAAGAAGACCGCGACGATGATGCAGGGCGCGATTGTGTACAGCACCTCGAGCGGCAGGTGATACCGGATCTGCGACGGCGGCTCGTCGTCCCGCTTGCGGAACCGGATCATCGCGTAAACCATCAGGCCAAAGACGCCGGCGAACACGACGAGTACGGCGATCCACGAACCCAGCCACAGATCCCAGACCGGATCGGTGCGGTCACTGGCCGGCACCGGTAGGGCCAAGCGCTTGAGGTCGGACTTGTCGTATGGCGAGCAGCCACTGAGGACAAGCACGGCGGCAGAAATGCTCGCCGCCCCCAACGGTCTACGGAGAATCCGACCCACGAGGCGCCTTTCTGATTCGTGATTCGACACCCCGCAGACTACTGCAGGGCACCGCGTGACAGGCCGTTAGGTGCGGCTTAGCTCAGGACAGTGCAAGCGCCGCGCCGACCTCGGCAACAGCGGCCTCGCCGTAGTTGGCACCGAGCCGTGACAGGAACCCGTCACGATCGAGTTCGTACTCCTGTGTTCCGGTCGTTTCGACGACGAGCGAGGCGATCGTGCAGCCCACCTGGGCACAGCGCTCGACGCTCAGACCGGCCGCGACGCCGGCCAAGTACCCGGCCCGGAAGCTGTCTCCGACACCGGTGGGATCGACCGCCGTGACGCCCGCAATGGCGGACACTTCGACGACCTCGCCGTCAGGGAGGTAGACGCTGACGCCGTCCTTGCCGCGCGTCGTCACCTGCGTCGTCACGCGGGATCGCACCTCCTCCGGCGTCCAGCCGGTCTTTTTCTCGATCAGCGCGGACTCGTAGTCGTTGCTGAAGAGGTAGGTGGCGCCGTCGATCAGGTCGCGGATCATGTCGCCATCGGCAAACGCCAGCTGCTGCGACGGGTCCGCGGCGAACGGCACACCGCGATCGCGACAACTTGCCGTGTGGCGCACCATGGCAGCCGGATCGTCCGGAGAGATCAAGACGAGGTCGAACTCGCCGAGTTCAGCGAGATCGATGCTGTCTGCTTCAGACATCGCGCCTGGGTAGAACGAGGAGATCTGCGCGAGTGCAGAGTCCGTCGTGCACACGAACCGCGCCGTGTGACGCGTCTCGGACACTCGTACGGCCGAGGTGTCGACGCCGGCTGCATCGAGCCAGCCGCGGTATTCGCCGTCGAAGTCCTTGCCGACCGAGGCGACCAGCATCGGCCGGTGGCCGAGCTTCGCCAACCCGAAGGCGATGTTGGCGCCGGTGCCCCCGCGGCGGACCTCGAGGTCATCCACGAGGAAGGACAACGCGATCTTGTCCAGCTGGTCCGGGACGATGGAGTCCTCGAACCGGCCGGGGAAGGTCATCAGGTGATCGGTGGCAACAGATCCACACACGGCGATTCGCACCGCAGCAGACTACCCATGTCCACGACGTACGCTTGCAGGGTGACGGCAATCTGCATCTACGACGGCGACTGCGGGTTCTGCAGCCGCTGCGTGTCGTGGGCGTCGCGCCGCAGCGACGTGCGGTTCGAGCCGTTCCAGCGTGCTGATCTTGGGACGTACGGCATCACCGAAGATGCCGCCGCCACAGCGGTGCACTGCGTGGGAGCCGATGGACGCGTCACACGCGGCGCGGCTGCCGTGGCCACAGTGCTGCGTGAGTGCGGGCGTGGATGGCCGATACTCGCGAGCCTCATGCGACTGCCTGTCATCAGGAACCTCGCCGAGGTCGCTTACGGGCTTGTGGCCCGCAACCGACACCGGCTTCCCGGCCCAGCCGCCTGTTCCATCGACGGACCTAAGTAGGTCCGGGCATGCGAAAGGCCCGGCTGATGACTCAACCGGGCCTTGTCGCTTAGTTGCTTTAGTGGAACGAGTCTCCACAGGCGCAGGAACCCGACGCTTGCGGGTTGTCGATCGTGAAGCCCTGCTTCTCGATCGTGTCGACGAAGTCGATCGTCGCGCCGTTCAGGTAAGGACTGCTCATGCGGTCGACGACCACGTTCACGCCACCGAACTCGTGGATGGTGTCGCCGTCGAGCGTGCGCTCGTCGAAGAAGAGCTGGTAGCGCAGGCCGGAGCAGCCACCGGGCTGAACGGCAATGCGCAGGGCGAGGTCGTCGCGGCCCTCCTGCTCGAGCAGGCTCTTGACCTTGATGGCGGCACCGTCACTCAGCGTGACGCCGTCGGTCTGGACGGTGGTCTCCAGCTTGACGGCCGTAGCCGTGCCGCCGGCTGCTGCCTGTGCAGCACCGTGCTCGTGCTGGTGTCCGCCAACTGCACTTCCCCCTTCAATGGCACTGTCGCCGTGTGCGTGTCCGCAACCGCAGCCGCTCATCAGTTCTCCCTGTCATCAGGTGGGTTCATCAGGTCGTAGGTCTTCGGGAGGGGTCAACGCGCGCCTCGCCCGATCTGTTCCCCATCCTACGCGGCGAATCTCAAGACCGGGACGACCACGTGCGAGCTGTGCGCTCGGCGAGCCGGGCCAGCGCCTCTGACGGCTGGGCCATGGACACCTCCATACCGACGAGATTTGCCATCGCATAGGCGGCGTCGACGCCCATGGCGCGGCTCTCTCGCGCCCCGACGGTGACCTGACCGGCGAGAACCACGCACGGGCGCGCCGCGCCGGCCGCCGCCTGGGCCACGCCATAGACGACCTTGCCGGATCGGGACGTGTGGTCGAACGTTCCTTCGCCGGAGATGACGAGGTCGGCACGTCGGCAGGCCTCCACCATGCCGACCGCATCCGCGACGACGTCGACGCCCCGCTGCACCTCAGCGCCCAGCAACATCAACCCGAAGCCGATGCCCCCTGCCGCACCGGCGCCAGGCGTGTCCGCGATTCGACGCTCGGATGGAGCCGAGCCAGTCGCAGCGACAACGAAGGCATCGAGGATGGCGTCAACCGCCAGCAGGTCCTCGTCCGCCAGGCCCTTCTGCGGCCCGAAGGTCTTGGTGGCACCGAACAGCCCAAGTAGCGGTATGTCTGTGTCGGCGGCAGCGATGAGGCGCACACCGGAAACAGCATTGCGCGCCGCCGCGAGATCTAAGCGGCCGATTCCGCGCAAACCAGAGGGGCCCTCGTCCAACGGAACGTCCGCGGTTGCGCCCAAGGCGGACAGCAATCCTGCGCCCCCGTCGTTGGTACCCGAGCCACCAAGGCCGATCACGACCGTTTCGACTCCGG
The DNA here is from genome assembly GCA_963795105.1 of uncultured Actinomycetota bacterium. Classification (GTDB taxonomy): domain Bacteria; phylum Actinomycetota; class Actinomycetes; order Propionibacteriales; family Nocardioidaceae; genus Aeromicrobium. Next base: position 642,566 of record CAWCGD010000001.1, read on the forward strand.
GCATGCCGAGCACGTGCCACAAGGCATGCCCGAGCGGCGCCGACGATGCGTCCCAAGGCTGGATCCACGACGCAGGCCCCACCAGTTGGGCGCTTTCGAGATACACGGTGCCGCCGACCCGGAGCAAGGTCATCTCCTCAGGTCCGTCACCCCAATCGAGCACAACCGAAACAGCTTGGCCGGGCAGGGCGCTCCCAAGGGCTGCCACGAAGCCTGGCCCGCCGTCCGACATCGGGATGCACGACACGACGTCGTCCGGCGCATGCCGACGCCAGCCCGTGGCGATCGCGCCGGCGGCCTGCGCCGCCGTCAGCGTCCCGGCGAACTTGTCGGGCGCGACCAGAATCCGCATCAGAGCGTCAGTCAGCCTTGTTTCTCAGCGGCGGCCAGCAGAACGCAGGTGGCGACGCCCTCCATTGCCGTCCGCAGCTCGTCGATCGTCGGGAACGACGGGGCGAGCCGGATGTTTCGGTCGAGCGGGTCCTTGCCGTAGGGGAACGACGACCCGGCCGGCGTCAAGGCGATGCCGGCCTCCTTCGCGAGCTGGACAACGCGGTTGGCCGTGCCCTCGACGACGTCGAGGTTGATGAAGTAGCCGCCCTTCGGCACCGACCACGTCGCGACGCCGTAGGGGCCGAGCCGACGATCGAGAATCTCGAGTACCGCCTCGAACTTCGGTGCCAAGATCGCCCGGTGCTTGTCCATGAGCTCGGTGACGCCGTCGGGGCTCTGCAGCACAAGTGCATGCCGGAGCTGGTTGAGCTTGTCCGGCCCGATGGTCCGCTTGCCGAGATGCCCGAGGTACCACTCGACGTTGGCTGGCGAGGACGCGAGGAACGCGACGCCGGCGCCCGCGAAGGTGATCTTCGAAGTCGACGCGAACAAATAGGGGCGGTTCGCGTGACCGGACGCGGCACAGAGGCCGAGGATGTCGGCGCTCTTCGTGCGCTCCTCGGTGAGGTGGTGCACGGCGTATGCGTTGTCCCAGAACAGCCGGAAGTCCGGTGCGGCTGCCTCCATGGCGGCCAGCTCGGCGGCGACCGCTTCGGAGACCACGGCGCCGCTGGGGTTGGAGTACGTCGGGACAACCCACATGCCCTTGACGCTCGGGTCTTGGACCAGCTCGCGCACAGCCGCCATATCGGGCCCGTCGTCGCGCATGTCGACGGTCACCATGCGAATCCCATATTTCTGGGTGAGGGCGAAGTGCCGGTCGTATCCAGGCACCGGGCAGATGAAGGTGACCTCGTCCTCCTGCGACCACGGTCGCGGCGAGTCCGGTGTGCCGTTGAGTAGCGCAAACACCAGCGTGTCGTGCATGATCTCCAGGCTTGCGTTGCCCTCGGCGACCAGCTGGTCGAGCGGCACATGCAGGAGCTCGGCGAAGATCGACCGGAGCTCGGGCAGGCCGGTCAATCCGCCATAGTTGCGGACGTCGGTACCGTCGGCCGCGCGGTGGGTGTCACCAGGCATCGTCAGCAGCGAATTCGACAGGTCGAGCTGCTCGGCCGCCGGCTTGCCGCGGGTCAGGTCGAGCTTGAGGCCCGACGCCTTCAGCGTCTCGTACGCGGCCGTCTGTTCGTCGAACAGGGAGCGGATCTGATCGGCGGAAAGCTCGTCGAATGTCACGGTCCCAAACCTATCGAGGAGGTCGTTCCCGCGCCGAATGAGTTCCTCGAGACACCGTTTAGGGTGATCGAGTGACCAAAGAGAACCCGACGCCGTCCCGCAAGGAGGCTGAGGCAGCTCGTAAGAAGGCGCTCAAGCCGCCGATGTCGCGCAAGGAGCAGGTCCAGCGTGACCGTGAGGCGCGGCGGAGGATTCGCCAGCGCCAGCAAGAGGCCCTGCGCACAGGCGACGACAAGTTCCTTCCGCTGCGCGACCGCGGACCGATCAAGCGGTTCGCCCGGGACTACGTCGACCGTCGCCGACTCGTCGCCGAGTACCTCCTGCCGATCCTGCTGTTGACCTTCATCCTGACGATGTTCGCGCAGTTCGCCACGGTCGGGATGCTTGCGTGGATGAGCGCAACGCTCATCGCGATCGTCGAGGAGATCTTGATGATCCGGGGCCTCAAGAAGGAACTGGCCCGGCGCTTCCCGGGTCAGTCCACGAAGGGGATCACGCTCTACACGATCCTGCGCACGACCCAGTTGCGTCGCTTCCGGCTCCCCCACCCGCAGGTCAAGCGCTTCGAGGAACTCCCCGAGCGTTACTGAAGCCCTACTCAGGGTTCAGGGACATCGGGCCGTAGATCTCCTTGACCCCGTCGAACAGCCGCACCTGCGTAACACCCTCTCCGAGCAGGTCGCTGAACATCTCGCCTACCCAGGTCTCGGCATCGCCACGACTGTCGAACGTCTCGGACTGACCGACCGGCTCGCCGGTTTCGGTTTCGAAGGTCCAGAACCAGGACATCTCACGCCTCCTTGGTTGACGGCTGGACGAAGGGCGGTTTGACGACGTCGAAGGCTTCGCTGCGTCCGCGAATGTCGACGACCACTTCGTCACCGACTTGGACGACCGAGTCGACGAGGGCCAAGCCGATGCCAACGCGCAGGGTCGGCGAGAAAGTGCCCGACGTGACGTCTCCGACGACGCTTCCGCCGGAGAGCACGGTCATCTCCGGTCGCGGGATCCCGCGACCGTGCGCCTTCAAACCGACGAGGTGGCGGACGTCGCCGGACGCACGCTGGGCCGATAACTCGGCCTTGCCCCAGAAGTCGGGCTTCGACCAACCGACGGCCCACGAGACACCGCCCATCACCGGCGAGATCGACGGCGACAGTTCGTGCCCGTGCAGCGCGTATCCCATCTCGGTGCGCAGGGTGTCGCGGGCACCGAGGCCGCATGCCGTGAGACCCCACTGCTCCCCCACTCGGAACAGCTCGTCCCACACGGCGCCGGCGGCGGCCGACGGGACGACGAGCTCGTAGCCGCGCTCACCGGTGTAGCCGGTGCGGCACACGGAGAAGTCTGCACCGGCCAGCGATCCGGTCGCGTACGACATGTACTCATGACCGACCGGCAGGCCAAGGGCACTCAACACCTCGTCGCTGCGGGTTCCCTGGACAGCCAGCACGGCGTAGTCCCGGTGCTGGTTGACGACCTCGAGTCCCTCAGGCGCCGCCGCCGCCAGTCGCGCCACCACCTCGGTGTTGTTGGCTGCGTTCGGGATCAGGAAGACCTCGTCGTCGCTGCGCAGGTAGGCGATGATGTCGTCGATCACGCCACCGTCGGCGTCGCAGCACAGCGTGTACTGCGCCTTGCCCGGCTGGATCCGCCCGAGGTCGTTGGTGAGGCAGGCGTTGACGAAATCCGCCGCACCCGGCCCGCGCACGAGCGCCTTGCCGAGGTGGCTGACGTCGAACACGCCGACGCCATCGCGCACGGCGGCATGTTCCTTGAGGACGCCGCCGTACTCAAGCGGCATCAGCCAGCCGCTGAACTCTGCAAATTTCGCACCCAAGGCGTCATGGCGATCGTGCAACGGCGACTGCAGAAGATCCATGCCCGAAACCTATAGTGACCGCCATGGTCACGATCTCCCTCAGTCGGCTTGCCCCTGCGGCCGCGCGCAACGACGTACTAGTCATCGGCATTCGGGACCCGAAGTCCGACACGGGCTTCGCGGCCGCGCGCGAGGCGATGGGCTTCACCGGCGATGCCGATCAGATCGTCACCTTTCCGGCCGGCGACCTCGCCCGGGCTCGCCTGGTCGTCGCCGTAGCCGTGCCCCAGGAGCCAACAACCGAACAGCTGCGTCGTTTGGCCGGTGCCGGCGTTCGCGCTGCCGTCGGAGCCAAGGCGAAGTCCATCGCGCTCGCGTTCGAGCCGGCCGACGCCGACGAGGTGCAGGCCATCGCCGAAGGCGCGTCGCTCGGCGCCTACGCGTTCACGACGTACAAAACCAAGCCCAACGGCACGCTTCGGTCCATCACGCTGCTCACCTCGCTCGCCCGTCAAGCGTCGGCGACCAACGCGGTGAAGGCCGCGACGATCGTTGCCGACGCCGTGAGCCAGGCGCGGGATTGGGTGAACACCGCCCCTGCCGACATCCGCCCACCTGTCTTCGCCCAATCCATCAAGGAGTGGGCAGGAGACGCCACCCGCGTGACGATCTGGGACGAGCGCAAACTCGAGCGCGAACGCTGCGGCGGAATCCTCGCCGTCGGCGCCGGCTCCGAGGTTCCGCCCCGCCTCGTCCAGCTGACCTACCGGCCGGACAAGGCCCCCCAGAAAAAGGCACTGCCGCACCTCGCCCTCGTCGGCAAGGGCATCACCTTCGACTCCGGCGGCCTGTCGATCAAGACCGGCGCCGGCATGCAGACCATGAAGATGGACATGGCCGGAGCCGCCGCGGTCGTAGCGGCCATCGGAGCCATCGCCCGGCTTGGCCTGCCGATCCGCGTGACGGCGATCGCCTGCATCGCCGAAAACATGCCAAGTGGATCGGCCACCCGCCCCGGCGACGTCCTGACCATGCGCAACGGCGCGACAGTCGAGGTCCTGAACACCGACGCCGAGGGCCGCCTCGTGCTCGGTGACGGGTTGGCGCTCGCGGTCGAGGCCAAGCCCGACGCCATCATCGATGTCGCGACGCTGACCGGTGCATGCATCGTCGCCCTCGGTGATCGGACCGCCGGGGTCATGTCCAACGACGACCCACTTCGAGGCGAAGTGGTCGACGCCGCCAAGACAGCCGGCGAACTCGTCTGGCCGCTTCCGATCCCCGATGAGATGAAGGAGAAGGTCAAGTCGTCCAAGGTGGCTGACTTGCGGCAGCACAACCCGAAGGCGGCCGGCGGCGCGCTGTTCGCGGCCGAGTTCCTGCACGCCTTCGTCGGCGACGTGCCGTGGGCACATCTCGACATCGCCGGTCCGGCGTACAACGAGGACGGGCCGTACGGCTATGTGCCCTCCGGTGGAACCGGCTACGCCGTCCGCACGCTGGTCCAGCTAGCGCGGAACCTCGCGCGCTAGCGCAGGCCCAGGGCGTGTGCGGCGTCCTCGACCGCATCCCACCCGACCCGATTGCCACCGTTGCGGTCCGGATGCGTCTTGGCGCGGGCAGCGCGCAGCAGTCCGCGCAAGCGATCGTCGTCAACGTCGGTGGGTGGAACAGGCAGGGCGGCCACGCTGGCCAGAGTCATGATCGCGTCCCACTGGCGGGCGGTGCGAACGGGTCGAGCCCCCGACGTCGGGGCTTGAGCCGCCTGCTGGCGCAGCGCATAGTCGCGCATCCGCTGAGGCAGCCCGACCCGATTGGTGTCGTATATCGGGATGCCGATGCTGCGGGCAAACCTGGCCGCCGCATCGGGTGATCCGACACCACGGCGGATGAACTCACCGTCGCCGGCGACGAGCACCATCGTCGTGGGTGAGAACGACGTCTGAGGCTCCACATAGGCCTCGACGCCGCCCTTGGTTGCACCGCGCGAAGCAACCCATTCACGCAGCACTACGAGGTCGTCGCGAGCCACCTTCCGCCGCCGGAACAAGGCCATGGCGCAAGTGTGCATGACGGGTAAACCCCGGTGGCAGGATGGTCGAGCGGAGTGACAAGATGACGGTGCAATCTGAATGGGCGATTTGATTGGCCGACAAGGCACCACCTCTGGAGGGACCGTGACGCAGACTCCTGCGGACACCACAACGTTCGACATCGTCATCTTGGGAGCCGGCAGCGGTGGCTATGCCGCAGCGCTCCGGGCCGCGCAGCTGGGCAAGACGGTCGCCCTGATCGAGAAGGACAAGATCGGCGGCACGTGCCTGCACGTCGGCTGCATCCCGACCAAGGCACTGCTGCACGTGGCCGAGGTCGCCGACGAGATCAGTCACAGCGAAGCCGTCGGGATCACCAGCACGCTCGATGCCATCGACCTGAAGGGCGTTCTCGCCTACAAGGACGGCATCGTCAGCCGTCTGTACGGCGGGCTCCAGGGCCTGATCAAGGCCGCCGGGATCACCGTCGTCGAGGGCGAAGGCAAGCTGGTCGGGCCACGAACTGAACAGGGCTGGGCGGTTGAGGTGAACGGGCAGACCTACACCGGCGAGAACGTCATCCTGTCCACCGGCTCGGAGGCACGGACCCTCGGCGTCGAGATCGGCGGCCGCGTCGTCACCAGCACTGAGGCCCTCACCTTGGCCGAGATGCCGGAAAGCGTCGTCATCATCGGCGGCAGCGTCATCGGCGTCGAGTTCGCATCGGTGTGGAAGTCGTTCGGTGTCGACGTCACCATCGTCGAAGGCTTGCCGAGCCTGATCCCGCTGGAAGACCCGGCGCTGGTCAAGCAGCTTGAGCGCGCCTTCCGCAAGCGCAAGATCAACTTCAAGACCGGCGTCAAGTTCACCGGGGTCGAGCAGACCGGCGCAGGCGTCATCGTGACGCTCGAGAACGGCGAGAAGCTCGAAGCGGACCTGTGCCTGGTGGCCGTCGGCCGCGGGCCGCGCTCGGCCGGCTTAGGGTTCGAAGAAGCGGGCATCACCGTCGATCGCGGCTGGGTCCCCACCGATGAACGTCTCCGCACCAACGTCCCGGGTGTCTACGCCGTCGGTGACCTTGTGCCGGGCCTGCAGTTGGCGCACCGCGGCTTCGCCCACGGCATCTTCGTCGCCGAGGAGATCGCAGGGCTCAATCCGCAGCCGATCATCGACTCCGGCATCCCGCGCGTCACGTACTGCGAGCCGGAGATCGCCTCGGTCGGCCTCACCGAGCCGCAGGCCAAGGAGAAGTACGGCGAGATCGAGACGTACGAGTACAACTTGGGCGGCAACGGCAAGAGCCAGATCCTCGGCACCGCCGGCATCGTCAAGCTCGTCCGCGAGAAGGACGGGCCCATCGTCGGCGTCCACATGATCGGCACGCGGTTCGGCGAGCAGGTCGGTGAAGCCTCACTGATCGTCAACTGGGAGGCGTACCCCGAGGACCTCGCCCAGTTGATTCACGCACACCCCACCCAGAACGAGGCGCTCGGCGAAGCCGCGCTCGCCCTCGCCGGCAAACCCCTTCACGCGCATGCGTGAGAAATTTGTACTGCACTCGCACGCCTGACTTGTAAAAAGGACACCATGGCCACCTCAGTCCCCCTTCCTGCGCTCGGCGAAAGCGTCACCGAAGGAACCGTCACCCGCTGGCTGAAGAACGTCGGTGACACCGTCGCCATCGACGAACCGATCGTCGAGATCTCCACCGACAAGGTCGACACCGAGATTCCGTCGCCGGTGGCCGGCGTGCTGCTGGAGATCAAGGCCGCTGAGGACGAGACCGTCGAGGTGGGCGCCGAACTCGCGGTGATCGGCGAGGCGGGCGAGGCCGCGGGTGCCGCCCCGGCCCCGGCGGCTGAGGCCCCTGCCGCCGAAGCTCCTGCCGCGCCGGCGGCGGAGACACCGGCCGCCGAGCCCGAGCCGGAAGCGGCTCCTGCACCTGAGCCGGCAGCGCCCGCCGAGGCGCCAACCGGACCCGATACGCGCGAGACTGCAGCTGGCACTGAGATCGTTCTGCCAGCCTTGGGCGAGAGCGTCACCGAGGGCACCGTCACGCGCTGGCTGAAGAACGTCGGCGAGGAGATCGCCGTCGATGAGCCGCTGTTGGAGATTTCCACCGACAAGGTCGACACCGAGGTCCCGTCTCCGGTAGCCGGCACCCTCCTGGAGATCCGCGCGGCCGAGGACGAGACAGTCGAGGTCGGTGCCGTCCTGGCCATCATCGGTGCCGCTGGGTCTGCGCCTGCTGCGGCCCCAGCTGCACCGGCGGCTCCTGCCCAGGAAGCTCCCGCGCCGGCGGCCGCCCCCGAACCGGCACCCGCACAGCCCGAACCCGTGGCCGAGGCGCCGGCGGCACCGGCTCCCCCGGCTCCTGCCCCCGCCGCGCCTGAGCCGACTCCCGCTGCACCGGCGACGCCCGCTGCCGAGGCATCGGACACCTACGTCACCCCCATCGTCCGCAAGCTGGCCAAGCAGCACGGCGTCGACCTGGAGAGCCTCACCGGCACCGGCGTCGGTGGTCGCATCCGCAAGCAGGACGTGCTGGATGCCGCACCGTCGCAACCATCGTCCGCCGCGGCTCCGGCCGCGAGCACGCCAGCAGCTGCGGCACCTGCAGCCCCGTCACCGCTGCGCGGCAAGACCGAAAAGATCACGCGACTGCGCAACACGATCGCCACTCGCATGGTCCAGTCGCTGCAGATTTCGGCACAGCTGACGCAGGTCCACGAGGTCGACGTCACCGACGTGACGCGCCTGCGGGCGCGGACCAAGGACGCCTTCGCCGAGCGCGAAGGCGTCAAGCTGACGTTCCTGCCGTTCTTCGCCAAGGCGGCCATCGAGGCGCTCAAGCAGTACCCGCAGGTCAACGCCGCTGCCGACTTCGAGGCGGGAACGATCACCTACCCGTCCGGCGAGCACCTCGGTATCGCAGTGGACACAGAAAGGGGCCTCATCGTCCCGACCATCCGCGACGCCGGTGACCTGTCCGTGGCCGGTCTGGCCAAGCGCATAGCAGATGCCGCCGAGCGGACCCGGACCAACAAGATCACGCCGGACGAACTGTCCGGGGCGACGTTTACGATCACCAACCTCGGCAGCAATGGCGCCCTGTTCGATACTCCGATCATCAACCAGCCACAGGTTGCGATCCTAGGTGTCGGCGCGGTCGTCAAGCGACCCGTCGTCGTCACGGACGCCAACGGTGGCGAAAGCATCGCGATCCGCTCGATGGCCTACCTCGCACTCACGTACGACCACCGAGTCGTCGACGGCGCGGACGCCGGCCGCTTCCTGTCAGCGATCAAGAATCGCCTGCAGGGCGGCTCCTTCGAGGGCGAACTCGGCTGATCCCTTGAAGGTCGTCGTCGGGGGTGCTTCAGGCTTCCTCGGCCGACCCCTCGTCGACCATCTGCGATCTCGCGAGCACGAGGTCGTCCGGCTGGTTCGGAAACCGGAGACCGAGCCTGACGCGTTCGCCTGGAATCCGGCCGACGGCGTGGTCGACCAAGCGTTGATCGACTCGGCCGACCTCGTCGTCAACCTGTCCGGTGAGCCCATCTCGCACTGGCCGGCGACCAAGAAGTGGCAGGAGTTGGTCCTGTCCTCGCGGCTCGGCGCAACCGCAACGCTGGCAGCGGCCATCGCCCGCTCCCCCAAGCCGGCCGCCTTCCTGTCCGGGTCAGGCATGAGCGCCTACGGCGCCGACCGCGGCGGCGAGATCCTCACCGAAGCCAGCACTGCCGGCTCCGGGTTCCTGTCCGACGTCGTGCATGCCTGGGAGGCAGCCGCCGAAGCTGCGGCGGATGCCGGGAGCCGGGTTTGCTTGCTGCGCACGACCCTCGCCGTGCATCGCTCCGGCGGGCTGCTTAAGCCGCAGATACCGGCATTCAAGCTCGGCCTCGGTGCGAAACTCGGTACAGGCCAACAACACATGTCACTGATCTCCCGCCAGGACTGGGTGCGTGCCGTCACCTTCCTAGCCGAACACGACGTCTCCGGACCGATCAATCTCGGGATGCCCGGCGACGCCACCAACACCGAGTTCTCCGACGCGTTCGCAGCGGCGTTTGGACGCAAGCGACGGCTGGCGGCCCCAAGATTCGCGATACAGCTGGGCGCCAGTGCCGTCGCGGACGACCTCCTCGGTTCGCTTCGCGTCAAGCCGCAAGTCCTGCTCGACGCCGGCTTCACCTTCGACCACCCCGATCTCGCCAGCGTTGTCGACGCGGCGCTTCACCACTGAGGAACGAACATGTCCATCGAAGAACAGGTCCAAGGCCGCCTGCTCCAGGCGCTGTCCCATCTGCCGGAGCCAGTCGTCCAGCGCATCGCCGGACGACCGATCGTCCGGGACGGCAAGCGTTTGGCGCCCGAGTCGCACCTCATCCTCACGCTCATGCGCGTCACCCGGGAGACCCCGCTGGACGAGCTCCCCGTGGAGAAGGCCCGGCGCAATCTCGACCGGCTGTCGGCAGCGCTGGCGGTCGGTCAGTCCATCGGCGCGGTGCGCGACCTCACTGTCGCCGGACGTACGGCGCGGCTGTACACGCCCAAGGCTCGGATCGGATCGACGGCCTCGCCGACGATGGTGTACTTCCACGGCGGATTCCACACGTACGGGAGCCTGAAGAGTCACGATGGTGCCTTGCGCGCCTTCGCCGAACACGCGGGCATCCAGATCCTCGCCCTCGATTACCGGCTGGCTCCCGAGCACCCGTTCCCGGCTGGCCTCGACGACTGCGTCGCCGCGGTGCGGTGGGTAGCGGCGAACCCGGAAACGGTCGGCGCCGATCCGCAGCGGTTCGCGGTCGGTGGCGACTCGGCCGGCGGCAACCTTGCCGCGGCCACCGTGCAGTCGGTCGCCGACGAGATCGACCTGGCGTTTCAGCTGCTGATCTACCCGGTGGCCGATTTCGAAAAGACCTGGGAGTCACGCCGTTCGCTCGGTGAGGACTACTTCCTGACCCGGGTTGCGATCGAGCAGGGGCGCGAACGTTACGTCCCCGACCCCGGCCAGCGGGCAGACCCGCGGGCCACGGTGCTCAATGGCGCCATCTCACCGCGGACGCCGCAGACGCTGGTGGCCACCGCGGGCTTCGACCCATTGCGGGACGAGGGCAATGCGTACGCCGAGAAACTGTCGGCGGCCGGCATCAAGACCGAACTGCGCCAGTACGACGACATGATCCACGGATTCTTCAGCCAGGTCACGACCGGCCGGCGAGCGCCGAAGTACAACCGGGAGATCGCTGCCGTCGTCGCCGCAGCCCTAGCGGACTGAGGCGATCCGCCACCGTCCGGCACCGCCGGTGAGAACGACGCGATGACGCGAGGTCTCATCCCGTGGCAGTCGAGTTGATGCGCCCGTCGACCGCACCGCCCACGTTCGCGCCAAACGCTCAGTGACATCGAGTTCGACCCGTGCCGCCGAGCGCGCGACGACGCGGCACTCGTCACGGACCATGCCGGCACCGACCACGCGCAAGCCACGTGCTGCGTAGCGCTTCAACAGCCGTGCATCCGCGGCCGCCGCTGTTGAGTCCGCGTAGACAGATCGGAGATCGCCGAGGTTGCCGTCCGCCAGCGCCTCGGCTCGGGCAACATCAAGCCCGCCGAGCGCGAAGCACTCCGGATCGTCCGCGGCGCCGAACAGCGTCGACATCAGCGAGATCCAGACGGCGAAGAGAGACATGCACTTAGGTTGCTGGCGGATTGACCGACGGCCAACCGCCTTGTCCACAGGTGCTTGGCTGCGATCCCGCGAGACCGGTCTCGTATCTCTGCCTCCGGCAGAGGTCGTCAGGCTAGCTGCTCAAGGACCGAGTCGATCGGTTCGTCGCCAGACACGAGTTCGAACTGGACGCGTGAAGCGGCGCCCGAGGTTAGGAGCGCGGCGATGGTGGCAGCGACATCCGCCCGCGTGATACGACCGCCTCCTGGGATCTCGGAGGCGGCTTGCACTCGACCGGTGCCGGCGTCGTTCGTGAGCGAGCCGGGCCGCACGATCGTCCAGTCCAACTCGCGGGATCGCACTGCGGCATCTGCTTCACTCTTGGCTCGCAGGTAAAGCTGGAAGATGTCATCGGATGCCGCGTCGAAGCGGTCGGTGGCGATCGCGGAAATGACGATGAGACGGCGCACGCCCGCTGTCTCGGCCGCATCGGCCAGCAGGATCGCAGCGTCCCGGTCCACCGTGAACTTGCGTTCGGCGGTGCTGCCAGGGCCGGCCCCGGCGGCGAAGACCGCGGCATCCGCCTCTTGCAGCACACGGGCCAGGTCGTCGACGGAGGCCGTCTCAAGGTCGAGAAGGGTTGGCGTCGCACCGGCTGCCTGGACGTCGGATATGTGCTCGGGGTTGCGGATGAGGGCAACGGGCTCATGACCGGAATCGGCGAGCAGCCGCTCGAGAATGAGGGCGATCGTTCCGTGACCTCCGGCTATGACAACGCGCATTGCCCCATCTTTGCAGGCGCCCCGAGTGCGGCGAACGTGCTCAGGTCGTTGAGGGTTCCCGCCACATCGCGTAGAACGGCGGCACGTCGTGGGCGACGATCGTTCCGGTGTCGACGAACCCGTGGCGACGGTAGAGGTGTGCGCTCTCCTCGCTGCTCGCCTCCAGATACACCGGCAGCCCGCGCTCGTCTGCGGCCCGCCCGACTGCCGCAAGCAGGCTTGATCCGACTCCGCGTCCTTGCACGGCGGCACCGATAAGCGGCAGATACAGGTGCTCCTCGACGGGGTGGGCGCGCTCCAAGACTTCGAACATGTGCCGCGCCTTCAGTGAATGCCAGCCGAAGGCGCGCAGGTAGCGAATGACGTTTGTCGGGTGCTTGGCCGCCGGGTTGTGTCGCCTTTCAGCGGGAACGACGACCGCCGCGCCGAGCGCCTCCGTGCCATCGCGCAGGATCCACGACGCCCCGAAGTCCAACGCCCACGGGCCGGCCTCGGCCGAGAAGAAGTGACGGAGTCGTGCGGACCTGGAGTCGGCATCTGGAAGGAGGGCAGCGAACACAGCATCCTGTGAGAACGCCGTAGCCAACACCTTGACGATGTCGCGGTAGTCAGCTGAGCTTGCGGTGACAGGATCGTTCATGTGCCCATCGTGCTACACGCACTCTCAGTGATCGTGGCCGTGCGGGCGTGCCAAGAACTGCCGGTGCCGCGCCTCCAGTGACTCGGAGTCGAGCGCGCACGCATCGCTCAGCGCATCCTCAAGTGCAGCCGCCCAGCTATGCCAATACGGACGGTCAGGTATCTCCGCCACACGGCCGATGAGCCGTTCCCGGAAGTCCTCGTAGCTGAAGATGTTCTCCGTGAGGGCCATCGTGACGCCGAAGACCCGACGCTCCCACGGAGCAGCGAACGCCAGCTCGCCATTCGACCGTGGCGGCGCTGCGGGCCCATCGGCGTCCAGCAACGTCTCAGTTGCTGCCATCTGCCGCATCCAAAGCCCGGGCGACTCCGATCATGGAGTCACGCGTAACGAGCGGGACCAGTTGCTCCGCCGACCAGCCGTCCGTTCCGGGGGGCCGCTGCGGCAGCACCATGTATCGGGCCTCGGCCGAGCTGTCCCAGACCCGGATCCGGACGTCGGCCGACACGTTGAGTCCCATCTCGGCCAGGACCGCGCGCGGCTCGACCACCATCCGCGAGCGATATTCGTCGGACTTGTACCAACTCGGCGGCAGGCCGAGCACTGGCCACGGGTAGCACGAGCACAGCGTGCACACGACGACGTTGTGGACGTCGTCGGTGTTCTCGAGCACCCGAATGTCGGCGCCTTCAGCTCCGCCGTACCCGAGCTCGGCAACCGCCTTGGTGCCGCTCGCGAGCAAGCGATCGCGGTAGGCGTCGTCCGTCCACGCCCTGGCGACGACCTTGGCGCCATTGAGCGGACCGACATCCTTCTCGTAGTGCTCGATGATCGTGTCGATCGACTTCACGTCGAGGAGGCCGCGTTCCACCAGAACGGACTCCAACGCCTCAACGCGGACGGCGATCGGGTCGGGCTCACTCATGCCGGCTCCAGGTATGGCTCGAATAGCTCGATGCGGATCTCGGTGTTGGGTTCGGCCCTGTCTCCCCAGAGCTCGGCACCCTCGAAGGCAACCGTGTACAGGTGCTCTGCAACCTTGGTCCGGGCCTCCGCGTGCACGTCGGCAAAGACCGCCGCGCCGCGATGATCAACGATGGTGCCGCGGCGTCCGGTCACATATCCGGGTTGCCGGGTGTGACCGTCGTGACGCTCTGCGCGCACGCGAACCGAATCTCCTAACTCGAACTTCGGGGTCTGGAGTGCCCGTTTCGCGCCGCCCACGATGCGCGGCATCACCCGCACGTTCAGGAGCCGCGGCAAAGTCGGCCGCGCCAGGACGTGCCGAATGGAGAACGCGGCACCAGCCACCTTCAGCTTGGGCGCGGACTTGGTGCCACGGACGTAGGACCCGAGCATCTGCTCCAGGACGCGAAGCCACCGCCCGTAGTAGGGGCCGTGGTACTCCTCCGGCGGGAGCTTCTCCATGACTGCGCGGAAGGAATCGAAGTTCGGCCCGAAAACCGTCTGCACAAACGTCGCGAGCCCGAAGACACGCCGTTCCCATTCCTCGTGGAAGACCGGCTCGGTCGCCGTGTAAGCGACCGGACCAAAGAACTCTCGCCGACCGCCCAGGTCGTGCATGTCAGGCACATCGCGAGCGTAAACCCCATGCGGGCGATGGGTACCCTTAACGAGTGAGCGAGCTGCGGATCCGGCGGGAATGGTTCGACGATGCGGCGCTCCCCTATCTGGAGGCCTGGGAACTCCAGCGTGACCTGCTCGAACGCCGGGCGAAGGACGAGATCGGCGACGTCGCGCTGTTCCTCGAGCACCCACCGGTCTACACCGCCGGCAAGCGCACCGAGCCGCACGAGCGCCCGCAGGACGGAACGCCCGTCATTGACGTTGATCGCGGCGGCAAGATCACGTTCCACGGCCCCGGGCAGCTCGTCGGCTACCCGATCACCAAGTTGCCGTCGCACGTCCTGGTCGTCGACTACGTCCGGCGCGTCGAAGAGGCGATCATCCGCGGCATCGCGGACCTTGGCGTCGCTGGTGGCCGGGTGGCTGGACGTTCTGGCGTATGGCTCGCCGCCGGGTCGGGCCGGCCCGAACGCAAGATCGCGGCCATCGGCATCCGCGTCTCACGTGGTGTGACGATGCACGGCTTCTCACTGAACGCCAACGTCGACCTCGCTTGGTACGAACGGTTCATCCCGTGCGGCATCTCCGACGCCGGAGTGACAACCCTCAGCCTCGAACTCGGCCACGTCGTCACCGTGGCCGAAGCTGCTGACGCCATCGCCCCGCACTTGGTCGAGCTGTTGCGTTGGCAGCGCTATGAGCCGTCGCCCGATGTCACCACGACCCCGGGTGTCTCCATTCCGGTGATCGGATTGAGCGTCGCGGCTGGAGCCTCCTGACCCTCGGCATCGACTGGCGCCGAGTTGGCGTATGTGGTCACGAGGCTGCGGTACGCCGGCGTCAGGAACGCCAACAGCGCCACCACCGCCATGATGAGCCCGGCGGCGACCAACACCAGTGCGATGCCGCGGGTTTCTCCCGCACCGAGCCACGGTTCGAGCGCCTCGCGTCCTGACGCGCTGCGCGACCACGGGATGATCCAGAACTCGGCCAGTGGCGCGACGATGAATGCGGTGACCGGGGCCGCTGCCGACTCCACCGCCATCGCGAAGCCGAACACCCGCCCCTGACGCTCCAACGGGACGACGCGCTGGATAATCGTCTGCTCGGCCGATTCGACCGCCGGAAACAGCGCCATGTAGAACCAGATGCCGATGACGTAGAGCCACACCGACTCCCGCGCGACGAACGCAACGCCGATCAAGCCCATGACGACGACGATGAGCAGCATCGTCCGCGTCGGATTGGAGCCGAGACCGAACTTGGCGACCAGCGCGCCGCCGACGAGGAATCCGGTCGACGCGAACGCGAACGCCGCACCCCAGGCCTGCACCGACATGAGCTCGAGTGCGTACGGGTCCATCAGCGCCATGTAGGAGCCGCCGATGAAGTTGTTGAACGTCGAAAACACAATCAGCGCCATCAGACCGGTCGCGGCGACGATCAGGCTGATCGAGCCCCGAAGGTCGATTGTGGCTCGCATGGTTGCGCCCTGCTCCGGCAACTGTTCCTCCGGGAAGCTCAGCGTGAGCAGGTGCAGCAGCGCCAGTGCGGTCAGGGTCACGGCAATCGCGATCGTCCAGCCCATGCCGAGGAACCCGATGGACAATCCCGAGAACACGCTGGTGACGATCAGGGCCAAGCCCTGCACAGTGCCGACCAGGCCGTTGGCGTTGGCCCGCTTCTCATCCGGAATGAGGATGGTCACGACGGTCGATAACGCGATGTTGCGCATGTGCTCGATGACGGCGCCGGCCAGCAGGATCGCAGTGAACAGCCAGAACCAGGGGCGCTCAAGATCGAGCAGTCGTTCGTTCGGCATCGACGCATAGAGGCCAGCGCAGATGATGAACGCCGTGAGCGTGAATAGGCCGGAGAAACGCATGACCTGCAGCTTGCGGTGATGGTCGACGAACGAGCCGAACAGGATGCTGCTCAACGCCACGAACAACATGTAGGCGCCACCGATCACGCCGTTGGCGAACACCGACCGCGTCTCGATGTACACCCAGAACATCAGGGCGAACCACATGAAACTGGTGGTGACGTTGGCCGCCGCCGTGTTGACGAGCAAATTCAGGAAGGTCTTGGACTTGTTTGTATCGGCCAAAGGCATGCCGCCGACGATAGCCAGCGGGAGTGACAAACCGGAGCGCTTCGGCGGCGGCGTAGGCTGGCTGTCGTGACCATCGCGCCCGAAGGCCGCAAAATGCTGCGCCTCGAAGTCCGCAACGCAGAGACGCCGATCGAGCGCAAGCCGCCGTGGATCAAGACGCGGGCGAAGATGGGTCCCGAGTACAACGAGCTCATGGGCCTGGTGAAGTCCGAGGGCCTGCACACGGTGTGCCAAGAGGCCGGCTGTCCTAACATCTTCGAGTGCTGGGAAGACCGCGAGGCCACCTTTCTCATCGGCGGCGACCAGTGCACCCGGCGCTGTGACTTCTGCCAGATCGACACCGGCAAGCCCGCCGCCCTCGACCTGGACGAACCGCGTCGCGTCGCCGAGAGCGTCCGGACGATGGGCCTGCGCTACGCCACCATCACCGGCGTCGCCCGAGATGACCTGCCCGACGGCGGCGCCTGGCTCTACGCCGAAACGGTGCGCCAGATCCACGAGCTGAACCCTGGGACCGGCGTGGAGAACCTCATCCCCGACTTCAACGGCGAGCCTGACCTGCTGGCCGAGGTCTTCGCCAGCCGCCCCGAGGTGCTGGCCCACAATCTGGAGACGGTCCCCCGCATCTTCAAGCGCATCCGGCCGGCGTTCCGGTACGACCGCTCGCTCGACGTCTTGACGCAAGCACGGCGTGCCGGGCTCGTGACCAAGAGCAACCTCATCCTCGGCATGGGCGAAACGCGCGAGGAGGTCAGTCGGGCGCTGCGCGACCTGCACGAAGCCGGCTGCGACCTCATCACCATCACGCAGTACCTGCGACCGTCAGCCCGTCACCATCCGGTCGATCGTTGGGTGAAGCCCGAGGAGTTCATCGAGCTCAAGGACGAGGCCGACGAGGTCGGCTTCGTTGGCGTCATGTCCGGGCCGCTCGTTCGGTCCTCATACCGGGCTGGACGCCTTTACAAGCAGGCGGTCGAAGCACGCGCCGCAGTCCGCTCGTAGACTCACGATCATGTCCGCCAACACCCCCGAGATGCCCAAGGGCCGCCTGCGCCAGATGGTTCAGGCGTACCGCATCACTAAGAAGAGCGATCGGACACTGCCAATCCGGCTGCTCGCCTGGTTCCTCGTGGTCGGTGGCGTCGGCGCCATGCTCCAGATGGTGCTGTTCGGGCGCACCGTGCTCGCCATCAGCGGCGCCGTCGTGTTCGGCGTGCTCTCCGGCCTCCTGGCCGTTCTCATCGTCCTCGGGCGTCGTGCCGAGCATGCCGCCTACGCGCAGATCGAGGGCCAGCCCGGCGCTGCCGCCGGTGCGCTGCAGATGTTGCGCCGTGGCTTTGAGGTCAAACAGGCTGTCGCGTTCACCCGCAACCAGGACCTAGTCCACCGCGTGATCAGCCGCGCGGGCATCGTGCTTGTCGGCGAGGGCAACCCCTCCCGCGTCAAGCAGCTGCTTGCCACGGAGCGGACGAAGCACCAGCGCATCGCGGGCGATGACGCACGCGTGCACGTGATCGTCGTGGGCGATGGCGACGGCGAGGTTCAGCTGACGAAGCTCGTGCGCCACGTTCAGAAGATGAAGAAGGAAGTCCCGCCGGGGACTCAGACCGCGCTCATGCAGAAGATGAAGGCGCTCGACGCCATGCGTCCGGCCGCGCCGATGCCACGCGGTCCGATGCCGACCAGCGCCAAGGGTGCCCGCCGGCAAATGCGTGGCTGACCAGCCCGCTGTGGGACATGGGGCCACTTGTAACATGCCGGAAACAATCCCCTTACGGTCGGGAAATTGCTGGCCCTTAGGGTCAATACCAAGGTGGCGTCATGCCGCCATCTCTTTGTTCAAAATCGAGCCGTGACGCGCGGCGAGGAGGACCCATGAGCTTCGGCAACGCCGACGAATTCTTCAAGTTCACGAAGGACGAGGGCGTCAAGTACGTTGACGTTCGATTCACCGACCTTCCGGGCATCCAGCAGCAGGTCACCATGCCCATCGAGGCCTTCGACGAGACGGCGGCCGCTGATGGCGTCGCGTTCGATGGCTCTTCGATCCGCGGCTTCCAGACGATCGACCAGTCGGACATGAAGCTTCTCCCCGACTTCGGCACGGCGTTCGTCGACCCGTTCCGCAACCCCAAGACGATCGCGCTGAACTTCTTCGTTCACGATCCGATCACCGGCGAGGCCTACAGCCGCGACCCGCGCAACATCGCGCGCAAGGCCGAGGCGTACCTCGCGTCGACCGGCATCGCCGACACCGCGTACTTCGCCCCTGAAGCCGAGTTCTACGTCTTCGACCGTGTCTCGTTTGGAACGTCGGCCAACAAGTCGGGCCACGAACTGCAGTCGGTCGAGGCCGCCTGGGGCACCGACGAAGACATCGCCGACAACCGCGGCTACAAGGTTCGCTACAAGGGCGGGTACTTTCCGGTCCAGCCGACCGACAGCCAGGCCGACCTGCGCAACGACATGATGACCCACCTGGCGGAGTCGGGCCTCATCCTCGAACGCGGTCACCACGAGGTCGGTACGGCCGGCCAGGCGGAGATCAACTACCGCTTCAACACGCTGCTGGCTGCTGCCGACGACGTCACGAAGTTCAAGTACATCGTCCGCAACACGGCGTGGGCCGCCGGCAAGACGCTGACCTTCATGCCGAAGCCGATCTTCGGTGACAACGGTTCGGGCATGCATGTCCACCAGTCGCTGGCCAACGACGGAACCGCGCTGTTCTACGACGAGGCCGGCTACGGCGGACTCTCCGAGCTCGCGCGTCACTACATCGGCGGCGTCCTGAAGCACGCTCCGGCGCTGCTGGCGTTCACCAACCCGTCGGTGAACTCCTACAAGCGTCTCGTGCCGGGCTTCGAGGCTCCGATCTCGCTGGTCTACTCGAGCCGCAACCGTTCGGCCGCCGTGCGCATCCCGATCACGGGATCGAACCCGAAGGCCAAGCGCATCGAGTGCCGCTTCCCGGATCCGTCCAGCAACCCGTACCTCGCCTTCTCGGCGCTGCTGTTGGCCGGCCTGGACGGCATCAAGAACAAGATCGAGCCGCCTGCTCCGGTCGACAAGAACATCTACGAGCTGCCGCCGGAGGAAGCTGCCGACATCGCGCAGGTTCCGACGTCGCTGCCCGCAGTGCTCGCCGCTCTCGAGGCAGACCACGACTTCCTCACGGTCGGCGATGTGTTCACGCCGGACCTGATCGAGACGTGGATCGACTACAAGTACGAGAACGAGATCCTGCCCGTGGCACTGCGTCCCACGCCGCACGAGTTCGAGCTCTACTACGACATCTAGAAATTAGCGACTGCAATTGCAGGCTTTTCACGGGATTTGATCCGCGATAGTCCGCAGAACCGCTCACACGGGCCGTAATCACATCGCTGATTGCGGCCCGTGTGCTGTCGTCTGAGTCAGGCCAAAGGTGGCCGTAAACGTCCAAGGTCGTCTTAGCCGACTCGCCCGAAGCCGCGCTTACGTGTGCGTAAAGCCAGGCGTATCGGCGGCCAGAAAACGCTGGGATTCCAGCAGCGCAGATCAAGCAGCGTTCCCGAACGGCTCCGCTACCCGTCGGGCAGCGCCCGCTGGAGCGCATGCAAGGCGGCCAGGAGAGTCCCGTTGTCGATGCAGGCTTCGATGGATCCCTCACTGAACCGCTCCGCACGTTCGATTCGTACGAGGAAGGCTGCTGTCTCGGTGAGTGACGGCGAACTTGCGGCGTCGTATGTAGCAGGAAGAGTCTCATTCCCGGACGCTTCCCAGCCGGTCGCTTGGATCAGCGCATGCGTAGCCCGCAGACACGCCCACAGGCGTTCGTCATAGGTCACGACGGGGAATCCGAGCGGATCGGTCGGGGTCTTCCATTGCGACGACCCGGATCCTGTTTCAACAGCATCCTCCAGAATCACGAGGGCCGTCTGAAACTCTGTCCGAAGCGCGGGAGAAGCGGCAGCCAATCCGGACAGTAACTCGTCATCTGGGGGTACCTGCTGTGTTCGAGCGTTCACAACTCGATCATGCACCCCGCGTCTACGGCCGCCGATGCAACAGGAATTGAGGCTGGTCGCTCGCTGTCTCGCGGTTCTATGCTCCTGGCATGGCGCGATATCGAAGTATTGCGGCGCTGGCCCTGGCACTGGTTTTCGCGGCCAGTTGCACGTCGGATCCCAGTACACCGGATCCCACGACACCCGACCCCACTGCTCGGTCCGGTCCGATCCTGAAGATTCCGTCGGGATTCCCGCTTGATGCCGGCTGGCCGCCGGACTCTCCAGGTGGAAAACGGGAGGAACTCAGCGGAGCCGTCACATTGGACCTGTGCAGCGTCGAACCGTGGACCGTTTCCGACTCGGTCTCGTCTCGCAGACTCAAACTGAATGTTGACCAGAGATACCGCGCGCGGATGCTCGTCCTCTTCTCCGCTGCCGATGGCGCTCAGTCCATGCTCGACGGGGTGGCAGGCGAGGTCAACAAGTGTGCCAAGACGATGTCCGAAGCCGGGTCCTGGCTCTACGGCGAAGCGCGCCCCACCGAGTTTGGCGTCGAGATTCGCCGATGGTTCGACGACAGTGCGTTCGGCGAGGAGCCCGGCTGTTTCTCGATGGATCTGTATCGCGAGGGGAACGCGGTGCTTGTCAGCGAGGACTCCGCGGTGGGCGTCGGCAAGTCCTGCGCCGACCGGGCCGGTGAAGCTGACGCCCAGGACATTACGCCTGCATTGGCGGCACTTCAGGCCTTTGCACTGGGCGGTGGCGAGTCAGACGATATGTCGGACCAATCCTCGTCGGGTTCCGATGACATGGTGGTCAATGAATTGACAGGTTTCTCGACCAACGACGGAAACATCGGCTGCCACATAAGCCCCGGGTCGGTGCGATGTGACATTTCGCGGAGAAACTGGAGCCCACCCCCAACGCCCGCGTCGTGCGATCTGGACTGGGGTAACGCCATAACTCTCGAGGACGCCAGCCAAGCCATATTCGCTTGCGTCGGCGACACGTCCTTGAACTCCGACAACCCGCTCGACGCCGGGCAGGCCATCCGGTCAGGGAGGCTGACGTGCCAGGTCGGTTCCGGTTCGGTCCGGTGCGTGCATGATGAAAGCTCGCACGGGTTCCTCATCGCGAGCGACAAGTACAAGCTCTTCTAAAGCCGCACGTTCGCTGCGATGCAATCGGGCATGGTCGAGCGCCGGCTGTGGCCGAGTTTGTCGATCACCAGTCCTTCGGCGTGTACGCGCACGGTGCAGCGCATTGTTGCGGGGGTCGGCATGCCCAAGCAGGTGCGGATACACGCCGTCCCCGTCAAACCTGGTTCCTTCGCGAGTCGATGTAGTCGGCGGGGTGCGCCGTTGCGGTCCATCTGGGGCCGGCGCATCGGCCCTCGAGCGCGTCCGTCGATGGCGCGGTCGATTGGCCGCGAGTCCGGGGACCGCATTAACCTGCCGCGATTGCGTCGGATCTTGCCGAGGTTGATACGTTTTCTCACCCGCAATGAGAAGGTCATCGCTACGATTCCGATAAGGGGACCCCAGCTTGGGTGCAAAGTCGAGCCACCGGCGTTGCCCTTGTATTTCGAACCGGGCTAACCTCGGCAAGTTCATGCGATTTGAAGCGGGTCCGGTATCCGCTGCCGGAGGGCCCCAGAATCCACGTGGAACATGACCGGGAGTCATACACCCCTTCGCGCGCGCAGGTTTAACTACCCCGGGTCAAGTGTGCGTGTGCCGTGCGGGGCATGCGCCTACTTCGCTCATGTCGGCCAGGATGATCGACGAGCAATCCGAACTCGATCCCTTTGTCGCTGCGAGCGAGAGCGAGTTCGAGACGGAAACGGGATGCCCCCGGAGAGTCGGGCGCACGTCCGAGGTCGGGTCCATCGAAATGATCGGCGCGATGTCGTGTCGACCAACTTGCGCACCGAACTCCAAGTGCGGCTATGCATTATCCAAGCCAAACGATGAGGGTCGACATTCGCGGCCTCGGCAGCGCCGAGCGTGTCCGCAAAGGAAGGCGAATGTAAGCGCGCCTCCGTTGGTGCCCGTAGAGGCTCCTGCGTTGCTCGTCCGCGGCTAGTCCTCGGCACCCACACGCATCCGCTCGAACAGCCGCCATCGTGATCCATACGAAAGAAGGGGCAGGCGGGTTAAGAACTAATCGGAATCTGACGCCGCCACCCGGGCGCCTCCATAAAAGTCAGCGTTGATGCGCGCCTTCCGCATCACTCCAAATCGCGCCGTGGCCCAGGAAACCGGGAAACCTATCAGCCAGAGCACGCTTCGCATGGCGCTAGCCCCTGAGCCTTCGCCCTCGCAGAGCGTTGTCGTGTGGCAGCGAGCCCTCAAGACGCGTGACGATGACTAGCAAAAGCATCACGCCAACTGGAGCGAACCCGATAGCGATCAGATAGGGCAGGTGTGCGGTCACGCCGGATAAGTACCCGTTCAAAACCCGGGCATTCTCGTCTGAACTGCGACGACCCGACCCCGCACTCGGACCCGCCTGAACTCCATGGCGACTACACGGCGCACGCCTCTAGCGGGAACAGCACGAAGCGTTGATTCCTTATTGGAGCGCCGGGGCTGACTTGAACAGCCACCTCTCCACCGGAAGTGGAGCGTCCTACTTGGACCACCGACGCGTGGTCGCTCACGGTACCCGATGATCGACCACCGAGGATGCGGGCGGTGCTTAACCACTCGTCGGACAGTGGGCCGCCCCAATGCTCGGGTCGGATTCAGAGAACGTCCGGGTCCTCACGCACCACTTCGCGCTCGACGACACGGCGCGGCTCTGAGACCGGAGGAGGAGATGGACGTTCTGCGACTTCGCGCTCGACGACGCGGTCGTGGGCCTGCGGGCGCTCGACTTCGCGTTCAACGACACGTTCCCTCGGCGCCATGGGACGCGCCGCTGGCCCGGCGATACCCCCGCCGACACCGCCTAGCACTCGCACGAGCGCGACGACGGCGATGACCACCAACAAGATCAGTAAGATTGTGGAGACAGAATTCATTGCTCGGTCCTTTCGAGTTCCCTTTCAGGTACCCGTCCGGCGCGGCTCTATTCGAAGGAGGCATTCCTCGGAGGGTTGCGTGGGAGGTTTTCCAACGTGGCGGACGTATCGCCTCGCAGGCCGTCACGCTCGCTTGGGCTGTTGGGAGCCCCTTTTCAACTGGGTGTTCGGGACGAACTACGGCTAGCTCAAGGGCAAACCGCCAAATGCAGACGGCGTTTGGACTGCTCGGCCCGTGGCCGCTGTATCTCATCGTCGAGGTCGCGATCGTGACACGCGTTTGGGCATTAATGACCTGGCCGTGGACTCGCCGCGAATCACGCGACCGCATGGTGGTCGCCAAAGTTCATCGCGAAAACGGCCGACCCCAGGGGCAAGGAAATGCCTCAGGGGCCGGCCGGCTTCACACGAAGAGCCTCCCTACACGGGAGGAACGTCTCGCTCGACCACGCGGGTGGTTCCACGTCCACGCCAGACCGTCATCGAAAGAATGAGCGCGACGACGCCTGCAACCAGAAGGATCCAGCCCAGCGTGTAATCCTCGATCCACGGCATGTCGACCTGAATGGTCCCGGTCAGCAAAATCAATCCCAAAACGGCCAGCAGAATTCCGGTTCCGATACCCATCGTTCCGTCCTTTCGGTGTTTGGACGTGCGCGCATAAGCCACCGTCCTTCATACGGGGTACCCGCAAAAGACGCTTCGCATGCCAACGCCGTTGCCGCGCCGAGCATGCGCTGGCACTCCGCCGGGTATGTGTCGGAGCATGACCACACAACTCCTCCTCCTGCTCGCCGTTGGGTTCGCCCCCGTAGCCGCGATGCTCCTGCTAGCCATCGTGACGCGCCTCGAAGGCTCGCTCTCAGCCGACGGCAGCCCACAAACCAAGGCGTGACCCGGGCAGGCGCCTACGGTGTTCGCTCATCAAGCGCAGCCGCGACCTACCCCGCCCTCGCCGCCAGGTGTCGCGAGCCGTGGTGCCTGGACGGTTCGCGCCGTTGTCGCATTAGCTGCCTGCGCGTTGGCGGCCGTGGACGTATTCGCCGAGACGGCCGGCACAGCATCGTCGGCCCAGGTGAAACCCGCTGCGAAGCCTCGAGATACGAAGACCCTGGCCGAACTTCCCAACCATTCAGGTGCTGGCCGCCGAATCGTCTTTGACCAGTCCGACCAGCGTGTCTGGCTGGTGACCCGCGACGGCGCCGTGGTCCGCACGTACCTCGTCTCCGGCAGCAATCGCGACAACGTCCAGCCGGGCGCCTACGCGGTGACATCGCGATCGCGGCACGCCCGGGCCTACAACGGCAACGGCACCTTCGAATACTTCGTTCGCTTCACCGAGGGCCAGAACGCGCCGATCGGCTTTCATTCTGTGACGGTCACCGAGCGGGGGCGCTACGCCCACGCTCGCGAGGATCTAGGTGCGCCCCGCACCCCGGGCTGCGTCGAGCAATGGCACGACGACGCCAAAGCCCTATGGGCTTTCGCCCCGATCGGGACCCGCGTGAGTGTCGTCCCGTGAGGTCGCAGAAAGTTCAGTGCCATGAGGCCGCCCCGTTTCGTGCTCATGAAAGGCGGCACCGGACATACCGCGTCTCACCGAACGCGCAGGTCGTCGCAGTGCATCTCGTTCCGTCCAGCGCTGAGGAGTTTGTTGTGCTTTTCGGTTCGGAGACTGGCGATGAGATAGACAAGTTCGAACCCTGCGCTTGGCACGAAGGTCCTGGAGGCGTTCCCGTTCTCGACGATTGCCCGAATTGCCTAGGCTGGACGCATATGGAACCGACTCGTGGTCGGCGACCACGACGCTCTGCTTCTTGATCCGATCAGCCGTGGTGCAGACCATGATTCGTCCCAGCTCGACTCTCACCGCGCAAAGCGTCTCAAGCCCGGCCACGAAGCCTGAGCCAAAGCACGCTCCCGCCACGCAGCGCGCGCAAACGTAGGCAATCGCCCACTCTTGACAGCTGACGCGGCGACTAGTAGACAGTGACTACACATCGGATAGTCACTGAGAACTATTCGGTGGAGATCCAAGGTCATACAGCCGGCCATTGTGGATCTGACTCCACAGGAGCGGACCCATGTCCCAGGCCAGGAGAATTGACCGACCGCGCAAGCTTGAGCCGTTGGCGCTTGTCGACGAGTTGGCCGATGCGCTTGATGAGCTCGAAACGACAAGCGATCCAGCACGACGCGACGAGCTCTGTAACCAGATCATCGTGGCGGCCATCCCGATTGCCGATCGACTAGCACATCGCTACCGACGTTCAGCTGTCCCGATGGAAGACCTCGAGCAGGTGGCGCGGGCTGCGCTCGTCCAAGCCGCCCACCGTTTCACTGGCGGAGGCGAAAAGGCGTTCTTGGGTTACGTCGTGCCCAGCATCCTCGGCGAACTGAAGCGGTACTTCCGAGATTCCAGCTGGGCGATCCGTCCGCCGCGGCGCATCCAGGAAGCACACCTGTCCGTGCGACAGGCGTACGAGGACTTGCGAGGAGAGTTGGGCCGTGAGCCCACGGCCGACGAGCTGTCCGCAGCAACAGGCGTCGCCGTCGAAACGGTTCAGGACGTGCACGTCGCTGCGCAACGCTGCTGGCCGGAAAGCTTGGACCGACCCCGCACCGACGATGGGGGCAGTGGCGTCGCGGCGGACAAGCTGGGCGTCCACGATCGGGGCCTGGAACAGGCAGATGCTCGACTTCTCGTCGAACCCGCGCTCCAGCACCTAAAGCCACGGGAACGAGAAGTGATCTACCTGCGGTACTACCAAGATCGCACTCAGCGGGAGGTTGGAGAGCGCATCGGCATAAGCCAGATGCAGATATCGCGCATCGAGACCAAGGCCATGGAACGGCTGCGGGAGGCGGTGAATCCACATGACGACGCCGCTGCTTAAGGAGAACACGCCGCTGAGGTTGTCGATCGTGCAGGTCTTCGCGGTCACCGACACTCACGCGCAGGATCTGATCGTAGGGTTGCTGAGCGGCATAACGGATATGACTGTCCGTGGGGATTCGAACGGACGTGAGCACTTGGTGACCACGACCTGTGTCGATGACCTTCAGGCAACGTCGGTATTCCGACTAGTGAAGTCCATCGATTTCGACGCGCGGCTCCTCCATGCGACCAATTAGCCGAATTCGCTGGTCGCATAGGTGGGGCGTGTTCGTGGTTAACGATTGGGTAGTCGACCCGTAGGCGGCCTCGACGACAGGTGCACCTGCCGGTTCGATGTCGAGGCGTCTCTCGGGCGCCTGAGATCGGCCGGTTCAACCAAGTAGCCGGTCGTTCTTCCTTGCCCGCCAGTCCCGGCGAGCGACGAGGAACTGCCTTCGGCTGAGTGTGTGTGCGGGGTCGTTCACACCTTGGGGACGAATACGGGGATAACTAGTCCTAATTGGCCATTTCGCGCCGCGCGGGCACGACCGTACGTTGACCCCACGGGAGCCCTCACAGCCATCCTAAACGTCACGCCCGTACCAGGTCCGTCTCCGTCGAGACGAGCACACATGGGGGCGTGACCGTCATTAAACCTCGAACAGGGACGCTCTACTCGTCGCCCTCATCGGGAGGAAATGAGTACGGCTCGGCCTGATCCTGCTCGTCACGGCCAACTTTCTGAGGCGCGCCATCAGCCTTCAACTTGCCGTCGCCGGTCGTGTTGCCTGCGGCCTCGAGGTCTGCGTCGTCCATCGCATCGCCCAAGTGCTGGTCAGCGCTGCTGACCTTCAGTTCTTCGGCCTTGCTTTCGATGTCGTCTCGAATATCGCTCATAGCGAAGGGTTACCCCAGAGCGCAGCTCGCACTCGGTGTGCCCGCCGCTCCGCCGCTCAGGCCTTCCGCACACTGGCGACCAGCACCGGCGCATCACCGATGTAAGCGTTGCCGCAGGTTGACCTGGATCCAGGGTGAAGCCTGCGGAGCTTGCCGGGCCTTTCCAGCGATGCCGTCCGCTAACCATCGCCGGCAAACCGTTGGACGCGATTCATGCATGGTGATCATCCGGGTATCCCAGCAGCACCCAACAGTCGGCCAACTGAAGGAACTCTCCATGAGCACCATTGAAAAGACAATCGAAGTCGACGTTCCGGTACGCACCGCCTATGACCAGTGGACTCAGTTCGAGGAATTCCCGAAGTTCATGGACGGCGTCGAGCGCGTCCAGCAGATCGACGATAAGAACCTGCACTGGAAAGCCGACATTGCTGGCGTGACCCGTGAGTGGACCGCCGAAATCGTGCACCAAGAGCCCGACCAGCAGATCAGTTGGCGTTCAACGGACGGGACCAAGAACGACGGCACCGTCGCCTTCGCCTCCACAAGCACCGACCGGACCCAAGTCACGTTGCGCTTGGACTTCGAGCCCGAGGGTGCGGTCGAGAAGGCTGGCGACATGCTGCGGCTCGTCGAAGCGCAGGCAGCGGTGGACCTGGAAAAGTTCAAGGAGTTCATTGAACACCGCCAGGCCGAGACCGGCGCTTGGCGCGGCAGCGTCCGGCCGACCGGCGAAGTGGACCCAGGGCCGACGTCCGACGCCAACTAGCACTCTTCGAAAGCCTCACGCGCTACACAGGGACGGCCTCCACAATCGCAGCAACTTGTCGCTGATAGCACGCTGCGGCACGACCCGCCTAAAGGCGCCCGGCCAAGTTTCGCTTCACTTTAATCGGGCTCATTCTCCGGAGAACACGTGTTCACTGAGGAGAAGTGGGTACCAGTAGGGGGACGGAGGCGCCAATGGCAGGAACGATCCCTTGGGAACGGGTGCGCAAGGCCGGGTCCAAGTTCACCACACCGCTACACCCGGACGACTACCTCTCTTTGGTCAACCCCCTGTGGAGCTCACGCGAGCTACGCGGTCGGGTCGAGGAAGTGATTCCCGAAACTGACGATGCAGCCACGCTGGTGATCCGCCCCGGGTGGGGCTGGCAGTTCGAGCACCGGCCCGGTCAGTACGTCGGTATCGGCGTGCAAGTGGAGGGCAGGTGGCAGTGGCGTTCCTACTCCCTGAGCTCGCCACCGAAGCGACGAATGCGGACACTAAGCATCACGGTTCGCGCGATGCCAGAGGGCAAACTGTCATCCCACCTCGTCAACGGGCTGGAGCCCGGCACGATCGTCCGCCTAGCCTCGCCCGAGGGCGACTTCGTGATGCCCGACCCGCCACCAGCGCGGATGCTGTTCCTTGTCGGCGGCAGCGGCATCACGCCTGTCATGTCGATGCTGCGCACGCTCGACCGTCGCGGCACCATGCCGGACGTGGTCATGCACTACTCATCCACCACACCGGAACGGATGATCTTCCGCGAAGAGCTCCAGCAACTCGCGGATAGGCACAAGAATTTCACCTTCCACGAACTCCACACTGACATTGACGGCATGCTCGACCTGGCCGACCTGGACAAGATCTGCCCGAACTGGAAGGAGCGCCAGACCTGGGCCTGTGGCCCCGGCCCGATGCTCGACGCCATCGGGGCGCACTTCGAGTCCGCCGGCATCGAGGAGCAGTTACACGTGGAGCGGTTCTCGCTGGAACTTGGGGGCGAGGGCGGCGAGGGAGGCACGCTCACGTTCCGCAACTCCAACAAGAAGATCGAAGCCGACGGCGCCACCACCATCCTCGAAGCCGGCGAGAAAGCCGGCGTGGGTATGCCCTACGGCTGCCGGATGGGCATCTGCCACACCTGCACTCTGACACTCGTCTCCGGAACCATTCGCGACCTGCGCAGCGGTGATGAGTTCGGCGAGCCCAACGAACCAGTTCAGACCTGCGTCACCGCCGCCGTCGGCGACTGCACGCTCGACATCTAAGGAGTACGTATGGCCATTGCAGACGTCAAGGAGTACACCCACCTCAGCGAGGAGGAGGTCGAGCAGCTTGGCCGCGAGCTCGACGCGATCCGCAGCGAGATCGAGGAATCTCGCAATGCTGACGACGCGGCTTACATCAACCGGATGATCAGGATTCAACGTGGCCTCGCCACAGCCGGCCGGGTCGTCCTGATCGCCGGGACTCAGTCGAAGCGGACCCGCGCACCGGCCGCGGTGCTCGGCGGCTCGTTCCTCGGGCTCGCCAAGATCCTCGAGAACATGGAGATCGGGCACAACGTCATGCACGGTCAATGGGACTGGATGAACGACCCGGAGATCCACTCCAGCAACTGGGAGTGGGACACCGCCCAGCCGGCCGAGCAGTGGAAGCACTCCCACAACTACATCCACCACCAGTTCACCAATGTGCTCGGCCACGACAACGACATCGGCTACGGCGTGTTGCGGATGGCTCGCGAGCAGAAGTGGCACCCCTATTACCTTGGCCAGCCGGTCTACAACGCGTTGCTCGCTTCGCTGTTCCAGTGGGGCGTCTCGCTGCACGACCTCGACCTCGAGCGAATTCGCAAGGGCGAAAAGGACCCCAAGGAGATGAAGCGGCAGCTCAAGCAGATCTTCCGCAAGGGCCGCAATCAGATCCTGAAGGACTACGTCGTCTACCCCGCCCTCGCCGGCAAGCAGTGGAAGACAACTTTGAAGGCGAACGCCTCGGCCAACCTGGCCCGAAACCTCTGGTCCTACATGATCATCTTCTGCGGCCACTTCCCCGACGGTGCCATGCACTTCACCGAGGAGGAGCTGCAAGATGAAACTCGTGCCGAGTGGTACCTGCGCCAGATGCTCGGCTCAGCCAACTTCGAGGGAAGTCGCACCCTGCATATCCTCAGCGGAAGCCTGGGCTTCCAGATCGAGCATCACCTGTTCCCGGACCTTCCGAGCAACCGCTACCCCGAGATTTCGGTCAAGGTGCGGGCGCTGTGCGAGAAGTACGACATTCCGTACACCATCGGGCCGCTGCACCGTCAGTACGGGCAAGCGCTGCGCACGATCATGAAACTGTCCCTGCCCAACAAGATGACCACGAGTGACGACCCCGCTCCACCGGAGCGCCGCGACACCGCCAACGAGCCCTCCAAGGATCGTCGCCGCAGGTCCGACGAAGAGCGTCAGCCCCGGCGTCGAGAACTCGGCGCGTACTCTCGCAGCCCGCGCGAACTCTCGCACGACCGCTGATGGACGCCGCCCCTCGCACCTTCGCGGAGCTGCCAATCGACGCCGAACTGGCCGTCCCCGTGCCGTTCGCCTGCGCCACCGACAGCGGCTATGGGGGACCCGGGGTCGCGCCCTCCGCCCGGCACCTCGACCAGCGCCGGGTCACCCAGTGTGCGCTCAGTCGGATCTGCGGGGTGTGCGGATCTGGCCTCGGACGCCCGATTGCCTTCATCGGTTCGGAACACGAGTTGGGCCGCAATGCGTTCCACTTCCCGCCGTGCCACGTGGAGTGCGCCGAAGCCCTGCGGTCGGCATACGCCAGCGTCAACCTGCCGGTGCTGGGCCAGGACGAAGTGACGGCGTGGACCCTGGTGACTACCGCGAGTTTCGAGTTCGTACGCGCCGACAGGGAGGCCGAGGATCGTCGACCGACGTTCCAGCCGAACGCGATCCTCAGCCAAGCCAACTGACACAGGCCAAAGAGCCACAACACCCTCAGGGCGAAAGTTGAACCGCGCTCACTTGCCGCGATTACGTCGATTCTGCCTGTGACCGATCGAGTGCCGTGCTCAGTTCGGCTCGCTCCCGTTGCGGTGATCGCCGTCGGCGGCCGGGTGTAGGCCCCCACTCGACCGAATTTTCTTCGACATCTGATTCACCAGGTTCTGAAAGGCGCTGCCGCACATCCTGCGGTGGGGCTTTCAGCTTGTATCCCGGCCATAGTCGCGGGCCGTCACTAGAACTAGCGAACGACCTGATTGGTCGCTGCCGCGAACGGGCGGCACGGCTGGTTGCGCAGGCTGCCGCACGGCGGCTGGGCCTTCGGGATCGTCTGGTTCGGGATGACGGGGAGGACCAACCGGGATGGCTTGGCCTTCGAGAATGCGACGGCCACCTTCGGCGGGGTGGCTCCCAGTTCTGGCTTCGTGTGGCGGAAGTTCCAGATCGGCTGCGAGCCGTTCGGCGCCGAGATCACGACGCGGATGCGTGTGCCGGCGCGGTATGGGTGGCCGCTGAAGTACAGGGGCACCGTCACCTTGGTGAACTCGGTGGACGACATTGGCTCGTCGTCTTCCTCACGCAGCGACGGATGCGGCTCGAGCAGTGTGCTCGGCTCCTTGAACATGCCGGTGTCGGTGGTGTCGAGCTTGCGCATGCTCCCGCGCATGAAGCCGTTCTGGACGAACGTCTCGTTGCCCTTCGCGTCGATCTCGCTGATCGTGACCATGAAGTCGACGTCCGGCTGCGACGAGCGGGCCCACAGCTCGACAGCTCCCGCACCGATGACTGTGGTGTTCTGGGCTAGCGGCGCCGTCACGTACGACAACGACTTCCCGGACGGATGCGACCGCCAATCCCACTGCCACTTCGACGTGTTGGCCCACAAGCCACCGGTGCCGGTCCCCCCGGTGTAGTTGTTGAGCGGCACGGCCGAGGGATCGGCAGAGAATGCGTTGGTGCCGGCCTTCGTGACAGGTGCATTGAGCATCGTCTGGTTCGGCCCGAGGTACCAGGACTTGGCCTGCTGCGTCGGAATCGGCAACGCGTCGAAGGACTGCTCGTACGCCGGGTACGGGTTGCCGGAGACCTTCTGGCCCAGTGGATCAGCGCCGGCACCGTTGTTGAACAGGATGCGAACCGGCTTGAGTGCCTCGAACGCCTTGAGTGCCGACGCATGGGTCGGCTGCAGCTGAATCGGGTCCACCGGCAGGGTGATCAGTTGTTCTTGCGGCGTGCCAAGCGCGGTCGAGTAGAACACCGGAGCCGCAGCCCTGAGCAGCACAGACTTCACGAACGGAGCCTCCTTGGCCACGTAGAGCATCAGGAAGTCGTAAAGCCGGTTCACAGTCGCCGGATCCAGCGAATCGATGTGGGCGCCGTTGGTGAACGTGAACCACTTCTTCGACGTCCCAGTCATCCGGCGAGCCAAAGTCGGGCAGTGCCCGCCGGTCTGCTCGTCCTGCCACTGACAGGCCATGAAGACCGGCACGTTGATCTTGTCGACGAACGTCACCGGATCGAGCGGGTCGGCAATCTCCGGCCGATAGTGATCGTTCGCTTCGATCTTCTCCAGGAGATCGGCCGCCTCCGGGTGCAGGACCTGGTTCTCCTTGCAGACCGTGTCGCCCTCAGCGATTCGCTGCTCCGCATACGGCTGGGTGCCTTCAGCGTCGGTTCCGGCGGCCTGCGCTTCCTCCTGCCGCTCCTGGGCCCACGCGACGGCAAAGCCGTCGTTGCGAATTCCGCCCGGGTACAGCGTCGTTGCGACGGTGTCGATCACCGAAACAGGCGTGATGGCGGCGAGGCTCGGCGGTTTGGTCTGACCGACGAACAGTTGGCTGATACCGCCGTAGGAGATGCCGAGCATGCCGACCTTGCCCCCGCGTACCCACTTCTGACGGGCCACGGTTTCGATGACGTCGTACCCGTCGAGGCCTTGCAGCGGCTCGAAGAAGTCGAAGGCACCCGCCGAACAGCCGGTGCCGCGCATGTTGACGTCAACCACGGCGAATCCCATCAGATTCGCTAGTACGGCGATGCCACTATCCGGGCCCGAAGGGTTGGCATAGCCGTAGCCCGAGTACTCGATCAGCGTGGGGTACGGCGCGGTGTACGGAGTATCGCCCGGGATGTTCAGGTCGGTGATCGGCAGCCCGGGAAGCCCCAGGTTTGCCGGCTGTGTGGGCGGATGCACTGAGTAGGCGAGCTTGGTGCCGTCGCGAGTCGTCAGATAGCCGTAGCCGGCCGACGGCATCGTCTGGTCGTAGACACTGGTGCTTGGTGGCGCCGACTGGTTCGGCAGGACGGTGATGGCGTCGGATGTCACGCCGCCCGAACGCACCGTGTAGCCCGATCCGGCAGGTACCTCACGGAAAAGAGATCCGCCCAAGGAGCTCGCCTCACGCGAGGCGACTTCACTGCCGCCGGATTCGTGCAGCGTCACCGTCGCACCTGGCGGAAGCCCGGTGACGTAGACCTGCTCGACGCTGCCCTTGGCGGTGAAGGACTCCGCCGCGGCCGCTGTATCGGGCCGGGCGAGAACGAGGGTTACTGGGAGTAGCGCCATGACGAGCACGACGTGCCAGCGGTGCGCGCGATCTTGCATCGATCGGATTCTGGCACGCGCGACGCAATAGTGGAACAGGTTTCAGAAATCTCGCCGACCCACGTTCTGAGACGGACCTGCAAGAATTCCGAACCATGAGCGGACTTGAGACTTGGACCGAGGGCAGCCACACCTTCGATGGCGTCACGCATGGCACCTACCGGAAGGGTTCGGGTCCGGGCGTCATCGTCATTCACGAAATCCCGGGCATCTCGCCGCCGGTGATCAAGTTCGCTGAGGAGATTGTCGATGCCGGCTTCACCGTCGTAATGCCGCATCTGTTCGGCAAGCCGGGCGTGCGCGTCAACCTCGCCAGCGTCGCGTCCGCGGTCCGGAAAGTGTGTGTCAGCGAGGAGTTCGTCACGCTGCACGCTGGCAAGACCGCACCCATCGCAGATTGGCTCCGGAGCCTTGCCCGCGAACTGCACTCCGAGCTGGGCGGGCCAGGCGTCGGCGCACTTGGCATGTGTATGACCGGCGGGTTCGCCTTGGGCATGATGGTCGACCCCGCTGTCGCGGCACCGGTCCTCTGTCAGCCCTCCGCGCCGTTCGCGGTGACGCCCTCCCTCGGTCGCGATCTCGGACTCTCGCCAGCAGACCTCGCGACGGTCAAGGATCGAGCCGCCAACGGCTGTCCCGTCCTCGGAACCCGCTTCACCGGCGACCTGGCCGTCGGCTCGCGGTTCGACGTCCTGACCAAGGAACTCGGCGAGAACTTCATCAAGGTCGAGATGCCCGGAATCAAGCACGCCACCACCACGCTGCACCGCCAGCAGAAGGCAGTCGACGCCATCCTCGACTTCCTTGGCGAGCAGTTGCGCCGCTGACCGATATCTGAAAAGTCCCCCGTCGCCAGTCGCCAGCTCTGCGCTGGGCCGCGCGGTGGAGCCGATGGGACGATTCGCATTCGGATCGATCGTGCGGGCCGCCGAACGAGATCTGACCAGCTAGGTGATTTCGGCCCGAGCGCTGTCGTCGCAGTTCGGCCAGGGACCCAGCCCACGCGCTGAGACGTTTTCGATGCCTGTAACAAAGGCGGCATAGGCTCATGTCATGGCTGAATGTGCCGCCGTTGGCTGCCCTGAACTCGCTCTTGAGGTGTGGAGGCCGAGCCGGGACGACGCCCCACGTTTCCACTACCTCGTGTGCCAGTTTCATGCACTGGCATTGCGCTCCGACGCCGGCTACACAGTCGAGGGTCGTGAACTCCGCATTGCCTCGCTGCCACGGCTGCTCGACTGGCACGTGACTCAGTCGGGAGGGCAAGCAATCGTGCGCGTCGCCTACGGCGACGACCTCGAAGCAGTGAAGGTGGAACTCCACGCGGATCCAGCGATGCTTGAGCAGCTCCGGGGATCCATCGTCTCGATGCGAGGCCACGAGGGCGACGCCTGGCCCTCGTGATGACCGAAGCGGTAACGAGGGCGACCTGCTTGGCCAATAGATAGAACACGTTCTACTCTCGCTGGCATGAGCACACCCCAGTTCGACCGCCCGCTCCGAGTCATCCAGTGGACGACCGGGAACATCGGCCGTCGATCAGCGCACGCCATCCTGAGCCGGCCTGACCTTGAGCTGGTCGGCGTGTATGCCCATGGCGCCAGCAAGGTCGGTAAGGACGCCGCCGAGCTGTGCGACTGGCCCGAACCGACGGGCGTCACGGCCACGGATCACATCGGAAAACTTCTGGCACTGGGCGCCGACGCCTGCTGTTACAACCCGCTCTGGCCGAACGTCGATGAGTTGGTCGCCCTCTTGGAGAGTGGCGTCAACGTCTGCACCAGCGCAGCGTGGATCACCGGCGGGAAGCAAACGCCGGAGGATCGAGCGCGGGTCGCGAAGGCGTGTGAACAGGGCGACACCACCATCTTCGGCAGCGGCGCTCACCCGGGAATGACCAACATGGTCGGCATGGTGTTGAGCGGATCGTGCGAACGGGTCGACGAGATCCGGATCACCGAGTCAGTCGACTGCTCGACGTATGAGTCCGCGGAAACCCAAATCGCGATGGGCTTCTCCAAGGACCCCGCCACGCCCGGGCTTGCCGAGTCCGTGCGCCGCGAAAGCGAGGTGTTCGCCGAATCCGCCGCGATGATGGCCGATGCGCTGGGCGTCCAGTTGGACCGGATGACCTTCGACGTCACCTTCACGGCTGCCACCGGAGACTCTGACCTCGGCTTCATGACGATCCCGGAGGGAACCGTGGCCGGCGTGATGGGATATCACCGCGGCTGGGTCGGCGACTGCAACGTCGTCAACGTCGGCTTCAACTGGACGATGGGCGACCAGGTCACTCCACCGAAGCCACTCGCCCACGGCCACGTGATCCAGGTCTTCGGCTTGCCCAACATGCGCACGGTCCTGCACTGCCTACCACCGGAAGATTGGACCGAACCAGGCTTCATGGGCTTGGGGATGATCTACACCGCACTCCCCGTCACCAACGCCATCCCCTACGTCGTCGCGGCGCCGCCCGGCATCGCGACGCTGGCCGATCTGCCGCCGATCACCGGGCGGGCGTTGGTCTGACTCAGGTCTTGGTCGGGATCTGGTTGATCGTCCCGCCGTCGATCACGAACTCCGCTCCGGTTGCGAACGAAGACTCATCGCTGGCCAGGAACACCACGAACGACGCGATCTCTTCGGGCTGGCCCGGGCGCCCGAGCGGGATCGGGATCAGGTCCTCGGGCATCTGATCGGTCGCCGGCGTGCTGATACGGCCCGGATGCAGCGAGTTGACCCGGATGCCGTGTGGCGCGAGCTCCATCGCCGCGGACTTGGTGAGTCCGGTGAGGCCCCACTTGGAGGCGACGTAGCCGTGTGCCCACGGCGTCCCGCGCAGGCCCTCGATCGAGGAGGTATTGATGATCGAA
The DNA here is from genome assembly GCA_963795105.1 of uncultured Actinomycetota bacterium. Taxonomy (GTDB): domain Bacteria; phylum Actinomycetota; class Actinomycetes; order Propionibacteriales; family Nocardioidaceae; genus Aeromicrobium. The sequence continues at coordinate 678,890 of CAWCGD010000001.1, forward strand.
CCGCCGCCGGCCGCGATCAACGCATCGGTGGCAGCCCGCATGCCCAGGAAGGGTCCGGTCAGGTTGATGTCGAGCATCTGCTGCCACTGATCGCGCTTGTATCGATTGAGCGGCCCACCGTTGAAAATGCCGGCATTGTTGAACAGCACGTTGAGCTTGCCGAACTCGGCCACCGCGAATCCGACTGCAGCACGCCAGTCCTCATCGCTGGTGACGTCGAGGTGCAGGTAGCGCGCCGCGTCGCCGAGCTCCTCGGCCAGCGCCTTGCCCTCGTCGTCGAGGACGTCGCCGATGACGACGCTTGCACCCTCGGCCACCAGTGCCCGTGCGCTTGCGCCGCCGATGTTGCGGGCACCGCCGCTGATCAGCACAACCTTGCCGTCGACACGTCCCATGCTCATTCCCCTCGATCGTCGCGGAAGTTCGCGGGTCGCCCTTCCTTGCGGGCCCGCGTCGCCTCCTCGAAGTTGTCGGTCAGCAGCCGCAGATAGATCTGCCCGATCCCCTCGATCGGCATGTGAGTCTCCAACGAGCCCGCCGAGATGCCGGCGTGCAGTGACTTCTTGGTCAACTCGATACCTGGCTGCGACAGCTCGGCGATGCGGCTCCCGATCTCGACCGCGTGCTCGACCACCGGGTCGGCGATCCGCGACACCAGCCCGATGCGCGCAGCCTCCTCGGCGTCGACATCGCGTCCGGTGAACATCATGTCGGCCGCATGGCTGGTCCCGATCGCGCGCGGGAGCAGGTAGCTCAGGCCCAGCTCACTGGCGGTGAGGCCGTTGTTGATGCCAGCCGCACGGAAGTACGCCGCTGTCGATGCGATCCGGATGTCGCACGCGAGTGCCAGGCACAGCCCGCCGCCGATCGCCGCGCCGTTGACCGCAGCGATGACCGGCTGATGCAGCCGGCGGAGGGTGCCGATGACGTCCTCGAGCACCTCGAGGGAACGCACTGCATACGCCGGTCGGGGCAGGCCGTCGGCATGCGGCGGACGCCCAGCTGACTTCTGGTCGGCGCCCGAGCTGAACCCACGGCCGGCGCCGGTCAGGACGATCGCGCGCACGTCGTTACGTCGGCCGAGGTCCACCAGCCGGTCTCGTACCGGAACCATCACGTCGAACGCCATCGCGTTCATGCGCTCGGGCCGATTCAGCGTGACGACCGCGACGCCGGTCGCGGGGTGCGTCACCTCTACGAACGAGTCGGCAGCGGTTTCGGCAGTCATGCGGCGCCTCCGGGCAGGGTTGTGGCGAAGACACCCGCGGCCGTTGGCACCGGCAGGTCAAGAACGGTGCGGATGCCAGGTGCCGCGGCCACCACGTCCGGGATCGCGTTGACGACGCGGCCCGCGCCGAGCGCGATGGATGCGTAATTGTGATCGCCCTTGCTGCTGGTCGGACAGACATCAACGACGTACGACGGCTCGCCGGTGATCTCGACGCGGTACGAGCCACCCTCCTGGGCAGCCTGAGGCCAATCCGGGCGTAGGTCCGGGCGCAGCCGGGTGGTGTGGTCGACGACCAGCACCTCCTTGCCCGCCACGACACCGGCGATTCTGAAGCGGACTGCGGCGACACCACCCTTCTGGATGGCCCCAACCGCCACGTCGAACTCCTCGGGTGCGGGCTCTTGCTCGAACCACTCGGTGATCTCGTCGAGCTCCAGGCCGAAGCCCTTCGCGAGCTGTCGAATGGTCGGCCCCCATGCGCCGACCAGCATGCCGGGCTGGAAGAGCATCGGCAGGTCTTCTCCCACTGCACGGCCGAAGCCCATGACGTCGAACATCACGGGTGCGCCGTCATAGGACGCATAGTCGGCGATCTCGTAGCACCGGACCTGCTCGACGCTCTGGCAGGTGCTGGCGACGACGAAGGGCAGCAGGTCATTGGCCCAGCCTGGGTCGACGCCACTGACGAACAGGCTCACCCCATGCTCGCGGCACAGCTCCTCATACGGATCGATCATCGCGTCCGGGAGCAGCCCCCACGGGTACATCAGAGGCACCGGAGAAGTGGCGACGACGTTGGCGCCCGCGGCTAGACAGATCTTGATGTCCTCCAGCGCCTCGAAGAACCGAGTCTCGGCCAGTGCGCAGTAGACGACGCAGTCCGGCTTGGTGGCCAGTGCCGCACCGAGATCGTCGATGGCGGCAATGCCGGTCACTACGTCCAGGCCAGCCAGTTCGCCGGCGTCTCGACCCACCTTGTCCGGCGAGCTCGTGACCAAGCCGACCAGATCGAACCGCGGATCCTCAATGAGCTGGCTCAGCGCGATCCGACCCGCGTTGCCAGTGGCGACATGGACAACCCGCAGTGACATGTGCGCGCCCTTCCGACCGAGGGGTCCAGCGGAACTGGACACGCGTCCAACCTAGAACACGTTCTAGTTCTTGCCAACCCTCAGTCAGCGTGCCGCGAGGAGCAGCGCGGCCAGGGCGCCCTCTAGCACCATGAAGAACCCCGGGTAGCCGATCAGTGCTTTGGGTTCCACGAACGCGCTGAACAACCGGCCCCCGGCCATCCCGAGCAACGCGATCGCGACGGTCAGCAGGACCCCAGCGCGGATGTCTGCGGCCCAGCCGTCCGCGACGAAGAGAAGCACGGCAAGCGCGACGCCGAAGCCGCCGTACACCGCGCGGACCTCGTTGCGAGACTCGGGCGTGCTCGGAACGACGCCGAAAGGCGCCCACATCAACGCAGGACGCACCAATGCCGCCAAACCCATGACTGCGAAACCGACCGCAACAACGACAACAACGATGCTCATGAGCGGGCTCGAGCCCGTGCGTAGCCGAGAGCCGTGAGTGGGTGCGCCACGAGCATGCGCAAGTTCTGCACCACGCTCGACTCGGGTCGCGCGTCGAGGAACCCGTACAACCGCTGCTCCACCACCAAACCCGCGTCGTTGAGCTCCCAGACCTCGATGCCGCGCGCAGAATGCTTTCCGGCGACTTCGCCGACCCACTCATTGACGATGGTGCTCGCGTCTGCGGCGACCAAGGTCTTGGAGACGAACATCCGGCGTGCCTGCATAAAGGCGCACATCGTGCCCCAGGCCTTATGGATCTCGTCGATGCCGCGGGCGTCGATCAGGAGGCCATCGAGCGTGGCGGTCTGATGAGCGTCGTGACTGAAGACGCCGAAAACGCCATCGACGTCCCGCTCGTTGGTCATCCGTTCGGCTTCGGCGACGAACGCCGTCGCTGAATCGATGAGGTCTTGGGTGGTCATCGTGCTCCTCCAGTGGTTGTTGAGATATCGATGGGGCTGAGTAGGCGGCGGCGCCAGAAGAGTGGGCCGACTCCGGAGCGCCACCAGCGCAGCCAGGCACGTGGCCGGCCAGCCAGTTGTGTGGCAACCGGAACCGAGTCGAAGAAGGACTCCCGGAACACGGCAGTCGCATCCGGCGTCACCCGGAGCCAGTCGACGGCGTCCCAGGTCAGCGGCTTGCCGGCGAGGGTCGCCTCGAACCTGACGTGGATGAAGAGGTTCTCCTGCGACCCAGCCCACCGGAGCACGTCGGCGCGCAGGTCGGGCAGTAGTTTCAGGGTCCGGCTCATCTCTTCCCACCACACCTGCCGTCCGGTGCCGTTACGGAGCATCGGCTGCTCGAAGCGCATCGAGTCGTCGGCCATGGCATCCCAGGAGTGCGCCTCGGGCCGGTCCCAGCCGGTCCGAAACTGCTCGACTACCTTCTCGTGGACCGTCGGCCAGTCGGTCATCGGCGCTCCTGATTCTTTCTTGCAGTCATTACACGAACTTTCGGTTACGCTAACAGCCGTCCCGACTTCTTGCAATGGTTATCAGAAAGGGGTACGACGGTGGACCCGCGAGCGGAACGCACGATCGAGGCTGTGCTGGGGGCTGCCGAGCAGCTGTTCAGCAAGCGCCCGATCACCGAGGTGACCGTGGAGGAGATTGCCGCCACCGCGGGCGTGGCCGTCGGGTCGGTCTACAACCACTTCGGCTCCAAGGCGGGGGTTCACATCGCCTTGGTCGAGCGCGCGCTCGACGTGGACCGACACTTCATGGACCTCGCCTACACCGATAGTCGGGGCCCGATCGACCAGTTGTATGCCGCCGCCGAGGAGTACCTCGCCTTCTATCTGGAGAACCCTGAGTACTTCCGGATGTTGGCGTTCCCCGTCGACCCTGGCAGCTACCCCGCGGGGCGCGAACTCGGCGAGCGCCTCGCCAAGTCGGTCGACGAGCAGAACGGGCGCATGGTCGAGGCGATCCGGCTCGGCATCGAAGCGGGAACAATCCGCGACATCGACCCCGAGGACGCCGCCACGATGCTGTGGGCCGCCTGGAACGGCATCATCAGCCTCGGCTGGCGCCCGGACAGCCTGCAGCGCAAGCCCAAGGACCTTCGCCGGCTGCTCCGGCTTGCGACCGAGGCAGTCGCGCACGGCATGTTCACGAGCGAGTCCGCCCCCACGGGACGGTAGGGATGACCCATGGGAAAGATCTTGCAGTTCGATCACGTGGGCATCACCGTTGCGGACCTCGACTCGGCGGTGAACTTCTTCCTGAAACTGGGTCTGGAGCTCGAGGGCAGGACGTTCATCGAAGGCGAGTTCCTCGACACCGTCTGCGGGATCCCCGATTCGCGAACCGAGATCGCCATGCTGCGCCCTCCCGGCGGCGGTACAGCGCTCGAGTTGGCGACCTTCGTCCGGCCCGATCTCGTTCCGGGCTCCCCCGACGCCATGGCCAATGAGATCGGGATCCGCAATGTGGCCTTCGAGGTCGACGACCTCCGCGGCCTCGTCGACGAGCTCGCCGCAGACGGCTATGGGCTGGTCGGCGGCATCGGGGAGTACGAGAACACCTGGCTCATGACGTACGTGCGCGGACCTGAGGGCATCACGGTGGCCCTGGCCGAACGCATCGGCTGACGATCAGCCGTAGGCTCACGTCATGAGCGAGCGGGCGGCTGTCTACATCGACTTCGACAACGTGGTCATCTCCCGTTACGACGAGATCCATGGCAAGGGGTCCTGGCGCAAGGACGAGGCTCGCGGGCATCGGCCATCCACGAGCTCAGAGGACGCGATCGACCGGAAACTCGCCGCGGCCCAAATCAACATCGGGGCGATCATCGACTACGCCGCATCCTTCGGCAACGTGACGCTGAGCCGCGCCTACGCCGACTGGTCAGTCCCCGCGCAACGCGGCCTACCGCAACGAGCTGATGGAGCGGGCGCTTCACCTCGTTCAGCTGTTCACCGCTTCTGGGTCCAAGAACGGAGCCGACATCCGGCTTGCTGTCGACGCGGTCGAGGACCTCCTCCGCCATCCGGACATCTCACACGTGGTCCTGGTGGCCGGAGACTCCGATTACGTCCCCCTGGCGCAAAGCTGCAAGCAACTCGGTCGCGACGTGGTGGGCATCGGCGTGGCAGGCTCGACGAGCCGAGCGCTGAGATTCGCCTGCACCGACTTCATCGATTACGCCGACCTCCCCGGCGTCACGCCGCCGGCCCCTGTGCGCAAGCGGGCGGCGTCGAAATCGCCCGCCAAGAAGGCGGTCAGCACGAAGTCGGCCGAGAAGGCTCCGCCCTCCGGAGTTCTGGCCGACGACGCTGCGACCGACCTCCTCGTGCGCGCTATCCGTGTGAGCCTGCAGAAGAGCGCGGACGACTGGGTCCATGCCGCTGGTATCAAAAGCCAGATGCAACGGATGGATCCCGCCTTCAAGGAGAAGTCCCTCGGGTTCACGACGTTCCGCGCGTTCGTGGAATCGCGCAGCGAACAGGTGGAGTCAAAGGCCGACGACAGCGGACGCTTGCTGGTGCGGCTGGTTTAGCCGGATTTGGACCCGGCTTTTATCTCGCTGGCCAGCTCAGAGAGCCGGCGTACTTGACTGACCCGCTCTTCGGGCGTGGCTGCCAACGGATTCAGCAGGAGGGTGCGCACTCCCGCGTCCCAGAGCGCGCGGAGCTGACCGCGGACCGCGTCCTCGTCACCGATGAGCGTGATCGAGTTCGCCAGTTCGTCCGGCACCGCTAAAGCTGCCTCGGCCTTGCGACCGTCGAGATACAGATCCTGGATCTCCTTGGCCTCGGCTTCGTAGCCGTACTTGCAGGCCAGCTGGTTGTAGAAGTTCTTCTCCCGCGCGCCCATGCCGCCGACGTAGAGGGCGAGCTGGTTGCGGACCACCGCGGTTTGCTCTGGCGTGGGCTCGCCGAGCAGGAACTGGATCTGCAACTGGACATCGAGTTCGCCGAGGGCGGGGTCTCGCTTGCTGAACCCCGCGTCGAGCGACTCGCCCCACACGTCGCGCATCTTGCCGGGGTGGAAGAACAGCGGCTGCCAGCCGTTGGCCAGCTCAGCCACCTGCGCGACGCTCTTCGGACCAAGCGCCGCGATCGAGATGGGGATCTCGCTACGCACCGGGTGGTTGATTAGCTTCAGCGGCTTGCCAAGCCCGCTGCCGCCATCTTCCTTCGCCAGCGGGATCTTGTAGTGGTTGCCGCGGAACTCCACCGGCTCGCGCTTCCACACCTGCCGGCAGATCTCGATGACCTCCCGCGTGCGACCGAGCTGCTGGTCGTACTTCACGCCGTGAAAGCCTTCGATGACCTGCGGACCGGACACGCCAAGACCAAGGATGAATCGGCCGCCGGAGACGAAATCGAGACCGGCCGCGGTCATCGCGGTCAGCGACGGCGTCCGCGTGTAGAGCTGGAGGATCGCCGACATCAGCTCGATCTTCTCGGTCTTCGCCGCGATATAGCCGATCTGGCTGACGGCGTCGAACGAGTACGCCTCCGGAATGGCGACGAGCTCCAACCCGTTGCGTTCATACTCCTGGATGAGTTCGACCGTCTCGGCGAACCCGCCGGCGTAGTCGATGATCATGCCGAGTTTCATGACGGGTCTCCTTGAATGGACGGGCTAGGCCTGCGTGCGGCCACGGTCGATGACTGCCTGGCGGTTGGCTTCGAGGTCAGCGGCCGTGGCGCCGCTGATCCATGCCTCGGCGACCTCGGCCTCGTTGAGCCAGGCGTCGTTGCCGGTCGTGAGCTCGCCCTCGTCATAGGTCGCCAGAATTCGACGCAGCGCGGGCTGATTGCTGGAGACGATGTCGGCGGCGAGCTTCTGCGTGAACGCCAGCAGCTCGTCGTGCGGAACGACGTGATTCACCAGGCCCAAGTCAAGCGCCGTCTGTGCGTCGATGAAGTTCCCAGTCGCGCTCATCTCGCGGGCGCGACGGAACCCGATGGCCTGGGGCAACGCCACAGTGAGTCCCCACCAGGGCTGCAGCCCGACGCGTGCGTGCGTGTCAGCGAACCGCGCATGTTCGGACGCGACGAGAAAGTCGCAGGCGAGGGCGATCTCGAAGCCACCCGTGATCGCGTAGCCGTTGATGGCGCCAATGAGCGGCTTGGTGAGCGTGCCGAACGGCCCACGGTCACGCACCAACATGTCTCTGGTGGGTGCGGTTCCGAGGAGTCTGGGATCCCCCGTGGCGACGGCCTTGAGGTCCAGCCCGGCGCAGAAGGCCGGGTCGGCGCCGGTGATCACCAGGACGTCGACCGCATCGTCGGCATCAGCAGCAGCCAGGGTGTGGATGAGCGCCTCGAGCAGGTCGCCGTTGAGGGCGTTGCGCGCATCGGGCCGATTCAGCGTGATGGTGGCGACACGATCTGCCACGTCGAGGAGAACCAAGTCGGTCACGATGGCACCCTAGCCGCCAGCCATGGGCGTCCGACGAGCAGCGTCAGCCGTGGTGAACCGCACACCACGCATCGCGAATCGCATTGCTCGCGTCGCCCGCCCGGAAGACCGGCAACGACTCGATCAGGCGCGCCTGTGCCAAGGCGTAGTTGCCGATCCAGTCGCTCACCAGCTTCTTCTGGGCCGGCGTCTTCGCCCTGGCGACCAGTTCGGCGTTGCGCCAGACGCCTTCACGCCAGGCGCGCATGATGACGCCCGCGGTGGTGCCCTCGACCGGTCCGACGTGGTACACGTCAAAGGCCGGGTCGAAGCGCTGGGACTCCTCGATGAACACCGGCCGGTACAGGCTGTCCAGACGCTGGTTGTAGGCGTTGTGATCGGGCTTGTGGCTGATGCCGTCCTCGGTTATCAGACCCGCTTGGGCCAGCGCCCGCGGAAAGTCGTTGTTGATGTGCGCGTTCATGTTCATCATGAAGTTGCCGAGGCCGTTGAGCTTGCGGTTCTCGCTGTCGTCGAGTGCGACCTTCCACGCCGACGGCACCGAGCGGCCAGCCTGGTAGTCATCCATCGTGCGGAAATACATGTCGGCGAAGATGGCGTCGACGGTGTTCAGCCAGGCCCGGTCGGCGAAGTAGCCGGACCGGTTGGCGTCGCGGACGTTCTCCGTCACGCGCAGGTAGGCCAGCGAGAAGATCGCGTGGTGGCTGCAGGATTCCGCCAGCGGCTCCAGCCGATCCTCCATCTCGGTGATGACGTCGTCAATGCAAGCGTCCTCACCACCGGGGCAGATGGTCCCGGTGTAGGGCATGTACGGGACTGGGAGTGCCAGCAGCAGCGCAATGGCCGGATCGAGTGGCTTCGGGTTGATCAGATCCGACGTCAGCGGCCACGGCGTTTCGATGGCTGCCGCGGGCGGAGTTGCCACGCCGACCAGGAGCGCGCCGGCCAATGCGGTGACACCGAAGATTGCTCTCATCGCCATGTCAGACCTGCTCGATCGCGACGGGAATACCGTTGAGATGCGACATGCCAGCCAGCCGTTCGACGTCGTCGTGCTCGCTGGAGGCCAGTTCGTTGCTGTTGGCGCCTCCCGCCTTGTTCGCCAGCTCCCAACTGCCACCCTCGTGGCCCCACCCGTGCGGCACGGCGACGGTGCCCGGGCCGACCTCGTCCGTGAGCAGCGCAATGGTCTCGATCTGGCCGAACGGCGAGCGGATTCGCACCGGTCCCCCATCCGCCACGCCTGCGTCGGCGGCATCGGCCGGATTGATTCGGGCCCGATGCGTGCGGTTGGCGCCCTTCATCAGGTTCTCGCTGTTGTGCATCCACGAGTTGTGGGATCGCAGCTCGCGCAGGCCGATCATGCGCAGCGGATGCGCCGCGTCATCGACGTGACGATCGCCGAGCCGATCGACCTCGGCCAGCAGTTCCGGAGCGTCAAGCCGCACTTTGCCGCCCTTGTGTCTGACGGCGTGCGAGCGCAAGCCGGTGGCAGCAAACTCATCGAGCACAATGCCGTGCGGATGCTCGCGCAGCTTCTTCCGGTTCAGCCCACCGCGACGCAACCCGAAGCGATCACCATGAGGGCCCATCCGCAGGATCGCCTCGATCAGTGGACGCGGCTTGACGAGGCGCGGCAGCCGGGTCGTCACCGAACCAAGCGCCTTCAGTGGCCCGGGCAGGAACAAGTCGAGACCCATGCGGCGGGCGATCTCGTCGTAAATCGCCCATTCCTGGCGAGCTTCACCACGCGGCGGCACGACCGCCTCGGCCATCTGGATGAAGGGCGTTGGCGCGGCCGAGGCGACGGCAATCGGGTAGTCCTCACGTTCGAGCCACGTGGTCGCCGGGAGGATGTAGTCGGCATTCCGGCTGGTCTCGTTGATGTAGAGATCGACTGCGACCAGGAGGTCCAACGCTGGCATGGCCGCCGTGAGCTTCGGCCCGTTCGGCACCGAGAGCACCGGGTTTCCGCCAGCGACGAAGAGAGCGCGCAGTTGCCCATCCCCCGGGGTGGTGATCTCGTCGGCCATGATCACGGCCGGGAAGGTTCCCAGCACGTCGGCGAAGCCGCCCACACGCGAACGATCGACGCCGTACGTCACCAGCCCGTTCTTCTCGGCCAACTCCTCGAACGGGATCACACCACGGGAAAACAAGGTCCCACCGGGCCGATCCAGGTTGCCGGTGACGATCGCCAAGATGTCGATGAGCGCCCCGACCAGCGTGGCGTGACGACCAAGGCAGGAGCCGGTGCGTCCGTAGGCCGTTGCACTCGGCGCTGCGGCGAAATCACGCGCAAGCTTCCGCACGACGTCGGCCGGCACGCCGGTGATCGCCGCGGTGTCCTCGGGAGCAAACCTCGCCGCGGCGCTGCGCCAGGCGTCGGCGCCCACGGACTGCTCGCCCAGGGCGGCGTCATCAGCCAGTCCCTCGCCGAAGATGACGTGCAGCACCGAGAGCAGCAGCCATGGGTCGGTGTCCGGCCGGACGAAGACGTGCTCGTGGGCCTTTGCGGTTTCAGTACGCCGCGGATCCACCACGACCACGCGGCCGCCGCGCTTGGCGATGCCGGCCAACTGGTCCTTGATGCGGGGCGCATTGAGCGCGCTGCCGTGCGAAACCAGGGGGTTGGCGCCGAGGATGAGTAGGAAGTCCGTGCGCGGAAGGTCAGGGAACGGCAACTGCGTGACGGCGCCATACAAGAGGGCGCTCGCAGCGAAGCGACTGTTGATGTCCTGACTTCCGGCGGAGTAGAAGTGCTTGGTCCCGAGCGCCCGAACAAATGCGGCAAACCAGATCGTGTGGGAGTAGGAGAACGCCGGCGGGTTGCCCAGGTACCCGCCGATCGAGTCCCGCGGAAGCTTCTTGAGCCTGGCCGCAATGTCGGCCAAGGCGTCATCCCAGGAGACGCGCTCGAACTCCCCCGACTCTGTACGCCGCAAGGGGTGGAGCACGCGGTCCGGGTCGTTCTGGACATCGACGAACGCGATGCCCTTCGGGCAAGCCTGCCCGCGCGACAACGGGTGGTCCGGATCGGGACGCAACTGCGTGACCGTGCCGTCGTCCACCGTCGCGACGAGGCCACACAGGGGTTCACAGATCCGGCAGTAGGTCACCTTGGTCTCGACCGCCATGGCCTCACGGTAGCCACTCGTCGCCGTGCGTGGAACCGGAATGTCGGCGTCGCGGCGTGACCTACGCTCAGGCGATGACCAAAGTGATGTTCGCGCTGCACCGACGCGACCTCGGCGCGATCCTGCCGTCGACGGAGTTCCGCGCAGCGCTCGCGTCGGCCGGCGCCGAGGCGGTGGCAGTCAACCTCGACGACGCCGACGTCGCAGCAGCGCTGCGATTCGGTCCGGCGGAGCCGGTTAGCGCCGTGGTCTCGGTGTGGCTGGGATGGTCCGATCCGGCCACCGTCGTCGCGGCGGTCGCCGGTGCGGTCGACGAGCCGGAGCTCCATGCCTATCGAGTCACCGAGAAGATTCGGCTCGACCCCCACCCGGTCGTCGACGGCACGCGTCTGGACGCACTTGCCCAGCTGGCGCTGCTCCGACGCCCGGACCACATGAGCCCTGACGAGTACCTCGCGTACTGGCAGGTGCACCACACACCCATCGCGATCCGCACGCAGAACACGTCCGGCTACGTCCAGAACATCGTCGAGGAAGCGCTTACCCCGAACTCACCGGCCATCGCCGCAATCGTGGAGGAGCACTTCCCGATGGCCGCGTTGACCGATCCGCATGCGTTCTACGGCAGCGGTGGCGACGACGCCGAGCTGAATCGCCGGATGACGGAACTCATGGCGAGCGTCGCCAGGTTCGGCGCGGACCAAGGCCTCGATCTCGTGCCGACGAGCCGCTACTTCTGGAATCTCACCTGAGCTCTGACTGGATGCCGGAGAGCAGCTGGCGCGCCATCACGATGCGCTGCACCTGATTGGTGCCCTCGTAGATCTGGGTGATCTTGGCGTCGCGCATCATCCGCTCGACCGGGTAGTCGCGCGTGTAGCCGTAGCCACCGAGCACCTGCACGGCGTTGGTCGTGACTTCCATGGCGACGTCGGAGGCGAAGCACTTGGCGGCCGCGCCAAAGAAGGTCAGGTCCTTGTCGCCCCGCTCGGACTTGCCGGCGGCGGCGTAGGTGATCTGACGAGCGGCTTCGACCTTCATGCCCATGTCAGCGAGCAGGAACTGCAAGCCCTGCTGATCGGCGATCGGGCGGCCGAACTGCTGGCGCTCCTTGGCGTAGGCGAGGGCGTAGTCCAATGCGCCCTGCGCGACCCCGACGGCCTGCGCGGCGATCGTGACGCGCGTGTGGTCGAGCGTGTGCATCGCGATCTCGAAGCCCTGACCCTCGTCGCCGATGATGCGGTCTGCCGGGATGTGGACCTTGTCCAAGTACACCTCGCGGGTCGGCGAGCCCTTGATGCCGAGCTTCTTCTCCGGCGCGCCGAAGGAGACGCCCTCGTCGGACTTCTCGACCACGAACGCGGTGATGCCCTTGGACTTCTTCTCCGGGTCCGTCATGGCGAGGACCGTGTAGTACTCCGAGACGCCTGCGTTCGTGATCCAGCGCTTCGTGCCGTTCAGCAGCCAGCCGTCGCCAGTGCGCTCGGCCTTTGTCTTCTGATTGGCGGCATCGGAGCCGGCATCCGGCTCGGACAGGCAGTAGGAGAAGGTGCCTTCACCACGCGCGAGCGCGCCCAGGTACTTCTTCTTGAGTTCCTCGGAGCCGCCGATCTGCACGGGCAGCGAGCCGAGCTTGTTGACGGACGGGATGAGGGACGCCGAGACGTCGGCGCGCGCAACCTCCTCGATCACGATGACGGTGGCGAGTGCGTCGGCGCCCACTCCTCCGTACTCCTCGGGCACGTGCGGGGCGAAGAAGTCAGTGGCCAGCAGGGCGTCGTGCGCCTCCTGCGGGTAACGCGCCTGCTCGTCCACCTCGGCGGCATGCGGTGCGATCTTGGCGTCGCAGATGGCGCGGACGGCCTCCCGAACAGCCTGGTGCTCCTCCGGGAGCGCGAACAGCGGGATGTCAGTCATTTCCTCGAACCTCATGTCAAAGTGGGCCCCGCGTACCGTACTCGCGGCGCGCAGCGGTGCTCACAGCGCCCAATGCGTCACGTCTAGGAAACGCCAGACCACAGCCGACGAGAAGGGCATTCAGCACAACAGTGGCGCCCAGTGCTGTGCGACATCCCAATATGCGGCGCTAGGGCGCACCGGTGCGACGAACGGCGCGCCGAACACGCTGGCGCTTGACGGCCACCGCCGCCTTCTTGCTTCCCTTGGCGAACTTCAACCCGAACCAGACGAGAAGGGCAATCAGCACGACGGTTGCCACAGTGGGCAGCAGTCGGCGAATCCAGTCGTCGGTCAACCATTTGCCCGAGGCCACTGCATAGGCCACAAAGATGCCCAGGAAGTTGACCGCATACTTCGACGTGTTCCGGACCACAACGGAGCGCACCACGCTCCACGAGAGCTTCTTCGACACTCCCTTGGCCCTGCCGGCCAGCTTCTTGAGTGCCGCCTCTTCCTCCTCCTTCTCCTTGGCGCGCATGACGTTGCGATACGCGATGACGCCACGCTCAAGTTGGCGAGCCTGCCAGGCGATCTCGGCGTCGTGCTTCGTGTCGTAATGAAACGCATCTCCGCCAAACGTGCAGGTGTCGCCGTCGACACACTTGTTGGGCTGCCCTGTGTCGGGATTGACGTGAAAACGCTGCGGTCCCGTTGACGGCTCGGCCATGGACACGGATCCTACGTTGGCCTCAGCCGAATGCCGACGCGACGAATCCGGCGAGCAGGACGGCGAAGCCAGCGATCTCGCCGACGATCAGTACCGCCATGAACTGTCGGATACCGGCCGGCGGATCTGCCAGCTGGTTCGTCGTGTCGTTCCGCAGCCCGTGCAGCATGTAGGCGGCCACGGAGACGACGAAGAACACAGTCAGCACCGAGGCGGCGGTCAGGTTCACCGCGGCGCCCCACGCGGACAGTTCAACGAAGACCGCGATGAGCATCAGTGCGAAGGCGTAGAGCAGGGCTGCCCGATGTGCAATGTCGGTGTAAGGGTGAGCCGTCCACTGCGGCGACGCGAGGATCTGCCGGTACTTCACGACACCCAACAGCAGCGCCCAGAGGAACATCAGCCCGGCCGCGAGCACGACGAGGCGCGTGTCGAAACCAAGTTCCATGGTGAGCTCCTACCTCTTGCGGCGCTTGGATGCCACCAATGCCCCGAGCCCGATCGCGGCCGCGCCGGCCACGATCAAACCGGGCCTGGACTGCCAGCCGGCGTACTCGCGCTCGATCTGCGGCCATGCCTCGCCGATGACCGCCGCCGCATCTTCAGGGGTGGCCTCGAGGCCTTCGACGGGAACCGCTTCTCCGAAGGTCATGCTGACCTTCCGTGGCAGCGGCCAGCGTCGCTTCTCCGTGCCGGTGATCGTCGTGGGCACCAACGGTGCGCCGGCCTCGATCGCAAGTCGGGCGGCGCCGCGCTTCGGGACACCCAAACCCTCCTCGCGCACCCGAGTGCCTTCGGGGAAGAGCGCCAGAGCGTCCCCGCGCCGCAGAATCGCCCGGGCAGTCTCCAGTGCATCCTCGTCGGACTCACCGCGCCTCACCGGGAACGCACCCAGTCGAAGGAAGAAGTTTGCCAGAGGGCCGTCGAAGTGCTCGGCCTTGCCCATGAAGTGCACTGGACGACGCAGCACGATCGCCACGAAGAACGGATCCCAGAAACTCTTGTGGTTGGGAACGATGACGACTGGACCCTTCGACGGCACGTTCTCCTTGCCCGTTGCCGTGAACCCGCACACCAGCCGGAATATCAGCGCTGCCGTGTACTTCACCAGCAGATAGAGCGGCCCACTCACGCCCTTCTCGCGGGCGATCTGGTGGGCTTCAGCATTGGTGACCGTCACGGACCGATCGTAGGACCTGCGACCTCCCGGGGTTACCCGTTCAGCAGTCGCGCCGCGCCGACTGTGCGGTGGTCGAAGAAGACGCTCTTGCCACCGTCGAGGGCGCTGACCCGCTCGATCTCGTCGTCGGTCAACGCGAAGTCGAAGACGTCGATGTTCTCGGCCATGCGTTCGGCGTGAACGGACTTCGGGATGGAGACGACGCCGCGCTGGATCAGCCAGCGGAGGATCACCTGCGCCACCGACTTGCCGTGAGCCGTCGCGATGACACTCAACGCCGGGTCTTCGAAGATGTCGTTGCGTCCCTCCGCGAACGAGCCCCAAGACTCGTGTCGGACGCCGATCTCTTCCATGACGGTCTGGTCCTCTGTCCGTTGGAAGTAGGGGTGCGTCTCGATCTGGTTAACCATCGGGGTGACCTCGGCGTGCAACTGAAGGTCGACGAGTCGGTCGGGATAGAAGTTGCTGACGCCGATGGCGCGAACCCGGCCGTCGGCGAGCAGCTGTTCCATCGCTCGCCAGGCGCCGTAGTAGTCGCCGAACGGCTGGTGGACGAGGTAGAGATCCGCGTGGTCCAGCCCGAGCCGTTCGAGCGACCGCTCGTAAGCCTCTGCTGTTGCGGACTCACCGGCGTGCGAGATCCACACCTTCGTCGTGACGAACAGTTCGTCGCGCGGGATGCCGGCGGCGGCGATGGCACGCCCCACGCCAGCCTCGTTCCGGTATGCCTCGGCTGTGTCGATCGACCGATAGCCGGCGGCAAGCGCCTCAGCCACCGCGCGCTCGGTGTCGTCTGGCGGGATCTGATAGACGCCGAACCCGACCACGGGCATCTCGACGCCATTGGACAGTGTGACCGTCTCCATGCGCTCGATCATGGCGCAGGACGTGGTCCGACCGGCACAGTCGTCAATAATCAACCCGTGCACATCACCTTGCTGTCCGGCGGGATGGGTGGATCGCGATTCGCCCAGGGCGTCCTCGACGCCGTTGCGCCGTCGGACACCGTCATCGTGATCGCCAACACGGCCGACGACATCACCCTGAACGGACTGCGCATCTGCCCTGACCTCGACACCGTCATGTACACGCTGTCCGGGGGGATTGACCCGGTGCGCGGCTGGGGCCGCACCGACGAGACGTGGAACGCCAAGGCGGAGCTGGAGGCGTACGGCGTCGAAGAGACCTGGTTCGGGTTGGGCGACCGTGACCTCGCCACCCACCTGGTGCGCACGTCGATGCTGCGCTCCGGTGCTTCGCTCAGTGAAGCGACCGCGCGACTGTGTGAACGCTGGTCTCCCCCGGTGTGTCTCCTGCCCATGACTGATGACGTCGTCGAAACACACATCGCCACAACGTTGGACGGACAACAGCGATCCATTCACTTCCAGGAGTTCTGGATTCGGCACAAGGCATCCGTACCGGTTCATGCGGTTGAGGTGCGCGGCATTCACAAGGCGTCACCCGCTCCCGGCGTCGTCGAGGCGATCACGGACGCCGACGTCGTCCTGCTTCCGCCGTCGAATCCGGTTGTCTCCGTGGGCCCGATTGTTGCGGTGCCGGGCATCCGAGAGGCGCTGCGCTCGACGGCGGCGCCGGTCGTCGGGGTCTCGCCGATCGTCGGCGGCTCGGCCGTGCGAGGCATGGCCAACGAGTTGATGGCGGGACTCGGGCTTGATGTCAGCGCTCGCGGCGTCGCCGAGTTTCACGGAAGCCGCACCGCGGACGGCATCCTGGACGGCTGGCTCATCGATGAAAGCGACGCGGCCGATGTCGAGCCCATCGCTCAACTCGGCATCGTCACGCGGGCAGTCCCCCTCTGGATGACCGACCAGACCAAGACGCAGAAGTTGGCTGAGGATGCACTTCGACTCGCCAGCGAGTTGGGTCGCCGATGACGATCGAGCTCATTGCGTTTGACGGCGTCGGCGAGGTTACGGCAGGTACAGATCTGGCCGACCTCGTTCTCACCCACGCGTCCCCGCAGGACGGCGATGTCGTCGTCATCACCAGCAAGATCGTCAGCAAAGCGCTCGGCTTGGCCACCGGCCGTCCGAGGCAGGACATTGTTGCGGAAGAGACCGATCGCATTGTCGCGCAGCGAGGGGACACGACCGTCGTGCGGACCCATCACGGGCTGACGCTGGCCGCGGCCGGCGTCGACGAGTCGAACCTCACGCAGGGAACCGTTCTGCCGCTTCCACCTGATCCCGATGGGGTTGCCCGCGCGATCAGGGCCGCCATCCTCGAGCGCTCGGCCGTGCGGGTGGCCGTCGTCGTCAGCGACACCGCCGGACGGGCATGGCGGATCGGCCAGACCGACATCGCCATCGGGTGCGCCGGACTCGCGCCGTTCCATTCGTTCGACGGCCGTGAGGACGCCTACGGCAATCCGCTGGTCGTCACGGCTCCTGCACTTGCCGACGAGGTCGCCGGTGCTGCCGAGTTGGCCACCGGCAAGCTCGGCCAGCGACCGATCTCGATCATCCGCGGGCTCGATCCGCAGTTTCTGCTCGACGAGGACGGCCCCGGTGCCGTGTCACTGATCCGAGATGAGCAGAGCGACCTGTTCGGTCTCGGCACCCGGGAAGCGGTGCTGGCTGCGCTGGCCGGGCGGACGGTGCGCGGATTTCCGACCTCAGCCGACGAAGACATCGACCTCCTCGCGCTTGCCGGACCCAGCGGCCTCGCGGTCGAGAAGACTGCCGACGGCTACATCATCCAGGCCGGACTGGATCAACTCATCGACGCAGGAATGTTGAAGCAACGGCTTCTCGCCCTCGCCGTCGCGCACGGTCTCGCCCGCACCGTCGCCGTAGAACCCTCCTAAGCGGAGGTCAGTTGTCACGCCTGTGTTCGCGGCTGAAGGGCCAGGCACCGGTGCACCATAGCGCCCACACGACGAGCACCGGCTGGAAGAACAGCCGAACGAACCGCTTGGTGTCAGTGTCCAGGCCAAAGGCGTCCGTGCCCGTGACGTACTGCGAGATGTTGCCGGGGAAGATCGCCACAAAGAAGGCCGCGGCGACGAGCCCGACGAGCGCCCTCTGCTTCACCACGAACAGCAGCGCCAGCCCGAGAAAAATCTCGACAGCGCCCGACGACACCACGACGAAGTCGGCGCTGAACGGCACCCATGCCGGGACCTGGGCCAGGAAATCGTCACGGCCCCACGTCAGATGAGAAACGCCCGCAAAGGCGAGCAAGACACCCAGCAAAATCCGGGCACCGGTTCGCAAAGGGCTGCTCATGCCGGGACAGTAGCACCGGCTCGCGGGCGTAACCGGGTTCAACCCAATCCCGCCAGTCGTGCGTGAAGAAACTTCGGAAAGTTCGCGTGCGCCTCTTGATAGTGTCCGACCCGGCTAGTATTATCGAACTATAGTTCGTTAGTCAATCAGAATCATCTGGAGGGTGATGACCGCAGAGCTCCTCGAGCAGACCGCGCCGGCAGAGCGCCTGGCGCGGATCGAGGCCGAGCTCGACGCGATCAACCTGGCCGACTACCCCCGCCAGTCGCCCGACCAGGCCCGCAGCAACGCTTCGACGTTGCGGCGGATCGAATCGCGGCTCAAGACCCACGTCGGTGCTGCCGTTCGTTCGGTCGCATCCACCTCGCCGGGCAAGACGGCTTCGCAACGGCTGGCCCGCGAATTCGGCAACGACCAACGATCAGCCCGGCGCGAACTGAAGGACGCCGAGAGCACCGCGCAAGCCGGCTTGGCCGAGCAGGCGGCCGCTGACGGCACGATCAGTCACCGGCATGCGACCGTGATCGGCAACGCCCTCAGGGACCTACCGGCCGATGCGACCGATGAGCAGCGTCGCTTCGCGGAGCGAGCTCTGATTCGCGATGCCGAACGACTCACTCCCGACGATCTCGCCCGGCGGGGACGGCGGATCACCGACCAATACAAGACCGAACCCGCGGTTGATGCCGATGAGGACGCCCTGCTGCGCCGCCGCGAAGCCCTGGCCCGGGCCAAGACGTCGCTACAGCTGTGGGACAACCACGACGGCACCTGGTCGGGACGATTCACCCTGCCCGAACTGCACGGCCGGATCGTCAAGACCATCACCGACGCCTACACCGCCCCCCGCCGTTCGCATCTGGATCCGGCCGCCGACCCGTTCGAGCCGACCGACAAGAAACAGGGCAAGGCGTTCTGCCAGATCCTCGAACACATACCCACCGACAAACTCCCCACCACTGGTGGCACCCCGATCCGGATCGTCGTCACGATCGACGAAACCAAACTGCGCTCCAAGGTCGCAGCCGCCACCCTGGCCACCGGCGAACGACTCTCCGCCGGTCAACTGCGACGCCTTGCCGCCAACCACGACCTCATCCCCGCCGTCCTCGGCACCGACTCAGTCCCGATCGACCTCGGGCGCAGCCAACGTCTGTTCAGCAAAGCTCAACGCGACGCACTCGCCGTCATGGACGGCGGCTGCACCGCACCCGGCTGCGACCGACCACCGGCTTGGTGCGAAGTCCAACACACCAAACCCTGGAAACTCGGCGGCAACACCGACCTCAAACACGCCACCCTGCACTGCAACGCCTGCCACCACGTCGCCGACCAAGAAGGCTGGACCTACAAACGCGTCAATCCCCCGCAAGCGGGAGGTGCCCCCAGCCGAATGCACATCAACCGCGGCAAAGGACACGGGTGGGAACTCAACCACCGGTATCGGCCCTAAGCCGAATGAGCCTCGAGATCTTCCAATCGATCCACGTCGGTACGAACAACCTGGTCGACATCTTCGACCCGCTGGAAACCGGCTGCGGCATGCGCTGCTGACGATCCGAGCCCATAGAACGGCGTGATCGCCGATGCCGCTGGCGCAGCGAGCAACGTCGTGCCCTCACCGCTGAGATCCGGGACGTGGGCTCGTCCGACCTCCGCCAGAACGGCAAGCGCGTCCGAAAGGGCTGCAGCCGTCAGGAACCCAAGATCAGCCGGGACAACGACGGCCGGGCCATCGCCGCGGTGCTCGGTGATCCAAGCGCAACCGCGACTCACGGCCTCGTTCAGCCCCAGATCCTCGGCCAGGACGGTTGCGCCCCTGGCCCGCGCCTCGCGAGCGGCATCCGCGTCGACGGTCACCACCACCACCTCGGCGATGTCCGGGTGTGAGGTCAGCAGGTCAAGCACGTCCAACGTCATCCCCCGGGCCATCGCTGCGCGCGAATCCGGCGGCAAGTCCAGCCGGGACTTGGCCGTGCGCCATGCCTTGACCGGCACGACGGCGTTCCACGTCATGACGCGACCTCAATGTCGAGCGTCCGTTTGGTGGTGTCGACCGGTCGGTAGAGGCTGGTGCGCTGTTGCGCCGGGCGACCCGCGGCTGCGGCGATGGCTTCGAGTTCGTCCCGGTCGCGGCTGGAGCCGTTTGTGGAGCCGGCCATGCGGCTGATGGTCTCCTCCATGAGCGTGCCGCCGAGATCGTTCACTCCCCCGGCCAGCACTTGCTCGACCAGGGAAGGCCCGAGCTTGACCCAGGAGCACTGGATGTTGTCGATGAGGCCGTGCAGCATGATCCGCGCCATCGCGTGGACGGCCCGGTTGTCGCGCGCCGTCGGGCCGGGCCGGGCGACGCCGGCCAGATAGATCGGGCTCGACTGGTGCACGAATGGTAGTGGCACGAACTCGGTGAAGCCGCCGGTGGAACGCTGGATGTCGGCAATCACCTTGAGGTGCTGCACCCAGTGCGCCGGCTGGTCGACGTGGCCGTACATCATCGTCGAGGTCGTAGGCAGGCCCACGTCGTGCGCGGTGCTGACGACCTCGATCCATTGACTGGTCGGCAGCTTGCCCTTGGTGAGGATCCAGCGAACGTCGTCGTCCAGGATCTCGGCGGCCGTGCCGGGCAGTGAGTCGACACCGGCTTCGCGCAACTGGAGGAGGAAGTCGCGGATCGACAGCCCGGTCCGGGCGACGCCGTTCATGACCTCCATCGGGCTGAACGCGTGGATGTGCAGCTCCGGAGCAGCCTCAGTCACGGCACGTGCAATGTCGGCGTAGGTCGAGCCGGGAAGCTCCGGGTCGATGCCGCCTTGGATGCACACCTCGGTGGCGCCGACTGCCACGGCCTCACGCGCACGAGCCTGGATCTCGTCGAACGACAGGCTGTAGGCGTCGGCATCGGTCTTGCGCTGTGCGAAAGCACAGAATCGACAGCCGGTGTAACAGACGTTCGTGAAGTTGATGTTCCGGTTGACGACGTACGTGACGGTGTCCCCCACGACCTCCCGACGCAGGTCGTCGGCCAGGCGGCACACCGCCTCCAGATCGTCCCCCTCGGCGGTCATCAGGGCCAGCGCCTGGGCATCACTGAGCTCGGCGGGCGCACGCTCGGCCGCACGCAGCGCCGAGCTGACATCGGACGCCAGATGCTTGGTCTGGCTCACTCGCGCCTTTACTTCGTCCCAGTCGCCGTAGACATCATCGAAGTCGCCCCGCCGGTCGGTCGCCCGGCCCTCGGTGTCGATCGCCTGGTGCAGGTCGGTGCGGCCGGCATCGACGAGGCCGCCGTCCGGCTCTTGCCAGATCTGGCCCTTGGGCATGACGTTCGGGTCGGCCAGCCCGTCGGGGCCCCGCAGGGCATCGACGTGGGACCGAAGGCGCGGATCTACCCATGGGGCGTCCAACAGCTCGGGGTGGGCCGTGAGCCGTTCCTTGAGTTCAAACCCTGACTCGCGGACCAGCTCGGACAGCACGTCGATCTGCGGCCACGGGCGTTCTGGGTTGACGTGGTCCGGTGTAAGCGGGCTGATGCCGCCGAAATCGTCGATGCCGGCGGCGAGCAGCGCCCGGCACTCCTCGAGGTCGACCAGATTGGGCGGAGCCTGGATGCGTACTCGCGGACCGAGCACGACCCGCGCGGTCGCGATCGCAGCGCGGTACTCCTCGAGATCGAGGTCATCAACGTGGCGCATCGCCGTATCGGGCTTGGCTCGGAAGTTCTGGACGATCACTTCCTGGATGGATCCGTATTCGCGATGGATGTGACGCAGCTCGAACAGCGCGTCGGCGCGCTCCGTGAGCGTCTCCCCGATCCCGATGAGGACCCCGGTCGTGAACGGGATCGACAGCCGCCCGGCGTCTTCGAGGACGCGGAGGCGGACAGCCGGGTCCTTGTCCGGGCTCTTGTAGTGCGGCTGCCCCGGTTCCTCGAACAGCCGCCGGCTCGTGGTCTCGAGCATCATCCCCATGCTCGGCGCCACCGCCTTGAGCCGGTTCATCTCGGCCCACGACATGACACCTGGGTTGAGGTGCGGGAGCAGCCCGGTCTCCTCAAGCACGAGGATTGCCATGGCCCTGACGTATTCCAGCGTCGTCGCGTAGCCGGCTTCCTCCAGCCAGGCCGCCGCCTCAGGCCAGCGGTCCTCGGGCCGGTCGCCGAGTGTGAAAAGCGCCTCCTTGCAGCCCAGCTCCGCGCCGCGGCGCGCGATGTCGAGCACCTCGTCGGGGCTGAGGAACGGCGCCTGCCCCTCGGCGGCCAGCTTGCCGGGCACCGTGACGAACGTGCAGTAGTGGCACCGGTCGCGGCACAAGCGGGTCAGCGGGATGAACACCTTGCGGCTGTACGTGACGATGCCCGGACGCCCGGCGTCGGCCAGGCCAAGGTCGCGGATGCGTGCCGCCGCGTCGCACAGCCGATCAAGGTCGTCACCACGCGCCGCCAGAAGTGCGGCGACTTCACCCACGTCGACCGGCTTGCCGGCGATGACGCGCGTGACGGCCCGGCGGGTTTCCCCAGCCGTTGGCGCGACCGTTCTCCCGATCATTGGCAATGCCGTGGGACTAGTCATTTCGGTCAAGGCTAACCGGGACCCACCTACGCAGAACGCTCGCGCGTCGTGCTGCGCCATCTGATTCAATGCGACCATGCCGTCCGCTGAACGAACGCTCACCATCGCCGCGCCCATCGAGAAGGTCTTCGCGTTCTTCACCACCGCCGAGAACGACGTGCAATGGCGCGAGGAACTCGTGGAGGCAACGCCTGAGGGTCCGATGGGCCTGAACACGATCATTCGGCAGCAGGTGTCCGCCCCGGTGATCGGCCAGGTGGCGGCCGACACGCAGATCACCGCGTGGGATCCGCCGAACGGTTACGCGTTCAAAGTCATCGCGGGACCGATCCGTCCGCAAGGCACAATCAGCTTCTCCGAAGTCGACGGCGGCACGGCCGTGACCTTCAAACTCGCGGTCGATATCCGCGGCCCGCAGAAGTTTGTGTTCAGCAAGCCGACCCAGTCGTCGATGAACGCCACCATTGCTGCGCTCGACAAGGTGAAGGCGATTCTCGAAGGCTGACACGCGCTTCCCGTCTGCCGAACTGGACAGCAATAAGAACACGTTCTATTTTTGAGGAATGCCGTCCACAGTGCAAGAGCAGGCGGCTGAGCGTCTGATCACAGCTTTCGACAGCCGCCAGCCCTGCGCGCCCGTCCGCGACCTCATCGGCCCCGCGGACATTGCGGCGGCCTATGACGTGCAGCAGATCGTCACGGCGCGGCGCGTGGGCGGCGGCGCAAGCATCATCGGCCGCAAGATCGGACTCACGTCCAAGGCGATCCAGCAGCAGGTGGGCGTCGACCAACCGGACTTCGGCTACCTGTTCAGCGACATGGGTGTGGCCGACGGCGACGAAACCCCGATGGCAACGCTTCTCCAGCCGAGGGTCGAAGCGGAGATCGCTTTCGTCCTCGGTTCCGCGCTGGATGGCGAGATCACCGACGAGACGATCCGCGCCGCCATCGACCACGCGGTCATGTCGTTGGAGATCGTCGACAGCCGCGTCGCCAACTGGGACATCACCGTCGCCGACACGGTCGCGGACAACGCGTCGTCCGGAACCTACGTCCTCGGCTCGCGCAAGCTGTCGTTGGACGAGTTCGAACCGCGCGAGACCCTGATGTCAATGTCCATCGACGGTGAGGTCGTCTCGACCGGCAATGGTGCCGCGTGTCTCGACGACCCACTCAACGCGCTGGCGTGGCTCGCGCGCACCGCCAAGGACTACGGCGAGCCACTGCGCGCCGGCCAGCTCGTCTTGTCTGGCGCCCTCGGCCCGATGGTCCCCGTGACCGCCGGTAACCAGGTCGTCGCCACCTTGACCACAACCGACGGTGCCCCATTGGGCACGGTCACTACCACCTTCGTATAGGGGAACCCATGGCCACCAAAGTTGCCATCATCGGCTCGGGGAACATCGGCACCGACCTGATGATCAAGGTGCTCGACACCTCCGACGTTCTGGAGGTGGCGGCGTTCGTCGGCATTGACCCAGACTCCGATGGCCTCGCGCGCGCGGCCGCTCGCGGCGTCACGACGACGTACAAAGGCGTTGAAGGCCTCATGGCCTTGCCGGACTTCGACGAGATCGAGATCGTCTTCGATGCGACCTCAGCGGGCGCCCACAAGGCCAACGCTGCGGCCCTGGAGCCGTACAACAAGCGGCTGGTCGATCTGACGCCGGCCGCGCTCGGGCCGTTCGTCATCCCGGCCGTGAATCTCGGCGAACACCTGGCGGCTCAGAACATCAACATGGTCACCTGTGGCGGGCAGGCGACGATTCCCATCGTCGCGGCTGTCAGCCGAGTCACCGACGTTCCCTACGCCGAGATCGTGGCGTCCGTGTCATCGCGATCCGCTGGGCCTGGCACACGCGCCAACATCGACGAGTTCACCGAAACGACGGCGCACGGCGTGGAGACGGTTGGCGGCGCCGACAAGGGCAAGGCGATCATCATCCTCAACCCGGCTGAGCCGCCGATGATCATGCGCGACACCATCTTGACCCTGATCAACGATCCGGACGAGGTGCTGCAGGACAAGATCCGTGAATCCGTCGTGCAGATGGTTGCGGACGTGGCCGTGTACGTGCCCGGCTACCGGCTCAAGCAGGACGTGCTCTTCACGCCGATCCCGCCCGACATGCCGATCCACACTCTGACCGACAAGCCGGTCACGCATCAAGTCTCCGTCTTCCTCGAGGTCGAGGGTGCGGCGCACTACCTCCCGGCGTATGCCGGGAACCTCGACATCATGACGTCGGCCGCTCTTCGCGTCGGCGAGCTCATCGCTGGAGGTTCGAAGTGACGAACATCTTTCTGCAGGACGTCACCCTGCGCGACGGCATGCACGCGATCCGGCACCGGATCTCGACTGAGAACGTCGGCAAGATCGTCGCCGCTCTCGATGCTGCCGGCGTCGACGCCATCGAGGTGACGCACGGTGACGGCATTGGCGGCGGCAGTCTCAACTACGGCCCCGGAAGCAACACCGACTGGGAGTGGATCGAGGTCGCCGCTGCCAACATCAAGAACGCGCGACTCACGTCGCTGATCCTCCCCGGCATCGGGACCGCCGAGGACCTGCACCGCGCCTGGGATCTCGGCGTCCGCTCCGTGCGCGTCGCGACCCACTGCACTGAGGCCGACGTCTCGGCCCAGCACATCTCCGTCGCCCGCGAAATCGGCCTGGACGTCTCCGGCTTCCTCATGATGAGCCACCTGTCCGAGCCGGCTGCGCTGGCGCAGCAGGCCAAACTGATGGAGTCGTACGGCGTTCACTGCGTTTACGTCGTCGACTCCGGCGGACGCCTGACGATGAACGGTGTCCGTGACCGCGTCCGGGCTTACCGTGACGTGCTGGATCCGGCCACTGAGCTCGGCATCCATGCTCACCAGAACCTCTCGCTGTCCGTTGCGAACAGCGTCGTGGCAGTCGAGGAGGGGGTGACCCGCGTCGACGCCTCACTGGCAGGTCTCGGGGCCGGCGCGGGTAACGCTCCCATCGAGCCGTTCGTCGCGGTCGCCGACTTGATGGGCTGGAAGACCGGTGCCGACCTTTTCGCGCTGCAAGACGCGGCCGACGACCTGGTGCGTCCGCTCATGGACCGGCCGGTCCAGGTCGACCGCGAAACGCTCACGCTGGGCTACGCCGGGGCCTACTCGAGCTTCCTGCGCCACGCGGAGACCGCGGCGACGCGGTTCGGGCTGGACACCCGCGAGATCCTCACCGAGGTTGGACGCCGCAAGCTGATCGGCGGCCAGGAGGACATGATCGTCGACATCTGTCTCGACATGCTCAAGGAGAAGGCCCCGAAGGAGTCGGCGCAGTGATCGAGTCCGAGCACATCACCTGGAACGCCCCCGGAGGCGATCATCCGGCGCAGATCGCGGCACAGCGGTCGCTCGACGCCGTCGGCCGCGGCGACAAGGATCTCTGGGTCAACGAGATCTACGCTCCGGAGGCGACGATCGAGGACCCGGTCGGCCCCTCCATCTTCGATCCGGAAGGCAAGGGACATCGCGGCCGCGATGAGATCGCCGCGTTCTGGGACCTGACGATCGCGCCCATCACGAAGTTCCACTTCACGATTCACGACTCGTTCGCGAACGGGAACACGGCGGCCAGCGTCGCCCGCTTCGACACCACGCTGCCGGACGGCTCGACCGCGTCGACCGACATCGTCACGATTCACACGATCAACGACGACGGCCAAATCATTCACATGCGTGCCCATTGGGAAATGGAACGCACCATGGCGTCGCTACGGCCGCCCGCTGGTTGAGGTGTTCGGCGCAGCCGGCCTCGAGCCCAGTTATAGCTCCGGTGGCTCATCGAACACCCAGACCTCCTGGTTGCATCGGCAGGCCGCGGCGAGCCTGGCAGCCCACCTGTGGGCCTCCTCGCGGGTTTCGACGTTGACGACCACGAACCCGCCGACGAACTCCCGGACGCCCGCGTCCATGGCCCCCTGGCTGGCGTGCTCGGCGGCCTTGGCGATCGCCGGGCAGATCCGGGTGGTCGAGACCCAGCATCGTGTCCTCGTCGCATGAGATCAGGTACTGCTCATTGCTGACGCCTTGTCGTCCGGGCAGGCCTCCTCGGCCGCCGCTACCGGCTCCACGAACGGCCCACCGCGTACTGGAAAGGCTGCCAGCAGAAATCGCGAACGTGACCGCGATTACAGAACTACCCCGAAGGAAGCGCAGACTACCCACATGCGATCGATCACTGCAGCCATCGCGCTGGTCCTCTTCCTCTCTGCCTGCGGCGCGGGCGGGAAGACCGAATCGACGTCGACGACCGACGCGAGCGGCGCAGCTGCCGGCAAGTCATCGAACGCGCCACGCCAGCCGAATCTTGGCATGGGTGATGTCGCCGACCTCAAGTTCGCCGCTCGGACCTTGCAGGGCACGAAGTTCTCGGGCGAGCAGCTGGCCGGCAAGCCGGCCGTGTTGTGGTTCTGGGCGCCGTGGTGCCCGACCTGCCGCGCGCAAGCACCCAACGTCTCGGATCTGGGCGCGAAGTACCGCGGCTCGGTGAGAGTGGTCGGTGTCGCCGGACTAGCCACCAAGGACATGATCGAGGACTTGGCGCCCCAGATTCGCAACATTACTCACCTAGTCGATGTCGAGGGCACCGTCTGGAACCACTTCGGAGTTGAGGCGCAGTCCACCTACACGTTGATTGACCGGGACGGGCGCATTGTGTCGGAGGGCTACCTGGAAGACGACGAACTCAATCGCCACGTGGCGAGCATGGCCGGGCGGAGCGGGTAAAGATGTTCGGACTGGACGCCGGGGCGATCGGTGTCGCCCTGGGTGCCGGGATGCTCGCCGCGGTCAACCCCTGCGGCTTCGCGCTGCTGCCCGCATATCTCACCGTGTTCGTCCTCGACGACCAAACTCGGAGTCCGGTGGCGGCGGTCGGTCGCGCACTCCGAGCGACCAGCGCGCTCACCTTCGGATTCGCCGGCGTGTTCCTGCTCTTCGGCCTGCTCGTGCTGCCGGTAGCGGCCTCGATCCAGGCGTACCTGCCGGCGTTCACCGTCGTACTCGGCCTGGCATTGGCCCTCGCGGGAGCCTGGCTTGCTGCCGGCCGCACGCTGCCCGTCCCACGTCTCCCGGGACGTCGGGCAAGGGCCACCTCGGGGCCGCTTGCGGCGAACTGGAAGGCGATGATCGGTTTCGGCGCCTCCTACGCGGTCGCCTCACTCGGGTGCACGTTGGCACCGTTCCTGGCCGTTGTCATCACCAGCTTTCGCGCTTCCGACCCGCTGGCCGGACTGGCGCTCTTCGCGACCTATGCCGCCGGGATGGGTCTCACGGTCGGTGTCGCCGCGATTGCAGTGGCGCTGGCTCGCCGCGGAGTCGTGACGTCCATGCGCAAGGCCAGCGGAGCCGTTCCGCGCATTGCCGGGGCTGTCCTCGCCGTGACCGGGCTGTACGTGGCCTGGTACGGCGCCTGGGAACTGCGGGTCCTCCATTTCGGCGCCGCCGCCGATCCAGTCGTGGAAGCGGCAGAACACATTCGGCTGTGGGCGGTCACCGGAGTGGAGGCTCTGCGGGACGTCCACCCTGGGACAGCAGTCGCCCTGCTCGCCGTCGCAGCGCTCTGGTGGCGCATGGCAACCAAGAAAGGAACCGGCGTGAAAATGCAGGCCGTATTCCACGGGGTCGTCATTGCCGAGAGCGACGACACGATCGCCGTCGAAGGCAACCACTACTTCCCCCGCGAATCCCTGAAGGACGAGTACCTCGAACCCAGCAGATCTCACACCGTCTGTATGTGGAAGGGCATCGCCTCGTACTACGACGTCCGGGTGGACGACGCAACCAGCAAGGGTGCCGCTTGGTACTACGCAAGGCCGACTCCACTCGCGTGGCGGATCAAGGGCCGCGTGGCGTTCTGGCGGGGCGTTCAGGTGCGGACCGCATCCCGGCGGCAGGCCGGCCCCGATCCAGAGTCTTTCGACGCATCCGAGGGCGCCACCTGCTGAATCAGTGCACGAGCTTCGCGACACTGTCCGAGATCTCCGCGGCGCAGTCCTCCTGCACGAAGTGCCGACCGGGCAACTCCTGCAACTCGACACCCAATCGAGCCGAAGCCGTCCGACCGGCGGTTCGCAGCTTCAGCGCAGGGTCCAGCCGGCCCCACAACAGTTGCTTCGGCCGGGGGTGGGAAAAGACTTCGCCGTAGAGGGCGGACTTCGCGGCCGTCGTTTCAAACGACCGCATGATGCGCAGGAACGCGCGTCCCCGGTCGTCGCGGCCAAGAAGGGTGTGATGGACATCGATCTCATCGCCGGAGACCGATGAGTCGGGTGAAAGCCCCACCCGACGCATGAGGACACGGAACGCAGGCCTCGGTGTCGCTCGGAGCCACAGCTCACCAAGGCCCGAGTATTGGAAGGGGCGCATGGGTGCCGGTTTCTCGAATCCCAGCGGTTCGGTGATGGTGTTGAGCACGGTCAGCGATGCGACCCGGTCCGGCATGTTCGCGGCTACTTCGAACCCCACCGGCCCGCCGATGTCATGCACGACCAGGTGAAACTTGGCCAAGCCCAGGGCGTCGACTGTCTGGGCCACGTGACGCCCGAGGCCGGTCCACGAGTAGTCGAAACCTTCGGGCCTGGCTGACAGCCCCATTCCTGGCAGGTCCGGCGCGATCGCCTCGAGCCCGACGCGGGCGAGTTCTGGCAGGACATTGCGCCACACCCACGAGGACACCGGCACGCCGTGGAGCAGAACCACTGCGGGCCCTGAGCCCTCACGTCGCACAAACGTCGGTACCCCTGAGACCTCGATGACTCGACCTGCATCACGGTGCCCGTCGATGAGCGCCTGTACCGGGGATCGCATCCCTACATCCTGCAGCAGATTGCACCTCCGTTGTGTAAGCACGCTTACCGACAGCAAACCTTGCCGATCGGGACACTCGATGCCGTCAGCTACCTCGAAGGAGCACCGATATGAGTACCAACAGTCCCGCCAAGAGCGTCCTCGTGGGCGCCGGCGCCGGCATCATCGCATCTCTCGTCATGGCGATGTACGCGATGTTCGCGGCTTTGTTCAAGGACACCGGATTCTTCACCCCGCTGTATCACATCGGCTCACTTGTCGCGCCCGGCGACGCCATGATGGCGTCGATGAAGGCGGCCATGGCCGGCGATCCCATCACCTTCGTCTTCGGCACCGCCGTGGTGGGCGTGATCATCCATATGATGACCGGGGCGATGTACGGCGCGATCTTCGGCGCCCTCGCCAGCCGGATGACCTTCGGCGTCGGCGGATTTGCCGGCGTCGG
Organism: uncultured Actinomycetota bacterium; assembly: GCA_963795105.1. GTDB lineage: Bacteria > Actinomycetota > Actinomycetes > Propionibacteriales > Nocardioidaceae > Aeromicrobium. The sequence goes on from CAWCGD010000001.1 coordinate 708,631, forward strand.
CGTGCTGTACGGATTCGCCGTGTTCCTGGCCAGCGCTTTCGCCGGCCTGCCGACGGCCGCGGGAATCTTCGGCGCTGGCGATCCGATCAGGAACATGGCCGCCATGGCTGGATGGGGCACGTTCCTCACCGAGCACCTGATCTACGGCGCCGTAGTGGGCCTGCTTGTCGCGAAGAGCCACGCGCCCACCACGGCGGTAACCGGTCGACGCCGCTGAGCCGCACCGATGAGGCGGGCTGGGCCGCCGCAGGATGCCCCGCCCGCCCACCGCATCTGCGCTTGAATGGACCAGGCCGATGACAGAGCACCACGCGTGCATGAGCGTGATCGACCCGGACGAACTGGCCGGCGGTGCGCGTCCATGGTCACCGGGCCGCAGGGAGGAAGACGTGGATATCGAACGAGCACGGAACAATCCGGACCGGCTCTGGTGCTTGGCCGAGGTGGACATCTTCTGCGATCTCAACGCCGCCGAGATGGATGCCATGGCGCAGGCTGCGCCAATGAAGACCTACGCCAGAGGCGAGCTCGTCTACACGCCTCATCAACCCATGGAGACGCTCTTCATCCTGAAACAGGGCCGGATCCGCATCTTCCGGGTCTCGCCCGACGGCCGAGCACTCACCACTGCAATCCTCGAGCCGGGCACGATCTTCGGCGAGATGGTCGTCGTCGGTCAGACCATGCACGACAACTTCGCCGAAGCGATGGACGATGTCGTCGTCTGCGTCATGACGAAACAGGACGTCCACGAGCTTCTGCTTGGTGATGCGCGCATCTCCGCGCGCATTTCCGAGACACTCGGGCGTCGCCTCGGCGAGCTCGAACAGAAACTGTCCGACGCCGTCTTCAAGTCAGTGCCCGAGCGCATCGCGACCACGTTGCTCGCGCTGGCCGCGGGACATACCGCACTGGCGCTGGGTCGCGGGGCGCAGGTGAAACTCACGCACGAGCAGCTGGCAGCGCTCGCCGCCACCTCGCGGGAAACTGCGACCAAGGTGCTTGGCGAGTTCGCTGACCAGGGGCTCGTCACGCTCGGCCGCGGACGAATCACGGTCCTCAAGGCCGACGCACTACGGGCCCTCAGCGGATCGTGACGACAGTCATGATCTGACAGGATCGACCGCATGAGCGACCTGATCGACGAGGTTCTCACTGCCCACGGTGGGCTCGAGAACTGGTTGGCCGCCCGGACCATCACGGTTCGGGGGACCTTCGGTGGCCTCCTTCGCTCGCGTATGCCAGGCAACCGGATGGCCGACGTCGCCCTCCGGATGGACCTCGGCGAGCAACACATCGCGTTCGACGGCTTTCCCACGTCTGGCGAACGCACCGTGTTCGACGACGGAGACGTGCGCGTCGAATCGAGCGCAGGCGAGGTTCTCCTGTCACGCAGCGATGCAAGCGCAATGTTCACGGGCCTCAGTTCGTGGCGGCGCAACGTTCGCTGGGATGCCCTCGATGCGACGTACTTCGCCGGCTACGCATGGTGGAACTACCTCTCCACTCCACTGCTGCTCACCCGTTCTGACGTCGAAACTCGCGAAGGAGACACCTGGCGAGAACGCGGCGAAGTCTGGCGGCGACTGGAAGTCCGGTTTCCGCCGGACATCCATACGCACTCAGCGGACCAGACGTTCTACGTCGATGCTGCCGGCCTGATTCGACGCCACGACTACACGGCCGAAACCATCGGACGGTGGGCTCATGCCGCTCACTACTGCGATGACCACCGCGCGTTCGATGGGCTGCTGTTTCCCACGCGACGCCGCGTCCGGCCGATCGGGCCACGCGGCCGTTCGCTTCCGAGGCCCACACTGGTCGCGCTCGACATCGAGCACATAGACATCGAGCGGGCGTCCTGAGCGATACCGGCGGCGGGTGCTCATCTGTCTGCTGGATGGTTGAGCGGCTGCCCCGCGATGACCAAACGTGGCGCCGGCTCAACCGGTGTGGCTAGGTGCGCCCGCTGGTAGCTGGCCGGGTCCACCATCTTGCCCACCAAGTTGTTGACGTGCACGACGTCCCACATCGTTGCCGCCATGTAGAAGAAAACGAAGATCAAAACGATGGTCATGGCTGCTTCTCAGTGATGCCAGTCGAACTTCATAAGTCCGGAGTATCACCACGGAGAGCGTCCCTGCCGAACTTGTGAGCCACGAGACACAGTGACGTGGGCGACATCAGGCTCGCAGTCAGGCCGGGCAGTCAGACCTTCGCGATGACGTTTTCGGCGAATCCTTCAAGGTGCCGGATCTTGTCTTCCAGCGGCTCGGTGTCCGGGCCCTTGATGTAGGGCACGCGGAAGCCGACGATGCAGTCGGTGACGCCCTTGTCCTCCAGTTTGCGGGCACCGTCGGGCGTGTAGGCGTCGTACGAGATCACGTGGACCTCGAAGTCGTCGCGGGTGTCGCCCTCCTCCTTGCGGATCTCGGCCAGCCGATCGAGCAGTCGATCGAGCTCCTCGCCATCGCCGCCGGCGTGCATCCAGCCGTCGCCCTTGAGCACGGCGCGACGCAACGCGGCGTCGACGTGGCCGCCGACGAGCAGCGGGATCTTCTCGGTCGGCGCCGGACACTGCTGGAGCGCGTCGAAGGAGTAGAACTCCCCGTCATATCCGAAGAACTCTCCGGAGGTCAGCCCGCGCAGGATGTCCATGCACTCGTCCATCCGCTTGCCGCGCTTCTCCCACGGGACGCCGAGCGCTGCGAAGTCCTCTGGCCATGGAGAGAGCCCAACGCCGAGACCCAGCCGGTTGCCGGAGAGGAAAGCCACCGACGATGCTTGCTTGGCGACCAGCACCGGCGGACGCACGGGCAGTTTGAGCACGAACGGCGTGAGCCGCAGCGTTGACGTCACGGCGAACAGGTGAGCGCACAGGATCATCGTTTCGATGAACTCCTTGCCCTGCAGGAACTCGCGGTCGCCGGTGTCCGTGTAGGGGTACTGGGAGTCCGATTCCTTCGGATAGATCAGGCTGTCGGCCACCGTCATGGACGTGTAGCCTGCCTTCTCGGCAGCCTGTGCGAGCGGCGCGTAATAGTGCGCGTCCGTCATCGCCTCCGCGTAGGTGAACCTCACGAGTAACTCACACTCACCTTCTCTGTCATCGGATGGGACTGGCAGCCCAGCCGGATGCCTTCGTCGAGGTCCTCGTGGTCGAGAACGTCGTTGTTGTCCATGCGGACCTCGCCTTCGACCAGGCGGATCGCGCAAGCCGAACATTCGCCGGCACGGCACGAAAAGGGCGCCTTGACGCCTTTGCTCTCCAAGAACTCCAACAGCGTCGTGCCCGGCGACCAGTCGTCGTAGGACAGCTGCTCACCATCGATATCGACTTCGAGCATCACGGGGCCAGCTGGGCCCGCCGGGACCGCTTCGTCCTCGTCGTCGGACTCCGCCTCGGCGATCTCGGCGGCGGCCAGCGCCTCGGCGAGCTCGTCGCCGAAGGGGTTGCCGCCCAGAGACACGAACTTCTCCTGGTGCCGGCGCTCGCGCGGGAACTCCAGCTCGCGAAGGACGGCCATGACCAACTTCATGTACTCGGCCGGTCCGCAGACGAAGGCCTCGTAGGACTTGTGCGCAGCGGTGAACGCGCGCAGCTGGTCCTGCGTCGGCAGGCCTTGGACGCTCTCCAACCAGTGCACGACTTGCAGGCGCTCCGGGTACGCCCGGGCGAGTTCCGACCACTCGTCAGCGAAGATCACCGATTTCTCGTCGCGATTGGCGTAGAACACGACGATCTTGCGATCGCCCAGCTTCAAGGCGTTGCGGGCAATCGAGATGATCGGCGTGACGCCGCTGCCGCCGGCGAACAGGAGCAGGTCATGTTCCAGCGTCTTGGGAGTGAAGATTCCCTCCGGTGGAAGAACGCGGATACTGTCACCCGGCCGGAGGTTGTCGCACAGCCAGTTGGAGGCGTAGCCGTCCACCGTGCGCTTCACCGTGATCGTGGGTGGCTCCCCCGATTCCGGGCTGCTGGACAGCGAATAGCAGCGAGCCGCGACCCCGGTGAGGTCGCTCGGGATGGCGAGCGTCAGGAACTGACCCGGGCGGTATTCGAACGCCTCGGCGGCGTCGTCCGGGATCGCGAACGCGAAGGAACACGCATCCGCGGTCCGCTCGATGACGTCGAGAACCGTCAGGGTGTGGACGTTGTCGGTCACTCGCTCACTCCGACCGGCAGGCGGCCCTCTCGAACGGCTGCGTCGATGCTTGCCCGCAGCCGCGGACAGCCTTCGTGGACGCCCTCGCCTCGAGCCAGTTCAGGACACATGCCCTGCGCATCCGCCGGCCACTGGATCGCGGTTTGGTGGTCGCTGTTCTTGCGCACCTCCACCGAGACCAGGCAGTCCATGCACGAGACCGTCGTCAAACCCTCGGACGTGTAGCGCGCCCGATCGGCAAGAGTCTCCGCATTGCGCGGGACGAAGGAGGTCATTACGAACCTTGTTCGGCCTTGATCCGCAGGTTTTCCTCAACCTCTGCGTGCCAAAACTCGTTCGCCTTCGATGTGTCGACCTCGAACTCGAAGCGGGCCACCATGTCCGGCTCGATGTCAGCGACGTCAACGTAGAACTGCTCGTACCACCGGCGGAGCTGGTAGACCGGCCCGTCCTCCTCGCACAGGAGCGGGTTCTGGATCGGCACCTTGTTCTCCCAGATGGCGACGTCCTGCAGGAACCCGTCACCGAACGAGTCGGCGTACTTGCGCGCGATGTAGTCGGTGGTCTTCTCGTCCAAGCCTTCCGGCTTCTTCACCGCGATGCCGTACTGGAGCGTGAAGGAACTCGGGCCCGTCGGGATGTGGCAGTTGATCAGGACGACCTCGGTGAGGAAGCCCTTGTAGTCGACGTAGAGCCAATTGATCATGTACGCCGGGCCGTAGTAGGTGGCAACCGACTTGAGGACCATGTCCTCCCCGCCATAACCGCCGGCCATATCGGGCCGGCCGGTGGACTCCATGAACTGCGTGGCCTGATGCCCCTCGAAGACGTTGCGGAAGTTCGTTGGGAATGCGAAGTGCACGTAGTAGAAGTGCGCCATATCGGAAACGTTGTCGATGAGCTCGCGGCAGTGCGAGCCATTGATCTCGCGGCTGTTCCAGATCCAGTCGGTGTACTCGCCCGAGTCGAGACCGGGGAGTTCCGGCGGGAGCTGGTCGAAGTCTGCCGCCGAGCCTTCCGGGTCCTGCCAGATCAGCAACTGACCGTTGCGGACGGCCGTCTCGTACCGCTCCGTGCGCGCCCGCAGAGGCACTCGCTTGGCGTAGGGAATCATCTTGCAGCGGCCGTCGGCGCCCCAGCGCCAGTCGTGGAACGGGCAGGCCACCTCGTCGCCCTTGATCGTTCCCTGCGTCAGGTCACCGCCCATGTGCCGGCAGTAGCCATCGAGGACGCCAAGGCCGCCCTTCGAGTCCTGAAAGGCGACGAGCTTGCCGCCAAAAGCCTGGATGGCATGCGGCTGTCCGTCGCTGAACGTTTCGGCGAGACCAAGGCAATGCCAGCCCCGAGCGAAGCGCTGCGGCTCCACGCCAGTGTCGACCGCCCGTACCGGGGCTTCTGTCGTCATCGCGCTACCTGCCTTTCCCAAAACGAGAACACGTTATAGTTTTTACCACATGCACGTCTCTTTGACACCGGCCCAGGAGCAACTCCGCGCCGAACTCCGTGAGTACTTCGCCGATCTCGTGACCCCTGAAGTCCGGCGCGGCCTCGCGTCGGCCACCGGCGAGTTCGGCGAGGCGAACGTCTACAAGGAAGTCATCCGCCAGATCGGCAAGGACGGATGGCTCGGTATCGGCTGGCCCACCGAGTACGGCGGCCAGGCCCGCTCCATGGTCGAGCAGCTGATTTTCACCGACGTGGCCGCCGTCGCCGGCGTCCCGATCCCCTACCTGACGCTCAACACGGTTGGCCCGACGATCATGCGTTTCGGCACGGAGGAGCAGAAGGAGTACTTCCTTCCGAAGATCCTGGCCGGTGAGCTGCATTTCTCCATCGGGTACTCCGAGCCGAGCTCGGGCACGGACCTCGCGTCACTGCGCACGAAAGCGACGCTCGACGAGACCACCAACGAGTGGGTCATCAATGGCCAGAAGATGTGGACCTCGCTGATCCAGTACGCCGATTGGATCTGGCTCGCCTGCCGGACCGAACCGGATGAGGCGCGGCACAAGGGCCTGTCAATGATTCTCGTCCCGGCTGACGCACCCGGCGTCTCGTACACCCCGGTGCACACGGTTGCCGGCGTAGGCACCTCGGCGACGTACTACGAGGACGTGCGCGTCCCGGCGTCCAACCTGATCTCCGAACGTGGCGGCGGTTGGGCTCTCATGACCAACCAGCTCAACCACGAGCGGGTCGCGCTGACGTCGGCCGCTCCCCTCGTCCACTCGCTGCAACTCGTGAAGGACTGGGCTGCGGAAACCCGGAACCCGGACGGCGCGCGGGTCATCGACACCGAGTGGGTGCAGATAGCGCTCGGCCGCGCGCATGCGCGCATCGAGGCGTTGTCGCTGATCAACTGGAAGCTGGCTTCCGACGCCGACCACGGCGTCCAGCTCTCCCCGGCCGAAGCCTCGGCGACGAAGATCTACGGCTCCGAGCTCGCCACCGAGGTCTACCGGGCGCTGATGGAGATCGTCGGGCCCCATGCGGGCGTCACGGCCGACTCACCCGGTGCCGTCGTGGCAGGCCGGCTGGAGCGGTTCCACCGGTCGGCGCTGGTCATGACGTTCGGCGGCGGCACGAACGAGATCCAGCGCGACATCATCGGCTACGTCGGCCTCGGCCTCCCGGCAGCGAAGCGTTGAACGGAACAGGACAGGACTGAGATGGACTTCACATTCGCTCCCGAAGCCGACGACGCCGCCGAGCTGGCGGCCTCGATCCTGCGCGACCACACCGGAACCGAGCGCCTGAAGGCGGTCGAAGCGGCCGGCGACCGGTTTGACCGTGAGCTCTGGGCAACCCTGAACGGTGCATCCGGCGGGGCGTTCGACTGGTCCGAACTCGACCTCACCCAGCTGTGCCGGATCCTCGTCGAGGTCGGCCGGACGGTGGCACCGTTGCCGCTCGGCGTGCACGGCCCGTCGGTCTTCCTGCTCACCGAACTCGGCGTCGACGTGCCGGACGGCCTGATCTCCGCCGCTGTGTCCGAGGAGCGTGCAGCGCTCCCCGCCGATCCGACCACATCGAGCGACGGTTCGACTGTGACGGGCGTCAAGACGCTGACTCGCGCCGGCATGGCCGCGGATGTGTTTCTCGTGACGGCGTCGACGCCGAGCGGCGTGGGCGTCTTCCTGGTGCAGGCTGACGCAGCCGGGGTCGACCGGCAGGCTCAGCACACCAGTGACGGCGACGTCACTGCGCTCGTCACGTTCAGCAACGCTCCGGCAACGCCCGTCGGTGACGGCACCACGGCGCAACGACTCGGCGAACTGCTGACGATCGCGGCTGCCGCTGAGCAGGTCGGGGTCACCGAAGGCGCGCTGCGGCTCACGGCCGAATACGCCAAGACACGCGAGCAGTTCGGCCGCCCGATTGGCACGTTCCAGGCCGTCGGGCAACGGCTCGCCGACGGCTTCATCGACGTTCTCTGCCAGCGCCTCGCGCTGTGGCAGGCGGTCTGGCGCCTCGAAGAGGGCCTGGATGCCGCGACCGAGGTGGCCGTCGCCAAGCTGTGGGCCGCTGATGCCGGGCACAAGCTCGCGCACACCACAGTCCACGTCCACGGCGGCGTCGGGATCGACCTCGACGGTGAAGCGCACCGCTACTTCACTTCCGCGAAGCGCTTCGAGTTCGTCTGGGGCTCCGCCACCGAGCAAGCGCTGAACATCGGCCGCGCTCTTGCCGCTGCCGGCTGACTGTGACCGTTCGGGACCTCCTCACGGATCTCGCCGAGGCTGATCGGCCCGGGCTGCGGTTCGAGGACCAGGAATGGTCATGGCGTGACGTCGTCGCCGAGTCCGCTGCACGCTCGGCGGTACTCACCGAACTGCTCGACGCTGAGCGCCCGCCGCACGTAGCTGTCCTCCTGGACAACGTGCCGGAGTTCGCGTTCGCCCTGGGTGGCGCGGCCCTCGGCGGCCACGTCGTGGTCGGACTCAACTCCACGCGCCGGGGTCCGGCCCTGGCCGGCGACGTCGATCGCACAGACTGCCAGCTCGTCCTCACCGACGAGCGGCTTCGTGACCTGCTTCCGGCCGACCTCACCATCCCGGTCTACGACGTCGACGGCCCGGAGTGGCAGGCACTTGTCGACCGCCATCGCGGCGTCGACCTACCGGAGCGGGCAGCGGGCGACGACGACTTGCTGATGCTGATCTTCACCTCGGGCACTTCCGGCGACGCCAAGGCGGTCCGGATCACCGACAGCAAGGTCACGATTCCCGGTCTCGTGCTCGCCGAGCGATTCGGCCTGGGTCATGACGACGTCGTCTACATGGCCATGCCGATGTTCCATTCGAACGCGATCATGGCCGGTTGGGCGGTCGCACTGGCCGCCGGAGCGGTAGCGGCCCTGGAACGGAACTTCTCGGCCTCAGGGTTCCTGCCGGCCGTGCGTCGGTTCGGTGCGACGTACGCCAACTACGTCGGAAAACCGCTGGCCTACGTCCTGGCCACACCGGAACAGCCGGACGACGCTGACAACCCGCTCCGCGTCATGTTCGGGAACGAGGCGAACGAGGGCGACATTGCCGAGTTCGCCCGCCGCTTCGGCTGCACCGTCATCGACTCCTACGGCTCCACCGAGAACGCCGTCGTCGTGCAGCGTCGGCCCGACATGCCGCCCGGAAGCCTCGGGTGGCCGCTGGACGGCGTCCAGGTGCTCCGGCCGGACGGTACGGAGACGCCGGACGCGCAGTTCGACGCCGACGGACGGCTGACCAATGCCGAGGCCGCCATCGGTGAGCTGGTGAACACCGAGGGTGCCGGCGCCTTCGCCGGCTACTACCGGGACGAAGCGGCCGAGGCCGACCGTATGCGCGGCGGCATGTACTGGTCCGGTGACCTCGCCTATCGCGACGCCGATGGCTGGATCTACTTCGCCGGCCGCACCGGCGACTGGCTGCGCGTCGACGGCGAGAACCTCGCCACCGCGCCGATCGAACGAATCCTCCTACGTCACCCGGCGGTCAGCGAAGCGGCTGTGTTCGCGGTACCCGACCGCGTCGGCGACAAGGTCGCCTGCGCCATGGTCCTGCGCGGCCCTCTGACTGCAGACGACCTCTGGTCGTTCCTGGACGAGCAGGCAGACCTCTCGCCCAAGGCATGGCCTTCCGTTGTGCGGATCCTCGATGCTTTGCCGCGTACCGCCACCAACAAGGTGCTCAAGCGCACGCTGCGTGACCTCCCACCCAAGCTCGGCGCCAGCTGGACACGCTGAGGGGGCCACCGAGTTCATCGACCCGTGGCCTGATCTGCTGCCGGCACTAGCGCGACGCCAGTAGCCGGTCGGCTAGGAACGAAAGGATCTCGTCGCGCGCCGTGATCGTTGGATGGCCCTCCTCGTCGACGAGGTGTGCTGTGACGACCGAATGTGGTGTTCCGACCATGTCCCGGAAGAACGGCGGAGGTTCTGGATTGGCTGCTTCGCCGGGGAGGACGCGACCGTCGAATCGCTCGCCCAGCAGCGCCCGATATGCGGCGAACCTCTGCCCGGTGCACCACCGGTCATTATCGAATCGGTAGCCGAGCGCACGGAGGTCCTGGGTCTCGAACCGCTGGCGAATAGCGGTTGCATCCTCCTCCGAAAGCTCCAGCCCGGCAGGATCGTCGAAGGGCAGCGACGGGTGATTCACGACTGAGGCGATGACTGACGGCTCGAGGGTCATGGACAGCGCAAAGTTGCCGGTGAAGCACATCCCGACCGCGCCCACGCCAGCCCCACCGCACTCGCCGTGCGCGAGGCGGGCGAGAGCGCGAAGCCATTCGACGATGGGACTAGTGCCGCCGCCGGCGAAAGCACGGAACTCCTTGCTGACGCAGGCGCGCTCGACGATTGGGCCAGCGAGCTCGGTCGACGGGTAGGCGCCATCGACCCCGAAGAGCGACGGGACGTACACGGTGAAGTCGGCATCGCGAACCCACCGGGCGAACCGCGCTACATCGGGACTGATGCCAGGCATCTCAGGCATGACGATGACGGCGGGTCCGGCGCCAGCTACGTACACAGTTCGCGAGTCGCCGCCGTTCTCGAAGGTGCGAGCATCGAAGTCGGCGAGCGCGTCCGCCGGTCGGTCCAATTCAGGCATGGCCGAACTATACGCGACCGATCGGACGTATAGTCGGCACATGACGAAATACACGCACGGGCACCACGAGTCGGTCCTGCGCTCGCATCGCTGGCGGACCGCCGAGAACTCGGCCAGCTATCTGCTGCAGCATCTGGCACCTGAAACGCAGCTGCTTGACATCGGTTCCGGGCCCGGAACCATCACCGCCGACCTCGCAGCGCGGGTCCACTCCGTTGTTTCGACCGAAGTGACAGACGACGCACTCAGCCTGTCGCGCGAGCACATCGCCTCGTTAGGCATCGGCAATGTCGCGTTCGACGTGCAGGACGTTCACCGCCTCACGTACGCGGACGACACGTTCGATGTTGTCCATGCGCACCAGGTCCTCCAACACGTCGCCGACCCGGTGCTTGCCCTATCCGAGATGCGGCGTGTGACAAGGCCCGGTGGCATCGTCGCAGCTCGGGACGGTGACTGCGCCGCCTTAGCGTGGTACCCATTGCTCCCCCAGCTCGACACGTGGCTGGAGCTGTACGGCGAAGCGGTTCGGGCGAACGGCGGGGAGCCAGATGCCGGGCGACGACTGGCGGCCTGGGCACGATCCGCTGGCTTCGACGACATCACCGCATCGTCGAGCACATGGTGTTTCGCCACGGACGAGGACCGGCACTGGTGGGGCGAGCTCTGGGCTGATCGGATGAGCGAATCGGCGATCGCGCGTCAGCTCATTGACTCCGGTCTGGCAACGCACGACCAGCTGATGGCCATCGCGGCTGCGTGGCGCCAGTGGGCGGACTCAGACGATGGCTGGTTCTCGGTTCTGCATGGCGAGATCCTCTGTCGCGCCTGACCATCGCTGGGCTTGCTCAGCCGGCGATCTCGTTGATCTTCTTCACGGATTCTTCGAAGCCGGCGACCAGGTCGGCCATCACCTCGGCGACCGGCCGGACCTCGTTCATGCGTCCAACGATCTGGCCGACCGGCATTGAAACGACCTCGGGGTCGCCCGCGGCGTTGATGCGGTTGTGCGCGTCGGCCACCAGCAGGTTCTGCAGCGGCATCGGCAGCGGCGTCGGCGCGTCGTCTTCGTTCCACGCTTCGGTCCACTTGGACTTGAGCAGGCGGGCCGGCTTGCCGGTGTAGATCCGGGTACGGACCGTGTCCGACGACGTGGCCTTCTGGAACGCCTCAACCCAGCCGGCATGGCTGTTGAGCTGTTGGTACTCCTGCGTGCCGAGCCAGATCGAGCCGGTCCAGACGCCCTGGGCACCCAGCGCGAGCGAGGCCGCGATCTGACGGCCCGACCCGATGCCACCGGCACCAAGCACGGGCACATCCGGGCCGACCGCGTCGACGATGTCCGGCGTCAGCACCATCGAAGCGATCTCGCCGGTGTGGCCGCCTGCCTCGTAGCCCTGGGCGATGATGATGTCCACGCCGTTGGCGACGTGCGAGACGGCATGCGATGGCGCACCGGCGAGTGCTGCGACCTTGAGACCAGCAGCCTTGCATTGCTCGATGACATCGTTCGGCGGCGTGCCGAGGGCGTTGGCGATGAGGACCGGCCGGTGCTGGAGCGCGATGTCGACATGCGAGCGCGCCATGGAGTGCAGCCAGCCGAGGACGCCCTCACGGCCCTCGCCTTCAGGCAGCGGCGGGATGCCCAGCTGCTGAAGTGTGCGCTCGACGAACGTGAGGTGTTCCGGTGGGATGTACGACGACAGGTCGGTCGACGTGCCCTCGGTCGGCACCTTCATCGGCATGACCACATCGACGCCGTAGGGCTTGCCGTCGGTTTTGTCGTCCATCCAGTCGAGAGTCTTGTCGAGCTCGTCGGCCTCATTGAACCGGACGCAGCCGAGGACGCCGAGGCCACCGGCTCGCGAAACCGCGGCAGCGACGTGCTCAGATGGCGTGAACGCGAAGATGGGGTACTCGATGCCGAAGGCTTCACACAGCTGGGTGCGCATGGGTTCGAAACTCCTGAGATTGTGTAGCTAGAGGGTCACGCGGTCCGCGAGGGCCATTTCCTTGGCCTTGGGGTACTGCGCCTTGCCGGTCGCGTTGCGCGGCACCTCGGCCACGATCGTGAGCGCACGGGGCAGCTTGTAGCCCGACAGGCTGTTGCGCAGGAACTCCCGCAGCCCGTCAAGGGTGAGTTCTTCGCCGTCGCGCAGCTGGACGATCGCAGCGACGCTTTGGCCGTATTTGTCGTCCGGCAAGCCGATGACAAGCGCGTCATAAACGGCTGGGTGCGCCTTGATGGCCTGCTCAACCTCTTCGGGGTAGACCTTCTCCCCGCCGGTGTTGACACAGTTCGATCCGCGACCGAGCAGCGTGAGCCGGTTGCCTTCCTCGATCCGTGCGTAGTCGCCGGGGATCGAGTACCGGACACCGTCGATCGTGATGAAGGTCTTGGCGGACTTCTCCGGGTCCTTGTAGTAGCCCACCGGCACGTTCCCGGACCTGGCGGTGCGGCCGATCTTGCCGACGTCCGTCGCGGGGTCGAGCAGCTTGTTGTCGTCGTCAATAACCGCCGTCGTGCGCGGGATCGAAATAACCGGTCCGTCGGTCGACAATGCCGACGCGTCCTGCAGCCCGGTGCCCTGGAACCCGGCCTCGGAGGACCCGATGGAGTCGGTGAAGACGGCGTTCGGGAATGCCTTCATCCAGCGCTCCTTCACCGACTTGGAGAAGATTGCGGCGCTCGACGCGATGGCGAACAGTGTCTGGCCGTCATAGCCGCCGGCCTCGTAGGCGTCGATGAGTGGCACGGCCATGGCGTCGCCGGTCATGAACATCATCTGGACGCCGTACTTGTCGACGATCTCCCAGGTTCGGACCGGGTCGAACTTCGGTTCGAGGATCGTGACCTGGCCGGCGAACAGGTGCATCAATAGCGAGGCCTGAGCGCCACCATGCATAAGTGGGCTGAGCGGCAGCGTTATGAGCGCTTCCTCACTCGCCTTCCTCGACTGGTCGTACTCCTCCAGCGGCTCGCCGGTCATGAAGTCGATACCGCCACCGAGCACCCGCCAGAAGTCCTCATGACGCCACATGACGCCCTTGGGGAACCCGGTCGTGCCGCCGGTGTAGATGATGTGAAGGTCATCCGGGCTGCGCTCACCGAAGTCGCGCGCTTCGGACTGGCCAGCGACCGCCTCGGCCAGCGTCACGCCGGCAAAGGACGACAGGTCGCTGTCGTCGTCCGGCTCCAAGGGATTGGGCACGGCGACGAACGTCGTGATCTTGGGGAACTTCGGCGCGACGTCGGCGACCAAAGGCGCGTAGACCCGGTCGTGGACCACCGCCACGAGGTCGGCGTTGTCGAACAGGTACTCGAGTTCAGCAGCGACGTAGCGGTAGTTGACGTTGATCGCCACCGCCCGCACCTTGAGGATCGCGATCAGTGCGATGACGTGCTCGATGCTGTTCTTCGCGTACAGGCCGATGTGGTCACCTGCCCCTATGCCCCGAGACTGCAGATAGTGGGCGAGCTGGTTGGCCTGGGCCTCCAGCGCAGCGAAGGTAATGATGTCGTCACCCACCTGCACGGCGGGCTTGTCGGGAGCGACGTCGACGGCATGTTCAAAGAGATCGGCGATGTTCAGGGCCACACCCCGAGACTAGAACACGTTCTTGTTTTTCGCTACCGTGGGTCCCATGAGTGATGCCCCGTCCCCGGACTGCCCCTCCCCGGATTGCACCGTCGAACAAGACGGCCACAAGCTGATCGTCACGATGAACCGTCCGGAGCGCCGCAACGCGCTGTCCAGCGAGATGCTGCGGATCATGGAGGGCGCCTGGGACCGGGTGAACGAGGACCCGGAGATCCGCGTCTGCATCCTCACCGGCGCCGGCGGCTACTTCTGCGCCGGCATGGATCTCAAGGCCGCCGACGAGAAGCCACCGTCAGAGAGTTTCGAGTCTGGGGAGTACGACCCGACGGTCATCAAGGGGCTGCTCAAGGGCTTCCGACTGGCGAAGCCACTCATCGCGGCGGTCGAGGGTCCGGCGATTGCCGGTGGCACCGAGATCCTGCAGGGCACCGACATCCGGGTCGCCGGCGAATCGGCGAAGTTCGGCGTGGCCGAGGCGCGCTGGTCGCTGTACCCGATGGGCGGCTCCGCAGTCCGGCTGCCGCGACAGATCCCGTACACCGTGGCCGCTGAACTGCTTCTGACCGGACGCACGCTGCTCGCGCCGGAGGCCAAGGAGCTCGGCCTCATCGGCCACGTCGTCCCGGATGGGCAGGCGCTCACCAAGGCGCATGAGATCGCCGACATGATCGCCGCAAACGGCCCGCTCGCCGTCCAGGCCATCCTCAAGACGATGCGCGACTCCGAAGGCAAGCACGAGGAGGACTGCTGGGCGGACGACGCCAAGATCGGCGCCGCCGTGTTCTCCTCCGACGACGCCAAAGAGGGCCCCCGTGCCTTCCTGGAGAAGCGCAAGCCGGAGTTCAAGGGCCGCTAGATTGGCGGGATGGATCGCTACGACCTGACCGGCAAGGTCGCCCTCGTCACCGGGGCCGCCCGCGGGATCGGCTTCGAGACGGCGAAAGCACTGGTCGACCGAGGCGCATCGGTCGTCATCGTCGACCTGCGTGCCGAGGATGCGATCGCTGCGGCCGCCCAGATGGACGGCGAGCGCGCGCTCGGGCTCGCCGCCGACGTGACCGACCGCGCCGCGATGCAGAAGGTGGTGGCGTCCACCGTCGAACGTTTCGGCCGGCTCGACGTCGTGGTCGCAAACGCCGGGGTCGCATCACGCCCCGCCACGTTCCGGGGGATGTCCGAAGATGCGTTTGATCGCGTCCTGGACGTGAACCTGCACGGCGTCATCGACACCGTGCGCGCGGCACTCCCGGAGATCATCGAGAACGGCGGACACGTCGTGGTGATTGCGTCGGTCTACGCCTTCATCAACGGTGCCGGGGCCACCCCGTACGCGATCGCAAAGGCCGGCGTCGAGCAGTTCGGGCGCGCCCTGCGCGTCGAGCTCGCACCGCACGGGGCCAGCGCGAGCGTCGCGTACTTCGGCTTCATCGACACCGAGATGGTTCGTCAGGCCGTCGACGCCGACGTCCGAGGCAACGCCCTCAAGTCCACCGTGCCGAAGGTCCTGAGGAAGCGACTCCACCCATCTGTCGCCGGCGGAGCCATCGTGCGGGGCATCGAGCGCCGCGCGCCACGGATCATCCGCCCGCGCCGCTGGCGCACGATCTCCGTCCTGCGCGGCATCGTCAACCCACTGTTCGACCGCACGGCGCCTGCCCAGCTACGGGACCTCGTCCGGGACTTCGACACCCGGCCCGAGGACACCTGGACGTCCGAGGAACGCTGACTCAGCTGACCTTGATCAAAAGCTTGCCGATGTTGGCGCCCGAGAACATGTCGTTCAGTGCCTGCGGGGCGTTTTCCAAGCCCTCGACAATCGTCTCGTCGTACTGAAGCTGGCCGTTGCCGAGCAGCCCGGCCAGGTAGTCGATCGCTTCCGGGAAGCGATCAGCGTGGTCGAGGACCAGGAATCCGCGCATCGTGGCGCGCCGCATGATCAGCTGTGCGATCTCGCGCTGGCCAGCCGGTCCGCCCCCACCGCCGTACGAGGTGTACTGCGAGATCATCCCGCACAGGACGATGCGCGCACCAATGTTGATCCGGCGCAGGACGTGGTCCATGATCTCGCCGCCGGCATTCTCGAAATCGACGTCGATGCCGTCCGGCGTTGCGGCGTCCAGCTGCTCACGCCAATCGTCCGCCTTGTAGTTGACACAGGCGTCCAAGCCGAACTCGTCGACCAGGTGCTTGCACTTGTCGTCCGACCCGGCGAGTCCGACGACTCGCGCTCCGCGGGCTTTGCCGATCTGCGCAGCGATCGACCCCACTGCCCCCGCGGCAGCCGACACGACCATGGTCTCGCCGGCCTTGAGGTCGGCAACGTCCTCGATCCCCAAATACGCGGTGATTCCGGTGTGGCCCAGCGGCCCGAGCAGGGCCGGCGCCGGCGCCGGAAGCGGAGCCGGTAGCACCGTCAGCGGGAACTCGTTGGCGTCGTCGACGACCACGAGGTCCTGCCACCCGCTGAATCCGGTCACGAAATCGCCGGGCTTCATGTCGTCACGCTGCGATTCGATGACCTCGCAGATCCCGATTCCGCGCATCACCGCTCCGATCGGCACCGGCGGGAGGTAGCTGGGTGCCTCGCTCATCCAGATCCGATTGGACGGATCGAGGGAGAGGTATCTCGTGCGCGCCAAGGCCTGACCCGGACCGATTGCGGGCATCGGTTCCTCCACCAACTCGAGCACATCGTCGGTGACGAGACGTTCCGGCCTGCTCCGAAGCCGGTAACAGCGGTTCGTGAGTTCGCTCATGGGCCGACCGTAGTGACCGTGGCCCACCGGGTGCATGGGCACTGCGCACAACGTGGCGGGGGGCCGTTGTCGAACTAGGCGTACTGCGCCCTGAGCGCCTTCTTGTCGGGCTTGCCGAGGGCCGTCATCGGGATCGCCTCGGCGGACAGAACCTTCTTCGGGACCTGCACTGATCCCTTGCGCTCCTTGACCCCCGCCTGAATCTCGGCGATGACATCGTCCGTGAGCTCGAAGCCCGGACGCACGACCACGACGGCCGTCACGGCCTCGCCGAATTTCTCGTCCGGCGTCCCGATGACCGCAACCTGGGCCACCGCCGGGTGCTCGGCGACAACGTCTTCCACCTCGCGCGGGAAGACGTTGAAACCCCCGGTGACGATCATGTCCTTGGTCCGGTCGACGATGTGCCAGAAGCCATCGGCGTCTTCGCGGGCTACGTCTCCGGTGTGCATCCAGCCGTCGCGGAAGGTCTCGGCGGTGACATCCGGCAACTTCCAATAACCACTGGCCAGGAGCGGTCCGGCGACGCAGATCTCGCCCGGCTCCCCCGGCGCGACCGGCTCGCCGTCCTCGCCGATCAGGGCGGTGCGGACGAAGGCAGTGGGCCGCCCACAGGACGTGAGGCGTTCGGTCAGCGGCTTGCCGTCGGCGTCGACGTGGTCACCCTTGGCCAGGTAGCTGATCGCCATCGGCGCCTCGGACTGCCCGTAGTACTGGGCGAAGATCGGGCCGAACCGCTCGATCGCCTCGGCCAGTCGGACCGGGTTGATCGCCGATGCGCCGTAATAAACGGTCTGCAGCGATGACAGATCCCGAGTGCGTGAATCCGGGTGGTCCATCAAGGCATAGAGCATTGTCGGCACGACCATCAGTGAGTCGATCTTGAAGTTCTCGATGGCTTCAAGAACTTCGGCCGGGTTGAACCCGCCGAGCACGAATAGCGTCCCCCCGCTGATGACGACCGGGACGAAGAACGCCGCACCGGCATGCGACAACGGCGTGCACATCAGGAAGCGCGGAGACTCCGGCCATTCCCATTCGGCCAGCTGGATCTGGGTCATGGTGTTCATGGCCTGGGCGTTGCCGATGACGCCCTTAGGCTTGCCGGTAGTCCCGCCGGTGTAGGTGATGGACACGACATGGTCCGGCGGCAGCAGCCGCACCTGAAGAGGAACCGGATCAAACGTTTCGGCCGTCGCGATCAAGTCGACGCCGACGTCCGCCAGCTTCTCCGGCACCGGGCCCAAGGTCAGGACCTTGGTCAGGCCGGGGCACCGCTCGACCAGGTCGGCGGCCCGGTCGACGAAGTACGGGTCGACGATCAGGGCAGTGATGCCGGCGTCGTTGATGACGTAGGCGTGGTCGTCCAGCGAACCAAGCGGGTGCAGCGACGTCCGCTGGAAGCCCTGAGTCTGCCCAGCACCCAGGACGAACAACACTTCGGGACGGTTCGGCGACAGCAGGGCGCCAGCGACACCGGTCCCGGCGCCGAGCGCCTCGAAGGCTTGGACGTACTGGCTGATGCGCTTCTCGACCTCGCCACCGGTGAGTTCGGCGCCAGCGAGATACAGCACTGGCCGGGCGCGGTGGCGTCGCAACGCCGACGCCAGCAGGTGGCCGTTGTGTATGCCCGTACGGAGGGACGTTTCAGGGTTCATCGCGCTTCGGTCTCCACATTCATCTCTTCAACTTGCTCGCGTACCGCCCTGGGGAGGATGAACAACCCCTCGGCTTCCACGCAGAGCTCTTCATTTCCGTCGACCAGTGAGATCAGGCGGCCGCGCACCGTGGTCTTGATCCCGCTCCCCGGGAGCGCCGCGGCCTCGACGCGAACCGCGCCGAGCGGCGTCGGTCGTCGGTATTTCAGCGTCAGCAAGGCGGTCATACCCGGACGCCCGGACGCGTGGGCGGCCTCACCGAGCGCCTGATCGAGTAGCAACGCACTCACGCCGCCGTGGAGGTACCCGGCAGGACCCTCGTAGGCCGCACCCAACGTCGCATGACCGACCACGGCGCCGTCGTCGTCCCAAACGACCGTCAGCGGCGGCGCGATCGCGTTGCGCAAACCGACCACCGTGTTGCCCCAGGCGCGCAGCTTTCCGGGAAACCCGAACCGCACACCGAACGAACCGGGCAGTTCTTTGGCCCGGAGGCTCTTCGTCGCCTCGTCGATCTGCCGCCGGACGTCGTCGAGGACATCAAGGCCGACTTCGGTGCGGATGACGGCATCGATCAGATCGCGGACGCTGTTGGTCAGCGCCTCGCTCGGACCCTCGAGTTGCTCGAGTTCCTCTTCACTCAGGTGTTCAGCCGTGGGCTCGATCATCAGGCCCCCTTCTGGATCGGGATGGCCGGTCCGTACGTGTGATCCTTGTCGAGATAGCAATGCGTACCGATGTAGATCGTCGACATGCAGTCGTTGCAGTGAATGCACTTCGAGGCAGTGTCGTGATTCGCCTGAAGACGGTTGATGAGATCTGGTTCCCGCAGCAGCGCGCGTCCCATGGCGACGAACTCGAAGCCTTCGCCCATGGCCGTCGCGATCGACGCATGGTCGGTGACGCCGCCAAGCAGGATGAGCGGCATCGACACAGCGGACCGGAACCGACAGGCCTGCTCAAGGAAGTACAGCGGCTCCCACGGATACTCCTTGAAGAAGGCCTTCCCACCGAGACGCATGCCCGCCTTGGTCGGCTTCGGCAACGGCATGCGCTGAATCATCTGGCTGATCGGCGCGTCGCCGCGGAAGAGGTACATCGGGTTCATCAGCGACGAACCGCCGGTGAGTTCCAGCGCATCCAGATGGCCATCCGCTTCGAGCGTCTGCGCGAACGGAATGGATTCGTCGAGGTCGAAGCCGCCGCGGTACCCGTCACGCATGTTCAACTTGGCGGTCACCGCGATCCGGTCGCCCACCGCCAGCCGAACCGCTTCGGCGATCCGGCGTGGGAACGTCCCGCGATTGTCCAGCGAACCGCCGAACTGGTCCTTGCGCTTGTTCAACTTGGGGCTGAGGAAGGCGCTGGGCAGGTAGTTGTGACCCAAGTGCACCTCGACGGCGTCAAACCCGACGTCGGCGGCCATC
Organism: uncultured Actinomycetota bacterium; assembly: GCA_963795105.1. Classification (GTDB taxonomy): domain Bacteria; phylum Actinomycetota; class Actinomycetes; order Propionibacteriales; family Nocardioidaceae; genus Aeromicrobium. The sequence continues at coordinate 728,332 of CAWCGD010000001.1, forward strand.
TGCGCGGCGCGCGCGTGATCGGCCACGATGCGGTCGATGTCGGCGGACGTGGCAGTCCGGTCGAACCGCATCGACAGCGCGTTGAAATGCCGGCTCGGCCCGATCGACGGCAGTCCGTTCGACGCGGAGTTCGCGACGGGGCCAGCGTGTCCGATCTGCGCGGAGATCTTGGCGCCCGTGCCGTGGATCGCGTCGGTGAGCAGTTGTAGCCCAGGCAGTGCTTCGGGCCGCCAGTGGATCTGGTCGGCATGCGTACGGCCCTCCGGGGAGACCGCGAGGTACGCCACCGTCGTCATGCCCACGCCGCCCTCGGCAACCGCGAGGTGATAGTCGATCAGCCGCTGGCTGACCAGCCCGCTCGGTGCGGCGCCCTCGAAGGTGGCCGCCTTGATCGTGCGGTTGCGCAGGGTGATCGGGCCGAGTTGGGCCGGGGCGAATGGATCGATGGTCATGTCGTCCGCATTCTCCTCAGGTAGCGGCGAACGGCCCGGAGTGGGACGGTGCGCGGCCAGTCGTCGGCACGGAACCACGCATCTGATCCGCCGTCGACGAAGACGACACTGCCGCACGACGAGTTGGCCGCCGGGCCGAGCATGAACACCACCCAGTCAGCGATCTCACCGGCGTCACCGTAGTGGCCTACCGGGATCGGGAAGTTCTTGACGAGCTTCGCCTGCTGGGGGTCAGCCAGCTGCGCCTCGAGGAGCGGCGTGAGCACCGCACCCGGCGCGATCGCGTTCAACCGGATGCCGGCGCCGGCCCACTCGGGGGTGACGGCGTGGCGGCGGACCCACCGGCTCACCGCAAGCTTCGACGCCGCGTAGGCGAAGACCGGAGCACGACCGCCGAACCGCTTCAGCGCACGTGCCGCCCGCTCACCGTCGCCGGCCAGCAAGGCCTTGACCGCCTTGCTGGGAACGGCCGGCGTCACCGTGGGCGAGTTGCTGGCAATGACGACGACCTTGCTCGATCCGGCGGTCGCCAAGGCGGGGCGCCACGCGTCAAGCAGATCGACGACCCCGAAATGGTTCACCTCGAGAATGCGTCGGGCCATTTCCCGGCCCGGTATCGGACCGATCCCCGCGGCCATCACTGCGCCATCAAGCACGCCCCCACACTTCTCCAGGACCCCACCGGCGGCCGATGTCCGGCCCTCAGGCGTAGACAGGTCGGCGACGACATCGGCGTCGGCCAGATCGACCGAGATGACGCGATGTCCGCCCGCCGCCAACCGGTCCGCGACGGCACGTCCCATGCCTGATCGCGCACCGGTGACGGCGTAGGTAGCCATGGTCGAGCCTCTCGTCAGGCCAGCACGTCGGCGATGCGGCGAATATCCTCAGGCGTGCGCAGGCTGAGCACCAGCATGGTCACGCCGGTTTCAGCCCATTCGGCCACCCGCTCGCGCACCTCTGACTCACGTTCCGATGATGTGCAGGTCGTCGACCAGATCGTCGGGAATGAGCGCAGTCGCCTTGTCCTTCTCGCCGGTCAAGTACAGGTCCTGCACCTCCTGGGCGACCTTCTCATAGCCCATGCGCTCGAAGACCTGCTTGTGGAAGTTCTGGTCCTTGGCGCCCATGCCGCCCATGTACAGCGAGAGGTACGGCTTCATGAAGTCGATCACCGCCTGCTTCTCCTCGGCATTGTCGACGACCTGGAGATGGCAGGTGGCGGCAATCTCGAAGTCGGCGCGCGACCGACGGGCGCCGGGCCGGGCGAAGCCCTCGTCCAGCCACGGCTGGTACATCCCGGCGCTCTTCGGCGAGTAGAAGATCGGCAGCCAGCCGTCAGCGATCTCCGCAGTCTGCGCGACGTTTTTCGGCCCCTCGGCGCCCAGCCAGATCGGCAGGTCGGCACGCAATGGATGGACGATCGGCTTCAGTGGCTTGCCCAGCCCGACCGAGTTCTCGCCACGGTATGGCAGAGGGTAATGCGGGCCGTCGTTCGTCACGGGCTCCTCGCGAGCGAGGACCTTGCGGATGATGCTGACGACCTCGCGCGTGCGCGCGAGCGGCTTGCCGAACGGCTGCCCGTACCAACCCTCGACGACCTGCGGGCCGCTCACGCCCATGCCGAGGATGGCGCGCCCGCCGCTGAGGTGATCGAGCGTCAGCGCGTGCATCGCAATCGACGTCGGCGACCGCCCGGACATCTGCACGATCGATGTGCCCAGGCGCAGCCGCGAGGTCTGTCGGCCCCACCAGGCCAGCGGAGTGAACGCGTCACTCCCCCACGCCTCGGCGGTGAACATCGCATCGAAGCCCGACTCCTCAGCCGCCGTCACCAACGCGTCGACACCCTCGGGTGGCTGCGCTCCCCAGTACCCAAGTTGCAGACCCAGCTTCACGGCGTGACTCCCTCACCTCTGTTGCCCCCAAGACTAGAACGTGTTTCACTTTCTGTCATGAGCCGCACCCTTGAAGCGCCGGTCACCGTGGCCTTTGACTACACCCGATCGGTCGGCCCGGTGCTCGGCAGATTCTTTACCGGACTGAGCGAACGGCGGCTGGTGGGCGCCCGACTCGCCGACGGGAGCATCGCCGTGCCGCCGCCGGAATTTGATCCCGTGAGCCATGCAGCACCGTCCGATTTCGTCGACGTGGGACCCGGCGGCGTCGTGACCTCCTGGACGTGGGTCAGCGAGCCCGTTGCTGGCCAGCCATTCGACCGTCCGTTCGCGTTTGCGCTGATCACGCTCGATGGAGCGTCGACGCCGATGCTGCACGCGATCGACGCCGCCGGGCCCGAAGCGCTCAGCACCGGCATGCGGGTGGCGGCTCGATGGAGTGACGCACCCACCGGATCGATCACCGACCTGGTGTTCGTTCCCGAAGCCGAAGCCGTCGAGACGACCGCGTCTGACAGGGCTGGGTCGGAAAGCGCTGAGCCCGTCACCGGCATCGTGACGCCGGTAAGCCTTGACTACCGCTACGCGGCGTCGCCGGAAGAGTCCGCATTCTTCCGCGGGCTCGCCGAAGGCCGCATCCTCGGCCAGCGTTGCCCGACGTGCCTGAAGGTCTACGTGCCGCCGCGGCCGGCGTGCCCGGTCGACGGTGTCCCGACCGTCGAGGAGATCGAGCTCGGCGACATCGGCACCGTGACGACCTTCTGCATCGTGAACGTTCCGTTCCTCGGCCAGAAGATCGATCCGCCCTACGTCTCGGCCTACATCCTGCTCGACGGCGCCGACATCGCCCTGCAGCACCTGATCCTCGACATCCCGGCTGACGAAGTGCGGATGGGCATGCGGGTCAAGGCAGTGTGGCGACCGCGCGAGGAGTGGGGCACGACGATCGAGAACATCAGCCACTTCGCACCCAGCGGCGAACCCGACGCAGACTTCGACACCTACAAGCAGCACCTCTGAGAGCCCCGAGGACATCACTGTGAGAGACGTTGCCGTTGTTGGGTTCGCCCAGCGCCAACTGAAGAATTACGACGGTTCGCCAACCTGCGCCGAGCTCCTCGTCCCGATCCTGGCCGAGTGCTACGAGCAGACCGGATGGACGAAGCGCGACGTCGGCTTCTGGTGCTCCGGTTCATCCGACTACCTGGCCGGCCGCTCGTTCTCGTTCGTCTCGGCCATCGACGCGATCGGCGTCCTGCCGCCGGTCAACGAGTCCCATGTCGAGATGGACGCCGCCTGGGCGCTCTACGAGGCATGGATCAAGATTCAGACCGGCGACATCGACACAGCCATCGTGTTCGGCTTCGGCAAGTCGTCCGCCGGAGTCCTGCGCCGGGTACTCGCGCTGCAGCTCGACCCGTACACAATGACGCCGCTGTGGCCGGACACGGTTTCACTCGCTGCACTGCAGGCGCGGTTGGGCCTGGAATCCGGGCTTTGGGACGAGAAGGCGCTGGCCGACGTCGTCGCGCGCTCGCTCGCGTCGGCCGAAGGCAACGAGTACGCCATCCGCTCCGGAGCGACCGACGTCAACGAGCTCCTGGCCAAGCCGATGTTCGCCGACCCCCTGCGCAAGCACGACTGCGCGCCGGTCACCGACGGAGCAGTCGCTCTCGTCCTCGCGGCCGGCGATCGGGCCCGCGACGTGCGGGACAACCCGGCGTGGATCACCGGCTTCACCCACAACGCCGACGGGCTTCACCTCGGCAATCGCGACCTGACCCGAGCGCCTTCTGCCGAGCGAGCAGCCGCGGCAGCAGGCGGCACGGCGGGCGTGGAGGTCGCCGAGTTGCACGCACCGTTCAGCCACCAGGAACTCATCCTGCGTTCAGCGTTGGGCCTCAGCGGCGACGTCGACATGAATCCGTCGGGTGGCCCGTTGACCGGCAACCCGATGTTCGCCGGCGGCGCGATTCGCATCGGCGAGGCTGCCAAGCGCATCTGGGACGGCTCGGCGACGAAGGTGCTCGGGCACGCGACGAGCGGACCGGCACTCCAACAGAATCTCGTGTGCGTCATGGAGGCGAACCGATGAGCAAGGTCCCCGCAGCCGTCATCGGAGTCGGCCAGACGCACCACCGCGCCAAGCGCGAAGACCTCTCGATGGCCGGGCTGTGTCGCGAGGCGATGGATCGAGCCTTGGCCGACGCCGGAATGACGTTGGACGAGGTCGATGCGATCGTCGTCGGCAAGGCGCCCGACCTGTTCGAGGGCGTGATGATGCCCGAGCTCTACCTGGCGGAGTCACTCGGCGCAGCCGGCAAGCCGCTCCTGCGTGTCCACACGGCCGGTTCGGTGGGCGGCTCGACCGCGATCGTCGCGGCGTCGCTGGTCCAGTCGGGCGTGCACAAGAAGGTGCTGGCCGTCGCCTTCGAGAAGCAGTCCGAGTCGAACGCGATGTGGGCGCTTTCGGTGCCGGTGCCGTTCGTCATGCCGGTGCACGCTGGCGCCGGCGGGTACTTCGCGCCCCACGTCCGTTCGTACATCCGCCGCTCCCATGCACCGACCGAGATCGGCGCGATGGTCGCCGCCAAGGACCGGACGAACGCGCTGAAGAACCCCTACGCGCATCTGCGTGAGGCCAAGACCGTCGAGGACGTCATGGCATCGACCATGTTGTGGGATCCGATCCGGTTCGACGAGACCTGCCCGTCGTCCGATGGCGCCTGCGCCGTCGTCATCGCCGACGAGGATATCGCGCGCGGCTCGGCAGCTCCGGCGTGGATTCACGGCACCGTCATGCGCTCGGAGCCGACCACCGCGGCCGAACGCGACCAGGTGAACCCCCAGGCTGGCCGTGATGCCGCGGCGTCGCTCTGGAAGCAAGCGGGCATCACCAACCCGCTCGAGGAGATCGACGCCGCCGAGATCTACGTCCCATTCGCCTGGTTCGAGCCGATGTGGCTGGAGAACCTTGGCTTCGCCGAGGAAGGCAGCGGCTGGAAACTCACCGAGGCCGGCGAGACCGCCATGACCGGCAAGCTTCCCGTGAACAGCTCTGGCGGCGTCCTTTCGTCCAACCCGATCGGCGCCTCCGGCATGCTCCGGTTCGCCGAGGCGGCACTCCAGGTGCGCGGGATGGCCGGTGAGCACCAGATCGACGGTGCACGCCGAGCTCTCGGCCACGCCTACGGCGGCGGCTCCCAGTTCTTCTCCATGTGGGTCGTGGGGTCGCAGCCGCCCGCGAACTGACGAACTCAGACCAGCTCAGCCGACGTGATCGCCGCTCCGCGGCTCAACACCGGCCTCGCTCAGTCACCGCGCGCAAGCGCGCGTGACCTCGCTCAGCCGGTGTACTGGGCCGGCAGGTGCTTGATGCCGTTGATCCATGAGTGCCGCAAGCGCTCAACGTCGCCCAGCGGGGCGATGTCGGGCATGCGGTCCGCGATCGCGTCGAACATGATCTTGACTTCGAGCCGAGCCAGGTTCGCACCGATGCAGTAGTGCGCGCCATGGCCGCCGAACGCGAGGTGCGGGTTCGGATCACGCGTGATGTCGAACGCGTGCGGGTCCGTGAACACATCTTCGTCGTGGTTACCGCTGGCGTAGAAGATGCCGACCCGGTCGCCCGCCTTGATCTGCGCGCCACTGATCTCGATGTCGTTCAACGCGGTGCGTTGGAACACGGACACCGGCGTGGCCCACCGGATGACTTCGTCGACCATCGTCGTCGGCCGCTCGCGCTTCCACAGGTCCCACTGGTCCGGGTGCGTGAAGAACGCCTGCATGCCATGAGTGATGGCGTTGCGCGTGGTCTCGTTGCCCGCGACGGACAGCATGATCACGAAGTAGCCGAACTCGTCGTCGGTCAGCTGGCCGTGACCATCCAGGTCGGCCGTCACCAGCTTGGAGATGATGTCGTCCTTCGGATCCGCCTTGCGCTCCTCAGCCAATCCCATGGCGTAACCGAGGATCTCGGCTGCGGCCGTCGCGGGGTCAGCGTTGTACTCGGGATCGTCGTACGCCAGCATCTGGTTGGACCAGTCGAACAGCTTGCGCCGATCGTCCTGCGGGACGCCCAACAGGTCGGCGATGGCCTGCAACGGAAGCTCGGCGGCAACCTGCTCGACGAAGTCGCCCTGGCCGACCTTGATGGCGTCGTCGACGATGCGTTCAGCGCGTTCGACCAGCGTCTCGTGCAGGCCGGCGATGGCACGCGGGGTGAAGCCGCGGCTGATGATCTGCCGGAGCTTGGTGTGATCCGGCGGATCCTGGTTGATCACCATGACCGTCTGAAGGTCGATCTGGTCGCGGGTCATGTCGGCGGCGAACCGGATGATGGCGCCGTCCTTGTTCGACGAGAAGTCGACCGAGTTCTTCGAGATCGCCGAGATGTCGGCGTGCTTGGTGATGGCCCAAAAGCCCCCGTCGTCGAAGCCGGCGCACGCGGCCGGCCCCTGCTCCACCCACCAGACCGGCGCGGTGCGCCGCAGTTCAGCGAACTGCGCGAGCGGGATTCCCACTTCGCACAGATCCGGGTCGGTGGGGTCAAATCCCTCGAGGACTGCGGTCACAGCACAACTCCCTGATGCGAGCTTGTCACAAGCAAATCTGAAACACGTTCTAGTTATCGTGACATGCGATCCGGCTGGCGACAAGCCCACCCGGCAGGGTGACGTCCGTCACGCCGTTGCGCTTGCCCGAACCAAGAACGTGTTCTAGTTTTAACCCATGGGTAACCCCGTCATCGTTGAAGCCGTCCGTTCTCCCCAAGGCAAGCGCAAGGGTTGGTTCGCTGGGATCCACCCGGCCGTCCTGCTCGGTGCCGCACAGGTCGAAGTCCTCAAGCGGTCGGGCATCGACCCGGCCCTCGTCGATGAAGTGATCGGCGGTTGCGTGACGCAGGCCGGCGAGCAGTCGAACAACATGGTCCGCCGCGCCTGGCTGCACGCCGGGCTCCCGATCCACACCGGATCCACCGTCATCGACGCGCAGTGTCCGTCGGCCCAGCAGTCGACCCACTTCATCAATGCGCTGATCAAGGCCGGCGAGATCAAGGTGGGTATCGCCTGCGGCGTCGAGTCGATGACCCGCATCCCGCTCGGCACGAACGTCCCGTCCGGGTTCGGCTTCCCGAAGCCGGACGACTGGAACATCGACATGCCCGACCAGTTCGGTGGCGCCGACCGCATTGCCAAGGCCCGCGGCTTCACGCGTGAGCGGCTCGACGCCTTCGGCCTGCGCTCGCAGCAGCTGGCCAGGGCCGCGCAGGAGGCCGGCCACTTCGATCGCGAGATATTTGCGGTCGAGGCTCCCGTCCTTGACGAGGAAGGCAAGCCGACCGGCGAAGTGCAGGTCGTCACGCAAGACCAAGGCATCCGCGACACCAACCTCGAAGCCCTCGCGAACCTCAAGACTGTGCTTGAAGACGGCTACCACACCGCCGGCACGTCGTCGCAGATCTCGGACGGCGCCTCGGCAATCCTGCTCATGGACGAGGACGTCGCCAAGGGGCTCGGGCTCAAGCCGCGCGCTCGCATCGTCGCCCAGCGCCTCGTCGGCGCCGACCCGTATTTCCACCTCGACGGCCCGGTCCAGGCCACCGAGAAGGTCCTTGAGATCGCCGGCATGACGATGAACGACATCGACCTGGTCGAGGTCAACGAAGCGTTCGCCTCGGTCGCGATGTCGATGGCCAGCGTCCACGGCGTCCCGGACGAGAAGCTCAACGTCAACGGTGGCGCCATCGCCCTCGGCCACCCGGTGGGCAACACGGGCACCCGCTTGATCACGACCGCGCTGCACGAACTCGAGCGACGGGACGCGTCGACCGCCCTGATCACCATGTGCGCCGGTGGCGCGCAGGCGGCCGGCACGATCATCGAGCGCATCTAGTCATGGCCAAGGCTTTCCCGACCGAAGCGGACTACATCGTCGTCGGTGGTGGCAGCGCAGGATGTGCCGTCGCCGGCCGACTGGCCGCGTCCGGTGCAAGCGTCATCCTGATCGAAGCCGGCAAGAACGACCGCCGCAACTTCATGGTCAACAAGCCCGGCATGATCGGGCCGATGCACGCCGAGCCGAAGCTCAAGGCGACCGTCGACTGGGGCTATCACACGGTGCCGCAGGCTAACGCCCGCAACCGGGAGCTTCCCCAGCCGCGCGGCAAGGTGCTCGGCGGGTCGAGCTCGATCAACGGACTGCTCTGGGTGCGGGGCAACCGCGCGAACTACGACTCCTGGGCGGCCGAGGGCAACGTCGGCTGGGATGCCGATTCGGTCAACAAGGTCTACCAGCGGATCGAGGACTTTGAGGACGGTGGCGACGCCTACCGAGGTGCCGGCGGCCCGATCAAGGTCTCGCGGCACAACCAGCCGACCGAAGCATCGCTGACGTTCCAGCAGGCTGCGGCCGAGACCCTCTCGGTCAAGATCCAGCACGACTACAACGGCGCCGAACAGGAAGGCCTGAGCACCTTCCAGCAGAGCGCCAGCGGTGGACGTCGCTACTCCGCCGCCCGTGGCTACCTGCACAACCAGGACCTGCCCACGCTCAGCACGCTGACGCAGGCGCACGCGACGAAGATCATCATCGAGAACGGCCGCGCTGTCGGCGTTAAGGTTGCCGATCGCAAGGGCACGCACCATGTTGTCCGGGCGGGCAAAGAGGTCATCGTGTCGGCCGGCGTCTTCGGGTCACCGCAGCTGCTGATGCTGTCCGGCATCGGCCACGCCGATCATCTGAAGCAGCACGGCATCGCCCCGCTCCTCGAGCTGCCTGTTGGTGACAACCTGCACGACCACATGTTCGTGCCTCTCACGTTCGAGATGCCGAGTGCGCTGCACCGCGGCCTGCCGTCGTACTTCGCGCGCGGTTTGGCCAAGGAGCTCACCCGGGGCAACTCGTTCCTCGTGAACTCGGTCTTCGAGACCGTCGCCTTCGTGCGGACATCCCTGGCCACTGATGTGCCTGACCTGCAAATCCACGTCCTGCCGTGGGCCTATCCGTCACCCAACCAGGATGCGCCGATCCGGCACGAGGTCGACAAGCGTGCGGCGTTGACGATCATGTCGTCGCTGATCTACCCGCGCAGCCGTGGCACGCTCCGCCTGCGCGACGACAATCCGCTCAGCGAACCGCTGATCGACTTCAACTACCTCGCAGAGCCTGGCGACCACCAAGTGCTGCTCGAGGGCGTTGCCATGATCCGCGAGATCATGGCCAGCCCGGCGTTCGGGACTCAGGTGAAGTCCGAGATCCACCCCGGCACGAAGCTCGACGCCGAGGCGATGAAGGACGAGATCACCAACCGGGCCACGAGCATCTACCACGGTGTGGGCTCCTGCCGGATGGGCGTGGACGACCGCGCCGTGGTCGGCCCCGACCTGAAGGTCCACGGCATCGACGGCCTGCGCGTCGCCGACGCCTCGATCATGCCGTCGATCATCGGTGGAAACACCAACGCGCCGTCGATCATGATCGGCGACAAGTGCGCAGAGCTGATCCTCAGTACCTCTGGGGCCTGACAAGGAGTACGACGTGGCAGCACCAACCCGCCCGGCAAGCGTCACAGAAGAGTTCCTGCAGCGGCTCGTGTCGCGCGTGCCGTCGACGTCCGGCGGCACCTGGAAGCTGACCGAGGTGTACACCGGCGAGGTGCTCGTCGAGCTCCCCCAGTCGACGCCGGCCGACATCGAGGCTGCTGCAGGGCTGGCGCGCGAGGCCCAACACGCGTGGGGCGCGTTGCCGCTGAAGGACCGGCTCGCGGTGTTTGAGCGCGCCCACGCTTTGTTCATCGAGCAGCAGTACGTGATCGCCGACCTGATCCAGGTCGAGAGCGGCAAGACGCGCCGCATGGCCTTCGAGGAGGCTTGCGATCCCATCATGGGGATCAGCCACTACCTCAAGCGCGCGCCCAAGGTGCTCGCACCCAAGCGCCGCCCCGGCCCGGTTCCGTTCATCTCGAGCTCGACCGAGGTGCACCCGCCGCGCGGCGTCATCGGCATCATCGCTCCGTGGAACTTCCCGTTCGCGACCGGCATCTCCGACGCCATTCCTGCCCTGATGGCCGGCAACGGCGTTGTGGTGAAACCGGACAACAAGACCGCGCTCTCGCCCCTGTACGGCATCGAACTGCTCGAGCAGGCCGGCCTACCGAAGGGTCTGCTTCAGGTGGTCTGCGGTGAGGGCCCGGATGTCGGTCCGACGCTCATCGACAACGTCGACTACGTCATGTTCACCGGGTCGACCGGCACCGGCCGCGTCATTGGTGAGCGCGCCGGCCGCAACCTGATCGGCTGCTGCCTCGAGCTCGGCGGCAAGAACCCGATGATCATCCTGGCGGATGCCAACCTCGACGAGACGGTTAAGGGCACGCTCTTCGCGGCGTTCGGCAACACCGGCCAGATCTGCATGCACATCGAGCGGATCTACGTCGCCGACAGCATCTACGACGAGTTCAAGGAGAAGTTCGTCGCCGCCACCCGCGAGCTCAAGATGGCGGCCACCTACGACTTCGACGCCGACCTCGGTGGGCTCGTCTCCCCCGATCATCTGGCCCGCATTGAGACTCACGTGGAGGATGCCGTCGCCAAGGGCGCCACTGTCCTGACCGGCGGCAAGGCGCGGCCCGACCTCGGCCCGACGTTCTTCGAGCCGACCATCCTGGAGGGCACCACGAACGACATGATCTGCGGGACCATCGAGACGTTCGGTCCCGTCGTATCGCTGTACCGCTACTCGACGGTGGATGAAGCAATCGATCTGGCAAACGACTCGGACTACGGCCTCAACGCGTCCATCTGGACGACGAACTTCAAGCGGGCCGAAGAACTCGCCCGACGGGTCGAGTCTGGCAACGTCAACATCAACGATGGCCTGGCCACCGCGTTCGCGTCCAAGGGCACGCCGTCCGGCGGCGTGAAGCAGTCCGGCGTCGGAGCCCGGCACGGCGACCAGGGCATCCTCAAGTACACCGACACCCAGAACGTCGCCGTACTGAAGAAGCAGGTCATGGGCCCGCGGCCCGGCCAGTCGTACGAGGACTACGCCAAGCAGACGCAGACGTCGCTGCGGTGGATGCGCAAGTTGGGTCTGCGCTAATGACAGGACCTCGCAACGGTGTTGTCCTCTTCACGTCCGACCGCGGCATCCGGCCGGCCGAGCTCGCCGTCGCTGCCGAGGAGCGCGGATTCGACACGATCTACGTTCCGGAGCACACGCACATTCCGGTGCGGCGCGACGCGCTGCATCCCACGGGCGGCAAAGATCTTCCCGACGACCGGTACCTGCGCACGCTCGACCCATGGGTGTCGCTGGCGACCTGCGCACAGGTGACGTCGCGCATCGGGCTCTCCACCGCGGTGGCGCTGCCGGTCGAGTCCGACCCGATCACTCTGGCCAAGTCCATCGCGACGCTCGATTACCTCTCCGGTGGCCGGGTGTCGCTCGGCGTCGGTTTCGGGTGGAATACCGACGAGCTGGCCGACCACGGAATTCCGGGCGACCGCAAGCGCACTGCGCTCGCCGAGTACATCGGCGCCATGCGCGCGCTGTGGACCGAGGAAGAAGCCGCGTTCGACGGCGAGTTCGTGTCCTTCGGCCCGTCGTGGGCGTACCCGAAGCCGCTGCAGGACCACATCCGCATCGTGGTCGGCGCCGGCGGGGGCCCCAAGACGATGAAGTGGATCGCCGAGAACGCCGACGGCTGGATGACCACTCCCCGCGAGACCGAGATCTCCAACCGCGCCACCCTTCTGCGCAAGGAGTGGGCAGACGCCGGGCGTGACGGCGAGCCGGAAATCCGCATTCTCGTCGCCAAGCGTCCAGAACCTGAGGATCTCGCCGACTGGGAAGCCGCCGGTGCTGCGGAGATGATCTGGGGCGTGCCCGACGCGGAGCCAGACGTCGTCCTCGGCTACCTCGACAAGCTTGCCGGCCGCCTCGGACTCTCGCCCGCTTGAACTAGCCTCACCTCATGGAGAGGGTCGAGCCCGCGTGTCCCCACTGCGGGAGCGTCGACACCCAGCTCGCGGAGATCGCATGGGCGTCCCGCAAACTCGCGGCCGCAGCTCCGCCCATTCCGCGGCGTGCAGTCACGAACGCTGGTCGCTTCTACGCGTTCCACGGCATCGGTTTGATCATCTGGGCCCTCATCGGCGTGTACGTGGGCACTCTGATCAAGTCGAGAAGCGAAGCGGTCATCGAAACCGCCCTCGTGGCGGGGATAGCTCTGTTCCTCCACCTGTCCTGGCTTCTGGGTCACGCCCCCAGGCCGACCCCAGACCAGATCGAGGCCTGGGACGAGTGGTACCTAGCTCAAGCGGAGTGGCAGCGGTCCTGGCTCTGTCGCACCTGTGGGAAAACGTTTATACCTCTAGCGTGAGCACATGATTTCCGTTGGCGACAAAGTCACCCCCCGAACCGTGACGAACCTGGATGGAGACTCCGTCCCGATTCCCGACCCGGCCCACCGCCTGCATCTGCAATTTCGCCGCCATGCCGGGTGCCCGATCTGCAACACGCACCTTCGCTCCGTGACACTGCGGCTGGACGAGATCAAAGCCGCCGGAATCCGCGAGGTGGTCTTCTTTCATTCGAGCGCCGAGCTCCTGCGCGACTATCAGGAGGAGCTGCCCTATGACGTGATCCCGGACCCTGAGCGCCGGGTCTACCGCGAGTTCGGCGTCGAGAAGTCATGGCGGGCGATCTTGACGCCAAGGGTTCTCGCGTCGGTCGGGACGGGCGTGATACAGCAACGCGCCAAGGGAACGCTCGGCACACTGACCGAGTCGCATCTGGGTATGCCGGCCGACTTCCTCATCGATACCGACGGCACCGTGCTCGCCGCGAAGTATGGCGAGCATGGCGCTGACCAGTGGTCCGTCGACGAACTGCTCGCCGCGGCGAACTGGGGGCACCTCCCGCTTGCGGGGGACTGACCTAGTCAACGAGGTACTGGTCGACCCACGCGCTGATGATTCGAGCGGCGCGCTGTGCCTGCCCGCGGGCGGTGAGCAGATGATCCGCCCCCTCGAGCGAGACGAAGCTGCGCGGGTGGCGTGCAGTCCTGAAGATCTCACTGGCATTGGCAATGCCGACCGTGTTGTCCGTCGGTGAATGCATGACAAGCAGCGGACGATGCAGCGTGCGGATTGCGTCCTTGAGCTCGGCGCGCCGGACATCCTCAACGAAGGCGCGCTTCATGGTGAGTGCCTTCTCGCCGAACTGGACCGGCGCTTCGCCGTGGGCCAGCACCCGCTCCACCACGGCGTCGTACTGACGCTCCACGTGCGAGGGGTCGTACGGAGCGCCCACGGTCGCCACGGCATCTGCTTCAGGGATGTCGCGGGCGGCCGCGATGACCGCCGCACCGCCGAAGGAGTGCCCCACCAGCAACTCGGCCGGTCGGCCGCTGTCCCGCATGAAGTTGGCGGCCTGGACGGTGTCGGCAACCTTGTGCGAGAACGAACCGTCACCCCAGTCGCCCCCGGAGTCGCCCAGCCCGAGATTGTCGAAGCGCAACATTCCGATGCCCTCGGCCGCGAGTTGCTTGCAGATTCGCGCAGCCGCCGGCGAGGCCTTGCCGAGGGTGAAGCCGTGCGAGAACACGCCCCACCCGCGCACCTCCCCCTCGGGGAGATCAATCAACCCGGCGAGCGACTCGCCGCTGACGCTCGGGAAACTGACACGCTCTGCCATGGCCGACATCGTGGCAGAGGCACCCCTGATTAGTCAGTGGGCGAAGCGCACAGCCTAGGCGCCGTAAACCGGCTCCGGTGACGGTGCCTGCGCCAACAACTGGCGCAAAGCAGGTCCCACGTTCTCTGCTTCCCAACGCCCCCCGGCATCCGCCGACGGGCCGTGGGCCCAGCCGCTCTCGACAGTGATGACAGATCCGTCGATCTCGACGACGCGTCCGGTCACATCACCGGCCTCCTCGGAGGCAAGCCAGGCGACGAGCGGCGAGTTGTCCTCTGGCACAGCCATAGCCGAAGTGTCGAAGGCGCCCTCGGTCATGCGCGTCTTGGCCACCGGCGCAATGGCGTTGACCGTTACTCCGTAGCGGCCCATCTCGGCGGCGGCAACGAGCGTGAGCCCAGCGATGCCGGCCTTGGCCGCTGAGTACGTCACTTGACCGATCGAACCCTGCAGTCCCGCACCGGACGAAGTGTTGATCACGCGGGCTGCACGCTGGCGACCCTCCTTGGCTTCGGCTCGCCAGTACGCGCCGGCGTGCCGCAGCGGGGCGAAGTGACCTTTGAGGTGGACCCGGATCACCGAGTCCCACTCCTCCTCGCTGGTGTTGACGAGCATCCGATCGCGGACGAAGCCGGCGTTGTTGACCAGAATGTCCAGCCCGCCGAAGGTGTCGATGGCCTGCTGCACCATCGCGGCGGCCGCTTCGAAATCAGCAACATCGGCGCCGTTGACGACCGCCTCGCCACTCATCGCCTCAATCTCCCGGACCACCTCGTGGGCCGGTGAGTCCCCGGCGTCCTCCCCCGCAAGCGTCACGCCGTAGTCGTTGACGACGACCTTGGCTCCATGGCGGGCCAGTTCGAGGGCGTGGGCGCGACCGATCCCCCGGCCTGCTCCGGTGACGATGGCAACGCGGCCTTCGAGAAGACGAGACAAATCAAGCTCCCAAATAGATGTGGCTAGTCGATGTGCAGAAATATCGGGGGTTCCCCGCCGCCGTGACAGCCGACGCTGGCGCCGCTGACGTATGAGGCAAGGTCGCTCGCCAGGAAGACGGCGACGTTGCCGACCTCGTCTGGGCGGGCCATCCGGCCGAGTGGAATCGTGGCCTCGATCTTGGCGACGCGGTCGTCGCCGCCGTAGTGATCATCGGTCTGCTCGGTGCGGCAAAGGCCGACTTCGACCGAGTTCACGCGCACCTTGGGGCCCCACTCCATGCCGAGACTCTTCGTCAGCGACTCAAGCCCTGCCTTGGCGGCCGCATAGGCCGCGATCGTCGGCGCGGGCCGATTCGCACTGAGCGAGGTGATGTTCACGATCGAGCCACCGGTGGCCTGCGCCTGCATCACCCGATTGGCGACCTGCGCAACGAGTAACGGCGCATTGAGATTCAGGCCGATGATCTTGTCGTGGAACCGCGGCGACGCCGTCGCTGCGTCGGCCGCCGGTGCACCGCCCGCGTTGTTGACGAGGACATCGAGACGGCCATGCTCCTCGACGATTCCGTCGACGAGCGCCTGCACGGCATTGACGTCGCGGACATCGCACGACACGTGCGTGGTGCCCTGGATCGGATCATCGACGTCGGAACGTCCACACGTGATCACCTGCGCGCCAGCAAAGACGAAGGCTTCCGAGATCCCCCGGCCGATCCCGCGCTGACCACCGGTCACGAGGACAACCCATCCGGTCAGGTCGATCGACAGAGCCATGCTGCTAGAGTACCAAGCAAGTGCTTGGTTGGACACCGGAGAGGCTCATGTCGGCAATCACCAGCGAATTGAGGGACGACGGCATTCGCGTCGTCACCATGGCTCATCCCCCGGTCAACGCCCTGCCCGTTCAGGGCTGGTTCGACCTCGCCAAGGCGCTCGACGAGGCCGGGGCCGACCCGGCGACGAAGGTGGTTGTCCTGCGCGCGGATGGCAAGGGCTTCAACGCCGGCGTCGACATCAAGGAGATGCAGAACTCCGAGGGATTCGACGCCCTGCTCGGTGCCAACAAGGGCTGCTTTGCCGCTTTCAAGGCCGTCTACGAGTGCGCAGTGCCGGTGATCGCAGCAGTCAACGGCTTCTGCGTCGGCGGTGGCGTCGGACTCGTGGGCAATGCCGACATCATCGTGGCCAGCGACGATGCCTACTTCGGCGTACCCGAGGTCAAGCAGGGCGCGCTCGGAGCGGCTACCCACATGGCCCGACTGGTGCCCCAACACCTGATGCGAACGCTCTACTTCACCGCGCGCACGATCAAAGCTGCCGACCTCGTGCAGTTCGGCTCGGTTTATGAGGTCGTCCCGCGCGGCCAGCTCGACGAGGCTGCGCTACGGCTTGCCGCCGACATCGCCGACAAGGACACCCGCGTCATCCGCGCCGCCAAGGAAGCGCTCAACGGTATCGATCCGATCGACGTCAACAAGAGCTACCGGTTCGAGCAGGGCTTCACCTTCGAGCTCAACCTGACCGGCGTCTCCGACGAACTCCGAGATGACTTCTCCGGCACGAAAAAGGCAGGCAGCAAGTGACGGCCCAACCCCGCGACAAGCGCATGACGATCGACGAGGTCGTCGCCCAGATCGAAGACGGGATGACAGTCGGCATTGGCGGCTGGGGTCCCCGGCGCAAGCCGATGGCGCTCGTTCGCGCCATCCTGCGTTCGGATCTCAAAGACCTGACCATCGTGAGTTGGGGCGGCGCCGATGTCGGCCTGCTCGTGCGTGCCGGCAAGGTCCACAAGCTCGTCTATGCGTTCGTCTCGCTCGACACAGTTCCGTTGGAGCCGAACTTCCAGCGGGCTCGCCAGAACGGCACCGTCCCCGAAGTCGTGGAACTCGACGAGGGCATGTTCCAGACCGGCCTCTACGCGGCGGCCCAGCGTCTCCCCTTCCTGCCGATGCGAGCGGGCCTCGGTTCAGACGTCCTCGCTAACAACCCGTGGATCAAGACGGTGACCAGCCCGTATCCGGACGAGGACGGTGACTTCGGCGAGTTCGTCGCCGTGCCGGCGCTCAACCTCGACGTCGCCCTGGTCCACCTGAACCGCGCCGACCAGCACGGCAACGCCACCTACCTCGGGCCCGATCCGTACTTCGACGACCTGTTCGTCCAGGCCGCGAAGAAGGCCTTCCTGTCCTGTGAACAGATCGTGGACACGGCGGGGCTCACCGTCGACACCCCCGTCCAGCGCCTGCTGATCAGCCGGATGATGGTCGATGGCGTGGTCGAGACGCCGAACGGCGCCCACTTCACCATGTGTACGCCGGACTACGAGCGCGACGAGAAGTTCCAGCGGGCCTACGCCGCGGCGGCCGCCGATGATGCCGAGTGGGCAGCGTTCGAAGAACGCTTCCTCAGCGGGGACGAAGCCGCATACCAGGCCGCAGTCGCCGAATTCACGAAGGAGAACGCGTCATGACGGACCCTTCGGTTGCTGAGTCCGTCGAAGCGACCCGTGCCGAGGTGTGCGCGGCCGCCGTTGCCGACGCGTTTGCCGACGACGGAGAGATATTCGCCAGCCCCATGGGCACGATGCCCATGCTGGGCGTGCGGCTGGCCAAGCTGACCTCGAACCCCGATCTGGTCATCAGCGACGGCGAGTCGCTCTGGCTGGGCGGTGTGCCGCCGATCCACGTCAAGCAGGAGATCGTCGAAGGCTGGATCCCCTTCCGCCGCGTCTTCGACGTGGTCGCCTACGGCAAGCGGCACGTCATGATGGGCGCCACACAGATCGACCGGCAAGGCAACCAGAACATCTCGGCCATTGGCGACTTCGCCAAGCCGAAGCGGCAACTGCTCGGCTCCCGCGGTGCCCCCGGCAACACGGTGAACAACCGCACCTCGTACTGGGTGCCGAAACACAATCCGCGCGTGTTCGTCGAACAGGTGGACATCGTGAGCGGCGTGGGGCCGGCCCGTGCAAAGGCCGCCGGAAAGGAAGCGAGCCGGTTCAACGACATCCACCGGATCGTCACGAACCTCTGCGTTCTCGACGTGAAGGGACCGGGCGACACGGTGCGGTTGATCAGCACGCACCCGGGCGTCACGGTCGACGAGATTCGCGAGGCGACCGGATTCGACCTGGCTCTGGCCGACGACCTTGCCGAAACCCGACCGCCGAGCTACACCGAACTCGTCGTCATCCGGGAGATGCTCGATACGAAAAACCTGCGCGACCGCGAGGTCCCCCCACCGGAGACAGCACAGTGATTGACCAGCTGTTGCGCACTCCCCTGACCGAGCTCGTCGGCGTCAGGCATCCGGTTGTCCAGACTGGCATGGGCTGGGTCGCCGGTCCCCGGCTCGTCTCGGCGTCGGCGAACGCTGGCGGCTTGGGCATCCTCGCCTCGGCCACGATGACGCTGGCCGAATTGGAGCAGGCGGTCCTCGAGGTCAAGCGCCGCACCGATCAGCCATTCGGCGTCAACCTGCGCGCCGACGCCGCTGACGCCGGTGACCGCTGCCAGCTGCTCATCGATCACGGCGTGAAGGTCGCATCGTTCGCACTGGCCCCGAAGGCCGAGCTGATCGCGAAGCTGAAGGAAAACGACGTCGTCGTGATGCCGTCCATCGGCGCGGCGCGTCACGCTCAGAAGGTCGCCGAATGGGGCGCCGACGCAGTGATGATCCAGGGTGGCGAGGGCGGTGGCCACACCGGACCGGTACCCACCACACTGCTTATTCCCTCCGTGATCGACGCAGTGGACATCCCGGTCGTCGCTGCCGGCGGATTCTTCGACGGTCGAGGCCTCGCAGCGGCGCTCGCGTATGGAGCTGCCGGTGTCGGCATGGGCACGCGCTTCCTTCTGACCAGCGACTCCACCGTGCCGGACGCGGTCAAGCAGCGCTATCTCGCGGCCGGGCTCACCGACACGGTGGTCACGGCAAAAATCGACGGCATGCCGCACCGGATGCTGCGAACCGATCTCGTCGACTCGGTCGAGGAGTCCAGCGTGCTCAAGCGGCTGGGTCCGACGGTCCGACGGACCAGAGCGTTCAAGCGGATGAGTGGAATGTCCTGGCTTCAGCTGGCCGCCGACGGCCGCGCCATGAAGCACGGCTCAGAGCGCTCCTGGGCACAGATGGTGCTGGCCGCGAACACCCCGATGATGCTCAAGGCCGGGCTGGTCGAGGGCAATCCCGATGCCGGTGTGCTGGCATCGGGCCAAGTCGTCGGCCTGATCGACGATTTGCCGTCGTGCGAGGACCTCATCGACCGCGTGGTGACCGAGGCTGCTGAAGCCCTGAAGCGAGCGCACGGGACCTTGGCCTGATCCACGGCAGACTGGCACGACACGCGGGTTGCATTCCCGGACCAGGATCACGAAATCATCGACCTGCGCCACAGCCACGACGCAGTCATTGTCGAGTTCTGGCTGCTGGGCACCCACAACGCACCACTCGGTAAGGTCCCCGCGACCGGATCCAGGCACCGCACCCGCATGACCGCGTTCTTCCTCTTCGACGCTGAGGAGATCCTCGTCGCCGAGCGGGTCTAGTTCGACCAGCTCACCATCGCCAAGCAACTCATCGGCGGCCTCGACAAGCGCAACCCCGCCGACCTGGTCACGTTGGGCCGCGCCGTCCTGGGCATCCTCGCGATGTCCGGCGAAACCCCGGACGAACGCCTCGCGGCCACCGGACCCTGGGCGGATGCCTAAGTCGGCTCCGACGCCAATGCGGCAATCTGCTCCGCGACAACTCGACGCACGGCGTCGTCGTCGCCACCGATGGCATCGGTGACGAAGCGGCCGAAGACGAGCCAGCCCAACGTCGTTACCGCCGCCACCGATGTCGAGACCGCCCGGTCTGGGTCGCCACCACTCCAGAGCCCGGAGAAGAGCTCCGTCGTGGCCGCGGTGCCCGGCACCGCCGCCTGCGGGCTGTCGAGCACGGCGTGGACGAGCGCCCGCCAGTAGGACGGCCGCGCAGCCAGTACCTCGAGCAATTCGGTGACGACGTCTGCGCCCGCCGTACCCCTCGTCGGGAGGCCGGCGTCGGTCACGGCAGCAACCACCGCCGCCGCATCCAGCGCAAGCATCTGCTCGAGCACGTCGGACTTCGTGCCGAAATGGCGGTGCACGAGCGCGTGGTTGACACCCGCACGAGCCGCGATCTCCCGGACCGAGAAGCCGTCCGGCCCGCGCTCCGCGACCAACTCCCGGGTCGCAGAAAGGACCGCCGCCCGGACCTGCTCGCGACCGCGGGGCTTGGGCTGGACTGAGCTCGTGGGCATACAGCACAGCCTATTCCCAATATGTAACCTTTTGGTTACACTCGGCGCCATGCGTCGCGCGGTATCCCTCGTTGCTGTCGCTGCCCTCGCCGCGCTCGGCGTCGCGGCGGCCCCGGTCGGTTCGGCATCGTCCGCCGAACTCAGTCTGCCGCCGATTCCTGCAATCTCCGGCGTGCCGATCCCGTCGCTGCCCACCGACCTGCTGGTCCCGAAGTTCATCGGATCCGCGGCCACCAAGCAGCCGCTCGAGCATCCGCCGATTCCGCAGAACCCGTGGCTCGCGCCCAATGGCAGCAACTCGATGCACAACGACGCCTACGCCTCCGACGCGTACGCAGTCAGTGGTCCCCTCGGCAAGAACCTCAAGGTCAAGTCCGCCTCCTACGGAATCCGCGAATGCGCCACGATGGCGTTCGATTCGCGCGGTCGCGCCGTCGGCCTGTGCGGGGGCCTCGAGGGCTTCACCATGATGGTGATCGACCCGGTGACGCTGAAGCCGATCTCGGAACTGCGCACCTCCGCGCGCAACCTGCTGACCGGCGCGAATCCGTTCACCGACATCTGCGGCGGCACCTACTTCTTCCTCGACGCCGAGGACACCGCATACCCGACCACGGGCGCCAAGACCGTCCAGAAGATCAAGGTCCAGGCCGACGGGAAGTTGGTCAAGCAGCACGAATGGTCGCTCGTCGATCACCTCCCGACCGACGACTGCCTGATCGCGACGATGCCCGATTGGAACGGCCGGATCTGGTTCTTCTCCCAGCAGGGCGTCGTCGGCACGATCGACCGGGACAGCGGCGCCGTGCACACAACGCACCTGCCGGCCGGTGAGCAGGTGACCAACTCGGTCGCGACCGACGAGACCGGCGGTATGTACGCCGTCTCGACGCACGCGCTCTATCGCTTGGACGCCACGTCGGAGGGCCTCCCTGAGGTCACGTGGCGGGAGACCTACGACCGCGGAACCCGGCTGAAGCCGGGCAACCTGTCCCAAGGATCCGGCACGACGCCGACGCTGCTCGGCGAACGGTGGGTCGCTATCAACGACAACGCCGACCCCAAGACCAACATCGTCGTCTACGACCGCCGCACAGGGGTCGGGGACCGCCTGCACTGCACTCAGCCGGTCCTCGCCGACAACGCCGGGACGACCGACAACAGCCTGATCGCGGCCGGCAACTCATTCATCATCGAGAACAACTACGGCTACGGCGGACCGACCTCGACCATTCTCGGCCAGACCACCACGCCGGGCATCGCGCGCGTCATGGTCGACGACGACGGCTGCCACGTCGCGTGGACCAACGACTCGATCGCCCCCAGCTCGGTCGCGAAAGCCTCCTTGGGCAACGGCTTGCTGTACGCGTACACGAAGCCAAAGCTGGCGTCGGCCAATGAGGCCGATGCGTGGTACTTCACCGCCATCGACATCCGCACCGGCCAAACCGTCTGGAGCCGCCTCACCGGCACCGGCATCCAGTGGAACAACCACTACGCCGCGATCTACCTCGGGCCCGATGGAGCCGCGTACATCGCCACCCTGGCCGGCCTCGTCCGCATCACGGACGGCTGACGCACCGGGCGGCCACGCCGACCGGCAGACTTCAGCTGTGACCACGATCGATGAACTGGGAGTCGGCGACTCCCCCGATGCCTGGCGCGCGATCGGGTTCGACGTCGTTGACGACCTCTGCCGGGTGGGCGCCGTTTGGATCCGACTTGGTGGTGAGGGAACCGGAATCACCGACTGGACTCTCCGCGACATCCCGGCCGACCTGACCGATGTCGACGGGGTCCCAACGGCCAACTCGGACGCACCTCTCGGCGAGTCGGGCACACACCCCAACGGCGTGACACGGCTCGATCACCTCGTGTTCATGACGCCCGACCTGCCCCGTACGACGGGCGCACTCGTTGCCGTGGGCGTCGACGTGCGCCGCGAGCGCGATGCCGGCGCGTTCCAGCAGGTGTTCTTCCGCCTCGGCGAGGTCATCCTTGAGCTCGTCGGCCCCGCCGAACCCGGGCCGGGCCCGGCCAGTCTGTGGGGCCTCACCTTCGCCGTCGACGACCTCGACGCGACCGCAGCCTTCCTCGGCGACCGCATCGGCCGCGTGAAGGACGCCGTCCAGCCGGGTCGACGCATCACGACGCTTCGCGGCAAAGAGATCGGCATCAGCCCGGCGATCGCATTCATGTCGGAGCGGGAGCCATCCAGATCCGCATGATCGTGTCGCAGTTAGCTCGGTTTGACCAGGCCTTGGGCGCGCGCCCAGGCCTCGGTACGAGACATCCCATCGGCGAGGCTGACCTGTGGGGTCCAGCCGAGCAGATCGCGCGCGGTCGCGATCCCGTAGGTCCCGCGGCGTAGCGCCAGGTAGCGCACTCCGTGAGGGGTGAGCTCCGAGTCTGAGCCGCGTGCGCGTGCGATTCCGCTCTGGAGTCCAGCAGCTGCGAGAGCGACCGAGGTCGGCACGGTCGGTACCCGGCGCCGGCCCAGCATTCGTGCGTAGTAGTCGAAGAACTCACTCGTTGCGACGCCAACCCCGCCGCTGAGAGTGATCACCCGTCCGGCCGCGGACCCGGACTCCGCAGCGAGGACCATCCCGGCTACGAGGTCGTCGACATAAATGGGGCTGTGGATACCGCGCCCGCCTTCGGGAAGGGCGAATCGGCGCCCGCGAAGCAACTCAAGTGGCAACGTGGTCCAAGGTCGTGATCCCGGACCGTAGACGTCACCTGGCCGGATGACGGTCACGTCGATCTCGCGGGCGGCGTGCGCCTGAAGCACGACCTGTTCGGCGGCAACCTTGGTGTCGACGTAAGCGACCCCGGTTGGGCGCACCGGCCAACGCTCGTCGACGCCGTCGGGGAAATCGAGCCCGAAGGTGACCACCGAGGACATGTGGACGAAGCGTTTGGCTCCGCCATCGCGCGCAGCGTCAAGCGCCAACCTTGTCCCGCGGACGTTCACGTCCCAGAAACTGGATTCGTCGCTTGGCATTCCGACGAGCGCCGCCGTGTGGATAACGGTCGCGCAGCCGTCTGCGATGCTCTGCCATGCGCCTGGCTGTGAGATATCGCCGGCCACTACACCCGCGCCGGGGTCTGCGTCGCGATCGACTCCGACTACCTCGGCGCCGCGCTCACGAAGGGTTCGAGCGAGCGTCCGCCCGATGAAGCCGCTGGCTCCGGTGATACACACGCGAGTCACGAGCCGAGGCTATCCCGCGAGCTGAGCCGCCGCCGTGCCTTCGAGACGAGGCGACCCATAACGTGCATCACGGCTCGAGATCGCGATGTCGTGCGGCAATTACATCGATTGACCTGTCCGATTGGAGCTGCGCCGAAACATCAGCGCGACCACCACTGAGGCCGCGGCGAAGCAGGCAGTGACGTACCAGCCGCTACCGACCGGAGTCCCGGCCGCGGTGATGCCGTCCTTCGCGGCCAGGAACTGCGGCAACGCCGACAGCCAGAGCAGCCCGTGCACGACGAGGAATGCTGCCGGGTAAATCAGGGCGAACCGGCTGAGTGGCTCAGCAGAACCGCGGGCGTCGCGCAGGACGAGCCAACCACCGACGAACCAGACCACCGCGAGTTCGATCCCCAGCACCCACGCCTGCCCGGCAACGTTCAACGGAAGCCCCGGGATGCTGCCGCCGAACAAGCTGGACGGGATGCTGGCCACGACCATCGCCAGCGGCGTCAGCATGCCGGCGACGATGGCGCGAACGACGACCGACCACGTCTGCGCCTTGACGACGACGAACGTCAGGAAGCCCAGCGACACCGACGCGAACATCACCATGCTGTTCATCGGCACGGATGCCAGCATCGGGTGGTTGACCTGCACGTTCGCGTCGTTCCATGCCCACCACTTCAGCTGCGGGCCGAGGTGGTCGAAGATCTCGTAGAAGACCTGCGCGACAAAGGCGACCGCCAGTGCGCCGACGGCCGGGCCGCGCTTGGCAAAGATCCCGAACGCGCGGACGACCTCATAGGCGAGCGTGATGATCGCCGGGTAGAACGCCACGATGTACAACGGCAGCCGGTCGTACATGAACTGCACGGTGAATTCGTTGTGGGCGAAGATGAAGCCGTAGATCTTGTCCAGGCCGAACCACTCAGGGAAGTACAGCGGCGGCTCGGTGATGGCGAGATAGACCAGCGAGCCGAGACAGAGCGCCAAGTTGGTCGCATCACCACCGCGCAGGCGTCGGATGGCATGGACGAACGCAAAGATCGCTCCCCCGATGATCAGCAGTTCGAGCGGGATCTGTGTCCAGCTGTACAAATCGGCCGGGTTGTTGATGCTGACGACCGGGTTGACGTCGTGGCAGGAGAAGCCGAGTTCGCGGGTGACGGCCTCTGCCGCCGCGTCGCAGGTGGTGCTCACGCCGGCTGCCCCGCCGGGAGCTGCCGGGTCTTCTCAAAGTCGGTGTAGTCCGTGCCCGGCGGATCAGCCGCGGGGTCGAAGCCATACGGAACGATCGTGCGGCGCAGCGCCGTCTTGATCTGGTACCGCAGCAGGCCCCAGAGGACCCGTGGGTTCTTGAACATGTCGGCGAGCGACTCGTCGAGGTTGAAGACCATCGCGAAGTGCTCGTCGATGACGCTGTCCTCCCGCGATGCCCCAGTGATCGCGTTGAAGATCGGGTTGCTGAGCGCGGCCACGATGCGACGACGCCACGCGGGGAGCACCTCGGTACCGGTTGCGCACTCGAAGCCACCGTCCCGCGCCAAGGCCAGGCTCCACGGCACGTTGAGCAGGGCGACCTGATCCTTGGTGAATCGACGCGCGAAGTCCGGGTCGAGTTGATCGACCTCCACCAACGCTTCTGCCAGCGCGACCGCGCAGAAGGACGCCGAACTCATCCCCTGCCCATAGAACGGGTTGAACGCGCAGATCGAATCGCCGATGAAGACGAGACCGGCCGGCGAGGTCGGCAGCTGGTCGTACCGGCGCCACTTGTTGCCGGTCGAGCGCGTCAGGTGAACCTCGGACGTCGGTTCGCACGCTTCCATCGCGTCGGCGAACACGGGCGTCCGCAAGCGCTTGGCAGCCGCGGTGAAGTCGTCCGTGGTCTTCGGCATCTCCAGGCCCCACGAGCCCATGCAGGCGATGGCCCGGTTTCCGTCCATCGGGAAGAAGTTGGACAGGTAATCGTGCTCAGGCGGGCGAGTCGGATCGGTGTCCTGCGTCGGCATGATGACGATGTGCTGCCACCACCACGCCTTGGGACGCTCCTCGACTGGCGGCAGGTCGTACCAGCGCGAGACGTAGGTGACCTTGGCGTCGAGCGTCTTTACCTGTGCCTCGGCCCAGCCGGCCTGCTGCAGCCAGTCCGACACCGACGAGCCGCGGCCCATCGCGTCGATGACCAGATCTGCGCTCAACGTCGTTGCCGAGGCCCCGCTGTGCTGAAAGTGGACCCCTGTCACCGCTCCGCCACCGGTCTGGAGACCTTGAACCGCCACGCCCTCCTCAATCCGGACGTTCGGTAGGGCACGGACCTTGTCACGCAGTACGCGCTCGATCAGAATGCGTGAGCTGTAGACCATCGTCATGGTCGACTTCTTGCGCGCCGCCCAGCCCGGCTGCTCCAGATACGCGGCGTCGTAGGAGGGCATCAGCAACATGCCACCGGCGGCGATCAAATCGTCCTCGAAGCCGGGGAAGAGCGTGTTCATGGCGCGCCGCCCACTGTTGAGCACGAAATGCGGGTGCTTGCTCTGCGGAACGCCGCGCCGGTGCTGCGCGTCCTCGGGGAGGACGTCACGCTCGAGGATCACGACCTCATCGAAGTGCGGTGCAACGGCACCGGCCGCACAAAGGCCGGCGACGCTGCCGCCAAGGACTACCGCGCGATTACCCAGCGGTGATTTCGAGGCCTGCTCCGCCGGCACCTCAATCACCGATTCGTTCGATGATCGTGACGTTGGCCTGTCCGCCGCCCTCACACATGGTCTGCAGGCCATAGCGGCCGCCGGTTCGCTCCAGCTCGTTGAGGAGCGTCGTCATCAGGCGGGTGCCGGTGGCGCCGATCGGGTGGCCGAGGGCGATGGCACCGCCGTTGACGTTCACCTTCTCCAGCGGGACGCCAAGCTCCTGCGACCACGCCAGCACGACAGAAGCGAACGCTTCGTTGCATTCGAACAAGTCGATGTCGTCGACGCTCATGCCCGCCTTGTCGAGTGCGTGACGCGTGGCGCGGATCGGGCCAGTGAGCATCCAGACCGGGTCGTCGCCGCGCACCGAAAGGTGGTGGATGCGTGCACGTGGAGTGAGGCCGTGCGTCGCAAGCGCAGCTTCGGAGGCAATGAGCATCGCCGACGACGCGTCGGAAATCTGCGAAGCGACCGCAGCCGTGATGCGCCCTCCGGGCGCAAGCGGCTCCAGGCCGGCCATCTTGTCCAGCGAGGTGTCGCGCGGGCACTCGTCAGTCGTGAAGGTCTGCCCGTCCGGGAGGGCGACCGGCTCGATCTGGGACGTGAACCGTCCCTCGGCAGTCGCCGCATGAGCGCGCTGGTGCGACGCGAGCGCGAACTCTTCCATCTGTTCGCGCGTGACGGCCCACTTCTCGGCGATCATCTCGGCCGAACGGAACTGCGAAACCTCCTGGTCTCCGTAGCGCGCCAGCCAGCCGGGCGATTCGGCGAACGGCGTACTGAACCCGTACTGCTGGCCGACCAGCATGGCGGCCGAGATCGGGATGGCGGACATGTTCTGCACTCCGCCGGCAACCACGAGGTCCTGCGTGCCTGACATGACGCCCTGCGCAGCGAAGTGGACGGCCTGTTGCGACGATCCACACTGCCGGTCGATGGTGACCCCGGGAACCTCATCAGGCAGGCCGGCGACGAGCCAGGCGCTGCGGGCAACGTCGCCGGCCTGGGAGCCGATGGTGTCGCAGCAACCGAGGATGACGTCGTCGACGGCGGACGGATCGATGCCGGTCCGCCTGACGAGTGCTGAAAGCGTCACCGCGCCGAGGTCGGCTGAGTGCACGCCGGCGAGCGAGCCCCCGCGCCGGCCGACCGGGGTGCGGACCGCGTCAACGATGTAGGCAGAAGTCATGCGGCAATCCCATCCAAGAGAATCGAGAGGTACTGGTCGGCCACGGCTTCGGCGGAGAGCTCGCCACCGGGCCGGAACCAGCGAACCGCGACCCACACGGTGTCGCGGATGAACCGGTAGGCCAGTTCGAGGTCAAGGTCAGGCTTGAGGTCGCCGGACGCGATGCCTTCCTTGAGCAAGGTCATCCAGACGTCGCGCGACTGAGCGTGGCGCTCGGCCAGGTACCCGAATCGATCGCCCAGCCCGCTCAACCAATCGGCCTCGTTCTGGAAGATCGCCACCTCGGCGTGATGCTCGTCGATGGCCTCGAACGAGAGCCGCACGGCCGCCTCGATCTTGCGTCGGGCGGGCTGATCGCTGGCCAGGATCTCGTCATAGCCGGCGAAGAGTTCCCGCTGGAACGTCTGCAGGATCTCGTCGACCATCGACTCCTTGGAGTCGAAATGGTGGTACAGGCTGCCCGACAGGATGCCGGCGGCGTCGGCGATGTCGCGCACCGTGGTGTTGCGGAAGCCGCGCTCGGCGAACAGCCGGGCTGCGATCTTCAGTAGCTCGTCCCGCCGGGTGCCAACGGTGGTTGGCTCGCTCATGGCCACCTCAGGCTCGCTGGCTGCTCACGGAGACGACCTCACCAGTCAGGTACGAGGAGTAGTCGCTGGCCAGGAACACCATCACGTTTGCGACCTCCCACGGCTCGGCGGCGCGATTGAACGCCTCGCGGCTGGTCAGTTCGTCGAGCAGATCGTCGCTGGTCACCTTGGCGAGGAATGGATGCATCGCGAGCGACGGTGCGACGGCGTTGACCCGGATGCCGTGCGGCGCAAGGTCGAGAGCAGCACAGCGCGTCAGGGCCATGACGCCGGCCTTGGCCGCTGCGTAGTGCGCCTGCCCCTCCTGCGCCCGCCACCCGACGACCGAAGCGTTATTGACGATGACGCCACGCTTGCCGGCATCGACCATGCGCTGCCCGACTGCCCGGATGCATCGGAACGTGCCGGTGAGGCTGATGTCGATGACGCGCTGCCACTGGTCGTCGGTCATCTCCAGGACGCTGGCCGTGCCGCCCAGGCCCGCGTTGTTGATCATCACGTCGGCACCGCCGAACGGTTCGGCGAGATCAAGCAAGGCCTGGACCTGCGCCTCGTCGGTCACGTCGCTGATCGCAGTGACGACGCGGTCGCTGCCGAACTCGGTGGACAGCGCCTCCTGCGCATCAGCCAGCCGCTTGTCATGCGTATCGCCGATGACGACGGCCTTGGCACCCTCTTCGAGCGCACGACGGACGACTGACGCACCGATGCCCGCTCCGGCGCCAGCCGTCACGACCACCACGCGGTCAGCCAGCAGGGCATGGCCCTGCACGTACTCAGGTGCGGTCATGCCGTGCCCTTCGGTTCACTGTGCTGCATTGCTCCCCTTCGGCTCGCGGGGTAGCCCGAGCACGCGCTCGGCCAGGATGTTGCGTTGGATCTCGTCACTGCCGCCGTAGATCGTGTCGGCACGGGTAAAGAGATGAAGCTTCTGCCAGCGGTCGACTGCGCTGTCGGGCGCACCGAGCGTCAGGGCCTCGGGCCCGAGCACGGCCATCGCGAGGTCCCCTAGTCGACGGTGCCAGTTCGCCCACACCAGCTTCGCGATGGATGCCGCCCCGCCGCCGGCGGACGAATCCGAGCCGGCGAGCACTCCAGAAAGTCCCCGAACAGCGTTGACCCGCATGACATCGAGTTCGACCTTGGCCTGGGCCAGCCGGTCGCGCAGCATCGGGTCGTCGTAGGAGCCATTGGACTTCGCCAGGTCGATCAGTTCGCCGAGCTCGCGCTCGAAACCGACCTGCTGGCCCAGCGTCGAGACGCCGCGCTCGAAGCCGAGCAGGCCCATCGCCACCTTCCAGCCATCGCCAGGTTCCCCGACGATGAGGTCCGCCGATGTGCGCGCTCCGGTGAAGAACACCTCGTTGAACTCGGCACTGCCGGTCAGCTGCTTGATCGGCCGGACCTCGACGCCGGGTTGATCCATCGGCACGAGCAGGAACGACAGCCCCTCGTGCCGCGCAGAACCCGGCGTCGTGCGACAGACGACAAAGATCCACTGCGCGAACTGCGCCAGCGACGTCCAGATCTTCTGCCCGTCGATGACCCACTCGTTGCCGTCACGCACAGCCTTGGTGGACACATTCGCGAGGTCGGACCCCGCGCCCGGCTCCGAGTACCCCTGGCACCACAGTTCCTCGACCGCGCGGATCCGCGGCAGGAAGCGAGCCTTCTGCTCGTCGGTGCCGAACGCGATGAGCGTCGGGCCGAGCAGCTGCTCACCGAAGTGGTTGATCGGATTCGGCGCGTTCGACCGGGCGTACTCCTCGTAGAAGATGACCTGTTGGGAGAGCGTCAGCCCACGGCCGCCGTACTCGGTCGGCCAGCCGACGCACGTCCAGTCGTGCTCGGCGAGGTGCCGGTTCCACGCCACACGCTCGTCGAACGCCTCGTCGTCACGGCCGGAGCCGCCAAGCCCGCGCGCGTCGGCGAACTCACCGGTGAGATTGTCGGCAAGCCAGGTGCGTACTTCGTCACGGAACGCGACATCGGCAGCATCGACGGGGTTCACGGCACCTCCTGATTGCGGCTAGAGTAGCCTACCAAGCACTTGTTTGGTTAGCGGCAATGGTGAGGTGAGCGGGTGACGGAATCACTGCCGGGCACGCTCCCGGGTGTCCTGCGTGCCGCCGCAGAACGCCACGCCGACCGATCGGCCTACGTCGACGGCGATCGGGTCGTCAGCTTCGCCGAGCTGCTCGCATTGGTGCAGGCGACAGCGCGCGGCTATGCCAGCCTCGGCCTCTCCCCCGGCGACCGACTCGTGCTCTGGGCACCAAACAGCATCGACTGGGTGGTCGCGGCACTGGCGACGTCGTACGCCGGCGGCACGCTCATCCCAGCCAACTCGCGCTACACCGCGCACGAAGTGGCCGAGATCGTCGAGCGCACGGACGCCAAGATCGTCGTGCTCGCCGACGGCTTCCTCGATCGGACCCAGCTGGCCGACCTCACGCCGCTCGTCGCTGACCGCACGCTCATCGACATCACCGAGCTGCCATCGAGTGACAGCCCCGATGTCGAGGAGCGCGCCGACGCGATCGCGCGTGATGATGTCGCCGACATCCTCTTCACGTCCGGCACGACCGGCAAGCCGAAGGGTGCGATGAGCGCTCACCGGCAGACCATCGGAGTCGCCGCCGCATGGGCGGGGGTTGCCGGCATCCGGCCAGACGACCGCTACCTCGTCGTTAACCCGTTCTTCCACTCCTTCGGCTACAAGATCGGCATCGTGGTCGGCCTGCTCACCGGCAGCACGCTTTACCCGGTCGCGACGTTCGACGTGGACGCAACGATGAGCCTGATCGAACGCGCCGGAATCACCGTCTTCCCGGGTGCCCCGGCGGTCTTCCAGTCGATGCTCGCCGTCGACCGGTCCGGTCACGACCTGAGTTCGCTGCGGCTCGCCGTCACTGGGGCGGCAATGATCCCGGTCGTGCTCATCGAGCGGATGAAGGACGAGCTCGGATTCGACGACGTCCTGACTGCCTTCGGCATGACCGAGGCGGTGGTCGTCACGATGTGCCGCCAGGGCGACGACGCCGAGACCATCGCGAACACCTCTGGTCGGGCGGTCCCCGGCATGGAGACGCGCATCGACAGCAAGACCGGTGGCGAGGGAGAGCTCCTCATCCGCGGTGACAACGTGATGCTCGGCTACCTGGACGATCCGGAAGCGACGGCCTCGGCCATCGACGCCGACGGCTGGCTGCACAGCGGCGACGTCGGAGTGCTCGACGACGCGGGCAACCTCAAGATCACCGACCGGCTCAAGGACATGTACATCTCCGGCGGCTTCAACGTGTACCCGGCCGAGGTCGAGCAGGCCCTGCTCCGTGCGGAGGGCGTCCAGGACGTCGCCGTCATTGGCGTGCCGGACGAACGCATGGGCGAGGTCGGCAAGGCGTTCGTCGTCGGCACGGTTTCGGACGACGAACTCCTGGCATTCGCCAAGGAGCGCCTCGCGAACTTCAAGATTCCGCGCCACATCGAGCGCATCGACGTACTTCCCCGGAACTTGTCGGGCAAAGTGCTGAAGAACGAACTGAGGAGCCGATGAACCTCGACTTCACCGACGAGCAACTCGCTTTTCAGGCCGAGGCTCGAGCCTGGCTGGAGGCCAACCTCCCGACTGAACCCCTGCCGTCGATGGACACGGCAGAAGGCTTTGCCCTGCACCAGGCATGGGAGCAGAAGCTCTCCGATGCCACGTGGTCCGTCGTCTCGTGGCCGAAGGAGTTCGGTGGCCGCGAGGCGTCCCTCGTCGAGTGGGTCATCTTCGAAGAGGAGTACTACCGAGCCGGGGCACCGGGCCGGGTCTCGCAGAACGGCATCTTCCTGCTCGCGCCGATCATCTTCGACCACGGCACCGCGGAACAGCAGGCGCGCTTCCTGCCCGCGATGGGCACGGGCGAGGTCATCTGGGCACAGGCGTGGTCCGAGCCCGAAGCCGGGTCGGACCTGGCGTCCTTGCGCTCGACGGCCACGCGGGTCGACGGCGGGTGGAAGCTGAACGGTCAAAAGACCTGGAGTTCGCGAGCGTCGTATGCGCACTGGGGATTCGGCCTGTTCCGCAGCGACCCGACGGCAGAGCGCCACCGGGGTCTGACCTATTTCCTCTTCCCGCTGGACGCACCCGGCGTCACCGTCCGGCCGATTGCCCAGCTCGACGGCGACGCCGGCTTCGCCGAGCTCTTCTTCGACGACGTGTTCGTCCCTGACTCCGACGTCCTCGGCGAACCGGGCGACGGTTGGCGGGTGGCTATGAGCACGGCCGGCAACGAACGCGGGCTGTCGCTGCGCTCCCCCGGCCGGTTCTGCGCCGCGGCCGATCGACTGGTGGGCCTGTGGTCGGAAACGGAGTGCGTGCCCGATGGGGCGGCGACCGACGTCGTCAACGCCTGGATCAAGGCGCAGGCCTACCGGATCTATACCTGGGGCACCGTCAGCCGGCTGTCAGACGGGGGCGACGTGGGCGCGGCCGGCTCGGTCAACAAGGTGTTCTGGTCCGAGCTCGACATCGCTCTGCACGAGACGGCGCTCGACCTGCTCGGCACCGAGGCCGAGGTCGAGTCGCGATGGACCGACGGCCACCTGTTCTCGCTGTCCGGCCCGATCTACGCCGGCACCAACGAGATCCAGCGCAACATCATCGCCGAGCGCATCCTGGGTCTCCCGCGCGAGGTGCGTGGCGCATGAAGTTCGAACTGAGCCAGGACCAGCGCGACTTTGCGTCCGCTCTTGAGGGCGTGCTGACCAGCGTCGATGCG
Organism: uncultured Actinomycetota bacterium; assembly: GCA_963795105.1. Lineage (GTDB taxonomy): Bacteria > Actinomycetota > Actinomycetes > Propionibacteriales > Nocardioidaceae > Aeromicrobium. The sequence continues at coordinate 761,050 of CAWCGD010000001.1, forward strand.
CCTGCGACTGCACGAGCATGGGCGGCCGACGACCACGAACCTGGTCTCGCGCTCTGGCGCAAACTGGCCGAAGCCGGGGTCTCGGGCCTTCTGGCCGAGGGCTACCGCGTCGAGCACGTCATCGCGATGGAGGCCATCGGGCATCACGCGGCGCCGGGCCCATGGATCGAGTCTGCGGCGTATCTGGCCACTCATCCGGAGACGGCGTCGGCCGTGGCCGAGGGCATCGTGGCGACCGTGGCTGTACCGCCGCACACGCCGTATGCCCTTGATGCGGACGTGGCCGAGCTGCTGCTTTGTGACGAGATCGGCGAACGCATCCCGTCGGTCGATCCCGTGCGACGACTCTTCGAGGTCTTGTCGGCCTCTCCGGCGAACGAAGCCGCTTTCGATGCCGCCGTGCTGGCGGCGTCGGCCCAACTCCTGGGTGCCGGCGAGCGGATGCTGGCCGACTCCGTCGCGTATGTCCTGCAACGGACGCAATTCGGTCGGCCGATCGGCTCGTACCAGGCCATCAAGCACGCTCTGGCGGACGTCCGCATCGCACTCGACTTCGCCCGTCCGCTCGTTTACGCCGCGGCTCTGCACGCGTCGGTGGGCACCTCCCGCGACGCGTATTTCTCGTCGTCGCGGGGGACTGTGTCGGCCGCCAAGGTGGCCGCCGGTGATGCTGCGTACCTCGCGTCACGGACGGCGCTGCAGGTCCACGGCGCCATCGGCTACACCCAGGAACACGACCTGTCCCTGTGGCTCCTGCGCACCCGCGGCCTGCTGTCCACCTGGGGCACGGCGGCCTGGCATCGCGCCCGTCTCCTGGAGTTGGTGAGCAACCGATGAGAACCGAGGAACAGAACGATCTCGCTGCTGCCGTCCGCAGCCTCTTGGCCAAGCGTGCCGACAGTGAGTCGGTGCGGGCCGCGATGGCATCGGACGAGGGATACGACATCGCGCTCTGGAAGACCCTGTGCGAGCAGATCGGCGTGGCCGGTCTCGACGTCGCCCACACAGCGCCGGTGCTTGAGGAGCTTGGGTACTCACTGGCGCCGACTCCACTGCTGGCATCGCTGGTCGCCAGCGAGGCACTGCGTGGAACTGGCGAGAGCGAGTTGCTGGGACGCATCGAGACCGGCGAGGTTGCCACCCTTGTGAGGGAAGGTCCCGTTCTCTACGGTGCACAAGCGTCAATCCTGCTCGCGCTTGCCGACAACGGACTCGTCCAGGTCGACTCCGCCGACGTCCAAGACCAGCCAGCGCTTGATCCCACGCTTCGGTTCGCCACCGTCGACCTCACGAACGCCTCGACACGCGTCATCAGCGATGACGGTGCCGCCGCCACGCGCGCCCGCGATGCCTTGCTCGTCGGCGTCTCAGCCCTCGCGGCCGGCACCGCTCAACGCGGCCTCGACATGACGGTCGCGTACTCGAAGGAGCGCGTCCAGTTCGGCCGCCAGATCGGCTCCTTCCAGGCGCTCAAGCACCGCATGTCAGACATGCTTGCGCTCGTCGAGATGACTCGTTCAGCCGCGTGGGCAGCTGCAGCCGGAGAACTCGATCCGACGACGGCTGCGGCGTACTGCCTCGACGCGCTCCAGAAGGTCGCCGCCGAGACAATCCAGTTGCACGGCGGCATCGCGATCACCTGGGAGCACGACGCCCACCTGGTCTTCAAGCGCGCGCACGCGCTGACCCAGCTGGCTGGCCAGCCGCACCAACTGCGCGCCGAGGTGCTCTGAAGGCTTCGGCTACTTCAACGCCAGGAGCGGGTTGATCAGGAAGAGCAACCGGCCTAGCAGGCTCGACACGTTGGGGATCAGCCCGCCGGTTCCTGTGTGGTTCGGCCCGGTGTTGGTTCCGGGAGTCGTCCACGTGGTGACCACCGACTCCGGAACGTAGCCGTGCCGCACCCGCTGCGGGTGATCGCCGACTGGCACGTAGGCGAGCTCATCACCGCTGGCGAAGTCGATGACCGCGACCGAGTCGGAGTCACTGAGCGAGATCCAGCAGGTGTTGCCGAGGCCCTCGGTCGTCCAGTACGGCTTCTTGTAGCCGTGACCGGTGGTCTGCTCGTCGTAGATCCGCTGTTCCCCGGTCTCGGGGTTCACCAGCGCGGCGTAGTCGTCCATGGTTCCGGCCGCGCACAGCGTGGTCCCCTCCGCGTTCATCGACAGACCGTGGTGCGCGGAGTCGTTGACGTACTCCTCCAGCGGCATGTCCGGCACCCGATTCGGGAGCTCGATCAGGCGGGTGACCTTTCCGACGCGGGGCTCCGCAATGCCGCCGGCCGTGTAGGTGACCTTGCCGTCGATGTCCTCGGCCTCGGTGTCGAACTCGACGATGCCGTGGAAGTAGGACACCTGGAAGTAGATCCACCGCTGGTCCGGGGCCACAGCCATCGGCCGCACCGCCGCGCTCATCCCCTTGTGACCCGCCTCGGCGAGTTCCTTGCCCATGTCCCAGCGCTGGGTGATCTCGAAGGACTCGTTGTCGACGATCTGGAACCAGCGATTGCCCTTCAGCGCATCGTGGACCGGACCGATCGGGATCGGGCCGACCGAATGCTGGTCGCCGGGCGTGTACACCTTGCCGATCGAAGCGTGGTAGATCCGGTCGCCGTCGGGTGAGTAGTTGTTCTCGTGCGGGGTCTCTCCTGAAACGAACGTGCGCAGCCGGTCGCCCATCTTGATCTGCTTGCCGTCGACGGTCTCGTCGACCATCGAGTACTCGATCACCTGAGCTTCGGTGGAGTCGCTGACGAGCAATCGGCGGCCGTCCGGCGAGAGGCCCATGTGGTCCGTGCGGAACCCGTCCATCTGCTGCTCGCGAACGATGCTGTCGGCCTGTCCAGCTGTGGCCTTGGCCACGTCGATCCAGACCACGTCGGCGAAGCTCGGCCGCGAGACGGCGACATACTTGCCGTCCTTGGTGGTGAACATGTCGTCGACGTACTGGTCGTGCCCTTCGCCAGGACCCTGCTGGATCAGCAGGTAGAAGGCCAGCCCGGCGGGGTCCTTCTGGATGTCGGCGATCTCCTGAGCCTTGTCAGGGATGAAGTCGACACCCGTCTTGAGCACCTGCCGCGTGTTCGCGTCCACGATCGTCGCGGTGCCGGCCCAGTTATTGCCCACCAGCATCACGTCGCGCAGGTCCTCTGCGGCTCCGGCGGACGGGATGGACGCGCTGAGACCAATCGTGGCCAAGAATGCAGCAGCGGCAAGCAAAGAAGTACGGCGGATCATTGGGTCACCTCTGTCGGGAGGATAGTGGGTGCGCCGCTGGTTTAAACCGGTTTTCGGTAACCCGTTCTATGTCGGGCAGGGGGCTCGCCGAACCATCTACGGCAGGAACGGGACAGAACACTCTGCTCTGCGTAGCCCAGTTCCCGCGCGATCTGGGTCAGTTCGAGATCCGTTTCCCGCAGGTAGTGGTCAGCGAGTTCTCGGCGAGCCTGCTCGACCAGGGTGCCGAATGTCGTGCCTTCGGCGGCCAGCCGGCGCTGGAATGTCTTCGGATGTAGGGCGAACTGCTTGGCCAGCAGGTTCATCGTGACCGTTCCGGTCGGCAGGAGCTCCACGACCAGACGGCGTACCGAGTCGGCGAAACCGCGGTCCTCGGGGATCGCGAGCCCATCGAGGTATCGGACCAGCACCTCGTGGGCCTGAGCGTCGTCGGCGACCGGACGCGCCAGGTCAGCGTCCCGAACCTCCAAACCGCCGTGCGCCTGGGAGAAGCGGACATCGGAACCGTAGTAGCTGCGATACGAGGCCTCCTCTACGAGCGCGGGATGCGGAATCAGGGCCAGTGTCGGGTTGACGGCCACTCCGCACAAGTGGCGCAGCACCTGCAGCAGGACGCCGAGGGAGAGCTCGAACAACTGCGGGCAACGGGGCATGCCCTCCTCCACGATCGCGAACTCGAAGAGCTTTCGGTCCGCCCGCTCGCCGGGCCTGAGGCGTACTTCGATGGCTGGGCTGTACGCCGCCAGATACACGCGACTGATCCGAAGCGCCTCCCCCACCGTGGGCGCAGTGCGAGCCGCAACGCCGACCGGGCCAAGGATCTCGATGCCTTGTCGCAATGCCAGCTGCCGACCGAAATCCAACGTGTCGGTCATCTGCGCCGCGTCCTCAAGCACCACCGCCAGCGCCCGGTACGGCAGGAAGGCGTCATGGTCTCCGACGTCCTGCGGGCGTATCCCCGAACGACGAAGGATGCTCTCCGGTTCGTGCCCCAGGTGGGCAACCAGCTCGTCGAAGCCAGTGAGGCTACTTCCGCGAATAAGCGCCATGTCCAGAACTGTCAATCAGATGTCCAGATGTGTCAAGACGGGTGGCGCCTGTCTGCGGCAGGCTGTGTCACAGTCGGGAATCCTCGAACGACTTGGGAGTTGTCATGAGCGTCGCAACGACATCGCGGCCGGAACTGCGCCAGCCCGTGCTGGGTCTACCGGATCCGGGTGAGCGAGTCCCGCGGTTGGCGTGGCCGACGGTTGCGCTCTACGTCGGGACGCTTGCGCTCTTCGCCGTGAACGCCTACGGGTTTCTCGTGGCGGGCTGGCCATTGCCGCTGACCGTCTCGATCGGCGCGGCAGTGACGTTCCTGATGTTCAGCGTCGCCCATGAGTCGACGCACCATGCCATCAGCACCAACACGCGGGTCAACGACCTCTTCGGACACCTGTCCATGCCGTTCTTCGTGGTGTGGGCGAACTTCCCGCTGCTCAAGTTCATCCATATCGAGCACCATCGCAACACCAACGAGGCCAAGACCATCGATCCCGACGCCTGGTGCGAAGAGGGTCCGCGGTGGCAGCTGCCACTGCGCTGGGCGACGATCGACCTCTGGTACCTGGTGTTCTACGTGCGCCGCCTGCGCGAGCGGCCAGCGACCGAACGCGCGCTGTCCATCGGCGTGCTGGTCGGTGTCACGGCGCTGTTCGCCGCATTGGTGGCAACGGGCCACGGCTACGAGCTGCTGTGGGGCTACGTCGTTCCGCAGCGGATCGGCATCCTGATCTTGGCGTGGTGGTTCGACTACCTGCCGCACCACGCTTTGACGGCGACGCAGCGCGAGGACAAGTACCGCGCGACGCGGGTTCGGGTCGGGGGCGAGGCGCTGCTGACGCCACTGTTCGTCTACCAGAACTACCACCTCGTACATCACCTGCACCCGAGCGTTCCGTTCTACCGATACGTCCGGGCTTGGCGGCGCAACGAGCAGGCCTACCTGGACCGCAACGCGGCCATCTCGACGTGGTTCGGTCGCTCACTGACCGCAAATGAGTACCGCGCGTGGCGTCGCATCACCGATCAGTACGCATCGGGAGACTCCCAAGGTTCAGGCCAGCGTCCGGAGTTCTACACCTTGCGGGTCAGCGGCATCGAGCCGCTGACGTCAGACAGCGTTGTCGTCACCTTTGATGTGCCGGACGACATCGCGTTCCGCTATCGCTACCTGCAGGGCCAGCACGTCACTCTGCGCGCCATCGTCGACGGCCAGGATCTGCGCCGGTCCTACTCGTTGGTCGAACCGGTGTCGGCACGGACGATCCGCGTTGCCGTTCGGCGCGTCGACGGCGGGGCGTTCTCCAACTACGTCAACGATTTGCTTGCTGTCGGCGACATGCTCGACGTGATGACGCCGACCGGGCAGTTCCAGGTCGCCCTCGATCCCGACGCGAGGCACGAACACGTCGGCGTCGCCGCGGGGTCGGGCATCACCGTGATGATGTCGACGATCGCGACGACCCTTGAAGCCGAGCCGGCGAGCCGGTTCACTCTTCTCTACGGCAATCGCACGAGCGACTCGACGATGTTCCTGGCCGAGCTGAACCAGCTACGGGAGCGCTTCGGTGACCGGCTCATCGTGCACCACGTCCTGTCGCGTGAGCCGGGCGCGGCCTTGGCCGGACGCCTGAGCTCGGAAATGGTGAGCAACCTCGTTCCCGACGTCGACGCCGTCGACGCGTGGTTCCTGTGCGGGCCCGAGCAGTTGGTCGTCGACCTCAAAGAGTTCCTCGACGGATGCCGCGGGTCGGTGCTTTCGGAGCTGTTCCACCGCGAATCCACCGGGCACGCCGATGTCGGCGTCGACATCGTCAGCGAGGTCACGGTGGCCCTCGACGGCGTTGAGACGGTCATGTCGGTGCATTCCACCGGCGAGACGATCCTGGATGCCGCGATGCAAGCCGGCATTGATCCGCCCTACTCCTGTGCGGGTGGAGCCTGCGGAACGTGCCGAGCCAAAGTCCTGCTCGGCCGGGCCGTCATGGATCAGAACCACGTTCTCGATGACGACGAGATCGAGCGCGGCTACGTCCTGACCTGCCAAGCACATCCGGTCTCGGAGGAAGTCCGCGTGGACTACGACGCCTGAGACGTGTGGTTTCGAGGGACGCTTCGCGGCCACCTCAACCACCGGGGTGCCTAGTCCAGCTGGCGATAGCTCGAGCGGTAGAAGAGCAGCGGATCGCTCGCATCGCCCTCGACCAGGTCGAGCACGCGGCCGACGACGATGTAGTGATCGCCCTCGGCGTGCACGTTGTGCACCGCGCAGTCGATCCATCCGATGCAGCCAGCCAGTTGCGGGTCTCCGTGCTGTGCGGACGGCGTCCAGTCCACACCGGAGAACTTGTCCTCCTGCGAGATGGCGAACGTCGTCGAGAGATCCTCTTGATCGTCGGCCAGCAGGTTGACGGTGAAGTGGCCCGTGCGGTGGATCAAGGGCCAGGCGCGCGAGGTCCTGGCCGGCGCGAACAGGATCAGCGGCGGCCGCAGCGACAGCGCCGTGAAGGACTGCAAGGTCATGCCGACGGGGCCGTTGACGGTCGATGCGGTCACGATTGTCACGCCCGACGCGAACCGCCCAAGCACCGAACGAAATTCCGTCAGCTCCTCGACGCCGACGTCAGACGTCGCCGAGAAGTCGAAACTCCCGAGGAAGGAATCGATGAGCTCACGCGGCGGCCACGTCTGCGCGGCGTCAGAGGCGATGCCGTCGGGAATGGCAGTGTGATGGGGGCGACTCACCGGGCCATCACCCCGACTGGCCGAACTCGTGACCCCAGTACGAGACGGCGGTCGACTCGCGTGCGACCCACCGGGCGTCGTCCACGGTCAGGCCTTCGGTACCGAACTCGATGTCAAAGCCACCCGGCGACTTCACATAGAACGAGACCATCTGGTCGTTCATGTGCCGGCCGAGTGTGGCCGACAGCGGCGCCTTGTTGCGGCGAACCCGTTCGAGTGCGCGGCCGACGTCGTCGAGGCGCTCGACCTCGAACATGATGTGCACGCACTTGCTCGGGTTGGGCATCGGCAGGAACGCCAACGAGTGGTGCCGAGGGTTGATGCCGAGGAAGCGAAGCCACACCTTCGAACCGGCCGGCTTGCCGACGAACTCGCCGGGCATGCTCATCGAATCGCGCAACCGGAAGCCCAGCGTCTCGGTGTAGAACCGCAACGCCTCGACGTCATCGGTGACGGGAATGACCACGTGGCCCATCCCCTGGTCGCCGGTGACGAAACGCTGGCCGTACGGCGTGATGGCTTCCTTGCGCTCATAGGTGATGCCGTGGAACAGCTCGAAGACGTTGTCGAACGGGTCGGAGAACCGGACCAGCTCCTGGACGCGGCGGTCAGCGAGCTCCTCGGGCGTCCCTTCCTCGAACTCGACATTGGCGTTCTTGAGGTGGTCACGGGCGGCGTCGAGGGCAGCGTGGTCAGCGACCTCCCAGCCCACACAGGACAACTGGTCGACATCGGACGGGACGATCACGAGGCGGGCCGAGACCTCATCGATGCGGTAGTAGAGCTGGCCCTCCGTCGGTCCGGTGGTCCGCACAAGGCCGAGCACCTTCTCGGCGAACAGCTCCCACGCCGAAAGGTCGGTGCTGGCGACGCGTACGTAGCCCATCGACTTCAAATCAATCATTACTTCTCCCGATGCCTAGCCAAGAACGTCGTTGCCACGTCCCGGAATTCGTCGGCAACCTCGAGTTGCGCCCAATGTCCACTCCGGGGAAACACGTGCAACTGCGCGTTGGGGATCTGCTTGAGCGCAACCAAGGCACCATCCAGGGGGTTGACGCGGTCTTCGCGTCCCCACGTGAGCAGTACCCGATGCCGGAGCCGGTGAACCTCGCGCCAGAGCATGCCGTCCTCGGCCCATTCGGGATTCCAGAACGACGCACCCATGGACGCCATCGCCTCGCGCGCACCGGGTGCGGTCGCGTCCGCGAAGCGCTCCTCGATCAGCTCGTCCGTGACGAGCCGCTGGTCGACGACCATCGTCGAGATGAACGCCCGCAGCGCTTCCCGCGTGGGGTTGGCGCCGAAGTCCATCAGCCGCTGGACGCCCTCGGTCGGGTCCGCGTGGAACAGGTTGAGCGACAACCCGCCCGGTCCCATGAGCACGAGCCGGCCGACGCGATCCGGGTATGACAGCGCGAGCCGGGTCGCCGTGCCGCCGCCCAGGCTGTTGCCCAGGATGTGGGCTTTCTCGATGCCCAGCTCGTCCATGACCTCGACCACGGCCTCGGAGGCAAAGCGGAAGTAATTGGCCGTGATTGCCGGCTTGTCAGACTGGCCGAAGCCGGGCTGGTCGACGAGCAGCGTACGGAAACTGGCTGCGAAGCCCGGCAATGCCGGACCGAAGTTGGACCACGACGACGCCCCGGGACCGCCGCCGTGCAACATGATCAGTGGAAGCCCACCGCCCAACTCGGGCGAAGACTCCCCCGCCTCGTAGTAGTTCAGGGTGAGATTGCCGGCTTTAGCCGACCGGCGCGTGCCTTCCCGAGAGAAGACTCCATCATCGGAATCGGGCATGCGATCAGTACATCCCAGGATCTATTTTGTGGCCGAACTCGGACGCGCCGAACATCTGCAGCGCCCGCTCGGGGTCGTTGGCCGCGTGAACGCGGCCGGCGTGGGCATCGCGCCACGCCCGCTGCAGCGGCGTCCCGTTAGCCAGCGCGCGCCCGCCGGAGGCCTCGAAGAGGCTGTCGATGGCGCCGATGGCGCGGGCGGTGCCGAGCACCTGGTCGCGACGCACCCGCAGGCGCAACGGAATCGGGATCTCCTCGCCACGGGCGACGTGGTCCTGCTCCTCGCGAATGTTCTGGACCAGCAGAGCCCAAGCCGCGTCGATCTCCGAGGAAGCCTTGGCGATGCGCACCGCGGCAAACGGGTCGAGTGATGCCTTCTCGCCGAGGTACGCGGCGCGGACGCGATTCTGCTGCATCTCGACATGATCGGCGTAGGCGCCGGCCGCCATGCCGACGATCGGCGTGGCGATGGTCGTGGTGAACAGCGAGTGGAACGGCAACTTGTAGAGGTCGCCGGGGTTCTGCTCCTGGCCCGGGCCGTAGCAGCGTCCGGTGTCGCTCATCGAGAGCGTGAACGCCTCGGGGACAAACGTTTCCTCAACCACGATGTCGTTGGAGCCGGTGCCAGCAAGGCCGACGACGTTCCAAACATCGATGATCTCGTACTTCTCGCGCGGGATCAGGAAGGTCCGGAAGTCGACGATCTGGCCCTCCTCGTTGAAGACGAGCCCGCCGAGAAGAACCCACGTGGCATGCGCGCAGCCGGAGGAAAAGCTCCAGCGGCCGGACAACGTGAAGCCGCCTTCGGTCTGGACGGCCTTGCCGGTCGGGGCGTACGACGACGACGCACGAACATTCGTGTCTTCGCCCCAGACCGCCTGCTGCGCTTCGTCGGCGAAGAGGGCGATCTGCCACGGGTGCACGCCAAGCACGCTGGAGACCCAGCCGGTGGATCCGCAGGCGCCGGCGATGTCCCTGACGCACTGGTAGAAGTCGATGGGGTCGGCCTCCAGGCCGTCGAAGCGACGCGGCTGGAGCAGCCGGAAGAACCCGGTCTCCTCCAGTTCCTTGACCGACGAGTCCGGCACGACGCGCAATCGCTCGGTCTCGTCAGCTCGCTCACGGAACGTCGGGAGGAGATCCCGGACGCCATCCTTCACACTTTGCGCTTCGCTCATGCCCCAAGAGTAGAACACGTTCTACATTTTGTGCTACTAATTGTTCGGTGGAGCGAGAGATCGATGCCCCCTTCGATGTCATCGTCGTCGGTGCTGGCGGTGCTGGAATGACGGCTGCTTTGGCGGCCAGTCGACGGCATGGCCTGAGAACCTTGCTCATCGAGAAGAGTTCGTACTTCGGCGGCTCCACGGCACGCTCCGGTGGTGGCGTCTGGATCCCCGGAAACTACGCACTCGAGGCGGCCGGACAGGTCGAACCCGGCGATCACGAGGCGGCCAAGACCTACCTCGACTCCATCGTCGGCGATGTCGTGCCGAAGCTGCGCCGCGACACGTACATCGATCGCGGCTCCGAGGTCATGGACTTCCTGAAGGCAAACACGCCTGTGCGATTCCAATGGGTGCCCGACTACGCCGACTATCTCCCCGAGCAGCCGGGTGGCCGTCCGGCCGGACGCAGCGTGGAGCCGGTCCCGATGGACGCGCGCTTCCTCGGCGAGGAGCTGCAGCGCCTGCACCCGCCGTACACGAAGGCCCCGGCCAACCTCATCGTCACCCAAGCCGACTTCCGCAAGATCAGCCTTGGCCTGCGCACCATCAAGGGCCCCCTCACCATGGTCAGGGTCATGCTCAAGCGCCTCTGGGCGATGGCAACCGGCAAGAAGATGTACGCGATGGGCAATGCCATCGCCATCGGCCTACGCAAGGGCCTCGCCGACGCTGGCGCGGTCGTCGCGTACGACACCGAGATCAAGGAACTGCTCATCGAGGACGGCCGGGTCGTCGGGGTCGTAGCCGAGCAGGGCGGCGAGCGCCGCACCATTCGGGCGAACCGCGGCGTCATCCTCGGCTCCGGCGGATTCGAGCACAACCAGGAGCTTCGTGAGAAGTTCCTCCCCCAGCCGACCTCGTCGACCTGGTCGACCGGTGCACCGACCAACACCGGGGGCGGGCTGCTGGCCGGCATGGCGGTCGGCGCCGACACCGATCTGCTCGATGACGCCTGGTGGGGCCCGACGATTGAACTCCCCGGGCGCGCATGGTTCTTCCTGGCCGAGCGCAACCTGCCCGGCTCGATCATCGTGAACGCCGCAGGCAAGCGCTACATGAACGAGGCGCTCCCCTACGTCGATGCCACGCACGCCATGTACGAGGGCGAGGCGACCGGTATCGGCCACGTCCCGTCGTTCATGATCTTCGACCAGACCTACCGCAACCGTTACCTGTTCGCCGGCATCGCCGGCCGCCAGCCGTTCCCGGGGCGCTGGTACAAGGAAGGCGTGATCGTCCGGGCCAATACGCTCACGGACCTCGCCGAGAAGCTCGGGCTCCCAGCCGACGAAGTGTCAGCGACCGTCGAGCGGTTCAACGGCTTCGCGCGCACGGGCGTCGACGAGGATTTCCACCGCGGCGAGAGCGCCTACGACAAGTACTACTCCGATCCGACCGTGAAGCCGAACTGCTCGCTTGCCCCCATCGAGAAGGGCCCGTTCTACGCGGTCAAGATCGTCGCCGGCGACCTGGGCACGAAGGGTGGCCTCGTCACCGACGAGCACGCCCGCGTCCTTCGGCCCGACGGGTCGGCGATTGCCGGCCTCTATGCCGCCGGCAACGTGTCGGCGGCTGTCATGGGCAACACCTACCCGGGCCCCGGCGGCACCATCGGCCCGGCCATCGTGTTCGGATACTTGGCTGCCGAAGCCCTCGCCGGAACCCCACAGGAGACGTAATGCCCATCGATCCGGCCAAGGCCATCGGCGCCGAACTACCCGAGGTCTCGTTCTCCTGGACGTCGTCAGACGTCCTGCTCTACCACCTGGCCGTCGGCGCTGGCAGCGTCCCGGGATCCCAGACCGACGCCAACGCTCTGCGCTACACGCTCGACAACGACGCGTTGCAGGTTCTGCCGTCCTTTGGCGTCGTGGCGCCGACCTTCCACGAGTCCGACCCGCCCGGCCTCGATCTGCCCGGCTGCGACATCAACCTCGCGCACGTTCTCCATGGCTCGCAGGGCATCAAGGTGCACCGCCCCATCCCCACCTCCGGTGAAGCGACGCTCCGCACGCGAATCACCGATGTCTGGGACAAGGGCAAGGCCGCCGTCATCGTTCAACAGGGTGACGTGGTCGACGCATCCGGGACGGCTATCTGGACCGTCACGTCGACGATCTTCGTCCGCGGCGAGGGCGGCTGGGGCGGCGACCGCGGGCCCTCGACTGGGGGCACCTCCCAGCACGCGAAGCGTGCTAGTGGGACGGTCGGCCTCCCCAACCGCGCGCCGACGACCACGACGTCGTACCGGGTGACGCCACAGCAGGCGCTGCTCTACCGACTCTGCGGCGACCGCAATCCGCTGCACGCCGATCCCGAGTTCGCGGCCAAAGCCGGCTTCCCGGCGCCGATCCTGCATGGCCTCTGCACGTGGGCAGTCACCCTGCGCGAGGCAACCGACGCACTCCTCGGCGGTGACGCTGCCGCGGTCGGCGAGTTTTCGGCCCGCTTTGCCGGAATCGTGTTCCCGGGCGACCAGTTGGACATCGCGATGTGGGACGAAGGCGATCGCGTCGTGATGCAGGCCAGCGTCGGGGACCGCCCCGTGCTTTCCGACGCCGTGTTGATGAAGGCCTCGTGAGCACCTTCGACAACACGGCGCTCCCGGCACCGATCAGCGCCGATGCAGTCACTAGGTGGTCCGACGAGTTCGACGTCGTCGTCGTCGGCTTCGGCATGGCGGGCGGTTCTGCTGCCCTCGAGGCGGCGCGTTCCGGTGCGCGTGTCCTGCTGCTCGAACGCGCCGCGGTCTACGGCGGCACCAGCGCCATGGCCGGCGGCCACTTCTACCTCGGCGGCGGCACGGCCGTGCAGAAGGCGACTGGCATCGAGGATTCGGCCGAGGAGATGGCCAAGTATCTCGCCGCCGTGAGCAAGGAGCCCGAACTCGACAAGATCGAGGCCTACGCACACGACTCGGTCGAACACTTCGACTGGCTGGAAGCGCTCGGCTTCGAGTTCGAACGCAGCTTCTTTCCGGGCAAGGCCGTCATCCAGCCTGGAACCGAAGGTGTGATGTACACCGGCAACGAGAAGGTCTGGCCGTTCAGCACCATGGCCAAACCGGCAGCCCGTGGGCACAAGGTGCCCGTTCCAGGCGACACCGGCGGCGCCAAGCTCGTGCTCGACTGCCTGAACGACCGGCTGATCGAAGTTGGTGTCGAGATTCGCTACGAAACTGGAGCATCCGCGCTGGTCACGGACAACAGTGCCCATTCCTCTGGCGGCGCAGTTGTCGGTGTGGCCTGGCGCAAGTTCAAGGAAGCCGGATTCATTCGGTCGAACGCCGTGGTGATCGCGGCCGGCGGCTTCGTCGGCAATGCCGACATGGTCGCCGAGCACACACCGCTGCTCGGCTCCGGGAAGCTGTTCCCGCTGGCATCCACCTACGACGACGGCCTCGGGCTGCGGCTCGGCGCCTCCGTCGGCGGCGCGTGGAAGTTCATGGACCAGGCGTTCCAGACAGCGCCGTTCTACCCGCCGTCGATCCTGCTCAATGGCTTCATCGTCAACAGGAACGGCGAGCGCTTCGTCGCCGAGGACTCGTACCACTCGCGCACGTCCGCGTTCGCCTTGGAACAACCCGACGCAACCGCGTACCTCATCGTCGACTCGGCGCACATCGAGCATCCCTCATTCCCGCTGTGCCCCTTCATCGACGGCTGGGAGACCGTCGAAGAAATGGCCGCCGGGCTGGGGCTCGACGCCGACAAGCTAACGGCGACGCTCGCCCGCTACAACGAGCACGCGGCCAAGGGTGAGGACCCCGACTTCCACAAGGCAGCCGAGTGGCTCGCTCCGCAAGATCAGGGACCGTGGGGCGCCTACGACCTCACGCTCGGCAAGGCCATGTACGCCGGCTTCACCATGGGCGGGCTGGCGACCACGGTCGATGGCGAGGTCCGCCACGAGGATGGCTCAGTCATCCCGGGCCTGTATGCCGCCGGCGCCTGTGCAGCAAACATCGCTCAAGACGCCAAGGGCTACGCCTCAGGCCTCCAGCTCGGTGACGGTTCGTACTTCGGCCGCCGCGCCGGGCGGCACGCCGCAGGTCGGTGACATCCAACCTCCTCAGGCCAGTCCACGCCACCCCTACCGTTGAGCCATGACCGACGAAGAGTGGCGCCGGCGGCGGTTGCACAAGCGCCGACTGCGGCACCTGCGATATGGCGTGATTGCCGCCGTGGCTGTTGTTGCTGGCGTCGCCGCGGTGTTCGCCGTGATCCAGCTGGATCCGTCGTCACCCGAGGAATCGCTACCACCCCTGCCCGCTCCCTTGTCGGAAGCAGTGACCACCCCACCACCCGCGACGGGAGCGTCGACTGCACCGCCGAGCCCCGACACCGAAGCCCCGCTGGTGCGATTGGCGGTCCTGGGTGACGCGGGTACGCGCGAGTCCATGCAGCGAAGAGTTGCCGCACAGGTCGCCGCCGCCGACCGGCTCGGCCGTCCCTTCGACGCCCTCCTGATCACTGGCGACCTGGTCTACGAGGAAGGCGACGCGGAACTGACCGAGGAATCCGTCGTCCACCCGTATGCCGCGACCTTCACCGTCCCCGAGATCATCGCCTCGCTGGGCAACCACGACGTCGACGGCGACGAAGGTGACGAGATCATGCAGCGCTTGGGACGCCCTGGGGTCGTCTACACGCAGGATGTCGGCCCGGTCAGAGTGATCGTGCTCGACTCGAACCACGTCAGCTCAGCTCAGACCGCGTGGCTGGGTCGGATCCTCGATCAACCCCGGCCGGCGGGTACCTGGGTGGTTACCGTCATGCACCATCCCGCTTTCACCTCTGGCGAGCATGGATCAGAGGACAGTGTCCGACGTTCCTGGGTTCCCCTCTTCGCGCGGCACGGAGTGAACCTCGCACTGGCTGGCCACGATCACGACTACGAGCGCACCAAACCCCAAAATGGCGTTACCTACATCGTGTCGGGCGGCGGCGGGGCGGAGTTGCGGGACGTCGGACGGTCCTCGTTCACCGCGGCGAGCGCGAAGAAGCACCACTTCGTCGACCTGAACGTCTTCGCCGACCGGATCGAAGGGCGCGCCGTCGACGCGAACGGAACAGCATTCGACACGTTCAGCATCCCGTTGGGTTCCGCCAACTAGGACGAGAGGATCAGCCCGCTCGTCGGAACACCGGTTCCGGCCGTCACAAGTACGTGATCGACGTCCGGCACCGGATTGACCGACGTCCCGCGCACCTGGCGAACCGCCTCGGCGATCCCGTTCATGCCGTGTATGTAGGCCTCACCGAGCTGCCCGCCATGGGTGTTGATCGGCAACCGGCCGCCGATCTCGATTGCGCCGTCCCGGATGAAGTCAGGAGCCTCGCCACGGCCGCAAAAGCCGAGTTCCTCGAGCTGCATGAGCACGTACGGCGTGAAGTGGTCGTACAGAATCGCCATTGGCAGGTCAGCAGGGCTCAGTCCGGACTGCCGCCACAGTTCGCGCCCGACCACGCCGATTTCGGGGATACCGATGTCGTCGCGGTAGTAGGAAGTCATCACGAACTGGTCCGCGCCGCTCCCCTGCGCCGCAGCGGTGATCACGGCGGGCTTCTGAGCCAGGTCACGCGCCCGTTCTGCGCTCGTGATGACAAGCGCAACGGCACCGTCCGACTCCTGGCAGCAGTCCAGCAGGTGCAGCGGATCGACGATCATCCGCGACTCCTGATGCTCCTCCAGCGTGATCGGCTTGCCGTAGAAGAACGCGTTCGGGTTGGCGGCCGCGTGCCGGCGGTCGGCGACGGCGACGCGGCCGAAGTCCTCCGACGTTGCCCCGTACTCGTGCATGTAGCGACGAGCCTGCATCGCAACCGTTGCGGCGGGCGTGCCGAGTCCCATCGGGTACGTCCACGCGTTGTCCAGGCCGTTGGTGTTCACCTGCGTCGCCGCGGCGACGGACACCTGGCCGAACCGAGCACCCGAGCGCTCGTTGAAGCCGCGATAGGCGACAACGACGTCGGCGACACCGGTCGCGACGGCCATGGCAGCCTGCTGGACCGTTCCGCATGCCGCGCCGCCGCCGTAGTTGATGCGGCTGAAGAATCGCAGCTCGGGAATGCCGAGCTCTCGCGCGACGGCGATCTCGGACGACGTGTCCATCGTGAATGTGGTGAGGCCGTCGACGTCCTGCGGCGTCAGGCCGCAGTCAGCGAGCGCGGCTTGCACCGCCTCCACCGAGAGCTGAAGCTCCGAGCGGCCCGACTCCTTGGAGAACTCGGTCGCTCCGATGCCGGCGATTGCCGCCTTGCCCGAGAGGGAGCGCTCGGTCATGCCGCCACCACCGTGACCGTGCCGGTGATGTGATGGCCCAGCTCGACTGACGCTGTCACCTCGATCGTCGCGAGCCCATCCTCGATGGACGCAACCCGGCCGGCGAAGGACAGCGTGTCGTAGGGGTACGCCGGTGCGCCGAGCCGGATGGCAATGCCCGTGATGGTCACGTCTGTTCCGGCCCACTCCGTCACGTATCGCTCGCACAACGCGGTCGACGTCAGGATGTTGACGAAGATGTCCTTCGAGCCGGCCGCCTGCGCGCGATCGCGGTCGTGATGGACGTCCTGGAAGTCACGCGTGGAGATCGCCGACGACACGACGAACGTCGGCGTGATCGGCATTTCCCAGGAGGGAAGCTCGTCCCCCAAAGAAATTCGGCGCAGTTTCATGCGCGCCTCCAGATCGGCAGCGTCAACTCTTCATCGACCTGTTGCCAGTCCACCCGCAGCCGATCGCCGATGGCCAAGTCCAACTCACTGTGCTCGTCAGTTGGGGGCACCTCGCCCACCATCCGCACACCCTCGTCAAGGTCGATCAAGGCGATGACGATCGGGAGCTCCTTGCCCGGCACCGGAGGATGGCGGTGGATGACGAACGAGAACACCGTCCCCAACCCCGACCCGACGACGTGCGAGCGGTCGAACGCGCCGCAGGCCGGGCAGGACGGGCCCGGCGGATGCCGTAGCGCGCCACACGCCCCGCACGACTGGATGCGCAGTTCCTTCTCGCGCGCGCCGTCCCAGAAGTACGCGGAATCGCGGTTGATCATCGGCCGGATCATGCGGTGTCGGCCTTCGAGATGAATTTGAAGACGCGGAACAACATCGTCCCGACCGGCTCGTCAGTGCCGTCTTCATGGGAGACGAACCAGGTCGACTTCGATGTCACGAAGTAACCGACCCCCATGCCGGTGGCCTTGGGGCCAACCACGGAGTCCAGGACCGTCTCGACACGCACCTGCTCGCCGATCCGCAGGTAACGGTCGTACGTCTGCTCCGAGTTCGTGCCCAGCACGGACGTGAATCCAGCGTCGGTGAGGACGGTCATCATGGCGTGCAATGGCTCGTCAGCCGGGGGCTCTACGCCGAGTCCGTGCATCGTCCACACCTGCGCCATAGACGGCGGCGCCTCACCGGCGGTGAACCGCGGGTTCTCGACGCCCATCGCATCCATCCAATTGGTGATGGTCGGCTGATTCACCTCGTGACGAGCGAGACGGACCGAAGTCACGGCCGAAATCCGCTCGGCGGCAGCGATGATGGTGTCGTGCGTTGACGCGTCGACGAGCTCGACCGTCATCGGGGGACTCGCGGAAGCCCGAGCCCAAACTGGGCGATCAGTTCGCGCTGTACCTCGTTGACACCACCGCCGAATGTGAGCACAAGGTTCCGCTTGGCGGTCAGGTCGAGATAGTTCAGCAGGTACGCCGTCTCCGGGTCGGTGGGATCACCGTGCGCCGCAACCACATCGTGCAGCACCATCCCGAGCTCCTGGACCTCCTCGGACGCCAGCACCTTCGACGCCGACGCGTCGGCGATCGCCGCCGTGCCTGACGCGTTCCCGGCGGCAACCTGCCAGTTGAGCAGTTCGTTCACCCGGAAGGTGGCCGTCACGCGTGCGAGTGCGGTGCGGACGTCGGGCACATCCATCAAGTCCCGCTCAGCCGCCCACTCGGCGACCATGTCCCGCAGCCCCTCAAACCGGCCGGCTGGCCCGAGCATCACGCGCTCGTGGTTGAGCTGGGTGGTGATGAGCCGCCAGCCCTCGTTCACCTCTCCGACCAGCATGCCTCCGGGAACGCGCACGTTGTCGTAGGCGGTGGCATTGACGTGGTGGGAGCCATCGACCGTGACGATCGGCGTCCACGAGTAGCCCGGGTCCTTGGTGTCGACGATGAGCACGGAGATGCCCTTGTGCTTGGGCGCGTCCGGATCGGTTCGCACGGCCAGCCAGATGTAGTCGGCGGCATGGCCACCGGTGGTCCACATCTTCTGGCCGTTGACGATCCAGTCGTCGCCATCCCGACGGGCCGCGCACCGCAGCGACGCCAGATCGGTGCCGGCGTCGGCCTCCGAGTAGCCAATGGCGAAGTGCACATCGCCGGCCAGGATGTCGGGAAGGAACTTGTCCTTCTGCTCCTGAGTGCCGTACGCCTGCAGCGTCGGGCCGACGGTCTGCAGGGTCACAGCGGGCAGGTGGACGTCCGCTCGGGCCGCCTCGTTCGCGAAGATCTGCTGCTCGAAGACCCCCAGGCCGCGGCCGCCGTACTCGGTCGGCCAGCCGACCCCCATCATCTTGTCCGAGCCCATCTGCTTGATGGTCCGGTGATAGGCCGGTCCGTGCCGGTCGGTGAGCATTTCGACTCGGTCCTCACGAGTCACCAGGCCGGCGAAGTAGTCCCGGATCTCCTGGCGGAAAGCCTGCTGGCTGTCGGTCAGCTCAGCGCCCTTGCCTTCCTGACTTTCGACGGCGGGGACCTGCGCGAGCGCTCGATCCGCACCGCCGAGCAAGCGGTTGACGTCGACGAGACGGCTGAAATAGCGGGTCAGCGGATACGTGATGTCGACGCCGGTGCCGCCGTGCAGGTGATGACACGTTTGGGCGGCCGAAACCGCCCGATCGCACACGACGTACGACGCGATCGCGAGGTCGTCCGCAAGCGGTTGCCCTGCGGAGAGCCGTCGGGTGACCTCGGCCGCGACCAGCGATACGGCACGAGCGTCGACGTAGACGTCCGCGATCTGCTGGGCGACCGCCTGGAACTCGGCCAGCTTGCGGCCGAACTGCTCGCGCGTGCGGACGTAATCAGCCGTCAGGTCCATCGCTCCGGTCAGCAACCCGTCGGCCCACACGATCTGACCGACCAGCGCGTGCTGGCGCAGCACGTCACCGGAGCCGGCCTCGAGGACGGCGACGGCCGGCGCGTCGGTGAAGCGGTAGCTCGCCAGCGCCCGGTGGGCCGAACCCGTCTCGTCGACCTTCTCGACGCCAGGTCCCCCGGGGTCGACGAAGACTGCGCGACCGTCAGCGACGGACACCAGCAGCAGGGCGGAGGGAGCTCCGGGACGTGGATCTTGGTGCCGGTCACGGCGTTGTCGGCCAAGACCGTCGCCGGGGTCTCAGGCATGGCCGCGCCGACCTCAGACAGGGCGGGCGCAACCTGCAGGTCGCCACTGACGATGCGCGGCACGATGCTCTGCTGCACGTCCGGGCTTCCGGACTCGAGCGTCGTCATCAGCCCGCAGGCGAGCGTCTCCCAAACCGGAAGGTCGTGGGCGCGTCGGCCGAGCTCCCGCAGCATCACCGCGAGCGCGTCGAAGCCGAGCCCTTCCCCGCCGAATTCCTCCGGCGCTGCGACGGCCGTCAGTCCGGCCTCGGCGGCAGCCGCCCAGGTGCCGGCGTGCGAGCCCTTGTCGAGGACGTCGGCAAGCACGCCAGAAATCTCGTGATCGAGCGCCTCCACCGATCCACTCCTCCGTGCGGTCAAACTGGGCCAAACAAAACTGGAACGTGTTCTAGTCTAGCGCCACGCGCTTTCGCGCGGATGCCCTCTTCGCAGACTTCTGCCCGCTCGCGTGGACAGCCGCGAGCAGCGCATCCAGCTCGGCGCGGAAACCATCCACGATCTGGCTCGGCTCCGGCACGGACTCGCTGCAGGCGATGACACCAATGTGCGCGGCGCCGTTCTGGCTGAGCACGGTGATGTTGAGGCCGGCGCCGTGGAAGACGGGGCCGAGCGGGTACATGGCATCCATCCGGGCGCCGAGGAAGTACAACGGCACCGGTGGCCCTGGCACGTTGGAGATCACCAGGTTGTGAATCACTGGACCGCGCTCGGCCAGCCGCAGCGATGTCACGGCACGCACGGCCAGACCGAAGACGCGCGGTGCGGCGAACTCGGCCCAGTCCTGCAAGGTGTCGGCCGGGATGGCCTTGTGGTGTTCCTTGGCCAGTGCGTTCGCCTCGGCCAGCGCCTGCAAGCGTTCAAGCGGGTCGGCAATGTCGGTACCCAGCCGGGTGAACAACGACGACACCTTGTTGGTACCGCCATCGCGACTCGACTGCCCATGCACGGATACCGGGACCGAGGCGAGCAGCGACGTCTCCGGCAGTTCGCCCCGACGCTCCAGGTACGTCCGCAGCGCACCGCCGCTGATGGTCAGCACCACGTCATTCACGGTCGCCCCGGGGACGAGGTTCTTGATCTCCTTGATCGTGCCAAGGTCGACGTCGGCAAACGCCACCGAGCGATGGCCCGTGATGATGCCGTTGAAGGACGTCCGGGGAGCTGTGAGCGGTGCGGCCATCGCCTCACTGCGCCGGGCTCGGGACGCGGCCCCGGCCAGGATGCCGACTGCCGGGCCGATCACGTTGGCCACGTGGAAGGGCTTACGGACCGTCGCCACAACGCCCCGTGCAAACAACTCACGGTTGCCGGGCGCGCGCCCGGGCTCTTTGGCCCCGAGCTCAATGTCGATCAGCGGCGCATCCGGCTCGAGGCTGCACAGCATCGACATCAAGTTGGCGCCGCTGACACCGTCGACCGTCGCGTGGTGCATTTTCGTCACTACGCCGATCTGGCCCGATGCAAGCCCCTCGACCACCCACATTTCCCAGAGCGGACGGGAGCGATCGAGCAGGAGGCCAGCGAGGTGGCCAACGAGCTCGGCTAGCTCGCCGTCACCACCGGGCGCCGGAACGGCCATCCGGTGGACATGGCGCTGAACGTCGAAGTGCTCGTCGCGCTCCCAGACCGGGAAGTCCAACCCCAAGGGCACTCGGCGCAGCTTTCGCATGAACGTCGGGATCTCCTCCGCACGCTCGCCGAGCTGTTCCTTCAGCTGATCGAAGGAGTATCCGCCGGGGACCGTCGTGGGATCAAGAAGGATGAGGCCGCAGACGTGCATCAGCTGCTCGGGCGTCTCCAAATAGAGGAAACTCGCATCGAGCCCACTGAGCCTGTCCACCGTGGCCCTCCAAAACTAGAACAGGTTCCGATGCTAGCGCGTCGGCCCGGTACCCTCGCCGCGTGGGATATACGCGTAGACAGGCCGTCTTGACCGCTCTGGTCGCCAACGCCATCAAGCCGGTTCGCGGCCGGGCCACGGTGGTCCCGGTCTTCTTCGCCAGCTGGCTGACCAGCGAGCTCGCCCCGCACATCCTGGTGGCCCAGGCCCTCGACACGCTACGTGCGCTGCGTCGTCGCGAGGCGACGCTGACCGGGCTCGCCCTAACCGCGCTGTCCGCTACCGGCCTCGGCTGGCTGCTCAGGCGGTCCCATGAGGTCGCCGCACAGGTCGACGCGTTGCTGCGCGACGAACTCGAGATCCCGGCGGACTCCGAACCACGCACGCGCCTGGGCACGTACGCGCGGCCGTTCAAGTACGCCGATCGAGGCGTCCGCGTCCTGCGCAACGTCAGCTACACCGAGGGCGGCCGGCGAGCAAAGCTCGACATCTATCTGCCCGCCGAGGGAGCCATCGCGAAGGCGCCGGTCCTCATCCAGATCCACGGCGGCGCCTGGATGATCAGCCACAAGGGCCAGCAGGGGCTGCTCCTGATGAACCAGATGGCAGCGCGCGGCTGGGTATGCGTCGCCGCCAACTACCGGCTGGCGCCAAAGCATCGCTGGCCGACCCAGATCATCGACGTCAAGCGCGCCATCGCCTGGGTCCGCGAGAACATCGCCGAGTACGGCGGCGACCCCGACTACCTCGTACTGACCGGCGGATCAGCCGGTGGCCACCTGTCGGCTTTGGCCACCGTGACCCCGTCCGACCCGGCGTGGCAGCCCGGCTTCGAGGACGCCGACACGTCCGTCTCCGGCTGCGTCCCGTTCTACGGCGTCTACGACTTCGACTCCGATGACGCTTATGCAAAGCCGATGCGGCAGTTCCTGTCCCGCGTCGTGTTCCCCCGCGGCGCCACGACCGACGACTTCCGCAACGCCTCGGCACTGCATCGGCTTACCGATGAGGTCCCCGAGTTCCTCGTCGTCCACGGCGCGAACGACTCACTGGCGAACATCGAACAGGCGCGCTCGTTTGTCGAACGTCTCCGCGAGATCAATCCCGGCAAGGTCACCTACCTGGAACTGCCGTGGACGCAGCATGCTTTCGAGGTATTCGGGTCCGTACGCGCGCGGCACGTCATCCGGGGCATTGGCCGCTGGCTCGACTGGCACCGCGCCCAGTGGCTGGCCGAGCGCTCCGAGGTCGAACAGTCCGAAGTCGCCGGCTAACGCGGACGGCAGAAGATACGTGCGATCTTGCCGAAGTTAGCTCACTGGCTGCCCCACTTAGTCAAAGGAAACGGCTCGGCGTGAACAGCTCTGTGGCCCCGGTACGGCCCTTGAGAGTTGTCGCATGCCGAGACTCAAGTGATTCCTGCACGGAGGGTCCTAGCAAATCGCGAGTCGCGGCGGTAAGGAGGATCCTGTCGCCCGTCTCACGCGTGAATGCTTCGACGCGTGCCGCGACATTCACAGCATCACCAATGATCGTGTAATCAAGTTTCGACACGTCGCCCATGGTGCCGACGACGACCGTCCCCGAGTTCAGGCCGATTCCCGACTGCACGCCATGGCCGTATCGCGCAGCCATCTGAGAAACGATCTCGAGGGCCGCGGCATAGGCGCGCTGGGCGTGATCTGGCAGGGGCTCGGGGATCCCGAAAACGGCCATGAGCCCGTCGCCCATGAGTTTGTTCGGGTGCCCGCCGTGGCGTCGCACGATCGGGACGGCGAGGCCGAAATACTCGTTGAGTCTGTCGACCACCTCAGATGGCTCAATACCTTCAGCCCACGATGTGAACCCGACAATGTCGACGAACATGATCGTCACGTCGGCTTCAACAGCAGGAATGAACGCGCCTTTCGACGCGACAATGTCGGCGACGGCGGGGTCGATATATGCCTGTATAGCGGCATGGAGTACCCGGCGTTCCGCAAGACCCTCAACCATTTGGTTGAACGCTCGGCTCAGATCGGTGAGTTCGTCCTTACCGAACAGTGGAACCTTGGTTCTCAGGTCGCCGCGTTCAACTGCTTTTGCAGCAATCGAGAGGTGCTTGATAGGCCCAATGATCGAGCCCGATAGGGCCATCACCCAGACAAGCGAAAAAGTCAGATTGATCGCCACGCCTGCAGCGAGGCTGAAGACAAGAGCCTCCGCTGGACTGGCCGCATGGCTGACCAGTCCTCCAGCGAGTATCGAAGCGAATATGTCGACCACAAGTACTGCAGGGAGCAGCCGGGAACGCAGTTTCGGCGTCCATCCCGGGGGCTCGAAGTTCGGGGGCAAGCAGTCGCTGATTTCAGCGACGATTGGTCGTAGAAACGCCTCGCCCGTGAAATAAGCGAGGATTGACGTAGCGAGGATGCCGAACTGGACGACCGGGACAAGAACCACGAAGAGCTGCCATGTCGGGATTGGCCCGTAAGAAAGCGTCAGCAATTCGGCCGGAATCGTAAATAAAGCGCACCCCGCGCACGCCACGGCGGGCCAAGAGAATGTGGCCCTCGTCGCGGCCTCCCACGCCGCTGGCGCGTTGGCGGCGGTTCTTTCGCCTGCAGCCCAGCGCTGCAGCGCTGGCGTGACTTTCTTTGTCGTGTGGACGAGCGCTACAGAAAGGCCGGCGACGGTGCCGAGGAGCGCCAAACCAAGCACGGGCCAGATCTGCTCAGTTGGCATCTCCAGATAAAGATCGGTAAGCAAGAGCGTGATCAACGCACACATGAAAAGCGAGAAGAGCCACACCTGAGCGACACAGATCAGCAGATAGCGACGACCCAACCGCCCATAGAGTCTCGCGAGTAAGCCGCCACGCATGTGCAAACACTGGCATAGCGCGACCGATTGCCCTGAGTTATCACTTGCATTGCGATGCGATTGCCGGGTCTACGAATGTCAAGAATCGACGTACCGTGCCGCCGATAGTGCGAATCCGAACACGGCGCATCGTGCATTGGTGCCCCGAAGCCATCGTTTGGATCGCGACCCGAGGCGCGAACCGCGAGCCAGGCGTGTGGTTGATGGATAGCTCTTGTGGGCTTGTCTTGATCAGAGGTCGTCGCGGATGCCGGATGCTTGAGCATCACATCTCGGCGCAAGGGTACGTATGAAGGTAACTAGCTGAATGCCCGGGGGGAAAGTGTCCATAACGATGATGCTGATCCTTGGGGTGGGCTTGATCGTCCTGCTGGTTGCAGGATTTGCGGCACTTTGGATGGTCGATGCGCGGCGAGCTGATCGGGTAGCTTCCGATCCCGAGCGCGACGGTCGCGGCCGATCGAAGCGGCGGAGCCGCTGACCTTTTGTGCCCTAGTAGGTCATTGAGCCCCGGAGGGCGGTCCACGGCGCGTTTGCCGGTCGGTTACTAGAAGCGCACTAACGTGCCGCAGTTAGGTCGATCCATGGCCGACGCTCGCGCACTTTGGAACCTATAAAGTGCGCCACTCCTCGAGTCCCACAGGATTGGAGGATCTCAGAACGTGCGTGGTTTTTTTCAAGAGCCAAGGTGGCCCGGTCAGCTCGGGCTGGGTGCGACGAAGCTGATCGCGTCCAAGACGGTCTCCTGAGCGGGTGACGTTGTAGCGTCGCCCGATGGGATCGATGACGAAGCGGGTCCGTGACGCCGCCTTCAGCCTCAAGACTCTCACCGAGTCCGGCATCGTCCGGCCCTACGGCCCCCAGACGCTCGCCGGGATGGTCGGAACGCTGCACAAGTGGGGGACGACCCCGGCGGGCGGGTTCAAGACCCTGGCGCTCCGCCAGCCCGACGGGGTGGCGATCATCGACGAGTTGGGCGAGGTGACGTTCGGCGAGCTGCACCGTCGAACGAACGCCTTGGCTCAGGCGCTGAAGAAGCGCGGCGTCCGCGAGGGCGACGGCATCGCGGTGATGTGTCGTAACCACCGCGGCTTCATCGAGACGTCGATCGCCGTCAGCAAGCTGGGCGCCGACGTGCTCTTCCTCAACACCGCCTTCGCGGGACCGCAGCTCGCCGACGTCCTGGAGCGTGAGGCGCCGCGGATCGTCGTCCACGACGAGGAGTTCACCGGCCTGCTCGAGGGCATCGACATCGCCGACCGCGTCATTGGGTGGACCGACGGCGAGGCCAGTGACGACACGATCGAGGGCCTGATCGGCTCGGCCGGATCGGCCGCCGAACTCAAACCGCCGGAGCACACGTCGCGCACGATCATCCTGACCTCGGGCACCACTGGCACCCCGAAGGGCGCCCCGCGGCCGCAGGGCGGGATCCCGGCCGCAGTGTCCCTGCTCTCGCGGATGCCGCTGCGGGCCGGGTGGACCTGCCACATCGCGGCCCCGCTCTTCCACACCTGGGGGTTCGCGCACTACCAGCTCGCGATGCTGCTCGGCACCACGATGGTGCTCCACCGGAAGTTCGACCCCGAGTACGCGCTCCAGCTCCTCGCCGAGCACGAGTGCGACTCCATTGTCGTGATCCCGGTGATGCTCCAGCGGATCCTGGCGCTGCCGAAGGAGAAGCTTGACCAGTACTCCCTCCCCAACCTCAAAGCCGTAGCGTCGTCCGGCTCGGCGCTACCCGGGGACCTTCCGGTCCGCTGGATGGATCGGTACGGCGACAACCTCTACTCCGTCTACGGCTCGACCGAGATCGCGTGGGCCAGCATCGCCGACCCGACGGACCTGCGAGAGGCGCCCGGCAGCGCGGGTCGGCTGCCGCACGCCACAGTGGTCAAGATCCTCGACCCCGACGGCAAGGAGGTCCCGGTGGGCGAGTCCGGTCGAATCTTCGTCGGCAACGGCCTGCAGATCGAGGGCTACACCGGCGGCGGCGGCAAGGAGATGGTCGACGGGCTGATGTCCTCCGGTGACGTAGGCCGCTTCGACGAGGACGGGCGCCTCTACGTCGAGGGTCGCGACGACGAGATGATCGTCTCTGGCGGTGAGAACGTTTTCCCCCAGGAGGTCGAGGACTGCATCGCCAGGATGGACGGGATCGCCGAGGTCGCTGCACTGGGAGTCGACGACGACGACTACGGCAAGCGGCTGCGGGTCTTCGTCGTGCGCGCCGACGGCCAGGACGTGTCCGAGACCGAGGTCCGCGATTGGGTCAAGAGCAACCTGGCGCGCTACAAGGTGCCGCGCGACATCGTGTTCCTCGACGAGCTCCCGCGCAACGCCACCGGCAAGGTCCTCAAGCGCGAGCTCGTCGACGTCGACGCCTCGTGACCGGGGAGGCACGCGGGCTTCTCTATACCGGGGTGGCGTCCGTGGGGACCCACCCGGTGACGACGGTCCCTTCGTTGGGTGCGGACGTGACTGTGATCTCGCCGCCGAGAGCGCCGATTCGATCCTGCATGTTGGTCAGGCCGTGGCCGTCGACATGGGCCGCGACGTCGAAGCCGATTCCGTTGTCGGACACGGTGAAATTGATGCGGCTGTCGATTCGGGACAGGGCGACGCGGACGGTGGCGTCGGGTCCGGCGTACTTGCCGACGTTTTGTAAGGCTTCGAGGCAGCAGAAGTACAACGCGGCCTCGACCTCGCGGGCAAGTCGGTTAACGCCGTCGGAGTCGACCGTGACGGGGACAGTGGCGCGGCCGGCGGCTTCGCGAATGGCCGATGCGAGGCCTTCGGTCTCCAGGGTGGCGGGATAGATGCCGTGGGCGAGGTTGCGTAGTTCGGCCTGGGCGGCTGCCAGAGTCGATCGGAGTTCCTCGACCTCAGCCCGCAGAGTCGGATCGGATGCGACGTTCTCCGCGTGGTTCGACAGCTGCAAGCCGATCAATGCCATGTACTGCTGCGCACCGTCATGGAGATCGCGCTCCATCCGCCGCCGCTCACTGTCGGCCACCGCCACGATGCGGGCGCGGGAATCGCGCATCTCCTCTTCACGCTCCTCAAGCTGCCTCACCATGCTGTTGAAGGAGTCCGTGACATCGTCAAGCTCATCGCCGGCGAGCGGCGCAAGCGTGACGTCCTCACGCTTCCCAGACTCGACAAGATCAAGCGCTCCGCGGATCTCGTCAATACGCGTCACGAACGAGCGGCGGAGCAGCGTGATCACCGTTGCAGCGAGGCCGATCGACACGGCGACTGAGGTCAACGCTGCGACGGCGGCACGACCGTCGTGCGACCTGGGAAATAGTGCCACTGAACCGACCGCGAAACCGTTGAACAGGCTAATTGTTGTGAGCAGGATGAACAGTTTCATCGAGATCGAGGGGCCGCGGCTGTCGACCAGGATGTCAGCCGACAGCCTTGGGGCCAGCTCGCGGGCTAAGGGCCGGAGGGCCGCTTCCCACACCAGAAAGAAGAGTGATCCGAGGAGCGCTGCGCTGACGGTGACTGCGTAACAGAAGACTGCAGTGAGCAGGGGTCCGCTGCCGAGCGTGACTCCGGTCAGGATCGCACCGGCAGTCAATGGCACCCAGTATCCGCACACGATCAGGAAGACCCCGTAAGCGAGCTCGGCGACCGACGTGCGCCACACCTCGTCCGCGGGTGGGCCCGGATCATCGCCGCGCAGATAGGCGACAGCCGAGGCGTGGTGACTCCAAACCACCCACCAAAGTGTCGGAATCCCGAGCAATGAGGCGGGGACCATGATCGACCAAATCTGTTCCATGGTCGATCTACCGCCACCAAACACCGGCCCGATGATCAGCACCAGGACGGGTACCGCGCATTCGACTGCGGCGGCCGTGATCGCCACAAAGATCCAGAGGTATTTAGTCCGATAGCGGGTGTAGAGCCAGTCGATGCCGCGGTCGAGCGCGCTGGTGCCAGCGCGGGATGTCATCGCCCGTTCTGATTGGTTGCTCATACGCGGCTCCTTCGGCTCAATCATCACGGTCCTCGCAGGGTCGCGGTGCCGATTCGGTGTAAACACTGAATCAGCCGGCGAACTGCGTGAGCCCTGTCACAGCACCGCGACGCTGGGTTCAGTGATTGCACTGAGGGCCGCCACCCATCGCTCTGGGAAACTGGGTGTGTGAGCCTCCTAATCGTCGATGACCATGCCCCTTTCCGGAGCTATATGCGTCGCGTTTTGGAGGCCAAGGGCTATGAGGTCGTCGGGGATGCCGCCGACGGTGAGTCTGCAGTGCGCGAGGTGGAGCGACTGGAGCCCGACGCCGTGCTACTCGATGTGGCGCTTGGTCCGGGAATTGACGGTTTCGAGGTGGCACGTCGACTAGGCAAGCTTGCGCACCCGCCGAAGATCGTCATGATCTCGAGCCGTGATGCGAGCTCGTATGAAACCGACGTCGCATCTGCGCCCGTGCTGGGCTTCCTAAACAAGCAAGCCTTCACGGTGGACGCGCTAAGCGCGCTGCTGGCGGACTCTGCATGAGGGTCGTTGTTGCCGACGATTCTCTGCTGTTCCGTGCAGGCTTGGTGGGCCTTCTCGAGCGCCGCGGCTTCGATGTCGTCGGCGAGGCCGGTGACAACAAGGAGCTCCTGAATCTGGTCCGTGGGTTGAAGCCCGACGTAGCTGTCGTCGACATCCGGATGCCGCCCACTTTCACTACCGAAGGCCTGATAGCCGCGACAGAGCTCGCCGAAGAGTTTCCGAAACTCGGGGTGGTGGTGCTGTCTCAGTTTCTTGAAGCAGACTTCGCCGTCCGGCTACTCCAGGAGGGTACGGCGGGCCGTGGCTATCTGCTCAAAGACCAAGTCGCGCAGATCGATGACTTCATGTCGTCGCTCGAACGCGTTGCAGCCGGCGGGTGCGTCGTGGACTCCGGCGTCGTCGCCGCACTGATGCAGCGGCAGCATCGTTCCAGTGGCATCGACGGGCTCAGTGAGCGCGAACGCGAAATTTTGACTCTCATGGCCGAGGGCTTCTCCAACAACGGCATCGGCGAGCAACTTTTCCTGAGTTCGCGAACGGTGGAGAGCCACGTCCGAGCACTTTTCCAGAAACTCGGCTTGACTGAGACGCACGAGTTGAACCGTCGTGTGCTCGCGGTTATTGCCTACCTGCAGACGCAGGCGTAGTCCAGGACGCGAGAAGTTCAACGACCTTTGGGTCGACGGCCGAGCCGCCGCTGGCGATTGTTCTGATGGCGTTGACCAGTTCTCCGATGTCACTGACGCGGTCCTTGAGCAGGTAGCCGACGCCTTCGGTGACATTTCCCAGCAGGCGGCGGGCCGCATCCGGCTGGATTTCTGCAGACAGGACGAGCACTCCGGTACCCGGAAATTCAAGCTTGATGGCGCGGGCGGCATCAAGCCCCTCGGTCGTGAAAGTAGGCGGCATGCGGACATCCAGCACCACGACGTGCGGTGACACCGAGGCGATCTTCTCGTATAGCCCTTCGGCATCGGAGGCTTCGAGCACTACGTCTATGCCGCGGCCCCCGAGTGCCTTGGCGAGCCCCTCCCGAAGGAGGACCGAGTCGTCGATTAGCGCCACACGGAGACCCGCGTCCGCTGTGGTGCGCCATCGGAGCCGAGCGGCGCGAAGGGGGGTCGCGAGCCCCTTGAGCGTGAGGCCCTCGAGCCACTCCAGCGAGCGGGTCTCCTCGTCACCAGCGACACGGACGGCCAGTTCGGAAAGCAGCACATCGCCCGCTCCCGCGGCGGTACACAGCCGACTTGCCTCAATCACCGGAACCCCGAAGTAGTCGCCATCAGCGGTGACGACGTCGCCCGTGCTGATGCCCACCCGAATCGCCACGGCGTGCCCGGACGACTCGGAATGCCGCTCAACGGCCCGCTGCATTGTGACCGCAGAGCCCAGTGCATCGCTGGCACTGTCGAAGACCGCCATAAAGCCGTCACCCATGGTCTTAACCTCGACCCCGCGATGGACGGCCAGCGCGTTGCGCATGTGCGAGAAGTGGACAGTGCGGATTTCCTCGGCGGCATCTGAGCCGATTGAAGTCGTCAGGGCCGTTGAATCGACCAGATCCGTGAAGAGTGCCGTAACCGTTCGGCGGGTTGCCATGGTTCGATCATGGCCCGGCTGCCTCATCGGCGACTCAGGGATTGCACTGAATCTGGCCAAGTGATCTAGAAGTTGTCGGGACGCGCGACTAGAACGGGCTAGTGCTGTTCCGCCTTGTGACCCCCGAATCGATCTAACTTGCCGCGATTACGTCGGATTGTGCCGACGAGCGATCGGGAGTTGTGCGTGCGGCCAGCGACCTGGCTCACTCGGCGAGCGCAAATAGGCGCCATTCACCGGGAACCCCTTTCAACTGGTGTGAGCCCCGGTCATCGAACTGCAAGCCCGACCCGACGACCAGGTCGCGAAGGGTGCCAGACACCAGGATGTCGCCTGCGCCGGCCAGCGCTGAGACGCGGGCACCGATGTGAACGGCCAATCCGGCGACGTCGTCGCCACGGATTTCGCACTCGCCGGTGTGCAGGCCAGCACGCACGTCGATGCCGAGTGGGCGCAGCGCTTCGCGGATCTGGACCGCGCAGCGAATGGCTCGCTGTGGTCCGTCGAATGTCGCAAGGAAGCTGTCGCCCGCAGTGCTGATTTCCCGGCCGCGGAACCGTGCAAGTTGTGCGCGAACGACGGCGTCGTGCGCGTCGAGCAAGGCTCGCCAATCGCGGTCGCCCATGCTCGCCGCACGGCTTGTCGAGTCGACGATGTCGGTGAACAAGACGGTCGCCAGCACCCGGTCTTCGTCTTCAGTCACCGCGTGAGTTCCGGTGAGAAACTCGCTGAGCTCCTCGAAGCAGCGCCGCCAGTCCGGCTCTACGAACAAGTAGAGGTTGCGGCCGGGATACTCGACGTACTTCGCGCCTGAGATCGAGGCGGCGATGTAGCGGCCTTGGATCGGGGGGCTGAGCTCGTCGTCGGCATGCTGCAGGACGAGAGTCGGCACCCGGATGGCGGGTAGCAGATCCCGCACATCCAGCCGCACCACGAGGGGCAACATCACCTCGACGGTGCTCGGCGTGGCGGCCAGACGCTCCTGTCGCGCCCAGGCGGCCCGGATCTCATCGTTCCAAGGCATGTCGGGGTTCATAATCTGCTGAAGCTCACCTGTGCCCCACAGTTCGGTATAGGCGGCGACCTGCGCATTCAAGTCGGACAGGTGTGGAAACTGATCTCCTCCCGGAAGCTCCGTGGTCTCCACGGCCTCGCCTTCAAGGACCACGAGCGCCGCAGTGCGGCTCGGATGCGTGGTCGAGAACAAGGCCCCGGTGGAGAACGCGCCGTCGATCGTTACGAGTACCGCCTCGTCGATCTCAAGGTCGTCCAGGACCGCTGTGATGCTGTCCATCCAGAGTTCGAGCGTCGGCAACGCGTCAAGGGGCACCGGGTCTGAGGCACCTGTGCCGGGCTGGTCAAAGAAGATAACCCGGCCAAGCGTGGCCATCCGTTCGACCCAGCCTTGCATCGAGGGCAGTTCGGGAAGGATCTCGCAGTTCGTGAACCAGTTCGACACGAAAACGATGTCGCGCGGACCCGGCGCCGTCGTGCGATAGGCGACCCGGAGGCCCCCGTTGCGCGCATACCGCGTCTCGGACAACACGGCTGCAGCCTACGACGATCGGGTTAGCTGAGCCGCTTAACGCATTTGGGACGAGCGAGAGCTGGCTAACGGCCGCCAAGCGCGGCTAGTCCGGCACCGGTTGTCACTGATGAGACACGGGTCTGCGTGAGCTGGTAAATCCGCATGAACATGCCGCAGTTATGGCGGGTTAACGCGGCAGGCCCAAGAGCATCTCTGCTGCGACGTTGCGCAGGATCTGCGTCGTGCCCCCGGCGATCGACAGGCAGCGGGTGAGCAGCATCTCGTGAACATCGGCCTGGACATCCGCGTCGGCCAACAGCGCGCGGTCACCCAGCAAGTCGACGACGAGCTCAGAGGCGTCTTGGCGGTTCTTCACGCCGAGCAGCTTCGCGACGCTCGACGCCGCGCCGGGCCCCTGGCCAGCGATGCTGCTTAACGCCGTCCGCGCACCGAGCAACGAGCAGACCGTCGAGAGAGCGACCGCGCGGCCGACCCGCACGAGATCCGTGGGCGCGGCGCCACTGGCGGCGACCAGCTCCACCGCCCGCTCGACGCTGGCGCCGAGCTTGGTGGACGCCATCGCCACACGTTCGTTCGCCAGCGTCGTTCGCGCCAGGCGCCAGCCGTCGTCGACCTCACCCACCAGGCACTCGTCCGGGACGAAGACGTCGTCGAGGAACACCTCGTTGAACATGGCGTCACCGGTCGCCTCGCGCAGCGGCCGGATGTCGATGCCGGGGCTCTTCATGTCGACGAGGAAGTAGCTGATGCCGCGGTGCCGCTTCTCGTCCGGGTTCGTGCGGGCGAGACAGACGCCCCAATCTGCCTCCCCGGCCAGTGACGTCCAGACCTTCTGGCCGGTCAGCTTCCATCCGCCCTCAACACGTTCGGCCTTGGTCGCGAGCGACGCCAGGTCCGAACCGGCCGCAGGTTCGCTGAACAGCTGGCACCAGACGACGTCGCCGCGCATCGAGGGAAGGACGAAGCGCTCCCGCTGCGCCTCGGTTCCGTGCTCGAGGATCGTGGGCAGCGCCCACCCGGCGATCTTGATGTCGGGGCGCTCGACGCCGACCGCGACCAGTTCCTCGTCGATGACGATCTGCTCGACGGGGCCGGCGGACCGCCCATAGGGCTTCGGCCAGTGCGGCGCCAGGAAGCCGGACTCGACCAGGGCGGCCAGCAGCTCCCCTTCGGGTCGTGCCGCAATGTCAGCCGCCGTGGCGCAAAGCTCGGCGCGGATGGCGTCGTCCTCGCCACCGAGGTCGATGGCCAGCTCGCGCCGCTCACCAGCGACGGCGCGCTGCGCCAGGCTGAGGGCATGCCGGTCGCTGCCGCCGAGCCAGGATCGCAAGGCGACCGCACGCCGCAAGTACAGATGCGCACTGTGCTCGAAAGTGAAGCCGATGCCGCCGAGCACCTGGATGCAGTTCTGCGCGACGCGCACAGCACCATCGAGCGCGACCGTGCCGGCCACGTCGGCGGCATAGTCGCCCTGAGCGTCCTGGCCGGCGACGGAGGCCGCGTCCCAGGCCACGGCAGAGATCGCCTCGACATCTTCCAGCATCGATGCACACAGGTGCTTGATCGCCTGGAAGCGTCCGATCGGCTGGCCGAACTGCTCGCGCACCTTCGCGTACTCAACCGTGGTCGCAAGGCACCAGCTGGCGACCCCCGCCGCCTCGGCTGCCGCCAGTGCCATCGCTTGCCGCCGGACAGCGGCCGTGGCCACGCTGGGCAACGGAAGGAGGTCCGTCACAGCCACATCAACCGTCACCCGCGCAGCTCCGCGGCTGAGGTCAAATCCGTCCACCGTCTCAACGGTGACCTGATCGGCCGACGCCACGAACCACTCGCTGCCGTCACTCAGCACGATCCAGTCCGCGTCGGCGCCAGCTACGACGGCAGTGCCGATCAACCTTCCATCGGACAGCGCCACCGGCTCCAGCGCAACACCGGCCTGCGCTCCGTCGATGATCGCCTTCAGCGCCAGCGAATCGCCGGCAGAGCCGAGAATCGTTGCCGCAAGCGCCGTGCCCAGTACTGGTCCGGGCACCAAGCCGTGCGCACACGCTTCGATGGCCACGGCAACGTCGAGAATGCTGCCTCCGCCGCCACCCAGCTCCGCAGGCACCGCGATGCTCGGAATACCCTGCCCAACGACGTCGGACCAGGCATCCGCCCGCTCGCCACGGGCCTCCGCTGCCCGGATTCGCTCAGGACCATCGATACGCTGTGCCCAGTCCCGCAGTGCGGTGGAAAGCGACCGATGGTCATCAGTGATGGCGATCGACATGCCAACTCCTCACCCCGTAGGCCTTGCGCTTCGGCGCTGAGCCCAAATAATAGAACCTGTTACAACTTTTGGGAGGTCGCAGGTGAGCAGCAGTCCGGCACAGCGGGAGCGTCGGGACCGCATGCTCAATGCGGCGATGAAGCTGGCTTCGGACGGCGGATACGACGCCGTCCAGATGCGCGAGGTCGCCGATGGGGCCGGCGTTGCCCTCGGAACCCTCTACCGCTACTTCCCGTCCAAGGTGCACCTGCTGGTCGCGGCTCTGGCTAGCCGGTTCGAGCAGGCCGAGGCCATTACGGAGCGCCGGGCCGTCGTCGGCGACACCGCGCATGAGCGGGTCATGAAGATTCTGGCCGGAACCACCGTCTCGCTGCAGAAGCAGCCGCAGCTCACCGAAGCCATGGTGCGGGCGTTCATGTTCGCCGATGCGTCCGTGCTCGGCGAGATCGAACAGGTCGGCGACCGGCTCACCCGAATGATCGCCCGTGCGATCGCCGGAAGCCCCGATCACGGACAGGCCACCGAAGAGGAGGCTGCCATCATCCGCGTCATCGCCGACGTCTGGATGGCTGCCCTCGTGTCGTGGGCCAACGGACGCAGCGGAGCAGCGGATGTCGAGAAGTCGGTCGACGTAGCCGTGCGCCTGCTGCTTCGTGACTGACGGGCGCGAGAACTTCACCCGCCGAAGGCGTGGGTCGCCGTGGCGCCGCCGTCGATGGCGAACTCGGCGCCCGTGACGAAGCTCGACTCGTCGCTGGCCAGGTAGACGTACAGCGGGGCGATGTCCTCGGGGTAGCCGACCCTCTTCAGGGCCACTCTCTTGGCACCGAACTTCATGGCCTCGTCGTCCACGCCGAGATCGCGCGTCATCCCGGTATCGATCATGCCCGGATGGACCGAGTTGACCCGGATCCCCCTCGGCCCGAGCTCCAACGCAGCAGCCTTGGTGAATCCCCGGACGGCAAACTTCGACGATGTGTAGGCGCTCAGGAGCGCCATACCGCCCAAGCCCTCAATGGAGGACGCGTTGACAATCGAGCCGCCGCCGTTCTCGGCCATGACAGGCGCCACGGCGCGCGTGCCCAGGAAACCGCCGAAGGTGTTGACCCGCCAGATCAGCTCGTACTCCTCGATTGGCTGTGTTGTCAGTTCGCCGAACCGCAGGATGCCGGCGTTGTTGACGAGCACGTTGACCGGGCCAAACGTCTCGTTCGCGACCTTGACGACCGTCGACCACGACTCTTCGCTGGTGACGTCGTGGTGCTGGAACACGGCGGCGTCACCCAGCTCCGCGGCGAGCGCCTCGCCCGGCTCCGCGGCGATGTCGGCGATGACCACCGTCGCGCCCTCGGTCACAAAGGCGCGAGCGATCGCGGCACCCTGACCTTGCGCACCTCCGGTGACGATGGCGTGCTTACCGGTCATTCGGTCCATGTTCGCGTCCCTCTCAAACCTTCAACTGCATGACGGAGTCGGCACTGAAGCCCTCGCTGGGATCTCGATCGGCAAACCACCCGCCCACCGACTCGACCAGCGACGCCTGATCCCAGGTGCCGCCTGAGGCGGCGTCGAACCGTTCGGCAACCGTCGGCGGCGCGAGCACTGCGATCATGCCGCCGTAGACCACGAAGACCTGGCCAGTGATGGCCGAGGCCGACGGCGACGCGAGGTACGCAACGAGCGGCGCGACGTGGTCGGGGCTGTACGGGTCGATCGCGGCGCCCGATTCGTCCTCGCCGAAGACGTCGGCGGTCATGGCCGTACGTGCCCGCGGGCAGATCGCGTTGGCGCGCACACCTGAGCGCCCCATGGCGCGGGCGGTCGACATCGTCAGGGCTGCGATTCCCGCCTTGGCCGCCGCGTAGTTCGGCTGGCCCGGCGGGCCGACGAGGAAGGCCTCGGACGCAGTGTTGACTACTGCGGCATCGACCGGAGCGCCGGTTTCCTTCGCCTTGTCGCGCCAGTACGCCGACGCGTTGCGGGTGAGCAGGAAATGCCCACGGAGATGAATGCGGACGACGAGGTCGAACTCCTCGTCCGTCATGTTGAACAGCATCTTGTCCCGGGTGACGCCGGCGTTGTTGACGACGATGTCCAGGCCGCCGAACTGGTCGACCGCAGTGGAGACCATCAGGTCGGCTGTGGCGCGCTCGGCCACGTCACCCGGCGCCAGCGCGGCCTCTCCGCCCAGCGCCCGGATCTCCTCGGCGACGTCGTCCGCAGCTCCGGGCAGGTCGTTGAGCACCACCCGGGCGCCGCCGTGGGCCAGGGCGAGCGCCTCAGCGCGGCCAAGACCCGCACCAGCACCGGTGACGATGGCTGTGCGACCTTCAAGCGTGGGTTCGTCCAGGTTGCTCACTCGTCAACCTCGACGATGCTCAGTGCAGACTTCGGGCACCCGGCAACTGCACGCTGCATCCGGGCCTCGTTCTCGACGGTCACCACATCGTTGAGGATCTGCAGCAGATCGTCGTCGTCGACCTCGAATGCATCGGGAGCCATAGCCTCACAGACGCCGTTGGCCTCGCAGAGGTCCCAGTCCGCCACAACTTTCCTGGTCATGTTCACTCCTTACCTGACTACGCCTTCGCCTGACCGGGGAGCGCGGTCATTTTGCCGTGATCCCAGCTCGCGACCTTGAGCGGCTCGACGATGACGCCGACCCGCTTCCTTGCCTGGGCGTCGACAATAGCTTCGCCGTCGGCCCCGAGATCGGCACCGCCGGCCATGGCCGTGACGACCTTGCGACCGATGGCCTTGACCCCCTCGAAATCCTCGACCAGACGTGCCCGGCCGCGAATACTCACGCCACGCAGGTCGAAGTACTCGTCGCCCTCCTCGACCAGGCAGGCAATGCGCGGATCCCGCCGCAGGTTGATGATCTTCTGCGACGCCCCGTAGGTCCAGAACGCGATCCGGCCGTCGTCATCGAGCACGTAGTACAGCGTCGTCAGGTGCGGGCCCCCGCTGGCGTCCAGCGTTCCGATCTGAACCTTTATGTGGGACGCCAGAAATTCCGCGATCTCCGCATCGTCCAGCTGCACCGCCTGACGCCCAGCCGCCATCGTCCGACCCTCCCAAAAGTAGAACGTGTTCTAGGTTAGCACCAGCGCCGCCGGAACTCAGCCCAAGGCAGTGAGCTCGGAGAGCATCCAGTCTCCCTTGCCGCGCACCAGCGTGACGATCAGGCTGTTGCGATCGAGCTGGTTGGCTTTCGCGGCCTGCGCGGTAGTCGTCTGGTTGATGAACACGAGCAACCGCGCCTTGTGCTCGGTGGCAGTGATGATCGACGACGACACCGCGTCGGCCTGCAAGACGATCTTGTTCTTCACCGTGTTCGCGCGCACGGTGGCCATCGTCGCCTTGTACTCCTTGCGGAAGGACGGGGTCATGCGCGCCTCGGCGATCTCCATGTCGTTGGCCAGGGTTCGGTAGTCGTACGACAGCGCACGCTGCGTCAGATCGGCCGCGGCGACGATCGCCTGCGACCGTGGTTCGTCGCCGACAAGCGTGCCATCGGGTGCCGAGATGGCCGAACTGTCCTCCGCCTGCCACCATGCGATGCCGACAGCTGCGGCGGCCAGTACGGCGAGAGCCGCAAGGATCGTCGTCAGCCGGCGGGATTCTGGCCTCGGGACCGGTCCGTCCGGCGAGCAGCTCGGCCTCCGTCGGCCCGGTCGGGCTGGATTCGGCATCGACAGCCTCAGCCGCCCTCGGCGTCCACCTCATCGACGTCGATCGCCTCGACCTCAGCCGTCTCCGGCGCGCTGCCTTCCGTCGGCTCGAGCTCGGGATCTGGCTCTGGCTCGACCGGCGTCAGGTCGGCCTGGCAATACCGGCAACGGATGGCTGCAGCCTTGATGGTCTCGGCGCAGGTGGGGCAGAGTCGCTCGTCGCGCTTGAGTTTCGCCATACGTCAGCCCACGAACTCCAGTTGGGACACCAGCCAGCGGTCGCCGGCCTTGGTCATGTCGAACCTGATCCGCCACGTCCGGTCCTCGAACTTGCCCTTGGTGCCCTTGTTCTTCACCTTGCTGCCAGCCGAGACGAAGACGGCCGCCGAGTCACTGTCGACCGTGCCGACTCCGATCTCCTTGACGTAGCCCTTGGCCACGGAATCCTGGCTGACGGCGGCCTCCGTCAGCACCTTGACCGAGGACTTGTACTGCTTCTTGAACTGGCCGGTGGCGCCGGCCAGTACCCGGTCAGTCACCTGGTCCATGCGCCGGTAATCGATCGTCAGGAACGCAATGGCCTCGGAGCGGGCCGCCTGCCGAAGCTCGGTGAGCTCGTGCGCCTGCTGTTCGGCCGGCGTCCGGCCGGGCGCGGCGACGCTGCCGTGGACCGCAAACGCGCCCAACCACGCCACGAGCACCACCACAATCAGCCCCAGGACAACGTTGAGGGCTCGGGTCACGGCGTTCCTCCGGTCAGGCTGCTCTTCCAGTCCGTGGGCTCTGGAGCGAAGTTCATGCCGCGCATGTTGATCGGCGGACCCGACTTGCACTGGGCCGGGAAGAACGGGAGGAAGGTCTCATCGGAAGGCAAGCGCCATTGCCCCGGCGGCAGGTAGCCCTCCATGCACGCCGGCGGATCCTGGTTCATGTTCAGGTTGACGCGCCCGAATCCCTGGTTGGTGGAGTCGAAAACGAGGGCCGACGGACCTGCCGCGATCAGCCGTGGGAACGTGACCAGGAGTTGCTCAAGCGCCGGAAGCCGCGCATCCATCACATCGCTGACGCGGACCAGGCGAGTCAGGAATGACGGCAGCACCGCCCGCAGGGTGCGCACGAGCAACTCGACCTCCTTCGCGGCAGGACCGGCGTCCTCCAGAAGCGTCTCGATGTCGTCGTCAGCGTCGGCCAGCGTCTCGGTGAACTTGGAAAGGTCCTCGAGGGCCGACTCAATGTCGTCCGACCGGTCGACCTGGGTTTCCAAGACGGTCTGCGGCATCGCGCAGCAGAGCGATCGTCTCGCTCTTGGTTGGCCTGAGCCTCTGCGATGAACACCTGCGCGCTGTCGACCATGGACCGCAGCGGCGTCGCGTTGTCGCGGAACATGGTGCCCAGTTCCTTGACGACCACATTCAGGTCGTCACTGTTGAGGTCGGACACGAACGCGCTGAGGTGCTGCAACAGCACGTCCTCGCCAACCGGCAGGCTCTCGGCGTCGCCACGGATCGTCGACCCGTCCTGCAACATCGGGCCGGCGTGCGACGTCGGCTCGAAGGAGATGAACTGCTCGCCGACGGCACTCAGGTTGGCGACGCGAACCTTCGACGACGCCGGGACACGGGCCTCCTCCTGGAGCGCGACACGGACGCGCAGCCCGTCGCGGTCGACCGTCATCTTGGCGACCTTGCCGATCTTGACGCCTCGATAGGTGACTTCCGCGCCCTCGTAGATTCCGCCCGACGCCGGCAGGATGACGTCGACGGTGTAGCCGCGGCCGAGGATGCGGTCGACGATGCCGAGGTAGTTGCCGCCCACGTAGGTCAGGCCGAGGGCGCTGACGATGGCGAAGGCGATCAGCCGGATCCTGGTGTCTCGTGTCATGACCGGCCACCGCCGAGAAGGTCGCGGATTCCGCCGACGACGCCGTCCAGGGTGTCCTTGAGGCCACCATTCACGGGAGCCGGCGTGGTGGGGGACGGTGTCGGAACCACCTGTGGCCCACCCGAGGACGGCTTGCTCGGGACCGTCTTCTTGGTCGCCGCCGGCAGGCTCGCCGAACTGGTGCACAGCGGCAACGCCGGGAGCGCCGTGCACAGCTGGTCGAGGGCACCGCCACCGGAACAGAGGGGTGCCGTCGGCAGGCCGCGGCACATGGTGACGAGTTCTTCGGGCGTCGTCGGTATCAGGCCGCCTTCGTTGACGGGCGTGAGCTTGAACTGCATCTTGAACACGACGTTGGCGTAGTCGCCGTGAATCGTCGCGGCTGCGTCGATGGGGAACGGGTAGCTGAGTGCTGAGACGAGACCCTTGACGAGCGGCTTGCCGGTGTTGGCGAGGTTGCGCAGCACAGGCTCAAGGTCGCGCAACTCGATGATGAGGTCGTTCTTCACCGAGTTGATCACGTCGGTGCCGACCGTTCCGAGCTTGTCGAGCTCCTCGAGGGCATCGACCAACTCGTCGTGTTGGCCTTGCAGCACCTCGATGGCCGGTCCGGCGGCGTCCAGCGCATCACCGATCGCATCCTTTTCGTCAACCAACGTCGCGCTGAGGCCGTTAAGTGCATCCATGGCGCGGACGATGTCGCCACGTTGTGAGTCCAGCGTGCCGACGAGCGTGTTCAGCTGTTCGAGGACGTTGCGGATGTTCCCGGTGCGTCCGTCCATCATCGCGTTGAGCTCACTGGTGATGCTCTGCAGCTGACCGAGCCCACCGCCGCTGAGCAGGAAAGACAGGGCGCCAAGGACTTCTTCAACCTCGGGATTGCGGCCAGTCTGACTGAGCGAGATGACGTCTCCTTCGCCGAGTCGGCCGGTACCGCCGGAACCGTCCTGGGGTTCCGAGAGCGCGATGAACTTCTCGCCGAGCAGGCTGGTCTGTCTGATCTGCGCCTCGGCGTTGTCCGGGAGCACGACGTCCTTGCTGACGCTCAGAGTGGCGCGGGCATGCCAGCCGTCGCGAACAATCTCCTCAACCTGGCCGACGGGGACGTTGCCCACCATCACCGCCGTACGCGGGACGACGTTGAGCGCGTCGCCGAAGTCGGCCTGGATCTCAAAGCTGTCTTCGTCGCTTACCGTCTTGCCCGGCAGCGGAAGGTCGTAAATCGAGAACGAACAGCCGCTCAAGATGAAGGAAGCCGCCAACGCAAGGGCCAGGTGCTTGACACGGAGAATCGACGTCATTTCAGGGCCCCCTCAACGATCGAGGTGAGCACGTCCGGCACGGATCCCAGCGTCGCGGCCAGGTCGACGGGCGGCACCGCCGTCGGGAGCGTCAGAGGCGAGGTCGGCTTGCCGTCGACTGTCGCCGGCTTGGAGCCTGCGCCAGAGGATGCCGGAGCGGCCGCGCCTGAGGTGGCCGGCAGCAACGGCGTGAGCAAGGTCTGGATCAAGGTGCAGGCGGCCGGGGGCGCGCCGTCGGCGATCAGGATCTGGCAGATGTACTGGTCCGGTCGGAACTGAATGCCAGGCGTAATCTGGACCCGTGAGCCGAACGTTCTAGTGCTGGGCTCGTAGGCCACGGCGAGGTTGCCCATCGCCAACGGGCCCTTCTGCAACACGAGGCCGAGCGCGTCCTTCTGCCGGTCGACCCGCTCCAGGACGCTGGAGAACCGCTCAATGTCCTCACCGAGGATCGCGCGGTTCTCGCGGATGAAGTCCTCGACGATGCTGAGCACCTGGGCAAGCGAGCCGAGCATCGTCTCCAGCTCATCGCGCTCGCCCGCGAGTTGATCGGAGACTGACGCGAGGTCCTTCAGGAAGTCCTGGACCGTGTCATCGTTGTCGGCCAGCGTGTTGGTGAGCTCGGCCAGCGCACGGACGTTGTCGAAGAGCGGCCCACGGTTACGGGCGAAGGTGTCGGCGGCGGCCGACAGGTTGCGGATGGCGTCGGCTCCTAGTTCGCCGTTGCCCTCGAACGCCTGCGAGCCGGACTCCAGCAGCTTGGCCAGCGCGCCCCGGGTGGAACCGGACGTCGGGCCCAAGGTCGTGGACAGGTCGTCGAGCGCCTTGAACATCCGGTCCAGCTCAACGGGGGTCTGCGTGCGGTTCAGCGGGATGTCCGCTTCGTCGGCCATCACGGGTCCGCTGCTGTACGCCGGGAAGACCTGGACATAGCGGTCGGCGATCAGAGTCGGCGTCACGACGGCAGCCCGGCCGTCGGCCGGCAGCTTGTATTGCGCGTCATATTTCATCTCGACGCGGACGCTGTTGCCCTCCGGGACGACTGCCGTGACCTTGCCGATCTGAACACCCATGACGCGCAGGTCGGTTCCCGGGTAGACGGCGATGGCCCGGTCGAAGTGGGCGGTGACTGTCCGTTCGTCGCTGCCGCCGAGCAGGAACCAGCCCAGGACGATCAGCGCGACGACCTGGATCAGCGCGAGCGCCTTGACTTTGCTGGATGCCAACATCACGAACCCTCCGCCGGAAGGAACTCGCCGGTGAAGACGTTGAGCATGTTCGGGACATAGGCGTCGAACCACGGACCCGTGCCGATGACGTTGCCGAGGATGTTCACGTACGGGCCGTAGTTATGAAGCATGGTCTCCAGTTGGTCCTCGCGCGCATTGAGGAACACCAGGATCGAGCGCAGGCCTTGGAGCGTCGGTCGCAGCTGCTCCCGGTTGTCCTCGACGAGACCTTCGAGCTGGACGGCCAACTGGTTGGTGCTCACCAAAAGCGTGTGGATCGCCTTCTTGCGCCGCTCCAGTTCCCGGAACACGAGGTCGGCCTCGTCCATGAGCTTGACG
Source organism: uncultured Actinomycetota bacterium (assembly GCA_963795105.1). Taxonomy (GTDB): domain Bacteria; phylum Actinomycetota; class Actinomycetes; order Propionibacteriales; family Nocardioidaceae; genus Aeromicrobium. The sequence goes on from CAWCGD010000001.1 coordinate 803,580, forward strand.
AGATCGCCCTTGCGCTCGTCGAGCAACGTGGTGACATTCTTCGAATGCTCCAGGAGTTCCTCGATGTCCTCGTCGCGGGTCGAGATCGTCTGCGACAGCCGAGACAGGCCCGTGAAGCTGCTCTTGATCTCCGGTGACGCCGCATCGAGCGTCTCGGCGAGCGTGTCGAGGGCAGCCGTCAGGTTTTCCTTGTCGGTGTCCTCGGTCTGCGTCGTGAGCTGGCTTAGGGTGCCGACGATGTCGTAGGACGAGTCGGTCCGAGACACCGGGATCGTCGCGCCAGAGGGCATCGAGCCACTGCCGGCCGGCTTGACGTTGAGGAACTTGTCGCCGAGCAGACTCTTCACCTCGACGCTGGCCTGCGTGAGCCGGCCGATCTCGCGGCCTTTGACGTCGAACTCGACGATGACGCGTTCCTGGCCAATCCGGATGTTGCTCACCCGACCGACGCGGATGCCGGACACCTGGACCTCGCTGCCGGTCCGCAGGCCGGCCGCATCGGTGAACTCAGCGTGATATTGAGTGCCGCGGAAGCCGGGGACCTTCTGCAGGTTGAAGGCCGCGAACATGACCAAAAACAGCAGGCCGACGCCAAGCGCCCCCATGCGGACGTAGTGAGATTCAGTCCGAAAGGCCATGTTTGCACCTCTCCGCCTGACTGACCAAGTGGAACTCGGACAGCGACAACTGGACGTCCTCGGGCAGCGAACTCCACAGTGGCTCGGGAAGCACGAACCCGCCGATGAACTCACAGAGGTAGTAGTTGTACCAAGAGCCATAGACGCCGATACGGGTCTGCCTGGCCAGCATGACCGGCAGTAGATCGAAGGTCAGGTCGAGATGGGCCCTGTTCGCCGGATCGTTCAGGATGACGAGAAGTCGGCGCAGCTCGGCAACGTCCTTCTTCAGCAACGGGCGAGAGCGAGTCAGGAGGTCGGCCACGGTCTCGGAAAGATCGGAGATGTTGTCGAGCGAGCCACCGATGGTCTTGCGGTCGTCGGCCAAGTCACCGAACCACGAGCGCAGCGCCTTGATGAGGTCGCTGAGCTCCTGGTGATGGTCATCGACGGTGACCATCAGCGCATTCAGGTTGGTGATCACGTCGCCGATGAGCTCGTCCCGGTCGGCCAGCGTGTTCGTGAGGGAGGCGGTGCTGGCCAGCATCTCCTGGATGGTGCCGCCCTCGCCCTGCAGGACCTTCACCAGGTTGAGCGCCAGCTTGTTGACGTCTTCGGGGCGGAGCGCCTGGAACAGCGGCTGGAAGCCGTTGAAGAGGGCCGTGAGGTTGAGCGCGGGTGTGGTGCGGCTCAGCGGAATTGTGGCTTCGGGGGCGAGTCGCGTCCCGCCGCCCTCACCAGCCTCCAAGGTCATGTAGCGATCGCCGACCAGGTTCAGGAAGCGGACGCTCGCGCGTGATTCCTGGGTGAGCGGGACCCCAGAGTCGATCTTGAAGGTCACGACGGCGTTGGACTCGCCATGAAACTCGACGTCGGTGACCCGGCCGACTTGGACCCCGGCCACCCGGACCGACGAACCGGGAACGAGTTCGGATGCGCTCGAGAACAGTGCCTTGTACGAGGTCTGGTCGCCGCCACCGAGGTTGCCCATGATCATGACGAGCGCGCCGGTGACGATGACAGAGGCCGCGGTGAAGATGGCCATCCGGACCGAGGCAGCAGCGAAGACGGCGTCGCGATTGGAGGTCATCCCATGCCTCCGTCCGGCTCGTCCTTGTCCGTACCGTCCTTGAGCGGCAGGAATGGTGCCGGCAAATCGGCATTGTTCGGGAGGCCGAGACACCACGGGCCGTGGCCGACTTCGCCGTACACCGGTGCGTCCTCCGCCGTATAGGCCGTGCGCTGGGGTGTGCCTAGTTCCAGCGTCTGGTGAATGCGGTCGTCCTGGAACACGTTCTTCGTGTTCGGGATCTGGCTATACAAGCCTTGGAAGGAGCACGCGAACTCGGGCGAGTACGTCGCCAGCAGCGACAACAGTGGTTTGCCGGATCGGGTCTGCGCACGCAGCAGCTTCTTGTTCTCGGCGAGGGTCACCCGCGTGATCTTGGCGAGGCCGGTCAGGCCGCTCAGCGCCTGCTCCAGATCATCTTCCTTGTTCGTGATCGTGCGGGACGTCACGGTGACGTTCTCCAGCGTCTCGATGAGATCGGGGCTGGCCTCCTCGTAGGTCTTCGCCACGTCCGCCAGCAGGCGAAGGTCGGTCTTCAGCCGGGGCAGCTGTCTGTTCATCGTCCCGAGGTACGTGCTGAGCGCGTCGAGCGTCTCGCCGATGTCCTCGCCCTTGCCCTGCAGTGCATGCGAGAGCGCGTACAGCGTCGCGCTGACGTCGGCCGGGTTGATCGCGCGGAGGACTGGATACAGGTCGGCAAGGATGCGCTGGAGTTCGACGTTGGTCTTCACCCGGCTCGCTGGGATCACCGAGCCGTCGCGCATCGAGCTCGCCACCGCTCCACCGCGGGCCGGGAAGAGCTCAATGTAGTTCTGCCCGAACAGCGTTGTCGGCAGGATCTGGGCGCTGACGTCGGATGGAATGCCCCGTGCCGATTCCGGCTTGAGGGCCACCATGATCTTGGCCCCTTGACCATCGCTGGAGACGTTGTCGACGTATCCGACCAGTGCCCCGTGCATACGGACGTCGCCGAATCGGGCTAGCTGGAGCCCGGTCCGATCGGCCTTGATCGTCACCATCGTCTTGGATGTGAACGTTTTGTCATAGATGCCGATCGAGACTCCGACCAGCGCCGCGAGGACACTGACGAAGACGATGCCCGCGACGAACAGCCGGCGGTGCTCGCGCGGCGTGTCATGGACGATGTTGACCAGCATTACCCGGTAATCCGCACGGTCGTCGTCGATCCCCAGATGGCATAACTGAGGAAGAAGTCCGCCACCACAACGGTCACGATCGAGGTCCGGATTGCGCGGCCGACTGCCATGCCCACGCCGGCCGGGCCGCCGGAGGCAGTGAATCCGTAGTAGCAATGGATCAGGATGATCGCCACTGCCAGAACCAGCAGCTTGGCGAACGACCAGAGCACGTCGATCGGTGGCAGGAACTGGAGGAAATAATGGTCGTACGTGCCTTCGGACTCGCCATAGATGAGCGTCGTGATGAGGCGTGGCGATAAGTACGACGCCAACAGCGCCACCGTGTACAGCGGGATGACCGCGATGAAGCCGGCCACCATGCGGGTCGTCACGAGGAACGTGATCGACGGAATCGCCATGACCTCGAGGGCGTCGATCTCCTCCGAGATTCGCATGGCGCCCAGCCGAGCGGTGTACCCGCAGCCCACCGTCGCGGCGAGCGCGATCCCCGAGACCAGCGGTGCGACCTCGCGGGTGTTGAAGTACGCCGAGATGAAGGCGGTGAACTTCGCGACACCGATCTGACTGAGGGAGGCATAGCCCTGCAGGCCAACTTCGGTTCCGGCGAAGAACGACATGAAGGCGATCACGCCGACAGTGCCGGCGATCATGGTGAGCGCGCCCCTTCCGAACACCACCTCGGCGAGGATCTTGAACACCTCACCCTTGAAATCCTTGATCGCGCGCGGGGTCCGCGCGAGCGCGGTCGTGTAGAAGACGAACTGGTCGCCCCAGGTCTCCACCTTGTCTCGGCGCGACTGGACGAAGGACCGGCCGAGGTCGCCTAACGTGCCCATCACAGACCTGCCTGCGGGACGAACTGGAAGTACAGCGCGCTGATGATGGAGTTCAGCAAGAACAGCAGCATGAAGGCGATAATCACCGACTCGTTGACGGCCTGGCCGACGCCGCTTGGGCCTCCGCCTGCGTTGAGCCCCTTGTAGGCGCCGACGATGGCGGCGAGGAAGCCGAAGACCGCGGCCTTCACCATCGACACGTAGATGTCAGGAAGCGTGGCCAGCGCCGTGAAGGACGATAGGAAGGCGCCGGCTGAACCTCCTTGGATGACGACGGTGAAGAAGTAGCCACCCACGATGCCGGCGGCAATGACGATGCCATTCATCAGGACGGCCACGGTGAGCGTGGCCAATGCCCGCGGGACGACGAGGCGAGCGACCGGGTTGATGCCCAGCACCTCCATGGCATCGATCTCTTCGCGGATCTTGCGGGCACCGAGGTCGGCGCAGATGGCCGAACCGGCAGCACCGGCGATGATGAGCGCCGCCGCGATCGGTGCGGCCTCCCGGACTGTCGCCAGCACTGCAGTCGCGCCGGCGAACGACTGTGCGCCGAGCTGGCCAGTCAGGCTAGCGACCTGAAGTGCGATGACGGCACCGAAGGGAATCGACACCAAGATGGTCGGCATCAGGGTGACCTGCATGACGAAGGCGGCCTGTTCGATGTACTCACGAAGTTGGAACTTCGTGGTGAACGTGAACCGCACGACGTCGGCAGCCATGGCGATGACCTCGCCAGGCCCCTTTAGAGCGGCAGCAGGACTCAAACGCACGCGCTCCTCCTACCGCCCCGTAGTGCCCGCACGCGCTCGTCCAAAACTAGAACGCGTTTCACCGTCCGGAGCAGAATAGCCGGTCCGATGTGATCGTGGTTACAGCAAATCAACTTTTCCTCACACCCTCGGGTTACGGCCTGCTCTGCCAATGCGCGACACCGAAGACGATCATCAGCATTTCCCGCCGCATCTTCTTCTTGAGGTCGTCTTCCAGGTCGGCGCGTCCGGCCGGCATCGAGAGAACCTCCTCAGCGCGGAAAACCATGTTCCGCACGAACAAGCCGGACAGCGCCATGACGTCGTCGACGGACCAGGACGAGACGACCGGCAGCAGGCGAATCGCGACCGCGGTCTCGCTGACGAACAGCTCGAGTTCACGTTGGATGGCATTGCGGACTGGCGCAGAGCCGCCCAACCGCTCGCGTCCGACGAACGCGAAGTGCTCGCGGTTGTCTTTGACGGACGCGACCAGGATGTCGATGGACGACGAGATGAGGTCGGTGAAGACGTCCGGGTCGCTCATGCCATCCCGCATGAGTTGACGCAGCGTGGTGAACGAGCGCTCCACCAAGGCCAGACCGACCTGATCCATGGATTCGAAATGGCGGTAGAACGCCGTGGGCACGACTCCGGCGGCCCGCGTCACCTGCCGCAAACTGACCTGCGCGAAGCCCGAATCCTGGCTCAACTCCAGCGCAGCATCGAGCAACGCTTCGCGCGTCTGCTCCTTCTGCTCCTGACGAGTGAGTGCGGGCTCGGACACCCGAACGAGTTTACGGTCGTTCACTCAGCGGCAGGACCGGAATGGCCAGTAACCGGAATGGCTAGTAGAAGAGCCGCTCGACCGCGGCGCGAGCGTGCCGGGTGATCCGCCGGTAGTCGTCCATGAGCGGCTCGCTCTCGGTGTACCCCATGAGCGATGCCACGGCGGCGCGCTCGTGCGCCAGCTCGTCGAGGGAGCTCACCGGCTTCCCGCGCACGAGAAAGCCCGCGTTGCGGATGCGGCTGACGAATCGCCACGCCTCGACGAGACTCTCCGCATCGGCCGATTCGATGAGCCCGGCCTCGGCGGCAGCCTCGATGGCGCCGACCGTCCGCGTCGCGCGAAGGCCGGGCACCTCGTGAGCGTGCTGCATTTGCAGCAGCTGCACGGTCCATTCCACGTCAGCGAGACCCCCGCGTCCCAACTTGAAATGCGTTGCCGGGTCCGCGCCACGCGGCAGCCGTTCGGAGTCCACCCGCGCCTTGATCCGCCGGATCTCGCGGACGTCGTCGTCTGGGATGCCCGATTCGGGCCACCGCAGGGGGTCGATCAGCTCGGTGAAGGCTGCACACAGTTCGGGATCGCCGATGACCGGTCGCGCCCGCAACAGGGCTTGCGCCTCCCAGACGGCCGACCACTGTGCGTAGTAGGTCCGGTACGCGTCGAGGGAACGCACCAATGGGCCGTTCCGGCCGTCCGGCCGCAGATCGGCGTCAACCTCCAACGGCGGGTCAGCAGACGGCGCGGACAACATCGCGCGGAGCGACGTAGCGACCTCGGTGGCAGCCTTCGATGCCTCGACTTCGCTGGCCCCATCGACCGGCTGGTGAACGAACATGACGTCCGCGTCCGACGAGTAGCCGACCTCATGCCCACCAAGCCGCCCCATGAGCACGACGGCGAACCGCGTCGGCAAGTCGCCGTGGTCGTGCTCGAAGGCCGCGACGCTGGCCTCCAGGGCCGCGGTCAGGGTCATCGCGCTGACGTCTGACAGGGCTTCGCCAACCGCGAGGATGTCCAGCCGGCCGAGCGTGTCCGCGGCGGAAATGCGGGTCAGCTCACGTCGCCGCAGCCGCCGGATCGCTCGGGCCGCACCGCGCACGCTCGTGCTGCGCTCGACCGCCTGCCGCATCTCCAAGTCGAGGCGGTCGAGGTCGCGTGGCACAAGTTCCTCGTCGTCACCCAAAAGCGCCACTGCCTCGGGCGCTCGTATCAACAGCTCCGCGACATACCGGCTCGACCCGAGCGCTTGAGCGAGACGTTCAGCGGCCGTGCCCTCGTCCCGCAGACTCCGCAGGTACCACGAGCTGTCACCGAGGCTCTCGCTGACGCGACGGAAGGCCTGCAAGCCGGCATCCGGCATCGGCGATTCGGATAGCCAGTCGAGCATCGCCGGCAGGAGTGAGCGCTGGATCGACGCCCGGCGCGAGACGCCGGAGGTCAAGGCCTGGATGTCGGCGAGAGCACGCTTCGGATCAGAGAATCCGAGCGCCCCCAATCGCTGCCCGGCCGCCTCCGGTGTCAACCGCAGCCCCTCCGTCGGGATGGCGGCAACGGCCTCAAGCAGCGGGCGGTAAAAGAGCTTCTGGTGAAGGAGGCGGACCACTCGACGATGCGCTCGCCACTCCTTCTCGAGATCCTCAGCCGGGTTGTGGCGATAGCCCATGCTGCGCCCGATCCGCCGCAGCGATTCCTCGTCATCGGGCATCAAATGGGTCCGGCGCAGACGGAACATCTGGATCCGATGCTCCAGCGTGCGCAGGAACTCATAGGCGTCCTCGAGCGCAGCGCCGTCACGACGCCCGACGTAACCGCGCTTGGTCAATTCGTCGAGGGCGACCAGCGTCGTCGGACTGCGCAACGACTCGTCTCCCCGGCCGTGCACCAGTTGCAGCAGCTGCACCGCGAACTCGACGTCGCGCAAGCCGCCAACACCTAGCTTGAGCTCGCGATCTCGCTGGTTCGCCGGGATGTTCTCGACGACACGCTGCCGCATGGCGCGGGCCGCGTCCACGAAGTCGGGCTTGGCGCTGGCGTCCCACACCATCGGCTGAATCGCGGCCAGGTACTCGGCCGCCAGATCGGAATCACCGGCGGCGTGACGCGCCTTGAGCAGCGCTTGGAACTCCCACGCGGCCGCCCAGCGCTCGTAGTACTGGACGTGGCTGGCTAACGTCCGCACCAGCGGGCCATCGCGTCCTTCCGGACGAAGGTTTGCGTCGACCTCCCAGATCGCCCCGGCCGTCGTGTGCTCGGAACAGATCCGCATCATGGCGGCGGCCAGTCGCGTTGCGATCTCCGCATCACCCTCGTGGACAAAGATGACGTCGACGTCGCTGCAGTAGTTGAGTTCGCGGCCGCCGGTCTTGCCCATGGCGATGACGGCCAGGCGACAGGACGATGCCTCGGGATCGCCGTCAGATGCGATGCGCAGGGCGGCGCCCAGCGTCGCCATCGCCAGATCGGCCAGCGCTCCGGAGGACTCGACGAACGACGTCGCCCCGTCGAGGTCGCGGCCGGCGATCGAGACCAGTTCCCGTCGATAGGCCACCCGCAGCGCGTCGACGTCGGCAGCCGTGCCGACGAGCGTGCCGACCGGCACGTCACTGCACAGGTCGTCGAGTGCGTCGGGGTGCCGGACGATGAACTCACCCAATGCCTGGCTCGTGCCCATGACGAGGACCAGGCGTTCCAAGGTGAGTGGGTCGGCGACGGCCGCCCACACTCGCTCCTCGCCGATGTACTCAGCCAGCGACACGAGGTTCTCGAGCGCCAGGTCCGGATCAGCGGCGAGGGCCAGGCGCTCGACGAGTCCGCCTGGGATTCCGGGGAGCTCGTCGATCAACAGCGCGGCGCGTTCGCCGTCCCGAAACCCGGAGCGAGCCAACGCTTTGGGGTCGGACATCCTCAGAGCACCGACAGGAGCCGATCGATCTCGAACTGCGTCACTTGGGAGCGGTAGCCCTCCCATTCGGCTCGCTTGTTGCGGAGGAAGAACTCGAAGACGTGCTCACCCAGCGTCTCGGCCACGAGCTCACTGTCCTCCATCACCTGGATGGCTTCATCGAGGTTGCGCGGCAGCGGCGCGATGCCCATGGCGCGACGCTCGTGGTCCGTCAACGACCAGACATCGTCCTCGGCTTCGGCCGGCAGCTCGTAGTTTTCCTGGACGCCCTTCATGCCGGCGGCCAGGATCAGCGCGAACGCGAGGTACGGGTTGGAGCCGGCGTCGAGGCCGCGGTGCTCGACCCGCGCCGACCCGCTCTTCTGCGGCTTGTACATCGGTACCCGCACCAGGGCGGACCGGTTGTTGTGGCCCCAGCACACGTAGTTGGGCGCCTCTCCCCCGCCAGCCAGCCGCTTGTAGGAGTTGACCCACTGGTTGGTGACCGCGGTGATCTCCGGAGCGTGCTGCAGCAGGCCGGCGATGAATGCACGGCCGATCTTCGACAGCTGGTACTCAGCGCCGGACTCGTAGAAGGCGTTTTCGTCGCCCTCGAAGAGCGACACGTGCGTGTGCATGCCCGAGCCGGGATGCTCCGTGTACGGCTTGGGCATGAAGGTCGCCCACTTGCCCTGGCTGAGCGCGACCTCACGCACAACGGTGCGGAACGTCATGATGTTGTCTGCCGTCGTCAGGGCATCGGCGTAGCGAAGGTCGATCTCCTGCTGGCCGGGTCCGGCCTCGTGGTGACTGAACTCCACTGAAATACCCATGTTCTCGAGCATCGCGATGACCTCGCGCCGAAAGTCCTGTGCGCCGCCCTGAGCGGTGTGGTCGAAGTAGCCGCTGTCATCGACGGGAACCGGGCGGTCACCCCTCTCCGGCTTGCCCTTGCAGAGGTAGAACTCCACTTCGGGGTGCGTGTAGAAGGAGTAGCCGGCGTCGCTGGCCGACTTGAGCGCCCGCTTGAGGACATAGCGCGGATCGGCGAACGACGCGCTGCCGTCGGGCATGAGGATGTCGCAGAACATCCGGGCCGTGGACGGGGCGTCGCCGCGCCACGGCAGGATCTGGAACGTCGACGGGTCGGGCTTGGCGAGCATGTCCGCCTCGTGGATGCGGGCGAAGCCCTCAATCGACGACCCGTCGAAACCGATGCCCTCGGCGAAGGCGCCCTCGAGCTCAGCCGGCGCCACCGCCACCGACTTCAGTGAGCCGAGCACGTCGGTGAACCACAGCCGGACGAAACGGACGTCGCGCTCCTCGAGCGCCCGAAGAACGAAGTCTTCCTGCTTCCCCATGTTCGCAGCGTATCGCCGTGCGCGGCGCGCTGCGTCGCGTGTAGGCGGTACGCGTAGGTGAGCGTCATGCTCCCACGGGCGATCGGCCGAATGCAGCTAGTCCCCCGAGCTCTCCGCTGCGCTCCGAGCAGGGGGTGCCCCCAGGCCGCGCGGCCGCGCGGAGGTTGCCGAGCCGTAGGCTCGGACACATGCCGCAGCTCCGCCTGGCCCTCGCCCAAGTCAATCCGACGCTGGGTGATTTGGCCGGCAATGCCGACCTCGTCGTCGAGTCCTGCCGCGCTGCTTCGGAGCGCGGGGCTCATCTCGTCGCGATGCCGGAAATGGTCATCAACGGCTACCCCATCGAGGACCTGTCGTTCCGCGCCTCCTTCATCGCGGCAACGCGTCAGGGCGTCGATGAACTCGTCGTGCGCCTGAAAGACGAGGGCCTCGGCGACCTCGTCGTCATCGTCGGCCATCTCGACACGTTCGCCGGAACGGCACCGGAGCGCTTGGGCCTGCCGAAGAACTTGCCGACCAACACCGCATCCGTCATCACCGACGGACGCATCGTCGCGCGGTACGACAAGCACCACCTGCCGAACTACGGCGTCTTCGACGAGTTCCGCCATTTCGTCCCCGGCCACGAGACCCAGGTGATCCAGGTCGGCGGCATCGACATCGCCCTGGCCATCTGCGAGGACATCTGGCAGGACGGCCCGTCCGAGGCAGCCCGCGCCGCCGAGGCCGGCCTCCTCCTCGTCATCAACGGCTCGCCCTACGAGGCGGCCAAGGACGACGCTCGGCTGCAGCTGTGCACGCGCCGCGCACGGGAAGCCGGCTGCGTGCTGGCCTACGTCAACCTGGTCGGCGGCCAGGACGAACTCGTCTTCGAGGGCGACTCGGTCATCGTCAGGCCCGACGGAGAGGCGATCGCGCGGGCCGCGCAGTTCGAGCCGGAGCTCCTGGTCGTCGACCTGGACCTTCCCGCGGCAACGGCACCGATGCCGAGTCCCGAGGCCCAGTTTGCGGGGCTGCACGTCTCGCGCGAGGTCATCAGCGCCGAGCCGTTCGATGCGTACGCTCCTCAGTCGGCGCCGCCGCTCACCGCGCGCTGGGATCCGGTGGGCGAGCGTTACCAAGCCATCGTGCACGGCTTGCGCGACTACGTCGGCAAGAACGGATTCCAGACAGTTCTCCTCGGATTGTCCGGCGGTATTGACTCTGCGCTGGTTGCCACCGTCGCTGTCGATGCTCTCGGCGCCGAGAACGTCTACTGCGTCTCGAATCCGAGTGAATGGTCGACCGAGCACTCGAAGTCCGATGCGGCCGACCTCGCCCGCCGGCAGGGGCTCAACTTCGACACCGTCGCCATCGCGCCGATGTTCGAAGCCTTCCAGAAGCCACTGAGTCTGACCGGCCTCGCCGAGGAGAATCTGCAGGCCCGGATCCGGGCCGTGGTCTGGATGGGCTTGTCGAACCAGCACGGCCACCTCGTGCTCGCCTGCGGCAACAAGTCCGAGCTGGCCACCGGGTACTCGACGATTTACGGCGATGCGGTCGGCGGCTTCGCCCCGATCAAGGACGTCCCCAAGACGCTGGTCTGGGAACTGGCCCGCTGGCGCAACGCGCTCGCCGACGCACGCGGGGAGACTCCGCCCATCCCCGAGGCCATCATCGACAAGCCCCCGTCGGCCGAGCTGCGTCCCGGCCAGCTCGACACCGACTCACTGCCGCCGTACGAGCTGCTGGACGCTGTGCTCGACGCATACGTCGAGCGTGACCTCGGATCGGCGCAGGTCATCGCCGAAGGGTTCGACCCGGCGCTCGTCGAGCGGGTGATCCGGCTGGTCGACAAGGCGGAGTACAAGCGGCGGCAGTACCCACCGGGTCCCAAGATCTCCCGACGCAACTTCGGCCGCGACCGCCGCCTGCCAATCACCAGCGCCTGGCGCGAGAGCCTCTGATGCGAGCACTCCATGTCATGTACGCATGGACGCCGCCCACGATTTGAAGGGTTGGTGCGGGTTTCCCGGGCGCAAACGCTTACTAGGTCTTCAAATCTCGGGGTGAGTGAGCGCGTATCGGCACGCGCGAGAGCCTCTAGCTCGTCACTCTTCGTCGAGTTCGTAGTCCCGGACGGACTCCAGCGCTTCCTTGAAGTCGGCGAAGGCCGCGTTGGACGCCGCGACGTTGTAGAGGGCGACCATCGCCGCGGACTGTTCCTTGCTGTCCTGCCTGGCAGCGTCCACGCGGGCGACCAGCGGTGCTAGCGCCTTCTCCGCATCAGACCCTCGCTCACGCAAAGTGCGCAGGAGCGTGATCAACACATAGTCGGTGAACGATGCGCGTCTGAGGGCATCATCGCGCTCAAGCTTGGCTTCTGCCCGCTTCGTCATGAGCGCGACATCGTAGTCATCGATCTTGTAGAGCACCGCCTCGAGATTCGTGACCTCGGCAACCATGTCTTGGAGCGGCCCTTCGCAGTCTTCCGCCGAAGCCGCGCCGTCGAGCCTGCCGGAGCGGGCATACAACTCGTTCCACCGTGCCGTCATCTTCGGCGTGAAGCCCGGACGGCCCGGGTAACCGTTCTCGCTCATCGTCTGGGTGTTCTCCCGGTACCAGTCCCGACACGCGGCGACGTCCTCCGGGCTCGGGCTACACGCCGTGAGCGTCAGCACCGCCATGAGAAGAGCCAACCCCGTACGCACGGCCCAAGCATGCCCCAACGTCCGGCAGACTGGACGTATGACCGAAGAAGAGCCGGCACCCTACGGGGCTGGACCCACGGTGCCGCCCACTGGGGATCCGAATGTTCAGAAGGTACGCACGCACCACCTGCGTCAATGGAAGACCGAAGGCCACCGGTGGGCGATGCTCACCGCCTACGACCAGTACGCCGCCCAGGTGTTCGACGAGGCGGGCATCCCGGTACTTCTCGTTGGCGACTCGGCGTCGAACAACGTCTACGGCAACGAGACGTCCCTGCCCGTCACCGTCGACGAGCTCATTCCGCTCGTGCGCGCCGTCACCCGCTCCGCCAAGCGCGCACTCGTGGTCGGCGACCTGCCGTTCGGGTCGTACCAACGCGATCCCGAGCAGGCCTACGACACCTCGGTGCGCTTCATGAAGGAAGGCCTGTGCCACGCGGTCAAGCTGGAGGGTGGCGCTGAGATGGCGCCGCAGATCCGCAAGATCAGCGACGGCGGCATTCCCGTGATGGCGCACATCGGCTTCACGCCGCAATCTGAGCACAACCTCGGCGGCTATCGTGTCCAGGGCCGCGGTGACGCGGCGCAGAAGACGATCGACGATGCCCTCGCGATCCAGGAGGCCGGGGCCTTCGCCGTCGTTATGGAGATGGTCCCCGCGCCAGTCGCCAAGGAGATCACAGCCCAGTTGGAGATCCCCACGATCGGAATCGGGGCCGGTCCGGAGTGTGACGCTCAGGTGCTCGTCTGGCAGGACATGATGGGGCTGCGCACCGGTCGAGCGCCCCGATTCGTGAAGCGCTATGCCGACGTGCACGGCGTCATGCTGGAGGCCGCGCGGCAATACGCCGCCGAGGTCGCAACCGGTGCGTTCCCGGCGCCGGAGCATTCCTTCGAGAGCTAGCCGCTCCAGCCCATCCAACGGACGCCGACGTAGATCACGGCGAAATACGCGACGAGTCCTGCAACCGGGACATACACACACCACACCGGTCGGGACGTCGCCAGCTTGACCACGGCGATCGTCTGGATGAGCCACAGCGCAACGATCACGGCGATACCGGCGCCCGACACATTGAGCCGGTCTGCCGTTCCGGGCATCACGGTGAAGAACGCCGGGAAGGCAATGAACATCTGAATGAAGATTCCGCCGATCCCGATCCATGGGCCCGAGCGCTGGAGGTTGAGTCGCATCAGCCCACCGGTCCCGATCCGGGCCCTCTGTCATTCCAGTCGGGATCGTTTTCCCACGCTTCGTTGCGCTCCTGCACCTTCTCCAACGCGTGCACGGCTTCCTCCCGCGTCGGATAAGGACCGAGCCGATCGGCCGGTCCGCATCCGGCGTCGGGCTCGACCTCGTGGTGCTTCAAGCAGAACCAGAAGTGTCCGGATGGCATCGACATGACCTCATGATGCCAACGGAGCCTGTCAGCCGTCGATGACCTCATCTGGGTGCGCACGAAACTCCTCCACCTGCTCCCGCTGCTTCTTCCCGAACCGGAGCCAGTCCGGCCGGTGTTCGACGATGTCGTAGAGCACCGGGACCAGGATCAGGGTGAGGATCGACGACGTGACCAGGCCACCGATCACGACGATCGCCAGCGGCCTGGAGATGAAGAAGCCGCCGCCGGTGACCCCCAGACCCATCGGCAAGAGCGCACCGATGGTGGCCAGAGCGGTCATGATAATCGGCCGGACACGCAAGCGGGCGCCGGCATTGATCGACTCCTCGACGGTAGCGCCGTCGGTGCGTTTCTGGTTGATCAGGTCGATCAAGACGATCGCGTTCGTCACCACGATGCCGATGAGCATGAGCATGCCGATCATGCTCGGAATCCCGACGGCTGAATCCGTCAGGATCGACAAACCCAGCGCGCCGGTGAAGGCGAACGGGATCGAGACCAACAGGATCAGCGGCTGGATCAGCGAACGGAAGGTCGCGACCATGATCAGGTAGACGATGCCGATGGCCACCCACATGGCCGCTCCGAGCTGGCCGAACGACTCCTCCTGGTCTTCGGAGACGCCGCCCAGGCTGGCGGTGACACCCTCGCCGAGATCAAGCTTCTCGAGGCCGGTCTTGATGTTGGCCGTGATCGCGCTGAGGTCGGCCCCTTCGGTCGACGCCGTCAGCGTGACGGATCGTTCGCCGTCGACGCGCGTGATCTGGCTCGCCTGCCTCACCATCTCGACCTCGGCGACCTCGGTCAACTTCACCGGCGTGGCCCGCAGATCCTCGACCTCGTCGCCGGCGTCGGCGATCTCGTCGGCCCGGTCCTGGAAATCTTGACCCTCGTCCCACTGGTCGCGGGCATCCTCGATCTGCTCATCGATCTGGTCGGCGCCCTCATCGGCGCTGGCCATGGCTTGCCTCATCTGGGCGATCTGCGCCTCGGTGTTGCTGATCCTCTGGTCGATCTGCCTGACGTCGGGGGAATTCGGGTTGTTCCTTCGCCATTCCCGCAGCTCGGCCAGGTATGCCTGAGTTCTCCTCAGGTCTCCCTGAAGTTCCCCGGCAGCCTCCTCGCTGTCCTCGCGCTGCTCCTTCATGTCCCTGATTGACTTCTCGAAGTCCTCTTCGGACTCGTCCTCCTGATCGTCCTGGAGGTCATCGCCGCGATCTTCGAGGACGTCCCCGGCGTCTTCACGGGTGTCTGCGGTCATCCGTTGCGTGACCGGAAGAACGATGTCGCGCAGCTGGCTCAGCTCCGTGGCCGGCTCCCCAGTCCGCAGGTAGACATCCAAGGTGTTGTCGCCCTTGGTCATCTCGCCGATCTTCTCGCCGCGCACCGCCCAGGACACAGCCTGGCCAACAGTCGCTTGGTGCATGCCAAGCTCGGCGGCGCGGACGTCATCGACGTCGACGTCGAGCATCTGGCGCCGCTCACCGAGATCGCTGTCGACGTTGGTGAGGTCGGGGACGCGCTTCATCATCGCCTCGACCTTGGCGCTGGCAGCGGCCAGTTTCGCCGAGTCGGGACTCTCGACGTCGATCACGACCTTGCCGGACGTCTCGCTGTCTCCGACCGCCACCTCGATTTGCCCGATGCCGTCCAGTTTTGCGAGTGCCGCACGCAGCAGCTTGGCCTCCGCGATCGGATCGGAGCCCGGTTCGATCAACACATTGATCGAGGCCTCGTTGGTGTCGTTCTTGAGCGCGATGAACACCGACCCGCCGCCGCCGATCTCGGTGGAGTACGTCCCCAGATTCGGCTGCCGGCTGATGACCTCTTCGACCCGGCGAGCCGCGGCGGACGTCTCGCCGAGGCTGGTGCCGGTGGGCAAGGTCTGCACGACCTGCAGATTCGTCGCGCTGCCGGCGCCAATGAAATCCGTCTTGAGGTAAGGCGTCATGGCCATGGTGCCGGCAAAGATCAAGAGTGCCAGGATCACGGTGATCAACCGGTGCGCGAGGGCCCAATTCAGGACCGGGAGGTAGGCATGCTGCAGCCAGCCGTCGGCCTCGTCGTGGGCATGAGCGGCGACCTCTTCCGGCGTCGTACGGCGCTGCATGATGTACGACGCCAGGACGGGCACCACCGTGAGCGACACGACCAGCGACGCGAGCAGCGATATGACGACCGTGATGGCAAAGGGGCGGAAGAACGAGCCAGATTGGCCGCCGACCAGCCCGATCGGCGCGAACACGGCAACGGTGGTAAAGGTCGAACTGGTGATGGCACCGGCGACCTCCTTGACGGAGCGCACGAGCGTGCCCATACCGGTCTCGCCGAGGCCTTGATGCCTCTTGATGTTCTCGATGACGACGATGGAGTCGTCGACCACACGGCCGATGGCCACGGTCAGGGCGCCCAACGTAAAGATGTTCAAGGTGTAGCCGCCGACGAGCAGGCCGGTCATCGCGAAGAGCAGGGAAAGCGGGATCGAGATACCGGCGATGAAGGTCGGTGCGACGGAGCGCAGGAACAACAGGACGATGAGCACGGCCATCAACAGGCCGAGGCCGCCCTCCAGGCTCAGGTCGTGAATGGACTGCTCGATGAAGGGTGCCTGGTCCCAGACCGCATCAAACTTCGTGCCGTCGCCGAGCTGCTTTTCGAGCTTGTCGAGTTCGGCCTTGACGTCATGCGCCACCTGGATGGTGTTCGCTGCCGACTCCTTGGTGATGGCGAGAGTCACCGCGTCCTTGCCGTTGACCCGGGAAACTGAGGTCGTGACGGTCGGTCGTTCTTCGACCGTCGCGAAGTCACCCAGGCGCACCCGGTCGTCCTCGCCCTGGACCTCCAGGTCCTCGACCTGCTCCTCCGACTCATAGGTGCGGCCGGTCTGGACGTCGATCTCGGCGGCGTCCGTGCGCAGGGTTCCAGACGGGTATGCCTTGGAGTTCGCGGCGAACAGCTGGCCGATCGAGGTCGGATCAACATTGAGCTCGTTGGTCCTGTTGACGTCGAAAGTGATGTCGATCTCGCGCTTCTCGTCACCGGCGATGGTGACGTCCTGAACGCCCTCGACCTCCTTGATCGCCGGGACCATGACGTCTTCGGCCTGGTTCGACAGGACGCCAGCGCTCACGTTGGAGGAGACCGCGACCGTGAGGATGGGCAGGTCGTCGAAGCTTCCGCTGCTGACCGTGGGCTCGACGATGTCGGGAATATCGGCGGCGTCCACCGCTGCGCGGATGTCGGCCATGATCTGGTCGGTGTCTTCGCCCCACTCCCACTCGACCGTGACCTGCGAGGTGTTGGACGAGCTGATGGAGGTGACGGTCGTGACGCCGTCGACCGCAAGGACCTCGTCCTCGATCTCCTTGGTCACCTCCAGCTCGACGCTGGACGGGCTGGCACCGGGGTAGATCGAGATGATCGTGCTGGCCGGCCAGTCGGTGCTGGGGATGGTTTCCTGCTTCAGAGCGCCCGCCGAGTACAGACCTGTCACGAGCACGAGCACAGCCAGCAACAGCACCACCGTGCGGTTGGCCAGGCTAAAGCGTGTCAGGCGACTCATTCGGCTCCCTCAAATGTCTCCAGCACTTCCCCCGTGCTACGTGTTGCTTGAGCGTCGCATGACTACTCAAACCGAGCCATCAGGATCGTCCCTGAGGAAACCCTGACTTAGTGAACACCGAGGTAATAGTTAGCACTATACTAACTAAAACAGGCTACCCGGTGGGGGTGACACAACGTGACGAAGGCGACACGTGCTGGACTCACCCGCGAGATCTTGGACATCAACGAGCAGATCCGGCTCCAGTGCTTCGAACTCGCGGGACCCACGGCTTTCCCGCCGGACCTGACGATGCGTCAATTGCACGTCCTCGTCGCGGCTTCACAGCCGGAAGGTGCAGCCGTGCACGAGCTGGCCGAGGCGCTCGGCACGTCCGCGCCCACCGCCAGCGGCCTCGTCAACCGACTCGCGGCCAAGGGATTGGTCACCCGAGTCGAGGACGACGCCGACCGACGCGTGCGTCACGTCCAGCTGACCGAGGAAGGCCAAGAAACGCTGACGGCCCTCGATTCAGCCTACGAACACTTTCTCGGCGAGATGGTCGATCTGCTCGATGCCGACGAGCTCGCGGCCTTCCGCGACAACTCACGGATGATGCTCGACATGGTCGAGCGTGTCCGCAAGCACCGCGCCGACTAGCAGCGCCGTCATCAGCCGACGATCTCGTCGACGAAGCACCATCGCCACGCCTCGCCCGGCTCGATGCTGCGCATGACCGGATGCTTCGACGACGCATAGTGCGCGGCCGCGTGCTTGCTCACGGACGAGTCGCAGCAACCCACATGGCCACAGTTCAGGCACAGCCGGAGCGACACCCACGTCCCCCCGTCCTTCAGGCACTCCTCGCACCCCCCGGGTGTGCGCGGCGAAGGGGTGTCAGCGGTGCAGACGGAGCGGAGATGCTCACATTCGCCGGTGTACACCCGCAGCTCGTCGTCGCGATCGGCCGTCGAGTCACTCTCGACAGCGTCGAGGATCGACTCTTCGACGTCGAGGGCAGCGAGCACCCGGCGCAGAATCGCCTGATCGATGGTTCCGCGACGGCGGAGGTCGAGCACCGCAGCCCGCTCGCGCTCAAGCATCGCGGCCCGCGCCCGCGAGTACTGCGCACTGGGGGTTTCCAATCCGCCGAGCCGCTCCCACACCGCATTCGTCCGGTCGAGCGCACGCTGCCGCACCCGGTCGGCCACGGCCGGATCGATGTCGCCGCCTTGCTCGTCCAACCAGGCCAAGCCGGCGTTGACGGCGCTTTGATACGCGGTGGCTTCCTGGATGTGGTCCTCGTGCGGATCGGGGCCGCTCACCTTCAGAACGCGCAGCAGAGCCGGAAGCGTAAGGCCCTGAATCAGCAGCGTCCCGACCGTCACCACAAACGCGATCATCACCAGTACGGGGCGATGAGGCGTGTCCTGCGGAAGCAGGAAGACGGCAGCGAGCGTCACGACGCCACGCATACCGGCCCAACCGACGACCGTCGGAATGGTCCACGGCGGAGGCGGATCGACGCGTCGGACGCTCGGGATCAGTCGTGGGAGGTAGGTGGCCGGATAGATCCAGATCATCCGCAGCACGATGACGGTGGCCAGGACAAGCACACTGGCCGACGCGATGCGACCGGCGCCGAGGTCGTCATCGGCAAGATCCGCGACGATGCCCTGCGCCTGCAGCCCGATCAGCAGGAAGACCGAGTTCTCCAGGACAAAGGACAGCGTCGCCCAGTTGGTCCGCTCGAACAGGCGCGATGTTGCCGACTGGATTGCCGGGCTCTTGTGTCCCAACAGCAATCCGGCCACGACGACGGCAAGCACGCCGGACGGATGGGCGTCGATTCCAGGGAGATGGATCTCCTCAGCAAGCACGTAGGCGACCCACGGTGTCAGCAAGGAGACCGCCACGTCGGCGAGGTCGTTCTCCAGCCGCCGCCGAATCTTGCCCACCACGAGCGCGACAACCAGACCAACGACCGAGCCGCCGACTGCCGACAGCAGAAATCCGAGTCCAACCTCCCAGACCGACACCACGCCAGCCATGGCGGCGATCGCCGTCCGCAGGGTGACGATCGCGGTCGCGTCGTTGACTAGGCTTTCGCCCTCCAGGATCGTGACCACGCGGCGCGGCATGCCCACGCGTCGCGCCACGGCCGAAGCGGCCACGGCGTCCGGTGGGGCGACCACCGCGCCGAGCGCGAACGCAACCGGCCATGACACCGGCAGCAGCGCGTGGACAACCCCCGCCACTCCCGCGACGGTGAACACCACGAGCCCGATGCTGAGCAGCGCAATGGGCCGGCGGTTGGTCGCAAAGTCGATCAGGGAAGTCTGGATCGCCGAGGCGTACAGCAAGGGCGGCAGGAGCCCGACCAGGACGATCGTTGGGGTGAGTTCGAACTCAGGAACCACCGGTACGTACGACGCCGCGCTCCCCAGAACGATCAGCAGCAACGGCGTCGAGACGGTGTATCGCTCGGCGATGACGCTGCCGGCAATGGCGATCGCAATGAGGGTGACAAGCGTCAGCGCAATCTCCACACCGGTATTCAATCAGCGCGGGGACCCGGCCAGTCACCTGCTGGTCTAGGGATTCAGCAGCCAGGGGACGGTCGCGATCAACTCGGACGTCTCCAGCGCTTCGGCGCGGTGATGGTGAATCGCCTGGTACTCCGGGTTCCCGATCATCGTGAGGAAAGCCGCACGCGACGGATATTGCACCGCCAGCACCGCGTCCCACTCGACCGCACCTTCGTCCCCGATGAGCCGGTGCGCGACATCGCCGGCGTACAGCACCGTGGCGCCCACAGATTCAAGGTGCGGCATCACCGCGACGGCGTACTGCTCATAGCTGGCTGCACCCTCGACACCATCGAACTTCAGCAGGTTGATCATGACGACCGGACCTGCGTTCGCTGCTGCGTCGTTGGCAAATGTCGCAAGGCTCTGCTCAGTCGGTTCGACGGCCATGTCAATCAGGGTACGGCTGGAGGGGAACGTCGAAGGCGCGGTGATCTCCCCCGATCTCCAGAACGCCGCGCCGCGCCGGGGCGAAGGTCTCGCGATGACCCGCTCGGTCAACGCCGACGGACATGGCCGCAACCGAACTGTTCACCACCTCGTGCCGATGGCCGGCGGGGTCGGAGTACTCCCAGCCAACGGCCTCGTGCAGCGAGACCTGTGCGTCGACCTCCACGGAAATGCTCCGGCCCGCCAACGCGATCGACGCACCCTGATCGGCGATGGCGACTGAGGTTCCGCGGCTCAGGAGGCCACCAAGGGCATGGCGGGACCCGTCGAGCTCGATCGCCCCGAATGCGGTCCACGACGTGAGTACCGGGCCAACCCGAACGCGACCCAGGACTGCGTCGAGCCAGCCCGCACCGTCGTGGCCAAGGTCGCTGGCCCGAACCCAGATCCACTGAGCGGCGTGCTCCGTTCCCCAGTTGTGGCCGAGCATTCCGGTCCAGCCGGTCAGATCGACGTGCTGCTCGTTGACGACCAGGCTCCCGCTGAGGTCGAAGTGGGGAAGCGGCGAAGTGGACTTCGTCCGCGGAAGCGGCGCCCCGTAGAGGAAATGGGGGTGCAGATGCTTGAGCTCGGGCGTACGCGACGCGAACGTCAGGTCCCAATGGGCGGCGAGCTCGCCGACCTGCAGTTCACCGTGAGAGCCCTCGGGACCTTGTGTGGCCGGCCCACAGACGATCCCGTCACCCCCTGGGCGGACTGGAACGCCATTGAGCTTGCCGGCGCGGACACCCTGCTCGCTGAACCACGTGAACCATAGGGCGCCCGTCGGAGCCTCCCCCGGGCGCTTCTGGACGGTGGTTCGGATCCACACCGCTTCCGCTTTCGTCGGGTGGGCAAGGGCGCAGTACACGCTCTCGTAGTGGGATCGAGAGGCACTGGCATCCGGGAACTTGAGCTCCATACCCAGTCATCCAACCGGAGGCGGGACGAATTCCGGCAATAATCATCCAAGGGGCGACCTCTTGGTAAGGAGAGTCATGAGTTCGGACATCGACCGCATTGCCGAGGAGCGGCTGGCTGCCGACGAGGCGATCACCGGATCACGCAAGAACAAGGTGACGCTGCGCCAGACGGCGGTGGAGTTCTGGAAGCACCCAAGCCCCTGGATGATCGTGACGCTGCTTGTGGCCGCTGTGGCCTGGCGCGTGATCGAGGGCGACTGGCAATGGAGCGACCTGATCGGACCGGCCGTCCTCGTGGCCCTGTTCCCGTTCGTCGAATGGAGCATCCACGTATTCGTGCTGCACTACCGCCCGCGCAAGGTCGCTGGCCGGATGCTCGACTACCAACTCGCTCGTGACCATCGCCGGCATCACATGGACCCGAGGGACATCCCCCTGGTGTTCATCCCGTGGCAGTCGCTCGCAGTGCTCGCGCCGATCGGCATCACGATTGCGTTGCTCGCCTTCCCACGGCTGGGCCAAGCGCTGTCGTTCATCATCGCCTCGTACGTCACGATGTTCATCTACGAGTGGACCCACTACCTGATCCACAGCGACTACAAGGCGAAGACGAAGTTCTACCGGGCCATCTGGCGTAATCACCGCCTGCACCATTACAAGAACGAGCACTACTGGTTCGGCGTTTCCACCAGCGGCGCGTCGGACTGGGTGCTCGGCACCCGCCCGGACCCCGCCGCGGTGACTGCGTCACCAACCGCGAAGAACTTGCACGGCCTCTGAGACTTACCGACCCTTTGTCTTGCGCGACACAGCGCCCGTCGTCGCGTCAGGCTCGTTCGACCGCCGCTCGGCACGCTTCTGCTTGATCGACTTGGCAGACTTCTTCGACATCTGCTGTCGAGGAGACTTGTCGTTCATGTGCACTCCTAGTGGGTGGATACCGGGACGAGCCCGGGCACTTTTCTCGAACGCGTCGGTTCAATGACCGCGAGCAGCCGGTCGACAGACTGGGCAACGGTGAACCTGCCCAACGCGTTGCTGCGCTCCATCGGCGTCACCTGCCCTTCGGCAACGGCGGCGCGAATACCCAGCGCGAGCGCCTCAGCATTGTCTGGATCGACGAAGG
Organism: uncultured Actinomycetota bacterium; assembly: GCA_963795105.1. GTDB lineage: Bacteria > Actinomycetota > Actinomycetes > Propionibacteriales > Nocardioidaceae > Aeromicrobium. Next base: position 825,746 of record CAWCGD010000001.1, read on the forward strand.
TCACTAGGCCGCAGTCCGTCTCGGGAAGGCCGCCATCGTCGGAGGCGACTACTCGACATCCGGCATGCTGAGCCTCGATCGACACAATGCCGAACGTTTCATGCCAGTACTGGCCATTCGAGGGCATCACGACGATGTCGTAGTCGGCCATCAAGTCCGCCATCGCTGCCGGAGACCTGCGAGCGGGAACAAGTTGGATCCCGGGGTGGGCTTGGAGCAGGCCGTGGATGATTTGTCCCTGTGGCTTGTCCCAGCCTGCCGTGGTCGCGGCGAAGGTGAGGTCCAGGTCCGACGCAACGATGAGATCGCTGTGGAGCATCTCCATGAACGTATAGATGCCCTTCTCAGGGCTGAGCCGACCGGCATAGAGGATGCTCACGGCTGCAGAGCTGGTGCTCGGACGCAGCTGTTCGCCAAAGCAACGCTCTGCAAACGGGTAGACGACATGGATGTCATCGGTATCCAGAAACTTCGACCAGAGTAGGGCGCCGAATCGGCTGGTTGCGATCAGTGTGCGGCCACGGGTTTGCGCTGCGACTCGGCGACGCTCTCCTTCGCGCAGCGGTGGCGGGATGTGCAAGAACTGGTAGGCAGGGTTGCGCGTTTGGACAGCCGGAAACTCCGTGACAAACAGGACCGTGCCGTCAAGTTGCGCGACCTCAGCCACCGAGCCCAGCGAACGAAACGGGATGTCCGCGAACTCATCTCGTCCATCGTCAGTTCCCGCTGCGACCGTCACGATCTGGGCTGAGATTCCGCGCCGGTTCAGCTCGCGAACATGGCCGATCGTGTAGTTCTCAGACCCGCCGGTGCCAGCAGGAAGAGGCAAGCCCAGTTCCCAGACGAATGAGATCACCGTTGGAATTGAGGACGCGAGTTCATACTCACTACCGCCCGAATTGCTGCTGTCGTCGGTATCGGAATCCCCGTGGAGCCCACAAAGGCCAACCCGACAATTGCAGTCGTTGTCCTCAGGGTAGCCGACGCGTCCAACACGAGCGTCAGCGTCGATAGGCGCGGACCTCCCACGGACCCAACGCGCCAACGAGACGCCGAGGCGGCGGGTAGTTCCCAATCAAGATTCCACTCGTTCCCCAGTTTGCGTCGTGGACGGTCACGGCTTCGCCCGAAAGATTGGCGTAGACCTCAAGCGTCTCGGCACCGAGCCGACGCCGGAAGGCGTAGACCGTCTCAGCGTCAACGTCCAGAAGTTGAAAGTCGCCTCGGACCACCACGGGCTCGGAATGGCGCACCGCGATGAGGGCGCGGTAGTAGGCATGGATCGAGTTGGGATCGTCGACTTGTTTCTCCGCGTTGAGCCACACATGGTTCGGGTTGAGCGGGATCCACGGCGTGGCAGTACTGAATCCGGCCCCGGGTTCGCCGGACCATTGCATCGGTGTTCGCGCGTTGTCACGACCGCTGCGACGCAGTGCTTCAACGACGACAGTGGGGTTCGCTCCGAGCCTGCCAATCTGATCGGTGTAGTAGTTGAGCGATTCGACGTCACGGAAGCTTGCGATGTCGTCGAACGGCACGTTGGTCATGCCAAGTTCCTCGCCCTGATAGATGTACGGCGTTCCTCGGTGAAGGTGCAGGACGGTGGCCAGGGCGGTGGCCGACTCGAACCAGTACTTCGCATCGTCGCCGAATCGCGACACGGCGCGCGGCTGGTCGTGGTTATTCCAGTACAAGCTGTTCCAGCCGCCATCCGACAAGGCCTCCTGCCAACGTCCCAATGTGGCCCGAAGATCGCCGACGGTGATCTTGCGCGGCGTCCACTTGTCGCCGTCGTGGTCGATGGACACGTGCTCGAACTGGAACACCATCGCCAAGTGGCCGTGGACGCTGTCGGTGAACTCGCGAGCCTGCTGCGGTGTGACCCCAGGCATCTCGCCGACGGTCAGATAGGTGTTGGGGCGGGAGTCGAACACCTGGCGCCGCATCTCGGCGAGATAGGCGTGGATCTGCGGACCGTGCGCGAAGTACGGCATGCCGTCTCCGTAGCCCGAACCGTTGGTCGAGCCGTCAGGGAGCGCCGGGTCCTTGGAGATGAAGTTGATGACGTCCATCCGGAAGCCGTCGATGCCTCGGTCGAGCCACCAGTTCATCATCGTGAAGATGGCTTCCCGTACGTCCGGATTGTCCCAGTTCAGATCGGGTTGCTGGGCGGCGAACAGGTGCAGGTAGAACTGACCGCGCTCGGGCGACCACTGCCAGGCAGAGCCGGAGAACGCAGCGCCCCAGTTGTTGGGTTCTGAGCCGGGCTGGCCAGCAACAGTGCCCGGCTTGGGATCACGCCAGAAGTACCAGTCCGCCTTGGGCCCAGTTCGGCTGCGTCGCGACTCCTTGAACCACGGGTGCTCCTCCGAGGTGTGGTTCACAACGAGGTCCATGACCAGCTTCATGCCGCGCGCGTGCACGGCGTCGATCAGGTCATCAAGGTCGCTGAGCTTCCCGAACAGCGGATCGACGTCCTGGTAATCGCTGATGTCGTATCCGTTGTCGGTCTGCGGAGATCGGTACACCGGAGAAAGCCAGATCACGTCGATGCCAAGCTCGGCGACGTAGTCGAGATGCGCCAAGATCCCCGGCAGATCCCCGATCCCGTCCCCATCTGAGTCCGCGAAACTGCGCGGGTAGATCTGATAGACGACCGCAGACTGCCACCAGGCTTCGTCGGTCGGCGGGACACTGGTCGAGCCTTGAGCGGCTCTCACATCGTCTCCGTCCGGGACCGCGTCCGCGGCCCGAGTTCCCAGTGGCATCGGCCATTGGGGTGCGCGCTTAACCGTACGCCGATTCCTACCCTGATGAGTGAGGCAGACCGCGGTACCGCGCGCGTCGAATATGGTGCGTATGCGAACACCCACGTTCTGGCGTGGCGATCAGGTGAGAGGTGTCCCAGGTGGACAACGACGACATCGAAGATGCCATTGAGGACTCGACTCAGGAGCTCGTCTCGAGCGAACAAGTCGTGGCTCGCTATGAAACGCTCGTCGCGCTCTGGACTCACCGCGACGCGATGACGCTCCAATGGCCGTCGCTTATCCTCTCGGCCTCGGCGGCAGTTCTCGCCATCGTCTTTGGGCAGAAAACTACGGAACAAATCGTGGCGATCGCCAGTTGGCGAAACTGGGGTGATCCCAGCCGTCTCGACGTGAGCATCGGTACCGGGATGCCGGTTCTCGTCACCGGCCTGCTGGCTCTGCCCTTCGCCTATGCCTTCTATCGTTCGGGCGCAGCCATGGATTCCATCGCCCTGACCATCATGGAGATCGAACGAGACCGTCTCTCGATACCGTCGCATGCCATGTTCGTCGCGGTGAACCGTCCGGGCGGTTGGTCTACCAGGCGGCTCATCATGCGTGCCCTGGCAATCATGGCCTTCTCGATGGTGCTGCTCGGGTCAATGATGACCTTCGGGATCTACGGCGGGTGCATCCTGTGCGCAGTCGTAGGAGCCGTCTCCGTGCTGTTCGTTCAATCTGACCGATTCAGCAAACGTGCCTCAAACAAGCTCGCGACGGCGCTGAAGTCCGGATCGCCCTTGAGCCGATAGAGCGACGGATCGACCGTATTCACGCCCTCATGGCGCCTGGGATGTCGCGGGCGAATCTTGGATGCGCTCGACCGGATATCAACGGCAGGTCGAGGTAGCTCAGGTGACCCGGTGGCGCTTCGCAGACGTAGGGCACGGAGCTGACGACGTGATTGGCTGTAGCGACGATGCCGGGATTGCGGATCCATCCCTCCTCCGGTGTGGCCGGCTGGAAGCCTCGAATAGTGGTGAGGGTGCTGGGGTCTCCGATGATCTCAATCTCGTACCGCTCCCCCTCGGGACCGAACTCCCACGCAGGGTCGAGGTGCTCCTCTCCCATGAGCCAGTTGACCGCGAGCCGCGCGACCACCTCGCCATCGACGACGGCCTCCCACGCGAATCGCTGTGCCGCCACCTGCCCCGGCTCGATGACCCCGATCGGTGTGTCGATCGGCTCGGTGGCAACAGCAACCGCCTGGTCTGTACGCACCTCCGCGTCAGCCGGGAATCCCAGCCCGTCCAAGAGCATCCGGATCGACTGGGTGAATCCACCGGTCAAGAGGCCGATCATGGGTCCGCTCATCGCCGCTTCGGGCGTGCCACCGAACAGCATGATGTGACGCACGACGTCCGGCGCGTTGTAGGTGCGGATGTCGGAGAACTCCTCGGCCCGCACGTGCGTCAGTTGGCTCGTCAGCGACGAGAGGACGAGCGGAATCAGTTCGGTGATGCCACCGGGATCGATGCCGGTTCCGTGCAAAGTCACGCTCGACTCCGTCGCCGCGGTCGACAACCTCGTGTCACCGGGCGTCGGATAGAACCAGCCCACGGGCGTTACCACGTTCTTGCCCGACCGCAGCAGCGCTTCGACCTCCGTCGCGTCGGGCAAGAGAGGCGCGTAAAGCACGCAGTCTGCGTCGAGCGCCAAGATTGCGTCCCTGTCATTGGTTGCCGCGACCCCGAGCGCCTCTCCACCAATGAGCACACCGACGTCCTCGCCCGCCTTCTCGTCGGAATGCACCCAGCAACCGACGAGCTCCAGGTCAGGATGAGCGAGGACACCCTCGATGCTCGCCCGGCCGACACCTCCCGTGGCCCACTGGATGACCCGATATGGCGGGCCCGCAGAAGTCATACCCCGCAGGCTAGAACATGCTCCGGGAGGCTTAGGCGCGAATGAGTCGGGCTGGAAGCCGGATACACCGCCCGCATAGACGGCAATGATCGGCTCTTGCTTGTTTTCACTGGACTTCCAGCCAGAAAATCTACGACCTTGACGGGTACAGATGGAAATGATTGGCAGTCTTGCGGACTAGCCGCGGACTAGATGCTGACGCAGCCGTCGTCCACGGGGCCCGTCACGGCCCATTGACGAGCAACACACTCCGCCTGACCCGTTTCAATCCGATGGCGCTTCACCTGCAACCAGGGCGCAACAGCTGCAGATACGTGCGAACTTGCCGAAGTTGATACGCATCTTCTGGTGGCATCGGCGACGCATCGATTCTTGAAGTCGCCGGTGATGGTCGCACGACGCAGCTCCGGGCACAACTCAATCAAGCGGTACAGCGATCCGGGTCGGCGTGCTCCGACCGCGGACCGTGAAGGGTTCGCGCTCGACCCAGTGGGATGCCTCGCCCTCGGATTCCTCGAGCAGGGTTGCGTTTGCGACGCAGCGTTCGGGGTGCTGTTTGGCGACGGCTGTCAGGCGTGCGGCTTCGTTTACCGGGTCTCCGATCACCGTGTATTCATAGCGGTCGGCTGAGCCGACATTTCCCGAGACAACCGGGCCGCCGGAGATCCCGATGCCGGCCGCGATCTCGGGCACCTCGTCTTGAAGTCGGGCGGACATCACGCGCGCGGCCGCCAGCGCCTGAGTGTTGCGGTCGGCCACCTCCACGGGTGCGCCCCAGATGGCGAGCGCCGCATCGCCCTCGAACTTGTTGATCCATCCGCCGTGGCCGTGGACTACGTCGATGACGACGTCGAAGAAGCGGTTGAGCAGGCCAACAACCTCTTGCGGCTCTAGTTCGGTGGCCATGGTGGTCGAGCCCATCACGTCAACGAAGAGGACAGTGACGTCCCGCACCTCGCCGCGCAGTTGTACGCCGCCTGCCAGCGCCTCGCGGGCCACATCGGCGCCGACATGGCGGCCGAAGAGGTCGCGCAGTTGCTCCCGCTCGCGGAGGCCGGCGACCATGTCGTTGAAGCCGGCCTGCAACTCTCCGATCTCGGTGCCGTCGTCGATCGGCACGTGAGTGTTGAGCTTGCCACGGCTGACGCGGACGAACCCGGACTGCAGGGAACGGATTGGGGCCGCGGTGGCGTGCGCGGCGAGAAAGGTGGCGAGTCCGCCCACGAGGATGATCACCGCTCCCAGCGACATCATGGTGACGCCCAATCGCGTGGCGGAGACCCGAGTGTCGCCGGCCACGACAGCCATGAGTCCGGCGAGGATGAGGCCGCTGGCCGCGGCCCCGGTGCCGAGCAGCCAGGTCAGGATCGCCCGGACGGAGACGTGCCGAGAGCGGCGACGCGTTGGCAAGCCGGTGGCCATGGCCGCTCTGGTTAAGGTGCGCAGCCGGCGTTCCACGATCAAGAACGACAAAGACGCCACTGTGGCGCCAGTGATGCCGACGATGACGACCACAAGCGTGCCGCGACCGAAGTGGGAGGTTGCGTTCACGATCCCGAAGAGCAGGGCAGCGAAACCCCACAACACAATGTGTAGCCACGCGAACCACTGCGGCGTCCGGAGCAAGGCCGTCTTCTCCGCGTCGCTCGCGGGACGGTCTTCCAGCAACCAGCGGTCGATGCGCATCTGCCGACGCACGCCCCACCAGGTGCCAACGACGACCGCTGTCGGGACGTACGCTGCGAGCACCAGGAAGTTCAGCCAGCGCACCTGGTGTTCGTTGCCCCCCGGGAGTGGCACGACGAACGCTGCCAAGGTGAAGACGACCGCTGCCCCGATCAGGTTGGTGACCGAGAGCAAGACCGCAATCACCAAGCGGATCGCGCGGCGGCGAGGAGCACGAGGCATGGCCGCAGCCTACGGGCGCGGCACGGCTCCATCTCGAACCATCGCACGCTTTGTACGGGACCCGCGTGCTACGAGTCTTGATTGCCTGCGAGGGTCCGCGCAACTTTACTCGGTTCGAAACGCATTATGCGCGAGCGGAACGCGCCATAGAACGTACGCAGTGCGCCCTAGGCTTTACCGCTCGCAGTTTCAGTCGAACTATTTGCCGACTGTCCCTAAGCGGGTAATTCTTCGTGCGCTCCTGCCGACGTTAGCTTGATCCGGCCAGCGCATAAGACCGTTGCGCACCGAGCGCGCGCATAGCCGATGAGCGGCCGTTTCGAAAGGACTACCGACCGGGTCAACACGGGTCATCTGCGCCCAAACGGGTACGAACACAGCAATGGAGGCATCTCGAGCCTCCATCTGTGAGGAACGTGCCATGGCTGCACCCCATCGGATTATGCCCGATCGAACCGATCTCGCCCTTTTGCTGTGTCGGTGTGCGCGAGGAGACGAGTCCGCATTCGCAGGGTTCTATGACGCAACGGCGCCTCGGGCATGGGGACTCGCGCTCCGCGTCGTGCGCAATCGGGCGCAGACCGAAGAGGTCCTGCAGGAGGCCTATCTCACGGCATGGCGGCAATCGGGCCGATATGACCCGGCCCGAGGGAGGGCGTCGTCATGGTTTCTTACGATCGTTCACCGCACCGCAGTCGACCGGGTCCGTTCAGCGCATGCATCATCCCGGCGAGAGCAGACGTACGCAGCACAGCGGTACGCCGGCCGTGAAACCGACGCGACGGCTGCCGCGGCCGACGGCTCCTTTGAGGCGCGCGGAATGCGAGGAGCGCTTGAGGCGCTAACGGACCTGCAGCGTCAAGCGGTCGAACTGGCCTATTGGGGTGGCTGCACGCATGCGGAGGTGGCCAAAATTCTGGAGATTCCGCTCGGCACTGCTAAAACCCGCATTCGGGACGGACTCGTCCGGCTGCGTGACACGTTCGACGCCATCGACCAACGTTCGGGCGAAGCCAGCAGTACGTAACTCATCCAAACAAGGGTGCGAACCCCATGCGCCGGATGTGAACGCCGTCGTCCGATTCGTTTCGCCCACTGCCGGCAGGAAAACGTGGAGCGATGCCGCGTAGAGCACGAAGACGCGTCCGAGTTCTGAAGAGCAACTACGCAACTTGCGCATGGTCCGACTTGGATTCCTCAACTGCACAGCCTGGACAGCTTGAGCGGCGTCGCGTGGCCGCGCACATGCGGTCCCCGGCGTTCTAGCGACCGTAGCGCGATTGCCAGCCTAGACTCCGGCCATGGAGCGCACGGTTCGCTACGCCGACAGCGGTGGCCTCCAGATCGCCTTCGAGGTGCTAGGTGACGGACCGCCGGACGTGGTCATGGTCTTTGAGTCAGGCAGCAACCTTGACGTGGGTGCCGAGAACCCCCAATCGCAGCAATTCATGAGGCGTTTCGCCGATTTCGGCCGCCTGATCGTGCTGGACATGCGAGGAGTCGGGCTGTCAGATCCGATTGAGCACCTTCCGACGCTGGAGGAGTGGGCCGATGATGTTCGCGCAGTCATGGCGGCCGTCGGGTCCCACCAGGCAGTACTCGTCGGGCATGGTGCGGCCGCCCAACTCTGTTTGCTCTTCGCGGCAACGCACCCGGAGTCCACGACAGCAGTGGTCACGATCAACGGTTTTGCACGGCTGCGTCGCGATGATGGCTACCCCTGGGGATACCCACCGGAAGCCGAATCGGCCATCTTGGCCCACATGGTGGAGAACTGGGGTACCGGTCGGGTTCTGGGATCGTTCAACCCCGGCATGGCCGACGGGCCGCGAGCACTCGACTGGCTGGCGCGGCTTGAACGATCCGCTAATGGGCCGCGACGGGCTGTCCGGAGACAGGAATGGGTCTTCAGCATCGACGTCCGCGATGTCCTGCCATCAATTGCGGCACCGACCCTGGTCATCCAGAACCGCGACGATACTTACGTCTTGCACGGGCACGCAGGTTTCCTGGTAGACAACATCGCCGGCGCACGCTTGCTTGAGTTGCCTGGCGCGGATCACTCGCCTTTCGCATCGGCACAGGCCGACGACCTCGTGGATGCCATCGAGGAGTTTGTGACAGGGGTGGCTCCGGCTCCCTCCTCCTCACGCTCGCTGATGACGGTCGCCTTCACCGACATCGTGGATTCGACCAAGCTCGCGGCAGAACTGGGCGACCGCCGGTGGCGGGCCCTTCTGGAGACACACGAGGTTCTAGCCCGACGTGAAGTGGAAGCGGCGCGTGGCCGTTTGATCAAGTTCACAGGGGATGGCCTCATGGCTACGTTCGACGGCCCGGCGCGCGCAGTTCAGTGCATGAGAGCCCTAGGGGCATCCCTTGAACACTTTGGGCTGCCCATCCGAGCCGGCGTTCATACAGGCGAGGTCGAGCAAATCGGCGACGACATCGGTGGGATCGCGGTCCACATCGCCGCGCGTATTTCCGCCCTCGCCCGGTCCGGCGAGATCCTTGCCTCTTCCACGGTCCGCGACCTCGTGGCTGGTTCGGGACTGGAGTTCGACGACCATGGTGAACGCGAACTCAAAGGTGTGCCCGGGAAATGGCGGGTGCTCGCGGTCAGATGACACGCATGAACGAATGGTCGGGTCTCCTGTGCCGCGAAGTCCGACCTCAGCGTGATGACTCCGAAGAGTGACTAAGCAACTTGCGCACGATCCGGTTTCGGTCCGATCGCATCTTCAGGGCAGTGCAGTTCCGAGCGTCGGAGCACCACGCCGTTTCACGGCTTCTGCAAGCCGTCCAGAAACGCGAGTTGGTGGCCGAGATTCGTCGAGAGGGCTGGCTCGAAGTAGGGATCGAAATGGTTCGCGTCGATCTTCTCGATCGTGATGTTCGGGTTGTTGAGCGCTCGTAGCTTGCCCTCGACGAACGGTGCGACGGTGTCCCGCGTTGCCCCGACGACCAGGATCGGGATCTTTACCTTCTTCAAACTCTTGAACGGGCGGTACAGGCCCATAGTCAGTAGTGAGCGAGCCGCGACACGGTTGTCGTACGTGGCCGCCTCGGGGCCCTCGGCTTCGAGCAGGTCTTTCAACCCGTTCTGCATGGCTTCGCCAGCGCCGTCGCGGTCCATGCTCGCCCATTCACCGGGTGCAGCAACGACCGGAACGTAGACCGGGTTCTTACTTCCACGGATCAAGTCAGCGAACGCGTAGAGCCCGAAACGGATCTTGCGGAAAAACGGGACCGCTTTGACCGCCGCCATGCCGTCCAACATCGGGACCTGCGTCACAGCGCCAAGCAACTCGGGATGCTTGACGGCAGTCCTCACCACATGTCCGCCACCGAACGACGTCCCCCACAACACGATGCGATCAGCATCGACTTCAGGCTGGGCACGAAGGTGTTCCAAGGCCGCCTCGACTTCGCGTTCGCGTTGCCACGGGTTGATGACGTTGCGAGGCGTCCCTTCGCTCTTCGCCCAACCCGAGTAGTCGAACGTCATCACCGCGAACCCGGCCTGCTTGAACGGTTCATAGAACGGAAGAGTCAACGCGTCCTGCACACCGCCCCATCCGTGGACCATCAGGATCGCCGGAAACGGACCCGTGCCCTCGGGAAGGCGGAGCGTCGCAGCGCATTCCACCTCGTTGACGCGGAAAGTAGATGTAGACCGCAGCGTGTTCATGGGCGTGCCTCCTCGGCTCGGAAGAACCCTTTCAGACATCTCTCGGCGGCGGCGACGCGGCTTCGCAGGCACCAGCCAAGTACGACGTAACTTGCCGCAGGTACGTCCGATTGTGCTCGGGTGGGCAGGTCGGATCCGGGTGTCGGTGTCCCGCCCCGGGAGATTCCGCCATGGCAGGATCGAACTCAACCACGACACGGGAGCGGTCGATGAACCTCAGTACCAAGAACAGGTTGGGGCTAGGCCTCGCCGGCGTGCTCGGCGTGTTGGATATCGCCAGTTACTTCCTTACCCCTGACCCCAGCGGCGACATGCCCGGGCCGCCGGACTCAATCGTCCTTCTCGACGTTGCACTCGGGATCATCACCGTCATTGCAGTCGTCCTGGCGCTCCGAAACTCGAGCAAGGTCAGCATTGGCACGACCATTACGGCACGAGTGATATCCGCATTAACAGCCGTGCCGGCCTACTTTGTCGGCGTCACGACGAGCATCCTCGCCATGGTGACTGCGTTCATCGCTGCCACCATCGTGAGCACCTGGCTGATTCTTTCGAAGACAGAGTCCTGACCCCAGGGACCTTCGCCCACACCCCTCGGAATGGCGCCCACTTCACCGCTGATCAGCGCGACTCCCATAGCGTTCGCCTATGGACAACACAGGTCTGCTGGCGCGGCACGGACCGCTAGGTCGGTTCGATCCGTCCAACGAGGTAGCTTTCCGTGCTTGGTTCATTCAGCGATTGCGTCCGCTCGGGTTGGCTATGGCCGGCGCGTCGATCTTGGCCTGGGTCGCAAACCCACTGTTCCTCGCCATTATGGATACCGAGCACGTGGTCGGGGTGTTCCTCGTTTGCTGGGGAGTGAATATCCCTGCCTTGGTAGCTGGCATCGTCTACTTCAGGCGAGCAGAGCCACGGTGGGCGATTGAAGTCGGCACAGCTCTCGTGATGCTGACCGCGTTCACTACGATCGTGGTGCTTCTCCCGTGGGTGAGGGGTCTCGATCCGACGGCGATCGCTTTGGCGGCTACTTTCTTTGCGCTGCTCGCACCCATCGTCCAGTTGCCGCTGCGCATGACGCTGCTGACCGGTTTGTTGATCACAATCACTGGCGAATTGGGCCTCTTAAAGGCGGAGAGCATCGATCAGAACGTGTTTCTTGCGCTTGTCTTCATCCCGGTGTCAGCGCTTTTAATCGGGCCGGCCATGGCGTTTGCGAACGAACGCGATTTGCGGACACGCTTTGCCAACGAGCAGGTCATCGAACATCAGCAGCAGCTCATCCGGCGATACGCCCCCAGGTCGGTGGTCTCGCGGATCGAACTCGGCGACCGTTCGGTGGACGAGCCACAACGGCGCCGAATCACCGTGTTCTCATCCGACGTTGTTGGATTTACCGCTATGGCGGACCGGATCGACCCTGAAGCCCTCGCCCACATCATCAATGACTATCTCGGCTCGGTCTCCGATCTGGTCGAGCGCCACGGCGGCACAGTCACTGAGTTTGCTGGCGACGGAGTCATGGCGATCTTTGGCGCACCGGATGAGAGCGACCCGGTCGATCAGGTCAGTTCCGCGATCGACGCGGCACGAGAACTCCAGTCGTCCCTTGCGATCTGGAGCCGCGACTGGCATCAACACGGCACCATCGAGCCAACCAGTGCGCGAATCGGCATCAACACCGGGATCGTTTCGGTCGGCACATTCGGATCGGCAATTCGGGCGACCTACACCGGGATCGGTCTGCAGATGAACATCGCGGCCCGAGTGCAGGCACAGGCAGAGCCCGGCGGCATCCTGCTGTCAAACACGAGTTGGCATCTGATCAAAGACCGAATCCCGTGCGAACCGCGAGGCGAAGTCATGGTCAAAGGCGTCCACTTCCCCATCGAGCTCTACGAACCGGCGTAGGCCGCGCTCCCGCTCCCCTGACGATGCGCGGACCGCATTAACCTGCCGCTGATAGCGCGCTTCTCGGTCGAACTGTCGATCTGGGGTCGACCCGAAGACCGTCCGCTTTCCTGTCGCCGACTCACCGGCAAACTCCCGCGATAGCAGGCGTTGCGAGCTACTTGGGCTCTGACCACCCGGGGGTCGGTCGTGGATGAACGGTGGATTCAGAGCGTCTCAGCGGCGGTGGGAGAAGGAGCGTCGTTGTCGATCAGGAGGACTGAGTCCAAGGCGGATATTTCGAGTAGGCGCCGCAGCATCCGCGATGGCCGGCGAAGTCGCAGTGAGCCGCCGGCTCGCTCCGCGTCTCGATGCCCGAAGACTAACTCTTTCAGTCCCGACGAGTCGATGAACCCGACCGCGGCAAGGTCTACTACGGTGGTCGCGGACTTCTCCAGCGCTTCGACTAACGCCTCCCGCAGCGTGTTCGACGTCGCCAGGTCGATGTCACCCTCGACGTAGACAAGGGCGTGCCCTTGAGCATCGACCTCCAGGCGGGTGACCAAGGGCACGGGTTCCGTCACGGAGACATTATGGCGCAAGGCGACGATGGGGTGTTCGCCGACATAGACTGCCTAGAACGAACTCGTCCCAGCGTGCGATGGGGACCGACGATCCGTCTCCAGGCGGTCTCGGAGGATGACAGTGAGCCCTTGCGGGTACCCTCTAAGGACGAATCGACCTGGGAATCCGAATGACTAGTTCAGGTACGGAAATTTCGCTAGGCGATCATTGGGTGCGCATCCACCGCGAGGATGCTGACCTTGTCGAAGATGTTGTCGCCGGGACAGGCGCTGCGTTGCGCTCGGGCAGAGGCGTGGTGGTGATCGCCACATCTGATCATCGCGCCAAATTCGCACTGGGGCTGCGTAGGTTCGGCGTTGACGTGGAAGCTGCTGAGGCCACAGGCCGGTTGGTCGAGCTCGATGCAGCTGAGGTCGCGGAGGCCCTGCTTGAGGGCGATGGGATCGACAAGCAGCGGTTCGAGCAGCTAGTCGCACGCCCGGTGCGTGACCTCGTGAAGCAATATGGGGCTGTTCACGCCTACGGCGAGATCGTCGCGGTGTTGTGGGCCGATGGGCAGGTCCTCGCTGCCCTGGAGTTGGAGCAGTTGTGGGAGGGGCTAATTGCGGAGCTTCCGCTGAGCTTGCTTTGTGGCTACCCGGCCGACGTTGTCGAGCGCGGAGGCGCGGTGGCGCAGTATCAAGCACTCTGCGATGCCCATAGCCACGTCCAGTCGGCTCCACCGACCCTCCCATTTGCTGAGGTCAACCGTCAGTTCCCACGCACGACGGCGGCGCTGCGCGATGTCAGGCATTTCGTTGAAGAGACCCTGCGCAGCTGGCACCGAGACGGCCTCGCCGAGACTGCCAAGTTCGTCGCTAACGAGTTCGCGACCAACGCAGTGGAACACGCCGACTCCGAATTTGCCGTTTCGCTGTCGCGCGACGGTGATGCGGTGCGCGTGGCCGTCGGCGATTGTGCGCCAGACGCGGCGGCAATTCCCACGGAAGCACATCCCGGCGGTGGGCGCGGACTCGAGCTCGTGGATGCGTTGTGCGCGGACTGGGGCCAGGACAGCGCACCCGAGGGCAAGTTGGTTTGGGCGCGCGTAGCGGGCTAACGACTGAGTGCTCCTCAACTGAGGAGAACCGCATGAACGTGCCGCAGTTAGTGCGCTAGGACCGCTACGGCGGAGCACTTCGTACCGTTTCACGCTAAGAATCTCGCTGTCAGAACGGCCCCAGGGAACTTCCTGCGGACTGGGTGCGGACTAAGAAACCTGCGATACACGTTTGACCAGTTCAGAGGCTTGGGGCGAATGAGTTGGCCTGTAAGCCGGATTCTGTCTGGGGCGACCATCCATCTGGGACGCACATTGCTGTACGCCTCGGTGCGACCTACCTGGTGTCATAGAGCGAGCAACTCGACACCGTCTTGGTCTTGCTCCCGGTGGGGTTTACCTAGCCATCGGCGTCACCGTCGATGCTGGTGAGCTCTTACCTCACCGTTTCACCCTTACCCGCACTTCCCGGAGGAAGCCGCTGGCGGTCTGTTTTCTGTGGCACTGTCCCGCACGTCACCGTGGGTGGCCGTTAGCCACCACCGCGCTCTGTGGAGTCCGGACTTTCCTCAGCAGTTGCCTGCCGCGGCCGCCCGGCCAACTCATTCGCAAACATAAGTGTAGGGATCTGCGTAACCCGCGTGGCCGGTGCAGCGATAACGAAAGCAAGACTCCCCGAAGAAGGCAGCAGCACGATGGCCGAATGGCGATCGCAGATCCACCTCGTTTCCGACCAGACCGCACAGGAGCTCATCGCCGGTCTCCTCGCTGGAATCGACAGCCTCGTCGTCCGGGTTGCGAACAGTGACTTCGACTTCTTTGTGGTCGTCGAGTCCGCCAGCATTCGCGAGGCGCACGAAGTTCAGCGACTGATTCAGGCCATTGATCCCGGCGTCAGCTTGATCCACTCAAGCTCTGCCCGACCCGTGGAATCGAGCACTGTCTAGGGCCGAAGCTCCCGACGCTCGCGCATGGGGGGCTTGGTGGCACACCGTTGGGCGGGCCGAACTCCCGGCGTTCCATCCGCCCCAAACCAGGTGGAGGGTCGGCGGGTGCCTCCCACTCGCTGGTCGTGCCGTCGTCGCTCGCGGCGCTGTCCGACGTTGAGTCATCCAGCGCGGAGTCGTCCACGCTCGCGGCGCCGGGCCCCGAACTTTCCTCTGCAATGGGCGTCTCGACAGTCTGCGCTTGGTCGGCTGAGACCTCGGGAGTCGCGATCGACCGAACGAACGCGGCACCACCCAGCACGATCAAGGAGGCCATTGCAGCGGCCGCAATGGCAGACCCCGACGGCCGCGGAAGGCTGAAGCGACGCGGCTCGTCCTCGATGACCTCGGGCTGTGCATCCGGATCCTCGGACATCCACCTGGAGTAGTTCACTTCCATGCTGTGCACACTGGACGCGCACTCTGGGCAGCCCCCGTGAGGACGCTGTGGCTCCGCTGTTAAAAGCGCTTCGGGCGCTCGCTACCCTCGGCCCGTGCTCATCCTGCTGCCGCCGTCGGAAGGCAAGACCGAGCCATCCTCCGGACCTCCTCTCAACCTCGATGCGTTGAGCTCGCCGCGCCTGACCCCGACGCGTCGCCGCATCCTCGACGCGCTGGTTCGCGTCTGCGAGGGCCATGCGACCCGCGCCGCCAAGCGGCTCGGACTCGGCCCGACGCAATTGGACGAACTGACCCGCAACGCCGGCCTCCACAGTGCCCCGACGGCCCGTTCCGACTCTGTCTACACCGGCGTTCTGTACGCGACATGGGATCCGGCCGGACTGTCGAAGTCCGGGCGCGAGTTCGCGGACAAGCACGTGGCGACGGCGAGCGCACTGTTCGGCGTCGTCCGAGCCGGCGACCTAATCCCCGCCTATCGACTGTCCGCCGGGGTGGAACTCCCCCGCCTCGGCTCGGCGGCGAACCTGTGGCGCAAGCCGCTCGGGCCGGTGCTCGACGAGCTCACCGGCGGAGAGTTGCTGATCGACCTCCGCTCCGGCGCCTACATCAACCTGCACAAGCCAAGCGGTGACCTGGCGACACGGACTGCGACGATCCGCGTCCTCAGCGAGGTCAACGGCGTGCGCAAGGTGGTCAGTCACTTCAACAAGGCCACCAAGGGCGAGATCGTGCGCGGCATCTGCGAGAACGGCATCGAGGCAGCGACGCCCGATGCGCTGGCGGACGCCCTGCGGGATCTCGGCTGGAAGACCGAACTGGACGGCCCACGACTCGACGTCCTGATCTGACCTCCCGCGTACTCTCCCGTGACGATCATCGTGACGAGCAACGACGTCCCGGGCGCACGCATCACACAGACGATTGGCGAATGCTTCGGGCTGACGGTCCGGTCGCGGCACATCGGCTCCAACATCGGAGCGGGCCTGAAGTCCCTGGCCGGCGGTGAACTCAAGGGCATCACCCAACTGCTACGAGACTCCCGACGCGAAGCGCTCGCCCGCCTCGCCGAAGAAGCGGAGGGCCGCGGAGCGAACGCCGTCGTCGCGTTCCGCTTCGAAACGACCGACTACGGCGGAACTGGCATCGAGGTGTGCGCTTACGGCACCGCCGTGGTCATCGAATCCTGATCGATCTACGGCACGTGCGAGAAGTTCCGCAGTGATGTGGCGCCGTCGGGCCACCACTGGATCGTCGTGACGGATGCCGGCGCCAACTCCATCCGGAAGATGGACGTGATAGGCGCACCCAGCGCGTCAGCCACCAGCAGCTTGATCGGCGTGACGTGACTGACCACGACGACCGTCTTCTCGGCGTGCTGGTCGACGAGCCTGTCCCGCGCCTCAAGTACACGAGTACGGACGGCGTCGATGGCCTCACCTGACGGTGGCGCGACTGCCGTCGAGTCGAGCCATTTCTGCAGGTCATTTGGCCACTGCTCCAGGATGTCCCCGAACGTATGGCCCTCCCAGTCACCGAAAGCCACCTCCGCGAAAGCGGGTTCGATGTCAACCTCCAGGCCCAGCGCCGACGCGATGACGCCCGCGGTCTCCTGCGTTCGTCGCAGCGGTGACGCCACGACGGCGTCGACCCCGCCGAGCGCCCGAATCCACTCACCCGCCCGCTTCGCCTGGTCGCGGCCGGAGTCGGTGAGCTCCGGATCCGTGCCGCCAGACCCGGAGAACACCTTGCGCTCGGTGTGCTCGGTGACACCGTGGCGCACGAGGACAAACGTCGTCGGTGACGACGAGAACTTCGAGCGCCAGCCATGACGGTCGGACGACTTGCCGCTTGCCGGAACGGCTGAGATCCCCGTGTCCTTGCCATCAAGCGCCGCGTTGACGAGCGCATCGGCAGCCTTGTTCTCCTCGCGTGGAATCCACGTCCACACGACAGCCCGGCCGGCCAGTGCGCGCTGCGCGGAAAGGGCAAGCGGCTTCATGTCCGGGTGCTTGATCTTCCAGCGGCCGGCCATCTGCTCGACGACCAGCTTCGAATCCATCCGCACCTCGAGCTCTGCGTCCGGTGCGAACTCGTTCGCCAAGGCGATGCCGGCGATCAGGCCGCTGTACTCGGCGACGTTGTTCGTGGCGATGCCCAGCGTCTCGGCCTTGGTGGCCAGGACCTCGCCGGTGTCGGCGTCCCGAAGGACGGCGCCATAGGCGGCCGGACCGGGGTTTCCCCGCGATCCGCCGTCCGCCTCGACGATGACGCTTTTGCTCGTGGACACCGGGTCAGAGTCCGGACTCGGCAGTGCGGACAAGGATCCGGCTGCACTCGGGGCAGCGCAGCACCTCGTCGTCAGGTTTGTCGGTGAGTTCGCGCAGGTCAGCGCCGTTGATCTCGAGGTGGCAGCCCTCGCAGCGACGCGCCCGCAGGGCTGCCGCACCAAGACCTCCGTGCTGCGACCGGACCTTGTCGTACAAGTCACGCAGGTCGCCGGGTACCTGACCGGCGAGCTCGTCACGCTCTTTGCGCACGGTGGTGGCTTCGGCTTCGATGACTTCGACCGCAGAGTCTCGCGCCGACGTCTCGTGCTCCAGCTCGGCACCGACACGGTCGGCCTCGGTCGAGACGGCCGAGAACCGGCTTTGAGCCTCCTCCAACTGCTCCATGATCTCGAGCTCCTCATCCTCCAAGGTCGAGATGCGACGGTCGAGGGCGCCGAGCTCGTGCTGGAGGCTGCTCAGGTCTTTGGGGTTGGTGATGGCGCCGGACGACATCCGATCTTCGTCGCGCACTTTCCGCTGCCGCACCACGTCGATCTCGGAGTCGAACTTCGCCTGTGACCGCTCGAGGTCGCCGACCTCCGTCTCAGCCGCGACCCGCTGGCCGTCCAGCTCGCGCGCCTGCGCCTCGAGCGACTCGATCCGGGCGTGCTCGGGCAACGTCGTGCGTCGATGCTCCAGCTGGGCGAGCACAGCGTCCTTGGCCTGCAGATCCAGCAGGGTCAACTGGACGGAAGGATCAGCTTTCAGCGTCGGCTCCTCGGTTCGGGACGGCAAACGTCCACGGATCGGTGACGATCGTCGACACCGCGATCTCAACCGTATCCCCCAAGCGCTCCTTGAGCGCCGCCGCAGCGACTGGCAGCCAGGTCCACTCGGCCGCCCAGTGCGGAACGTCAATCACGGCGCATGCGCCTGGGAGTTCGCGGTGTTCGCTGACCGGGTGGTGCCGAAGGTCGGAGGTGACGTAGACATCGGCGCCGGCAGCGTGCGCGGCACCCAGGAGGAAATCTCCGGATCCGCCGCACACCGCCACAGTCCGCACCGCCGCGTCGGGGTCTCCCGCGACGCGGGTCGCACTGTGATGGCCCGGGAGCCGGCTGGCGACGAGCGCCGCGAAGTCACGCAACGTCATTGACCCGGGGAGGCGGCCAATACGTCCGCTGCCACGGTCTGAGGGTCGTGGCTCGGTGGCGGTGAGGTCGTAGGCGACCTCTTCGTAGGGATGAGAGGCGAGCAGTGCGGCACGCACTGCCTGGCGCAGACCTGGTTTGGCGACCAGCTCAAGGCTCACTTCGTCGACGGTCTCAACCTCGCCCACGCTGCCGAGCGCGGGGTTCGCACCGGCGAGGGGGCGGAACTGGCCGGTGCCCCGCGACGAGAACATGGCGCGGTCGTACTCGCCGACGACGCCAGCGCCGGCATCGTGCATCGCCGCAGCGACCCGGGCGGCGTCATCGACCGGCACGTAGACCACCCACTTGTCGACGGCGTCCCCGTCGACCTTCAGCGGGCGGAGGTTCGTCAACCCCAAGGCGAGCGCCATCGACTCGGACACGCCGAGCGGCGGACTGTCGGCGTTCGTGTGGCACGTATGCAGGCCGACGCCATTTGCGATCAAGTCGTGGATGACGCGGCCCTTCGGCGTGCTTGCCGCCACCGTCGTAACCCCACGCAAGAGCAGCGGGTGGTGGGTGACGACGAGATCCGCACCGACGGCGATTGCCTCATCGACGACGCCTTGCACGGGGTCGACGGCAAGCAGGATCTTCGTGACCGCCGCATCGGGGTCGCCCACGACCGTGCCGACCGCGTCCCACTCGTCGGCCCAAGCCGGCTCATAGAGCGCATCGAGCACGGCAACGACTTCGCGCAAGGTCGGCATGCGGAAAGCGTAGTCTCGGCGCCATGCTCGGCTATCTCACCCTCGCCTTATGGCTAATCACCATCGCCGTCGGTCTGCGGATGCACGGCGTGAAGCGAATGCCGGTCGGCGTCGTCTTGCCCCATGCGGCCCTCGCGGTTACCGGACCGATCGTGTGGATCGCCTACCTGGCCAGCGACCAATCGGCCACGCTCGGCTGGCTTGCGGTCGCCTGGGCCATTGTCGTCAACGCACTGGGCGATGCGGCCAACGTGCGCCGGTGGAAGAAGAAGGCCGACGGCGGGCTTGGCCTCCTCGGTACGTACGTGCAGCGGGTCAAGGCGCGGCGGATTCTGCTCGTCCACCTGAGCCTCGCCGGCGCGACGACGGTGCTTGCGGTCGTCACGGTGCTTGCGGCCTGACGGCGACAACGGTGGGCGAAGAGGGACTCGAACCCCCGACCGTCCGGGTGTAAACCGGATGCTCTGACCAACTGAGCTATCCGCCCTGTTTTGAACTTGTGGGCGGCAGTCGCCTTGAGGCGACCGCCCACAGCCCAAACGAGCCTATCTGCACGTACGCGACCGGCGAAGCCGGTTCGCTCGATCAGCGCTTCGGCACAAGTGGGTGGGCGGCAGTCGCCTTGAGGCGACCGCCCACAGCCCAAACGAGCCTATCGCTTCAGCACCACCGAGGAGCCATGGCCGAACAGCCCTTGGTTGGCGGTGATGCCGACCCGGGCGCCCTCCACCTGACGCTCGCCCGCTTGGCCGCGCAGCTGCCACGCCAACTCACATACCTGAGCGAGCGCCTGCGCTGGCACCGCTTCACCGAAGCAAGCCAGGCCGCCGCTCGGATTGACGGGAATACTGCCCCCGATGGACGTCTCGCCGGCCCGCAACAATTGCTCGGCCTCGCCGCGCTTGCACAACCCGAGGTCTTCGATCCAGTCGAGTTCGAGTGCAGTGGACAGGTCGTAGACCTCGGCCACGTCGACGTCGGTCGGATCGATACCGGCTTCTTCGTAGGCCGCGATGCCGATCGATTCCTTGAACGTGTGCTCCGTCTCCCCGACAGCCGAGGATGGATCGGTGGAAAGCAACGGCATGTCGATCACGGTGTTGGGGAAGGTGGGGGTGACCGTCGAAATGCCCGCGATCCTGACCTGGGATGGATTGCCAAGCTTCGTTGCGTACTCGTCACTGCACAGGACGACTGCGGCCGCACCGTCCGAGGTGGCGCAGATGTCCAGCAGGTGCAGCGGGTCGGAGACCACCGCCGACCCGAGGACCTCGGCCACGCTGACCTTTTTACGGTAGCGCGCGTTGGGGTTGGCCAGCCCGTGCTTGGCGTTCTTGACCTTCACTTGAGCGAAGTCCTCCGACGTGGCGCCGTAGAGGTCCATCCGGCGACGCGCGTAGAGCGCAAAGTAGGCCGGGTTGGTCATGCCGAGCAAGCGGAATCGCAACCAGTCGGGGTCGTCCCACCGCTCCCCCGCGTTGGGCGCGAGGAAACCCTTGGGCGTCGTGTCGGCTCCGACGACGAGCGCAACCTCCGAGAGGCCGGCGAGGATGCGGGCACGCGCCGTGTCCAAAGCCTGAGCACCAGTGGCGCAAGCGGCGTAGGAGGTGGCCACGCGGGCACCGTTCCAGCCCAACGCGCTTGCAAAGGTGGATCCGGCGACGTAGCCGGCGTAGCCGTTCCGGACGGTCTCGCCACCGACCACGAGGTCAACGTCAGTCCAGGCAATGCCGGCGTCGTCAAGCGCCGCCCGAGCGGCGTGGACTCCGTATGAGGCGAAGTTACGGCCCCACTTGCCCCACGGATGCATGCCGACTCCGGCAACGGTGACCTGCGCGCTCATGTCGAACTCCGCTCACCCGCGCCGACAAGAACCGGCTTCCACCGCCAGATGGTGCGCTCGCCGTCCTCGTCCGCGTAAAGCGTCTCCACGACGAGTTCGACCTCGTCACCCACGGTCAGGTCGGACACCCCGAATCCCGCGGCCACCTGGCCGAGCACGACGATGCCTTCCGGCAATTCGACGGCGGCCAGGGCGAACGGCTCGAACGGGTCGGTCACCGGGATGTACGGGGGCGGAGGCTGATACTGCGCGTCCGTGTAGGACCACACTCGACCGCGACGGGATAGTTCGGCGCTGACGAACGTTTCGCCCGAGCACGCGGGGTTCCGACAGAACGATCCCTCAGCCGACACCGGCGGGAAGAAAGTGCTGCGACACGACTCGCAACGCGAGCCGAGCAACGCCGGCTCGGCGCCCGTGGTGAACCAGCCCTCGACGGCGGGCTTGTGCGACATCTGCGTACCTTTCCCGACACCTACAAAGTAGAACGTGTTCTCATCCTAAGGCCAGAAAAAACCACAGCCGCCAAGGTCTCGGGTCCCGGGCGGCTGCAGCAGCAATATCAAATCGCATTACGCCTGACCTTGCAGCGAATTTCACAAATTCACCCGAGGGCGGCCAGCGCGTCCTTGTAGCCGAGGAAGTCGCGGGCCTCACCAATCGGGTTCTCGACGCTCCAGCGGATGATTCCGTCGGCGTCGATGAGGAAGGTCGCCGCGACGCGCCGCGCCGGCGGACTCCTCGAAAACGCCGTACGCCTGGCTGACTGCGCCGTGTGGCCAGAAGTCGCTGAGAATGTCGAAGGTGTAGCCGTCGCGGTCAGCGAACGCACGGTTCGAGAAGAAGTGATCGCACGAGATGGCGAGCACGGTGACGCCGTCGTCGGTGAAGACGTTCAGGTTGTCGCGGATCTCGCAGAGCTCACCAGTACAGATGCCACTGAAGGCGAACGGGAAGAACACGAGGACCACCGGCTTGCCGCGCAGGGCCGACAGGGCGATCTCCTGCCCATGCTGGTTCTTGAGCGTGAAATCTGGAGCGGTGTCACCAACCGAGAGTGCCATGGACGCCACCCTGGGGCTCAGCGTTTGTGCGTCGACAGCTTGGTGGCAGCCCAGTCCGCCGTAGCCGACGACGTCGTGGTGGTCGACAAGCCGGCCACCGGAGCCGCCTCACCGATGTCGGCGCCAGAGACGTAGCCGTCGCGGCCGACCTTTGGCGTCAGGAGCCAGATCGAACCGCCTTCGGCGAGATCAGCGAGCGCATCCATCAGGGCATCGGCGAGATCGCCATCGCCATCGCGCCACCACAGGATCACGCCATCGACAACATCAGTCGCCTCGCCGTCAACGAGGGCATTGCCCGTGTGGGATTCGATGGACGCCCGGAGACCGGCGTCGACATCGTCGTCCCACCCCAGTTCCTGGATGACGGTGTCGGGGACGAAGCCCAACCGGCCGGCTTCCAACGCTCCTCCTCAGGGTGTGCCGCATCACAATTCTCGCGATTGCGTACCTCACAGTAGCGAAAAGTCTCGTGGAAGGATGGGGGGGTCACCTGCCGCGGGAGCCTTCGTGAACCCTTCTGAACGTCCGCCGATCCTCCATGAGGGCATGCCTACCCAGTTGCCCGACATCGATCCCGACGAAACGGCGGATTGGGTTGCATCGCTCAACGAGATGATCCAGACGAAGGGACGCGAGCGGGCGCGGTACGTAATGCTGCGGCTGCTGGAGCGGGCACGCGAGAAAAACATCGGCCTCCCGGCGCTGCGCAGCACCGACTTCATCAACACGATCCCGCCCGAGCGCGAGCCGGACTTCCCCGGCGACCTCGACATCGAGCGGAACATCCGGATGATGATCCGTTGGAACGCCGCCGTGATGGTGGCGCGGGCGAACCGGCCCGGCTTGGGCGTCGGCGGGCACATTGCGACGTACCAGTCGGCGGCCAGCCTGTACGAAGTCGGCTTCAACCACTTCTTCAAGGGACGCCAGCACGCCGGTGGTGGTGACCAGATCTACGTCCAGGGCCACGCCGCGCCGGGCATCTACGCCCGTTCGTACCTCGAAGGCCGCCTGACGGAGCAACAGCTCGACCACTTCCGGCAGGAGCGCAGCCACGGTGTCGGTAAGGGGCTGTCGTCGTATCCCCACCCGCGGCTGATGCCGGACTACTGGGAGTTTCCGACGGTTTCGATGGGCTTGGCGGCGATCAACTCGATCTACCAGGCTCGGTTCAACCGGTACCTCCAGCATCGCGGCATCAAGGACACCTCCCAGCAGCACGTGTGGGCGTTCCTGGGCGACGGCGAGATGGGCGAACCCGAGTCGCTCGGCGCCATTCGGATCGCGGCCCGCGAGGAGCTCGACAACCTGACGTTCGTTGTGAACTGCAACCTGCAGCAACTCGACGGGCCCGTGACCGGCAACGGCAAGATCATCCAGGAGCTTGAGGCGTACTTCCGCGGCGCCGGTTGGAACGTCATCAAGGTGGTGTGGGGCCAGCCTTGGGACGACCTCCTGTCCCGCGACACCGACGGTGTTCTGGTCAACCAGATGAACCGGGTCCCCGACGGCGAGTTTCAGACGTTGTCGGTCGAGTCCGGCGCCTACAACCGCGAGCACTTCTTCGGACCTGATCCCCGGTTGCAGCAGATCGTGGCGCACCTCAGTGATGAGCAGATCGAGAAGTTGCCGCGCGGCGGCCACGACTACCGCAAGGTTTACGCAGCCTTCGACTCCGCCGTGAAACATACCGGTCAGCCGACCGTGATCCTGGCGCACACCGTCAAGGGCTGGCTGATCGATTCGCTGATGGGCAAGAACGCCACCCACCAGATGAAGAAGTTGACACCTGAGGACCTGAAGCTATTCCGCGACAAGCTGTACATCCCGATCACCGACCAGCAGATCGACGACGCCAACTACGTGCCGCCGTTCTATCACCCGGGCGCGGACAGCCCGGACATCCAGTACATGCTGGCCCGCCGCGAAGCGCTCGGCGGTCCCATCCCGTCGCGGCGGTTCGAATCCAAACCGCTCAAGCTGCCCGGCGACCCGGTTTACGCCGAGCTGGCGCAGGGTTCCGGCAAGCAGGCGATTGCCACGACCATGGCGTTCGTCCGACTCCTCAAGGAGCTCATGCGCGACCCGGACATCGGTGACCGGATCGTCCCGATCGCGCCGGACGAGTACCGGACGTTCGGCATGGACGCGATGTTCTCGACCGCCAAGATCTACAACCCGCACGGCCAGAACTACGACTCGGTCGACCGCAAGCTGCTGCTCGCCTACAAGGAGTCCCCGCAGGGGCAGCTCCTGCACGAGGGCATTAGCGAGGCCGGCGCCATGGCGTCCACTACCGCCGCCGGAAGCTCGTACTCCACCCACGACGAGCCGATGATCCCGATCTACATCTTCTATTCGATGTTCGGCTTCCAGCGCACTGCCGACTCCATCTGGGCGATGGCCGACCAGCTGGCCCGCGGGTTCCTCGTCGGTGCCACGGCCGGCCGGACGACCCTGACTGGCGAGGGCCTTCAGCACGCCGACGGCCATTCGCCACTCATCGCGCGCACCAACCCGGCCGTCATCCACTACGACCCGGCGTTCGCGTTTGAGATCGGCCACATCGTCCGCTCTGGACTGGAGCGGATGTACGGCGACGGTGGTACGGACGGCGACGGCGAGGACGTCATCTTCTATCTGACGGTCTACAACGAGCCGATCATCCATCCCGCTGAGCCGGCCGGCCTCGACGTCGACAGCCTGCTCAAGGGCGCCTATCTCTACGCCAAAGCAGGAGCTGACGGCATTCCGGCTCGCATCCTGGCCTCCGGCGTCGCCGTTCCGTGGGCGCTGAAGGCACAGCAGATCCTGGCCGAGCAGTATGGCGTCGCTGCTGACGTGTGGTCCGTGACTTCATGGAACGAGATCGCCAAGGAGGCAGTCGAGGTCGAACGGTGGAACCTCAACCACGCCGGCGAGGAGTACCGGCGAGCCTGGATCACCCAGTCGCTCGCTGAGGAGAAGGCGGTCACGCTCGCCGTCAGCGACTACATGCGCGCCGTCGCCGACCAGATCGCCCCTTGGGTGCCCGGCGGATGGGAATCGCTCGGAACCGACGGCTTCGGCTTCGCAGACACCCGCGCTGCCGCCCGCAGAGCCTTCCAGGTCGACACCGAATCAATCGTCGTGGGAGTCCTGCAAGGACTGGCCGAACGTGGCCACATCGAGCGGGCGGTCGTCGCCAAAGCCTTCGCTGATCTGCGGCTGGACGACCCCACGGCCGTCGCCGGCCAAGCACAGGAGGGCGGCGACGCATAGGCGCTCTCTAAGATATGGGCATGCGTCGCTGGCCCTACACCTTCCTGGTGATCGTCTCGGCGCTGATCGGGCTCAGCGCCGTCGTGCTCTCTCAGCAACTCGGTGTGCCGCTGCGTGATCCCGAGGGCTTCCTGGGTCCGGCGTACGTCCGTCTGCCTGCCCTGGCGTTCATGTTCTTCGCGCTCGGCATCATCCCGCAGGCCATTCGGCGCAGCGGCGTCAAACAGGCCCATCGCGCGATCGTCGAGATCCTGCGCGAGGAGTGGAGCTGGAGCCGGGTCGTCAACATCATGACCGGCCTTGTCGGGTTCTACATCTGCTACGTCAGCTATCGGAACATCAAGAGCTACCTGCCGCTGCTCCGAGAGGACGTCCTGTTCGACCACGACATGCTGCAGCTCGATCACTTCCTCATGTTCGGCAACAACCCGGCACCGATCCTCCACCAGCTGCTCGGGACGACCGTGACCGCCGAGGTGCTCGCGACGGCCTACCTGGGCTACTTGCCCCTCATCCCGATCACTCTCGGGCTCGTGCTGACGTGGAGCCGGAACGCCTCGCTCGGCGCCTGGTATGCGACAGCCCTCAGCCTCAACTGGATCCTGGGCGCGATCAGCTACTACATCTTGCCGACGCTCGGCCCGGCGTTCTTCCAGCCCTCGATGTTCGTCGATCTGCCTGACTCCAGCGTGTCAGCGCTCCAGAACGCGCTGTTCAGAAATGGCACGGCTTTCAAGGCCGACCCAACTGGGACCGACATCTACGGGATCGCCGGGTTCGCCTCGCTCCATGTCTCTGTCGTCGTGACGGCCTGCTTTTTCTTCAGCCGAACCGGACAACGGCTCGCGATCCGCATCGCGGGATACATATTCCTGCTCATGACGGTCCTGGCCACAATCTATTTCGGCTGGCATTACCTCGCCGACGACTTCGCCGGCGCCTTCATCGGATGGCTGGCAGTTTCGCTCGGAGCGTGGGCCACCGGCAACCGTGGCCGCCGCCGCCGTCGAGGGCTCGAGGAAACCGCGGCCGACGAGACGGATGAGGACGACGACACCGACGACGATGCGGACGAGGCTGACGACTCGGTCGAGTCCGTGTCGTCCGGATAGAATCGCTCGGTGCCCACGTCCGAGGAGATCCGCCCCAAGCTCGCCGAACTCCTCGAAAAGATCGCCAGCACCCCGGCTGACGCCGTCCGCGACACGGCTGCGCTGAAGGACTTGGGCGTCGATTCGGTCGCGATCGTCGAGTTGGCTGAAGGCGTCTCCACGACCTTCGACCTCCGGCTGTCGAACGACGCGGTGAACGAGTGGCGCACTGTCGGCGATGTCGTGCGCTCGGTCCAGCGCGGTGAGAGCTTCCTGGCCACGTTGCCTTCGCCGCAACTCAGCGACCCCGAGCGCGTCGGCGCGTTCAAGCAGTTGGCGGTCGTCTTCGCCGTCATCGGCGCCGTCATCGGCGTTGTTATCGGCGTCGCGGCCGCCGCCCTGCTTCTCAGTTCAGGATTCGATCGGGGATCTCTCCCGCCGATCAGCTCGCCGACGGCGCCCACGCCCATCACCTCGCCGGGTGCCACCTCTGACCCCTTCGGAGACGCGGACCGACCGAAGCCTTCACCCACTCCGACCGGTGCAAGCCTGACCCTGACGCCAGCGCAAGTGAGTGCCGGCGAGGACTTCCGGCTGTCTGGCCGGCTTCCGAGCGCCAGCGACGGCGAGACCCTCATCGTCGAGTGGCGTGAGGACGGTGGGACCGGGACGTGGGCGCCTTTCCCGATCACGGTCACGGCTCGCCCGGATGGCACCTTCGAAGCCCGCGTCTACATCGGCAGCCCGGGCGAACGCCAGTTCCGCGTCCGCTCCAACAGCGGCTCCGCAACGCCGCAGGCGACCGTGCGAATTAGCTAGCGCTATAGCGATCCGGCTTTGCCGGTCGCGCACGCCAGCAATGGCTTGTTTGGGCTGCGGGCGGTCGCCTCGCGGCGACTGCCCGCCCGCGTCAAATAACTTGATGTAGCCAGCGCACCGGGGCGCCGTCGCCGGCGTGCCGAAACGGCTCCAGTTCGGCATCCCACTTGGCGCCGAGCAGCCCGTCCAGAGCTTCGTCCATCGTGATCTCGCCCTTGGCCGCCTTGACCCGGAACGCCTTCACCCGGTCCTCCGGAATGAGGATGTCGCCGTGCAGGCCGGTCATGGCGTGGAAGACGCCGAGATCTGGGGTGTAGCTGTATCGAGCGCCCTCGGTGACGGCCGTGGGCTCTTCGGTCACCTCGAAGCGGAGACGATCCCACCCGCGCAATGAGGACGTGATGGTGGCCGCAGTGCCGGCGGGAGCCTGCCACGAGATCTCCGTGCGGTACGTGCCCGGCTCTGCCGGCTGCGCAACCCAATTGAAGTCGACGGCAGCGTCAAGCACGCCGACGACCGCCCACTCGACGTGTGAGCACAATGCCGACGGGGCGGCGTGGATGTACACCACACCGCGCGTCATCGCCGTCGATCCCTCGAAAGCGCCCATCATGGCCTCCTGGTCCGTCTGAGAATCCGTCTTCCCCAACGTTTCTCGTGTCAGATCAGGAGGTCGTGGGTCCATTGTGCCCCATAGATCACAACCGCACCATGACGTCACTCACGGGTGTCGCCATCGTGTCGCGGGCGTGTCGCGGCCCAGATCAGCTCTGGCGGCGGAGTTCCGCGGCGAGCTCGTCGATACGTCCGCCCAACTCACGCCCGGTAGCTTCGGCCTCGGTGACCACGCGACGGGCCACGACGTCGAGCTTCTGCTCGAGGCGGTCGAGGCTCTGCTGACGTAGCTCGACCCGACGCAACGCCTGTAATTGCAGCGCGATCGTGAGCAGTACAAGCAGGGTCAGGGCGGCGAGCGCGCATTCGGTGAACCCGGTGAACGCTGCCCCGAGACCGGCTGCCGCAACTACCGCTGCCGCGCCGCCGATCAGAACCTTGCGCCGTGCCAGTTTCATTTCCTGCCCTCTCTGCCAGCCAACAGTGTGCCGATCAGACTGGTCAGCGCGCCGCTCGACGCGCGGTCGCGGCACAGCGCGTATCCGCGGTTGCGCTGCTCGTCGAGGCGCGCCGGGTCGTTCGCCAACTCTTTGAGGGCGATCTCGACTTCGCCGGCTGCAGCGTAGACCCCCGCGTCGCCGAGGAATGGCTCCAGCGCAGGGTCGGCGAGGACGACGGCTCCTTCAGCGAGCGCCTGGAAGATGCTCCACGGCACATACGGCCCCCACGTCCGCGTGGGGACTGAGGCGAACACGTCGAGTTGCCGCAAGAATCCGTTCAGCGTCAGCGACTCGTCGACCGCCACCCACGTCGGTGACAACACCCGCGGATGCTTCTGCTGGCGGGTGGCGAGGGCGGTGTCGAGCAGGCGCACGTCGAACCCGGAAGCTGGCAACCGCGCGGCCAGGTCGTCGATGCTTGGGCGATCGCGCCGCCGCGGTTCCAGCGCGGCCGTCCCGACAATGAGCGATGACCCACCGCGCGCCCTCCGGTACGACCGGTGACGAACCGTCGGTGCCACCGCAAGGAGCGCTGGCTCCAACACGGTGGTCGCGCCCCGCCGCCGCAGTTCTTCGGCAATCGATGCGCTGGCCGGCAGCCACTCGACCGCCGCGCCGAACATGCGCTGTGCGTTGCTCTCGACGATGGCGGGGTCGTAGGTCAGCCATCCGCCGACGGGAGCCGCCGGTGGGTGCGGGGCCGCAACGACGAACCGGTCGGCCGTGATCGCCACGTTCTCCGGGTGTCGGGTGAGGTTCAGCAGTTCGGGATCGGTGACCACCACCAGGCGTGCGTGGGTCGGCTCCGTCCAGACGACCAGACGCGTCGTGCCGGCGGCCTGCAGTCCGAGGATGTCGTCGCGCAGGGAGACCCGGTCTCGGTTGGCGTTGCGAATGGTCGTGGCATGCGCGGCCAGCGTCGACAGTCCGGCCGCCGCTGTTGCCTCCACCAAGCCAACGTGGCCGTCGTAGCGGGACAGATCTGGGCGCCAATCGGAGATCCACAAGACATCGCAGGTCGTCGCCTCCTGGTCGTGCCCGGTGAGCACGCGCTGCGGCGCGTAGATGCGGCGTGGCCCCCCCGGCTCCACGAAAGGTGACTCGTGACCTGCGGCGATCTGACGGTGCCAGTACCGCCTGGCCTGGATGTAGCCGGCTCGCGCCCCGTGTTGCCAGGCGAAGCGGTACTCGTCGCGGGACAGCGAGTCCGGCGTCAGCTGATAGAGCACCATGACGTCGCGCAGGTCAAGATTGGCGTCCTCGCCGAAGACCACGCGGAGTCGCTCATGGAACTCGTTGTCGGCCTCCTTGCGGGTCTCGTCGTAGCCGCCCATGGCTGCGATCACCACGTCCTTGCGGAACATCGTGGACGGTGCGCACCGGCGGAAGGAGTTCATGCCGACGTTCAATGTCGATAGGTTCGGGAAGACGCGTACACAGCGACAGTGGGTGGCCATCAGGCCGGGCTGGTCGAGCAGGGGCGTGATCTGGCGGGCGATCCGCTCGGGGTGGGCCCAGTCGTCGGAGTCCTGGAACGTGATGAACTCGCCGCGCGACCGTCGGATGCCCTCGTTCCGGATCCGATAGGTGCCTCCGTTGACGGGCATCCGGATCAGTTCGATGCGCGGGTCGAGCCCGGTCACCTCGGCGAGCACGTCGTCGTGCTCCTCCGGCGAGCAGTCGTCGATCACCAGGATCTCGAGGTTCTGCCATGTCTGATCGATCAGTGATTGCACCGCCGTGCGGAAACTCCGGTCCGGCTTGAACGTGGACATGATCACGGTGACAAGCGGACCGTCCGGGATTCTGCGCTCGTTCGGGACGTCGACCGTCACCCGATCGAACGGCTCGCCGGGCCCTTCGGCAAGCGTGATCGGCAACATGCCGAATTGCTCGAACCGGCGGTTGAAGAGCTTCAGCCAGGCGTAATGGCTCGCACCCGGCAGGCCGTTCGCGGGATGAGCCAGCTCGGTGCTGAGCAGCCAAGCCGTGTCGTCGCTGAGGTCGTCCTCGGCCAGCATCTGCTCGACGTGATCGAAGCGTCGGCAGGCGAGGTTGACCTGCCCCTCGATTCGCGCGGCGGTAGTGCTGAAGGTGACGTCCCCCTGCAGCATCTTCGCCGCTCGCGCGAGGTCGGCGGCCTCGGCGAAGTCAGCCTCCATGAGCGGACCACCAGCGTGCTGTCCGGCGACCGTCCGCATCAACGAGGACAAGGCGTACGCGTCGAGGGCCGTCGCGGCCTCCTCGGCATCGCGGTCGGCGGACAGCACACCGCGCACCAGCGCGAGCACGTCGCCGTACTGAAGCTCGCCGTGGCTCGCCATGAGGGCGACCAAGTCCGCGGACTCCTCGAAACGAAAGCGGAGGCATTCGTCGGCGACCGTCAGGCTGCTCTTGTCGAGCCGCAGCGCTTGGTCGCGAAGAACGCCCTCCTTCGCCTCGTCCGACATGTGCCTCAGCCTAGACGCGGTGAACCGTGATTCCCCGTGACGACCACAGGTCGGCGATGTCATCGCGGTCCTCCCACGCTTCGACAACCGTCCAGCCACGTTTCTCGAGGTCATCGAGCATCTCGGCCTTGACGACGTCGTCCGGCCGATAGTCCCCGACGATCCGCATGACGAGTTCGTCGTAGGGGATGTCGTGCGCAGCCAGCCAGTCCAGCGTCAGGTCGCGCCAAATGAACTCGCGGCTGGTGACGATCAGGATGCCCCGACCAGTCTCCTTCGCCGTACGCACCGCTGCGACGACGGCCTCGACCGACGGACAGCCCGCCGACGCGGCGTGGAACGCGTGGAAGTCGCGCTCCTCCCCCTCGACCAGATGCAGGATCTCCGAGACGTCGCACAGGGTGCCGTCCAGATCAGCGATGACAGCGTCCACGTTTCCTCGTGCCTCCGGCCTCGTCAACACGTTCGATCGGGTGTGGGGAGGGTGGGGCTCGAACCCACGACCCAGGGATTATGAGTCCCCTGCTCTGACCAGCTGAGCTACCTCCCCCCGTGCGGGGAGAATATCGGCAAACGAGTGGCTCCCCCGGTTGGACTCGAACCAACAACCGTCCGATTAACAGTCGGAAGCTCTGCCAATTGAGCTACAGGGGATTGCGGTCGCCAAGCCTAGCAAGCCGATCACGGAGCCCTCCGAGCGCCTTCGCTTCCGCCCGGCGGACCTGCGCGATGGTGAGCCCGAGCCGAGCAGCGACGTCCGCGTGCGTCCGAAGCACGTCAGGCGGCTCGCCCAACCGGAACCGGAGACGCACGACCTCAGCGAGCCGAACGGGCAACCGAGCGACGAGCGTGTCGAGGTCGCCTCGCATTTCCGCTGGCTGCGGTTCCAGCTCGCCCACCCTGGGCGGCGGCGCCCACGATGAGCGGATCGATCCCGTGATCCACGGCCACGCGAACGTCGAGAGGCGCACACCGCGGTCGGGGTCGAAGCGGTCAACGGCCGCGATAAGCCCGACCGTCCCCGCCTGAAGCGCGTCGTCCACTTCCTTGGCCGGAATGCCCAGGTGGCGTACGCGCATGGCGACGAGCCGCAGGCTCAACCGGATGAGGTCATCGCGCGCTTCAACACTTCCGGCAAGCGCCGAGCGTGCCAGCTCCTGCTCTCGCTCGCGCGACAGCGGCGGCATCGCGAGAATCCCACGCAGGGTGAGCTGGTCCACGGATGCAGCATGCGTCGAGGTCCTGCCTCATGCCACGAGTCAAATCACGACTGTGGACCCGTCGATTGGAGCCACCTGGTGTGGACGAACAGCTGTTCAGTGGTCGGAGACGCGGTCACGCAGGGACCTGTGCTGCTGCTCCAAGGCAATCAGCTCGCCGAACACCTCGTTGTAGGCGTCGACCTGCTCGATCGGATCCGTGCGTTGGAGCTTTGACTTCACGTCGGTGATCTGACGCCCGAGCGTCCGGGCCTGCAACTGCAGGATGGTGACCGCGACGACGCCTTCGGTTGACTCCTCGCGCGCCTTCAACGGCTGGACTGCCGCCACCGAGAGGATCCGGCGCGCATCCTCCGACGCGAGTTCTGTTTCGATCCGAGCCACCCAGGATGCATCAGCGGTACGCGGCAGGCCCAGCTTCGCGATGGCCTGCCAGATTTCTTGCGCGACCGGATGCGTGAAGTCGTTGTCGGTGATTTCGTCTGCGTGCTCGACCGCAATCTGCGGGAACTGGACGAGCGCCTTGAGCGCCTCACGCTCGTCGCTCAGCTCCGGCGCCCCGAAATTCGCGACCGCTCCGCCGCCGCCTGCGGCCGGTGCGGCTTGATTCGGCCGTGCGGCCGCGGGTTCCTTCGCACGCCGGAACTCCGCGCGGACCTGTTCGAGGTCGAGGCCGACCTTGGTGGCCACCTCGCGGAGGAACTCCTCGACCTTGCTCTTGTCCCGGATGGCACGCGTGAGCGTCACGGCCTCGCGGACAGCGTCGATCCGCTGGTCGGAGCGGTCAAGGTCGTAACGCTCCAATGTGTTGTCCAGGACGAATCGGTACAGCGGGATGCGCGACGCGACCAACTCGCGAACGGCTGCGTCGCCGTCGGCGAGACGAAGGTCGCACGGGTCCATGCCGCGCGGCTCCACGGCCACGTACGTCTGCGCGACGAACTGCTGGTCGCCGGAGAACGCCTTCATGGCCGCGCGTTGCCCGGCCTCGTCACCATCGAAGGTAAAGATGACCTCGCCGTGGAACGCGTCCTGGTCGAGCAGGACGCGGCGCAGCACGCGTGCGTGGTCCTCGCCGAACGCCGTCCCACAGGTTGCGACGGCGGTCGGGACGCCGGCCAGGTGACAGGCCATGACGTCGGTGTAGCCCTCGACGACGACCGCCTGCCGGGTTCCGGCGATCTGCCGACGAGCCAGGTCGATGCCGTAGAGGACATTGCTCTTCTTGTAGATCGGCGTCTCGGACGTGTTCAGGTACTTGGCTTCGACCCGGTCATCGTCGAACAACCGTCGGGCGCCGAATCCGATCGTCTCGCCGGAGATCTCGCGGATGGGCCAGAGCAGGCGCCCGCGGAACCGGTCGTAGAGACCGCGTTGGCCGCGTGACGCGAGACCGCCGACGAGGAGGTCTTCGTCTGCAAAGCCCTTGCCTTTCAGGTGCGCGACCAGTGCCTCACCCGAGCGCGGTGCGAAGCCGACGCCGAAGACTTCGGCTGAGGATTGGTCGAACCCGCGGTCCTTGATGAAGTCGCGGCCGGGCTGCGCGTCCGCGGCCGAGCCGAGCACCGACGCGTAGTACTCCTGGGCGAGCTTGTGCACCTCGAGTAGACGCTGGCGCTGTCCGGCGTCTCGGCGCGGGCCCGGCGAGCCGCCCTCGTCATACCGGAGCTGGATACCGGACTTGTCAGCCAGCCGCTCGACCGCCTCGGCGAAGGTGATTCCCTCGATCTCGCGCAGGAACTTGATGGCATCACCGCCGACGCCGCAGCCGAAGCAGTGGTAGTAGCCCTGAGCAGGCCTGACGTTGAACGACGGCGACTTCTCATCGTGGAACGGGCACAGCCCCTTGAGGGACCCGCCGCCGGCCGACTTGAGCGTCACGTACTGGCCGATGACTTCGTCGATGCGGACGCGCTCGCGAACGAGCTGGATGTCCTCGTCCTTGATCAAGCCCGCCATGGTGCCGCCATCCTAGGACGCCCTAGAAGAGTCGCGAAGCCCACACGGGAGCCGAGATGTCGGTGAGACTCGCCACCTGGTCGACGACGACGCGCAGGCGGGCCGTGTCGTCGGTGGCAGCCTCGAAATCGGCACGAAGCTCAGGGTCCAACGCCCGCCCTTCAGACGCACTAAGCGCTTCCACAAGGTTCGCGATGAGACCGCGTTGAGCAACCTGCTCGTCGGACCGATCGGCCGAGCGCATGATGTAGTGCGCCGCTACGGACTTCAGTGCGGTGATCTCGTCTCGCGTGGCCGCCGGCACCTCGAGCCGCGCGCTGTACCGCGTGAGCGGGCCGCTCCCCCACGTGCCGGTGGTGGCCTCCTTGGCCGCGGTGACAAATCGGCCGATCAGCGCACTGGTGAGGCTCTTGATCTCGGCCCGCGACTCCCGCGAGCCATCGAGGGGTTCGCGCGGCCACTCCGGCATCGCCTCCAGGCGCTCCAGCGCCGTGATCAACCGGTGAGGGCTGATCGCGGCGTCGTACCAATCGGCAGCAGCTTCATGGACGCCGGCGAGGTCGAGTTCGGCCGGGTCGAGGGTGAACCATCCGCCGACGACGCCGTCCTCGATGTCGTGCACCGAGTACGCGACATCGTCGGAGAGGTCCATCACCTCGGCCTCGATGGGCTTACGCCCCGAGTTCGCGTGCCCTGAGTTCGCCGGCACCCCGTCGAGCTGATCCAGGACGAACGCGAAGATGTCGGCATCGTCGGCGTAGACGCCGAACTTCCGCGGGTCGAAGCCCGTGGGGCCGTCCCCGCGTAGCCACGGGTACTTGATGCAGGCAGCGAGCGTCGCGCGCGTCAGGTTGAGCCCCACGCTGCGGCCATCAGAGGTGAACGTCTTGCCCTCGAGCCGGCTGAGCAGCCGCAATGTCTGGGCATTGCCCTCGAAGCCGCCGCACTTTTCGGCAGCCGCGTCCAAGGCCACCTCCCCGTTGTGGCCGAACGGCGGATGGCCGAGGTCGTGGGCGAGGGCCGCAGAGTCAACGATGTCGGGGGCGCAGCCGAGCGACGCCCCGAGCTCGCGCGCGACCTGGGCGACCTCCAGCGAATGGGTGAGCCGGTTCCGGACGAAGTCATGCGTGCCCGCCGTCATGACCTGCGTCTTGGCCGACAGCCGACGCAACGCCGACGAATGAACGATGCGGGCCCGGTCCCGCTCGAACGGCGACCGGCCGGCCCGCTTGGGCGGCTCGGCGACGAAGCGCGCACGCGCCTCGATGCCGTAGGGGTCGGTCACAGGCCGAGGTTACCGAGCGCACGAGCCGCTTGCGGCTCGATGCCGGGCGGTACCTCCCGCGCCCGACAGGGCGTGAGGGGGCGTGGCCGACGGCCTGTTGACGAGCGAGCGAGGAACACTGAGTGAGGGTACTGCGAAGCGCTGACTGGAGGAGGCCGAGCGGCGCGCTATCGCAGGTTTCGGGGGCGCTGTCTCGGGCCCCGCTGGTGTCGAGCGACCCGCCGACCACGAGCACCGTGCCGACCCGAGGTCCACCCGGCTGCGCCACCAAGTGGCACGAGCGGAGACCCGGTAGCGGACGACAGCGGCCCGAATGGTTACGCCGACGACTTCTATGAAGGCCAGCCGCGCCAACCGCGGGTCGTCGAGCATCGGGTGCAGGTATGCGCGTACGGTCGAGCGGAGGCGAGCTTCAACGTGGAGCGCGTCAGTCGATTCCAGCGCGGCGCCGACATTCACGACCGATGCAGAGTTCTGCTGTACCGACTACATCCCGTGTGTCACCAACGTCCATTGCGCGGCTTCGGTTGGCACGCCGGGCAGCGGAAGGACGAGCGGTTCATGAACGGCTCGCGCACGATAGCGGTCCCACACCGCCGGCACGGCTGACCCTCCCGTCCGTAGGCGTCGAGTGACCGCGAGAAGTAACCACTCTGGCCGTTCACGTTGACGTAGAGCGCGTCGAACGACGTCCCGCCCTGCGCGAGCGCTTCTGTCATGACTCCGCGAACGTGGGCCAGCAACGCCTCCGTCTCAGTGCGACGCAAGCCACGCGCGCTGCGCGCATAGTGCAAAGACGAACGCCACAGCGCCTCGTCCGCGTAGATGTTCCCGACACCGGAGATCAGCGTCTGGTCGAGCAGCGCCCGCTTGATGCCGGTGTCCTTGCGGCGAAGCCGGGCAGCGAACTCCGCGTCGTCGAAGAGCAGGTCGAGTGGATCGCGCGCGATGTGCAGCACCTCGAGCGGCACCGACTCCTCCACCTCCGTCACGAGCATGCCGCCGAAGGTCCGCTGATCGACGAACAGCAGGTCGTTGCCGTCGTCGAGGTCGAACGCGACGCGCAGGTGGGTCGGGTCCTCCTCGCCATGCGAGCGGACGAGCATCTGTCCGCTCATCCCGAGGTGGCACAGCACCGCACCAGTGTCATCGAGTGTGAGCCACAGGAACTTGCCACGGCGATTCGCACCGACAACGCGACGTCCACGCAGGCGAGCCGCAAAATCGTCCGCTCCCCCGGTATGGCGGCGAACCGCCCGTTCATGCAGGACGCGCACATCGCGGATGGTGCGGCCGACGACGTGATCGAGCAGGCCGAGCCGGACGACCTCGACCTCTGGAAGCTCAGGCATGCCCGGCCGCCGAAGCGGGTGGGGGCACCTCCCGCGCTGATTCGGCGCGGGGGACGAACTCTTCGTTGATGGCACGCCAGGCGATCTCGGCAACCTGCTGTTCGGCTTCCTTCTTGGAGCGTCCAGATCCGCCGGTGAAAAGCCGCTCGGCCAGCTGTACCTCGGCGGTGAACTCCTTGGCGTGGTCGGGCCCGTCGCTCTTCAGCTGGTAGCGCGGAACACCGAGATCATGGGCGGAGGCGATCTCTTGGAGTGACGTCTTCCAGTCCAGGCCGGCGCCGAGCTCGGCTGCGTTGACGATGCGTTCGTCGAAGACGCGATGGATCACCTCGGACGCCCGCTCGATGCCGAACTGGACGTAGATGGCACCCAGGACGGCCTCGACGGTGTCGGACAGGATCGATGCCTTGTCGCGGCCGCCCGTGGTCTCCTCGCCTCGGCCCAGCCGGACGTGATCACCGATCCCCAGTTCGCGAGCCACGTCTGCCAACGCCTTGGCACTGACGACCGCGGCGCGCAGTTTGGCCAGCTGGCCTTCCGGGAAGTCCGGATGCGTCGAGAACAGCGTGTCCGTCACGACCAGCCCGAGAACCGAATCGCCCAGGAACTCGAGCCGCTCGTTGTTGGGGATCTGACCGTTCTCGTACGCGAACGACCGATGCGTCAAGGCATGCCCAAGCAACGCCTCGTCGAGGTCGGGAACACCGAGAACGTCACGAAGATCGCTCATCGGCCCCAGCTCCGGTACAGAGGTCAGAGAACCTGACGACGCTCGCCGCGTGGGCCATACTGGCCGCACTCGGTGCAGGCGTGGTGCGGAAGCACCTTCGAGTCGCACGACGGGTTGGCGCAGTCGACCAGCTCGGTGGCCGTCGTCTTCCACGCCGACCGGCGGTGCCGGGTATTGCTGCGCGACATCTTCCGCTTCGGAACAGCCACGGTTACTCCTTGAGATTCTGGAGCGCCGACCATCGCGGGTCGATCGCTGCTTCATGTGTGTGGTCGGGATCATCCGCGAGTCGCACTCCGCATTCGGGGCACAATCCCGGACATTCCGGATCACACATCGGGTTGATTGGCAGTGCGAGCACCACCGCGTCCCGGAGGACTGGTTCGAGGTTGAGCAGGTCCCCGTCGAGGGCCAACTCGTCCTCGCCTGGATCGGCGTAGAGGTACAGCTCCTGGAAATCCACGTCACGATCGTCGTCGATTTCGATCAGGCATCGCACGCACTCGCCCGTGACCCGCACCGAGGCGGTTCCCGTTGCCAGGACCCCGTCCATGACCGCCTCGAGCCGCAGCTCGATGTCGATCGGTGAACCCTCAGGCACGCCGTAGACGTCGCTACCCAGGTCCGCCGGCGCCTCAACAGACAGTTCGAGCGTGCGTTCCGTTCCTGGCCGACGTCCCAACTCGTGGGTATCGACGACCAACGGTCCGGTGGACACGTCCGCTCCATCCATCGAAAGTTCCGACTTGTCGTCACGCATGGCTTGCGTGCAGACCAGCGAAAAGAGTATCGCGAGAGGCCCAAGGGGACGAAATCGAGCACCGGTGGTTGAGGTAGGAGCCCGGAGGGCGACCCTCGAAACCAGCCGCTAGCGGTCGACGTGGCTGAGCGAGCGCAGGCCGCGCTCCAAGTGCCATGACAGATACACCGCGACGATGCCGCTGACTTCGCGACGGGACCGGTCGTCGGACGTCTCGACGGCCTCCCAGTCGCCGATGAGCAGCGCCGCCAGCAGGGCCACTGTCATGGGTGACGGGGCTGCCGAGCCGGAGACCCGGCATTCGGTGCACAGCATGCCGCCCGACGGGGCGTGGAAGCTGCGATGGGGACCTTCGACGCCGCACCGGGCGCACCCGTCGAAACTCGGCGCGAAGCCAGCCACCGCGAGCGCCCGCAGTTGGTAGGAGTCGAGGATCAGGCTCGGCGTCGAGCGTCCACCGACGAGAGCCTTCAACGCCCCGACCAGCAGTTGGACCTGCTGAACGGCCGGCTCACCGTCTTCGGAGACGAGTCGCTCCGCCGTCTCCAGCATGGCCGTGCCTGCGGTGTACGCCGGGTAGTCCGAGCCGAGATCGCGAGCAAACGGGTTGAGCGTCTCGACCTGGGTGATGATGTCGAGGCTGCGCCCCTCCGCCAACTGCAGGTCGACGTGCATGAAGGGCTCGAGCCGTCCACCGAACCGCGACGACGTCTTGCGCACGCCCTTGGCGACCGCTCGCACCAGCCCCCGCTCACGGGTGAGCAGGGTGATGATGCGGTCGGCCTCGCCAAGCTTGTGCGTGCGCAGGACGACACCCGCGTCGCGATAGAGGCTCACCGATCCATTGTCTGCGGCGAGCCCGACAAAACCACGCACATCGCGGGTGGTTTCGAGGCCGACTTCGTCGGCACCTCAACCACCGTGACGCTCAGCCCGGGATGGTGGTCGCTTCGGCGCGGTTGGCTGCGGACACGACGGCCCGCAGCGACGCCATAACGATATTGGGGTGGATGCCCACGCCCCACACAATCTCGCCGGCAATCTCGCACTCGACATAGGCCGCCGCGACGGCGTCACCACCGGCCGACAGCGCGTGCTCGGCGTAGTCGAGCACCCGGATGTCGGCGCCGGTCTGGCGCATGCCGTGGACGAAGGCATCGACCGGGCCGTTGCCCTCACCTTCGAACGAGCGGCGCTCGCCGCGCACGGCGAGTTCGACCACCTGCTCGTCGTGTCCGTCCGCCGACGTCTGCGAGCTGAAGTTCACCAACTCGTACGGAGTCTCCCGATCGATGTACTCCGACTTGAAGATCTCCCAGATCTTCGCTGGCTCGATCTCGCCGCCGACGGTGTCGGTGTGCTCCTGGATGACACGGCTGAACTCGATCTGCAGACGTCGCGGCAGGTCCAGCTGATGATCGGACTTCAGGACGAAGGCGACGCCGCCCTTGCCGGACTGGCTGTTGACCCGGATGACCGCCTCGTACGTCCGGCCGACGTCCTTGGGGTCGATCGGCAGGTACGGCACGGCCCAGGTGAACTCATCGACCGGAACGCCGGCAGTCTCCGCGTCACGCTCCAGGTGCTCGAACCCCTTCTTGATGGCGTCCTGATGTGAACCGGAGAAGGCGGTGTAGACCAGGTCGCCGCCGTAAGGATGACGCTCGCCGACTGGCAGCTGGTTGCAGTACTCCACGGTGCGACGGATTTCGTCGATGTCGTGGAAGTCGATCTGCGGATCGATGCCCTGGCTGAACAGGTTCAGGCCGAGCGTGACCAGGCAGACGTTGCCGGTGCGCTCGCCGTTGCCGAACAGGCAGCCCTCGATGCGGTCGGCGCCAGCCATATAGCCCAGCTCGGCGGCAGCAACGGCGGTCCCGCGGTCGTTGTGCGGGTGCAGCGACAGGACGATGTGTTCTCGGTTGTTCAGGTGGCGACTCATCCACTCGATCGAGTCCGCGTAGACGTTCGGCGTGGCCATCTCCACCGTCGCCGGCAGGTTGATGATCACTGGGTTCTCGGCATCCGGGACGAACACTTCCGTCACGGCATTGCAGACGCGGGCTGCGAACTCCAGCTCGGTGCCGGTGTACGACTCCGGGGAGTACTCGTAGTAGACCTTCGTCTCCGGGATCGTCGCCTCGTACTTCTTGCACACCCGCGCGCCGGTGACGGCGATATCGACGATCCCGTCCATGTCCAGCCCGAAGACGACACGGCGCTGCAGCGTCGATGTCGAGTTGTACAGATGCACGATGGCCTGCTTGGCGCCGCGGATCGACTCGAAGGTGCGCTCGATCAGCTCCTCACGCGCCTGCGTCAGGACCTGAATGACAACGTCGTCTGGGATCAGGTTCTCTTCGATGAGTTGGCGAACGAAATCGAAGTCCGTCTGCGATGCGGACGGGAAGCCGACCTCGATTTCCTTGTAGCCCATCGAGACGAGCAGCTCGAACATCTTCCTCTTGCGGGCTGGCGACATCGGGTCGATGAGCGCCTGGTTGCCGTCGCGCAGGTCGACCGCGCACCAGCGTGGCGCCTGTGTGATCGTGTTGGACGGCCACCGCCGGTCAGGCAGGTTGATCGGCGGGAACGCCGAATAGCGGTTGATCGGCATGCCGGATGGCTGCTGGGGTGATGTTTGGTGATACATGCGAATTCCTCGGTGCGAATCAGTGATTGAAGGCGACCGGCGTGCACAGACTCCGCGACGAGGGGCCCGGTCTTAGAGGGCCTCGACGCGGCAGCGAAGAAGCAGGTTCGCGGTCCGCATGATGGTCAAAGCCTAGCACCGGCTACGGGAGCACGACTTTGATCAGGATCAGGTTGTGGTCAGACGGGATGGTCCCGATGATCTGGTCGCGGGCGTCGACGTTGAGAACCGTCTCCCACAGCAGCACGCGCATCGGCGTGGTGAAGATGTAGTCGAGGTTGCTGCCGTTCTCCCACTCGGCGAACCGCGCCACGGCGCGCAGGAAGTTGTTGTGCGAGTTGTAGTTGGCGCGGAACCGGTTCTCGGCGGTACCTCGCGGCGATACGGCCGGCGACTTGGGCGTGTGGCCCAGCGGATCGACGAACCCGCGCTCGATCACCTCGTCGTAGGGGACGTTCCGTGGCGACTGGTACCGCGTGGCGTTGAAGTCACCAACCACGAACGTCGGCAGCTTCGTGGGGTTGCGGCGTGCGATCTCGTCCATCATCATGCGGACTTCGTCGTGCCGCAGGTCCGCGTACTTCGGCATGAACTGCGTGTGGATGTTGGCGAACAAGAACGCCTTCCCGGTGGCCCGCTGCTTGAAGATGGCCCACGCGAAGTACCGGTTGTTGCAACCATCGCAGCTCGGCAGCAGCTTCGAGCCTTGCGCAACCAGCGACACGGTCTTCGTGTTGTAGAAGATGCGAGTCCCCTGCGAAGCGTTCCGGTTCTGCGGCACACATCCGACCGGGGTTTGCGGCTGCTGGCAGTTGTAGGGAACGGCGTTGGTGATCTCATAGTCGCCGCCGGCTGCTCGCAGCCGCGAGCGCAGGTCGACGAACTGCGGAAGCTTCGTGCCTTGGACGCGGCCTTGCGACGCCTCCTGGAAGCCGATGACGTCCGGCCGCCGCGACATCACCTGCTGCACGACGGCGCCGCGCCGCACGGTCCACGGTTCCTCGCCGTTCATGCCGGTGAAGCAGAGCGCACATCGGATGTTGAACGACGCCAACGTCAGCGACGGCTGCTTTGGCGCCGGCGGAGCCGGGTTGGTGCGGAACAGCATCGGCTTTGACCATGGGCCGACCGCACGGCTGTCCGCGTCGATGCCGCGCACGCGCGCGTAGTACCGGCGGCCGGGCAGCAGTCCGAACGTGCTCATGCTCGACGGTCGGAGCCCGTACACCTTGCCGCCAGTGAGCCGCGTCGATCGGGTGAGCTGAAGCCGATACGACGCGACGCCGGGCAGGTGGGCCCAGTCGATGACGACGCTGCGGTACGTCTTCGACACGACGTGAAGGCCGGCGGGGATGTTCGACGGCGGGGCGGGGGCGGTCACCTTGGGTGTAGGTGCCACGACCGGAGGCGTGGCTGGAGGCACGGGAGCCGGCTTCGGCGCGGGAAGCGTCACTACCTGGCGCGTGGCCGATGGCGCACTGCGCTCGTCGCCTTTCGGCGACAGGACGCGGACGTTGACGAAGTACCGCGTCGCCGGCTGCAGCCCGTAGACGGAGCCGGACGCGGAGGCGAATCTGCGAACGATGGAGCCACTCATCGTTCGGTCCCGGCTGATGGTCAGTTGATACGCCGGCGCGGTCGGAACCGGCTGCCAGGCGAACGACACCGTTGTCGGCATCCGCGCCGTGATGTGGAGGCCGGCCGGTGCGGGCACCGGAGTCGGATCGGCAGCCTGGGCGGGAGAAGTCAGGCAGGTGCTGAGAAGGCATGCGCCAGCCGCAAGCGCGCGCCCAACAACCCGCATGAAAGCCCCCTGGGGAAGACGTGACACCGGCTAAGTGGCACAAGTGGCTTGGGCGGGAATCTAATGCACCGAACCGCACTAGGCTCGGCGCCATGCCGAGTCTGCTGGTGATTCACCATGCGCCGACGGCGCCAGAGACGCTGCCGCTGGTTTGCCCTAGTTGATGGTGATCGCGAAAGGCCGAGTGGCGTAGTTCTTCGGGGTCGAAGTGTCGGCGACCTTGGCGACGAAGGAGTAGGTTCCTGCCGTGGCGGGCGTGCCAGAGAGGTATCCACCGGCGCCCAACTTCAAGCCGGGGGGCAACGCACCCGAGTCAATCGACCAGGTCAGAGCACCCTTTCCGCCCGACGCCTTCAGCGTGGTCGACGGGTAAGTCTTCCTCGCCGTGCCCTGGGGCAGTGTGGCGGTCAGGATCGTCATCGGGCTTACCGCAATGGTGAACTGGCGCTCCGCAACGTTCGCCGGGACCGATCCATCGGTGACCTTGGCGGTGAACGTAAACTCGCCGCTGACCGTGGGAGCACCGCTCAGTGCACCCGCTGTCGAAAGTTTGAGGCCGGCGGGCAGGGCTCCGCTGGAGACGGACCACCTGTACGTGGCCTTTCCGCCGGTCACCTTCAAGGTCGTCGACGGGTAGGCCTTGCCGACCAACCCCGATGGCACCGAAGCTGTCGTGATCGTCATGGGACTGACCGACAACGAGAAGTGCTTTTCGGCGGTGTTGGCCGGTTTGCCCCCGTCGCTGACGCCGACCGTGAACTCGAAGGCGCCATGCGCGGTGGGTGTTCCGCTTATGGCGCCGCTCGACGAAAGTTTCAGCCCAGTGGGCAAGGACCCTCCGTCGAGGGCCCACTTGTAGCCGAATCCAGCGCCGCCCGTTGCTTTCAGCGTCGCCGAATATGACTTCGCGAGCGTTGCCGACGGCAGCGCTGAACCGGTCGCGATCAACGGCTCGACATACACGGCGAACTCGCGCGCAACCGTGTCGCCATGGGAATCCGTCACCTCGAACGATGCCCGAGTTTGCGTCGCCTTAGCAGTCGTACCGGAGATCAGACCCTGCGCGGTAAGTGAGAGCCCGGCCGGAAGCGCACCAGAAGCGACACGCCATGTGTACGGCGCAGTCCCTCCTCTGGCAGCGAGGTTCGCTGCA
This sequence comes from uncultured Actinomycetota bacterium, assembly GCA_963795105.1. Lineage (GTDB taxonomy): Bacteria > Actinomycetota > Actinomycetes > Propionibacteriales > Nocardioidaceae > Aeromicrobium. The sequence goes on from CAWCGD010000001.1 coordinate 869,655, forward strand.
TATGCCTTGCCGGCCTGGGCGCGAGGCAATTCCTCGGTGGCGACGTTCAACTTCAGGCCCGTCGAGGTGAACGTGTCCAGCCAGCGGCCGTCCTCAGAAAACTTGATCACCGAGCCTGCGACGCTGTCGGGAACATAGATGTTTCCCGAGCCGTCAACACCCGGGTAGAACTGGCTGTGTGGATCCCCCAGCCCTACCGGCCACGTGCGCATGAAGGACCCGTTGGGCCCGAACTGCTCGATTTTGTCCGTGCCCGTGACCACCGAAAGGACCCCGGATGGCCCCACCGTCAGGCCTCGGGGCAGTCCCGTGAATTCCGAGCCCCATTCGCTCCGAGAGATGACCGACTGGAACATCAGGTCGTTTGAGAACTTCTGAACCCGGCGGTTGTATGAGTCGGCCACATACACACTGCCTGAAGCGTCGACCGCGATGCCTACGGGAAATGAGAACTCCGTCAAGAACGACCCTTGGCGTCCCCACATACGCATGAACTGGCCATCGGCAGTGAACTTCTGAACACGCGCGTTGGCTGGATCGACAACAAATACGTGCCCGTCCGCGTCGACATCGATACCAGCTACGGCGCGGAACTGGCCATTCTCAAGTCCGTAGGTACCCCAAGTGCGCACGAATGCCCCGTCGTTGGTGAACTGCGCGACGCGGTCGTTGGAATTGTCTGCAACGTAGACGTCGCCTGCATCGGAGACCGCCAGGTGGAGGTAGGTGCCAAGCTGTCCCGGCCCGTTACCCAAACCTCCAAACCGGGTGAGGAACGTGCCGTCCGACGCAAACTTCGAAATGAAACTGTTCGACTTGTCCGCCGCGAAAACATTCCCGTCGCCGTCAACGGCCACCGCGATCGGCTGATCGAGAACCTCGACCGGGTCTGCGACAGCCGGATGTGCTGGAACCCCGAAGAGGACGACGGCAACGGCGGCAGAGAGGAGGATCCGTCTCACAGGCAGTCCATTCGTTGATGGGCACGCCGCCCGCGAGTCCAGCACTCAGGTAGGCGGGAGTCTAGCCGCGCAAATCGAGGCCCGCTTCGATTTCGCAACACGCCGAAGGTCCTCAACGATCCCGCACGATGGCCGGCGCAGGACCCTAGAGTCCTGTGCCGTGCGCCGTTCCTTGTTGCTGCCGCCGTGGTTGTCGCGTTGGGCAAGGGCTAGGAAGGCTCGCAGCCTCAGCCGCCCAGAAGAACGTACGCGTTGATAAGAGTGAAAGCCGTAGCCGTGCCTGCGATTGCACCCAAGGCGGCGACTTGGAGCAACGACCTGTCTCGGATCCAGACGAACACCGCGACTCCCAAGCCAATCACGACCCATGGCACGACCCATGCGACATCCGTGTTCTCCCCGGTGATGAAGGGTGGCAGGTGTCTGGACGCACGCCACCAGAGGAAGTCCAGCACCAACACCACCATGAAGACCGCCAGAAACGTCTTCACCGACTTCATGCTTGGACGCTACCGCCAAACACCTCGCGACTATCGAGATTAGGCTCGTGGAGTGGCACGACTCTTGATCGTTCATCACTCGCCAAGCCAATCAATGCAGTTGCTGCTCGACTCCGTGACGTCGGGAGCCAACGACCCCGAGATCGAGGGTGTTGGCGTGCGTGCGGTGCCAGCGCTGGAGGCAAAGGCTGAAGACGTCTTGGCGGCCGACGGCTACATCCTGGGGACGCCGGCCAATTTCGGTTACATGAGCGGCGCGCTGAAGCACTTCTTTGATTCGACGTTCCTCGCGATCGGCGGCGCCCTGGACGACAAGGGCGGGGCGGGCGATTCGGCGGGCGCCACCAGCAAGCGGCCATTCGGCCTGTTCGTCCACGGCCGGTATGACACGACGGGTGCCGTGCGGTCCGTTCTGTCGATCGTCCAAGCCCTCGGATGGCGCCAAGTGCAGGAAGTTCTCGAAGTGATGGGCGACGTCGACGACCAACACCTCGCAACGGCCTATGACCTTGGGGCGACCGTCGCGGCCAACGTCATGGGGGACGCGTGATCCAGCCCCTGCGAATTCGGCACCACAGGATTCGACGCCGTGTCGTCGTCCATGGCCGAGTGCAGGGCGTGTACTTCCGCGCCGAGTGCGCCTCAACCGCACGGGCGCATGGCGTGAGCGGCTGGGTGGGCAATCAGCCGGACGGGTCGGTCTACGCCGAGATCGAGGGCACTTTGGTTGCCGTCGACGCGATGATCGCCTGGTGCCACACCGGCCCACCGCGCGCGTCGGTGATCAGCGTGGACGTCACCTCGCTCGAGCCGACCGGTGAATCGGGGTTCTCGGTTCACTGAGCTGGGCCTCGCGGGCGGGTTCGAAGGCCAGCGTTGCGCGGACCATGAAGTGGTCGGACGCAATCGGCTCGAGGAGCTTCCCCTCGCCGTCGTAGCGCGCATAAACGCGGTAGTACGGCACAGTCAGCGCATTGGACGCGAAGATCCAGTCGAAGCTGTTGCCGAAGTTGTCCTTGTTGTGGTCGTAGTGATCGGTGTCCGGATCGAAGTCGTTGAATGAGTCAAGCCAGGCGTCCTTCGTGACCTGTGCCCGAGCGTCGTCGGTGTCGTAGCTGCGGTACTCCTGACCAAGAACGTCGCCGTAGCCGTTCTCCTCCATGACCTCCAACAGGTCGTCGGCGGGCTTGTCGAACTTGGTGGTGTTCAAGTCGCCGGCGACGACGACCCAGGGAATGTTGTAGGTGCGCCGAAGGCTTTCGATGCGCTCGACGAGTTCGTCCCACTGTTTGCGGATCATTCGCGGGTTGTGTGGCGCCAGGTGGGTCGTCACAAACAGGACCTTCCAGCCACTCGCCCGATGCCGGAATGTCGCCCAAGCGAACCATCGATCGACCTCGTCACCGCCCTCCTGGTCTTCGAACTCCCGCGCGCCGGTTCCGATCAAGGTCACGACGCGGGTGTCGTACAGAATGCGGTTGTCGTATCCAAGATCGCTGTGCACGGCCGGCGCCATCCGATAGACCGGGATGCCATGAACGGCCGTGCTTCGCTGGTTGACGTACTTGAGAAGACTGCGACGCTCGCTCCTGCGATAGGCCTCCTGGATCCCGACGATTTGGAGCCGTTCAGTCAGGATGTCGGCAGCCACCTGTGGCCCACGTTCATCCCAGGTGTCGTCCGGGTTGTGAATGTTGTACGTGCCGACGGAGATTCTCATCGACCCCTTTGTCGCGTAGGCGACTGGCGTTGACCACCGACTCTGTTGAGCCAATTGGCGATCGATCACACTGACCCGGAGGAAATACGGCTGTCCGGGTCGCAGGTTCTTGAAGATGAGCGGTCTGGGCTTGGCTGGCTCCTGCTTTGTGGTCGAGATGACTCCGCGGCCGGCAAAGGTGGCGCGCGGCGCCAACTGAATCCGATAGGCGAAAGCCTTGGGGACGTCGGTCCACGTGACCTGAAGCCGGGACTCAGAACTCGCCACACCGCGCAGCCCGGGCGGGGCCGCGAAGGGGCATTCAGCTCTGGGGCAGACGTCTGCCGGCGGTATCCACAACGTCCCGAGCACCAGCACGCCGCCCATCACGGCAGCGGCAATCCCGATCCGATGCCAAACCATCGGGCGAGTGTAGGCAGGCTTTCGCAGACGCGAAAGGCCGACGAGAACCGGTCGACTACTGCGAGATTGTTGCTTTCACCAGGAAGTGGTCCGACGTCAGGTAGTTCATGACGGAGCCGGTCCGAGGCTGCGCGTAGACCCGGTAGTACGTGGCCTTCAGCGCCTTCGACACGAAGACGTAGTCGATGCCATTGCCGTTGCGCCCCCTTGCGACGCTGTAGTGCGCGGTGTTGCGGTCGCCGCGATTCGACGTGCTGATGTGGGAGTCGACGCGTACCGAAGGATTCCGATATGTCGAGTAGCTGCGGTACTGCTGACCAAGCACGTCGTGAAGCCCCGAGTTCCGCATCCGGGCCAGCTGTGTGCTGGCCGGTGATTCAAATTTCGACACGTTGAAGTCGCCGGTCATGATGACGTAGTTGATTGGGGCGTTGGAGGCTGCCGCCTTCCTCGCGAGCACCCACTTGCGGAGCTGTTCCCACTGGACCACGTCTACTGAGTCGCTGCTCGGCGACAGGTGTGTCGTCGTGAAAAGGATGACCTTGCCAGTGGCGCGGTGCCGAAACTTGGCCCACACAAACATCCGCTGCGATTCGCAATCGCCGCCCGGACAGTACTGACGGTTGTACTCCTCGGCGGCGGAGCCGAGCAGAGTGAAGACATTGGAGTTGTAAACGATCCGGTTGTCGTTGCCGCACGAGTCATCGCAACTGGGGGATGTCGTCATCGCATAGGGCCGGCCTTTTCCGGCTCGCTCGGCCCAATAGTTGATCTTGTTGAGGTAGTCCTGACGCTTGGAATACAACTCCTGAAGGCCGACCACCTGGATCCCCTGATCCACGATGACCCGGGCCGATCGACTCCCGCGCTGTGACCATGGCCCAAGGGAGCTCGACTCTGGGTTCTTGACGTTGAAGGAGGCGACAGCGAACTTCATCGTCGTGGCAGGCGCCGCGGGAGTGGCTAGCGAAAAGACCATGCCCACGGCGGCGGTAGCAGCAACGGCTGCAAGCACTATTCGGCGGGGGATCACCTTTTGAGTGTAGGACGCTGTTCGGGCTGTGTTTGCCGAATCCTCAACACAAGTTTGGTGACTTCTGTCGATGTCAGTCAGAACCCGAGCTTGCGGAGCTGCCTAGGGTCGCGCTGCCAGTCTTTGGCGACCTTGACGTGCAGATCGAGGAAGACAGGCGAGCCGAGGATCCGCTCGATCTGCGTGCGCGACGCCGATCCGATTTCGCGCAGGCGAGCCCCTTTGTGACCGATCACGATCCCCTTCTGGCTGTCCCGCTCAACGAAGAGGCTGGCGTGCACCTTGACCGTCTTGCCGGGGATGACTTCGTCGATGGTCACCGCGATCGAATGCGGCAGCTCGTCGCGAACGCCTTCGAGCGCGGCCTCGCGAATGACCTCCGCGATGAGCGTCTCCTCCGGCTCGTCGGTGAGCTGCCCTTCCGGGTACAGCGGCGGGCCTTCGGGCAACGTCGCCAGCAGCAGGTCGGCCAACAGGGTGAGCTGCTCCCCCGACACCGCCGAGACCGGGACGACGTCCTGCCACGTCACGCCAGCCTCGTCGCCGGCTCTCTGGATTGTGGTGAGGTGCTCGACAAGCCGTTCCTTCGAAATCAGGTCGATCTTTGTGGCGATCGCCAGCACTGGCTTGCGGCGGAGCCGGGCTATCTCACCGATGAGGTACCGGTCACCCGGGCCGATCCGCTGATCCGCCGGGAGGCACAGACCGACGGTGTCGACCTCACTCCACGTCGTCCGCACGAGATCGTTGAGCCTCTCGCCCAAGACCGTCCGCGGCTTGTGCAGGCCCGGCGTGTCGACGAGAACGAGTTGCCCGTCCTCGCGGTGGACCAGACCACGGATGGCGTGCCGAGTCGTCTGCGGCTTCGACGAGGTGATGGCGATCTTGTCGCCGACGAGGGCATTGGTCAGCGTCGACTTGCCCGCGTTCGGCCGGCCGACGAAGCACGCGAAGCCAGAGCGGAAGATGGACCCGGTCACGTGGTCAAGACCTGGACGACATCGCCTCGCGGGTTGGCGACGTAGACGGCGACTCCCTCGCCACCCACCTCACGCACAGACGCCACGCTGATGATCGGGTTCTCGGCAGAGGAGATGACCGCAGCGGCCTCGAGGCCTTTGGCACCGGCCGAGACGGCCTGGGCGACGGCCAGGTCCAGGGCTCCGATCCGAAGACAGGTCAACGCCACCGGAGCGGCAGCGTACGAGCGGCCGTCGGCGTCACGTACTGCGGCGCCATTCTCGGCGCCGATCCGCGCCATGGAGGCGCGCGCGAGCGTCACCAGCTTGGCGTCCTCGGTGTCGAGTTCAGTCACGCTCTGAGGCTATCGACTCATCCACAGAGACGCGGCTGACGTGCACCGTCGCGATGCGGTTGCGCCGGCCGGTTGGCCCCTCGGCTCGCAGCAGCAGCCCGGACACCTCGACCGAGCTGCCCGGGATCGGCACCATGCCCAGGTGTTTAGCGAGCAGACCTCCGACGGAGTCGACGTCCTCGTCTGGGATGCGGACGTCGAACAGCTCCGCAAGGTCGTCGATGTCGCAGCGTGAGTTGACTCGGAACGCGCCGTCGGCCAACTCGACCACGTCGGGGGTTTCGGTGTCGTACTCGTCGGCGATCTCGCCGACGATCTCCTCGACGATGTCCTCGATCGTCACCATGCCGGCGGTGCCGCCGTACTCATCGACGACGATGGCGATGTGGGTGCGGCCGGCCTGCATCTCGCGGAGCAGATCGTCTGCCTTTTTGCTGTCCGGCACGAACAGGCACGGTCGCATGATGGACTCGACCCGCTCGACCGATTCGGCCGTGTGGTTGTCGAAGACCCGCCGGGTGACGTCTTTCAAGTACGCCATCCCGAGCACGTCGTCGAGGCTCTCGTCGATGACCGGCAGCCGCGAGTAGCCACTGCGCAAGCACAGCGACATCGCCTGCCGCAGGGTTTTGTTGTGCTCGACAAATACGAGGTCGGTGCGCGGGACCATCACCTCGCGCACGACGGTGTCGCCGAGTTCGAAGACGGACTGGATCATGCGGGACTCGCCGGACTCGATGACTTCCGATTCGACCGCCAGGTCGACCAACTCGCGCAGCTCGACTTCGGACGCGAACGGTCCTGTGCGAAAACCCTTGCCTGGGGTCAATGCGTTGCCGATGGCAATCAGAATCTTCGGGATGGGACCGAGCAGCCACTCGGCGGCTATGACCGGCGCGGCCGAGGCGAGCGCGATCGACTCGGCGTGCTGGCGACCCATGGTGCGAGGCCCGACGCCGATCGCGATGTAGTTGATGAACGCAAGCGCCAGGATGGCGATGCAGATCAGCGCCCAGTACGGGAGGGCCACTGCAACGAGCCCGATCACTGCAATCGTCACCAGAACGACCGCGGCCGTCTCGCAGATGACCCGCATCAGCAGGACACAGTTCAGATAGCGCGCCGGCTCATCGAGGATCGTCAGCAACCGACTGGCGCCGGTCCGCCGTTCCTCGACGAGTTGCCGGGCGCGGGCGCGGGAGAACGACGAGAGCGCGGCGTCCACAGCGGCGAGCACTCCGGCGAAGACGGTCAGCGCGGCCGCAACCAGCCAGAGCGTCACGATTCGCCGCCGCTCTGCCACTCCAGCAGCAGGCGGCCTTGGATCCCGAACATCTCGCTGTGCTCATCCGGCGTCGCGTGGTCGTAGCCGAGAAGGTGCAGGAGTCCGTGCACGGCGAGCAGCTCGATCTCGTCGTTCGTGGAGTGCCCGGCTGCCGGTGCCTGCTGCTCAGCGACCTGCGGGCAGAGCGCGATGTCACCGAGGTAGCCGGCAGGGGTGTCGTCGTCGGGCTCACTCTGCTCGCGCTTGCGGCCGGGCTTGAGCTCGTCCATGGGGAACGACAGGACGTCGGTCGGGCCCTTGGAGCCCATCCACCTCTCGTTGAGCACGGTGATCGTGGGCAGGTCGACGAGGCGAAGCGTTACCTCGGTGGCCGGGTGTAGACGCATGCGGCGCATGACGAACCGGCAGAGTTGGGTGAGCGCCACGACGTCGACGTCGCCGCCGGCGCCCGATTCATCGAGTACGTCGACGTTCATGCTCGCCCTGACGCCCCGTGTCAAAACTCTCGTAGGCGGCGACGATGCGGCCGACGAGCTTGTGCCGCACGACGTCCTGAGCCGTGAGGTTGGTGAAGGCGATGTCGTGCACGCCGTCGAGGATGTCGCGGACGACTCGGAGTCCGCTGGTGGTTCCGCCAGGGAGGTCGACCTGAGTCACGTCGCCGGTGACGACCATCTTGGAGCCGAAGCCAAGCCGGGTGAGGAACATCTTCATCTGCTCGGGCGTGGTGTTCTGCGCCTCGTCGAGAATGATGAACGCGTCGTTGAGGCTGCGGCCACGCATGTAGGCGAGCGGAGCAACCTCGATGGTGCCCGACGTGAGCAGCTTCGGGATCGACTCCGGATCGATCATGTCGTGCAGCGCGTCGTACAGCGGGCGGAGATAGGGGTCAATCTTCTCGCTGAGCGTGCCGGGCAGGTAGCCGAGCCGTTCGCCGGCCTCCACGGCCGGCCGGGTCAGGATGATGCGGGTGACTTCCTTGGCCTGCAGCGCCTGGACGGCCTTGGCCACAGCAAGATAGGTCTTGCCGGTGCCGGCTGGGCCGACGCTGAACACGATGGTGTGCTTGTCGATGGCGTCGACGTACTTCTTCTGGTTGAGCGTCTTCGGCCGGATGGTGCGGCCGCGGTTGCTCAGGATGTTGAGGCTCAGCACGTCGGCCGGGCGCTCAGACGTCTCGGCCTGAAGCATTGCGATGCTGCGCTCGACCAGCTCGGACGTGACGCCCTGTCCGCTGCGAACCATCGCCACGATCTCGTCGAGCAGTCGCTCGACGAACGCGGCCTCGGCGGCCTCCGCGGTGACGGTGACGACATTTCCGCGCGCGTGCAGCGTGCCTTCGATCACGGCCTCGATGAGCCGCAGGAATTCGTCGGCGGGTCCGAACACAGCGACCGTGGGAAGGCTGGTCGGGATGGTGAAGGTGTGATTGACGGCGTCTGTCATGGGCTCCTCAAGCGTAGACCAGCGGAACGATTACCTGCTGTCTTCAGCCTGGCGGCCAGTTCATGTCCCGGCCGGCGATGACGTGGCCGTGACAGTGGAACACCGTCTGAAGCGCGCCCGCTCCGGTATTGAACACCAGGCGGTAGTCGCTGTGGCCGTCATCCAGTGCGACTGTGCGCGTCATCGTTAGCAACTCGGCGGCCTCGGCCGGAGCTGCGTCGGCGAGGGAGGCGATGTCCGGCTCATGGCGCCTGGGGATGACAAGGATGTGCGTAGGCGCCTGCGCGTTGATGTCACGGAAGGCGACCGTGTGCTCGGACTCGGCGACGATCTCGGCCGGGACCTCTCCCGCGACGATCTTGCAGAACAGGCAGTTCTCGTCCGTTTCTCCCATGTGGCGAGCCTACGTGGGCGAATGCCTTCGGCTAACGCAGCGCGTCTCGGATGCGACCGAAAACGCTGCGTTGCGTCGGGCCGAGTCGAGCCTCGGGCGCAGTCTCGTCACGGGCTTCGGCCAATCGACGCAGCAGGTCACTCTGGGTGTCATCCAACGCGTTCGGCGTCTCGACCAGCACCTCGACGATCAGGTCGCCGCGCGCCCCACCCCGCAGTCGGGGAACTCCATGGCCGCGCAGGGTCACCCGCTCGCCGGACTGCAGGCCCGGCGGGATGTCGAGCTCCACGGTGGCTGGCTCCCGGCCGACGTCGGCCTCGAGCGTCGGCAAGTCCAGGTGGGTGCCGAGCGCCGCAGCAGTCATGGGGATGGTGACGTGGCAGCCCAGTTGGTCGCCCTTGCGTTCGAAGAACGGGTGGCGCTTGACGTCGATCTCGACGTACAGGTCGCCGGCCGGGCCACCGCCGGGCCCGATCTCGCCCTCGCCGGCGAGCTGGATCCGGGTGCCTTGGTCGACGCCGGCTGGGATGGTGATGCTCAATGACCTGCGCGCCCGAACTCGGCCGTCGCCCCCGCACTCGATGCACGGGTCCGTGATGACCGAGCCGAAGCCGTGACAGGTGGGGCAGGGCCGGGACGTGCGGATGTCGCCGAGCAGCGATCGCTGGACCTGCTGGACGCTGCCGTGGCCATGGCACGTGGTGCAGCGCGTCGGCGCAGCGCCTTCTCGCGCACCGGCGCCATCGCATGTGGTGCAGACGACCGCGGTGTCGAGCTTGATCTCACGGGTGGTGCCGAAGGCCGCGTCAGCCAGATCGACGGACATCCGCAGCAGGGCGTCCTGGCCGCGTTGGACCCGCGGTCGCGGTCCGCGGGGGGCGGCCTGGCCGAAGAACGCGTCCATGATGTCGTCGAAACTGAAGCCCTGGCCGAATCCGTGGCGGGCGCCGCCGAGCGGGTTGCCGCCGCGGTCGTACACCGACCGCTTCGACGGATCGGACAGCACCTCGTAGGCGATCGAGACCTCTTTGAACCGGTCGGCGGCATCGGCAGCGTCGTTGACGTCCGGATGCAGTTGCCGGGCCAGGCGGCGGTACGCCTTCTTGATGTCCTCGGCGGTGGCCGTGCGGCTCACGCCCAAGACCTCGTAGTAGTCGGCTGCCACGTCAGTCCTCGTTCAGCAATCGGCCGACATAGCGGGCCACGGCGGCAACCGAGGCGATCGTGCCGGGATAGTCCATCCAGGTGGGGCCCAGCGTGCCCAGAGCAGAGCCGCCTTCGTTGGCACCGTACGTCGTCGACACCAGCGCCATCGTCGAGAGGCCCTCGGTTCCGGTCTCGCTGCCTATGCGCACCTGCGGGCCCGGCGTCGTGGCCTCCCCCAGCAACTTGAGCAGGACGACCTGCTCCTCGAGCGCCTCCAGTACGGGCTGGATGGCTTGGTCGAAGTCATGCCCGAATCGGGCGAGGTTCGCCGTGCCACCGACGGCGATCCGTTCGGTCGAGCGCTCGCTGGTGAGCGTGTGCGACAGCGCCGAGACGATGGAGGTGACGATCGGGCGATGCCGTGGGGCGAAGCCGTCGATCGCCTCGGCCAGGCGCACCGAGGCCTCCCCCAACCGCTGGCCCACCGTCGCACTGGTGAGCCGAGAGCGAAGCTGCCCAACCAGCTCCTCATCCGGGGTTTCCGCGAGCTCGATGATGCGTTGCTCGACGCGTCCGCTGCTGGTGATGACGACCACGAGCATGCGGGCGTTGTCCAGCGGCACGATCTCGACGTGCCGGACGGTGGCCAGGCTCAGCGACGGGTACTGGACGATTGCGATCTGGTTGGTCAGCTGAGCGAGAACGCGGACGCTGCGCTGGACGATGTCGTCGACGTCGACCGCACCGCCGAGAAATGTCTCGATGGCACGGCGCTCGGCGGCCGACAGGGGTTTGACCGTGGCGAGCCGGTCGACGAAGATCCGGTAGCCCTTCTCGGTCGGGATGCGTCCGGCGCTCGTGTGCGGCTGGGAGATGTAGCCCTCTTCTTCGAGGATCGCCATGTCGTTGCGGATGGTGGCCGGCGAGACGCCGAGCTGGTGCCGGTCCAGCAGTGAACGCGAACCGACGGGCTCATGGGTCGCCACGTAGTCCTCGACGATGGCGCGCAGAACGTCGAGTCGCCGCTCGTCGGCCATCGCGCACCTCCCGCTCACCATCCGGCCCGCGAGTCTGCTGGCACTCCACAGGGTCAACTGCCAGTCTACAAAGGTGGCTCACGACCGATATGGCGGCGACGTCTTGGCGGGCGATTGGCGCAAGCCGGTCCACGGACGGACCACCGAGCAGACCGCAGACCTCGGCCTCGTCGTCGAGGACGTGACGACTGGATGGTGCGGCGAGATCGTCCGCGTCGACCCGGACCTCGGGACGGTCGATCTGGAGGACCGACGCAACGTCCGCAAGACGTTCCAGACTCGGGCCCGGGTTCTGGCTTGACGGCAAGCCAGTCGCGCTGATCGCGCCCGTGAAGGCAGCGCCGGCGCAACCGACGCGGACGGCATCGGGATCGGTTGCCGTCGGCGACGCGCGGGCCAAGGTGGCACTCCCGTCACGCATCTGGGTCGAGGGACGCCACGATGCCGAGCTCGTCGAGAAGGTGTGGGGCGACGACCTGCGGGTGGAAGGAGTCGCCGTCGAACACCTCGGCGGCATCGATGATCTTGCGGCTGCCGTCTCTGAGTTCTCACCGAGGCCGGATCGCAAGTCTGGGGGTCCTCGTCGATCACCTGGTGCCCGGCTCGAAGGAGTCGCGGATCGCGGCCCAGTTCGCCGGTATCCCGCACGTCCTCGTCGTCGGTCACCCGTTCGTCGACGTCTGGCAGTCGGTGAAGCCGGAACGTCTCGGCGTCGAGGCATGGCCGGTGATCCCACGCGGGCACCGACTGGAAGCACGGCATCTGCGAGGCGCTCGGCTGGCCGCATGCTGACCAGGCCGACATTGCCCGCGCGTGGAAGCGCATCCTCGGCACCGTTCGGTCGTACGCCGACCTCGAGCCCGAGTTGCTCGGTCGAGTCGAGGAGCTCATCGACTTCGTGACGGGTGCTTGAGACAGGCCTGTCGGCACCATTTTCGCATCCGCCTCCGACAACGGTTTTGACGCACGAAAATGTTGGTATTTCAGGGACATTTCTTGACCAGATTGCTTGTTTTTCGTCAGTGTGTTCGACTAATATGGAGACATGATCTCGGGGACGGACACGACGCTGGCGGTGATGCGCGAGGCCGCGCGTACGCTGCAGTCCCCCACTGTTTCGTTCGGCGATGAGGTCCGAGCGCTGGATCGTGCCGAGAAGGCCGCTGCGATGGCCAAGGCCGAGAAGCTGGCCCAGATGGACGCCACCCGGGCCCACGAATCCGAAGGTGCGGCTTCGGTCACTGTGTGGGCGCGCCGGGAGATTCAGCAGGATGCCGGGCTCACCGCGCGCTCAGTCCGTTCGGTCACGACCACGCGCACCTGCATCAGGTCCGCCAGGCCGCCGTCGAGGGCCGGATCGGGATGCGGCATCTGCAGTCCTTCGCCTACGCCATCGCGCACTGCGGCGCCGGCCAGGTGTTCGCCCGGGAAACCGAGATGGTCGAGCCGCCGCAACCTCCTCCACGCCAAGGACTTCCACGAGCGCATCCGGCACCTGCGGTTCCGGCTGTTCCCCGACGACCTCGACAAGGCCTACCTCGACGGCATGGCCAAGCCGGGACTTCAAACTGTCCAAGACTCTCGGCGGCTGGCACCTGACCGGGTTCCTGGACATCGAAGTCGGCGCCCTGCTCGACACCGTGCTGCGCAACCTGTCGGTCCCCCGCGAAGGCCGGCGACGACCGCACCCCGGCCGACCGCCGCATGGACGGCCTCGAACAACTCCTCAAGACCACCGTCGAACACGGCCTACCCTCCGACAACGGCATCCGACCCCACCTGTCCGTCGTCGTGACCGCCGAAACATTGAAAGCCATCGCCAAAGGACCCGAAAACCGCCCCACAATCGGCGAACTCGAACCGGCCATCCTGCAAGGCTTCGGCCCCATCGGACCCGTCCTGCTGTCGGTCCTGCTCGACGACGGCCAAATCACCCCGATCCTGGTCAAAGACATCGAACCCAACCCCGACATCCTCGACGTCGGCCGCACCCACCGCCGCGCCACACCCAGACAAGCCCGCGCCATCAGCCTTCCGGCAAAACGGCACCTGCGCCTCACCCGGCTGCCACCACCCCATCGCCCACAACCACCACAAACACTGGTGGTCCAACGGCGGCCGCACCGCCCTGGACGACATGGACGGACGCTGCACCAAATGCCACACCCTCATCCACGCCGGACGACTCAACATCCCCGGCTACACCAAACGACGGCTGGCCCCTCCGCACCCGCCGCCACCGACGAACCAGCTAACCCACAGGCCGCCCCACCCAGCGCGGCCACACAACCACGCCCAACATCAGAACCGTCACAATCTGCCCCGGTTAGATTGGATTCCGTCCATCAGCGCTCGCCGGTGGGTCAAACTCGGGAGAGGTTGAGTCGCCCGCGGGTTAGGGCCCGACGCGGTGGGCTGCCACCCGGCCCCCAGTGCCCCGGGAGCGGCGAATTGCTTTGGCGATTGAGCGTGCGTCGAATCTCATCAGCCGCATCTGCCCGGACAGTTCGGTTCGGTAACCAGTGAAGTAGAGGTTTGGAGCATTGGGATGCTGCTCGCCGCCGCTTACCAGGGGCGTTCCACGTTCATCGAGCACACCCAGGTGTCCGACCAGGGGCGCAAGTCCATGCCGATATCCCGTTGCTGCTATGACCACGTCGGCCTGGGTGCGGGTTCCGTCCGCGAGGAGGATCTCGCTGCCGTCGAATCCTTCGACCGCGGGAAGGAGCGTGATGCGCCCGGATCGGACTGCAGCCACGAATCCGTCGTCACAGGCCGGTGCTTGGTGGGATTGCTTGAGCCGTGTCGCCATCCCAACTGGGGGGCGTGACAGCCCGTAGCGTGTCAAGTCGCCAAAAACCAGGCGTTGGGTTGACCACGTGAGCGCGTCGGCCATCCGCAGCGGCAGGTGGTGGAGAGGGGCGGCGATGATCTGCGCGGGTATGCCCAGCATTTTCCGCCGAAAGAAGTGAGGTGGCGTACGGATGGCGACACGAACCCGGCCTGCGCCTCCCTCGAGCAGGTGGTGGGCCACTTCGCTGCCGGTGACTCCGGGACCGACCACGAGCACGTCTCTGCCTCGGTAGGGAGCCGGTTCCACGTACTCGCTTGCATGGATCAAGTCGCCCGCGAAACTCTCCCGACCCGGCCAGTCCGGCAGGTACGGGTCATGGTCATGTCCCGTTGCCACGACGACCGCGGTCGAGTCGATGACCCGAGAGTTGGTGTGGACTTCCCAAACGCCACCTGATCGGGTGATGCGCTCAGCCTCGGTCCCGTACCGGATGTCGAGGCCATGATGTGCGGCGTAGTCCTCGAGGTACCGAATCCACTGGTCGCGAGACGGGAACTCGCCGTAACGTCGGCGGGTGGCACGGAACCCTGGCTGGGTCGACATCCAGCCGGCGGTATTTAGCCGGAGCGCGGCATAGCGCTTCCGCCAGCTAGCGGCCACCTGGTCCGAGCGTTCCAACACCATGACATCGGCGCCCGACCCACGCAAAGCTGCGCCGGCTGCAAGCCCCGCGGCGCCCGCACCGCAAATTACGACATCGACCATTGTGGTCAAAACCTAGTCGGATCGTTCCTGCAGTCAATGCGAAAGAGTCCGAATCCCCGGATTCACATGATCTCCGACTGGACAGCACTAACCTGCCGCCGATACTTCGGTTCTCGCTACGTGACGCTTCGGACGACGTGGTCGGCGAGCAGGCGGCCTCTCAAGGTGAGGGTGGCCCGGTCATCAGAGATGTCGAGGAGCCCGTCCGCGACCATCGCGTCGACGTTTCGCAGCCGGTCGACCTCGATCCCCTCGCGGAGCCGCAGGCGCAGCATGACGTCCTCGAGCGCCGCCGTTGCTGAGTCGATGTCCTCGCCATCAGCCTCCGGCGACTCCCCCGCCGCCAGGCGCTGGGCATAAGCGGCCGGGTGCTTCACGTTCCACCACCGTCGCCCCGCAACGTGTGCGTGGGCGCCCGGGCCGATGCCGAGCCAGTCGGCGCCAGTCCAGTACAGCTCGTTGTGCCGGCACCTCGCCTCCGGCGTCTTCGCCCAGTTCGACAGCTCGTACCAGTCGAAGCCGGACGCCGCGAGGACGGAATCGGCCAGTTCGTACTTGGCGGCGGTCTCGTCGTCGTCCGGCACGACGACCTCGCCGCGCGTCACCTTTCGGGCGAATGCTGTGCCGTCTTCGACGATGAGCGCGTAGGCGCTGACGTGGTCGACGTCCATCGCGGCGGCGGCATCCAGTGACGTTTTCCAGTCTTCGAGCGATTCGCCGGGCGTGCCGTAGATCAGGTCGACGCTGACGTGCTCGAACCCGGCCTCCCGCGCCCACGCCACGGCCATCGGCACCCGCTCCGGATCATGGGTCCGGTCGAGCATGGCCAAGACGTGTGGCACGGCGGACTGCATGCCGAAGGAGACCCGGGTGAACCCGCCGGCGCGGAGTTCCGCCAACGAGGCAGGAGTGACGCTGTCCGGGTTTGCCTCGGTCGTCACTTCGGCGTCGGGTGCGAGCCCGAACTCGGCATCGAGAGCGTCGAGCATGCGTGCGAGGTCTGCCGTTGGCAGCTGAGTCGGCGTGCCGCCCCCGAAGAAGACCGTTTCGACCCGCCGCGACCCGAAGCGTGCGCTCGCCTGGCGGATCTCCGCGATCGCGGTGTCGGCGTACGTGGCACGGGTCGCACCGTCGCCCAGCTCGTCGGCAGTGTAGGTGTTGAAGTCGCAGTACCCGCACCGCACCGAGCAGAACGGGACGTGGACGTAGGCGCCGAGCTGCGTCAGGCGTATAGCCCTTCAAGGGTGTCGCGGAAGTTGTCCTCGACGACCTTGCGCTTCACCTTGAGGCTGGGCGTGAGCTCGCCAGACTCCACCGTGAGATCGCGGTCGAGGACAGCAAACTTCTTGATGGTCTCCCAACGGTTCAGCTTCGCGTTCAACTCGTCGATCGCATGCTGCAGTTCCTCGTGGATCTGCGGTGACGCGGCGATCTCGGCGTACGACTTGCCGGCGAGGCCGTGCTGCGCCGCCCAAGCGGTCGCTGCATCGGCCTCCAACGCGATGAGGGCCGAGCAGAAGTTGCGTTCGCTGCCGTGGACGAGAACGTTGCTGACCAGCGGCGTGATGCCCTTGAGCATGCCCTCGATGTACGTCGGCGCGATGTACTTGCCGCCGGACGTCTTGAACAGGTCCTTCTTACGGTCGGTGATACGCAAGAAGCCGTCTTCGTCGATCTCACCGATGTCGCCCGAGGCGAACCACCCGTCGCCGAGCATCGCGGCGGCGCTCTCGTTCGGCAGGTTGTGGTAGCCGCGCATGACATTGGGGCCCTTGATCAGGACCTCGCCGTCCTCGGCGATCTTCACCTCGGATCCTGGAAGCGGCAGGCCGACGGAGCCCAGCCTGAAGGCGTCGGGACGGTTGATGGTCGCGCCGGCCGACGTCTCGGTGAGTCCATAGCCCTCAAGCACCAGCATGCCGGCGGCGTGGAACCACTCGCCGATGTCGCGCGACAACGCCGCGGATCCGGAGATGAAGAACCTCACCCGGCCACCGAACCGCTCACGCACCTTGCTGAAGACCAGCTTGTCCGCCAGCGCGAACTTGGCCTTCAGTGCCGGCGAGACCGGCTTGCCGCCGCGCACGGCGCGCGAGTGCTCCAGGCCGACCTTCTCGGCCCAGCGGAAGAGCTTGAGCTTCGTGCCGCCGTCCTTCTCCACCATTGCGTTCACGCCGCCGTACGCCTTCTCGAAGATGCGGGGGGCGGCGCCCATGAACGTCGGCTTGATGATGCCCAGGTTCTCCACGATCTTCGGCACCCGGCCGTCGATGGCCGAGGCGTATCCCACTGCCAACTGAGCGGTCAGGAGCACCTTGCCGAAGGAGTGCGCCATGGGGAGCCACCGGAACTCGAGGTCGTCCTCGGTCATGAGGTCTCCCATGGCCCGCAGCGAATAACCTTCGTACGTCCACCCGTCGTGGCAGAGGCGAACACCCTTGGGCTTGCCAGTCGTGCCGGACGTGTAGATGAGCGTTGCGAGCGCATCGGGTGTGAGGGTGGCGACTCGGTCTTCAATGGTCGTCGGCTCGTTGGCCAGAAGTGTCGCGCCCCGGCTCTCCAGTTCGTCCAATCCGATCACCCAGTCTTCGCCCAGGGCACTCGGCTCAAAGGTGACAGCCAACGTCAGGTTGGGCAGGGCGGCGCGTTGTTCGATGAGCTTCTTGACCTGCTCGTCATCCTCGGCGAACACGATCCGGCTGTCGGAGTCGGACAGGATGTACGCGGTGTCCTCGGCGCCGGTCGACGGGTAAACAGTCGTGGTCGCCGCGGCAGCCGCGTTGATGGCCAGGTCGGCGAGGATCCACTCGTACCGAGTGCCGGCGGCAATCGCGACCCGCTGCCCGGGCTCGATGCCAAGGGCTACGAGGCCGGCCGCCAGCCGGGTCACCTGGTCGCCCACCTCACGTCCAGGTCATCGAGTGCCACGTCTCGTCGGCGTCTGGATAACGGATGGCCTCGCGGTCCCCGGACTGGTTGACGCGGTCGAAGAACATGTGCGCCACGCTCGGCGGACGGCCGTTGATCGTGGCGAGTTGCTCCGGTGTGACGGCCGTTGCGTTCATGCAGGTCCTCCGTGACAGGTGGTCAGGGTCACCATAAACCAGGGCTGAATTCGCGGGCGGCAGTCGCCCCGAGGCGACCGCCCGCAGCCCAAGCGAGCCGGCGCACACCAACGCGACCGGCAAAGCCGGATCGCTCGTAGAGCGATCAGCCCTTCGGGCCATCACCGGTCGACAGCGCCGCAATGAAGGCCTCTTGTGGCACCTCCACGCGGCCCACCATCTTCATCCGCTTCTTGCCTTCCTTCTGCTTCTCCAGCAACTTGCGCTTGCGGGTGATGTCACCGCCGTAGCACTTGGCAAGGACGTCCTTGCGCAGCGCCCGGATGTTCTCGCGGGCGATGATGCGGGCGCCGATTGCGGCCTGGATGGGCACCTCGAACTGCTGCCTCGGGATGAGCTCCTTGAGCTTGCCAGCCAGCGCGACGCCGTAGGAGTACGCGTTGTCGCGGTGCACGATGGCGCTGAACGCGTCGACGACTTCGCCCTGCAACAGGATGTCGACCTTCACGAGGTCGGCGGCCTGCTCGCCGGACGGCTCGTAGTTGAGCGACGCGTAGCCCTTGGTGCGACTCTTCAGCGCATCGAAGAAGTCGAACATGATCTCGCCCATGGGCAGCGAGTATCGGATCTCGACCCGGTCCTCCGACAGGTAGTCCATACCGCCGAGCGTGCCGCGCCGCGCATGGCAGAGTTCCATGATCGCCCCGATGAACTCCGACGGCGCCAGGATCGTCGCGTCGACGATCGGCTCGTAGACGTGCGCGATCTTGCCGGCGTTCGGGTACTCCCCGGGATTCGTGAGCGTCAGTTCGCTGCCATCTTCCATTTCGACGCGGTAGACGACGTTCGGCGCCGTGCTGATGAGGTCGAGGTTGAACTCGCGCTCCAGCCGCTCGCGCACGATCTCCAAATGCAGCAGGCCGAGGAAGCCGATGCGGAAGCCGAAACCGAGCGCGCCCGATGACTCCGGCTCGTACTGCAACGCAGCGTCGTTGAGCTGGAGCTTCTCCAGCGCTTCCCGCAGGTTGGAGAAGTCGTCACCGTCGATCGGGTACAGCCCGGAGAACACCATCGGCTTCGGATGCAGGTACCCACTGAGCGGCACCGTCGCGGGCTTGACCGCCGAGGTGACGGTGTCGCCGACGCGGCTCTGCCGGACCTCCTTGACGCCGGTGATGAGGTAGCCCACCTCGCCCACGCCGATGGAGTCGCACTTCTTCGGCTCTGGAGAGATCACACCGACTTCGAGCATTTCGTGCACGGCCCCGGTCGACATCATCTTGATCCGGTCGCGATGCGTCAGTTTCCCGTCGAATACACGGACGTACGTCACGACACCGCGATAGGTGTCATAGACAGAGTCGAAGATCATGGCCCGGGGCGAGGCGTCGGCGTCACCCTGCGGCGGCGGCACCTGTTCGACGATCGCGTGCAGGAGGTCCTCGACGCCCTGTCCGGTCTTCGCCGAGACCCGCAACACGTCGTCCGGGCTGCCCCCGAGGATGTGCGCGATCTCGGCCGCAAACTTGTCCGGATTGGCGCTCGGCAGGTCGATCTTGTTGAGCACCGGGATGACGTGCAGGTCCGCATCCATGGCGAGATAGAGGTTCGCGAGCGTCTGCGCTTCGATGCCCTGGGCGGCGTCGACCAACAGGACCGCACCCTCGCAGGCATGCAGGCTGCGACTCACCTCGTAAGTGAAATCTACGTGTCCGGGGGTGTCGATCAGGTTGAGGACGTGCCCCTCGAACGGCAGCCGTACGGCCTGGCTCTTGATCGTGATGCCGCGCTCGCGCTCGATGTCCATCCGGTCGAGATACTGCGCGCGCATCGCCCGGCCGTCCACGACGCCGGTGTGCTGGAGCATGCGGTCCGCGAGCGTCGACTTGCCGTGGTCGATGTGAGCGATGATGCAGAAATTGCGCAACAGCGTGGGGTCGGTCGAACCGGGAGCGGGTACTGAGCTCTCGGGGGGCATGGACCGACCTTCCTCATAGTTGGCTCACAGCAACTTCCGACTCTTCTCAAAGCCGCAGCCGCCACGGTGTCGGGCATGCTCAGACTGCGTCGTCCGCGCCTCGGTGCCCTGAACCTCAGCCTATTGGTCATCTTGTTGGGGCTCGGCGGCGGCGGCGCTTGGTTGGTCCTCGTCAACACGGACACGAGCGAAACGGCGTCGACCTCGACGACGCAGGCGCAGCGCACCGACGTCACGTCCACGGTGGCGGCCGACGGAACCGTGGGCCCGAACGACAGCGCCGACGTCGACTTCAACACCGACGGGACCATCTCCCAGATCCCGGTCGAGGTCGGCGACCAGGTGAGCATCGGTGACGCGCTCGCGTACGTCTCGAATCGTGCCGCCGGGCAGGAGCTGACCGCGGCCAGGGCCGACCTGCGCGCCGCCAAGGCCAACCGCGAGGCGGTCGAGGAGGAGACCGAGGACGACGACGACTCCGCCACCACCACGACCGAAGAGGTCAGCGACGAAGAGCGCAACAAGCAGCGCCTCGAGGCCAAGGCGAGCGTGGAGCAGGCTGAACTGGCCGTCCTGCAGGCGCAGGAATCGATGAGCGATCTGGTTCTGCGCTCTCCTGTCGACGGAACCATCACAGCCATCAATGGCACGGTCGGCAGCTCGACCAACGGGGGCGGCTCGGACTCCGACAGCGACGCCAGCAGCACCTTCGCGACGATCTCCGACCTGTCGTCGTGGGTGGTCGAGTGCGACTTCGCCGAGGCCGACGTGGCCAAGGTCAAGGAGGGCGACGAGGTCGAAATCACCTTCGGCGCCATTCCCGATGAGACGTTCACCGGGAAGGTACGCAAGATCGACCTGACAGCGACGACCAGCGAGAACGTCACGACGTACGGCGTCGAGGTCGACGTCGTCAACGCGCCATCTGAGCTTCGGGACGGCGCCTCGGCCAGCGTCACCGTCACCACGGCCAGCGTCAGCGACGTCCTAGCCGTACCGACGTCGGCCGTCACCACCGACTCCCAGGGCGATTCGACGGTCAAACTGGTCAAGGACGGCAAGAGCACGTCACGCGCCGTCCAGATCGGCATCAAAGGCGACACCTACACCGAGATCAAGTCCGGCCTCAGCGCCGGCGATGTCGTCGAACTCGGCGCGACAAGCACATCGTCGTCCGATGACCGACCGGACGTCAGCGTCGGCCGCGGCCCGGGTCCCGCGGGAGCGGGCGGCGCTGACGTCATACGGGGGGCGGGCGGATGAGCGCCGAGACGACACCGGTCGTCAGCCTGAGCGGGGTCGCGAAGATCTATGGCACCGGCGAGGTCGCCGTGGCCGCGTTGCGGTGGGTCGACCTCACCGTGGAGACCGGCGAATACGTCGCGATCATGGGCGCGTCTGGCTCCGGCAAGTCCACGATGATGAACATCATCGGCTGCCTCGACGAGCCGACGTCGGGGCAGTACGAACTCCAGGGACATGACGTGTCCGGCCTCGACGACGACACGCTCTCGATGGTGCGAAGTCGGCTCATCGGATTCGTCTTCCAGTCCTTCCATCTCATCCCACGCATGACGGCGGCAGCCAACGTGGAGCTTCCGCTCCTCTACGGCGGCGTCGGTCGGGACGAGCGGCTCGGCCGCGTCCGCGAGGTGCTCGATCTGGTCGGACTCTCCGATCGCGCCTCACACCGGCCGAATGAGCTGTCCGGCGGACAGCAGCAACGCGTGGCCGTGGCCCGCGCACTCACCATGAACCCGCCGTTGCTGCTCGCCGACGAGCCGACCGGCAACCTCGATTCGACGGCCAGCACCGACATCATGGCGATGTTCGACGCGCTGCACGACGAAGGTTGCACCATCGTGCTGATCACGCACGAGGACTCCGTCGCCGAACACGCACGTCGCATCGTTCGGGTGAGTGACGGCCAGATCATTTCCGACGCCCTTCGAGAACCTCGGGGACCGGTTCACATGGGAGTCCGGGCATGACCTGGCGCGACACCTTGATCACGGCCTGGCACGGCCTCACCGCGAATGTCCTCCGGTCCGCGCTCACGATGCTCGGCATCCTCATCGGGGTCGCCGCCGTCATCGTGCTCGTGGCCGTCGGCAACGGCTCGGCCAAAGCCGTCAGCGACGCCATCTCGGCGCTGGGCACGAACACCATCACCGTCCAGGCCGGGCGCGGCGAGTCCGGCAGCTTCGAGCTGACGCAGGCGATGGCCGATGCGCTGGAGGACGAGAACCTGTGTCCGCATGTCGCGACCGTCTCGCCGACGATGACCGCATCGGTCGCCGCGGCCGCGAATCAGAAGACGTCCAGCATCGACCAGGTGGTCGGCACCGTGCCCAGCTGGTTCGCCGCGCAGAACCAGCCGGTCGAAGCGGGCCGAAAGCTCACCCGCGCCGACGTGTCGAACGGGGCGCGGGTGGTGGTCCTTGCCACCACGACCGCCGAGGACCTGTTCGGTTCGGCCGACGAAGCGGTCGGCCAGAACGTCAAGCTCGGCGCGACGTCGTTCCAGGTCGTCGGCATCCTCAGGTCACAGGGAACCGGCCCGTCGGCGTTCATGACGACGGCAGTCGCGCCCATCTCAACTGTTCGCACCCAGCTTGCCGGCAACGGGCCGCTGAGCTCGATCGTCGTCCAGGCGTCTGACGCCGACAGCGTCGAAGCGGCGCAGGCTGAGGTCGAGACCGTGCTGCGCGGCCTGGGCCACATCAGCTCCTCCACCACCGAGCTGCCGTTCTCACTGCAGAACGCCTCGGCCCTGCTCGAGACCCAGGAGTCGTCCGGCCGGACGTTCACGGTGCTGCTCGGCGTCGTTGCCGGCATCAGCCTGCTGGTCGGCGGACTCGGCATCACCAACATCATGCTCGTCACCGTCACCGAGCGAACCCGCGAGATCGGCGTCCGCAAGGCGCTCGGCGCGCCGCGGCGGACGATCCTGCGCCAGTTCCTGCTGGAGTCGAGCCTGCTCAGCCTCACCGGCGGCCTGCTCGGCACCGCCGTCGGCCTGGCCGTCAGCCAGATCGACATCATCGGCATCACCCCTGTGGTGGTGCCCGGCTCCGTCGCGCTCGCCCTGGGCATCTGCCTGGTCATCGGCGTGTTCTTCGGCAGCTACCCAGCCAACCGAGCCGCCGGTCTGCGGCCGGTCGATGCACTGCGGCACGAGTGACGCTCATGAGCACTGCGGCACGAGTGACGCTCATGAGCACCGTGGCACGAGTAGCGCGTCATCACCCAACCGAGGAGACACCATGACCGAACCATCCACGCCAACCACGTCCGATTCCGAACTCGAGCAAGCCTTGGAGCGGGCGCGGACCGCCAACCCAGCGCGCCCCGGCATGAACAAGGGGACGCTCTCCCTGGCTGCGCTCATCCTCGCTGGAGCCGGGTTCCTCGGCGGCTATCTCGTCGGCGGCCACAGCACCGACGGAATGGAAGGACCCGGCGACATGACCGTGCGCGGCGCGGGTCCGGGCGGAGGTCCGGGCGGTGGCATGCCGGCCAACCTGACGATCGGCACCATCCAGTCCATCTCCGGCAACACGTTCACGGTCAAGACCGACTCAGGCGACACCGTGAAGGTGCAGGTCGTGGACGACACCGCCATCCGGATCAACAAGGAGGGCAGCATCAAGGACCTGACCAAGGGCGAAAACGTCGTGGTCAATGGGCAGCGTGACGGCGACACCATCGAAGCCGAGAACGTCGGCAGCGGCATGGTGATGCGTCGCGAAGGCGGCTCTGCCGAAGCTGGCGGGTAGTCGCGGCACGATTTGGGGCCGCCGACTTTGCGCTGGTAGAGTCGGCGGTCGCGTGTCGAACGCGCCCCAGACACTTTTTCCCCCAACTTTGCACTGCAATTCGAACGAAAGACAGGCCAGTCGTGGCGAACATCAAGTCGCAGATCAAGCGCAACCGTCAGAACGAGGCGGCTCACGAGCGCAACAAGTCCGTGCGCTCAGCGCTGAAGACGGCCGTGCGCCGCTTCCACGAGGCTGTCGAGGCCGGCGAAGTCGAGAAGGCCAAGACCCTCGCGACCGAGGCCGGCAAGAAGCTCGACAAGGCTGCGTCCAAGGGCGTCATCCACAAGAACCAGGCCGCCAACCGCAAGTCCGCGGTGGCCAAGAAGGCGTCCTCGCTCTAAGCGCCGCGAGCTTGGGCGATCTGAAGAACCAATCGCTCGACGGCATACGCCGGATCGGCATCGCCGCTCTTGATGTCGAGGTCTGTCTGCGCGACTGCGCTCAGCGCGGCGACGAGCGCCTCAGGATTCCAGCCGCGCAGCTGTGCCCGGAGACTGCGGATCTTGAACGGCGGGGCGCCGACCAGCTTGGCGGCGTCGACGTCTGAGGCGCCGGGGTTCACATCGGCGAGCTTTGCCAACGAACGCAGATCCTGCGGCGAGCGCACTCACGATGACGGGTGCAGCCACTTTGGCCGACTCGGCCCATCGGACGCGTTCGAGCGCGACGTCGAAGCGGCCTTCGATGGCCGCGTCGGCGATCTCGTAGCCACGGACGTCGGCCCTCCCACCGAAGTACTTGCGGACGGTATCGGCCGAAATCGCGTCAGCACCGCCTTCGGTGCCCTCCCGCGTGGCTGCCAGTTGGTCCACTGCTCCGGCGAGGGCCCGCAGGTCCTGCCCGACGGCTTGGACCAGGAGCGTCGCCGCGGCTTCGTCGAGCGGCGCTCCCACGTCGCGGCTCTCACGACGAGCCCACCCGACGAAGTCGCGCTCGTACTTGGGCGCCTCGATCTTGACCTCGGTCACCGCGCCTGCAGAGCGCAGCTGATCGAGCAGCTTCTTACCTTTCTGGCCACCGGCGTGCACCAGGATCACCGCGACATCCGGTGAGGGTTCCGCTGCGTAGGCGGCCAACTCCTCGCTCGGCCCCTCGGCCGCGTCCTGCAGGTCGGTGAGCACGACGGCCGTGGCCGCGCTGAAGAGCGACGCACTGGTGAGGCCGAGGAACTCGCCGGGAGTCAGCGTTCCCGCGGATGCCGTGGTGACCTCACAGCCGGGTTCGCCGGCGAGAACTGAGGCCAGCGCGCGCCCTCGCATGCGGTCGGCGAGGAACTCGCCCCCGGGGCCAGAGCCGGCGATGAGCAGGAGCTTGCCGAAGGCGGATGGGCTGCTCATTCCAGACACATTAGTGGCGGGTGATGACACGTATTCGTCCGTCATCGACGGCGACCGCGATGTCCCCATCGCGGTCGGTCCGGCGCCACGCGGTCCGGCCCTGCTTCAACAGGTCCAGAGCTTTGGGGTCCGGGTGCCCGTAGTCGTTTGCCTCCCCCACGCTGATCGTGGCGAGGCCGGCGCCCACCGCCCCTAGGAAGTCCGCTGACTGACGACCGCTGCCGTGGTGCGGAAACTTCAGGACATCGTGCGTCGATCGGCATGCCGGACGCCACGATGGCGTCCTGAGCCTCGGTCTCGACGTCGCCGGCCAAGAGCAGGTCGACACCACGGGTCGTCACACGCAGCACGACGCTCGCGTTGTTCATGCCAGTGCCGTCGGAACGATCAGGTGCCGTGTCGTCGATCGGTGGCCAGAGGACCTCGATGCCCAACGGCCCGAGACGCAACCGATCACCGGCGACGATCGGCGTGCCGGGGCCCCCGGAAGGGCCACGGAGGACGCGCCCGACGGTGCGGCCTCGCGTGGCGCCGGGCCATCCGGCCAGATGGTCGGCGTGAGCGTGCGTGATGACGACCAGCGGAAGGCGATCGATGCGCAACCGACGCAGGCAACCGTCAATCGACAACGGATCGGGTCCCGCGTCCACGAGCAGGGCTGAACCCGGGCCGGCACGAACCACGGTGGCATCGCCCTGGCCGACGTCGCAGGCAACCATCAGCCATCCGTCCGGCGGCCACCCGATCTGCGGCGGACGGACGAGACCGAGGCTGAGGCCGATCGCGAGCCCGGCGATCACCAACGGCTGGTCGGCGATGCGCCAGAGTCCGTATCCGACCAGCGGTAGGGCGACGAGCAGGACCCACCAAGGGGCATGCCACGGGACCGCCGCCCCGGACAGCCCCGCCGCATGATGGGCAATCGCGACGATTCCCGTGGCACTCCAAGCCGCGAGCGTCCCGGGCACCAGCGCGAGGTCGCTGTGCAGCAGGTCGAGGAGACCACCGACGAGCCCGGCGATCGTCGCTGGCGCCACCAACGGAGCCGCCACCACGTTGGCTGCGATGCCAACCATCGACACCTCGCTGGACAAGGCGACCACTGCAGGTAGGCACGCCCACTGCGCCGCCAGTGGAACGGCCAGTGCCAGAGCACACCACCGCGGCATCCACCGGCTGAAGCGCGCGGCAAGCGGGTTCGCGGCCAGCAGGATGCCGCCAGTGGCGCACACAGACAGAACGAAGCCCGCTGACCGCGCCAGCCAAGGATCGATGAACAGCAGCACCAGAATCGCCGTCGTGAGCGTGCGCAGCCCACTGCGTCCACCGACCGCAACCGCCACCAAGCCGACAGTCCCCATGGCCGCGGCGCGCACGACGCTCGGATCGGGCCGGGCCAGCAGGACGAAGCCGATGACCGCCAGGAATCCGACGGCAAGCAGGCGGCGACGTCCCAGGCCGGACGCTCGTGCCACCACGAGCGCGAGCATCAGGACGATCGTCAGGTTGGTGCCCGACACGGCCAAGAGGTGCGTGAGGCCGGCCCGCCGGAACTCGTCGCGCACCGGCTGACGCAGCCGCGCGTCGTCGCCGTCGACCAGCGCCGGCACCAAGGCCTGCGGGTCGGTTGGCGCATGCCGGACGGCGTGCCGCACTCCGGCGCGGACCCGATCGGCCGCCGTCCACCACCAAGCTCCGGCCTGGGCACGGGTCCGTCGATCGATGTGCAGCAGGGCGACGACATCGGATTCCGTCGACGCCTGCAGTCGGCCGTGTGCCTCCAGGCGGCGACCCACCGACAGGTCGGTCGCGGAGTCGCGCAGGATGGCCACAACTGGGAAGCGGCCACTCCAAGTCCGGGCCTCGCCCTCGGACGTCGTCAGCCGGCGAACGTCGAGCCGGACCACGGACGAGGCGGTGCCGAACCGACTGAAGTGTCTGGGGTCGGCCGCCACGACCGCGTAGATGGCCACCGTTGTCCGCTGCTCGGCCAGGCGCCGTACCGGTGAGGCCTCCAACTCGACCAAGCGCCACGCGCAGGAACCGGCGACGGCACCGACACAGACCATTGCGACGGCCACCGGACGCCAGCGCCCGCCAGAGACAGCGGCCGCGACGATGCAACCCACCGAAACGACTACGGCCGCATCCGATCCTTGGCCCACGACCGTTGCCGCCACAGCCCACGCAAGGAGCGCAGGGAGCAGAGGACCAACGTTGTTCAGGGCGAAACCCGGTCCCGCAGGTCGGCCAGCGTCTTCTCACCGATGCCCTGCACGTCGAGCAGGTCTTCGACGCGTTGGAACCCGCCGTGTGCCGTGCGATGGGCGATGATCGCCTCGGCGGTGACCGGGCCGATGCCCGGCAGCTCGTCGAGTTGCTCGGCGGTGGCCGAACTGAGGCTCAACCGCCCCCCGTTGATCGTCGCACTGCCGGCGCCACTGCCGCCGGTTGCCGGGCTGGCCGCCGGAGCGCCGACGATGATCTGCTCGCCGTCGACGAGCACTCGGGCCAGGTTGGTGGTTGATGTGTCGGCGCCGTCCACGAGACCACCGGCCTTGGCGATCGCCTCGTGGACCCGGGAGCCGCGCGGCAGGGTGATGATGCCGGGGCGCTTCACCTTGCCTTCGACATCGATGATCAGCATCCGTTGAGCATCGGCGTGCTCATGCTTCGCCGTGGAACTGACCTGCACCGCTTCCGGCTCCGACGTGCGCGGACGCGCGGAGAGCAGCCACCAGGTCAGCAGGACTCCGGCGGCAACCGCCACCGTCACCAGAGCCCGGAGGTGAGTCGGTGGCACCCGCCAGGCGACCTCGGCGGCGTGCGAGCGTGGCATCGCCGGACGAGCGGGGTGCGCGCTGGGTGCCGACTGCGCGTCGAAGGACGCCAGAAGTTCGGCCATGCGCCTCCGCGCGATCTCCGCACGCGTCTCTCCACCGACGACCATGGCGCGACCGTACGCACCGACAGAAACGGCTCGGAGGCTGAACGCTCACCCTGTGGAAAGCCGGCGACTGTCCGACGGCCTGTGGACTCGCTACGAAATCAGCCCCATGAACTAGCCCAGGAATTAGCGCGGTGTGAGCGAAACGCTGACCGTGCCGGGGCCGGTATGCGCGCCAAGCACGGCACTGATCTCGTCCACCGGCACCCGCTTACGCCCGAGCGCTGCCGCCAGCTTCGCGGCGAACGCCTCGGCGACGTCTTGCGCAGCCAGATGCTGGACGCCGATGTCGAATCCGTTCTCGGCCGCCGTGGCCGACGCCACCGTCAGCGCTTCCAGCCGGGCCATGGCCTTGGCTGCGGTTCGCACCCGTTCGAGTGGGACTACGGTCCCCTCGCGGATCGTCAAAATCGGCTTAACCGCCAAAGCAGACCCGACCAGCGCTCCCAGCGCGCCAACCCGGCCGCCGCGCCGCAGGTACTCCAGCGTGTCGACGTACAGCAACGTCGTTGACGACTCACCGGCCGTGCGGGCAGCCGCCGCCATGGACGACGCCACTCCCCCGGCATCTCGCGCCCGGGAAGCGCGCCCGGCCGCGAATCCCAAGGCGAGCCCGACCTGGGTCGAGTCGACGACCGTCACCGGCACTGACGACCGCTTGCCGGCGACCGTGGCGGCATCGAGCGTTCCCGACACCTTGGCGCTGAGATGGATCGACACGATCTCCTCGGCGCCGCCAGCGGCAAGCAACTCATAAACCTCGAGGAACTCTTCGGGGGTTGGCCGCGACGTCGAGACGGCCTTCTTTGCCTTGAGCGCCCCAGCAATCTGGTCACCGGTCAGGCCGCAGTCTTCGGTGAACGCCTCCTCGCCGATGATGACCTTCAGCGGCACGACTGTGATCCCCTCGCGCGCAGCGTCATCGGGGTGCAGGCATGCCGTCGAATCGGTGACGATGGCCACAGACATGGGCGAGAGCCTAACCGGCCGACTAAATGACGACGTTCACGAGTTTGGGTGCTCGCACGATGACCCGGCGCGGTTCCTGGCCGTCGAGGGCCCGCTGGACGTTCGGCTCGGCGAGGGCCAGAGCCGTCAGTTCCTCCTCGGACACCGCCGGCGACACTTCGAGGCGGGCTCGGACCTTGCCCTGGACCTGGACGACGCACGTCACGGACTCCTCGACGAGGAAGGCCGGGTCGGCGGTCGGGAAGGGCTGGTATGCCAGCGTGTCCGGGTGGCCAAGGCGGCTCCACAACTCCTCGGCAATGTGCGGCGCGAACGGCGCCAGCATGAGCACGAGCGGCTCAATGACCTCGCGCGGACGCACTTCGGTCTTGGTGATGTGGTTCGTCAGCTCGATCAGCTTGGCGATGGCGGTGTTGAACCGCATGCCCTCCATCTCGGAGTGCACTGCATCGATCGTCTTGTGCAGGGCCTGCCGCAGTTCGTCGGATGCGAGCTCGTCGGAGACCGACGCGACACCCGAATGCTCATCGACGACAAGCCGCCAGACGCGCTGGAGGAAGCGCTGCGCACCGACGACCGCCCGCGTCTCCCACGGCCGTGAGACGTCCAGCGGCCCCATGCTCATCTCGTAGACCCGGAAGGTGTCCGCGCCGTACGCCTCGTACATGTCGTCCGGGGTGACGACGTTCTTGAGGCTCTTGCCCATCTTCCCGTACTCACGATTGACGGGCTTGCCTTCGTACGTCCACGTGCTCACACCATCGGCACTGACGTCCTCGACGACGTCGGACGCCGGCACGTAGGTGCCGCGTTCGTCGGTGTACGCGTACGCCTGGATGTAGCCCTGGTTGAAGAGCTTGCGGAAAGGCTCGGATCCGGACACGTGGCCGAGATCGAACAGCACCTTGTGCCAGAACCGGGCGTACAGCAGGTGCAGGACGGCGTGTTCGACGCCACCGACGTAGAGGTCGACGCCGCCCGGGTCGCCCCCCTCAGAATGAGCACTGCCACGCGGCCCGAGCCAGTACCGCTCGTTGATCGGATCGGCCAACGCCTGATCGTTGTGCGGGTCGGCGTAACGAATCTCGTACCACGACGAACCGGCCCAGTTCGGCATCGTGTTCGTCTCGCGCCGGTACGTCTTCAGGCCGTCTCCGAGGTCGAGCTCGACGTCGACCCACTCCTGGACGCGGCTCAACGGCGGCTCCGGCTCGCTCTGGGCGTCGTCGGCCTCGAACGTCCGCGGGGAGTAGTCCGGCACTTCTGGCAGGTCGACCGGGAGCATCTCATCCGGCACGGCGATCGGGTGCCCCGCATTGTCGTAGACGATCGGGAACGGCTCGCCCCAGTACCGCTGGCGGCTGAACAGCCAATCCCGCAGGCGATATGTGGTGGTGCCCGTGCCGAGCCCCTTCGACTCGAGCCACTCAATGATGAGTTCCTTGGCCGGCTCGACCTCGAGCCCATCGAGGCTGACCTCGTCATTCGCCGAGTTGACCAGGACGCCCGCACCGCTCCATGGCAGATCGCCGCCGTCAATGACGCGCGGTGTAGGCAGGTTGAAAACCTGCGCGAACTCCCAGTCACGCTCGTCGTGCGCGGGGACGGCCATGATGGCGCCGGTGCCATAGCCCATCAAGACGTAGTCGGCGACGTAGACCGGAATCGAAGCCCCGTTCACAGGATTGGTCGCGTGAGCGCCGATGAAAACACCTGTTTTCTCTCGGCTCTCCTGTCGCTCGACGTCCGACATGGCCGCGGCCTGGGCTTGATAGGCGGCGACGGCTTCTGCATGTTCGGCCGTGGTGAGGATGTCGACGAGCGGATGCTCCGGCGACAACACCATGTAGGTCGCACCGAACAACGTGTCCGGTCTGGTGGTAAACACCCCAACCCGAACACCGTTTGCGTCACCGGACACGGGGAACTCGACACTCGCCCCGTGCGACCGGCCGATCCAGTTGCGCTGCATGAGCTTGACCGGCTCTGGCCAGTCGAGCGTCTCGAGGTCATCCACCAGCCGGTCGGCGTAGGCGGTGATGCGCATCTGCCACTGCCGCAGATTGCGCTTGAAGACCGGGAAGTTGCCGCGCTCACTGCGTCCGTCGGCGGTGACCTCCTCGTTGGCCAGCACTGTGCCCAGGCCCGGGCACCAGTTGACCGGCGACTCCTTGATGTAGGCGAGGCGGTACTCGTCAATGACGGTCGGGTCCTCCGTTCCCAGCTTCTCGACCAGCTCGCTGATCGGCCGCGCCTTCTTGAGCTCCGGGTCGAACCACGAGTTGAAGATCTGCAGGAAGATCCATTGCGTCCACTTCACGAAGTCGGGGTCGATCGTGGCGAACGAGCGCCGATCGTCGTGCGCCAAGCCGAGCCGGCGCAGCTGCTGCCGCATCGTCCCGATGTTCTCCACCGTCGTCTCGCGCGGATGGCGACCCGTCTCGACCGCATAGATCTCGGCCGGCAGGCCGAAAGCGTCGTAACCGAGGGCATGCAGAACGTTGACGCCGAGCATGCGCTTGTAACGGCCAACGACATCGGTGGCGATGTAGCCCAGCGGGTGTCCGACGTGCAGGCCTGCGCCCGACGGGTACGGGAACATGTCGAGGATGAACTGCTTCTCGGCGGGCAGGCCGTGCGCGCCGCGGCCCTCCTCGGCGAGGTCGCCCACCGGGTTCGGCGCGTGAAAGGTGCCCTCGTTCTCCCAGCGATCCTGCCAGCGCGCCTCGATGTCCGACGCCAGCTCCGCGGTGTAGCGGAAGGCGGCTTCGGGCCCGGCGGCCGCGGGGGTGTCGCTGCTGGTCACCGTCCGATGCTACCGACGTCGCCCGCAGGCTCCGCGGCCAGTTGGAGCGCACGATGCGGCTCGTCTGAAAGAATCGACCGACCATGGCCAGCTTCACCTTCGGGACGGGGAACGCCCGGAAGATCGCGGGCCTACCGCTCTACCTCCTCGGCGGCCTGACCAACCTGTTCGTGCCACGCTCGCGGAAGTTGTGGGTGTACGGCTCGGGCATCGGACTCGGCGAAGGGGCCCTGCCCCTCTATGAGCGCGCGCGCGCGCGGCTGCCCGAGCAGCGGCACGTTTGGCTGGCGCGGTCTAAAGCCGAGCTTCTGGATGCCCGCTCGCGCGACATGATCGTCGTCCGCAAGAACGGTGTTCGCGGCTGGTGGACGACGGCACGCGCCAAAGTCATCGTCGTCACGCATGGCTTCGGCGACGCCAACCGTTACGCCGTGCGGGGTGCGTTCATCGTCCAGCTCTGGCACGGGCTCCCGTTCAAGCACCTTCACCTCGACTCCCCCTCCACGTACCGCGTGGCGTTCCTGCCCGACGTGGCGCTCGTCCGTCGGTTCCTGGGCTGGGCATACCGCCGGGCCGGCCGTGCGATTTCGCTGTTCCCGGTCGCCTCCGAACGGGTGAAGCCGAGCATCGTCAGCGGGTTTGCTGTGGAGCCGGAGAACGTCGTCGTCCTGGGCGATGTGCGTGACGATGTCCTGCTCGCGCCGGATACCAAGGATCGGGCGGCAGGACTGGTTCACGAGCTCCTACCCAAGCCTTTGCGCTCGTCGAAGGTCGTCCTCTTCGCCCCGACGTGGCGGGACGGCGCAGCCGATCCGACCGTCCCGACCGACGAGGAGTGGGATGAGATCAGCAGCTGGCTGGACGAGAACGACGCCGTGCTTCTCGTCCGCAACCACCCGCTCGGGCGCGGCGATTTCAGCGCCGGCCCGGCACATTCGGACCGGTTAGTGCTGATCGGCCCGGACGTGGTCACCGACCTCAACCCACTTCTGCCGGCGGTGGACGCGGTGGTCACCGACTACTCGTCGCTGGTCTTCGACTACGCGCTCGTCGGCGGCCCAGTCGTGCACTTCACGCCCGACCTCACCGACTACACGACCCGCCGCGGCTTCTACCTCCCGATGGCGGAGTTCACCGGCGGCCACACGCGCACGACTTGGTCCGGCACGCTCAACGCCCTGTCCGCGGCTCTGGCCGAGGGCGAGGCTGGTCCCGCACACCGGCAGGCGGCACATCTCCGGCAGGACTTCTTCGACATCGTGGAGCTCGGGGCGGCCGATCGCGTCATCGACACGGTCCTCGCCCGCACCGCACCGAACGCCACGCCCCAGCCCCCAGTCCCACTGGTTGCTCGCCCGGTGGTTTCGGACGTCGGCTTCCACCAAGCCACCGGGACGCTGCGCATCCTGGGAATCCCGTCAGCGGCGCTCGTCGGGCCGTTGGCATCGGCCAACGCATCGGACCACATGTATCCGCTGCTGCAGTCCCGCTGGGGAAGTGAACCGCTGGCTCTCCCGTCCGGCACCTACCGCCTGACGTTGCCGGACGGATCGCGGCGCGCGCATGTCACCGCGGAGCCGCTCGAGATCCGGCATGACCTCTTCCACGCGACGGTCCACAGAGATGCCGGCGGTCTCTCAGTCGACGTCCGCCCGCCCCTTGAGGAGGGCGTCGAACGCGGACCGGAGGCGCAGAGGACGCTGGAGAGCGCCTACCGGCGCGGCCGCAGGCAGCCGGAGGACGCCATCTTCTTCGAGAGCTACCGCGGACGTTCCGTGGCCTGCAATCCGCGAGCCATCGACCGCTTCATCGCCGACGACCGGCCCCATACCCTCCGCTACTGGAGCGTTCAGGACGGCTCCGTCGAAGTCCCCGTCGGCGCCGTCCGCATCATCGAGGGAACGCGCGCCTGGTGGCATGCCCGCGGGTCGGCCCGCGTCCTTGTCGTCAACGACTGGCTACAGAAGCGCTGGCGTCGTCGCTCCCACCAACACGTTCTGCAAACGTGGCATGGCTCAACCTTGAAACGCTTGGCGCGCGACCGGCCCGACGCCGGCTGGCACACCCGCGTCGCCGCTCGGCGCGAGGGCAAGCGGTGGGACGCCCTGCTGGCGCAGAACGAGTTCAGCGCCCGGAACCTGCGCTCGGCCTACGCCTACAAGGGGCCGGTCTGGATCGAGGGATATCCGCGCAATGACGCCCTCGTCCAGTCCTTCCAGTACGACCGGTCGTCGTACGCCATCTACAACCGGCTGGGCATCGACCCCAACCTGAAGATCGTGCTCTGGGCACCGACATGGCGCGAGGATCGCCGGACGATGGTCGACTTCCTCGACGTCGGCCACCTGTCGAGCTTGCTCGGGCCGGAATGGATCATCCTGGTGCGCGGGCACGTCTCCACCTGGGGCACGGGAGCCGACCAGTCGACGTCCGGCGTGCTCGACGTGACCACCTATCCGGACATCGCCGATCTGCTGCAGGTCACCGATGTCCTGGTCACGGACTACTCCTCGGTGATGTTCGACTGGGTCGCCACCGGTCGTCCAGTCGTCTTCTGCGTGCCCGACATGGCGAACTACGCCTACGTCCTGCGTGGCTTCTACGCCGACCTCCTTGAAGACCCGCCCGGGCCGGTGGTGCACACGACCACCGAAGTCGCGCATGCCATCAAGAACTCCGCAGACCACGGCGTCGAGTACGCCGAGCAGCGACGCGAGTGGCGGGAGCGCTTCGCCGCCCACGACGACGGTCGCGCCGCCGAGAACGTCGTCCGCCGGATGCTCGAAGCCGGCTGGCTGGGCGAGGCGTAGTGCTCGTTGAGCCGGGTCAAACCCCGCGGCCTCGCGAGCGCCGCCTCACCCGTGCGGCGTTGAGAGCATCTCGGCGACGCCAAGCTGCTCCCTGAAGAGGACAAAAGCCGCGACGATCGCGATCAGGACGACTACCGCAACAATGACGCTCGTCAACCTGGTGGGCGGCTGTGGCAGCACGAGGGACTGATTCGTCTCGTGCAAATAGTCTGCGTAGAGGTCGACGCAAGCAATGGTGTAAATCGGCCGGAGTAGCACCACTACGAGTCCGGCAGCCAGAAGAATCGGAATGCCTGCCCAGACGTAGAAGTCGTATATGTCGGAGAATTTCTCGTTGAGCAGGAAGGCCGTGCCAACGTATGTGCCGCCGCCGACCATCCAGCAAACGAGAGAATATCCACCGCGCAGGAGCGATGCGCCGGCGACATTGCTTTTGACGAGCAGGACCGAATCTTTGCCCGCGTCAATCAAGCCTCGACCGGAAAGGATTGCTGGTAGCACGCCGATTGTTCCCAATTTCCACGCATAGTAGAGCGCTTCGCGCCCAGCCGAATTGGCACTATCGTCTCCGGCCTCCTTTTTTGTGGGAAGTCGATCCAGGATCTGGTTGACAGTTATCCAACTGTCCATCCAACTAAGGACCCACAATGGCCACGCACGAGGCAACACGACCTGGAGGCAAGCCGCGATCGTTGAAGGCTTGCCTTGCCGTCGCAGAAGATGCACTGCGCCAACACATGCGTTCAGAATGCCAAGCGGCAGGGCGACGATGCCGACAATGACGAAAGACCATGCAATAAGCACGTAGTCAGCGCTGGAGCTGGAGTCGGACGTTTCGGTGCTACGCCAGACCTCTTCAGGAATCCAACTCAGAACTTGAACCCACAGAAAGTATCCGAAGCCGATTGAGACCCATTGCAGGACAGAGAAGACCAAGATCTCTCGCTCTTGGACGATGATCTTCATCGATTTCTGGGCGCGAGAAATGAATAGTCGCCCAGCGTCACCCATTGGCGGTTTCTGCCCAGCGCTCGGCAGATCGCGGATCTCGTCCCTAATGAATGCGAGTTTCACCGGTGCCCACTACCGCCGAGACGGGGAGGCTTTCATGGGGCTAGGGTGGCACGTCTGTACTGCTGGCGCAGGAGTTTCGCGACCCGCTGGGAGAATACCGATCCCGTACGGAGTTCCCCTTCTCAAGGGTGGATCAGTGCCGGGAGCGGTCGAGGCTTCCTGCTCCCCCGCGCAAGGCGCCACGAAGGAAGCCCGCGCCCCAGCACAAGTGCATCGTGGCCAAGACGATGGCGTAGCGCAGACGGTCGAGCGGTGAGCCCGATGTCGCAATTGCCGCGAAAGCCAGAACCAGGACATACGCGAGAGGCCCGGCGTACACCGCCGACAGCACCCAGGAGACCAGCCCGGAGACCAGCCCGAGACTCTGCAGCAGCCCGACCACCAGTGCCACTTTGAGGTTCACCACGAGCGCCGGAGGCGCGTAGAACCGCAACGGATTGCGTCCCTTGTGCCGACGGATGATCTCGGCCCGCCAGACGCCGGTGGAGTAGAACTGCTTGGCCAGGTTCTGCCAGTTGTCTCGGGGCCAATAGCTGACCTTCAGCCGGGGATCGAGCCAGACGAGGTGCCCGGCCTCGCGCAGCCGGAAGTTCATCTCCCAGTCCTCTCCACGCATGACCGACTCGTCGAAGCCACCGATCGAGCGGATGGCGTCGCGGCGCATGATGCCCATGTACGCCGACTCCGCCGGGCCCGGTTCCGCCGCATGCTCGTGGTACGACGCCCCGCCTAGCCCGAGCGGGCTGTTGTATGCCTTGGCCACAGCGGCCTGGAACCCGGCACGACCGACCGCGGACATGATGCCGCCGAGGTTCGCGGCTCCGGATCGTTCCAGTTCGGCCACGCCACGCGCGGTGTACCCCTCGGGCAGCTCGGTGTGGGCGTCGATGCGAATGACGACCGGGTACCGCGCCTCCTCGATGCCGAGGTTCACGCCCACCGGGATGTGCCGTTTGGGGTTCAGGACGACGCGAATCCGGTCGTCGGCGGCGGCGAGCCGCGCGACCACCTCGTCAGTGCCGTCGGTGGACGGCGCAAGCGCAAGGATGATCTCGACCGGCCCGTCGTACTCCTGCGCGAGCACACTGCTGACGGCGGCCTCGACGTAGTTGTACTCGTTGAAGATCGGCATGACATACGAGACGCCGACCAGCGGCTCCCCTGCGCTCATGATCCTGGGCTCACGTGTCGTCCATCCAAGCGCGCAGCATGGCGAGGTCGTCGGGTTCGGTGACCTTCGCCGACCGACGGTGACCGTCCACCCACGCCACCGGCTGAAGGGGAAAGGCCTTCAGCACAGCGGTAACGTCATCGGTCGGTGATCCCTCCCGTTCGGCGGCCAAGCGCTCCCACGCAGCTGTCAGCACAGAACAGCGAAATGCCTGCGGCGTCTGATAGAGCCGGACCGACGAGCGGTCCGGTGTCGAGACCACGGCGTCGCCATCGAGGATGACGATGCTGTCGGCGGGCTCGATCACGGTGGCGACCACGTCGGCGTCGGCCAAGGCGGCCACGCAGTTGGCCACGACCTCACGCGGCACCAGGGGCCGAGCGGCGTCGTGGATGATCACGTGCGACACCTCGGGCGCCAACGCAGCCAATCCCAATTGGGTGGACTGGGCACGGCTGTCGCCGCCGCGGATGACGCCCGCGATGCCTTCGTCGACCAGCAGTTCAGCGGTGCGCGCGCGATGCTCGGCCGAGGTGACGACCCAGGTCTCAGCGATGTCCGCCACCCCGGTGAACGCACGGACGGCGTGCTGCAGGACGGTCGCCTCACCGAGGTCTTCGAACTGCTTGGGCCGGCCGCCGAATCGCTGCGATGAACCGGCGGCGAGGATCAACGCAGCCACCCGCATGGGCACGATCATGCCTCCTCGCCGGCGCCGGGCTCGTACCAGCGGCGGACGTGCGTGTCGGTGCGGGTGGACGGATCAAAGGCGAAGAGAGCGTCGACGGCGCGGTCGGATGCGTGCCCGTCGTCGTGGTGATTGAACCGCTTCTGCCAAGCGTCATAGCGATCGGTGAATGTCGGCGCCCACGTGTCGATCGTGCGGAGAAGCTCGACGACCTCGGGCACAGTTCGCACGACGGGGCCGGGCGCAACCTCCTCGAGGTCGAAGTACGCGCCGCGCACCTTCGGATCGGTGTACTCCTCGATGTCCGGTGTATAGAACAACATCGGCCGACCGGTGACCGAGTAGTCGAACATCATCGAGGAGTAGTCGGTGATGAGCAGGTCGGCAGCCATGTAAAGCTCGTTGATCTGCGGATACGTGCTGACATCGATGACGGCATAGGACGCGACGCTCTCGCCCTCTTCGAGCGTGCGCACGTGTCCGCGCTGGAGGAAGGTGAACCCCTCGCCCACCTCCTTGGCGAGCTCGACCATGCTCAGCAACTCGACGTTCTGGCTGGCCTCCCGCCACGTCGGCGCATACATGATGACCCGTCGGCCGTCGGGAACCCCGATGCGCTCGCGGATCAATGCCACCCGGGCCGGGTCGATTGCAGTGAGTTCATCGTTACGCGGATATCCGATCTCGAGCACGGCCGACGCATCGTCCCCCTGGAACTCGTAGGCCTGCTGGATGATCGGCGTCGTGTCGCCGTTTTGGGAGATGAACATGTCCCAGTTGGCCCGCTCTGCACGAGCCCGGTCACTGTGACCACCCCGCAGAATGCCGGCACCGCCGCGGTCCATGCCGATCCGCTTGTACATCGATCCGTGCCACGTCTGGAGCACGGTCTGGAACGGCTTCTTCACGTACCGTGCACGCAGCCACTCGTTGGTGACGATCCAGCGGGCCGATTCACGGACGCGCCACCACTCCTGCGTCCCGATGACGAGCGGGATGGCACCGTCGGGGATCGCGATGGAACTGTCGTCGACCGACCAATAGCGCGGCAGGTCGGGACGTCGACGGGCGACCTCGGCGTCGATCGCGCGCGGGTTGCAGGTGGCGCTGCGGCCAAAGAACGACTCGAAGTACACCGCATCGACGGGTTCGGCCGGGCTCAGGGCGAACTCGTCGAACAGCCGACGCTGGTTGTACGCACCGTACTCCTCAGCAGACCGTGGACGGCCGACCCGAATGAGCAGTTGCGGCTGCGCGTTCAGTTCGAATCGCAGCCGCATGTCGCCGGCGGCATCAATCGTCGGAACCGTCGCCGCGTATTCGCCGCTGACGAACGTGGCGAACCGTGCCCGGGCGCTGTTCCCTTGGCGCAGGCGGCCCTCCAGGACATAGGCGCCGCGCGACGGCGCAAGTCTCGGGCCGTCCCAGCTGCTCACCCGCAGCTCCGCCGTGGCGACGAAGCGCCCGTCGTCCGCGAGCGAGTCGATCACGACGGGGATCTCTGCTCGGGCCGCCGCAAGGACGAGGTCGAAGGCGTCGATATCGCCGACGATCGAACCGGTGAAGCGCACGACGTTTCCGTCGCGCGCTGCGGAGTCGACCTCGACGAAGTGCGGGACGTCAACGACCTCGACTGCACGGCCCCCGGATGGGCGGATGAGGAGCGGGCTGGCTGCATCCGGGCGACGCCCGGGCCCGTCGTCGAGCAGGGTGATCGGCTCCCCGGTCTCGGAGTACGCCGACCAGCTGGCCGGGATCCGCACACCGGTGTCCTTGGCGACGACCGGCTTCCCGGCCGGGAGGGTGCCGGCCAGGACGACGCCGTCGGCGCTCCGTGTCGCTGTCAGCGACACCTCGTCTTGGCAAGCCCCGCGAAGGATGGCTTGGCCAACTCGCTCGGCCGCGTCGGACGCAATCGTGATCGTGACCTCACGTCCGACAGCAATCACGGCGGTCGCCGGGATGCCGAGCGATTGGACATCGATGTGTGCACCCGCACCGTCCGGCAGCGCTACCGGCCGGACCAAACGATCGCCGAGCCGCCGGGCAACGACGGTCGTCGGCGTCCCGAACACGTAGGCATTGCGCACCGGGCCCCACGACCGGCGGACATCCCGGACAACTTTGGTGTGCAGGTCCCAGCGGCCAGAGCCAAGCGTGGCCAGCTGGGCAGCCGAGAAGCGCGCCTCCCAGGTCGAACCGCTGTAGTCGAGCTCGGCCCGGGCCGAGCCACCGAGCACGTCCGGGTCGGGGACGTGTCGCGTGATCGCCTTCGCTCCACGACCGCCCAGCCAGACGGGCCGTCCCGGCCGGCGGAGATACACCTCGTGGCGCGGCGACCCACCATGGATCGAGCCCCGGACGAATGACCACCCGCGCAGGACGAGATCGTCGCCGTCCCACCGCGCGTCCCGCAAGGCCGACATCCAGCCGAGATGCAGCCCGGGCGCGACACGCCCCAGGAAGCGAAAGCCTTGTTGGGCAAGTTCCACACCGCCCCGTGCCACCGGGTTCGGTGACACGCGCGCACGGCTGATCGCCCGACGCAGCAGGTCCTTGAGACGCTCCTTCACCGGCTCAGCCGAACACGTGGGCGTCGGTGCGTGCCTGCTCCAGCACGCGCGCGAGCCACTGCGACTCCGACGGGCGCAGCCGGAAGGTCTCCCGCTCACCCCGCCGGATCAGCGAGCTGAACTCGGCGATCTCGTAGCGCAGTCCGTCGCCATCGAACTTGTAGTAATACTTCTTGTTGTCCGACTGGTTCTCGAACCGCGCCTCGAAGTACTCGGTCTTCCACCACGGCGCCGGGACGTAGAGGTAACCGCGCGTGCCGCCGACCACGAGGTCGCCTTCGGCCTTGACGCCCAAGCCGGTCCGCGCCGACGCGACCGCATGCGGGTAACGGAAGTCGATCCGGGAGTAGAGCTCCACACCGTCGGCTTCGGACTTCCACGAGGACGTGCGGACATCGACGTAGTCCTCGCCCAGCAGCTTGAGAACCGCCACCAGCGGGTAGCTCGCCAGCTCCGCCAGGCTGCCGCCGTCCTGTTCCGGGTCGAGCTCGCGCACGTCCCCGGAGGTGAGCTTGGTGAAGGTGGCGTCGACCGAGCGGATATCGCCGATCAACTGCGTTGTGCGCGCAACGGCGATCATCCGTTGGAAGCCCGGCGAATACGCCGTCTTGATCGCCTCCATCAGCACGACATCCGCTGCTTCGGCCGCCTGCTGGAGACGGACCACCTCTGCCTCGGTGAGCGCCATCGGCTTCTCGCACAACACGTGCTTGCCGGCCTCGATGGCCCGAAGCGCATAGTCGACATGCGTGCCGTGCGGGGTCGCGATGTACACGGCGTCGGACTTGTCGAGCAGCTCGTCGAACGAACCGGCCGCGAGGTCGAGCTCGTGCTTGTCGACGAAGGCCTTCACGTTGCCGGCGTCCCGCGACCAGGCACCCTCGATGTCGACACCGCTGACGAACACTGCCTCGTCGACGAATCGGTGCGCGATGCGTCCGGTGCCGACCACGCCGATTCGCAAGATGCCGGCATCCTCATTGCGCAACTGCGTGCTGGAGACGCCCTTGGTGCGCTCGAGATAGACCACCTTGCAGTAGTCGTTCAGGTAGTCGAACTTGCCCAGCCAGTCCGAGCCGATCGCGAAGATGTCGACGCCGTACTTCTGCATGTCGTTGACCTTCTGGCCCTCGTACTCCTCCAGGATCACCTCGTCCGCGAGGCCGCTGTCCTGCACATTCTTGATGCGTTCCATCAAGGACTGCTGCACGTTGAGCTTGCCTCGGGCTTCGTCGAAGTTCTCGGTCGTGACCGCGACGATCAGATAGTCACCCAGTGCCTTCGCCCGCTCCAGAAGGCGAATGTGGCCTTCGTGGAACAGGTCGAACGTCCCGTAGGTGATCACACGCATGGGGTTCTCCTGATCCAACTGGCGCTTGGGGGTACCTCCCGCTGGATGCTGTCTGCGGCCAGCGGGGGACTCGATCAAACAGCCTACTTGGCAGTACTCGTCCGGCGCCGCTCCCGGCGTGCAGGTTTCGCGACCACGCGCTCGATAACCTTCCCCTCGTGACACAAGGCATCGACACGTCGGCGTTCGACCCCGACATCCGCGTCCAGGACGACCTGTTCCGCCACGTCAACGGCCCGTGGCTGCGTACGGCGGAGATCCCGGCCGACAAGGCCACCGCCGGCGCCTTCGTCACGCTGTTCGACGAGGCCGAAAAGAAGGTCCGCGCGATCATCGAGACCTGCCGCGCTGCGTCACTGTCCGGGGCCACCTCGGACGAGGAGCGCAAGATTGGCGACCTCTATGCCAGCTTCATGGACGAGGAGCGTGTCGAGGCACTCGGCGCCAGCCCTCTCGCCGAAGACCTCGCACGGATCGATGAGATCACCGACGTCACCAGTCTCG
Organism: uncultured Actinomycetota bacterium; assembly: GCA_963795105.1. Taxonomy (GTDB): domain Bacteria; phylum Actinomycetota; class Actinomycetes; order Propionibacteriales; family Nocardioidaceae; genus Aeromicrobium. Next base: position 911,548 of record CAWCGD010000001.1, read on the forward strand.
TCCGCGTCCTCGGCGCGCTCGAGCGTTCCGGCGTCAGCGGCGTGTTCGGCCTGTACATCGCTCCCGACCGTGGGCAACCGGACCGCTACGTCACGCACCTGTCCCAAAATGGAATCGGCTTGCCGGACGAGTCGTACTACCGCGACGAATCCTTCGCGGTAGTACGCGAGGTGTACGTCGCCCACATCGCGAACATGCTCACGCTGGCCGGTTTCGATGAGGCCGCAGAGCGAGCAGAGTTGGTGATGGAGCTCGAAACTCGGATTGCCGCTCAGCACTGGGACCGCGTCGCCTGTCGCGACACCCAGAAGACGTACAACCTGCTCGACGCCGCCGGGATCCAGTCGCTGATCCCGTCCTTCCCCTTTGACGCCTGGGCGACCGCCGCCGGGATCCCGCCGTCAGCGCTGGCCGAGGTCATCGTGGCGCAGCCTTCCTATCTCGAGGGCTTGGCCGACCTGTTCGTCGACGACGAGCTGGACACGTGGCGCGACTGGCTTCGCTGGCAGATGGTCCACGCGGCCGCTCCCTACCTGTCCAGCAGCTTCGTCCAGGCGAACTTCGAGTTCTACGGAAGGACCCTGAGTGGCACAACCGAGTTGCGGCCGCGGTGGAAGCGCGGAGTCGGCTTTGTCGAGGGCGCGATGGGCGAGGCCGTCGGCAAGATCTACGTGGCGTCGGAGTTCCCGCCTGCCGCGAAGGCCCGGATGACCGAGCTGATCGACAACCTCATCGCCGCGTACCGCTCCAGCATCACGTCGCTGCCGTGGATGAGTGCGGCGACGAAGGAGCGGGCGCTCGAGAAACTCGCGCAGTTCACGCCGAAGATCGGTCATCCCGACGAGTTCAAGGACTACTCGGCGCTAACGACCGATCCGACGGACCTCGTCGGCAATGCTCGTCGCGCACTGTCTGTTGCCATGGATCGCGAGCTCGACAAGCTAGGCAAGCCGATCGATCGCGGCGAGTGGTACATGACTCCGCAGACTGTCAACGCCTACTACAACCCGACGATGAACGAGATCGTCTTCCCCGCCGCCATCCTGCAGCCGCCGTTCTTCGATCCCGATGCCGACGACGCCGTCAACTACGGCGCGATTGGCGCGGTTATCGGCCACGAGATCGGGCACGGATTCGACGACCAGGGCTCGCAGTACGACGGCACCGGCCAGCTCAACAACTGGTGGACCGACGACGACCGTGCCGCGTTCGATGAGCTCACTGCCGCGCTCATCGAGCAGTACAACGGACTGTCGCCGGAGGGCGCCGACGGCCAGCCGGTCAACGGTCCCCTCACCATCGGCGAGAACATCGGCGACCTCGGCGGGCTCGGCATCGCCTATCAGGCGTTCCGGCTGAGCTCGCCGCCCTCCGAGCCGGTCGACAGCCTCACGCCTGACCAGCGGTTCTTCCTGTCCTGGGCGCAGGCGTGGCAGGCGAAGGTGCGGCCCGCCGAGGTCGTCCGTCGCCTGACGATCGACCCGCACTCGCCGCCGGAGTTCCGATGCAATCAAGTCGTGCGCAACATCGACGCGTTCTACGAAGCGTTCGGCGTCACGAAGGACGACACACTCTGGCTGGACTCAGAAGACCGCGTCTCCATTTGGTAAGTCGGGCCTAGAGTCCGTCCCATGGACGTCCAGAAGCAAATCGTCGCCGTGCTGTCGGCGACACAGGTCATCGGTTCGCTCGGCATCGGCGCCGGCCTGACGATCGGCGCCCTCCTCGTCAAGGACATCACCGGGTCGACTGGCTGGGCAGGTTTGGCCACGGTCACGCTGGTGATCGGAGCTGCGGCCTTCACGGTTCCGTTGGCGAAGCTGGCAGCCCGGGCTGGTCGGCGCCCAGCGCTCACCACCGGATGGTGCCTCGGCGGCCTCGGTGCGTTGATCTGCATCCGAGCGGCGGTGGCCGATTCACTGCTGTTGGTGCTGCTCGGCCTGGCCCTGTTCGGTGTGTCAACGGCGACCAGTCTGCAGTCCCGGTTCGCCGCGGCAGACCGGGCAGCCCCGGAATCCGTCGGGAGCTCGATCTCGCTCGTGGTGTGGGCCGGCACCATCGGCGCGGTCATCGGACCCAACCTGGTCGAGCCCGGTGCGGACGTGGCGAACAGGCTGGGGATCCCGCCCCTCGCCGGGCCCATGGTTTTCTCGCTGATCGGCTTTGCGATCGCCGCGATCATGACCTTCGCGTTCCTGCGCCCAGACCCGCTGGCGGAGTCGATCGGCCGCACCGTCGAGCGTCCCTCCATGCGCTCGGCCCTCCCCCACGTGCGCGGCCAAGTCGCGCTCGCGATCTACGCCATCGCCACCGCCCACGCGATCATGGTCGGCGTCATGGCGCTGACGCCCGTGCACATGCAGGACCACGGCGCGGGCCTGCGCATCATCGGCATCACGATCAGCCTGCACATCGCCGGGATGTTCGCCTTCTCGCCGGTCATGGGTTGGATCGCAGACCGCTTCGGCGCCATGCCAACGATCCTGGGCGGCCAGGTCGTCCTCGTCGCGGCGGTGGCGCTCGCCGGAACCTCGGGTCATTCGGAACCGCGGATCATGGCGGGGCTCGGCCTGCTCGGCATTGGCTGGTCAGCGTCCGTCATCGCCGGGGCCGCGCTCGTGGCCAAGAGTGCCTACGGACCCGTCCGCCCGCTCCTCCAAGGCATCACCGACCTCACGATGCACCTCGCCGGTGCGGCCGGCGGCCTCCTCGCCGGCATTGTCGTCGCGGTGTTCGGCTACGGCGTCCTCAACGCAGCCGCTGGTGTGCTGACCGTGCCGCTGATCGTGGCGGTCGTCGGGTCAGCCAGGAAAGCGAAGGTCAGCGCTCCGGCGTGAGCTCGCGGAAGTACATCCGCGACGGTTCGTTGCTCCATTCGTCGTGATGGACGTAGCCGTAACGCTCGTAGAAGCGCTGCGCATCGACGTCCTCGCCATCGACACCAATCTCCAATACTTCGCCGCCCCGCGTCAGGACCTCTGCTTCCGCGGCGCGCAGTAGCGCACCACCCAGGCCGCCGTTGCGCTTGCTGGGCGCGACGTAAAGCTCGTCCAGCATCCCGACGAGGCCGTCGTACCAGACGTTGGTCCGCAGCGTCACCAGTGCGATGCCGACCGCTGGGTGTCCGGTCAAGAGCGCAAACGTGCGTTCGTCGGCCAGTAGCTGAGCAAGGCGGGCTGTGATCGTCTCGGCACCGGGCGTCGGCGCCCCAAACTCGAGATTGAAGGCGTCCAGCAACTCGGCCGCGACGGCAGTGTCCTCGGCGTCGAAGACCAGACGGATGTCCATCGATTCCATCGTGCCAGCCAGATCGGCCAGCATCCGAATCTGCGGTCGTATACCGTACATACATGCCGCAGATGAGGATCCGTGACGCTGCCGCCTATCTCGGCGTGAGCGACGACACTGTGCGCCGCTGGATCGACCATGGCACCCTCACCGCAACCACAGACGATGCCGGGCGCAGGGTGGTCGACGGATACGACGTGGCGCTCGCGGCGCGCGCCCACGCCAACCCACCAGCACCACCCGGCGGCATGCTCAGCTCCGCGCGCAACCGGTTCGTCGGGCTCGTGACCGACCTTCAGGTCGACAACGTCATGGCCCAGGTCGAGCTCCAGTGCGGGCCGTTCCGCGTCGTGTCGCTGATGAGCAGCGAGGCCGTACGCGAGCTGGGTCTTGAACTCGGGTCGGCGGCCGTCGCCGTCATCAAGTCCACGACGGTCATCGTCGAAACCCTCCCCGGGGAAGGATCATGAAGCGACCCACTGCCGGCACCGCGGCCGCCTTGGCCTGCGGGCTCCTCATCGCCGGCTGCGGCCAGGACGCAAGCAGAGTCCGACGCCCTCGAGCCCGTGACACTGAACGTCTATGCCGCCGCCTCGCTGAAGGACACCTTCACCGACCTCGGGCAGAGGTTCGAAGCCGATCGCGACGAGGTCGAGGTTGTCTTCAACTTCGGTGGTTCGTCCGACCTGGTTGCGCAGATCCAGCAGGGCGCGCCGGCCGACGTTTTCGCCTCGGCGGACGAGAAGAACATGGCCAAGCTGGCCGCTGACGACCTCATCGCCGGCGAAGCCGAATCATTTGCCTCGAACACCCTCCAGATCGCGGTGCCGCCGACGAACCCGGCGCATGTCACGAGCTTGAAGGACCTCGCCTCCCCCGACGTCGATGTCGTCGTGTGTGCGCCGGAGGTGCCCTGCGGCTCGGCTGCCACGCAGGTCGCGGATGCCGCCAAGCTGACGTTCCACACCGTGAGCGAGGAGCAGAGCGTCACCGATGTCCTCAACAAGGTGACGACCGGCCAAGCCGAAGCCGGTCTCGTCTACGTCACCGACGTCAAGGCAGCCGGCGCAAAGGTGAAGGGAATCACCATTCCAGCGTCGGAAAACGCGGCGAACGTGTATCCGATCGCCGCGGTCAAGACAAGCAAGCACGCGACGGAGGCCCGCGTGTTCGCGAACCTCGTCCTCAGTTCGGTCGGACAGGATGTCCTGCGGAATGCCGGATTCGCCAAGCCCTAGCCCCGATCTCGGTGGCAGCCTGCCGCGCTGGATCTCGTCCCAGCCGCGGTCGGACTGCTGTTGGTGGCGCTGCCGCTCGTCGCGCTGGCATCGCGCGTCGACCTCGCCGAGTTCGGCACTCTCGTCACGTCGCCGTCGTCGCTCGCGGCGCTGCGACTGAGCCTGCTCACTTCCACGTTGGCGACGCTGACCTGCGTGCTGCTCGGGATCCCACTGGCGCTCGTCCTCGCCCGCACCCGATTTCCCGGGCAAGGCTTCTTCCGGTCCATCGTCCTGCTGCCGCTCGTCCTACCGCCCGTTGTCGGCGGCATCGCGCTGCTCTACACATTCGGTCGCACGGGGCTTCTCGGCCATTCGCTCGAGGTGCTCGGCATCAGCATCGCGTTTTCGACCGCAGCCGTTGTGCTGGCGCAGGCGTTCGTGGCACTGCCGTTCTTGATAGTCAGCCTCGAGGGAGCACTGCGCACAGTCGGAGCACGGCACGAAGTCGTTGCGTCGACCCTCGGCGCACGGCCAACCACCGTTCTGCGCCGGGTGACGTTGCCGCTCGTCCTGCCCGGCTTGCTGTCGGGAACCGTGCTGGCTTTCGCTCGCTGCCTCGGAGAGTTCGGCGCCACGATCACGTTCGCCGGCAGCCTCCAGGGCGTCACCCGGACCCTGCCTCTGGAGATCTATCTCCAGCGCGAGACCGACGCCGACGCAGCCATCGCTCTCTCGTTCCTGCTCGTCGTGGTCGCCGTCGCGGTAATTGGCTTGGCTGGACGGCCCCGGAGGCCCGGCGGATGAGCCTCGACATCGCCGTGTCGATTCCGGAGCGCGGAGTCGAGCGTCGAGCTTGCTGTGCAGACCGGCGACACCGTGGCGCTGCTCGGCCCGAACGGAGCCGGCAAGTCGACGGTCCTGAACGCAGTGGCTGGCCTGGTCCGACCACACGACGGGACGTGCGGCGTCGACGAGCGCGTGCTCACCGACGTCCGCAACGGGACGGTGCGCCGATTCGTTCGGCCGCATCGGCGCAACGTGGCGCTGCTGGCACAGGAGCCGCTGCTCTTCCCCCACTTGTCTGCCCTGGAGAACGTGGCTTTCGGACCGCGAAGCCACGGGGTGGCACGCGACGAAGCACGGACGACGGCCCAGACCTGGCTCGATCGGGTTCGTGCCGGCGAGCACGCCCGACGGCAGACCCCTCGAGCTGTCCGGCGGCCAAGCGCAGCGGGTCGCGCTGGCTCGAGCGCTGGCAGCGGGGCCGGACGTCATCCTGCTCGACGAACCTCTGGCCACCCTCGACGCGCAGATCGCGCCGGAGCTGCGTCAGCACGCTGCAGGAGGTGCTCGCCGACCGAACGGCGCTGCTGGTGACGCATGACCTCGTCGACGCGCTCCTGTTGGCCGATCGCGTGGTCGTTCTCGAGGGCGGGGCGATCGTCGAGGAAGGCCCGACCCTCGACGTCCTCACCCACCCGCGGAGCGCGTTCGCCGCCCAGCTGGCAGACCTGAACATGGCCGTCGGCATCAAGCGGGGAGACCTGGTCGAGCTCCCCGACGGTCACCGCATCGCCGGTGAGCTCAGCGGCGAGCCACCGGCCGACGGTGCGCCGGCCATTGCGGTGTTCCGGCCGACCGCGGTCAGCATCTTTCGCGAGCCTTCCTCGGGAAGCCCACGCAACCAGTTCCGCGCGACCATCACCGAGGTCCTTCCGCACGGCGGCGTCGTGCGGGTCCGCGCCGGCGGGTTCAGCGCCGACATCACACCGACCTCAGCGGCTGGCTTGCGCCTCGCCCCCGGCGATGCGGTGATCTTCTCGGTGAAAGCGACCGAGGTGACGGTATACGGCGCCTACTCCCCCATCGGACGCTGGCGCGCGGGGTTGCCGAGCCATAGGCTCGGGGGATGACGTCGACGCTTTCCGACCACTTCGAGGTCGTCAATCCCGGAACCGGTGCGGTGGTCGGGACGCATCCCATCCACACGGCGAGCGACATCGCCGAGCGGCTGCGCGCTCGCCCGCGAGGTGCAGACCTGGTGGGTCGAGCAGGGGTGGACCAGTCGGAAGCAGGTCATGACGAAGTGGGTCCGCTGGCTCGCCGCCCGCTGCCGAGGAGATCTACGAACTCGGGCACCAGGAGACTGCACGACCGATCCCGGACGTCCAGATGGAGTTCATCGCCGGCCTGGAGGAGATCCGTTGGGCCGCGGCCAACGCACGCGCGGATCCTGAAGCCTCGCGCGGTCGCTCCCGGTCATCGCCTTCGCGAACTACGCCGCCCGCGTTGTCACACGAGCCGCTCGGCGTCGTCGGGCTGATCACGCCGTGGAACGTGCCCGATCTACACGGTGCTCAGCGGTATGGCGTGCTCGCTTGCGGCCGGCAACGCCGTGATCGTCAAGCCGAGCGAGCTCAGCCCCGGCGTCGCAACGTTCGTCATCGACGGCTTCCACGATGCCAATCCCGACGTCCCGCGCGGTCTGGTCAGCCACGTGCACCGGGCTCGCCGACACCGGCGCCGCCCTCTGCCGCTCCGGCGTCGACAAGCTCGCCTTCACCGGGTCGGTGCCCACCGGACGGCGGGTCATGGCGACCTGTGCCGAGAACCTCACGCCGGTCGTGCTGGAGCTCGGCGGCAAGGATGCCGACGGTCGTCGCCGAGGACGCCGATCTCGACGCAGCCGCGCGGCCGTCGTGTGGGGCGCGTTCTTCAACGCCGGCCAGGCGTGCGTCGGTGTCGAGCGGGTGTACGTCGTGCGCGCAGGTCCGGGACGCCTTCCTGGATCACGTGAAGCGATACGCCGAGCAGGTCACCGTCGGGTTGCAGGACGACGCAAGCTACGGACCGATGATCACGCCCGGACAGGTCGACATCGTGCGCCGCCATATCGCCGCGGCGCTCGACGGCGGTGCGCACAGCGCTCGTCGGCGGCCCAGAGTCCGTGCGCCCACCCTTCATCGACCCAGTCGTGCTCGTCGACGTGCCGGAGAACAACCCGGCCGTAGCGCGAGGAGACCTTCGGCCCGACGCTCGTGGTCAACACCGCTGAGGACGTGGACGACGCGATCCGGCGGGCCAACGGCACGTCGTTCGGCCTCGGCGTCGTCGGTGTTCTCGGCACGACGCGGCGACGAGATCGCAGGCAAGCTGCGCGCCGGCGGCGTCACGATCAACGCCGTGCTGTCGTTCGTCGGCATGCCGTCGGTCCCGTTCGGCGGAGTCGGTGACTCAGGATTCGGCCGTTTCCACGGTGCGGCCGGACTGCGTGAGTTCACCTACGCCAAGAGCACAGTGCGTAAGCGGTTCAACATCCCCGGTCCCGAGGTGCAGTCGTTCCCGCGCACGCCCGACCAGTACGACGCGGTGCGCACCATGATCCGAGTGCGCTACGAGCGCAGGTTCCGCGCTTAGTTGCCTGAGGAGATCTTGAGCTGCTGGTCGCGATCGGCAACCTTGACCCGAGGCCGGCCGGCGTCCTTGCCCGACGCGCGTTCGTGCTCGTCGAGCCGCGTCCAGCTCGCCAGGTCAACGATCGCAACGCCGCGCTCGGTGAGCAGCGCGTCGAACGTCGAATCGTCTCCCACCTTCTCCGTCAGGCGGCCGTCAACGTAGTCGTTGAGGATCGCAGCCGTGGTCTCAACGGCACACGCCCGGTTTGTCCCGATGACGCCGGTGGCTCCGCGCTTGGCCCAACCGGCGACGTAGGTGTGCGAAACGACCGCGCCCGACTCAGGATCCGTCACTCGTCCGCCGGTGTGCGCGAACCGACCGGCTACCTGATCGAACGGGACCCCGGCAGCGGGCACTGAGCGGTAGCCGGTGGCACGCAGCACGAGCCCGGTGGGAAGCGCCTCCGTATCGCCGTCGCCAGCGGTCCGGGACAGCGCCAGAGATTCCACCTGGCCGTCACCCAGGATCTCCTGCGGAGTGAGCCCGAAGCGCAAAACCAACCGCTTCGGACCACCGTTGGGCCCCTCGGCTGCGCGACGCAGCAGCGCCGCCTTCTGCCGGGCGGCAAACGTCGCAGCGGTTCGCTCGTCGGGGCCGGCCGTCGGCAACGACGCCAAATCATCCGGCTCGACCACCACGTTGATGTCCGGATGATTGACCAGGGCCAGCAGCTCGGCCGAGGTGAAGGCCGCGTGCTCCGGGCCGCGACGGCCCACAACGACGACTTCCTCAATGGCCGACTTCGCGAGTGCGTCGACGGCGTGCGAAACCATGTCGGAAGAAGCGGTCAGTACGTCCGGGCCCACCAGCAGCAGACGGGCAACATCGAGCGCGACGTTGCCATTGCCAATGATCACGGCTCGCTCGTGCTCCAGCGGCGGATCGAGGTCGACCCAATCGGGATGCCCGTTGTACCAGTTGACGAAGTCGGCGGCCGCGTTGCTGCCGCGTACGTCCTCGCCCGGGATGCCCAACGTCCTGCCCTCCGAAGCGCCGGTCGCGTAAACGACGCAGTGGTGGTGTTGGAGCAGCTCGTCATGCGTCACGTCACGGCCAACCTCGACGTTGAGCCGCAGGCTGATCGGCTTGCGCCGGGTGAAGTCCTCGAACATCGCCGTCACCTGCTTGGTGTCGAGATGATCGGGAGCCACGCCATGGCGGACGAGGCCGTGCGGAGTCGCCAGCCGGTCGATCAGTGTCACTTCCACCGTGGCGCGCCGACTGCCGGCCAACTCGTCGGCGACGAACCACCCGGCCGGTCCTGTGCCGACGACGGCGACACGCAGCGGCTCGGCCTGATCCTCCGCGCGCGCACCGCCCGATGAGTGCGCCATCGGCGCCGGTATGTCGCCAACCCACGCGAAGTAGTCAGCGTTGATCTGCGTGTACTCACTGAGATGGTCGGGCACTTCGAGATCGGCGTGGACCGCCCCAACCGGGCACGCGTCCACACATGCGCCGCAGTCGATGCACTCGTCCGGATGGATGTAGAGCATCTCGGCCGTGGCGAACTCAGGCTCGTCGGGCGCCGGGTGAATGCAGTCGACCGGGCAGACGTCGACGCACGACGCATCGTTACAGCACGACTGGGTGATGACGTATGTCACCGGGCATCAACCTTGCTTGCGGCGGGCCTTGGCGACGGTCTCTTCCACAATGGAGTTGAGCCGTGCGCCCTGTGGCCAGCCAGCATAATGACTCAGGAACACAACGATCTCCCGGAGGGCCTCGTCATCGAGTTCGCCAGCCGCGTGCGCCGCCGGGATCTGGAGCCCGAGGACGTCCGCAGCGCCCTGACCAGCCAACATGCCGATCAGAAGCAGTCGTCGGTCCCGATCGGACAAGCCGGGCCGGTTCCAGATGTCGGCGAACAGGTGGTCAGCGGTGTATCGGAAGAAGTCGCCGTCGCCGTCCGTCATGTCGAAGCCGTAGACCTCCTCCATCTTGCGGAGGCCGCGAGCCCGCAGCTCAGGGAGGTCTGCGAACCTGTCCTGCCCCCCGCCGTCAGCACTGTCGACGCCGTCAGTCATCGTGAGCTCCTTGCAGGCCGAGGCCGGGGCCGAGCTGATCGAGCGCCAGCCGGGACAGCGGCACGTCGACCTCGAGCCGCTCGGCCAATTCAATCGCGAAGGCGAGGTCCTTCTCGCCCAGGACACGAACGTGTTCGAAGATGCCGAGCCAGAAGTCACCGTCTTCGATTGGCGCGGTGGTGTCGCGGTGCATGATCGCGCCCGGCCCACCGGTGATCGCGTCGGTGTGCCGCACGACCTCGCCGAGTGCCACCAGATCGAGATCAGCAGCCTCGGCCAGCCGAGCAGCCTCGGTTGCGGCGGTGAACGAGACGAAGTGCAGCAGGTTGCGCGCCAGCTTGAACTGCGTGCCATGGCCGAGCGGTCCGGCGTGCACGAGCTTCGAGCCCATGACCGAGAGCACCGGCTTGACCGCTTCGAAGCCGTCAGGCGTGGCGCCGACCATGATCGCCAATGAGCCGTCGGCGGCACCCATGGATCCGCCCGACACCGGCGCGTCGACGATCTCGATGGCGAACGGGCACTTGGTGGCCACGTCGGCTTCGAGCTCGACCGGCGTGGACGGCGAGACGGTGGAGTGGACGACAAAGGGCACCGGCACGAGGGTGTCGCGCGGCTTGAGGTCGGCCAGCACCTCCGCCAACACTGAACGCACTTGGTCGTCGTCGCGCACCATGACGCAGATGACGTCGGCCCAGTTGGCCATGGCCGCGACCGACTCCGCCGCGGCGGCGCCGGCGTCGATGAGCTCCTTCACCGGCTCGTCGGCCACGTCGAAGACCTGCAACTCGATGTCGCTGCTGGCTGCGAGACGCAGCGCCATCGGCTTGCCGATGTTGCCAAGCCCGACGAAGCCGACGCGAGTCTGGATGCTCATGATCGGAACGTCTGCCCACCGTCGACCGCGAGGATCTGGCCGGTGACCCACGCCGATTCGTCGGAGAGCAGGAAGACCGCAGCCCCGACCATGTCCTGCGGCTGACCGAGTCGCTTCAACGCGAGGCCCTTGACCATCTCTTTCGCGACGTCGCCGGCCTGCGTGCGGGTGGCCTCAGTGTCCGTCGGCCCGGGTGCGATCGCGTTGACTCGGATGTTCATGCCGCCGAGCTCGTGCGCGAGCTGCTGGGTGAGTCCATTGATCCCGACCTTCGCCAGCCCATAGAAGCCCGAGTAGAGGTACGCCGCCGTGCTCGACTGGTTGATGATCGAGCCACCGCCACGCTTCTGCATCGACGGGAAGACTGCCCGGGTCATGATGAGGGCGCCGTCCATGTTGACACCCATGAATTTGCGGTAGTAGTCCCAGTCGACCGTGATCAGTAGGTCGAACTGCATCGCGCCATAGATGGCAGCGTTGTTGAGCAAGCCGTCGATGCCGCCCCACTCGCCCTCGACAGTCGCGACGAGCGCCTCAGCCGACTCGCTTGAGGACACATCGCACCCGACGAACATGGCCGAACCGCCGTCGGCTTGAATCTGCTTGGCGACCTGTTCGCCCAACTCCTGGTTGAGGTCGGCAACAACGACCTGGGCGCCCTCGGCCGCGAGTCCCTTGGCGTACGCCTCGCCGATGCCTTGGGCGGCGCCAGTGACGACGATGACTCTGTCCTGCAATCGCATGTCTCTTCCCACTCTCAGACGGGTTCGGCGATGGTCTTGATCTCGAGGTACTCCTCGAATCCGGCAACGCCCATTTCGCGACCCACACCGGACTGCTTGTAGCCGCCGAACGGTGAGTCGGCACCAAACCACTGGCCGCCGTTGACGCCGATGGTCCCCGTTCGGATGCGGCGAGCCACCGACTTGGCCCGCTCCAGATCGCCCGACTCAACGGAGCCGGACAGGCCGTAGGGCGACTCGTTGGCGATGCGGACGGCATCGTCGTCTCCGTCGTGCGCGATGACCGTGAGCACGGGGCCGAAGATCTCCTCCTGCGCGACGCGTGCCGTGTTGTCGAGCCCGGCGACGACCGTCGGCTCGATCCAGAAGCCGCCGGCGAGTTCGCCGTCCGGCTCAGCCACCCTTCCTCCGGTGGCGAACCGTCCGCCCTCCTCCGCGGCGAGCTTCAGGTAACCGACGACGCGGTCACGCTGGGTGGCTGAGATGACCGGTCCACAGACGGTCCCGGGGTCTGCCGGATCCTGCGCCCCGAGGGAGGCCATCGTGGCCGCGGCAAGGTCGACGGCTTCGTCGTACCGCTCCCGCGGCACGAGTAGGCGCGTCGTGAGCGCGCAGCCCTGGCCAGCGTGGACGCTGACGGCGAACGCCGCCGTGCCCACTGCGGACGCCAAGTCGGCGTCATCGAGCACAATTGCGGCGGACTTGCCGCCAAGCTCCAGGAAGACTTTCTTCAAGGTCGGTGCGGCGGCCGCCGCAATGGCGCGACCGGTGGCGGTAGAACCGGTGAAGGACACAAGGTCGACGCGAGGGTCGGTCGTCAGCAGCCCAGCCACGGCGTTGTCCTGCGGGGTCACCACGTTGAAGACCCCGGGTGGGGCGTCTGTGCATTCGGCGAACAGACGTCCTAGCTCAGCCGCCAGCCACGGGGTGTCAGGCGCTGGTTTCAGGACAACTGTGTTGCCGGCGGCCAGGGCGGGCGCGACCTTGGACAAGTTGATCTGGTTGGGGAAGTTCCAGGGAGTGATGGCGGCGACGACGCCCACCGCCTCGCGACGAACGGTCCGGCGCGACTCGATGCCCATGGTCATGCCGATGCCGAGATCGGTCTCCCACACGTAGGACTCTGCCAACCCGATCGTCCATTCCACGGTCTCCACCGGCATGTCGAACTGTGGACCGGCAATCAGGAAGGCCGGCGCTCCGACCTCGGCGATGGTCAATTCACGCAGTTGGTCTGCATTGTCGAGCAAGGCCCCATGGAACTGGCGCAGGACCTGGAGCCGCAACGGCAGATTGGTCGACCAGTCGGTTTCGTCGAACGCCCGGCGAGCCGCCGCGATCGCGTCATTGACGTCGTCGGCGGTGCTGTTCGGGGCGTGCCCAATAACCGCACCGGTGGCGGGGTTGAGGATTTCGAAGGTGCAGCCGTCGCTCGCGCCGGACAGCTTGCCGTTCACGTACTGCTGCGGGGCCGGGCTGGTCGGAAATCGGTTGCTCATGAGGTGACTTTCGTGGTCGATGCTGGCTCTTGGGTGACGTAGTCGCCGCGCTCGACCGGTGGAGGCCAGACGGTCGAGGGGATGTCCTTGTGGTGGTAGTGGCCGGGCACGCCGTGGCCGGCCACCGACATGCGCTTGAGCAGCGTGTCGGGCGCCTTGCCGGCGGTGACGATCTCCAGGAACGTGTGGGCGGTCGAGGGCATGTCGAACCAGTCGCGCTGCCAGTCGATCTTGATCTGGCCGGCGTCAGGGCCGTCCGAGACCCGCTTGACGCCGAACCAGGAGCCGCCGAGTCCCAAGATCTCGTACTCCTTGCCGCCGTCGTCGAGAATGCCGGAGCGCTGCTTCCAGAAACCGACGATCATCGCCTTCTGCTCGTCGATGACGGTGCAGACGTAGTCGTAGTGCCAGCCGTCCAGGCCATCCATCTCGATGCCGATCGCCCAGTCCCGGATCTGGTCACGGCCAACGGCCATGAAGTGCTCGTCCGGTGCGTACATCCAGCCGTAGGTCGCGTCGTCGGCGTACCAGTCGGCCATCGGACGCCAGTCGCCTGTCACCTCGACCTTGCGGTTGATGTCGAGCCAGGAGTCCCAGAACTCCTCGATCTCGGCGCGAGTCAACTGGCCCGCGGTCGTTGAGCTTGTCGAAACCATTTCAGTCCTCTTCGATCGAAAGGGCGAATGCCGGGCAGTACTTCACGGCTTGAGTCACCTCGGGGCGCAGCGACTCGTCGGGGAACTCGTCCAAGACGGTCACAACGTCGGTGCCGTCGTCGAACCCGAACACGGTCGGTGCCTCGCCTTGACACAGCTGGTGACCTTGGCAAACGTCGGTGTCGGCGACCACCCGGAAGCCCATCAGGATCGCTCCAAAGAACGACGCCGATAGCGGACCTTCGCCGGCTGCGCGAGCTGGATCACCATCTTGCTGAAGTCGTCACGATACGAATCGAGCGGCTGGACCGGCTCGAACTCGAAGTCGCGGAGGATGACCGAGAAAATCGCCTTCATCTGCATCATCGCGAAGGCGTTACCCACGCAGCGGTGTTTGCCGGCGCCGAACGGGATCCAGGTCCAGCGGTTCTGCAGATCCTCTTGACGCGGGTCGATGTAGCGGCTGGGGTCGAACTCGTCAGCCTTCGGGAAGTCATCCTCGATCCGGTTCGACACCCGTGGCGACGCCGCAATCAGGGCGCCGGCCGGGATCGTATGGCCGAGCAGTTCGAAGTCCTCGCGCACGAGGCGCATGAGAATGATCAGCGGTGGGTGCAACCGCAGGGTTTCCTTCAACGCAGACTCGAGCACCGGAATAGACCGCAGCGCCTGGAATGAAACCTCCGAGGCAGTGCCATCGGCGTCGGGGGCATACAGCTCGTCGAGCTCCCGGACAACGTCTGCCATGACGTCGGGGTGGCGGAGAAGCTCGATCATCGCCCACGACGCGGTGCCCGAAGAGGTGTGGTGGCCAGCGAACATCATCGAGATGAAGATGCCGGTGACTGTGTCGGCGTCCATGTCGATGCTGATCAGCACATCGAGCAGGTCACGGTCCTCGCGGGCGACACCGTGCCCACTGGCCTCGGCGCGCTCCTTGCGGGCGTTGATGATCGCCTGGACCCTGGCCACAAGCTGCTCGCGCGCTTCGTCGCGCAGCCGGAAGCTCTCGATGTCGGCGTACGGATCGACGTACGCGATCGCGTCGGTGCCGTGCTCGAGCTGGTGGTAGATCTCGGCGAACGAGTTATCCAGCTGCTCACGGAATGGCCGGCCGATCAGGCACGACGACGTCGTGTAGATCGTCAACTCGGCGAAGAAGTCGAGCAAGTCGATCTCGCCTTCGTCGCCCCAGCCGGCCACCATGCGACGGATCTCGTTCTCAATGGTCTGCGCATGGCCGCGCATCATGTCGCCACGCAGAGCCTGGTTCTTCAGCATCTGCTGGCGCTCTTCCGGCGATGCGTCGAAGACGACCCCCTTTCCAAAGATGGGTGTCATGAACGGGTAGGCGGCGGCCTGGTCCAATACCTCGTCCGGGGCGCGGAAGAACGCCTCGTTCGCTTCAGATCCGGTGACCAGCACGACGTTCTTGTCGGCGATGCGGAATCGGCCGATGTCTCCGCACTCCTCCCGCACCCGATGGAAAAGGGATATCGGGTCGACCCGCATCTCCGGCAGGTGACCGGTACCACGGATGATCTCCGGCACGGACGGGTCCTGATCGTCCAGAGTCATCGACACCGCGGGGATGCTGGCGAGTCGCTGCTCAAGGCTCATGACTCGCCTCCGTGCACGGGCGCCTCGGGATTGACGTCGACCGAGCTCAGATGGACACCGCGCGGCGCATTGATGATCGTCGTGATGGCCTGGGCGATCGCCGACGCATTTAGGAAGTGGCCGTGCCGTGCCAAACCCCACTTGACCCATTGGTCGAGCACGAAGGCGGCCTCATCGGCGCCCCAGTCCGAACCCATCTCGCTCCAGGTCGGCCCGGGCCGGACGATCGACGCTCGCACGCCGGTCTCCTCAAGTTCCATCTGCAACGCGTGGACCATGCCCTCCAGGCCCCACTTGCCGGCGCTGTAGCCAGCCATGTGCGGACGCGGGCGGACGGCCACATCGGACGAGACAAAGACAATGTCGCCGCGGCGACGCTCCACGAGGCCGGGCACGAACGTCCGCACCAGCCGGTGTGCACCGACCAGGTTGACGTTCAGCTCGTTGACGAAACGATCGGTGTCGATCTCGTGCAAGGTGCCGGGAGCGACGAGTCCGGCATTGGAGACGACGATTTCCGGATCGCCGAGGTCGGCGGTGACCTTGGCCCCGAAGTCGGCGACCGAATCCGAATCGGCCACGTCGAGTCGGTGGGCGACGGCCTCGCCACCGTCCGCCCGGATCGCCGCGGCAAGCTCCTCGCACACTTCGACGCGGCGGGCGCCCAGCGCCACCGGGAAACCCGCTGCAGCCAGGGCTTTCGCCGTTTCGGCGCCGATGCCGGACGAGGCGCCGGCAACGATCGCCGGCCGGCGGTCTGGATGCTGCGCGAACACCTCTAGCCCTGCCTTCTCGTGAACGTGACCGGGAGCGACGCGAACCCACGCACATTGACCGAGTGGACTCGGACCGCCCGTTCGGCATGCACCTCGAACGACGCAACACGACGAACCAGCTCAGCCAACACGATGCGCGCCTCCAGCCGAGCGAGGTTTGCGCCGAGGCAGAAGTGGCGGCCCGTGCCGAAGCTGAGACTCTGTGCGAGTTCCTCTTTCGACCGGTGGATGTCGAACTCGGAAGGCCTGCGGAAGACCCGCTCGTCTCGATTTGCCGACCCCAAGAAGAGCAACAGTTTCGATCCCGCCGGCATCGTCCGGCCATGCATCTCCACGTCACGCGCGACGTAGCGCGCGAGCATCTGGGTGGAGGTGTCGAACCGCAACGTCTCCTCGACCCAGGGCGCAACGAGGTCGATACCCGCGGACGGCGCGAGTACGTCATCCCGCTGCTCCGGGTGGGCGGCGAGATGAAAGAGGGCGTTGCCGAGCAGCTTTGTGGTCGTCTCGTTGCCGGCGACGAGCATGAGGAACAGGAAGGCGATGATCTCGGCGTCGGTCAACCGATCGCCGTCGACCTCTGCGGCGACGAGGGCCGAGGTCAGGTCCTCCGTGGCGGCAGAACGACGCTGGTTCACCATGGCGCCGTAGTAGTCGAACAGCTCGATCGCCGCTGCCATCCCCGCAGCCGGGACGTCGCGCACGCCGGGCTCGCGGTGCACGAGCAGGTCGGCCAAGCGACGCACCTCGTCGCGGTCCGAGACCGGGACGCCCATCATTTCCGAGATGACGTCCATGGGCAGGCGCCCGGCAAGCTCGGGGATCCAGTCGGCTTCGCCGTGCGCCGCGCTCGCGTCAAGCGTCCGGTCGAGGTAATGCTCGGTCAGCCGCTGGATCTCCGGCTCGAGCTCCCGCACTCGCCGCGGCGTGAATCCGGCAGAGACCAAGCGACGGATCCGCGTCTGTGCCGCACCATCGAGGGCCAGGAAGGACATCACGTGATGCGCCTCCGGATTCCATGCACTGGCGTCGAGAGTGACGCCCATTCGGTTGGAGAACGACTCGTCGTCGCGGAAGGCGGCAAAGACGTCGGCGTGCCGAGACAGCGCCCAGAAGTCGTCGGACTCGCTGTGGAAGAGCGGCTCTTCGTCTCGCAGCCGCGCGTAGAGCGGGTATGGGTCCTCGTGGAAGTCGTAGTCGTACGGATCCAGCGTCAACGGCTCGGCAGCGGTCGTCATCAGTTCCCTCGCATGACCACGTCGACGGCGGCCTCAAGCCGTTCAGTCAGCTGCTCGTACGTCATCAATCCCATGCCGGCCTGCAACAAGCCGCCCTGGAACGCGAGCATGAGCACGTCGAGAACGGCTGCGTCGGCTGGATCGTCCGGCCGTTTGGGGTCGCTGAGCGCCGTCTCGAAGCGGCTCAGGAACTCGCCGCCGATCCGAAGCCGCAGCCGCTCCACGTCCGGGCTGCTGCCCAGCAACGCCGGTGTCACCGCGGCGGCCAGTTCAGGCTCTTCAACAATGCGTGCGGTCAGTTGGCGCACCGCGCCTTGGACTCGTACGACCGGTGCACGATCGTCTGAGACGACGACCGATTCGTCGGAGGCCAGGTGACGCCAGAACAACTCGGCAAACAAGTGGCTCTTCGAGGCCAAATAGGTGTACGCGGTCGCGGGCGAGACATTGGCACGCTGCGCCACGCTGCGGATGGTGAGCGCCTCGTGGCCAACCTCCCGGAGCTCCGCCAAACCGGCCGCTAGCAACTTGTCGACCGTTTCGACCTGGCGAACGTTCAGCCCCTGCCGGGGCGCCTCAAACACCTGACTGGACACATGTCCAATCTAGGTCAGATTTTGGCGACGTGCAAGCCTCGCGTCACCAACCCGCCGGCAAGGTGGTGAAGTCCGGCGCACGGCCCTCGGCGAATGCCGCGAGGGCCTCGGCGTTGGCAGGGCCGCCCATCAGGTCGGCGAAGCATTGATTCTCCCGGGCCCGTGCAGCCTCGACGTGCTCGGCGAGTGGAGCGGTCATGGTCCGCTTGACCGCGCGGAGGCTGGAGATCGGGAGCTTGGCGAGCCGGGCGGCGTATTCGGTTGCAATCGGCAGCACGTCGGCCGGCTCGCACACCCGCCAGACCAGTCCCATCTCCTGCGCCTCTTGAGCCGAGATCCATTCCGACGACAGCAGGACCCAGGCCGCGTTCTGGCGTCCAACCAGCCGGGGAAGCAGGTAACTCGACGCCGCCTCTGGCGCGACACCCAGACTCGTGAACGGACACTTGAGCCGGGCCTCAGTGGACATGAAGGCGAGGTCAGCGAACCCGATGATTGTCAGCCCGATCCCGAGGCCCAACCCGTTGATCGCGAGGACCAGCGGCTTGTCAAAGGCGGCCAGCGCGTCTATCAAGCCGACGAAGCCGTAGTCCCCCGGCACGAACTCTGGGTTTGTCACGCGCTCGCCCATCTCGAGCAGATCGGTGCCGGCGCTGAACGCCCGCCCGCGGCCGGTGATGAGAACGACGGCCACGGCCGGGTCGTCGGCCGCGTCGCGCAACGCGATCGTCAACGCGTCATACAGCGCCTCGTTGAACGCGTTGAGGGCGTCGGGCCGGTTGAGCGTGAGCGTGCGGACGCGTGCCTCATCCGTCACTGTCAGGAGGTCGCTCTGCGTCGTCATCATCGTGCTTGCCCTTTCGTTCGTCATGCCACGCTGCCCCTTAATACCAACTCTGCACAGCGTTCGCCGATCATGATCGAGGCCGCATTGGTATTGCCGCCGACGATGGACGGCATGACGGACGCGTCCGCGACCCGCAGCCCGTCAATCCCCTTGACCCGCAGCTCGGGGTCAACAACCGCGCGCTCATCGGAGCCCATCCGGCAGCTGCCCACCGGGTGATACACAGAATGGACGATGTTCGGCAGGATCCGGCGAATCTCCGCCGGGTCGGTGTACGCCGAGCCGGGCACGACCTCGCCGGTGCTGTCGCCGAGCCCGGCGAGGACCTCACGGGTCATGGCGATGCCCTCGAGCAGCACATCGACGTCCTTGCCCGCCGTCAGGTAACCGGGGTCGATGAGCGGCGCGAGCGACGGGTCCGACCCGGAGAGACGGATCGACCCGCGGCTCTCCGGATAGATCAGCGTCGGCAGCACGGTCATGCCCGGCCGTTTCGTTGGCGGCCTGACCGCCTTGGCGCCGTCCTGGTTGGGGAACGGGTAAACCCAGTAGAGGACATGCAGCTGGAGGTCCGGCGCGGTCGTCGCTGACGACGAGCGGACGAAGCCGAGCAGGTCGAACTGCGAGCCCGCCGCCCAGCCCGTGCGGGTCATGCGCGCCTTCGCCAGGCCGCGCAGGAAGTAGGACGGCGACGGCCGCCGCAGGGCTGAGTCCATCTGGTGCGAGACCGGTACGAACAGGTGGTCGTGCAGGTTGTCCCCCACGGGAAGATCAGCGACCACGTCGATGCCGTGCTCCTGCAGATGTGCGGCCGGGCCGATGCCAGACAGCATCAGGAGCTTGGGAGAGTCGTAGGCACCGGCCGCCACAATGACCTCTCGGGTCGCCGTGACCACTTGTCGGTCGCCGTCGGAGCCGACCAGTTCGACGCCGGTCGCACGCGAACCGGTGACCACGACGCGCGTCGCCTGCACGCCGGTGACCACCACCAGGTTGGGCAGCGGGTTGGTGCGCAGGTAACCGCGGGCGGTGGAGTAGCGGTGGCCGGCGGCGGCGCTCAGTTGGGCGACACCGACGCCCTCCTGCGACGCGCCGTTGTAGTCGTCGAGCACAGGCACGCCGAGCCGTTCAGGTGTCGCCGCGAGGAACGACTGTGCCGCGCCGGTGATGTCGCGCTGTCGGCTTACCTTGATCGGGCCCCCGGCACCGCGCAGGTCGGATGCGCCATCCTCCCAGTCCTCCAGACGCTTGAAGGCTGGCAGGACGTCCGAGTACGACCAGCCCGTGCAGCCATCAGCCGCCCAGTCGTCGAAGTTCTGCCGGTTGCCACGCACGAAGATCATGCCGTTGACCGAGCTCGACCCGCCGACGACTTTCCCGCGCGTCAGCGGGATGGCTCGATCCCACGCACTGGTCTGTGGAACGGACTTGTAACCCCAGTCGACGTAGCGCTTCAGTTCCGGGGTCGACAGCAGCACGCTGACGCCACCGGGAACGTCCAGCAGCGACTTCAGTGGCCCCTTGTCCTCCCGCTTGCCCGCCTCAAGAAGCATCACGGACGCGCCGCTCTCGGCCAATCGCCGCGCTACGGCACATCCGGCGCTACCGGCTCCCACGATGGCGTAGTCCACGGTGACCACGGCGCCACTTCCTTCCGGTCCACGACCTCCGCCAACTGGACAACTGTCTGGTCAGTATTCCATCAGCGTCGAACGGGTTCTAGAGTAGGCCCGTGACTCAGACGTCCAGTCGATACGCGGCCCTCAGCCGCGAGGAGTTGGCCGTCGTCGTCCCCGAACTCCTGCTGATCGGCCATCTGATTGACCGCGCCGGCATGGCGTGGTGCATCAGCGCGTTCGGCCGGGAGGAGATGGTGCAGATCGCCATCGAGGAGTGGGCCGGCGCGAGCCCGATCTACACGCAGCGCATGCAGCGCGCGTTGGGCTTTGCGCCAGCAGTGCCGGGGACGGGCGACGTTGTGACCATCTTCAAGGGGCTCCAGCTCGACATCGGCGCTCCCCCGCAGTTCCTCGACTTTCGCTACACCGTCCACGACCCGTGGCACGGCGAGTTCCAGCTCGACCACTGCGGCGCGCTCATGGACGTCGAGCCGATGGGCGACGAGTACGTCGTCGGCATGTGCCACGACATCGAGGATCCGACGTTCGACGCCACGGCGATTGCGACCAACCCGCACGCTCAGGTTCGGCCGATCCACCGCCCGCCCCGGGTGCCCGTCGACCGACAGCCGCACTGCGCGTGGACCGTTGTCATCGATGAGTCCCATCCCGAGCCCGAGCCCGTGTGGGCCTTGGAGATGAACGCTCGGTCGCGGGCGGCGAACCTGACGCTTGCAGCCATTGACCCCGCCGACGACGGCGTATCCGACTACAGCGGTCCACTGCTGTCCGACCTCGACTTCGCTGCCTTCTCCAAGTCGGCGCTCGTCCGGATCGCCGACGAGGTGTGCCTGCAAATGGCACTACTCGACAACAGCTTCGTCATCGCGGTCGACGCGCGTGAGGAGACCGAACTCGAGACGCTGTCGATACGGCGCAAGCAGTTCACCGGTTTCGCCGGTATTGCGGCTTACCGGTTGGCGCGCGCGCTCGAACTTCCGGCCACCGAGGCGGCCGCACTTCGACTGCTCGCGTTGCACCCGGCACTCAACCCGGCTGTCTACGTAGTCGCAGACGTGGGTAACGATGCGATGGTCGTGCACCGCTCTCCCGCCCACGACGACGAAGCCTGGATCTCGCTGTGTGGGCCGCACTGGCTGGACGGCCTCCGTGCGATCGTCCGGGCCCTCGACCCGCATTTCGACGTCGAGGCTGAAGCGGCCGGGCCACAGAGCTGGCGGCTGCAGGTCGTCCGGGGCTCCGAGGCGGCACCTGAGCCGCAGGAGGTCGCGGTGGCCAAGTTCAGCACCGGCACTGATTTCGCATTCGAGGCGCGCAAATCCCTGCCGATTACTCCAGTTTGATTTCGGTTTGCCCGCGAATTCATGCGAGGGACTCCGCCCCGATAGAATCTTCCGATGTCTTGGGGGAAGTCAGTACTCCTCACGATTCCGCTGGTGCTCAGCGGAATCTTTGTCGTTGCCTCCCCCGCGTCCGCGCAAGAGTTCTCGGACACCGACTGGAAGGTCGCCAGCGCGGGCGGGTCTCACGCCTGCGGGATCGACAACTCTGGCTATCTCTACTGCTGGGGCAACGACGACCGCGGGCAACTCGGCAATACCGCGGCACTGAACAGCAAGACCGAACCGGACCGAATCGGCGACTCGCGCAGTTGGACGGCGATCAGTGCCGGCGGCGCCCACACCTGCGGCATTCGCAGCGGCAAGCTCTACTGCTGGGGCAGCGATGAGTTCGGCCAACTCGGCAACGGCCGCTCGAGCTCGAGCATCAAACCAATACCCCAGCAAATCAGTGGCGCGTCCGACTGGCTGATGGTGACGGCCGGCATCACCCACACGTGCGCGATCCGCAATATTTCGGGCAAGGGCCGCATGCTGGCGTGCTGGGGCGATGACTCTCGTGGGCAGATCGGGAATGGCAGCCTTCCGAGCCCGACCACACCGGCTTTCGTGAGCAAGGCGACCGACTGGAGCGCCATCAGCGCCGGCGGCTCTCACACGTGCGGTCTAAGGAGCATCTCGGGGAAAGGACGCATGCTGGCGTGCTGGGGCAGCGACCAGTTTGGCCAGGTCGGCAACGGCTCCCTCGGCGGCCCGAACCGGCCGGCACAGGTCAGTAGAGCGTACGACTGGAAGGCCGTCAGCGCCGGCGAGTCTCACACGTGCGGGATTCGTGGCACCGGAATGCTGGCGTGCTGGGGCAGCGATAAGTTCGGTCAAATCGGAAATGGCGGCGGTGTCAGTGCAAGCGGCCCGAGCAGCCCGGCCCAAGTCGCTAAGAACCTGCCCACCAACTGGAAGAGCGTCAGCGCCGGCGGCGCGCACACCTGCGGCGTCAAGGGGTCGACCAATCGGCTCTACTGCTGGGGTGACAACAAGTACGGTCAATCGGTGGCATCGAGCGACGGCGTCATGTTCGTCTCTCCACAGCCGTACTCAGGCGGATGGAAAGCCCAAGACACCGGGCAGCGCCACACCTGCGCGATTGCTAGCAGCGGAAAACTCACATGCTGGGGGGTCCCCGAAGTGCCGCCAGACTGCCCGACACCACCCACCAACGTCTACACCGACGACCCGTGGCAGGACTTGGGGTATTGGAAACTTACGACCCCGATCGACAGCAACAGCGACGACATGCCCGATGAGGTGAAGCAGCCCGCCCTGAAGACATTGGACGGCAAGGACTACTTCGACCGGCAAAGTGGCCCTTCAATCATGTTCCGTGCTCGGGTCGACGGCGTCACCACCAGCGGCAGCTCCTTCCCGCGATCAGAGTTGCGCGAGATGACGCAAGACGGCCAGTACAACCGGGCAGCATGGACCTCGAAGTGCGGAACGCACAAGATGACCATCACCCAGGCGATCACGGCACAACCCGACCGGACCAGTCCGGTCGATCCGGTCGTTGCCGGTCAGATCCATGACGGCGGCGTCGATGGCGGGCACGGTGATGTGGTCATGATCCGCTTGGAGGGATCACGCCTGTTTGTCGAGGGCGACGGAATCGAGCGCGGGACGCTGGACTCCTCCTACGCGCTGAACGAGAAGTTCACCGTCGTCGTTACGGCTGACATCAATGGCATAGATGTCAGCTACACAAACCAGAACGGCAGTACCGCGACACTCAGCAATATCCAGCCACAGGTCAACAACGAACAGTGGTTCTTCAAGGCCGGCTGCTACACGCAAGCGAACACTTCGAACGGCACCGGATACGGCGAGGTCATCATCTACGATCTCGACGTCGAGCACTCGTGAGGAAAGTCCCGAGTTCTGCGGTCTCCGGTTTCAGACGTCGGGCCTTCGATCCGATGCACAATGTGTCGGTGACTCGGATGCCCAAACTCCTCCTCGCCATCCTGGCGCCTCTCCTCGTCGCGGCCGGGCTGTACGCCACGACATCGCCGGCGTCCGCTGTGGCCTACGGCGGTTACACGGACTGGCGGACGATCAGCGCGGGCGGCGCCCATACATGCGCGATCCGGTCGACCGGCCAGTTGTACTGCTGGGGCACCGACGGAACCGGCAGTTCCCTCTACCCGCTCAGCGGCTACCGCGATTGGAAGTCGGTCAGTGTCGGAACGTCCCATCGCTGCGCCATCCGAGGCACTGGCTATCTCTACTGCTGGGGCGATGACGCGTACGGCCAGGTCGGCAACGGCAGCGCAGGAAGTCCCAGCAAGCCTGTTCGGATCGGCAGCGCCACCACCTGGCGGAATGTCAGCGCCGGGGCCACTCACACGTGCGGCATTCGTGGGACGGGCATCCTTGCGTGCTGGGGCAGCGACATCGATGGAAAGCTCGGCAACGGTACGAGTGGAAACGCCTCGATGCCCGTGCAGGTCGGCTCGGTGACCAGCTGGAAGAGCGTCACAGCGGGTGGGTCGCATACCTGCGCGATTCGCGGCGCCGGCAACCTGTACTGCTGGGGCTCTGACTCCTCCGGACAAGCCGGGAATGGCAGCGCCGCGAACACCCCAGTTCCGTCGCCGAAACGCATCAGTTCCGCGGCGTGGAACTCGGTCACTGCCGGCGGATCCCATACGTGCGCAGTTCGCGCCGATGGCCTGTTGGGTTGTTGGGGCAGCGACGACCGCGGCCAGCTCGGCAACGGAACCGGCGGCGACCGGTCGGCGCCCGCTCGCACGACGAATGCTGGTGACTGGAAGCGCGTCGATGCCGGCGGCAGCCACACGTGCGGCCACCGGGGAACGGGCACGCTCTACTGCTGGGGAAGCAACGAGTTCCGCCAGTCTGCCGAGTCCGGAACGGCCTCCTCGTATTCGAGGCCAGTGCGTATCTCAACCGTCACCTGGCGGGTGATCAGCGCGGGCATGCGGCACACCTGTGCCATTCCCGCATCCTCGAGCCGGATTTACTGCTGGGGTGCCCAGCGGCCCCCGAGCAATGGCACGCCCGCGGGTACCGCGTATCCCGCGTCGCTCTCGTCCGTGGGGTACCTGAAGGCGTGGAAGGTGACGCTGCCCGTAGACAGCCGCACCGATGACAACACCTACGCCGACGAGATCAAACAGCCAACGCTCGCGACTTATCGCAGCCTGAGCTACTTCCACACCAACTCCAGCAACACCGCGGTCGTGCTGCGCGCACCGGTCGGCGGAGCCACGACACCGGGCTCGGTCTTCGCGCGCACCGAACTGCGGAACATGAAGCCGTACAACGGCGTCAAGGCAGATGAATACAACTGGACGAGCGGTACGCATGTCCTGGAGATCAACCAGGCGTACACGCACCTGCCCAAGCTGTTCCCCAAGGTCGTCGGCGTGCAGATCCACGATCCCGATCACGAGGTGTTGATGATCCGCCTGGACGGCAGGCGTCTCTACGCCCAGGTCCGGCAGCTGAACGGCACGTACACCGAGGTGACGTTCACCAACAGCTACAGGTTGGGAACGCGGTTCAATGCCAAGGTGATCGCCAATGTGAACGGGGTCTTCATCGACTACAACGGCGTGCGAAGGGCATCCTTCCCGGGGCGTCGGGCCTCGTCGGGGGCCTCTTGGTACTTCAAGGCCGGGTGCTACCTGCATTCGAAAACGTCGGCAGGCGAAGCGCCGAACGAGTACGGCGAGGTCCGCATCTACCGCCTGAAGACCACGCACTCATGAGCGCACGCACCGACGTCACGATCCCGTCCGGCGATGACACTCTCGCCGCGTGGCTATATCTCCCCGATCGGCGAGGTGGCGGCAAGCCACCGGTGATCGTGATGGCCCACGGTCTCGGAGCCGTCAAGGAGATGCGACTCGACGCCTACGCCGAGAGGTTCGTAGCAGCCGGTTACGCCTGCGTGGTCTTCGACTATCGACACTTCGGCGGGAGCACCGGCGAGCCACGTCAGCTACTCGACATCAAGCGCCAGATCGAGGACTGGAAGGCCGCCCTCGCCTGGACGCGCGCGTCGAGTGACGTCGACGGCTCGCGTGTCGTCATCTGGGGCTCGTCGTTCGGCGGCGGCCACGCGATCTGGATGGCTGCCGAGGACCATGACGTTGCCGCTGCAATTGCGCAGTGCCCGTTCACCGACGGACTGGCGTCACTGCGCACGATGGCGCCGATCTCAATCGCCAAGGTCATCCCCCTTGCCCTGCGCGACCTCGTCGCCAATGCTCTCGGCCGCGGCCCGGTCTACGTCGCGTCGGCCGGCCCTGCCGGGTCGGCTGCCTTGATGACCGCGTGGGACTGCGAATCTGGATATCTCGCGCTGACCCCGGGCGCGCCCACATTCCAGAATCGCGTCGCCGCCCGCTTCGCCTTGCACATTGATCGGCACTCCCCGGGCCGGCGAGCCAAGGAGATTCAGGCGCCCATCTTCTTCGCCATCTGCCGCAAGGACACCGTCGCCCCGGCCAAGGTGGCACAGCGCCAGGCAGAAAAGGCGCCGCACGGCGAGGTGAAGGTCTACCCCTTCGGTCACTTCGACATCTACCTCGGCGACGGATTCGATCAAGCCGTCACGGACTACATCGACTTCCTGCAGCGGCACGTCCCGGTGGACGCCTGATTCCTCGCCCGGGCCGGTTTGGGCGGTCCGCCCCATGCCCGATAAGATCGGACACCGGCCTTCGGGTCGCACCCACACGGGGCATTGGCGCAGTTGGTAGCGCGCTTCCATGGCATGGAAGAGGTCAGGAGTTCGAATCTCCTATGCTCCACTTCGACGTAACGGCGGGCAGGTCAATGCGGTTGTGATCCCCATGTGGGTCGCCGGGCGCCCACAGTTCGCGCGGGAGAGCGGGTCCTGGGTTGGCCCAGATCGGCCGCCCCGCGTAAGGTGGACAAAGGTGCGCCGGGAAGACGGGTCGGCAACGACGTCGTCGACCCAAGGAACCCATGCCGCCTTCTGATGCAACTCGTGTTCCCGCGCGGACCCTTTTTGGACGTGTTCCGCGGCCGGAGGCCTCTCGGGTTGCCGACATTCTTCGGAAAGAGATGGTGGGCGGTGTACTGCTGCTGCTGGCTGCCGCGATCGCCATCGCTTGGGCGAACTCACCAGCCGTCGGCTCCTACGAAGCTCTGCGCGACTACAGAATCGGACCCGAATCCGTACACCTGAACCTCTCGCTGGGCACGTGGGCCGCGGACGGACTGTTGGCGATCTTCTTCTTCGTTGTGGGTCTGGAACTCAAGCGCGAGTTCGTCGCCGGTGACCTACGCGATCCCAGCCGAGCCGCAGTTCCGATCCTTGCTGCGATGGCGGGTGTGGTCGTGCCCGCGCTTGTCTACGTAGCAATCAATGTCACCACCGGGGACGACGCGCTGCGAGGATGGGCCATACCGACGGCGACCGACATAGCCTTTGCAGTCGCGATCCTCGCCATGATCAGCACGCATCTGCCGGTCGCTCTAAGAACCTTCTTGCTGACTTTGGCTGTCGTCGACGACTTGTTCGCGGTAGCCGTCATCGCGGTTTTCTACACCAACGATCTGCACGCCGGATACTTGGCCGCCGCCGCGATGCCAATCGGCATTTTCGCCCTCGCCGTGCAACGCCAGATTCGACTCTGGTGGCTGCTGCTTCCGCTCGCCTTCGTTGCATGGGCCTTAGTGCACGCTTCCGGAGTCCACGCCACGGTAGCCGGCGTGCTGCTCGGCTTTACCGTCCCGGTCGTCCACGTGCAGGCTTCCGAGGGTGGCGGTGCAAGCCTTGGTCTTGCTGAGCACTTCGAGCATCGAATCAGACCAATCTCGGCCGGAATCGCGGTTCCGGTCTTTGCCTTCTTCGCCGCGGGCGTGACGATTGGGGGCTTCGCGGGCCTCCTCCAGTCGTTGACCGACCGTGTCGCCCTCGGCATCGTCGTAGCGCTGGTGCTGGGCAAGTCACTCGGCATTTTCGCCATGACCTGGGCTGCGGCCCGCTTTACCCGAGCCACTCTCGACCCGAACCTTCGCTGGCTCGACATCCTGGGTGTTTCCATGCTGGCCGGAATCGGGTTCACCGTTTCGCTGCTCATCGGCGACCTCGCCTTCGGAGCAAGCAGCACCCGTGCTGAGCATGTCAAGGTCGCCGTTCTGACCGCGTCCGTCGTCGCCTCACTCCTCGCTGGCGTCACTCTCAAATCACGCGACCGCCACTATCGCCGAATGGAAGAAGCCGATAACGGCGAAGGCGGCCCAGACGGCACGCCCGCCCATCTATGAATAGGCGCTCGTCGCCTGAACGACAGGAACGCCTCAATGCACGTCGAAGGGAAGATTGAAAATGCGTAGGTACTTCGCCATCATCGCAACTCTCGGACTCCTTACAGGATGCGAACTCCCATCGCCCAAGCCGACGGCAAACGGAGAAGTCATTGGGAGCTCGGAGGATCTCGTCATCGGCTACGGGTCGCTAGGTCCAGCGAAAGTGGGCATGACTAAGCGGGAAGCATTGGACACTGGCCTGTTCGGCCGTCAGAAGTACGACCCCGCCAAGAAGTGCAAAGCATCTGCATTGAAGTGGAAGAAGCAGTTCAAGGGCGTTGAGGTCCGGACCGACACGGCCGGCACGATCCGATCCCTCGGTGTCGTTGGCCCTGGCCCTAAAACGCAGTACGGAATTCAGGTTGGGAGCGACCTAGCGGACGTTCGTGGGTCGTATGCATCGGCACTACGCGGTCCCTCAAAGATTGGCCCCAAGCTCTCAGTGGGATTCACTCAAAAGGACGACGCATGGATCGGATTCCTGTTTGACGATGACCCGTCGGACGAGGTCTTGGATCCAATCATCTTCATCGAAGTAACCAAGGGGTCCAAGCCGCAGCTCCGCAGGACCTGCTGATCGCGCCCCGAATGGGACCTCATCGGCACGTTACGCCGCTTGCGAACTGAACCCTCGCAGCCGAGCAGGGCTAGTTTGTGGTCCCAGCCAAGCTGGCCACCGATCTGCTGCAGCGGCAGTCCGCCCTCATGGAGCTGAACTGCCTGATCGATCTCCGCCTGGCCGATGGTTCGGCTCTGACGGATGGCGACCCTGACGTCGGCAGCAACTGGCTGATCGATGGCCGCTTGTCGCATACCGCTGGGCCGAACTGGCCATTGTGGCTCCAGCCTCGTAGGCGGCAATAACGGCCTGGCGTTGCTCGTTACTGAACCGGCGGAAGTTCCGAGACGGCTGTGACGGACGTGCCACGGGAGCCGCTACCGGAGCAAACTCCAAGGAAGTGAGAAGCGCGTCCAAATGTTTCGAACTTGGTCCCTTTAGGACCACAAATCTGGGCCGTTCTCTGGGCGGCCCTGTTCTGTGCGTCAGCTGTCGAGCGCGTCGACGAAGGCGACCAGTTCAGGGACGATGCGTTCGTAGGCGTCTTCCTGCAAGTAGTGGCCCGCATCCTCCAGTCGCGTGACCGCGGCGTCGGGGAAGGTGTCGAGCCACATCGTGTCGAGATAGCTCGGTAGGAACGCGACGTCCTTCATGGCCCAGACAATGTGAACGGGTTTGGACCGGAAGTGCTCCTTCATGCGCGCTTCGATGGTCGCGGTCATCTCCACCACCGGTCCCTGGCCGTCGACCGGGATCTCGCGAGGGAACACCAGCATCGCGGTGCGCTCGGACCAACCTTGATGGACGTCACGGTAGGCGCTCTTGATCGTGGGCGTGAGGCGATCGCGGTGGGTCACGCCTTGCCCGAACAGGAAGCCTCGCTTGAACCCATCAAGGCCCTTCACCAGGACTTCGCCGACGCCAGGGGTCCGGAACAGCCGCAAGGGCAAGGGGAGCGAGATTCTCTGCTTGCCTGGCGGGAGAATTTCCGGCCGGAATCCGTGAGCGAACGTGTTGAGAATAAACAGCCCGGCGACCCGCTCGGGATGTTGCGTCGCCCAGTACAGCCCGATCGGACCACCCCAATCCTGGGGCACGACCGTGGTGCCACGAAGATTCAACGATTCGAGCAGCTCATCGAGACGAGCGGCGTGCCGCGGCACGCGATACAACTCGGGCTGGTTGGGTTTGTCCGAACGCCCGAACCCCAAATGGTCCGGAACGATGACCCGGTGGCCCGCCTCCACCAAGGGATCGATGAAATTGCGGTACAGGTAACCCCACGTCGGGTTTCCGTGAACCAGAACGACAGGACGGCCTTCTCGAGGGCCCTCATCGATGTAGTGCATTCGGCCGTCGGCCGAGTCGAACCACTTGGGTTCGTAGGGCCACGTCCCCTTGAATGTCCAGTCCACCACCGTCGCCATAGACAGACTCTAGGCCCACCGCGCTTCGGCCGCCGCCGAGAGTAACGTCCCCGGCATGACTACGGCAGGCGCGGGCGACACCGCCTTCACCGGCTCCGTTCCCGAGCTGTATGAACGGCTTCTCGTTCCGATGATCTTCGCCGAACCGGCCCGCACACTCGCGACGGCGGTCGGCGAGGCCAAGCCAACCGACGTCCTCGAGACGGCCGCCGGCACCGGCGCCCTCACCCGCGAGCTCGAGCACGCAGGTGGAATGAACATTGTGGCCACCGACCTCAACGCCGCCATGGTGCAGAAGGCCGAAGCGCTTGGGTTCGGCGAGCGCGTGCGCTGGCAGGTCGCAGACGCGCTCGACCTGCCCTTCTCCGATGGTTCGTTCGACGCCATCGCCTGCCAGTTCGGCGTGATGTTCTTTCCGGACAAGGTGCACGGCTACGCCGAGGCCCGTCGCGTGCTGCGCCCCGGCGGCCTGTTCGCGTTCAACGTCTGGGATCGGATCGAGACAAGCGTTGTCGCAGAGGTCGTCACCGAAGCCCTGCATGCCGCCGCGCCGGACGGCTCCTTGCAGTTCCTCCGCCGAACACCTCACGGGCACGGCGACGACACCAGGATTCGGGCAGACCTCGACGCCGCAGGCTTCGATGAGATCCAGATCGAGTATGCCGACGGCACGAGCCATTGCACGCCTGAGGAGGGTGCACTGGCGTACTGCCAAGGCACGCCTCTACGCGGCGAGATCGAGGCCAATCCGACGATCAGTCTTGACGATGCCACGGCCATTGCCACCGCGGCGCTGGAAAGCCGATTCGGAGCCGAGCCGTTCGACGCACCCACACGATGGCTTCAGGTGACCGCACGCCGACCCGGGAGTTGACCCTTCTTCGCGATTTTGGAATATACCCCCTGAGGGTATAGTTGCCCGAGGCGTGACGCCGCCGCTGAAAGGACACCGCTCATGAGTACACATGGACACGATCACGGGAGTACCCAACGCTTGGAGCACCACGGTCACCACCACGGCGCACCGCCGGCCCCGAGCGGCAGCGAACTGACCCGCAACGCCGTCTCGGCGACCCTCCACTGCCTGACCGGCTGCGCCATCGGCGAAGTCCTCGGCATCGTCATCGGCACCGCTTTGGGCTGGAGCAACACCGCCACGGTCATCCTCGCGGTCGTGCTCGCGTTCTTCTTTGGCTACTCCCTGACCATGCGGCCAGTGCTCAGCGCCGGCCTCAGCCTCGGCGAGGCCCTGCGCGTCGCGCTCGCCGCCGACACGCTGTCGATCACCGTGATGGAGATCGTCGACAACGCCTTCATCCTGGCCATCCCTGGTGCCATGGACGCCGGCCTGAGCAGCGCACTGTTCTGGTCGACACTGGCAGCTGCGCTGGCCATCGCCTTCATCGTGACTGTGCCCGTCAACCGGTGGCTCATCGCCCGGGGCCAAGGCCACGCGGTCGTCCACCAATTCCACTGACCCCGAGTACCTTGAGAGTGATACCCATGCGCAAAACCCTCCTCGCCGCTGTCGGCGCCGCCACCCTGCTGCTCGCCACCGCATGCAGCGGCGTCAACCCGGACGCGACCGATGCCGGCTCACCGCACAACGAGTCCGACGTCTCGTTTTCCGAAATGATGGTCCCGCACCACCAGCAGGCGGTTGAGATGGCCACGCTGGCCGAGACGCGCGCGGAAAGCCAAGGGGTCAAGGACCTCGCGACCACCATCAAGGCAGCGCAGGACCCGGAAATCCAAACCATGCAGGGCTGGCTCGAGTCTTGGAATGAGGACGGGATGTCCCACGAGATGAGCCACGAAGACATGCCCGGCATGGTCGACGACAAGACGATGGGCGACTTGGGCAAGGCAACCGGAGCCGAGTTCGACCGTCAGTTCTTGACCGCGATGATCGCCCATCACGAGGGAGCTATCGCGATGGCCGAGTCGGAGAAGTCGGACGGCGTCCACAAGGGATCGCTGCGCCTCGCGGACGCGATCATCAAGACCCAAAATGCCGAGATCAAGCAGATGCAGAGACTGCTCGCCGGGAGCTGACGGTTAAGCCGGTGCGATCTCGGCGATCAGCGCCTCGACCCGCACCCTGATCTCGTCGCGAATCGGCCGGACGGCCTCGATCCCTTGGCCAGCCGGGTCGTCGAGCACCCAGTCCTCGTAGCGCTTGCCCGGGAAGAACGGGCAGGTGTCGCCACATCCCATGGTGATGACGACGTCAGAGTCCTGAACAGCCTCGGTGGACAGCACCTTCGGCTGGTTGCCGGCGATGTCGATGCCCTCCTCAGCCATGGCTTCAACCGCTACGGGGTTGACGCCCTCAGCAGGCTCGGAGCCGGCCGACAGCACCGTCACCCGGTCGCCGGCGAGGTGGTGCAGATACCCAGCGGCCATCTGCGAACGGCCTGCATTGTGGACGCAGACGAACAGGACGGTGGGTCGGTGCTCAGTCACTGGCCGCCGCCGATCAGCTCCGCGACATCCGCCAAGGCCTCCGAGCGCACTGTGTAGTAAACCCACGTCGCCCGCTTGCTGCGATCGAGCAGCCCAGCCTCATGGAGCACCTTGAGGTGATGGCTGATCGTGGGCTGGGAGAGGTCGAAGGCATCCTGCAACTCACACACGCACGCCTGCTGACCCTCGTGGGCGGCCACCAGTGACAGCAAGCGCAACCTCACCGGGTCGGCGATCGCCTTGAGCAGCGGCGCAATTCGCTCGGCCTGGTCGGATGTCAGAGGCGAGGACGTGAGTGGTGGGCAGCACGCCACCGTTTCGACGGGAGTCAATTCGAGCGGTGCCAACTTCAATGCGGACTTCGGCATGCATCTATGTTGACACACATCTATATTTGCTCAAGGAGCTCCCGTGACCCAGGAACCAGAAGCCGCCGGTACGGCACTGACGACGCCTGAGCGCCGCGGCGTCTTGTGGACGCTGTGCCTGACCGAGATCGTCTCGTGGGGAGTCCTCTACTACGCATTCGCCGTGCTCGGGCACACGATCGCTGAGGACACCGGCTGGTCGCTGGCCCGCCTGACCGCCCTGTTCTCGGCCGCGTTGATCGTTTCCGGCGCGGTCGGTGTCTATGCGGGCCGCATCATCCACCGACACGGCCCACGCTGGGTCATGACGATCGGCTCAGTTCTGGCGGCCGTCGCCTTGGTCATCATCGCCACCGCGCCAAACCTGCCGACGTTCGCAGCCGGCTGGCTCGTTGCCGGCATCGCGATGGCCGGCGTTCTGTACGCGCCGGCCTTCGCCGCGATCACCGTGTGGTTCGGGCCGGATCGCGTCCGGGCATTGACCGCCGTCACCCTCGTTGCCGGGTTGGCGTCAACCGTCTTCGCACCGCTGACCGCAGCGTTGGCGAACGAGCTGTCCTGGCGGAGCACTTACCTTGTGCTCGCCGCGGTCCTCGCCGTCCTGACCATCGCGCCCCACGCGATCTTCCTGCGTCCGGCGTGGCCGAAACCAAGCGACGAGCCAGCCGCGAAAGGCAGCGACACGGAACGCGCTCATCCACACGGCTTCTGGACCCTGACCATTGCGTACACGGCCATGTCGATCTGCGCCTACGCGGGGATCATCAATCTGGTGCCCTTGCTCAACGAACGTGGGTACACCGCGACCGAGGCCGCGTGGGCGCTGGGAATCGGCGGCTTCGGGCAGGTCATCGGACGGCTCGGGTATGCCCGCCTCGCCGCCCGCACCGATCTTGTCCCCCGGACCGTGGCGATCTTCGGAGTCAGTGCGGTCTCCACCGGCATCCTTGCCGTCGTTCCCGGCCCCTACATCGTGATCGTGGCCGCGTCCCTGATCGCCGGCTACACGCGTGGGCTGGCGACCTTGCTGGGGGCGACTGCCATCTCGGATCGTTGGGGCATCGACAACTACGCACGGCTCAACGGCATATTCAGTGGCCCGTTGATGGCCGCCGCCGCGATCGCGCCGTTCCTCGGCGCCGGGCTCGCCCTCCTCCCCGGAGGATTCCCGTTCGCCTTCGGCGTCCTGGCCGCCATCGGTGCACTCGGAACCGTCATTGCAGCGGCCGAACGAACCAAACATTGATTTCCATCGATATTGTGGCATCCTGACGCTATATAGATGGTTATCGATGCATGGAGGGAGGACCGACCATGGATGACGACGACTGCTGCGAGCCCGGCTGCTGCTAGCCCGCCGGCTCTTCATCGGACAGGACGGGCTCGGGGAGCGTGCCGGCGTTCCACTCGACGACGCGCCATTGCGGGCCTATCCCTAGGTCGCGCTCCTCGAGCACCGTCCACGAGCAGTTGCTCAAGCCGCTGAACGCCTCCCAGGTCTCACGCGGTAGCCCGAGAAAGCTGAAGGTCCCCGCACGGGTGACGCCGCCGTGCGAGACCACGACCAACGTGTCCTCCGGCTCGAGCGTCTCGAGGTGCTCGTGCAGGCCGGAGGTGAACCGCTCCCCCGCTGCCACACTCGACTCGCTCCCCGGGATCCCGGCCTCGTCACCGGCCAGCCAGCGGGCCATGTGGTCGGGGAACTGCTCCCATGCTTCGGTCAACGTCAGGCCCTCACGCACCCCGAAGCTGCGCTCTCTGAACCGGACGTCGGTCTGCACCTGGACGCCGACGAGCCGGCTCAACTCCTCCGCCGTATCCCGCGCACGCGACAAGTCGGACGTGACGATGCGGCTCGGCTGCAGGGACGCCAACCGCGCAGCGGCCGCACGCGCCTGCTCGCGTCCGACGTCATCGAGCGGAACGTCAGTCTGGCCCTGGACGCGCCCGGCGAGGTTCCATTCGGTGCGGCCATGCCGCCAGATGATGACGCGGCGGGTCATTTACGCACTCGGGAGGTCGATGGCTGTGTCGATCACTGGGCAGTCGCTCCACAGCCGCTCCAGGGCGTAGTAGACGCGCTCCTCGGCGTGCTGGATGTGGACGACGATGTCGCTGAAGTCGAGCAGCACCCATCGCCCCTCGCGCTCACCCTCCCGGCGAACCGGCTTGGCGCCGAGTTCGAGCATGCGCTCCTCGACGGCGTCCTGGACCGCCTTGACCTGCCGGTCATTGCTGGCCGAGCAGAGCAGGAACACGTCCGTGAGCGCGAGTTGCTCGGACACATCGAACGCCAAGACGTCCTGCGCCAACTTGTCACGCGCCGCGACGGCGGCAGCGCGGGTCAGCTCCACTGCGCGGGCATCAGCGCTCATCGATAGAGCCCGTGCTTTCCGATGTACTGAACGACGCCGTCCGGCACGAGGTACCAGACCGGCTCGCCGGCATGGACGCGTTCGCGACAGTCGGTCGACGAAATGGCCAGGGCGGGAATCTCCATCAAGGTGATGCGGTCCTCGGGCAGGCCGTCGACGATGTCGGGGCTCATCGGGTGCCCCGGCCGGGTGACGCCGACAAAGTGCGCCAACTCGAATAGCTCGTGGTGGTCGCGCCACGTGAGAATCTGCGCCAAGGCGTCTGCTCCGGTGATGAAGTACAGCTCGTCATTGGGCATCGACGTGTGGAGTTCGCGCAGGGTGTCGATCGTGTACGTCGGGCCGTCGCGGTCGATGTCGACGCGGCTGACGGTGAAGTGCGGGTTGGCGGCCGTCGCGATGACGGTCATCAGGTAGCGATCCTCAGCGGACGTGACCCGGCGCTCCGACTTCTGCCATGGCTCACCGGTCGGGACGAAGGTGACTTCGTCGAGGTCGAACCGGGCCTGCACTTCGCTGGCGGCCACGAGGTGGCCATGGTGAATCGGGTCGAACGTGCCGCCCATCACCCCGACACGGCGCCCCGCAGTCTGTGGCGTATCTGACGTGCTCAGGTGTGCTCGCGACCCTTACCGAAGGCCAGCAGCGCGACCAGTGCGACGTGCAGGATCACCAACGCGAGGACGCCCACCGCGTACGGATGAATACCGATGTCGCGCACGTGCTCTTCGGCGGCTGCCAGGAGTTCGAGCATGGGCAGAATCTATCAGCCTCGAATGTGCCCGTTGCCGGTGACCACGTAGGTGGTCGTGGTCATCTCCTGCAATCCCATCGGTCCGCGAGCGTGCAGTTTCTGGGTGGAGATGCCGATCTCGGCACCGAACCCGAACTCGCCACCGTCGGTGAAGCGCGTCGATGCATTCACCATGACGGCGGCTGCAGTCGACGGAGGCCGCGAAGCGCTGCGCGGCGGCTAGGTCCCGGGTGACGATCGCCTCGGTGTGATGCGACGAGAACTGCCTGATGTGGTCGATCGCCTCGTCCAGCGAATCGACGACCTTGGCCGAGATCTCCATCGCGAGGTACTCGGTCGCGTAGTCCTCATCGGTGGCCGGCTGGACGTCCGGATCGGCAGCCGCGAAGCGTCGCGTCGCCGTGGATGACGACGCCGGCATCCAGCATCGCGTGCGTGACCCGCGGCACGAACTCGTCCGCCACCGCCTTGTGCACGAGCAGCGACTCGGCCGCGTTGCAGACGCTGGTGCGCTGCGTCTTGGCGTTCAGCGCGATGGACAGGGCCATATCGAGGTCGGCATCGGCGTCGACGTAGACGTGGCAGTTGCCCACGCCGGTCTCGATCACCGGGACGGTCGACTGCTCGACGACGGTCTGGATGAGGCCGGCCCCGCCGCGCGGAATGACCAGGTCGACGAGGCCGCGGGCCTGCATGAGTTCGGTGGCGGACGAGCGATCCGACGCGTCGATGCCTTGAACAGCGTCAGCGGGGATGCCGGTCGAGGCGATGGCCTCACGGAACACGTCGACGATGACCGCGTTGGAGTGGGCAGCCGACGACGAGCCGCGCAACAGCACGGCATTTCCGGACTTAAGACAGATGCCGGCGGCGTCGGCGGTGACGTTGGGCCGTCCCTCGTAGATCATGCCGATGACGCCGATCGGCACGCGGATCTGCTGCATCCGTAGGCCATTCGCGAGCGTCGAGCCGCGCACGATCTCGCCCACCGGGTCGGCGAGGGCAGCCAGGTCGCGGACACCTTGGGCGAACGCGGCGACGCGGTCGGCATCGAGGGCAAGCCGGTCAATGACGTGCTCCGGGGTGCCTCCGGCGCGGGCGGTGGCGACGTCCTCCGCGTTGGCGGCGAGGATCCGATCGGTCTCGGCGACGAGCGCGTCGGCCGCGGCGTTCAGACGCGGCGTCCTTGACCGATCGCGGGGTCGTCGCCAACACGGCTGCCGCCACTCGCGCGCGCCGCGCTGCTTCCTCGACGTGTTCCTTCACGGGTCCATCGTAGGTATTCGCCCTAGGCTGGCAGCATGAAGCGGTTTGCGACGTCGACCGGAGTGCTGCTCGCGGGCTCGTCCTCGCGGCCTGTGGCCCTGGCGACCCGATGACCGGACGCGCGGGCTCTGATCTTCCGCCTGGCCCCCTTGCAGCCTCTGCCGTCGGAGCCGGCCACAACGGACGCTCCCAGTTGCCGCACGCTGGCGGTGAGCCGCGGCGAGACGGAAAGCCAGTCGGACGCCGACTTCCTGGACATCACATTCACGAACCGAGGCGACGCCGCCTGCATGGTCCACGGCTACCCGACCCTCACCATGCGCGACGGCAACGGCCGCAGCATGGGAGATCGAGCCACACTGCGAACCAGCGGAGCCGCCCGCTACATCGTGCTGGAACCTGGCGCGACAGCCACTGCGACCGTGCGGTTCCCGAAAGCGACCGACGCATGCACGAGCGGCACAGCCCGTATCGAGGTGCTGATCCCGGCCGCCACCGAACGCGACGTTCATCCCCGAGAACCGCCAGTACTGTCCGAACTGGACGGTCACGGCGATCCAGCGAGCCACGGAGGGCGACGGAGGTTAGCTCCGGGCCAGCAGCACCAAGTCATCACGATGGATGACTTCACGCTCATAATCCACGCCAAGTTCGGCGGCCAGGTCGCGGGTGGATCGGCCCAGTAGGTCGGGTAGCTCGTCGCTGTCGTACGTGACGATGCCACGAGCGACGACGGCACCGTCCTCGGTGATGACGTCGATCGGATCGCCGGCGACGAACGTGCCAAACACCGAGGTGATGCCCGCGGGCAGCAGCGACGCGTTCCGCTCCGAGAGTGCTCGCCATGCGCCGGCGTCGATGTGGAGCGCGCCCTTGGTGTCGCTGGCGTGCTCGAGCCACAGCAACCGGGTGGAGCGACGCTTGCCGGTGGCCGTGAAGCGCGTGCCGACCTGCTCGCCGGCGATGGCTGCGTCCGCGTGTGCGGCGCTGGTCAGCGTGACCGCGATGCCGGCCTCGGTCGCCAGCCGGGCCGCCTCAAGCTTGGTCACCATCCCGCCGGTCCCGACGGCCGCGCCGACGCGGCTGACGTCAACGTGGGTCAGCTGGTCCAGATCGGTCACCTCACTGATCCGCTCAGACCCGCTGTCGCCCGGATGGCGGTCGTACAGGCCATCGACGTCGGACAACAGCACGAGCCGGTCGGCATGCACCAGATGTGCCACGAGCGCGGCGAGCCGGTCGTTGTCGCCAAAGCGGATCTCGCTGGTCGCCACCGTGTCGTTCTCGTTGACGATGGGCACGACGCCGAGTTCCAGCAGGCGCGCGAAGGTCTGATACGCGTTGCGGTAGTGGCTGCGGCGGGTGATGTCGTCCAACGTGAGCAGCACCTGTGCCGCCACGATGTCGTGCGAGGCGAACCGCTCGGTGTAGCGATGGACGAGCAGGCCCTGGCCCACACTCGCTGCGGCCTGTTGGGTGGGCAGATCTTGGGGCCGCGTTTTGAGGCCGAGCGGCGGCAGGCCCGCTGCAATGGCGCCAGAACTGACCAGGACCACCTCGTCCCCCCGCATTCGGGCCGCGGCAATCGCGTCGACCAGAGCGTCGACCTGATCGCCGTCGAGACCGCCGGCGCCTGTTGTCAGCGACGACGAGCCGATCTTCACCACGATCCGGCTCATGAGTCGTCCCCCGTCTCATGCACTGTCTCGTCGCGGTAACCACGCATCTCAGCCTCGTGCGCTCGCTTGGCCGCCAGCTCGTCACGTCGTTCGACGTTCGTGCGACGCGATCGGTCGTAGAACCGGTGGTCCTCGCCGCGGCGACCGAGGTTCTCCGCCCCGGCGTCGATCTGGGGATCGAAGTCGAAGATGACGGCGTCGGCGCCATCGCCGATGACAATGTCGTCGCCGGGTTGGGCACCCAACGTGAGCAGCCGCTCCTCGACGCCCAGACGGTTGAGCCGGTCGGCGAGGTAGCCGACGGCCTCGTCGTTCGCAAAGTCGGTCTGGCGCACCCATCGGGTGGGCTTCTCGCCGCGGACGCGGTATTGCGCATTCTCCAGCGT
The DNA here is from genome assembly GCA_963795105.1 of uncultured Actinomycetota bacterium. Taxonomy (GTDB): domain Bacteria; phylum Actinomycetota; class Actinomycetes; order Propionibacteriales; family Nocardioidaceae; genus Aeromicrobium. The sequence goes on from CAWCGD010000001.1 coordinate 951,017, forward strand.
GATCGCGAACTCGTCGCCGACGCCCGCCTGCGCCCGCGGGCGCAGAACGATGCGGGTGGGTTCGGGCGTGGCTTCGGCAGCGCGTCGGCGCGCAACGATCTCGGCCATCGCGAACGACAGCTCCCGCAGGCCCTCGTGGCTCGCCGCCGATACGGCGAAGACGTCGAAGCCACGCTCTTCGAGGTCAGCCGTCACGAACTCGGCGATCTGCTTCGCGTCCGGCACATCGACCTTGTTGAGTGCGACCAGCCGAGGCCGATCCTCCAGGCCGCCATAGGCCGCCAGCTCGGCTTCGATGGTGTCGAGGTCGGTGACCGGATCGCGGCCCGGCTCGGCCGTGGCGCAGTCGATGACGTGAACCAACGCAGCGCAACGCTCGACGTGGCGCAGGAAGTCGTGGCCGAGACCACGGCCCTCGCTGGCGCCCTCGATGAGGCCGGGAACGTCAGCGACGGTGAAGGTCAGCGAACCAGCCGTCACGACGCCAAGGTTGGGCACCAGGGTGGTGAACGGATAGTCCGCGATCTTGGGCCGCGCGCGCGACAGCGATGCGATCAAGCTCGACTTGCCCGCGCTGGGGAAGCCGACCAGCCCGATGTCAGCGACCACCTTGAGCTCGAGCGTGACCGAGCGGTCCTCCCCCGGCTCGCCCTTGAGTGCGAACCCGGGCGCTTTGCGCTTGGGCGACGCCAGCGCGGCGTTGCCCAGACCACCGCGCCCACCCGCGGCGACGACGACCTCGGTGCCTGGGCCCACCATGTCGGCCAGCAATTCACCCGTCTCGGCGTCGCGCACGACGGTGCCGTCAGGGACGGTCAGCACAAGGTCGGCACCCTTGCCACCGCTTCGGTGGCCACCGGCTCCGGGAGCTCCGTTTGTGGCGCGTCGATGCGGTTCATGGTGATAGTCGATGAGCGTGGTGACGTCCTGAGCGACGTGCAAGATCACGTCGCCGCCGTGCCCGCCGTTGCCACCGTCGGGTCCACCGAGCGGCTTGAACTTCTCCCGGTGGACCGACGCAACGCCATGACCACCGTTGCCACCGGTGACGTGCAACGTCACCTGATCGACAAAGCTGGGGATGGCCACGACGTGATCCTTTCAGGCGCTGTGCTTCATGTTGCCGCGCCGCCCTGCGCGGCAATGCAAAACGGCCCGCAGTTGCGGGCCGCCGTGCATGGGTATGAGGTCCGCGTCAGTTCTCCGACGGGACGATGTTGACGACCTTGCGGCCGCGCTTGACGCCGAACTCGACCGCACCATTGGCGAGCGCGAACAGCGTGTCGTCACCGCCACGGCCGACGTTGGTGCCGGGGTGGAAGTGGGTGCCGCGCTGACGGACGATGATCTCGCCAGCGTTGACCAGCTGGCCACCGAACCGCTTGACACCAAGCCGTTGGGCGTTGGAATCGCGGCCGTTCTTAGTGGAGGCTGCGCCCTTCTTGTGTGCCATCTGTCAGTTCCTCACTTGATCCCGGTGATCTTGACCTGGGTGTACTTCTGACGGTGACCCTGGCGCTTCTTGTACCCGGTCTTGTTCTTGTACTTCTGGATGATGATCTTCGGGCCCTTGGTCTGGCCGAGCACCTCAGCGGTGACCTTGACCTTGGCCAGCTTGTCGGCGTCGGTGGTGACCGCGTCGCCGTCGACCAGCAGGACAGCGGGCAGCGACACGGTGTCGCCGACGTTGTCTGCGACCTTGTCGATCTGCACGACGTCGCCGACGGAGACCTTCTGCTGGTTTCCACCACTGCGCACGATTGCGTACACCACGGGAATCGTCCTGTTCGTTGAGAAAATTCGGGGTCGGCGCGCTCCGTCTGTCGACGGGCACCGACCGACCATTCTATGAAGTCGGGTTGCCCCCGGGCAAATCGGCGACAGTACTGGAATTGTCGGCGACGGTCTCGCTTCGCTCGATCGCCGACGGCCCAAGCGATCCTTCGCCAGCGTCCGCGCCCGGCGAAGCCGGCTCGCTGGGAGAGCCTTGCGAATCTGGGGCACTTCGATCTTTGGCGTTCCCGGCCTGCTTCGCGTTGCCGTTGCCGCCATTGGCTCCGTTGCCGCCGTTGCCCGCGTTGCCGCCACTGCCACCACGGCTGCGTCCACCGCGGCGGTTGCGCGTGGCCGTGCGAGGCTCGTCCTTCTTGGCCTCGACGGGTTCGGCCGTGACAACCACGCCGCGGCCCTTGCACGCATCGCATTCGTGGCTGAACGACTCCAGCAGGCCGGTGCCGATGCGCTTGCGCGTCATCTGCACGAGCCCGAGCGACGTCACCTCGGCAACTTGGTGCCGGGTGCGGTCGCGGCCGAGGCACTCGACCAGGCGCCGCAGCACCAAGTCTCGGTTGTTCTCCAGGACCATGTCGATGAAGTCAATGACGATGATGCCGCCGATATCGCGCAGCCGGAGCTGGCGCACGATCTCCTCGGCTGCCTCGAGGTTGTTCTTCGTAACCGTCTCTTCAAGGTTGCCGCCGGAGCCGGTGAACTTGCCGGTGTTGACGTCAACGACCGTCATGGCCTCGGTCCGATCGATGACCAGCGAACCACCAGACGGGAGCCACACCTTGCGCTCGAGCGCCTTGTGGATCTGTTCGTCGATCCGGTACGCGTCGAATGCGTCGGCCGGCGGTTTGTCGGCAGTGCCTTCGGCAACGGCCGGCTTCTCCCACTTGGCCACTCGCTCGGCGAGGTCAGGCGCAACATGGCTGACGTAGCCGTTGATGTTGTCCCAGGCGTCGGGCCCGTCGATGACGAGCGACGTGAAGTCTTCGTTGAAGAGGTCGCGAACGACCTTGATGACCAGGTCGGGCTCGGCGTACAGCTGCTGCGGCGCCTTGCCGGACTCTGCCTTCTTGGCGATGTCCTCCCACCGGGCCGTCAGGCCGGTGACGTCGCGGGTGAGCTGATCCTCGGTCGCACCTTCGGCAGCCGTGCGCACGATGACGCCGGAGTCGTCCGGGAGGACCTCCTTGAGCAGCGTCTTGAGCCGGGTGCGCTCGGACTCGGGCAGCTTGCGGGAGATGCCACTGGCCTGGCCGCGCGGGACGAGAACGAGGAATCGGCCGGGGATGCTGATCTGGCTGGTAAGCCGGGCACCCTTTTGGCCGACCGGGTCCTTGGAGACCTGCACCAGCACAGTTTGGCCCGGCTGCAGCGCGTCCTCGATCTTGCGTGCCTTGCCCTCGCCGAGGGTGCTCCAGTCGACCTCGCCGGCATACAGGACGGCGTTGCGCCCGGCCCCGATGTCGATGAACGCGGCCTCCATGCTGGGTAGGACGTTCTGCACCTTGCCGAGGTAGACGTTGCCGATCAGCGAGGTCTGCGACTCCCGCGCGACATAGTGCTCGACCAGCACGTTGTCTTCGAGGACAGCGATCTGGGTGTAGTTGTCCTCGACGTTGGCGCCCACATGCTGGCGAACCACCATCTCGCGCTTGACCGATTCGCGTCGGGCGAGGAACTCGGCCTCCGAGACGATCGGGGCACGCCGACGGCCGGCCTCCCGGCCCTCGCGGCGACGCTGCTTCTTGGCTTCAAGGCGGGTCGAACCGCTGACGCCGGTGATCTCGTCTTCAGCCGTGCGGCCCTCACGGACCTTGACGACGACGTTGTCGGGGTCGTCGGGCGCGGCGGACGCGCCTTCGCCGGCGCGGGCGCGCTTGCGACGACGGCGCGTGCCGTTTCCGTCGCCGGAGCCCGATTCGTCGTCGTAGTCGGCGTCGTCGTCGCCGTCGTCAGCGGAATCGCTGGTGGAGTCGGTTGCGTCGTCGTCGCTCTTGCGCCGGCGACGGCCGCCGCGACTGCGCTTGCGGCGCTGCGCGGCCTGGCTGCCGGCGTCACCGCCGGAATCGCGATCGGGGTCGTCGCCCTCGTTGGACGACGCCTGCTCCTCGCGGGGCAGCGGCGGCAACAGCGATGTGTCGGGCGCCTGGAACATGAGCCCGGCGTCGACCGGAGGTCCGGCAGGGCGCCCGGCCGAGCGGCGCCGCGGCCGTGAGGCCGACGGGGACTCGGATTCTGGTTTCGTTGATTCGGGAGTTTCGGTGGCGGTGGAGGTTTCCCCCGCGACCATGTCGATGTCGGGGTCGAGCACTTGCTCTCCTTCGCCCGTCAACGCGGAATCCGCGAGGAACGAGCTTCCAATTCTGTGCCGCACGGTGGGCGTGACTCGCGAGAGTTCACGCGTCAATGCGGAAGCCTGAGGTTTCTTTGGTCGCAACCTGCGATTCGTCTGCCCGCCGCGGTCAGCGTGTAAAGCGTCGCGGTCAGGGGATGCATCACTGATTGACGCAAGTATCGCACAAGCTGCCAGCCGGACGCCCTTCGCTTCAGTCTCGTAGAGGGTCTCCCACGTTCGCATCACTGCCAGCTCCGCGCAGCGGTCCCTGCTGGAGCCGTTGCGCGACCGGCGAGCCGGGGTGCTCGAGTCCGTGCGCGCGCAGGCCAGTGACGATGTCGTCCGGCCGGACGGTGGGGATGGTGGATCGAACCACAGCCGTGACCGCTGAACCTTCGGAGGTCAGGTCGACGACGGCGCCGCGGACATCGATCGCGCGGAGCCCGCGCTTGGTCATCCGTTCGACAGATACATCTTCGGCGGCCAAAAACGCAGCGACGGATGCTGCCACCTGGTCCGGGTCCGTGCCGGCCAGCTCGATGCGCCACGCGCTAGCCTCGAGACGGTCCGCCAGCGAGCCGGGAGCGGCAACCACCACATCGAGGATGTCGAGCCCCGCCGGCAATGCGTCGTCGAGCGCACGCAGTACTTCCTCCGCCGTTCGCGGCTCGGTGAGGCCAATCTCAAGAAACTCGGCCTCGCTTGCCGTGCCGGTGGGCGCCGCGTTCGCATAGGAAATCTTCGGATGAGGGCTGAAGCCGGAGGAGAACCCGATCGGAATCCCGGCCCGGCGCACGGCCCGTTCGAAGGCCCTCGCGAAGTCTCTGTGGCTGATGAACCGCAACCGCCCCCGCTTGGCGTAACGGACACGCAGCCTCTGAACGACGGGCAACTGCGGGTTCGGCGCTTCCGGGTTGGGAATCTGGGGATCCATGGCTCGCCTAGTCTGACGCACTATGGACGGCTCGAACCGCACGGTGCGGCTGGACATCCAGGCGCTTCGCGCAGCCGCCGTTGCCATGGTGGTCGTCTATCACCTCGCGCCGAACGTTCTGCCCGGCGGCTTCGTCGGCGTCGACGTCTTCTTTGTGATCTCCGGGTTCCTGATCACGACGCTGCTCATCGAGCGTCCGCCGACGAACGGGCCCCGAGAAATCGTGCACTGGCTACTCGAGTTCTGGTCGCGTCGGATCCGGCGCCTCCTGCCGGCCTCACTCCTCGTCCTGGCGGCCACGCTCGTCGCGACCCGGATCGTCCTTCCGCAGACCCAGTGGCAGGCCACCGCAGAGCAGGCCCGGGCGGCCGCCGTCTACATCGTGAACTGGGCACTCATCAGGGACGCGGTCGACTACCTCGCCGCCGAGCAGGCACCGACCGCCATCCAGCATTTCTGGTCGCTGGCTGTGGAGGAACAGTTCTACGTCGGCTGGCCGATCCTCATCCTGGCCCTGGCATTGGTGGCTCGCGGGCAGCGACGACGACTGGCTTTCACAGTCGGCATCGGTGTCGCGGTTGTCGCATCGTTCGCCTACTCCGTCCACCTGACCGGGACGAACCCCGCGGTCGCCTACTTCTCCACCGGCACTCGCATCTGGGAGCTCGGCGCCGGCGGTCTACTCGCGGTCGCCGCACCGGCGCTGGCCGGCCGGCTCGGCAGACGCACGCCGCTTCTCGTCGCGACGACGGGGTGGCTGGCTATCGCGGTGACCGGCCTGCGCTACACCGACGCCACTCCCTTCCCCGGTTGGCAAGCCGCCCTGCCGATTGCCGGCACGCTGCTGGTCATCGCCGCGCACCGCGAGTTCCGATGGCAGGCGCTGCTGCCGGTGCACTGGCTCGGTGACGTGTCCTACTCGGTCTATCTGTGGCACTGGCCGCTGATCCTGCTGACTCCACCAGCCATCGCGATCGTCGCCGGCTCACCCGAGAGGGGTGCCCTGGACAACGCGGTCATCGTCGTCGCAACGCTCGTCTTGTCCGGCCTGTCGAAGGTCTACGTCGAGGATCGCTATCGGTACGGGCGGGTCAAGCCGACGGCGAAGGCTCAACGCCCGAAACTACGCACGACGTACATATCCGCCGCGATCGGGATGGCAATGGTCGTCGCGCTCGCGTCGAGCCTGATCGCACTGGTGCATCACCAGCAGGCGGTCTACCGCGAGCAACTCGAGCACGCCCTGACGACCGCCGATCCGTGCCTGGGCGCGGGAGCGCTGAACCCGGCGCTCGACTGCCCGCCGCCCAAAGGCCCGCTGGTCCCGTCGCCGGCGTTGGCCGCCAAGGACTTCCCGGCTGCCTATAACGAGCAGGCCAACGGAGAGGATTGCCTGGCCCGCGCATCGGACTACCCCATCGTCACCTGCCAGTACGGCGATCGTCGCGCCGGCTTCGAGGTCGCGCTCGTCGGTAACTCGCACGCTGCACACTGGGTGCCGACGCTCGACACCATCGCCAAGGACCGGAACTGGCAGGTCACCACATATCTGGCGGCCAGTTGCAGCGGCGCCTACAACCTGACCGCGATGGCGACGATGTCCATTGCGCGACGCTGTATCGGATGGGGAACTGACGTCGTCGCCCGTTTGCGCGCCGATCCGCCCGACCTGATCGTGTTCGCGACCCACATGGGTCGGTCCGCATGGGGCATCAACGGGATCGAGCGCAGCCTGCCCACCTTCGAAGACGGATTCCACCGGATGTTCGTCGACCTGGCCCGCGCGGAACGGCCGATCGTCGTCATTCGCGACACGCCTCAGGCCATCCACCACGGCGTCGACTCGATTCCGGACTGCGTCGCCGAACACCGCGGCGACCCGGAGAAGTGTGACGGACGGCGCGCGGCGTGGGAGATCGCCGATCCCGCCGCCACCGCTGCTCGCGGGCTGCGTGCCCGGAACGTGGACATCACGGTGGCCGACCTCAACGACTACTTCTGCGACGAGAAGACCTGCTTCGCGGCCATCGGCGGCGTGATCGCCTACTTCGACGGCCACCACATCTCGGCGACCTACGCCCGTACCCTGGCGCCCTACCTCGACAAAGTGCTGACGTCGGCCGTGCTGACCGAGAGCGGAGTCAGGACGACGGGGCGACGACCGTGATCAACCCGGCGTAGCGCGACACGTACTCGTCGTAGGCGAGCTTGATCCGCTTACGCCGATCGAGCAGCTCTTCGAAGGGCAACTCGACCGCGTAGATCGGGAACGCACCGGGCACGAGGTCAGCGAAGCTCGTCAGCACGGTCGAGTAGTTGCCGACGATCGCGGCCGGCAGGATCCCCGCTTCGATCGGCACCAGCTCAGCCGGCACGTCGAACCGCACGACGGAGCACTCGGTCGACAAGGCGCGGAGTTTCGCCGCCGACTCGGCCCGGTGCGCCATGTAGAGCGGGGTGCTGTCGGGACGAACGGCACGGGCTGTCGCGATGAGCTCACGGGCGATCCGCAGCTCCAAGGCATCGTCGGTGACGCCCACCCGGGTTAGTCCTTGCCCGACCACCAGCGTGACCGTCGCCGAGTGCGGCAGCCCGACGTACTGCCCCTTGACCCAGGCCCACGTATTGGTGTGGATGACGTCGCCGGGCGCGGATTGAAGCAGGTCCGGGTAGGCAGTGAAGAACGTGACGGCCGGCAACGGGAGGAACCCGCCCCGCTCCGCGTCCTGGGACCACGTCAGTGGTCGCACTCCCCCGTCCGTGCGGTCGATGAGCATGGTCATGTTGCCGTCGTCCAGGACGACCACGTCGTCACGGCCGCGCTCAAGGTCGCGGGCGAGCCGCCAACCCACGGTTTCGCGGTAGTCCCCGAGCACGAGCAGCGCGTCGGCCAGGCCTTCACCGCGGACGATGTCTGCCAATTCGCGGGCTACGTCTCCGGTTTTCTCGGTCGGATGGCCAAAGCCACCGCGCGGCCGGAAGCGGAAGGTGAACTCGCCCTCCAGCCGCGCCAGCGTGTTGAACGTGGGCGTCAGCATGGCCGCATCCGGCAGCCGGTTGATGAGGACGAGGCCCGAGTCGATGCCGGCAACGCGTGCATACTCGAGCAGGCTCAGCGCCTGGAACGGCGATCCGATGAGCGCGACGGCCGACGTCGTCCCGGGCATGCGTCAGTCGGCCGCGTCGGGCGTCTTGTCGAGGTCGCGCCCGGCGAGAGTCGCGTAGCGGTTCAGTGCGGCCAGGCCGGTTTCGATCTCCTGGTCGCGCATCGCATTGGCCAAGGCCTTCTGGCCGCGCTTGAGCGCCTGGAGACTCCGGTCCATGCGGCTCTGCCGGAGACCGAGGACCACGAGGAACGCGACGAGCACAGCGGCCAGGGCCGCGCGGGCTACGGGTGTGTCGACATAGGCCAAGGCGGCGGCAATCGCAGCGGCCACGACACCGACGGCGATCCACTTGCTGTTGCCTGACACATGCACAGCGTAGCCAAGTCAGCCCCGTAGGATCGTGTCCCATGACGGACGAGCACACGGCAAAACTCCCGGTCGTTGCCGCGTCGGCTTCCCTCCACGACGTCCTGAAGGCGATCGACGACGGCACCTGGGGCATCGCGTGCCTAGTCGACGCCGATGGCGTCCTGCTGGGCGTGCTGACCGACGGCGACGTCCGTCGCGCCCTGATTGCCGGCCACCCGTTGTCCGATCCGGCGATCGACCACGCGTCCCGGCAGCCGCAGACTGTCGCGACCGGCACACCGCGTGCTCACGTGATCGACCTGATGAGCGCTCTCACGCTCGACGCCATCCCCGAGGTCGACGACCAGAATCGCGTCGTGCACGTGCACAGCCTGTCCCAGGTGGTCGGGCCCAAGACACTCCCCAATTCCGCCGTGATCATGGCCGGTGGCAAGGGGACCCGGCTCGGAAAGCTCACGAGTGAGACCCCAAAGCCGCTCATGACCGTTGCCGGACGCTCGATCCTGGAATGGATCATCCTGGGCCTGGTCGGCGACGGTATTCGGCACATCTACGTCAGCGTCAATCACTTGGCCGACCAGATCGTCGACCACCTCGGTGACGGCTCACGGCTCGGCGTCACCGTGGAGTACCTGCACGAGGATCCCGACGTCCCGCTCGGTACCGGCGGTTCGCTGGCGCTCATCGAAAGCCGGCCCTCGGAGCCGCTGTTGGTCATCAACGGCGACCTGCTCGTCGAATTCGATGCCCGCGAGCTGCTGCGATTCCATGCCGAGCGCGAGGCGCGCATCACGATGGGCGTCCGCAGTTACATGCACACCGTGCCGTTCGGCGTCGTCGAGACCGACGGTGACCGCGTCCAGGACATCGTGGAGAAGCCCGACCTCCAGGTGACGGTGAACGCCGCCGTGTACTGCATTGATCCTGACCTCATCGACTTGGTGCCGCGCGGCACGATGTCGCATGTCCCGGACCTCGTCCAGCAGTGCCTTGACACCGGTCAGAACGTTGTCGCTTGGCACATCACGTCTGATTGGATCGATGTCGGCACCCCAGCCGACTTGGCCCGCGCGAAGGGAATGACATGACCCTTACTGAGCAATTGGCGGGGCACCTGAGCGGCCAGACCGTCCTGGTCACCGGCTCTGACGGGTTCATCGGCAGCCACGTTGTCGAGACGCTGTTGGACCTCGGCGCCACGGTGCGCGCGTTCGCGCTCTACAACTCGTTCGGCTCGCTCGGCTGGCTCGACTCGTCCGATGTCTTCCAGAAGGCGGTCGACAGCGGCCAAGCCGAATTCGTCCTCGGCGACATTCGCGATGCCGAGCACGTGTCGCAGTCGGTCGACGGCGTCGACATCGTCCTGCACCTGGCGGCCCTCATCGCCATCCCCTACTCGTACGTCGCACCGCGCTCGTACGTCGAGACCAACATCACCGGGACGCTCAACGTCCTCGAGGCAGTCCGCAAGCACGGCACCAAGCGTCTCGTCCACACGTCGACGTCGGAGGTGTACGGCACGCCGGAGACCGTGCCGATCACCGAGGACAACGCCCTGCGCGGCCAGTCGCCGTACTCGGCGTCCAAGATCGGCGCGGACAAGATGGCCGAGTCGTACGCCCTGTCGTTCGAGACGCCTGTCACCGTGCTGCGCCCGTTCAACACCTTCGGCCCGCGGCAGTCCACGCGCGCGGTGATTCCGACTGTGCTCTCCCAGCTGCTGGCCGGGGCACCCGAGCTGCGCCTCGGGTCGCTGCATCCCAAGCGTGACTTCACCTTCGTCACCGACACAGCGCTCGGCTTCGCCCGCGCCGCCATCACCGACCTCGAGCCCGGCACCACCGTGCAGCTCGGCACCGGGCGCACCGTCTCGGTCGGCGACATCGTCGACCTGGCACGGAAGATCACCGGAAACAATGCCGAGGTCATAACCGAAGACCAGCGCATCCGCCCGGACGCCTCCGAGGTCGAGATCCTGCTGTCGGATCCGTCCAAGGCGAAGGATCTCCTCGGCTGGGAGCCGCAGATCGACCTCGAGACCGGCCTGCAGCGCACTGCGGACTTCATCCGGGAATCCGGCGACCTCAGCGGCGCGCACCGCTACCACCAATGACGACTCCCCCAGAAATGCGAACTGGCGAGACCCACGCCCCCGGGGCACCCGCGGCCGCCGGGGACATCCCGCTGGCCGTACCCAACGTGAGCGCCGCCGAGCGCGACGCCGTGCTTGCCGCGATCGACTCCGGCTTCGTCTCCTCCGTGGGCCCGGCGGTCAGCGAGTTCGAGGCCGAGTTCGCCGCGCTCGTCGGGTCGCGTCACGCGGTCGCAACGGCCAGCGGCACCGCCGCTCTGCACGTCGCCATGCGACTGGCCGGCGTCGAGCCGGGCGACGAGGTGTTCGTCTCCGACTTCACGTTCATCGGGTCGTCCAACCCCGTCGCCTACCAAGGCGCCAAGATCACGCTCGTCGATTCCGAGGCGGAGTCGTGGAACATGGATCCCGCTGTGCTGGAATCCGAGTTGGCCCGCCGCGAGGAGGCCGGCGAGACCCAGCCGAAGGCGATCGAACTCGTTCACGTGTTGGGACAGCCAGCCGCCGGACACCGGATCGCTGACATCGCGGCGCGCTACGGCGTCATGCTCATCGAAGACGCTGCGGAGAGCCTCGGGGCGGGCTGGGTCGATGAGGACGGAACATTCACGAGCACTGGCACGCTGGGCCAGATCGGCGCGTTCTCATTCAACGGCAACAAGATCGTGACGGCCGGTGGCGGCGGCATGATCGTCACCGACGACGACGCCCTCGCGGCCCGCGCACGGCACCTGACTACCCAGGCCAAGGTGCCCGACGTCGGCTACCTGCACGACGAGGTCGGCTACAACTACCGCCTGACGAACCTCGCGGCCGCGTTCGGCTTGGCGCAGCTGCGCCGGCTGCCCGAGTTCGTCGCGGCCAAGACGGCGATTGCGCAGCGCTACAACGATGCGTTCGCGGACCTGCCGATCACGCGGCCGCCGCGCATCGAGGGCGCGCTCTCGACCTACTGGCTCTACTCGGTCCTGCTGGACAACGAGGCTCAGCGTGACTCGGTGCTGGATTTCCTGCACGAGCGTGGCATCAGGGCGCGCTCCGTGTGGCGGCCGTTGCACCTGCAGCCGCCCCTGCGTGATGCCGCCGTTCTCGGTGGCGCGGTGGCCGAGAGCCTGTTCCAGCGTGGGTTGTCGCTGCCGTGCTCGACCGACCTCACCGAGTCCGATCAGGACCGGGTGATCGAGGCCGTCCGGGCCGCCGTGAATCCCTGACGTTTGGGCTCCACAACGCAGTCACCCTCGCGGCGGAAGCGTCTCTTCCACAGCAGCGATCCATGCATCAGGATCAGAGGGCTGGATGGCGAACGATCCGCGGTGGGTCTCGATGACGGCATGCGCCTTGCCGTTGCGGTAATGACCATTCCATCGCAACTGCTGACTCACCTGCAAGATTTCGCGAAGAGGGACCTCGAACCCGCGAACGGCGAGCCGACGCACGACCAACCGATCGCGGGTGAGCGCCACGGCGACAAAGCCGCGGGCGCGCGGGTAAGGGCCGCCCGTCGCCCCTTGATAGTGGACCCGTTCCGGCCCAAGCACGATCGGCGTCCCGCGCAACTCATCACCGAGCTTCGTTGTCAGTCGCCGCAGGGCACGCATGACGGAGAACCAGATCACTCCTTGAACCACGCCGATGACCGCCAGAAGAATTGCGACAAAGAGTGCCGTAGCCATGGTCAAACGCTACGCGGACGTTGCCCTCCAGACGTTCGGCTTCATGGGAGGCACTACTGCGCAACCGAAAGGCGGCCATGCTTGCCGCGGTTAGCGCGCCCGCTACGGAGCCTGAGGTAAAGGGAACCGTCTCACACAGTTGGGCGGGCCGGGGATCGGTCTCGGCCCAGCAGCGGGTTGAGCATCCACAGCCCGATCACCGGCCCAAGCGCCAGCCAAGGCAGCACTTGTGCCAGCGGCCACACAGCTGCAGCTCGCACGAACAGTTCGATGCTCACGACCGAGATGGCGAAGCCGATGCAGTTGCTGACGGTCAGCACGCTGCCCACCACTGCAGGCGGCGCGTTCTGCGCGGTGAGGGTGGAGAACTGGGGCGAGTCGCCGGAGACGGTGGCGCCCCAAAGCAGCATCCAAGCGATGAATAGTGGCAGCGGAGCCACCAGCATCAGCGGTGCCGCGAGGCAGCAGATGCCGCTGGTGGCCAGCTGAAGTTGCGCCACGCGCGCGCTGCCCAAGCGCTGTGCAGCCAGCCCCCCGACCACGCAGCCAATGAAGCCGGCGCCGATCACCCAGAACGCCACCCCACTGACGGCGCCGGCGGCGAGGCGCGACCCCAGCACCACCGGGACCAGCACGATCATCGCGTATAGCTCCCACATGTGACCGAAGTAGCCGAACACGGACGCGCGGACCCTCACGTCAGACCAGATGAGGCCGAGGGCGCGCGGAGTGACGCGGGCGCCAGCCGGTGGACCGGGATGGGATGGCACTAGGAGTGCCGTGGCCAGCCCGCCGAGCACAGCCAGCACGGATACCGAGATCACCACCGCCTGCCACGGCGCGAGGCTGCCGAACGATAGGGCGGTGCTGTGCGTCCCGCCGACCAAGGCGCGGAGGCCGTGAGGCAGCGCTGTTCCCAGTACGAGCGCGCCGATCAGGACGCCCATGGCCGCACCGAGCCCCTCGCGGTACCAGCTGGCAGCGATCTTCATCCCCACCGGGTAGATGCCGGCGAGCATGAAGCCGACAGCGAAGCGCACGACGAGCAGGATTCCGAGGCGGCCGTCGACGACCAGGATGGCCAAGTTCAGCAGTGCGCCCAGCACCGAACAGGCCAGGAAGACCAGCGTGGGCGGGAATCGGTCGGACAGCATGAGCAGTGCGAACACCAACGTGCCCGCGACGAAGCCGAGTTGGACCGCAGACGTCAGTGTCCCAAGCGCCGCGTCCGGAAAATCCCAGCGCTGCTGCAGGTCCGGCATGACGGCGTTGACGGCGAACCACAGCGAGGTGCCGGCGAACTGAGACAGGACAATCACCGGCAGGATGCGACGGGGCACGCGCGTCGGCATCGGAACAGCGTATGCCCCCCGTTGGCGGTCGCCACGCAATCCAAGGCAGCGGGCCAAGCCGAACTGAGATTGCGAACTGACCAGTCATGGGGACGTTCGTCGGCTGACTTGCTGGTTCGATGGTCCCAAATCGAGCGAACTTGCGGCAATCAGTGCGACCGCCGAGTTCCGGTTAGGGACGGATGTTCTGGTTGTGCCGGAATAGGTTGTGCGGGTCGTAGGCCCGCTTGACGTCCACGAGCCGCGTGTAGTTGCTGCCGTACGTGTCGGAAACGCGGCCTTGGTCATCGTCGGACATGAAGTTGACGTATCCGCCCGCCTCAGAGTGGGGGGTGAGCGCGTCGGAGTATCCGCGGACCCAGGCAATGTTGTCGGCGTCGTCAGACTCGTCCGGCCACGCGGAGACGATGACAGTCGAAAACGTCGCGTGGCGGTACGAGAACGCGGTGTCGGTGGCACCAACGCGGGCGGCGGCACCATTGATCGGGTAAAGATGCATCGTCGAGCTGGGGTTTGGCGCCTTCGGGCCGTGGGCCAGATGCACGTCAATGGCCGCATCCGTCAACTCGGTGACGTAGTTGCCCTTCCAGTAACTCCGGACACCTCGCGGAAACAGCTCGTCGAACGCGCTGTTGAGCCATGGGTACGGCATGGGCTCGACCAGTTCGCCTACCCGCGGGGCAAGGTCGCGGAACGGCTGCATAGCCGCCTCGCCCTCCTCGATCGGTCCGCTCCACTGGACGATCGCAGCGCAGAACGTGTCGCCATGGCGGTCCTCCGGCAGGAACGGCAACGGCGGCGCCACTTGGAATGCCGGGAACGCACCGTAGCGCTCGTCGGCGTCCGTGATCCACGTGCGGAAGAAGCGAAGCAAGTCCCCAGCGTGCTCCAGCTCGTAGAAGAAGAGCCCGACAACCACCTGGTCCACAGGGTGAAGGTCGAACTCAAATGAGGTGACGACGCCGAAGTTGCCGCTGCCGCCGCGAAGCGCCCAGAAAAGGTCGGCGTTCTCCTCCGCACTGGCTCGACGGATCTGTCCGTCGGCCGTGACCACGTCGGCCGACCGGAGGTTGTCGATCGACAGCCCGAGGCCGCGCGTGAGGTAGCCGATGCCGCCACCCAGGGTCAAGCCTCCAACGCCGGTGGTCGAGACGATGCCCCCGGGCATCGCCAGCCCGTATGCGTGAGTCGCGTAGTTGAGATCGCCGAGGGTCGCGCCGCCACCGACCCGTGCGGTGCGGGCCGTCGGGTCGACGTGCACGAAGCGCATCGGCGACAGGTCTATTACCAGGCCGTCGTCGATCGTCCCGAAACCTGGTGCGCTGTGACCCCCACCGCGCACCGCGAGCTCCAAGCCCTCGTCGCGGGCGAAGTTCACAGCGGCAACGACGTCGGCGACTTGTTCGGCCTGCACGATCACGGCCGGTCGCCGGTCAATCATTCCGTTCCAGACGGATCGCGCGATGTCGTAGTCGTCATCCTCGGGCGTAACGACCCGCGCGCGCACTTGCTCACGAAACTCAATCATGGATGTCATGTCGTCACCTGTCGCCCTCGCAGAGTCATCGTTTCAGGCAGCGTATCCGCTCTAAAAGGTCTTGCCGGCTGGTTCGCGGGCACGGCAGCAAGGTTCCTTGAGCCCGTTATTGGGAGGCGACGTCGCGAACCTGCTGCGGGAGCCAGGAGTCACTCATATGGTCGAACCGACCGGAGCGTCTGCGATGGTAGCTACAGACACCCATCCTCGGCACTACCGCGGGGACTTCCACCACCGACGGAGACAAGAGAAATGGCCACATCAATTGATTCCATGCCGGTTGAGCTCGATGCGGGAGAGTTGCAGACTCGCTACCTCGAACTTGGGGACATGGCTATTCGTCATGTGAGTGTTCCCGCTGGAGCTGATATGTCCGTGCTCTTGGCGGGTCTTCCCAATGACAGGTGTCCCAGCCCGCACTGGGGAATGATCCTAGAAGGCTCCATCCATTTGACCCATGGAGATGGGTCGACAGAGACAGCGCGGGCGGGTGAGGTCTATCACTGGGCCGCCGGTCATACCGGGACGACCGACGAGGCCTGCGTGTTCATCGAAGTCGGTCCCGTGGCCGAGATGCGCCAATTCGGGGAGAACGCCAAGCGCGTACTCGCGGGCTAACCGCCCCGGCTTTCGGCGCTCGGACACGTGCGAACCCGCCGCCGTTTGTGTGCAGGGGCGGGCCCGGATTGTCACCTCCGGACGGCTAACTCGTTACATCCGGCGATACCGGACCTGCAACATTGCGAACAGGCCGAATGCCACGAATCCAAAAGCCATCGCACTGAGCATCCAGCTTCCAAATGGCTGCTCAAGGACCGTCTGCAAGGCTCCGTCCAGCCCCGACGCCTTCTGCCAGTCAAAAGTCCACGCTGCATAACTGAGCAGACCACCCACCATTCCGAGAGCTATGCCCTTCGTGACGTATCCGACCTGACCTAGATGTAGCACGCCTTCTTGGCCCGCTGAGGACAGGGACGAGGTATCGATCTCCTCGATGAACGATTTTCGCAAGCCCTTGATTGCCACTGTTAGGCCGACGCTGATGATGATGAGTCCGGTGAC
This sequence comes from uncultured Actinomycetota bacterium, assembly GCA_963795105.1. Classification (GTDB taxonomy): domain Bacteria; phylum Actinomycetota; class Actinomycetes; order Propionibacteriales; family Nocardioidaceae; genus Aeromicrobium. The sequence goes on from CAWCGD010000001.1 coordinate 967,266, forward strand.
GATGACGATCGTCCGCCCACCGGGCCACGCCAGCACTCCGATGGTGGCTTCTTGCTGGGACTGCGAGCTTGCCGCTTTGTAACCAGCCGCGACCAACGCTGACCGGACCCCGAGCCCGATGTAAATCACGGCCCAGAGTCCGCTATTGGCCCGTTTGCGCACCCGCTCGGTACCTTCTAGGTTGCGATGGCCCCAGACCAGGTCGGTTGCCTTCCAGATGCCCAGCGCCACCAAGCCCAGTGCGATCAACCACAGCAAGACATTGCCCAAGGGCTGGTCGGCCAACGTCCGGAACGCCCCTGACGGGTCAGGTCTCGCACTGGGGCCAGCGCCCCACGCCAGCTGAAGCGCCAACCCACCGATCAGCAGGTAAACCACGCCGTACGCAACCAAACCCGCGCGAGCGAGCGCCTTCAGCGCAGCGCTGTCTCCAACCTGTTCGGCCCAAGTCCCGCCGCCAGCTGCCATCCCACGCTCCAAGCTCCACCTGAACACGTCCGCGCCCAATGGCACACCGGTGTGATTACCCAACCTGACTTAGTTGACGTGCGGACCGCTCTCACCGGGCTAACCTGCCGCCATCAATGCAGGGCGGCGAGTCCCGCGACCTTCACCTCAGCGCACGTCGACGAACGGCTTCGCTCGCGGCGGAGCCTCGCCCAAGACGGCCGCTGCAATGCGTCGCCCGGCTGTTCCATCGCCGTACGGGTTGACGATGTTGGTCGCCTGAGCGCGAAATTCGGCGCTGAGTGCCGTGTGGAGCGCGGCGCTGACCGTCTCGAGTCCTTCTGCGGTGGCCACCACGTTGGCCCCGCGCAAACGCCCGCGTTGGCGGTCGCCGATGTCGACCACGGGCACCCCGACGCTGGCGGCCTCGATGACGCCGGACGACGAGTTGCCGACCACGACGTCGCTGGCGGCGAGCACTGCTGGGTACCGGGGGCCGAGTGCCTCGACCACCACCACGTTGTCGTGCGCCGCGTAGGCCTCGATGAGGACATCGAGAATCTCGTCGCGCCCGACGTCGTAGCCGGGATGGGTGGCGATCACGGTGCCGCAGGCATCGACGGTGGCCGTGAGCGCGTCCGCGGCCCACTGCCTGATCTGTGCTGCCGGCACCGTCGTCGGCGGGTGGTACGTGAAGAGCGCCAACGGCCGGGTCACGGGATGGCCCACGAGGTCGGCCAATGCGTCGTCGTCGAGCGGCTCGATCCCGGCGAACCGGTCGAGCCCCGGGGCTCCGGTGACGTGGATGCGGTCGGCTGGCTCGCCGAGTTGCCGCACGCGTTCGGCGGCATCCTCTGACGCGACGCAGTGCACGTCGGCGAGCTTCGTGATGGCGTGCCGGACCCGCTCGTCGATGGCGCCCTCAGTTACCTCGCCGCCGTGCAAGTGCACGATCGGGACGCCGGACAGGAAGAACCCTGGGACGACGGACAGCAGTTCCCAGCGGTCGCCGAGTACCACGAGTCGATCGAAACTCTCGCGGGCGAGAAGGCCCTGCAATGCGTCGGCGATGACGGCCGCCTGCTTCAGTTGGCTTTGCGCATCGAGGACCTCGACCGGTGGAGCGAGCGCCAAGACGGCCGGGTGAGCGTCGCCGAACGCCGTCCGCAGCACCGCGGTGAGCGTTGCCTCGTCGAACGCCACGCCAGTCAGGACGACGGTCTGCGCTCCGGCGTCCACCAACCCATGGAGCACCGGGAGCAGCGGGCCGAGATCAGCCCTGGTCCCGACGAATACGGCAACCTTCACGGCAGTTCCACATCGGCCGAGGTGATGGGATCGCCGGCGGCGACCGGCCGCACGACGCGGGCGCCGGTGAGCATCACAACCGGCGTGATGCCCAGCTCGGGTCGCAGCGCCACGGCGTCGGAATCCGCCACGGTGTCGCCCGCCGCGAGGTCACGAGTCGCGTGCCAAGAACGCCGCACGACGGGCGCGTTCTCCATCTCAGCCGGCATCCGCCTCTTCACGCCGTCGCCGAGCGACGCGGCAGTATCACGGACAGCCACGATGTACGCGGCGAGCTCGGCCGGCTCCGCACTGGCCGCGTGATCTGGGCCGGGCAGCGTCTTGTCGGTGGTGAAGTGCTTCTCCAAGACGGTGGCCCCGAGCGCTACGGCCGCGATCGCCGACGTCGACCCGACAGTGTGGTCGGACCAGCCGACCGGCACACCGTGGGCCTCGCGCATCGCCGGGATGGCGCGCAGGTTCGCCTGGTCGATCGGAGCGGGGTAGGACGAGACGCAGTGGAACAGGGTCAGCGACGGTGCGCCGGCGCAAGCCTCCACGGCTGCGGCGACCTCGGCCGCGTCACCCATGCCGGTTGAGACGAGCAGCGGGACCTCCATCGAGGCGAGCGCGCGCAAAAAGGGCAGATTGGTCAGTTCGCCGGAGGACACCTTGAGCGCCGAGACGCCGAGGTCGACCAGCATCCGAGCGCTGTCGAGGTCGAACGGCGTGCTGAAGAAAGTGATACCCGCTTCACGCGCATGGTCGCGCAGCCCGATCCATGCCGACTCCGGCAACGTCAGCGAACTGAGCAGTTCCGACTGGTCGGCCAGGCCCGAGCGGTCGGCCTGGTAGGCGGCCGTCCTCGCGTGCGACGACGTGAGCTTCGACGGCTCGAACGTCTGGAACTTCACCGCATCGGCGCCCGCCTCGACGGCGACGTCGATGAGCGTATGCGCCAGATCCTCGTCACCGTTGTGATTGACACCGGCCTCGGCGATGACGGTCAGCGTCATGAAGTCTCCCCGGCGGGTGCGGATTTGACGACCCGTGCCGGCTGGCCGACGACCGTGACGCCAGGCGCGACATCCTCGGTGACGACGGCACCGGCACCGACCACGGCGCCAGCTCCGACCGTCCGGCCCGGCAGGACCCGTGCGCCAGAGCCGATAAAAGCGCGCACACCGATGTGGCAGCCACCCAGAACGGCGGTGCCGGGCCCGACGTGAGCGCCGTCGCCGACGACGACATCGTGTTCAACGATGGCGCCGGTGTTGATGATCACTGCGCGGCCGAGGCGAGCCCCTGGGCCGACGTGAGCATGGTGCAGCACGACGGTCCCCGCGCCGAGCTCGGCGTCAACGGCGACGGTGGCTGTTCGCGCCGCTGCGCTGAACCGGACGTCCTCGGGCAGGCTCTCGACGAGGGCGAGCCGTATCCGGTTCGACCCGACGTTGGCAAGCACCTTCCACCCGTGCGTCTGGGCGGCTTTGATCGCGTCGTCGTCCGTTGCGAAGTGCTCAACGCCCCAGTTCCGCGACGACTCGCCAACCACTCCGGCCAGCTCGGCAACGTCGCGCAAAGCATCCACGACGCTCGCCGCGTGACCGCCGGCACCCAGCGACACCCACGAGTCCGGCATGGGTCGAGTCTAGGACGTCTCACATGACGCTGAGTGGCAGCAGCGTCTTGCCGGTCGGCCCGATCTGGATGTCGGTACCCATCTGCGGGCAGACGCCGCAGTCGAAGCAGGGCGTCCACCGGCAGTCATCGACCTCGCGGGCGCCGTCGGGATCGATGGCGTCCTGCCAGTCCTCCCACAGCCAGTCGCGGTCGAGACCGGCGTCCAGGTGGTCCCACGGCAGGACCTCGGCGTACTCACGCTCGCGCACGGTGAACCAGTTGAGGTCGACGGGCTCGCTCGCCAACGCCTCGGCAGCCTGCGTCGCCCAGCGTTCGTAGGAGAAATGCTCGCTCCAACCGTCGAACCGGCCACCGTCGCGCCAGACAGCCTCGATAACGCGGCCGACCCGGCGGTCGCCGCGGGACAGGAGCCCTTCGACGATGCCCGGCTCACCGTCGTGGTACCGGAAGCCGATGGCCCGGCCATAGCGCTTGTCCGCCTGAACAGACTCGCGCAGCTTGCGCAGGCGGAAGTCCGTCGTCTCCGCGTCCAGCTGCGACGCCCATTGGAACGGAGTGTGCGGCTTGGGCACGAAGCCGCCGATCGAGACCGTGCAGCGGATGTCGCGGCGGCCAGAGACCTCTCGGCCCACGTCGATGACCCGCTTGGCGAGCTCGCCGATCTGCAGGACGTCCTCGTCGGTCTCGGTGGGCAGTCCGCACATGAAGTAGAGCTTCACCTGACGCCAGCCGTGCGAGTACGCCGCCGACACCGTGCGGATGAGGTCGTCCTCGCTGACCATCTTGTTGATGACCTTGCGCAGGCGTTCGCTGCCGCCCTCCGGCGCGAAGGTCAGGCCCGATCGTCGTCCGTTCCGGCTGAACTCGTTCGCCAAGTCGATGTTGAATGCGTCGACGCGGGTGCTCGGCAGGGAGAGCGAGATGTTGGTGCCCTCGTAGCGATCGGCCAGCTGCTTGGACATCTCGCCGATCTCAGAGTGATCGGCGCTGGACAGGCTGAGCAAGCCGACCTCGTCGAGGCCTGACTTCTGCAGCCCGCGATCGACCATGGCGCCGACGGTCTGCAGGCTGCGCTCGCGGACCGGGCGGGTGATCATGCCGGCCTGGCAGAACCGGCAACCGCGGGTGCAGCCGCGGAAGATCTCGACGCTGTAGCGCTCATGCACCGTCTCGGCGAGCGGGACCAGCGGATTCTTCGGGTAAGGCCAGGCATCGAGGTCCATGACCGTGTGCTTGGTGATGCGCCACGGGATGCCGGGCCGGTTCGGGACGACACGCTGGATGCGCCCGTCTGGCAGGTAGGTGACGTCGTAGAACTTGGGCACGTAGACGCCGCCGGAGACGGCGAGGCGTCGGAGCAGCTCGTCTCGAGCAGAGCCCATTGCTCCGGCAGGACTGCCTTCGGCCTTGTGTTCGCGGATGACCTCGCTGATGGCGAGCGCAACCTCCTCACCATCGCCGAGAACGGCGGCGTCGATGAAGTCGGCGATGGGCTCGGGGTTGAACGCGCTGTGGCCGCCGGCCAGGACGATCGGGTCGTCATCGGTGCGGTCGACGGCATGCAGCGGGATGCCCGCGAGATCGAGCGCCGTCAGGAGGTTGGTGTAGCCGAGTTCGGTGGAGAAGCTGACGCCCAGGACGTCGAACGCCTTAACCGGGCGATGAGCGTCGACGGTGAACTGCGCGATGTTGTGCTCGCGCATCACCTTCTCCATGTCCGGGAACACCGAGTACGTGCGCTCGGCCAGGATCCAGTCGCGCTCGTTCAACACTTCGTAGAGGATCTGCACGCCCTGGTTGGGCAGGCCCACCTCGTAGGCGTCCGGGTACATGAGGGCCCATCGAACCTGGGCGTCATCCCAGTCCTTGTGGACCGCGTTCAACTCCCCGCCGACGTACTGAATCGGCTTGCTGACCTGTGGCAACACAGGCTCCAAGCGCGCGAACAGTGACTCGACGGGCATCCGTCAAGGGTAACTGCCGCAGCGCTGAGGGACTAAAGCGAAGGGAACCAGAGGGTGATCTCGCGGCCCGCCGACTCGGGGGCGTCGGAGGCATGGACGAGGTTCTCCCGGTTGGACAGGCCGAAGTCGCCGCGGATGGTGCCCGGCGCGGCCGTGCGGCCGTCGGTGGCACCGTTCATCGCGCGTACGACCTCGATCGCCTCGTCGCCCTCGAGCACGAGCGCCACGAGCGGCCCGGACGTCGCGAAGGCGCGCAGTGGCGGGTACCAGGTCTGCTCGACGTGGTCGCGGTAGTGCGCATCGGCCATTTCGGCATCGATCGAGCGGTGCTCCATCGCGACGATCGACAGGCCCTTCTCCTCGAAGCGGGTCAGGATCCGGCCGACGAGGCCGCGACGCACGGCGTCCGGCTTGATGAGGACAAGAGTTCTTTCCACGGACCGAGGTTACCGAGTGCCCAAACCGCGTGCGGTTCGAGGCCTGGGGGTACCTCCCACGCCCGTCAGGGCGTAGGGGGCGTGGCCGATGGTCTGTTGACGAGCGACGCGAGGAAAACGGAGGTCACGCTATCGCCCGGTCACGATCGATGCGCACGCCGATGAGGTACGCGGCAACCCACAAGCCAGCGAAGAGCAGCCCGATGAACAGAATCGGCAATGCGAGCGCACCCATGGCGATCATGGCTACCTGGAGGAGATGGCCCAGCGCATAGCCCGACGGCCGGCCCAGCCCACCGATCGCGACGATGCAGGCAGCTGCCATTCCGCCCCCGACGGTCGCGGCGCCCGCGCCGGAAAGCTCCGAGAACCCGTTCAGGACGAGGATGCTGAGCAGCATCATCACAGCCTCGAACGCGAGGACCGCCGAACACAAGCCGCGGGTCATCCGCCCTCGGACGACCTCACTCACTCGGGTTCGCCACCCATCAGTACCCGTGCCTCGCCGACCGTGACGACCGATCCCGTGACGATCACCCCACCGCTGCCGAGCGCCTCCTCGTAGCCCTCGGCAGTCTCGGCCAGCGCGATCGCTCGTTCCAGGGCATCGTCCAGCCGCGGCGCGACGATGACGCGGTCCGAGCCGAAGATCCCGTCGGCCACATCGGCCAGCTCGCTCGCGGTCATCGACCGCGGCGTGCTGTTCTGCGTGCACACGATCTGGGCAAGTACCGGGTCCAGAAGCTCGAGCATGCGCTCGACGTCCTTGTCGCTCATGACGGCCACCACGCCGATCAAGGGCGCGAAGTTGAAGTTCTCCTGGATGGCAGCGATGGCCGCCTCGACGCCATGCGGGTTGTGGGCCGCGTCGAGGAGAACCGTCGGGCCCCGTCGGACGATCTCCAGCCGGCCCGGCGAGGTGACCTCGCCGAAGGCCGCCACCACGACGTCGGCCGGCAGCGCCTTGCCGCCCAGGAAGGACTCGACAGCCGCAATTGCACACGCCGCGTTCTGGCCCTGGTGCGCGCCGTGCAGCGGGATGAACACGTCGTCGTACCTGGCGCCGAGGCCCTGGATACTCACCTGCTGCCCGCCCACGGCCGTGAACTGCTCGATCACGCCGAAGTCGGCACTCTCGACAACCATCGTGGCGCCGACCTCGGCCGCACGGCGGGCGAAGACGTCCAGCACAGCAGGATCCTGCTCGGCCACGACAACCTGCGAACCCGACTTGATGATTCCGGCCTTCTCACCGGCGATGCCGACGAGGTCGTCGCCGAGATACGCCGCATGGTCGATGCCCACCGGGCCGACGACGGCGACGGCGCCGTCAGCAACATTGGTGGCATCCCATGCGCCGCCCATGCCGACTTCGACGACGGCGGCATCGACCGGTGCGTCGGCGAACGCGGCATAGGCCATCGCTACCGTCATCTCGAAGAAGGACAGTGGGTGCTCCTGGGTGTCATCGACGATCTGGGCGTACGCCGCGACGTCGGCGAACGCGTCGACGAAGGTTTCCTCGTCGAGCGGCTGGCCGTCGATACTGATGCGCTCGGTCATGGATTGCAGGTGCGGACTCGTGAACCTGCCGGTGCGAAGTTCAAGTTGACGTAGGAGGGCGTCGATCATGCGCGCGGTCGACGTCTTGCCGTTCGTCCCAGTCAGGTGGATGACCGGGTAGTTCGTCTGCGGGTCGCCGAGGAGCTGGCAGAGGGCCCGGATCCGGTCGAGGGTCGGGTCGAGCCTTGTTTCCGGCCATCGGCCGAGTAGGGCCTGTTCGACCTCGGAGAATGTGGGGCGCATCGCGGGCAAGTATCGCAGTCCACCTAGAATTCCCACTTGTGACTGTTCCGGAGAAACCCGTCCTCGAGGGGATCGAGGCGACCTGGTCCCAGCGCTGGGAGGAACAGGGCACCTACCGATTCGATCGGACGAAGACGCGCGACCAGATCTACTCGATCGACACGCCACCACCGACCGTCTCCGGATCACTGCACGTCGGGCACGTCTTCAGCTACACGCACACCGACCTGATCGCGCGCTACCAGCGCATGCGTGGCCGCGAGGTGTTCTACCCGATGGGCTGGGACGACAACGGCCTTCCGACCGAGCGCCGCGTCCAGAACTACTTCGGTGTCCGCTGCGATCCGTCGCTCCCGTACGACCCGGACTTCACGCCACCGGCGAGCCCCGACCCCAAAAGCCAGATGCCGATCAGCCGGCGGAACTTCATCGACCTCTGCAACGAGCTGGTCGAGGAAGACGAGAAGGTCTTCGAGGGTCTGTGGCGCACGCTCGGCCTGTCGGTCGACTGGACCCAGACGTATACGACGATCGGCGCCGAGGCGCAGGCCACCAGCCAGCGCGCGTTCCTGCGCAACCTGGCCCGCGGCGAGGCGTACAGCCAGGACGCGCCGACGTTGTGGGACGTCACCTTCCAGACCGCCGTCGCGCAGGCCGAGCTCGAGGCCCGCGACTATCCCGGCCACTACCACCGGGTCGCGTATCACACGCCCGACGGGCCGGCCTACATCGAGACGACCCGTCCCGAGCTGACGGCGGCTGCTGTCGCGCTCATCGCGCACCCGGACGACGAGCGCTATCAGCACCTGTTCGGGAAGACGGCGACGTCGCCGGTCTTCGGCGTCGAAGTGCCGATCCTCCCGCACACGGCCGCCGATCCGGAAAAGGGCTCCGGCCTCGTCCACTGCTGTACGTTCGGCGACCTCACCGACGTCCAGTGGTGGCGTGAGTTGCAGTTGCCGAACCGCACGATCATCGGCCGGGACGGCCGCATCCTGCGGGAACTGCCGGAGTGGATCACGTCCGACAACGGGCAAGCCGTGTTCGCCGAAATGTCAGGCAAGACGACGTTCAGTGCCCGCGAAGTCATGGTTCAGGCGCTGCGCGGCTCAGGCGACCTCGACGGCGAGCCGACGCCGACCGAGCGCGTCGCCAACTTCTTCGAGAAGGGCGACAAGCCGCTTGAGATCGTCTCGACCCGGCAGTGGTACATCGCCAACGGCGGGCGTTCGGCCGATCTCCGCGAGGCGCTGGTCAAGCGCGGCGACGAGCTGACCTGGGTCCCGCCATATATGCAAAGCCGGTTGACCAACTGGATCGAGGGCCTCAACGGCGACTGGCTGATCAGCCGCCAGCGCTTCTTCGGCATCCCCTTCCCGGTCTGGTACCGGCTCAATGCCGACGGCGAGCCGGACCACGACGATCCCATCCTGGCCACGGAAGCTGAGTTGCCCGTTGACCCGGCGTCGCAGGCTCCTCCGGGATTCGAGGAGTCGCAGCGAGGACAGGCGGGCGGTTTCATCGCTGATCCAGACGTGCTCGACACCTGGGCGACGTCGTCCCTCACTCCGCAGATCGTCACAGGATGGGAGCGCGACACCGACCTGTTCGAGCGCACGTACCCAATGGACCTGCGACCCCAGGGCCACGACATCATCCGCACCTGGCTGTTCAGCACGGTCGTACGCGCGCACCTCGAGTTTGGTTCGGTTCCGTGGAGCCACGCCGCCCTGTCCGGCTTCGTGGTCGACCCGGACCGTAAGAAGATGAGCAAGTCCAAGGGCAACGTTGTCGTCCCCGACGAGATCATCGACAAGTACGGCGCCGACGCCGTCCGCTGGCGCGCCGCGCTGGCACGGCCTGGCGCGGACTCTCCCTTCGACGAGACGCAGATGAAGGTCGGCCGGCGGCTTTCCATGAAGGTTCTCAACGCGTCGAAGTTCGTCCTGGCCACGCCCGAGCAGTATGGGCTGGGGGCGGACGCGTCGCTGCTCGACCCGTCGCTGGTGACCGAGCCACTCGATCGCGCTCTCCTGGCCCGCCTGCGCGGCGTGATCGACGACGCGACTGGGCACCTAGACGGATACGACTACTCCTCTGCTCTCGAGGTCACCGAGAAGTTTTTCTGGGACTTCTGCGACGACTACCTGGAGCTGGTCAAGGAACGAGCCAAGGGTGGCGACACGTCGGCCCGCGCCACCTTCGTCCTGGCCCTGTCTGCTCAACTGCGGCTGCTGGCGCCGTTCCTGCCCTACGTCACCGAAGAGGTCTGGTCATGGTGGCAGGCCGGCTCGATCCATCGCGCGTCCTGGCCGACGTCGGATGAACTCAGCGCGATCGAGGGCGACCCCGGCGTCCTCACCGCGGCGGCAGAGGTGCTGTCGGGCATCCGTGGCGCCAAGTCGAACGCCAAGGTCAGTCAGAAGACCGAGGTGACGAAGATCTTCATCAGTGGGCCGGCTGACATGCTGGCCAGGCTCGAAGCCGCGCTTGCCGACGTCCGCGCAGCCGGCAACGTCACCGGCGACGTCACGACGTCCGCCCACAAAGATGTGATGGTCGAGGCGACGCTCGGGAGCTAATGTCAGGCTGTGCGACGCCTGCTCCCAGCGATACTCATCGTCGCGACCCTGCTGTCGGCGAGCCCGGCTTTAGCCGACACGCCCGCCATCCCGCTCATCAGCGACCCCCGCGGGCCGCTCCTGACGGACTTCAGTGGGACGCCGTCCACCGCGCAGCCGCTACCGAGCCAGCGCATCCCCCGCCACCCCTACATGGCGCCGAACGAGCGCAGCAACCTGCACAACGACGCTTATCAGACCGACACGTACAACACGCCGGGGCCGCTGGGGCGCAACTTGAAGGTGAGCTCCTCGGCGTACGGCATCGCAGAGTGCGCGTCCGTGCTGTTCGATTCGCAGGGCCGGATCGTGACCGTGTGCGTCGGTATCGACCGCCCGGTGCTTCGCCTGCTCAACCCGAAGACGCTCGCCACGATCGCTCAGTACAACCTGCCGCTGCGCCCCCTGACGCAGAAGTTCGACCCGAACAACTTCGCCGGCGGGGGCTACTTCTACCTCGACCAGCACGATCGCGCGGTCGTGACGACGTACAACAGCCGCCTGCTCGTGCTCGAACCGTCCGGGTCGCGGTTCGTCGTCCGCCGCAACGTCGACCTCTCGCAGGCCACCCAGGGATCCTTCGTCCAGAGCGCCCTGCCGTCGTGGGATGGCCGGATCTGGTTCGTCACGCAGGCCGGTGCCGTGGGCTTTGTGGACGGTTCGAACGCAGTCCGCTGGAAGAAGCTGCCCGCCGGCGAGACCATCGCCAACAGCTTCGCCGTGGACGAGTCGGGCGGTGTCTTCGTGGCTTCCACGCACGCGCTGTATCGCTTCGACTTCGCCGCTGGGCAGCCTCGCATCACGTGGCGCCAGGCCTACGACCGCGGGACACGCCAGAAACCTGGCCAGGTCAGTCAGGGAACTGGCACCACGCCGACGCTCGTTGGCTCGGCCAGCCTGGGGAACGGCGGCTACGTTGCCATCACCGACAACGCCGATCCACGCATGAACGTGCTCGTGTGGCGTCGCGGCAAGGCAGGCCCGGGCGCCGTGATCTGCAAGCAGCCGGTCTTCCCCAACGGTCAGAGCGCCACTGACAACAGCCTGATCGCCGTGCCCGGCGGCGGCCTCATCGTTGAGAACAACTTCGGGTACACCGGACCGCTCAAGATCACCCGTATCGCCGACACAACGCCCGGTCTCGTGCGGGTCGACGTCGACTACACCCGCCGTCGCTGTCACATCGCCTGGCAGAACACTGTGGACCGCATCCCGACCGCGGTCACCAAGGCGAGTCTCGGGAGCGGCCTGATCTATTCGTGGACGCACCCCGCCGCCTCCGAGCTGGAGTGGTACAGGACCGCGTTGCCCGCCGCTCTCGCACCAGACGCGTACTACCTCACGGCCTTCTCGATCCGCACCGGCAAGCGAGTGTGGCGCAAGTTCGTCGGAGCCGGACCGGGGTGGAACAACCACTGGGCGCCGGTCACCCTGGGCCCAGACTCCACGTTTTACATCGGGACGCTCGGCGGCCTCGTGCGGGTCAGCGACACCGACTAGTAGCCGGAGCCAGCGGCAGCCGCGCGCTCCCGCTTGCGGCGCTGCCGCCGCAGGGTGGCCGGCAACGTCAGGATCATGGCGATGACGACGCCAGCGATGCCGCCCATCGTGTTGGCCAGGATGTCGCGCGGGTCTGAGATGCGTCCAGGAATGCCGCGCTGGGCAGTCTCGATGAAGGCAGTCAGGAAGAACGGCAGGAAGAGGGCGAGAAACCAGCGCTCGGCCCCGACCAGCAGCAGCAGGAAGACGCCGATCGGCACGAACATCGCAATGTTCGCCAGAAATTCCATACGTTCGACGGTTACCACCTCGAAGTAACCGCGCCGGTGGAACGCGTCGAGAACCCGCTCGGCGAGGCCCACCGGGATCGGTGCGCTCGCCGACGGTGTCAGCGTCACCAAACCGACGAACCCCATGTACACAAAGGTCATCAGGCTCAGGAACGGGTGCCGATGGAACATTTCCCCAACCTAACGAGCGGTGCCTAGGAGACACTCAGCGCGCGGTCCAGCCCCCGTCTACTGTCAGGGCCGAACCCGTGGTGTACGAGGACGCATTGGAGGCAAGGTAGAGCAGCGCTCCGGCGACCTCTTCGGGCGAACCCAATCGTCCGAGCATCGTCCGGGCGGCGAGGCGCTCGACCATCGGCGCGCTGACTGCCTCTCCCGGGAAGGGCCCCAGCACCAGGGCATTGACCCGGATCCCCTCCGAGGCGAGTTCGGCGGCTGCATAGCGAGTGAGTTGGAGCAGAGCTGCCTTCGCCGCCCCATAGTACGGCGGGTTCCGCTGATCCTCACTCTCGTACATGCCCGGGTCCGGCGAGCGCACCGCATACATCGACGAGACGTTGACGACAGACGCGATGGGTGACGACGCAAGAAAGGGGCGAGCCGCGCCGATTGCCCGTTCCGTCGCCCGGACGGCGAGATACCACGCCTCGTCCCATTCCGCATCCGTGGCCGTATGAAGCGATCCGCCCCGTCCGACATGCGCGTTGTTGACAACCACATCGAGACGCCCATAGTCCTCGCCCACCCGCGAGACGAGGGCTGGCCACGCCTCGGACGTGACGTCGCACGTCGCAACTTCCACGCCGTCTCGCTCAAGGGCTGCGAGCGTCTCAGCATCCCGCGCGACGGCTACCACGGTCGCTCCGGCGTCGGCCAAGGCGCTGACCATCGTTGGGCCCAAGCGGCCCGAGGCTCCGGAAACGATCGCCACGGCCCCATCGAGTCTGAACAGATCCATCAATGTCTCCATCGGCTCGGGTCCACGACGTCGAGCGGTCCCGCTGGAACTCGTGCGTGCACCTGCTCGCGCTGGTCGGTTGTGAGAGGAGTCTGCCCCACTAGCTCGACGGTGTCTCTGATCTGGAGCGTTGATTCAGCTCCCACGACGACCGAGTCCACCCACTCCTGTCCCAATGCATAGGCAAGACAGAGATCAGCGCGAGACGACCGGCCGAATTCGTGCACCAGACGATCGAGTTCCTGCAGAAGTCGAACCACGTCGACTCCATCAATCGACGGCCACCGCGCCTCCGGGGCTGCGAGGAGGCCCTGGAGGTAGACACTCCGAGCCGCCACCAGGACGTCGGGACGCCCCAGCAGGGCTTGCTCGACGTCATCGGCGAGCCAGCGCCGGTCGAGCAAGTTGAAAGGCACCTGGACATACCCGAAGAGTGGGTCGGCCAGGACCGTCAGCAGTTCGGCCGGACTCTGAACGCTGACGCCAACGCAGTACGTGGTCCCGGCTTCGATCAAGCGAGCAAGGCCGTCCCGCGCGCCGGGTCGCTCGAGGTCGGTGGCCCGGTGGAGCAGGACGGCGTCGACTCTGTCGCAAGCAAGCTGACGCAAACTCTCCTGTACGGACTCGTCCACCGTCGCGTAACGACCGTCTTCCATCGGGGCGACCTTGGTGATGATGCCCATGGCGACCCCGGATTCGGCGATGCGTTCCTCGGCCTCTCCGTACGCACGAGACGTGTCCACGTGCGTGATTCCCAGGGAGGCCGCCGCTTCGAGCATCTCGCGCGCCGCTTCGGCCGACGGTTGCCCGACGTCGTTCGCCACCCCGTAGGGCAAGCCCAGTTGTACCGTGCCAAGTACCAGGCGACCCTGCTTGATCGGGTTCTGCGCGGCCAAGCGTTCACATAACTGGCTGTAGGTGACCTTCACGGGATCTGAGATGCCGTCGAACAGACCGGCGACCACCCCGAAGTCATCGGGAGTGTCGACGGTGCAGCGCAGCCCGGCCCAGCGACCGGTCAGCCCAACAACTTCAGGACGCCGAACGTGGTATCTGGCCCGAATCGACGGCGTCACATGCTCGCGATCACCGGCCGAGACTGCGGCCTTGTTGGCGTGGCGAAGCGCGGCGACCGTGAACGCCTCGGCAGCGAGACCGTAAGGAACGCCAGCATCGTCTCCACCGACCACTGCAAAGGCTGCACCATCCTCAAGCGCCCCAACCACCTGACTAACCACGCGGCCATCCGGGACGACGTTGTCAGCCGTCAGTCGTACGACGACGTCGGCATCATCGAGGTCCTCAGATGCGATGACGAAACGGCTGAGCACATCGTCAAGCGGGCCACGCACCACCGCCAGTTCACGCGCCTTACAGACGTCGGCAATGGCATCGTCGGACGACGCGTCGCTGGTCGCCACTACTACCTGATGACCCTGATTGCCGGCCCGAAGCGCAGCCAGGACAACCATCGGGATGCCGGCGATCGGCATCATCGCCTTGCCCGGAAGCCGCGACGAACCCATCCGTGCTTGCAGCACCACCCGCACACGCGGCTTCATTGGCACGGTCCCGTGGTGGCTCTTAGGAAGCCTTCTGCTCGACTTCGTCTCGCGTGAGGACTGTCGGATCGCCGATGCCGTTGATGGCGTCAGCCGAGACGACGACCCGAGCGACGTCTTCACGGCTCGGAATGTCGTACATGATGGGCTGCAAAACTTGCTCGACGATGGTGCGCAGTCCGCGCGCCCCAGTGTCACGGGCCAACGCGAGTTCCGCGATCTCCGCGCAGGCCTCCGGCGTGAACTCCAGTTCGACACCATCGAGATCGAAGAGACGCTGGAACTGTTTGGTCAGTGCGTTCTTCGGTTCGGTGAGAATCTGAACCAAGGCTTCCTGGTCCAGCTTGTCAACAGCGGCAATCACCGGGAGCCGACCGATGAATTCGGGAATCAACCCGAACTTGAGAAGGTCTTCGGGAATCACCCGGTCGTCACGCGATTCCACCTTGGGCGGCACATTGTGCGAGACGTTGAAGCCCAGACCCATCTTGCCGTTGCGCTGCTCGATGATCTCCTCAAGCCCGGCAAAAGCACCTCCGACGATGAACAGCACGTTCGTGGTGTCGATCTGGATGAACTCCTGGTGTGGGTGCTTGCGACCACCCTGCGGCGGAACCGACGCCGTCGTGCCCTCGAGGATCTTGAGCAAAGCCTGCTGGACGCCTTCACCGGAGACGTCACGCGTGATCGACGGGTTCTCGCTCTTACGTGAAATCTTGTCGATCTCATCGATGTAGATGATGCCGGTCTCGGCCTTCTTGACGTCGTAGTCGGCGGCCTGGATGAGCTTGAGCAAGATGTTCTCGACGTCCTCGCCAACGTAGCCCGCCTCAGTCAGGGCGGTGGCGTCCGCGATGGCGAACGGGACATTGAGCATCCGGGCCAACGTCTGCGCCAGGTATGTCTTGCCGCACCCGGTGGGGCCGACCATCAAGATGTTGGACTTGGCCAGCTCGACGCTGTCGTCCTTGGCACGCGCGGGCGCCGCGCTCTGCGCCTGTACCCGCTTGTAGTGGTTGTAGACGGCCACGGCCAGCGCACGCTTGGCGGCGTCCTGCCCGATGACGTACGCACTCAGGAAGTCGAAGATCTCCTTGGGCTTGGGCAGTTCGCCCAAGCTGACCTCGGCACCTTCGGCGAGCTCTTCTTCGATGATCTCGTTGCACAGGTCGATGCATTCATCGCAGATGTAGACACCCGGTCCGGCGATGAGCTTCTTGACCTGCTTCTGGCTCTTGCCGCAGAACGAACACTTGAGCAGATCGGCAGTTTCACCAATACGTGCCACGATGTCGTTCCTTTCGGTACGCCACGACCGCAGGGGTCGAGGAGTGGGGCTCGGCGTCCTTCACAGTACCTGCGGTAGACGTCCTTCTGCAGTGTCAGACGGGTTGCGTCTTCAGCGTGTCGAAAACCTGGTCGATGAGTCCGTACTCGACCGCCTGCTCGGCGGTCAGGATTTTGTCGCGCTCGACGTCGCGGCTGACTTCTTCCTTCGGCTTACCCGTTGAGTCGGCAATCATCTGCTCCAGCAGGTCGCGCATCCGGATGATCTCGTTGGCCTGGATCTCCAGGTCGGAGATCTGGCCGCCGGTGCCTTCGGTGTACGGCTGGTGGATCAGGATGCGGCTGTTGGGCAGCGCATACCGCTTGCCCGGCGCTCCCGCCGCCAGAATCACCGCCGCCGCCGACGCTGCCTGACCGAGGCACACCGTCTGCACGTCCGGCTTGAGGTAGCGCATCGTGTCGTAGATGGCAGTCATCGCCGTGAACGAACCACCCGGGCTGTTGATGTAGAGCTGGACGTCGCGGTCGGGGTCCATCTGCTGCAAGCAGAGCAACTGGGCCATGACAGCGTTGGCGACATCGTCGCTGATGGGGGTACCGAGGAAGATGATGCGGTCCTCGAACAGCTTGGCGTAGGGGTCGATGCGCCGGAAGCCGTAGGACGTCCGCTCTTCCCACTGCGGGATGTAGTAGCTCACGCTTTGCCCTTCTTGACGTCGCCCTGGTGGGAGATGACGTGGTCGATGAACCCGTACTCCTTGGCCTCGGCCGGTGTGAACCAGCGGTCGCGATCGGCGTCTTCCTCGGTGCGCTCGATGGTTTGGCCAGTGTGCTTGGCCTGCAACTCGTTGAGCCGCTTCTTGAGCAGCAGGCTCTGTTCGGCCTGAATGCGGATGTCGGACGCCGAGCCACCGATGCCGCCGGACGGCTGGTGCATCATGATCCGCGCGTTCGGCAGGGCGTAGCGCTTGCCCGGGGTGCCCGACGCCAACAGGAACTGGCCCATCGACGCGGCCAGCCCAAACGCCACCGTGGCGACGTCGTTGGAGATGTACTGCATGGTGTCGTAGATGGCCAGACCGGAGTCGACGGAGCCGCCGGGGCTGTTGATGTAAAAGAAGATGTCCGCGTTCGGATCCTCGGCGTTGAGCAGCAGCAACTGTGCACACAGCGCGTTGGAGTTCTGGTCGCGCACCTCCGCGCCGAGGAACACGATGCGTTCCTTGAGCAGCCGCTGGTAGATGTGCCCGTCAAGGTCCTGGGGGCCGATTTCGGTGTTCACGTCCCCGACCCTAGACGCCACGCGCACCAGACACACGCCAGGACACGTCCTGTTCGCTGACGGCAGACGAAACCGGCGGGTAGCCTCCCTCCATGGATTGGGATCCGCTGCGCTACCTCAGCTTCGCGGACGAGCGCGGGCGGGCGTTCGTCGAGCTGTTGGCACGGATAGGCGCGGAGGCTCCAACCACCGTCGTCGACCTGGGGTCGGGGCCGGGCACGTTTCACCGGCCTGCTGCATCAGCGCTGGCCGCACGCCCATGTCATCGGCGTCGACAGCAGCCCGACGATGGTCGAGTTCGCTGCGCGGGAGATCCCTGGCGTCGACTTCGTGCTGGCCGACCTCCATCGGTGGGAGTCGACCGAACCAATTGACGTCCTCATCAGCAATGCAACCCTGCACTGGATACCCGGGCACCTGCAGCTGCTCCCCCGCCTCGCTCGTGCGGTCGTGCCCGGCGGCTGGCTCGCGTTCCAAGTACCCGGCAACTTTGGCGAACCAAGCCACACCATCCGTCGCGAACTCGAGGCACGACCCGAGTTCGCGCGGCACCTGGAGTACGTCGCGAAGGGCGAAGCCTTCGGTGCACGCACCTACCTTCACGCCTTGACCGACATCGGCTGCACGGTCGACGCGTGGGAAACCACCTACTTACACGCCCTCCACGGACGCGACCCGGTCTTCGACTGGGTGGCTTCCACCAGCGCGCGCCCGACGCTCGATGCCTTGCCGGCCGAGGTCCGCTCGCTGTTCGAGACCGAGTTCAAGGACCGGCTTCACGAGGCCTACCCGGTCGAAGACGGGACCGTGGTCCTGCCGTTCCGCCGCGTGTTCGTCGTCGCCCGCGTTCCCTATTGGGACGACTGAGTTGAATTCGTTGCCGGCGGCCGGGCTTCGCCCGTCCGGCAACAGCCCATGCAGGTTTGCCCTGACGTACGCGACCGTCCCCACGCCAAATCAGCGTGGGAGGTACCCCCACTAGCCGGATCGCTCGGAGGGCCTTGCGGGTGCCCAGTCAGCCGGTTGAACCGGCGGGCAATGCCTCCGCGTCGCGCGAGGTGATCCATTGGACCAGCCAGTCCGCGACACGCGGATGGTTGAGCAGCGCGAAATGATGCGTGCTCGCCAGGTATTCCAGCCGGGCGCCGTCGACAACAGTCCCAGATCGTCCGATCCCGGCCGCCGACGAGAAGTGCACGAGCAGGTCGCCGAGGATGGAGCTGAACAGATGCCGCTTCGTCGCGCCGAGCGTCGCAATGACGAAGTGATACTCCGCATGGGGCAATGGCGCGGCGGCGATGCGGTCGAGGCCCCAGAGCTGGGTGAGGTCCTGACCCTCCCACTCTTCCTTCGTGATGTAGCCGTGCCGCAGGTCGAGGATGCCGCCCGAGCGCGCATTGAGGATCGCGCTGAACGGCCGCGACTCGGGGAAGAAGTGCAGGACTCGCGAACCCATGTGCGCGACCTTCTCCAGTGCCGCGCCGGTGTGCGGCGTGCCCAGGCAGATGACGTCACGCACCAAGTGCTGCCACGTCTGACCCGACGCCGTCGCATGGTTGGTGGCCGCGCGGACAACCAAGCCGCCCATCGAGTGCCCGACCAGCGTGATGCGGGTGACGTCTGTCGGCCACGATGCGACGAGCTGGCGGACCAGCCAGTCGAGGTGCTTGCCGTTCTCGGACACCCGAAGCCCGGTGTTGTAACGGATGAACACTGGGGTTCCGTCCGTGTCGTCCTTGATGCGCTGGGCGTAGGTCGAGCCGGCCAACCGGTCACCCATGTTCCACGACTCGTCGCTCTCGCACAGGCCATGCAGGAACAGGACAATGTGGCTGCTGGCATCGCGGAAGGATTCACCGACCGGCCAGGGTGAGACGGGGATGTCGTCGCCGTCCTTG
Source organism: uncultured Actinomycetota bacterium (assembly GCA_963795105.1). Classification (GTDB taxonomy): domain Bacteria; phylum Actinomycetota; class Actinomycetes; order Propionibacteriales; family Nocardioidaceae; genus Aeromicrobium. The sequence continues at coordinate 986,249 of CAWCGD010000001.1, forward strand.
CGGACGGACATGACGATGGCCTGCGGGTCGTCGACCATGCGCAGCTCGTCGCCGATGAGGCCGTTGACGGCGGCCACGATGCCGCGGCCCCTCCGTGAGCTCTCGACCGGGCGCCCGACGCCGCGCTTGGCCAGCGCCCGGATGGAGCCGCTGGAGATGCGCAGGACGCCGGAGATCGCACCGTAGAGGGAGGTGATGACCGCGTCGTGGAATGACTCAGGGACCCGGCCGCCCACCGCGCGCGTCGCACCGAAAGCCCGCTTGCTGACGGCTTGGTGGACGTCCCGAACGGTGCCGACGATCAGGCGCTCGCCATAGTCGAGGGCGAGCGCGGCGACGTCGGTCGTCCGTGCGGGGTCCGTGGGCATGACGTTAGTGTGCCTGCCCGACCCCCGCGTTGGCACATCCAGACGGCGCGCCGGGCACACGTTTACCCAGTATTTACTCGGCGGCTGTGTCCGACGTCTCGTCCGGATCTTCATCAGTGGACAGCGAGCCGTCGCCCTGGAGCGACGCGAGGTCAACCACGTTGCCGTCTGCGTCGGTGACCTTCGCCGACTCGACGAGGTTGGCCAGCGCCTTGGCCCGGATGATCTCGGCCATCAGCTCAGGGATGTGGTTGTGCTCCATCACGTGCTGGATGTACTCGTTCGGGTCCTGGCCCGACTGCTGGGCCCGGCGGACGACGTGCTCGGTGAGCTCCTGGTCCTCGAGGCCGATCTCGTTGGCGAGGGCGATCTCGTCAAGGACGAACCCGGCGACGATCGACTCGCGCACCTGGCGCTCGACCTCGGCGTCGAACTCCTCTGCCGTCTGGCCCTGATCCTCGAGGTAGCCCTCGAGCGTGAGGCCGGCGAACGCCAGTTGCTGCAGCGTCTGCTGGCGGCGCTCCTCCACCTCGGCCGCCACCAGGCCATCTGGCAGCGGAGCGTCGATCTTGTCGACGATCTCGGTGAGGACGTTGTCGCGCGCTTCGGCGGCCTGCTCCATGCGCTTGGCGCGGGTGAGACGTTCGCGCACGTCGGCCTTCAGTCCGTCCAGCGTGTCGAAGTCGCCGGCGGTCTGGGCGAAGTCGTCGTCGAGGTCCGGAAGCTGACGCTCTTTGACGTCGGTCAGCTTGACCGTGACGTCGACTTCCCTGCCCTTCAGTTCGCCGCCGACCAATTCGGTGCTGAACGTCGTCGACTCGCCGGCCGACTGGCCGATGATGGCCTCGTCGAGGCCATCGAGCAGGGCGCCGCTGCCGATCGTGTAGGGCAGGCCCTCAGCCTGCGCTCCCTCGACCGGCTCGCCGTCCTTGTCGGCGGCCGCCAGGTCAAGCGTGACAGCGTCGCCATCGGCGGCCGCACGCTCGACGTCGGTGAAAGTGGCGAACCCCTCGCGCAGCGCCTCCAACTGCTCGTCGATGTCCGCGTCGGTGACCTCGGCGTTCTGGACCTGGACGCTGATCGATGCCGGGTCGGGAACGGTGATGGGCGGACGCACGTCGAGCTCGGCCGTGATCTCGATCGGCTCGCCGTCGGCGAACTTCGTCAGGTCAATCTCGGGCTGGCTCAGCGGCCGCAGCTCAGCATCCTGAACCGCCTCGCTGTACCAAGTCGGAAGGGCTTCGTTGATGGCCTGGTCGAGCACCGCGCCACGTCCCACCCGCTGGTCGACGATGGCTGCCGGCACCTTGCCCTTGCGGAATCCCGGCACCTGGATCTGGCCGCCGATCGACTGGTACGCCTTGTCGAGGCTCGGCTGGAAGTCCTCGAACGGGACCTCGATGGTCAACTTGACCCGGGTCGGGCTGAGGGTCTCGGTGCTGGTCTTCACGTGCAGGAACTCCTGAAATTGGGCGACGCACAAGTATGTCAGGCGTCGTCGAGGCGCCGAAATCGGTCGAATGGCAACTGCCGGGATGCTCCCCATCGCACGCCCAAAGGCGTCCGACGTGGGCCCAACCTGACGATCGCGATCTTGCCGCCGCACCGCCCGACGGCGGTACGACGCCAAGTGTCGGGATGACAGGATTTGAACCTGCGACCCTCCGCTCCCAAAGCGGATGCGCTACCAAGCTGCGCTACATCCCGGAGCGCCGTGGCGGCGCCAACGCACGAGTCTAGTGAACACTGGCCGGATGACTGATGCCGACAGCCTCGTCCCGATGCTCAGTAGCCTCCAGCCACGCTGCGGAGAGACCGTCGTCATCGCCATCGACGGCCCCAGCGGTGCCGGCAAGACCAACCTCGCGCGCGAGCTCGCACCCCTCCTTGGCGCACAGATTCTGCACCTCGACGACATCTACCGGGGCTGGCGAGGTCTGGCCGACGCCCCACCCGTCGTGGTCCGTGACGTTCTCGAGCCCATCGCTCGCGGCGACGCCGGACGCACTCCGCGATGGGAGTGGGGAGCCGACCAGCCGGGCGACGACATTGTCATCGAGCCCGGCGGTCTCGTGATCCTCGACGGCTGCGGCAGCGGATCGCGCAGCATTCGGCCGTTGCTGTCGTCCCTGATCTGGCTGGACGCCCCGGTCGACATCCGCCGCGCCCGCGCCATGGCGCGCGACGGCGAGACCTACGAGAAGTGGTGGGACATCTGGGCGGCGCAGGAGAACGAGCTCTTCGCGGCCGAGCAAACCGCCACGGCAGCCGACCTCCGCCTGTAGTTGAGCGGACGACGAGACTCGAACTCGCAACATTCTGCTTGGAAGGCAGAGACTCTAACCAATTGAGTTACGTCCGCGGTGCTGCCATAGCAGCCGCACCATCGTAGCCAACCGGTTGCGGAAACTCGCTTCGGGAATGTCAGTGCCTCCACATATGTTGAGTGTCGTTGTCGTATCCGCGCCAGCTCGTTCGTGGTGATAGCGACAGAACCCTGCTTAAGACTTAGGAATTTCCATGGCTGACGCGCCGGCAATCACGGACACGACGAACGAGCGCCCCGTGAAGCAGACCGACGACACACCTGACGAAGACAAGCCGGACTACGCGGTCCTCACCTGGCTGGTCGGCGCGACCTTCGTCGTCATCCTCAACGAGACGATCATGATGAACGCGATCCCGCGCCTCATGAGCGAGTTCGAGGTCACCGCGCGCGCCGCCCAGTGGCTGTCGACGTCCTTCATGCTGACGATGGCGGTCGTTATCCCCGTCACGGGCTGGTTCCTGCAGCGCGTCACCACCCGCCGGGCATATCTCGTGGCCATGGCAACGTTCTGCGTGGGTACGGCGATCGCAGCCGTGGCGCCGGTGTTCTCCATGCTGCTCGCCGGCCGCATCGTGCAGGCCGCCGGCACCGCCATCATGATGCCGCTGCTCATGACCACCTTGATGGAAGTAGTCCCCGAGTGGGACCGCGGGCGCATCATGGGCCGCGTCGTCATGGCCATTTCGGTGGCGCCGGCGCTCGGCCCGGCCGTGTCCGGCGTGATCCTTGAGTTCACGTCCTGGCGCTGGATGTTCGGGCTCGTCCTGCCGCTGGCCGCCGGCATCGCGATCGCCGGCCTGCGCAAGATCATCAACGTGGGCGAACCGACCGCCGGGTCGGTCCACGTGCCGAGCGTCATCCTTGCCGCCCTCGGCTTTGGATCGCTCGTCTACGGCCTCAGCCTCATCGGCGATGAGCACGCGCCGGCGCCGGCAGGCTGGTTCATCGCCGGTGGAGCGCTCGTGATCGCGCTGTTCGTCGTCGCTCAGCTGTGGTTGCAGCGGTCAGATCGCCCGCTGCTCGACCTCCGCACCCTCACCCATCGCACCTTCACCGTCGGCACGGCGCTGATGGTCGTCGCGTTCGCTGGATTCATGGGATCGATGATCCTGTTGCCGATCTACCTGCAGGATCTGCGCAGCCTCACGTCTCTCCAGACCGGGCTGCTGCTGATGCCCGGTGGTCTCGCCATGGGCCTGTCCGGCCCACGCATCGGCCACCTGTTCGACCGTTTCGGCAGCCGGCCCCTGGTTGTTCCTGGATCCCTGGCAGTCGTGGCGGCGCTGGCGACGCTCGCCCAGATCGGGCATTCGACGTCGATCTGGATCATCTTGGCCGCGCACGTTGTGTTCATGGCCGGCTTGGCTGCCATCTTCACGCCGGTGTTCACGCTGAGCCTCAACGCGGTTCCGGAGCATCTCTACTCGCACGCCAGCTCGATGCTCGGTTCGACGCAACAGGTGGCGGGCGCCATCGGCACCGCGATGTCGGTGACGATCCTGTCGTCGCACACCGCATCGTTGATCAAAGCAGGCTCGGCGCCGGAGAACGCGGCGATCGGTGGCATGCAGTGGGCGTTCGCGGGGAGCGCGATCGTGTCGATCGGCATCATCGTGCTCGCGCTGATGCTGCCGGCTCGCGCACCCGAAGGCGCCACCTCACATCACTGAGGCGTAAGTGAGCCAGGCGCAATCCGAAGGGCACCACGAGCGATCCGGCTTTGCCGGTCGCGGACGGGCCCAGTCAGCTTGCTTGGGCGTCGCCGGACGGGCGTAGCCCGGTCGCCGGCGACAAATCCAACGCAGTGCCATGATCAGGCCATGGCTGCATCCCAGACTGTTCTGATCACCGGCTGCTCCTCGGGCATCGGCAAAGCCACCGCCGCACGCTTGGCCCGGAAGGGGTGGACCGTCTACGCGACCGCCCGCCGGCCCGAGACGCTGGCCGACCTCACCGAGTGCAAGCACCTCGCGCTCGATGTCACTGACGACGCGTCGATGTCCGCCGCCGTCGACGCTGTCCTGACTGAAACCGGTCAACTCGACGCGCTGGTCAACAACGCTGGCTACTCACTGTCCGGCGCCATCGAAACCTTGGACGTAGATGACATCCGGCGCGAGTTCGAGACCAACGTCTTCGGCCTGGTGCGACTCAGCCAACTCGTCCTGCCGGCGATGCGCTCCCAACGTCGGGGCCGCATCGTCAACATCGGCTCGATGGGTGGCAAGCTCACCTTTCCGGGCGGCGGCGCGTACCACGCCAGCAAGTACGCGGTCGAGGCGTTCTCGGACGCACTGCGCTATGAGGTGTCCGGCTTCGGCGTCAAGGTCGTCCTGATCGAGCCGGGTCTCATCACAACCAACTTCGACGACGCCGCACTGGCGTCGATGGACCTCGATACCGATGGCCCCTATGCCCACTTCAACCGCGCCGTCGCGAAGGCCACCACAGAGGCGTACGCCGGCCCGATGGCCAAGTTCGGTGGACCGCCGGAGGCGGTCGCCAAGGTGGTCGAGAAGGCACTCACCAAGAGCCGCCCCAAGGCGCGCTACACCGTCACCGCGTCCGCGCCGGCATCGATCGCCACGCGCAAGCTGCTCGGCGACCGTGGCTGGGACTTCGCCATGCGCGCGCAGTTCCCACGACCAGGTGCTTAATTGTCGCCGACGGTCGGGCTTCGCCCGATCGGCGACGACCAAGCAATCCTGTACGGGCGCACGCGACCGGCGAAGCCGGATCGCTCGGAGAGCGGTTCAGGCCATCTCGCGCGAGAGGATGAGGACGGCGCGATCGTCGTCGTCGCCCTCGATGGCATCGACGACCCGGGCCGCCGCACCGTCGAATCCGTCGCGGACGCTGCGCGCGGCCGATATGCGCAGGAACTCCACTCCCGCGTCGACGTCGTGCTCCCGTGATTCGACGACACCGTCGGTGTAGAGCATGAGCGCTTCGCCGGGGCCGATTGTCCCCTTCGACTGCCGGAACTGCGGATCCTTGATGATGCCGAGCGCCATCCCTTGTGCCGAGTCGAGGTCCCACGTCGACCACACCCGGTTCCACCGGAGCACCGGCGGGTGCCCGGCACTGGTGACCAAGAAGGCACCGGTACGCAGGTCGACCCGCACGTTGACGGCGGTGGCGAAGGAGAAGGTCCAGTCCTGACGCAGCAGGAACTCGTTGGCAGCGTCGAATAGCTCGACCGGCGGCATCGTGCCGATGAGCCCGCCCAGCGCACCAGCGAACTGCAGTGACTTCGTTCCCGCACCCACGCCCTTACCGGAGACGTCGACCAGCACGATCTCCAACGTGGCGCCGTCCTCATAGAGGTGCGCGATGAAGAAGTCGCCGGCGAACTTCGCTCCCCCGGCCGACCGCAGTTTCGACTCGGCGGACCAACCGTCGGGCAGCGGGGGCACCGCGCCCTGCACTCGCAATCGCTCGTTGAGCTCCATCAGCATTGATTCACTGAGCCGACCATGGAGGCCCGACCGGTTGCCCGACGCGACCATCAACACGATGACGGCGACGATAGCCACAACTCCGAGGCTGATGGACTGCTGGAACGCCCACGACGTTGTGCGCGAGGTCAACGCCAGCGAGACGGCCACGAGCAGTATCTCGACGACAACCAACCAGACCAGGGGCCGCATGTGCATGGTCAGACCGCCGATGACCAGCGGGATCGCGAACACTGAAACCGGAAGAGTGATCGGGCTGAAGAAGGACACCGCGAACATCAGCACCGACGCTGCGACCAGCAAGGTGACGACGAACCACTGGCCTTCACGCGTGCCCGTGCGCCAAGCGTCTAGGCGATCATCGATGAAGGCGACAACCGAACGCGGGGCGCCCCCGAGTCCAGACAACACCCGTCGAGCGTAACGGCAGTCCGTCCACTTGGGCTCGAATAAGGTGCTGACGTGGCCGACACCGTGGACGAACGGGCGCGCGAGGCCGCAGCCGTCGTCCACGATCGGACCGGCGGCGTTGCGCACGAAACCGCTATCGTGCTGGGCTCCGGATGGGCCGACGCGGCCGACGCCGTGGGCACGACGACCTGGGAGCTCCCGGTGTCGGAGCTACCCGGGTTTGCCGTCCCGACGGCCGACGGCCACGGCCCGACGGTCCGTTCGGTGGACTGCGACGGCCGCCGCGTCTTGGTTTTCCTCGGCCGCACGCACCTGTACGAGGGGCGCGGCGTCGATGCGGTCGTGCATCCGGTCCGCACCGCCGCCGCAGCCGGCGTGCGGACGCTCGTGCTGACCAACGGGGCAGGTGGCATCAATCCGGCCTACGCGACCGGTCGTCCCGTCCTCATCGCCGATCACATCAACCTCAGTGGGACGTCGCCGCTCGTCGGTCCGAACTTCGTCGACCTGACCGACCTGTACTCCGCGCGGCTGCGTGACGTCGCTCGAACGATCGACCCGACCCTCGACGAAGGCGTATACGTCCAAGTCCACGGACCGCAGTACGAGACGCCGGCGGAGATCGGACACCTGCGCGCCATCGGGGGCGACCTCGTGGGGATGTCCACCGCGCTTGAGGCAATCGCCGCCCGCGCTGTGGGGCTCGACCTGCTCGGAATCTCGCTGGTCACGAATGCGGCGGCCGGCGTGACGGAAGCGCCGCTGGATCACGCCGAAGTTCTTGCCGCAGGCGAGGCAGCGGCAGGACAGCTGGGCCGCCTGCTCGCCCAGGTCGTGCGTCACCTCTGAGCACGGGGAACTAACTCGGGAGCAGGGCCACGAGCACCGGAGTCACGAGATACACGGTGTACCAGTACTGCCCCAGCACCAAGAGCGGAACGGCGCCCAGCACGGCCAGCGCAATCGGACGCGTAGCGGTGGCGATGACCAACGCGATCACGGCAATCGCGTTGAACGGGTCCAGCCACGTCGAAGCGACGATGGTTTCGCCGAATGTCCAACCATGGGCGGCGCGGACGGCCGGGATGTTGATGCAGACGAGGATGAAGGACAGCCCGCCGACGACTGACACGACGCCCAGGTGGCGGACGAGGAAGGGCTCCAGGGAACCGGGCCACGCCAGGCCGAGGGCCACGCCCACGAGGAAGTACGGGAGAACGACGCTCACCGCATGGCCGGACGGCGGGTACAAACCGAGGAAGGCCGGGATCGTCGATACCGCGGCAAGGGCCACCAGCGACCAGACCGACCACCCGCGCGACCACATCCACCACGCGACCAGGAACATGACGCAGCACTGCAGGTAGGCCGGCACGATCCAGAGTTCGCCGGGCGCATCGACGAGCAGCAGCGCGCGGGCGACGTCGGCGACGGACTCGAAGCGGTAGGGCCATTCATCCCACCAGCCAGAGATCGCGAGCGAGGCGACGATGGCCAGGAAGTAGAGCGGCAACACATGCAGGGCGCGCGCCTTGACGTAGTCGGCCACGGCGAATCGGTGCGACTCGTCGTGGGCATAGCGAATCGAGTGCACAAAACCGGTCGTGACGATGAAGATCATCAATCCGACCTGATCGAGGCCGGAACCGAACTCGGAGGGCAGGATGTCGGCTCCGGCGAGCGCGGCGGCCACGATGAGAACCGCGGACAGGCCTCGCAATCCGACGAGGAGAGCGATCACCGGCGGCTCATCAGGTGTCGGCGTCCATCAGGAGCGTCACCGTCTCGGCGACACAGGCTGGCTTGTCACTGCCCTTGATCTCGATGGTGTGGCGCAGGGTGACCTGCTGGCCCTTGGCCATGTCGCGCACCTTGAGCAGCTCGACCCGATTGCGCACCTTCGAGTCGACCACGACCGGCGTAACGAACCGCACCCGGTTGATGCCGTAGTTCACCCGAGCCACATCGCCGGCGAACGCGAACACCTGCGCGCTGAGGAACGGAAGCAGCGACAACGTCAGGTATCCGTGGGCAACCGTGGTGCCGAAGGGTCCTTCCGTGGCCCGCTCTGGATCGATGTGAATCCACTGCCGGTCACCCGTCGCGTCGGCGAAGAAGTTGATGCGCTCCTGGGTGACCTGCACCCATTCGCTGACGCCCAACTCGGTGCCTTCGGCCGCGGCGATTTCCCGGCGGTCATTCAGAACCCGCATGACTTCAAACCTATCCGAAGGGAGTGAACGGCCGACGTGCGTAGCTACGCGATCAGCCGAGGCTGTCCGGGACCTCGATGTTGCCGGATTCGACGCGGTCCTTGAAGCCGTCGATCACGGTGATGTTCTTCTTCGTCAGGAGGTTCCCGGACGTGACGAAGTCAAGACCGTCCTCGTCGAGCCCGAAGGCGTGCCGGCCGGTCAGCGGCTCGCCGTCGGCCGCCGACTCGAGGAAGTCGTAGGTCACGGTGTCGAACCGCTTGATGACCGACGTGAGAATGTGCGGCTTCTGGTCCTCGGTGGCCGACTGGAACTGATCAGCGCCGACGCCGACCACCCAGGCCTCGTCCCCGACGACGCGGGCGGCGTTGAACAAAGCGCGCTGGGAGACTCCCGGCGAGCCGAACACGACGTCTGCACCCTCCTCGAACAGGGCGGTCGCAGTCTTCTTCGCGCCGTCCGGCTTGCCGGGCTCCGGCGTGTCGCGCTCGAGATGGTCGGCGAGGACTTGCACCGTCGGCTTGGTCGGGTCGACCGACGGCTTGGCAGCCTCGACGCCTGCGCGAAAGCCGGCCTCGTAGGGCTCGGCCGGTTCGAGGACGTCGTCCGGTGGCGCTCCGACGAACCCGACCTTGCCGGTCTTGGTCTTCACAGCCGCGGCGACACCCGCAAGGAACCCCACCTGCGCGGGGACAAAGTTCAGGAGGGCGACGTTTCGGCCAAACTCGCGCTTGGGCGCGGTGGCATCGATTAACGCAAACTGGATATCCGGGTACGACTGGGACACGGTGTCGACCGCCCGCGCGTATCGAGTGCCGATCGCCACGATGACGGTGGCGCCGTTGTCGGCGAACTGCCGCAGTCGGTCGAGCCGCGCCGACTCCTGCTCGCCGTCGGCGGCCTCACCCTCCAGGCAGCTGGCCTCCAGTTCCTCGACCGCTTCGGACAACCCGGCGAAGGCTGCGTCGTTGATGCCCCGGTCGTTGCGTCCGCCCACGTCGTACGCGATGCCAACCTTGGGTCCGTCGCCCGTGGCCGCCCTGCAGAGGGTATCGACCGGAGTCAGGACCGGCTCCTCCTCCGGTGCCCGGCCGCAGCCAGCCAACGCCAACGCGGTGCACAGCAAAGCGGTGCACAACAAGGGGGGCGGGCAGATCAAACCTGCACGTCGGGGCATTCGCGACATTCGTCCTTCCTACCGGATCAGGCCAACCAGCTCAGAGCGGGGCCAGCGCGGCGTGAGCAAGCACAGCAGCCCCCACGGCCACCGCGCGTTCGTCGACCTCGAAGGTCCCCTGGTGCAGATCATGCGTCAGCCCGCCGGGTGTTCGCGTACCCAACCGCCCCATCGCACCCGGCACGGTCTCGAGGAACCAGCCGAAGTCCTCACCACCGAGACTCTGGGGCGTCGTGGCGACGCCGTCACGACCGATGGCGGTCTCGACCGCCGACCGGAGCGCCTCCGTCGCCGCGAACTCGTTGACCACCGGCGGCACGCCGCGCACGTAGGTGGCGTCGACCGTGACACCGAAGGGCCGCACGATGTCCTCGACCGTCTGGCGCACGATGGCTTCGGCGCTGTGCCAGGCGGCCACATCGAGCATGCGCACCGTTCCGGCGAGTTCGGCGTGGACCGGGATGACGTTGGCGGCGTCACCGGCGTGCATATGACCCCACACCAGGCTGACGCCGCAACGTGGGTCGAAGCGCCGCGAGAGCACGGCCGGCAGCTGGGTGATGAGCGTCCCGGCCGCAAACGTCACGTCCTCGGTGAGGTGCGGACGCGAGGTGTGTCCGCCGCGTCCGGTGAGCACGACCCTGAGGCGGTCGGATGCCCCCGTGATCGCACCCTCACGGACACCGATGAGGCCGACGTCGAGGGTGGGATCACAGTGCAGCGCGAAGATCCGAGAGACGCCGGTCATCTCCCCCAGCGACAGGACCTTGAGAGCGCCACCCGGCATCGCTTCCTCGGCCGGCTGGAACACCAGCCGGACCTGGACCGGCAGGAGCCCACGACGTTCGAGGTCGGCGAGGGCAACCGCCGCGCCGACCAACGATGCCGTGTGGACGTCGTGGCCACAGGCGTGAGCAACGCCGTCGACGGTGGACCGCCACGGCAGCGCGTTCGTTTCGTGGATGGGAAGGGCGTCGAGGTCCGCCCGCAACGCAACGATCGGGGCGTCGGCCGGACCCACCTGGGCGACCAGCCCGCTGCCCTCCCACCGGCGGTAGCCGATGTCGAACTTGTCCATCCACGACGCCACCACGTCGGTCGTGCGCTCCTCGGCCCACGAAAGCTCCGGATGCGCGTGCAGATCGCGGCGCAGTTCGATCAGATCCGGCGCAATCGCCTCAACTGTCGTGGTGATCTGATCCATTCGCTCATTATGCGGGTCACGCCCGCCCCACGGGTCGCTCAGCGGGCGCGTTGCTTCTTGCCGCGGCGGATGAACAGCGGATCGAACTTGAGGTCGACCACCCGCTCCTTGAGCGGGATCAACGCGTTGTCGGTGATCTTGATGTGCTCGGGGCACACCTCGGTGCAGCATTTGGTGATGTTGCAGTAGCCGAGGCCGTGCTCGTCCTGCGCGGCGAGCGGACGCTTGATGCCCTCCTGCTTCTCGGCGGCATCGAGCGGGTGCATGTCGAGCTCGGTGATTCGCATGAGGAAGCGAGGACCGGAGAAGTTCGACTTGTTCTCTTCGTGGTCACGGACGACATGGCAGGTGTTCTGGCACAGATAGCACTCGATGCACTTACGGAACTCCTGCGAGCGCTCGACGTCCACCTGCTGCATCCGGTACTCCCCCGGCGCCAGATCGGCCGGCGGCACGAATGCGCGCACCTCACGGGCCTTCTCGTAGTTGAAGGAGACGTCGGTGACGAGGTCGCGGATGACCGGGAACGTCCGCATCGGCGTGATCGTGACGGTCGATTCCTGCGGCAAGGTCGACATGCGGGTCATGCACAACAGGCCCGGCTTGCCGTTGATCTCGGCGCTGCATGAGCCGCACTTTCCGGCTTTGCAGTTCCACCGCACCGCAAGATCGGGCGCGATCGTCGACTGCATCCGGTGGACGATGTCGAGGACGACCTCACCCTCGTTGACCTCGACGTCGTACTCGGCGAAGTCGCCGCCGGTCGCGTCGCCCCGCCACACGCGGAAATTCTGCTGGTAGCCCATCAGTGCGCCCCTCCCGGGAGTTCTGCTTCAGTCAGGTACTTCTTCAGCTCGTCGACCTCGAACAGCTCGAGCAGGTCGGCCGCATCGGGATCTGCTCCTGCTCGACGATGTTGACGTCACCGTCCCCCGACTCGGTAGTGGGCAACGTGGTGCAGACGATCAGCTTCTTGCGCCACTCGGGATTCATGCCCGGATAGTCGTCGCGGGTGTGGCCGCCGCGGCTCTCCTGGCGCAGCAGCGCCGCTTTGGCGATCGCCTCGCTGACGATGAGCATGTTCCGTAGGTCGAGCGACAGGTGCCAGCCCGGGTTAAACGCCCGACCACCCGACGGCTCCGACGTTCTTGGCGCGCTCCTTGATGTCGGCCACCTTCGCCACAGCATCGGCCACTTCGGCTTCGGTACGGATGATGCCGACGAGCTCGTTCATCACCGCCTGCAGCTCGTGGTGCAGGTCGTAGGGGCTCTCGCCCGACTCTGCCCGGCCAAACGGCGCCAACGAGCGCTCTTCGGCAGCGCGGCACGTCAGCGTCGTTGAGCGCCGGGCGCTGAGCGAGTCCATCGACGTACGCGACGGCGCCGGCACCGGCCCGTCGACCGAAGACCAGCAGGTCGGACAGGGAGTTGCCGCCGAGTCGGTTGGAGCCGTGCATGCCGCCGGAGCACTCACCGGCAGCGAACAGCCCGGGCACAGAAGCAGCTCCCGTGTCGGGCTCCACCTCGACACCGCCCATGACGTAGTGACACGTCGGGCCGACCTCCATCGACTCCTTCGTGATGTCGACGTCGGCCAGCTCCTTGAACTGGTGGTGCATCGACGGCAGCTTCTTGAGGATCGCCTCGGTGGTCAGTCCCACCTCGGTGCGTCCGGCGACGGTCAGGTAGACGCCACCGTGCGGTGTTCCACGGCCGGCCTTGACCTCAGAGTTGATGGCACGTGCGACCTCGTCACGCGGCAAGAGCTCGGGAGGACGCCGGTTGTTGTCCGGATCGGTGTACCAGCGGTCGCCCTCCTCGGGCGTCTCGGCGTACAGCGCCTTGAACACGTCCGGGACGTAGTCGAACATGAAGCGCTTGCCCTCGGAGTTGGTGAGGACGCCGCCGTCGCCGCGCACTGACTCGGTGACGAGGATGCCCTTGACCGACGGTGGCCACACCATGCCGGTCGGGTGGAACTGCAGGAACTCCATGTTGATCAGCGACGCACCCGCCCGCATCGCGAGCGCGTGACCATCACCGGTGTACTCCCAGGAGTTGCTGGTGACGATGTAGGACTTGCCGACGCCGCCGGTGGCGAGCACTACGGCTGGCGCCTCGAACAGGATGTGGTCGCCGGACTCACGCCAGTAGGCCAGCGCGCCGGCGATTCGGTCACCGTCCTTGATGAGGTCGGTGATGACGCACTCGGCAAAGACCTTGATGCGCGACTCGTAGTCACCCGTCTCGGCGAAGTCGTCCTGTTGCAGCGAAACGACCTTCTGCTGCAAGGTGCGGATCAGTTCGAGCCCCGTGCGGTCGCCGACGTGGGCGAGACGCGGGAAGGTGTGGCCACCGAAGTTGCGCTGGCTGATCTTGCCGTCCGGCGTCCGGTCGAACAGCGCACCGTACGTCTCGAGCTCCCAGACCCGGTCCGGCGCCTCCTTGGCGTGCAGCTCGGCCATTCGCCAGTTGTTCAGGAACTTGCCGCCCCGCATGGTGTCGCGGAAGTGGACCATCCAGTTGTCGTTCTCGTTGACGTTGCCCATCGCCGCCGCGCAGCCGCCCTCGGCCATGACGGTGTGCGCCTTGCCGAAGAGTGACTTGGTGATGATGGCGACCTTCTTGCCGGCCAGCCGGGCCTCGATGGCCGCACGCAGGCCGGCGCCGCCGGCGCCGATCACCAGGACGTCGTAGGAGTGTTTCTCGATCTCGCTCACGAAGGTGATGCCTCTCAGGTCAGCCGATGAGTCGCAGGTCGGAGTACCAACCGGCGGCCAGGCCCATGATGTAGAAGTCGGTCAGTGCGAGCGTCCCGAGCGTGATCCACGCCAAGAGCATGTGGTGGCCGTTCAGGAACGACACTCGCTGCCACAGGCGATAGCGAATCGGATGCTTGGAGAAGTGGTTCAACTTGCCGCCGATGATGCTGCGGCAGGAGTGGCACGACGCCGTGTAGGCCCAGAGCAGGATGACGTTGACCCAGAGAATGATGTTGCCGAGTCCGAGGCCGAAACCACCGTCGTGGGTGTGGTGGGCGTAGATGGCGTCCCAGGTGTTGATGAGTGAGATTCCCACCGCCGCGTAGAAGAAGTAGCGGTGGAAGTTCTGGACGATCAGCGGGAACCGCGTCTCGCCGGTGTACGTGGCGTGCGGCTCCGCGACGGCACAGGCCGGGGGCGACATCCAGAACGCGCGGTAGTACGCCTTGCGGTAGTAGTAACACGTCAAGCGGAAGAGCAGCAGGAACGGCAGCGTCACCACAGCGAACGGCACCAAGCGCATGACGTCGAAACCGCCGACGACCAAGTCAGCCGGCAGGAACTGGCCGAAGTGCGACGACCCCGGGACGCAGGCCTCGGACATGCACGGCGAGTAGAACGGCGTCAGGTAGTTGTACTTCTCGACGAAGTAGTCGCTCTGCTGGAAGACGCGGAACGTCGCGTAGGCCACCCAAGCGGTCAGTCCCGCGGCCTGAATGGCCGGTGGGAACCACCATCGGTCGGTGCGAAGGGTGCGGGCGGCGATCGCCGCCCTTCCGGCTGGGTTCGGCCCAACTGGATTCGGCACTGTGGTGGTCATGCGCCCTCGCTTTGCTTACCGCTGGGTGGTCCCCGGAAATGAGGCGGTGCTCAATGAGACCGGGCTCAATAAGGCAGGGCCAAATGGGACGGGGGTCACGGTATCAGCGCGCCGACGGGACGAAACCAGAACGGTCGTAGACGGCGGCCAGAGTCGCGCCGGCCACGTCACGCGCGCGCTCCGCACCAGCGGCCAGGATGCGGTCGAGTTCAGCCCGGTCCCCCAGCAGTTCGCGGGTCCGAGCGCCGAACCCGTCGACGAAATCGGCCACCAAGTCACTCAGGGCAACCTTGAGTTGCCCGTACTGCTGACCGGCGAACTCGGCCTCAATACTCGGGATGCCGCGGTCCGTGAGCGCCGAGTAGATCGTCAGGAGGTTGGAGATCCCCGGTTTCTCCGCCGGGTCGAACCGGATGTCGGCGCCGGAGTCGGTGACGGCTGACCGGATCTTCTTGGCGGCCTGCTTCGGGTCGTCGGTGAGGTTGACGACGCCGGACTGCGACGTGGCCGAGCCGCTCATCTTCGCGGTCGGGCTCTGCAGGTCGTAGATCTTGGCCGTCGCCTTGAGGATGTACGCCTCCGGTACGACGAACGTCTCGCCGAAGCGATGGTTGAACCGCTGGGCGAGATTGCGGGTGAGCTCGACGTGTTGCCGCTGGTCTTCACCGACCGGCACCTTGGCAGCTTGGTAGAGCAAGATGTCGGCGGCCATCAGGATCGGGTAGGTGAACAGGCCGACGCTCGCCTTGTCGGTGCCCCCCTTGACCGTCTTGTCCTTGAACTGCGTCATGCGACCGGCTTCGCCATAGCCGGTGATGCCGCCCAGAATCCAGGCCAGCTGCGCGTGCTCAGGGACGTGACTCTGGACGAACAGGGCGCTCCGCTCGGGATCCACACCGGCGGCCAGCAGTTGGGCGGCCGCCACATATGTCCGTTCCCGCAGGAGCGCCGGGTCGTAGTCGACGGTGATCGCGTGCAGGTCCGGGATGAAGTAGAAGGCGTCGAACTCGTCCTGCAGCGCAACCCATTGCCGGAACGCCCCGAAGTAATTGCCAAGGTGGTAGGAGTCGGCCGTCGGCTGCGCACCGGACAGGACGCGGTGCTGATCGGAAGCGGGCTTGGGGCTCGAGGGCTTCGCGGACACGTGGCGCATTCTGCCAGCGTTCCCGCGCGGAGGCCGTCTCGGTGTCATCCTGTGCTCGTGAATCCTCGTCTCGCCGTCCTCACGGCCGCAGCGCTCATCGTCCTCGCCGCATGTGGACCGCGGCAGGGTGCGGGCCCGACTCCGTCACCCACCGCGTCGGCCCCGGCAAAGCCGAACGCCCTCGACCTGGACGGGCTGGCGGTCGGTGCTGCGCCGAAGATCGCCTGGAGCCGCGGTGCCGCGCTCGACGGCGACAAGGCCAAGGACGTACTGCCACCGAAGCTCGACCAGTTCGTCGAGACCAAGCAACTCCTCGTGATGCGCGATGTCGATGGCAACGTCTTCGCCTACTCGCCGGACGGCCCGACGAGCACGACCCCGATCGGCAAGGCCACCGGCACCCTCGCCGTCAACAACGAGCGCAACCTCGTCGCCTGGATCGCACCCGACGGCTCGCCCACGGTCCTGCAAGAAGGCGAAGCCAAGCCCGCCATGCTCGTGAAGCAGGACGGCGTCACGGCCGGCGACGCCGTCGCGGTACTCGGCCACGACTGCTTCAACGATCCGGAGACGGTCGAAGGCGCCGGGTGCTCGGTGTACTTCCGGGCCCACGGCGAGAAGCCGCAGTCGTTCGTTGCGTCGAATCATGGGTTCGTTGAGGCCATAGGAGGCGGAGACTCTCCGGTTCAGGTGCAGGACGTGGACGAGTCTGGGCAAATCGGCTGGACCACGCTCAACCAAGACCAGACGACCTGCAGCACGTACACGGGGCGCGTGACGCTCGATGCGGACACCGCGAAGACCTGGAAGACCTGCGACTTCATGCCGCTGACGTTCTCGCCGGACGGCAAGCACGTCCTCGCCACCGGGCCGCACGGCTACGAAGGCTTGGGCGCGAGCTCGTTGACGATCCTCGATCGCGCCACCGGGAAACCCCGATTGACTCTGAGCAACAACGCGAAGTCACAGGCAGCCATCGTCGACATGGTGTGGGAGGACGACGCTCACGTCCTGGCCGTCGTCGCGCAGAAGCTTGACTGGGGCGTCGTCCGGGTCGGCCTCGACGGTTCGGTGGAACTCGCCGACGAGCGCATCCACCCAAGCGAGGAACTGGACACGATCCCGTACCGGCTCTCTGAGCAGCCATGAACGCGCGTGGGAAACTTTCCGAGTGACTGACGCGAGCGGTATGCATCTTTCCGGGCGGAGAATCGCCTACCAGGGCGAGCCCGGCGCCAACTCCCATCAGGTGTGCAAGGAGCACTACCCGGAGTGGGAAGCCGTGCCGTGCGCGTCGTTCGAGGACGTCTTCGCGACCGTCGAGAGCGGCGACGCCGACCTGGCGATGATCCCGATCGACAACTCGATCGCCGGCCGGGTTGCGGACATCCACCACTTCCTGCCGACGTCCGGGCTGCACATCATCGCCGAGCACTTCCTGCCCATCCAGTTCACCGTCATGGCGGTGCCCGGCGCGACGCTGGATGGCATCCGGACCGTGCACAGCCACGTCCACGCGCTCGGACAGTGCCGGCGGTTCATCCGTGAGCACGGGCTGACCACGGTCATCTCCGGCGACACGGCGGGTGCCGCACGAGAGATCAAGGACGCCGCCGACCCCACGCAGGCGGCCATCGCCCCGCGCCTCGCAGCCGAGATCTACGAGCTCGACGTCCTGGCCGAGGACGTCGAGGACGAGGACCACAACACGACGCGGTTCGTCGTCCTGTCTCGCGACCTGATCGAGGCGCCGGCCGACAACGGTCCGGTCGTGACCAGCTTCATCTTCAACGTCCGCAACCTTCCCGGCGCGCTCTACAAGGCGCTCGGCGGTTTTGCGACGAATGGCGTCAACATGACCAAGCTGGAGAGCTACATGGTCGGTGGGATGTTCTCGGCCACCCAGTTCCTCGCCGAGGTCGACGGCCACCCGGACGAGCCGGGGCTCAAGCGTGCCCTCGAAGAACTGCGGTTCTTCACCACGGAGATCAAGATCCTCGGGGTTTACCCGGCCGACCTCGTTCCGCATCGAGCACGCGTGAGCTCCGATGACCGAACTACTCACCGCAGACGCCTGAGCGTCCTCATCGTCGCCTTCGGCGTCGGGATCGTCGTGGGCCTGACCGGCATGGGCGGTGGTGCACTCATGACGCCGGCCCTGATCTTCTTGGGTGTGAACCCGGCGGCCGCCGTCGCGAACGACCTGGTGGCGGCCAGCGTCAACAAGTCTGTCGGCGCGGCGGTGCACTGGCGCCAGGGATCGCCCAACCTGAAGCTCGCGGGCTACCTGATGGTCGGGTCGGTGCCCTGCGCTTTCGCCGGCGGCTTCATCGTCAAGTCGGTCGGCGACGAGGCGGCCAAGACGGAGTTCCTGACCACCGCGATCGGTTATGCCCTCCTGCTGGCGGCGTTCAGCTACGCCATGCGCATCTACCTTCAGTTGCGCTACGTCGCCGCCGGAAACATCGTGAGCACAGGTTGAACCCACCATCAACCCGATCGCCACGATCCTGGTCGGCGCTTTCGGCGGCTTGCTCGTCGGCATCACGAGCGTCGGATCCGGTTCGTTGATCATGGTCTCGCTGCTGTTGCTCTATCCGACACTCGCCGCGCCGCGACTCGTCGGAACCGACCTCGTGCAGGCGGTGCCCTTGGTCCTCGCGGCGGCAATCGGCCACGTCGTCACCGAGGGCGTGATCTGGGCGGTCCTCATTCCGCTCGTTCTCGGCGGGATGCCGGGCACATTCGTGGGCGCGAAGCTGGCCGGCTGGGTGTCACAGTCGGTCATTCGGCGCGGCATCGTCATCGTCCTGACGCTGACCGGCCTCAAGATGCTCGGCATGCCGGCGGAATGGGTCGGCATCATCGGCGCCGGACTGCTGCTCCTCGGACCTCTGGCCTGGGGTTTCCTGCGGCAACGCCGCGGCCTCGAGCCCTTCGACAACGATTCGACCGCGTGGCGCTTGCCGGATAACCGCTGACTCGACCGACCAGCGGCAGGATTGCTCGGTCCAACACGCACGATTTGAAGGGTTGGTACGGGTTCCCCCGGCTCGAACCCGTCCTACAGTCTTCAAATCGGGTCGATGCGCACCTGTGCGAACTCACCGGGATGCCCGTGCTCAGCGCCCATTGGCGCTGAAGTGCATATAGTCCTTCGACTTCTGCCAGCCGCCGCCCCAGCTCCAGCCCACCGCGGCGAAGGCCTGGACGACGGTGTCGCCGGGACGGATCATGCCGGGCGCCTGCCGCGACCGGTCGAGGTAGGCGGATGAGAGCTCGGGGATGAGCATGTCGCCCGGGACGCCGGTCGCGTTCGGCGGCTTGATGTACGGATTCTGGAACGGATTGACGTCGACCGCTCGCCCATACGCGTGCTCAGACCAGGTCGTCGTGCCCTGCAGGGGCCGACAGTTGAACGCGCCGGTGTTGTTGCCGTCGCCGGTCGGCTCACCGTCCAGTTCATCGGCACGGGTTATGCGCATCTCCTCCAGCGGGAAGTGCGCGGCGTACAGGTGGCTGAACACCTGCACCATCGCACCGGCGGCATCGGCGTTGACGAGGAGTTCTCCGGTGTGGCGACGCCGGTCGAAACCCCAGAAAGCCAGCCGCACCCAACGCAGATCGTCGGCGTCGACCGGGCACTCGTCGGTCCAGGTAGAGCGGGCCAAGACATCGTCCGGCACTGGCACGACAGAACTGGCGAATCCGTCGCCAGGGAGCGGTTCTAGCCGGTCCGCCAGCGTGAATCTGCGGTCTCGCAGCTCGGCCGGCGTCGGTCGGATCTCGCCCAGTCCATTGGCCGTCCGCGGTAGGGGCCGCTTCCCGAGCCAAGTCGGCGGGACGTTGGGCGGCAGCACGGTCGGGGCGGTCGCAGGTGACGCCACGAGTGGCGTTGCCGTTGGCGAAGCGGACGGCCCCGGCACCGCGACGTTCGTGCCCTCCGTCTCACAGGCAGCGAGCAGCAGGGCAAGAGCAAGGCCAGCTGCCATCCGATGCGGACGCACGCTTCGATCCAACACCAGGGCTGGTCGCTCCCGCTGGAAGCTTCCGACGCAGAACCGCGCGTATGTCCCTGACCCGCCTACGGTGGGTTCATGCAGCCCACGCATGCCGGCTGGTACTGGGACCCCAACGGGCGGCCCGGGCTGTTCCGCTGGTGGGACGGTGTGCGGTGGACGCGGCATGTCACTCCCGACCGGACCGACCCGTCGCCTGAGCCGTTCCAACCCGCCGATCCCGATGGAGAAGGCATTCTCTGGGCAGGCGACCTGGGGTTCCCGGCGCTGCCCGACCCGTGGCGGCAGTGCCCGGCTTACCCCGGGTTCAGCGACTCCGTCGCCCAGGAGCGTGGCGTCGGCCGCACACCCCGTGGGGAGTACGACGCACTCGTCGTCATCGGGTCCGTGCCCGAGCGCCTTCAGGCCGGCTCACTCGATTCGATCGGTGACGCAATCTGCGAGGAGATCCTGCGGACGTTCTACCCGGCGGAACGTCCCGCCGGACCGCCCGCCGGCACGCAGTTCGACATCGGCGACAACGAGGCATGGCGCATCGACGTACGGCTCGACGTCAACGACGACACTCTCGATTTCGCCCGCGAAGACCTGCTCCTGATCGTCGCCAACCTCGGGACAGGGACGAAGGTTCTCTACGCCAGCCTGCCGGACGTCGAAGGAGTGGAGCGTAGCGACGAGGTCGCCGCGCAACTCCGCGTTCGGTCGGGCCCCTAGAACCCCGCCAGTGCCGCGTTGAACGTCGCCGACGGACGCATCACGGCCGACGCCTTGTCGTCGTCCGGGCGGTAGTAGCCGCCGACGTCCGCCGGCTGACCCTGGACGGCCAGCAGTTCGTCGGCGATCGTCTGCTCGTTGGCGCGCAGGTTCTCCGCGAGCGGAGCGAACGCAGCCGCCAGCTCGGCGTCGTCGGTTTGCTTCGCCAGCTCCTCGGCCCAGTACAACGCCAGGTAGAAGTGGCTGCCGCGGTTGTCGGTGGTGCCGAGCTTGCGGCCGGGCGACCGGTTCTCATCGAGGAACGTCCCGGTCGCGCGGTCAAGAGTGTCTGCCAACACCTGGGCCTTCGCGTTACCGGTCGCCTCGGCGTACTGCTCCAGCGAGGGCACCAAAGCGAAGAACTCGCCCAGGCTGTCCCAGCGCAGGTAGTTCTCCTCGACCAGCTGCTGCACGTGCTTTGGTGCCGAACCACCAGCGCCGGTCTCGAACAGGCCACCGCCGGCGATCAACGGGACGATCGACAACATCTTGGCGCTCGTGCCGACTTCGAGGATCGGAAACAGGTCGGTGTTGTAGTCGCGCAGGACGTTGCCGGTGACCGAGATCGTGTTCAGCCCCTGCCGCAGGCGCTCCAACGAGAACCGGGTGGCGAGCTCAGGGCTGAGGATCTGGATCTCCAGCCCGTCGGTGTCGTGCTCGCCGAGGTACTCGCGAACCTTCGCGATCAGGCTCGCGTCATGGGCACGCGACTCGTCCAGCCAGAAGATGGCCGGATCGCCGGAGGCCCTCGCCCGGGTGACCGCGAGCTTGACCCAGTCGCGAATCGGGATGTCCTTGGTCTGCGTGCCGCGCCAGATGTCACCGACCTCGACGTCATGCTCCAGAAGGGCCTCGCCGGCCGAGTTCAGCACCCGCACCGTGCCGTTCGCCGAGATCTCGAAGGTCTTGTCGTGGCTGCCGTACTCCTGTGCCGCCTGCGCCATCAGGCCGACGTTCGGAACGGTGCCGATGGCGGCCGGGTCGAGCGGACCGTTCTCCTTGACGTCGTCGAAGACGGCTTGGTAGACGCCCGCGTATGACGAGTCCGGGATGACGGCCAGCGTGTCGTCCTCGCCGCCGTCGGCACCCCACAGCCGACCGCCGTTGCGGACCAGCGCCGGGATGGATGCGTCGATGATGACGTCGCTCGGCACATGCAGGTTGGTGATGCCGCGGTCGGAGTTGACGTACGACAGCCGCGGGCCCTTGGCCAGACCGTCCTCGAACGCTGCCTTGATCTCCGCGCCGTTGGGCAGGGCATCGAGCCCGGCCAAGATGCTGCCGAGACCATCGTTGGCGCTCAGTCCGGCGGCGGCGAGGTCGGCGCCATAGCGGTCGAACACGTCGTCGAAGTACGCCCTGACGACGTGACCGAAGATGATCGGGTCGCTGACCTTCATCATCGTGGCCTTGAGATGGACCGAGAACAGGACGTCCTCAGCCTTGGCCTTGGCGATCGCGTTGGCCAAGAAGGCGTCGAGGTGTGCCACCTGAAGGATCGTGGCGTCGACGACCTCACCGGCAAGCACCGGCAGGGACTCCTTGAGGACGATCGTGTCGCCGCCCGTCGTCACCAACTCGACGCGAAGCGTGTCGTCGGCTGCGAGAACGACGGACTTCTCGTTCGACTTGAAATCGTGCTCGCCCATGGTGGCGACGTTCGTCTTCGACCCGTCGGGGAACGGCTTGTTCGTGTGCGGGTGCTTCTTGGCGTAGGCCTTGACCGATGCCGGCGCGCGACGGTCGGAGTTGCCCTCGCGCAGGACCGGGTTGACTGCCGAGCCCTTCACCTTGTCGTACTTTGCGCGGGCGTCCTTCTCCTCGGCCGTGCCCGGGTTCTCCGGGTAGTCCGGGACGTCGAAGCCCTTCTCCTGGAGCTCCTTGACCGCGGCCTTGAGCTGCGGGATGGATGCCGACACGTTCGGCAGCTTCACGATGTTGGCGTCGGCCGTCTTCGCCAGCGCACCCAGCTCGCTCAGCGCGTCGTCGGCGAGGCCGAACTGGGCCAGGATCCGGCCCGCCAGCGAGATGTCGCGCGTCTCGACCTCGACCCCGGCCTTGCCGGCGAACGCCTGCACGATCGGGAGGAAGGAGTAAGTCGCGAGCAGTGGAGCTTCATCGGTATGCGTGTAGATGATCTTGGTGGACACGGGACGAGGCTACCGAGGCCCGCGTGGGCGCGCATCCCGCCTGCGCGCAGGCATGCCACGCCAGCACGCCTAGAAGGAGCCGTAGCGCACGGGCCCGTCGGGCTCGTACGTGCCGATGACCACGCCGAGATCGCTGACGGTCACGTCGACCGGCCGCAGGGTCGTGGGAAGGACCGCCTCATTGAACAGGCGCCGGCCCGAGCCGAGCACGATCGGATACGTCATGAGCCGGAAGCGGTCCACCAGGTCGTGCTGCAGCAGTCTCTTGAGGAGGTTTCCGCTTCCCCACACCTGCAGCTCGTCGCCGGGTTGGTCCTTGAGCGCCCGGACGCCCGCGACGACATCGCCCGTCACGAGGTGAGCGGTGTCGGGGTACTCGCCGCGCCACGTGGCGTCGGACTCGGCGAGGGTGGCCGAAACGACGTGTTTCGGCAGCGAGTTGATCGTCGTCGCGATGACGTTGTCCGGGTCGGTCTGGTCTGGCCAGTAGCTGCGGAAGATGTCGAACGTCCGGCGACCGAGCAGGAATGCGCTGGCGTGGCTGTTGAGGTCGGTCACGAACTCACCGACCGCTGCGTCATCGAAGGGCGCCTGCCAGCCGCCGTGGCTGAAGTCGTCGCTGGGATCTTCCTCCGGCCCCCCAGGCGCCTGCATGACGCCGTCGAGGGTGAGGAATGTCTGCACGGTGAGTTTCATGTCGCTGCCTTCTGTTGTCGGGCCGGTTCTCCGGCTTCAACCTCACCACGAATGGCATGCGCCGGAATCGACAGCGTCCACGACGATCGTCAGGCCCGTCCTGCCACACTCGACGCGTGAATGATCAGCCCGCCTCGCCGTGGCCGGCCCTGTGGGCGCTGGTCATCGGGTTCTTCATGGTGCTGGTCGACAACACGATCGTCTCGGTGGCGACGCCGGCGATCGGCCGCGAGTTGGGGGCTGACGTCAACGCCGCCCTCTGGGTCACCAGCGCCTACCTGCTGGCCTACGCGGTTCCCCTGCTCGTCACCGGACGATTGGGCGACCGGTTCGGTCCCAAGTGGGTCTATCTGATCGGCTTGGCGATCTTCACGCTCGCGTCGCTGTGGTGCGGCCTCACCGACTCGTTGGCCGGCCTGATCGTGGCGCGCGTCGTCCAGGGCTTGGGCGCGTCGTTGATGACGCCGCAGACGATGGCGGTCATCACCCGCACCTTTCCGGCAGCCAAACGTGGATCGGCCATGGCGCTGTGGGGCGCGACCGCCGGATTGGCCACGCTGGTCGGGCCGATCCTGGGCGGCATCCTCGTCGACACCGCCGGCTGGGAGTGGATCTTCTTCATCAACGTGCCGATCGGCATCATCGGCCTCGTCCTGGCCTGGCGGCTCGTTCCGGTGCTGGAGACCCACAGCCACAGCTTCGACTGGATCGGCGTCGCGCTCAGCGCCACCGGCATGTTCCTTCTCACCTTCGGCATCCAGGAGGGCGAGACCTACGACTGGGGCCACATCACCGGCGTCATTTCCGTGCCCGCGATGATCACCGTCGGCGTCATCATCCTGGCGCTGTTTCTGGAATGGCAGAACCGCATCCGGCGCGAGCCACTCGTTCCTCTCGGCTTGTTTCTCGACCGGAACTTCTGCCTCAGCAACGCCGGCATCGCGTGCACGTCCTTGGCGATCACCGCGACCTTCCTGCCGTTCACCTTCTACGCCCAGGCCACGCGCGGCTGGTCCCCCACTCAGGCTGCCCTGCTCACCGCCCCGATGGCCGTCGTGATGCTGGTGCTCTCGCCGCGCGTGGGCCGGCTGGTCGACACGGTCCATCCACGGGCGATCACCGTGGTCGGCTTCGGCACGGCGACGTTGTCGCTGCTGTGGCTGGCTCGCCTCGTGCACGACACTCAGACGCCGGTGTGGCTGCTGTGCCTGCCGATGGCGTTGTTCGGTCTGGCCAACGCCTGTATGTGGGCTCCGCTCGCGGCAACGGCCACGCGCAACCTGCCGCCTGCCTCGGCAGGAGCCGGCTCCGGCGTCTACAACACGGTCCGGCAGGTCGGCGCTGTGCTCGGCAGCGCAGCGATCGCCGCCCTGATGGAAGCCCGCCTCACCGCCCATCACCTGAGGCCCGATGCGTTCGGGCAGACGGGCGGACGGATGGCACCCGCCGATCACGCGCCGTTTGCGGCGGCGATGAGCGAATCACTCCTTCTGCCGGCCGTGACCCTGGCGCTGGGCCTCCTCATCGTCTTGTTCTACGAAAGGCCCACCCATGCCACGGGCCGACCGGCCCAGGTCGGCGCCGCGTGAGGCTACGCACCAGTACATGCGGCTAGTGGGGTAGGAATATCCCAGACCACTCTTCAGGAGGAACAGTGAACAAGGTCATCACCGAAGCCATCGGCACGTTTTTCTTGGTGTTCGCCGTCATCGGCGCCGTCGCACAGGGCAGCCCGCTGGCAGCCTTCGCCATCGGCGGCACGCTGGCGGCCGTCATCTACGCTGGTGGTCACATCTCGGGGGCTCATTACAACCCGGCCGTGTCCCTTGCAGCGTTCATCCGCGGACGCCTTCCAGCCGCCGAGCTGCCCGCGTACATCGGGGCGCAACTCGCCGGCGCATCCTTGGCGTCACTGCTCGGATCCTGGGTGTTTCGGACAACCTTGACGCCTTCAACCGTGTGGACCGGCCGTGGGCTGGTCACGGCGATCGTCGTGGAGACGCTCTTCACCTTCTTCCTCGCCTTCGTCATCCTGAATGTCGCGACCTCGCAAGACCACCCCGACAATTCCTTCTACGGTCTGGCCATCGGCAGTGTCGTGCTCGTCGGCATCCTGCTCCTCGGCCCGTACAGCGGTGCGGCGTTCAACCCGGCCGTCGCGCTCGGCGTCACCTTCGCCAAGCTGTCGGCATGGGGAAATCTGTGGGCCTATGTCGTGGCGCAGGTCGTCGGCGGTGTCCTGGCGGGCGTGACCTTCCGGGCTCTGAACCCCGAAGACAAGTAGAGCGTCGTGGTCGGTCCCCGGGGCACGTCACAACGAGCCTCGGGGGCTGAGATACGTTCGGGGCAGGTTTCGCATTCGAAGGAGTTCCCGTGAGCACCACGCCCGTCAAGGTCGCCGTCACCGGCGCCGCCGGACAGATCGGCTACAGCCTGCTTTTCCGCATCGCGAGCGGAGCCCTGCTCGGCCCGGACACCCCCGTCCAGCTGCGCCTGCTCGAGATCACGCCGGCGCTCAAGGCGCTCGAGGGTGTCGTGATGGAGCTCGACGACTGCGCGTTCACGACGCTCGACTCGGTCGAGATCGGCGACGATGCCAACACCATCTTTGACGGCGCGAACCTCGCGTTGCTCGTCGGCGCCCGCCCGCGTACCAAGGGCATGGAGCGCGGGGACCTGCTTGAGGCCAACGGAGCGATCTTTACCGCTCAGGGCAAGGCGCTCAACGCCGTCGCGGCCGACGACGTCCGCATTGGTGTCACCGGCAACCCCGCCAACACGAACGCGCTCATCGCCATGAGCAACGCTCCCGACATCCCGCGCGATCGTTTCACCGCCCTCACCCGTCTCGACCACAACCGCGCCAAGGCACAACTGGCCGCGAAGACGGGCGCCGCTGTCGGCGCCATCAGCAAGATGACCATCTGGGGCAACCACTCGGCCACGCAGTACCCGGACATCTTCCACGCTGAGATCGCCCAAGATGGCGTACCGCGGAACGCCGCCGAGGTCGTCAACGACCAGGACTGGATCGCCAACACCTTCATCCCGACCGTCGCCCAGCGCGGCGCGGCCATCATCGAGGCGCGGGGCGCTTCGTCGGCAGCTTCGGCTGCATCGGCCACGATCGACGCTGCCCGCGACTGGCTGCTCGGCTCGCCGGACGGCGACTGGGTGTCCATGGCCGTCGCGTCCGACGGCTCCTATGGCGTACCCGAAGGCCTCATCTCGTCGTTCCCCGTCACCACGTCGAACGGCGACTGGGAAATCGTCCAGGGCCTCGAAATCGACGAGTTCAGCCGCGGCAAGATCGACGCCTCGGTCGCCGAACTCGCCGAGGAGCGCGACGCAGTCACCGAGCTTGGGCTGATCTGACGAAGATGGAAATGACTCTCAGCCGCCTGGGACTACGGCGGCGAGGATCAGCAGACTGACGCCGAGGGTCGTCGTCCAGAACACGTCGAACCCGCGGCCCCGGACGTTCAGCATTCCCTTGTGCGCCTCTGGGACGACCAACCGTCCCAGCGCGCTGGCGACAAACGTCGCGCCGACGACGTAGAGCCCGAGGCGCCAGACGCCGAAGGCGACGAGCACCAAGCCGGTGAACACGCCCAGCAGCGTCAGCAGGTAGAACTGCGAGCCGCGACTCCGTGGGAGCTTCATGCTGTGCAACTCATCCGGGGTGGGCGGCAACCAGGGCCGCCTCCGAGAAGTCGACGACGTTCGACAGCAGCATGGCCCTCGTCATCGGGCCAACGCCGCCAGGATTAGGGGCGACCCAGCCCGCCACATCCCATACGTCCGGCGCCAAGTCGCCGACGATGGCGCCGGCGTCGTCGCGGCTGACGCCCACGTCGAGGAGTGCCGCCCCTGGCTTGACCATGTCCGCCGTGATGATCCCGGGCACGCCGGCGGCCGCGATGACGATGTCGGCGCGACGCACTTCGGCAGCGAGATCGCGCGTTCCGGTGTGGCAGAGCGTGACGGTCGCGTTCTCCGAACGGCGCGTGAGAAGCAGGCCCATCGGTCGCCCGACCGTGATGCCGCGGCCCACCACAACGACGTGCTGGCCGGCGATGGGGACATCGTTGCGACGGAGAAGCTCGACAATCCCGCGCGGTGTGCACGGCAGCGGCGCCTCCTTGCCCAGAACCAGCCAGCCGAGGTTGGTCGGGTGCAGGCCGTCCGCGTCCTTCGTCGGATCGATGCGGCCGATGACGGCGTTCTCATCAATTCCCCGGGGCAAGGGCAATTGGACGATGTAGAGGGTGCACGCGGGATCTGCGTTGAGCGCGTCGACAGCAGCTTCGATTTCGTCTTGAGCTGCTTCGGCGGGAAGCTCCCGGCGGATCGATTCGATGCCGACCTCGGCGCAGTCCTTGTGCTTCGCGTTGACGTACCAGCGGCTACCAGGATCGTCGCCGACCAGCAGGGTGCCGAGTCCGGGGACGATGCCACACTCACGAAGGGCCGCGACCCGGACCTTCAACTCGGCCTTGATCGCGGCCGCCGCCGCCGTGCCGTCGAGCACCTTCGCTGTCACAGGACGAGTCTTTCACGGCACGCCAGCGCCCTATTGTCGATCCCATGACGACGCGCGGTGCAGAGCCACGAGGGGAACATCAGCAAGGGCCGGTGGTCCTTCGCGGCAAGCAGGTCCGGCCGGGCACCATGGACCAGCACCTGCTCGACGAGCACGGGTCGGCCGACTGGGTGCACGCCGACCCGTGGCGGGTGATGCGCATCCAGAGCGAGTTCATCGAGGGATTCGGTCTGCTGGCCGACCTACCCGAGGCAGTCTCCGTGTTCGGATCCGCGCGGACCCCGATCGACCACCCTGAGTACGCCCTGGGGCTCGAAATCGGCGCCGCGTTGGCCAAGGCCGGCTACGCCGTCATCACCGGCGGCGGCCCGGGCGCGATGGAGGCCACCAACCGTGGCGCTTTCGAAGCCGGCGGCATCAGCGTCGGTCTGGGCATTGAGTTGCCGGGTGAGCAGCGGCTCAACGACTGGGTGAACATCGGCCTCAACTTCCGGTACTTCTTCGCCCGCAAGACGATGTTCGTGAAGTATGCCCAGGCGTTCGTGATCATGCCCGGTGGCTTCGGCACTCTGGATGAGATGTTCGAGGCGCTGACGCTCGTCCAGACGCAGAAGGTGACCCGCTTCCCCGTCGTGCTGGTCGGCACGGCCTACTGGCAAGGACTGCTGGACTGGCTCCGCTCGAGCGCCTTGGCCAGCGGCAAGATCAATGCCGTCGACCTCGAGTTGTTGTGCGTGACGGACGACGTCGGGGAGCTCATCGCGCACATCAAGACGTCAGCCAAGACGCCGTCAGAGCGCGACCGGACCGAACAGGCGTCGGCGCAGCTCACTGAGCACGACGGTCAGTGACCGCGCGTATGGTCACCCCGTGGGAAGCATCAGCGAGGCCATTGAGGTCAAGCCGCTGGTCGAGGGTCGGTGGCTCGCACACGCAGACCCTGACCATCAGTCGATCACCGGGATGTTCGGGGGATGGACCACGGCCGTTGCACTTGCCAGCGTCCTGAGGTCGACCACGTCCACCGGCGTGCCAGCGGCGCTCACGATCAACTTCGTGGGCAGCATCGATCCCGGAACAGATGTCCAGATCCACACCGAGCGGATCGGCGGGTCTCGGTCGCTTGAACACTGGAGTGCCACGGTCCGGTCCGGTGAATCGGTGCATGCATCGGCGCTCGTCGTGCTCGCCAGCCGTCGCGACACCCAGTCTCACCTCCAGCCTTCGATGCCTGAGGTTGCCGAACCCTCAACGTTGCAACGGTTCAAGGCACCAGGCCCACAGGGCGAGCAGGCCGAGATGTATCCCGTGGACCAATGGCACTACGGAGGCGGCGACACCCGCTCGTCGCACTGGCTACGCGACAGGCGTGGGCGACCGATGGACCATCTCCTCCTCGCCTACCTCGCTGATCAGTACGCGCCGCGTTCATTTTTCTGGGGAGTCGGCGTGCGGCCGTCAGCCACGATCACCATGTCGGTGTACTTCCACGCCACCGCCGCCGAGCTGACGGCCGCCGGAACGGACTTCATCCTCAACGAAGCGATCGGTACGCGCGGCGAGCAATCCACCTCAGGTCAGCAAGCACGGCTGTGGAGCCGTGCCGGCAGCCTCCTTGCAACGACCGAACAGTTGGCTTGGTACCGCTGAGGGCCGGACTCCGGCCGATCAGTGGAAGAAGTGACGCGTCCCGGTGAAGTACATCGTGATGCCGGCAGCCCGAGCGGCGGCGACGACTTCCTCATCCCGCACCGAGCCGCCGGGCTGAACGATGGCCTTCACACCGGCGTCGATGAGGAACTGCGGGCCGTCAGGGAACGGGAAGAACGCGTCCGACGCCGCGACGCTCCCGCGCGCCCGGTCCTCCCCGGCACGGGAGACCGCCAAGCCGCACGAGTCGACTCGGTTGACCTGACCCATGCCGATACCCACCGAAGCGCCGTCGCGCGCCAGCAGGATGGCGTTGGACTTCACCGCCCGTACTGCCCGCCAGGCGAACGCGAGATCGGCCAGCGTCGCCTCATCGGCTGCTTCACCCGACGCGAGCGTCCACGCCGACGGGTCGTCGCCAGGCGCATTGATGCGGTCAAGGAGCTGGAGCAGGACGCCGCCACTGACCGGGCGCAGTTCAACTGGAGAGCGGCCGGGCTGCGGTAGGCGCAGGATGCGAATGTTCTTCTTGGCCTGCAGGATCTCGAGCGCTCCATCTTCGTAGTCCGGCGCGACGATCACCTCGGTGAACACCTCGGCCACCTGCTTGGCCATCTGGACGGACACGGGTCGGTTGGCGGCGATCACACCACCGAACGCGGACACCGGGTCACAGGCGTGCGCACGTTCGTATGCCTCGGCGATGTCCGAGCCGACGGCGATGCCGCACGGGTTGGCGTGCTTGATGATCGCGACAGCGGCGTCCTCGAAGTCGTAGGCGGCCCGGTTGGCCGCATCCGTGTCGACGTAGTTGTTGTAGGACATCTCCTTGCCGTGCAGCTGCTCCGCCGAAGCCAACCCACCGCCCTCAGGCCGGACGTAAAGCGCGGCCGGCTGGTGCGGGTTCTCGCCGTATCGCAGCTCCGAGGACTTCGCCCAGGTGCCACCGAGGAACTCGGGAAAGACCGTTCCTTCCGGCGCTGCGTAGGACGAAGCGAACCAGGATGCGACGGCGACGTCGTAGGACGCGGTATGCGCGAAGGCCTCACCGGCCAGTCGCGTGCGCTCCTCCAGGGTGAATCCCCCGGCACCAAGAGCCGCGCGAACGTCGTCGTACTGAGCCGGCGATGTGATGACGGCGACGGTGGGATGGTTCTTCGCCGCGGCTCGGACCATGGACGGCCCGCCGATGTCGATCTGCTCGACGCACTCATCCGGCGTGGCACCGGACGCCACCGTCTCCCGGAACGGATAAAGATTGACGACGACCAGGTCGAACGGCTCGATCTCGAGTTCTTCCAGTTGCTTGACGTGATCCTCAAGGCGCGAGTCGGCGAGGATCCCGGCATGTATCCGCGGATGCAGCGTCTTGACGCGGCCGTCGAGACATTCGGGGAACCCGGTCAGCTCCTCGACCGGCGTCACCGGAACCCCGGACGCTTCGATCGTCTTGGCCGTCGACCCGGTCGACACGATCGAGACACCGGCGCCATGCAAGTCGGCGGCCAGCTGTTCGAGGCCGGTCTTGTCATAGACGGAGACCAACGCGCGCCGGAGTGGCCGGTCGCCGGGGGCATTGGCACTGATCGGTCGGCTCATCAAAAAACCCCTTCTCGGGCCAAGCGGCTCACCCAGTCGGTGAGCATGTCGCGCTCGGCGACCTTGATGCGTTCGTGCAAGGACTCAACGTCGTCCCCTGCCTCCACGGGGACGGCGACCTGGGCGACGATCGGGCCCTCGTCCAAGCCCTCGTCGACGATGAACAGCGTCGCGCCGGTGAGCTTCACGCCGTGCGCCAGCGCATCGCGCGGGCCGTGGGCGCCGGGGAACGACGGCAGCAAGGACGGATGCGTGTTCACAGTCCGGCCGCCGAACCTTTCGAGGAAGGCGGGCCCGACGAGCTTCATGAACCCGGCCAAGACGACGAGATCAGGGTCGTACTTCGCCGCGTGCTCGGTCAGCGCAACATCCCAATCCGCCCGTGAGTCGAAGTCGGACAGATCAACGACGAAGGTCGGGATGCCGGCACGCTCGGCCCGGGCCAGGCCTTCAATGTCGGTCCGATCAGCGCCGACGGCGACGATCGCGGCTCCATAGCCAGGGCCCTGGGAAGCGTCAATCAGAGCCTGGAGATTGGAGCCAACGCCCGAGACCAAAACGATCACTCTCGCTGGGCTTCCGGCTGTCACGACGCCCACGATAGTGGGCCAGCAACGAACCCAGCGCGCCGGTTGCGGCCAAAATGACGACCGCGATCACCGCCGGCGTGACGGGCGGTGGGCCGGCGTCAACCAGTCGCCCCGGACCGATGCCGCCGCCGGAAATCGCGATGAGCGCACCCAACACGAGTCCTGCAGCGGCACCGGACAGTGCACCGATGCGAACACGAGGCGTCAGGGACCCGGCCCACACGCCGGCCGCCGGCAGCACAAGCCCGAGTACAAACACCCACGGCCCGAAGGCGCCGGGGCTGGGAACGGCCGCGAGCGTAGGGAAGCCTGGAATGGCACCCAGGTACGAACCCGTCAGGTCGACCGACGTGTCGGTGCCGAGCGTGAAGCCCGGGCCGACCAGGACGGATGCAGCCCACAGCACGAGCGTCGGCAGCGAGAGGAGGCAGGCCGCAGCCAGGACGACCGCACCGCCGATGCTCGGGTCGAGCAGGCCCCACATGTCCGCGGCCCGCTGGCCATGCAGGCCGAGCATGAGGATCACCACCACCAGTGATGCGCCCAGGATCGCAAGCAGCGCCCGGCTGGCACCCCGGATCACCAGCGCGACGTCCGCGTTGATCGACAGCTGCGATCGGTGCCGCCACCCGGCTCCGAGTGCAGCGCCCAGACCACCGACGAGAAGTCCACCGATCGCCGCCCGCGGGATCGACACCACGACATCGTCGGTCGACACGACGGCGGCGAGGACGGCCGCGGCGATGCCGATCGTCATGCCGACTGTGCCGGCGAAACCGCCCAGGTCGGTTATCTCGGCCCGCGCCACTCGATGAGCGATCATTGCCGTCAGCGCCACGACGACAAAGGTCGCGCCGAGCGGCACCACGCCGATCCGCGCCTCCCCGAGGACGATTCCAGATCCATGCGCAACCAGCCACAGGCGCGCGGGCACTCGCAGGTCAGAGCCGCCGGACAGCAGCATGGCCAGCGCCGACGTAGCCCACCCGACGCCCAAGACGCCCGCCGCCGTGCGTAGGCCCGGCTTGAGGAAACCCCCCAGAACGGCAGAGCGTGGAGCGTCGGGCACCCCACCATCCTCCCCTGTAAAGTTGCGGCGTTGCCGCGAGGCACGCCGCATTCATCACAGGGTTGGGGGAGGGCCGAGTGACGCGAGTCGACGAGTTCGATCACTTCTACTCGTCCACTTCCGGAACGACCCTGCGGGCTACCTACGCCGTTTGTGGCGACCGAAATGTTGCCGTTGAGGCGACCGTCGATGCGTACCGGCACGCGTGGCGCGATTGGAACAAGATTCGGCACCACGCACCCGACGCATGGGTCCGCACCGAGGCGTGGCGCCTCACGGCGCTCAGCCGCTCGACGCACCCTCTGCGTCAGCGGCACGAAGAGGACGCGGACCGCGAACTGCTCGGGGCCCTCGCCCGGTTGCGCGTCGACGACCGCCGCCTCATTGCTCTGCTGACGCTCGGTGCGGTGGACCTAGAGGACGCCTGCCGCGAAGTCGGAGTCCCGGCTCAGCAGGGCGCGGAATCGGTCACCACGGCACTGGTCGGCCTCGAATCCGCGCTCGGCGAGCCACTCGAGCAACTCGAGGAGCGCATGCACCGAATCAGCCGGGTCACCCGCACGCTGACTCTCCCCGCCGCCGGTGTCGTGCGGCACCGGGCTCAACTCGGACGCCGACGCAACACGATCGCCCTCGTGGCGGGCGCGGTCGTCGCAGCGCTCGGCGCCGGCATGATCTCAACGGCCGAGTCCAGTGACGCTGAGCGCCACCGCATCGGCGACACGATGGTGGATCCGATCCTGCTGGCCCAGAAGATGGGTCCGGACGACCTGTTGCGCTCGTCCCAGATCGCGCGCCTCGATCGCGACGCCACGTGGCGCGTGCTGGGCACCAACGACGACCTCGGCGAGAAAACCCCCTACGCCACCTGTCCGCCGCGGCGCTTCGCCGATCCCGATGCCGTCCGCGCCCTCGTCCGCACGTTCCAGGCGGGCAAGAGCGAAGAGCGCGTGGCCCAGGCCGTGGAGGTGTCGCGCAACTCCGACGATGCGATGGCCAGTCTCCGTCGGCAGGAGCAGTGGTACGCGGACTGCCGCCTACCCGGTGTCCAGCTCATCAGCGCCTGGACGGTGCGCCGGGCCGACCCGGACTTCCGGATTCTGCAGCTTGCCTCGCACCAGGAGCCGCAACAGACCTTCACCGTCGGCATCGGTGTTACCGGCAACGTGGTCACGACGCTCGTCCAACGTTCTGAGGGCGACGACACACCTGACCCGTGGGCGTTCGCGTCCGTGCTCAACGAAGCGGTGGGCAAGGTGTGCGACTTCGGTGGACGGCGCTGCGAGGCCGGCCTCGCCCTCCGGCGCACCTCACCCCCGGCGACGCTACGCAGCCCGCAGTTCCTCGCCATCGCAGACCTGCCCCCGGTCGCCGACGCCACCGGAGTCTGGACCGGCGTTACGACCGACCCCAAGAGCCACCGCGCCGCGGCAGTTTGCGACAAGGCCAACTTCGTCGGTTCGCGGCCGACGTCGCGCGCCTACGTCCAATCCGAGATCGCCGACATACCGAAAGAGTTCGGCGTCAGCGAAACGGTCGGCCGGTTCACCAGCGAGGACGCCGCCGACAACTTCATCGACAGCGTCGAAGAGAACCTCTTCGACTGCCCGGACGAGAACCTTGCCGCCCAGGTCGACCAGGCCTATGAGATCGACGAGGGGCCGCTGGACGGCACCAGTTGGCGCGTCCGGCTGGACCTGCCCGGCGGCAGCCAAGCCCAGTACCGGACCGCGGCTGTACGCAACGGTTTGACCGTCGCCCAGGTCACGGCCACCCCGGCCGGCAAGTTCGAGATCGGCCGCAAGGACTTCCAGCAGCTCGTCGAACGGGCCGGCCAGCGATTGGCCTACCTCAAATGACAAACCCGGCGTGATCCGTCCGGGCCAGCGGGGCTTGTCGAAAGCTGAACGTCAGCTCAGTCAGCGATTTTGAAGAATCTCCCGCATGAGCGACGCGGCCTCGGACGGCGTCTTGCCAACCTTCACGCCAGCGGCCTCGAGCGCTTCCTGCTTGGCCTGCGCCGTGCCGGATGAGCCGGAGACGATGGCGCCGGCGTGGCCCATCGTCTTGCCCTCGGGAGCGGTGAAGCCCGCCACGTAGCCGACAACCGGCTTCGTGATGTTCGCCTTGATGTACTCAGCCGCACGCTCTTCGGCGTCACCGCCGATCTCGCCGATCATGACGATCGCCTCGGTCTCCGGGTCGTCCTCGAACGCCTGGAGCGCATCGATGTGCGTCGTACCGATGACCGGGTCACCGCCGATGCCGATGGCGGTCGTCATGCCGAAGTCACGCAGCTCGTACATCATCTGGTACGTCAGGGTGCCGGACTTGGACACCAGGCCAATCGGGCCCTTGCCACAGATCGTGTGCGGCGTGATGCCGGCCAGCGACTCCTCCGGAGAGATGATGCCGGGGCAGTTCGGGCCGATCATCCGGGTCTTCTTGCCCTGCAGGTACGACCAGACCTCGGCCGAATCCTGCACCGGAACACCCTCGGTGATGACCACGATCAGCGGGATTTCGGCGTCGATCGCCTCAATACACGCGTCCTTGGTGAAGGCCGGCGGGACGAACAGGACCGACACGTTGGCACCGGTCTCGGCCATGGCTTCCTTGACGGTGCCGTAGACCGGGAGCTTCTCACCGTTGAGTTCGACCGTCGTGCCAGCCTTGCGAGCGTTGACACCACCGACGATCTGCGAGCCGGCCTGCAGCATCAGCGTGGTGTGCTTGGAGCCCATGCCGCCGGTGATGCCCTGGACGATGATCTTCGAGTCCTTGTTCAGGTAAATGCTCATCTTCTCGCTCCTACGCGTTCGCCAACTCGGCAGCCTTGTCGGCCGCGCCGTCCATCGTCTCGACCATGGTCACCAGCGGGTGATTGGCGTCGGTGAGGATCCGGCGACCTTCCTCCACGTTGTTGCCGTCCAGGCGCACGACAATCGGCTTGGTCGCGGCATCGCCCAGCAGGCTCAGCGCGCCGACGATGCCGTTGGCGACCTCGTCACAGGCGGTGATGCCGCCGAAGACGTTCACGAACACGCTCTTGACCTGCACGTCGCCGAGGATGACGTCCAGACCGTCGGCCATGACCTGCGCGTTTGCGCCGCCACCGATGTCGAGGAAGTTTGCCGGCTTCACGCCGCCATGAGCCTCACCGGCGTAGGCGACGACATCCAGCGTCGACATGACGAGACCGGCGCCATTGCCGATGATGCCGACCTGGCCGTCCAGCTTCACGTAGTTGAGGCCCTTGTCCTTGGCCTTCGCCTCCAGCGGGTCGGCTTCCTCGCGGATCTCGAACTGTTCGTGATCCGGATGACGGACCTCGGAGGCGTTGTCGTCGAGCGAGACTTTGCCGTCCAGCGCCTCCAGCTTGTCGTCGGCGAGGCGCGCCAACGGGTTGATCTCGACGAGAGTGGCGTCCTCTTCGACGAAGACGGTGTAGAGCTTCTCGATCATCACGACGGCCTGCTCGAAGACCGGCTCCGGGAAGGCGGCCTCGGTCGCGATCGCACGGGCCTTGGCGGCATCGACGCCGGCGCCAGGGTCGATCGCGATCTTCTTGACGGCGTCGGGGTTGGTCTTGGCGACCTCTTCGATCTCGACGCCTCCCTCGACGCTGGCAATGCACAGGTACTGGCGGTTCGCCCGATCGAGCAGGAAGGAGAAGTAGTACTCCTCCTCCGGTGGGGTGGCCGGCGTGATGAGCACCCGGTTGACCGTGAGGC
Source organism: uncultured Actinomycetota bacterium (assembly GCA_963795105.1). Classification (GTDB taxonomy): domain Bacteria; phylum Actinomycetota; class Actinomycetes; order Propionibacteriales; family Nocardioidaceae; genus Aeromicrobium. The sequence continues at coordinate 1,022,938 of CAWCGD010000001.1, forward strand.
CCTTGATCTCCATGCCGAGGATGTTCGAGGCATGCTCAAAGGCCTCGTCCGGCGTCTTGGCGAGCTTGACGCCACCGGCCTTGCCGCGGCCCCCGGCCTTGACCTGCGCCTTGACGACGGTGACCCCGCCGAATTCCTCTGCGGCGGCCTTCGCGTCCTCAGCGGTCGTGACGACCTTGCCGAGCGTTGTGGCTACGCCATGCTTGGCGAAAAGTTCCTTCGCCTGGTACTCCATCAAATCCACGGGGACGTCCAATCCATGAGTCTTGTGGGCAAACCGACTGTAGTGCGTCGCTCAGATCGGACGGATGCTGGCCCCGGGCTGTCACTCATGGGGGCATTCCTGCTCGCCCGGTTGAGACGGTCCTCTATCGTTATCGGGTTGTCTGTCGAACTCGAGGGGAATACCCGCGTGGAAACGCCTGCACACAGGCGGCGGTTGGACGTGCGCCAACCGCAGCGTTCTGGTGGGCGTCGTGCTGCCCCGCGCAAGACCCGTCGGCGGCTTCACATCACCCCGGCCATGGTCGGGAACCTTCGTGCTTGTGGTCGCTGGAATCGGTGCCGCCGCAGCCTCGTCGCACAGCGACGAATCGGCTCTGGAGGCCTCCAAGTACCAGACCATTTCGGCCAACTACGCCGGCAGCGACGTCAACTCCGGCGCCAGCCTCAACGTGGCGCTCGACTTCGACCGGCGCATCCTCGAGCGGCAGGCCAAGCAGCAGGTCGAGCAGCGCGAAGCTGCCCTGCAGACGCTGCGCGACAAGGTGAATGAAAGCAACAAGGAACTCAGCAAGAGCCAGTGGGTCATGCCCGTGGCCGGTTACCGCATGACCGCCCAGTTCGGCCAGGGCGGCGGCCTCTGGTCGCGGGGCTATCACACCGGAACCGACTTCGCCGGGCCCTCCGGTTCGACGATCGTCTCGGTGGCACGCGGCATCGTGAAATCCGTGGGCTACCAAGGCGGGTACGGCAACCGCACCATCATCACCCTGCAGGACGGCACCGACGTCTGGTTCTGCCACCAGAGCCGCATCGCCGTCTCGGCGGGTGAGCAGGTCGACCCCGGCCAGATCATCGGGTTCACCGGGTCCACCGGCAATGTCACCGGCCCACACCTGCATCTCGAGATCCACCCCGGCGGCGGAGCCGCTGTCGACCCCCTCCCTGTCCTCGCCCAGCACAGCGTCCGTCCGTAACCGTCGTCATGCCCGAATTCGCCCCCACAGAATTTGCACTGTTCCGCGCCGACGGCGAGGTTCTCGTTCCCCAGGATGTGGCCCGCAGTCTGTGGAAGCACGACCAGATGCACGGCGTGGCCACCAGCGGCGCGCTCGCCCGCGCCGCCGAGCACGCCGTCGTCGCCGCCGGCCAGCGCCGACCTGTACCCCTCCCGGTTCACAGTCGACCTCTTCCGAGCGCCGACCATGGGCCCGTGCCATCTGACCGCGGACGGTCGTCCGCGAAGGCAGCCGGCTCATGCTCGTCGAGACCACGCTGTACCAAGAAAACGAGGCGCGGGCTCGCGCGATCGCACTGTTCCTCAAGCCGTCTGAGAGCCCAGCCGGCCAGGTGTGGACCTCAGCCGAGATTCCGCAGCCGCCCTCGCTGGACATTGCGCCGGTCACGGAACAGCCACGTGTGCCGTTCTTCTTCAGCGATCGCATCGGGTGGTCGCAGAACTTCGCCGAGCACCAGAACGGCGATCGCAAGATGACCTGGCAGTCACCCATCCCCGTCGTGGCCGGGGAGAAGACCAGCCCGTTCCAAGGCCTCGCCGGTGCGGCCGACTCGACGTCGATGGTCTGCAACTGGGGCGAGCAGGGCGTTCAGTACATCAATACCGACGTCACACTGTCGATCTCTCGCCTACCGGTCAGCCACGAGGTCGGCCTGGCGGCGCTGACGTGGCATGCACACGACGGCATCGCCATCGGCTCGGCCACCGTGTTCGACCGGGAGGGACCGTTCGGCACCAGCATGGTGACTTCCCTCGCCAATGCACGCCGGTCGGTCGACTTCACCAAATTCGACTTCGGCGATCCGGACGAGGATCAGAGTTTCTCGACCGGTGCGTAGCGCAACAGCAGCCGCTTGACGCCGGCCGAGCCGAAGTCGACGCTGGCCACCGTACTGTCGCCGACGCCTTCGAGCGCCACCACGGTTCCGAGACCGAAGCTGTCATGCGTCACCCGATCGCCCGGCTCGAGGGAGATGGCTCCCTTCTGCGCGCGCTTGGCCACATTGCTCGAGCGGAAGGTGGGTCGGGGTGTGGACGACGCTCGTCCTGTGTCCATTGCGTGGGCGCGGCCGCTTCGCGGCGCCAGGTGACGAGGCTGGCCGGGATCTCCTCGAGGAAGCGCGAGGCCGGGTTGTACGACGGCGCGCCCCACGCCGACCGCGTGCTGGCCCGGCTGAGATAGAGACGCTCACGGGCCCGAGTGACGCCGACGTAGGCGAGCCGACGCTCTTCGGCCAACTCGTCCTTGTCGCCGAGTGAGCGCATATGCGGGAAGACACCGTCCTCAAGACCGGTGAGGAAGACGACCGGGAACTCGAGCCCCTTGGCCGTGTGCAGGGTCATGAGCGTGACGACGCCGTCACCCTCGTCGGGCACTGAGTCGGCGTCGGCCACCAACGCGACCTGCTCCAGGAACGCGGCGAGCGAGCCGGGCGCCAGCGGATCGTCTTCGTCCGTTGCGGTCTCGATGGTGGCTGCGTTGGCCACGAACTCGTGCGCGACAGCGGCGAGTTCGGCGAGGTTCTCGATCCGGGACTCGTCCTGTGGGTCGGTGCTGTCTTCGAGCACCTTGAGGTAGCCCGACCGCGCAAGTGCCGCCTCGAGGACGACGTCGGCTGCCTCTCCAGACTCGGCCAACGAGATGAGCCCGCTGAGCATCTCGACGAACGCTCGGATGGCGTTGAGCGAGCGTGCCGCGAGGTCGTCGGCTTCGTCGGCACGCTGCAGCGCTTCCCAGAAGCTGAGCTCGTGTCGCGACGCCAGGCGTTCGACGGACGCCTGCGCACGGTCGCCGATGCCACGCTTCGGTTCGTTGAGGATGCGCCGCAGCGACACCGCGTCGCGCGGGTTGATGAGCACACGCAGGTAGGCCAGAGCATCCTTGACCTCTTTGCGCTCGTAGAACCGGACGCCGCCCACAACCCGGTACGGCAGGCCGACCCGGATGAAGACTTCTTCAAACACGCGGCTCTGCGCGTTGGTGCGGTAGAACACCGCGACGTCCGACGGCTTGGCGTCACCGGCATCGGAGAGCTGGTCGACTTCGTCAGCCACGAATTGGGCTTCGTCGCGCTCGTCGTCGCCGACGTAGCCGACGATCGGCTCGCCATCGCCGGCCGCCGACCACAGGTTCTTCTCCGGCCGACCGGAGTTGTTGGAGATCACCGCGTTGGCCGCGCTCAAGATGGTTTGAGTCGAGCGGTAGTTCTGTTCGAGCCGGACCGTGGAGGCGTTCGGGAAGTCCTGTTCGAACTCCAAGATGTTGCGGATGTTGGCGCCGCGGAAGGCATAGATCGACTGATCGGAGTCGCCAACCACCATGAGGTCGGTGTCCTCATCGCAGAGTTCGCGGATGAGGACATACTGCGCGTGGTTGGTGTCTTGGTACTCGTCGACGAGGACGTGCCGGAACCGTCGTCGGTAGGCCTCCTGGACGTCAGGAAATGCCTGCAGCAGGTGCACGGTGGTCATGATGAGGTCGTCGAAGTCCATGGCGTTGGCCGCCTTGAGCCGACGCTGGTAGTGGCCGTACGCCTCGGCGTACAGCTCTTCGGTCGGGTTGTTGGCGCGGGAGCCCGCGGCCTCGTGGTCAACGAGTTCGTTCTTCAGGTTCGACACCCAGTTGAGCACCGCGCGCGGGTTGACCCGCTTGGGATCAAGGTCCATGTCGCGGCACACCAGCGTCATCAGCCGACGTGAGTCGGCGGCGTCGTAAACGGTGAACGACGACGTGTAGCCGAAGCGCGTCGCCTCACGTCGCAGGATGCGGACGCACGCGGAGTGGAACGTGCTCACCCACATCATGCGGGCCGCTCCCCCGACGAGTTCGGCCACCCGCTCGCGCATCTCGGCGGCGGCCTTGTTGGTGAACGTTATGGCCAGGATCGAGCCCGGATGCGCACCGCGGGCGGCGATCAACCACGCGATTCGTCGGGTGAGGACGCGCGTCTTGCCGGATCCCGCGCCAGCGACGACGAGTACCTGCCCAAGCGGATGCCCCACGGCCTCCGCCTGGGCGTCATTGAGCCCCTCGAGCAGCGTTTCTGACCGGGGACGCCGTCGGTCTTCAGCCGAGCGGGCCACTGCGTCCGTGACCGGGATATCGAACGGGAGCGTCATCGTTCTCCCAGCCTATGCGGCCGGTCCGACGCTAGACAGAGTGGTCAGACTGGGAGTTCGCCCACCTCGGCCTGGGCGGCACCAAAGTGACGGAACAGCGTTCGGGCGGCCACCCGGTCGCCCCAGCGGATCAGCGCTTCGCGGCCGCACGGCGTCAGGCCAATCACGCGGTAGCGCAGGACGTTCAGCACCATGACGTAGGCCGGTGCCCACGGCGGTCGGACCGGAAGGTGCAGGTCACGCATGCTGCTTGGGCCGAGCAGCGTCGTCAACATGCTCAACAGGCGCTCGCGCGCCATCCACCGACTGATGGCCGGGAAGCGCCGGAAGTGCAACGTCCGTTGGGCATCGACGATGGCGTTAGCCAGCTGCGGGCCGGCCTCAGAGATGTCGTCCTGCACGAGCAGTACGTGGTAGTTGAGCCGATGCTGCTCACGCTCGGTATCGACCAGCCACTGGTCGTCCACGCCCATCAGCCACCCGACGTACTTCCACAGGTGCATGTAGGCGCGCGAGTCCGCCCGGGTCACACGCGCACCCAGCGCACGGCACCCCAGAAGCGGGACACCGTTGAACAGCCCCAAGGTTGCGGCTTGGTCGGTCTGGTTGATCGGCATGCCCCAATGCTCGACGTCCCAGCGCGAGGCGAAGCTGTCGTTCACGAGCGCATGCATGAGACGCACGTGGACGGCGACCGCGTAGCCCTCACTGCCCCGCCGCATGCCGCCGGGTTGGCTCAGTGCGACACCCCATTTCTGGGTCTCACCAAGCCGCCGCATGGCGTAGTCGCTGCTCAGCCCGCCGGTCGCCACCAGGAGATCGGTCGGTCCGCCAAACCGGTAGCCGCCGATCAGCGACAACTGCAGCAGGATGTCCAAGCTGTTCTGACCAAGGCTGCGGAAGACCCGGGCGCCCTCTTCGACGAGGTCCCAGTCGACCCAGTCGGGAACGGTCTCGACGACGTCGAAGAAGTCTCGCAGCGCCGGTGGCGCGTCGGGCACCGCTGCGATTCCGTTGTCGAGCGCCGTTCGGAAGTCGGCCATGGTCACGCGGTTCGGGTCACCCGCCGGCAGCCGGATGGCCTTCGCCAATCGGCCGCCCAGGTCGTCGACGTCCATGAACCCACGGCCGAGACGCTCCAGAAGCTCTTCGTCCACCGTCCCCGATTCGGGCGGCCAGGCGCAAGGGACGTCCGAGCCGCACTCCACGCTTCTCGGCAGCGCGGTAACGCGTCGGGATTCCAACCGTTTCGACCGTAGTCATACCCACGATCATGACACGAGCGATCACTCGCATACAATTCGCCTTTGTGGTGACTCGAAAGACTCCTCAACAGCAGCGTTCACGCGACATGGTGGAGCGAATTCTCGCGGCAGGGCGGGCTGTCGTTCTCCGGGACGGCTACGACGCCGCGTCGACCAATCGCATCGCGGCCGAGGCCGAAATCAGCCCCGGCTCGCTTTATCAGTACTTCCCGAACAAGGACGCCGTGCTCACGGCGATTGTCGATCGCTACTCCGACGACGTCTCCCAACGCATCGCAGCTTCCTTGTCCGACCACCTCGACGAGACCGGCCCCACGATGGTGCGCGCCACCCTCGAGGCGCTTCTGGACGCCCTCGAGGACAACACGGAACTTCTGCGGATCGTGTCCGACGAGCTGCCCCGCAGCGAGAACCTGGTTCGCGCGGAGGGCCTGGAACAGCGGATCACCGAGATGGCGAGCGCCTACCTGTCCGCCCGGCGTCCGCTCATCGGCCGCGAGGTGGCCCCCTCGACGGCAGCGTGGATCCTGGTGCGCGCCATCGAGAACCTGGCGGTGCGTTACGTCCTCGACAAGCCGCCGATCGACCGACAGACCTTCATCGCCGAACTCGAGCTCTTGATCACGTCGTACCTGCCGGAGGTCTGACCCCGGCCGGCGAGGCGCGCCACTTGCGCTCGAACGGCAGCCGCCAGCGTCGCGGCTCGATGAGTTCCTGGACGCCGGCCGGCCCGTAAGTCCCGGGTTCGTAGAACTCGAGCTTGGGCGGACTCTCCAGCAGCGGAGCAGCCACCTCCCACAGCCGCTCAATGCCAGCGGCCGTCGTGAACAGCTTCCGCTGTGACCTCGTCGCGTCATAGATCAGCCGCTCGTACGCCTCCAACGCCTCGTCCGCCTCACCGGTGTCTTGGAAATCGAACTGCATGCTGAGCTTCTGCAGATGCATCCCCGGGCCGGGCCGCTTGCCGTAGTACGACAGCGACATCTTGGATGCGTCGGCGAGATCGAAAGTCAGGTGGTCCGCGCCGGCTAACCCAATGCCCGAATCGTCCGGGAACATGCTCTTCGGCGGCTCCCGGAAGGCGATCGAGATGATGCGGGCACCCTCCCCCATCCGCTTGCCGGTGCGGAGGTAGAACGGGACATCGGCCCACCGCCAGTTGTCAATCTCGGCCCGCAGTGCGATCGAACGTCTCGGTGTCTGAGTTCGGATCGACTCCCTCCTCGTCGCGGTAGCCGACGTATTGGCCACGCACGACGTTGGTGACGTCGAGCGGAACCATCGAACGGAAGACCTTGTTCTTCTCCTCGCCGATGGCCCCCGAGTCGAGAGCCGTCGGCGGTTCCATCGCCATGAACGCCATGACCTGGAACAGGTGGGTGACGACCATGTCCTTGAACGCGCCGGTGTCCTCGTAGAACCCAGCGCGGCCTTCCAACGCCGAGCGTTTCGGGAACGTCGATCTGGACGTGGTCGATGAAGTTGCGGTTCCAGATCGGCTCGAACAAGCCGTTGGCGAAACGGAAGGCGAGGATGTTGAGCGCTGCTTCCTTGCCGAGAAAGTGGTCGATCCGGTAGATCTGCCGCTCGTCGAGGACTTCGTGGATGGATGCGTTGAGCGCCCGCGCCGACTCCAAGTCGGTGCCGAACGGCTTCTCCATGACGACCTTGGCGCGTTCGATCAGGTTGGCCCGCTGCAAGGTCTCGATGCTAGACAGCGCAGCGGTCGGCGGGACACTCAGGTAATGGAGCCGGCCCGGTTCCACGCCGTGCGACGACTGCAGCTCGGCCTCGTACTCGGCTGCCTGCTTGGCCAGCGCCTCTGGCCCCGCGCCGACCGAGACGAACGCCATTTGTCTGCACGAAGTTGCGTAGATCCGTCTCGTCGATTGGCCGCTTGCTGAACTCGCGGATGGCCTGCTCGGCGAACTCTTGGAACGTTGCGTCGTCGTACTCGTGCCTCGACACCCCGATGAGCCGCACGTCCTGGACGAGTCCCGACCCGAGCAGGTGCAGGATGCCCGGCAGCAGTTTGCGCTTGGCCAGGTCGCCGGTCGCGCCGAACAAGACGATGAGGTGCGGCTCACTCATGCAAGGCAGGCTACTCGCGGGACGGCTAGATCAGGCGTCGGTCAGATGCCCACCGTGTTAACTCGTGCCGGCTCGACAGCTGGAGTTTGCGCAGCACGCTGGACATGTGGGTCTCGACCGTCTTGATCGAGATGAACAACTCCTTGGCGACTTCCTTGTAGGCGTATCCACGGGCGATGAGCCGCATCACCTCACGCTCGCGCTCGGTCAGCCGATCGAGATCCTCGTCCACCTCGGCAATCTCGAACGACCCGGCGAACGCGTCGAGGACGAAGCCGGCAAGGCGAGGCGAGAAGACCGCGTCACCACCGGCTACCCGCTGCAACGCATTGACGAGCTCCCCGCCGGAGATGTTCTTGGTGACATATCCGCGGGCACCCGCCCGGATCACGCCGATGACGTCCTCAGCGGCGTCACTGACGCTCAGGGCCAGGAACGTGGTCGGGATGCGCGACCCGATGCGACGCAGTACCTCCACGCCACCGCCCCCGGGCATGTGCACGTCGAGCAGGACGACATCGGGGCGATGCGCCTCGATCGCGCGGACGGCCGAGTCGACGTCCTCGGCCTCGGCGACGACCTCGACAGCCGCCCTTTTCCAGCTCGGCGCGCACGCCGCTGCGGAACATCGCATGATCGTCAACGAGTGCGACCTTCATCCGTCCACCTCCCCCAACCCTGACATCGTCAGTGTGATCTCAGTCCCGTCACCCGGCACGGACTGCACGTTTGCCGTGCCGCCGTGCCGTTCCATCCGTCCCACGATCGACGTACGGATGCCCATCCGATCGTCCGCCACGGCATCGGGGTCGAAGCCGCGCCCGCGATCGCGGACGTACACCGTCGCCGTGGTGTCGGCGACCTCTGCGTACACATCGACGCGCGCGACCCGCGCGTGCTTGGCCGCGTTGACCATGGCCTCGCGCGCCGACTTGGCCAGCGCCGCCACATCGGCAGAAGCCGGGGCGTCGCCAACCATCACCAATTCGACCGGCACCCGATGTGCGCCTTCGACGTCGTTAGCCGCGGCGCGAAGGAGGGCCGCGAGTGTGCCGGCCCGCGGCACGTCCTCGCCGTACAGCCAAGCGCGGAGGTCACGCTCCTGCCGGCGAGCGAGCGTGGCCACGGCGGCCGGATCGCGCGCGTTGCGCTGCAGCAGGGCGAGCGTCTGAAGTACCGAATCGTGCAGATGCGCGGCGACATCGGCCCGCTCCTGGGATCGCACCCGCTCTCGGCGCTCCCGGCTCAGATCGGTGAGCAAAGATGCAACCCATGGACCGACGATGAGCGCGGCCCCAATGAGCGCGATCGTGCTCGCAGACGCGAGGTCGACCAATGCGCTCCATCCGCGCTCCTGGGTGACGAAGTACACCGCCGCGACGACGACGAGGCCAAGCCCGGCTGCGATGCGCACCGCGGCGCTGACGCCACTCGACTGGCGCACCCAGTCCGAAAGCGAAGCCTCATCCAACTGGCGCCAGACGACCACGACGCCCACGATGGCGGCGAGGATCGGAAGCAGCACCGGGGTACTTACGCCACGACCGGTGGCTTGGAGGAGGACGAGAACTCCGACGCCGATCGCCACGATCGCCACCGTCTGGAGTACCTCCCGGGCGCCTACGACGGCGCCGCCCACCCGTAGGCCACGGCGTTGAGCCGCCTCCAGCCCGGGCGCACGCGTCGTCTCCGTCAACGGCATGAACCGCCACAACAACAGGTAGGCGATCAGCCCGGCCCCGTTGAGCCACGTCGTCACCACGAAAGCGACCCGCACCCAGACAACCGGCAAGCCCATGTGATCGGCAATCCCGGCCGCGACACCGCCGAGGAGTCGCCGCTCGGCCGGTCGCTCAGCGCGTCGATGTGGGGTGGGCATGGCGTAAGCCTCACACGCGCACGCGCACGCCACCAGCGACTTCGGGGTGCTCTCAGGGGCCTTTGAGGGACGTCCCCGATGGTGCCGAGGCGTCAGCCACAGCACGATGACGTTATGACCGACACGCCTGATCCCAACGAGACCAAGCCCGACGCTCCGTCGGACCGGTTCGCGTCGCAGAACCTACGCACGATCAGTGACGTCCGCCGCGCCAGTGATGACCGCATCGTCGCCGGCGTGTGTGCCGGCGTCGCTCGGCATCTCAACATCGATCCGATCATCGTGCGCATCGCGGTAGTCGCATTGACTTTCGTTGGGCTCGCCGGACTCATTCTCTACCTCGCCGCGTGGTTCCTCCTGCCCGAGGACGACGCGGAACGCAGCGTTGCTGCTGACTGGTTCCGTCTCGACCAGAACGAACCCCAAGTGCGCGCCATCGGCCTGTTTGTGGCGGCGGTTATGGCCGTCGTCGCGATTGTCGGCGACAGCGGCTGGGGTCTGTGGTGGATCGGCTGGTGGGTGCTCCCGGCGGCGTTTCTGTTCTGGTTGTTCGTCGTGCGTCCCCGCCAGCGGCGCGAGGACTTCCTCGCCGCTTCAGCCAGCGCGGAGACCGGCGCCAAGCCTGACGCGTGGTCCAGCGATCCGGACGTTCTGAAGACTCAGGTGGACGCTTACACCGCGGCCAAGACGGCACAGGTACTCGAACGCAAACGGCAACGGTACGAACGCCGCAGGGAGTCACGAGCGCTCGGGCGCCTGACCCTGTCGCTCATCGCCATTGCCATCGCGGTGACGCTGATCCTCGACCAGCAGATCGGCCTTGAAGCCCAGGCGTACATCGTCGCCGCTCTGCTCGCCGTGGCTGTCGGCTGCCTCATCGGGACCCTTTGGGGCAATCCCGGCGGGCTCGTCGGGCTCGGGCTGTTCCTGACCGTCGCGCTGCTATTGGCGTCCGCGATACCGAGCGGTCGTGTGGGCCAGCAGGAGCGCGAGCCGCAGACGTTGGCCGGCCTGCAGTCGTCGTACCGGCACGGCATCGGCCAGTTCGAGCTCAACCTTTCCGGCTTCAACGAGCCGTCTCAGTTGGCCGGGGAAACCGTGCACATCAACACCGGCGTCGGCCAGACGATCGTGTACGTGCCCAAGGGCGTGCCGGTAAAGCTCGACGCCGAGCTGAAGGGCGGCGAGATCAGCGCGTTCGGTCGCACATGGCACGGCAGTGACACCGATGTGACAACCACCGACGGAGACGGGCAAGCCCTTCACCTGGTGATCAACCAACGATTCGGAGACATGGAGGTGATCCGCCGATGAACCGCCACCCATTCCGCTGGGAGGCCCTGGCCTTCGGGCTCCTGTTCCTGGCCGTGGTCGGGACGTGGACAGCATGGAAGACCGGCGTCCTCGCCAGCGACCAGCTGGCCTACGCACCGGCCGGCACGCTCATCGTGCTCGGCGTCGCTGGCATCATCGCCAGCTTCAGCACGCCCAAACGCAAGCTGCAGGAGACCCCGGCAAGCAGCGACAGCAGCGACGAAACCGTCGAGGAGAACACCGATGGCGACCCATCAGTTGACGCGCAGTCCTGACGACCGCTGGATCGCCGGAATCTGCGGCGGCCTCAGCGAGCACACCGGCGTCGACGCAACGCTGATCCGGGTCCTCCTGCTGGTGGCGACGATTCTCGGCGCCGGGTCGCTGATCGTTATCTATTTGGTCTGCTGGCTGCTCATCCCCAAGACGCCAAGCGTCGCGCCAGTCGTCTCCGTGCCGGGCGTCAGAAGTCCTGGCTGATCAGCCACTCCTCGAGCGCATTGCGGAACTCGGCCGCGGTGCGGTCGACCGTCAGGCCATGCGTCGCTCCGGGAAGCACCCGGACCGTCGTGGGCCCACCGTAGAGCGGCTTCTGGAGCGCAATACGGGATGAGTCGAAGACCAGGTCCTTGTTTCCCATCATGAGCAGGACTGGCACCTTGATCCGATTGGCGCTGATTCCGCTCACGACGGCGGCGGGCACGGCCGACAGAAGGTCTCCGCACGGATTGATGCGGCGCTCACCGTCTGCGTACGAAAGGACGTCCGGAGGGGCCTGCGCCAAGAAGTTCTTGCGGTAATCGGCCTGGTCCCGGGTGAAGAACGAGTACCCCGGAGCGCCCTTCGCGGACGGCTTGCCGCCAAGACCGCAAATGGGTCCCCAGCTCGTCGACGTGAGAACCGCCGAGAGGCTCAGCGCGATGTCGGCGTACGAGAGCAGCGCGACCGCGTCGACATCGCGGAACGTGTAGGCCTCGACTTGGGCGATGGCGGCGCCGAGCGAGTGGCCGGCCAGCGCAACCCGGGCGAACTTCGGATGCAGGTCGCCGCCATAGGAGCCGGCGCGCAGTTGTTGCACGATCTGATGCGCGATGTTCGCGTGCGTCCCTACACAGCTCTTGTACCCGGACGCATGGTCACTCGCGCCGTAGCCCAGGCGGTCGATCGTGACGGACACGTGGCCGCGCTTGGCCAACTCCTCGGCATGGTTGAAACCGTCCACCGGAAGTTGCCAGAACCACTCGCCGAGCTCGAGCCCGTGAAGATAAAACGTGCCCGACGTCGACTCGGTGGATCCAAGCACCGATGCCGGTCCGGTGAGGTGGCCCCGGACCGTGTGGGTCTTGCTGTCACCGCTGCAGGGCACCGCAGTCTTGTTCACGTTCTGAACCACGAACGAGACGGGCTGATTCACGAACTCCGCGGGCGGCTCCTCCGCAGCCGCGGGCGCGGCCCCGGCACTGAGGCACACGACGGCAGCAACGACCGAATGCATTCTGCGCACACGCCGAATCTAGACCCGCCGGCAATACGGCCACCCAGTGCAAAATGACCAAAATCCCAGGCTTGGTTAGGTCTGCGGGTCTATCGCGCCGCCCACGCGGCACGCGCGGCAACGGCGGTCGTGGTCCAGTCGCTGAACAACCCGTCGATGCCGGCGGCGAAGTACGCCGCATATTCCTGGTCCGGCGTGCAATCGGCCGGCAGGAATGACGGCTCGTCGCGCATGGTCCAGATGTGGACGTCGAGCCCAGCGGCGTGGGAGCGCTCGACCAGGTCGGTCGGCTGGTCGAGTCGGCCGCCCTTGTCGCGCGGGATGACCAGGTCCTTGTGTGGTCCAATCGCGTCGGCAAAGCCCGCGATCACATCGAGATTGTCCAGTTCAGCGCGCTGCTTGGGCGAGATGAGCCGGACGAGGAACAGCGGGCTCCGCGCGTCGAAATCGCGCAGGTTGCCGGACTCGAACGACTGCACGATGACGGGCGCGTCCTCGGTGTTCAAGCCGCTGCGCTCCAAGGCCTCGATGAGGAGATCGTTGAGGTCCAGCCCGATGCCGGCGAAGTAGCTCGGGTGCTTCGTCTCGACGTAGATGCCCACCGTTGAGCCGCGCCGAGCCGTCCCCTCCGCCGCGATCTGCACGACCTCGTCGAAGGTCAGGATCTGGTCACCTGGCAATTCGGCGTTGTGCGGCCGGATGTCCGCAATACGCTCGCGGGTTCGCAGCGTCTTGAGCTCGGCGAGAGTGAAGTCTTCGGTGAACCAACCCGTGCGCGACGACCCGTCGATGGTCTTGGTTGTCTTGCGGTCGGCGAACCGCGGATGATCGGCGACGTCAGTCGTCCCGCTGATCTCGTTCTCGTGCCGAACGACGAGGTGCCCGTCCTTGGTCGCGACCACGTCCGGCTCGATGTAGTCGGTCCCCTCGTCGATCGCGAGGTCATACGACGGCCGCGTGTGCTCGTGCCGCAGGCCAGGGAAGCCGCGGTGGGCGATGAGAAGAGGATGCGGAAGGTCGATCACGTGCCAACCATAGGATCACTGCGTGCGTCCGTTCCTGCTGCTCGCCACTCGCGCCGAGGATGACCCGGCGGAGGAGGAGTATGCCGCGTTCCTGCGGTACGGCGGGCTCGAGGAGTCGCAACTTGAGCGCCGGCGGCTGGAACGGGAGCCGATGGGCGACGTCGATCTCAATGCCTACAGCGGCCTGATTCTCGGCGGCAGCCCGTTCACCATGTCCGACGACGAGAAGTCGGACGCCCAGGTTCGCGCGGAGGGCGACCTCCAGGCGCTGACCCGCGAAGCACTGGCCCGCGACTTCCCGTTCTTCGGCGCCTGCTTCGGCATCGGCATCATCGGCTCAGTCGTCGGCGGGACGGTTGACGGCAGATATGGCGAACCGGTCAGCGCTCCAGTCATCAGCCTCAACGACGCCGGCCGCGCCGACCCGCTGTTCGAGGTCATGCCGCCGACGTTCAACGCGTTCGTCGGGCACAAGGAGGCGGTCCACTCGCTGCCGGACCACGCCGTCGTCCTCGCGTCCTCTGAGGGCTGCCCCGTCCAGGCGTTCCGGGTTGGCCGCAACGTGTATGCCACTCAGTTCCACCCCGAACTCGATGTGCCCGGCATCCGCATCCGGATCGACGCGTACAAGGACCACGGATACTTCCCACCCGACGAGGCCGAGAGCCTCAAGACGATGGCAGAAGCGAGCGGCGTGGAGATCCCGGGGCGGCTCGTACGCCGGTTCGTCGAGCTCTACAGCCGAGCAGGGCCATAACGGCCGCAGTTGGCGACTACGGCTGGCGAACCCTTGGCGGCAACAACATTTCCAGCAGGTGCGCAGCACTGACGGCCCCGATCAAGGTCGCAGTCGGTGACCCGTCCGCCACCACAGCCACGATGGGACTGCGCGCCTTCGCCATGATGGCCGCGATCTCGATGCCCGTGTCGTCAGCCAGCACGACCGGAAGGACGGACTTCTCCCGCGGCAGAATGTCCTGCACCGTGCGATCGGCGATGGCGTCGCACAGGCGGTCAGACGACTTCTCGTCCATGACGCGTGCCAACGCCGGATCCTCCCGCACATACGCCGGGATGATTCGGCGCAACAGCTGCGACCCGGGCAGGATCGCAACCGGATGGTCGTGGTCGTCGACCACGATGAGGCCCGGCAACTTCCGCTCCGCCAGCAACAGCGCGGCGTCGGTCGCCGCCGTACTCAGCCTCACCGTCGGGTAAGGCTCGGCGAGGTCACGAGCGAGCACGCCTCGACGGTAGCGCACGTTAGGATCGAAGCGGAGTGCCGGGAAGTCTGGTCGGCGACGCTTTCACCGACCCACGGGAGTCCACATGGCATTGGCCGCCATTGTCATATTTGTCGGCGCCTACGCGTTGCTCATCACCGAGAAGGTCCATCGGACCAAAGTGGCCCTCGGTGGCGCCGCGCTCATGCTTCTCCTGCACATCATGGACGCCGAGACGGCATTCCACGATGTTCATGCGGGAATCGACTGGAACGTCATCTTCCTGCTGCTCGGGATGATGGTGATCGTCTCGATCATGCGTCTGACCGGCGTGTTCGAGTTCCTCGCCATCTGGGCAGCCAAGCGAGCCCGCGGCAAGCCGTACCGGCTCATGGTGATGCTGTGCATCATCACCGCGGTCGCATCGGCACTCCTCGACAACGTCACGACGATCCTGCTGATCGCGCCGGTCACCTTCCTGGTCTGTGATCGGCTCGGACTGCGGGTTGCACCATTCCTCATCGCCGAGGTGTTGGTCTCCAACATCGGCGGGGCCGCGACCTTGGTTGGCGACCCACCGAACATCATCATCGCCAGCCGGGCTGACCTGTCGTTCAACGACTTCCTCGTGCACATGGCGCCGATCGCGCTGCTGCTGGTCGTGGTTTTCCTCGGCATGTGCAGAGTGCTGTTCCGCAAGGATTTCGTCTTTGATCCTGAGCGCGCGGCCAGCGTCATGGCACTCAACGAGCGCGAGGCGATCAATGACACCCGACTGCTCGTCCAGTCGCTACTGGTTCTGGCGCTCGTGCTCGCGGCGTTCGTCCTCCATCCTGTGCTCCACTACGAACCGTCCATCGTCGCGCTCCTCGGGGCGGGCCTGCTCATCGTGGTGACGCGGGTCGACATGGACGACGCACTGCACGACGTCGAGTGGTCCACCTTGGTGTTCTTCGCCGGCCTGTTCATCATGGTTGGCGGACTGGTGGAGACCGGCGTGATCGGCGCCCTCTCGCAGGCCGCGGTGGACTGGACCGACGGCCGGCTGGGCGTTGCGAGCTACTTGCTGCTCGGCGGCTCTGCCGGTCTCAGCGCCATCGTCGACAACATCCCGTACGTCGCCACCATGAGTCCCATCGTCGCTGAACTCGCGGCTGAGCACCCGGGCGAGTCGGGTCAGATTCTCTGGTGGGCCTTGGCGTTGGGCGCAGATCTCGGTGGCAACGCAACCGCCATCGGCGCCTCGGCGAACGTGGTGGCCCTCGGCATCGCCGAGCGCAACGGGCAGCCGATCTCGTTCTGGACCTTCACGAAGTACGGTCTGATCGTCACTGTTGTGACGGTCGCCCTCTGCGTGCCGTATATCGGGTTGCGCTACCTGATGTAGGTGGCCCTATTCCCATTCAATCGTGCCCGGCGGCTTACTGGTGATGTCCAGCACGACGCGGTTGACGTCCGGCACCTCGTTGGTGATGCGCGTCGAGATCCGTTCCATCAGCTCATAGGGCAGCCGACTCCAGTCGGCCGTCATCGCATCCTCGCTGGACACCGGACGCAGCACGATCGGGTGGCCGTACGTCCGCCCATCGCCTTGGACGCCGACGGAGCGGACGTCCGCGAGCAGGACCACCGGGAACTGCCAGATCCGGTTGTCGAGCCCCGCCGCTGTTGTCTCCTCCCGCACGATGGCGTCGGCCGCGCGCAAGACGTCGAGCCGCTTGCGGTCGACCGCGCCCACGATGCGAATCGCGAGGCCCGGCCCGGGGAACGGGTGCCGGCCGACGATGGCCTCGGGGATGCCAAGTTGGCGCCCGACGTCACGAACCTCGTCCTTGAACAGCGTGCGCAGTGGCTCGATGAGTGAGAAGGCAAGGTCCTCCGGTAGGCCACCGACGTTGTGATGGCTCTTGATGTTCGCCGCGCCCTCGCCGCCGCCGGACTCGACGACGTCCGGGTAGAGCGTGCCCTGCACGAGGAACTTCACCGGTGGTCCCGGCGTCGCGAGGATCTCGCGCTCAGCCTGCTCGAACGTGCGGATGAACTCTCGCCCGATGATCTTGCGCTTCTCCTCGGGATCGGTCACTGCATCCAAGAAGCCGAGGAACTGGTCACTGGCGTCCACCACCTTCAGGTTGACGCCGGTCGCGGCGACGAAGTCCTGCTCGACCTGCTCGGCCTCGCCTTGCCGGAGGAGCCCGTGGTCGACGAAAACACAGGTCAATTGGGCGCCGATGGCACGTTGCACCAGCGCAGCCGCGACGGCCGAGTCGACACCGCCAGACAATCCGCAGATGACGCGAGCGTCTCCGACCTGTTCACGGATTGCGGCGACCTGCTCCTCGACTATGTTCGCGCTCGTCCACGTCGGCTCGAGGCCGGCGATGTCATAGAGGAAGTGCTCCAGCACCTGCTGGCCGTGCTCGGTGTGCAGCACCTCGGGGTGCCACTGCACGCCGGCGACGCGGCGGCCGACATCCTCGAACGCGGCCACCGGGGTGACATCGGTGGACGCCAGCACGACCGAGCCGGCCGGTGCGGCGGTCACGGAGTCGCCGTGGGACATCCACACCCGGTGTTCGCTCGGCATCCCATCGAGCAGCCGTCCCGACTCGACGACGGTGACGCCGGTGCGGCCGTACTCCCGTGAACCGGTGGCGGACACCGTGCCGCCGAGGCCCTGTGCCATCAACTGGAAGCCATAGCAAATGCCGAAGAGCGGCACCCCGGAGCCATAGACCGCAGTGTCCAGCGTCGGGGCGCCCGGCTCGTACACACTCGACGGACCGCCGGAGAAGATGATCGCCGCCGGCTCCTTGGCCAGCATCTCGGCCACCGGCATCGTGTGCGGGACGATCTCGGAGTACACCCGTGCCTCACGTACACGGCGCGCGATCAATTGCGCGTACTGCGCTCCGAAGTCGACAACCAAGACGGTCGGGTGCGGTCGATTCACAGGTTGATCGTATTGCCTGGAGAAAGTTCTCGACCGAGCCGTAACCCCCGTTCGGCGTGCTCGTTTATCTCTACGGATCTAACCAACTCCCTCCCGTTGGATCGACGTTGCTCCTGCAGCACACAAATCTCAGAACCCGGCCCGTGAGCTCCCTCCAGGCCGGGTTCTGTGTTTGTCTGTGCCGCCTTGTCGGCGACGGTCGGCTGAGGCCGATCGCCGACGCCCAAGCAAGCTCGTCCTCCTGTACGCGACCGGCAAAGCCGGATCGCTCGTAGAGCCTTGCGGTCAGACGATCGGCAGGCGGTAGGCAGCGGGAGCGTCGTCGGGAACGATCGGGTTCTTCGGCGGCACCGGCGTGAGGCGGCGGTACGCCTGCCCCAGCTCGGGACGCGGGTCCATCTCGCCCTTGTTGGGCCAGAAGCTGATGGCTCGCTCGGACTGGGCCGAGATCGTCAGCGACGGGTTGACGCCGAGATTCGCGCTGATGGCCGCACCGTCGACGACGTGTAAGCCCGGGTATCCGTAGATCCGGTGATAGGCGTCGATGACTCCGGTCGTCGGGCTGTCACCGATGACGGCGCCGCCCATGAAGTGGGCGGTCATCGGAATGCCGAAGGGCTCACCGATGGTGCCGCCGGCGATCGCCTTGCCCTTTCCGCCCATCACCTCGGCCATCAGCTCCACCGCCTGATGACCTTCGGGGATGTAGTCCGGGTTCTTGCCGCCGTGGCCCTGCTTCGACGTGATGCTCTTGCCGCCAAGCCGCCACCACTTGCGCCGCACGTACGTCGTGATCGAGTTGTCGTGGGTCTGCATGACGAGCGCGATGATCGTCTTCTCCGACCAGTGGAACGGGTCCCAGACCTTGAAGACGTTGCCTCGGAGCTGCACGAACATCCGGCCCATTTCCTTGACCCAGCGCCAGACTCGGCTGCCCGGGAGGTCACCCGGAACCAGCGCGCCGATGAGCACGGACATCGCGTTGGAGCCGCGGCCGTAACGCACGGGCTCGACGTGGGTGTGGTCGTCCGGATGGAAGGACGACGTGATGGCAACGCCCTCCGAGTAATCGACGTCGCGGTTCAGCGCGATGGCACCCAGCAAGGCCTCTGAGTTAGTTCGCGTCAGCAGACCGAGCCGGTCCGAGATGTTGGGCAGGATGTCCTTGTCCTTCATCTTGTGCAGCAGCTTGTGCGTGCCCATGGTGGCCGCGGCGAAGACGACCTGCTCGGCCGACAAGGTGCGGTGTCCTCGCCGGATCTTGCCGTTCGTGCGGCGGGTCGTGATCGCGTAGCCGCCAGCCGGCAACGGCCGCACCTCGGTGGCCGTCGTGAGCGGGAGGATCTCCGCACCGCTCTTCTCCGCCAGATAGAGGTAGTTCTTGACGAGGGTGTTCTTCGCGTTGTGCCGGCATCCGGTCATGCATTCACCGCAGTCGAGGCAGGCGTTGCGGTCTGGGCCTACGCCGCCGAAGAACGGGTCGCCGACGTTCGCTCCCGGCTCGTCGCCAAAGATCACGCCGACCGGCGTGTGGTGGAACGTTCCGCCCACGCCCATCCGCTCAGCCACTTCCTTGACTACCCGGTCGGCCGGCGTCTCTCGCGGATAGATGGTGACGCCGAACATCCGCTTCGCCTGGTCGTAGTACGGCGCGAGCTCGGACTTCCAGTCCGTGATGTGACCCCATTGCGGATCCTGGTAGAACGCATCCAGCGGTTCGTACAGCGTGTTGGCGTACACCAGAGAACCGCCGCCGACTCCCGCGCCGGACAGGATCAGCGAGTCCTTGAGGACATTGACCCGCTGGATGCCGTACATCCCCAGGGGTGGGAACCAGACGAACTTGCGCAGGCGCCACGATGTCTTGGCGAAGTCCTCGTCGCGGTAGCGCGGGCCCGCCTCGAGAACCGCGACCTTGTAGCCCTTCTCGGTCATGCGGAGTGCCGAGACGCTGCCGCCGAAGCCGGAGCCGATGACGACGACGTCGTAGTCGAAACCTTCGTCAGCCATGTCAGGCCCTCGGCGTGCGACGGACCAGCTGCAGCCCGCGGGTGAACAGCGTGCGTCGGGTCTTGAACGGTACGGACTCCGGGCCCATCGTCGGCATGAGTCGCTGTACGGCAACGGCCTGCGGTTCGGTGTAGCGCAAGATGCCCTCGGCGCCCTGGCGTCGCCCCGAGCCGGACTTGCGCATGCCACCCATCGGGGCGTCGATGCTGCCGAAACTGGCCATGAAACCGTCGTTGATGTTGACCGTTCCGGCCTTGATCAGTGGCGCAATGCGCTTGGCGACCCGTGCCGGGCCCCAGACACT
Organism: uncultured Actinomycetota bacterium; assembly: GCA_963795105.1. Lineage (GTDB taxonomy): Bacteria > Actinomycetota > Actinomycetes > Propionibacteriales > Nocardioidaceae > Aeromicrobium. The sequence goes on from CAWCGD010000001.1 coordinate 1,042,857, forward strand.
TGCATTCAGGCCGTACTCACCGCCGTTGGCGAGCCGAACGGCGTCGTCGACGTCCGTGTACGGGTACAGCGATACCAGCGGACCGAAGGTCTCGTTCTCGCAGACCTCGGCGGCCTCCGTCACACCCTCGAGGATCGTCGGCTCGTGGAAGAACGGCCCGAGATCGGGGCGCGGCCGGCCGCCGGCGACGATCGTCGCGCCGTTGGCGACGGCATCCTCGATGTGCTTGACGACGCCCTCGAGCTGCGCCGCCGACACCAGCGAGCCCATGTCGGCGTCCCACTCGAAGGACGGGCCGATGGACATGGCTTCGGCGTTGCGGGCGAATGCCTTCTTGAAGTCGTCGTAGAGCGAGGCGTGGACGTACATCCGTTCGATGGACACGCAGGTCTGGCCAGCGCCATGGAAACTCGCGTGGATCGCTCCGGCCGCCGACTTCTCGACGTCGGCTCCGGGCAGGACGATCATCGGGTTCTTGCCGCCCAGTTCGAGCGAAGCCGTGACCAGACGGTCCGCGCTCTGCTTGGCCACACCAATACCGGTGGCTGTCGAGCCGGTGAAGCAGATGTAGTCGGCCTGGTCGATGATCGCCGATCCGACCACCGAGCCGGAACCCGAAACGACCTGCCAGATGTCGTTGGGCAGACCGGCGGCACGCAGGAGCTCAACCGCGGCCAGGGTGGTCAGCGGGCTCTGGCTGTCCGGCTTGTGGACCACGGCGTTGCCGGCGGCAATCGCGGCCAATCCGTCTGGAATCGCCATCGTCAGCGGGTAGTTCCACGGGCTGATGATGCCAACGACGCCCTTCGGCACGTGGTTCACCCGGACCGAGACCAGGCCGGGCACCATGCCGCTGCGGCCCTTGGGCTTCAGCTGTCGGCGCAGCCGACGCGCGTAGAAGCGGGCCGTCATGGCCGTGTGCAGCACCTCGACGAAGGCGTCGCGGCGGCTCTTTCCGCCCTCGAGCTGGATGAGGTCCATCAGTTCGTCCTGGTGAGACAGGACCAGGTCGTGGAACTTCAGCAGCACGCGCTTGCGCTCGCGCAGCGGGGTTTGCGCCCACGCCGCCTGCGCGGCGCGCGCGGCAGAGAACGCGGCGTCGACGTCGTCGAGCGTGGAGGCCGGAATCTCCGCGATCGGCTCGTCAGTGAACGGGGCCTTGAGTGTGCGTGATTCGCCGGACGTGGAACGGATCAGCGCCGTAAACGCTGAGATACGGGCGGGGGCCACCCGAGTGGCAACAGACATAGCGGCAACGATAACGCTCAGTCCAACTGGCCGTTCATCCAGACGTAGCGCCGCTTCATCCACGAAGCGACGTACTGGACCTCGGCCTCATAGGTCGGGCCCTTCGACTTGTACCACTTGGGGTAGGCGGCCCACCGCTTCCGATCGTTGTAGGCGCCAACGCCGATCAGTGCCTTGTTACGCGCGACTTCCTGGCTCCAAGCTTGGTGGTAGTAACTCTTGACCGCCTCCCACCGGGTTCTCAAAAGGGAACGGAACGCCGGGATCTTCCACATCTGCACGTACCAATGGGTGGTGTAGGGGGGACGGTCGTCGTACCCGGTGCCCTTGCCGTTGGCGTTCCAGCCGATCGGCGACCGCACGAAGGTCGATCCCGGTGACGTCCCGGTCTGGTTGCCGGCGCCGCGGTCGAAGTCCCAGACCGGCCCGAAGTGCAACCGAGTGTCACAGAGCCTGTTGCCGCAGGTTGTCGCCCTGTCCCAGGTGAAGTACTTGCTGCGCCAGAAGTCGGAGTCGTTGTCCTTGAGGAATTCCATGTGGGTGTAGAAGTCCACGGCCGACACCGGATCGATGACCTTGGTCCAGTTGGCGTAGCGCTTGCTGCTGTACAGCACCGACTCGACGGTCGAAACCTTCGCGCGGATAGCCGCCAGTTTGCTCGGCGTGACCCTGTCGGGGTCGTACGTCCCATCCGTTCTCCTCTTGTAGCCGTCCGGCTCCTTGAACGCGAACACCATGCCGTGTGGTGCGCGAAAGCCCAACCTCGGATCGTCGACGTTGCGGCCGTCGACCTCCATGATCATGCCGGTCTCCCTGCCAACGTTGACTCGGTCGCCGTCGATCTTGACCTTCTCGGCCAGCAGGTAGGCGCCCTTGTACTCGGAGTTGACGAACATCTCGACGTAGTCGCTGTCGGCGCTCCAGGTCATGCCGAGCAGTTTCTGACCCAGGTCGAGTGCGGTCTTGTCGCGCACGAACGACTGGTCGATGAACATCGCCAGTAACGTCCACGATGTGTCGGCCTTCATACCGAACACCGGCACCGACGGCGTCTTCGCGAACCGCAGGTTGTAAGGCTTCTTCGCGAACTTCGCCGTCGAACTGCCGCGGACGCCGAATTTGTCGAGTCTGGCCCGCTTGATCAGGTCCGTGCCGTTGCGGCTCAGCGTGGCGAAGCCGCGATAGTCCCGGCCCTTCGCCGCTGGCGAAGCTCCGCCGTCGACGTCGACCCGCAGGACGTTGCGGCCGATCCTGGTGGGTCCGGGCATGAAGGACATCCCCGCCGACACCGAAGTCGCCGACAAGGCATAACGCGACGCGACCACCCGGAAACGCCGAGCCGTCCACTGCGACCAACCCGAGATGCCGAACGACATCTTGAAGTTGCCGGCCGAATTGGTCCGACCCCGCGCAATGACCCTCCAACTGCCCCCACTCAGAATCTGCAAGACAACCAAGCGCCGCTCACGCACCGGCCGCACATAACCCTCGGCGAAGCCCGTGCCACCACAACGGTTGTCACTGCCGCAGCCGCGCCTGATCCACGCCGCCACTCCCTGACGGGCCACCGGGACCAACCGGCTCGCCGACCGAGCCCGCTCCGCCCCCGAAATCCCCGGCGACGACACCCGGAACCTCGTCTTCTTCGTGATCCGCACCACGAACCGGTACGACCCATTGGTCGTCGTCTTGGGAGCCCCCACATTCACATACGTACCCTTGGACGGATCCAGACGCTGCAAGAAAATAGTCCGAGGCGTCGACGGAGACGTCGGCGACATCGGCACCGCGCCAGACAGCGAGAACTGCTCACCCGACATCGGCGCTCTCACCGACGCCACCGGCGCCGCGACCAACACCTCCGCCTGCGCAGGAACCGCCGCAGCCAACGACATCACCGTGCCAAAGCACGCCACCAACACCACCGAACGAACCCGAACCATGCCCAGACGGTAGATCTCTTCGTCCAGCTCCGCAGCCGATTTCTTCACCAGTTCGTCGGGCTCGATCAGTCCAGCCTGCTGTTCATCCAGGAGTAGCGGTGCTTGAGCCACGACGCGACGTACTGGACCTCGCCGTCGTATCCCGAACCCTTCGGCGCATAGAGCTTTCCTGCACCGGCCCACCGCTTCCGGTCGTTGTACGCACCAACACCGATCGCCGCCTTGTTCCGCGCGACTTCCTGACTCCACGCCTTGTAGAAGAGCGGCCGGGCCTGATTCCACCGGTAGGCAAGGTAGCTGCGGAACGCCGGGACCTTCCACAGCTGGACGAACCAATGGGTGTGGTACGTCACGTGGTGGGGCTTACCGATGCCGGTGCCGTTGGCATGCCAACCCCGATATGACCGGATGAAGGCCGTGGCCGGGTTCGTGGGGTCGATGTTTCCGATGCTCTTGTCGAAGTCCCAAAGCGGCCCGAAGTGCAGCGTGCCGTTGCATAGTTCGGGGCACGAGCCGTTGTCCATGTCCCAAGAGAAGTACTTGCTCCGCCAGAAGTCGGCATCGGTGTCCTTGATGAACTCCTGCGCGAGGTAGAAGTCGGCCGCGGATTCGCGATCGATGTGCGTGCGGTAGCTCGATCGCTTGGTCGTGTACAGGTACGACTCCACCGCCGCGAGCTTGGACTTGATGCGCGACAGCTTCGTCGAGGTGATGCCTTGGGCACCGCCGTAGCCGTCGGGGTCCTTGAAGGCGAAGATGGTGCCACTTCGTGAAGCCCGGAAGCCCTTGCGGGGGTCATCCACCGTGTCCATGTCGGTTTCCATGATCATGCCGGTTTCCTTGTCGACATTGACCTTGTCGCCGTCGATGTTGACCTTCTCGGCCAGCAGGTAGGCGCCCTTGTACTCGGAGTTGACGAACATCTCGACGTACCTGCTGTCCGGGTTCCACGTCATGCCGCGCCCAGCGGAACCGTGCTGGAGAGTAACCAGCTTCCGTCCCAGGTCGAGTGCGGTCTTTTCCCGGACGAACGACTGGTCGGCGTACATGGCCAGCAGCGTCCACCGCCTGTCTGCCTTCATCCCGAAGACTTCGTTACCAGCGCCCGGATCCTTGTCGAAACGCAGGTTGTAGGGCTTCTTCGGATAGGCCGCCGTGGTGCTCCCCCGCACGCCGAATTTGTCGAGTCTGGCCCGCTTGATCAGGTCCGTGCCGTTGCGGCTCAGCGTGGCGAAGCCGCGATAGTCCCGGCCCTTCGCCGCTGGCGAAGCTCCGCCGTCGACGTCGACCCGCAGGACGTTGCGGCCGATCCTGGTGGGTCCGGGCATGAAGGACATCCCCGCCGACACCGAAGTCGCCGACAAGGCATAACGCGCCGCGACCACCCGGAAACGCCGAGCCGTCCACTGCGACCAACCCGAGATGCCGAACGACATCTTGAAGTTGCCGGCCGAATTGGTCCGACCCCGCGCAATGACCCTCCAACTGCCCCCACTCAGAATCTGCAAGACAACCAAGCGCCGCTCACGCACCGGCCGCACATAACCCTCGGCGAAGCCCGTGCCACCACAACGGTTGTCACTGCCGCAGCCGCGCCTGATCCACGCCGCCACTCCCTGACGGGCCACCGGGACCAACCGGCTCGCCGACCGAGCCCGCTCCGCCCCCGAAATCCCCGGCGACGACACCCGGAACCTCGTCTTCTTCGTGATCCGCACCACGAACCGGTACGACCCATTGGTCGTCGTCTTGGGAGCCCCCACATTCACATACGTACCCTTGGACGGATCCAGACGCTGCAGGAAAATAGTCCGAGGCGTCGACGGAGACGTCGGCGACATCGGCACCGCGCCAGACAGCGAGAACTGCTCACCCGACATCGGCGCTCTCACCGACGCCACCGGCGCCGCGACCAACACCTCCGCCTGCGCAGGAACCGCCGCAGCCAACGACATCACCGTGCCAAAGCACGCCACCAACACCACCGAACGAACCCGAACCATTGCAGAAGCCTATGCGCTAGACGTCGACTACGAGTTCGACACGTTGAAATTCCTTCAAATCCGTGTAACCGGTCGTCGCCATCGAGCGTCGGAGTGCGCCGATCAGGTTCATCGTCCCGTCCGCCACCGACGATGGCCCGAACAGCACCGCCGACATGGGGCCCGACCTGCCGATGTTCACTCGCTCGCCCCGTGGCAGCTCGGGATGCCACGCTTCAGCGCCCCAGTGGTATCCCCCGCCCGGCGCCTCGGCGGCCCGTGCGAACGGCGACCCGATCATCACGGCGTCCGCGCCACAGGCGATGGCCTTGGCGACGTCACCGCTGCGGCCGATCGAGCCGTCGGCAATGACGTGGACGTACCGCCCGCCGGATTCGTCGAGGTAGTCGCGCCGGGCGGCCGCGACGTCGGCCACGGCCGTGGCCATGGGGACGGCGACACCTAGGACGGAACGCGTCGTGTGGGCCGCGCCGCCGCCGAAGCCGACGAGCACACCGGCGGCGCCACTGCGCATCAGGTGCAGCGCCGCCTGGCCGGTCGCGCATCCACCGACGACGACTGGCACATCGAGTTCATAGATGAATTGCTTGAGGTTCAGCGGCTCTGAGCGTCCGGACACGTGTTCGGCGGACACGGTCGTCCCGCGGATGACAAAGATGTCTACGCCGGCATCGACGACGACGTCGGCGAACTGCTTGGTCCGCTGCGGCGACAACGCGCCAGCCACCGTCACGCCCGACGCGCGCACCTCCTTGAGCCGTTCAACAATGAGTTCAGGCTTGATCGGCTCGGCGTAGATCTCCTGCAACCGGGACGTGCAGAGGTCGTGGTCGGAGGCCGCGATCTCGGCGAGCAGCTTCTCGGGGTCTTCGTATCGGGTCCAGAGCCCCTCGAGGTCCAAGACGCCGAGTCCACCGAGCCGGCCCAGCTCGATCGCAGTGGCCGGGCTCATGACCGAGTCCATGGGTGCGGCAACGACCGGGAGGTCGAAGCGATAAGCGTCGATCTGCCACGCAGTCGAGACCTCCGCGGGGTCCCGGGTGCGGCGGCTCGGCACGATCGCGACGTCGTCGAACGCGTAAGCCCGGCGCCCTCGCTTGGCCGCACCGATCTCAAGATCCATGCAATGAGCCTATCGATTGAGGTCACTGCGTCGTGTGTTCGCTGGACAGTCAGTGGCGGCAATGGGAGGATTCCGAACGAACCCGGTGGGCCGTTCACGCGTCCACCTGCGCTAAGGAGTGCGGAGCGACCATGGCTTACCGACCCCACATTGAGCCCGAGGCTGTCGCCCTGCTCAAGTCCCTGACGACCCTTTCCGACGCGGATGTGAACAAGTTCGCCGAAGTTGGACGTCTCGTGCACATCCCCGAGGGGTGGTCGATGATCTCCGAGAGCACACCGGCGGACAACGCGTACTTCGTCCTCGACGGCGAGGTCACCATCAAGGGTCAGGGCAGCGAAATTGGCACGGTCGGTCCTGGCGAGTTCGTCGGTGAAGGCGCCATCGTCAACCGGGCGTACAGGTCTGCCCAGGTCATCACCAAGTCTCCACTCACTGCGCTGGCCATCACCGCCGAAGAAGGCCGTCGTCTCATTGCCGATATCCCGGCGCTGGCTGCACTGATCCAGCGTGAAGCCGCAGATCGCTCCAAGACGGATTGATGACGGACGACCAAGAGTCGTTCGACGCCTCGGCCGTTATTGAGGCCGTTACTGAAACCCTGCTGGGCCAGCCACCCACTCTGACGCGACTCGAGGTCGCCAGGAAGTCCGGCCTCGCGCCCGAAGTCAACGCCGCCCGCTGGCGCGCGTTGGGCTTCCCGGAAGCGGCCGACGACGACATCGCGTTCACCAAGGCCGACGTTGAAGCCCTGAAGGTCACGGAATCGTTGATCAATATGGGCTTCATCAACCGGGAGAACGAGGAGTCGTTCATCCGCACGGTCGGCCGGACGTTCGCGCGGCTCGCCGAGTGGCAGGTACGCGGCCTCCTGACGACGCTCCTCGAGGGCAAGGCGGGTACGGTTTCCGGCCGTGAGCTCAAGGAGATCAACGAGATCCTGCGGCTCGCCTCGAAGGTTCAGGACTACGTGTGGCGCCGGCACCTCGTGGGAGCCGCAATGCGCATGGTGCTGCAGCACTCCGTCGACACCGACTCCGAGCCTGCCTGCGCCGGGTTCGTGGACATCGTCGGCTACACCACGCGCAGCCGGTCCATGAGCGGCCACGAACTGGCCAACCTGGTCGAACGGTTCGAAAGCGTCGTGACCGATTTGATCACCGAGCACAGCGGACGCGTCGTCAAGACGATCGGCGACGAGATCTTCTTCGTGGTCGACGACCCGGTCGAGGCCGCCTGGCTAGGTCTCGAGCTGACCGAGCAGCATGTGCACGACGAATCGTTCCCCGACGTCCGGGTGGGCATGGCCTACGGCGAACTCCTCCACCGTCTGGGTGACGTCTTCGGCCCGGTGGTCAACATGGCATCGCGCCTGACGTCGGTGGCGCGACCGGGCCGCGCCGTCGTCGACAAGCAGCTGGCCGAGCTGGCCAAGGATGAGCCGGGCATCCGTCTCAAGCGGATGGGGCGGACGCGGATCAAGGGCTTCGAGACCGTCGAGCCGTGGTCGCTGAAGCGCGAACGCGTAGACCGGCGCAAAGGCCTGCGTGGCACGGTCGGGGGCATCATCGAGGAAGCCGCTGAGGACGTCGCGATGCGCCTGCCTCAGCGCGACGAATAGTTCGGGGCTTCGACCGTCATCTGAATATCGTGCGGGTGGCTCTCCTTGAGCCCGGCCGGCGTGATCCGGACGAACTGGCCGTTGGCCTTGAGCTCGACGATGGAGTGCGCGCCGACGTAGAACATCGACTGGTGCAGGCCGCCGACGAGTTGGTGCACCACCGGGCCGAGCGGGCCCTTGTAGGCCACGCGTCCCTCGATTCCCTCAGGCACGATGTCGTCGTCGCTGCTGACGTCGGCCTGGAAGTACCGGTCTTTGGAGTACGACTTCTTGCCGCGCGAGGCCATCGCCCCGATGGAACCCATGCCGCGGTAGTCCTTGAACTGCTTGCCACCTTGGAAGATGACCTCGCCGGGGCTCTCTTCGGTGCCGGCCAGCAGCGACCCGATCATGACGGTGTCGGCGCCGGCCACCAGCGCCTTGGCGATGTCGCCGGAGTACTGGAGACCACCGTCGGCGATGAGCGGCACGCCAGCCGGCTCCGTCGCCAGGGAGGCCTCGTAGACCGCACTGATCTGGGGCACGCCGACGCCGGCCACCACGCGAGTGGTGCAGATGGATCCCGGGCCGACGCCGACCTTGACGGCGTCAACGCCCACGTCGATGAGCGCCTGGGCGCCGGCGCGGGTGGCGACGTTCCCGCCGATGATCTGGACGCTGTCGAAGCTTGCGTCGGCCCTGAGCCGGCGAATCATGTCGAGCAGGGAGTGCGCGTGGCCGTGTGCCGTGTCGACCACGAGCACGTCCACCCCCGCTTCGCGGAGGGCGTTCGCGCGCTCATAGGCGTCGCCGAAGAACCCGACTGCGGCGCCGACCAGCAGGCGTCCGGAGGAATCCTTGCTGGCATTCGGGAACTGCTCTGACTTCACGAAGTCCTTGACGGTGATGAGGCCGGCGAGCTTGCCGTCGCCATCGACAAGCGGGAGCCGCTCGCGCTTGTGCTGGCGCAGGAGCCCGGACGCCTCGTCACGGCTGATGCCGGCCGAGCCGGTGATCAGCGGCTGGGCCGTCATGACGTCGCCCACGTACGTGGTGGCCCATTCGGCCACCGGGGTGAAGCGCAGGTCGCGGTTGGTGATGATGCCGATCAGCGTGTTGTCGTCGTCAACCACGGGGAACCCGGAGATTCGATACTCGCCGGCGAGCTGGTCGAGCTCCTCCAGCGTCGCCTTGGGGCCGATGGTGACCGGGTTGGGGATGATGCCAGTCTGGGTGCGCTTCACCAGCTCGACCTGGTACGCCTGGTCGTCGGTCGAGAGGTTGCGGTGCAGGATGCCGATGCCGCCTTCGCGGGCCATGGCAATGGCCGTGCGGGCCTCGGTGACGGTGTCCATCGCAGCGGACAGCAGCGGGATGCTGAGCGTGAGGTCACGCGTCAGTCGCGTCGTGGTGTCGACCTCGCTGGGGATGACGTCGGTCTCGCCCGGCAGGAGCAGGACGTCGTCGTACGTCAAGCCGAGCGAAGCGAACTTGTCAGGAATGCCCTGTTCCATGAACCAATGTTACTCAGGTGACGAACGCTCAGTGCGAATGACCGGCGTGGGCGTCTTCCTCGGCGGCCGGCTTTTCAACGATGATCGTCTCGGTCGTCAGCAGCATCGCCGCAATTGAGGCCGCGTTGGCGAGCGCTGACCGGGTCACCTTGACCGGGTCGAGGACGCCCTGAGCCACGAGATCGCCGTACTCGCCCGAAGCTGCGTTGAAGCCTTGGCCGCTCTCGCGCACCTGGTTGACGACGACCTCACCGGAGTAGCCGCCGTTGCGGGCGATCCACTCGAGCGGAGCATCTACGCCGACCCGGATAATGCGAACCCCGGTCGCTTCGTCGCCGGTCAGCCCGAGGTCACCGTCAAGCGCCGCGGCCGCGTGGACGAGCGCTGAGCCGCCGCCGGCGACGATGCCCTCTTCGATGGCCGCGCGGGTCGCTGAGACGGCATCTTCGATGCGGTGCTTCTTCTCTTTGAGCTCGACCTCGGTGGCGGCACCGACCTTGATGACGCAGACGCCGCCGGCCAGCTTGGCCAACCGCTCTTGCAGCTTCTCGGTGTCCCAGTCGGAGTCGCTGGCCTCGATCTCGGCCTTGATCTGGTTGACCCGACCCTCGACCTCAGCCTTGTCGCCGTTGCCGTCGATGATCGTGGTGGTGTCCTTGGTGATGACGATGCGCCGTGCGGAGCCCAGATCATCCAAGTCGATCGTGTCGAGCTTGAGGCCGAGGTCGGGGGTGATGACCTGGCCGCCGGTCAGAACTGCGATGTCCTGCAGGATCGCCTTGCGACGCTCACCGAAGCCGGGCTGCTTGGACACGACGGAGGTGAACGTGCCGCGGATCTTGTTGACGACGAGCGTCGACAGCGCTTCGCCCTCGACATCTTCGGCGGTGATGAAAAGCGGCTTGCCGGTGGCGATGACCTTCTCCAGCAGCGGCAGGAGGTCGGCAATCGCGCTGATCTTGCCCTGGTGGATGAGGACGTACGGGTCGTCGAGAACCGCTTCCATGCGCTCGGTGTCGGTCACCATGTACGGCGAGAGGTAGCCCTTCTCGAACTGCATACCCTCGGTGAACTCGAGCTCGGTGCCCATCGTGTTGGACTCCTCGACCGTGATCACGCCGTCCTTGCCGACCTTGTCAAACGCCTCGGCGATCAGGCCGCCGATGACCTCGTCGCGCGACGAGACAGTGGCCACCGCAGAGGTGTCCTTGATGTCGTCGACCGGACGAGCCGCCTTGTGGAGTGCCTCGGTGATCGCCACAACGGCGTCGTCGATGCCACGCTTGAGCGCCATCGGGTTGGCGCCGGCCGCGACAGCCCGCAGGCCTTCGTGGACGAATGCCTGAGCTAGAACTGTTGCCGTCGTGGTGCCATCACCTGCGACGTCGTTGGTCTTGGTGGCAACTTCCTTGGCGAGCTGGGCGCCGAGGTTCTCGAATGGGTCGTCGAGCTCGATCTCACGGGCAACGGTCACGCCGTCGTTCGTGATCGTGGGGGCGCCCCACTTCTTGTCGAGGACGACGTAACGGCCCTTGGGGCCGAGCGTCACCTTGACGGTGTCGGCGAGCTTGTCGACACCGCGCTCGAGAGCGCGACGGGCGTCCTCGTCGAACGCCAGAATCTTCGGGCCGGGCATCAGGAAACGACCGCGAGCACGTCGCGGGCGCTGAGGATCAGCAGGTCGTCGCCGCCATGCTTGATCTCGGTTCCGCCGTACTTGCTGAAGATAACCTTGTCGCCGACGTTCACGTCGAGCGGGACGCGGTTGCCGTTGTCGTCGATGCGGCCCGGGCCGACGGCCAGAACTTCGCCCTCCTGGGGCTTCTCCTTGGCGGTGTCCGGGATGACGAGACCAGAAGCAGTGGTCTGCTCAGCCTCGACGACCTTGATGACCAGACGATCCTCGAGCGGCTTGATGTTGACCGACACGGTCGACCTCCAGGTTGTTGTGGGGTGAGCGATTGCAAATGTTCAGGAAGCCCTTTCGGGCCCATGCGAGTTCAGTGGCGAATCTAGCACTCACCCCAAACGAGTGCTAACGCCACCCACCCCTCCGAATGCGGCACGATGAGCGGGTGACGCGGTTCATCGACCTGAACGCTGACCTCGGCGAGTCCGCCGAGCGGTGGGCGTCGGGCGAGGACCTCGAACTGCTCGGCGTGGTGACGAGCGCGAACGTCTGCACCGGGGCCTACGCCGGCGGCGACGAACTGATCGCCGCCACCTGCGCGGCCGCAGCCGAGCGGGGCGTGGCTGTCGGAGCCCAGGTCGGCTACCCCGATCGTGATGGCTTCGGCCGGCGTCCGATGGAGTTCGCACCCAGCGTGCTCGCCGCCGAGATCGCCCAGCAGATCACGCATCTCGACGACATCGCCCGTTCCTGCGGGACCGTCGTCACCTACGTCAAACCCCATGGGGCGCTCTATCACCGGATCATCACCGACCCACTCCAGGCGCGCGCCGTCCGAGCAGCCCTCGGCGACCTCCCGCTGATGGGCATGGCGGGAACGCGGCCGGGCGGACTGCCGCCAGACATCGCCGAAGGATTCGCCGACCGCGGCTACGCGGACGAAACTTCGTTGATCCCACGGGGACAGCCGGGCGACCTCCTCATTGAACCGATCGATGTGGGCGCTCAGGCCGTGCGCCTGCTCGAGACCGGCGTCGACTCGATCTGCGTCCACAGCGACAGCCCGGACGCAGTCGTACTCGCCCGGGCCGCTCGCGTCGCGCTCGAGGCCGCCGGCGCCGAGGTGCGCCACCCGTGAAGCTGCTGCCCTGCGGCGACCGAGCCGTCCTGCTCGACTGCGCGTCGCTGGACGAGGCGAGTGGCTGGTTCGCGGCGCTGACCGATCTTGATCCCATCCTCGGTGCACAGACCGTCCTGCTGCGCGGCAACCCTGCCGAGCTGCGCGCCACCGTTGCCGACCGCACACCGAAGCCACCCATGTCAGCGACCGCCGACGACGAAGTGGTCATCGAGGTCAGCTACGACGGGCCGGATCTCCCCGAGGTGGCTGCCTTGACCGGCCTCAGCGAGGACGAGGTGATCACGGCCCACACCGCAACGGCGTGGACGGTTGGCTTTGGCGGCTTTGCCCCCGGCTTTGCCTACCTGACCGGCGGAGATCCCCGCCTCCGCGTGCCGCGCCGCGCCACTCCTCGACCCGACGTCGCAGCCGGCTCGGTGGGACTCGCCGGCGACTTCTCCGGCGTCTATCCCAGGTCCTCACCGGGTGGATGGCAGCTGATCGGGCACACCGACGTCGACCTCTTCGACATCGACCGAAGCCCGCCAGCCCTGCTGCAACCAGGCATGCGCGTGCGATTCGAGGTGCGGCTTTGAGTCTTACGGTCGTGTCGCCGGGGATGCTGACCCTCATTCAGGATGCGGGTCGACCCGGGTTCGGGTCGTCCGGCGTCGGCCGGTCGGGTGCCTTCGACCGTGCCGCGCTGCGTCAGGCGAACGCACTGGTCGGGAACGAGCCCGAGACGTCCGTCCTGGAGGTGCTCGGCGGCGGCCTACAGCTACGCGCGACGCGCGATCACGTCGTGGCCGTGACCGGAGCGGTCGGCCCCATTCATATCGGTGGCGATCCAGTCGAACACGGTCGGGCCGTCCGGGTACCAGCGGACCGAGAACTGACCCTCAGTGCTTTCGACGTCGGCTTGCGGGCCTACGTCAGCATCGCCGGTGGAATCGAGATCGACCCCGTGCTGGGCTCACGGTCGACCGACACGCTGTCCGGGCTGGGACCGCCGGCGCTCGCGGCGGCCGACGTGCTCCGGGTCGGCTTCCCCGTGCCTGCTCCCGAGTTCATGGACGTGCCTGCGCTCATCACGACCGGGACGACCTCCGTCGATGTCATCCTCGGTCCCCGCGACGATTGGTTCGTCCCGGCGGCTGCGGCCCGTCTTCTCGCTTCTGCATGGACGGCTTCGTCCACCTCAAACCGAATCGGGATTCGGTTGGAAGGGCCGGGCCTGGAGCGCTCGCACGACAGTGCCGTACAAGGGGAACTCCCGAGCGAACCCTGCGTCTTCGGCAGTGTGCAGGTGACGTCCGCCGGGTCACCGGTGGTGCTCGGCCCCGACCATCCGGTGACCGGCGGCTATCCGGTCATCGCCGTCGTCGTCGATCGTCACCTCGACCGCCTCGCCCAACTCCGTCCGGGCGAGACTCTCCGCTTCCGCCGAGCCTGAGTGCCTCCTAGGCCACGATCGTCGTCACCGGCAGCGAGGAGTCAGCTGCGAGGTCCAGCGACGACGGCGGCAATCCGCGCCGGACGACCTCGGCGCCCAAGGCGGCGACCATGGCGCCGTTGTCCGTGCAGAGGTTGGGGCGAGGGACGCGGACTGTCAGCCCCGCCGCGGCAGCGCGCTCCTCGATGAGCGCCCGCAGACGCCCATTGGCCGCGACTCCCCCACCGACCAGAAGGGTGTCGACGCCGTGTTCGCGGCAGGCATCAACGGTCTTAGCGGTCAGCACATCGCAGACCGCGTCCTGGAATGACGCAGCGACATCAGCGACGTTCAGTGAAGCCCCCGAGAGCTCAGCGGCCTGGACATGCCGCGCCACAGCACTCTTGAGGCCGGAGAACGAGAAGTCCCAGCGGTGCCGCTCCATGTCCCGTCCGCGGGTGAGCCCACGGGGGAAGGGGATGGCAGCGCCATCGCCGGTTTGTGCGGCGCGGTCGATGTGCGGCCCGCCCGGGTACGGCAGACCAAGCAGGCGAGCCACCTTGTCAAAGGCTTCGCCCGCCGCGTCGTCGAGCGTCGTGCCGAGCATCGTCACGTCGGAGGCGATGTCGTCGATCAGGAGGATCTCGGTATGCCCACCGCTCACGAGCAACGCACCGACGCGCTCGTCGAGGCGACCGTGTTCCAGCTGGTCGGCGGCCACATGAGCCACCAGATGGTTCACGCCGTAGAGCGGCTTGTCGTAGGCGAGCGCCAGCGCCTTTGCGGCCGCGATACCGACGAGAAGGGCGCCCATCAGTCCGGGGCCCGACGTCACGGCAATGGCATCCACGTCGTCGACGGTCATTCCAGCCTCCTCGAGCGCCCCGTTCAGGGTTGGGACGATGGCCTCGAGGTGGGCTCGGCTCGCCACTTCAGGAATGACACCACCGAAGCGCGCATGCTCATCGACACTCGACGCAACGCGATGCGCGAGGAGCTCGGTCCCCCGGACGATCCCGACACCGGTCTCGTCACACGACGACTCGATGCCGAGGACGATCGGTTCGCTCACAGAGCCATTCTCGTCGATTTCGAGGGCGGCTGCGCCGCCGCCTCAATCACCGGACTCGGCCGCCTTCTTGGCTGCCCGGGCGGCGTACTCCTCGACGTCCATGCGCTTGGCTTCGTCCGGCGTCGGGGCAAGTCCGCCGAGCCGTGCCGGCGCCCACCACTGACCGGCCGGGTCGAGCGGGTAGTCGGCGATCGTCGTCTCCAGCACGTCGGCGATCGCCGACCGCAGGACGGCCGTTTCGGCCACCGGATCCTCGCCGGTGACCTCGATCGGCTTGCCCACCGCGATCGCGATCGTCTTGCCCCGCCCCCACAAGTCGGACGGGTGGTCCTTCGTCTTCAGCAGTTGAGTGCCCCACAGCGCCATCGGGATCAACGGAACGCCGGCTTCGGCGGCGATGCGCACCGCGCCGGTCTTGCACTCCTTGACCTCGAAGGAACGGCTGATCGTTGCTTCCGGGAAGATTCCGACCAGCTCGCCTGCACGCAGGAAGTCGACGGCGTGCCGGAGCGACCCCTCGCCGTCGGCGCGATCGACCGGGATGTGATGGAACGAGCGCATGAGGGCTCCGACCGGACCCTCGAAGGCTTCCTTCTTCGCCATGAACCGCACGAGGCGGCGGCGCCTGGCCGCGGGCAGTCCGTTGAAGACGAAGTCGACGTACCCGATGTGGTTGGACGCGATCAACGCGCCGCCCTTCTTCGGGATGTTCTCCACGCCGGTCATCTGGAACTTCATGCCTTCGGCCCGCATCCAGGTCTTTGCGAGGGCGATGACCGGCGGGTAGGTGATGTCGAGCACGGAACGAGGCTACCGAGCGCCCGAGCCGCTTGCGGCTCGAGGCCGAGTGGCCGAAGTTCCGTTGACGAGCGAAGCGAGGAGCACGGGCTCAACCTAAGGCACGTGCGAGTACGACGGCGTCGTCACCGTTCAGGTAGTACCCCCGGCGACGGGAGATCTCGACGTAGCCGCGCGCATCGTAGAACGCAAGCGCGTCGACATTGGTCTCCGCGACCTCCAGCAGGATGCGCTTGGCGCCGGCGTCCCGCGCTGCTTCGTGGAGTGCGGCGAGCAGCTCCGAAGCGATTCCAGACCGCCGATGCGACGCCGTCACGACGATGCGCGTCAGGTCAGCGACGTCCCCGGCGACGGCAATTGCGGCGTACCCAATGGTGTGGCCATCCGACTCAGCGACGAGGACCTGACGCGTTGAGCCGGCGAGTTCGGATTGGACCTGCGCGAGGCTCCAGGCGTCGGACGCGAATGCGTCGCGCTCGAGCGTTGCGAGGGCATCGGCGTCCTCGGCCCGGGCCGGTCGGATCATGCCCGTTTGGGTGCGGTCGGCTGCGCGACGTCGGGACGACGAAGGTAGAGCGGCTGCAGCGGCAGTTCGTCGAACGCCCCGGCGGCCACGCCTGCCGCAAGGACCGCCGCCGAGGGATCGAGCGGACCCGGCTGACCGGCCAGCACGTCGGCGTACAGCTCGCCGCCACGTCCGAATACCGGCACTCCGCGGTGCAGGGCCGCCAGGTCCGCCGGCCGGTCGACGGCTGGGCCTTCGATGCGGCGCCGGCCGTCGTACAGGGCCCAGTAGACCTCCTTGCGACGCGCGTCGGTGGCGACAATGAAGGGGCTGTCCCGGTCGACCTCAGCGGCCACGATGTCCAGCGAGCACACGCCGTGAGTGACGATCCCGGTCGACCCAAGCGTCAGGGCCGTCACGACGCCGACCCGCAAGCCGGTGAACGGCCCCGGCCCGACGCCGACGGCGACGTCAGTGACGTCTGCCATCGCGGCCCCAGCCTGTGCGAGTGCATCGGCGATGGCCGGTGCCAACAGTTCGCCGTGCGCCATGGCGCCTGCGCCGGTTGCCGCGCCGAGTACGCGCTCGCCGTCATGGACGGCAACCGAGACGACCGGTGCGGCGGTGTCGAACGCCAGGATCAGCACGCGGAGAGACTAACGCGCGAACCCGGTGGGCCCATTCTTGCATCCGACTCCGACAATGACCGTGGTCGCGAAAATATTGGCATTTCAGTACTTTTCTTGACCAGATCTGTTGGTTTTCGTCAGTGTGTTCGACTAATATGGGGACATGATCTCGGGGACGGACACGACGCTGGCGGTGATGCGCGAAACCGCCCGCATCGCTGCAGTCCCCCACTGTTTCGTTGGGCGATGAGATCCGAGCGCTGGACCGTGCCGAGAAGGCCGCTGCGATGGCCAAGGCCGAGAAGCTGGCCCAGATGGACGCCACCCGGGCCCACGAATCCGAAGGTGCGGCTTCGGTCACTGTGTGGGCGCGCCGGGAGATTCAGCAGGATGCCGGGCTCACTCGTGCGCTCGTCCGTTCGGTGTCGATGACACGCACCCTGCATCAGGTGCGCAAGGCCGCCGTCGAAGGCCGGATCGGGATGCGGCACCTGCAGTCCTTCGCCTACGCCATCGCGCACTGCGGCGCCGGGCAGGTGTTCGCTCGCGAAACCGAGATGGTCGCCGCCGCAACCTCCTCCACGCCAAGGACTTCCATGAGCGCATCCGGCACCTGCGGTTCCGGCTGTTGCCCGACGACCTCGACAAGGCCTACCTCGACGGCATGGCAAAGCGGGATTTCAAACTCTCCAAGACTCTCGGCGGCTGGCACCTGACCGGGTTCCTGGACATCGAAGTCGGCGCTCTTCTCGACACCGTGCTGCGCAACCTGTCCGTCCCCCGCAAAGGCGGCGACGACCGATCCCCAGCCGACCGCCGCATGGACGGCCTCGAACAACTCCTCAAGACCACCGTCGAACACGGCCTACCCTCCGACAACGGCATCCGACCCCACCTGTCCGTCATCGTGACCGCCGAAACATTGAAAGCCATCGCCAAAGGACCCGAAAACCGCCCCACAATCGGCGAACTCGAACCGGCCATCCTGCAGGGCTTCGGCCCCATCGGACCCGTCCTGCTGTCGGTCCTGCTCGACGACGGCCAAATCACCCCGATCCTGGTCAAAGACATCGAACCCAACCCCGACATCCTCGACGTCGGCCGCACCCACCGCCGCGCCACACCCAGACAAGCCCGCGCCATCAGCTTCAGGCAAAACGGCACCTGCGCCTCACCCGGCTGCCACCACCCCATCGCCCACAACCACCACCGCCACTGGTGGTCAGCAACGGCGGCCGCACGTCCCTCGACGACATGGACGGACGCTGCAGCAAATGCCACACATTGATCCACGCCGGCCGACTCAACATCCCCGGCTACACAGACGACGGCTGGCCCCTCCGCCAACGCCGCCACCGACAAACCAGCTAACCCACAGGCCGCCCCACCCAGCGCGGCCACACAACCACGCCCAGACATCAGAACCGTCGTAACCTGCCGAAGTTAGTGCGCATACGACGGGGCGGCAAGAAAGTCGCTCTGGCCGCAAGTTGCGACCGACGTAGGCTGGCCGGTTTCGACAGCGCGAACGGGATCGCGTTTCGAGCGTCGCGCCGTAAATGCTTACGGATCGTGAACCGATGCGGCAGTCCGGGCGGCCATTCAGGCCCGCATGACGCTCGTGGAGCGGTTCATCGACTTCCGCGACTGGCCAGCCAGCCGTACGGCCGCCCGGGGCAGTGATCTTTATCCCGGCGCTTCTAGTGGGAAGGGCTTCATCGTTTGGGCGACGCCCGAGGCGGGCGTGTTCCGATACTGGTGCGCCTTTTGGTGTGCGGAGTGGTCTCGCCTGTGTGTTCGGCGGGGTGGTTCGTCGATAGGCGAGGTTGAGGGTCGGTGGACGGCGCACTTGATGGTCTTGCGACGACCGCTTGGCTGCAGGCGGTGAATAAGCTCGGCGTCCTCGCGACTCCATTGATGCCTGTCGATGATCTCGGCTTCTTCGGGGCGTCGATCGACGCCCAAGTCGGCGCGGACGGTGCTTTTGGGGCGTCTGCTGGACGACGTTGTGTGCCTTCGTCGAGTTCGCAGACCTGCTTCCATTCGCACCCGCAATGGTCATCCGAGATATCGACGGACTCATGTCCGCGAGTTGGTTCATCGGTATTGGACTAAGCCTCATCGCAGTAACCGCGTTGGTGTACCGCGGGGATCGTAGCATCGCCGCAGCGACCTGGAGCCGCGCTCAACGAGACGCCGCACGCCTCGCCGTCACCATCGCGACTTGAAGTGCGCTCGGCCTGCTCGCGGGTACTGCCGACAGGTCGCCGACCCCGTCTTGTCCGATCGCGAGGCACCGACGGCACGAGAGGCGCAAACTGACGATCTTCTTCTCAGACCTCGTGGGCTTCACCGACCTTTCGGCCGGATTGGCAGCCCGAAGCCCGCAACCGCCGCACGACACTTCACGCGAGATATCCGCCTCGCGGCAGCACCGGGACCTCGACGGGCGATCGGCGACGCGGTCTGGCGTCTCGGCCACCAGTGTCCCTGCTCTCGCGGATGCCGCTACGGGCCGGGTGGACCTGCCACATCGCGGCCCCGCTCTTTCACACCTGGGCGTCGCGCACTACCGAGCTCGCGTGCTGCTCGGCACCACAATGGTGCTCCACCGCGAAGTTCGACCCGCGCGGCGAGTACGCGCTGGACCAGCTCATCGCTGAGCATTCAGCCGAGTGCGACTCCGGCAGGTACTCGTGGTGATCCCGGGCTGATCGCTCCGAGCGGATCCCTGGCGCTGCCGAAGGGGAGCACGCTCGGGACCAGAACTCCCTGCCGAACCTCAAGGCCGTAGCGTCGTCCGGCTCTCGGCGCTTACCCGGGGACCGCTCCGGTCCGGGCCGGATGTTCTGATTGTGCGGTACAGGTCGTACGACGTCGTACTGCCCGCTACGGCTCGACCGAGCGTAATTGCGCATGCGGGCCAGCATCGCCGACCCGACGGACCTGGCGAGATGCGCCCGGGGGGGGCGGCGGGTCGGCTGCCGCGGACCGCCACAGTGGTCAAGATCCTCGACCCCGGACGGGCAGGAGGGGGTCGGCCGGTGGGCGAGTCCGGTCGGATCTTCGTCGGCAACGACCTTGCGGATCGAGGGCTACGACCGGGTCGGGCGGCGGCAAGGAGATGGTCGACGGGCTGATGTCCTCCGGTGACGTAGGCCGCTTCGGCGAGGACGGGCGGCTATACGTCGAGGGTCGCGACGACGAGATGATCGTCTCTGGCGGCGAGAACGTTTTCCCCCAGGAGGTCGAGGACTGCATCGCCCGCGATGGAGGGAATCGCCGAGGTCGCGGGCGCCTTGGGAGTCGACGACGACGACTACGGCAAGCGTCTGCGCGGCTCGTCGGTCGTCGTGTGCGCCGACGGCCAAGCACGTGTCCGAGTCCGAGATCCGCGATTGGGTCAAGAGCAACCTGGCACGCTACAAGGTGCCGCGCGACATCGTGTTCCTCGACGATCTCCCGCGCGAACGCCACCGGCAAGGTCCTCAAGCGCGAGCTCGTCGACGTGGAGGCCTCGTGACCGGGGAGGCCGACGCTTAAAGCCAAGAACGCACCGGGCCTGATGACGCCGACCCGGGTGGCTTGGCCGTGCAGCGAAACGCTCAAACCCGCCCATCGCCGCACGATGTCCGTTTGAGCACACCCGAGCCACGTGACGGCTGTGTGAGTAAGGGAACCGCCAGTTCGCCGTCGGTCTCGAACTCGATGCGGACCCGCACGGCGATGGCGTCGGGTCGGTCCTTCAAATCACAGGCCTCGCCTACCGGAGCCGCGCCGTATAGCGATCGCAGCGGCGGTCAAGGCGAGTGCAATCAGGGTCGTGCTTTTCCAACGCGGCCGATCGTTCGCGTCAGCTGGCTCGGCTCGGAAGGCTTCGACCGGTTCGACGATGGTTGGCGCCACCGTTGGGTTCAGGTCGCCATCGTGCTCTGCCTGGGTGGCATTGCCTGGCGCAATGTGACGTCCGATTGGCTGCAGTCCATCACGGTTGTCGAGCTCGAGGGTGGGCGTTCAAACTCGCGTTCTTCTGCCGGTCGACTCCTTCGATCGGCCGGTCTCGGTCGGCCAGCCCCTTACGCCTGCCCCCGCCCCCGCCGATATTTTCATGAAGGCGACGACGCCGATGACGGCCAAGCAAGAGCAACAGCAGGCCTGCGAGTTCCATGGGTAGTCGACGGTACCCCGCCGGTAGCATGCCGGTCCATCCACATGGACGGCGACTGCCGGGTGTTGAACGTGGTCGAGCGATTGGAGATCCAAGCATGCTGGCGCTAAAAACGACCATGCGGCGGGGCTAAGCACCGCGCTAACCTGCCGCAGATACGTCGGTTGTGCCGACCGGCGAATGCGCGAGACTCGACTACTCCAGCGTCGAACGCAAGCCCACGCCAGCCCACCGCGGGCCATGCGGAATCACCGACACCAGGCGCGAGTCGTCGCCCGGTCGCGCCAGCACTGATCGCGATGTGCAGCCAGTCGTCGCTCAGCTGCTCCGCAACACCCGCGCCCCACTCGACCACGGTGACGCTGCGGTCGGCGGTCGCGTCCAGATCAAGATCGTCCACCTCCGACGAGGAACCCAGCCGATACGCGTCTACGTGTACGAGATCCGGCCCGTTCACCAAAGAAGGATGAATGCGGGCCAGCACGAACGTCGGCGACGTGATGGGTCCCCGGACTCCGAGCACCTCGGCGAGTCCCTGGGTAAACGTCGTCTTGCCTGCACCGAGCTCGCCCTGCAGGATCAGCAGGTCGCCAGCCGTCAGCAGCGCGCCCACGCGACCGGCGAGGTCGCCCATCGCCTCGGCCGACGGCACGGCGACGCGCGCGGGCAGGGCCTTCTGGACGACCGTGTGGACACCCTCAGGACTACATCGGAAATAGCCTCGACGGAGCCAGAATCGGGCGGTATCGGGGAGCTCCTCACGCACGAGCAGCCACAGCCCGTCGGCACCGCGCTCATGGGCGACTTCCTCGGCCACGCCGACCATCGCCGAGGCGACGCCGTGGCCTTGACGACCCGGATCGACCGACACCCGGCGCAGTCCGAGCAACCGCGGCCGACTGTGGTCGAAGATCAACGCACCCACCACGTCACCGTCCAGAAGGGCAACAAGCCCCCCGGACGCGGTGAGGCCGGCCGCAACCGACTGGGCCGTCTCCGCGAGAGCTTCGGCCGGCGGATCGACGGCTGGGCGCGCGGCAAAGGACTTGTGAATTACGTCAGCAACGCCGGACGCATGAGCTGGAGTGGCCTCGACGATGTCAAGGGACGTCACTGGTCGGCAGCGACCTTCTCGGCGGCCGTGTCGAGGACCTCGATGACGCGCTCCGCGTTCTCAAACATCGAGAAGTGTCCGACGCGGTCGAGCTCGACAAGCGTCGCATCGGGGATCTTCTTCGCGATGTGCCGGCTGTGGCTGATCGGGGTCAGGTTGTCCTGGACCCCGCCGATCACCGTTGTCGGGACCCGGCCGAGCGTCGGGAATCCTTCCGACGTATCGAGCGTCGTGAACAGCGGCGCGAAGTGGGTGAAGGTGCTCGGATGCGTCCGGTGCACCATCTTCTCGATCATGTCGACGTGCTCACGCCGAATGTCCGGCCCAGTCAACACGGTCCGGATGATGGGGCGAGTGAACCCGCCGCGTGCCCACGTGATGACGGGCGAGCCGCGTCGCACCAGAGGCGCCAGCCGGTAGAACGCTGGGTTGGAGACCATCATGCGGCCACTGCTGGTGTTCACGAGGACAGCGGCCTTGACCTTGTGGTCGAAGTACTCCGGGTAGTTCCGCGCGAACTCCATCACCGTCATGCCGCCCATGGAGTGGCCGATCAGGATCACTGGGCCGTTCGTGGTCTCGTCGATGACGTTGCGCAGGTCCGCGGCCAGCTGGCGCATGGTGATGTGATCGATCGGCGAGCGGCCGGAGTCGCCATGCGATCGCTGGTCGTAAAAGACCATGCGGTGCTTGTCGCGCAAGGCAAGCCGCGGATAGTGCCAGACGTCGACGTTCTCGACGTAGCCGTGGGCGAAGACGAGTGTCGGGCCGGGGAGCTCGTCGCCGTCGACCTCGACGTGGAGACGGACGCCGTCATCGGCGCGGAGGTCGCGGGACTCACTGTGGACCGAGCCGAACGGGACTTGGTCGCCCCGGCGAGCCAGCTCCTCGAGCTTGCGCTGCCGCGCAATGCCGACTGCAACGCCCGCCCCGGCGACGGCTCCGGCAGCGAGCAGGAACTTCCCCGCCCTTTTCATCGCACTGCCTTCTTCATCGCACTCCTCGGAACGTCCGGCGCACACGCCCGCCAATGCGGGTGACGACCTCGTACCCAATCGTATCCGCGGCCGCTGCCCAGTCCTCTGCTGTGGGCTCGCCGTCGTCGCCAGGCCCGAACAAGGTGACGGTGTCACCGCGCTGTGCCGACGCGTCGCCCAGGTCTGCGACGACCTGGTCCATGGCGACGATCCCGACGAGCGGCACGCGTCGTCCGTCGTGCGCCGCCGCGAGCCGGCCGCTCGCGTGGCGCGGGATGCCCTCGCCGTACCCGAGGGGGATCAGGCCGAGCGTCGTGTCCCGGTCTGTGGTGTACGTCCAGTCGTAGGACACACCGCTGCCGGCAGGAACCCGCTTCACGGCGGCGAGCCGACCGCGCAGCGTCATGACCGGCCGCAGCGGCAGGTCCACCTGCATCGTCGCGGCCGGCGGGAGACCGTACGACGCGATGCCCACGCGCACCACGTCGAGGTGCGCCGACGGCCGAGCGATCGTCGCTGCCGAGTTGGCCAGATGGCGCAGGCCCGGTTCCATCCCATGGGCCGCGAGAACGTCGAGGGCCTCCATGTAGGCCGCTTCCTGCGCATCATTCGCCGGATGGTCAGGTTGATCGGCACAGGCGAAGTGCGACCACGTGCCGGTGTGCACGATGCGACCGGCAGCCTGTTCTGCGGCCGCGGCCTCAACCAGCACGGCCCATTGGTCGCCCCGGGCCCCATTGCGGGACAGCCCGGTGTCCACCTTCAGCTGCACCCGTGCTGGCTGTGGCAGGCCCACCGACGCCGATCCGATCTCGCGCAGCTGGTCGGCCGAGGATGCGGTGAGTTCGATGTTGGCGTCGATCGCGGCCGCGTAGTCCGCCCCCGGGGCATTGAGCCAGCACAGCACGGGACCGGTGTCGCCGTGTGAGCGCAACTCCAGGGCCTCGTCGACGGTGGCCACCCCGAGCCAGGCCACGTCTGACTCACGCGCGGCCCGCGCGCACTCGGCCATGCCGTGCCCATAGGCGTTCGCCTTGACGACGGCGAGCAGCGCCGCCGTCGGGGCGCGATCGGCCAGCAGCTGGAGGTTGGCCCGGTACGCGTCGAGGTCGATGACCGCCTCGGCCTGGGGGCCAATGGTCGGCACAGTCACAACGCTGCCCCGCCGAACTCGGTGATCACCTTGGGGAGCGTAGCGGCGATGCCGCGAGCCGCCAGCGGGCCGCCGAGGCGCTCGGCCGCCCGCCCGTGCAGGTACGCCCCCAGAGACGCGGCGTTGTGCGTGTCCAGGCCTGACGCCAGCAGCGCCCCGACGAGCCCGGCCAGGACATCGCCCGACCCTGCCGTCCCGAGCCACGGTGTCCCGCTGAGGTTGACGCGGGTGGGGCGTCCGGGTGTGGCGATCAGAGTGCGCGGACCCTTCAGGAGCACCGTGCACGCCCACCGGTCTGCGGCAACGATGACGGAGCCCAGCGGGTCGGCCTCGATTGCCTCGCGGGACGTGCCGAGCATCGTGGCGAGTTCGCCGGCGTGCGGTGTGAGGACGGCCGGTATGCCGAGCGCTTCGGGCAGTCCGGTGAGTGCGTCGGCGTCGATCACCGTCGGAACCCCATCGCCCAGCGCGGTGGCGAGCTGGTCGCGCGCCTCCGCTCCCCCGCCGGGCCCGACCACCCAGGACTGCACGCGCCCAGGCGACAGCACGACTTCCGGCGCCCGGTCGACGACCCGCGAACCCAGGGCCGCGGACCCGACGAACCGGACCATGCCTGCCGTCGCGGACTGCGCTCCGGCGACGACCAGATGCGCCGCCCCCGGGTACTGGTCAGATCCGGCGGCGACGCCAACGACGCCGCGGGTGTACTTGTGGCCGTCCGCGGTGGGAAGCGCAGGCGCCAGAAGCCAACCGTCCGTAGGTTCGATGGCCTCGACCGCCGGCTCGGCCAGCTCCAGCCCGATGTCGATGAACGTCACGTCCCAGGCGGCATGCGACGCCGGCCCGACCAGCAAGCTGATCTTGTGCGCGCCGAAGGTGACGGTGCGGTCTGCAACCACATGCGGTCCGGGCATGGTCCCGCCGTCCACGTCGATGCCCGACGGGACGTCGACGGCAACCGTCGTCACGTCGTCAGATGAGGCCCACTCCGCCCATTCGGCTGCGCGACCGCTGAGCCCGCCGCGCGCGCCGATGCCGAACATGCCGTCGAGACACCAGCGTTGGCGGCCTGGCTCATCAACCACTTGGGCCCCGGCCGCCAGCGCGGCATCAAGGGCTGCGCGATGGACGCGATCAGCATCGAGCTGAGCGACGTCGACCCGGACGCCTCGGTCCAGCAGGTGCTTGGCGGCGTACAGCGCGTCTCCGCCGTTGTCGCCGGGGCCGGCAAGGACAACTGCGACCTCCCCCGGCGGGATGTCCGCCAGCGCATCGGCAAGGCCGCGCGCGGCGCGCTGCATCAGCTCGCCTTCGGCCAGTCCAGACATCGCGGCCGCTTCAGCGGCCCGGATGTCGTCGACGCGGTAAGCCCTGATCATTCCTCGACCACCACGAACGCCGTCGCCACCGACGTGTCGTGCGAGAGCGACACGTGAGTCCGACGGTCGCCGACCCGCTCGGCTGCGTGACCGCGCAACACAAACACCGGCGCGTCGACCTCGTCGCTCGCCACCTCAATGTCGTGCCACGGGAGTGCAGCCGGGACCCGCAACGCCTTCATGAGCGCTTCCTTCGCCGCGAAACGCGCCGCCAGGGACTCGACCGAGAGTGCGGCCTCGGCCGGCGTGAACAACCGATCGCGCACGCTGGGCGTCCGCTCCAGCGTGGCGCGAAAGCGGGCCAGGTCGACGACGTCGACCCCGATCCCCACGATGCTCATTCCCCCGAGCTCATTTCACTGAGCTCATTCGACCGTGACGGACTTCGCCAGGTTGCGCGGCTGGTCGACGTCGTGGCCGAGCTGGGAGGCCAGTTCGCACGCGAAAATCTGCAACGGGACGGTGGCCACCAAGGGCTGCAGCAAGGTTGGGACCTTCGGGCAGCCGGATGACATGGTCGGCGTACGGCAGAACCTCGTCGTCGCCGTCCTCCACCAGGACGATCGTCCGCGCCCCGCGAGCCCGCACCTCCTGAATGTTGCTCACCAGCTTGCTCTGGAGGCGATCGCGCGACCGAGGCGGCACGATGGCGAACACCGGGGTGCCTTCCTCGACGACCGCGATGGGGCCGTGCTTCAACTCACCGCCGGCAAAGCCCTCGGCGTGCAGGTAGGCGAGTTCCTTGAGCTTGAGCGCACCTTCCAGCGCCACCGGATAGCCAACGTGACGGCCGAGGAAGAGGAACGACTGTGCGTCGACCAGGTCGCGCGCCAGCTTGCGGACCACGTCGGCGTCATCCAGCATCCGCTGGATCCCCGCCGGCACCGCGGCGAGGTCGGCCATGATCTGGTTGATCTCGTCGCCATACTTCAGGCCCTTGACCTGCGCGAGGTACAGACCGAGCAGATAGCAGGCGACCACCTGCGCGAGGAAGCCCTTGGTGGAAGCAACGGCGATCTCCGGCCCGGCGTGGGTGTAGATCACCGCATCGGACTCGCGCGGGATCGTCGAGCCGTTCGTGTTGCAGATCGACAGCACGCGCGCACGCTGCTCACGGGCGTAACGGACGGCCATCAGGGTGTCCATCGTCTCGCCGGACTGACTGATCGAGACGACGAGCGTGCTGCGGTCGAGGATCGGATCGCGGTAGCGGAACTCCGACGACAGATCGACTTCGCACGGCACCCGCGTCCAGTGCTCGATGGCGTACTTGGCAACCATGCCGGCGTAGAACGAGGTGCCGCACGCGATGATGACGATCTTGTCAATGCTGCGCAACTCGTCGTCAGACAGGCGCATCTCGTCCAATTGGAGCTCGCCGGCGGTGTTGTGCCGGCCGAGCAGGGTGTCGGCGACGGCCTGCGGCTGCTCGGCGATCTCCTTGAGCATGAACAGCTCGTAGCCGCCCTTCTCGGCGGCCGACGCATCCCAGTCGACGTGGTATTCGGCAACCTCGACCGCGTTGCCGTCGAAGTCGGTGACGTCGATGTGGTCGGGCGTGATCACGACGACCTGGTCTTGTCCGAGCTCGATCGCCTCGCGGGTGAAGTCGATGAACGCAGCTACGTCGGAGCCGAGGAAGTTCTCACCTTCGCCGCGACCGACGACGAGCGGCGAATTGCGCCGCGCCCCGACGACCATGTCGGGCTGGTCCGCGTCGGCAATGACGAGCGTGAACGCACCGGTGAGGCGGCGGCATATCGCGCGGACGGCATCAGGAAGGTGGGGCGTCTGCTGCAGCTCATCGGCCAACAGGTGGGCCACGACCTCGGTGTCGGTGTCCGAAAGCAGTTCGTGACCGGCTGACTCGAGCTCGGCGCGCAAGGTCGCGAAGTTCTCGATGATGCCGTTGTGCACCACGGCCACCCGGCCGGAGATGTGCGGGTGCGCGTTGCGGTCGTTGGGGGGTCCGTGAGTCGCCCAACGGGTGTGACCGATGCCGGTGTGCGCGACCGGCAGCGGCTGCTCATCGAGCGCTCCGATGAGATTCGCCAGCTTGCCGGCCCGCTTGGCGGACGCCAGGAACATTCCGTCCGAGCCGTCAGCCACCAAAGCGACACCAGCCGAGTCGTAGCCGCGGTACTCAAGCCGTTGGAGACCACCCAAAACAACGTCGAGCGCAGATCGATGACCGACGTACCCGACGATTCCACACATGGATCAAGGGTAGCGGCGGCTCGGACGCCGACCCCCGTCCGGCAGGATGTTGCTGTGAGTGACCAGCTGTCGCCGTACGTCGAGCTCGACCGTGCCGCCTGGGCGCGGTTGGCCAACGACGTCCCGCAACCGCTGACCCCCGAACGCATCGACAAGGTGCGCGGCCTCGGTGACGAACTGGATCTGGACGAGGTGGTTCAGGTCTACCTGCCGCTGACCGAGCTGATCAGCCTCCATGTTCGCCACGCGGCCAAGCTGTGGCGCTCGCGCGAGTCCTTCCTCGGCCAACCGCAACCGGAGCGGACTCCGTTCGTGATCGGCATCGCCGGTTCTGTCGCCGTTGGCAAGTCGACCATCGCGCGCCTGCTGCGCGAGCTGCTCGCCGCGTCCAGCAAGCACCCCAGCGTCCAGCTGGTGACCACCGACGGGTTCCTGTGGCCCAACGACGAGCTCGAGCGACGCGGCATCCTGAACCGCAAGGGATTCCCCGAGTCCTACGACCGGAAATCGCTACTGCGGTTCGTGGTGGACGTGAAGTCGGGGAAAGACCGGGTCGAGGCGCCGACGTACTCGCACCTCACCTACGACCGCACCGAGGAGAAGGTGGTGGTTGACCGCGCTGACATCGTCATCGTCGAGGGGTTGAACGTGTTGGCCCCGGCCAAGAACCGCGGCGACGGCTCGCCGGGCATGGCCGTGAGCGACTACTTCGACTTCTCCATTTACGTCGACGCCTCACCGGCCGACATTCGCCAGTGGTACATCGAACGCTTCCTGACTCTTCGCAAAACGGCCTTTGCTGACCCGGCGTCGTACTTCCACCGCTACAACGCACTGACCGACGAGCAATCTCGGGAAACGGCAGCGGGCCTGTGGGACTGGGTGAACGGTCCCAACCTGCGCGAGAACATCCAGAGCACCCGGGGCCGGGCCGACCTCGTGCTGCGAAAGGGACCCGACCACTCAGTGAAGTGGGTCCGCTTCCGAAAGGCCTAACGCCTCAAAGCGCGAGGTTCGCCCGCACGATGTCGGCGATCTTGTCCGCCGTGGCGCGGGCGTCGGCCTCCGTCGACGCTTCGACCATCACGCGGACAAGCGGTTCGGTGCCCGACGGCCGAAGCAGGACACGGCCAGCTCCGGCGAGCGCCTCCTCGGCGTCACGCACGGCCTGCGCCACCGTCGGGTCGGTTTCTGCCCGGGACTTGTCGACGTCAGGAACGTTGACCAGAACCTGCGGCAGGCGAGTCATGACGCCGGCGAGCTCCGCCAGCGGCTGCTGGGTCTGCGCTATCCGCGCCGCGACGTGGACGGCGGTCAGCACGCCGTCGCCGGTCGTCGCCAGGTTGCTCAAGATGACGTGGCCGGACTGCTCACCGCCCAACGTAAAAGCGTTCGCCCGCATGGCTTCGAGCACGTAGCGGTCGCCAACCGCGGTCTGCTCGACCGTGATGCCCGCTTCCTCCATCGCCTGCAGGAAGCCCAGATTGCTCATGACCGTGGCGACCACCGTGTCGCCGGCAAGCCATCCGGCGTCACGACCGGCGAGCGCGAGGATCGCGAGGATCTGGTCGCCATCCACGACGGCGCCGGTGGCATCGACCGCTAGGCAGCGGTCAGCGTCGCCGTCGAATGCGAACCCGACGTCGGCACCGTGGTCGACGACGGCGGCCTGCAGGTCGCCAAGATGCGTCGACCCGCAGTTCTCGTTGATGTTCAGGCCATCGGGCTGGTCGTGGATCGCCACGACGGCCGCCCCGAGCCGTTCGAACACCGCCGGACCCACGCGATGGGCCGCCCCGTTGGCACAGTCCAGAACGACCCGGAGACCGGCGAGGGACTGTGGACTCGAGGTCACGAGGTGGTCGACGTAGGCGTCGAGACTGGCTGGCGCATCTGCGATGCGACCGACGTCGGCTCCGGTTGGCCGCGACTCCCGGCGACCGAGCAGTGCCTCGATCTCGTTCTCGACGACGTCGTCCAGCTTCCGCCCACCGCGGCCGAAGAACTTGATGCCGTTGTCAGGCATCGGGTTGTGGCTTGCCGAGATCATCACGCCGAAGTCGGCATCCCACGCGTCGGTCAGGAACGCCGCTTCCGGAGTCGGGGCCACGCCGATTCGCTGGACGTCGACGCCCGCGGCAGCCACGCCAGCGACAACTGCAGCCTCGAGGAACTCCCCCGACGCGCGGGTGTCGCGCGCGACGACCGCGGTCGGCCTGCGGCCGCTCGCACGATCGCTGAGCACGCAGGCAGCGGCGAACGCGAGATCGAGCGCGAGCTCTGCGGTGAGCTCGTCATTGGCGAGTCCGCGAACCCCGTCGGTACCGAATACCCGGCCCATGGGAGTGGCTGAGGACTAACGCTTGGAGTACTGCGGAGCCTTGCGGGCCTTCTTGAGGCCGGCCTTCTTGCGCTCCTTGATCCGCGCGTCGCGGGTGAGGAGCCCGGCCTTCTTGAGCAGCGGGCGGTTGACTTCCTCGTCGATCTCGTTGAGGGAACGTGCCACGCCGAGACGCAAGGCGCCGGCCTGGCCAGTCATGCCGCCGCCCTTAACGCGCGCGACGACGTCGAACTTGCCGTCGAGGCCGGTCTCAGCGAACGCCTCCTTGGCGATCTGCTGGTGCAGCTTGTTGGGGAGGTACTCCTCCAGCGTCTTGCCATTGACCGTCCAGAGGCCGGTGCCGGGCGTGAGCCGGACGCGCGCGATGGCTTCCTTGCGACGGCCAGTAGCCGCAGCCGGGGAGATGGCCGATTCGCGGCCGGAGGCTGCGGCCGGGGAGGACTCGGAGGTGTACGAGCCGGAGAACTCCGTCTCGGCGGTCTCGGTCGTCTCGGCGGTCTCGGTCGTCTCGGTGGTTTCGGTGTCGCTCATAAAGGTGTGCGTCCTTACTGGGAGATCTGCGTGATCTCGAACGGCTGGGGCTTCTGGGCAGCGTGCGGGTGCTCCGGGCCTGCGTACACCTTCAGCTTGCGGATGATCTGGTTACCGAGACGGTTCTTCGGCAGCATGCCGCGGACCGACTTCTCGATGGCCTTGGCGGCGTCCTTCTCCAGCAGGTCGCCGTATGCGATCTGCTTGAGGCCGCCGGGGTAGCCGCTATGCCGGTAAACGGGCTTGTCGGTGCGCTTATTGCCCGACAGGGCAACCTTCTCGGCGTTGATGATGACGACGAAGTCGCCGCCGTCGACGTGCGGGGCGAAGGTCGGCTTGTGCTTGCCGCGCAGCAGCGTGGCTGCCTCCACGGCCAGACGCCCGAGCACGACGTCTTCGGCATCGATGACGTGCCACTGATGCGTGATGTCAGCGGCCTTCGGGCTGTACGTGGGCACGGCTTACCTTTTCGTCGATCTGGAGTGAAATGGTGTCGCGCATCCAGTCGGGAAGACAAAGCGCAACGACGGACCAGAATAACCGGCCGCTGACCTGCGGGTCAAAACGGCCCACTGCACTGCAGCGACAGTCGCCGCGGTGCTGACAGCACTAGTCGGCGGCCAAGGCCTCCGACTACGGTGGTGCGCGTGACTGACTCATTGACCGTCCGCGACAACCGCACCGGCAACGAATACGAGCTCGCCATCACCGATGACACCATCTCGGCCAGCGATTTCGGCAAACAAACCGGACTTGCTGTCTACGACCCGGGCTTCACCAACACCGCGTCGTGCCGCTCCGCCGTCACGTACATCGACGGCGACGCCGGCATCCTCGAGTATCGCGGTTACCCGATCGAGCAGCTGGCCGAGGACTCGACCTTCCTCGAGGTCGCGTATCTGCTGATCAAAGGCGCACTCCCGACCAAGGATGAGTACGACCAGTGGGTGCACGACATCACGTATCACACGTACGTCCACGAGAACATCAAGAGCCTCATGCAGGGCTTCCGCTACGACGCCCACCCGATGGGCATGCTCCTGTCGAGCGTCGGCGCGCTGAGCACGTTCTATCCCGATGCACGCGAGATCTCCGACCCGCAGACCCGCGAGATCCAGGTCATCCGCATGATCGCGAAGATGCCGACCCTCGGCGCTTGGGCCTTCCGGCACGCACAGGGTAAGCCGTACATCTACCCGGACAACGACCTCAGCTACACCGAGAACTTCCTGTCGATGCTGTTCCGCCACAGTGAGCCGCAGTACAGCGCTGATCCGCGGCTGGCCAAGGCCCTCGAGGTCCTGTTCATCCTGCATGCCGACCACGAGCAGAACTGCTCGACCAACGCGGTGCGTTCGGTCGGCTCCAGCCAGGTCGACCCGTACTCGGCGGTCAGCGCCGGCATCGCCGCCCTCTACGGACCGCTGCACGGCGGCGCCAACGAGGCAGTCCTCAAGATGCTCCGCAAGATCAAGACGAAGGACAACATCCCGGCCTTCATGGAGGGCGTCAAGGAGGGCAAGGAGCGCCTGATGGGCTTCGGGCACCGGGTCTACAAGAACCACGACCCGCGCGCCACGATCATCAAGAAGGCCTGCGACGACGTCTTCGAGGTGACCGGCATCAATCCCCTGCTGGAGATCGCCCAGGAGCTGGAGAAGATCGCCCTGGAGGACGAGTACTTCGTCAAGCGCAAGCTCTACCCGAACGTCGACTTCTACTCCGGCCTCATCTATGAGGCGCTCCAGTTCCCGCCGGAGATGTTCACCGTGCTGTTTGCGATTCCACGCACGGCCGGCTGGCTGGCGCAGTGGGGCGAGCTGGTGGACGACAAGGAGCAGAAGATCGCCCGACCGAAGCAGATCTACACCGGTGACCGGACGCTGAAGTTCGTCCCGTCCGCCGAGCGCTGGGCCTGAGAATGGGCGACGCTCATCTGGCGGAGGTCAAACGGCCCCCGCTGGTGCGTGTCGCAGTGCTCTCGGTCAGTCTGCTGCTCATCGGGCTGGCGGTCGCCTGGCTGTACTTCTCGATGCGTGCCGTCCTGGATGTGGGCGGGTATTGCGCCGAGGGCGGGCCGTACGTCATCGAGACGCACTGCCCGGAGGGATCGACGCTGTTCCTGATGCTCGGCGTCCCACTATGGTTCGCCGGTGCTTTCATCGGGCTGTTCATCGCGGCGACCCTCTCGGCACCGCAGCCGATCTTCGCTGGCTGGGCGCTCCTGTTCGGCGCGCTCGGGTGGAACTTCCTGGACTACGCCTTCAATGCCGACCCTGCCGGTGGCGTTGTGGGGAGTTGGCTGGTCTGCGGCATCGTCTTCTGGATGATGGCGTTGCCCGCCGTGGCAATCCTCGTCGGCGGCCGATTCGTGGCGGCACGCGAGATCACCGATACCTCGGGGTCCGGCTGGGGCTGGTTGGGTCTGTACCTCGCGTTGCTGGCCGCGGGCTGGTGGCTGGGGTCCGTAACGCTCCACGCTTGGGGCTGACGTCGGTGCGGTTGCGCCTCGACCTCGCCTACGACGGCGGTGCGTTTCACGGCTGGGCCATCCAGCCGTCCCTGCGCACCGTCCAAGGAGAGATGGAAACGGCGATTGCCACCGTCCTCCGCCTGGATACTCCTGCCCCGCTGACCTGCGCCGGCCGCACAGACACCGGAGTCCACGCTCGCGGGCAGGTGGCGCACGTCGACCTCGACGGCGTTGATCCTGACATCCTCGCGCGACGCCTGGAGCGCATCCTGCCGGGCGACATCAGCCTGCTCGGCCTGGCCGAAGCCCCTCCGGGATTCGATGCGCGGTTCTCGGCGCTCGAGCGCCGCTACACGTACCGGCTTACTGACCGTCCCGGGGCAGATCCCCTGACCCGTGGCCACGTCGTCGGGTGGCCACGTCCACTGGATGTCGATGCGATGAACGCGGCCGCGGAACGGCTGCTGGGCGAGCATGACTTCGCCGCGTTCTGCCGCAAGCGGGCCGGCGCCACCACGATCCGGACCCTGCGCGAACTCTCGGCCACCCGGTCGGATGGACTCGTCGAGACAACGGTGCGAGCCGACGCCTTCTGTCACTCGATGGTCCGGGCACTGATGGGCGCTCTCGTCGCGGTCGCCGAGGGCCGGTACGAGCCGACATGGGCCGGCGACGTGCTGGCCGAGGGTTCGCGCGACCCGCGGGTGAAAGTCATGCCGGCGCACGGGCTCGTCCTGGAAGAGGTCGTCTATCCGGACGACGATCAGCTCGCCGCGCGAGCACTGGAATCCCGACGAGTACGCGGGGCTTGAGAGACTGGCCCTGTGGGTAGCCACTACTTCGACCAGCAACCGGAATCCTCGGACCGACGTCGGATGATCAAGGCGACGATCTTCGGTCGCGAACTTGAGTTCATGACCTCGTCCGGGACCTTCTCCCCCGACGGGCTCGACAAAGCGACTGACATACTGCTGCGCGAGGTGCCCCCGCCCTCAGGCGAGAAGTCCCTTCTCGATCTCGGATGCGGTTGGGGGCCGATCGCCGTCGGTCTCGCCCTCGCCGCACCTGACTCCTCCGTTTGGGCCGTGGACGTCAACTCGCGGGCGCGCGAGCTCACCGCCGAGAACGCGACCCGTCATCGCGCCCGAGTCCGGGTCGCAGGGCCCGACGACGTTCCCGGTGAACTGCTCTTCGACGAGATCTGGTCGAACCCGCCGGTCCGGATCGGCAAGGACGCATTGCACGTCCTGCTCGCCACCTGGATGCCACGCCTGAGCATCGACGGCGTGGCGTACCTGGTTGTGGGGAAGAACCTCGGCGCCGACTCGCTCCAGCGTTGGCTCAGCGACAGCGGCTGGCCAAACGAACGCATCGCCAGCAGCCGCGGATTCCGAATCCTGCGCATCAGCCGAGGCTGAGTGGCGCCGAACCGAACGCCACCGAGAACCGCTTGCACCAGATCACGACGCTCCTGATCCCGCCGAGGTCGGTCGAGGTTGGGAGCTCATAGTTCTGGTTGCCCTTGTTCGCCTTGAGATCGCCGAGCTCGACGTGACGCGCATTGCGGTACTTGAACCAGTTCCCGCCGGCCGTCTTTTCACTCAGCCAGACGTGAAGGTCAGGCCCATTGGTGGTCGAGAAGTTCTCCAGGCGCAGGACGTAGTCGCCCCTGTCGAGGCGGATGAGCCGAGCCGTTCCGGCGGTCTCGTGCTCTTGCTTGACGAAGTCGCCACTCGCCAGTTCCTTGAGTGCCGGCCCCTGATCGGCTGGCTCCGAGGACGACGAACCGGGGAGCGGCTCATCCACGGTCGAGTCTTGGAGAAGTGCCCACGGCTCAAACAGAAATAGGCCGATCACAACCAGTGCCACACCGCCGAGCAGAAACCAACGCCGCATATTCGTCACGGTAACGGCAGTGGCCCATCTCCCGAAGGAAATGGGCCACCGTCTTCAGTCCGTAAGACTCACTCGTCTTCGTCTGATGCAGCTTCCTCCGCGGCGGCCTCGTCGACGATGGGGGCACCCCCGTCAGCAGGGGCATCGCCGACGGGGGACTCGTCGGCGGTGTCGGCCTCGGCCACGGCAGCCTCAGCCTCTTCAGCCTGCACCTCAGCCGGGGTCTCCTCGGCAGCATCCTCAACCGGAGCGATGGGGGCGCCCCCGTCACTAGGGGCATCGCCGACGGGGGACTTCGGCTTGGGTTCAGGCTTCGGCTTCTTCGGCGTCTGGTTCTGCGGCGGGAAGTCCTTGGCCTCGAGGATCTCGATCACGGCCATCGGCGCGTTGTCGCCCTTGCGCGGACCCACCTTGGTGATGCGGGTGTAGCCGCCCGGACGGGTCGCCATGGCCGGGCCGATCTCGGTGAAGAGCGTGTGGAGCACGCCCTTGTCCCGGATGACGCGGACGACGTGGCGACGGTTGGCCAGCGTGTCGACCTTGGCCTTGGTGATCAGCGCCTCGGCGTACGGACGCAGCCGACGCGCCTTGGCCTCGGTCGTGGTGATCGTGCCGTGCTCGAACAACTGCTGAGCCAGGTTGGCCAGGATCAGCCGCTGGTGGGCCGGGCTGCCGCCGAGGCGGGCACCCTTCGTGGGGGTAGGCATCTGTCTATCTCCAGGTAGTTGCGGTCACCGAGGTGAGCGGTACTGAATCAGTACTGCTCGTCCTCGGCGAAGCTGATGTCGTCGTCGTAGGCGTCCATGACAGCCGACGGGTCGAACCCGGCCGGGCTGTCCTTGAGCCCAAGGCCCATCTCGGCCAGCTTGGCCTTGACCTCGTCGATCGACTTCTGCCCGAAGTTGCGGATGTCGAGCAGGTCCTGCTCCGAGCGCGTGATGAGCTCGCCCACCGTGTGGACGCCCTCGCGCTTGAGGCAGTTGTACGACCGGACCGTGAAGTTGAGGTCCTCGATCGGCAGGGCCAGGTCGGCAGCGAGCTGCTCGTCGACCGGCGACGGGCCAATGTCGATGCCCTCGGCCTCGACGTTGAGCTCGCGGGCCAGGCCGAACAGCTCGACCAGCGTGGAACCGGCCGACGCGATCGCGTCGCGCGGAAGCATCGAGCGCTTCGTCTCGACGTCGATCACGAGACGATCGAAGTCGGTGCGCTGCTCGACACGGGTGGCCTCGACCTTGTAGGTCACCTTGAGGACCGGGCTGTAGATCGAGTCGACCGGCATGCGGCCGATCTCTTCTTCACCGGTCTTGTTCTGCGCGGCCGAGACGTAGCCACGGCCACGCTCGACGACGAGCTCGATCTCCAGGCTGCCCTTCTCGTTCAGCGTGGCGATGTGCAGGTCGGGGTTGTGGACCTCGACACCGGCCGGCGGCTCGATGTTGGCGGCCGTGACGGCGCCGGAGCCGTTCTTGCGCAGGTAGGCAACCACGGGCTCGTCGTGCTCGGAGGAGACGACGAGGTCCTTCAGGTTAAGGATGATCTCGGTGACGTCTTCGGTGACACCGGCGACGGTCGAGAACTCGTGCAGGACGCCGTTGATCTTGATCGACGTGACGGCGGCACCCGGGATCGACGACAGCAGCGTGCGACGCAGCGAGTTGCCGAGGGTGTAGCCGAAGCCCGGCTCGAGCGGCTCGAGGACGAACCGGGAGCGGAAGTCGTCAACGACCTCTTCGGACAGGACGGGGCGCTGAGCAATCAGCATTTCTGTGTTCCTTTCCGGCTTACCGCTATATGAAAGCCGGGTTGGGTTGCGGTGTTGTTATCAGTGCTTTTCGGTTCGCGGCGCGGATCCGGCCGTGAACTCAGATCTTTGAGTAGTACTCGACGATCAGCTGTTCCTGGATCGGAACGGTGATCTGCTCGCGGACCGGCTTCTGGTGAACCAGAATCCGGCCACGGTCTGCCGAGACGTCCATCCAGCCCGGAACGGTGTCCGGGTCATGCGTCTCGCGCGTGACGATGAATGGCGTCATTTCCAGGCTCTTGGCTCGCACGTCGATGACGTCGTGCTTGCTGACCTGGAACGACGGGATGTTCGTCTTGACGCCGTTGACCACGAAGTGACCGTGGGTCACCAGCTGGCGGGCGTGCCGACGCGTGCGGGCCAGGCCGGCACGGTAGACGACGTTGTCGAGACGCGACTCGAGCAGGATGAGCAGGTTGTCACCCGTCTTGCCCGGCTTGCGGTGTGCCAGTTCGTAGTACTTGCGGAACTGCTTCTCGAGCACGCCGTACGTGTAACGCGCCTTCTGCTTCTCCTGCAGCTGGGTGCGGTACTCGGACTCCTTGATCCGCACGCGGCCGTGCTGGCCGGGCGGGTAGGGACGACGCTCGAAGGCAGCGTCGCCGCCGACGAGGTCGACGCCGAGACGGCGCGACTTCTTGGTGAGTGAACCGGTGTAACGAGCCATGGGTCAGAGCCTCCGGTGCTTCGGCGGGCGGCACCCGTTGTGCGGGGTGGGGGTCACGTCGGAGATGGTGCCGACCTCGAGGCCGACTCCGCTCAGCGACCGGATCGCCGTCTCACGTCCAGAGCCGGGGCCCTTGACGAAGACATCGACCTTCTTGACTCCGTGTTCCATCGCCTGACGGCCAGCGGATTCAGCGGCCATGCCGGCGGCGAAGGGCGTCGACTTGCGCGAGCCCTTGAAGCCGACCGTGCCACCCGAGGCCCACGCGATAACGGCGCCGCTCGGGTCGGTGATGGTGACGTGGGTGTTGTTGAACGTGCTCTTGATGTGAGCTTCGCCCTGGGGCACGTTCTTCTTGGTCTTGCGGCGCGCCTTCTTGGCGCCAGTCTTGGGAGCCATGGGTTACTTCTTCTTTCCGGCGACGGTCTTCTTGGGGCCCTTACGGGTGCGCGCGTTCGTCTTGGTGCGCTGGCCGCGAACCGGCAGATGCGCACGGTGACGACGACCCTGGTAGCTGCCGATCTCCATCTTGCGGCGGATGTCGGCGGTGATCTCACGACGGAGATCGCCCTCGGTCTGGTAGTTGGCCTCGAGGTGGTCACGCAGCTCGACGAGCTGGTCGTCGGTCAGTGCGTGAACCCGCGTGTTCGGGTCGATGCCCGTGGCGGCGAGGGTCTGCTGGGAGCGGGTCTTGCCGATCCCGAAGATGTACGTCAGTGCGATCTCGACGCGCTTTTCGCGCGGGAGATCTACTCCGATGAGGCGAGCCATTGTGGCCTTTCATTCGTGCGAGGTGTGGTCGTCCGAGGCGTCCCGGCGGCCTCCCTGGTTCTTGACCAGGCGCCGGGCTGCGGCCTTCGCTCCGCAGGTAGACGGATCCGATGTCGATCCGTTGCGCTCAGACGGTGTGCGTTCTCGAGTGAAGAACTGTGACTAGCCCTGCCGCTGCTTGTGGCGAGGATTTTCACAGATGACCCGCACCGTGCCGTGGCGACGAATCACCTTGCACTTCTCGCAGATCTTCTTCACGCTCGGGTTGACCTTCATTGCTTGTCCTTTTTAGGTCAGGTGAACGTGTCTGGATTTATTCAGTTGGGAAACTCGTGATCACTTGTAGCGATACACGATCCGTCCGCGGCTGAGGTCGTACGGCGAAAGCTCCACCACGACCCGATCCTCAGGGAGGATTCGGATGTAGTGCTGGCGCATCTTGCCGCTGATGTGCGCGAGGACCTTGTGACCATTGGTCAGCTCCACGCGGAACATCGCGTTGGGCAGCGCCTCAACGACGGCGCCTTCCATCTCGATGACGCCTTCTTTTTTCGCCATGTACCTCTACTTTGTCCGGTGTTGGTCTTCCGGGGGAAAACCGACAGGTCAGTTTAGTCAGCCGGGACCTGCGGAACCAAATCGAGCCAGCCAGCCAGAATGGTCGGGT
Organism: uncultured Actinomycetota bacterium; assembly: GCA_963795105.1. Taxonomy (GTDB): domain Bacteria; phylum Actinomycetota; class Actinomycetes; order Propionibacteriales; family Nocardioidaceae; genus Aeromicrobium. The sequence goes on from CAWCGD010000001.1 coordinate 1,081,635, forward strand.
GCATCCGATGGGACGACTACGCGGTCGCGTTGGCGTCATCACCGGCGCCGAACAGGCGGCCGGCAGAGCGACCGCCCGTGCTCTTGCCGCCGAGGGCATGTCACTCGTCCTCATCGCGCAACCCGGACACCACGTGCGCGACCTGGCCGAATCGCTGGAGTCGTCGCACGGTGTCCGATGCTTCCCCTCCTCCCTCGACGTCGCCGATCCGGACGCCGTCGATCGCATCGTCATGCACGCCGAGCAGCACGTGGGGGCGATCGACCTGGTCGTGAACCTCGTGCCCGGACACCTGACGGCCGCCCTCGAACCGACGATGGAACAGCGCGGACGCGGCCACATCATCGATGCCGACTCCGATACCGACGTCGCCTCGCTGGTCGGGGCGGTCGTCGCTGCGTTGTCCGCCTAACGCGCAACCAGCCCGCGGATCGCGGCACTGCTCGTCACGACCGCCCCGAACCGGGTCAGAGCGAATGTCGGCGAGCCGAAGAAATCGTTCACCGGGTCGAGGTCGATGGTCGCGACGACCCCGGGCTTGCGGGCATCGATGACGTACAGCCTGGGCGGCAGGTTCTCGCCCGACTCGTCATCGTAACTCTGGGTCACCTTGAGGACTCCGTCGCCGCCGGCCACGGTGTCTCCCGACGAGTCGCCGCGCGCGGCGAACGAGCCGGTTTGCCTGCCCGACTCAACGTCGTACACCGTGAACGGGACGTGCTTGGCCGGTTCGTCCCCGAGCTCATCGGGCTCGACGAGCGCGCGCCCACCGGCGACGGCGACGATGCGGTGGCCCTTCGGGGCCGCGAATACCGTCCGCCCAGTCGCGACCGACAGGACTCTCCGCCCCACGACGACCCGAGAGCCGGTCAGCTCCAGCGGGATCGGGTACAGCGACTCCCGGGTCTCGGCGATCGGTCGACCGTCCGGCGCGAAGAGCGTGACAGTGACCTGCTCGGTCGAGCCGTCCCCGCTGTCCACGACCAGGCGTCGGCCCCGGGCCAGCGGCTGTTCCCACCGTCCCTGGTCCGACCGGTCGAGCAGTCGACCCGTCGGACGGTCGAGGACGACCTGCCAGTTGGCCGAGTAGGCGACGATGCGGTTGTTGCCGAAAAGGAAACCGGCGTCCCCGTCGTGTCCCCAGCCTTCGATGGCGAACGACGTTTCGCGCTTCCAGATCGGCCGGGAAGACTTCCAAGGTCGACGCTCGACGACGACCTTGAGCCGGGTGTCGCCCTCAGCCGGTTTGAAGGTCGCGAGGTAAACGTCCGGCCCGGCTATCCCGACGTCGGCGACCCGATCCACTGGAATCCGGGCGGTGCGCGCTTTGCCGGAGCGATCCGCAAAGATGCGGACGTAAGCGTTTTCCGGTCCGTCCACCACCTTGCAGACGAACGACGGACCACCACCATCGTCGCGGCAGTCCGCGTACCCGTCCTCCGTCACCCGCAACTGGCGCCGCCACACAACCGCCCCGGTTCTGGGCGACAAGGCTGCGACGGTGACGGTCCCCGGCTTCCGGGCACTGGTCAGGATCAGGTCACCGGACACCGACGACGCCGGCCCGCCGATGGCCTGGCTACCGGGGCCGAACCCCTGGATCTCGGTGAATTCCGTGCCCTTCGGCACGCCGGCCAGCTCATGCGCCGTCTTCGTCCAGCTGACTGCGCGGATGGAGGCGAGGTCCGGCTCGGGCTCGCTCCCGGGACTCTCCTTCGGCCCGGAGCACGCGGCGAGTGATGCCGCGAGGACCGCGGACGCGCACACTGCGGTCCACCGACGCGCACTCGACATGAGTGGAATGTACTCGCTCCAGGCGTGGTCTAGCCGTCGCCCAACGCCGTCAGCACCTCGATGCCGTCGTCGGTGATGGCGACGGTGTGCTCGAAGTGCGCTGCCACCGAGCCGTCGACGGTGCTTACCGTCCATTGATCGGCGAGTTCACGCACGCGCGGCGGCCCGAGGACGATCATCGGCTCGATCGCCAGCACCAGCCCGGGTACCAGCCGCGGCGTGTTCCGTCGTCCGCCGATGTTCGGCACATCCGGATCCTGGTGAAGTGCGGACCCGATGCCATGGCCGGTGTACTCGCCAACGATGCCGTACTGGTCGCCTTGGCTCTGCACGTACGCGCTGATCGCCCGGGTGATGTCGCGGACCCGCCGACCGGTCCGCATTGCAGCAATGCCGGCGGCAAGTGCTCCCTCGGTTACCCGCATGAGCTCACGATGCGACGCCGGGACTTCGCCGATCGCCACCGTGGTGGCGGCGTCAGCGTGCCAGCCCTCGACCATCGCGCCGCAGTCGATCGAGAGCAGGTCGCCCTCACGGAGCACGCGCTCGCTCGGTATTCCGTGGATCGTCTCGTCGTTCACAGACGTGCAGATGACTCCCGGGAACGGCGGCCCGAGCTCAGATCCGTAGCCGAGGAAGTTCGACACCGCACCCCGCGAGGCAATCGTCTCGGCCGCGAGCGCGTCGAGTTCTCGCGTCGTCACCCCGGGTGCGGCCGCCTCGGAGACGGCTTGAAGCGTGGTCGCCACGGTGCGACCGGCGGCCCGCATGCGGGCAATCTGGTCAGGCGTCTTGAGTTCGATCGGCAACGAGGCGAGCCCGAACCCTGGAGACCGAGCCCTAGAGACCCAGCGCAGTGTCGATGCGCTGGGCGATCTCGTCGATGTCGCCGATCCCGTTGACCTCGCGAAGCAGGCCTCGCTCACGGTAGATCGGCACCAGAGCCGCCGTCTCTTCGTTGTAGACGTCCTGGCGATGACGGATGACTTCTTCGGTGTCGTCCGCCCGGCCACTCGTCTCAGCTCGCTTGATCATGCGTTGAACGAGTTCTTCACGGTCCTCGACCACGAGCAACAGCACGGCATCCAGCTTCGCGCCGAGGTCGCCGAGGATGGAATCCAGCTCGCCCACCTGGTCGGCCGTGCGCGGATAGCCATCGAGCACGAAGCTCTCCGCGTCCGGCTGATTGAGCCGGTCGCGCACCATCGCGTTGGTGACCTCATCCGGGACGTACTTGCCGGCCTCCATGTACTGCTTAGCGGACTGGCCGAGCTCGGTCTCCTGGCCGACGTTCTCGCGAAAGATGTCGCCGGTGGAGATGTGGGCACCGCCAATGCGCTGCGCGAGACCGACAGCCTGCGTTCCCTTACCCGCACCGGGCGGACCCATGATGAGGATTCGGGTCATCGCAAGAACCCTTCGTAATTGCGCTGCTGAAGCTGGCTTTCGATCTGCTTCACGGTGTCGAGGCCGACGCCGACGATGATGAGAATAGTGGTGCCGCCGAACGGGAAGTTCTGGTTCGCGCCCAGCAAGGCGACCGCGATCATCGGGATGAGCGCGACGATGCCGAGGTACAGCGAGCCGGGCGCGGTGATGCGGCTGAGCACGTAGGCGAGGTAGTCCTGGGTCGGCCGGCCGGCCCTGATCCCGGGGATGAATCCGCCGTACTTCTTCATGTTGTCGGCCACTTCTTCGGGGTTGAAGGTGATGGCGACGTAGAAGTACGTGAAGAAGATGATCAGCGCGAAGTACATCGCCATGTACACCGGGTGGTCGCCCCGCACCAGGTAGGCAGAGACCCACTTCGCCGCCCCGGACTCCGGCTGGAACTGCGAGTACAGGGCCGGCAGATACATGAGGCTCGAAGCGAAGATGACCGGGATGATGCCGGCCTGGTTCACCTTCAACGGAATATAGGTCGAGGAACCGCCGAACATACGGCGGCCGACCATGCGCTTGGCGTACTGGACCGGGATGCGGCGCTGCGCCTGCTCGATGAAGATGACGGCCGCGACGACGACCAGGCCGACCAGCATCACGACGGCGAAGGTCGTCCAGCCCTTCTGCTGCTTGATCAGCCACATGGCGCCCGGGAAGGTCGCGGTCACCTGGGTGAAGATCAGGATGGACATGCCGTTGCCGATGCCACGGTCGGTGATGAGCTCTCCAAGCCACATGATGACCGCCGTGCCGGCGACCATCGTGAGCACGACCAACAGGAACTGCGGGATCGAGTCCTGGTTGTACAGCAGGTCACCGCACTCGGTCCCGCCGAAGAGCTGGCCGCTGCGGGCCAACGCCACGATGCCGGTGGCCTGCAGGATGGCCAGGCCCAGGGTCAGGTAGCGCGTGTACTGCGTGATCTTGGTCTGGCCGGCCTGGCCTTCCTTCTTCAGCATCTCCAGGCGCGGGATCACCACCACGAGGAGCTGCAGGATGATGCTCGCCGTGATGTAGGGCATGATCCCCAGCGCAAAGACGGTGAGTTGCAGCAACGCGCCGCCGGAGAAGACGTTGATCAGCGCAAACAGGCTGCCCTGCTCGCCTTGGGACGCCAAGTCGACGCATCGCTGCACGTTGGGCACGTTGATGCCCGGCGCCGGAAGCGTCGAGCCGAACCGGAACAGCACGATGATCCCGAGTACGAACAGGAGTTTCCGTCGCAAATCCGGGGTTCTGAAGGCATTGACAAAGGTGCCGAGCACGTCGGCGAGCCTAACAGCCGGTCCCCTATCGTTTTACGGGTGACCGACGTGCCCACCGATGCCGACATTGTTGTCTCCACCGATGCCCCCGTTGACGTCACAGACCTGGCCAAGAAGTCGTCCGTCGCGTGGATACAGGTGGGCTCACAGACATTCCCGGTGTGGCACGAGTGGGTTGAGAGCACTGACGACGCGGGCAACGCGGGGGGCGCGATCTGCGTCGTCGGGAGCCTCGAACCCGGGGGGTCCGAGCAGCCACTGCCCCCACTCGGCGACAGTGATACTGCCGTCGTCCTTCTCCGCTCGAAGACAGATCGGCAGCTGGCGGCCGCCGTTCCGGTCGTCGCGTCGATCGTTGAGCCCGGTTCGGAGTTGTGGGAGCCGGTGACCGCCGCGCTCAAGGCCGGACGGCTCAACGCGCCTGACCTGCCGACGATGACCGACCGCTGGGCCCGCGAGTGCGTGGTGCTTCGCCTTGTTCCATCCGGCGCCCCGGTGCCGGGTGCGACATTGCCGGACGTCCACCCGCGCACGTCGCCGCGCCTGTCCTGAGACAGGCTTCTGAAACCGTGGGCAACCGCCATCAGGCGCAGGCCCACGGGTCCTCACGCTGCCAGACCGTTGGGAAGTGCAGTCGAACACCGTCGGCCTCGGCCAACTCCGTGAGCGTGCGCATGGTCGCGTCGAGATCATCTCCGCCGAAGGGCAATGCGCGCAGCGGCCGGTCGAGCGGCCGGAAGAAGTCGTCCCAGTGGATGAGAACGACCTCGGTGGCACCAACGGCTCGCACCGTGTGTTCCCAGTAACGACGGATGTACTGAACGTCCTGCTTTCCCAGTTGTCCGACGCCGAGGTAAGCAACCTCCGCGGTGTAGCCGGTCAGTGAGTCCTCGACGTAGCCAGCGCTGCCCTGCACCAGCATCCGACGGCCACCCTCGTGGCTCACCAGGATCGACCACGCCTCTCCGCACTTGTAGGCCGAGGCCTTGGCCGGCGGGACGAAGGGCTCGTCCACATGACCCGGGAAGCGGTCCGGCGGGCAGTGCCGAGACACGACGAAGGTGAGCGCGAAAGCCCCGATGTCAAACGTGTCGCCGTGGGAGACGGTCCTGATCTGGTGGTCCGACAGCCCGCCACCGCGGCCCAAGTTGGCCGTCGACAGGCCACCGAGAAGCGTGGCCCCGGTTCTGGCAGCCACGAATGCCGAATCCAACGCATGGTCGAAGTGGGTGTGCACCGGCGCGACTGCGCCAACCCGGGTTGCCCCGGCACGGGCCAGGCAATCGTCGATCCGCGCTGGGTCAGGAGCAATTCGGCCCAAGGCGACCTTGCGCAGGCCAGGCCGCGAGAAGAAGCCGTCGGTGAGGACTTGCGTCTCGCCGTCATCGATGAGCAGTGAGGCCACCCCGAGGAACGTCACCGCGAACCCGCCGTTGGCGTGCGGCAGATCGAACGACTGCGCATACGCGTCAATGTCCGGACGGTTCCACGGTCGGCGCGCCATGACGTCACGTTAGACCCGGCTCGAGATCCCGCGGTTGCCCCTCACCCGGGTTCACCATGGGCCTATGCGGGTCGGTGTCCCACGCGAGCTCAAGCCCAACGAGACGCGCGTGTCCCTGACGCCCGAGACTGCCACGGCCTTGGTCGACGCGAGTCATTCGGTGCGAGTCGAGACGGGCGCCGGCATTGGCGCAGGGATGACGGACGACGCCTACGCCGACGCAGGTGCCGAGATCGTCGCCACCGCCGATGACGCCTGGGATGCCGACCTGGTGGTCAAGGTCAAGGAACCCGTCGAGTCCGAATGGCACCGAATGCGGCGTGAACAGGTCCTGTTCACGTACCTCCACCTGGCCGCGGCGCGCGATGTCACCCAAGCGGTCTTGGACAGCGGCGTCACGGCGTTCGCCTACGAGACGGTCCAGCGGGCCGACGGCAGCCTCCCACTCCTCGCGCCGATGTCAGCCGTCGCCGGACGCCTCGCCACCCAGGTGGGCGCACAGCACCTCATGGCACCGTTTGGCGGAAGTGGCGTCCTCCTCGGCGGCGTTCCGGGAGCACCCCGGGCGAAGGTCGTCATCCTCGGTGGCGGCGTCGCCGGATCCCATGCAGCCGACCTCGCCGCAGGCCTGCATGCCGACGTGGTCGTGCTGGACGTGAATCCCGACCGCCTCACCCACCTGCCACCGGGTGCCCGCGGCGCGCCGTCGACCCCCGACGCCATTGCTGAGGCCGTCCCCGATGCTGACCTCGTCGTCGGGACGGTTCTGGTCCCGGGCGCGCGGGCCCCGAAGCTCGTCACGCTGGACCTCGTCGCCCAGATGCGACCTGGGTCAGTGCTGGTGGACGTCGCGATCGACCAGGGCGGGTGCTTCGAGGGCTCCCGCCCCACGACTCACGACGAGCCGACGTTCCGCGTCCATGACGCCCTGTACTACTGCGTCACCAACATGCCGGCGGCGGTCCCGCGCACCGCGACGCTGGCGCTCGACACGGCCACTCGCCCATACGTCCTCGCCCTGGCGAACGGCTGGGAGGCCGCCATCGCCGCTGATCCAGAATTCGCGAAGGGCCTGAACGCCCACGACGGTCACGTCGCTCACCCGGCGGTTGGCGCAGCGTTGGACCTGCCGGTCCGCGCGGCGTGAACCGCCCATCAGCCGCGTTCGACGAACTCCTTGAGACCTCGCAACATCGCATACCAGTTGTCGGAGGCCTCGTCGGCCTCGCCGGCAGATGCGTTGTTGTCCTGGGTGAACGTGACATGGGTGGAGGGCCCCGTGCGATCCAGCCGGAACACGAGCTCGTGGTAGTTCTCCGGACGGTCGGGCTGGCCGGCCAGCGGACTGAAGTGCGTGACCCGGAGCCGCTCGTGCGGAACGGCCTCGATCACCTCACCCTTGTCCTGGAACGGCTGCCCGTTGTACTCGCCCCGCCAAGTGATGGTGCTTCCCGGCCGAAAATCCGACTCGACCGTTGACCCGAAGAAGTAACGCCTCACCTTGGCCGGATCGGTGATGGCGCTCCACACCTGGTCCGGTGAAGCGCTGATGTTGACTGCAGTGGTCGCAACGTGATCGGTCATGTCCCTATGACCTCCTTCGCTCTATCGGTCCCTACCCGGGACTACTGGCCTCATCCGCAACCCACGAGCTTTCCAGCGTCGGCGATCGGCGGGAACCCGCTGGAACACAGCCTTGTTCGGGTCCTTGCGGTCGCTGAGGAAGATCTCTTCGAACTCGTCGTCCGGCCGCAGCAGAACGTCAACGATGAGCCCGACATGGGCCACCGACAACTGCTCGTCCGTGTAGGACTCACCCACCTCGGGCCGCCGCGTCGGGTTCATGGTCGGACTGGAGTTGAAGGTCCACTTCATGTCATCCACGACGAGATAGCCGCCCGGCTTGATCATTCTCTTGAGAATGGCGCACGCGGGTGCGTCGTGATGGAACGCGTGGGCACCATCGAGGTACACGAAGTCAAAGATCTCGACCGGCTGTCCGGCGCGCTCGAGGTCCCGGACCATCGTCGCGAGCCCCCACGCGTAGCTATCGAAAAGTTTCCGCCCGTTCCCGTGGGGGACCAGGGTGACGCCGGCGGTGATCGGCAGCGCCTCGAGGTCGGCGATCAGATTACGCACCTGTGTCTCACGGTCGAACAGGTGAAGCTCGCCCGCTCCGCCGAGGATCCGGACGAACTCAACCGTCGTCGCACCCACGCCGACGCCAACCTCGGCCGCGACGATCGGTCCCGGCGCGGACGCCATGACGCGCTTCAACACCTTGGCCGCGTCCTTGGACGGCTTCGAGACAGCTTCAAATCCGGGGGTGTTCAGTTTTTCAAGCACTGCGTACCTCCCGCTGCGTCCGTGCCATCGGTCCCCGGAGACAGTACGTGACGAAGTCCCACCATCGAGGATCGGATCTTGGTCCCGACATACTGGCCTCATGCGCAACCCTCGAGCTTTCCTGCGTCCGCTCGCCGTCGGAGCTCCGCAGCCGGCGGCCGACATCCCATTCCGGCCGAGCCGGATGATCCATTTCTTCGACCCGAGCAACGAGAAGATGGCGGCCAAGGTGCCGGAGATCGCGGCCAAGGTCGACATCATCCTGGGGAACCTCGAGGACGCGGTGAAGACCGAGATGAAGGTCCCCGCCCGCCGTGGCCTGATCGACATCGCGAAGAAGACGGACTTCGGCAACACCCAACTGTGGACGCGCGTGAACAGCCTCGACTCGCCCTGGGTGCTCGACGACTTCATCGAGCTCGTCACCGAGATTGGCGACAAGCTCGACGTGATCATGGTGCCGAAGGTCGAGGGTGCTCAGGACATCCACTACGTGGACCGGCTGCTCGCACAGCTGGAAGCACGTGCGGGCGTCGAGCGACCGATCCTCGTACACGCGATCCTTGAGACCGCCGAAGGCGTCACCAATGTCGAGGAGATCGCCGGTGCCAGCCCGCGCATGCAAGGCATCAGCCTCGGTCCGGCCGATCTCGCCGCGTCCCGCCGCATGAAAACCACCCGCGTCGGCGGCGGCCATCCCGGCTACCTCGTGCGCACCGATCCGGTGGGCGAGGACCTCAATGAGGGCCGGACGACCTACCAGCAGGATCTGTGGCACTACACGATCGCCCGCATGGTCGACGCCTGCGCCGCCAACGACATCCTTCCGTTCTACGGCCCGTTCGGCGACATCAAGGATGTCGTCGCCTGCGAGGACCAGTTCCGCAACGCGTTTCTCCTCGGATGCGTCGGCGCCTGGAGTCTGCACCCGGTCCAGATCGACATCGCCAGGCGCGTGTTCAGCCCATCCAAGCAGGACGTCGAGCACGCCAAGCTCGTCGTCGAGGCCATGGGCGACGGCTCGGGCGCAGTGATGATCAACGGGAAGATGGAGGACGACGCCTCCTGCAAGCAGTGCATCGTCATGCTCGACCTGGCCAAGGCACTCGCGGAGCGCGACCCGGAGTTGAAGGAGCTGTACGCGCTGTGAGGCCCCGCCGAAGTGTGTTGTACATGCCGGGCGCGAACGAACGCGCGCTCGAGAAAGCCAAGACGATCGATGCAGACGCGCTGATCCTCGACCTCGAGGACTCCGTCGCTCCCGACGCCAAGGCGCAGGGCCGCGAGAACGTCGTCGCCGCCGTCCAATCCGGCGAGTACGGCCATCGCGAGCTGGCCATCCGGGTCAACTCGATCGGCACCGAATGGCACGATGACGACATTGCGGCCACTGCTTCATGTGGGCCCGACGCCATCCTCGTCCCGAAGGTGGAGTCAGCCGATCAGGTCCACCAACTCGTCGCCGCCCTGGCGGCCGGTGGTGCACCTGCGCACACCCAACTCTGGGCCATGATCGAAACCCCGCGCGCGCTCCTGCACGCCGAGGAGATCGCCGCCGCGCATGACCGGCTGACGGTCATCGTCATGGGCACCAACGACATCGTCAATGAGACGTACGGCCTGCACGTCCCCGGCCGCAATCCCGCAGTCCTGACGGCGCTTTCGTGGACGCTCATTGCCGTCCGCGCGGCCGGAAAGGTCGTCATCGACGGCGTCTACAACGACGTCCGCAACGAGGAGGGCTTCCTCGCCGAAGCTCGTCAAGGTCGCGAGATGGGCTTCGACGGAAAGACCCTGATCCATCCGTCACAGGTGGAGCCGGCCAACGAGGCGTTCAGCCCGTCCGACACCGACGTCGAGCGCGCCCAGGGGCTCATCGCGGCGTTCGAGGAGGCCAAGGCGGCTGGTGCCGGTGTAGCCACCTACAACAACAAGCTGGTCGAGGAACTGCACGTGCGCGACGCCAACCGCATCCTCGCGTTCGCCGCCGCACTCGCTGCGCGCGCGTAGCTGAAGCCCCTGGATCTGCGGCCGATGATCACCGCGCATTGGCCCGCCAGACGGAACCCTTTCGTGCCATAGTGCTGTCTCAAATGAGAGACAGATCACTCCTCGCTGTCCTGGTCCTGGCGCTTTGCCTCCCAGCCCTGACCGCCTGTGGCGTGACGCGCGGCGACTCCAGCAACGACGTGCTCATGATCATCCCCAACAGTCCGGGCGGCGGGTACGACCAGACCGGCCGTGCCGCAGTCGGCGTCATGCGTGAGCACAACGCCACCAAGGGTGAATGGACGGTCGACAACGTCGTAGGCGCGGGAGGTGCGGTCGCGATGTCCACCCTCATGGGACGGGCCGGCGACGAGCGCACTTTGATGACCGTCGGGCTGGGCGTGGTCGGCTCGCTCTACAGCTTCGGCAGCGACTTCCGGCTCGCCGACGCAACACCCATCGCCCAACTGATATCGGAGCCCGAAGGCATCCTGGTGCCCGCCGATTCGCCGTTCGAGACCATCGGCGACCTGGTGAAAGCGTGGAAGGCCAATCCCGGCTCGATCACGGTGGGTGGTGGATCCTCGCCAGGCGGACCGGATCACCTGTTCCCGATGCAGCTGGCCAGGGCCGTCGGCGTCGACCCACGCGAGGTCAACTTCATCACCTACGACGGCGGCGGGCCGCTGACATCAGCGCTTCTCGGCAACAAGATTCAGGTCGGCGCGTCCGGACTCGCTGAGTTCATCAAACAGATCGAGTCGGGCAAACTGCGCGTCCTGGCCGTCTCCGGCGCGAAGCGGCAACCCCAGAAGGCGCTGGCCGAGGTGCCCACGCTCACCGAAGAGGACATCGACCTCGTGTTCATCAACTGGCGCGGCGTGCTGGCACCGCCAGGGATTCCACCGGAACGCGCGCGGCAATACGTCACCTACTTCGAGAGGATGCACGCCACCGACGACTGGCAGAAAGTCCTCAAGAAGAACGGCTGGACCGACGACTTCAAGACCGGCGACGAGTTCGGAGCCTTCCTCAAGAACCAGGACAAACGTGTGTCGACGACGCTGAAGGAGCTGAAGTTGCTATGAGCGCTCCCACCGATCAAGCCCAGAAGGATCCAGCGCAGTCTGATAAGGCGCAGTACATCCTGGCTGCGCTACTCGCCCTCGTCGGCATCTACACGATCGTCGACGCGCGCGGCCTCAACATTGGCTTCGGTGATCCGATCGGACCGCGCGTCTTTCCCTACGTCATCGGGACCGCCACGGTCGTCCTGGCCGTTCTCCTCGCCATCTCCACCGCACGCGGCGATGTCGGCGCAGGTGAGGAGGGCGAGGACATTGACCTCACGACGCCGCCGGACTGGCTGACCATCGGCAAGTTGCTCGGCGTGCTCGTCCTGAACATGTTGTTCGTCAACCTGATCGGCTGGGCGATCACCGGAGGTCTGCTGTTCGCCGGCTGCGCGTGGGCCCTCGGCAGCAAGACGTTGATCCGTGACCTGATCGTCGGCTTCGTGCTGGCCGCGTCCAGCTGGTACTTCTTCCACTGGCTCGGCATCGAGCTTCCGCCCGGCGTCCTCGACGGGATCCTGTGATGGAGACGCTCAACCTGCTGTTGGACGGTGTCGCGAACGCCCTCACCGTGCAGAACCTGATGGTGGCCACAATCGCGGTCCTGTTGGGAACCTTCGTCGGCGTGCTTCCGGGAATCGGGCCGGCGATGGCCATCGCCCTGTTGCTCCCGCTCACCAACGGCCTCGACGCCACTCAGGCATTCATCATGTTCGCCGGCATCTACTACGGCGCCATGTTCGGCGGATCAACCACGTCCATCCTGATGAACACACCCGGCGAATCGTCGTCGGTGATGACGGCCATCGAAGGCAACAAGATGGCCAAGAACGGACGCGCAGCTCAGGCTTTGGCCACCGCCGCCATCGGGTCGTTCATCGCCGGCACGATCGGCACCCTCCTCGTCGCCTTCTTCATCCCATTCCTGGCCGAACAGGCGGTCAAGGTCGGCGCACCCTCCTTTTTCGCGATCATGCTGCTGTCGTTGGTGCTCGTCACGAGCGTGCTCGGCGCCTCCAAGCTCCGCGGATTCATCGCGCTGGCGATCGGCCTGACTATCGGCTTGGTCGGACTCGACCAGTCGACGGCGCAGCCGCGCCTCACCTTCGAGATCCTCCAGCTTGCCGACGGGATCGACATCGTCATCGTCGCGGTCGGGATCTTCGCGATCGGCGAGGCACTATGGACGGCCGCTCACCTGCGCCGGACACCGGTTCACGTGATCCCGGTCGGCCAGCCGTTCCTCGGCAAGGAGGACTGGAAGCGGTCGTGGGGCCCCTGGTTGCGGGGCACCGCCCTCGGATTCCCGTTCGGCGCCGTGCCGGCCGGCGGCGCCGAGACGCCGACGTTCCTCTCCTACGTAACCGAGCGCAAGCTCTCCAAGCACAAGGATGAGTTCGGTTCCGGCGCGATCGAGGGCGTCGCCGGGCCCGAGGCAGCGAACAACGCCAGTGCGGCCGGCATGTTCGTCCCACTGCTTGCCCTTGGCTTGCCGGTCACCGCCACCGCGGCGGTCATGCTCGCGGCCATGAAGACGTACGGCATCCAACCGGGGCCGACCCTGATGACCGAGCAGGCTGACCTGATCTGGACCCTGCTGGCCAGCCTGCTCATCGGCAACGCCCTGCTCCTGCTCATCAACCTGCCGTTGGCACCGCTGTGGGCGAAGCTGCTGCGTATCCCCCGCCCTCAGCTCTACGCGGGCATCCTGTTCTTCGCCTCACTCGGCGCCTACACGGTCAACCAGCATCCGTTCGACCTGCTCCTGCTACTGATCTTCGGACTCATCGGGTTCGCCATCCGACGGTTTGGGCTTCCCGTCCTGCCCCTGATCCTGGGCGTCATCCTCGGCCCGATGATGGAACTGAAGATGCGTGAGGCCCTCGATCTGTCCAGCGGCAAGGTCGCCGGCCTATACAGCGAACCACTCGCCATCGGGGTCTACGTGCTCGTGGCACTCGCGCTCGTCGTGCCCGTCGTGATGGACCGGCGCGACCAAAGGCGCAGGCGCCTCCTATCTGCCATCGCTGGCGATTGACCCACTCCTGACCATGACAGGAACCGTAGGCATTGAAACCGGGTGGATCGATCACCAGTTGGCAGCTGAGTTCCCGGAACTCGGACTGCGCTACGCCATCTTCGATGGCGTGGTCGAGCCCACGCCGCCCGACATGTGGAATCAGATCCTTGACCTGTCGACCCGGTTTCGCGGTGCGCCGGCCATGGCGCTGCCGACGAAGCCCGCACCGTCGGCCTACCGTGCGTTCTTCCGCCAGGTCGGTCTCGACCCCGACGTCGTGCGGAACCCGGTCGAGGCGATCGCCTACGACCGGATCATGCGCGGCACCTTCCGGAGCGTGCATCGCGTCGCCGACGCACTGATCGTCGCGATCGTCGAGACGCACATCGCGCTGTCCGTCATGGACGCCGGCTCACTCTCTGCACCGCTGGGCATCCGCCCCGACGACGAGGGCGTCCTTGTCCTGGCCGATGCCGACCGGACCATCGGTCCGCTGTTCGGCCCACCGCCCGGAGACGTGACGCCTGGGCTCAACACGCGCCGACTGGCCGTCACCGCGGTGGGCGTGGCCGGAATTCCCGGGTGGCTGGTTGATTACGGCCTCTGGAGGGTCGCGGATTTGCTCGGAGTCGTCTTAGAATCAGAAGAAGAGACCTCCGCGAGGTGAGTGTGATGACGATCGTCGAAACGTCCGTTTTGAGTGAAGACCTGCGCGCTCTGCCGGAAGGCACCGGGACAACTGTCGCCGGGCGGCACGAGTTCTACGACCAAATCGCACAACTCGAGCGTGAACTCACGAAGACGGTGGCCACGCTCGAACCCAGCCGCCGTCCGCGGCCGTTGCAAGCCGCGGCGACTCGACCGCATGTGCTTTCGAACGTCGAGCTCGAGAGCATCCGTGACGAGTTGGTTGCGCGTATCGGCACGGCCGAAGATCTTGTAGCGCGCCAGTCCGCAGGACGATCCGGAGCACGCGCACTGCTGAAGCGCATGAGCGAGATGCCCGCCGACTTCCGCTGGGCGACGGTCACCACCAAGGACCTGGGCACCAAGGAATGCCGTGCGTGGCAGTCCGTCCCGGTGCTCGGCCCCATCGGCATGTTCGGCAACTGGTGGCGCATCCGGATGTCCTCCGGCTGCCCTTGACTGCGTTAATTCAGAAATCTAGGCGTTCGTCGATCTCGTCGCGGGTGTAGCCGCTCGCGTACATGAGGTCGGCTGCCAGCGAACGAATCTGTGCGGCAATGGCTGCGCTGTTCATCGTCGCCGCCTCCGGCAACGCGACGGACGCCATCCGCGCGGCTTCCACGAGTTCGCGACGGGCTTCGTCGAAGTCGTCCCGCTCGGACAGATCATCGGCGAAGATCTCGACCGCCGACGCCAGTGCGTCAATCGCGATATCGAGACCTACCGGCACCGCCTCGCCGTGGCGCAGCAGCGCTGAGATCTTGCGGCCCATCGTGCGCGCGTCCCGGACGGCGTTGTCGAGGTCGATCACGGTCGCGGCGTAGAGCTCCACGTGCGCCCGCTGCCGCCAGCGAATCGGCGAGATGCGGGCCACTTCCGAAACGTTGGTCGCCGTGGCGGTGAGCGTCGTCAGCAGCGGGCTCATCCGTTGTGCGTCCGTCATGCTCTGGTCGGCCAAGCCGCTGTCCCGGTTCCGCAGCGCATTTGCTTCCTTACGCAGGACCGATGCCAATCCGGTCAGGATGCGCTGCACCTCACGGTCGATGTCGCGCACCACATTGCGCGGCACGAGCAGGACCAAAGCCATCCCACAGATCCCGCCGACGAGGGCATCGACGAACCGGCTGACCGCGACGTCACCTCCGGCAACGGGGATCACGGCGGCCAGCAGCACCGACGACGTCGCGGCCTGGTTCAGAGCGAGGCCAGTCAAGCCGACCAAAGTTCCGACCGACACAGCAAGGACGACGACCAAGGCCACCTGCCACGGACCCCGCCCGATCGCCAGGATCAGGAGCTCGCCGACCAGGACGCCGATCGCCACTCCGAACACCAACTCCAGCAACGTGCGAAACCGGCGGGATGCCCCACTCGCGATCAGGGTGATGACGGCCGCGATGGGCGCGAAGAACGCCTGCTCATGATTGAGCAACTCACTTGCGATGTAGTAGGCGACGCCGGTGCCGACGCTCAGCCGAATCAACAGCCGCCAGCGACGGCGCAGCAGTTCGAAGCGAGCGGCGAAGGTGTCGTCGGTCGAGCGCACTCGCCGACGTCCGCGCAGGATGTCCCGAGCAGGGTGGCGTGGATTCACAGGTAGAGGCCGGTCTGGCCTTCCTCGATGCGCTCCGACGCGACCGCATGTAGGTCGCGCTCGCGCAGGAGGATGAATGCTTCGCCTCGCACCTCGACCTCGGCACGGTCCTCGGGGTCGAACAGGACCCGGTCGCCCACCTGGACCGACCGAACGTGCGCGCCAACAGCCTCGACCCGCGCCCACCCAAGACGCTTGCCCATGGCGGCTGTGGCCGGGATCAAGATGCCGCCGTTGGAGCGGCGGTCCCCCGCCTCGACGTCCAAGGTGACGAGGAGCCGGTCCTGAAGCATCCGGATCGGGAGCTTCGCCCCGTCATCGAATGCACTGTCGGCTTTCGGACTGTTGCTCATGGTCGCCCGATCAACGCGTCAGACGGCGGATCAGAACCATGCCGGCCACGACCGCGGCGACGCCAGCGACCACCGGGACGATCGTCTCCATGCGCGGCGAACCGGTCTCGTCGATGAACCTGGCCTTGAGGTTGTCGACCGCACGGGCGGCGATGGCCTTGGGGTGAGCGCGCTCGACGAGTTCGTCGACCGTGCCGGCCAAGCGCAGCCTGATCTGTTCAATTTCCTCGACGAGCGCGTCGGTGTCGGTCTGGCTCACATTTGCAAGGATAGGCCGCATGACAGTTCCAGTGCAGGGTCGCCTGCAGCCCGGAGACCCAGCACCCGACTTCAGCCTCCCGACCGACACCGGTGAGACGGTCAGATTGTCCGACCTACGCGGTGAACGCGTCATCGTGTACTTCTATCCATCCGCCATGACGCCGGGATGCACGAAGCAGGCGTGCGACTTCAGCGATTCGATCGATCGGCTCAAGGCCGAGGGCTACAACGTTCTGGGCATCTCCCCGGACAAGCCCGAGAAGCTGGCCAAGTTCCGCGAGCGTGACGGGCTGACGATCACGCTGCTGTCCGACATCGACAAGGACGTCCTCACCGCGTGGGGCGCTTTCGGCGAGAAGAAGCTGTACGGGAAAGTCGTCCAGGGCGTCATCCGGTCGACGTTCGTCGTCGACCCGGAGGGCGCTGTTGAGTACGCCGCATATAACGTCAAGGCCACCGGTCACGTCGCTAAGCTGCGCAAGGACCTGGGATTGGAGACAGCATGAGCAACGCGCCCATCCGTGTGAACGTGACGCACACGTACGCATCCGACCCGAAGACGGTCTTCGAGGCCCTGTCCGAGCACGAGAATCTCGGGCCGGTCTTCGGTGCCAAGATCACGCGTACGAGTGACGGCGACAGCCACCGCAACGGCGTGGGATCGTCGCGCAAGCTCAAGATCGGGCCGCTGCCCCCGATCACCGAGACGGTCGTCGTTTGGGAGCCGAACACCCACATCGAGTACCAGATCACCAAGGGTGGGTTCCCGCTCAAGGACCACTACGGCGTCCAGCGGCTCACGCCGACCGATGCTGGCGGCACGAAGATCGACTACACGATCGCCTTCAACACGGCCATTCCTGGCTTTGCGCCGGTCGTCGCCAAGCAGCTGACCGCAGCGCTCAGCAAGGGTCTCCCCCGCCTCGTTCCGTAGGAGCAATCGCCCCGAACGAAGATCTCCTACTGTTGGCTACGAGCCGGAGTGACGGAACTGGTAGACGTGCAGGTCTTAGGAACCTGTGTCCTTTGGGCGTGCGGGTTCGAGTCCCGCCTCCGGCACCGCGAACGAAGGAGGAGTCGATGTTCCGGGTCCTCTTTCACGAGCCAGCCATCGCCGGCAACACCGGGAACACGATCCGGCTGGCTGCCGGCACTGGCGCGGAGTTGCATCTTGTGGAGCCGCTCGGGTTCGACTTCGCTGACGCCAAACTGCGACGGGCCGGGCTCGACTATCACGACCTAGCGGTCGTCACGGTCCACCCGAAGCCTGGACGCAGCCTTCGAAGCCCTAGCCGACGGCAGGGTGTACGCCTTCACCGCGTCGGCCGCGACGACGTACACGGACATCGCCTACGAGCCAGGCGACATCCTCCTGTTCGGCACCGAGCCGACCGGGCTACCCGACGACGTGTTGAAGCACCCGCGAATCGCGGATCAGGTACGCCTGCCGATGCTTGAAGGCCGCCGTTCGATGAACCTTGCGAACTGCGCCGCCGTTGCCGTCTACGAGGCGTGGCGCCAGCATGGTTTCGAGGGCGGCTCCGCCGCTTCCTCAACCATCGGCGGTTAGCGCGGCGACGACGTGTGGCACGAGTGCGCGCAGCGCTTGGCCGCGGTGACTGATCGCGTCCTTCTGCTCCGGCGTGAGTTGGGCGTTGGAGACATCGTTGCCGTCTGCAGCGAAAAGCGGGTCGTAGCCGAAGCCGCCCTCGCCCTGCTCGCCCCGCAGGATCCGCCCCGGCATACGCCCGGTCTCGGCGATCTCCCCACCGGACCACACCAATGCCACCGCCGCCACGAAGGCGGCCCCCCGGCGGTCGTCCGGAACGTCAGCTAGTTGCGTCAGCAGCAACTGGTTGTTCGCCTCGTCGCCCGCGCCGCTCCAGCGCGCTGACAGCACGCCAGGCATGCCGTTCAGCGCGTCGACACAGATGCCCGAGTCGTCGGCCAACGAAGGGAGCCCAGACGCGGCAAAGCATGCACGCGCCTTAATGAAGGCATTGCCCTCAAACGTCGGTTCAGTCTCGGCCAGCTCGTCGAACGAAGCGACGTCGTCAAGTCCAAGCACCTCGATCCCGGGCACCAGTGGCTCGAGCACCCGCCGCAGCTCGACCAGCTTCTTCTGGTTCCGCGACGCCAATACGACGCGACTCACGAACCGAGCGCCTCCACCTGAAGCTTCGTCAGGTCGGCGCAGCCCTTGGCTGCAAGGCTCAGCAGCGCGTCCAGCTCCTCGCGGTCGAACGGAGCTCCCTCGGCGGTGCCTTGCACCTCGACGAACTTGCCTGACCCCGTCATGACGACGTTCATGTCCGTCTCGGCACGCACGTCCTCGACGTACGGGAGATCGAGCATCGGCGCGCCGTCGATGATGCCGACGCTGATTGCCGCCACGGAGTTGGTCAACGGCTCGCCGGCCAAGGCGCCAGCGTCGCGCAGGTGCGCCACGGCATCGGCGAGCGCGACGTAGGCGCCGGTGATCGCCGCGGTGCGCGTGCCACCGTCGGCCTGCAGGACGTCGCAGTCGATGGTGATGGTGTTCTCGCCCAGCGCCTTGTAGTCGATGGCAGCCCGCAGCGAGCGACCGACCAGGCGGGAGATCTCGTGTGTGCGGCCGCCGATGCGTCCCTTGACCGATTCCCTGGCTGACCGGTCGTGCGTGGCCTGCGGGAGCATTGCGTACTCCGCCGTGACCCAGCCGAGGCCAGATCCCATCCGCCAGCGCGGTACGCCCTCGCTCGCCGCGGCCGCGCACAGGACGCGGGTCTTGCCAAACTCGATCAGGCAGGAACCCTGCGCGTGATCAAGCCAGTTGCGGGTGATCTTGACGGAACGAAGCTGATCCGGCGCGCGGCCGTCCTCACGAGTGGTCACGCGGCGAGCCTATAAGCCGCATCAGACGTGTCAGTCCTCCGGCACGTTGAAACCGCGGGCAGCGGCCAGGGCCCTCAGATCGTCGCGGTCGACGGAGGACTCGCCCATGCTGGCGATGGTCGTCGGAACGACGGCGGTGAGTGTTCCAGTTCGCTGGCGGTTGGTGAGCATCGCCATCTCGCCGAATACGTGGCCAGGACCGAGCCGGGTCACCTCAGCACCGTCGACGGTGACAGATACCTCGCCGTCGAGGACGAGGTGCACCGCCTGGGCGAAGAAACCTTGCTGGAAGAGGTTCGTGCCGACCTTCCACTCCGTGACCGTCGGATCCAGCGAGCCGTGGAGGATTTGGTCGATCAGCCGCTGCTCAACTTCAGACTGTGCAGCGATCACGCCTGCTGACAGCCACTCATGTCGGGGCCTGCGTAGGAAACTCACGACATCAGCCTCCCACCAATGGTCCGGCGACGACGACTGTCGCTACGTCCAAATCGATACGCAAACTTCGTGCAGGCGGCACACACACCCGGTGGAGCTCAGATCTCGTAGGTCTGACCGGCCTCGACGATGTCGAGTGGGCCATCCCAAGCGCTCTTCGTGTCGCGCTCGACCTCGGCTCGGTCGGTCCACGCCGGGATGTGAGTGATGAGCAGGCGACCGACACCGGCTTTCGTGGCGATAGTCCCAGCCTCGGCACCCGTGAGATGAAGGTTCGGCGGGTTGACCTTCGACTCCACGAATGACGCCTCGCAGAGGAATACGTCCGCGCCCTCGGCGATCCGGTCGAGTGGCTCGTACGGGCCACTGTCGCCGGAGTAGACCAGGGTTCTGCCGCCAGCTTCGAGTCGCATCGCATAGGCCTCGACCGGATGGTCGACGGCCACGAACGTCACCGTGAACGGCCCAAGCTCGGCGACCAACCCGTCGGAGAGGTCGCGGTAGTCGAAGTGCTGGAGGATGCCCGGGTCGGGTTCCGGGCCGTACGACCGCGACAGGAAGCGATCGGCTCCGGCCGGCGCAAACAACGGCAGCATCGGCATCGAGCCGTCCGGGTGGTACCGGCTCACCACGTAGTAAACCGACAGGTCGAAGCTGTGGTCGGCGTGCAGGTGGGAGATCGCCGCGGCGTTGACGTCTCGGATGTCGACGTAGCGCTGGAGGGCACCCAACGCGCCGTTGCCCATGTCGAGGACGAGCCGGTAGACACCACCCTCGTACGGCTCCTCGACCAAGTAGCAACTGGCGGCCGAGTCCGGCCCCGGGTACGAACCCGCGCAGCCGACGATCGTGAGTTTCATGCCGGAGACCCCACCCATGAGAATTGTTCGACAGATTGAACCTCAGGTCCGAGAAAACGTCGACCGAGCTCGCCGAACTCGTCCGGACGGCCGGTGGTCAGGAAGCGGTGCACCAGCGGACCCGCCTCGGGGTTTCGCTGCAGGTCACTGCGCACTAGCAGGGCATATACATCGCGCGCCGTCTCGTCCGCCGATGAGACCAGCGTCACACCCTCACCCATGACAAGAGACAGTACGCCCGCCAAGAGCGGATAGTGAGTACAGCCGAGGATCAGGGTGTCCACTTCGGCTTCGCGCAGCGGAGCCAAGTACTCCTCGGCCGCGGCAAGAACCTCGGGTCCGCTCGTCACACCGGCTTCGACGAACTCGACGAAGCGCGGGCACACCGAGGTGAACACATCCACGTTCGGGGCGACGGAGAGGGCGTCATCGTAGGCCCGCGACGTCGCGGTCGACCGAGTGCAGATGACGCCGATGCGGCCGTTGCGTGTGGTGTTCACGGCGCGGCGAGCCGCTGGGACGATCACCTCGACGACCGGCACGTCGTACCGCTCGCGGGCATCGCGCAGCACGGCGGCGGATGCCGAGTTGCATGCGATGACCAGCGACTTCACGCCTTGAGTGACGAGATGGTCCAGGCAGTCGAGCGCATACTCGCGGACCTCGGAGATCGGCTTCGGGCCGTACGGCTGACGCGCGGTGTCACCGAGGTAGATCACCGATTCGTTCGGAAGCAGGTCCATGACTGCGCGCGCCACGGTCAGTCCGCCGAATCCGGAATCGAAGATGCCGATCGCGAGGTCGTCCGTCACAGCGGCAGCTTCCACTGTGCTGAATGCGACGCCGTGCGTCGCGAGCCTGCGCTGCTGCTCATAGCGGCAGCTTCGGCTGGGGCGGCGCATGGGCCGGGTCGACCCCATCGAACAGGCTCGACACCGACTCGCCGGCGTGGATACGGGCGATCGCTTCGGCAAAGAGCCGAGAGACAGTTCTGACTTGCAATTCTGGCCAGTCCACTGGGGGTGGGACGGTGTCGGTTGTGACGACCTCGATGATCCCGGGGTGGTCACGCAGCCGCTCAACGGCCTTGCCGGTGAACAGCCCATGGGTGCAGGCGACGGATGCTTCGAGGCAGCCCTCGTCTTCGAGCTTGTTCATCAGCTCGATGATCGAGCCGCCGGTAGCAATCTCGTCGTCGAGGACGATGGCCCGCTTGCCGCGCACATCGCCGACGATGGCGTCGATGATGACCTTGTCGTCGGCCTGCCGCTGCTTACTGCCGGCCGCCACCGGAACACCGAGGAGCCGGGCGAACAGGGACGCGGTCTTGGCGTTGCCGAGGTCCGGTGAAACCACGACAGTGTCGGTGAGATCCCGATCCCTGTAGTGATCGGCGAGTTCGCCGATAGCGGTGAGGTGATCGACGGCAGTGCTGAAGAATCCGTGAACCTGGGGAGCGTGCAGCGTCATCGTGACGACACGGTCGACGCCGGCCGTACTCAACATGTCAGCGACCAAGCGGCCGCCGATCGAGATGCGGGAGGCGTCCTTCTTGTCCGATCGCGCATAGGCATAGTGCGGGATCACGGCGGTGACGGACGCGGCCGACGCACCCTTGGCCGCGTTGATCATGAGCAGGAGCTCCATGAGGTGGTCCTGCGTCGGCGGGACCAGCGGCTGGATGATGTAGACATCCTTCTTGCGGCAGTTCGCGAGCAATTGGACCTGCAGGCAGTCGTTGCTGAAGCGGAGCGTTTCGGACTGCGAGAGCGGTTGTCCGAGTTCGGAGCAGATCTGCTCGGCGAGCGCTGTATGGGCACTCCCGGAGAAGACGACAATCTCGCTCACGGGGATGAGACTAATGCCCGGGCGGCGTCAGGCCCATATCTGTCCGTCGAGACGGCCTTCGGCTTCGTCGAGCGTGCCCTCATAGGCACCGGTCGAGAGATACTTCCAACCGCCGTCTGCGACGACGAAAGCGATGTCCGCGCGTTCGCCGGAATCCTGGCTGCGCTGAGCCTGTGCCAGGGCCGCATGCAGGATCGCGCCCGTGGAAATGCCGGCGAAGATCCCCTCGGCGTCGATGAGCTCACGCACGCGCCGAACCGCATCGCGCGGGCCGACCGAGAAACGCGAGTCGATGAGCGATTCGTCGTACAGCTCCGGCACGAAGCCCTCGTCAAGGTTGCGAAGCCCGTAGACGAGCTCGCCATACCGCGGCTCCGCGGCGACGATCCGGACGTCGGGCTTGTTTTCGCGGAAGAACCGGCCGACGCCCATCAAGGTGCCGGTGGTGCCGAGGCCACCCACGAAGTGGGTGATGGTCGGCAGGTCGGCGAAGATCTCCGGGGCTGTGCCGCGATAGTGCGAATCGGCGTTGGCCGGATTGCCGTACTGATAGAGCATCACCCAGTCGGGGTGCTCGGCGGCGAGACCCTTGGCGACGCGGACCGCCTCGTTGGAACCGCCAACCGCGGACGAGGAGATGATCTCGGCACCCCACATGCGCAGCAGCTGCCGGCGCTCTTCGGACGTGTTCTCCGGCATGACGCAGATCAGGTTGTAGCCGCGCAGGGACGCCACCATGGCCAGTGAGATGCCGGTGTTTCCGCTGGTGGGCTCCAGAATCGTGCAACCGGGCGTCAGCAAGCCGTCCGCCTCTGCGCGCTCAACCATGGCCAGAGCCGGCCGGTCCTTGATAGAGCCA
This sequence comes from uncultured Actinomycetota bacterium, assembly GCA_963795105.1. Classification (GTDB taxonomy): domain Bacteria; phylum Actinomycetota; class Actinomycetes; order Propionibacteriales; family Nocardioidaceae; genus Aeromicrobium. Next base: position 1,104,843 of record CAWCGD010000001.1, read on the forward strand.
GTCGGGTTGCGGTCCTCGAGCTTCGCCCACAGGCGGACGTCCGGCGACGGCGACAGAGTCGGCAAGCCGACCAACGGCGTGTTGCCGACCGAGTCGACCAGACTGTCGAAGCGCATGGGGAGTGGTCTAACCCCCGGCTACGGCCGGCAGGATGACGATCGTCGCGCCGTCGGCCACCGTGGTGTCCAGGCCACCGGTAAAGCGGATGTCCTCGTCGTTGACGTAGATGTTGACGAACCGGCGGACTCCCCCAGCTTCGTCGACCAGCCGCTCGCGAATGCCCGCGAAGCGACCCTCGAGGTCCTCGATCACGGCGCTGACGGTGGAGCCGTTGCCGTCGACGGAACGCTCGCCCCCGGTGTACGGGCGCAAGATGGTCGGGATCCGGACGTCGATGGCCATTAGTCGGCTTTCCTCAAGCTTTCGGGTGTGGACACGGAGTCATAACGTTCGACTACGCGCACTTCTTCCTCCGTGACCTGCCCGTCAACGATACGGAACGACCGGAAGTCGACATCACCCGAGTGGTCCGCCCCACCCACATGCGCCCCATCCGAAGGCGCACTGCCCTGGGTGGACACCAACACGTAGTGGGCGCCGGGCTCCTGCGCAAGCGAGATGTCGGTGCGCGACGGGTACGCCTCAGTGGCGGTGTGCGAGTGGTAGATGACGACCGGCTCTTCGTCGTTGTCGTCCATCTCGCGGTAGAGCCGAAGCAAGTCCGTGGAGTCGAACTCGTAAAACGTCGTCGACATCGCCGCATTGAGCATCGGAATCAACCGCGCAGGCTGGTCGGACCCCAGGGGGCCCGCGACGACGCCGCATGCCTCGTCGGGGTGGTCACGACGAGCATGCTCAACGATCGCGTCCCGGATCGCGCGGTCGATGGTTAACACGGCGCAAGTTTATGGGGCAGGCGTCAAGACAATGCCTGGACCAGCGTCTCTTGGACGTAGCCGAGCCAGTCGTAAAGCTCGCCCATGGCCATAAGAGCCTGGTCCGAGGACTTGTCCAGCAGCATGGCGTCTTCCTCGTTTTCGATCCCGAGCCGGACCGCCAGCGAGAGCCTGATGTCAGTCAGCGATCTCAACCAGGCCTGCACCTCGTCCGGTCCTAGTTCGATCTCGATCGGCGCCTCTGACTCGTCGGCAAGGTCCAGCCCGCCAGCCGCGAGCGTCGACAGGACGGTTTCGGCGTTCGCGACCTTGGCCGACGTCAGCGCGGACTCGGTGAACCGGCGAAACTCGGCCGAGTCGTCCGGATTGTCGCGGTAGGCGTCGGGCAACAAGCGTTGAAGAACAGGGTCCTCCGGCGGATGCGAGGGGCCGCCCAGCCCCAGCTCGCTGACCAGCGGGTCGGCATCGGTGACCTGCGCGCCGTTGCGGTCGCGCAGCAGCTCGATGACCTGGCCGGCCAGATTGGCGATGACGCTGGCTTCGGCCGGATCAAACGTGGCCGTCATGCCGCCGCGGCGCCGGGCCTTGAACGGCGTCATACGTCCGCCCGCTGCAGGGTTGCCCACAGCCCGTACTCATGCATGGCTTGGACGTGGCGCTCCATTTGCTCGCGGCGGCCGCTCGAGACGACGGCCTTCCCCTCGTTGTGCACCGCGAGCATCAATTTCGTCGCCTTCTGCTCGGAATAGCCGAAGTAGTTGCGGAAGACGTAGGCCACGTAAGACATGAGATTGACCGGGTCGTTCCAGACCACCGTGACCCACGGATTCTCCAGCTCGACGACGTCTTTGACGTCGGGCTGGTCGATCTCGACCGGGTTCGGGGCAGTCACGTCCCCATCATCGCGCGATTGTCGGACAACGCGACAGTCCGACTAGTTGGAACCGTCGCCAGCGTCGCCGCCCGAACCGTCGTCACCCGGCTTCAGCGACTCCCAAATGTCCTTGCACTCCGGGCAGACCGGGAAGCGCTGCGGATCGCGACTGGGAACCCAGACCTTGCCGCACAGAGCGATGACCGGAGTGCCCATCACCATGGCCTCGGTCAGCTTCTCGGCCGGCACGTAGTGCGAGAACCGCTCGTGATCGCCGTCCTCGGTGCGCAACTCAGTGCGCTCGTCGTGAACTGTCTGTGTGCCACGTCCGCCAAAGATTGCCACTACCCCAGAGTAATTCAGGCTGGGCTAGTTCCAATCGGGGTCAGGTGGGAACGACGCCATGAGCCGCAGATCACCGGGCTGGCGTAGCAACACGTCATGCCACAGGGTCTCGGGATGTGACGAGCTGAGGTCGGCTTCAATGGCGTCGGCGATGAACCAGGAACCCTCCTCGATCTCGCCCTCAAGCTGGCCGACGCCCCACCCCGCATAGCCGGCGAACACCCGGAGTCCGGCGAACAGTCCGGTCGCAGGCACCGGGCCATCGAGGTCGACCAGACCGACCCGGTCGGCCATCTGATGCCAACCGCTCGGAACGAGCCCATCGTGGACGACGCCGAGGGCCAGCGCAGCGTCACTGCCAACCGGGCCACCGTCGAAGAGCTGCGTGGGAGCGGTAACCACCTCAGCCCAGTGGGGAAGTACGTCGGCAACGGCAGCATTCAGCGGACGGTTCACGATGACGCCCAGAGCGCCATCATCACCGTGGTCGAGCACAAACACGACGCTGCGCCAAAACGGCCCCGCGCCGATTAGGGGCGTGGCAACCAATAGCCGGCCGCGCAGCATCGCCATGCATCCATCATGCACGCCGTTCGGTGGCGCGCAGCCAGCCCCGGAGTTACGTCCCGCTCAGTAGGTGACGTCGCCTCCACGTGGCGCCGCCTCGAGGAATACGTGGCCCGGCTTGAGCGTCACCGGCTTGCCCGATGCCTTCGCCGTGAAGCTCATCGTGCTGTCGAGGCTGCCCTTGCGCCAGGTCGCCTCCACGGCCGAATCGCCACTGAAGATCACGGCGCGGCCGGTGCCCTCCAGCACGGTCTCGGGAACCGGGTTGCCGGCGGCGTCGTTGTAGCCGGCCTCTGCAACACGAGCGAAGATCACGACCAACGTGTCGACCTTGTAGTCCTGACCGGCAGCCGTACGATTCTTCGTCAGGCTCCACTTGCCACCGGCAAAACGCCAGTCCGTGGTCGTGGCCGGCGAGAAATTGACGCTGGCGGACGTCACCTTCTTGGTGACATCGCTCGTGGTCGGGCCGTCGCCGAAACTGAAGTAGGGGTTGTTCGGAACCGGACCGCGCTTGGCCGTCTCGTTGAGCTTCTGGAGGTCCCAGAGGACGTGGTACGGCGCGCTCTTCGACGCGTCCTTGCTGTATCCGGGCGCACCCGCGTCGTAGGTGAACATCTGTGTTCCAGACTCCTTGATGTCCTCGAGCGTCTTGGGCGCGCCACCGGACGCGACGATCGTGGCGCCGACCGGCTTGGCCAAGCCGATGTCAGTCGTTCGCGTCGACCGAACGTGGCCGACCTTCGTCGGCAGCTTGGAGTAGTAGATCGCCGCGAGTCGGGTGATACCGCCCTCCACGAGCTCTTCGATGACCAGGTCGGCGTCGTTGAGGGCGTACTGCGGTTCACCGCCAGCCGTGTTCTCGATCTTGACCAGGAACGCCGGGTTGTTCGGCGGTTGCTCCTGCGACAGGCCGGTCAGTGGAGACTTGCGGCCCTCAACCGGCTCCGGCGGTTCGTCGCCGCCGATCCCTCCGGTCGAGCACGCTGCGAGCAGAAGCACTGATGCCGCGGTGGCGGTCACGTGACGCAATCCCATGCCCAACAGCATGCCTCACCCGCCTGGGTCGACAGGTGGCCACCCCTTGTGGCGCGGCCACCTAAGATCGTCCTGTGATCGACGCGCCCGCTCAGCCAGAATCGCGGACACCAGGGCTCCTCCTCGCCGTCACGGGAGCGGTCGGCCTGCTCGCGTCGTTCATCCTGTCCGTCGACAAAGTCCAGCAATTGCAGGACCAGATTGCTGGCAAGGAATCGGTGTTCGCCTGCGATTTCAGTGTGTGGGTGAGCTGCAGCAGTGTGATGGCCTCCCCACAGTCAGAGGCCTTCGGATTCCCGAACTCGTTCCTCGGAGTTATCGGGTTCGCCGTCGTCCTGACCTTGGGCGTCGTCTGGCTGACCGGTGCGCCAGTGAAGGGCTGGCTCTGGGGTGGGCTGCAGGCCGGAGCGGTGTTCGGCATCACGTTCGTCACCTGGCTGCAGTTTCAGAGCATCTACAAGATCGGAGCGCTCTGCCCCTACTGCATGGTCGTGTGGGCCGTCATGATCCCGTTGTTCGTCGGCGTGACGCGCCACTCGCTGCGCCTGGTCGCGCCCGATGCCGGGATCACGCGGTTTGTCGCCAACTGGAACGTGCTCATCGTCGCGCTTTGGTACGTCGCCGTTCTCGCGGCCATCTGGTTCGAGTTCGGTACCAGAGTGTTTGCGTAGAGACCAAAGAATCTGCATTCGTCACCAACGGGTGGGACGAATGCAGATTCTTTCGTTGTGTGGAGCTGCCGGGAATCGAACCCGGGTCCTCTGGCGCAGAGTCAGTTCTTCTCCGGGTGCAGACCGTCTAGCGTTTTCTCAGCCCCGGTGCTCGGACGGACACGTCACCGACAGGCTCAGCTGCGGAAAAAGTCCCAATCACGCCCCACAGCGGACGCGATCAGCAAGTCCCCTAGATGAGACAGAGGATCCGGGACGGGGACACGCCCGGCTCTGTCCTTCACCAGTCGCTGTCAGGCAGCGAGGGCGAAGTCAGTGCGATTTGAATCGGCACTTATAGGTTTCCAAGGAACGTTTGAGAGATGACCTTGGGTTCTCTACCCGCTTCTCCTGAATCGAACGACCAAAGTCGAAACCGATCAGCCCCTCTTGAGTTATCAACCGTTCCAGTCTAGCCGTGATCGACAACCTCATCGACGCGGACTTTCTGGGCGTCCTTGACACTGAGTTGAGTTCAGTTCATATTGGAGGCGTGACATCAGGATTCGGCGAACGAGGCCAAGCGGCGCGCCAAAAGCTGCTGACCGCGGCGGTCGATGAGTTGGTCGAGCAAGGCGACCTGGAGGTTGCCGCGGTGGCCCGCCGTGCCGGGACCAGCGTCGGACTCCCCTACCGCTATTTCGGCAGCCGATCTGGGTTGCTCGGTGCGGTCCTGACGGACTTCTATGACCGGCTGGACGAGGCGGTCATGGAGCGCAAGTTCCCGGGCGAGCACTGGATGGATCGCGAGTCCGCCCGACTCATCGCTTGGGTGAACTTTCTCTACGACGATCCCCTGACCGCCATCGCGCTCGGCCGCGGAACAGGCGATGCGGAGGTCGCCAGCGTCGCACTGGGACACCTGCAACGAGCCATCGAGTTGGGAACGCGCAACATGGCGCATGGCCAGCGGACCGGCGACGTGCCCGCAGATCGCGACCCCGCGCTGCTGGCCGCGGCCGTTCTCGGCGGCGTCCACATCACCGTCGTGTCAGCCGTAACCGCACAGCCACGGACAGACCGGCAGATCGTCATCAAGGAGCTGTGGCGATTCATCGCAGGCGCGATCGGACGTCCGGAGTACGCCCTGGAAGGAGTGGTGCAATGACCACACACGAAGTCAGAAGTGTTCAGCCCGAGGTGAACAGCGTCGCCGACCTCGGCAAGGATCTGGCCCGCCGCAATCCAGCCGCGCCTAGCGGCGGCGCCACGGTTCCGTCATCGGTCGTCGAACGGGATCTCGCAGATCTGAACGAGAACGGCTTTGTGGTGCTACCCGAACTGGTTCCGCCCGACCAACTTCACGCCATCAAGGACGAACTCGACCGATTGCTTGGGCCGCTGGGCCGGAACAACTTCGAGGGGCACCTCACCCAGCGTGCGTACAGCTTGCTCGGCAAGACAAGACTGCTCGACGGTCTGGTCGATCACCCGCGAGTGCTTGCACTCCTGGATCGGCTGTTCCTGCCGAACTACCTTCTCTCCCAGCTCCAGGTGATCAAGATCCTCCCCGGCGAGACCGGCCAGCTGCTTCACCATGACGACGGGTTCTACCCGCTGCCGCGGCCACGCGCCGCTTTGTCGGCGGCGACCATCTGGTCCATCGATGAGTTCACGGCCGAGAACGGCGCCACCGTTGTGCTGCCGGGAAGTCACCAGTGGGGCGACCGACTGCCCACAGACTCCGACCCGAGAGTGCCGGCTGTCATGCCGGCTGGTTCGTGCGTGTTCTTCCTTGGCACTCTCTGGCACGGGGGCGGCTCGAACGAGTCATCGGCTCCGCGCAGGGCCGTCACCGCTCAATACTGCGAGCCATGGCTGCGTACCCAGGAGGCCTTCACGCTCTCGGTGGACGCCGACACGGCCCGTGCCGTTTCGCCGGACATCCGACGCATGATCGGCTACAGCATCCATCCGCCATTTGTTGGTGCCGTCAACGGCCTGCACCCGCAGCGGCTGCTCGAGGAGTAGGCAAGTCACTCACGCCCCTTGAGGCGCCGGCCCATTTCGTTGCGCGCTTCCGCCTTCGCCTCGCGCTCGGCGATGGCATGGCGCTTGTCGTGCTGCTTCTTGCCACGAGCCAGGGCGATCTCCACCTTCGCCCGGCCGTCCTTGAAGTAGAGCGAGAGCGGGATGACCGTGAGCCCCTTCGTCTGGACCCTTTGCTCGATCTTGTCGATCTCGTGACGGTTCAGCAGCATCTTGCGCCGACGCCGCGCCTCGTGGTTCGTCCACGTCCCCTGCGTGTACTGCGGGATGTGAACCTGCAGCAGCCATGCTTCGCCATTCGCAAACTCGACGAAGCCGTCCACGAGCGACGCTTGGCCGGCCCGCAGCGACTTCACCTCGGTGCCGGTGAGCACCAGGCCGGCCTCGAAGGTGTCCTCGATGTGGAAGTCGTGGCGCGCCTTGCGATTCTGCGCAATCAGCTTGCGTCCCGACTCCTTCGCCACCCCACCAGTGTTTCAGAGCCAGCCCATCGGGTCCGTGGTGCGGCCGTCGACGAGGACCATGAAGTGCAGGTGGCAGCCGGTGGAGTAGCCGGTGGAGCCGACGTATCCGACGACGTCGCCGCGGTTGACCTTGTCGCCCACCGAGCGCGCATAGCTGCTCAGGTGGTTGTAGGTGGTTACGATGCTGCGGCCCCGCATGAGCCCGTTGTTCAGGATGACGCGGTTGCCGTAGCCGCCGTTGTAGTACTGCTCGAGGACGACGCCGCCCGCAGCCGCCCGGATCGGCGTCCCGCAGCGAGCGCTGAAGTCCGTACCGTCGTGGAGCTTGTAGCGGCCGGTGATCGGATGGACGCGCATTCCGTACCCGGAGGTGATCCCGCCGGCGACAGGACGCGACAGCGACCCGCCACCGTCGCCCGAGCCGGCGCCACCCAGAGCCTTCTCCGCGGTGACAAGAGCCGCGATGCGAGCTTCCAACCGGGCCCGCTCTGCTTCGAGCTCCTTGAGCTTGCGCTCGTCCTCGGCGCGAATCCGGGCCGCCTTCTCCTTCGCTGACTCACGCACGTCTACCAGCTCATCGACCTGCTCGGTCTGAACCTCGGCCTGTGCGGTCAACGATCGCTGTCGAACGACGTTGTGCTGTGCTTCTACCTTGGCGGCGGCGACGTGGTCGCGCGCCTCCTCAACGCGACGCTCGTTGATCCTCAGCATGACTTGCTCGGCCTCAAGTCGCTGCATGTGGGCGACTTGGGAGTCGCTGACTGCGGCGGCCAGATTGATCCTCTCGGAGTACAGCATCGGGTCCTCGCCGTGCAGCAGATCGCCAAATGCCTCCAGTCCGGCGTTCCCTTGCGTCAGGTTCTGCAGGGTGAACTCCCGAACCGCCTCTGTGGACTCTTCATGCGCCTGTTTGCCCTTCTGGAGGCGGGTCCGCGCCAGACTCAGGTCGCCCTCAGCCTGAGAGAGCTTCCCCTGCAGCGTCGTTTCCAGCGCCTTGGCGCCGGTGAGCTGCTGCCGCGTCTGCCCAAGATGAGCTTTGGCGGAACTGAGCTGCTCCTGCGCGTTCTTCAGCGAATCGTTGGCTTTGACGAACGCCTTGCTCGACTCATCGAACGCCTTCTTGGCGTTTTCGATCCGGCCGGCCATCCCCTTGCGCTGCTGCTCCAGGTTGGTGCGGTCGTCCGCCACGGCTGGTCCGAGGAGTGCGCCTACCGTCGCCACAGCGGCGACGATGACGGCAGCGCGCTGGATCCAGCTCATGGCCTCGACTTAAGGGGAAGGTGTCGATGTCAATGTGACGTAAGTGACGTACGTGACCCTGACTCTAGGACATCCCCGCCAGTCGTCGAGGTATTTACCCAGCTGGCGTGTGCGGCGAAACGCGGCTAGACGTCCAGGTACCTACGCGTCATCACGAGTGTCGGGATGAGCGCCAACACCATGGCCAGCGCCGTCGTCCAGCCGACGACCGTGATGGCCTCCTGCCAGCGCACCCAGGTCGTGATCTGCCCGAGCGTCTCGCGCAGGTAGCCGTAGACCACGACGTACATGAAGGCAGCGAGTCCGAGCGCGGCAAGACAGGCCGAGATCAGGGCGGCGAGCATCGACTCCAAGACGAACGGCGTCTGGATGTGCCAGCTGGACGCACCCACCAAGCGCATGATGCCGATCTCCCGACGACGGGCGAACGCCGTCATCCGGATGGTGTTCGACACCTGCAGGACCGCGGCCACGATCAACAGCAGGGACGTGCCCAAGGCAGCCCAGCGCATCTTCTCCAGGATCTCGAACAGCGGGCCGAGCAACCGCCGCAGAGACGTCACGCTGCCCACGCCATCCATACCGGACAATTCGCTGACCACGCCCTCGGACTGCTGCGGGTCGGCGAGCGTCACGAAGTAGGACTCCGGAAAGACGTCCGGACCCAAGGTCTCGAGCTGCTTGCGGCCCGTGCCCGTCTGACCGAGGAGCTGCTTGGCCTGCTCGTAGTTCTCAGCTGGCGAGCGGACGTCGAAGCGCTTGACCTCGGGGTTGGTCCGCAGTGCTTCCTGCACAGCGCGCTTCTGCGCATCGGTGGCGGTGCCGCCAATACAAGTCGCAGCGGGCGAGTTCTTGGTGCAGAGGTTCACCTGCAGCTGGAGCCGGTCACCGAAGTACTTCTCGGTGCGGTCGGCCTGTGCCTGGATGAGGAGGCCCAGCGCAGCCAGCAGTAGCGAGACGGTCATCGTGACAACCAGGGAGATGGTCATCGACTTGTTGCGCGACAGGTTGGTAAAGAGTTCGCTGAAAGTGGTTCGCATCGCCGATCTCAGCTCTGGTATCCGTAGATGCCGCGTGCCTCGTCGCGCACGACGTGGCCGTCGTCGAGCTCGATGACCCGCTTGCGCATCTGATCGACCATGGTCGCGTCGTGAGTCGCCATCACCACAGTCGTGTCGGTGCGGTTGATCCGGTCGAGCAGCTTCATGATGCCGACGCTGCTGGACGGGTCGAGGTTTCCAGTGGGCTCGTCGGCGATGAGAATCATCGGGCGGTTGACGAAGGCGCGCGCTACGGCGACGCGCTGCTGTTCGCCTCCTGACAGTTCGTCAGGCATGCGGTGTCCCTTGCCCTCGAGGCCGACCAGCTCCAGGGTTTCCGGCACCAGCCGCGCGATTTCATTGCGCGGCTTGCCGATGACCTGGAGCGCGAAGGCGACGTTCTCGGTGACCGTCTTGTCGGGCAGCAGCCGGAAGTCCTGGAACACCGTGCCGACCTGGCGGCGCAGCTTCGGTACCTTCCAGCTCGGCAGCTTGTTGATCTCCTTGCCGGCAACGTAGACGCGGCCCTTGCTTGGCCGCGTTTCGCGCAAAATCAGCCGAAGAAAGGTCGACTTGCCTGAGCCCGACGCGCCGACGAGAAAGACGAACTCGCCCTTTTCGATCTCAAGGTCGAGGTCGTGGAGCGCCGGACGCTTCTGTCCCGGATACGTCTTGATGACGTGGTCGAAGCGGATCACTCGATCCAGTCTAGGGAAGCCCCTGAACGGATCGGGGAGCCGTACCCGTACGCCACCCGGCGTGGCTAGCCTTGGGCCCACGTCACGACTTCCAGGGGAACCGAATGTCCGACATCGACAGCCTGCTCAAGGCGATTCCGCTCGACCAGGTGGCGTCGGTCCTCGGCGTCGACAAGGCCACGGCCCAAGCGGTGACCGACGTCCTCGGCCAGATCCTGCGCAGCCGCTGATCCGAGCTCCTCACTCCCACCGCAGGGGGACGAACGAATAGAGCCCGTGCGTGCTGACATCCACGGCCTCCGGGCCGGGCCCGTACTTCTCGACGCGGGTCATCCGCGAGCCCACCGGGACCACCATCGTGCCGCCGACATCCAGCTGTTCCACCAGCGGCGCCGGCAGTGAGCGCGCCTCGGCCGAGACGAGGATGCGCTCGAATGGAGCGTCGTCCGGGGCGCCCAGCGTGTCGGGCTCGGCCTGCCGGATCGATGCCCAAGGAAAGTCGTACGTGGCGAGGTTCGCCGTGCCGAACGCAACCAAGTCTGGTTCGAGTTCGGTGCCGATGACCGTTCCCGTCGGACCGACCAACTGCGCGAGCAGCGCGGTCGTCCACCCGGAGCCGCTGCCGACATCGAGGACGCGCTGTCCAGGCCGCAGGTCCAGCAGCTCGAGCATCGCGAAGACGGTGCGCGGCTGGGAGTTGGTCTGTCCATCGCCAATGGCGAATCGGAGCGTCCACGCCGGCCCTCGACCGGTCTTCCGGACGCAGGAAATCGGCCCGGGCCACAGCCCGGAACGCCACATGCAGGGCGTTTCCCCCCATGAATCGACTCTAGGCGGCTCTTGGGCTCGCCGCCAGCGGATGCCGGCCTCGATGAAGTCGTCGATCTCGCCGTCGAGCACAGCCTGGGTGTTGCCCGGTCTCGTACTCGGTACGCAGGTCCTTGACCATTTGGTACGGGTTGAGGACGTAGTTGCGCATCTGGTCGCCCCACGACGCCTGTACGTCACCGCGCAGCTCGTCGAGGTGCGCGCGCTCCTCGGCCTTCTTCAGGGCGAGCAGCTTGGCCTTGAGGATGACCATGGCGCTGGCCTTGTTCTGCAGCTGGCTCTTCTCGTTCTGGCAGCTGACGACGACACCTGTTGGGATGTGGGTGAGTCGCACGGCCGAGTCGGTGGTGTTGACGCTCTGGCCGCCGGGACCGCTGGATCGGTAGACGTCGACCCGCACCTCTTCCTCGGGGATGTCGATCTCGTCGGTCTGTTCAAGGACCGGCACGACCTCGACGGCCGCGAATGACGTCTGGCGTCGGCCTTGGTTGTCGAAGGGTGAGATGCGGACGAGTCGGTGGGTGCCGGACTCGACCGACAGGGTGCCGTAGGCGAAGGGGGCCTTGACCGCGAACGTCGTCGACTTGATGCCGGCTTCTTCGGCGTAGGACGTGTCGTAGACCTCGACGCTGTAGTTGTGCCGTTCGGCCCAGCGGATGTACATGCGCTGCAGCATCTCGGCGAAGTCGGCAGCGTCCACACCGCCAGCGCCAGAGCGGATCGAGATGAGGGCGTCACGTTCGTCGTACTCACCGGACAGCAGCGTCCGGACTTCAAGTGACTCGACCGCGGTCTTGAGCCGGACGAGGTCGGCCTCCGCCTCGGCCATCGAGTCGGCGTCGGCCTCCTCCTGGCCTAGTTCGACGAGTACCTCGAGGTCTTCGATGCGCTGCCGCAGCCCAGTGACGCGCTCCAGGTCGGACTGCAGCACCGACAGCCGACCAGTGACGCGCTGCGCATTGGCTTGGTCGTCCCAGAGGTCGGGGGCGCCGACCTGCTCCTGGAGGTCGGCGATCTCCGCCCGGATGCGGTCGAGGTCGAGCACCTTCTCGATCGACGTCAGCGTCGCATCGAGCGCGCGAATCTCTTCCGCGAAGTCGGTCATGGCCACTCGGTGAGGCTATCTGGCGCGGGCGAGCCGACCACCGCCAGTGGCGGATGAAGAAAAATCGAAAAGATCGCGCGTGGGCCTTGGTTCTGTCGGACCCGTAGTACTATCGAACTATCGTTCGGTAGTACTAGTCAGAATCATCTGGAGGGTGATGACCGCAGAGTTCGCCACCGAGACAACACTGGCCGATGAGCTGGCGTTGATCGAGGCTGTGCTGGACCGCGTTCAGCTTGGCGACTATGCACGCCAGCCCCCCGATCAAATTCGCCGCAATGCTGCCTCGTTAAGGCGGATCGAATCGCGACTCGCCACTCATGTGGGCGTGGCAGTACGGGTGGTCGCCCAGTCATCGCCGGGCAAGACGGCTTCGCAACGGCTGGCCCGCGAGTTCGGCAACGACCAACGATCAGCCCGGCGCGAACTGAAGGACGCCGAGAGCACCGCGCAAGCCGGCTTGGCCGAGCAGGCGGCCGCTGACGGCACGATCAGTCACCGGCATGCGACCGTGATCGGCAACGCCCTCAGGGACCTACCGGCCGATGCGACCGATGAGCAGCGTCGCTTCGCGGAGCGAGCTCTGATTCGCGATGCCGAACGACTCACTCCCGACGATCTCGCCCGGCGCGGACGGCGGATCACCGACCAATACAAGACCGAACCCGCGGTTGATGCCGATGAGGACGCCCTGCTGCGCCGCCGCGAAGCCCTGGCCCGGGCCAAGACGTCGCTACAGCTGTGGGACAACCACGACGGCACCTGGTCGGGACGATTCACCCTGCCCGAACTGCACGGCCGGATCGTCAAGACCATCACCGACGCCTACACCGCACCCCGCCGTTCGCATCTGGATCCGGCCGCCGACCCGTTCGAGCCGACCGACAAGAAACAGGGCAAGGCGTTCTGCCAGATCCTCGAACACATACCCACCGACAAACTCCCCACCACTGGTGGCACCCCGATCCGGATCGTCGTCACGATCGACGAAACCAAACTGCGCTCCAAGGTCGCAGCGGCCACCCTGGCCACCGGCGAACGACTCTCCGCCGGTCAACTGCGACGCCTTGCCGCCAACCACGACCTCATCCCCGCCGTCCTCGACACCGACTCAGTCCCGATCGACCTCGGGCGCAGCCAACGTCTGTTCAGCAAAGCTCAACGCGACGCACTCGCCGTCATGGACGGCGGCTGCACCGCACCCGGCTGCGACCGACCACCGGCTTGGTGCGAAGTCCAACACACCAAACCCTGGAAACTCGGCGGCAACACCGACCTCAAACACGCCACCCTGCACTGCAACGCCTGCCACCACGTCGCCGACCAAGAAGGCTGGACCTACAAACGCGTCAATCCCCCGCAAGCGGGAGGTGCCCCCAGCCGAATGCACATCAACCGCGGCAAAGGACACGGGTGGGAACTCAACCACCGGTATCGGCCCTAAGCCACACTGCCCCTAGCCGTTCACCACGCGTTCGACGAGATCGGCCCACCCAGCATGGATGCGATCGAGGTCCAGCCCTTCGTGCTCGACCTGTTGCTGGATCACTGCTGGCGCCAATGGCGCGATCAGTGCGGTCCCGATGACCTGGAGATCACCTCGGACAACGAGCTGGCCCAGCAGATGGCGCATATGCATCGCGGTGAACAAATGCGCGGCCGAACCCTGCGTAAGTTCCCATCCAGCTGCCTCCATCAGCTGGGCATGCGTGAGGTTCAGCTCCATCCGCGAACGTCCCATTGCCAGTAGCCGGTCGAGCGGCGGTGCCCCCGGCCCCAGCGGCGGCGGCCCGCTCAGCACGGCCTCCTGCCAGTCGATTTCGAAGTCGTTGACCAGCGCGCCCATCAGGCCGGCTCGGCTCTCGAAGCGCCGGAACACCGTTCCCTTGCCGACGCCGGCCTCCTCGGCCAGCGCGTCCATGGTCACCGCTTCAACGCCCTCAGCCTCCACCATCCTGCGGGCGGCACAGAGCAGTGCCTCGCGGTTACGCGCTGCGTCGCTTCGCTCTCGCGGCGGTTCGCCGAGAAGGGGAAGCGAGACGGGCATGCACCCAGCGTGGCACGACAAGCGGGACAGAAAAAGTTTCGAGCAGCCGGAATAGAACCGGACCTCAGTCCGTTTGATCCTTCAGACTTGACCGCCCGGAGGAACCGACATGACCGCGACCGTGACCGCTCTCATCGAACTCGCTGCCGACCACGGCTTGGGTGTGGCCTTCCTCCTTGTCGGCGCCCAGGTTCTCCTGGACCGTTTGAACCCGGTGGGGTACGTCGCTTCGCACTTGTTCGGTCCCAAGGGGTCCGCGCATGGGGCCGGAGCTCATCGACGGGATCGCGAGCCTGCGGCCTTCCGCGGCGAACAGATTCACGTCGACCCTGGCACGACACCGGAACGAGCCGCTTGGGTGCATGAAATAAAACCGGACTCTAGTCCGTTTCGATCTACAAGACTCACTACTTGGAGGAAATGACATGAGCACCACCGTGACCGTTCTGGTCGGAAGCCTGCGGGCCGACTCGGCCAACCGCAAGCTCGCCGAAGCGCTCCCCAGCCTCGCACCCGAAGGTGTCGAACTGCGGATCGCCGAAAACCTGGACCAGCTCCCCTTCTACAACGAGGACCTCGACGGCGCCAACGCTCCCGCTGCGGCCGTGGCGCTGCGCCAGCAGGTCGCCGAGTCCGACCGCCTGCTCGTCGTGACGCCGGAGTACAACGCCACGATCCCGGCCGTCGTCAACAACGCCATCGACTGGCTGTCCCGCCCGTACGGCACGGGTGCGATCGTCGGCAAGCCGTTCGGCGTCATCGGTGTCACCCCGACCCCGTACGGCGGCAAGTGGGCGCACGAAGATGCCCGCCGGTCGGCCAAGATCGCCGGCGCCGACGTCGTCGAGGCCGTCGACTTCTCCCAGTCGTCCCTCGAGGTGGACGTGCTCTCCGACGAGCAGGTGTTGAGCAACCTCCGCAGCGCCCTCGGCGCACTCCTCGACGCCGAGCCCGCGCTCGTCGCCTAGGGAATCAGCACGACCTTGCCGGTCGCGTGGCCCGACGCCTGATACCCATGGGCGTCGGCCACGTCGGCCAGCGGGAAGGTCCGGTCGACGATCACCTTGAACTGACCGGCGGCCACGAGATCGGCCAGCTCTGACTTGGCTGCCGACCGAATCTCAGTCCCGGGGTCTGCCCCGGGTCCCCCGCCGAGCAGTTTGATCCCCGCCTCGGCGCCGCCGGCGAAGTTGGCGATGGACGCGATGCGGTCGCGGTCGGCGACCACCGCCAGTGAGACGTCGAGCGCTTCTTGCGAGCCGACCGTGTCGATGGCGGCATCGACGCCGTCCGGCGCGATCTCCCGCACCCGCTCGAGCAGGCCGTCGCCGTAGGCGACTGGCTCGCCGCCCAGAGCGCGAAGATCGTCGTGCCTGGACAGGCTGGCTGTGACGATCGCCCGCGCTCCGCGCGCTGCGGCGAGCTGAACGGCAGCGAGTCCGACGCCGCCGGCGCCATGGATCAGCACTGTGTCGCCGGCTTTGACGTCGGTGACGGTCAGCGCGTGAACGGCCGTGGCGCCGACGAGCAGCAGTCCGGCCGCTTCGTCCCAGCCAACGTTGGCCGGCTTGCGCACGAACGATGAAGCCGGCGCGACGATCTGCTCAGCTGACGCACCGGGAATGGGATGACCGATGACCTCGTCGCCCACGGCGAGACCCACGACGTCCGGGCCAACGGCATCGATCACGCCAGCCGCCTCGAATCCCAGGCGGATCGGCAGGCGGTCGGGGTTCTCACCGAACAGGCCGCTGTAGACCTTGTAGTCGATCGGGTTGACGGCCGCGGCACGCACGGTGACGCGCACCTGGCCCGGACCCGGCTCCAGCGTGGGCTCGTCAATGACCGTCGCGACCTCTGGACCCCCGTACTGCGTTGCCACTGCGACCTTTGCCATGCGCAGAGACTACGCCGGTGCCGATCACTCACGGAGCGCGTCTCAGCCAGGCGTCGGCGTCGGCAACCACGACCGCCCGGTCCATCCATCCCGGTGGCACCAGCGGCAGGTCCATCGGACGGGCGAGCCGCACGTGCACGCGGTCGCTGTCTACCTCCAGAACCGTAATTCGCGCCTCAGAGCCGGTGATGTATCGAGTGACCAGCGACTGAACGTCCGACACGCTGAGCACGACCTGTCGCCGTTCGTAGAACGCGGCGGCATCGAGACCGTCCGCGGCGGCCAGCGCCGCACCGTCGGCGAGGTTGTTCAGTTCCTGGCGCTGCAGGAAGGCTGCGGAGGCATTCACTACGACGACCGTGAGGCCGCCGAGCAGGAGCAGGAACCCGATTGACATCACGGTGATCGAGCCGCGCTCCCCCGACGCCGTCATTCGTCTGCCGCCCGAAAAGCGCCGAAGGACTCCACATGGCTGGAGTCAACAACGATGCCACCCAGCCGCTCGCCCAACGCCGAAGGCGTCAGCGGCAACGCCACCGTCGTCCGCACCACCACACGGACCCGCGAGCCCGGGTGGCGGCAGGCGTTAGTCGGGAGGCATTGCAGTCGAACCCGCGCGTCGACGGCTTGGTCGTCCAATGCGACGCGCGCCGCGAGTTGCGCACGGTCCGACGCGACCTCGGTCGACGGCGCGAGCAGATAGGCGCGCGCGGCCGACCGACTGGCGACCGAGACCGCATAGGCCGCTCGCTGGACGTCGAATACGCAGATCAGGGCGTATACGAACGGAACGAGCAGGAGCAAGCTCATCCACACGAACTCGACCGATGCCGTGCCGTCTTCGGAGCGGCGGATCACGGCACGACCTCCTTCACCGCGTGACCATCGACCTGGAGGTTGACCGCGGGACCGAGCAGGCCGAGCGCCGGCACCTCGACGGCAATCACGACCTCGATCGTGGGGATGCCATCGAGGCTGGTTTCGCGGGCTGAGACGTTCCGTGCGAATGAGTCAGCCAAGGCGGCGGTGACCAACTCGCGGGCTCGCTCGGCCGCATCCTCAGGGCCAGCGCCGAACCGAGCGCCGGCACGCGCTCCGTCGGACGCCGCCGCGGTCAATGTGTTGCGCACGTGAAGGACGAGACCGGTCTGCACGATGCCGAGGACGATCGGCACCAACAAGACCATGACGAGGACGAAGTCCACGACGGCCGAGCCCCGTTCGGGTGCTCGTTCAGCCGCCGACTGCCGCCAGCGCATTCTGCAGCATCGTGCTCAGCCGGGGTCCGGCGACGGCGCTGAGGATGGCGACGAGTCCGGCGCTCATCACTGTGATCATGACCCAGCCGGGGACATCGCCACGTTCGTCGCGTCCGCGCCGCTCATGCTGGGTTGGGTTCAGTTGGTTCATGGGTCTCCTCACGACAGATGCAGCCCGACATAGCCTGGAAAAAAGGCGAAGACGATCGTCACGGGGAGCAGGAGGAAGACCACCGGGATCATCATCGCCACCTCCCGTCGGCCGCCGGTTTCGATCAGGTCGCGTCGGGCCGACTCCCGCACGTCGGCCGCTTGCGCATGCAAGACGTCGACGAGCGGTGTGCCGCGCTCAAGTGCGACGACAAGTCCCTCCGCAAACCGCGCCACGTTGGCGACACCGGTGCGGGCGGCCAGACCATCGAAGGCTGTCGTCACCGACGTCCCCGTCCTGATTTCAGCGAGCGCGGCTGCGAGTTCGTCGCCCAACGCGCCGCGCACGACACGGACAACCCGCTCGAGCCCAGCCACCGGCGACTCGCCCGCTGCAACGGCGAGCGCCAGAAGGTCGGCGACCACCGGCAACTCGGCGCGGACGCGTCGTTCACGCCGGGCGACGCGCACCGACAGCTCCTGGTCACACAGCACCGCCCCACCCACCGCGCCGAAAACGCAGAAACCGATCAGGCCGACGACGGACCCGCGGCCCAGACTCCACGCCATCAGGGCGGCGCTCGTGGCGATGGCGAAACCGGCAGCGACCCACAGCAGTTGACGGGCACGGAAGCGTTCGACGGAGGCGGCACCGGCCTCAGAGCCCAGTCGGGCCAGACGCCGTTCGACGCTGCGGCGGCCACCCAACACCCGATCGAGCCCTGCAGAGGCGCGCGCAAGCAGCGGGCTCGACTCGGGGGCCTCGGCCAGATCGGGCCGCACGTCGCGGATGTACGGAACCACCCGGATCCACGGCCGTGGACGACGCCGACGTGACCAGCCGGACTGCACCAGCCATCCGCCGGCCGCCACCGCGCCGCCGAGGAACGCGCCAACCATCGGGCTCACGCCAGGATCCTCGGCTCGACCGGCAATCGTCCGATGCGTAGCATCAGCCGATAGGCCACCACGCACAGGACCGCGCCGCCGCCCAAGACGAATGCGCCATCAGCTGACGCAAATCGACCGATGACATCGCGCTGCAGGCTCATCGCCATCAGGACGAGCCATGGCGCAGCCACCGCCAGCCGAGCGCCGTTGATCGTCCAGGACTGGCGCGACTCGAGTTCTCCGCGGGTCCTGAGGTCGTCGCGCAAGAAGGTCGACAGCGAGCGCAGCATGCGACCAACGTCGCCGCCGCCGACCTCTCTGGCTATGCGCAGCCCCTCGATGACCCGATCGCCGACGGGGTCAGCGAGCCGCGCCTTGAGCAGGTCCAGCGAGTCGTCGAACCGTCCACTCGCCCGGTAGTCATGCGCAAACCGTACGAACGCCGGCCGCAGATTCTCCGGACCGCGCTCGCCCAACTGCATCAACGACTCCGGCAGCGACATGCCCGCACGGATGGCGGATGCGAGGTTGTCGACTGCGTCCGGCCACAGCTCCGCGTGCTCGCGCAGGCGTCGGGAGACCTGTCCCTGGATGACCACGACCGGCGACGCTGCCGCCATCAAGCCGACGATGATGCCGATGGCCGGCACGCCCGTCAGGCCAAGCCCCAGGACTGCGGCCACGACGCCGAGCACCATACACAGCGTCACCAGCCGTCGAGGGGTCAGCCGTACGACGCCGGCAGCCGCGAGCATCCCCGCCAATCGCGACGCACGAGCGGGTCGTCTTGGCGGACGGACCGGTTCGATCCGAGCCCACACGATGAGCGCGAGACCGATGCCCGTTCCAAGCCCGATCAGGGTCCCCATGGTGTCCGCTCTGCGCTGTCGGCCGGCCGGCCGGCGAAGACTGTCTCGGTTTCGATGACGTCGCCTTCCACCCGGCCGGTGACCCGTACGACTTCGCGCACCTGGCGCCGACCGTCGTCCTCGAGTGCAAGGTGCACGACGACGTCGACACACGTTGCGACGGTGGGGACGACGAACCCTGCCCCGATGTTGCTCCCGGCCAGTAGCGGCAGCGTGCAGGCCTTCACCAAGGCCTGCCGTGCGGAACTCGCGTGGATGGTGGCCATGGCTGGCAGACCAGAGTTCAGCGCGAGCAACAGATCGAGGCACTCAGCACCGCGAACCTCGCCGATGATCAGTCGACTCGGCCGCATGCGCAGCGCCTCCTTGATCAGTTCGCGAAGCGTGATCTCGCCTGTCCCCTCCAAGCCGGCCGAGCGGGTCTGGAGAGCCACCCAGTCCGGGTGTGAGCACTTCAGCTCAAAGACTTCCTCGGCAGAGACCAAGCGCTGAGTCCCGGGGATGGCCGCAGCGAGGCAGTTGAGCATGGTCGTCTTTCCGGCTTGGGTTCCGCCGGACACCAAAATGTTCGCTCCGGCCGCGACCTCACCTTCGAGGTACGCCGCGATGGCGCCGTCGACGGTCCCGAGGTCGATCAGGTCGTGCAGCGACTCGGCGCGGGCCACGTACTTGCGAATGTTGACCGCGGCGAAGTCGCGGCTGATCCCCTGCAGCACCACGTGCAGGCGATGCCCGCCTGGAAGGGTGGCATCGACGAACGGACGGCTCACGTCCAGCCGGCGACCGGTGCTGGAGAGCATGCGCTCCACCAGCTCGCGCACCTGCGCATCTGACATGACGATCGACGTGAGTTCAGGGCGGCCATCGCGCGCGACGAACACACGGTCCGGCTCGTTGATCCAGACCTCCTCGATCTCGGGGTCATCGAGCAGTGCCTGCAGCGGGCCGAAGCCGGCTACGTCGGCCATGATCTGGCTGACCACGAGATCGGGCTGGTCGATAGGCCCGACGGCGCCCGACAGACTGCGTCGATCGTGCTCGGCGACCACCGTCATCGCCAAGTCCCGGACGGCATGGGCTTGGGAGCGCGGATCAATCCGCTGCTCGCGGACCAGTGCGCGAACGCGTTCGGACAGCGTGGCCGTCTGCGAAGTCGACTGCACGGTCGACTGGGCCGGTGCCGGTGATTCCATCCCCCGATGGCCTCTCCTTGAAGCGGATGACGCGATCTTGCCGGAATCACGCGCCGCGCGGAAGACCCTCGGCCCACCCTGTGGACATCACCGCCCGCGCGGCGGTCGGTGAGCGTTAAGCCTCTACGATCGGAACCGTGATGAGGCGCGCGCTCGCGGGAGTCCTGACCACCGCGGCTCTGCTGGCCTTGGGGCTCGGCTGGACCAGCGCGCCCGCCTCGGCCACCGACCCGCTCGAGATCGGCCAGCAGATCACCGACCAGGCTGGCGTCCTCGGCGATCGCGCGCCGGAGGTGCAACAGGCGCTCGACCGGTTTTTCGATCGCACCGGTGACCGCCTGTACGTCGTCTACGTGCCGTCGTTCGAACCCGCGACGCCCGCCGAGTGGGCCGCCGCAACCGCTGAAGAGTCGGACCTCGGCCCGACTGCGGTGTTCCTGGTGTTCGCCACCAAGACGCGGGCGTTCGGCCACGCCGCCACAGATCCGAAGTACACCGACGACGGGCTCGACGCCGTTGACGGCGACCAGATTCGGCCGGCGCTCCGCAACGATGACTACGCCAAGGCCACCATCGATGCTGCCGAGGCCTATGGCGACTTGGCTGAAGCGCAGCCGCTGCCGTGGGGCTGGATCGTCAGCGCCATCGGGGTTGCCCTGCTGGCACTCCTGTTCCTCGTCCGACGCCAGCGGCGCCGGTTCGAGCACACGCACCACGTGCTCGACGAGCATGGCAACCCGGTCGATCCGGCCGACATCCTCACCCTTGACGAAATCGATCTGACGTCGGCCGCTGCCCTCGTCGCCGTGGACGATGCGCTGCTCACGTCCGCGACCGACGTGGCCCATGCAGTTGAGCAGCGCGGCGACGCAGCCGTTCAGCCCTTCGCCGCCACGGTGGCCGACGGTCGGGCCGCCATCGACGACGCGTTCCGCCGACGCCGCAAGCTCAACAAGCTCATCGCGAAGGCCCGCACCGACGAGGAGTCTGATCGCAAGACGCGCGAGCGAGCGTCGCGGATTCTCACCATCTGTGAGGAGGTCGACGCTGCACTCGACGCCGGAACCGCAGAGTTCGATCTACTCCGCGATCTCCGGCCGGCAGCCGAGGGCCTGCTGGAGGGGTTGGCGCCGCAGGTTGCTGCCGCGACCGACCGGGTTGCGCGCGTCAAGGAGACCTACGCCCTGCTTCCGACCCGAGTCGCCGCAGCGGTCGAAGGAAACGTGGAGCTCGCCGAGAACCTCCTGCGCGCAGCCACCCGGCAGTTGAAGAAGGGCCACGACGCGGCGCCGGTCCGCCTACGGGCGATCGAGGATGCCCTTGTGACCGCCACCGACCTGATGGACGCCGTCACCGCGGCCGAGGCCAACCAGCAGCCCGACGACGACACCCCCGCGAGCGTCGCGCGTCGCGTCGATGCGGTCGAGCGATTCGTGGCGTCACGCCGCGGCGCCGTCGGCGCCCTGGCACGTACGTTCCGGAGCGAAGCCCGCCGCCACCTGGCGGCAGCGCAGTCAAGCGAAGCCGACCCGGCCGTTGCCGCCACCTCCCTGAGCAGCGCCGCCAAGTTCGCCGATCTCGGCATCGAGGCCGCCCGCGAAGACGTCGCAGCCTGGCTGCGTGGTCGCGAAGCCAGCGACGACCCGTTCAGTCGGAAGTTCGACGCCCTCGTCCTGGCCGGGATCCTGGTCGACGAGACCGACAGCGGCGGGCTCAAGGCCCTGCTCGGCGGATCGTCACATGGCGGCGGATCGGGCGCGCCGTACCGAGGCATCGAGCAGGACGGCACACGGCGGACGCCTGGCTGCTACGGCGGGACGACCACCCGCGGCCGCTGGGGCGGCTTCTAGCTGACGCTCTGACCTGCAAGGATGACGCCATGAAGCTCAAGGAAACCTACAGCTATCCGGCCGGCGTCGAGGCAGTGTTCGCCCTGATTTCCGACGACGCATTCCGCACCGATGCGGCAGTGGACAGCAACGGACGGAACGTGACCACCACCGTGGAGAAGGACGGCGACGACACAGTCGTGACCGTCGTTCGTACACAGCCGGCCAATCTCCCTGACTTCGCC
This sequence comes from uncultured Actinomycetota bacterium, assembly GCA_963795105.1. Lineage (GTDB taxonomy): Bacteria > Actinomycetota > Actinomycetes > Propionibacteriales > Nocardioidaceae > Aeromicrobium. The sequence goes on from CAWCGD010000001.1 coordinate 1,127,037, forward strand.
AAGAAGGTCGTCGGCGACGCCGTCAAGGTCAAGCAGGTGGAGCGGTGGCATGCGCCCGGTGCCGACGGCATCCGCACGGCGACGGTCTCTATGAAGGTGTCCGGTCAACCGGCCGGGTTCACGGGCAAAGCCACCCTGTCGCCTGACGGGAAGGGCGCGGAGTTCGTCGTCGCCGGCGACGTGAAAGTCAACGTCCCGTTCGTCGGCAAGAAGTTCGAGCCGATCATCGCGAAGGCCGTGGAGGCTTCCCTGCGTTACGACGTCAAGGCCGGCGTCAAGCGCCTCACATAGCGCTCAGCCGCGCAGCAGCGCGATGACCTGATCGAGTTCCTGCGGGGCGTACCACGCCAAGTCGCCGGAGCCGTCGGCATCGACGTGGAACGACGCCACCTGATCGAGGCTCACCGGCGAGTCCTGGCGCTCGACATCGGCCGCGACGACAACGTCGCCCTGCTCGGCGGCTGCCGAGAGCGCGTCGAACTCGTCGAGCTCGTCCTCGCTGGCAGGCACTACCGCGCTCAAGTCGAGGTCCTGGCCCTCGCTCAGTCGGACGAGGGCGTCGAGCACGGCCGGGAGATAAACGCGCATCAGCCCAGACCTCTCAACGCTGGGGCCGCTGCCGTCCACGCGGGGCGCGGGTCTTGGTGTTCGCCGTCTCGACCAGCTCGGCGAGAGCGTCCTCGATGCACTGCGCGAGCACATCCACGTCCGGCACGGCCTCACGATCAGCCGTGATGCCGTAGAACACCCGGCCGCGATACGACGTGACGCCGATGGACACGGTGCGGTGCTCCGTCAGTGGGATGCACGGGTAGACCTCGGCCACCGGCTCGCCTGCCATGAAGACCGTCTCCTGCGGGCCGGGCACGTTGGTGATGACGATCTGGTGGCCGCGGTTGGACTCTGCCTCGGCGACCCGCGCGCCGACGGCGTGGAAGGTCGACGTGGCGAAGCCCGGCAGTCCGGCCAGCTTGTTGGCGGCCACCGCGAAGCCGGTCTCCCGGTGGTCCTTCAGCGCGTACGAGACCTGGTGCAACCGCACGACCGGGTTCGACTCCCCGACGGGCAGGGACAAAAGGTGCCCGCGGACCTTCGAGCCCAGCGACGTCGGTAGGCCTTCGTCGGACACCACGGACATGGGGACCATCGCGCGGAACGCCGTCTTGGCCGTGGCGCGCTCGGCCCGGGTGAGCATCCAGCCGCGGATGCCGCCAGCGATCGACGCCAGGATGACGTCGTTGACGGTTCCTCCGTGCTCGTCCCGCACTGTCCGGTAGTCGGCGAGGTCGGTCGACAGCGATGAGAACCGGCGGTGCCGCGACAGCGTCGTGGACAGGATGCCGCGTTGTGGTGCCTGGCCCCCGCCTACCAAAGGGAGCGCGCGCCGCAGTCGGCCGAGCTGCAGTTCGGCCGTAGCGAAGGCTTCACTGGGGTTGCGCAGGTGGCGCTCGACCGTCCCGGCGAGCAGGCTCAATCGAGCGGGTTCGGGCCGCGCCTTCCAATCGTGATGCGGGATGTCGCGCACCCGGTCGGTCTCCTCCAGGAGGACCTGCGCGAGGTCGATCGTCTCCGAACCGTCCACCAGGGCTTGGTGCGCCTTGAACAGCAACGCCTCGGCGCCGCCGTCCAAGCCCTCGATGTAGTACAGCTCCCACAGCGGCCGATCTAGCTCGAGTCGTCGCGCCACCAGTCGTCCGACCAGCTCGTGCAGTTCGGCTCGACCACCGGGCTTGGGGAGGGCTGAGCGCCGCACGTGGTGCGAGATGTCGAACTTCGGGTAGTCGCGCCAAACCGGTGTACCGACGCCACCCGGGACCTTGTACGGCACCTGCCGATAGCGGGGCACGATGTCGAGCCGTTCGTTCAGGGCCTTGATCAAGCCGTCGAACGTCAGCGGTGACCCATCCGGCTCGAAGACGACGAGGGAAGCGATCTGGCGTGGCTCATTGGGCGTGTCCCGGCTCAGGAACAACGCGTCCAAGGGGCTCAGGCGGTCCACATGCTCCTCCTCGGATCGTCCAAGCGAGAAGGTACCATCGCGCCCCCTCAGCGGGGCGCTTGCGCCCCGACCAGCGAGACGCGTTCGAGCAGCGTCGAGACGGCGGCCACGAAAGGCGATCCAGACGCGACTTCCGCCGGCACTCTCCCACGCAATGCGGCGGTGTCCAGGGTCTTGAAGTCGGCGGGTACGAAGACGTCCGGGCGGACGCCGGCGAGCCGCTCGACTGCGTCGCGCACATCGCGCTCGTTCCAGACCGAGGTGGACCGAAGCAGATTGATCACGACGACCGGTGGCGCGACGGCGACAGATCGGACCGAGGCAAGGTCGTGCAGCGCCCGGACGAGGCGGGCCAGGCCGACTGGGTCTGCACGCCCGACCACGAGCACCTGATCCGCCGCACCGAGAACGTGCTGGGTCTGCGTGTCGAGTCCCGGCCCGAGGTCCACCACGACGGCGTCGCTGGCCTGCATCGCGGTTCGCAGGACGATCTGGAACGGCGCATCACGCACCTGGTCCCACATATCAGCGCGCGTGACCCCGGTGAGCAGGCGGAGGCCGGACTCGACGGTGACCGCGTGCTCAGCCACTGCGGCCAGGTCGCCGTGGTTGGCACTGCGACAGGCCGCAACAAGGCCGCTGGCCTCGTCGAGGACCGCAAACATCTGAGCTTGCGCGCCGCCGCGCGGGTCCGCGTCGACCAGCATCACGTGCCGACCAGCCTGTGCCCAGGCGGACGCCACCGACGCCGCCAGGACGCTTCGGCCCGGCGCACCGTGCGGCCCCCACACCGCCAGAAGCCCGCCCGACGACTCGGCTGCGGCTAGGGGCTCGGGCTCGCGCAGGTCAAATTCGATCTGGCCGGGCACCGTCATCGTGCCGATGCCGAGCTGGTGACCACGCTCCTTCGGCCCGACGCCGAGCACGCGCACGCCGTCGCGTTGCAGGGTCTGCACAGCATCTGCATCGATCCCCGCCAAGTCGATGGAGACCACGGCCACGTCGCACATGCCCGACAGCGCCAGCAGCTCCGCGACGTCTAGGCAGCGTCGGTGCAGATGCAGGCGGCCGGACTGACGAATCTCATCGAGGGTGGCGGCCTCCCAGGGCGCACCGCCGGCCGCGACGACCACAGTCAGGCTGCGCGACGACGCCGGCGAACCCGCGTTCATGACACCCGCACAACGGTTAGTCGCTGCGTGGACAACGCGCCCATCAGCGCAGCATCGAGCTTTGTGCCCGCGACGTCTATTACCAGCGTCACGCCGGGGCCACCGCTGACGCCGCCCGTGCTTGAGCGGGAAACGACGCGAACCTTCGACAACACGCGACGGGCTCGTGCCGACTCCTCGGATCCCGATCCCGCCCCACCTGATCCAGCACTGTCTGGCACGGCCCAAACATCGACCCGGTCACCGCTGCGCAGGTCGGTCGGAATGCCGCCTGCCCCTACCGAGACGGGCAGCTCTACCGCGCGGCCACGGGGTTCGAGTGCGGCGGACGTCACCAACGTCCCGGCGCCAGCATCGGCCGCCCATCGCAGGTCGCTGAGACGGGCCGGAAGCGCTTGATCGGTGCGCAGGAGACTGCGTGCGGTGCGGCTCGGAACTTTGGCGTGGACCGCGACAAGGTCTCCGCGGTGGATCGCGTCGCCGACGTGGACGCTACTTCTGGTTGCCCAATAGGCCGTGGTGTGATCGGCCGCGGCGATCGCCCATCCGCCCAGCACCGTTGACGCCAACACGATCAGCAACCCCGCGATGAGTCGCGGATCGCGCCAAGGCGAAGCATCGAATCGCCGGACCGGCGGAGACGATCCGCTGCCGGACGTCTCCAAAACACTTGCATCCCCCCGAATGCGCATGATCGTTTGTAGCGCGAATCGGGTCCCCGCGTCGAGAGTCATCCACAGCTCGACTCTCAGCCTCGGCCGTCGAACCGGGTTCGTGGAAAACTGTCAGCGTGTCCACCGCCCAACCGCGGTTCCTCAAGCTGACTGATGTCGCCGAGGTACTGAATGTGACGACGCGGCAGGTCTATGCGCTCGTGCGCGGTGGCGACCTGCGCGGCATTCAGGTCGGCGGACGCAACCAGTGGCGGGTCGAGGACGTCGAGCTCGAGGACTACATCCAGCGCCAGTACGCACGGTCGAGCGAGCGCGACTCGGACAGCGAAGACTCTGACCTGCATTCGAGGTAAACGCACACCTGACCCGCCGTTGCTGGGCACAATGGCGGGCGTGGCAGACCTCAACCGCGACGGCGTCGTAAACCTCTGGGACTTCCTCGTCAAGGGGGGCATTGCAGACACCACGCGCACGCCGTCGGAGATCATCGACGCCGGCCGGACGCGCGAGGTCCACCGCTACACCAAGGCCACGGGCGTGCGCAGCAAGGGCCTCCCCCTGCTGTTCATCCCTCCGCTCGGCTCGCAGTCCTCGTGCTTCGACCTGCGCCGCGGACTCTCGCTGACCGAGGACTTCGTCAGCCGCGGACGACCGACGTACCTCGTCGACTATGGCCCGCTCAAGGGCGAGGACCGCAAGGTCGGCATCGAGCACTTCGTCAACGACGTCATCCCCGACGCCATCCGCAAGGTCTCTGAAGACGCCGGCGGGCGTCCAGTGCACATCCTCGGCTGGTCGCTCGGCGGCATCATGGCGCTGACGACGGCCGCCGTGCACACCGAGTTGCCCCTCCAGACGGTGACGATGGTCGGCAGCCCGTTCGACTTCTCCAAGAATCCAACCCTCGCGCCGGTGCGAGCCATCGGCCGCTTGACTGGCGGACGCCTTCTGGGCACAACCGTCAAACTGGCCGGCTCCATCCCGGCACCGATCGTCAGCATCGGCTTCAAGGCGACCTCGCTACCGGTCTACCTCAAGAAGCCCCGGACACTCTGGAGCCGTCGCAACGACCGGGAGTTCCTCGAGCAGATTCAGGCCGTCGACTCGATCATGAACAACATGCTCGCCTACCCCGGCCGGGCCACCTTGCAGATGTATCACCGCCTCGCGCTGCGCAACGAGATAGCCGCCGGCCACTTTCAAGGTCCGAACGTGTACGTGGACTTTGCGAACGTGCGCATCCCGGTGCTGAATGCCGCCGGCCAGACCGACGTGCTCGCACCGATCCAGGCCGTCCAACACGTCGCCAAGATCCTGCCGAACTCCCCTGACGTCCGGCTCCCGATCGTTCCCGGCGGCCACCTGGGGATGCTCACCGGCACGAAGGCGCCGGAGACCACATGGGTCGAGATCAACCAGTTCCTCGCGGACTACGACCGCAAGCAGAGGACGGTGCCGGCGTGACGTTCACTCGCATCGTCCGGCCCTTCGAGGGCGAGACATTGGGATCCGAAGCCGGCGTGCGGGACCGCTTCCTGATCGATTCAGCTCACACCGGCGGCAGGCTTGCGGTCGTGGAGCACCTACTGGCTCCACGGTCAATCGCCGCACCGGTGCACCGGCATACCAACGAGGACGAGTTCAGCTTCGTGCTCGAAGGCAGAGTCGGTGCGATCTTCGATGGCGTCGAGGTCTTCGCCGAACCCGGAGATCTCATCTTCAAGCCGCGCGGAGAGTGGCACACGTTCTGGAACGCGGGCGATGCCCCAGCGAGACTAATCGAACTCATCACCCCAGGCGGCTTGGAAGACATGTTCCGCAAGGTCGATCTTGGTGTCAGCGACGAGGAGTTCGGACAGCTGGTTGAGGCCTTCGCTTGCGAGGTCGACATGGACCAGACTGGGCCACTGATGGAACGCCACCAGTTGACGTTTGGCGAGTAGTCCGACCGCTGCGGTGCAGGCGTGGGCTAAGCCGGCTTGTCCGGCGGGAGCCGGAGGGTGTTGATGAATGTCGCGAGCATGTCGTAGTGCCCGACGAGCAGCAGGAACTCGACGACGTCCCGTTCGCCTAGGTGCGTCCGCAGCGACGCCCATTCGGCGTCGTTGAGATCGCGGTTGGCGATCAGCGCGTCGGTCGCACGCAGGAGGGCTGCCTCGCGAGCCGTCCAGCCAGTCGCGCCGGGGCCGTCGGCCACCCGGCCGATCTCCTCGGGGGTCAGGCCGGCCCGCCGGCCAAGCCGTCGATGGTGCTCGGTCTCGTAGGCGCAGTCGCGCTGGTTGGCGACGCGCAGGATGACCAGCTCGCTCTCCCGACGCGGCAGGCGTCCGCCGGGCATCAGCTTGCCGGCGAAGTGCAGCCATCCGCGGAACAGCCCGTGCTGGCGGCCGATCGTCAGGAAGAGCAGCGGCGGCTCGGTGCCTGTCACCCGGCCGCTGAGTCGGGAGAACCCCCAAGCCAACGGTCCTGCCTCCCGCAGGGTCGGGACCGGAAGACGACTCACCGCCGACTCCCGGGATCAAGTTCCGGCGTTTGGGTCTTCTTCATGGCCCGAACGAGTCCGTCGTTCATGACGCGCATGAGCAGCCGGTAGCCGGGCTCGAAGAACCGCTGCAGCCAGAACATCAGCCGGATGTCCTGCGAGGTGTAGACCCAGTACGTGCCGCGTTCGACACCCTTGACGATCTGCTTGGCTGCCTTCGCCGGGCTGGCCGCATGGCCGACAAAGGTGTCGCGCAGCTTGGAGAAGGAGGAATTCTCCGTATCCACACCGGCGACGTTCAATGTCTGCACGAGCCCGGTGTTGACCGCGCCCGGCACCACGAGGCACACGTCGATGCCGTACCGCCGCAGGTCGAACCGAAGGACCTCCGAGACGCCCCTCAGGCCGAACTTGCTGGCGCTGTACGCCACGTGCCACGGGAAGCCGGCGATCCCCGCCGCTGAGGAGACATTGACCAGGGCTCCCCCGCGCCGGGCGCGCATCATCGGCGGTATGAACTCCTCAATGACGTGGATCGGTCCCATGAGGTTGACGTCAACGATGGCCTGCCACTGCTTGTGCTCCAGCCTGTCGACGCGGCCCCAGGTCGAAATACCGGCAATGTTCATGACGACGTCGACGGCGTCCACCTGCTCGTGCACCTCGGCTGCAAGCGCTTGGACCGCCTCGTACGAAGAGACGTCGGCGGCCCGCGCGAGCCGCACCGTCCCGCCAGCGGCCTCTATCTCGGCCACGGCGGCGGCCAGCGCGTCGTCGTTGACGTCGGTCAGGAACAGCTCACCGCCCTTGGCCGCTACCGCCAAGGCCGTGGCCTTGCCGATGCCGCTGGCAGCGCCGGTGATGAACACCTGCGCGCCAGACAGGTTCCGACGACGAAACCAACCCACTACAGCGCCTTCTGTGCCTGCTCGATGAGGCTGTTCATCTGCTCGATCTTGCGTTGGTACTCCGCAAGGTTGCCGGACTTCAACGCGTCCTGCGCCTCGCTGTACCGCGCAGATGCGTCCTCAAGGTATTGGCTTGGTGTCTTGCCCGCAGTCGGAGCGCCTTCCTCGTCATCCGGCGTCGGTTCGACGTCGCCGCGTTCGAGCTTCAACGCCACGCGCAACGCCTCGTCCAGCGTCTGGCCGAAGCCGACGTCCTTGCCGAACGACGCGGTCACGAACTGCAGCACCGGGTAGGTTCCTTCGGCCGCCTGCCGTCGGATGTACACCGGCTGGACGTACAGCAGGCCGTTGCCGACCGGCAGGGTCAGCAGGTTGCCACGCTGGATGACGGCGTCGTTGCCTTGCGAGAACGGCAGCAAGGCCTGCTTGAGGCCTTGGTCGGAGCTGAACGTGTTGGCGATCTGGCTCGGGCCGCCGACCTGAGTCTTGCTCGGCAGCTGGAGGATCTGGATCTTCCCGTAGCCCTTGTCGGTGGCTTCGGAGTTGACCGACACGAAAGACGCAAGGTTCTGCCGGCTGTTGGGTAGGTAGACCGTGGTCAGCGAGAAGTACGGCCCACCCGTCTGGCCGGGACGACTGATGGACAGGTAGTACGGCGGCTGCAGCGAGCTGTTCGTGCCGGCCGGGTCCTCGGGGACCTTCCAGCGTTCGCCACCCTCGTAGAACGTTGCAGCGTCGGTCACGTGGTACTGGGCGAGCACGTCACGCTGCACCTTGAACAAGTCGACCGGGTAACGCAGGTGCTCCATCAAGGGCCGGCTGATCGCTGCGCGTGGCTGCACGACGCCGGGGAACACCTTCATCCACGACTTCAGGACTGGATCTTTGGCATCCCACTGATACAAGTCGACCGAGCCGTCATACGCATCGACGACAGCCTTCACCGAGTTGCGGATGTAGTTGACCTGATCCGTCGGCAACACCGTCGTCGAGCCGTGCGTAAGTGTGTCGTCGGTGGCTTCGCGCAGCGACCGATGCTGCGAGTACGGGTAGTAGTTGCTGGTCGTATAACCATCTACGATCCAGACCACCCGGCCGTCGACCACCGCCGGGTAGACGTCACCGTCGATCGTCAGCCAGGGCGCGACCTTCTTCACTCGGTCGCGGGGGTGACGTTCGTAGAGGATGCGCGATGCGTCGTTGACCAGGCTCGACAGCACGATGTTCGGTTCGGCGAACTTGAACGCGTAGAGCGTCTTCGCGAACAGCGATCCCACCGGCACGCCGCCGGTGCCGTTGTAGGTGTTCTGCGTCGAGTTGTCCTTGCCACCGGTGTCACCGCGCGGGATGTCGACCTCGATCGGCGACGAACCGGCCGGCCGGCCGACGATCGAGTAATCCGGCGAAAACTCACCGAAGTAGATGCGCGGCGGAATCTTGAACTTCAGGGTTCCGACCGGCGGGATGTCCTTCTCCACCCAGACCGGCGCACCCTGCGGACCACGCAGATTGCCGCGCGCGGCGACCACGCCGTAGCCGTGGGTGTAGACCGTGTGCTCGTTCGCCCAGTTGCGCTGCGACGGCTGCAGGCCGTCGAGGTTGAGTTCACGCGCAGCGACGATGAGGTCCTGCGGCGTCGCGCCCTTCCTGAGCTGGTAGCGATCGACGTCGAGCGTCTCGGGCATCGTGTAGTAGCCACGCACCTGCTGCAGCTGCTCGAAGGCCGGGGCGATCAGCGTCGGGTCGAGCAATCGTGAGCTGACCCGCGACTCAGCCGAGCGGCTCAGCTCAGGTGCGGTCAGTGAGGTCTTGGCCGAGTAGGGCCGCGTCTCGGCATCGGCGATGTTGTAGGCGGCCCGCGTCGCCGCGATGTTGCGCGCGATGTAGGGACGTTCCTTGACCGGTTCGGACGGCTTGACCTGGAAGGACTGCATGACGAACGGCCAGATGCCGCCGATGAGCACGCCGGTCAGCACCAGCAGCGACAAGCTGATGCCCGGGAGGACCCACGAGCGCATGAGCGCGCCGGCGAAGAAGAGCAGCGCGCAGACGACGGCGACGCCGACCATGATGTTCAGGGCCGGGATGCGTGCGTTGGCGTCGGTATTCCCGATGCCGTCGAACAGGGTGGACGGCTGGACGGCGAGACCGAACCGGCGCAGCCAGTACGAGAACGCCCGCACCAGAACACCCAGGCCGACGAGGGTCAGCAGGTGCATTTGAGCGCCACGGGTCAGACTCGGCCCACGACCGCCCAGCCTGATGTTGCCAAAGATGTAGTGGACGAACGCGGACACGAGCACCGAGAGCACGATGATCGCGAACAGGTAGGAGGCGATGAACTGCATCCACGGGTAGTCGAAAACGAAGAACCCGACGTCCTTGTGGAAGTGCGGGTCGCGGAGGCCGAAGCGTCCCCCGTTTTGCCACAGCTGGAAGGCATCCCAGCGACTGGCCGCAATCGACCCGGCGAACAATGTGAGGACAAGCGCAAGCACAACCATCACCGGTCGCGCGATCGGGCACGAGGCCGACTCGGTACCGGAAGGCTGGATCGTCCCGGCGCGTCGGCAGGACGTCGGGACGCAGCCGCCAGGCCAAGAGCGCGTTCGCCAGGACCAGAGCGGCGAAGAGCAGACCCATGACGACGAACAGGCTCACCTTGGTGAGCAGGATGGTGGAGAAGACGCTTCCGTAGCCGACCGAGCGGTACCACAACCGATCAGTCCAGACGTTGGTGAAGATCGACCCCAGGAAGAGCAATGCGGCGAGCGTGATCAGGGTCGGGACGAGGACGCGGCGACGACGATCGAAGGCCGGACCGCGCGGGGGCACAGGCCGGCCGGGGCCGCCGAAGATGTCAGTCATGGCACGAGCCTCCGAACGCCGCAAGCGCAGCTTGTGGCTGAGGAGGCGAAGTCGCGTTGACGAGCGAAGCGAGGATCACACGCCGAGCCTACCCGCGCGAACACGCGGAGACTTTTGCCTTGGGATCCTTGACCAACGCCTCCAGCGCGACGATGGCGTCCTTGAGCTTGGTGACCCGCACAACCTGCATGCCGTACACCCTGCCCTGCGGATCGGCGTCGAGCATGACGTCGGCGCAATTCTTCGCCGGGACGAGGAAGACGGTCGCGCCGCCGCTGGCTGCGCCAATCGACTTCTGCCGGATGCCGCCAATTGGCCCGACCGTCCCGTCGACCTTGATCGTCCCCGTACCCGCAATGTGCTTGCCACCGGTGAGCGCGCCGGGTGTGAGCCGGTCGTAGATCGCCAGGGCGAACATCATCCCGGCGCTGGAACCGCCGATCCTCGACCCGGTGCGGAAATTGATCTTCATCGCCTTGCTCGGCTCGTACATCTCCACCGGCGAGATGCCGATCCGCGCGTTGTGCGGCGGCTTCGGGTCGCGACGCGTCGAGACCTTCACTGTGTCGCGCTTGCCCTTGCGCTCGTACGTGATGGCGACGCTCTGGCCCGGCTTCTTAGCCCGCACGATCTGGACGAACTGCGAGACAGTGACGTTCTTGCGGCCGTCTGCAGCGCGGAGGAGGTCGCCCACGCGCAACTTGCCGTATGCCGGGAAGTCCTTCTCGACCAGGTAAACGGCCGGGACCGTCGGGACTCGGCGGTCCGTGGCGCGCAAAGCAGCCACCTTTGCGGCGTCTTGCGCGCTCTTGAACAGCAACCGAGATGTCGCCTCCGAGGCCTTTGCTGACTCGCCTTCGGGGTAGATGCTGCTCCGGCGAACCACTTCGGAGCCGTCGGAAAAGTATGCGGTCATGGCCTTGGCCAGCGAGACGTGCGCCCCCGGCTGGCTGACCAGCACCGTCGTGAAGTCGAGCGCGCCGGTGGCCTCGTAGGTCTTCACGCTCTTCGGGAACGTGATCATCTCTCGCCCATCGAACTCGCCAAGCGTGTTGAACGCCACCGACGGCGACATGACGACGTAGGGCACAGGCAGCAGCAGCGTCACACAACCAAGCGTGACCAGGGACAGTGACGTGACCAGTAGGTTCACGTAGCGTCGGCTCACGCGCTTTTCTTCCTCAGGCTCCATTGACCCACGCCGTTTCGCCGTCCACGAAGACCTCGTGTTTCCAGATGGGAACCTCGGCCTTGAGCTCGTCGATCAGCCGCCGGGACGCGCCGAACGCTTCCGCCCGATGCCCGGCGGCGGCCGCGACGACGACGGCCGTGTCGCCCACAGCCAACTCCCCGACGCGATGGACTGCTGCGAGCGCGATGACACCCGGTTCGGTGGCCACCCGCTCGGCCACCTCACGCAGCTTCTCGATCGCGCTGGGGTGGCTGCTGTAGTCAAGCCGCACCACCGTGGCCTCCGGGTCGATGCTCGGATCAACGTCCCGAACGGTCCCGACGAAGAGCGCCGTGCCACCGGCCGCCGGGTCCTGCACAGCCTGGAACACCTCGTCGACGCTCAACGGCGTCTCACGGATGTCGACCAACCTGACCACGGGCAGCACCCGGCAACGCTACTTCACGAAGTCGGCAATGATCCCCACGACGTCGTCCGGTGCTTCGACCTGCGGACTGTGGCCGGCTCGCGCCACGATCTCGGGCGTCAGTCCGGCGTTCTCGTAGGCGGCGACGTTGGCCGCGGTCGGCGAGAGCGTGTCACGACCGCCCCAGATCACCTTGACCGGCTTGCCCAGCTGCGCCAGTTGCATCGCCACCGGGCGCTTCTCGTTCATCTCGTCGCCAGCCGTCGAGTCACAGACGCCGCGATGGATCATCTGCTTCAGCGAGCGGTACACGAACGTCGGCACCTCGAAGTCGGCCGCGAATCCTGCCTGGAGCGACGACTTGGTGACGGCATCGATCGACCGCGCCCGGTCCAAGGCGGCGCCGGCAACGGGCCAACAGGTCGCCTCCGCGAGCGGCCCAAGATCACGCAGGCCGGCCGCTCCGAACGTGTCGACGACGACAACGCGGTCAACGAGATCGGGCTCCCGCTGCGCCACAGCCGTGGCGATGTGCCCGCCCATCGAGTGGCCGACGAGCACAACATCCTTTGCCTTGAGCCCTGCCAGGACGCGGGCAACGGCCAGCGACTGACCCTGGGCTCCGTACGCATCGGAGTCCAACGGCGATTCCGAGCCGCCGTGTCCGACGAGGTCGACGGCGATGACCTTGCGACCCGTCTTCTCGGCCAACTTGGGCGCGACGTCGGCCCACCACTCGATCGACGACGCGTACCCGTGCAAGAGCACGATCGCTCCCGTCCCCGAGGCCGCCCCGTACTCGCGGGCGTTGAGGTCCGGTCCGGTGATGCTCAGAACACGCCCGCCCCCGAACGTGGCGGCCTCGCGCGTGTCGCGGGAGACCACCCAGGCGTTGGCGAGCAGCGCCGGGATGACGATGAACACCAACAGCTTGACCAGTTTTCGCACGGCTCGACGTTAGTCGCTCGATGTGGGGCGGCTCGTTAGGCTGGCCGCATGGGCGACGACATCGAACCCGGCAGCGGTCCCGATTCCGACGGCGACCCCTTCAAGGGCACGCCGATGGAGGGTCTCTTCGCTGCGTTCGGCGCCCCCGCGGGTGGACAGATGCCGGACCTGAATCTCCTCTTGGGCCAGATGCAGCAGATGTTCCAGCCGCACGACGGCCCGATCAACTTCGCGATGGCCAAGGACGTCGCTCGTCAAACAACAGCAGCGGCCGGCGCCGATCCGACACCCCACTCCGGCCAGGCCGGCGCTGTCAATGACGCCGTCCAGCTGGCTGAGGGATGGCTCGACGCGGCCACGTCCATGCCGGCTGGCGCCACGTCCGCCGTGGCCTGGAGTCGCGCCGACTGGATCGAGCAGACCTCAGACACCTGGCGCACGCTCATCGAACCGGTCGCCACGCACGTCATTGGCGCCATGGGCGAAGCCCTCCCCGAGGAGGCCAAGTCCATGGCCGGCCCGCTCGTCGGCATGCTGACCCAGGTCGGCGGCGCGATCTTCGGCCAGCAGATCGGTCAGGCGCTCGCCGGGCTCGCCAGCGAGGTCGTCTCCTCCACCGACATCGGGTTCCCGCTCGGGCCGGAGCGAACGGCCGCCATCCTGCCGACCAACGTCACGGCCTTCGGCGAAGGGCTGGAGCACGGTCCGGCCGACGTCCTGCTCTACGTGACGCTTCGCGAATGCGCGCACCACCGCCTGTTCCACCACGCGCCGTGGCTGCGCGGAGCCGTGCTGAACGCCATCGAAGAATTCGCGCGGAACACTCGCATCGACGTTTCCGGCATCGAGGAGCAGCTCGCCGGCCTCGACCCGACGCAGTTGCCGCAGGCCATGGAGTCGGGGCTCTTCGAGCCGGAGCGGACGCCCGAACAGCAGGCCGCGGTCGAGCGGCTCGAGACGCTCCTGGCCTTTATCGAGGGATGGGTTGACGACGTCGTCACCCAGGCGAGCCGCGAGGTCATGCCCTCGGCCGTAGCGCTGTCCGAAGCGACGCGGCGCCGACGCGCCGCGGGCGGCCCGGCCGAGCAGACATTCGCCTCTCTGGTCGGACTCGAACTGCGTCCGCGCCGGCTCCGGGACGCAGCCACGCTGTGGGCGGCGCTGCGCGATCGCTTCGGTGCCGACGCGCGCGACGCGGTCTGGACACACCCTGACCTGATGCCCACGGCCGCGGATCTTGACGACCCGCTCGGCTTCACCCCGCAAAACACCGACGCCGAGTTCGACGCCGCGCTCGGTGAACTCCTCGACGAAGGTGCTCCCGAGCCCGGCGGGGAGGAGTGAGCGGCCTCCATGCTGATGCCCGCGCGGTCCTCACCGCCTGGGCGGCGCCCGACGAGGCCCAGGAAGCGCTCCGCCGCGCGTTCATCGACCTGCTGGATGCGCAACCCGACGGAATGTTCCGGCACTGCCGACCCGATCATTTGACCGGGAGTGCGCTCATCGTGCGGGGCGATGAAGACGTCTTGCTCGTCCGCCACGCCAAGGCAGGCAAGTGGCTCCAAACCGGCGGCCACTGCGAGCCGGCTGACGTCACGCTCGCGCAGGCCGCGCTCCGCGAGGCCCGCGAGGAATCCGGAATCGACGCTTTGACTGTCGATCCGGTCCCGCTCCAGCTATCCCGCCACCAAGTCCCGTTCTGCGGTCCGTCACCGCAAGGCGGCCATCATTTCGACGTCCAGTTCCTCGTTCACGCCCCCACGGACGCCGCGATCCGGACTGGCGCCGACGAGGACGAAGCCCGCTGGTTCGCACTCGACCCGGGTGCCGTCCCCGAACCGACCGATCAGGACGTGCGCGACCTCATCGCTGCCGCCATGAGACGCCTTCGAGGAAACCCTTAGCGCGCTCGGTGTGCGGGAACTCGGCCAGCAGCGCGTGAAACACCGGCCCGTGATTGGGCTCGATGAGATGCGCAAGCTCGTGCAGCAGGACGTAATCGACCACCCACTGCGGCATGCCGTGAAGACGGTCCGACAGCCGGATCGTTCGATCGTGCGACGAGCAGGAGCCCCAGCGCTTGGCCTGGTTGGACACCCAGCGCACGCTCGTCGGCTGGGCGCGGCCGCCGAGCCACTGCCCGCTCAGCACGCGAGCGCGCTCGGTCAACTCGGCGTCGGAGAGGCTCGTCTCCTTGCGCCGAATGGTCGCGACGAGGCTCTCGACGTGGGCGGCTTCCTCGTCCGGGCTCAGGTGCTCGGGCATGAGAACGACGATTTTGTCGCCGTCACGGTAGGCCTTGACGGTGCGCTTTCGCCGCGCACTACGCCGGATTTCTACCTCGTCCACGGATCTCACGGTATCCCTGCACGTCAACGACACTGAATAGGCCACGCTGACGTTCTCCGTCCACCGGCTATCCACCGGCTGTCCACATCTGAGCCCGGCGATGCCCACAGGTTGTCCCCAGACTTATCCACAGGGGTGGAAATCAAAGTTGCGGAAACAGTTGACCCGCGTTCGAACCGCACCCTAGGTTGGCCGCGAATCGGGTCCCTGGCCGGGTCCGCAGGGGAAGGCAGGCCCGGCTGGGGCCCGTCCAATGAGGAGATCAACATGGCGGAAACCTGGAGTGGCGAGTTCTACTGCGTGAAGTGCAAGGCTAAGCGCGAAGCCACCGGCGAGATCCACGTCAGCGACAAGGGCACCAAGATGGCTAAGGGCATCTGCCCGGTGTGCTCGACCAAGCTGAACCGAATTCTCGGTAGAGCCTGACGTACGTGTGGATGGCCGGCTCGCCCGCCGGCCATCCGTTCGTCACAGTGGCTCGGTGAGACCTTCGGTTCGACCCGGCGCGGCGCTGCTACGTCGCGATGCCACACACCTGCAGGTGGGTACGAACCCGGGCGTCGTGATCCATGATCGCCCCGGCTTGTACCCACTTCTGTTGTCCCTGGACGGCACCCGCGACCTGGACGCCCTTCGCCGACGGGCGCGTCGCGAGATCCCGGACCTCGAGGTCGACGTCGCCGATGCGTTGGGTCCACTCATCGCCGCTGGTCTTGTCGTCGACACCGGCCCACCGATCCGGCCGTCGCTGCGCGTCGACCTCGCCCACGACGGGCCGTCGAGCACCTTGGCAGGCACCGTAAACACGGTTCTTACCCGCACGGGCATCGCGGTCGGGCCGGACCCAGATCTCGTCGTCATCCTGTCGTCCGGCGAGCCGGATCGCGCCGCGCTGGCCGATGCCGTGCGCTGTCGCGTGAGCCATTTGATCGTCGTCCTGGACGGCGACGCCGTGCGTATCGGGCCGCTCGTCGTGCCGGGACGGACACCGTGCGTCAACTGTACGGACCTCCATCGCGCCACGTGGGATCCGGGATGGCCGGCGCTGGTCCCGCAGTTCGGCCGCGCCGTCCCGCACGACGTCCCAGTCCTGGCACAGCACATCGCCGCGACCGAGGTCGCCGCCGCGTGCCTGGAGTTCGCCGACGGTTCACCGCACGAGCGGCGCCACCCCGGGCGCATCCGCACCGTCGGCGCCGACCGCAGGGTCCGGGTCGATGGCCATGCCGCATTTCACCCGCGATGCGCTTGTTCGCTGCTCAGCGCTGCGTGATGGTCCGTAGGCTTTCGGCATGGCCGTTGACGACAAGCCCGCGGGGCCGGCACGCAAGCTGCCGGTCAACGCCGTGAGCCGCGGCTTCAGGCTTGCGTCGCTGCCGGTCGGGTTTGCCGGAAGGACGACGCTCGGGGTCGGCAAGCGGATCGCCGGCGCACCGGCCGAGGCGGTGCTCCTCGAGATCCAGCGTCGGACCGCAGAACAGCTCTTCTCCGTCCTCGGCCAGCTCAAGGGCGGCGCGATGAAGTTCGGCCAAGCCATGAGCATCCTCGAAGCGGCGCTTCCAGACGAGATCGCCAAGCCGTACCGCGAGACCCTGAGGAAGCTGCAGGACGCCGCCCCACCCATGCCGCCGAGCGTCGTGCACCGCGTCATGGTCGACCAGTTCGGGCCTGAGTGGCGCGAGAAGTTTCCGACGTTCGAGGACGTCCCCGCGGCCGCTGCATCCATCGGCCAGGTCCATCGCGCCACGTGGCTCGCAGCGCCCGACGCCGAACCGATGGACGTCGCCGTGAAGCTGCAGTATCCCGGCGCCGGCAAGGCGTTGCGTTCCGACCTGCGCCAGCTTGCCCGCCTGGGTCGCGTGTTCGCGCTGATCGCCCCGGCCGTTGATGTCGAGGGCATCATCGAGGAGCTCCAGTCGCGCGTTGTCGAGGAACTCGACTACCGGCTGGAGGCCGAGAACCAGAACCTCTTTGCCGACGCCTTCGCCGACGACCCCACCATCGTCATCCCGCGCGCCGTGGCCAACACCGACCAAGCGCTCGTGACCACCTGGCTCGACTCGACCGGTTCGCTGGCCGACATCATCGCCAATGGCACGAAGGAAGAGCGCGACCACTTCGGCGGCCTCTACATCCACTTCCTGTTCACCGGCCCTGCTCACGCCGGCTTGCTCCACGCCGACCCGCATCCCGGCAACTACCGAATCCTCAGCTCGGGACAACTGGGCGTCGTCGACTTCGGGGCCGTCGATCGCCTGCCCAATGGCGTCCCGGCTGAGCTGGGCCGCCTGGTGCGGATCGCCGTGGACGGGTCGCAGGACGACCTCGAGAGCGAGCTGCGTCGTCTGGGCTTCCTGCGCCCGAATGCCCACCTGTCCACCGAGGCGATCGCCCGCTACATCGGACCCCTGACCACTCCCGCGCAAAGCGAGGAGTTCACGTTCAGTCGTGAATGGCTCCGCGAACAGGTGACGCGCGTCAGCGCCCCAACGGCCGACGGCATGGGGATGGCGCTGCGTATCAACCTGCCGCGCGAGTACGTGATGCTGCATCGCGTCTCTGTGGGCGGCATCGGCGTGCTCAGCCAACTCGGCGCGACCGTTCGAGTCCCGGAGGTCTTGGCCGAGTCGCTGCCCGGCTACGAGGACTAGCCAGCCGGCGGGAATTCAGTCCCGGTACAGACCGCCTCGTAAAGCGGCCACTGCCGAGCGTGCTCGGCGATGTCGGGCAGGTGCTCAGAGCCCTCGCCGGTCAGGAACGCCTGTACCTGGCGGTACAGCCCAGGCTTGAACTCGGCGTCGGGCCCGAGGTCGATGTCGACGACCTGCTCGGCGAAGGACGACTGGTCCTGGATGGACAGGCCCTCGAGCGGCCGCAAGATGAGCCGGCGTTCCGGCGTGATGACCTCGACCCCCCAGCGTCCCGGTCCGGCCCAGTTGGCGTGCCAGGACAGCAGTGCGCCGTCGGTGGACCGGGCGAATCCGGCGAAGACGCCACCCGACGGATGCCAGTCGACACCGCTGGCGACGGCGCCGGCGGCCAGGTCGACTGGTCCGACGAAGCTGAATGCCAGGTCGACGACGTGCGTCGAGTTGGCGAAGAACCAAGTATCAAGCTCGCGCTGCGGCTTGCCCATCGCGCCGATGCGACGAGCCGGTTCGGAGAAGTCGAACTTGACGCTCAGGACCCCGCCGTCTTCGGCGATCATCTGGCGCGCAGCGATTACAGACGCCAGGAACCGGCGGTTGTAGGCGACCCGGATTTCCGCTCCCGTGTCCGCCGAGACGTCGAGCAGGCTCTGGACCTCCGCGGCATCGAGCGCCGCCGGCTTCTCGACGAGGATGCGCTTCGCGCCGGCCCGGGCAACGGCGACCGTCACCTCGGCCAGGTGCATGGCGTTGACGGTGATGATCGCCTCCTTCGGCACGGCCGCAAGGTTGGCGAGCTGCGCATCAAGCGCCCCCGTCGTCGGCGTGACGCTGGTCTCCGCACGGAACGCGTCGGCCGACTCCTGCCCACGGCCCAGCACGACGAGCTCGCGACCCATGGCCTCGAGCACCCGGGCGTACTCGATCGCCATCGCACCGGCTCCAACCAGCAAGATCGGTTCAGACATGGGCAAACTCTCGATTCACGTGCACAGTTCAGCTGATGGGGCAGGGATCGTCGGCTTCGTTGGACAGGCCCAAGTGGGGCCGCAGCGCGTTGAGGTAGGCACGATGTTGCCGCGCACTCTCCGCGTACGGCGTCAGCGAGCAGTTCCCGGTGCGCAGTGCATCGTCATAGATCCACGTCGTCTCTGACACCGCCTGTAGGCCAAACGGACTGGTCTCGGCGCCAGCGGTCACAGTGCGGCCGACCTCGTCGATCGTCACGGCGAGGCCGTCGGCGTCGATGTCGATACCTACGGCAACCGGGTCCTCGTCGAGGCATTCGATCGTCAGGTCGGAGCCGTCGGACAGCTCGGCAGCCAGGGTGCCGAAGATTTCGACCACGCCGGCCCGCTTGGACGCAACGTGGCCCGGTCGGAGGCCGGCCGCAGAGACCGAGGTGATGGCAGCGCCGGTCAGGAACTCGGCGATGTCGAGGAAGTGGACCGTGTTTGACGCCAGCCCGAACCGGTTGCCGCGAACAGCGATGCTGCGCATGGCTCGGCCGGCCAGCTGGTCACGGAGCTTCACATAGCCCGGGAAAGTGCGTCGGCCGCAGTTGACGAACGTCGCGATGCCGAGGTCCTCAACGCGCCGGCCGATCTTGTCGAGATCGGCCACCCGGGGGAACAGCACCTTCTCGAGGATGAGGACCTTGACCTGATGGCGATCCAACAGCGCGTCGACGACTGCGCGCCGGGTGTCGGTCGTGGTGGCGACGACCACGAGGTCGAACGCCTGGGGCGACGCGGGGATATCGGTGACCAGCGTGATGTCCTTGCTGGACGACCCGGCCGTCTGCGCGATGTGGTCGTTGATCCGCTCGTGGGCGGCCAAGTTCGGCTCGACAACGGTCACGGTGGCGGGCTCGGCGCCGCTGGTGAGTGCTTGGAGATGACGGAACCCGATGTTCCCGCATCCGATGAGAGCGACTGCTGCACTGGGCGCCACCCGCGGAAGCATAGCCGCCTAGGCGCCGCCGATAACTCTCAGAACGGCGTCGCCGTAACGGTCGATCTTGCTGGCACCGATCCCCGGCATCCGCAGCAAGCTGGCCTCATCCGACGGACGATTCTGGGCGAGCGCCGCCAGGGTGGCGTCGGTGAAGACGACGAAGGCCGGCACGCTGGCTCGATTGGCCTCCTCCAGCCGCCAGACCTTCAGTTGCTCGAACAGTGCGCGGTCGTCGTCGCCCAGGGACTCGACGGCGGTCGAGACCTTCTTCTTGACCTTCGAACGGGCCGGAGTCCGCTGATCGGCCGGCAGGATCGGGTCGAGGAAGCGGGATGCACGTCCACGCCACGAGATGTTCAAGTGCCGCCGTGCCCGGGTGACGCCGACGTAGAACAATCGGCGCTCCTCCTCGATTTCGGTCGGGGTCTCGGCCAGGGAGAACGGCAGCCGGCCCTCGCGGACGCCGGCGCAGAACACGACATCCCACTCCAAGCCTTTGGCGGCGTGCAGCGTCGCCAGCACGACGCCGTCGCTGACCGGCGCGTGAGCGTGGTCGGCCCGCTGGGCGAGCTCGGCGACGAACTCGTCCATCGAGGCGCCTTCTGGCATCGACGCCGCCATGGAGATCAGGGCCTGCATCGACTCCCAGCGGTCGCGAACTGCTCCAGCGCCGTGTGGCGGTGCGTCGGTGTAGCCCATGCTCGACAGGACCCCACGGACCTCGTCGAGCAGCGGCCCGGTATCGACCGGTGCCGCCCGGGCCGCAGCCCTCAGAAGTGCCACGGCCTGTCGGACTTCCGCCCGCTGGAAGAACCCCTCGACACCGCGGAGCGAGTAGGGGACCTCGGCTTCGCCGAACGCCTCCTGCAGTGGTTCGGCTTGGGCATTGATGCGGAAGAGCACGGCCATCTCCGACCACTGCACGCCGCTCCGATGCAGGCGCACCGCCTCGGCCGCGATAGCGCGCGCCTCGGCGGCGTCGTCGACGTGCGCGCTGAAGCGCGCCGCCTCTCCCGGCGGGGATTGGGCCGACAGCTGCACGCCGTCGGAACCGCGCGCGAAGACTGCGTTGGCGACGCCGACGATCTGCGGCGTGGAGCGATAGTTGCGGACGAGTTCGACCCGTTCGGCGTCGGGATACTTGCGCGTGAAGCCGGTGAGTGCCGCCGGTGAAGCGCCGGCGAACGTGTAGATCGTCTGGCGCGGATCGCCGACCACGCAGATTTCGTCGCGGCCTCCGAGCCACAGATCGAGCAGCATCGCCTGGAGCGGGTTTACGTCCTGGAATTCGTCGACGACGAACCAGCGGTACTGCTGGCGGACCTGGGCGGCTGCGCGTTCGTCGTCGGCCAGGATCGCTGCGGTGATGAGCAGGATGTCTTCCATGTCGATGCGGCCGCGCTCGCGTTTGACGTCTTCGTAGGCGACCATCAACCCGCCGACCGCGCCGCTGTCGAGGTTGGCGACCTCGCGGTGGTGGCGTTCCGCGGCTTGGATGTAGTCGGCGGGCCGGACGTTGCTGACCTTGGCCCATTCGATCTCCGAAGACAGATCGCGCAGCAGGCTCTGGTCGGCACGGACTCCGATGCGACGCGCAGCATCGGCCACCAGTGCGAACTTGGACTGGACGATCTCGGGGAACTCGGTGCCGTAGACCTGCGGCCAGAAGTAGCGGGCCTGGCGCAGCGACGCCGAGTGGAAGGTGCGGGCCTGCACACCAGATGCACCGAGCGACCCCAGACGCGACCGCATCTCGCCGGCAGCACGAGTCGTGAACGTGACGGCGAGGACCTCCGAAGGGCGGTAGATGCCGGTCGCCACCCCGTAGGCGATGCGGTGGGTGATGGCACGCGTCTTGCCGGTGCCGGCGCCGGCGATCACGCACAGGGGTCCGCGCAGTGTGGTCGCGACGGCCCGCTGCTCAGGGTCAAGGTTTTCGAGCAGGTCTTCCGGCTCACTCACCGACGGAGCCAACTTCCGCTGATGTCACCTTGGTGCCACTGCTCGACCAGCCAGCGCGAGATCGAGACTGACGGCGGCAGCATGAGCTCGCCCGATGCCGTCAGTTCGGTGATCTCCTGCTTGGAGAACCAGCGCGCCTCTTCGAGCTCGTCACCGTCGACGGTGATATCGAAGGTGTCGGCGACCCCGTGGAAACCGAGCATGAGGCTCGACGGGAACGGCCACGGCTGACTTCCGAGGTAGGCGACGTCACCGACGACGATCCCGACCTCTTCGAGGACCTCCCGCCGGACCGCGTCGATCAGCGACTCCCCCGGCTCGACGAAGCCGGCCAGCGTGGAGAAGTAGCCGGCCGGCCACGCCGGCTGGCGGCCGAGGATGGCCCTACCCCCATCAACGCTGTCGTCGCCGTTGGTGATGAGCATGATGACGGCGGGATCGGTGCGCGGGAAGTGTTCGGTGCCGCACGACGGGCACAGCCGGGCATGACCCGCCTTGATGATGTCGGTCGCCGTGCCGCAGCGGGTGCAGAAGCCGTGCGTCTGGTGCCATCGGGACAGTCCGACGGCCTGAACCGCAAGCGATGCGTCCTCGGGTGCGATGGTCGGACCGATGAACCGCAGGCTCTGTGGCTCCAACTCGTCCGGGATGTCGTCGACGAGGACGGCCGCGTAGCCGAGGCCGTCGCGAAGACCGAGGAAGATCGGCAGCCCCTCGGGCGCTTCGTCCACCGGCATCCAGCGGATGCCTCTGCCTCCGTGGGATGCAATGTGCTCGCCGCCGACGACCATCACCTGCACGCCTTCGGCGCGCCATTTGTCGTCGCGCCGAAGATGCGCCGCCCGGTCGTGCTGCGTCTGCTCGAAGGCGTAGTTCACGAGCCAACACTCTCACCCGCGACCAGGCGCTCAAGCTCGTCCCGCCCGGGAAGGTCGTCGAATGGTTGGACCTCTCCGAGGCGGACGTAGTAGAACACGCCCGTCACGTCGGCAAGATCGAGACCGTTCATTTCGGCCCAGGCCAGCCGATAGACGGCGAGCTGCAGCGGGTCGGCGGTGGCAGCCCGGTTGGTCTTCCAGTCGACGACCTCGACCTTGCCGTCCCGCTCGAACACCGCGTCAATGCGCCCGATGACTTGCTGGCCACCCAGCACGATCGAGAACGGAGCCTCGATGGCTGCCGGTGTGCGATCGCCGTACGGACCAGACCGGAATTGTGTGATGACCTCGTTGAGCTCAGCATCGGAGGCAAGGTCGACGTCGCCACGACCGGGAAGGTCGGTGGGATCGAGCAGGACCTGTTGTTGGCCGTAGTGCGCCTCGACCCACGCATGGAACCTGGTGCCGAGCCGAGCCGCGGCCGACGGCTGACGCGGCATGGGCCGGGCGAGACTGCGGGCGAACGCCGGTTCGTCCTTGGTCAGTGCAAGCACAGACGTGGTCGAGAGCGTCCGCGGGAGCGGGACCGTACGCTCCGCGGCCGCGGCTGCCTCGGCTTCGGCCAGCAGCAGCTCAAGGTCAGCCTCGATCTCCGCCACGCGGGCCGCCACAGCATCGTCCTCGGGGGAGGTGACTGGTTCGGCACCCGCCAGACGGGCACGCACCCGATCCGCCAGCAGGCGGCGACTGTCCAGCGTCGGCTCGGTAGCCGGCCATGCAATGCCCTCAGCGTTGGCGAGGTGTGGGTTGGTCGTGCCATCCTCCGGGGCATCGGCCCACGCCGTCGGCTCGACACCGCGTCCAGCAAGCCAGTCGCGTGTCGCCAGCAAATAGTCCGAGGGCCCGATTGGCTTCTGCTGCGTACGACCCCACCAGTGGCCGGAAACCACAAGATGCTCCTCGGCGCGGGTGTAGGCAACGTACGCCAGCCGTCGCTCCTCCATGGCCGCCTCTGCCGACTTTTCAGCCTTGAATGCGGCAAAGGCCTTCGGGGTCCACTCCTCCAGCTGGGCCAGGCTGCCAGCGTCGCCACGAAGGGGCGACGGCAGGGTCTGGGTACTGGTAACCCAGTTGCCACGGCCCCGGCCGGACGGGAACACCGTTTTAGACACCAGGGGAACGAAGACCGTGTGCCACTCCAGTCCCTTGGCCCGGTGGATCGTGAGGAGTTTGACCGATTCGGCCTCGGACGGAGTGGCTACCTCCATGCCGTCGTTATGAAGGTCCTCGGCCTCAAAGTAGGCCAGCAATCCGGCCAGCGAGGCGTAGCGATCGGTCTCCGAATACGCGGCAACAGCGTCGAGGAAAACCGCGAGGTTGTCGGCACCGCCGGTGACCTCGCCGGCCTCGAGCTCGATGTCTAGATCGAGTGCACGGACCGTCCGGCGTGCGAGGTCGACCAGTGGTTCGCTCGCATGGCGACGCAGCCCACGCAGCACGTCAGCAACCTCACCGAAGCGGTGCCGCGCCTCCGGCGAGTAGGGAAGATCGCCAAGGTCCTCAAGCGCGTCGGCCAGCGAGACGATCTCGGTGGAGTCGGTGCCCTCGACCGCCCGCACAAGTTCCGCCTCGAGGGTGGTTTCCTGCTCATCATCGGTCCGCCCGACCCGACTCAGCTGCCAGGCCCGGCGCCCCAGCAGCGCGAGATCACGGACACCGATGTTCCACCGCGGTCCGGTGAGTAGACGCAGAACGGCCGGGTTCGCCGTCACGTCGTCGACGACGCGCAAGACCGAGACAACGTCGACAACTTCAGGCTGGTCGAGCAGTCCGGTGAGGCCGACGATCTCGAAGGGAAGGCCGGCCCGACGCAACGCGGCGACGATGGCCCCGTTCTCGCGGGCTACGCGCACCAGAATCGCGATGCGGCGCAAGGGCACGCCAGCGGCGTGCGCGGCCGCAATCTGCCCGACCATCGCCTCAACCTCCGCTTCCACGGTCGGATACAGCGCGACGTCGACCCGGCCTCCGGCTGGCTTGGCCGACGTCAGCGGGGCGACGACCTTGGACGTCGCGTAATAGTCAGCCGCGATCATGTTCGCTGCTTCTATGACGGTCGGGGCGCAACGATTGGTGACGCTGAGCGCGAACCGGCGGCCGCGTTCGCCCGCTGGCCCCGGAAAGTCCTCGAGGAACTCTTCGAGGTTGCCGGTGGCAGCCCCTCGCCAACCGTAAATCCCCTGAGCCGGGTCACCGACGGCAGTCACCGGCAGGCCCGAGAACAGCCCGGTGAGCAGATCGCGCTGGGCCACCGACGTGTCCTGATACTCGTCGAGCAGGACGACGTCGTACTGCTCGCGAACGGATGTGCGGACCTCCGGCACTTGCGCCAGAAGCGCGCCGGCGGCCATCTGGTCGGAGAAGTCGAGGACTCCATCGAGGGCCTTGAGCTCTCGGTACGCGTCGACCAGCCGGCTGAGGTCGGTGCGGGTCCGAGCGGTCTTGGCCGCGTCGCGTACGACCGCGACCAGCTTCGCGCCTGGGTCATATCGGGCGATGACATCGCGGTCGAACGTGCGCAACCGGCCGGGTTCGACGAGATGCTCGGACAAATCGGCATCGAGCGCGACGACTTGGCCGATGAGCGTCGGTAGGTAAGTGCCGGCGTGGTCGAGCTGGCCCGGGTACGCCTCGATCGCCCGCGCCGTCCGCTGGAACCGCGACGCATCGGTGACGACTCGCAGGTCGGGCTCTATACCCAGTCGGAGGCCGTGCTCGGCAATCAGGGATCCGGCGAAGGCGTGATAGGTGGAAGCGACCGGGTCGCCGCGCTCCTCATCGTCGGGACCTAGCAACTCCAGACTGCGCCGGATCCGGATGCCGAGCTCCGCGGCGGCCTTGTTGGTGAACGTCAGTCCGAGAATCCGCTCCGGTGCCACGCCTTCGTGTCCCACCAACCACAGAACCCGCGCTGCCATGACCGTCGTCTTGCCAGACCCGGCGCCCGCGATGATGGCCCCCGGCCGTTCGAGATCAGCAGTGATCGCGGCGAGCTGTTGTTCGGTGAAGGGGATTCCAGCGAGCTCGATGAGGTGCTGCTCGTCACGAACGCGGGGGTTCGGGTGCCGGTTCATGAGCGCCCCTCGCCGGCAAGGATCGATGCGCCCGAGTCGGTCGTGGGGCATACCGCGAGGAAGTCGCAATACCGGCAGTTGTCGTTCGCTATTGCGGGGAAGGACTCCTCCGCGATGTGGTGCACGGCCCGACGCAGTTGCTCCACGGCGAAGAACGGTTCCTCCGGCGTCGGCCCCGCCTGGGCCTGGACCTTCGGAGTGCCCGAACCGGCCGACGCGTCGTTGCGCAGCTGAACCAGTTCGGCACCGGCGGCACCGCCATCCACTAACGCCGATGCTGCGCCGGCGTCGACAGCCAGTTGGTAGGCGCCGAGTTGAGCGTTGTCGTCGACGGTCTTGGGCGGATTCTTGGACGTCTTGAGGTCGACGACGTGGACGCCGGATTCAGATGCCTCAATCCGGTCCATCGCACCGGACAGCACGACATCGCGGCCATCGACGTCGACCGTGACCTCGAACTTGTGCTCGACAGCGACCAGCTCTCGCGGGTTGGCGAGGTGCCAGACGGCGTATCGCTCGAGCGCCTCGCGGGCCGCCGCCCGCTCCCGCTCGCCGATCCAGACCGGGTAACCTAGCGAGGCCCAGACGTCGTCAAGGTGCTCGGCCATCGCCTCGGCATCTGGGTCGACGCCGCGGCGGAACGCATCGGCGGCCAGCGCGTGCACGATGGAGCCGAACCCCTGCGCGGCCGATGTGCCGCGATCGCCCTTCGCTTCATGCCCGAGGAACCAGCGCAGCGGGCATGCGGTGAGCCCGCTGAGCTGACTTCCGGACAGGCGCAGCGGTTCATCGAGCGCGCGCACCGGGACGTCGTTCGTCGTGCGATGAGCCAGTCCCCACCAGCGGTCGGGATGGGCCGCGCGTCCGGCTGGGTGGACAGCCAGTCGTGCAAGCAGCCCCGCCACGCGGTCGCGCACGGCTGGGTCGTCCGTGCTCTCGCCGAGCCTGCGCAATTCGGCCACTGTGCCGCGCAACGAGAGCATCCGCGTCGGCCGATGCTGGACGGTGAGGACCGCGCCGCCGCGGTGTTGGGCGAGTTCGGCAACAAAGCGCGACGGCTGGTCGCCGTCGTCGGCGCCGCTCGCCACGGCCGTGACCACCAGCCGCTCGCGCGCCCGGCTGCAGGCGACGTAGAACAGCCGGCGTTCCTCCGCGGCAGCGGTGGCGGTGGTTGCCGGTGCCTGCACGCCGTCACGGCTCAATCGGTCGGCGTGCAACAACGATCCGCGCGGACGTACGTCAGGCCAAACGCCGTCTTGCACCGCCGCGACGATGACGAGCGGCCACTCCAGTCCCTTGGACCGATGGGCGGTCATGACCTGCACGGCCTCGCCGGTCCCGGAACTCTGGGCCAGGGTGTCGGCCGGGATTTGCTGGGCTTCGAGTGACCGGGCGATTTCGGTGACTGAGCGATGTGCCCCGCGTTCCTCGGCACGCGCAGCTTCGGCGAACAGTGCGACGATCGCATCGAGATCGTGGTTGGCCCGGCTCGCCCCCTCTCCGTCACCCTCGGCCTCGGTCTGCAGCCGGCGGGGCCAGCCGGTGCCGTCCCAGACGGTCCAAAGCACCTGTTCAGCGGTATCGCCGGCGCGGATCTGGTCAGCGGCCTTGCGCAGGAGGTGCGCGAGCTTGGCCGCAGCCGCAACGGCCCAGCCGTCCGGGCCCGGACGGTCGAGCATCTCCAGGAGGACGGGATCGGTGAGGGCATCGGCGATGAGCAGCCGAGATGCCCGAGAGTGGGCTTCGGTCTTGGCGTCCTCACGGCGCAGCACACGGCCGAGACGGCGCATGCCGGCCGCATCGAGGTGGCCGAGGGGCCCGGTGAGCAACGCCTCCGCAACGTCGGGGGCCAGCTGTTGGTCGCGACTCAGGTCGTCGGCGGTGTGCAGCGCGGCCAACAGCGTGCGCACGGCCGGCTCGACCGCCAACGGCAACTCGTCGCCCGCGATCTCGGCTGGCACGGCGGCCGCGGACAGCGCTCGCTGAAGCCGGCCCACGTGGACGCCGCTGCGGACGAGCACCGCCATGTCACCCCACGGCATGCCGTCGTGCAGGTGTGCCTGGCGCAACATGAGCGCGATGTGCTCGGCCTCGGCAGTGGGCGACGAATAGGTGTGCACATCGACTGACCCCGGGCTTTCAACCCTCGAGACCGGGTTGCGCAGAGCCGACAATGCCGTTCCGTCGGCCGCGGCAACGGCGCCCCGGTTCTCAACGATCGAGCGCACTGCAGCGGCGATCGTCGATCCGTAGCGGTTGGTGGACTCGAGCGTAATCCGGGGCGCCGGCACGGCCCCGGTGGCAAAGCGATCGGGAAAGTTGACGATGCCGCGCACGTCTGCGCCTCGAAACCCATAGATGGACTGATACGGATCGCCGACGACCACGACATCACGGCCGTCGCCGGCGACGGCTTCGAGCAGGTCGACCTGGAGTGGGTCGGTGTCTTGATACTCGTCGACCACCACCAGTTTGAGCCGGCTGCGCCACCGCTCGCGCACGTCCGGCTGGGCGAGCGTGCGCACGGCGCTGAACACAAGGTCGGTGTAGTCAACGGTGTTCGACAACGCCGCCACCGACGTGAGCTCGTCGAAGAAACGGCCGGCCGCTGCCCAGTCGTCACGACCGGCTTGGCGGGCCACTCGCTCCACGTCCACGTCATCCATGCCCTGTGCCCGAGCAGTTGCGATGAACGAACGGAGTTCGCTGGCCAAGCCCCGGGTGCGGAGCGCTGGTCGGAGCGTGACGGGCCACGATTCGGGATCGGCGTTGGCCAGCAGCTCGGCGAGCAGGGCGTCGAACTCCGGCGCGGAGAGCAGTTGCAGTGGATTGACGAACTGATCGGCTGGCTGTTCTGTGCGCAGGAGCGCGTAACAGAATGAGTGGAAGGTCATGGCCGGCGTCGCGGACGTCGTGCGCTGCAACCGACGGGCGATGCGGCTGCGAATCTCCTGTGCGGCCTTTCGACTGAATGTCAGGACCAGGATCTCGTCGGGCTTGAGCCCGCCCTTCTCGACCCGATCAACGACGAGTTCGACGAGTGTCGTGGTTTTGCCCGCGCCGGGCCCGGCGAGCACCTGCAAGGGGCCGCCGGGGCCACCGGCCTCGCGCCGGAAATGCTGGAGGACTGCCTGCTGGCTGGCGTCGAGCTCGGGTGCCTCGACCGGTAGGCCGCCCGCGCGGCGGATCACATAGCGCGGGGAGGGAGAGACGGCCACTGGCCTATCTCACCAGAGGGGACCGACAGTGTCAGGTGGTCCACAGGGCGGCCGCCACGTCGACACGCCCGCGCTTGACCGGAGTCTTCTCCCGCGCCCATTCGCGCTGCGCGTCGACCACGAGGTGTGGCGGTAGCGTTCCGTTGGCGCGGACGACCCGCCACCAGGGAACTGCGGCGCCCTCAAGCGACATCACCCGCCCGACGTGACGTGCACCGCCCCTGAGCCCAGCACTGGCTAGGTGATCGGCGATGAGCCCATACGTCACGACTCGGCCGGCGGGCACCCGCTCGACGAAAGCGAGCACGGCCTCAGTGAAGTCCTCCTCCATTCACCCGAGACTAGGACCAGGTTGCGACAAGATGGCGACATGGTTGCCCTTCCCACACCCCTGACCTGGGCGGTCCGGGAAACCGGAAACGCCCTGGTCTTGGCCAAAGCAGGAATCATCGCGCCGATCAACCCGGCCAAGCTCCCGCAGCTGGGCTTGTCGGCGCTCAAGTACGGCATCAGCCTGGGGACCGGGGTCAGCGTCAACGCCGTTTGCCACCCCGACAGCGCGATGCTGATCGATGATGCCGGAAAGCTCACCTGGCGCGACGTCGACCATCGCACCGATGCACTCGCCGCTGCACTGCGGGCCCGCGGCGTGAAGCCCGGCGACGGCGTGGGGCTGATGGCGCGCAACGGCCGCGGGTTCGTCGAGCCCGCCCTCGCCATCGCCAAGGCGGGCGCCGACGTACTGCTGCTCAACACTGCGTTCGCCGGACCACAACTCACCGACGTCTGCAATCGCGAATCGGCGGTCGCGCTCATCCACGACGACGAGTTCGCCGAAACACTTGACGACGCGGCTTCCGAACGGATTCGGATCCAGACCTCCGAGCTCGACCAACTCTGCACCGAGTTCGCCGGACGACGACCGCCGCGGCCGGGTCGTGCCGGGCGCCTCACGATCCTCACCTCCGGAACGACCGGGACGCCGAAGGGCGCCCAGCGCGGGTCCGGCAGCCTCACCCTGGACGGGCCGGCCGGCTTTCTGTCGGTCATCCCGCTGCGCGCCGGCACACACACGGTCATTCCCGCCCCGCTGTTCCACGGGTGGGGCCTTGCGCACTTCGGGCTGGCGCTCGGACTCGGGTCCACGATGATCCTGCGGCGCCGGTTCGACCCCGAGCTGGTCTTGGCCGACATCGCGAACCACCGCGCCGAGGTACTCGCCGTCGTTCCGGTGATGCTGCAGCGCATCCTCGAACTGCCTGCCGACGTTCGTGCGAAGTACGACGTCAGCTCGCTGCAGGTCGTCGCCTCCTCCG
The DNA here is from genome assembly GCA_963795105.1 of uncultured Actinomycetota bacterium. Taxonomy (GTDB): domain Bacteria; phylum Actinomycetota; class Actinomycetes; order Propionibacteriales; family Nocardioidaceae; genus Aeromicrobium. The sequence continues at coordinate 1,157,147 of CAWCGD010000001.1, forward strand.
GATCCCCCGTTTCGGGTGAGCTGGCCGCGCGCTGGATGGACGCGTTCGGCGACAACCTCTACAACCTCTACGGCTCGACCGAGGTCTCCTTCGCCTCGATCGCCACGCCCACCGACATGCGCCGGGCCCCGGGCACGGTCGGGCGTCCCCCGCGCGGCGTCACGGTCAAGCTGTTCGACCACGGCGGCGACGAGGTGCGACAGGGCGAGGTTGGCCAGGTCTTCGTCGGCAGCTCGATGCTGTTCGAGGGCTACACGGGCGGCGGCGACAAGGACCGCATCCGCGGGTTGGCCGCGACCGGCGACCTGGGACGCCTCGACGAGGCTGGCCGACTATTCATCGAGGGTCGCGACGACGAGATGATCGTCAGCGGTGGCGAGAACGTCTTCCCGAAGGAAGTCGAGGAGATCTTGGCCAGCCACCCGGCAGTGGTCGAAGCGGCGGCGATCGGTGTTCCCGACGACGCGTTCGGCCAGCGCCTGCGCGCGTTTGTCGTGCTGCGGGGCGACGCGGGCGAGGGCGCCTTGAAACAACACGTGCGCGACCACCTGGCGAACTACAAGGTGCCGCGCGACATCGTGGTGCTGGACGAGCTCCCCCGCAACGCCACCGGCAAGGTGGTCAAGCGCGACCTGGAGAAGCTGCCGTGAGCGAGGGGACCCCATGACCAAGCACGACGACCTGACCGGCATGGTCGCCGTAGTCACCGGGGGTGCCCGCGGCATCGGTTCGGCCACGGCCGAGCGGCTGGCCCGCGCGGGCGTCCGTGTCGCCATCGGCGACCGGGACGAAGCCATGGCCCAAGAAGTCGCGGCGGAGTTGGCCCGCATATCCGGGAGCACCGTCGTCGCGGCTGCGCTCGACGTTGCGTCGCCGTCGTCGTGGGCTGCGTTCCTCGCGAAAGTGACCGATCTCGGACCCGTCGACATTCTCGTCAACAACGCCGGCATCATGCCGCTCGGCGAGGTCGTCAAGGAGCCCGACGACGTCGCCCGCCGGATCATGGACGTCAACGTCCATGGCGTCATCAACGGCACGAAGGCCGTCGTACCAGGCATGTCCGATCGCGGCCACGGCCACATCGTCAACGTCGCCTCTGCTGTCGGCCGGATCGCAGTCGCTCACGGGGCGACCTACTCAGCCTCGAAGTTCGCCGTCGTCGGGTTCAGTGAGGCCACCCGGGCCGAGCTGGCGCCGGCTGGCATCGACGTCTGCGTCGTGCTGCCGACGGTGGTCACGACCGAGCTGGCTGCCGGCGTGTCCGCGGCGCGCGGCGTGAAGAAGGTGAGCGCCGACGACGTCGCCAAAGTCATCGAGGACGTCATCCGGCGACCCGTACCGGAGAGCTGGGTGCCGCGATGGACTCGCGGCGTCTCGCGCGTGACAGACCTGATGCCGCGGCGCTGGCGCGAGGGCGTCGCCCGCGCCATGCGAGCCGACAAGGTGCTGTCCGAGGCAGACGAGGCTGCCCGCGCCGCGTACGAGGACCGCGCCCGCCACTAGTCGACCCGTCGGGCCACCTGGAACGGGTCAGCCCGCAGCACAGTGCGGTAACTGCCCCCGTAGCTTTCCTCGGCGAACTCGACCGCGTCCGGCGGTGAGCCGATGTTGGACGTCGGGTCGCGGTCGATGACGATCCACTCCGGCGCCTTCTCGACACCCTCCGTGCCGATCCACGTCACGACGCGCCCGTCGGCGACCAGATGGTTGATGAGCCCGATGTCGCTTTCGACGGTCGCTCCCGGCGGTATCAGCTCCAGAACGCGCTCACCGGACAGCTCACGCTCAGTCTGGTGGAAGGCCGACGGGCTCAGGTAACGCAGCAGCGGCGAACCCATGACCGAGTTCGGCACGAGTGCCAGCGCCGTCACGATTCCCATCCCGGCAAGCGCCACCGGCCGTACCCACACGATGCGTCGCATGACGTCGATCGCGGCCGCCGCCATCACGGGCATCAGCAGCAACGAGTAATGCCAGTCCGTTCCCCAGTAGTACGGATTGTCCGCCGCGAACCGCCACGCCAGCGTCGGCAACGCGACCACCGCCCAGGGCGAAGCGACAGCAACGAGTCCGCCGACCGCCAACGTGAGCAGGACCGTCAACGCCTTGCGCCCGGGCTGGTCCGCCAGCGCTGCGAAAAGCCCCCCGCTGCCGAGACTGTAGGCGTATCCCGACTCGTCAACGCGTGCCCACGGAATGAGCACCAGCACCACGAGGGCCGTCCCCGCGGCCCCGATCGCCGCAAGAACGATTCCGCGGCGCCGTTCGCCGGCCAGGAAGAGGGCGAGACCGACCGCCGCCACGGTCAGTCCCAGGTCTTCCTTGATCAGCAGTAGCGGTACCGACCAGCCGACGACGGCGGAGTGCCGCTGCTCGACGAAGGCCGCACCGGCCAACGCCAACAGCGGGACGCCCAGGGCGACCTCGTGGAAGTCGGCAATGACTCCCGACTGCAGTCCGAAGGAGAGGCCGTATGCAACGGCGACGACGCTGCCCCACCCCAAACCGAGCACGCGGACGCCGACGGAGGCGATCACGAAGACCGAGATGGCGATGAGTACGACCTGCGCCACCAACAGTGTCTCCGGATGGGGGAACAGCCGGTAGAACGGCGCGATCAACGCAATCGCCGGCGAGAAGTGATCGCCGAGCAGATTGAACCCCGCACCCTTGATCGGGACGATCGGCCACCCGCCGTGGGCGTATCCGCGGACAGCCTCCTCGAAGATGGCGTTGTCGTACGACGCCACCTCCATCCGGTCGAACCGGATGAGCGAGACCGCCGCGTACAGCGCCCCGCAAGCCACCGCCCAGAGGACGGGCACCGCGAGCGAAACCGCACGCCGTGCCGTCATAGCCGCGAGACTAGATCAGTACGAGGGCTGGGACGGGTCGATCTGGTTGACCCACGCGGCAACACCGCCACCGACGTGCACGGCATCCTTGTAGCCCGCCGCCTTGACGATCGCCAAGGCCTCGGCCGAGCGCGCACCCGTCTTGCAGTGGATGACGATCTGCTTGTCCGACGGCAGCTTCTCCAGAGCGGTGCCACTGAGGAACTCGCCCTTCGGGATCAGCACCGAACCGGGGATGCGGTTGATGTCGTACTCCACCGGTTCGCGGCAGTCGACCAGCACGAAGTCCCGGCCGCCGTCGGCGCGCTCCTTGAGCCACCCGTCGAGGGTCGCCACGTTGATGGTGGAGTCAGCCACCGCGTCGGCGGCTTCCTCGCTGATGGCGCCACAGAAGGCCTCGTAGTCGCCGAGCAGCTCGGTCGGTGGCGTCTGCGTCGGATCGCGCTGGATCTTGAGCGTCGTGTACCGCATCTCCAACGCGTCGTAGACCATGAGACGGCCGATGAGCGGGTCGCCGATGCCGGTGACGAGCTTGATCGCCTCGGTGACCATGATCGAGCCGATCGACGCGCACAGCACGCCCAGCACGCCGCCCTCGGCGCACGACGGGACCATGCCCGGCGGCGGGGGCTCGGGGTAGAGGTCGCGGTACTGCGGCCCCTCCTGCGCCCAGAAGACCGACACCTGGCCCTCGAACCGGTAGATCGAGCCCCAGACGTACGGCTTGTTGAGGATGACAGCGGCATCGTTGACGAGGTAGCGCGTTGCGAAGTTGTCGGTGCCATCGACGATGAGGTCGTAGTCCTTGAATACGTCGAGGACGTTGCTCTCGTCGAGGCGCAGGTTGTGCTTGATGACCTTCACGTACGGGTTGACCTCGGCCACCGACGCGGCCGCGGAATCGACCTTCGAAACGCCGATGTCGGACTGGCCGTGGATCACCTGGCGCTGCAGGTTCGACTCGTCGACGACGTCGTCATCGACGATGCCGAGCGTGCCCACACCGGCGGCGGCGAGGTAAAGCAGCGCGGGCGAGCCGAGCCCTCCGGCGCCGATCACGAGGATCTTGGCGTTCTTGAGTCGCTTCTGACCGTCCATACCCACGTCGGGGATGATCAGGTGCCGGCTGTAGCGGCGGACCTCATCAATGGTCAGTTCGCTGGCTGGCTCCACGAGTGGCGCGACCACGGTTACTCCTCAAGACTGTTTGTCCAACGCATATCGAAACGCTGGCAGGCGCTCCATTCTTCCCGGTCACCGCCATCTGGACCAATCGGGCGCTAGCTGACCCAGGCTTCGCTGCGGTCCCACAGTTCGGCGGCGAGTTCCGGCGTCGCAACCCGGGAGGGCTTCTTCTCCTTGGACTCGTCGTAGTACAAGCCGCTGTCGCCGGCTACTTCGGGTGACGTGGCGCAGTACAAGCTCGTTTTGGCACCGTCCTCGGTCGACTTCATGAACGCGGTCATGACCTTGCGAACTGGCCACGGGACCTTCCGATACACGTCACTTGCGATGACGCCCGGATGCAGCGAGTACGTCGCGACGTTCGTGCCGGCCAGGCGCCGGGCGAGTTCCTGGGCATGCAGCACATTGGCCAGCTTGGAGACGGAGTACTCCTTCAACCCGAGGCGCGAGACCGCCGGCTCTCGCACGGCGTCCCAGTCGATGCCCTTGGCTTGGTAGTGCATGGTGCTGGCCACATTTACGATCCGGGCGGCGTCTGCCTGCTTCAACCGGTCGAGCAGCAACTGCGTAAGAAGAAACGGGCCGAGGTGGTTCGTGCCGAAGGTCAATTCGAAGCCGCTGGCGGTCATCCCGCCGCCGCCGGCCAGGCCAGCGTTGTTGACGAGGACGTGGAGTGGCTCGTCGCGCGCGAGGAACTCGCCGGCGGCCTTCCGGACGGATCCGAAGTCGCTCAGGTCGAGTTGCAGGAACGCCAGATCGGCGTTCGGCGTCTCGGCCGTGATGTCCGCCATGGCTGCACGGGTCTTGTCCTCAGATCGCCCGGCAAGCGTCACCCGCGCGCCGGCCTTCGCAAGCCCGCGCGCTGTCTCCTTGCCGATCCCCGTGTTGGCCCCGGTGACGAGAAAGTTGCGTCCGCTTAAGTCGGTCATGCACCCATCATCCACGCCGACCCAACGGCCTGTGCGTCAGGCCGTCATCGATCATTTGCTGGAAGTGATCCCCGAGCGTCTCCTCGGCCGGCCGATACGCGAGGCCCAGTTCGGCGATGCTGCGGGAGTTGTCGAAAGCGAGCGGCCAGCCGACGTTCTTGTCGACGAACTCGCGCGAGAACCCGGCGGCCGGCGCAACCAGGCGGAACATGGCCTTCGGAACGGTCGTGTACGGGAACGGGTAACTGCGACCGAACCGCTTACGCAGGGTGCGTCCGATCCCGAGCATCGTGACGGTCCGCGCGTTCGTGATGTAACGCCCATGTGCGTCAGGTGTGAAACCAGCGGCGATGTGGGCACGCGCCACGTCGCGGACGTCGACCAGCCCCATTGCGAGGTCAGGAGCACCGGTCGCGAGCGAGTAGTCGATGAAGGTCTTCATCGTCGTCATCGAGCCGGACTTGCTGGCCGTCGTCAGCGCAGGCCCGAGCACAAGACCGGGGTGAATGGTCACCATGTCCCACCGGTTCTGGGCCTCAGCCAGTTCCCACGCGGCGCGCTCCGCGACGGTCTTGGAGTACGCATACGGCTGATGGACGTCCGAGCTGGTGGTGTTCCAGTCCTCTTCGGTGAAGGCGTCACGGCCCTTCATGTCGATGTTGTCGCCGTGGATCGCAACGACGCTGCTCGTCAGCACCACGCGCTTGACCGACGGCGTCGAGTTGACGCTGCTCAAAACGTTGCGCGTTCCCTCGAGCGCCGGCCGAACCAACTGGGCCTCGGGATCCTTGATCCGACCGATGAGGAACGGTGAGGCGGTGTGGATCACCAACTCGCACCCATCCATCGCCTCTGCATAGCTTCCCTCGTCGAGCAGGTCGGCCTTGTGCAGGGTCAATCGGCCAGGATGGGCGTCCTGCAGTGCATGCAGGTGCTCCAGACCGTTCGCCTTGTCCGGATTGCGCACGGACCCCCGCACCACGTACCCGTCCTCCAGGAGGTAGCGGATGATCCAGCTGGCGACGTACCCGCTGGCGCCGGTCACGAGCACGGGTTTGGCGGGATCGAGGTGCACGGTCACAAGGGTCAGCATCCCACCTACTAGATTGGTGACGTGAGCAACCCCGCCCCGCTGAAGACGCCCAACGGCCGACTGCCGCGGACGGCCCGCAAGGCCCAGTTGCTCCACATCGCCCTCGACGTTTTTGCTGAGTCCGGCTATCACGCGGCGTCCATGGATGAGATCGCCGACCGCGCCGGCGTCTCAAAGCCGGTGCTCTACCAGCACTTCCCCGGCAAGCTCGATCTTTACCTCGCACTCCTGGAGTCGTCCGTCGAGACCGTCATCGGCGGCGTACGCTCCGCACTCGAATCGACCCACATAAACCAGAACCGAGTCCAAGCCACGATGGAACTCTGGTACGACTATGTCGCAGACGCCCGAGCCGCGTTCCGGCTCGTCTTCGAGGCCGACCTGAGCAGCGATCCGCGCGTTCGTGAACTGGTCGAACGCGTCACCGAGGAGTCGGCCCAGGCGATCGCCGAGGTGATCCGCGAGGACACCAACCTGTCGCCGGCTGCATCCCACCTGCTGGCCGCAGGTCTTGTCGGCATCGGCCACGTGAGCGCGCGCAGCTGGATGTCTTCCGACTCCGAGCTCACCCGCTCGGAAGCAGTTCAACTCGCTGCCGGCCTCGCATGGCGAGGCATCGGCGGCTTCCCGATTCATGCAGAAGGAGAGGAATGACCATGGAGGTCAAGATCGGCGTTCAACACGTGGGGCGCGAACTGTCGGTGGAAACCGAAGAGGCACCCGACGCGATCCTCGAGGGGCTGAACAAGGCACTCGCCGACGACGCCGTCTTCAGCCTCACCGATGCAAAGGGACATACGGTCGCCGTTCCTGCGCAGAAGGTGGCATACCTCTACTTTGACTCGGAACCCGGGCGCAAAAAGGTCGGCTTCGGCCTCGGCGGATAGGGCCACTATCGTCTTGAGGTATGACTGCAGACCTTGCCGCGGCCGCATCGATCGTCGAGCTCGCTGAGGGCGTCGTCCAGACCGGCGCCAAGACGCTGAGTTCGCTGCCCGGTGGACCCGACGCCAATCAGGTGTTGGCCTACGACCTCGCGCACGCCGCCGCCGCGGTCCAGACAGCCCATGCGCTGCTCGAGTACGGCGCCAAAGGTGACCTCGAAGCCAAGATGACCAACGCTTTCGTCGCGGACGCGGTTGCCGAGCTGGCCAGCAAGCTGTTCGGCCGCGAGGAGCTGTGGGGTGTCGACGCCGGCGCCCTCGACGACGCCAAGGAGTTCCTCCAGACGTACCGGTCCCCCGAGTTCCTGGCCGAACTGGCCGACGCCGGCGCCGGCCCCCGCCACCTCGACGAGGACTTCGTTCCCGTGCAGGACGCGTTCCGCGACTTCACCGAAGAACAGATCGCGCCACGTGCGGAGAAGATCCATCGCGACAACGCCGACATCCCCGACGACCTGATCGCCGGCCTGGCCGAGATCGGTGCGTTCGGGTTGTCCATCCCGGAGGAGTACGGCGGATTCGGCGAAGGCGGTGAGTCCGAGTACATCGGCATGGTCGTCGCGACCGAGGAGTTCTCTCGCGGATCGCTCGGCGCCGGCGGGTCGCTCATCACCCGACCAGAGATCATGGCGCGCGCACTGCTCAAGGGCGGCACCGAAGAGCAGAAGAGCGAGTGGCTCCCGAAGCTCGCCACCACCGAGGTCATGAACGCCATCGCCGTCACCGAGCCGGACTTCGGCTCCGACGTGGCCAACATCAAGGTCACCGCCACCCGTGATGGTGATGACTGGGTCATCAACGGCGTCAAGACGTGGTGCACGATGGCGGCCCGAGCCGACGTCCTCCTGGTGCTGGCGCGCACCGACCCCGATCGGTCCAAGACGCACCGGGGGCTGTCGCTGTTCATCGTCCCCAAGGAACGCGGCGACGGCCACGGCTTCGATTTCGAGCAGGAGGGTGGCGGCAAGCTGTCCGGCCGCGCGATCGACACCATCGGCTACCGCGGCATGCACAGCTACGAGGTCAGCTTCGAGAACTGGCGAGTCGGAGCCGACGCGCTCCTCGGCGGCGAAGACGGCCTCGGTAACGGGTTCTACTACCAAATGGCCGGCTTCGAGAACGGTCGCCTACAGACGGCGGCACGCGCCGTGGGCGTCATGCAGGCGGCATACGAAGCGGCTGTGACCTACGCGAACGAACGGCACGTCTTCGGCAAGCCGATCGCCGACTACCAGCTGACCAAGGCCAAGCTCGCCCGGATGGCCGTGATCATCCAGGCGGCCCGCCAGTTCTCCTACACAGTCGCGAGAATGATGGCCAGCGGCGAGGGGGCGCTTGAGGCGGCGATGGTCAAGGCGTACGTGTGCAAGGCCGCCGAATGGGTTACCCGGGAGGCCCTGCAGATCCACGGTGGATTTGGGTACGCCGAGGAATATCCGGTCAGCCGCTACTTCGTCGACGCGCGTGTGTTGTCGATCTTTGAAGGCGCCGACGAGACCCTCTGCCTCAAGGTCATCGCCCGCCGCCTGACGGCCGAGAAGTAGTCAAGCCTCCAGGCCAAGCGCGGACATCCGCTCGGTGTGGGCCTCGGTGAGGCGGGTGAACATGCGGCCGATCGCCGTCAGGTCCATCCCGGGCGAATCAACGCCACCAACCAGGACCGCGCTGAGTGTGTCGCGTTGGGCCACCAGCGTCTGCGCCTGGCTGAGTGCCTCACCCATGAGTCGGCGTCCCCACAGAGCCAGCCGGCCGCCGAGGCGCGGGTCCGCGTCGATGGCATTGCGGACCTGTTCGACGACGAAGTCGGAGTGGCTGGTGCCGCTCATCGTGTCCACGATGAGCTGGCGTGTTTCTGGGTCGAGATACGCGGCGATCTCGCGGTAGAAATCGGCGGCCAGCCCGTCGCCGACGTACATCTTGACCAGGCCCTCGAGGTAGTCCGACGGCGCGGTCCGGCGGTGGAAGTTCTCAAACGTCGTCGTGAACGGTTCCATGGCCCCATACGGATCTACGCCCAAGCTCTTCAGGCGGTCCCGCAGACCGATGAAATGGTCAAACTCGGCGGCGGCCATCATCGCGATCTCGACCCTGGTGGCCAGGTCTGGTGCCATCCGCGCGTCGCTGACGATGCGCTCGCACGCGCTGATTTCGCCGTAGGCCAGCGCGCCCAGCAGTTCGATGACGCCGGCCCGGTACGTCTCGTCGTCGAAGGCGGAGGGGCTCGTCATGCGCCGAGCCTACCGACGCCGAATCGGCGATCCGGTGGCCGGCCGATAGGATGAATGTGTAAACACCGCCTCAGAGCAGCTTCAGCAGAACGCGTTCAGTCTCCGGGGCATCTGATTGATGAGTCCCCCGACCGTCCCTGAAGAACTGAGTAGACCTCTGAGCACCTTCACCGATCTGGGCGTCATGCCCGAGATCGCCGACGCTCTCGCCGACGTCGGCATCACCAGCCCCTTTCCCATCCAGGAGATGACGCTGTCGGTCGCCCTGATGGGCACTGACCTCATCGGCCAGGCGCGCACCGGAACCGGCAAGACGCTCGCTTTCGCGATCCCGGTCATCCAGCGCACCGTGGCCCCCCACGATCCGGAATACTCCGAGTTGGCGGCGCCGGGCAAGCCGCAAGCGCTGGTTCTGGCGCCGACCCGCGAGCTCGCCCTCCAGGTCGCCGACGACTTCAAGGTCGCCTCGTCGAAGCGCGGCACACGTAATCTCATCATCTACGGCGGTGTCCCGTACGAACCGCAGCTGGAGGCCCTTGAGGCCGGTGTCGACATCGTCGTCGGCACCCCGGGACGCGTGCTCGACCTGGTGAATCGCGGCGCACTCGACCTGTCACACGTCAAGTCGATGGTGCTCGACGAGGCCGACGAGATGCTCGACCTGGGCTTCCTGCCCGACGTCGAGTCGATCCTCTCCCGCACTCCCGAGTTGCGCCAGACGATGCTGTTCTCCGCAACCATGCCGGGCGCCATCGTCACGCTCGCCCGCAAGCACATGCGGCACCCGATGAACATCCGCGCTGAGTCTCCCGACGAGGACCACATGGTCCCGACGACGGCGCAGTTCGTCTTCCAGGCGCACGACATGGACAAGCCCGAGGTCGTCGCGCGCATCCTGCAGGCCGAGGACGTCGGCCGCGTCCTCGTCTTCACCCGCACCAAGCGTCAGGCGCAGCGGGTGGGCGAAGACCTCACCGACCGCGGATTCCCGGCCTCACCCCTCCACGGCGACATGGCCCAGCCTGCGCGAGAGAAGGCGCTGCAGCGCTTCCGCGACGGCAAGATCAACATCCTGGTCGCCACCGATGTGGCTGCCCGCGGCATCGACGTCGCCGGCATCACGCACGTCATCAACTACACGTGCCCCGAGGATCACAAGACCTATGTGCACCGCATCGGCCGCACCGGTCGCGCAGGCGCGTCCGGCATCGCGGTCACCTTCGTCGACTGGGCCGACCTGACCCGGTGGAAGCTCATCAACAAGGAGCTCGGCCTGCCGTTCGACGAGCCGCTGGAGACGTACTCGACGTCCGAGCACCTCTTCCACGACCTCGGCATTCCGCGCGACGCCAAGGGTCGTCTGCGGGACCCCGATCCCAAGCCACCGCGCACCGACCGTGGCGAGGGCGGCCGCCGGCCCGGCCAGGGTGGAGGTCAACGCGGCGGCAAGGATGGTCAGCGATCTGGCGGCCAGCGCAGCGGAGGCGACCGGCCGACGTCGCAGGCTGGCGAAGGCCAGCAAGCCAGCCGCAATCGCAATCGACGCAGCCGCAACCGGACGCGTGGCGGTCAGCCGGTTCAGCAGGCGGACTAACCGTCCACGGCTCTCAGGCCGTGACCATGACTTTCGTTCCAACGGGCGCAAACTGCCATAAGGCCTTCGCATCGTTGCGCCACTGCTCGACGCATCCTGGTGTCCGCGCTGTCCCCAGGTCTTCACGTGCGTAAACGAGCTGCCCCTGCTTGTCGGCGGTCACGGAATGGAACCCGATTGGGGCATTGCGCCCTTGGGTGAACCGCACGAAGTACTCGAACGTCCCGCTGCTGTTGTACGCACGCGCATGCCTGGTGCGCGACTTCACGTGATACGTGCCCGGTTGGACGTTCTCGTGGCTGCTCCCCGAGACGAGGTAGGAACGCTCGACCTCACCGTCCGCCGCCACCAGCCACACCCGTTGGTCGGATTGGTCGAAGACGATCCGGCGACCATGGCCGGAATGCTCGGGAAGCTCGGGAAGCTCGGACAGAGCAGCCTCGCGATTCGCGGTCGACGCCATAGCTGGCGGCGGGCTGCTGGCTGCGAACATTCCCCCGAAAGCAGCCACCGAAGCCGCAACAACGAGGAGACCCGGCACCGAGCCGCCCACAACGTTGAATACGCGAGGAGTGCGCTGACGCAAGGTCACGCGCGGTGGTCGACGCGGCGCCCGGTGCCGCCCCGGGCGCGGGGCGTGCCGCGCTGCGGCAGCAGAGTCCGGCGGACGACGAATTAGCACCGAAAGACGGTAACCCAGATTTGTCAGCCGCGCCCATTCAACAGCGATGCTGCCACTTGGCGATACGCCTCTGCGCCCTTGTGGTTTTTGCTGGTGCCGAGAATCGACCGGCCGATCGCCGGAGCCTCGGCGAAGCGAATCGTCTTGGGGATGGGCGGCTGGATGATCGTCAGTTCGTACGACTCCTCGATGGCCCGGATCACTGCCCGCGCGTGGTTCGTTCGTCCGTCGTACATCGTCGGCAGCACTCCGAGAATCGCCAGTTCGGAGTTGATGAACTGCTTGACGTCGTGGATGGTGTCGAGCAGCTGGCCGACGCCTCGATGTGACAGCGTCTCTGCCTGCAGCGGGATGAGCACTTCGTCGGCCGCCGACAGCGCCCCCACTGTGAGGACACCGAGCGTCGGCGGACAGTCGACCAGGATCCAGTCGTAATCATCGGCGACCTTGTCGAGCGCGACGCGCAGGCGCTGCTCGCGTCCGGTGCGGTTGACCAACGTCTCCTCGGCCTGCGTGACCGTGATGTTGCTCGGGAGCAGGTGCATGCCGTCATCGGTGATAACGATGGCATCGTCCGGTGCGGCCTTGCCCAGAAGCACCTCGCCCACGGTGACATCGAGGTCCTCCGGGTCGATCCCGACCGAGAAGGTCAGGCCGCCCTGCGGATCGAGGTCGACCAGCAGAACGCGTTGTCCCTTCTCGGCGAGCGCAGCGCCCAGCGAGGCCACCGTGGTCGTCTTACCCACGCCGCCCTTCTGGTTCACGACCGCGATCGTCTTCGTCACGGGGCAAACGTACCGTCCGGCAGCCACCCCGCGGGAGTGCCTCTGGCATGCTCTGCCCACCTTCCCCCACGCGCCGCGGCGCGCGGGAGGTGCCCCCGGGGCAGGGCCGCCTTCGCACGGCGCTGTCGCGCCGTGCTGCGGGCGTCGATACCCTGCGCACATGGCACGACGCGCGCTCATTACCGGAGCGACTGCCGGCATCGGCAACGCCTTCGCGCGCGAGCTCGCCGGCCGCGGCTGGAACCTCGCGCTCGTCGCCCGGGACGTCGAACGCCTCGAGTCGGTTGCCGCGGACCTCCGGGCCAAGCACGGAGTCGACATCGACGTCATCGGTGCCGACCTGACCACTGACGACGGACTCGAGCGTGCAGTCAACCGCGTCACCGACACGTCCAGCCCGGTCGACTTGGTCGTCAACAACGCCGGCTCTTCGCTCGCCGGCTGGTTCGGCACCACCGACATCACCGACGAGGACCGGCAGCTCGACCTGCTCGTCCGTGCCCCGATGCACCTGATGGACGCAGCCATCAAGGCCATGACCGGACGCGGGCACGGCGGCGTCATCAACGTCGCCAGCGTGGCCGCGTTCACCCCCCGCGGCGTGTACTCGGCGCACAAGGCATGGCTCGTGAACATTTCACGCTGGGCCAACTGGCATTACGCAAGTTCTGGCGTCACGGTGACCGCCATGTGCCCCGGATTCGTCCGAACCGAGTTCCACCAGCGCGGGAACATGGACGTCTCCGGCGTCCCACGGTGGATGTGGCTCAAGGCCGACGCGACCGTCCGCGCCACCCTCAAAGACTTCGAGCGCGGGAAGGCCGTGTCCATTCCGTCCGTGCGCTACAAAGTTCTGTCCTTCATCGCCCGGTACGCTCCGGCGCCGCTTGTCGCGCGGATGGCCCAGCGCGGCCGATGAGCACCCCCAATTCGCTGGACCTGCCCGCGGGCGTTGCGGCGACCACGATCGAGACCAGCCGTGGCCCGTTCGCGACGCACACCGTTCGGGTGCCCGATCCGGTCGCGCACGTCCTCCTGATCCCGGGCTGGACGGGGAGCAAGGAGGACTTCACACCCCTGCTCCCGTTGCTGGCGTCGGTTGGCTTTGATGCCACCGCGTACGACCAGCGCGGCCAGTTCGAAACGCCCGGTGCGGACGACGACGACTACTCACTCAGCGGCTATGCGGCGGACGCGTTATCGCTTGCTCGCGAGTGTTCGAGCGAGCCGGCCCACCTGCTCGGCCATTCCTTCGGCGGGCTGGTCGCACAGACCGCGGCGCTGGAGAGCACGTCCGAGTGGCGCACGCTGAGTCTCCTGTGCACGGGCCCGGGTGCGCTGGGTGAGGCGCCTGCGCGCCCACTCAGTGAGTTCGCGCGCGCCCTGGGCCATGTACCGCTCGCCGAGATTCACCGATTCCGCGAGAACGGGATGAAGCGACTCCCCGACATCGGCGCCTTCCTGGAGCGCCGCTTCACGTCGAACTCGGTCGCCTCATTGAAAGCGATGACCGAGCTCCTGTTGCACGCGCCGGACCTGATCACCGGCATCCAGCGTCTCCAACTTCCGGTCTGGGTCGGACGCGGCGAAGACGACGACGCCTGGCCGCACGACGCCCAGGCGGAGATGGCCCGGCGGCTCGGCGTCGAAATGCATGTCGTCGGCGATGCAGCCCATTCACCTGCGGTGGAGAACCCCCAAGGCCTCGCGGACGCCTGGTTCCCGTTCTTACTCGGGAACTAAAATCGCACGCTCACGCCACTGACCGCACGGATCTGGGCGCCCGAAATCGGTTGCTGGTCTAGATTCCTCGTCATGATTCACTCGACGACTGGTGGTCGGGCGGCGAGACGCTGCCGACGGGAATCTTCACCCGAGCCGATGGCGAACGGGATGCGCCCGCAGTGACGTGGCTCCATGGCTTCCCTATCTCGTCGTGGGACTGGGCGAACCACGAGCTGCGCGAGCACTGGCGGGCGTTTTCCCGCGCCAACGGTCATCACAACGTCCACGGAATCCTGGGCTACATCGCCGAACGGCGTCGGCTCGGCGATCGCTGGGTCGGGGCGCTGGAGCAGGCTGCTGTGCCATTGCGCTTCATCTGGGGCCCAAACGACCCGGTGTCGGGCGCCCACGTGCTGCCCGAGATCGAGGCCCGATTGCCGGGTGCGACGCTTCACGTACTCGACGGGTTGGGTCACGCCCCACACATGGAGGCTCCCGATCGTGTCAACGAACTCTTGACCGATCTCGCATAACCAACAGGTCCCGCTCGTAGGTCATACAGACGAAGCGTGCTCATCTGCAGCTGAAACGTCGAGTACGACTCAGAACTCGGGCGGCTCGTCGAACACCCGAACCTGCTGGTTGCACCGGCAGGCCGCGGCAAGCTTGGCCGCCCATTTGTGGGCCTCGTCCCGCGAGCCGACGTCGACCACGGCGAACCCGCCGATGAACTCCTTTGTCTCCGGGAAGGGACCGTCTGTGACCATTCCGTCGGGTGTGACCGTGCTCGCCACCTGAGGCAACAGTCCTCCACCGAACACCCATACGCCCGCGTCCATCGCTTCCTGACTGGCGTCGCTGGCTGCCTTGGCGATGGCCGGAAGATCCGGGTGCGACAGGTCCACCATCGCGCCCTCGTCGAATGAGATCAGGTACTTCGTCATCGCATGACTCCTCGTCGTCTGGGCAGGCCGCTCTCGCCAACCTCTATCTACCCCACGAACGGCGCACCGTCGATGCGACACCGACTCATGCGCTAGGCGAACAGCCGTTCGAACTCGGCCGGATCGGTCGTGTTGGCACCGAGGCGGAAGTCCGACGACTTCCCTGATCCGTGATAGTCGCTCGACCCGGTCATGATCAGGTCGTTCTCCTTCGCGATCTGACGCAGTGCCGCGCGATCGTCGGGTTCGTGGTCGGCGTGGTCAACCTCGATGCCATCCAGTCCATGCGCCACCAAGCCGGCGATGACCTCAGCCGTGAGGACTTTGTGGGTGCCGCGCGACCAGGGGTGCGCCAGCACCGCCTTGCCACCGGCGGCCTTGACCAGCTCCACAGCCGACGGCAACGCGATCGAGTAGCGGCCGACGTAGAGCCCTCCGCCCGGCGACAGCAACGAGTCGAACGCTTCATCCCGCGTGGCAACGACACCCTTGTCGACCAGGACGTCTGCGATATGCGGGCGTCCGACCGCATCGGCGTCGCCGACCTTGGCGAGGATCTCCTCTTCGGTGACGTCGATGCCCAGCAGCCGGAACTTCTCGATGAACTTCGGGATGCGGCCGGTGCGGCTCTCGATTACCTTCTCCAGCTCTGAGATGAGCCCGGCGTGCTCGCGGTCGAGGCCGTAGGCGAGCAGGTGAACGCTGCGGCCAGCCAGCTCGGTGGAGATCTCCATGCCGAGGACCAACTCGATGCCCACCCGCTGCGCGGCCTCTTCGGCCTCCTTCCAGCCCACGGCGGTGTCGTGGTCGGTCAGGGCGACAATGTCGAGGCCGACGGCCTTGGCGTTCTCGACGAGTTCGGTGGGCGTGTCCGTGCCGTCGGACCGGTTCGAGTGGGTGTGGAGGTCAATGCGCACTCGGTGAGCCTACCGAGCGCCACCCGACGCCCGGACGTTCCAAGCCAGCACCACTGGTTGTTCCCGCTCGAAGCCCAAGGTCGAGTACGTGGCCGTGTCGAGCCTCAGGAAGCGTCCGAACGCCACCGGCTCTCCCACCCAGCAAGCGGCCAACGCACGCAGGGCGTGCCCATGGCCGAACACGAGGCTGTCGCCGTCCACGACCCGGAGTCGGTCGACGACGCGGCCGAGCCGTCGAGCGACGTCTTCAGCCGACTCGCCGCCCGGACACGGATGCGTCCAAACCGTCCACCCCGGCACGGACTCGCGGATGGCGGCCGTGCTGACTCCCTCATAGTCGCCGTAGTCCCATTCGGCCAGGTCCGCGTCACCTTCGGCGTCGTCGAAACCGGCGAGCACCGCCGTCCGGCGGGCGCGCTGCAACGGACTGGTCAGCACGAGCTCGAAGGTGTGGCCCGCGAGCACCGATCCGAGGTTACGCGCCGACTCCTCACCGGACGAGATGAGCGGGATGTCCGTTCGGCCGGTGTGGAGCCCGGATTCGCTCCACTCGGTCGCGCCGTGGCGCACGAGCCAGACTGTCACCGGGGAATCAGGGCCCAGTAGTCGAGATCCAGCAGGACGCCAGGGGCGTACTTCCCGTCCTCGCCCTTGAGCGTCATCGATTCGTCGCGGCCCTTGGTGGCCACCAACCTGAGTCGGAGGGCGCCGACGCTCGATGTCGACGTATCAGCCTTGTCGAGCACCTCGGTCCACGCGTAGACGGTGTCTCCGGCGAATGCAGGCGACGTGTGCGCCCCGGCGTTGATCCCGGCGATGATCTGCGCGTTGGCCAATCCGTTGTAGGAAAGCGCCCGTGCCATCGAGATGATGTGGCCGCCGTAGACGAGTCGGTTGCCGTCAGGCCGGGCTTCGACGTTGAAGTGCACCTTCGCAGTGTTCTGCCACAGCCGCGTGGCCAGCTGATGCTCGGTGTCGGTGAGCGTCACGCCGTCGACGTGATCGATCTTCTCGCCGATGGCGTAGTCGTCCCAGCGGTGTGGCTCGCCAGCCGCCGCAACGTCGTACGACGAGAAGTCGAGCCCGGCCGGGATGACGAGCGTCGCCGGATCAACGACCTCGGCGAGCTCGGGGATGACGGTCTCCGGCGCCGGCGCTTCGACGTCGCGCTTGTGCACCATGACCCAGCGCGCCCACTCGACCGCAGTCTCTCCGCGCTGGTTAACGGCCGTCGAGCGGACGTAGACGACGCCGTTCTTGCCGCTGGAGTTCTCTTTGAGCCCGATGACCTCGGACGACGTCGACAGCGTGTCACCGGGAACGACCGGCTGCTGGAAGCGCAGCTCGGCATAGCCGAGGTTGGCCACCGCATTGAGCGAGACGTCCGGAACCGTCTTGCCGAACGCGATGTGGAACGCGATCAGTTCCTCGACCGGGTGCGGCTCGAGCCCCACCGATGCAGCAAAGACTGCCGAGGACGGAATCGCGAAGCGCGTCGGGTACAGCGAGCCGTAGACGGCGCGATCACCCTCGGTGACCGTGCGTGGCGTCGCGTGCTGGATCACCTGTCCGACGGTGAAGTCCTCGAAGAAGTTGCCCGGATTCGTCTTTGTCCCTGCACTTGTCACTGGGACATCATCCCGAACCGCCTTCAACCGCGCTGCACGAGGTAGCTGGGAACCGGGTCGCCGAAGCCTTTCAACGTCACGGCCGCCAGGTCGGTGAAGTTGAATGCATTCTCGGCCTGTAGATGAACGCGATGGTCGACGATCAGCTGTCGCGCCGTGGCGGCGCTGCACAGCCGCGCAGCGAGGTTCACCACCGTGCCCATCGCCGTGTAGTCGCTGCGACCGTCGTAGCCCACGATGCCCAACGTCGCGTGACCCAACGCCATACCGATTCCGTAACTGAGGTCATAGCCGCGACGCTGCCACCCCGGCGTCAAAGCGTCGATGGCGTCAGCAATCGCGAGTCCCATCTCAACCACGCGCTTGGCCGGCTCCTCACACGGCACCGGGTCGTTCAGGTACGCCATCAACCCGTCCCCCTCGAACGAGCCGAGCGTCGCGTGGAACCTCGTTATCTGCGCGCCGGCGGCGGCGTAGTACGCGTCCAAAACCTCCATGACCTCTTCCGGCTCCACCTGCTTGGTGAATCCGGTGAATCCCCGCAGGTCACAGAACAGGACCGCGATCTCGCGACGATGCGGAGCCAGCGGCGACTCGTCGCTCGACGTCAACACAGCCTCGGCCACAGGCGCCGACAGGAAGCGACGCAAACGGCTGAAGCGCTCCACCTCCACCACCTGCTCGGCCACCTTCGCCTCAAGATGGGCATTGAGGTCAGCAAGTTGCTGCATGAGGCGGGCGATGGGATAGCCCGCCGCCACCATCACCAGTGCAACGAACAGTGGCATCTGCCACGTCTGCCAGGGCGTATCGGATACGCTGTCGAGCCACCATTGGCCGGCGACGACGATCGCCGCGACCGCGATGGCGGCCCAGCGCGCGAGCAGGTAGAACGCCATGACGCCGATGACTGCATATCCGACCGCGAGGATGCCAGAAGTTGGGTAATTGTCCACCCACATTACGAGTGGCAACACCACGGCTCCGAAGAGGAAGCCGAGAATCGCGAAGGGCGCGAAGAGTCGCGACACCCATGAGTCCGACGCAACCCCTCCCAGGCAGAAGCTCACAGCGAGCGCGCCCGTCGCCACACCGATCCATGAATGCAGGTCCAGCCCGAACCAAGATGGAATATCGGCGCGCACCATGGCGTCACGCGAGAACTGAGCGACCATGACATTCCCGAATCCGTAGACCAGGAAGCTCAGGCCGGCAATCCAGGCAATACGGCGCATCTCTGCCGGTTCGAGTACACGCACACCCAAGCGGGTCCTTGTACTCACGAGATCACGTCCGGTCCACGAGGTAGTTCCCGACCGGCTCGCCGAACCCCTTGAGCATCACCGGTGATCTGCTTTTCCGCCGCGGCGTAGTAGGCGTCGAGACCTCCATGACCTCCTCCGGCTCGACCTGCTTCGCGAAGGCCGTAAACCCGCGCAGATCGCAGAACAGCACGGCGAAGGCAATTGCACAAGCCAACCCGAGGAAAGCGAGTACGGGTGCGGTCCACGAGTAGGCGTCGGGATGCGCCAGCGTCACGCCTGCGTCAAACGTCAGCGGGAAGAGCCAGTTGGTCAGCGCGTTCGCGAATAACAGGAGCGATGCCCCGATCATGATGCGACGAATCTCCAGAGCGTCGCGAACCCGGACGCCCCAGCGGGTCGCGCCGCTTCCGACCGCGGTCATGCTCGCAGCGTAGGCCCGTTCGTCCGACCGAACGGGGAAATGCGACCTATAGGTCCGCTGGCTTGACCGGCAGCTTGGCCAGCAGCTCCTGACCCTGAGCGAGCAGGTTGTGCTCGGTGAGCACCTCGAAACGGCCCGGGATGACCTTCGAGATCGAGCTGAAGTCGCGCTGCCCGCGGGTGGCGAGGTAGCCGATGAGCGCCCAGACGACACCAAACAGGACACCGAGCAGGACACCGGTCAGGACGGTCGCGAAGTAGGAAGCGCCGCCCTTGACGAAGATCCCCAAGAGCAGCCCCACCAGTAACCCGAGCCACGCACCGGACGCAGCACCGGCGGTAGCGACGCGTGGCGTCGTCAGGCGACCGGTGACCCGCTCGACCTGCTTGAGGTCGGTTCCGACGATCAGGACGTTCTGCACCGGGAAGCCCTCGTCGGAAAGGTAGTCAACAGCCCTCTGCGCGTCGGCGTAGGCGTCGTACACCCCGAGCGACTGTGGGTACTTGAGGGAAAAGATCTCTGCCATGCCCCGACAGTAGCCGCACCACCGCGGCTGCTGCGCAAGAGCGGCCAGCTCGGCACACGCGTCGACGTGCGGCAGGCGCGTCAGCGCAAGACCGTCTGATCGGGTTCATCGGTCGAGACCCGTATTGGAAGCCGGGAGACTAACCCCAGGACAGCTCAAGCTCAGCGAGCGCTGACTCCAGGTGCGTCAGCAGCCGCTGGAGGTGGGGCACACTCGTGCGACAGCCGATGAGCCCGAAGTCGAGGTACTTGTCGCGGCTGCAAAGCGTGATGTTGAGCGCCTGCCCATCCAGAACGATGGAGACCGGGTAGAGGCCGTCGAGCTTGGCTCCGTTGAAATACATCTGGTTGCGCGGCCCCGGGACGTTGGACACGATCACGTTGAACGGCGGCTTGGTGAACTTCAGCGCTCCTGGGAACGTGCCCATGAGCAGGGGCGCCACCTGGACGGCGGAGTACGCCATGATCTGCGCCGGGCTGAGTTCGCCGAGCAGCCGCTTGTTCGAGCGGGATGAGTAGGCGATCTCCTCCAGGCGGGTCGCCCCGTCGGGACGGTCGGTCGCCAGGTTGACCACCATGGCGCCGACGGCGTTGCCGCCATCCGTGTCACCATCACCGGCCCTCAGCGCCAGCGACACCGGGCACATGGCAGACATCGGCTCATCGGGCAGAGCACCCAGTTCCGACAAGTAGTCGCGCAACGCACCAGAGACCATGGCCAACACGACATCGTTGAGACTCGTGCCCGACGACTTGGCCACCCGCTGAATGCGCTCGATCTCCCACGACTGTGCGGCGAATCGTCGTGCACCGCCGACGCGGCCGTTAAGGATGGTCCGCGGCGCCCGCGGGAGGCCGAGGTCGACATCTTTGGCCATTTTCGACGCGACGCGCATGCTGCCCGGGACCATGCTCAGGACACCGCCGGTGGCCGCGCCGACAGCCTTGACGAGGCCAAACGGGCTGCGATCCTTGGGGATCGTCTCGATCTCGGTGGAGGTGGACCGCTTACGGGGCGCGACCGCCCACGGCGGGAGGCAGTCGCGATTGTCCGGGTCTTCAGACAGCGACCGCTGCGCGATGCGCAGGGCGCTGACGCCGTCCATCATCGAGTGGTGGACCTTGTTGTAGATCGCAATGCGACCGTCGGCCATGCCTTCGATTACATGGGTCTCCCACAGCGGCCGATGCCGATCCAGCAACGAGCCGTGCCACCGCGACGTGAGCGCCAGCAACTCGCGGACTCGCCCCGGCTGCGGCAGCGCTGAGTGCCGGACGTGATATTCGAAGTCGATCGTGTCGTCAGACGTCCACCAGGTGTTGCCCAGCGTCCCCACCGGATCAGCCGGCCGCTTGCGGTAGAGCGGGTTGACGTAATCGTCTTGCCGCCAACGCTCGATCAGGCCGGCCACGAAGTCCGGGCCGGCATCGTCCGGCGGTATGAGCAGCTGCAAACCCCCCACATGCATGGGGCGTTCGCGCGACTCCGCCCACAAAAACATCGCGTCGGTGGCAGGCATGTAGGACATCTGTGCAAACCTCCCACATTCATGCTGGTCAGCGCTATACGCTAGCCATCGCGTGTCCAACAGGTCACGAGATCGTTAAATCTTCTGCACGGGTAAGTCCCCGAAGGAGGATCGGATGGCCACTCGTCTCACGGTTGCCGTGGAGCCGCGCTACTTCCGCAGTTCCAGCATCCAGTCCCGAGTCTTGGCTACGACGCTTCGGCACACGGTCAAGCCGCTCCTCGGAGTGTGGTCACACCTGCCGTTCGATCTCTACCCGCCGAACGCCGTCGACCATGCGGCCGGCCTGTTCCCCGCCCCGATGGGCACCCAGTCGCGACGCGTGAACGTCGGCGCGGCCGTGGCCGAGTGGGTCACCGGCGATGGCGTCGACGAACCCAACGCGGCGGCCGGCGAGAGCGTGATCCTCTACCTCCACGGCGGCGCCTTCATCACCTGCGGCCTCAACACCCACCGCGGGCTGGTGTCACGCATCTCCTCGGCGTCCGGCCAGCCCGTCCTCAACCTGGCGTACCGCCAGATGCCAGAAGTCTCCATCACCCATGCCATCAACGACGGCATCGAGGCTTTTCGCTGGCTGATGGATCAGGGCTACACCGCCGACCGCATCACCCTTGCCGGCGACTCGGCCGGCGGATACTTGGCGTTCGGCATCGCTCGCGCCGTCATCGACGCCGGCTGGGGACAGCCCGCCGCGATCGTGGCCATTTCTCCGCTGCTCGACCTCAAGTCCGATGCCAAGCGGGCCCACCGCAACGCCGATCGCTGCGATCTCTTCCCGCTGTCCGCTCTGGAGCGATTCTCCAAGGTTGCGCTCCGCCGCGAGCGGCGCGACGGGCTGCCTGACCGCCCCTGCCCGGTCGACATGGACGTCGCCGGGCTTCCACCGGTGCTGATGCAGATCGGTTCCCGCGAGATTCTGATGCCCGATGCCGAGATCATGGCGAACCGCCTGGTGGCCGCTGGCATCGCGTGCGAGTTCCAAGTCTGGAGCCGTCAGGTGCACGTCTTCCAGGCAGCGGCGGGCTGGCTGCCGGAGGCGGCCCGGGCGGTCAACGAAGTCGCGCACTTCATCCGGGCTGTCGAGCACGAGCGGCTCGCCGAACTGCCGGACGTCGCGGTCAACGAATAGCTAGAGAACCACAAAGCCCCTCCGAACCTTGCGGCTCGAGAGGGGCTTTCTGGTTCAGAATCAGACTTCGGTGGCGGAACCGCCGGCGGCCTCGATCTTGCTCTTGGCCGAGGCCGAGAACTTGTTCGCCGTCACCTGAAGCGCGACCGAGATCTCGCCGGTGCCGAGCACCTTGACGAGCTCGTCCTTGCGCACGGCGCCCTTGGCGACGAGCGCGTCGACGTCGACAGCACCACCCTCAGGGAAGAGTTCGCCGAGACGGCCGACGTTGACCGGCTGGTACTCCTCGCGGAAGGGGTTCTTGAAGCCCTTCAGCTTCGGCAGGCGCATGTGCAGCGGGATCTGGCCGCCTTCGAAGCCCTGCGACACGGTGTTGCGGGCCTTGGTGCCCTTCGTGCCGCGACCGGCGGTCTTGCCCTTGGAGCCCTCGCCGCGACCCACCCGGGTCTTGGCGGTCTTGGCGCCCGGGGCCGGACGCAGATGATGCAGTTTGAGCGGTGCCATCTCAGGCCTCCTCTACCTTCACGAGATGAGCGATGGCCTTAGCCATACCCACAATCTCGGGACGGTCCTCTTTGATGACCGAGTGGCCGATGCGCTTCAGCCCGAGCGACCGCAGGGTGTCGCGCTGAACCTTCGTGCCACCGATCTCGGAACGAATCTGGGTGATCTTAATGTCGGTCATCAGGCGGGCACCTCCTCCGCCGCGGGAGTCGTTCCTGCGGCCTTGGCGGCCTCCACACCCTCGGCTTCGGCCCGGAGCAGGGCTGCCGGGGCGACGTCCTCGACAGCGAGTCCGCGGCGCCGTGCAACCATTTCCGGCGATTCCAGCAACTTGAGCGCCGCGACGGTCGCGTGGACGATGTTGATGGCGTTGGACGAGCCGAGCGACTTGCTCAGAACGTCGTGGATGCCAGCAGCTTCGAGCACGGCACGCACCGGGCCACCGGCGATGACACCGGTACCGGGCGATGCCGGGCGCAGGAAGACCACGCCGGCCGCCTTCTCGCCCTGCACCGGGTGCGGGATGGTGCCGCCGATGCGCGGGACACGGAAGAAGCTCTTCTTCGCCTCCTCAACGCCCTTGGCGATGGCGGTGGGGACTTCCTTGGCCTTGCCGTAGCCGACGCCGACCTGTCCGTCGCCGTCACCGACGATCACCAGCGCGGTGAAGCTGAACCGCCGACCGCCCTTGACGACCTTGGCGACACGGTTGATCGTGACGACCTTCTCGATGTAGTTCGAACGGTCGCCGCGCTCGCCGCCGCGACCTCCGCGACGGTCGTTGCGGTCGTTGCCGCGACGGTCGCCGCCACGCTGCTGGCCACCGCCAGCGGATCCAGCGGCTCCAGTGGGGGCAGCCTGATTGGGTGCTTGAGCGTTCATCAGAACTCCAGTCCTCCTTCGCGGGCGCCATCAGCAAGCGCCGCGACGCGTCCGGCATAACGGTTGCCGGCGCGGTCGAACACGACGGTCTGGATGCCGGCGGCTTTGGCCCGCTCGGCCACCAATTCGCCCACCTTGCGGGCCTTGGCGGTCTTGTCGCCATCGACTGCGCGCAGATCCTTCTCCAGCGTGGACGCCGAGACCAGCGTGTGCCCCTCGAGGTCGTTCACGACCTGGGCCACGATGTGCTTGCTCGAGCGCGTCACGACCAGACGGGGACGCTCCGACGAACCGGCGATCTTCTTGCGACCGCGCAGCTGACGACGCTGGCGCGAACCGACGCGACCGGCGATCGACTTGTTGTGCTTGATCGAGATGGCCATCACTTACCAGCCTTTCCGGCCTTGCGCAGAACGCGCTCGCCGGCGTAACGGACGCCCTTGCCCTTGTAGGGCTCGGGCTTGCGAATCTTGCGGATGTTGGCGGCGACCTCGCCGACCTTCTGCTTGTCGATGCCGTGGACCGAGAACTCGGTGGGCTTCTCGACCTGGAAGGTGATGCCCTCCGGGGCGTCGACGACGACCGGGTGGCTGAAGCCGAGCGCGAACTCGAGCTTCGTCGGGCCCTTGGCCTGAACGCGGTAACCCACGCCGACGATCTCGAGCTTCTTCTCGTAGCCCTCGGTGACGCCCACGACCAGGTTGTTGATCAGCGTGCGGCTAAGGCCGTGCAGCGACTTGCTCAGGCGTTCGTCGTCTGGACGCTCAACGGCCAACGCGCCGTCGTCGTCCTTGCGAACCGTGATCGGTTCGGCGACGGTGTGCGACAGCTCGCCCTTGGGGCCCTTGACGGTCACGTTCTGACCGTCGATGGATACCTCGACGCCGCTGGGGATCGCCACGGGGATTTTGCCAATGCGCGACATGTCAGCCCCTCACCAGACGTAGGCGAGGACTTCCCCACCTACGCCCTTCTTGTTGGCCTGACGGTCCGTGAGGAGGCCCTGGCTGGTCGAGATGATTGCGACGCCGAGGCCACCCAGAACCTTGGGCAGGTGGGTGGACTTCGCGTACACGCGCAGACCAGGCTTGCTGATGCGGCGGATGCCGGCGATCGAGCGCTCCCGCTGCGGGCCGTACTTGAGGGTGACGGTCAGCGTCTTGCCAACCTCGCCCTCAGCCGGCTCGCGCACGGAGAAATCGGTGATGAAGCCCTCCTGCTTGAGCAGGGTGACCACGCCTTCCTTCAGCTTGCTGTAGGGGGCCGAGATCTCGTCGTGGTACGCCTGGTTGCCGTTGCGGATCCGCGTCAGCAGATCTGCGATCGGGTCAGTCATCGTCATGGTTGTTGTGTTTCCTTATCTCGCCGCGGTTTCCATCTCTTCTTGGACTGTCTTCGATGCTTCGCATCTCAGTTGTCCCAATGTGAGGGGACCTTCGACGTGGTGGGTCTGGGTGCTTACCAGCTGCTCTTGGTGATGCCGGGAAGTTCGCCACGGTGCGCCATCTCGCGCAAGCAGATGCGGCACAGGCCGAACTTCTTGTACACCGAACGCGGACGGCCGCACCGCTGGCAGCGGGTGTAGCCACGGACCGCGAACTTGGGCTTGCGGGCCGCCTTGATCCTGAGACCGGTTTTCGCCATGTCAGTTCTCCTTGAAGGGGAATCCGAGGAGCTTCAGCAGCGCCCGACCCTCGTCGTCGTTGGTGGCAGTCGTCACAACCGTGACGTCCATGCCGCGCGAGCGGTCGATGTTGTCCTGGTTGATCTCGTGGAACACGACCTGCTCGGTGAGGCCGAACGTGTAGTTGCCCCGGCCATCGAACTGCCGCGGCGACAAACCACGGAAGTCGCGGATGCGTGGAAGCGCGAGTGCCAGCAGCCGGTCGAGGAACTCCCACATCCGGTCGCCACGCAGCGTGACGTGCGCGCCGATCGGCATGCCCTCACGCAGCTTGAACTGCGCGATCGACTTGCGCGCCTTGGTGACCTGCGGCTTCTGG
This sequence comes from uncultured Actinomycetota bacterium, assembly GCA_963795105.1. Taxonomy (GTDB): domain Bacteria; phylum Actinomycetota; class Actinomycetes; order Propionibacteriales; family Nocardioidaceae; genus Aeromicrobium. The sequence continues at coordinate 1,182,917 of CAWCGD010000001.1, forward strand.
CCGGTGATGAGGGTCAGGTCGTTGACCGCGCCTTCGATCAGTTTGCCGTCCCGAGCCGCCTCACCGACGCCCATGTTGACGACGATCTTGGTCAGGCCCGGGATCTGCATGACGTTCGCGTAGTCGAACTGCTCACGCAGGGCCGGAGCGACCTCGCTGCGGTACTTGTCCTTGAGCCGGGGGCTCACGACGGTGCCAGTAGAAGTGGGGTCAGTCATCAGATGTCCTTCCCGGTCTTCCGGGCGACGCGGACGCTGCGCTGGGCGGCGTACGTCGATCCGTCCGGACGGGCCTTGGTGACGTCCTCGCGGCGGTAGCCGACGCGAGTCGTGCTCTTCTTGGTGCCATCGCCGACGACCAGCATCACGTTGGACACGTGAATGGGGGCCTCGACGGTGATGATGCCGCCGGTGCTGCCCTGGCCGTCCTGGCCGGCGCGAGTGTGCCGCTTGACGCGATTGACACCCTCGACGATCACACGGTCGACCTCACCGAGGACCTCGAGGACCTTGCCCTCGGCGCCCTTGTCGGCACCCGCGATGACCTTGACCTGGTCACCCTTCTTGATGCTGGTCATCAGAGCACCTCCGGTGCCAACGAAACGATGCGCATGAACTTCTTGTCGCGCAGCTCACGGCCGACCGGGCCGAAGATGCGCGTGCCACGCGGGTCGCCGTCAGCCTTGAGGAGGACGGCAGCGTTCTCGTCGAACTTGATGTACGAGCCGTCCGGACGACGACGCTCCTTGACGGTGCGCACGATGACGGCCTTGACGACCTCGCCCTTCTTGACGTTGCCGCCAGGGATCGCGTCCTTGACCGTGGCCACGATGGTGTCGCCGATGCCGGCGTAGCGGCGACCGGAACCACCGAGCACACGGATGCACAAGATCTCCTTGGCACCGGTGTTGTCGGCGACCTTGAGTCGCGACTCCTGCTGAATCATCGCCTGTCTCCTACTTGGCTTTCTCGAGGATCTCCACGACGCGCCAGCGCTTGGTGGCGGACAGCGGGCGGGTCTCGGAGATGAGAACCCGGTCGCCGACGCCAGCACTGTTGCCTTCGTCGTGGGCCTTCAACTTCACGTTGCGGCGCAGCACCTTGCCGTACAGGGCGTGCTTGAACTTCTCCTCGACGTTCACGATGACGGTTTTGTCCATCTTGTCGCTCACGACGAGGCCCACACGGCTCTTGCGCGCATTGCGCTCTTCGATCGTCACGTTTTCCTCACTCATGCGTCAACCGCCTCGACGATGCCGAGCTCTCGCTCGCGCTGGACGGTGTAGATGCGGGCGATCTCCCGACGCACGGCCCGCAGACGGGCAGTGTTGTCGAGCTGACCGGTGGCGTTCTGGAAGCGGAGGTTGAACAGCTCCTCCTTGGCTTCCTTCAGCTTCTCGTCGAGTGCGTCACCCGGAAGGGCGCGCAGCTCGGCAGCCTGCGACTTGCTCATCAGAGGTCACCCGACTCTCGCGTAATGAACTTGGCCTTCATCGGCAGCTTGTGGATGGCGCGACGCATGGCCTCGCGAGCGGTGACCTCGTCGACTCCGGAGAGTTCGAACATGACCCTGCCCGGCTTGACGTTGGCGACCCACCACTCCGGCGAACCCTTGCCGGAACCCATGCGGGTTTCGGCCGGCTTCTTGGTGAGCGGACGGTCCGGGTAGATGTTGATCCAGACCTTGCCGCCACGCTTGATGTGGCGCGTCATGGCGATACGAGCGGACTCGATCTGTCGGTTGGTCACGTAACTGGACTCGACCGCCTGGATACCGAAATCGCCGAAGGCGAGTTCGGTGCCGCCCTTGGCGGCGCCAGTGCGCTTGGGGTGGTGCTGCTTGCGGTACTTGACCCGTCGTGGCATCAACATCAGGCGGCACCTCCCTCAGCTGCGGGCGCGGCGGCAGCCGGTGCAGCGGCAGCCGCGGCCGGAGCAGCGTCGCGACCCGGACGCTGGCCACGGGCCGGACGGCGGGTGCCGGGGGCTGCCGTGCGCTTCGCGGCCTCAGCTTCGCGCTCAGCCCGCGTACCGGCGACTTCGCCCTTGTAGATCCAGACCTTCACGCCGATGCGGCCGAAGGTGGTCTTGGCCTCGTAGAAGCCATAGTCGACGTCGGCGCGCAGCGTGTGCAGCGGGACGCGACCCTCGCGGTAGAACTCCGAACGGCTCATCTCAGCGCCACCGAGGCGACCCGAGCACTGGATCCGGATGCCCTTGGCGCCCGAACGCATGGTCGTCTGCATCGCCTTGCGCATGGCACGGCGGAACTGCACACGGCCGGAGAGCTGCTCGGCAACGCCCTGCGCGACGAGCTGGGCGTCGAGCTCGGGAGCCTTGACCTCGAGGATGTTGAGCTGCACCTGCTTGCCGGTGAGCTTCTCGAGGTCGCCGCGGATGCGGTCGGCCTCGGCGCCACGGCGGCCGATGACGATGCCCGGACGCGCGGTGTGGATGTCGACGCGCACGCGGTCACGGGTGCGCTCGATCTCCACGCGGCTGATGCCGGCGCGGTCCATGCCCTTGGTCAGGAGCTTGCGGATCTTGACGTCTTCACCGACGTAGCTGCTGTACAGCTTGTCGGCGTACCAGCGGCTCTTGTGGTCGGTGGAGATGCCGAGGCGGAAGCCATGCGGGTTGATCTTCTGTCCCATGTCAGCTTTCCTTCTTGGCGGTGGTCTTCTTGGCAGGGGCCTTTTTGGCAGGGGCCTTCTTGGCAGGCGCCTTCTTGGCAGGGGCCTTCTTGGCCGGTGCAGCCTTCTTCGCAGGTGCCTTCTTGGCCGGTGCAGCCTTCTTGGCCGGTGCCTTCTTGGCCGGTGCAGCCTTCTTCGCCGCGGCCTTGGGCTCTTCAGCCTTGGCCGGCTTTGCGGAAGCCTTGGTCCTGATGATCGGGGCCTGGCCTTCTGGCGTCACGACGACAGTCAGGTGGCTGGTGCGCTTGAGGATGCGGTTGGCCGAACCCTTGGCGCGCGGACGCCAGCGCTTCATCGTCGGCCCCTCGTCGACGTAGAGCTGGCTGATGACCAGCGTCTCGGCGTTGAGGCCTTCGGTGGTCTCGGCGTTGGCCACGGCGGATCCGACCAACTTGCCGAAGTTTTCGGCCACAGCCTGCGGCTGGAACTTGAGCATGGCGATCGCCTCGGTGGCGTTGGCGCCACGGAGGAGGTCGCCGACGCGGCGAGCCTTCTGCGGCGTCACGCGGACGTGGTTGGCCACGGCGAACGCACCGGGTGCGTCGCCGAGCAGGCGCTGACGGCGCGCGCTGATGTTCTGGCGGGCTTCAGTACTCATCGACGCTTCGCCTTCCGGTCGTCCTTCTCGTGACCGCGGAACGTACGGGTGGGCGCGAACTCACCGAGCTTGTGGCCGACCATCGCGTCGGTGATGAACACCGGCACGTGCTTGCGGCCGTCGTGGATGGCAATGGTGTGGCCGATGAACGACGGGAGGATCATCGAACGGCGCGACCAGGTCTTGATCACCGTCTTCTTGTCGGCTGCGTTCTGGGCGTCCACCTTCTTCATCAGGTGGTCGTCCACAAACGGACCCTTTTTCAGACTGCGTGGCATCTGTTCCTACCTCAACGCTTTCCGGACTTGCGGCGACGGACGATCATCTGATCGCTGGCCTTGCTCTTACGGGTACGGCCCTCGGGCTTGCCCCACGGTGAGACCGGGTGACGGCCACCGGAGGTCTTGCCCTCGCCACCACCGTGCGGGTGGTCGACCGGGTTCATGGCGACACCGCGGACGGTCGGGCGCTTGCCCTTCCAGCGGTTACGGCCGGCCTTGCCCCAGTTGATGTTGGACTGCTCGGAGTTGCCGACCTCGCCCACCGTGGCGCGGCAGCGAACGTCGACGTAGCGCATCTCGCCGGACGGCAGACGCAGCTGAGCGCGCGAGCCCTCCTTGGCGACGAGCTGGACCTTGGCGCCGGCGGAGCGGCCCATCTTGGCGCCGCCACCCGGACGCAACTCGATCGCGTGGATCGTGGTGCCGACCGGGATGTTGCGCAGCGGCAGGTTGTTGCCCGGCTTGATGTCGGCGTTCGGACCGGCCTCGATCGGCTGGCCCTGAACGACACCTTCCGGCGCGATGATGTAGCGCTTCTCGCCATCGGCGTAGTGGAGCAGCGCGATGCGAGCCGTCCGGTTCGGGTCGTACTCGATGTGAGCGACCTTGGCCGGAACGCCGTCCTTGTCGTACCGCTTGAAGTCGATGACGCGGTAGGCGCGCTTGTGGCCACCGCCCTGGTGACGGGTGGTGATACGACCCTGGTTGTTGCGGCCACCCTTCTTGGGCAGCGGCTCGACGAGGGACTTCTCCGGCGTCGTACGCGTGATCTCGGCGAAGTCGGCGACGCTCGAGCCGCGACGGCCCGGCGTGGTCGGCTTGTATTTACGGATTGCCATGTCTCAGTCAGTCCTTCAGGCGCTCGGGGCCGAGAAGATGTCGATGCTCTGGCCGACGGCAACGCTGACGATGGCGCGCTTGGTGTCCTTGCGCTTGCCAACGCCGTTGCGGGTACGGCGAGCCTTGCCCTTACGGTTGATCGTGTTCACGGCCGTGACCTTGACGCCGAAGATCTTCTCCACGGCGATCTTGATCTCGGTCTTGTTGGCGTCGGGGTGGACGAGGAACGTGTACTTGTTCTCGTCCAGCAGCGAGTACGTCTTCTCGCTCACCACGGGGGCGAGGAGGACGTCGCGGTGATGAATGTCAGTCACTTCTTCGCCTTCTTCTCGTCGACGACAGCCTTGCTGAGCTTGACCGTCTTGGCGCCCTCGGCCGAACGCGCGGCGACGAACGCGTCGAACGCGGCCTTGGTGAACACGACGTCGTCGCTCTTGAGCACGTCGTAGGTGTTCAGCTGGTCGAAGCTGATCAGCTCGACGTCGGCCACGTTGCGCAGGCTCTTGCCGGTCAGCGTGTCCTCACGGTCGACCACCACGAGCACCCGCGGTCGCTCGGTGATGCCGCGCAGGGTGGCAATGGCCGTCTTGGTGGACGGAGCGTCACCGGTGGTCAGCGACTCGACCACGTGCAGGCGACCGCTGCGTGCCCGGTCGGACAGGGCGCCACGCAACGCGGCGGCCTTGAACTTCTTAGGCGTGCGCTGGTCGTAGTCACGCGGCTTGGGGCCGTGCACGATGCCACCGCCGGTGTACTGCGGCGCGCGGATCGAGCCCTGGCGAGCGCGACCGGTGCCCTTCTGGCGGTGCGGCTTCCGGCCACCACCGGCGACCTCACCACGACGCAGCGTGGAGTGGCTGCCCTGGCGCGCCGCAGCGAGCTGGGCGACGACGACCTGGTGGATCAACGCGATGTTGACCTGGACGTCGAAAAGGTCGACTGGCAGGTCGACATCGATGGTCTTCGTCATGGTCAGGCACCGGCCTTCGCAGCATTGCGGATGACGACGAGGGCACCCTTGGGGCCGGGCACAGCGCCCTTGACCAAGATGACGCCCTTCTCGACGTCGACCGCGTGGACGGTCAGGTTTTGGGTGGTCACCGTGTCGGTGCCCATGCGGCCCGCCATGCGCAGGCCCTTGAACACGCGGCCCGGCGTGGCGCAGGCGCCAATGGAACCCGGCTTGCGGTGGTTGCGGTGGGCACCGTGGGAGGCCCCGACGCCGTGGAAGCCGTGACGCTTCATGACACCGGCGAAGCCCTTGCCCTTGCTGGTGGCTGTGACGTCGACCAAGTCGCCGGCGGCGAAGATCTCCGGGGAAACCTCCTGGCCGAGCGTGTAGTCGCCGATGGCGTCGGTGCGGATCTCCACCAGGTTGCGACGGGGGGTCACGCCGGCCTTGGCGAAGTGACCGGACTGCGGCTTGTTGACCTTGCGGCCCTCGATCTCGCCGAATCCGAGCTGCACGGCGCTGTAGCCATCGGTCTCGACCGTGCGGATCTGCGTGACGACGTTGGTGTCAGCGGCCAGGACGGTGACCGGCACGATGCGGTTGTCGGCATCCCAGACCTGGGTCATGCCGAGCTTGCGACCGAGGAGGCCGCGAGCGGTTGCGGTTGCAGACATGCTGGCGTCTCCTCTCAGAGCTTGATTTCGATGTCGACACCGGCCGGCAGGTCGAGCCGCATGAGCGAGTCGACGGTCTTCGGCGTCGGGTCGATGATGTCAATGAGCCGCTTGTGGGTGCGCATCTCGAAGTGCTCGCGGCTGTCTTTGTACTTGTGGGGCGAACGGATCACACAGAACACGTTCTTTTCCGTCGGCAACGGAACCGGACCAGCGACCTTGGCGCCCGTACGGGTCACCGTGTCGACGATCTTGCGCGCCGAGGAGTCGATGACCTCGTGGTCATAGGCCTTGAGCCGGATACGGATCTTCTGTCCCGCCATGGCGTCAGTTCGTCCTTTACGTCTTGCCGCTGATGCGGCCTGCTTGAGCTCCCTCTCAGGAGCAGCTTCCGCCGCTCCCACCGCCGACCCCCGAGGTCGGGCGTGTCGCGCCAACAAGGGCACAGACAGATCCGATCTCGAATTAGGTGGTTGGATCCGAGGTGGGTAACGGCCGGAGCCGAACGCGTTACGGATCAGGTTGAATCTCAGGTTCGGCACCGCTCGCATGACCGGCGTGAGATTCCGATCGAACGGCACCCCAGCGATCCAGCCGGAGCAACCGGACAAGTGTGTCAGAGCCCCCGGGAGGAACACAAATCGAGCCCGTCCCTGAATCTGGCGCTCGACATCACCGCAGGTCAGACGGCATTTCCACGGTATGGTGGGCCGATGGTCCAGTCGCCGCTCCCGCTCGTCAGCAGTCTCGTCACCGGTTCGGTGTCGCTGGCGGCGAACTCCGTCGCCACCTCAGCGCGCATGGCGCTCAAGTCCGAGGAGCTTCTGGAAGAGGTCATCCTCACCCTGCGCACGGCCCGCCCCCTCATCGAGGCGCTCAGCGAGGCTGTTGAATCCGGCCTGCTCGATGACATCAATGAACTCCTGTCCACGGTCTCCGAAACCCAAGACGATGTGAAGGCCGCGCGGGACGCGATCGAGCGCCTCGTGGGCATCATCAACACGACGCTCGACGGCGTCGGCGGCGTCCCAGGCGCTCAGCTGATCCTCAAGGGAGTCGCTCGCGTCGCCGGCGGGACGAAGCCACCGGCGACGGCCAGGATTCCCAATCCTGTCGAGGTCGGCACGGCTGCAGCCAAAGCGGCGGCCAAGGTCGCCAACGCGGCTGCACCGAAGTCCAAGCCGGCGTCGTAGCCCGTCAGTGGTGGAGGTGTGGCTCGCTGTCCGCGTGCCCGCTCCCCTCGATCTGGAAGGTCGAATGCTCGACGTCGAAATGGTCGGCCAGGCAGGTCCGGAGCCGTTCCAGGACGACATGAGCCTGGCCCATCTCGCTGACGTCGTCGTCGACGACGACATGCGCGCTCATCACCGGCTGTGACGAGGTGATGGTCCAGACGTGCAGGTCATGGACGTCAACGACGCCCGGTGTCTTCAGGATGTGTTGGCGCAGCTCCTCCAGGTCGACGTGGCGCGGCGTCGCCTCGAGCAGCACCTCGGCCACCTCGCGCAGCAGGACGACGGCTCGCGGGACCACGAATGCGGCGATCAGCAACGACGCCACCGCGTCGGCCTGATGCCAGCCCGTCGCCAAAATCACCACGGATGAGACGACGACTGCCAGCGAGCCGAGCGCGTCGGCCGCTACCTCCAGGAAGGCGGCGCGGATGTTCAGGCTTTCGTGCGCATCCTGATTGAGCAGCCACATGCCGACGAGGTTTGCCACCAATCCGACGCCGGCCGCGATCAGCGTCCACCCGGCATCGACCTCGACCGGCGAACCCAGGCGCCCGATCGCGTGCCATGCGATGAAGCCGCACAACACCAGCAGCCCGATCGCGTTCACACCGGCCGCGAGCACTTCCACCCGCGCCCAGCCGAAGGTCCGGCGCGACGCCGCCCCCACCTCGATGCGCGCCACGGTCATGGCCGCCAGCGCCAGAATGATCGCGGCGACGTCCGTCAGCAGGTGTCCCGCGTCAGCCAGGAGGGCCAAGCTCCCTGACGTCCACGCGACCACCGCCTCGACGACCATGACCGCCGCCGTGAGGACGAGCACGATCATCAGACGACGTCTAGACGGCGCGTGTCCGTGGGAATGACCCATGAACTCACCTTACTTAGGCTCGACTTACGTAGGCTCAACCCATGTGCCGCAACATCACCACCCTGCGCGGGCTTGAGCCAGCCGCCACCACCGAAGAAATCGAAGCTGCCGCCGCCCAGTTCGTCCGCAAGGTCACCGGCGTCGCAACCAACGCCGCTCCGGCCTCACGCCTCCCCGCCGAGCAGGCGACCGCTGAGATCGCCACCATCGTGACGCGCCTGCTGGACGAACTCCCGGCACGGCGCGTGCCGCCCAAGACGATCCCTCCGCTGCGCCGACCCGAGGTGCAAGCCCGCATTGCGGAGCGGATGCAGCAGCGCGACGAGCACGAACGCATGCACGAGCAGGGAATTCCGCACGCGCACTAGAGGTTGTCGAAAATGTCTGCCGCTGTTCGTGGCATGAACAGATGGCCGAACAGATCGGCCACCAGGAGAGGACATGATGACCAGCACCACTGAGCACACGGCCCGCAAGTCGGTCTGGAAGCACGGCATCGCCGCCGCCATCGTGGCAGCAGCCGTGACCACCGGGCTCGCCTACGTCGCTTCGAAGGCCGGCGTCTCGTTCGTAGACCCGGCTCACCCGGAGATCCCCATTCCGCCGTCCGGCTTCGCCACGCTCACGGCGGGCTTCTCGCTCATCGGCGTTGGACTGGCTGCGATCCTCGCCCGCACGGCTCGCCGGCCGCGGGCGGCTTTCGTCTGGACCACCATCGTGCTGACCGTTCTGTCAATCGTGCCCGACTTCATCGAGATCCCGAAGCTCAGCCCCGACTTCGACGCGGCGACCACGTGGACTTTGGCTGGGTTGCACGTGGTCGCGGCAGCGATTGTCATCCCCGTGCTCGCAGGGCGGCTGGCAACCGAGCGCTGAGTGCGGACGCTCCCGGCCGGAGTACCTTCTGGACGTGACGTCCACGCCGAAGGTGCTCGCCGGGCTAGCGGCCACCCTCGTCTTGGCGGCGTGCGGCGGCTCGCCTGGGGTTGACGGCGAGCCGGATCCCCGGGAATTCCCGACGCTGAAGCCCTTCGCCGCACCGTCACCGCCACTCCAGGACCCCAAACCAGATGGCCTCACCGTCACGCTGACGAAGTTCGCCCAGCTCCCGCCGTCGACGACGAATCCGCGCGTGCCACGCGGTGACAAGCTCGACCGCCACAACCGCATCAACTACCTCGGTGAGGTGCCGGACGGTTCCGGCCGGCTCTACGTCCCCGACCTGAATGGCTCGCTGTACTTCCTGCGCGACGGCAAGCCGACGATGTACCTGGACGTCGCCAACCACGTCGGTCCCGACCTCTGGACCAGCCGCGGATTCGGGTCCGGATTCGGGTTCGTCGCATTTCACCCGAACTTTGCCCGCAACGGAGTCTTCTACACGGTAGATACCGAGGCCGGTGGCGCGCTGAGCACGAAGAAGCCCAACCTCGGGCCCGCCGGCGACGCCGTCGTGCACGGGGTCATCACGGAATGGATTGCCGACGACCCGAAGGCGACCACGTTCAGCGGGAGCCGGCGCGAGGTGATGCGGCTCAGCTTCCCTGGCTTCATCCACGGCATCCAGCAGATCGCGTTTGATCCATATGCGAAGAGCGCGGATGCGGACTTCGGCTTGCTGTACATCGCGGTCGGTGACGGCGGCGCAGTCGGCATTGCAGCTGAAGACAAGCGGACGAGTGACGTCCCGCAGGATCTCGGCGTGCCGCAGGGCAAGATCCTGCGCATCGATCCGCGCGCCGATGGCGAGAAGCCGTGGTCTGTACCGAGCGCCAATCCGTTCGTCGACCGCAAGGGAGCGCTGGGCGAGATCTATGCGGTTGGACTGCGCGATCCGTATCGGTTCAGCTGGGATCGCGGACTGGGCCGACGCCGCATGCTGCTGGGCAGCATGGGCGAAAACCGCGCCGAGTCGATCTACGAGGTCCAAGCCGGCGACAACTTCGGCTGGCCGAAGGTGGAGGGACCGTTCCTCGCGCGGCTGCTTGAGGACTGCGACGTCAGCAAGCTCCCCGGCGACCCGGACGACTGGCCGAACTTCACCTACCCGGTTGCCGCTTACAGCCATCTGCCCGCAGCCGGCGCAGGTCCGTGCGACGACACCGGTTACGCCGTCATCGGCGGATTCGTGTACCGCGGCAAGCTCAAGGCGCTGCGCGGCGAGTACGTGTTCGGTGACGGCGTCAACGGGCGCATGTTCCACACCGGTGCCGTACGGATGAAGCACGGCAGTGAGTTGGCCCCCGTCCACGAGCTGACGCTCCGCGAGGACGGCAAGCAGGTCACAATGCGCGACATCGCCAGCGATCCGCAGGTGCTGACGGCCGGAAAGCCACGCGTCGACCTGCGTCTCGGCATCGATCAGGCCGGCGAGCTCTATGTGCTGTCGAAGTCGAACGGAAAGATCTGGCGGATCACGGCAGCTTCGCGGGACTGACATTGCGGACGACGACGTTGTCGAACTGACCAGTGTCGTCGAAGGAACCGATCCCAATCTGCCCCTGGCCAAAGGTTGTGTCGGTCGCGGTCATCACCGGGTTTTCCATGTCGTCGAAGTAGACCTTGATTGCGCCGTCCTCAACAGTCCGCACGATGCGCGCGTGGTGCCACGCGTCGTCCCAAGCCGTCCCTGACGTCGTCTTCGTGGCGATAGGCGTGCGGTCTTTGCCGTTCACGATGAATACCTGGTTGGACGTATCACTCGTCTGCCGGCCGAAGTGGACGTAGTACATGTGCGACGGATCCTGGTATCCGAAGAACAGGCACAAGCTCTGGTTCGGGTAGTCACGCGTCGTCGACCGGAGGTCGACATCGAACTGGAAATCGCCGACCACCACGTCCTTTGCGAAGTTCCGGTTGAACGGCGCCCGGACCGATTCCCTCAGCGGGACGTTCTTGACCAGCTCGAACACCTTCGAATGGCCGGACTTCTCCCAAGCCCACGCGGCCTCGGTCGCCGGCTCCCACCGCGGGAAGGGATCGGTCTCGAACTCATCCTCGAAGAGGACGCCCCTCGGCGCGCCGGGCGCAGACGACATCGTGCTGACGGGCGCGGACGGCTCGGCTGTGGGCTGGTCTCCCGCAGGCGAGCAAGCACTGATCGCGGTGCAACACAGAAACAGGCCGATGACCAGTCGCATGGTCGAGGACGCTACACCGCACGCGCGGCGCCGGAAACGACGAAGCCCCCGAGGTCCTCAGTTGAGGGGCTCGGGGGCTTCGCTTGAAGCGAGTCAGAACGTCACTTGACGATCTTGGTCACGCGACCGGCGCCTACGGTGCGGCCACCCTCACGGATGGCGAACCGCTGGCCCTCTTCCAGCGCGATGGGCTGGATGAGGGTGACGCTGATCTCGGTGTTGTCGCCCGGCATGACCATCTCGGTGCCCTCGGGCAGCGTGACGACACCGGTCACGTCCGTGGTGCGGACGTAGAACTGCGGACGGTAGTTGTTGAAGAACGGCGTGTGACGGCCGCCTTCTTCCTTGGACAGGATGTACGCCTGGCCCTCGAACTCCGTGTGGGGAGTCGTAGTGCCCGGAGCGATGACGACCTGGCCACGCTCGACGTCCTCGCGCTTGGTGCCGCGCAGCAGGAGGCCGACGTTCTCGCCCGCCTGTCCCTCGTCGAGGAACTTGCGGAACATCTCGATGCCGGTGACCGTGGTGGTCTGCTTGTCCTCGCGGATGCCGACGATGTCAACAGTCTCGTTGACCTTGATGATGCCGCGCTCGATCTTGCCGGTGACGACGGTGCCACGACCGGTGATCGTGAACACGTCCTCGATGGCCATCAGGAACGGCTTCTCGGTGTCGCGCTCGGGCAGCGGGATGTACTCGTCGACGGCTGCGAGCAGCTCGACGACGGTCTCGCCCCACTTGGCGTCGCCCTGCAGCGCCGGCTGAGCAGCAGTGCGGACGATCGGCGCGTTGTCGCCGTCGAACTCCTGATCGTTCAGGAGCTCACGGACCTCGAGCTCAACGAGCTCCAAGATCTCTTCGTCGTCGACCATGTCGCACTTGTTGAGCGCAACGACCATCGCCGGCACGCCAACCTGACGGGCGAGCAGCACGTGCTCACGCGTCTGCGGCATCGGGCCGTCAGTGGCGGCGACCACGAGGATCGCGCCGTCCATCTGAGCAGCGCCGGTGATCATGTTCTTGACGTAGTCGGCGTGACCCGGGCAGTCGACGTGGGCGTAATGACGGTTCTCCGTCTGGTACTCCACGTGCGCGATCGAGATCGTGATGCCGCGCTGCTTCTCTTCGGGGGCCTTGTCGATCTGATCGAACGCATAGTCCTCGTTCAGATCGGGCCACTTGTCGTGCAGCACCTTGGTGATCGCCGCGGTCAGCGTCGTCTTACCGTGGTCGATGTGACCGATGGTGCCGATGTTCATGTGCGGCTTTGTCCGCTCGAACTTCGCCTTAGCCATTGCAGGTTTCTCCTGGATTGTTTCTTCTTAGGTTTTGCTACGGATTGACGCCGTACGGTCCGCGGGAGACCTCAGGCAACTTTACCGATGGTTCGTCCGCCCACCAATTCGGGGGCTATTCGCCTCGGGCCTTCTTGATGATCTCCTCGGCCACGGTCTTGGGAACCTCGGCGTAGGAATCGAACTGCATCGAGTACGACGCACGGCCGGAGGTCTTGGACCTCAGGTCGCCGACGTAGCCGAACATCTCTGACAACGGCACCAGCGCCTTGATCAGCTTGGCGCCGCCGTAGCCCTCATCCATTGACTGGACCTGGCCGCGACGGGAGTTGAGATCGCCGATGACGTCGCCCATGTAGTCCTCGGGCGTGGTGACCTCGACGGCGAACACCGGCTCGAGCAATGTCGGCTCGGCCTTGCGCGCGGCCTCCTTGAAGGCCATCGAGCCGGCCATCTTGAACGCAAGCTCGGAGGAGTCGACCTCGTGGTAGGCGCCGTCTTCAAGGGTGACCTTGACGTCGACCATCTGGTAGCCGGCGAGGACGCCGAACTCCATGGCGTCCTGGGCACCTGCGTCAACGGACGGGATGTACTCGCGCGGCACGCGACCACCGGAGACGTTGTTGGCGAACTCGTAGCCGACGCCCTGGCCGGTTTCGGGGTCGATGTTCGGCTCGATGCTGATGAGCACCTTCGCGAACTGGCCCGAGCCACCGGTCTGCTTCTTGTGTGTGTAGCTGTGTTTCTCGACCTTGCGCTTGATCGTCTCGCGGTACGCCACCTGCGGCTTGCCGACGTTGGCCTCGACCTTGAACTCGCGTTTCATGCGTTCGACCAGAATGTCGAGGTGAAGCTCGCCCATGCCGGCGATGATCGTCTGACCAGTCTCTTCGTCCGTGTGGACCTGGAAGGTCGGGTCTTCTTCGGCCAGCTTCTGGATCGCCGTACCTAGCTTCTCCTGGTCGGCCTTCGTCTTCGGCTCGATGGCGACCTGGATGACCGGGGCGGGGAACGTCATCGACTCAAGGATGATCGGCTTCTTTTCGTCGGCGAGCGTCTCGCCGGTGGTGGTGTCCTTCAACCCCATCACCGCGACGATCTGACCGGCGCCGACCGACGCGATCTCCTCACGCTTGTTGGCGTGCATCTGGTAGACCTTGCCGATCCGCTCCTTGCGACCCTTGGTCACGTTGAGAACCATCGTGCCGGCTTCGAGACGGCCGGAGTAGACGCGCACGAACGTCAGCTTGCCGAGGTGCGGGTCGGTGGCGATCTTGAAGGCCAGGCCGGCAAACGGCTCCGACTCGCTCGGTTCGCGGGAGTCCTCGATGGACTCGTCCTTCGCGTTGTGGCCCTTGACCGCTCCGACGTCGATCGGCGATGGGAGGTAGTCGATGACCGCGTCGAGCAACGGCTGAACGCCCTTGTTCTTGAAGGCCGTGCCGCACACCACCGGGTTCAGCAGCGCCGCAAGCGTGGCGCGCCGGATACCGGCCTTGAGGTCGGCGACGCTGATGTCTTCGCCTTCGAGGAAGGCGTGGGCGATGTCGTCATCGGCGTCGGCGAGCGTCTCGAGGAGCGCATTCGCGCGCTTCGGCGGCCGCGTCGGCCAGGTCGGCCGGGATCTCCTCGACGACGTAGTCCTCGCCGACGGCGGTCTCGCCGCGCCACACCTTGGCGTTCATCTCGACCAGGTCGACGACACCGATGAAGTCGCCCTCAGCGCCGATCGGGAGCTGCAGGACCAGAGGCGTCGCACCGAGGCGCTCGCGGATCGTCTTGACGCAGAAGTCGAACGACGCGCCCGTGCGGTCGAGCTTGTTGATGAAGCACATCCGCGGGACGCCGTACTTGTCAGCCTGGCGCCAGACGGTCTCGGACTGCGGCTCAACGCCGGCGACACCGTCGAATACGGCGACCGCACCGTCGAGCACACGCAACGAACGCTCGACCTCGACGGTGAAGTCGACGTGGCCGGGCGTGTCGATGATGTTGATCTGGTGGTTCTTCCACCAACAGGTCGTCGCGGCCGACGTGATCGTGATGCCGCGCTCCTGTTCCTGCTCCATCCAGTCCATCGTGGCGCCGCCATCGTGGACTTCACCGATCTTGTAGTTGATGCCGGTGTAGAACAGGATGCGCTCGGTCGTCGTCGTCTTGCCGGCATCGATGTGCGCCATGATGCCGATGTTGCGGACGCGCGTCAGGTCGGTGGTGATGTCGATTGCCACGACGTTTGGGCCTTTTCTTCAGGAAGTCTGCGACTCAGCGGATGAGCCGGATTACCAGCGGTAGTGGGCGAAGGCGCGGTTGGCCTCGGCCATCTTGTGGGTGTCTTCGCGCTTCTTGACGGCGCCGCCAAGACCGTTGCTGGCGTCGAGGAGTTCGTTCTGGAGGCGCTCAGCCATGGTCTTCTCGCGACGCTCGGTTGAGTACTTGATCAACCAACGAAGCGCCAAGGTGGTCTGGCGGGCCGGACGCACCTCGATCGGAACCTGGTAGGTGGCGCCACCGACGCGGCGGCTCTTGACCTCGAGGGTCGGCTTGACGTTGTCGAGAGCACGCTTGAGCGTGATGACCGGATCGGTGCCCGACTTGTCACGGGTACCTTCGAGAGCGGTGTAGACGATCCGCTGAGCGGTCTGCTTCTTGCCGTCGACCAGGACCTTGTTGATGAGTTGGGTGACCAACTGGCTGCCGAAGACCGGATCAGTCTCGACTGGGCGCTTGGGCGCCGGTCCCTTGCGGGGCATTAGCTCTTCTCCTTCTTCGCGCCGTACAGGCTGCGTGCCTGCTTGCGGCCCTTGACAGCTTGAGTGTCGAGCGCGCCACGAACGATCTTGTAACGAACACCCGGCAGGTCCTTCACACGACCACCGCGGACGAGCACGATCGAGTGCTCCTGGAGGTTGTGGCCCTCACCAGGGATGTAGGCGGTCACCTCGGTGCCGCTGGAGAGGCGAACACGAGCAACCTTGCGGAGCGCGGAGTTCGGCTTCTTCGGCGTGGTGGTGTACACGCGGGTGCACACGCCGCGGCGCTGGGGCGATCCGTTGAGGGCCGGCGTCCTGGTCTTCGTCACCTTGGACTGGCGGCCCTTGCGGACCAACTGGTTGATCGTGGGCACTCAAAACTCTTTCCGATTGGACGTGGCTCGCAGACGAACCACAGGTCTTTCGCTGTTCTCCACCGACTCGGCCGCCACTGTTAGCAGAGGCCGGGACAGTCACAGATCATCGGGCGAGACGCCCTTGTCTGTTCGAACATGGCCTACGCGTTGCAGGCACAGCGATAAAGACTACCGGCTGGCCCATACAGTGCCAAATTCATGGGGGCAAGATCAGCACGTGCGCATTGCACTGGCCGGAGCGACCGGTGTTGTCGGATGTCCTGTGGTGTCTGAACTGGGACGACGCGGACACGAGGCGGTGGCCCTGGCCCGCAGCCAAGGCGTGGACGTGACGCGGGCGTCAGGTGGCCAACCCAAACCTTCGGTGCCTGGTTGGACACCTAGGCCAGCAGCTCGGCGAGGTGAATCGCCTGCACGTCGGTGAGGTCATCGAGCTGCGTGCGGCAGCTGAATCCATCGGCGAGGAACACCGTGCCTGGGGCGGCGGCTCGCACCGCCGGGAGGAGTTGGGACTCGGCGACGGCGACGGACACCTCGTAGTGGCCCTTCTCCACGCCGAAGTTACCGGCCAGCCCGCAGCACCCGGACAGACGTTCCACCGAAGCGCCCGTCCGATTCAGCAGCGCCACGTCCGCCTCGAATCCCAAGACGGATGCGTGGTGACAGTGCGGCTGGACAACCACCGACGTCCCGGAGAGGTCCGGTGGCTCATACCCCTCCGTCCGCGTCAGCAGTTCAGACAGGGTGAAGACGCCCGCGGCGACGTCGGCCGCCCGGGGGTCAGCGATGAGTTCGGGAGCATCGGTGCGCAGCACGGCGAGGCACGACGGCTCGAGTCCGACGATCGGAACGCCGGCGAGCGCGTACGGGTACAGCTGGTCGACGGCCGCACGGACGAGCCCGCGCGCCTGGTCCAGCTGGCCGGTCGTGATCCACGTCAGTCCACAGCAGGCCGACCTTGGCAGCGTCATGACCTCGTACCCGGCTTGCTCCAGCACCCGAACCGCGGCCAGGCCGCCGGACGTGGAGAAGTACTCGGTGAAAGTGTCGGCCCACAGCAACACCTGCGGCCTTAGCCCAGTTGCCGCTGGGTCCAGGGCGTTGACGGCCTTCGTGAACCGCTTCGTGGCGAATTGGGGCAGACTGCGCCGTTGGTCGACGCCGGCAACCCAGCGGGCGAGGTGCGCGAGGCCCGGAACCCGAAGGCCCAGGTTTGCCAGCCACGCGATCGGTGACGTCAATCGCGCCCACATGGGAAGGCGGCCGAGGATGTAGTGGCTGCGCGGCCGCCACCGCCCGCGGTACGTCTGGTTCAGGACCTCCGACTTGTAGGTCGCCATGTCGACGCCGGTCGGGCAATCACTCGCACAGCCCTTGCAGGACAGGCACAGGTCGAGCGCCTCGTGCACCTCTGGTGCCACGACGCCGCCCTTGATGAACCGGCCGTCAATCGCCTCTTGCAGGATGCGGGCGCGGCCACGTGTCGAGTCCTTCTCATTGCGGGTGGCCACGAACGACGGGCACATGACGCCGGTCGCCGAGGCCCCGGCCACGCACGTGCCGACGCCAGTACATCGATGCACCGCCACGCCAAGATCGCCCCCACCATTGACACTGTCGTGGGCGAAACGGAATCCGAGCGGCGCCTTGACGACCCCCCGCCCCAGCGTCCGGAGGTCGGCGTCGATGGCCGCAGGACGAACAAGGACGCCGGGGTTCAAGACGTCGTTCGGATCAAACAGGCCCTTGACCTGCTCAAACAGGGTGATCGCGTCGGGTGAGTACATCGTCGGCAGCAGCTCGGACCGCGCGCGACCGTCACCGTGCTCACCTGACAAGGACCCGCCGTAGCCGGCGACGAGTGCAGCGGCTTCGGTGACGAAGTCGCGATAGATGCGGTGGCCACCCTCGTCATCGAGCGGGAAGTCGATACGCACGTGGACGCACCCGTCGCCGAAGTGGCCGAACGGCTCGCCGTGGACCTCGTGGTCGGCCAGCAGCCGCTCGAAGTCGCGCAGGTACGCGCCGAGCCGCTCCGGCGGGACGGCGGCGTCCTCCCATCCGGAGAGGGCGGGGCGATCCCACACCCGCGAAGCCAGCCCGGCACCCTCCTCCCGGATGCGCCAGAGCACAGCCTGCTCAACCGGCGATGTGACATGGCGGGAGCCGATCGCGCCAGACGCGGCAACGACGTCGTCCGCGCGGGCCGCGAGCTCCCGTGCGTCATCTCCGGCCAGCTCGACGTACAGAAAGCCCTTGCCTTCGGGGTACTCGGGAACTGCCCCTCCCCGATGCCCACTGTGCTTCGCCCGGTACACGTCGACGATGCGAACACCGAGGCCTTCACAAGCCACCGGCTCGAAGGGCAGCAGAGCCGGGACCGCATCGGCGGCGTCGGCAATCGTCGGGAAGCCGAGCACGACGACGTGGCGCACGGTGGCGTCTACGACGAGGTCGACGGTGGCTTCGGTGATGACCGCGAGCGTGCCCTCGGTCCCGGCCATGAACGACGCGACGTCGAACTCGTTCTCGGGCAGGAGGTGCTCCAGGCTGTAGCCCGACACCTGCCGAGCGAAGCGACCGAACTCGGTACGGATGGTGCCCAGTCCGCCGCCGACGATGTCGCGCAATCCGGCGAGCGTCGCGGAATCACTCGAGCCGTCGCGCCCCACGGTGAGCAGCTCGCCCGCCGCGGTCACCAGCCGAAGTCCCGCGACGTTGTCGGCCGCCCGTCCGTATCCGAGCGCACGGTTGCCACAAGCGTTGTTGCCGATCATGCCGCCGATCGTGCAACGGGTGTGCGTCGACGGATCGGGCCCGTACCGCAGCCCAGTGCCCGCGAGAGCGAGCTGCAGCGCGGCGTGGACGACGCCCGGCTCGACACGTGCGGTGCGGGCTTCGGCGTCGATCTCGAGCACCCGGTTCAGGTGCTTTGAAACATCGACCACAATGCCGGTGCCGATGGCGTTCCCAGCGATCGATGTGCCGGCGCCCCGCACGGTCAGCGGTACGCCCGCGGCGGACGCCACGGCGACGGTTGCCACGAGCTCGTCAGTGTGACGTGGTCGGACCACGACTTGGGGAACCACTCGATAGAGCGAAGCGTCAGAACTGTAGAGAGCCCGCGTCAGGGCCGAATCGTCGACGTCGCCGATGCCGTTGCGCCGCAATGCGGCAGCCACATCGCGGGGGACATCGGCTGCGGCAGACACCCGGCGCTCCTCGGGATGGAAGAATGATGCCCGGCCCAGTGCACATGAGTTGGGGCGGACGGTTCAGATTCGAGAATATCTGGCACCCGCGGTGGGACGCCGCAGGCCAGCAGAGAGGGACAGATGGGTCGACGTGTCACCGGAGTGCGGACGCTCCCGCTGATCCTCCTCGTCACGCTGCTCGTCGGTTGCGCGCCGCAGACCGCAACTCCACAGCCTACGCAGACAACCACGGCCGCGCCGGACGCCGCGGAAGCCACCGACGTCACCGAGCACGAGTCCGGCCCGGAGAGCCCGATCGCCTACGGATTCCAGGTCCCGCGCGGCGCGAGCCAAGTGGGTCCGCTGGTCCGTTACCGCAGCGACCGGCTCATCCAGGCGTACGCGACTGAACTCGAGGCCGCCCAAGCGCGCCGGGACGCCGACAGCCAGCGCCGCTGGGACGAGGCAGAGGCGCGAGGGACGCCCCGTCCGGCGCCGACTCCGACTCCGACCGCAGCGCCGACCAGCGACACGTTCGAGCTGCTGAGCGACCCCCCAAAGCCTGATGTCACCGTCTCGCTCATGCGGGTCAACGGATCCCCCACGGCGGTCGTCCGTGCAATGCTCGCGCAGATCGACGTGATCTTGCCCAAGGCGGGCATCGTTCGCAGCGACATCGCCAAGTACTGCGCCTCGAAAGCCCGGCGCATCACGTCGTGCTACCTGCGCGTCACCGGAACGACGCCCAACGGCCGCCGCCTGACGATCACGCTGCGGGTCGACCCGGGCAACTTGGCGAGTCGCACGTCAGCCCCGGCCACCAACCGGAAGCCGGTCATGTACCTCCGGGTCGCCTACGTCGGCGACCCCCGCGACGGCCAAGCGAATCGTCGTCATGACAGCGACGCCAACGTTCCGGTCGGTGTCCTCCGACGCGACACCTCCGGCCTGATCTGGCCAGGTATGGACCTCGACGCCAGCGCGACGTCGCGCCTGCTCAACGGGTGGCGTCGACCGCTGGGTTCCGAGATCCTGCTGAGCGCCTTCACTCCGCCGTTCGTCGTGGTCTCCACCACGAAGGCGCTCGACGCCAGCAGCATCGCGGAGAAGTTCGCGACGAGCATCCGGGAAGAACCCAGGGTCGACGTCGTGGAGGACCTGAACGAGGTCACAACGACGTACACGGCCGTAGGCCCGAACGGCGAGCGCGGCCTGGCGAGCTACGTGCTCTCCGCGCGCGGGTACTACGCAGTGCTGTTCTGGATCCCGGCTCCGGCGCCTGGCCCCGATGCGTCGGTGTCGCCGGTTACTCCCGTCACGAACTGATCGATCCGATCGAGCACGTGCTCAACGACCGGCAGCAGTGCGAGCTTTTCCTGGGCCAGATCGTTACGCTCCAGCTCGGCTAGCCCGACCCACCTGACGGCGTCCGTCGTGCCTTCTCGCTCGACGACTCGAGGCCTCTGGTCGGCGGCGACCTCGACGGCGTAGAGCAGGTGGATGCCGTGGTAGTCCTCATACTGGTCGCCCCGACCGGGCGCCACCGTGTGCACATCGTGGACGTCGACAAGCCGGACGGAATGCGGCGCGAGTCCCGTCTCCTCGTACAGTTCGCGGACCAGTGCAGCCGACGGCGACTCACCCTGGTCGATGCCTCCGCCGGGCAAGGCCCACCACCCCGGCGGGTAGCCGATGGCCGAGATGCGCGTGAGCAGAAGGGCGTCGTCACGGATGACGACGGCATAGGCGCCGATCCGCTGGGTGGCCGTCGGTCTCTGCACACTGTGCAGCGTAATGCCCCGGATTGGGCCGGTTCGTTGTGCGAACCGACGCACAGGCTCGAACCCATCCGCAGTTAGAGTCAAGCGGGTGACAGCCGTATCTGAGACTGCGACGACGTCCACTCCACCGCCAGCGCCGCCGACTCCGCGGATTGCTTTCCTCGACAACGCCCGCTTCTGGGTGATGGTTATGGTCGTCATCGCGCACCCGCTATTCCACTTCATCTCGCTTGATCTCGGGCGGGCCGTCTACTACTGGCTGAACCTGCTGATGATGCCGGCGTTCGCACTGCTGTCGGGCTACATTTCCCGCAACTTCCGCGGGACGCCGAAGGAGATCCAGCGCACGGTCAGCACCTTGGTGATTCCGTACCTGCTGGTCGAATCGGCGTACCAGGTGTTGCAGCGCCATTTCACCGGGTCACCCGATCCCTACATGCTCCTCTCGCCCAAGTGGGTGGCCTGGTTCCTCGCAGCGCTGTTCGTATGGCGGCTGTCGACGCCGATCTGGCGCTCGCTGCGTCATCCGATCCTCGTCGCGATCATCATTTCGCTGGTCGTGCCCCTGACTGAGGTGCCCAACGTCGTTGGGCCTCCCCAAGGCGCTCGGAATGCTGCCGTTCTACGTCGTCGGCATGTACATGACGATGGACCGCTTCGAGCGGCTGTCCGCCATCCGCGTCCGCATTGCGTCCGCGGCTTTCCTGGTCGCGGTGGCCGTCGCCTGCGTGCTGTACAGCTCGAACTGGGACGTGTCCTGGACCAAGTGGCGTCACCGCTACGACGAAGCCGCATTGGCGGCCACGCCGCTGGAAGGCATCGGAGCGCGCACCCTGCTGATTGCGGTCGGACTCCTGATGGCTTTGGCGGTCTTGTCGCTGACCTCGTGGCGGGAGTCGTGGATTTCAGGGCTCGGCGAACGCACGCTGTACTGCTACCTGCTGCACGGGTTCGTCGTCATGGTGATCCTGCATGAAACCAACGTCTTCCCGGCGTTGCGTGGCATGGGGAACCTCGGACTGGCCATCACCATCGGTGCCTGTGTCGTCTTGGCGTTGCTGCTGATGACCAAGCCGGTTGCGGTGGCGTTCCGCCCGCTCTTCGAGTCGAATCTCGACTGGGCGTTCCGCCCGCGGGAGCGGCTCCCGAAGTGACGCCGAACAGAAAGAAGCCCGAACCAATTGGCTCGGGCTTCTTTCGTTGAGGCTTATTCGCTCGGCGATCAGCTTTCGTACGACGTGAAGTCGAAGTCCTCCAGCTGGACGGGAGCTCCATCGCTGCCGAATCCGTAGTCGCCGTACGACTCGTATCCGGTCACCGAGTAGGCGGCCTGACGGGCTTCCTCGGTCGGCTCGACCCGGATGTTCCGGTACCGCTCCAGGCCGGTGCCGGCCGGGATCAGCTTGCCGATGATGATGTTCTCCTTCAGGCCGCGCAGCTTGTCCGACTTGCCGTGGATGGCTGCATCGGTCAGAACACGCGTCGTCTCCTGGAAGGAGGCCGCCGACAGCCAGGACTCCACCGCGAGCGAGGCCTTGGTGATGCCCATGAGCACCGGGCGGCCGGAGGCCGGCGTGCCACGCTCGGCGACCACGCGACGGTTCTCTTCCTCGAAGGTCGCCCGGTCGACCAAGTCGCCCGGAATGAGGTTAGCTTCGCCCTGTTCGATGACGGTCACGCGACGGAGCATCTGCCGCACGATGATCTCGATGTGCTTGTCGTGGATCGCCACACCCTGCGAGCGATACACCTCTTGCACCTCGTCGACCAGGTGCTCCTGTGCCCGGCGAACGCCGAGGATACGCAGGACTTCCTGCGGATCCGGCGTGCCGTGCGTGAGCTGCTGTCCCACCTCGACGCTGTCGCCGTCCTGGACGAGCAGGCGCGAGCGCTTGCTGACCGGGAACTCCAGCGGTTCGGAGCCGTCGTCAGGGGTGACGACGATCTTGCGGGCCCGGTCGGAGTCGTCGATGGTGACGCGGCCAGCGGCCTCGGTAATCGGCGCCTTGCCCTTGGGCTGGCGCGCTTCGAACAACTCGACGACGCGGGGCAGACCGTGCGTGATGTCGTCACCAGCCACACCACCGGTGTGGAAGGTACGCATCGTCAGCTGGGTGCCCGGCTCGCCGATGGACTGGGCCGCGATCGTGCCAACCGCTTCGCCGATGTCGACCAACTTGCCGGTGGCCAGCGAACGGCCGTAGCACTTGGCGCAGGTACCGGCGGCTGCCTCACAGGTGAGAACAGTGCGGACCTTGACCTCCTCGACGCCAGCGGCGATCAGCGCGTCGACTTCGACATCGCCAAGGTCTCCGCCAGCCTGGATCAGGACCGCGCCGGTCTTGGGATCGGCAATGGCAACGGCTGCCGTACGCGCGTACGCAGAGGTATCAACGTTGTCAGCGGCAACGACGACACCTTCGTCATTCTTGACGCCGATCTGCTTGGGCAGTCCGCGCTCAGTCCCGCAGTCCTCCTCGCGGATGATGACGTCCTGGCTGACGTCGACGAGTCGACGCGTCAGGTAGCCCGAGTCGGCGGTACGAAGCGCCGTGTCGGCCAGACCCTTGCGCGCACCGTGGGTGGCGATGAAGTACTCGACCACCGACAGGCCCTCGCGGAAGTTGGCCTTGATCGGACGCGGGATGATCTCGCCCTTGGGGTTGGCCACCAAGCCACGCATGGCGGCGATCTGACGAACCTGCATCATGTTGCCGCGGGCGCCGGAGTTGACCATCATCCAGATCGGGTTGTCGGGATTGTCCTTGAACTTGGTCTCCATCTCGCCGGAGACCTCGTTCGTCGCCTGCGTCCAGATCTCGATGAGCTCTTGGCGACGCTCGTCCTCGGTGATGAGACCGCGGTCGAACTGCTGCTGGACCTTGGCCGCGAGCGCCTCGTACTTGGCGAGAATCGCCGGCTTGTTCTCCGGCGTGACCACGTCGTCGATCGAGATCGTGACACCCGAGCGGGTGGCCCAGTGGAACCCGGTGTCCTTGAGCGCATCAAGTGCAACGCCCACGTCGACCTTGGAGTAGCGCTCAGCAAGATCGTTGACGATCTCACCTAGTTCCTTCTTGCCGATCTGCTTGTTGACGTACGGGTAATCGGCCGGCAGAGCGTCGTTGAAGATCGCCCGGCCCAGCGTCGTGTCCATCGTCTCGACGTCGCCATCGGCGTTGGGGATGCGGATCTTGACCTTGCTCTGCAGCGCGATGTCGCCGTGATCGAACGCCATGATGGCTTCGGCCTCGGACGAGAACGCGCGGCCTTCGCCGGTCTGGCCGTCACGCTCCAGCGTGAGGAAGTACAGGCCGATGATCATGTCCTGCGTCGGCATGGTGACCGGGCGGCCGTCGGACGGCTTGAGGATGTTGTTCGTCGACAGCATCAGCAAGCGGGCCTCAGCCTGGGCTTCGGCGCTCAGCGGCAGGTGCACGGCCATCTGGTCACCATCGAAGTCAGCGTTGAAGGCCGAGCAGACGAGCGGGTGGATCTGGATGGCCTTGCCCTCGATGAGCTGCGGCTCGAAGGCCTGGATACCGAGGCGGTGCAGGGTGGGTGCACGGTTGAGCAGCACCGGGTGTTCGGTGATGACCTCTTCGAGCACGTCCCAGACTTCGGAGCGAACGCCCCGCTCGACCATGCGCTTGGCGCTCTTGATGTTCTGCGCGTGGTTAAGGTCAACCAGTCGCTTCATCACGAACGGCTTGAACAGCTCGATGGCCATCTGCTTGGGAAGACCGCACTGGTGCAGCTTGAGCTGCGGGCCGACGACGATGACCGAACGGCCGGAGTAGTCGACGCGCTTGCCGAGCAGGTTCTGGCGGAACCGGCCCTGCTTGCCCTTGAGCATGTCGGAGATCGACTTCAGCGGACGGTTGCCCGGTCCGGTGACCGGACGGCCACGGCGGCCATTGTCGAACAGGGAGTCGACGGCCTCCTGAAGCATGCGCTTCTCGTTGTTGACGATGATCTCCGGAGCGCCGAGATCGAGTAGACGCTTGAGCCGGTTGTTGCGGTTGATCACGCGACGGTAGAGGTCGTTCAGGTCGGAAGTCGCGAAGCGGCCACCATCGAGCTGCACCATCGGCCGGAGCTCCGGCGGGATCACCGGTACGGCGTCGAGGACCATGCCCTCGGGCTTGTTGGTGCTGTTGCGGAAGGCCTCGACCACCTTGAGACGCTTGAGTGCGCGGGTCTTTCGCTGGCCCTTGCCGGTGGCGATGATCTCCTTCAGCAGCTCGGCCTCGGCGTCGAGGTCGAAGTCCTGGAGGCGCTTCTGGATCGCCGCGGCGCCCATGTAGCCCTCGAAGTACTGACCGAAGCGGTACTGCATCTCGCGGTAGAGCAGCTCGTCACCCTCCAGGTCCTGGACCTTGAGGTTCTTGAACCGGTCCCAGACCTCCAGCAGGCGGTCGATCTCACGCTGGATGCGGTCGCGGCGTTGGCGCGCCTCGCGCTCGGCAGCGTCCTTGACCTTGCGCTTGGCGTCGGCCTTGGCGCCTTCGTCCTCGAGCGCCTTGATGTCTTCTTCGAGCTTGGCCATGCGCTCGTTGACCTCGTTGTCGCGACGAGTCTCGAGCCCCTTGATCTCAAGGTCGATCTTGGCCTGCAGGCTGGAGAGGTCGCGGTGGCGAGCGTCTTCATCGACCTTCGTGATCATGTAGGCGGCGAAGTAGATGACCTTCTCGAGGTCCTTCGGCGCCAGGTCGAGCAGGTAGCCCAGCCGGCTCGGAACACCCTTGAAGTACCAGATGTGGGTGACTGGGGCGGCCAGTTCGATGTGGCCCATCCGCTCGCGACGGACCTTGGAGCGGGTGACCTCAACGCCACAACGCTCACAGATGATGCCCTTGAAGCGCACTCGCTTGTACTTGCCGCAGTAGCACTCCCAGTCCCGGGTGGGACCGAAGATCTTCTCGCAGAACAGGCCATCACGCTCCGGCTTGAGCGTGCGGTAGTTGATCGTCTCCGGCTTCTTGACCTCACCGAAGGACCACGCGCGGATGTCGTCCGCGGCGGCAAGACCGATCTTCAACTGATCGAAGTAATTCACGTCGAGCACTGGGTTCAATTCCTCTGTACGAAAGATTCGAAAATGGAGTCAGGGATGTCAGTCAGGCTTTTCGACTCAGACTTCTTCAACACTGGACGGTTCACGACGCGACAGGTCGATACCCAGCTCTTCGGCGGCCCGGAAGAGGTCTTCCTCCGGGTCCTTCATGTCGACCGCAGTGCCGTCGGAGGACAGTACCTCGACGTTGAGACACAGGGACTGCATCTCCTTGACCAGCACCTTGAACGACTCTGGGATGCCCGGCTCAGGCACGTTCTCGCCCTTGACGATGGCTTCGTAGACCTTGACGCGGCCCAGAATGTCGTCGGACTTGATCGTGAGGAGCTCCTGCAGCGCGTACGCCGCACCGTAAGCCTCAAGGGCCCAGACCTCCATCTCACCGAAGCGCTGGCCACCGAACTGGGCCTTACCGCCGAGCGGCTGCTGGGTGATCATCGAGTACGGGCCGGTCGAACGCGCGTGGATCTTGTCGTCGACCAGGTGGTGCAGCTTGAGCACGTACATGTAGCCGACCGAGACCGGATCCGGGAAGGGTTCGCCGGTGCGGCCGTCGAGCAAGTTCGCCTTGCCGGTCTCACCGACTAGGCGGTCGCCGTCGCGGTTGGTCAGAGTTGAGGCCAGCAGGCCCGTGATCTCGTCCTCGCGCGCACCGTCGAAGACCGGCGTCGCGACCCGGCTGCGAGCCGGCGCCTCGGACGCGCCGATCGACGCGAGCCGCTTGGCCCACTCGGAGGTCTTGTCGTCGACCTTCCAGCCCTGGCTGGCGATCCAGCCGAGGTGCAGCTCGAGGACCTGGCCGACGTTCATACGACCGGGCACACCCAACGGGTTCAGGACCACGTCGACCGGCGTGCCGTCCTCGAGGAAGGGCATGTCCTCGACCGGCAGGATCTTGGAGATGACGCCCTTGTTGCCGTGGCGGCCAGCGAGCTTGTCACCGTCGCTGATCTTGCGCTTCTGGGCCACGTAGACGCGGACCAGCTGGTTGACGCCCGGGCTGAGCTCGTCGCCCTCGGCCGAGTCAAAGACGCGCACGCCGATGACGGTGCCGGACTCGCCGTGCGGAACCTTGAGCGACGTGTCACGGACCTCGCGCGCCTTCTCACCGAAGATCGCACGGAGCAACCGCTCCTCCGGGGTGAGCTCGGTCTCGCCCTTCGGCGTGACCTTGCCGACCAGGATGTCGCCGTTGCCCACCTCGGCGCCGATGCGGATGATGCCGCGTTCGTCGAGGTCAGCAAGCATTTCCTCGGAGACGTTCGGGATGTCCCGGGTGATCTCCTCCGGGCCCAGCTTGGTGTCACGAGCGTCGACCTCGTGCTCCTCGATGTGGATCGAGGTGAGGACGTCGTCCTGGACGACGCGCTGGGACAGGATGATCGCGTCTTCGTAGTTGTGGCCCTGCCACGGCATGAAGGCGACGAGCAGGTTGGTGCCCAACGCCATCTCACCCTCATCGGTGCAGGGTCCGTCAGCGAGCGGGGTGCCGACTTCGACCCGGTCGCCGGCGCCGACCAGCGGGCGCTGGTTGATGCATGTGCCCTGGTTCGAGCGGCGGAACTTGTCGAGCTTGTAGGTGGTGTACGTGCCGTCGTCCTCGGCAATCTCAATGGCGTCGGCGGACACGTCCTTGACCACGCCGGCCTTTCCGGCCACGGTGACGTCGCCGGCGTCGACGGCGGCACGGAACTCCATGCCGGTGCCGACGAGCGGGGCGTCGTTGCGGATCAGCGGCACGGCCTGACGCTGCATGTTCGAGCCCATGAGGGCACGGTTGGCATCGTCGTGCTCGAGGAACGGGATCAGGGCCGTCGCGACCGACACCATCTGACGCGGCGAAACGTCCATGTAGTCGACCTCGGAGGCCGGTCGCAGTTCGGCTTCGCCGCCGCGCTGGCGGACGAGCACCGAAGCGTCGACGAACTTGCCACTGTTGTCCAGCGGCGAGTTGGCCTGAGCGATGATGTAGCGGTCCTCATCAGTGGCCGTGAGGTAGTCGACCTGATCGCTGACCTTGCCGTTCGAAACCTTGCGGTACGGCGTCTCGACGAACCCGAACGAGTTGACCCGGCCATACGAGGCGAGCGAACCGATCAGGCCGATGTTCGGCCCTTCCGGCGTCTCGATCGGGCACATGCGGCCGTAGTGCGACGGGTGAACGTCGCGCACTTCGTAGCCGGCCCGTTCACGTGACAGACCGCCCGGGCCAAGCGCCGACAGGCGGCGCTTGTGGGTGAGGCCGGCCAGCGGGTTGTTCTGGTCCATGAACTGGCTGAGCTGGGACGTGCCGAAGAACTCCTTCAGCGCGGCGACGACCGGCCGGATGTTGATCAGCGTCTGGGGCGTGATGGCCTCGACGTCCTGGGTCGTCATGCGCTCGCGGACGACGCGCTCCATGCGGGCCAGGCCGGTGCGGAGCTGGTTCTGGATCAGCTCGCCGACCGTACGCATGCGGCGGTTGCCGAAGTGGTCGATGTCGTCGGCCTCGACGATCGTCGTGCCGGCGGGCATCTCGATCTCGGTCTCGCCGGCGTGCAGGGCGACGACGTACTTGATCACGGCAACCATGTCGTCGATCGTCAGCGTCTGCTGGTCGAACGCCTCGGTGGTGCCGAGCTTCTTGTTGGCCTTGTAGCGGCCGACCTTGGCGAGGTCGTAGCGCTTTGAGTTGAAGTAGTAGTTGTCCAGGAGGTTCTGGGCGGCTTCGCGCGACGGCGGTTCGCCCGGACGCAGCTTGCGATAGATGTCGAGCAGTGCTTCGTCCTGAGTCGCGATGTGTTCCTTCTCGAGGGTGAGACGGATCGACTCGTACTGGCCGAACTGCTCGAGGATCTGCTCCGTGGACAGGCCAAGCGCCTTGAGCAGGACGGTGACGCTCTGCTTGCGCTTGCGGTCCAGACGGACGCCGACCATGTCGCGCTTGTCGATCTCGAACTCCAGCCACGCGCCACGCGACGGGATGACCTTCGCCGTGTAGATGTCCTTGTCGGACGTCTTGTCCGGGGTGCGCTCGAAGTAGACACCGGGCGAACGGACGAGCTGCGAGACGACGACACGCTCGGTGCCGTTGATGATGAAAGTGCCCTTGTCCGTCATGAGCGGGAAATCACCCATGAAGACGGTCTGGCTCTTGATCTCGCCGGTCTCGTTGTTCATGAACTCGGCGGTGACGAACAGCGGCGCGGCGTACGTGACGTCGCGATCCTTGCAGTCCTCGACCGAGTACTTCGGCGGCTCGAACCGGTGGTCGCGGAACGAGAGGCTCATGGTCTCGGAGAAGTCTTCGATCGGGGAGATCTCCTCGAAGATCTCCTCCAGGCCCGACTTGGTCGAGGCATCCTGCCCAGCGGCCCGCGTAGCGGCGACGCGGTCTTTCCAGGCGTCGGAACCGCTCAGCCAGTCGAAGCTGTCGGTCTGCAGAGCCAGCAGTTCTGGAACTTCCATTGGCTCATTGATTTTGGCGAATGAGATTCGCCGGGGGGCGAGAGTGGTGCTGGTGGGGGCGGCAGAGGTGCGCGAGGCGGCCAAGAGATGGATCCTTCCAAGGGCTCGCTAGGTGGCACGGGATTCAGTTCTTTTCGCGCACACCGAGCAACCCGCGTCAAGGTGACCCGAAAGAGGGCATCACAAAACGCAGGGACAAAGCGGGCGCGAAGGATGAGTGTAACCCGCGACGTCAAACAGACGCAAGCGGGGTGCTTGACAACACCGGCGGGCGTAAGGAACCCTTATTGGCCGCCAAACGCGGACTTGATTACAACGCGTCGATGTTGTCGACGAGCCACTTGCCCTCGCGCTGGACCATGAACACCTCGATGCGGTTGCCGAACACCGCCGGCTTGTCCGCGTCGGCGGTGATCCGGGCCTGATCGATGAAGATCAGCACGGTCGCCTTCAGGGGCGAACACTTGTCGCCGCACTCCTTGGCCGCGGCGAAGCGGACGACCGCCTTGACCTGGATCTTGCGCTGCGGGGCGAGCGCGTTCAGGGCCGGAGAGATCGACCGGAACTTCTTCGCGAACTTCGGCGTCATCGTCGCCTGCGCCCCGCGCATGTGTTCATCCAGCTGGTTGTACCGGTAGCTGAAGATTTTCTCCGAGGCGCTCGTGGCAGCGTCCGTAGCGTCGGCACGTGCCTCGACAACACTGTCGCTGCGCATTTCGTCGACACCCTGCCAGACGCCGTAGGCACCGAATCCGACTGAGGCGATTGCCAGGACCAACAGTGTCACGACGGCGACGGATGGCTTGGGGCGCGAGACACGAACGGCGTCGAATCGTGGGGGAGCTGCCGGTAGTTCAGATGTCGCCGTGGGTGCCGGTTCTGGCTTCGGCCGCTTCGGAAGTTTCGGCTTGGGCAGTTTGGACTTGGGTTGGGACGGCGCCGACGACGCGTCCGCCGGCTTGACCTCGCCAGCGATCCGGCGCCGCTTGGGGGAACCGCCCGGCGTCTGTCCGGCGTTCACTTGTCGGCTCCGCTCGTGTCGGCCTTCACGTCACCCAGAGTCGCCTCGACGGGCGGCACATCGTCGAACTGATTGACCAACCACTCACCACGAACCTTGCGCATGGAGATCTGCCACCGGAAGCGTCGAGCCACGGCCTGGTCGGAGTCGCTTCGACGGACTTGGGCGTCGATGGCGACGATGGCGGAGGCGGAATCCTTGTCGATGTCGTCGACGGCAACGGAGAGCACCTTGACGTCACCGCTGGATTGCTTCTTGTCCTTGACCACTTGGAACATCACGTTTGTGATCTTCAGGAAGTCCTTGTAGTACGCGGACGTCATCAACGGCTTCACCCGTCGCTGGTAGTCGGGCTTCTTGTCCGAGGCATAGGTGTTGAACGTGACCGCGAAGTCCGAGGCACGTGTGATGACCGCTTGACGGTCGGTAGCGAACTCGTCGCGCGAGCCGACCAGATGCGGCAGCGCCAGGCCAGTCCCGCCGATGAGCACGCCAACGACGCAGGTCGCGATCAGGAGGCGGATGGATTTGGTCGAGGTGCTCGGGTCAGCCTTCAGTTCGAGGCCGTCCCTACCAGAAGCCACTTCCACGAATCCTCTCCCGTTGCTGGTGCCACGACCGCACGATCGTAGTTGTACTCGGTCTTGCGTGGATTGAACGGCACCTTGTTGTTGTTCAGGCAGTCGTAGTGCTTGACCGCCGCATTGGTCAGGTCATCCGGCGGACGCGCCGCACGATAGCCGGCGGCGTCGGACCCACCGTACTTGTGCAGGCACATCGTCGATTCGTACACACCTGGCTCGGTGTCTCTGAAGATCACCGGAATCCTGCCATCGAACAACCCGGCACGTTTCGGATCCGTGCTCGGAACCACCGCCGCGAAGCCGCCGTCGACCTGCGCCATGAACAGGATTGTCAGAACCTCCAGGCTCTTCCAGCGACGGTCGAAGACCGCTGTGACGTCGGACAGACTGTGGAAAAGCGAGACCAGGTCGTCGGAGTTCTCATCGACCACCTCCCGCACCACCTTGATGGAATCGGGGCCGTCGTCGAGAAGGTCGCGAACCGAGTCGTCTTCGTCAACCAACGTTTCGGTCAGGTCGTTGAAGTTCTCGGTGAAGTCAGCGAACTGGCCACGCTTGTCCACCAGCGTCTCCAACACCTTTCCCGATCCGCGGATCAGGGATTGCGTCTCCGGGAAGCTCTGATTTGCCTGCTTGATGAACGATTCGAACGAGTCGATGATCACGGCCAGGTCTCGGCCATAACCGGCAAAGGCGATGCCCACTTCGTTGATCAGTGTCTGCAGGGACTTGGTGTCGACGGACTCGACGAAGGCGCCGACGTCGATCAGGAGGCGAGTCGCGTCGAGCGGCACCACCGTGTTGGACGCTGGGATCGTGCTTCCGGCGCGCAGGTAGGGTCCACGGTTCGTCCGTGGCTGCAGATCCATGAACTGCTCACCGATGGCCGACTTGTTGGCGACCACCGCGACCGTGTCCTCGGACATCTTCGGGGCGTTCTTCTCGATATCGATCGTCGCACGCACGCCGGCCGGGATGTACTCCATCGAGCCAACCTTGCCAACGACTACGCCGCGGTACGTCACTTCCGCACCGGCGAAGATGCCGCCCGAATCCTTCAGCTCGACCTTCACCGGGTAGGTGCGGTCGACGACCAAACGGTCAATTTCCGCATAGCGCCCGCCCACGATCGCGGCGCCGATCACCGTGACGATGGCGAAGATGATCAGCTGAATCTTGATTGTCGTCGTGATCATTCGGCCACCACCGGTCCCACGAGAAGCCTTCCGACATCTGTCTGCTGTGCTTCAGCGATGCTGACCGCGGGTGTGCGGTTCAGGCCAAGGAAGCCCAGCAGCCCACCCGACTTCTTCTGCTCTGATGGCTCGGCCTTGGGCGCGTCCGGAAGTAGACCGCCCGTTGCATCCTCGACGGCGTCGACACTCGGGGCAGCCGGCGTGGCTGCGCTGTTGGACTTCGGCGCCGCCGCCCTGGTGCTGGCCGCCGGCGCCGCCGCCGCAACCGATGCCGGCGAGAAGCCGCCCATGGACAGCAGACCGAGCAACAGTGTCTGCCCCTGCTCGGCATTCAAGGAGATGTTCACGTCGAGGTTGATGTAGTCACCAACGCAGGCGCCCGCGCGGGCGACTGCGACGGTGTTTGCCGGGCACGCTGCCTGCGCCCGGGCGACCGAGTCGCCCACAATCGCGTCCGAGAACGGGAACGTGGGGAGCTGTCGAAGGACCCCGGCGAGCGAGTCGCCGGCATCGGCCAGACCCTTGAGCACCGGCTGGAGAAGCCGCAGATCGGTGAGGGTGTCCTCCTTCGACTGCTCGATGACCTCGGTGGCGACACCTCCGAGGCGGTCGAGCGACTCGAGCATCTTGACGAGGTCTTCGCGCTGGTCGTCGAGAATCTCCAACGCCGGCGGAATGTCCCGCAACGCGACGTCGATCTCGTCCTCCTGAGCGTTCGTGGCCACCGCCAGACGGTTGATGCGCTCGAGGGCGCCGATGATCGCGTTCTTGTTCTGGTCGAGCGTCTGCGTGAACTCGGTCGAGTTCTGGATGAACTCACGGATGTCGGTTTCGCGGCCATCCATCAGCTGGTTGAGTTCGCGGGTGATGGTGTTGAACTTGTCCAGACCGCCGCCATTGAACAGCAATGCTGCCGCGCTGAGAACCTCTTCGAGTTCGGGATTACGCCCGCTGCGGTCCAGCCCGATGACATCTCCATCGCCCAGCCGGCCGTACCGACCCTCGTCCGGCGCATCCAGCGAGACGAACTTCTCACCCAAGAGGCTGGTCTGGCGGATGGTGGCGTTGGCGTTGTCGGGCAGGCGAGTGTCGCCGTTGATCTCCATGGTGACGAGTGCCGTCCACGAACCCCGCTTCAGCTGTACGTCCGTGATCTTTCCGACCGTGACGTCGGAGGAGCGCACCCCACCTTGGGGGACCAGGTCCATCGCATCGCGGAACTCGGCCTTGACCGTGTACGGATGGTCACCCAAATCGGCACCACCGGGCAGCGGGAGGCTGTAGGGGGTGAAGTTGCAGCCGCTCAGAACCACTGCTGAGACCACGACCAGTCCGGTCGTCCGGACACGGCGCAGGGTGCTCATGCTCGTCATCAGTTCACCGCCAACATTCCGGCCAGGTTGTCGATGACCGAGTCGAGGCCCGGCACCAACGTGGGGTTGGGTTGCTTCGCCCCACCGGCCGCTGTGGTCGGCGACGCCCCTGACTCTGCTGACATCAAGCTGAAACCGAAGAAGTCGTCGGCGAGGTTGGGATCGATCAACCCGACGATGCTCTGGAGGCCAGGACACAGCGCGCCGCCACCGGGGTCCGCCTGACCGAGCGCGGCGCAAATAACGGTGATCGGGCTCAGGTTCTCCACTAGTTCACCGAGGTTGGCTCGGGCGGCAACACCCAGCCCGACGCCGGCGAGGCCGAGGTTCGCCAAGGAGGTGGGGGCTTCGGCGAGCAGGTGATCGATCTCTTCGCTTCGGTTGGCGAGCAGGGCGGCGATGCTCTCGAGGTTGTCGACGTTCCCCCGAATGGCGGAACGGTTCTCCCGCACGAAGTCGCGGACCTCGGTCAGTGCCTCTTGGAGAGCCTTGATCGTGTCGGCCAGGTCGTCCCGCTCGCCAGCGAGAACTTCGGACACATCGGCTGTGCTGTCGAAGAACTTCCGGACCGACTTGTCGTTGCGACGGAGCAGGGCGTTGAACTCGTCCAGCTCGCGGATGCTGGCGAAGAGCTCCTCGTCGTTGTTGTCAAGGGTCGTGCCCAGCTTCGCAAAGTTCTCGAGGGTCGCGGCGAGCTGCTCGCCTTGGCCGTCGAACTGCTCGGCCGTGGACCCGATCAGCCGGGACAGCGCACCGTCCTTGTTCGCCCCGTTTGGACCGAGCGCGAGCGCGAGATTGTCGATCGACTTGAAGACGTCGTCGAGCTCCACCGGGACCGCGGTCCGGTCGATGCCGAGCCGCGCGTTGTCGGGCAGCACTGGGCCACCCGTGTACGCGGGCCCGAGCTGGATGAAGCGGTCGCCGACGACGGACGGTGAGATCACGACGGCCTTTGCGTCGGCCGGCAGCTTGATGTCGCCGTCGTACTCGAGCGTGACGCGGACCCGGTCGCCGATGGGCTCGATCTTGGTGACCTTGCCGACCGGCACGCCCATGATCCGGACTTCGTTCTCGTTGTACAGCGAGTTGGCCACCTTGAAGTCGGCGACGATGGTCTTCTCCCTGCCGCCGTTGGTGAACAGCAGGAACACCGCCGCCAAGAGTGCCAACACGACGAACGCAGTGAGCACCTTGGAGAGGCCGGCGAAACGTGGGGCAACGGTGTTCATCACGCGCCACCCACCTTGATGAAGACGTCCCACCACGGCCCGACCGCCAAGGTGTTGCCCAACGTGTGGGCCCAGTTGGGTGCCAGACGCAAGGCTTCGTCGAGGCTCGATTCGTTGCGTCGCAGCATGTCGGTGACCTGTTTCAGCTGGGCGAGAACCGGCTTGATGTCGGCACGCGTCGCGTCGACGAACTCGACCAGCTGATCCGAGATCTCTTGAGTGGAGACCAGGAGCCGATGCACGGTGTCACGGCGATCCGCCACGGCGTCGAAGAGCACTGCCGCATCCTTGAAGAGCTTGGTCAGGTCGGGACCTTCCTCATTGAGAACCTTGGAAACCCGCTGCAGGTTGACCAGCAACGTGTTGAGCTGGTCGTCCCGAGCTGCGAGGTTAGCCGACAGGTCTGAGACGCCGCGGATGGCACCGCGGAACTCCTCCGGTGTCTCGGCGGCAATGTCGGCCAGTGCGTTGAGGGCCTTCGAAACCTGCTCCAAGTCGATCTGGTCCGTGGTCGTGCTGAGCTCCTGGAAGGCCTCGACGACGTCATAGGGCTCGTTGGTGCGCGAGTTGGGAATGTGCGCGCCCGTGGCCAACTCGCCGGAGCCGGCTGGGACGAGCCCGAGATACGTTGCGCCCAGCAGGGTGCGCACCTTGATCTCTGCTGCCGTTGAGCTGCCGAGATCGGTGCCCTTGTCCATCTTGAAGGTGACCTTGACGTGGTCGCCCTCGAGTTCGAGCTTGTCGACGTTGCCGACCGCAACGCCGGCGACTCGGACCTCGTTGCCCGCGTGCAGGCCGCCGACCTCGCTGAAGTTGGCGTAATAGATATCGCCGGCACCGATGATGGGCAGCTTGTCCGCCTTGAAGGCGGCGACCATCATCACCAAGATGACCACGATTCCGACAGCACCGATCATCGTCTGGTTGCGTTCGCGGAAGGGCGTCATCACAGTTCCCCTTCCGCGGTGTCACAGCGCGCCCCGCCAGTCGGGACGTTCAGAAGCATTGCTTCGAGCTGGGAAATGAGCGCTGCGAGAGGCGCCGGCAGTCCGGTCGTGTCCAAGTCGACGAGGAACTCGCACAGATACTGATTGAAGATGCTGCCACTGGCGACCCAGTTGGCGGTCTTCGTCTGCTTGAACGGAAGGATGCGGATCGATTTCTGGACCTGCGCGAGATTCTTCGGCTTGCTGAGGTTCGCGGTCAGGCGATTCAGCTGCTTCAGGTCCGCGGCGAAGAGCGGGGTCGCATCCTGCAAGAGTTCCGCCGTCTCGTCGGTCAGATCGGCGATGCCGTCCAGCGAGTCCAGGATGTCTTCGCGATCGTCCTTCAGGCCACCGATGAACTCACGCAATGTCCTGATCGTGGTGCTCAACTCCGCGTCGCGCGAACCGACAATGTCGAGGGTCTTCGACAGGTTTTTGATCACGTCACCGATGAGCTGGTCGCGGCCGGCCAAGGTCTGCGTCAGTGACGACACCGAACCCAGGAGGCTCTCCACATTCCCTGATTCGCCTTGGAGGGTCTGCACGATCTCAAACGCCAGCTTGTTGACATCAGTCGGGTTGAGCGCTTGGAACACCGGCTTGAAACCGCTCAACAGCAGATCCAGATCCAGGGCCTCTTGGGTCTGCGACAGCGGGATGGTCGAGCCCGGTTGGATCTGAGTGGTGGCCCCTTCAGAGCCCTGCTCGAGTGCCAAGTAGCGCTGACCGACCAGGTTTCGGAACCGCAGGGTTGCCGTGGTGTTCTGGGTGAGCTTGATGCCTGGCTCAATGCCGAACTCCAAGACCGCCTTGTCCTTGTCGGCAACCTCTACCGCTCGGACGCTGCCCACGCGCACACCGGCGATGCGAACCTCATCGCCGGTGGCCACACCCGCGACGTCGGTGAACATGGCCTTGTAGACGTCGCGCTTGGCGAAGCCGCCGTTGCTCAGCGTCATACCCAGCACGACGGTCGCCATTCCGGTGAGCACGCAGAA
The DNA here is from genome assembly GCA_963795105.1 of uncultured Actinomycetota bacterium. Lineage (GTDB taxonomy): Bacteria > Actinomycetota > Actinomycetes > Propionibacteriales > Nocardioidaceae > Aeromicrobium. The sequence goes on from CAWCGD010000001.1 coordinate 1,219,508, forward strand.
GATGATCAGTTTGACGAGGGCGGAGATTGACTCCTTGTCCATACGCTGGGTCATCGGATGCTCACCGCCGCTCCACGCACGACCGGGCTGATCAACAGAGAAGCCACGTCGGGAACATTCTCAGACTCGATCCCGGTGAGCGCCGTGGTCATGCGGTTGAGGACCTTCCGCTGTGCGGGGGAATCGATACCGGTCGACGAGACAGGCGCACGGTTGTAGTCGGCCTCGGTGCCCAACTTGCCGTTGTGCGAATTCCTGACGCCGACGACCTTCCAGAGCTCCGGCGGGACGGGGAGCGGTTCGTCCGGCGTCCGCGGGTTGCCGGCTGCCGCCGCATAGAGCTCATCACAAATCGTTCCGAGGCCTGCCGGATAAGGATTGGACGGGTCGTTCGGGTTGGGCCGGTAGCCGCGAATCTGCGGCTGGACAAAGTCGAGCGACTCAAGCGTCGCTTCCTTCGGGACAATGGGGTGTTCGGGCTGGGGGTCATCGGGCTTGCCGTACCTCGTTGGCTGCGGCGTGACTGTCTTCATGGCGATGTGCAGAGTAGCGTTCTTGAACACCTCGTCGACCACGTCATCGATCAGTGCGTTCTGACCCTTGAACCAGCACGGGAACATCGTGGAGTACTCCGCACCGACCCTCAGCGGCTGCACACTGTTGCCCGCCGTGGCGATGATGTCGTCACCGGCAGCCTCCAAAAACTCCCGGAAGACGTCGGCCAATCGGTCGCTTTCGCCGAAGAAGTCCTCCAGCTCGGACTCCTTGTCCACCACCGTGTCGCTGAGTTCGGCCGAGTTCTCCAACAACCGACCGAAATTGTCCATCTGCCGGGCATAGGTGTTGGAGACCTGACCAAACGCCACGATGTCGTCAATCGCCTGCTTGTTCTCCGGATTGAACTTCTTCAAGTACTCGTTGGAGTCCTCCAACGTCTGACCCAGCGAATCGCCACGGCCCTCCAGCGAGTTGGCCAATGCCGTCAACGTGTAGGCCACCTTCTCCGGCGGCACCGCCGTCAACAGCGGATAGATGTCGTTGAAGAACTTCTCGAACTCCACCGGCACCACCGCGTTGGTGATCGTGTCGCCCGCGCGCAGGTGTTCACTGGTGCCGCCGGTCGGGATCAAGTTCACGTACTTCTCACCGAACAGCGTCTTGGGGATGATCTCGGCTCGCACATCACGCGGCACCCGCTCGATCAACTGCGGATTCATGCCCAACGTCAAATGGACCTTGTCGCCCACGATCTTCGTATCAAGGACAACCCCGACGATCATTCCCCGCAACTTCACATCGGCTCGCTCAGGCAACGACAAACCCGATTTGGACGACGTCAAGGTCACATCGTCGTACTCGACGAAGGCCTTGCTGAAGAAGGCCCACGTCAACCAGCCGAAGAACAGCATGACAAGGATCAGCCCCACGCCCAACAGGCGCAACGACGACGGATGTTCGAGGGTTGGGGTGCGTGGCACAGGTCAACCTGCCAATCGCACAGTGACCGTGGTGCCCCAGATCGCCATGGAGGCCAACAGGTCGATCACGTTGATGGCAACGATCGACGTACGAACAGCCCTGCCGACCGCGACTCCCACACCAGCCGGACCGCCGGAGGCGAAGTAGCCGTAGTAGCAGTGGATGAGGATCACGACGACCGCGAAGATCAACACCTTGCCGAATGACCAGAGCACGTCGACTGGCGGAAGGAAGGTGTTGAAGTAGTGGTCATAGGTTCCTGCGCTCTGGCCGTTGACCTGGGTGATCACCAGCCGAGTAGCGAAGTACGAGGACAACAGGCCTGCGATGTACAGCGGGATGATCGCGACGAGCCCGGCCAGTACGCGCGTGGTCACCAGGTACTGCATGGACGGGACTGCCATGACCTCGAGGGCGTCGACCTCTTCCGAGATGCGCATGGCGCCGAGTTGCGCGGTGAATCCGCAGCCAACGGTTGCCGCCAAGGCAATGCCGGCCACGATTGGGGAGATCTCGCGGGTGTTGAAGTACGCCGACACGAAGCCGGTGAGGGCGGCGGTGCCGAGCTGGTCGAGGGCGGCATAGCCCTGAATACCGACCTCCGTGCCGGTGAAGAATGTCATTGAGACAACGACGCCGATCGTGCCGCCGATGACGGCGAGGGAACCCGAGCCCAGCGTGACCTCGGCCAACAGGCGCGCGATCTCCCTCGAATAGTTCTTGATGGTGAAGGGGACGGCCTTCAGCACGCGCCCGTAGAAGAGCATCTGGCCGCCCATGCGCTCCAGCCCGGCGACTGACCTCCCGGCGTAGCCGGCGACTCCGTTGGCCATGTCACATGCCCTTCGGTGGAACGAGCTGGATGTACAGGGACGAGATGAAGAAGTTGACGACGAAAAGCATCACGAACGTGATAACGACCGCCTCGTTCACCGCGTCACCCACGCCTTTCGGGCCGCCCTTGGCGTTCATGCCCTTGTAGGACGCGACGACTGCGGCGAGGAAGCCGAACACGAGTGCCTTGACCAATCCTTGGTACATGTCCGGTAGCTGTGCCAGCGCCGTGAATGAGGCCAGATAGGCACCCGGGGTGCCGTCCTGAAGGATGACGTTGAAGACGTAGCCGCCGGCCACACCCACGATCGTGACCATGCCGTTCAGGAACACCGCGATCAGCATCATCGCCAGTGTGCGGGGGACGACGAGGCGCTGGATCGGGTCGATGCCGAGGACCATCATGGCGTCGAGTTCTTCACGAATCTTGCGCGCGCCGAAGTCGGCTGCGATGGCGGAGCCGGCGGCGCCAGCGATCAGCAGAGCGGTGGCGATCGGTCCGGCTTCGCGGACAACGGCCAGCACGGACGCGGAGCCGGTGAAGGACTCGGCGCCGAACTGCTTGATCAGGCCACCGACCTGGAGCGCGATGACTGCTCCGAACGGAATCGAGACGAGCGCAGTCGGCACGATTGTGACTTGGACGATGAACCAGGCTTGGAGGAGGAATTCCTTCAACTGGAATGGGCGCTTAAACAGCGCAACCCCGATGTCGAGGATGAACGCAAACAGCCCGCCAGCGACCCGCGCTGGTGCTGCCACACGTGTGCTCATGTGCCCTGAGAGGACTCTTGCGCCACCGGGACGGCTTCGCCGAAGGAACCAGGCGGAGGCGTGACGCCGTTCTCGCGGCACCACTGGCCGGCCGGACGCTCACCCCGCCGTGGCAGGCCGTTGGTGGGCGAGATCTGCTTCGGGATCGGCGGGAGTGGCGGCATCTCGATGTGCGACTCGGCGGCAAGCTCGTCGGCGTCCTTCTCCTCGCTCATGCCGATCGGACCGACACGCTGGGCGTTCAGGAACTGGGCGACGACTGGCTCCTGACTGGACAGCAGCATTTCGCGCGGACCGAACATCGCCAGGTGCTTGTGGTAGAGCAGGCCGATGTTGTCCGGAACGGTGCGACAGGAATTGATGTCGTGCGTCACGATGAGGAACGTCGCGTCAATCGACTGGTTGAGGTCGATGAACAGCTGGTTCAGGTACGAAGTCCGCACAGGGTCGAGTCCGGAGTCTGGTTCGTCGACCAGCAGGATCTCCGGATCGAGCACGAGCGCGCGGGCCAAACCGGCACGCTTGCGCATACCACCGGAGATCTCACCCGGGAACTTGTTCTCGGCACCGAGAAGACCGACAAGCTCCATCTTCTCCATGACGACGTTGCGAATCTCGGACTCGCTCTTCTTGGTGTGCTCACGCAACGGGAAGGCGACGTTGTCGTAGAGGTCCATCGAGCCGAACATCGCGCCGTCCTGGAAAAGGACGCCGAACAGCTTGCGGACCTCGTACAGCTCCTTTTCCGAGCAGTTGGCGATATCGGTGCCCTGGATCATCACGTTGCCGGCGTTCGGCTTGAGGAGGCCGATGATCGTCTTGAGCAGGACCGACTTACCGGTACCGGACGGACCGAGCATCACGCTGATCTCGCCGGCCGGCAGCGTCAGAGTCACATCGCGCCAGATGACTTGGCTACCAAACTGCTTCGTGAGGCCGATGAGCCCGACGTCTGTACCCACGAGGTCTCCTCCTGCTGCGGCCGCTAGTGCGCCCTGCACTCTTTCGCGCCCAATTTTGTGACTCGAGACACACACTCTAACGGAAAGCGTGCCCAAAAGTTACGGAATCGTCACCTGCCGCAACCGTCGGTTACCGGCGAGTCCGGCTGACCCTAACGCACTCGATTGGGCCATGTCACGAGGCCTCCGAGGCGGCGGCGTAGAACCGGTTTCAAAACCTCATAGAACCGGTTCCAGAACTTGCGTCCCGGAACGCAACACGGCGCCCGCCCCATCGGGACGAGCGCCGTGTGCGTGAAGTCGAGTTACTTCACCGAAACGGTGGCGCCGGCGGCCTCGAGGGCCTCCTTCGCCTTTTCGGCCGCTTCCTTGGTGACCTTCTCGAGGACCGGCTTCGGGGCCCCCTCGACGAGATCCTTGGCTTCCTTCAGTCCGAGGCTGGTGAGCGTACGGACTTCCTTGATGACCTGGATCTTCTTGTCGCCGGCCGCCTCGAGGACGACGTCGAACTCGTCCTGGTCCGCGTCGCCGCCGGCAGCGTCGCCGCCCGCAGCAGCTGGAGCACCGGCAGCCGCAACGGCAACCGGAGCAGCAGCGGTGACCTCAAAGGTCTCCTCGAACTGCTTCACGAACTCGCTGAGCTCGATGAGCGTCATCTCCTTGAACGCGTCGAGGAGGTCTTCGGTTTTGAGCTTCGCCATGATGGCGTTTCCTTTCGTGGGTGACCCCGCAGGGTCCGATGGTTGATCGGGCGTCAGCCCTCGGAACCTGCGTCGTCGGTAGCCGCCTCATCAGCGGTGTCGTCAGATGCAGTGCCGGATTCGTCGACTTCGCCGACGGTGTTGGCGGTGTCGACTTCGTCGACGGGTGCGTCGACAACTTCGTCGACAGGAGCCTCGGCTTCGGCAGGTGCCTCGGCAGTGACAGGTGCGGCAGCAGCCAGGACGGACGGATCCGCCTCGGCCTTCGCCTGCAACGCCGCGAGCAGACGCGCGGTCTGCGCCAGCGGTGCGTTCAACAGGCCAGCCGCACCGGCAATGCTGGCCTTCATGCCGCCTGCGAGCTTCGCGAGGAGAACCTCACGGGACTCGAGGTCGGCAAGCTTCTTGATCTCGTCGGGCTGAAGGACCTTGCCGTCCAGGAAGCCGCCCTTGATGACGAGAGTCTTGTTCTCCTTCGCGAAGTCACGCAGGCCCTTTGCTGCCTCAACGACATCGCCGGTAATGAAGGCGATGGCGGTCGGGCCGGTCGAGGAGCTCCTCCGGGAACTCGATGTCGGCCTGCTGAGCAGCGAGCTTGGTCAGCGTGTTCTTGGCGACGGCGTAACGCGCGTGCTCACCGAGGGAGCGCCGCAATTCCTGCAGCTGCTTGACGGTGAGGCCGCGGTACTCGGTGAGGACGGCACCGTTCGACTCGCGGAACTCATCCGCGAGTTCGGCAACAGCGGCGACCTTGTCCGGGCTAGCCATGGCTCTCCTTCTCGTTGGGGCCGAATCTCGACTGCTCCCCAACAAGAAACGCCCCGGCGCAGGCACGGGGCGACACGCTGCCATTTCTGACTGGGCGTCTTACGTGAACCTGCGCGGGCCGCCCTTACGGGCACTTCGGGATCTTGGTCGCGAAACCTTGATCCGACCAGCGGTCTTCGGCGTCGGTCAGTCTAGGCGAGGCGAGCGATACGACACAAATTGAGGCGTCAGGGAGCCGTCGGCGTGCCGTCCAACTCTTCTGGCTGGCCGAGGCGGTTCAGCAGGCTGTTCTCGGTGATCCTGGCCTTGCTGGGCGCCGCAATGGTGACCTTCTCGCCCCACTTGGAGTAGTCCATCTGCAACCTGCTCGTGCCGCTCGCGGTAGGCATCAGCGACACCATGCGTCGAGGCAGGTCGTCCGGTCCGATGTAGAGGGTGAAGGCGATCGAGTCCGGTAGCGACGCCTGGTCGAGCTGTTTGAACTGGTCAGCCTTCGACGGGTCGACTGAGATCTTGTACGGCTGCACCTGCACGCCGTCGATCTCGGTCGCCTCGCCCGACGCATCGAACTTCGTGATCGCGTCTTCGTACTGGCGCACCTGTCGTGCCGGGTCAACGTTCTGGATGATGTCGCCGTACTGGCGTGCGATCGGGTTCGACTTGTCCGTGAGGTCGATCTTGGCGAACTTGTTCTGGGTGAGAGCGCCCAGCGAAATGTAGAACGCGCGATCGACCAGGCGGAGCTCGACGGTCCCCAGTCCACCGGTGTCGCCGTTCACGGTCATCGCCATGGCGGTGTCCTCAGCCCGTGCGCCGAGCTTCATCTGCCCATGCGACTTGAACTTCTGGCCGTCTGTCGCGGTCAACGTCATCGAGATGGTGCTCGACCCAGCCTTCAGCTGCGCGTCAGCGACCCTCGGAAAGAGGGTCTTCTCGGTCAGCTTTTCCGGCCCGGTGCCGCAGGACGTGAGGAAGCCCAGCAGGAGTCCGACAACAAGGACGATTCCGAAGCGGCTACGCATGAACGGAGCCTAACTGTCGGGGCCTGATGATCAGGCGTCAGCGTCAGCGTCAGCGCGCGTCCGCTGCGGTTCGACACCCACACCCGGGCCGTTGGTCGTCGAGACCGTGACCTTCTGCAGGTACCGGCCCTTGGAGCTGGCCGGCTTCAACCGCAGGATCTCGTCGATCGCCGCAGCGTAGTTGTCGGTCAGCTGCTCGGCGGTGAAGGACGCCTTGCCGATGATGAAGTGGACGTTGGCGTGACGATCGACGCGGAACTCGATCCTGCCGCCCTTGATGTCGCCGACGGCCTTGGCAACGTCCATCGTCACGGTGCCGGTCTTCGGGTTCGGCATCAGGTTGCGCGGGCCGAGCACGCGGCCGAGTCGACCGACCTTGCCCATGAGATCAGGCGTCGCGACGACGGCGTCGAAGTCGAGCCAACCCTCGGAGACCTTCTCGACCAGCTCGTCCGAACCGACGAAATCGGCGCCCGCCTCGCGGGCCGCATCGGCGTTGGCGCCGGTGGCGAACACCAGGACGCGAGCCGTCTTGCCGGTGCCATGCGGCAGGTTGACCGTGCCGCGCACCAGTTGGTCGGCCTGACGCGGGTCAACACCGAGCCGGACAGCGACGTCGATGGTCGAGTCGTACTTGGTGCTGGCCGCTTCCTTGGCCAGCGTCAGCGCCTTCAGGGGCGAGTACAGGACGGAACGATCGATCTTCTCGGCTACGGCGCGGTAGCCCTTGCTGTGCTTGCTCATCTGATTCCCTCTCAGAAGTGTGGTCAGCGGGCCCACAGAGGCCCTCCCACGGTTTATTTGGTTACTCGACGGTGACGCCCATGGAGCGGGCGGTCCCCTCGATGATCTTGGCGGCCTGCTCAAGGTCGTTGGCGTTGAGGTCAGGCATCTTGGTCGTGGCAATCTCGCGCACCTGCTCGGCCGTGATCTTGCCAACCTTCTCCGTGTGCGGGACGCCTGAGCCCTTGGACAGGCCGGCGGCCTTCTTGATCAGCTCGGCAGCCGGCGGCGTCTTGGTGATGAAGGTGAACGAACGGTCCTCGTAGATCGTGATCTCGACCGGGATGACGTTGCCGCGCAGGGACTCGGTCTCGGCGTTGTACGCCTTGCAGAAGTCCATGATGTTGACGCCGTGCGGACCGAGTGCGGTGCCGACCGGCGGCGCGGGGTTGGCCATGCCGGCCTGAAGCTGCACCTTGACGACGGCAGCGATCTTCTTCTTGGGGGCCATGTGGGATTCCTAACTAGACCTTCTGGATCTGGGAGAAGCTGAGCTCGACGGGCGTCTCGCGGCCGAAGATCTCAACCAGCGCCTTGACGCGCTGGGCGTCGACGTTGATCTCGGTGATGGTGGCGTGCAGCGTGGCGAACGGGCCGTCGACCACCATGACCGAGTCGCCATTGGAGAAGTCGGTGAACTCGACCTTGGGCGACTTGGCCTTCTGCTGCGCCGAGGAGCTGGAGCCGGCTGCGTCCGGAGCCGTTGCGGCGATCTCGGCTTCGATGGCCGGCGCAAGCATCTTCTCGACCTCGCCGAGGCTCAGCGGCACCGGCTGGTGCGCGTTCCCGACGAAACCGGTTACAGACGGCGTGTGGCGGACAACGCCCCACGACTCGTCGGTGAGGTCCATGCGAACCAGGACGTAGCCGGGAAGGACGGTGCGCTTGACGAGCTTGCGCTGGCCGTTCTTGATCTCGGCGACCTCTTCGGTCGGGACCTCCACCTCGAAGATGTAGTCCTCGGCGTTCAACGAGGTGATGCGGTTCTCCAAGTTGGCCTTGACCCGCTTCTCCATGCCGGAGTAGGTGTGCACGACGTACCAGTCGCCGGGTTGGCTGTAGAGGTTGTCGCGGAACTCCTTGAGCGCGTCCGGGACAACTTCGTCCTCGACGGCGTCTTCGGTCGGCGCGTCCTCGGTCGGCGCGTCATCGGCGGCGTCGACTTCCTCAATTGCGACGTCCTCGGTGGTCACCGCGTCCTCGCTCTCGGGGGTCACGTCCTCGGCGGGTGCGTCATCGACGACACCCACGGACTCCTGCTCGAACTCGCTCACCATCTACCTCACGCAAAAATCTTGAACATTGCCTTGCCGAACCCGAAGTCGAGTCCGGCAACGATCGCCATCATGACCAACACGAAGACGAGCACCACGAAGAAGTAGTTCACGACCATCGGTCGCGTCGGCCAGACCACCTTGCGGAGCTCGGCGACGACCTGACGGATGAACGTGATCGGCGGCGTGCGGCCGGTCGTCCCCGGAATCGGGGTCGACGGCGTGCCACCGGACAGCTCAGGGTGCTGTTCGCTCACGCGTTCCTTCTCTCGTCTTACATTCGTTGGTTGCCGCACGGCGCTGTGCTGGATTTGTGGGGCTCTCGCCCTGTGTGCCGTGCTTCGCACGGCACGAGGGACTTGAACCCCCAACCTTCGGTTTTGGAGACCGATGCTCTGCCAGTTGAGCTAGTGCCGTAGGTGCGCCCCCATGCCCTACTCGACCACCGCCACGAGGGCATGGCGAACTAGCCTGAGATTTCACCGGTGGGGTCAAGCATACGGGGCGGGTTCGTCGGGAGCCAAACCGCACCTGACGTGCCCTCAGTAGGTCGTGAGGCTCTCGAGTCTGTACTCGCCGATACGCTCGCGGCCGCCGAGTTCATCGAGCTCGATCAGGACCCCGATGCCGACGACCCGGCCTCCCAAGGCCTCGACGAGGTTGGCCGTCGCCCGCGCCGTGCCACCGGTGGCGAGTACGTCATCGATGACGAGAACGGGCTCGTCGGCGTGGATTGCGTCGCGGTGGATCTCGAGCGTGTCGGTGCCGTACTCGAGTTCGTATTCCTCGTGAGCGACCTGCCACGGCAGCTTGCCGGCTTTGCGGACGGGGACGAAACCGGCCCGGAGGCGGTAGGCGACGGCCGCGCCGAGAATGAACCCGCGCGACTCGATCCCGACGACCCGGCTCACGTCGACGTCGTCGAACTTGGCGACAAGGTCGTCGATAGTCCGCCCGAACGCGGCGGCCTCGCCGAGAAGCGGCGTGATGTCGCGAAAGGTCACTCCGGGCTGCGGGTAGTCGGCGATCGCACGGATGTGGTCTCGGATCCACGACCCGTCTGGTGGCATGTCCCGAGGTTAGCGACCGGTTGTCCGGCGGCGCTGCGAGGATGGCTGCGTGCGGTCGATTGCGTCTCTTCCGAAGGCGCACCTGCATCTGCACTTCACCGGCTCGATGCGGCACCCGACGCTGCTGGAGCTCGCTGAGCGTGACGGTCACCGCCTTCCGTCCGCCCTCGTCGAGGAGTGGCCCCCGAAGTTGGTGGCCACGGACGAGAAGGGTTGGTTCCGGTTCCAGCGGCTGTACGACGTGGCCCGGGCGGTCATACGCACCGCCGACGACGTCCGCCGGCTCGTGCGCGAGGCACTCGAGGACGACGCCGCCGATGGCGCCGTCTGGACCGAACTCCAGGTCGACCCGTCCGGCTACACCGCGAAGTTCGGCAACATCACCGAGTTCACCGAGCTCGTGCTCGACGCCGCAGGGCAGGCGTCGGAGTCGGTGGGAATCGGCGTCGGCATCGTCATCGCGGCCAACCGAACCCGCCATCCGCTGGACGCCCGCAGCCTCGCGCGCCTGGCGGCGCGATACGCCGGCCGCGGCGTCATCGGCTTCGGGCTGAGCAACGACGAACGTCGCGGCAACACCGCAGACTTCGCTCCTGCGTTCGCCATCGCCGAACGGGCCGGGCTACTCCTCGCACCCCATGGCGGCGAGCTGCTGGGGCCGGGCAACGTCGCCGCATGCCTGGACCACCTGCACCCGACGCGACTCGGCCACGGCGTGCGCGCGGCCGAAGACGCCGACGTGCTGGCCCGCGTCGTCGACGCCGGCGTAGCACTGGAAGTCTGCCCGACGTCGAACGTTTCGCTGGGCGTCTACAGCACGCTCGACGAGGTGCCCGTCCGCCAGCTCCTCGACGCCGGGGCCGACGTCGCACTGGGCGCCGACGATCCCCTGTTGTTCGGCTCCCGATTGGCCGGACAGTACGCCGTTCTGCGCGCGGCCCAGCACTTCACCGACGACGAGCTCGCGCGACTTGCCGCGATGTCGATCCGCCGCTCCTGTGCGCCCGACGACCTCAAGGCCACGGCGCTAGCCGGCATCGACGGCTGGCTGGCTTAGACGTCGCAGGTGGCGTCCGCGTAGCCGGGCGGCGTCTTGACGATCAGTTCCGTGTTGAGGTCGAGCGACCCTCCAGAATCAATGTGCTGCCAGTCATTCGCCGACAACTCCCGGCTCAAGGAGGCCAGTGCCAGCGGGGTCTCCAGAGTGCCGTCCCACGCGGCCTCCGCGGCGTGATCCAGGATCGTCGTAAAGATCGACAGCGTGCCGTCGGTGTTGTCGGCGATCTCGATGATGCGCCCCTGCTGCGGGAAGTCGATGTGGGAGGCGGTGTTGATCTCCCAGAAGCCACCCTCCGGGCCCGTGTGCGCCAAGATCTCGTTGCGGTGGGTGTGGCCATTGACCCACGCGATCACCTGCGGCTTGGTCAGCAGGTACGACACCACGGCGGAGCCCAGAACGCGCTGGTTCAGATCGAGCCCCGTCGCCACCAAGGGGTTCGACATGGTGGCGCTGGTGTGGTGGCTGAACAGGACCACCAACTTGTCGGCGGAGCCATCGATGACCCCCTTCAACCAGGTGAACTGCGGGCTATCCAGCGAGCCGTCGGCATAGCCGTTCGGGTTGACCGTGTCCATCACGACCAACCGGACGTGGCCCTTGTCGACCGTGTAGTAGGCGGTGCCCTTGGTCTTGTTCTCGGCGGTGAAGCCGTGACCCATTGGCAAGGTGGACGTGTTGAAGTGCTCGGCCACGACCTGCTTGCGGGTCAGGATGCGGCGCTTGGGGTCCGGCGTGACGACGGCGGCTGAGCCCGGGATCGCGAGAATCTGGTTGATGACCGCGCCCAGGTTCAGCGTCTTGAGCAGCGCATCGACGTTGGCCTGACTGAAGCCCACCGGCGGCGAGATGATCTTCAGTGCCCCGACCGCGATGGTGTTCAGCGGGAGAGCTGTCGGGAAGTTTCCCTGCGTGAGGCCGTCGTGATTTCCGTGCACCGAGTACCAGGGGACTTCGAGACCTTCAGCCTGGAAGGACTTGCGGGACTTGTCCAGCAGGCCGGGGATCGTCGGGAAGCCGTAGGTTCCACGTGCGGTATCAGTCGGAATCTCACCGTGGGGATGCCAGTAGTTGGGGTCCTTCCCCTTCATGACCCCTTCGTACTTGTTGTAGTTGCCGCTGTCCGGGCGGATGTTCTTACCATCCAACAGGTCGATGTACCACCGAGTTTCGTTGTACTGGCAGTTGTCGGAGTTGTCACCGGTCTCGATGACGAAGGACACAGGCTTGTTGAGGACAGGTGTGTGGTGGAGCGCGTTGACGGCCCGGACCATCGAGTCAGACACCTGGGCCGAGAGCATCTCCTGCGGCCGGTAGGCCGAGCTCAGGAGTCCCGGCGCGGGCAACGACGACGGATCCTCGTAGCGGTCGAGCCACTCCACCCGCAGGGGCGACTGGTGGTCGACGACGTGAATGTCGCTGAACTGGACGAACCCGAGGACGGCCTTTCGGCAGGCTTCCCGATCCCCGCCCGGCTGTCCCGCCCAAGTCGATGCGCACCACATGCTCCAGGGCTGGCCCGTCGATCAGTTTCCTGTATCCACCCGCACCGGGAGTGCCACGAACGATCGATGCGTCCGCGGTCGTCCGCCGCATGGCGGCGGAAACCCGGCGTGCCGTTCCCACGGTGGTGCTCACCACAGCGGCGCCCACCGCCACCAATGTGTTGCGGAGGAACGTGCGACGAGAGAGCCCAGACATTGCCGCCAATCTAGGGATTGACGAGTGATCCCGCAGCAAAACCGGAATGAAACCTTCGGGGACGACTAGAGCCGACAGCCGATCAACGTCGGTTCGGGCTCGAGGGTGATGCTGAATCGCGCCTTCACCCCGTCCCGAAGCTCGCGCGCCAGATCGAGCAGCTCGTCGGTGGTCGCACCGCCTCGGTTCGTGAGCGCCAACGAGTGCTTGGTCGACACCGACACCTGGCCTTCGGCCGCCGGAAAGCCGCGCCGGTAGCCGGCGTGCTCGATGAGCCAGGCCGCGCTCGTCTTGACGCTTCCGTCCGGCTGCGGGTACCGAGGGGCTTCGGCAGGAAGGGCAGCGGCGGCTTCGCCGTTGAGCATGGGATTGGTGAAGAACGAGCCGGCGCTCCAAGTGTCGTGGTCGTCGGGATCGAGCACCATGCCTTTGGACCGCCGCAGTTCGAGCACCGCGGCGCGGACGTCGGCCGCTGGCACCCGCGCGCCGACCTCGACGCCGAGCGTCTCGGCGAGCTGCGCGTACTGGATGGGCAGCCCGAGATCACCCCGAGTGAACTGGAACTGCACGGACAACACGGCGTACCGCGGGGCGAGCTGCTTGAAGACACTGGTGCGGTAGCCGAAGCCGCAGTCGGCCACCGCGAAGGTGCGCATCGTGCGGTCGTAACGGTCGAACGTGCGAACCGACGCGATCGTCCCAGACACCTCCTGGCCGTAGGCACCGACGTTCTGGATCGGCGTCGCACCGACCGAGCCCGGGATGCCCGCGAGGGTCTCGATGCCCAGCCAGCCGTCATCGACGGCCCGGGTAACGAGCGCGTCCCAGTTCTCGCCGGCCTGAACGGTGACGTTCGCGCCACCGCAGGCCGCCCCAGAATCGGCACAGTCGTCGACGACCACGCCAGACGTCCGGACGAGCACGACGGTGCCGTCGAATCCGGCGTCGGAGACGACGAGGTTGCTGCCGCCGGCCACGATCAGGACGGGGTCGCCTGCCTCGTCGGCGACGCGCACGGCGTCGACGAAGTCAGCCTCGGTGGCGACCTCGACCACCGTCCGGGCCGGTCCGCCGAGCCGCAAAGTCGTCAGCCCGGCGATGTCCATAGCGCTCAGGCTAGGTCAGCGAGTCTCGCGGTGAACTGTATGCGTCTTGCAGCGCGGGCAGAACTTCTTGAGGTCCAGCCGATCGGGATCGTTGCGCCGGTTCTTCTTGGTGATGTAGTTGCGTTCTTTGCACTCAGTGCAGGCCAAGGTGATCTTGGGTCGAACGTCGGAGCTCTTGCTCGCCATCGGGTCTCTGCCTCTTCATAGTCGTCCTGGGGCCCAGGCGTGGTGTTGCTCAGGCTTGATGTCGCTTGAGTAGCGGGGGCGGGACTCGAACCCGCGACACCACGATTATGAGCCGTGTGCTCTAACCACCTGAGCTACCCCGCCATTCGAGAAGCAGCCCTGACAATCATGCACCGGGACCGCAACTCAGAGCCCCTTTACGGAATCGAACCGTAGACCTTTTCCTTACCATGGAAACGCTCTGCCGACTGAGCTAAAGGGGCGGGCCGACTGTGTAAACAACGTGGGCAAACATACCGGGTCGCATCACGGGGGCGAAATCGAGGCCTTACGCTCAGAGCATGACCGCCGAGGACAGTGGGTAAGTCCTTCACGAGCACTCTCAGGAGGCAAGGATGCGCATCATCTCGACCTTGGTACTCATCTGGTTGGTCGTCGGTATCGCCGCCGCTTTCCAGCGGGGCTACTTCTCGACCGCCGACGACAACTGCAGCGATGTCGGCACGATCGTCGTCACCGTTGCGGCCGGGCCGCTCAACTACATCGGGGCAAACCCGAAGATTGACTGCAAGGCGCCCGAACCGTCGCAGTAATCAGCGCGCAGCCCGCGCCATGGTGGCCGGCCACGCCGGGCCGCCATAGATGAAGCCGGTGTAGGCCTGCACCAGGTCCGCACCGGCGGCCAGCCGCTCGCGAACGTCGTCGGGCGTGCTGACTCCTCCGACGCCGATGAGCGCAAGACGGTCGCCGATGCGATCCCGCAACCGCACGAGCACCTCACGAGCGCGTTCCTGAAGCACGGGGCCGGAGAGGCCACCGGCCCCGGCAGCGTCGACGGTCTCCGGCGCCGTCTTCAGTGAGACCGGCCGCTGGATGGTCGTGTTGGTGGCGCTGATGCCGTCCAGGCCGAGCTCGAGAGCAAGGTCGGCGACGGCGTCGACGTCCTCGTCGGCCAGGTCTGGCGCGATCTTGACCACCAGCGGAACGCGCGACCCCGGACCCGGCGGCGCATCGGTGACCGCCTTCACCGCGGTAAGAAGCGGGCCGAGTTCGTCGACGGCCTGGAGATCACGCAGGCCCGGCGTGTTCGGGCTCGAGACGTTGACCACGAGATAGCTGGCGAACGGCGCAAGCAGTCGCGCGCTCTCGACGTAGTCGGCAACCGCGTTCTCGACGGGCGTGGCCTTGGTCTTGCCGATGTTGACGCCGATGACGGCGCTGCGGCCGGCCCGCGTCCGGCGCAACCGGTGGAGCCGGCCTGCCACGACGGCGGCACCGTCGTTGTTGAAGCCCATGCGGTTCACGACTGCGCGGTCGTCAAGCAGGCGGAACAAGCGCGGCTTAGGGTTGCCCGGCTGTGGCCGGGCGGTGACCGTGCCGATCTCGACGTGGCCGAAGCCGAGACCGAGCAAACCCGGCACGGCCTTGGCGTTCTTGTCGAAGCCGGCAGCGAGGCCGAAGGCGTTCGGGAACTCGATCCCCATCACCGTCCGTGGGGCCTTCGGAACCTTGACCAGGTGGCGAAGCGTCGGCCCGCCGAGGCGGATTGCGGCGAAGGCCTGCTCGTGCGCCACTTCGGGATCAATGTGGGAGAAGACGTTGTCAAAGACGGCGTCGTAAACCACGGTTCCCACATTATGCTGCCGCCGACCCGTTGGGAGTCGTACCCTGCCTTCAGGAGGCACCATGACATCCCGAACTCCCGCACTCCGCGTCCTGATCGGCTTTGCAACGACGCTCGCGCTAACGCTTGTAGCGCCATCGCCGGCACATGCGGCGACGGTGACCCTGAATACATCACGCACATCGGCTCCCCCGTCGGTCACAGTCAAGTTCAGCGGAACTGCCACCGGGGCGGCCACTGGTGCGCCGGTGGCGCTGCAACGGCGGCTCGGCTCCGGGTCGTGGAGCACGATCAAGACCGGTGGCAAGGTGTCGGCGTCCGACACGTACGCGCTCTCGATCTATGTCGCGATCGGTACCTATTCCTATCGCGCCAGAGTGGGCTCCTCCTCGTTCTCCCCGGCCAGGACTGTGGCCGGTAGCTATGGACGGAACGTCGCGGTTCCCGCGGCCGGAGCGCCCTTCACCTTGACCGCGCGCCTGCCAAAGGCGCAGGCCCGACTCGTCAAAGCTCAGGTGTCCGTGAACGGCACATCGTGGACGACGCGAGGGCAGGCCACGAGCAACTCCTCCGGCAAGGTGGGCATTCGTACCTATTTGATGGCTACCAGCTATGTCCGCGTCGTCGCACCGGCGACCTCCAAGTTGCCCGCTTGGGTGGGGCCACGCGGGCGGGTGACCATCGGCGCAGATCCGGTGATCGTTGAGATTCTCAATGACACGAACGCGCACCGCGCCACGCATGGCCTTCCCGCCCTAAAGTTGAAAGCCTCGCTCAACAAGGTGGCCGGCAACTGGGCCCACTACATGTCGACGAAGTGCGTGTTCAAGCACAACCCCAACTTTGCGGCCCAGTATCCGTCCGGGTGGAAGGCGGCCGGTGAGAACATCGCAGCTGGCGACCCGTACCAGACCGTGGTCAACGGCTGGGTCGGTTCTCCACCACATCACGAAAACATCGACGCGCAACTACACCCACATCGGAATCGGCTACTTCTTCGGTGGGTCATGTAGCAACATGGCTTTGCGAAAGACCTACGTCCAGAACTTCGCACGGTTCTGAATCGCAAACGTCGAATGGGTGGCAGGTCAGGGATTCGAACCCCGGTAGGCATACGCCGTCTCATTTACAGGCACAGCCATACTGTCCGGGGCCGTCCGTGAGCGGAACGTGAGAGGGAGGCCCCCACCTCCCCGGTTCCCCTGACGCGCTCGTTCGCGGAACGCTGACCTCCTCACATGCATCGGACCGCAGCAAAATAGCAACCGACGACCGCCCCGCCGTCGTCGTGACCGGCGGGGCGGCGATCTGCTAGCTCAGCGCCATCAGTCGCAGCCAATAGTTGGCTACGGACGTGATCCAACCGTGGTGACGCAGACGTAGCTTTGAAGGGTCCCAATGGATTTGAACACGGTGGAGTTTCTGTTGCCGACTAGAGCAACCTCGCTGCCGGGGCTACTCGCTGTGGGTGTCCAGAGGAACGCCGCCTGGTTGGTGGCTTTGGCGACCAGGATGGCCTCGGGCAGGCTCGGCAGCCGCCATCCAGTGCTCGCGCATCCAAACAGCGCACCCAACCACGTTGCTTGACCTTTCAGACCCGTGGAACAGACATCTCGGACTCGGGTCACGGTGCCAGATGGGCACGTTAGAACGAGAGTTGCTTCGTTGATGTCTTTGGTGGTCATGCTGTTGTCGAGGATGGTCTGGCCTGCGAATGCGCCGACCTTGACGTCCGGGGTGCCGATCGTGCGGTCGATGATCGAGGCGGAGTTCACCGTGTTCGCGGCAGCGAGCGCATAGGCGGCACCCGCGCCGCCAAAGCTAAGGACCGTGACGGCCAGCACGATGTTGGTCAGGGTGAGACGACGCATGCGACGACGGCTAGATTGCCGATCCGCTTCCAGTTCGGCGATCCTGGCGTCGAGTTTGTCGTGACGGTCATTCATGGGTGCCTCCGGTGAGTTGTTCCCTCGATAGTCCTCGCGGCGGGGCGGATTGTCCGGCGTTTGAGCGAAGAACCGCCCCGCCGTCGTCGTGACCATTGGCACCGCGACCCGCCGGCAAGGCCAGCACCCAACAACTTCTGCATCCCGCGTACCCCTCAGCACTACCGGAAAGGGTGTTATGGCTGGGAATCCAGTCTTTCTCTCCACTGGTGGCAGGTCAGGGATTCGAACCCCGGTAGGCATACGCCGTCTGATTTACAGTCAGATTCCATTGGCCGCTCGGACAACCTGCCGTCGCTGCAAGGCAGCAGCCAGAAAGGCTACCTCACCGCGCGGGAGCGGACGCTGCCACTCCCAGGGGAAACGATGGTCGCGCGAACCAGCCACTGAAAGGATCCGCCATGAGCAATGGAGCGTCGATCTGGAGCGGAGCCAACAAGGTGGGCTTGCTCCTTCTGGCCATCGCGGCCGCAGTCAATCTCGTCCCGATGCCCGCCCCGGAGGGCGCGGCAGGACCACCGTTGGCGATTCTGATTGCCGCAGCCGTGCTGGGGCTCATCGCCCTCATCGGTGTGGTCGTCGCCTGGAGCAGGAACAACAGGAAGGCGGCTCTCGTCGCCGTGGCGTCTCTATCCTCAACGCACTCCTGGCCGTGCCTGCCTTCTTCGAGCCCGGCGTCCCCGCCTGGCTGCGCGGTCTGGCCGGAGTCTTCATTGCGTGGACAGTCGTGGCCGTGGCGCTGACCCTGCGCCCAAGCGCAACGGCTAACGTGACTGGATGACCTCTGCCGCGTGGAGTCGAGGCAATCGCATCGGCCTGATCATGACGATCGTCATGGGGTTGACGAACATCGTGCTCGGTCTGATCAACCTCCCGGCCGTGCTGCACACCTCGGGAACAGTGGCCGACGGGCCGCCAGACGGCGTGCTCGTCTCCAACCTGGTCCTCGGCGTCATCATCGTCGCCTCGGCCGGCTTCGCCTTGGCCACCGTGAGCCGCAACGCAGCCACCACCGCTTCGGTGGCAAACATCCTGCAAGGACTGACGGTCGTCTCGGCGTTCCTCACGCCAGCACCACTGGCCTGGCGTCTCTTGGCCGGCGTGATCATCGCGTGGACCACGGTGTCCGTCGCGCTGACGCTGTCGCGGTCCAGGGCGATGCGCGGGGCGTGACCCCCGCTACGCTCGGCACATGGCCGATTCCTCCTTCGACATCGTCAGCAAGATCGACCGCCAGGAAGCCGACAACGCTCTGAACCAGGCGGTCAAGGAGATCTCGCAGCGGTACGACTTCAAGAACACCGGCGCCTCCATCGAGTGGAGCGGCGAGCTGGGGATCGAGATCACCGCAAACGCCGAGGAGCGAGCGCTCGCGGTGCTCGACGTATTCCAGAGCAAACTGATCAAGCGGGGCATCTCACTCAAGGCACTCGAGACCGGCGAGCCGCGCCAGTCCGGCAAGGAAGTCAAGATTTCCGGCACGTTCGCCCAAGGCATCAACCAGGAGCAGGCCAAGAAGGTCTCCAAGCTCATCCGCGACGAAGCACCCAAGAGCGTCAAGGTGCAGATTCAAGGCGACGAGCTACGCGTCTCCTCCAAGAGCCGCGACGACCTGCAGTCCGTCCAAGCGCTGGTGAAGGGCGCCGACCTCGACTTCGCAGCGCAGTTCGTGAACTATCGCTGATCTGAGCCGCCGGACTAGCCGGCAATGAAGATCGCGCCGACGACGTGGTCGAGCACGGCAGGACGGCCACGACGCTGAGCACTGCGAGCGCCACGCCCAGAGCGAGAACGACGACGGTCGCGACTTGACGCCGCCCGGACCGGCGAAGCTGCGAGGTGCCGGATCTCCTTCCGGTCCGCGGCGCAAAGGACGGCTACCAGACGCAGGTAGTAGGCCAGCCCGATTATCGACGTTGATCGCCATCACGATCGCGAGCCAAAGCGGACCTCACTGAAACGACTGCCGAACGAAGACGACGTACTTCGTAACCAGGCCGATTACGGCGGGCGGGAACCCGGCGAGCGCCAGGACGGCAAACGCCAGCGGGACGCCAACCCACGGGTCGCGTCCGCGCCAAGCCGGCCAGATCGTCGTAAGGAGTGTCGACCCCGCACCTTCGACACCACGGCCAACGCGCACGAACCCGACGAGGTTTGCCAGCACATAGACCGCGAGGTACTGCGCAGCGGCGTTGACCGAGACCATGTGCGTGCCACCCAGCTGGTGCGAGCAGGAATCCGACGTGCGCGATCGATGACCACGCCAGCACGGCGATGCCGTCGCGCTGACGCAGAGCGCCGAGGTTGCCGACGGTCATCGAGATGGCTGCGACGACCGCGATCATCGGCACCCAGATCGGCCGGAAGGACGCGAAGCGCGTAGTACAGCAGCACAACGAGACCGCCGACGGTCGCCGCTTTGGACACCGATGGCAGGAAGGCTGCGACCACCGGCGACGCACCGCGGTACGCGTCGGGCACCCAGGCATGGAACGGCACCGCGCCGAGCTTGAACAGGAAACCGATAAGCGTCAAGCCCACGGCTACTGTCAGTGGGCCTTCCGGGACGGACCCCCACATCTCAGATTCACGGATCCAGATGAAATGCAAGGGAACCGGTGAGCCCGTATAGCAGCGCTATGCCCATGAGAGTGATCGCGGTGGCGACGACGGACGTCAGGAAGAACGTCCACGCCGTGGACGATCGCGCGCCGGTCTCCGCTGCGCAGACCGACCAGGGCAATCGACGGAAGTGTCAGCAGCTCGAGACCGACCAGCAGCGTGACGAAGTTCATCGACGTCGACGATGACCAATCCGCCAGCAGCGGCCGATCCGAGCAGGAACTGGAATTCCCCCGCCGGCATCGCGTTCTCGCGGGAGAGCAGAAGCGACAACAGGAGGACGATCAGTGTGCGCGACGAGGATGATGCCGAGAACTGGAACTCGAAGTGGTCGGACCCGTAGCCGTTGTAAGAGTCACGCAGCCGGATCAGTTCCTCCCCGCCGACGATGACACCGGCGAACATTGGCAGCCAGCTCAGCCACCAGGTACGTCGTCGCAGGAGCAGGTCCAGGACCAACGCCAGCATCGCGCCCGCTGGCGACGCAAATGGCCGGACCGAACACGTCCCAGTCGATCGGGATCATCCATCCCCCGTTCACGGTGCGTATCCGATCGGCGGGAAGAGGCCGGTGATGAGGGTCGGGAAGATGCCAAGCACGAGAATCGGCACGAGCAGGGCAACGACGACTAACGCTTCTCGGCGCCCCAGGTCGCGGTCGAGATCCAGACGCGTCGGGACGCCCTGCAGCAGTGATCGGGCGAACCGGGCGACATAGGCCGTCGCGAGGACGATGCCGAGCGTCGCGATCGCCATGAGCACGATCGAGAAGGTCTGCGGCAACAGCGATGCCGGTTCGAAGGCAGCGCGAAGCGTCAGGAACTCACCCCAGAAACCGGCGAGACCCGGCAAGCCGATCGTGGCCAACCCGGCGATGAGCAGCGCGACGGCCCGCCACGGCGCACGTCCGTACAGGCCGCGGCCCAGGGCCTTGAGCGACGCGGTGCCGTACCGCTCCTTGAGCGAACCAGCCAAGAAGAACAGCAGGCCTGTGATGAGCCCGTGGGCGACCGAGCCGAAAACTGCCGCGATGATGCCGGTCTGGCTCATCGTCGCGATCGCCAACGCAACGAAGCCCATGTGCCCGACGCTCGAGTAGGCGACGAGGCGCTTGAGGTCATCTTGGGCGAGGCAGGCGAACCCGGCCCAGAGGATGCCCAGGACGCCGAGACCGGCGAGCCAAGGAGCGATCCGCTCGGTCGGCTGCGGCAGCATCTGGACGTTCAGCCGGATGAGACCATACGTACCGAGCTTGAGGAAGATGCCGGCGAGCAGCACCGAGCCGACGGTCGGGGCCTTGCTGTGCGCGTCCGGCAACCACGTATGGACCGGTACGAGCGGCACTTTCACCGAGAGCCCGACGGCGATAAGGATGGCCGCGGTCAGCGACGTCGAGCCGCGCAACTCGTCGATCTGCAGGCTGTTCCCACGCAGCGCAACGAGCACGAATCCCACGAACATGATCGCCGATCCGACGACCGTGTAAAGCAGGAACTTGGTGGCCGCCCGACGCGCTTGGTCGCTGCCGGTGGCGGGGGCATTGTCGCCCCACCGGGCGATGACGAACCACATCGGGATCAGGGCGAACTCGAAGAAGACGAAGAAGAGCAAGAGGTCTTGCGCGACGAACACACCAAGCGACGCCCCGGCGATCACCATGAGCAGTGCAACCAGCGCCGGCGAGGTCTCCCGCTGCCACAGCCAGAGGCAGCATGCCAACGTCAGGGCTGCAGTGAGCAACGCGAACGGCCAGGAGATCTCGTCGACGCCGACGTGGAAGCGTGCGCCGAGAACGTCGATCCACGGACGGTCGACCTCCGCCCACAGCGTCCCGGGCTTGCCGATGGGGATGCGAGCCAACTCAACCAACGCGACCAGCGAGGCGACCGCGCCGAGCTCGGCGGCACGGCGACCGGCGAAGGCGCGCGGCGCGATGGCCAACACGAGCGCGGCAACGGCGAAGGCGAGGAGGGCGGCGGGAATCATCGGCCCGCCCACAGTCCGTAGGCCACCAGCGCAAGGGCACCGACGGCGATTGCCGTGGCGTACAGCTGAGCCTTGGCCGACTGAAGTCGGTCCATGAGCCACCCGGCACCGAGCGCCGAATGCGCGCTGCCACGCGGATAGGAATCGATGAGCGTGTCATCGACCCAGACGACCGTCCGCGCTTTGAGCCGGACGATGGCCGGGATGAAGACCGAGAAGATGCGGTCAAAGCCGAGTTCACCGGCCAGGGCACGGCCGATGCGGCCCTCGAAGGTGCGCTTCCGCAGCAGCCAGCCGAGCAGGATGCCGACGACGGCCGCGGTGGTCGACAGCGCAGCGATCCCCGCATGGAATGGCCGGCCGATCGAGAGCGCGAAGACCGCGACGGCGAGCACCAGGAGCACCAGCGCCATCGACTTGGGCGTCTTGTGCCTCTCCTTCGGCGCTCCGAGGAAGGTCAAGGCCCACAGTCGGGTGGCGTAGGCCGCAGTGAGTACCGACGTGAGGAACACTGCGACCAGCAGCAGGTCACCGCGAGTGCCGCCCTCGTGATGCACGGCCTCGAGCACCTCGTCCTTCGTGAAGAAGCCGACAGTCGGCGCGATCCCGGCGAGCGCGAGGAACCCGATCGTCATCGTCCAAAAGGTGGTCGGGATGGCCTTGCGGAGTCCGCCCATATCGGCCAGCGCGCTGGAGCCGACCGAATGCATGGCGACGCCGCAGCCGAGGAACAGCAGGGCCTTGAAGGCGCCGTGCGACACCAGGTGGTCGATCGCAGCGGTCCCGTTCGCGACGGCAACTGCGGCGAACATGATCGCCAGCTGGCTGACGGTCGACCAAGCCAGGGCGCGCTTGAGATCGCTCTGCACCAGCGCGAACACCGCCGCCGACAGCATCGTCACCGTGGCGACGACGGCCAGAGTGGTCATCGCCACCTCGGAGGTCGCGTAGACCGGGAGCAGCCGGGCAAGCAGGAATACGCCGGCGGCAACCATCGTGGCGGCGTGGATCAGTGCGGTGATCGGCGTCGGGCCGGGCATGGCGTCCGGCAACCAGGTCTGCAGCGGCACCTGTGCCGACTTGCCGACCACGGCGACGATGAGCAGTAGCCCGATGAGCGTCGCGTTGCGCGGGATCTCCAGCCCGGTTGCGATGAGAATCTTGGTGATCGAGTACGTGCCGTACGTATGGCCGAGCATCAGGATGGCCAGCAGCAGCCCGATGTCCGCCGTGCGGGTGACGAGCAGCGCCTTGGCCGCGCCGGACTGCGCATCGTCACGCTCCCAGTGGTGCCCGATGAGCAGGTAGGAACAGACGCCCATGACCTCCCATCCGATGAGGAGGACGAACAGATTGTCGGTGCCGACGACCGCAACCATGGCGACGAGGAACAGCACGATGAGCAGCGCATAGGACCGGTAGCGCCGGTCGTCGCCCATGTACTTCGTCGAGTACAGCTGGACGAGGAACGCGACGGCCGCGGCCAGAAGCATCACCTGGGCGGACGCCGAACTGACCAGCGTGTCGAGGCTCAGGGTCGGCAGGACGGGGCCGATGTCGTTTCCCTCGTACGTCCCGGCCAGGCGCGGGCGCGTGCCCAAGTACGGAATCGCCCGCCAGGCCACGGCGCCCGAGACCAATGCCGTGAGCACGACATACGGCCAGCGTCGGCCAAGCACGAGGCTCATCGGCGACCTCATGACACCCGCTCCACGTCATCGACGTCGACAGTTCCGCGCGCCCGGAACAGCGCGAGGATGATCGCCAACCCCAGGCCGATCTCGGCCGCGGCGAGCGCGATGACGTACAGCGTCAGGACCTGCCCGGTGTGCATCTCATCGCCCAGCCACGCGTCATAGGCGACGAGCTGCAGGTTGACCGCATTGAGCATCAGCTCGACGCCGATCAGGGCGAGCACCGCGTTGCGGCGGGCGAGCACGCCGTAGAGCCCGACGCCGAACAGACGCCGCGGACAGTAGGAGGGGGAACAGCAGGGGCATCAGCGGTCCCCCTGTTCGGCACCGCGGCTGAGCACGATCGCCCCGATCAGCGCAACCAGCAGCACGACGCTCAGCACCTCGAAGGCGAGCACCCAGTGCGTGAAGATCGCCGAACCGATGCTCTCGGCCGTTCCGGGGCGCTTGACGTCGATGCGCTCACCGCCGAAGGCGAAAACGAACGCCGCGCCAAGTCCGAGTGACGCCACCAGCGCGATGACCGCCGCCGGCCGTTGGTTCTCAGTCACCTCGGCCGAGGCGTCGGCGGTCGGCCGACGGGTCAGCATGAGCGCGAAGACGATGAGGACAACCACCGCGCCGACGTAGACCAGCACCTGCACCCAGGCAAGCAGCTCGGCACCCAGCATCAGGAACGCTCCCGCCACGGCACCGAGCGTCACGACCAACCACAACGCCGCATGAACGAGGTGCCGGCTCGCGACGGCGAGGACGCCCGTCACGATCGCGATGAGTCCGAACAGCAGGAAGAGAACGTCGTCGATCACGACGGATCACCCTCGACCTCCGGCGCTGGCTCGATCGCCGTCGGGATGGGAACAGACGGCATCCATTCACGGAGGCCGTTCTTGTCGTGCGTCAGGCCGCGGATGTCGGTCGTCGCGTACGCGAACTCCGGCGACCAGTGCAACGCGTCGAACGGGCAGACCTCGATGCAGATGCCGCAGTACATGCACAGCGACCAGTCGATGTCGAAGCGGTCGAGCACGTTCTGCTGGCGATCGCGCCCGCCCTCGGTCGTGGCCGGGATCGTCTCCTTGTGCGAGTCGATGTAGATGCACCACGATGGGCATTCGCGCGCGCAGAGCATGCAGGACGTGCAGTTCTCTTCTTGCAGCGCGATGACGCCTCGGCTGCGGGCTGGCAGGTCCGGCTTCACGTCCGGATACTGCGCCGTCACGCTGCGCCGCAGCATGTTGCCCAACGTCACGCGGAACCCCGCGACCAGTCCACTTCCCCCAGATGCTCACGATGCGACCACCAGAACCGTCGTGATGGCCACCTGCAGCAGCGACAGCGGGACGAGCACCTTCCAGGCGAGCGAATTCACCTGGTCCTCACGCAGCCGTGGGTATGCGACGCGGGCCCAGATGACGACGAAGCCGAGAGCGAAGACCTTGAGCAGCATCCAGAGCGCGCCGACCTGGTCCGACCACGGGCCTGCCCACCCGCCCAGGAACAGGACGGCGGTGAGCGCGCACAACACGATGATCCCGGCGTACTCGGCGAGGATGAACATGCCGAACCTCATCCCGCCGTACTCAGTAAACGGACCGAAGACGATCTCGGCGTCGGCCAGGGGTGCGTCGAACGGAGGGCGCTGCAGCTCGGCAAGCCCGGCGATGAAGAACACGACGAGACCGGGCAACTGGGTGAGCAGCCACCACGGCGTCCACGCCTCGGCAATCCCGATCAGCGAAAGCGTGCCGGCGGCCATCGCGACACTCGACGCCGCGAGCACCATCGGGAGCTCGTAGCTCATCAGCTGGGCGGCGACCCGCAGGCCGCCGACGTAGCTGTACTTGTTCCCGCTGGCAATACCGGCCATCAGCGAGCCGATGACACCGATGCCCATCACGGCGAGGACGAAGAACAGCCCGGCACCGATGCTTGCACCGACGAGGACCTCGCTGCCGAAAATCGGCCCGAGTGGAATCGCCACCAACGCGATGCCATAGGGGACGAACGCGACCACGGGGGCCAGAGCGAAGACCTTGCTGTCGGCGGCGGTCGGCGTTACCGCCTCCTTCTGGAGGAACTTCACCCCGTCGGCGATGAGCTGGGCCCAGCCATGGAACTTGCCGGCGTACATCGGGCCGAGTCGGCTCTGCATGTGCGCCATCTGCTTGTGTTCCATCTGGCCGAGGATCAGCGGCAGCGTCAGGAAGGCGCCCAGCACGGCGACCACGCGGATGACGACTTCGAGGACGTCATTCATCGACGTGCTCCTCCTGCTGCGCGTCGAGCCAGTCGTCCGGCACGCCCGGCGGCTTCACCCGACGACGGCCGGGTGACTTCCCGCGAAGATCGTGATCGGACTCCCCCGGCTCCTTCGCACCCGGCCAGGGCTTGACGACACGGGATGCCAGGACGAAGTCTTTGCGTAGCGGATGGCCTTCGAAGCCGTCCGGCAATAGCAGCGGCGCCGGCTGCTCACCGGCTCCGAACGCGAGACCGAACATCTCGTGGGTCTCGCGCTCGTGCCAGGTCGCGCCGGCGAACACATCGGCGACCGACTGGGCGGTGGCACCGGCCGCCAAGAAGGTCGCAACGAGCAGGTGATCCCACGGATCCGGGCGCAAGAGGTGCGCGACCAGTCGCACGCCGTCTTCTTCGTCAACCACCGACAACCAATCGAAGTACGTGTAGCCGGCGACCTTCAGCTCGACGAGCGTGTCGTGCCACGCGTTCGGCTCTACGATCCGATGCCGTGGATCAAAGTCGTTGGCAGCGAGTTCGTCTGCGCCCGTCATGGCGCCTCGACTCGTGCCGACAGCAGCGAGGTCGTCGAGCGTTCGGCGTACCTGTCGGCCAGGTTCTCCTTGGCGATCTTCTCCTGCAGCGTGACGATGCCGTGCAACAGCGCCTCGGGCCGCGGCGGGCAGCCGGGGACGTAGACGTCGACCGGGATGATCTGATCGACGCCCTTGGTGACGGAGTACGAGTCCCAGTACGGGCCGCCGGAGTTGGAGCAGGAGCCGAAGCTGATGACGTACTTCGGCTCAGGCATCTGGTCGTAGAGGCGCTTGATGGCCGGCGCCATCTTGTCGGTGACCGTGCCCGAGACCACCATCAGGTCGGCTTGGCGAGGACCGGGCGCGAACGGGATGACGCCGAGCCGGATGAAGTCGTGCCGCGACATCGACGACGCGATGAACTCGATCGCACAACAGGCGAGGCCGAAGTTGAAGACCCAAAGTGAGTAG
This sequence comes from uncultured Actinomycetota bacterium, assembly GCA_963795105.1. Classification (GTDB taxonomy): domain Bacteria; phylum Actinomycetota; class Actinomycetes; order Propionibacteriales; family Nocardioidaceae; genus Aeromicrobium. The sequence goes on from CAWCGD010000001.1 coordinate 1,246,348, forward strand.
CGGCGGCCCCAGTTCAGGATGAAGCGAGCCGGTTTGGGCGCGTACTTCGTGCCAGGTCCGACGGTGGGCATGCCGAGTTCTACTTCGTCCAACTCAGCACTCCCTTTCGCCAGGCGTAGACCAGGCCAAGCAGGACGATGGCCAGGAAGATGCCCATTTCGATGGCACCGGCAACGCCGAGGTCCTCCAACACCACCGCCCAAGGGAACAGGAACACCGCGTCAACGGCGAAGACGACGTACAGGAACGCGTAGACGTAGTACCGGATGGTCGACTGCGCCCAGCCTTCACCGACCGGGTCCACGCCCGACTCGTAGGTGATGCCCTTCTCCCGGGCGGGCACCCGCGGACGCAAGAACGCGTTGATGCCGAGCATTGCCGCGGCCAGCGCCAGAGCCGCCAGCACGATTCCCCCGACGGCGGCGTAATCGTCCAGCAGAGCGGCCATGGGGTGAGTCTAGGGAACCTGTTCCTTCGCCCAACGACCCTCCAGCTCACGGAACAGCGCCGGATAGACCAACAGGTACCTGAAGGGCTTGATGAATGCCATGTAGGTGCGGCCGAAGAGACCGTTCGTCTTGACCAACACCGTCATCCGCACCAACACCTCGTCATTGCCGGCCGGCACGGCCCCGAGGTGCAGGATCCCGTGCATCGTCTTGTTGGCGATCTCGGCCGCGAACTCGTTGGGGAGCTCGTAGAGCGGAGTGAAGGGAAGGGCGACGAACCGACCGGGGTCGACCGTGTCCCGCAGCGATGCCGGCAGGCGATCCCGCAGGCTCGGCACCCGGGAGCCCACGCCGGAGCTTGGGTCGTCCCAGCCCAGCCAATCGCCGAGCTTCCACCGAGCAGCGAACAGGAACCGGACGGCCGGTGACGCCGATTCTTCGGCGTTGATCGAAGCGAACAGATCGACGAGCCGGGGGAAGTCTGTCGCACGCTCACGATTGCCAACGGTCCACACGTCCTCGACCTCGAACCCCTCAATGAACTGGTGGATCTGCCACGGAGCCTCGCGAAACTCCGATTCGGGAAGTCTGCGGTTCATGGTTGCCCCACTTCCATACGGTAGCGTATGGAACGACGATAGGACGCACCAGTCGGATGCGTCAAGCCCCCGGAGCCGCCCATGCCGAAGCCCACCGCCCCGCGCGAGCGATGGATCGAGGCCGGCATGCACGCGTTGGCCGACGGCGGAGTCGCCGCCGTTCGCGTCGAACTCCTGGCGAAGACCATCGGTGTGACCAAAGGCAGCTTCTACTGGCAGTTCGACGATCGTCAGGCGCTGCTGGATGCGATGCTCGACAGTTGGGAGACGACCTATGTCGACGAGGTCATCCAGCAGATCGAATCAGTCGGCGGGGACGGCCGTGCGCGCCTGCGCGATCTCTACGCGCTCGCCGAGACAGCTGCACCCGAGGTCCTTCCCGTGGACTTGGCGATTCGCGAGTGGGCCCGCCAGGACGCCGCCGTCATGAACCGGCTGATCCAGGTGGACAACCGGCGCATGAGCTATATGCGGGCCCTTTTCGCAGACTTCTCGAAGGATGCTGCCGAGGCCGAGGCGCGCAGCCTGCTGGGGTTCTGCATCTGGATCGGCCAACCACTCATCGCCGCTGAACACGATGGGCGGAACCGCCGCGACGTCGTCCGAGCGGCGCTGGAGATCGTCCTGAGTTAGTGGCGCGAGCCGATCACGTCGAGCGCCAGGCGCGCCGCCCGGTCGATCTCGGAGTCGTCGCCGTAGAGCTGCCAGCGGGTATTGCCCATACATAGGTAGCTATCGATGCGGAAGGCGTCGTCCGCCGGGGCCTTCGCGCTGGCGGTCTTCAGCTCCGCTTCCAGAAGGTCGAGCCATTCCCGCTTGAGCCGCTGGACCGACTCGGCCACCGGCCCGTCTCGATGCCCGAACTCGACGGATGTGGCAGCCACGAAGCAGCCGCCCGGGAACACATCGGCCTTCGTGTAGGCGACCCAGTTCTCGATCAGCGCGGTCAGACGTTTGGCTCCGGCCGACTCGTTCCACGCCGGAAGCACGACCCACTCCTGATAGAGCCGACGCGCCTCGGCCACCGCGGCGATCTGAATCGCCTCCCGCGTCCCGAAGACGGTCAGGATGCCGCTTTTGCTCACCCCGGTTGTGGCCGCAAGCCCGCCGACAGTGATCGAGTCGAGGCCCTCAACCGTGGCAGCCCGCGCGGCGGCACGAGCCACCGTATGCCGTGTGGCGTCGCCGCGCGCACGTCGGCCGTCGATCGTCCCCACGCCATCCGGCACCGTCTGGCTCACCTGCGTCACTGTATACGACCGACTGGACGCAAACCACGCCCGTGCGATACTTTACGACCGATCGGTCGCCTAGTTTGAGGAGCCACCATGGATGGAGTCATCGTTCGCAAACGCATCTATCTCGAGGACCTCGACGGCTTCGGTGTCGTCCATCATGCGCGGTACGCCATTCTTCTCGACAACGCCGTGCTCGACTTCTGGCTCGATGCCGGCTGGACGCCGGATACAACCACCCACCTGCAGGTCATCCGCGAGCTGTCCCTCACCTACCACCAGCCGATCACCGGAATGGGCGATGTCGACGTTCACCTCTGGGTGGAACGAGCAGGTCGAACCAGCGTCACCTATCGCTTCGAGGTGCTCTCGACGGATCACGCCGTCCTCCACGCGGAGGGCCGCCGCGTCCTGGTCAACATCAACGCTCAAACGCTGCGGCCAGAACCACTCACCGATGCCATGTGGGCCATCGCGACTCCACTGCTGGCTGCCGGCGTCGAGCGTCCTGCCGCTTAGTCCAGAACTAGCCGCTCCCCCGGCGGCTTGCGCGTCCAGGGCCACGTCAGCAGCGCCCACGCGCCCAGCACGATCAGAATCTCGGCGAAGACGTAGCCCGGCCACGGCCCGAGGAGGTCGAGCGCGGACGGCTGAGCCGGCTTGCCGTTGAGGTAGCCGTAGTTCGTCCCGACGAGGACGTTGAAGCGGATCGTGACAAACAGCCAAGTCAGCGTGATGACAGCGGTCTGCCAGTACGTCGTCCAAGTCGGGTGGAGCTTCATCCCCCACACCACATGGACCGCCGCCCACACGATGAGCAGGTGGAGCGCCCAGAACATCCACCAGCGCAGCCCCGGGAAGGCCGTGGTCAATGCGGGCGTCACGATCGCCTGAGATGTCAGCGTCAGACCCCACAAGTAGGTGATGGTCGCGGCCAGGCGCGAGCGCGTCCAGAGCGCGATTGCGGCCACCAGCCAGGCCCAGTCGCACAGCTGAAGTGGCAGCGACGTCTGCAGGTCCCACACCTCCGGAGTGAACTGCAGCAGTTGCACGGGTACCGCGATGACAACGATCGCCACCGCAAAGGCGCGGTCGAACCGCCGTGGCGTCCATCGGCCGAACGCAAGGAACGCGATGATCCCCGCGATCAGAAGGGCGATCGCGGCCAGGTGCGAAGGCCCATAGGCCACGAACGGAGCGAGGAACACGGGAATAGGGTCCCACCCGCGAGCGTCGTAATAGGAGGTGAAGGAACCGCGCAGCGGCCTACTCATGGGCGCCACGGCCTATTTCCTCTGGGGTCTCTTCCCTCTCTACTGGCCCTTGCTGGCACCGGCATCGTCGGCCGAGGCGCTCGCGCATCGCTTCGTGTGGTCGATGGCGTTCGTCCTGCTGTTGCTCGTGGTCACCCGGCGACTGGCCCATTTCCGGGCGATCTGGACCGACGTGCGACGGGTCGGTTTCCTCGCGGTGGCGTCGGTCGTGATCGCACTCAACTGGGGATTCTTTATCTGGGGCGTCACCCATGGCCGAGTCATCGAGACGTCGCTCGGCTACTTCATCAATCCGCTGGTGACGGTGATGCTCGGCGTCTTCGTACTCGGCGAGAACTTACGACGCTGGCAATGGGCCGCCGTCGGCATCGGCGCCATCGCGGTCGCCGTGCTGACCTTCGACTACGGACGACCGCCGTGGATCGCGCTGGTGCTTGCCGGCAGCTTCGCCACCTACGGCTTCCTCAAGAAGCAAGCCAAGCTCGGCGCCTTGGAATCACTCGGCGCGGAGACGCTCATCCTGGCACCGGTCGCGCTTGCGTTCCTGCTGTGGCTGGAGGCGCAGGGAGACGGCACCTTCGGTCACGCGGGTGTGGGTAACGCCCTGCTGCTCGCCGGCACCGGCGTGGTGACCGCGATCCCGCTCTTGCTCTTCGGCGGAGCGGCAACTCGGCTGTCGCTGACCACGCTGGGCATCCTGCAGTACCTCGGCCCCGCACTGCAGTTCGTGTTCGGCCTGACGATCTTCCACGAGCCGATGTCGGGGGCCGCATGGGTCGGCTTCGTTCTGGTGTGGATCGCTTTGGCGATCTTCACCGTCGACGGCCTCCACAGCCACCGCCGGCTCCTGCGTCAGACCGTCGAGTCGATGGCTTCCTAGAAGCAGGTGTTCCGCGCGTCGAGCTGCTTGAGTACCGCGAGGTCGCCGGCCCCGAACCCGCGCTGGCCGACCGCAGCCGGATACATGATGTCCGCGCTCGACTTTGAGTGACCTGCTCCGAGCACATGCATGACCTCATGGAAAAGGATGATCCGTGTCTTGGCCACCCGAAGGTTTGCCGTGCTGATCACGGCTGTTCCCTTCGTCAGGCCGAGGAACGCCGAACCGCGCATCCAACGATGGCCCACCGATGCCGCGCCGGCTCGACTGTTCTTGGCCCACACGATCGTGAGCTTGTAAGCCGACCGAACGCTCGGATCGCCTGAATGGGTCACATGTCCCTTGAACACGAAGTTCAGGCCAGTCTTGGCGCGCAGCGTGTTGATGACGTAGTGGACCATCTGAGCAGTAACGAGCTTGCCGTACGGCGAGCGACGAACATCCATCGCCCACGTGATCGGTGAGCACGGGTTGAAACGGTCCCACCGGGTTTCGGCAAGGCTCACGGCACGCGCTAGAAGGGCGTCCGTTGGTGACGCAACCGGTCGACCAATCAGGCGGAAGTTCTGCGGCATCGTGTTTCGGTAGTTGCCGGCCTGGACCGTGATCCGCCAGGCCTGGGTCTTGACCGGCCGTGTCACCCGCTGATCGAGCGGAACAGCGAGCCGCACCGTCTGCGGTGTCGTGAAGGTCTTCACTGCGACCTTTTGCCAGAGACCCAACGGCGTGCGCTTTTGCAACTCGACCCGGACCTCCGATCCGGTGACGACAGCGGCGACCGGCGATCCGGCCTTTACCCAGTAGGTGTCAGGCCACCATCCCGTCGGCGCCGCACTGCCGACAGCCAGTTTCACCGTGACCGACGACGCGCCGACGGCTGGCGACGGCGGAGCAAGCGCGACGCCAAGCACCGCCAGGAGGAGAAGCGGCACGTACGTTCGCGCGCGGAAGCGCGCAGCGGGAAGGTGGGAGTAGTTCATCGGGAGTACAACTTCGTTTGTTGGGGCGACAGCCCCTTGCTCATCCCGAATCGCTGCCGAATTCAGGCCTTCACCTGAACCGCTTCCCATGATGGGGGTCCGCCGTGCCAAACACCGCAGACCGGCGCGCTAAGTCACCGAAGTGAAATAGAAGGTCGCTCAGGCGTCGCGGGAAATGAGGAGGTCACATACCTCGTGCAGCGCGTCGGTGGCGTCACCAGCCGGTAGGCCACCGAGTAGCGCGCGCGCCGAGTCGGCCTCAGCCTGGACGTAGGCACGTGCCTCGTCCATCGCCGGATGCTGCCGCAGCGCTGCAAGTACCTGGGCTACTTCGGCGTCGTCGGTGATCGGAGCCGACAGCGCGCGCACGAGGTCGGCATCGACCGCATTGGTCGACCGGCGAGCCAAGAGCGTAGGCAGCGTCGGCACACCTTCACGCAAGTCGGTTCCGGGCGTCTTGCCGGAGTCGTCCGAATCGCTCGCGATGTCGATGACGTCGTCACTGAGCTGGAAGGCGATGCCGATCTGCTCGCCGAACTCGGTCACCGTCGACACGACGTCCGGCGACGCGCCGGAGAGATGGGCGCCATAGTAGGCCGACGTCGCGATGAGCGAGCCGGTCTTGTCGGCCACCACGCTCAGGTAGTGCTCAAGCGGGACGTCTTCTGGACGCGGGCCAATGGTCTCGCGGACCTGCCCCTTGACGAGCCGCGCGAACGTCCGCGCCTGGACACCGACGGCGTCCGGCCCGAGGGTGGCGGTGACCTCCGACGCGTGCGCGAAGAGGAAATCGCCGACCAGGATCGCGAGGGAGTTGTCCCAGCGGCTGTTCGCCGTCTCGGCGCCGCGGCGCATCGTCGCCTCGTCCATGACGTCGTCGTGATAGAGCGTGGCCAAGTGCGTGAGCTCGACGGCAGAACCGGCCGGGACGACGTGCGGGTGGTCGGGATCGCCGAACTCCGAGCACACAAGCACGAGCATCGGGCGGAATCGCTTGCCACCAGCGTTCAACAGGTGGGCTGCGGCCTCGGTGATGAACGGCTCGTCGCTCGTGATGATCTGCTTCAGGTGTGCTTCAACCGCAGCCAGACCATGGGCCACGCGAGCCTGCAGATCACCCACCGTGTTACTCCTCCCCACTCATCTAGGGTCCGTCAGCGGACGAAGAGTCCGGCATGTTGGGCGAACTCGAGCGCCGGGCCCGGGACGAGTCCCAGTCCGAGGGTCACGATCGCAGCTGCCCCAATGACAACCGTAGTCAGCAGACTCGGCACCGCCACGTCCGGGCCGTCGCCAACCGGTTCGGTGAAGAACATCAGGACGATGACGCGGGCGTAGAAGTACGCGGCCACGGCGCTGGCAAGCACCGCGATGAGCACAAGGGGCCAGAAGCCGCCGGACAACGCGGTGGAGAAGACCGCCATCTTGCCGACGAAGCCGCTGGTGAGCGGGATGCCAGCGAAGGACAGGAGGAACAGCGCGAACGCACCGGCGAGGACCGGGGCCTTCTGGCCGAGCCCGGTCCAACGGGCGAGGTGGTTCGCCTCGACCCCGACTGTCGCGCACGAGCATGACAACGCCGAACGCCCCGATCGACGCGACGCCGTAGACCGCCAGGTAGAACAGGATGGCCGAAACCGAGCTGATCCGGCCCGCCGCGGCGAAAGCACCGGCAATACCGACCAGCAGGAAGCCGGCGTGGGCCACTGACGAGTAGCCGAGCATGCGCTTGACGTCGGTCTGGGCGATCGCGACCAGCGAGCCGAGCAGCATCGTGACGACGGAGATCGCCAGGATGAGCGGACGCCAGTCCCACGATGCGCCGCCGAACGCGACGAACAGCACCCGCATGAGCGCAACGACGGCCGCCGCCTTGGTGCCGGCGGCCATGAAGGCGGTCACCGGCGTCGGAGCACCTTGGTAGACATCGGGCGTCCACGCGTGGAACGGGACGGCTCCGATCTTGAACAACAGGCCGACTGACATGAGCCCGATGGCAGCCAGCAATAGCGCCCGGCCGTCGGTCTGCGTGGCGACGGCGCGGTCGATGTCGGCGAGCCGGACACCACCGGCGTAGCCGTAGGCCAGAGCGATGCCATAGGCGAAGAAGGCCGACGAGAACGCACCGAGCAGGAAGTACTTGAGCGCGGCCTCCTGGCTGAGCAGCCGCCGGCGGCGCGCCAATCCGCACATGACGTAGAGCGGGAGCGAGAGCACCTCGAGCGCAACGAACAGCGTCAGCAGGTCGTTGGCGGTCGCGAAGACCATCATGCCGAGCAGGGCGAACATCGCCAGCGGGAAGATCTCGGCATGTTCGAGCCCCGCCGCCCGCGCCTCGGCCTCGCCGGGTGAGCCCGGGGCATCGGCCGCGCGGCCGGTGAATGAGCTGAGTCCGCCTTCGAGCCGACGCTCGGCGAACAGCGCGAGCGAGAGCAGCGCGAAGACGCTCAGCATGGCCCACGTCAGGACCCCCGGGCCGTCGACGGCGAGGGCGCCTTCGGTCGAGATCTGTCCGCGGCCGACGCCCGGCCACCCGGTCCAGGTGGGCGTAGACGTAGATCGAATCAGCCAGCGTGGCCAGAACGGTCACGAACGCAACGACGGTCTGGACGCCGAACCGGCGCTTGCGCGAGACGAAAGCTTCCACCAATGTGCCGAGGACGGCACCACCACTGACGATCAGGATCGGTGCGATGAGCGCATACTCCACGGTGGGAGCTTCGATCGGCGTCACTCGTGGCCCCCTTCCTCGTCAGCGGCAGCCGGAAACTGCGGCGTCAGGGGCGGCGGATCCCCGACGCCGATGCGCGACAAGGTGGCGTCAACGGCCGGGTTGATGACGTTCAGCATCGGCTGCGGGAAGAACCCGAGCCCGACCATGAGCACGATCGCCGGCGCGAGGGACGCCATCTCCAGCGGGTTGAGGTCGCGGATGCCGGCGTTGTCCTCTCGCAGCGGGCCGGTCATCGTCCGCTGGAACATCACGAGGATGTAGATCGCGGAGAGCACGATCGCGAGGATCGACACGATCGCCGCGGCCGGATACCGCGTGTACGTGCCCGCCATGACCATGAACTCCGAGATGAACGGCGCCAGGCCGGGCAGCGACAGGCTCGACAGGCCTGCGATCAGGAACAGGCCGGTCAGGACCGGAGCCACCTTCTGGACACCGCCGAAGTCGGCAATGCTCGCCGACCCACGCCGAGCGATCAGGATGCCGGCGATCAGGAACAGGGCAGCCGTCGAGAGCCCGTGGTTGAACATGTAGAACGTCGCCCCGGCGGTTGACGTCGACGTCACGGCGAACAAGCCGAGAATGATGAACCCGAAGTGCGACACCGACGTGAACGCGATCAACCGACGAAGGTCGTCCTGCCCGATGGCCAGCAGAGCGCCGTATACGACGCTGATCACGGCCAGCGTGACGACAACGGGCGTGGCCCATTCGGCGGCGCCCGGGAACAGACCGAGGCCCCACCGGAGCATGCCGAACGTGCCGACCTTGTCGATGACGCTGACCATCAGGACCGCGGTCGATGGCGTGGCCGACGCTGCCGCGTCGGGCAGCCAGGTGTGGAACGGGAACAGCGGGGCCTTGATGGCGAACGCCGCCATGAAGCCGAGGAACAGCAGCTTCTCAGCGTCGGCGCCGATCTCGAGCCCGATCAGGTCGCTGATCAGGAACGACGCGCTCCGCCGCTTCCAGCACGTTGGCTGGACAGGAAGTACAGGCCGATGATGCTGGCCAGCATGAGCAGGCCGCCGGCCAGGTTGTAGATGAGGAACTTGACCGCGGCGTAGGTCCGTGGACCCGTGCCGTAGGTGCCGATCAAGAAGAAGATCGGGATGAGCGTCGCTTCGAACAGAGCGTAGAACAGCGCTGCGTCCATCGCCGCGAACACGCCGATCGCGAGGCCCTCGAGACCGAGCATCCACGCCAGGTAGCCATGGAACTTCTGTCCAACGGGAAGCAGGTCGTCCCACGCCGCCAACAGGACAATCGGGGTGAGGACAGTGGTGAGCAGGATCAGCGTGAGGCCGATGCCGTCGACGCCCAGGGCGTAGTAGACGCCGAACGACTTGACCCAGAGATGCTTCTCAACGAGCTGGAAGCCGCCTTCGTTGATGTCATACCGAGTCAGCATGGCGAGCGAGCCCGGCGAGCGTGGCCAGGCTGAAGGTGGCCGCCACGATCTTCGCGAGTCGCTCGTTCGAGCGGGGCACGACGCCGAGGACCAGCGCACCGACCAGCGGCGTGAGCATCAGGGAAGTCAGGATCATGCGAGCGTCACCGCCAGGAGGGCCGCGAGGACGACTAGTGCGCCCGTCACCATGCTGAGCGCGTAACTGCGCACGAAACCGTTCTGCTGCCGGCGCAGGGCGTTGGCGGCATCTCCGAGCCGGTTGGCGACGCCCGTCACGAATGCGTCCAGGCCGGCGCCGTCGACGTAGACCAGCGTGCGGACCAGGTGCCGCGTGGGACGGACGGCGAGCTTGTCGTTGATGGCGTTGCCGTACAGCTCGGTCCGGCCCGCGCGGGTGAAGATCGAGACGTCCTGGTCGGCCGGCGTCTCACCCGGGACGGCGCGGCGGGCGTACGTCCGCAGGCCCAGCAACACACCAATCGCGACGACGGCCAGGACGACAAGGCTGATCACCCACGCCGGCGCGGGCAGGTGGTGCTCGTGTACTTCACCGGTGACCGGTGCGAGCCAGTCGGAGATCCACCCGCCGATCGCCAGCGCACCGCCGAAGGCGGAAAGCCCGGCCAGCGCCACCAGCGGGAGGGTCATCACCCGCGGCGATTCGTGCGGCTGGACGTCATGCAGCCACCGTTTCTCGCCCAGGAAGGTCATCGCGAGCAGTCGCGTCATGTAGAACGCCGTCACCCCGGCGCCGATCAGTGCGCCGAGCCCGGCCCACCACGACTGCGCGAGTGCAGTTTCGATGATCTTGTCCTTCGACCAGAAGCCGGCGAAGGGCGGGACGCCGATGATCGCGAGGTAGCCGAGGGCGAACGTCACGAACGTCACCGGCATCGCCGTACGCAGGGCACCGTAGTGCCGCATGTTGACGTCGTCGTCCATGCCGTGCATGACCGATCCGGCACCGAGGAACATGTTGGCCTTGAAGAAGCCGTGGGTCAGCAGGTGGAAGATCGCGAATGCGTAGCCGGCCGGACCGAGGCCGGCGGCGAGCATCATGTAGCCGATCTGGCTCATCGTCGAACCGGCCAGCGCCTTCTTGATGTCGTCCTTCGTGCAGCCGATCCAGGCGCCGACGAGCAGTGTCACCAGACCGACGATCACCACGGCCGTGCGCGCGGTCTCGGACGCGTTGAACACGCCGTTCGACCGAACGACGAGGTAGACGCCAGCCGTGACCATCGTCGCGGCGTGGATCAGGGCCGAAACCGGAGTGGGGCCTTCCATCGCGTCGAGCAGCCACGACTGCAGGGGCACCTGCGCGGACTTGCCGCAGGCTCCCAGCAGGAGAAGCAGGCCCAACATCGTGGCAACGCCAGCCGACGCCGTCGATACGGACGCGTTGACGTCGCTGATGACCGTCGTGCCGAACTGGGCGAAGGCCACCATGATCGCCAGGGCCATGCCGATGTCGCCGACGCGGTTGATGACGAACGCCTTGGTGGCCGCCTGCGCTGCCGAGTCCTTGTGTTGCCAGAAGCCGATGAGCAGGTAGGACGCCAGGCCAACGCCCTCCCAGCCGAGGAACAGCACCAGGTAGTCCGAAGCGAGAACCAGCGTCAACATCGCCGCGATGAAGATGTTGAGGTACGCGAAGAACCGGCGACGCCGTGCGTCGTGCTCCATGTAGCCGATCGAGTAGACGTGGATCAGCGTGCCGACACCGGTGATCAGCAGGACGAACAGCGCCGACAGCTGGTCGAACGTGTAGGCCATGTCGACGTGGAACGGCCCGGCGTGGATCCAGGTGAAGAGCGTCTTGCTGAAGGTCCGATCCTCCGGGGGACGCGCGAGCAACTGAATGAACGCGCCGAACCCGACGACGAAGGATGCCGCGGACGCCGCCGTGCCGATGAGGTGGCCGAACCTGTCAGCCTCCTTGCCCCACACGAGGAGTCCCAGGCCGGAGACCAGCGGGATGGCCACCAAGAGCCATGCGTATTCGAGCATCTACCGACCTCAGAACTTCAACAGACTCGCGACGTCGACCGAGGTCGTCCGCCGCGTGCGGTAGATGGACACGATGATGGCCAGGCCGACGACCACTTCGGCGGCGGCGACGACCATGACGAAGAAGGCCGCGACTTGCCCGTCCAGATTGCCGTGCTGGCGGGAGAACGAGACGAAGGCCAGGTTGGTCGCATTGAGCATGAGCTCGATGCACATGAAGACGACGATGGCGTTGCGGCGCACAAGGACGCCGGCGGCGCCGATGGTGAACAGCAGCATCGACAGCGTCAGGTACTCAGTCATCAGCGGTACCCCGCTCGAGCTGCTTCGAGACCTCGTCGATGTCGTCGTCGTATCCATCCCGGCGCTGGCCGCGCGCGACGAGGCTGGCCGAGATCGACTCCTCCAACGGCGTGCCGTCGGGCAAGAGGGCGGGGGTGTCGACGGCGTTGTGCCGTGCGAAGACGCCCGGCGTCGGCGGGTTGCCCGGGTGCTTACCGGACTCGGCGTAGTCCCGCATCCGCTGCTGGGACAGCGCCTCCTGCGTCGGTCGCGCGCTCAACCGCTCGCGATGGGCGAGCACCATCGCAGCCAGCGCGGCCGTGATGAGCAGCGCACTCGTCAGCTCGAACGCCAAGACGTACGGGCCGAACAGCAGCGCCGCCAGGCCTTCGACGTTTGGTTCGTCGCCGAAGCCGCGGACAGTCGAGTTGACCGTCTGGGCAACGCCCATGATCGCCAGCACGCCGAACAGCACGACCACGACGAAGCCAACCACGCGCTGTCCGCGGATCGTTTCCCGCATCGAGTCGTTGCTCTCCACACCGACGAGCATCAGCACGAAGAGGAAGAGCATCATGATCGCGCCGGTGTACACGATTATCTGCACGGCAAACAGGAATGGTGCCTCCTGAACCGCATACAGAACAGCAAGTGCAATCATCACAACCGCCAAGCACAGCGCCCCGTGGACAGCTTTCTTTGCGAACACCAGCCCCAGCGCGGCGAGCACCATCAGCGGCGCGAGGATCCAGAACGCCGTCATTCCCCTCCCCCGATCGCACTGTCCCCGATTGCGCTGTCTCCGAAGTCGACGAGCGGCGCGTCCTCAGCCAGGCGGTAGTAGTCGCCATCGTCGTTGCCGAGGCGCATTGGGTGCGGGGGCTGCTCCATGCCCTCCTGCAGCGGTGCCAGCAGATCTTCCTTGGTCCAGATGAGGTCGGCGCGGTTGTTGTCGGCCAGCTCGTACTCGTTGGTCATCGTGAGCGCCCGCGTCGGGCACGCCTCGATGCAGAGTCCGCAGAGGATGCAGCGCAGGTAGTTGATCTGGTAGACGCTGCCGTAGCGCTCCCCCGGGCTGTACCGCTCCTCCTCGGTGTTGGACGCACCCTCGACGTAGATCGCGTCGGCCGGGCACGCCCAGGCGCACAACTCGCAGCCAATGCACTTCTCGAGACCGTCCGGCCAACGGTTCAGCTGATGCCGGCCGTGGAACCGCGGTTGCGTCGGAACCTTCTCGAACGGGTACTGCTCGGTGACTGGCTTCTTGAACATCGTCCGGAACGTCACGCCAAACCCGGCGATCGGATCCCACAACGTCTCGCGCAGTGAGCCCATCAGCTCTCCTCCCACTGTTTGGGAACCGGGTAGCCGGCCATCGCAGCCTCGTCACGGGCGACGGGCTTCGGCTTCTTCCGCTCGGGGACGAGGAAGGTGAGCAGGAACACCACACCCGCGGCCACAGCACCCCAGACGAGCAGGTCTTGGTCGAGCATCCCGTCGGTCTTGAGCCGACGGACGACGCAGACCACCACGATCCACGCCAGCGAGACCGGGATGAGCACCTTCCAGCCGAAGCTCATGAACTGGTCGTACCGCATGCGCGGCAGCGTCCCACGCAGCCAGATGAAGAAGAAGATGAAGGCCAACGTCTTTCCGAGGAACCAGAGGACCGGCCAGTAACCCTCGTTCGCTCCCGGCCAGACCTGCGCGATGCCGAACGGCGCGCGCCAGCCACCGAGGAACAGCGTCGTGGCCAACGCCGAGACGGTGACCATGTTGACGTACTCGGCCAGGAAGAACAGCGCAAACTTCAGCGATGAGTACTCGGTGTGGAAGCCGCCGACGAGCTCGCCTTCGGCTTCCGGGAGGTCGAACGGCGCACGGTTCGTCTCGCCGACCATGGCAATCACGTAGATGAGGAACGACGGCAGCAGCGGCAGGAAGAACCACATGTCCTCCTGCGCAGCAACGATCTCGGACGTCGACATCGACCCGGCGTAGATGAAGACGGCCACGAACGACAGGCCCATCGCGACCTCGTAGGAGATCATCTGTGCGCTGGAGCGCATGCCGCCGAGCAGCGCATACGTCGAGTTCGACGACCAGCCGGCCAGCACGATGCCGTACACACCGATCGATGTGACGGCGAGGATGTACAGCACAGCGACCGGAAGGTCCGTGAGTTGCAGCGGCGTGATCACGTCGGTGAACGGGATGCGCGCTTCGGGGCCGAAGGGGATCACCGCCCACGCCATGAAGGCCGGGATCGTCGCGATGATCGGCGCCAGGACGTAGACCACCTTGTCGGCCGCCGCCGGGAAGAGGTCCTCCTTGAGCGCCAGCTTCACGCCGTCGGCCAAGCTCTGCAGCAGGCCGAACGGGCCGTGCACGTTCGGGCCGAGCCGGTGCTGCATCCGGGCGACGACTTTGCGCTCGAACCAGATGTTGAACAGCGTGTAGAGCACGAGGAGCACGAAGATCAGCCCAGCCTTGAGCGCGACGACCCAGAACGGTTCGTGCCCGAAGAGCTCACTCATGCGGAGCCTCCCGACGTCAGCGACACGATCGATCCGTGCTGCATGCCGAGCGCGCCGAGGTGCTGGCCGTTGTTGGTCGGTGCCCAGACGACGCCGTCGATCATCGAGTTGGCAACGGCAGCCGGGAAGGACGCCGAACCCGGCCGACGTGCCGATGACCGCGGAAGCCGCCGGGCTCGATCCCGGCCGCCGCCAGCGTCGCCGCGGTCGCCATGCAGCACGGCCGGACGCGCGGTGGCCCGGTACTCCGGCTGCCCGTCCTGGCAGCGGCCGTCGTCGATGAGCTGCTTCCACGTCGACAGGACGACCTGGCCGGCTTCAGCGTGGGCGGCGGCGCCGGTTCGACCTGCGGTGCGCCGTACTCGTGGTCCAACTCGTCGTTGTCGGGGACCGGCTTGAGCGACTTGCCGAGCTCGTCCGCGATGCCCCGCAGCACGCGGGCGTCTGGGAGCGCCTGGGTCTCGAGCACCCGCGGGAACGAGCGCGCGTTGCCGTCCCAACTCACGTAGCCGCCCGACTTCTCCACCGCGGGCGCGACCGGGAAGACAACGTCGGCGAGCGCCGTCACATCGCTCTCGCGGACTTCGAGGCTGACCACGAACGCCTTGTCGAGCGCGTACCGCGCCGTCGTCGGATCGGGCAGGTCATTGACCTCGACACCACCGACGACGAGCGCGCCGATCTGTCCGGAGGCCGCAGCGGCGAGGATCGCCGTCGTGTCGCGACCGTCGGACCCGCCGTGGTTCGGCAGGCAGCCCGCCTTCGGCGGCGGTCCGGTCGCCGGCTCGCCGCGGGATCCACCCGATTCGTGGCCTGGCTTGGGCGCGAGCTGCGCTGAGAGAGCACCGGACACTCCTGCCAGCCGTTCGCCGACCAGGAGGACCGCGTCGCCGTCGAGTTCGAGAGCGGCGATGGCGGACGCCTCCTGGCCGGGCAACGGCCGGGATCAGTTCGGCGTTCAGCTTCTCGAGGCCGCGGGTGAGGTGCGAGGCGATGGCGACGATCCGGCCGCCGGCCTTCGCCCGCTTGCGCAGTTGAAGGAAGACCGTCGCGGCCTCGTCCTCGAGCTCGATGCCGGCGATGGCGACCGTCGAGGCGCGCTCGAGGTCACCCTGATAGCCGACGTGCGCGGCAGGTCGAGTACCCAGTCCTGCAGGAACTGGGCCTCCTCGGCGGAGTGCACGCGGGACCGGTAGTCGATGTCGTTCGTGCCGAGCACGTCGCGCGCGAGGCTCGCGTAGGCGCGGTGCGTCCTCGACCGTCAAGCGGCCGCCGGGAAGGACGCCGACGCCGGATACGGCGGCGGCGAGTCCACGGGCGGCAACAGCCAGCGCACCGGGCCAGGACATGACCTCGAGTTCGCCGGTCTCGCGGGTTGCGGACGAGCGGCGTCGTCAGCCGGTCATTCTGGCGCGTCCAGGCGAAGGCGAAGCGGTCCTTGTCGCTGATCCATTCTTCGTTGACGTACGGATCGTCGCCGGCCAGGACGCGCATGACCTTGCCGCGTCGGTGGTCGACGCGGATGGCAGCGCCGCTGGAGTCGTGTTCGGTGATCGACGGCGTCGACACCAGGTCGAACGGACGCGACCGGAACCGGTAGTCCGCGCTGGTCAGGGCGCCGACCGGACAGATCTGGATGGTGTTGCCGGAGAAGTACGAATGGAACGGCTCACCGTCGGCGATGCCGATCTGCTGCTTCGCTCCGCGCTCCAGCAACTCGATGAACGGGTCGCCGGCGATCTCCTCGCTGAACCGGGTGCAGCGTTGGCAGAGGACGCAGCGTTCCCGGTCGAGCAGCACCTGCTCCGAGACCGGCACCGGCTTGGCGAAGTGCCGCTTGCTGGTCGGTGAACCGCGACTCTGCGGCACCGTGGCTCATCGCCTGGTTCTGCAGCGGGCATTCGCCGCCCTTGTCGCAGACCGGGCAGTCCAGCGGGTGGTTGGCCAGCAGGAACTCGAGGTTGCCGACCTGGGCCTTCTCGGCGACCTTGGACGTCACCTGCGTCTCGACGACCATGCCGGCGGCGACCTCGAGCGTGCACGACGCCTGCGGCTTGGGGAACCCGCGGCCGTTGCCGGCGTCCGGCACGTCAACGAGGCACTGCCGGCAGGCGCCGACTGGCTCAAGTAGCGGGTGATCGCAGAACCGCGGGATCTCGACCCCGATCAGTTCGGCGGCGCGGATGACCAACGTGCCCTTCGGCACGCTCACCTGGACGCCATCGATCGTCAGAGTGACGAGCTCGACCGGTGTCCCGTCGGGGTGCAGCGCCGGCAGCGCCGTCGTACGTCACGCGGTCACCTCCGCCCCGAACGTCGTGCTGCGGTCCGGCGGGAAGAGCTCCCACGACGGCGTGTGCATGCCCGCTTCGAACTCGTCCCGGAAGTACTGGATCGCGCTGGTGATCGGGCTGGTCGCGCCGTCGCCGAGGGCGCAGAACGAGCGGCCGAGGATGTTGTCGCACAGGTCGAGCAGGAGCTCGATGTCACCCTCGCGGCCCTCACCGGCGTCGAGGCGGCCGAGGATCTGCGTCATCCACCAGGTGCCTTCGCGACACGGGGTGCACTTGCCACACGACTCGTGCTTGTAGAACTCGGTCCACCGAAGTACCGCGCGGACCACCGACGTGGTCTGGTCGAAGACCTGCAGCGCCTTGGTGCCCAGCATCGAACCGGCGGCTGCGACGCCTTCGTAGTCGAGCGGGACGTCGAGATGCTCGGCGATGAGGATCGGCGTGGAGGAGCCGCCAGGCGTCCAGAACTTGAGTTCGGAGCCCTCACGCATGCCGCCGCCGAGATCGAGCAGCTGGCGCAGGGTGATGCCAAGCGGTGCCTCGTATTGGCCGGGCCGCTTCACGTGCCCGGACAACGAGTAGATCGTGTAGCCCTTGGACTTCTCCGTGCCCATCCCGGCGAACCAGGCGACGCCCTCATCGATGATGCTGGGCACCGATGCGATCGACTCGACGTTGTTGACGACGGTCGGGCATGCGTACAGGCCCTCAACGGCAGGGAACGGCGGACGCAACCGGGGCTGGCCGCGTCGGCCCTCGAGGGAGTCGAGTAGGGCGGTCTCCTCGCCGCAGATGTAGGCGCCGGCACCGGCGTGGATGACGACGTCGACCTTGCGGCCACTTCCCAGAACGTCGTCGCCGAGGTACCCGGCTTCGTACGCCTCACGCACGGCAGCGCGCAGGCGGCGGACAACGTGGAGCACCTCACCGCGGACGTAGATGAACGCCGTCTCGGCCCGGATCGCCAACGAGCTGATGATGACGCCCTCGACCAGCGTGTGCGGGCTGGCCATCATCAGCGGGATGTCCTTGCAAGTGCCCGGCTCGGACTCGTCGGCGTTGACGACGAGGTACTTCGGCTTCGGGATTGTCCTGCGGGATGAAGCCCCACTTCATGCCGGTCGGGAAGCCGGCACCTCCGCGACCACGAAGGCCGGCATCCTTGACCTGCTCGATGAGGTCGTTCGGCGCGATGTCCAGTGCCTTGCGCAGCGCCTGATAGCCGCCGCTCGCTTCGTACGCTTCGCGCGTCCACGCGCGGTCGTCAGCCCAATTGCGGGTGAGGACGGGGGTCAGTTGAGTCATGCATCCCACCCCTGCTCGCGGGCGATCTCGAGCCCGACCAGCGACGGTCCGGCCGCTGCCGGGCCCTCGTCGACGCGTCCGTCCTCGAACCCGGCGAGGACGCGCTCGGCCTCCCGCCACGACGTGATGGTGGCGCCGCGCGGGCTGACGACGGTCTCGCCGGCGCGCAGGGCGTCGACGAGGTCGGTGGCCGACGCGGGCGTCTGCTGGTCGAAGAACTCCCAGTTGACGGTCATGACCGGCGCGAAGTCGCAGGCCGCGTTGCACTCGATCCGCTCCAGCGTGACGGCGCCGTCGGCGGTCGTCTCGTCGTTGCCGACGTCAAGATGCGAGCACAGCCGCTCGAAGATCGCGTCGCCGCCGAGCACCGCGCACAGCGTGTTGGTGCAGACGCCGACGTGATGCGTCCCGACCGGGTGCTTCTTGTACATCGTGTAGAACGTTGCGACCCCGGAGACTTCGGCGCGGACTGAGGCCCAGCAGGTCGGCGCACAGCTCGATGCCCTCCGGTTGTCACCCGACCATCCACTGATTGCAGCAGGTGCAGCATCGGGAGCAGAGCCGAACGGGCCTCGGGGTAGCGCCCCATCAGCTCACGCATCTCGGCGACGGTCTCGCCCGAATATGACTCTGTATCGGTCATCGATCCACTCCTCCCATGACGGGGTCGATCGAGGCGATGGCGACGATGACGTCAGAGATCATCGAGCCTTCGCTCATCACGGACGTGCCCTGGAGATTGACGAAGGACGGATCGCGGAAGTGCGCGCGGTACGGCCGTGTGCCGCCGTCGGACACGGCGTGGCAGCCGATCTCACCGCGCGGCGCCTCGATCGACGCGTACACCTGGCCGGCCGGGACCCGGAAGCCCTCCGTCACCAGTTTGAAGTGATGGATGAGCGCCTCCATCGACTCGCCCATGATGTGCTTGATGTGCTGCGAGCGAGTTGCCCTGGCCGTCGGCACCGACCGAAAGCTGTGCCGGCCAGGCGATCTTCTTGTCCGCGACCATCACCGGCTGGCCCTCCAGCCCCTCGAGCCGGTCGATGGCCTGCTCGACGATGCGCAGTGACTGGTACATCTCGTCCAGCCGGACGCGGAAGCGGCCGTAGGCGTCCGGCTCGTCCCAGGTCACGACGTCGAAGTCGTAGGTCTCGTAGTCCCAGTAGGGCATCGTCTTGCGCAGATCCCAGTCGTACCCGGTCGCGCGCAGCACCGGCCCGGACAGGCCAAGGGCGAGGCAGCCCGGCAGGTCGAGGTGGCCCACACCCTTGAGCCGGCCCTTGAAGATTGGGTTCGCGTTGCACAACGCGGCGTACTCGGGCAGCCGCTTCTTGAGCAACTTCACCGTGTCACGCAGCTTGGTGATCGTGCCGTCCGGAACGTCCTGAGCCACGCCGCCGGGCCGGAAGTACGCGTGGTTCATCCGGAGGCCGGAGATCATCTCGAACAGGTCGAGGATCAGTTCGCGGTCGCGGAAGCCGATCGTCATGACGGTGAGCGCACCGATCTCCATGCCGCCGGTGGCGATGCAGACGAGGTGCGAGCTGATCCGGTTGAGCTCCAGCAGGAGGACGCGCAGCACCCTGGCCTTCTCCGGGATGTCGTCCGTCGATGCCGAGCAGCTGCTCGACGGCCGCGACATAGACGGCCTCGTTCGAGAACGGCGCCACGTAGTCCATCCGGGTGCAGAACGTCACGCCCTGCGTCCACGTCGCGGAACTCCATGTTCTTCTCGATGCCGGTGTGCAGGTAGCCGATTCCGGGACGAGCATCGACGACGGTCTCGCCGTCGATCTCCAGCACCAGCCTGAGGACGCCGTGCGTGGACGGGTGCTGCGGGCCCATGTTGATGACGAGACGATCGCCCTCGACCGCGGTGGCGTCGATGGTGTCCCAGTCCTGGCCGGTGACGTTGAAGACCGGACCTTCGGTGGTCTCGGTGGTGCCCGCGTAGGCGTCGGATGTCATGAGTAGCTCCTCCGCTGGTCCGGCGGAGGCGTGGTGCCGCCCTTGTACTCGACCGGGATGCCACCCAGCGGGTAGTCCTTGCGCTGCGGATGGCCGATCCAGTCGTCGGGCATGAGGATGCGGGTCAGCGCCGGGTGCCCGTCGAAGATGACGCCGAAGAAGTCCCACGTCTCGCGCTCGTGCCAGTCGGCCGTCGGGTACACCGAGACGACGCTCGGGATGTGCCGGTCGTCATCCGGCGTCGTGACCTCCAGGCGCAGACGACGCCGGTACGACATCGACAGCAGGTGGTACGCGACGTGCAGCTCGCGGCCGGCTGTCGTGCGGGATAGTGGACGCCGGAGACGGACGAGCAGAACTCGAAGCGCAGCTTGTCGTCGTCGCGCAGGTGCCGGACGACGTCGACCAGCGCATCGCGCCGGATGAAGAAGGTGACCTCGCCGCGATCGACGACGACCTTCTCAATCGCCTCGTTCGGGAGCGCGTCATAGACCTCGTCGAACCATCCACCGAAGGGCGGCGTCGCGGCGCCAGGCATGACGACGGGCTTGGTCAGGCCACCGAATCCGCTGGTGTCGCCGGGGCCCTGGACACCAAACGAGCCGTCGCGGACGTCGATGACCTCCAACTCGGAGACTCCCGCGCGGAACGACAGTGTCATTCTTTGGGTCATTCCTGGGATCACTCACCGCATGAGCCCCTTCTGCGCTGAGGTCGGGATCGCCTCCAAGGCTTCTTGCTCCAGCTGCGCGATCTCCCGCTTGCGGTGGACGCCGAGCTTCTGGTGCTGAATCTGGTCGTGCAGCTTGAGCACCGCGTCGAACAGCATCTCCGGCCGGGGTGGGCAGCCCGGTAGGTACATGTCGACCGGCACGACGTGGTCGACACCCTGCACGATCGCGTAGTTGTTGAACATGCCGCCGGAGGACGCGCAGACGCCCATGGCCAGGACGTACTTCGGCTCGGCCATCTGGTCGTAGATCTGCCGCAGGACCGGCGCCATCTTGTTGCTGACGCGTCCGGCGACGATCATCAGGTCGGCCTGGCGCGGCGACGGCCGGAAGACCTCCATGCCGAAGCGGGCCGAGTCGAACCGTGGCGCACCGAACGTCATCATCTCGATTGCGCAGCAGGCGAGACCGAAGGTGGCCGGCCAGAACGAAGCCTTGCGCATGTACCCGACGAGGCCCTCGACGGACGTCAGCAGCACGCCCGCGGGCAACTTCTCTTCAAGCCCCACCATGTCTAGTCCCAGTCCAATCCGCCGCGGCGCCACACGTAGGCGTAGGCGACGAACACCGTGGCCATGAAGATGAACATCTCGATCAGGCCGAACCAGCCGAGCGCGTCGAAGGCCACGGCGAACGGGTAGAGAAAGATGATTTCGATGTCGAAGACGATGAACAGCATCGCGATGATGAAGTAGCGGACTGGGATGCGGCCGCCGCCGATCGGCACCGGGCTCGGTTCGATGCCGGACTCGTAGCGGTCGAGCTTGGCCCGGTTGTAGCGCCGCGGGCCGGTGATCGGAGCGATCGCGACGCTGAAGACAGCGAAGCCGGCGGCCAGGGCACCCAGCACGAGGATCGGCGTGTAGGCGTTCACTCCACCTCCGCGTGCTGGGACTCAAGGTGCGTTTGTGAATTGCTTCACTAACGTGCTGTGAGTCACACACTACGCCCGCCCCAGACCGGCCGTGACTTAGGTCACCCTAAATCACGGGAGTCGGTTCGCGGAGGCAAGCTTGACCTCGATGACCTGCGTGCGATCGCCGGTGTCCTCGACGTTCTCGCCGTCGGCGTACGGGCCGCTCGGCGACCGCGAAGTCGTTGTCGTTGATCAGGACCAAGCGTGTCACGCGTCTTGATCCAGACGCCTTCGATCTTTCCGGGCACACCCTTGACGCCGGCGAGATTGACGACCAGCTTCTTGTCCGAGCCGGCGATGAGGTCGTCGGCCGGGTCGAGCTCGACCAGGTAGTAACGCGACTGCTCGTCCGTCCGCTCCTGGACCAGCACGTGGTTCGCGTCCACCGGAGCCAGCGCCGAGATCTTCAGCTTGCGTCCGCGGTCACCGAACGTCGACGGCTCATCGAACTGGTACGGGAACTCCTCCAGCGTCTTGCCCGTCTTCGTGTCGAAGGTCAGCAGCTCGGTGATGATCCGGTCCTTCTGGCCAGGCACGACGATGGAACTCTGCAGCGCGGCGACGATCGTCTTGCCGTCCGGCAACAGGGCCAGGTCCTCCAGGCCGCGGTTCGCCTTCCGGTACCGCAAGGCAGACGGCAGGGCGCCGTCGACCCGATACGTGACGCCCGAGCCACGGTAGACGTCCTCCAGACCGGCCGGGAGGTGCCGCTTGAGAACGTGGCCCTTGGCGTCGAGTTCGATGATCGACGTCGCGTACTCGTCGGTCAGCCAGAAGTGCCCATCGGCCGTGCGCACAATGCCCTCGGGATCGAGTCCGTCGATGTTGAAGGGAAGCGCCGTGGTCGCATCGGCAGCGAGTGGGGTCGATTCGTCATCGGCGTTCCGGTTCGGCATGCCAGTGACCGGCTTGCCCTCAGCGTTCGTGATCGGGATCGATTCAACGACCTCGATCGAAGTGCCCTGGACCTTGATGTGGACCAAGGTCGGATCGAAGGTCGGGACCACGAACGTGCGGACGTCGTCGTACACCTCGGGGTTCGGCCCGCGGTCCGTCACGGTCCAGTACTCGTTGCCGCCGAGCGGGAACAGTCCACTGCCGATGCTGCCAAGCTTCACGCCCCTGTCGTCCTTGACCGAGCCCGGCAGGAGGGCGTTCTGAAACTCACCCAGCGGCAGGTCCGGCAACGTCGACGTCTTCGTTACCGTGCCCGTCGCGCCGAGGACAGGCTGCACGTAATGCAGCGGTCGCGGCGACGGCTCGGCCTGCGACACAGCCGAACGAACGACCTGCCCGCCAGAGCCGCGCGCATCGGCGGAAAGCACTGGGCCCACCACAACTGCAAGGCTGATGGACACGAGACCGGCGACGGTCGCGAGGCCGAGAATCTGCAACTTGTTGGGGCGCATGCGGCGACCGTAGGGATCCAGCGTGACGCGCACGAGCCGTCTCGGTTGCTGGACTGTTAACTCGGACTGAACCCCTAGCGATATGCCCCTAGCGATATTCCCCTAGCGATATGCCCCTAGCGATATGCACTGTGCAGAGCGACGATGCCGCCCGACAGGTTCTTCCAGGCCACCGACGTCCAGCCGGCCTTGGTCATGCTGCGGGCCAAGCCACTTTGATCCGGCCAATCACGGATCGACTCGGCCAGATAGACGTAGGACTCGGGGTCGGACGACACCTTGGTGGCAATCCAGGGCAGCAGTCGCATCAGGTAATTCAGGTAGATCCGTGCGAACGGCTTCCACACCGGGCGGCTGAACTCGCACACCACGACACGCCCACCCGGACGGGTCACGCGCAACAGCTCGCGCAGCCCTTCGACCGGGTCGTGGATGTTGCGCAGGCCGAACGAGATCGTGACGGCGTCGAATGTCGCGTCCGCAAACGGCAGGCGCATCCCGTCACCGGCGACGAAGGGCAGGTCCGGTCGCGCCTGCTGGCCGACGGTCAGCATCCCGATCGAGAAGTCACACGGAACAACGGTCGCGCCGGCGGCGGCGAACGGCGCGCTGGACGTCCCCGTGCCAGCCGCCAGGTCGAGCACCATCTCCCCCGGCTTGGGGTCGACGAGCCGCACCACCCGCTTGCGCCACCGCCGGTCCTGCCCCATCGACAGCACGTCGTTGGTGACGTCGTAGCGGCGGGCGACCGTGTCGAACATGCGCGCAACGTCCCGCGGCTGCTTGTCGAGTCCGGCTCTACTCACGCCCCAAGCGTTGCACGAATACAGTTGGCCAGGTGAGCCGGACGGAAACAGAAGGTGCTGCCGCTGCGGTGCCACTACTGGCCCGTACGGTCGAGATCGACGATCCGGGGTCGCTGCTCGCGCTCCTACCCGACACCGACCAAGTCGCCTGGGTGCACCGCGGCGACGGGCTCGTCGGCTGGGGACGCGCCGCCGAGTATGCATTCGCCGGGCCAAACCGCTTTTTCGACGCCGCGAGCCAATGGCGCGAAATCACTCGGCACAGCGTGGTCCGCGACGACGTAAACCTTCCCGGCTCCGGCTTGGTGACATTCGGTGCGTTCACGTTCGACGATGCGGCTGACGAAAGCCGCCTGATCATCCCGCAGGTGGTCGTCGGACGCCGGGACGGCCGCGCCTGGGTCACCACCATCGGCGCCGCACTGGGCGCGACCCCGCTCATCACCGCAACCGACGTCCCTGTCCCACCGCAGGTCGTGCAGTTCAGCGACGGCACAGTGAGCCCGGACGCCTGGAAGCAGACGGTGGCCGAGGCGGTCCGGCGCATCAACGTGGG
This sequence comes from uncultured Actinomycetota bacterium, assembly GCA_963795105.1. Classification (GTDB taxonomy): domain Bacteria; phylum Actinomycetota; class Actinomycetes; order Propionibacteriales; family Nocardioidaceae; genus Aeromicrobium. Next base: position 1,270,727 of record CAWCGD010000001.1, read on the forward strand.
CGGCATCAGCAAGGTTGTCCTGGCCCGCGACCTGGTCGCCCACCTGGCCGCTCCGCTGGACGTCCGGAGCCCGCTCGGCCGGCTCGCCGTCGACTACCCGGGCTGCTGGACCTTCCATGTCGACGGCTTCTTCGGCTCGACGCCGGAGATGCTCGTGCGTCTTGAACGCGGACTGGTGACGTCACGCGTGCTCGCCGGCACCATTCGGCGGACGGGTGACGACAACCACGACCTGGTGCTCGCCGGCTCGCTGGCGCGGTCGAGCAAGGACCGCGAGGAGCATGAGTACGCAGTGCGCTCGGTGGCGGACGCCCTGGCACCGCACTGCACGAGCATGAACGTCCCCGAGTCGCCATACGTGCTTCATCTGCCCAACGTGATGCACCTGGCGACCGACGTGACCGGCGTCATCCGGCACGAGACGAGCGTGCTCCATCTGGCTGCGTCGCTGCACCCGTCGGCCGCGGTGGGCGGCACTCCGACCGACGAGGCGCTCAAGCTCATTGCCGAGCTCGAACGACTCGACCGCGGTCGCTACGCCGGACCGGTTGGCTGGATCGGCGCCTCCGGCGACGGCGAATGGGGCATAGGGCTGCGGTCGGCCCAGATCGAGGAGGGGCCCGACGGTCCGTGCGTGCGGCTGTTCGCCGGCTGCGGCATCGTCGCCGACTCCGTTCCCGCCGACGAGCTGGCCGAGGCTGAGGCCAAGCTCGTCCCGGTCCGCAGTGCGCTGGGAGGCTGAGGTGCTCGATCGTCTGCTGACGAAGGCGCGGACTCCGGTGGACTCCGCGTCGCTGGCGGTCTTCCGGATCATCTTCGGGGCGATCGGGACGTGGGAGGTCACGCGATACTTCCATCACGGCTGGATCAGCCGCTACTGGGAAGAGCCGGCGTTCCACTTCCACTACGTCGGATTCGGATGGGTCGAGCCGCTGCCCGCACCCGGCATGCAGATCCTGTGGGCGGTGCTCGGGGTCGCTTCCTTCGCCATTGCGATCGGCGCGTACTACCGGGTGGCGACCGTCGTCTTCGCGCTCGGGTTCGGGTACTCGTTCCTGCTCGAGACGGCCATGTACCTCAACCACTTCTACTTTCTCGAGCTGCTCGCGATTCTGATGGTGTTCGTACCGACCCACCGGGTCTGGTCGTTCGACGCCTGGCGGTCGGGGTGGGCCCCGCATCAGTCGAGTCCGGCGTGGGCCGTCTGGGCACTGCGTTTCCAAGTCGGAGTTCTGTACGTCGGCGGGGGCATCGCCAAGCTGGAATCCGATTGGCTACACGGCCAACCGATGAGCATGTGGCTGGCGGAACGCACCGACTTCCCCTTGATCGGCGGCTGGTTCGACGCCCCGGCGGCCGGACTCGTCGCTGCCTGGTCGGGCTTGTTCTTCGACCTCTTCATCGTTTTCGCTGTGGCTTGGCGGCGCACCCGCCTGCTGGCGTTGGCGGGGGCGCTCGTCTTCCACTTCACGAACTCGCAGTTGTTCTCGATCGGAGTCTTCCCGTTCCTCGGGCTGGCCTGCCTCACCCTGTTCTGCGAGCCGGATTGGCCTCGAGGCCCTGGTCCGGATGATGGAGGGTCGCCGCTGGACTCCGACGACGTTCAAGGCGCCGCCGGCGCTCGGTGGGCGCGCAAAGAACGTCGCCGCCATCGGCTTGGTCCTCGGGCTGATCTTCGCCGCTTTCCAGATCGTGGTCCCGCTGCGCCACTACGCGATGCCGGGACGCTCGACGTGGACCGAGGCGGGCCACACGTTTTCGTGGCACATGAAGCAGCGCGACAAGGAAGGGGACGTCGCATTCACCCTCGGCCGACCTGGCGATTTGATCGACTACATCGTGCCGTCTGATCACCTGCCCAGCTGGCAGTACGACTCGATGAAGACGCGGCCGGAACTCATTCGTCAGTATGCGCATCACTTGGCCGACCTCGCCGTCGAACGCGAGCCGTCCAAGCCGCGGCCCGAGGTTCACGCCATCGCGATGATCTCGCTCAACGGCCGCAAGCCACAGCCGATGATCGACGAGAAGGTCGACCTTGCGGCCGAGCCCGCAACGCTCGGGACTCCGTCATGGGTGGCCCCGTTGCACGAACCCCTTCCCCCGCGGGACGAGGTTTACGAGCCGTAGGTCAGCGGCCGTACAGGAACTTCATCAGCCGGTCGGCCATCCGTTCGGTGCGCTCGGTGCGGTTGAACGTAGTCAGGGGCAACGGCGCCTTGAACTTGCGATCCGTGATCGCGTGGGCATACGTGAACTCCTTGAGTCCGTCGGCGCCGTGGATCCGCCCGAAGCCAGACTCGCCGACTCCGCCGAAGGGCAACGACGGGACGCCGGCGTAGCTGAGGTACTGGTTGACCGCGGTCATTCCGGCCCGCATCTCGCCCGCAATCTCCATGCCGCGATGCTTCGAGAAGACCGTGCTGGCCAGTCCGTAGCGCGTGCCGTTCGCGCGCTCGATGGCCTCTTCCATGCTGCCGACCGGGTTGATCGCGAGGGTCGGGCCGAATGTCTCGTCGGTCATCTCCAGCGAGTTCTCGGGCACGTGCGTGAGGATGGTCGGCTGCACGCAGTGCTCGTCGATCGTGTCCGGGCCGCCGATCATGACGGTCGCACCCTTCTCGATGGCGTCCTCGAGGTGCTCGCGGATGACGTTCTTCTGCGACGGCATGGTGATCGGGCCGATCTGCGAATCCGCATCACCCGATGCCCGTAGACCGCGTGCCTGCTCGACGATCTCGGTGACGAATGAGTCGAAGACCTTCTCGTGAACGTAGATGCGCTCGGTGCCGACGCAGGCCTGGCCGGCATTGAACATGCCCGCCCACAGCGCGGCTTCGGCGGCCTCGGCGACGTTGACGTCCTCGTCGACGATGAAGGCGTCCTTGCCGCCACCCTCAACGATGACCGGGGTGAGGGTCTCAGCGCAGGCGGCCATCACGCGCTTGCCAGTCTTGGTCGAGCCGGTGAAGGCGAGCTTGTCGACACCGGAGCGACACAGGGCCGCACCGGTCTCACCCTTGCCGGTGACGATCTGGAACACGTCCGCGTACTCCGGGTTTGCCGCAGCAAACGATTCAGCGAGCCAGCGACCCACGCCCGGGGTGTACTCGCTGGGCTTGAACACGACCGCATTGCCGGCGGCGAGCGCATAGGCGATGGAGCCCATCGGGGTGAACACCGGGAAGTTCCACGGGCCGATGACGCCGATGACGCCCAGCGGCTGGTACTCCAGATACGCCTTGTTGTTGGCCATGAGCAGACCGGCCGGCACCTTGTGACGACCCAAGATCTTCTTGGCTTTCTTCGCCGCCCACGCCAGGTGGTCCAGCGACATGATCAGTTCCATGTGGGCTTCGCCCGGACGCTTGCCATTTTCGCGACCGAGTAGTTCGGTGATTTCGTCGACGTGCGCAACTAGGTAGCGCTTCCAGTTGTCGAGCATCTCTCGACGACCGGCGAAACCAAGACGACGCCAGGTCGCGGCAGCAACTTTGGCGCGCTCGACGGCGGCGCGGACGTCGGCTTCGGATTGGAGTGGATGGGTGCCGATCACCTCGCCCGTGGCCGGGTTCAGGGAATCAAAGGTGTCTTCGGTTCCGGTGTCGTGCGTGGGCAAAGAAGTAACGCTCATCCCGTCACCGTACGCCGCGGCGCATGCTCCGGGCATCCCCCGAGAGTCTGAATTTCTACTCCTCCATTGGTCGTAGTGCACATGCGGCAGCGATGCCCGCCGACAGCTGGCGCCGGGCATCGCGTGGCACGACCACCTCGACGACACGCAGGCCAGTCGTCGGCTTGGCGAGGACGTCGGGCAGCGCAGCGGCGTCCGCTCGTTCGTGCGCGATGCCGAACGCGGCGCACAATCCGCCGATGTTCGCGCCGGTGGGAGTGGCGAAGACCCGCTCGAAGCTGTCGGCGAACTCGGGGGCGCCTTGCTCCAAGGCCACGAAGATGCTGCCGCCGTCGTCGTTGGCGACGACGATGGTGAGGTCTGGTCGTGGCTCGCCGGGTCCGATCAGCAGGCCGTTGCTGCCGTGCAGGAAGGTCAGGTCGCCGACATACGCGAGCGCTGCCGAGGAGCTTCGGCCCAACGCGGCACCGATCGCCGTGGACAGCAGTGCCGTCGATGCCGGCGAGGCCTCGATTGGCGACGACCTTTCGGCGCTCCCCAACGGGAAAGGGCATGGCAACAAGATCGAGGTCCCGGATGGGGTTGGACGCGCCCACCACGAGCAGCCCCTCCGGCGGGACCGCGGCCCAGACGGCGGAAGCCACCCGCAGCGGATCGGCCTCGGGGCCAGCGGCATCGATCATGGCCGCCACCGCAGCAGACACGGCAGCATCGGCGGCCTGCCACTCTGCCAGCCAGCCGGAATCGTCGGCTGAGGCAACCTCGACCTCATCGACGAATGAAACCTGCTGGCCGGCCGGAACCGGGAAGGTCGACTGATCCCCGACATGCACGATCGCGATGTCGCGGGACAGCAGAGCCGTCGTCGCCCGCCCCAGAGTCGTGTGCCCGAAGGACACCACCCGCTCCACTCGTTCCGCGAGCTCGGGACGGCCGAGCAACAGCCGGCCGGACGTCAGCGCGGAGCCCGTACGGGATCCAGAACTCGGCTCGGCGATCAGGGGCCAGTTCGCCGCCTCAGCAACCTGCCTCGCTCGCCGACTCGACCGATCGCCGGCAAGCACGACGGTCCGCGGGCCGATCTCCAGCTTGAAGTACGCGCGAGGTGCTTCCGGAACGTCGGCCGACACGGCCGGATTGAACCGCCAGTCGACCGCTTCCGTCAGCGGCTCGTCCAGCTCGAGATTGAGATGCGCTGGACTGCTAGCCGTCAACCGGTCGAAGCCCTCGACGGCATCCAGGAACGGCACGCCCGGAAAGATGCCCGGCTGCACCGTCGTCTGGTTGGCCCCGGTGCCGCGCAACCGTGTCGGGACGGTCTGCAGTGATCGCCAGCACTGGAGCACCCGAGTGCAGCGCCTCCAGCAGCGCGGGATGCAGGTTCGCGACCGCCGTGCCAGACGTCGTCACGACCGGCGTGATTCGCCCGGTGACCTTCGCCATGCCCAGCGCGAGGAACGCAGCTTCGCGTTCGTCCACGCGGACGTGCAGGCGCAGGAGTCCCTGCGCATCGGCCGCTGCGGCCGCCCGGGCCGAGAGGCCCGGACCGTGAACCGGGAGCAACGACGACGTCGGTGACGTGACACGCCAGGAGCCGGTTGACCAGGTCGAGGGCGACAGCCGACGCGCTCACGGTGCCACTCCGACGCCGCGAACGTCGGCCAGCCGCCGCTGCCAATACGTCTCGGTCTGCTCGTCGGCCACAACACGACTCCACGCGGTGTCGTCGACGTCCACACGTCGCACTTCAAGGTGCCCGTCGACCGGGACGAGCGGGTTGTCCGTGACGTCGTCGGCCAACAACGCGTGCGTGCCGAGCCCGCAGGCATACGGCAGCTCCGGCAGCGCGGCGGCGAGCGCGACACCGGCGGCCAGGCCGACGGAGGTCTCGACCGCGCTCGAGACGACGATCGGCATGTCCAGTTCCTCGGCCAGGCGAAGGCAGGCGTGCACGCCGCCTAGCGGGTGGACCTTCAGCTACGGCGATGTCCGCGGCTTCGGCTTCCTTGACCCGCAGGGGGTCGCCGGAGCGCCGGATGGACTCGTCGGCGGCGATGGGGACGTCGAGGCGACGACGTGCCGCAGCGAGGTCCTCGATGGTCGCGCACGGTTGCTCGGCGTACTCAAGCCCGCCGGCCGCGGCATTGAGGGTCTTGATCGCGACGACTGCGTCGTCCACGGACCAGGCGCCGTTCGCATCGATCCGGATGCGCCCGTGCGGGCCCAAGGCGTCACGCACGGCTTCGAGCCGGGCGACGTCGTCGAAGAGGACCTGGCCGGGCTCGGCCACCTTGACCTTCGCGGTGGTACATCCCGACTCGAGCACGATCCGGGCCGCGTCCTCAGGCCCCACTGCAGGGACGGTGCAGTTCACAGGCACCCGGTCACGGACGGGCTCCGGCCACGGCCGATCGGCAGATTCGAAAGCGGCGCTGCAGCCAAGGGACGCATTCGGCGGCGCCGTACTCGAGGAATGGGCTGAACTCGCCCCAGCCCGCGTCGCCGTTCACCAGCATGCCCTCGCGCCGCCCGACACCGCGGAACCGGATCGGCATCGCGATGGCGAACGCCCGAAACTGCATGCGAGAAACCCTAGGGCGTTTCGGCCGCGAGCTGGCGTAGTCGCTCGCGGTCGACCTTTCCCGCGGCGAGCATCGGCAGTTCCGTCGAGCGTCGAGCAATTGGCGCGGCGCCCACGTCCGGGCCAGCCCGGCGGCCTCGACCGCATCCCGTAGCGCGTCCAGGTCGACCGACGCGCCGGCAGCCGGGACGACCACGGCGACGACCCGGGTCCCCCACTCGGCATCCGGCACACCCACGACCGCAGCTGTTGCGACGCCCGACGCCCGACGCACCACGTCTTCGACAGCGGGCAGCGGGACGTTGACCCCGCCGCTGACAACCGTCTCGTCCATCCGGCCGAGCACCTGAAGCCGTCCGTCGTCGAGGATGCGCCCGCGATCGGCGGTCGCGAACCAGGACGGGCTCGCGGCGATGGCCGCGTAGCCGTCGAACACCATGGGCCCGCGCAGCCAAGATCTGGCCGTCCTCATCGACCTCGCGAGCTCGACGCCGTCCAGCGGAACGCCGTCGTAGACGCAACCGCCACACGTCTCGGTCATGCCGTAGGTGCGGATCAGCCGGATCGCCAGCGGCTTCGGCCGGGCGACCGCAGGTCTGGATCGAGCGAAGCCCCGCCGACCAGGACGGCGTCGAGTTCCGCCAGCGCGCCAAGCTCGTCGGCAGCCGCCCAGCGGTAGAGCTGCGTAGGTACGACGGCGGCGTACCGCCGAGTCGGAGGCGTCGAGCGCGTCGATGGCCGATCGAAGGGACGGATGGTCGGCCAGCGAGACCGGCTCGCGACCGGCCAGGGCGGACCGCACGAGGACCTGGATGCCGGCAATCCCGCTCACCGGCAGTGCGAGCAGCCAATGGCCGGGTCCGCCGAGTCGATCGAGCGTCGCCCGCGCCGAAGCGAGCATCGCGCTGTGCGGCAGCACGACGTCCTTGGGTTCGCCGGACGAGCCTGAGGTGCGCACGACCAGCGGCTCACCGCCCGTACGGACCCACGACTCGAGCTGGGCGTACGTCACGACGGTCGGGATCAGCAGGACGGGTCGATGATCGAGTCGGTCCTTGCGAGGGAAGACCTGATAGATCGCCGCCGCCGCCGAGATGATGACCGCGACGATCGCAAACGCGACGATCCACGGCGGTGAAATGGGCGAAACCGCGACGAAGGTGAACATCGCGATGATCACGAGCAGCACCCACGGGAACTTCGGCTGCGTCATGGCTCAACTGTAGGGGCGCGGCTGGCAGACTGAACCGCATGTCGTCTGGTGGATCCGCGGGGGGACCGAAGACCGTCATGGTGGTCTACGGGACTCGACCAGAGGCGATCAAACTTGCGCCGCTCATTCGCGCGCTCGGGGACAGCGAGCGGCTGGTACCGCTGGTCGTCGTCACCGGGCAGCACCGCGAAATGCTCGACCAGGTCAATGGCTTGTTCGGCATCGTTCCCGACGTCGACCTCGACCTGATGGACCACGGTGCCTCGGTGAACGCGATCGCACGCCGTGTCCTCAAGCGGGTCGAGGAGCAGCTGGCCGAGCATCGACCCGACGCGCTCGTCGTCCAAGGCGACACCACGAGCGCGTTCGCGGCCTCGCTGGCCGCGTTCCTCGAGGACGTCCCGGTGATCCACCTGGAGGCCGGCCTGCGCACCGGCAACCGTCGCTCGCCGTTCCCCGAAGAGGCGAACCGCCGACTCACGTCCGTCGTGACCGACCTGCACCTTGCACCGACGTCATTGGCCCGCGCCAACCTGGAGGCGGAGGGCGTCGACGCGGCCACCATCGTCGTCACCGGCAACACCGTCGTCGACGCGCTCCAGTGGGCGGTCGCGCAGCCGGTCACGTTCACCGATCCGATACTGGACAAGCTTGGCGGCGAGCGTGACCTCCTCCTCGTGACGACGCATCGCCGCGAGGCGTGGGGCGACCGGATGCTGGCGGCGATGCGCGGGCTCGGCGACGTTGCCCGCAACCATCCCGAGCTCGACCTGCTGCTCCCGATGCACCGCAACCCGATCGTGCGCGACACCGTCATCGAAGCACTCGGCCACCTGCCGAACGTCTACCTGACCGAGCCGTTGTCGTACGCCGAGTTCTGCCACGTCATGAAGCGGTCCCACCTGATCGTCACCGACTCCGGCGGGATCCAGGAGGAGGCGCCCAGCCTCGGCAAGCCGGTGCTCGTCCTGCGCGACACGACCGAGCGGCCCGAGGGCGTCGACGCCGGCACAGTCAAGGTCGTCGGCACCGACCAGGCAACGGTCACGCGGGAGACCGAGCGCCTGCTGACGGACCCCGACGCCTACGCGGCGATGGCAAACGCGGTCAATCCTTACGGCGACGGGCGCGCGGCTCCGCGGGCCGTGCAGGCGATCGAGGCACTACTGGTCGGCGGGGAACGCCCCGAGGAGTTCAGGCCCTAGCGTTTCGCTGACGTGCTCTCAGGCCGATGACCAGTCGATTGGACGCATCCTTAGACATAGATGCGGTGCGGCCTCGAACGGTTGGCTGCTTAGACCGAAATGACCGCCTCACCGACAAACCTTCGGGCAACGTGGCCCGGTCCCGACCGCAGGCACCCCGCGGAACCGATTCGATGACTTAGTGCGGGTTTGAACCAGAAGAACCCGTACCAACCCTTCAAATCTTGTGCGGCAACCGTGCGCACCTGCCGCTGAGCACGCCCGAGTCAGGCCCTAGCGTTCCGCTTCGCTACCGCGAAGGCCTCCGCGTAGCGTGGGCCATTCATCGACCACTGGCGCTCGTTGACGACCCATTCACGCCCGGCCGCTCCGAGCTGGGCCGCCAATTCGGGATCGTCGAACAACCGCTGGACGGCATCGGCCAGGGCAACCGCGTCGTCGGGCGGGAAAACGAGACCGCGTTCCTCCGGGGCAGCGATCTCGCGCAAGGCCGGGAGATCCGAGATGACGATGGGGCGGCCCAGCGCCATTGCCTCGAACGGCTTCAAGGGCGTCACGAGCGACGCGGCCCGCTCCACCGTTCGCGGCACGACGAAGACATCGATCAGCGCGTAGTAGTCGGCGACGTGAAGATGGTCTGCCGCCCCGGTGAACACGACCACATCGGTCACATCACACGCCGAGGCCATCCCCTCGATGAACTCCCGCCGCGGTCCTTGGCCCACGATCACGCAACGAAAGTCCTTGACGCCCCGGCGCTTGAGCTCCTCGGCCGCCCGCACCAAGGTCTCCTGCGACTCGCGGGGATGATCCATGTTGGAGACATAGCCGAAGGTCGGCCGGTCGCCGATGCCGAAGCGCTTCGCCAACTTGGGCGGCCGCGGGCGCGGAGCGAAATGGTCGAGATCGACGCCGTTCGGAACGAGGTGGATCCTGTCGGCGTCACAACCCATGCGAATCAGTTCGTCGCGCATCGCCTCATTGAGCGTCAGGACGACGTCGGCGGCGTCCATCACCATCGACTCCATCGCCCGCCGCCGCACATACGTTTCGCCACGGTCGTGCAGATCCTGCCGCTGCGTCCACGTCGCGTCGTGGAACGAGCGGAACTCGTAGACGAGCGGCAGTCCTGTCTTCTCCTTCAAGGCGATGCCGACGAGCATCGTCTCGTATCCGCGCCGTCCGGAACTCACGTGCAGGAGCGATGGCCGCACGTCCCGGACGACTTCATAGGCGTCCTCGGCAAACGCCTGTACCCACGCGTCCACCGGCATCGTCTTGTCGTCACTGCCCAGACCGCGATCTAGACGCCGATGCTCGATCCCGTCGATCACCTCGACAGCGTCGAACTCGGTGACGCCGAGGATCCGCGGGAAGCCCAGCTCGGTGACGACGACCGTCGTGATGCCAACATCCTTCGCGGCCAGAAAGTTGCGGTGACTCCGACTGGTGTAGCCGTTGGACAGGAACGGCCGGCTCATCTTCGCGAGCGTGACGACGACGTTCTCGCCGCTCGGCTCGATCAGCTCGCGCAGGCCCGGCAGCGCAGGCGCCCATCCGGAGAGCTCACGCAGCTTGGCTTCCGACTTGGCGATGGCGGCAGGGTCATACTCGCCGTGCGCCTCGAGTTTTCTGGCGAGGTGCAGGGCCAGCGTTACCGCCCCGCGCGCCGCAGCGACGCGGCGCGCCAGCTTCAGGAATCGGACGTCGTCGTCCCGGCCATCCTGGGCAGCGGTGATCAGCACCTGCGCCAGGTCGATGTGGTCCCATTCGATCAGGCGGCCGATGGCCACCAGCGGATCGGACGGTAACTCCGGCGGGGACCTCAGCAGGGCCGATCCAAGCGCACGGGCCGTCCGGTTCTTCCTCCACGCCGCACGAATGCGGGCGCGGCGAGTCGGGCGGGCGGGCCTCAGCGCCGCGCGGATCCGTGGATCCCCGCGGTGGGCCTTCTGCCAATCCCGAGGCAGGTAGTCGGGAATCCCGAACAACGTTCCGCCGGCGGCCGCTGCCGCCTCGACCTCTGCAAAGAAGTCGGTCAACGCCACACACCGCGTGTGTCGATCACGGTCTTGTCGGCAAGGCCGAGCGCCACCCGATCGGCGCTTTTGAACGCCGAGTGGTCGACGAGCAGCAGCACGATGTCGGCTTTGGCGGCCGCCGACAGCGGGGCCAGTTCGACGTTCTTCCGGTTGGCGAGCTCCTTCGGGAGTTCGCGGACGTGCGGCTCGACCACGAGGATCGACGCCTCCGGAAACTCATCAGCCAGGTCGCCGACCACCTTGCGGGCGGGCGACTCGCGCAGGTCGTCGACGTCCGGCTTGAAGGCGAGGCCGAGGGCGGCGATCGTCAGCTCGGTCCGGCCGGCGACGGCGTCGCGCACTTTGCCGAGGACCCAGTCCGGCTTGCTGTCGTTGACTTCGCGGGCGGTGCGGATGAGTCGCGAACGCTCCGGGATGGCGTCGACGATGAACCACGGGTCGACCGCGATGCAGTGCCCGCCGACTCCTGGCCCTGGCTGCAGGATGTTGACCCGCGGGTGGTGATTGGCCAACTCGATGAGCTCCCAGACGTCGATGCCGAGATCATCAGCGACCAGTGACAGCTCGTTGGCGAAGGCGATGTTGACGTCTCGGAAGGAGTTCTCGACGAGTTTCGTCATCTCCGCCGTCACCGCATCGGTGAGCAGGATGCTGCCTTGGCAGAAGATCTCGTACAGGCTCTTGGCGCGGGCCGCAGCTTCCGGCGTGAGGCCTCCGACGATGCGGTCGTTCGTAACCAGCTCGATCATGACGCGTCCCGGCAGCACACGTTCCGGACAGTGCGCGACGTGGATGGCCGGCTTTCCGTCAGCGCCATCGAGCGAAAGATCCGGCCGCGCAGCCAGGATCCACTCGGCGAACTTGCGGGTCGCGCCCGGTGGCACGGTCGACTCGAGGATGACGAGCTCGCCACCGGTCAGCACCGGCGCGAGCGCTGCCGCTGCGCTCTCGATGAACGAAAGGTCTGGCTCGTTGTCGCCGGTGAGCGGCGTCGGGACGGCAATCACGAACGCCTCAGCCGGTTCCGGCGACGTCGTCGCCCGCAACTTGCCGTGCGAGACGGCGCCGCGGACGTACGCGGCGAGGTCCGGCTCGACGAAGGGGACGTCACCGCGGTTGACCGCATCGACGGTGGACTGACTGACGTCAACGCCGACGACGCTGACGCCGTTGGACGCCAAAATGGCAGAGGTCGGAAGACCGATGTAGCCCAGACCAATGACGCCGACGGACTCCACGCAGAAATCCTCGCACAGAACGCATGGCAGACTGGCCGCCGTGACGGCCGTGAGCGGATGGATCCACGGCGCGCGGCCCCGCACCCTCCCAGCCGCAGTCGCACCGGTCGTCGCCGGCACCGGCGCTGCAGCGCTCGCCGATGGCGTCATCGCCTGGAAGGCGCTCACGGCGCTCGGCGTCTCTCTCGCACTTCAAGTCGGCGTCAATTACGCCAACGACTACTCCGACGGTGTCCGCGGCACCGATGACGATCGGGTCGGGCCGCTTCGCCTTGTCGGCTCCGGTCTGGCGACGCCGCAGGCCGTCAAGCGGGCAGCGCAACTGTCCTTGCTGATCGGAGCCGCGCTCGGCGTGGTTCTGGCCGCGACGACGTCATGGTGGCTGCTGCTCATCGGCGCCGCTGCCCTCGTGGCGGCTTGGACGTACACCGGCGGTGCCAATCCTTACGGCTACCGCGGGCTGGGTGAGGTCAGCGTGTTCGTCTTCTTCGGCCTCGTGGCCGTCGTGGGCACAACGTTCGTGCAGCTTGAACGATTCACCTGGCCCAGCGTCCTGGCTGGGGTGATCGTGGGGGCGCTCGCCTGCGCGATTCTCGTGGCCAACAACCTGCGCGACATCGCGACCGACGTCATCGCCGGAAAGCGAACGGTTGCCGTCCGGCTGGGCGACCGACGCACTCGGTGGCTCTACCTCGGCTTGGGCTTGGTCGCCTGGGCTGGGATCGCGGCGTGCGGGCTCGCTACGCCGTGGGCGCTCCTCGGCCTGGCCGGGCTCGTTCCGTGGCTGCCGGCGGCTGCGAAGGTTCGCTCCGGCGCCGGCGGGCTCGAGCTCATTCCGGTCCTCGCGCAGACCGGTGTCGCCGAACTCCTGACCGCCCTCGGGCTGGCCGCGGGCTTCGCGCTCGGCGGCTGAGCTCAGTCCAGATCGTCGACGTCGTCGCGGCTCACCTTCGATAGCTTCGTCGCGACTTCCTCGCGCATCCCACGCAGCGCAAAGATCGAGATGACGCCGGACACGATGAACGCAGCGATCAGAATGAACGGGACGGGTTGCGGTCGTACAGCGTTCGTCACGGCCCAGATGCCGAGGAAGACGACGGCGAACAGCCCCAACCGAGCCAAGGTGTATTTCCAGAACGCCTTCATGCCTTCAGCCTAAGCGCGGATTGGAGCCCCGGGTAACGTGGACCCATGGGCAAGGCGCTTCCGATCGTTGTTGCGCTGGTTCTGCTCGTCTACGCGTTCTTCGACCTGTATTCGACGCCGCGCCAGAACGTCCAGCACCTGCCCAAGTGGGGCTGGTTCCTCTGGTGCTCGTACCCGTTGCCGGTCCGCTGCTCTGGCTGTTCTTCGGCGCGACGAAGCAGCAACGTCCACCCAAGTCACGCCCGGAGCGCGGTGGCGGGATCGGGCCGGACGACGATCCGGATTTCCTCCGAGGGCTCTGACCCGCTCCCGCCCGTCAGCCGCACAGGTGCATCGACGTGAATGAGTTCCACGATCCGGCCGCGATCGACTTCATGCTCGACGAGACCGAGGTGTGGGCCGTCGTCGGCCTGTCCGGCAACCCGTACCGGGCGGCGTTGTCGGTAGCCGGCGACCTGCAGGCGCACGGCAAGCGGATCGTCCCGATCCACCCCACGGCCAGTGCCCCCGTGCTCGGCGAGAAGGTCTACCCGACGCTCGCCGACGTACCGTTCCCGGTCGATGTGGTCGACGTCTTCCGTCGCTCCGAGGCCGCAGGGGAGTTCGCCGATCAGGCAGTCGCGATCAATGCGAAGGGCGTCTGGTTCCAGATGGGCGTGATCGATGAGGCGGCCTTCGTGCGCACGCGTGCGGCCGGTGTCCCCATGGTCATGGATCTGTGCCCGTCGAGGGTGTGGTGGGAGCGCAACCGCGGTGTCACTCACTTCGCATAGGAGTGGAGCCCACCCACAAACAGGTTCACGCCGACGAAGTTGAACAGGAACGTGGCGAAGCCGACGAGGCAGAGGATGGCCGCTGCGCGCCCCTTCCACCCAGCGGTCGCCCGAGCGTGCAGGTACCCGGCGTAGACCACCCACGTGATGAAGGCCCACACCTCCTTGGGGTCCCAGCCCCAGTAACGGCCCCACGCGTACTGCGCCCAGATCGGCCCGGCGATCAGCGCAGCGAACGTCCAGATCGGGAAGGCGAAGGCGTTCATCTTGAACGCGATCTCATCCAGCCGTGTCGCTGACGGCAGCCGCGGGAAACTCTCGGGCTTGCGCGCCTTCAGCAGATACGCAGCTGAGGCAATGGCACCAAGGACGAACGCCGCCCCGGCGAGCATGGCGGCGAACACGTGGATCACCAGCCAGTACGAGTGCAGGGCCGGAACGAGCGGCGCAGCCGGGACGTAGACCAGCATCGACGCCCCGAGCACGACCGTGCCGATGCCGGTGACCGCGGTTCCGGTCCAGTCGATCGCGCGTCCCCACCGGCGGATGAGCACGAGATAGGCGGCGAGCATGAGGACGACGGCGGCGCAGCCGAACTCGTACATGTTGCCCCACGGGACGCGGCCGGCGGCCAAGCCACGCGCCACCACCCCCGCGAGCAAGATCAGCCCCGCCAGCACCGTGACGGACCGGCCGATGCCGGCCGCAACGGCCGCGCTAGTCAGCTCCTCGTCGCTCCCGCGGGCCAAAGCCCACTCGGCAACGTGGGAGATGAACGCAATGGCCAAGACGACCGTGGCGGCGGCGATGAGATAGGTCGACGCCTGCGCGTAGGCCTCACTAGACAGCCCTGCCGACAGCACCGTCGTCATATCGCCTCCTGCACGCGACGCACGTGATCGTCAAGTTCTCGGCCGCTGCGCGCGACGCGATCCAGCGCGGCGACCTCGATCACCGTACGGGACACCCTCACCCAGGTCCGACGGGGGCGAATGAGTAGCGAGAGCACGAGCCCGGCGACGCCGAGAATCGTCGCACCGAGCGGCAGCCACGCGAACGGCGACGAGCTGATCTGCAGCCGGGCGAACTGACGGACCTCGACGAACTGGATCGAGCCGCCACCAGGGAGATCGGCGACCTGGCCGGGCGAGAGGCTGACCCGGAACGGTGTCCCATCCTTGCTCTTCACCTGCGTAAGTTGCGCCTTGTCCAGCATGAACACCGACTGCGGCCGCCCGGTGTCCAGGCCTAGGTCGCCACGGAAGACGAATAGACCAACGAACGGATTGGCCGCCGCCGGGAAGGCCGAGATCGGCGCCTCAGCCTTGCCGGTGCTGATGGCCGTCGGCAGGAAGAAGCCTTGAAAGCCGAGCCCCTCCGGCTGCGCATCCGGCACCTTCACGACGCCGCTGGAGGTGTACGTCCCGTCTGACGGCAGGAACGGGAACTGCGTCGTCGAAGACGACATCGCCCTTGGCGTCGGTCACCTTGAAGACGGGCGCATAACCCTGGCCGATGAGGAACACCGACGTCCGCCCGATCTTCAGCGGATGGTTCACCCGAATGTCGAAGGGCTTCTCGTGCTGCCGCCGACGTGCCGGCGCTCCAAGTGCCGCGTGCGGCGAACATGCGGGGCGCACCGCGCTGGGGCCCGGTGAGCTGGAACCGGGCGTCGACGGCGTCGACGTGGAAGGCGAATGGCGGCAGCGCTTCGCGATCGAAGAGCGCTCCAGAGGCGAAGTCGTCGTACTGCGTCAGGACGTTCGAGAAGTCGTCCCCCTCGGTGACGACAGCCGCGCCGCGGTAGCCGAGCAGCGAACCGACGGCCACGCCGACGAGCACGCCGACCACGGCGAGGTGGAAAAGCAGATTCCCGACCTCGCGCAGGTGTCCCGACTCAGCCGACAGCTCCGTGACGCCGTCCCGCTCGATCACGTCGACGCGCGCCCCAAAGAATCGGGCACCGGCCAAAGCGGCCCGCGCCCGCTCGACGGCGGCAGCGACATCGGGCACCGCAACCTCGCGGACAGCCGACGCCGGCATCCGGCCGAAGTTGGCCGGCGCCTTCGGCGGTCGCGCGGCGTACGCCTTCGCGTACGTGATCGTCCGCGGAACGATGCAGCCGACCAACGAGACCATCAGCAGCAGGTAAACCGCGCTGAACCAGACCGACGTGTACGTGTGGAACAACCCCAAGCGCTCAAGCCACGGCGCGAGTTCGGGATGGTCGAGCCAGTAGGCCTCGACCGCTCTGGCGTCCACAGAGGCCTGCGGCAGCACGGATCCCGGGATCGCGACCAGTGCGAGCAGCAGAAGCAGCAACAGCGCCGTACGCATCGATGTGAGCTGCCGCCACATCCAGCGGGCGAACTCCCGACGCGACAGCTCCGGTGTGTCACTCATAGGGCGATCGCCCCGCTGCCGATCTGGGAGCGCAACTCGATGATCAGTGCGTCCCACAGCCCCGTCACCAGGAGCACGCCGAGCGCGACCATCAAGCCACCACCAAACAGCGTGAGAGCCCGTTGATGAGTCCGCACCCAATCCAGCGCGCGAGAGAGCCGGCCGAACGCGACCGCCACGAGGACGAACGGAACCCCCAGGCCGAGGCAGTAGGCGAAGGCGAGCAGCGCTCCGCGACCAGCGGTGGCTTCGGTGTACGCCAGCGTCGTCACGGTGCCGAGCGTCGGGCTGAGGCACGGCACCCATCCGAGTCCAAACAGCAGACCGAGCAGCGGGCGCCATCGCCAGTCCGACGCCGGGTACCGGCAGCCGGACCTCACGTTGCAGCAACGGAATCCAACCGATGAAGGCAAGGCCGAAGGCGATGACCACGAGCCCCAGGACCTTGGAGATGACCGATTGATACTCGACCAGCTGGCCGCCGATGCCGCCGAAGAGGGCACCGCCACTCACGAACAGCACGGTGAAGCCAAGGACGAAAAGGCTCGACCCGGCCAGCATTCGTCCGCGCCGAGCTGTCGTGCAGGTCTTGGACCGCGACTCCTGTCATGTACGACAGGTAGCCCGGCAGCAGCGGTACGACGCACGGGGACGCAAACGACAGGAGACCGGCAGCGACGGCGATCGGCACGGCCGCCACGAGGGAGCCCGAGGCCACAGTGTCCGTGACGTCGGTGATCAGGCTGCCGCTCATCGGCGCCCCAGCTCGTCGTCGATGAGCCCGTCGAGCGTTCCCTTGGTCACTTCGGCGAGCACCCGGGCGGCGACCCGACCCTTGCGGTCGATGATCCAGGTCGTGGGGATGCCCTGCGACGGAAGCGAGTCGGCAAACCTCAGTTGGAGCCGGCCGCCGGGATCCTGCAGGCTCGGATACGTCACGTCAAACCGGCGCGCGAACGCGTTGGCCGTCGCCGGCTTGTCGCGCGACAGCAGCCCGACGAACGCGACTCCCCGCGAGGCGTAGCGGCGCGATGCGTCGGCCAGGACGGGGGCTTCGCGCCGGCAGGGCGCGCACCAGGAGCCCCAGACGTTGACGACGAGAACGTGGTCGTCGGCCCGCACGTCCGCCGTTGACAGCGGCTCGCCCTCGAGATCAAACCCTTCCAGCTCTGGCGCCGGTAGGCGCTCGGCGGCCGGGACGACGGTGATGGTGCGGGTTGAGCTGACGAACCCCTCGGTCGATCCACCGGAGCCCGATCCGCCACATCCGGCCAGCGCCACCAGGGCCGACCCGACCGCCAGCCCCAAGCGTGCCCGCATGGATCAGGCTCCCCCGGCGAACTTTCCTCGCAGCGCTTCCGGAAGCAGGTGCCCGGCCGGCTCGGAATACTCCAGGCTGACGAAGTCGTCGCCGTCAAAGGTCAGGCTCGTCAGGCTCGCCAGGGTGCATTGCCGACGTCGTGGGTCATGCACGAACGACTTCCTCTCGAACGATCGGCGGGCGATCCACACCGGCAACTGGTGCGAAACGATGACGGCTTCGTGGCCGCGCGCGGCCTCAAGTGCGTCGGCGACCGCGGCACGCATCCGCGCAGCGATGTGTGAGTAGGGCTCGCCCCAGGACGGCCGCAGCGGATTGCGCAGGCGCCACCAGACGCTCGGGTGCCGTAGCGATCCAGCGCCGACGCCGAACTTCGAACCCTCGAAGGAGTTGCCAGCCTCGATCACGCGCTCATCGGTGACGATGGACAGGTCGAAGCTCGCCGCGGTCGGCCCGGCGGTCTGTTGCGCCCGATCCAGCGGCGACGCCACGAGATACATCACGTCGCGACCAGCCAACGCATCGGCTGCCGCCTGGGCCATCTCCTGGCCCAACTCCGACAGGTAAAACTCCGGCAGCCGACCGTAGAGCACCCCGGTTGGATTGTGGACCTCGCCGTGGCGCATCAGATGCACAACCGTGCGCCCCCCACCGTTGTGCGCTGCCATCAACTTCCTTCGCTTGCCGCCGCGGCGGCCCGCGCCGCTCCAGAAAGGGCCTCACCCATCCTAGAGAGTGCCTCCTCGTCATGCGCCGCCGAGACGAACCAGGCCTCGAAGGCGCTGGGCGGCAGGTAGACGCCGGCCTCGAGCATCGCGTGGAAGAACGCCTTGAACCGCCAAATCTCCTGTCGTTGCGCCCCGGCGAAATCGACGACGGGCTCATCGACACCCCAGAAGACACTGAACAGGTTGCCCGCGTTCTGGATGACGTGGGCGACGCCCGCCGCGCTCAGTGCCTCACCCACCATGGCCTGGACCTGCGCCGACGCCGCGTCGATCCGCGCGTAGGCCGCGGCGTCCGCCAAGCGGAGGGTGGTGAGACCCGCCGTGGTGGCGACGGGATTGCCCGACAATGTCCCGGCTTGGTACACCGGCCCACTCGGCGCGAGGAGTTCCATGACGTCGGCCCGGCCGCCGAATGCGGCAGCTGGGAATCCGCCACCCATGACCTTGCCGAAGGTCATGAGATCCGGCTGCCACCCTTCAACCGCACCGTCGAGGCCCCAGTGCCCCGATGCCGTGACCCGAAAGCCGGTCATCACCTCGTCGCTGATGAACAGCGCGCCGTGCGACCGACATGCCTCGGCGAGGAACGCGTTGAAGCCCGGCTCCGGCGGTACGACGCCCATGTTGCCCGGTGCGGCCTCGGTGATCAGTGCCGCGATGCGATCGCCATAGGTGGTGAACGCCGCCATCACCGCCGCTCGATCGTTGTACGGCACAACGATCGTGTCGGCTGTGACATGGGCCGGAACACCGGGAGTGCCGGGGATGCCCAACGTGACAACACCCGAGCCGGCTTCAGCCAGCAACGCGTCGACGTGGCCGTGGTAGCAACCGGAGAACTTCACGACGAGATCACGGCCACTGAATGCCCGGGCCAACCGGACTGCCGACATCGTCGCTTCGGTCCCGGACGATACGAGCCGCACGAGGTCGACCGGCGTGCGCGCGACAATCTCCTCGGCCAGCTCCACCTCGGGGGTGCTCGGCGCGCCGTAGGAAGTCCCCCGCTCCACCGCTGCGGTGACGGCGGCGACCACCTCGGGATGCGCATGGCCGAGCAGCATCGGTCCCCACGAGCCGACGAGGTCGAGGAGTTGGATTCCGTCCGCGTCCGTCAACCACGGACCTTCGGCACGCACGATGAATCGAGGGGTTCCACCCACGGCGCGGAACGCCCTGACCGGCGAGTTCACGCCTCCCGGCGACACCCGGACAGCTCGGTCAAACCAGCGTCGTGACTCCTCATCCATCCGGCCATTGTCCAAGGCGCGGGCCGCGGCCGTTCAAATGGCCCGTAACCTCGACCATCTCTTGGGCGTTGTGCATAGAAATCATGCCAAATCTTTACCGTTGGATCGGACGAGACGTAACATCAGTGGCGGCCCCGGCCTTTGGGGCTTTCTTACGGGGTGCAGGGAATTGATGAGTAAGAAACTGACGCGGCTCCAGAAGGCGGGCGCCTTGGTGTCCATGGCCGCGCTCGTCGGCGCGTGGGGTGTGGCAGTCGGAAACGCCGGCCTCGCCAGCGCGATCAACGGCTCGTCGGCCGCAGTGCCCGAAGTTCCCGCCATGGCTCTTGAGCAGCCCGCCACCGTCCAGCGCACGACGACCGGAGGCCTCAACCCGCAGGCCGGCGCCGTCGGCGCACTGTCGACACTGTCGACCAACGGCATTCCGTCAGCCGCCCTGTATGCGTACCACCATGCCGAGACCCTGCTGGCCGACGCTGACCCGGAGTGCCGCCTTCCGTGGAACCTCGTCGCCGCCATCGGGCGCGTCGAGTCGAACCACGGCCGCATCCAAGGCAACTCCCTGACCGCTGGGGGCCTGACGACGCCCGGCATCTTCGGCACTGCGCTCGATGGCACCAAGGGCAGCAAGAAGGTCGCCGACACCGACAAGGGCCAGTTCGACGAGGACATCAAGTTCGACCGGCCGATCGGCCCGTTCCAGATTCTGCCCGCCATCTGGAAGCAGACGGCCATCGATTCGGACAACGACGGCAAAGAGGACCCCCAAGACATTGACGACGCTGCCACGACCGCCGGCGTCTTCCTGTGCTCCGGAGCCGGCGACCTCTCGACCGCGGCCGGCGCGCGCTCGGCCGTGCAGCGGTACAACAACACCGCGTCCTACGTCGACCTGGTCCTGAAGGTCTCGTCCTCTTACGCCAACGGCCTCTACTCGCAGACGCCGGACGGCTACTCGACGGCGGCCATCCTCACCAGCCAGGCCTACGACCAGACGCTCTCGGAAGAGGAGCGCGACGAGGCCCGCGAGGACCAGGAAGAGGCCGACGACGAGGCCGACGAGGAAGAAGAGCGCGAGAAGCAGAAGGGCTCCACCGGTGGTGGCGGCTCACCTGACGACGGTGGCTCCGACGACAGTGGCTCCGACGACGGTGGCTCCGACGACGGTGGCTCGGACGACGGTGGCTCCGACGACGGTGGCGACGACGACGGTGGCGACGACGCGAAGAAGGACGCCGGCGACGGGCTTGACGATGTCCTCGACAGCGTGACTGGCGACGACGACGACGAGGACGAGGACGAGGACGGCGAGGACGACAAGAAGGACCTCGGAGACGTGGTCGACGATGTCCTCGACGGCGTCACCGGCGACAAGGACGACTGATCAGGTCGTAGTGCGGCGCGCCAGTTCGGCGGCCCAGTAGGTCAGCACGATGTCGGCGCCGGCCCGGCGGATCGATGTCACCGTCTCGGTGATGGCCCGATCGCGATCGATCCAGCCCTGCGCGGCCGCAGCCTCAACCATGGCGTACTCGCCGGAGACGTTGTAGGCGGCCACCGGGACGTCCACGGCCGCCCGGATGTCCGCAACGATGTCGAGGTAGCCCAGCGCCGGCTTGACCATGACGATGTCTGCGCCCTCGGCGACGTCAAGGAGCGCCTCACGCATCGCTTCGCGCCGGTTGGCCGGGTCCTGTTGGTAGGTCCGGCGATCGCCTTCGAGTGAGCTGTTCACGGCGTCGCGGAATGGGCCGTAGAACGCGGAGGCGTACTTCGCGGCGTACGCCAGGATGCCGACCCTGCTGAAGTCCGCTTCGTCCAAGGCGGCGCGAACCGCGGCCACCTGTCCGTCCTGCATGCCGCTGGGACCGACGAAGTGCGCACCGGCGGCAGCTTGGACCTGTGCCATCTGCGCATAGACCGCAACGGTCTCGTCATTGAGCACACGCCCCTCGCCATCGAGAAGTCCACAGTGTCCGTGATCGGTGAACTCGTCGAGACACAGGTCGGACATGACGACGAGGTCGTCGCCGACCTCCGCACGCGTGTCGGCGATCGCCGCATTCAGGATGCCCTCCGGACGCAGTGCCTGCGAACCAACGGCGTCCTTCTCCTCCGGTATCCCGAACAGCATGACGCCGCCCAACCCGAGCGTTGCCGCCTCGGCGACTGCCTTGCGCAGCGACTCTCTGGAGTGCTGCACCACGCCGGGCATGCTCGGGATCGGCCGCGGCTCGGCCAACCCCTCGACCACGAACAGCGGCAGAATCAGCTGCCCAGCCGAAACGTCGGTTTCGCGGACCAGCCGACGCACAGCCGCAGACGACCGAAGTCGCCGTGGCCGGATCGTCCCCCACGGGCCGGAACCAGCGTGCCCGTGGGCGGTGCCCCCACGGCCGCCCACGTCAGGCCTTCCGCCGCGCGGTGGGACGACGCTGCGACGGGCGCAAAACCGGCTCACCGGCCTCGAGGAACGACAGCCGACGGGCGGCCCCGAACTCAGCGAGCGCATCGATCAAGACGTCGACGGCCGGCTTCTCGGCCAGGACGTCGACCCGCAGGCCGTGCTCCTCAGCGGTCTTGGCCGTGGCCGGTCCGATGCACGCGATGATCGTCGACGGGTGTGGCTTGCCGGCGATGCCGACCAAGTTGCGGACCGTCGAGCTGGACGTGAACAGCACGGCGTCGAACTTGCCACCCTTGATCGCCTCGCGGGTCGGTGCCGGCGGCGGCGCAGCACGCACGGTGCGGTACGCCGTCACGTCGTCCACTTCCCAGCCCAGCTCGATCAGCCCGGCGACCAGAGTCTCCGTGGCGATGTCGGCGCGCGGCAGGAAGACCCGGTTGATCGGGTCGAGCAGCTCGTCATAGGGCGGCCAGTCCTCAAGCAGGCCCATGGCCGACTGCTCGCCGGACGGGATGAGGTCGGGCTTGATGCCCCACGTCTCGATGGCCTCGGCCGTCTTGTCGCCGACTGCGGCGATCTTCAGGCCGGAGAACGCACGGGCATCGAGGCCATAATCCTCGAACTTCTCGCGCACAGCCTTGACGGCGTTGACGCTGGTGAAGGCGACCCACTCGTAGCGGCCCTCGACGAGGCCGCGGACGGCCTTGTCGATCTGCTGCGGGTTGCGCGGCGGCTCGACGGAGATCGTCGGGACCTCCTCGCCGACGGCGCCGTACGAGCGCAGTCGGGCCGCGAGCCCGGCCGCCTGCTCCTTGGTGCGGGGCACGAGCACCCGCCAGCCGTAGAGCGGCTTGGTCTCGAACCACGACAGCGTCTCGCGCATCGTCACGACCTGGCCGACGACAGTGATCGCGGGCGAGGCCATGCCCGCCGCAGCCGCGTCCTTGGCGATGCTGGCCAGCGTGGAGACGACGGTGGCTTGGTCGGTCGTGGTGCCGACGCGCGTCATGGCGACCGGGGTGTCGGTGGACCAACCTGCATCGACGAGTCCGTCTGCGACCTCAGACAATCCGGCCGACGGCCGAGAGCAGAACAAGCGTGTGCGTGTCGACGTGCTTGGACCAGTCGATCGTCGGCGTCGCCGACGCTGATCACTTCGTAGGTCCGGTTCGACCTTGTTCGTCAGCGGGACGCCGGCGTAGGCCGGAACCGCCGATACGGAGGAGACGCCGGGCACGATCTCGAACCCGATACCCGCCTTGGCGCACGCCGCGGCCTCCTCGGGGCAGGTCGAGTACGTGAACGGATCACCGGTGATCAGGCGAACTACGTGGGCGCCGGACTTGGCCAGCTTGGTGACAAGCCGTGCCCGCGCGACGTGCGTGAGCTCCTCACCGTCCGCACCGACACTGCCGTCGACGATCTCGACGTCGGCCTCGACCAGGCCGGCCTGTTCGGGAAGTTCGGTGACGACAACGTCAGCCTGACGCAGCAGGTCTGCTGCGCGCACGGTGAGGAGGCTGGCATCGCCGGGCCCCGTGCCTACGAAACTGACATGCCCTTTCCCCTGTGACTCTGGTTGAGCGCCGGGCGGTGGGGCTCGCGATAGTGCCGACGAGGTCAGTAGTCATGGTCTTCTTTCTGGTCTGCCGTTCGGTCATGAGGCGGTACCTGCACCCTACCGGTGTGGTGAGTGCGGAGGCACCTTCGGCGAGCAACTCGGCAGCGAGTTGTGCGCCGACGGCGGCGGCATCATCGGGTGATCCCGTCGCGGACAGGCGGATGGATGGACTGCCGGAGACATCGGCCACGACGGCGCGCAGCCAGAGTTCGTCACCGTCGTCGCCGATGGCGACGTCGGCGAGCGCTCCGACGGGTGCAGAGCAGCCGGCCTCAAGGGTGGCGAGGAGGCTGCGCTCGGCCGTGACGGCGCACCGGGTATCGGCGTCGTCGAGCACGGCGAGAACTTGGGCGGTCGCGCCGTCGTCGGCACGACACTCACAGGCCAAAGCACCTTGGCCCGGAGCGGGAAGAATTTGGAGGGGATCGAGCAGCTCGGTCGCCTCGTCGGCTCGACCGAGTCGCTTGAGGCCGGCCAGCGCGACGACCACGGCGTCGACGTCACCGTTGCGCACCTTGGCGATGCGGGTGTCGACGTTGCCGCGGATGGGGACGATCGTGAGACCCAGCCCCAATGCGTTGATCTGGGCAGCACGGCGGGGCGAGCCCGTTCCCACGGTCGACCCGGACGGCAGTTCGCCCAGAGTCAGGTTGTCGCGGGCGACGACGGCGTCGCGCGGGTCCTCGCGGGACGGGACCGCGGCCAACGTGAGCCGTGGGTCCGGCGTCGTCGGCAGGTCCTTCAACGAATGGACGGCGAAGTCGACGTCGCCCGAGGCGACGGCTTCGCGCAGCGCCGCCACGAAGACACCTTGTCCGCCCGAACGCCGCGAGCGGCGTCGACTGGTCGCGGTCGCCCTCGGTGTAGATGGTGACCAGTTCGACGTCGACACCGGCTTCGTCACGAAGGCGGTCGGCGACGTACTGAGACTGCGTGGTGGCCAGCGCGCTCGCGCGGGTGCCCAAGCGCAATATCGACGGGGCCGTCATTCGACCTCACCCCCCACGCGGGTGACTGCGTCGACCGCGGCTGGGTCGAGCGCAAAGAGGTCGGTGAGCGCCTCGGCGTAGGTGAGACCGGCTGGTCCGTCGATGAGCTCCTGCACCCGCACGGTCGGCGCGTGGATGAGCTTGTCGGCGATGCGCTGCAGCGAGCGGCGAACCTCGGCGAGCTCATCAGCGCGCAGGTCGGGCATCCGGGTCGCGAGCCGCTCGGCCTCGGTTTCGACGACCGACGTCGCCATCGACCGCAGAGCGACCACCGTCGGGGTGACCCGCGACGACGCCTTTGCAGCCAGGAACGTCCGCACTTCGTCCTCGACGATCGCGCGGACGGCCGTGACGTCGTCGTCGGCCGCGTCCTTGCCGCCACGTTCAGCGAGCACCGCGAGGTCGATGACGGTGACGTCCGGCAGCTCGGCAGCGTCGCGCGCAGACGTCCCGCGGAAGTGCGAGGTCGAGCACGGTGACCGGTCCATTCGCCGACGCCGCCGCGAGCCGATCGCTGTCGAGCACGATGCCGGCGGCGCCGACACAGCTGATGACCACGTCGGCGTCGATGAGGGCCGTGTCGAGGTCGGACCATTCGGCGGATGCGGCACCGACGGACGCTGCCAGATCTTCACCGCGGTCCGTGGTTCGGTTGACGACGATGATGCGGACCGGGTCGACACCGCGGTCGACGAGCGAGCGAACCGCCAATCCAGCCATGGCGCCGGCCCCGACGACGAGGAACCGCGTCGTCGGAAGCGTGACGATCTCGCCGGCCGCGTCGAGCGCGGCGGTGGCGATGGACGGTGCCAGGTGGTCGATGCCGGTTTCGGCGTGGCCGCGCTTGCCGATGCGCAACGCCTGCTGGAACAGCGCGTTGAGCGCAGAGCCGACCGTCGACTCAGCCTGCCCGGTCATCAACGTGTCGCGGACCTGGCCGAGGATCTGGCTTTCGCCGATGATCATCGAGTCGAGGCCGGACGCGACGGCGAACAGGTGCGCGACGGCCGAGTCGTCGTAGTGGACGTAGACGTTGGAGACCAGCTGGTCGCGGTCGAGGTGCGCGTGGTCGGCGAGCAGACGCGAGACCTCCTCGACTGCACCGTGGAACCGGTCTGTCTCGACGTAGATCTCGACCCGGTTGCACGTCGAGACGACCGCCGATTCGGTAACCGACGGCGCCTCAAGCGCCAGGTGCGACAGCTTGACGGCCGCCGACGGGTCGAGCGAGACGCGCTCGAGCAGCTCGATCGGCGCGGAGCGGTGGGACATGCCCACGACGAGGACGCTCATCCGGCCACCCCCCGCACGCGCTGCTCGTGGTACGCGAGGATCTGCAGTTCGATCGACAGGTCGACCTTGCGGACGGTGACGTCGTCCGGCACCGAAACCACGGCCGGAGCGAAGTTGAGGATGCTGGTGATACCGGCGGCGACCAGTGCGTCGGCCACCTCCTGGGCAGCGGCGCCCGGCGTGGCGATCACGGCAATGGCGACGCCGTGCTCGCGCACCAGCGATCGGAGCTTGGACATCGGCGCGACGGTGAGTCCGCCGATCTTCGTCCCGACCTTGGCCGGGTCGCTGTCGACGAGTGCCGCGATGCGGATGCCGCGGGAGCTGAAGCCGTTATAGGCACACAAAGCCGAGCCGAGCCGGCCGAGTCCGACGATGACGACGTCCCAGTCCTGCGTCTGACCCAGTGCGCGGGCCACGTGGTACCGCAGGTACTCGATGTCGTAGCCGACGCCGCGTGTGCCGTAGGAGCCCAGATACGACAAGTCCTTCCGCAGCTTGGCAGGGTTGACTCCAGCAGCGCTCGCCAAGTCATTGGACGAGCACATGCTGAGGCCCTGATCGGCCAACGCCACGAGCGCCCGCAGGTAGACGGGCAGACGGGCGACGGTCGCGTCCGGGATGTTCCGGATGGCCGGCGTATTCAGAAGAGTCACTGGTCTCCAGCGCACACGGAGTGGGATTACCCGCAATCAGTGGGGCTACCGCGCAGCGCATCTACCAGTTTAGAAGTTTGTGAACGTGCGCACCAAATCGGCGAATCTGGCCGCGAGTGCTCTGAGCCCTAGGAAGCGAGAGCGAAATCGGGCTTCTCGACGGGAATCTCCTGGCCGTCGGGCATCTGCCACCGAAGGATCTGGTGTCCCTTGGGGTTGTGGTGCCGTCTGCACAGTGGCCATAAGTTGTCGCCCGAGGGTCGCGCATCGCGAGAAAGCCAGGCAGCCAGGAGGAACATCACGGCGGTCCCCAGCGGGAGAACGGGTGTCCCCCAATCACCCAGCCAGCGCCGCCCGCAGCCGCGTCTCGTCGACGCGCCAGAAGTCGTGCTGTGCGCCGTCTACGTACGTCACCGGCACCTGGTCGGTAAATCGTTGGGTGAGGTCGTCGTCGGCTTCGATGAACACCTGGGTCCACGTGTCGCCGGTATCTGCGCAGATATCCGCGACGATTTCGAGCGCACGATCACACAGGTGGCAGCCGAGTCGCGTGTAGACGACCACCCGCGCTTCTGAGGCGTGGGCTGGAGCGGGCCCTGTCATGACGGCCCGAGGTTGAGCAGCTCGCCGCGGACGAACGCCCGGAGCCGCCCCTTCGCGACCTTGCCCGTGGGCGAGTGCGGGAGACCCTCGACGATGACGATCCGCGACGGGTGCTTGAACCGCGCAAGGCGGGTCCGGCAGTGCTCGTCGATGGTTTCCTTGAGCGTCGCCTCAGCCGGGGCGTCCGTGCCGCGCACGACGAAGGCGAGCACGGCCTCACCGGTTTCCTCGCTGGGTACCCCGACCACCGCTACTTCGGCAACGCCGTCTACCTCGTGGATGACGTCCTCTACCTCCGACGGGTACACGTTGAATCCCGACACGATGACGAGTTCCTTGAGCCGGTCGACCAACGTGAGGTTGCCGTCGTCATCGGCAAAGCCCACATCGCCGGTGCGGTACCAACCGTCGGCGTCGGGGCCATCCGCGCCGTCGGGCCAGTACCCCGAGAACAGGTTGTCGCCGTGCACCAACAGCTCACCCAGGTCGCCGTTGGGCACGTCATTGCCTTCTGCGTCGACGGTGCGGACCCTGACGCCCGGGAGTGAGTGACCCACGGATCCCGGCTTGGGTGCCGCGCCCGGCTCCCGTGGGCTGGCTAGGGTCACCGCGATGACGGGCGCCGACTCGGTCATGCCGTAGCCCTGCTCGATCGCGTGGCCGGACGACTCCGCAAAGGCGAGCGCCAGCTCCTGATCGAGCGTCGACGCACCCGATACGACGACGCGAACGCCGGCCAAGGCCTCCCGTAGGCCCTCGCGTCCAGCCCAAGCAGCGATCACGGGAGGCGCAACCGGCAGGTTGGTGATGCCCTCCGACCGGATTGTGTCCAGCAGGCCAGCCGGGTCGAACCCGTCAACGAGGACGACGCGAGCGCCCGCCTTCATGGCGTGTCCGAGCACGGCGTTGAGCCCGTAGATGTGGAACATCGGAAGCAGGCCAAGCATGCAGTCATCGCTCGCGACCATCGGTGGGTCGACGGCGGCGGCCTGTTCGATGTTGGCAATCAGCGCCCGGTGGCTGAGCATCACGCCGCGCGGCTTGCCGCTCGCGCCGGACGTGTAGAGGACCGCCGCCAATGCCTCGGCGTCGCGCGGGGCCGCGGGCTCGGCATCGGTCGCTTCCGCGATGAAGTCGTCGAACGACGTCTCGGCACCTTCCGGCGCGACACCGTCGACGACGACGTCGCAGCTGTACTCCTGAAGAGCCTCTCGAACCGGCGCGACGCCCGTCGCGTCGCACAGCACCACCTTGGCCTTGGCATCCGCCAGCATCCGGCCAATCTCGCCAGCCGTCGACCGCGGATTCATCGGCACCGCCACCATGCCGCCGCGCAGGATGCCGAAGTACGCAATCGGAAGGTCGGCTCGGTTGGCCATGACCACGGCCACCCGCTGCCCAGCAACCAACCCCCGACCGGTCAGGGCGCGCGCTACGGCGTCGGCCGCCGAGTCGACATCGCTCCACGACAGGGTGCGTCGCTCACCGTCTCCACGACCGGACACCTCGACAATCGCAGTCCCGTCGGGGTCGGCCGCGGCTGCCGCATGAAGGTATTCGCTGAGGTTCACGACCACACCGCGAGTCAATCACAGCGAGCGTCGCCGTAGACGACCCCGGTCGTGTGCGCGGGATATCGTTCAAGACATGCCCGCCAGCGCTGACCAACCCCGCAACCTCAGGTCGCGCTCGATGCTGGCTGGGCAGGCGTCAGCTGCGGCCAGCGAGGTCGAATCCGCTCTCCGTCTGAAGCCCGATCCCACCGTCGCAGCCTTCTTCGACGTCGACAACACGGTCATGCAGGGCGCTTCGATCTTCCATCTTGCGCGCGGCCTCCACCGACGCAAGTTCTTCACCACCTCCGACATCGTCAAAGCGGCGTGGCAGCAGTTCTACTTCCGGGTCGTCGGCGTCGAGGATCCCGAGCACATCGCCAACGCCCGCAGTTCCGCACTGTCGGTCATCGCCGGACGCGAGGCCAGCGAGCTCGCCGAGATCGGCGAGGAGATCTTCGACGAGAACATGGCCCAACGCATTTGGCCCGGCACGCGGGCGTTGGCCCAGTGGCACCTCGATCGCGGCCACCGGGTGTGGCTGGTCACGGCCGCGCCCATCGAGATCGCCAGCGTGATCGCGCGCCGGCTGGGGCTGACCGGGGCGCTGGGCACGGTGGCCGAGCAGGTCGACGGCGTCTACACCGGCGAACTCGTCGGAGGGCTGTTGCACGGCGAAGGCAAGGCGGTCGCGGTGCGTACGCTCGCCGAACGTGAGGGGCTCGACCTCGAAGGCTGTTACGCCTACTCCGACTCCAGCAACGATCTTCCGATGCTGTCGCTGGTCGGGCATCCGTGCGCGGTCAACCCGGACTCCACGCTGCGTGCCCACGCCAAGGCGAACGGCTGGCGCATCCGCGACTACCGCAACCGCCGCCGGGCAGTCTTGGCCAGTGCGAAGGTCGCCGGCGGCGGTGCCGCCGCCGCAGGCGCATGGGGCATCGGCCGAAGAGTCACGCGGATGCGTGGCCGGCACTAAGATTTTTAGGCACCAGTCGGGAGGGGCATAGTGGACGAATGGCGCCTGCGCTTCGGCGTGGACATCGCGCTGGCCGTCGCTGAGCCCAACGACAAGCGACTTTCGCAGGCGCTGCCCGGCCGCGGCATCGTTCCGCTCGACTCCGAGCCGCCAGATGAGCTCGAGCGGATTCGCGCTCTCGTCGAGCTTGCCCAGGGTGGCGACACCGAGGCCTTTGGTCAGCTCTACGACCGCTATGTCACCGGAGTCTTCCGCTATCTCTACTTCCGGGTCGGCAGCACCCAGCTGGCCGAAGATCTCACGGCCGAGACCTTCCTGCGAGCGCTGCGCTCCCTCCACACATTTCAGTGGAAGGGAAAGGACTTCTCTGCGTGGCTGACCACCATCGCCCGCAACCTGATGAACGACCATTTCAAGTCACGGCGGGTCCGGTCCGAGTTCTCGACCGATTCATTTCCTGATCGAGCCGACGCCGGGCGTGGACCGGAGGAAGATGCCCTCGACTTGCTGTCGAACGAGGAGCTCATGCAGGCTGTTTCCACCCTTCCGGACGACCAGCGCGACTGCGTCCTGATGCGCTTCGTTCAGGAGCTGAGTATCGCCGAAACGGCGCAGGTGCTCGGCCGCAGCGAAGGCGCAGTCAAGCAGCTTCAACTGAGGGCCGTGCGGAGCCTTGCCAAAGTGCTCCGACAGGAGGCGACGTGATGATCGCCACGTGCCGTAACCTCGCGGCTGCCCCGCTCGTTTACATCTCTATACCGCCGACCCCAACTCCTAGGATCCGATCATGATGTGGCGCAGCCGCCGGGAGGGGAGCCACGACGAGGCTCTGCTCGCCCGCCTTCGCGAGCGCCTTTCGGGCGCAGCCACGTCGGTCGAACCGCGCCCCGAGTTTAGGGGCTCCCTCCGCACGTCCTTGACCATGGAGGCGTCGACAGCATTGATTCCCGCTTCGGTGGAGCCAAGCGCGCGTCCAGCTCGAACGGCGCGCGTCGTGCCGCGGCGCAGGACGGCGCTCGTGGCGGCCTTCGTCGCGACCACGCTGGGACTGGGCAGCATGGCCAGCGCCAGCGCCTCGGCTCTGCCCGGAGAAGGGCTGTACCCGATCAAGAGGGTCGCTGAGCAAGTGGAGCTGGCGTTTCACCGCGGCCTTGCAGATCGCGGCGCCTTCAAGCTCCAACTGGCCGAGCGCCGACTGTACGAAGCCCGAGTGTTGGCTGCGCGCGGCCCTGAGTTCGATGAACTGGCGACGGAATCGGTGCGCGAGTTCGAGGAAACAGCTGCCGACGCCACTGCAGACCTGATGGCGGCATACCGTGTGGACCACGCGCGCGCCAGCATGGTCGTCCTGAATCAGTTCACGGTGCGGACCGACGAGGTCCTGGATGCCTTGGCATCTCAACTCCCGTCAGAGTCGACTGTGGCCTTGGACGACGCCCGCGAAAGCGTTGAGGCAATCGGCAGCCGCTCAGAGGAGCTTTGCCCCTCCTGTGGCGGAGGTCCGGAGGAAGGCTGGGCGCCGATCGACACGGACCCCGTGCCTGAGCCGGAACCAGAACCCGCGGAACCGCCGACGGAGCCATCGCGCCCGGTCGCTCCGCCGGTCTCGGTTCCTTCGGACAGCACGCTGACGTCATCGGAAGACGAGGACGGGAACGACGAAGAAGAGGATGAGGACGAGGAGTCCGAGGACGTCGATTCGGACGAGTCCGAGATTCCGACACCCACTCCTACTCCTACTCCTACTCCTACTCCTACTCCAACTCCGGAGCCAACGCCCGAGCCGACTCCGAGCCCGACTCCAACGCCCGAGCCGACGCCAACGATCCTGCCCGAGATCATCCCCGAAACGCTCGAGGGCGTAGGCAAGGGAGTCGGCCAACTGATCGGCGGGACGCTGGGCGGCCTCCACCTCGGACAGAACGCCAGCTGACGGTCTAGAAGAAGGCCCCTAGAAGAACGCACTGCCTCGGTCGACGAGGAGCTTGTAGAGCGTCTGCTGGATCGTCTCTCGCACTTGGTCGGTGACGTTGAACAGCAGCATGGGATCGTCCGCCGCGTCAGGCTCGTAAGCATCGGTGCGGACCGGCTCACCGAACTCGATGATCCACTTGCTGGGCAGTGGGATGAGACCCAGCGGGCCGAGCAGCGGGAAGAACGGCGTGATGGGCAGATACGGAAGGCCCAGAAGGCGAGCCAGCGATGGCACGTTGCCGACCAAGGGGTAGATCTCCTCGGCACCCACGATCGACACCGGGACGATGGGCACTCCGGCCCGCATCGCGGACGAGACGAAGCCGCCGCGGCCGAAGCGCTGCAACTTGTACCGCTCGGCGTACGGCTTGCCGATGCCCTTGAAGCCCTCCGGCCACACGCCGGCTAGCTCGCCCATGGTGAGCAGCCGCTCGGCGTCAGCGGTGCAGGCGAGCGTCGCCCCCACCTTGCGGGCGACCTGGCCGACGAAGGGCAGAGCGAAGACAAGGTCGGCGCCGAGCGGGCGCAGATTGCGTCCGGTGTACTTGTGAACCGCGTAGGACGTGATGACGCCGTCGAGCGGGATGGTGCCGGAGTGGTTGGCCACCAGGAGCGCGCCGCCTTCGGCCGGAATGTTCTCGATGCCCCGGACCTCGAGCCGGAACCACTTCTCGGCCAGCGGCTCGATGGCGGCCGTCACGAGCTCTGTGATCTGGGGGTCCAAGCCGAATTCGTCGACTTCGAAGTCACCGCTGAGCCGTCGGCGCAGCCCTGCGACAAACGCGGCCAGCCGGCTCTCCCAGTCGGTGCCGAGGACGCGCTGAGCGGCCTGGACCACGGCGAGGACGATGTCGTCCAGCGGGATGCTGCCAGGGATGACGGAACTCTTGGCGTCCTTCGCCAAAGCCGCGGCAGCAGCAGCCTCTGCCGCGTCCTCGTCGGTGACGGCCCGCAGACGCGGTTGGCCGGTCGTCGGGCGCTTGGCGCCGCTCGATGCAATCTTGCGCGCGCCGGCAGAGGCCGTCTTCTTGGCCGCCGGCTGCTTGGGCCGCGAGCTGGCGGCGCTCTTGGCCGGCTTGGTCGCCTTGGTCTCAGACGTCACCGCTGCGGGCTTGGATTCGTTGGCCTTGGCAGCGGTCGGGGTACCTCCCGCGCCCTTGGGGCGTGGGGGATTCTTCGTCGCGGGCGTCTGCGGCTTGGCCGCCGCCTTGGCCTTGGTCACCGGCTTCTTCGGAGTTGCCCGTCCGCCGGCGAGCGAGCGCGCGGCAGCAGACGGGGCTTGCGAGCGGTTGCCCCGTCCAGCCGTCCCAGAGCTGCCGATGGTGCGGCGATCGTCGTTCACTTCGTCAACCCCAACACACCCAGTGGACCAGGTCGCACAGCGGCCCGGAATTCTTCAAAAGTCTCCTCGGTCGAGTACTTGGGCTCGTAGCCGAAGATGTCCCGCAGCGCCGCGATGTCGACCGCGCGGCCGTGCGTGATCAGGCGATACAGGTCCGGCGAGATCTCCCCGCCCATCATGCGGACCGCGCGGCTGACGGCTGCGGAGAAGCCCACTGGCGGCAGCGGGATCGTCGGCTTGCCCAGCCGCCGGGAGACCTGCGACAGCAGCATGACGCCGGGCCCAGCCACGTTGAACGTCCCCCATCGGTCGTGTACGACCGACTCGTTGAGGACAGTGATCGCGTCTTCCAGATGCACGAACTGCAGGCGCGGATCGAAGCCGAGCGCGGCCGGCAACAGCGGGTTGGCGAAGTAGTTGCGCAGCGGAGCCGGGATCTGCGGATGCAGGATCTGCGCCGAGCGCAGCGTCGTGACGATGACCTCGGGTCGGCGGCGCGAGTACCCGCGCACATAGCTCTCGACTTCAATCATGTCCTTCGGGAAGCCGGACTTGGTGCCGCCGCGGGCGTTGTCAGACTCCGTGAACAGCGCCGGGTCCTTCGGCGAGGTGCCGTACACCGCAGTCGAGGACCAGAGCACGAGCTTGCGGACCGACTCGGAGCGCTGCGCGGCAGCGAGGACCTGCATCGTGCCGATGACGTTGCGCTCCTTGGCACCACTGCGCCCGCGGGACTGCTCCGACGGGTGGACGTCCAGGTGGACTATCGCGTCGATGTCCTCGACCGCCAAGAGCTTGCCGACGACAGGTGTCCGGATGTCGGCGCGGACGAACTTGACGCCGCCGAGGTCACCGGAAGGCGGACGCGTGTCGACGCCGACGACGCGTTCGACGCCGGGTTGATCAGCGAGGGCGCGTGAAACCCGGGCAGCAAACTCACCGGCAACACCGGTGACGAGGACGACCCGGCCCATGGCCTACTTGCCCAGTTTGCGGCGCTGGACGCGCGTGCGCTTGAGCATCTTGCGGTGCTTCTTCTTCGACATCCGCTTACGACGCTTCTTGACGACTGAACCCACGGTTTGACCCTCTGAGACTCGCTGAATGAAGGCCCCAGCCTAGAGGGTTTCGAGCGCCAAGCGTTAACCGACCCAAGGTGGGAACGGTCACGCAACCTGCTGGTTAGCCGGCCTGGAAGTAGGAGCGGCCGAGGTATTCCTCGACGGCCTTCTCCGGGACGCGGAACGAGCGCCCGACGCGTACAGCCTCGAGATCACCGGCATGCACGAGGCGGTAGACAGTCATCTTCGAGACACGCATCTGTGCCGCAACCTCGGCGACCGTCAAAAAGTTCGGTCCCGTTGCCATGGCCGTCACCCCTTCCCCTTCAAGGGCACGCGCGCTCTCCGGCTTCCCCACCGGAGAGATGGCGCGCGTGCTTGGGACGAGAGTAGACCCTTGTGACGCCAGTGGGGTAGGAGAACGGAAAATTCGTAAACTTAACGCTTCCGGCGGGTTCGGAACGTTTTCAGCGGTTCGGATCCAACCCGTGCAGCGGAAATACGGCGTCCCGGGCTGCCTGAATTGCCATGTCAACAGGGTTTTCCGCCGCCAATCCCGGCTCCCACGGAGGGAACTCGACGGAGCCACCTTCTGTCATCGAGATCTCGGCCGCCCCGCCCGAAACTCGGGACACAGCGTCCCGCCATCCGGGCGGCGTCGCGGTACACGGATCGAGCGGCTGGCCCGAGACGATGGCGAGCAGATGCGTCCAGATCCGTGGAACGACGCTGTACAGCGCGTACCCGCCTCCCCCGGTCACGATCCAACGGCCGCCGGCGAGCTCCTCGGCCAGCCGTTCCACGGCGAGGTATGACGCGCGCTGGCCGTCGATGGTCAGAGCGAGGTTCGTCAGCGGATCATCGCCGTGTGAGTCGCATCCGTGCTGGCTGATCAGGACCTCCGGGTCGAATGCTTCGACGACGGCAGGCACCACGGCGTGGAACGCCCGCAACCACCCAGCGTCGGTCGTACCCGGCGGCAACGGAATGTTGACGGCCGCCCCTTCGGCACCCGGTCCACCGATCTCATTGGCGTAGCCGGTTCCCGGGAAAAGCGTGCGCGGCCCCTCGTGGATCGAGACGGTCAGGACCCGCGGGTCGTCGTAGAAGATCGCCTGGACGCCGTCGCCGTGGTGCGCGTCGACGTCGACGTACGCGACCCGCTCCGCACCGTGGTCGAGCATCCACCGAATGGCGAGGGCAGGGTCGTTGTAAACGCAAAATCCGCTGGCGTAGCTGGGCATCGCGTGGTGCAGTCCACCGGCGATGTTCGCAGCCCGGTTGGCTTCGCCCGTCCACACCCGCCGGGCCGCTTCGACGGTCGCGCCGGCGACGAGCGCGCTGGCGTCGTGCATGCCGTAAACGACGGGGTTGTCGCCGGTGCCGAGCCCCAGCGCCGGATCGGACTCGTAGGGAAACTCGCTGAGCTCCTGCACCCCGCCGATGTAATGCCGAGCGTGGACGGTGGCCAGTTCGTCGACGGTCAGCGGCTGGGGCTCGACGATGTCGAACCGGTCCAGGACGCCGAGCTCGCGCGCCAGGGCGATCGCGAGCTCGACCCGGATCGGCGCCAGCGGATGGCTTGGCCCAAGGTTGTAGTCGGTCAGGGCATCTGACCAGACCAGCGTCGGGCGGGGCATCGCCTAGGTTCCGGACAACTCGGATGATCGCTGGGCCGCGGCCATGACGCCCTCGGCGATCGCCCCCTGGACGCCGTGCTTGTCGAAGGCGGCGATCGCCGCAGCCGTCGTACCGTTGGGCGACGTGACGCGGCGACGCAGCTCGACCGCGTCCTCATTGGACTCGGACAGAAGCTTCGCCGCGCCGAAAATCGTCTGCGTGGTCAACTCCCGCGCCGTCGCTTCGTCGAGACCGGCCTCGACGCCGCCGGCGATCATCGCCTCGGCGAGGTAGAAGACGTAGGCAGGCCCCGATCCGGAGACGGCCGTCAGCGCGTCCTGCAAGGTCTCGTCGACGACGAGGAACCTTCCACCGTTCGACAAGATCCCCGCCACCAGATCCACTTGGCCCTCTGAGCAGGCCGAACCGGGCGAAGCGCCGAACATCCCCTCCCCGACGACCGCAGGCGTATTGGGCATGACTCGCAGGACTGCCGTCCCAGCCGGAAGGCCCGCCTCGAGCGTCGCCAGCCGAACTCCGGCAGCGAAGGAGACAACCACCGCCTTCGGTCCGACGTCCTCGCCAACCGAGGCCAGCAGGTCCGGCAGATCCTGCGGCTTGACCAC
Source organism: uncultured Actinomycetota bacterium (assembly GCA_963795105.1). Classification (GTDB taxonomy): domain Bacteria; phylum Actinomycetota; class Actinomycetes; order Propionibacteriales; family Nocardioidaceae; genus Aeromicrobium. The sequence continues at coordinate 1,306,985 of CAWCGD010000001.1, forward strand.
GATCAGGACCAGATCGGCGCCCAGTACCGCCGCCGTCGCGCTGGCGGTCTCGACGCCATATCGCGCGGCGAGGTCGTCAGCGCGTTCCGCATTCTTCTCGGCGACGACGACGTCGTCGGGCCCGTAGCCAGCGGAGAGCACGGTCGTCAGCAGCGTCTCGCCCATGACCCCACCACCGAGAATGGCGATCCGGCCCACCGATGACTCAGCCATGCCTTCACACTAGTGCGGTGCCTGCTCGACGCGTTCCGATCCGTTTCGACACGTTCGTCGTGGCGCTGCTGGCCGTTGCCTTGCTGGGCGTTTTCCTCCCGGTGACCGGCGAGATCTACCGCGTGCTGCGGGTGGTCTCGATGGTCTCGATCGGACTGCTGTTCTTCCTCTACGGGGTGCGGCTGTCGACGGCCGAGACGGTGGCCGGGCTCACGAACTGGAAGCTGCACGTCGCGATCCTCGTGACGACGTTCGCTGCTTTTCCGCTTGTCGGGGTTGCTCTGCGCGATGTCATCGAGCCCGCCGTCGGAGCCGGACTGGCAGCCGGACTCGTCCTGTTGTGCCTCGTGCCCACGACGGTCCAGTCCAACGTCGTGTTCACCCGAATGGCCGGCGGCGACACCGCAGCCGCCGTCGTGGCCGCCTCGCTGTCCAACCTCATCGGCGTCTTCCTGACGCCCGCCCTCGTCGCCCTGGTTCTATCCGCGAGCGCCGAGGTGAGCACCCGCTCCCTGGTTCGAATCGTGGTGCAGTTTCTGTTGCCGTTCGTCTTGGGTCAGGTCGCGCGGCCGGTGCTCGCCGGGTGGGTGACCCGCAACGACGGCTGGCTCAAACATGTGGATCGCTCGAGCATCCTGCTCGTGGTGTTCCTCGCATTCGCGGCCGGCACCACGGCGGGCGTGTGGTCGCGCGTCTCGATCACCTCGCTTGTCGTCATCGTCGCGCTGTGCCTGGCGCTGTTGGCTGTCGCCTGCGGGTGGCTCGTCGGCCTCGCCCGGCTCGCCGGTTTCACCCGGCAGGTTGGCATCGCCCTACTCTTCTGTGGCTCGAACAAGAGCCTGGCCACCGGCCTGCCGATGGCGGCCGTCCTGTTCCCCCCGCACGACGTTGCCCTGATCGTGCTGCCGCTGATGATCTACCACCAGCTGCAGATCATCGCCGGCGGAATCATCGCGACTCGGCTCGCGCAGCACTGAATTCACGAGACGCGATCTCGGTCTTGTCGCGCCGCATAGCGGCGGGCAAACAGCAGCGACTCAATGAGGTCGTCCTCACGTGCCTGTTGCGTGGGGGCGCGCCGGGTGCTGATCTCAATGACGATCTCCCCGGTGAAATCCGACTGGGCGACGTGCTCGAGAAAAGCACGCGTGGGCTGAGTCCCGCGGCCTGGTACGAGGTGCTCGTCGCGCGGGGAGCCGGACCCGTCGGTCAGGTGGATGTGCGCCAGGCGCGAGCCGAGGTCGCGCGCCATTGCGAGGACGTCGGCGCCGGCGGTGGCGCTGTGCGACACGTCAACGGTGACGTGGTCGTACCCCTCCTCGCGCGGATCCCATCCCGGCGCGTAGGCCTGGAACTCACGCCGGCCGGTACGCCACGGGTACATGTTCTCGACCGCAAAGGTGAGGGCGTATTCCGCCTCGAGGCCGGCGATGCCCTCAACGAAGGCCCGGGCGTACTCACGCTGCCACCGGAACGGTGGGTGCACGACGACGACTTCGGCGCCGAGCTCCAAGGCCATCTCAGCGCTGCGATGCAACTTCCCCCACGGCTCAGTGCCCCACACGTGCTGAGTGACCAACAAGCACGGTGCGTGCACCGAGACGACCGGGATCTCGTGGAAGTCGCTCAAAGCGCGCACCGCGTCGACGTCGCCGCTGACCTCGTCAATGCTCACCATGACCTCGACGCCGTCGAAGCCCAGACGCGAAGCGGCCTCGAATCCGCTCGCCGTCGAGCCGGGGTAGACCGACGACGTAGACAGGCTCACCCGCAGGTCAGCGAGGCTTTCGGCGTCGGGTTTAGGGGCCACGCCCACCAGCGTAGGCCTCTACAGGTAGTCCATGTGACGCAGCAGCACGCCCTCGCGCAGCGCCCACGGACAGATCTCGAGTTCATCCAGATCGAACAGGTCCATCGTGGCCTCAGCGACCACGGCGCCAGCGCGCATCTGGTGCGCCCGATCCGGCGAGACACCCGGAAGCGTGGCGATCTCGTCGTCGCCCAAGGTCGCCAGTTGGCTGACGGCCGTGACCAGGTTGGCCCGGTTCAAGGTGCGACGGACATAAGGGCCGTCCTCGTACGGCGCCGACCCGCAGATGCGAGCCAACGAGCGGAACGTCTTGCTGGTGGCGACCGCCCGGTCGAATCGACCGCCGCGCAGGATCGCGCCGGCAGCATCGGCTATCTCAGCGCGCACGTGCCGCCGCAGGTCGTCGGAGTCCCGGCCGGCGGCCAACCAGTCTCGAGTCAATCGACCGGCACCCAAGGGCAGCGAGCTAGCGACGCTCGGTTCCTCGTCCGCGCCGACGGCCAGCTCGAGTGACCCGCCGCCGATGTCGAACACGCCGAGCCGGCCGGACGACCAACCGAACCAGCGACGCACGGCCAGGAAGGTCAGGCGCGCCTCCTCTTCGCCCGGCATCACGTCGATATCGACTCCGGTGGCTGCCCGGACCGCCTCAAGCACTTCGTCGGAGTTGTTGGCGTCGCGCACTGCGGACGTCGCAAAGGCGAGCACCGTGGAACAGCCTTGATCCTCGGCCTGGGCGCGGGCTTCGCGGACGTACTTGACCAGCCGTTCGATGCCCTCGTCCGAGACGGCGCCCGACCCGTCCAGATGCTCGGACAACCGAAGCGCCTCCTTGAAGGAGTGCGCCGGGACCGGCGGGCCACCGCGGTAGGCGTCGACCACCAGGAGGTGACCCGTGTTCGACCCGATGTCCAGGACGCCCATGCGCATGGGGCCATCCTCGCATTCCTCCGCGTACGCTGGATGAATGCCTGAAGTCGATATCGGATTCCCCCGGGCGTGGGTGAGTTTCCCGAATCCGGACGACCAAACCGAAGTGTTCCGGTGCGACCTCACCTGGTTGACATCGCGATGGACGTGCATCTTCGGCGCGGGCTGTCCCGGCGTATACGCCAACGCCCCCGAGGCCGGGTGCTGCGCGCACGGCGCCCATTTCGCGGACAAAGCCGACCACAAACGTGTTGCCGCTGCAGTAGGCCGCTTGACCGAAGCGACCTGGGAGAAGCACGAGGTCGGTGTCGATGCATGGACAGAAACCGACGACGACGGTGAACTCAAGACGCGCACCGTCGATGGCGCGTGCGTATTTCACAACTCCCGCGGCTTCGCGGGCGGCTACGGGTGCGCCCTGCACGGCTTGGCGCTCGCCGAGGGCGTGGATCCCCTCACCTTGAAGCCCGATGTCTGCTGGCAGCTCCCGATCCGGCGCAGATTCACCAATATCGATCCCGGTGATGGCAACGAGTACACCGAAGTCGAGATCGGCGAGTACGTGCGAGCCGGCTGGGGGCCCGGTGGCAACGACTTCGATTGGTACTGCACCTCCAACACCGATGCACACGTCGGAGCCGAGCCGGTGTATGTCAGCCAGCGGTCCGAGCTCGTCGCGCTGATGGGCGCGGCCGGCTACGCCGAGCTCGAGCAACACTGCACGGCCTTCGAGGCGTCGCCCAGCCCGGCTGTGCACCCCGCCACATCTACGACCCGCAGCTAGGCCTTGACACTCCCCTGCGGCCTTCCCTAGGCTCGTCCAATTAGTTGCATCTACACACATATTGTGAGAGTGAAACAATGGACACCGACCAGCTAGCCGACGACATCGGGCAGTTGCGTCGCGCGATGATCCCCGACTTCCTGGTCGGGATGCTGCACCGCATGGGCGACGACGAGCCGAACTTGCCGCAGGTGGCGACGCTCTACGTACTTGACGTCGGGACAACGCCCACCGTCGGCGAGCTGGCCGAAAGGCTGGGGCGCTCGACATCGGTCACCAGTCGCCTGGTCGACCACATGGTGAAGCGCGGCTGGGTGGACCGTGCCGAGGATTCCGCTGACCGGCGGGCCAAGCGGGTGCTGATCACGTCCAAGGGTCGGTCCTTACTGCGCGAGTTCGAGGGCGTCCGGGCCCAGGCGCAGCGGGACGTGATGGCGTACCTGACCGGGGATGAACAGCGCCGCGTGTCCGAGGCGATGACGCTGCTGGGCAAGGCGTCACGAAGGAGGCTCGATGAGCAGCGCGCCGCATCACGCGACTGACACCATCCTCGAGTTCGGCGAGATCCAGGGTGACCTGCTTGCCGTCGTCGGTGGCAAGGCAGGCAACCTCGGGGAACTGTCCCGAGCCGGCCTCCCCGTCCCACCCGGCTTCTGTCTGACCACGGATGCGTACCGGCAGGCGACGGAGGGCGCCGGGCTCGAAGAGATCTTTGACGCACTGGAGCACACCGCCAGTTCCGACATCGCCACTCTGTCCGCCTTGGCCGAACGCGCGCGCGACGCCGTGCTTGACGTCCCCATTCCACCGGCAATTGCCGAGGCCGTGGCGACCGAGTACGCGCGGCTCGGTGCGGACGTGCCGGTGGCGGTCCGCTCATCGGCGACCGCCGAGGACCTGCCGTTCGCCAGCTTCGCCGGCCAGCAGGACACGTACCTGAACGTCGTCGGGCGCGACGACGTCCTCGACGCCGTCCGCCGCTGCTGGGCGTCGCTATGGACCGAGCGCGCGGTCGTCTATCGGGCCACGCAAGGCATCGACAACCGGACGGTACGGCTCGCCGTCGTCGTCCAGCACATGGTCGACGCGTCCGTGGCCGGCGTGCTGTTCACCGCCAATCCGGTGACCGGCCGGCGGCGGGAAGCGGTCATTGACGCCAGCCCAGGCCTGGGTGAGGCCGTCGTCTCGGGCGCGGTCAATCCCGACCATTTCGTCGTCGACAGCTCGCGTGAGGTCATCCTCGACCGACGGCTTGGCGACAAGCGCCTGGCGATCCGGTCCGTGCCGGGCGGCGGCACGGAGCGCGTCGAACTGGATGCCGACCAGGACGAAGCATGTGTCACCGATGAGCAGCTGATCGCGCTGACCCGCCTCGGCCACCAGGTCGAGGAGCACTTCGGCTCGCCGCAGGACACCGAGTGGGCGATCGATGCAGCCGGGACGCTGTGGCTGACCCAAGCGCGGCCGATCACCACGCTCTACCCGCTCCCGGCGAAGGCTTCGGATTCCGGTGCACCCGATCCGGGTGGCCCGCTCCGCGTGTACTTCTCGGTCAACGTCGCGCAGGGCGTGTTCCGGCCCTTCACACCAGCCGGCATCGCCACCTTCCGGCAGGTCGGCTCAGGCGCAGCGCGACTCTTCGGCTTCCCGGTCGCCGACCCCCTCGCTGGGCCAACGCCGTTCGCTGAGTCAGGCGGTCGCGTCTTCATCGACGTGACCAACGTCGTACGCAGCCGGTTGGGCCGCGCCATCATGCCCAAGGTCCTGGACGTCATGGAGGCCCGTTCTGCCGCAGTCTTCCGCGCACTGTTCGACGACCCACGGCTGAGCATCACCGAGCCGTCCCGGCGGCCGTTCCTGCGCCACGTCGGCGGGGTGGCACTGCGGTTCCACATGCCGCCGCATTTGGTGGGTGCCCTGCTTCGACCAGCGCACGCCCGCACCCGGGTCGACCGGCACGGATCCGAGCTCGACGTTCGGCTGGCCGCACCGCCAGGTCTCACGGCGGCGGAGCGGCTCGACTGGATCGAGACCGTGCTCCAGACGGAGTTCGCACCGGTGGCACCACGCATACTCCCCGTCGCCGCCGCAGGATTCATCGCGCTCTGGCTGGCCCGCCGCCTGCTCGGCGCCAACGCGCATCCAGGCGAGTTGCAGACCGTTCTGCGCGGCGTCCCGCACAACGTGACGACTGAGATGGACCTGGACCTTTGGAACCTCGCCACCCGCCTGCGCTCGGACGCGGATTGCGTCAAGGCCTTCAGCGGCCACGACGTCGAAGCGCTCACCCAGAAGTTCGCCGACGGGACGCTTCCGACGGCCGCTGAACGCGAGCTGCGAACCTTCCTGGGTCGCTACGGCCACCGTGCAGTCGCCGAGATCGACCTCGGCATGCCGCGCTGGTCCGACGACCCGCGGCACCTCCTGGGAGTGATCGCGAACTACCTCCGGATGAGTCCTGCCGAGACCGCCAAGGCGTCACCGGACGAGCTGTTCGCGGCGGGCGCCGCCGAGGCTGAAGCGATGATCGAGACCCTAGCCAATCGGGTCGGTCGCCTACGCGGACGGGTTGTTCGGGCGCTGCTCGACCGCACACGTCAGCTCGCCGGCATCCGCGAACTGCCGAAGTACTACTTCGTCCGGATCATCGCCGCCGTTCGCGCGGAGTTGGGCACCGTTGGCGCCGAGTTGCATCGGCTTGGCCGAATTGCAGAACTCGACGACGTGTACTTTCTGGACTACGCCCAAGCACGGGCTGGGCTCAATGGGGCCGACTTCCACGACGTCGTGGCGTCGGCCCGGGAGCGCTACGACGCGGAACTTCGGCGTCGTCACGTGCCGCGCGTTGTGCTCTCTGACGGCACCGAGCCCGAGGCCATTGCTTCGACCAGTGCCGTCGACAGTGCAACCAACGGGGCGCTCACTGGGACGCCGGCATCGGCCGGCACGGCCACTGGAACAGCGCGGGTCATCCTTGATCCGGTCGGTGCCCAGCTGGAGCCGGGCGAAATCCTGGTCTGCCCGTCGACCGATCCGGGATGGACGCCGTTGTTCCTCACCGCCGGCGGCCTGGTCATGGAGATGGGCGGCGCGAACTCGCACGGCGCGGTCGTGGCGCGCGAGTACGGGATCCCAGCCGTCGTCGGCGTCGCCAACGCTGTGGCCACGATTCAGACCGGCACCGAGATCACGGTCAACGGAACGGCGGGCACGGTCAGCACGTCCTGAACGGATGACCTAAACGGATATACACCCGGCGCCCGCGGGAGCCGACCCGACCCCGCCGTCAGACGCCCCAAGAGCGTCTGACAAGAATGGCTCATGCATCTCGACCACATCACCTTCGCGGCCGGACCGGGTGGCCTCAATGTCACGACGGCCGCATTGGGCGAGGCCTTGGGCGCCGAGTTCATCGACGGTGGGATCCACCCGCGCTTCGGCACGACGAACCGCATTCTCCCGCTGAAGAATTTCCAGTACCTCGAAGTCGTCGAGGCGCTCGACCACCCGGCTGCCGAGAAGGCAGCGTTCGGCCAAGCGGTGCGCGCGCGCAGCGAAGCCGGCGGCGGCTGGCTGCACTGGTGCATCTCGGTCGATGACCTCGCCGAGGTCGAGCGTCGCATCGGACGCCACGCAGTCCCGGGAAACCGGCACCGTCCCGACGGCTTCAACCTCGAGTGGATGCAGATCGGCACGAGCAGCGCGAGCACGGACCCGCAGCTCCCCTACGTCACCAAGTGGCTGATTGACCCGTCGGAACACCCGTCCCAGGCAGAGCACTCGGCGATCGAGCTGACTGGCCTCGAGGTGGCCGGCGACCCGCAACGGGTCGCGGACTGGCTCGGCGAAGGCGCCGTCACGGCGCTTGAGACGATCTCCGTCTCCTGGACCGCGCCCAACGGCATGCCGGGCATTTCGGCTGCGACCTTCCGCACGCCCGCCGGAGACATTCGCATCTGAGGCTCGGCGCCAAGGACTGTCGGAGCCGACCTCTAGCGTCGCCGGCATGGCGACGAAGAGTGCGACGAAACCCGGCTACACCTGCTCGGATTGCGGCTGGACGGCCACCAAGTGGGTGGGCCGCTGCGGTGAGTGCCAAGCATGGGGAACCGTCGACGAGGCCCGGCCCCTGCGCGCCGTGGGGCGCACCGTCGCCGTAGCACCGGCCACCGCGGCCCAGCCGATCACCGAGGTTCAGATGGAGGCGGCTCACTCCGTCTCGACCGGCATCGGCGAACTCGATCGCGTCCTCGGCAGCGGGGCGGTGCCGGGCGGCGTCATCCTGCTGGCCGGTGAGCCCGGCGTCGGCAAGTCGACCCTGCTGCTGGCCATGGCCCACCGCTGGGCCGAAGCGGGCCGGACCGTCCTCTACGTCTCCGGCGAGGAGTCGGCGGCGCAGGTTCGCATGCGAGCCGAGCGAACCGGCGCGCTGAACTCCCAGCTGTTTCTTGCGGCCGACACCGACCTCGGCTCGATTCTTGGCACCATCGAGTCACTCAAACCGTCGCTCCTGATCGTCGACTCGGTCCAGACCATCGGGTCGGCCGATGTCGACGGCGTCCCCGGTGGCGTGACCCAAGTGCGCGAGGTAGCCACCGCGATCATCGCCCGGGCCAAGGCGCTCAACATGGCCACGGTCTTGGTCGGTCACGTGACCAAAGACGGCTCCGTGGCCGGGCCGCGGGTGCTCGAGCACCTCGTCGACACCGTGCTGAATTTCGAGGGGGATGCGTCCTCTCGACTCAGATTGTTGCGAGCGACCAAGAACAGATTCGGAGCCATCGACGAAATCGGTTGCTTCGACTTGGTCGACGACGGCTTGGCCGAGGTGACCGACCCGACCGGGCTCTTCGTGTCGCACCACGCGCAACCCGTCCCAGGCACCTGTCTCACCGTCGCGATGGAAGGTCGGCGCCCGCTGCTGGCCGAAGTGCAGGCACTCACCGTCCCGACCACCAACCCATCCCCCCGGCGCACGGCCAGCGGTCTTGATGCCGCGCGGGTGGCGATGGGTCTGGCCGTCCTCGATCGGCACTGCGGCGTCACGTTCGCCGGCCACGACCTCTACGCAGCCACGGTGGGCGGCGCTCGTCTGGTCGAGCCCGCCATCGACCTGGCAGTGGTCATCGCGGCCTCATCCAGCGCGGCCGGAATGGCTGCTCCCCCCAACTTGGTGGCTATTGGCGAGGTCGGCTTGGCCGGTGAGGTTCGCCCCGTGCGTCACCTCACCGAACGTCTTCGGGAGGCGGCTCGCCTCGGCATCGAGCACGCAGTTGTCCCGGCGGGTCCGTACGACCTCGAAGCCATCAATGCCGATCTGACCGTCTACCCCGTCGGCAGCGTGTACGCGGCCATCAAGGCGCTAGCCAGCCAGATTGGATGAAGCCGGCGGCGTGGGCGCGGGCTTGACCGGCGCGACCGGGTCGGTTGGTGCCGGCGGCGGAACTGGCTTCGGCGGTGGCGGAGGCTCGACGAGCTTGAAGTCGGCACGACCAGGCTCGCCGCCGAGCGTTCCCACCCGAAGGGTGTACTCGCCCGGCTCGATCCAGTCCTCGTCCGCCTTGCACTCGTCACCGGATTCCCGAGGCACCCACGGCACCCGAACCGTTGTCGCCCATCCCGGCACGAGTCGAACCGGCCGCGAGACGATCGCCGTCTCGCAGATGGACGAGTCCCACACCGTGTCGCCGTCGTGCGTGATGACGGCGAGTGGGTCGAGCGCCTTCGGGGTGAATGAGCAGGTCTTCTTGGTCGACGTCGTGATGGCGACATCGACGAAGACCGGCCGACGCGCAAACTGCGGGCTCGTGATGGACGGCGAAATGGTGACGTCGCGCGTCGCACACGCCCCCGTAGTGGCCGCCAGGGTGACGCGGGTGGTGGTGCCCGGCGGCGGCGTTGTCGGCTTCGGCGTGACCGGCGCGGTCGGTGTGGGCGTGGCCGTCGGGGGCAGGGCCGTCACCGTCGCCGTGCTTGTCGGATTCGCTTCATCATCGGACGCCGGCCACACCTGAACGACGACCCAAGCGACCAGAATTGCCGCTGCCAAGAGGAGCAGCCACCGCCGTGCGTACACCGAGCGGGGGTGCTGTTTGCTCACATCGCCACGCTAACCGGCCAAAACCGCCATGCGACGATGGACGCGCCATGAGTGTTGCCACGACGACGCAGATCCAGCACCTGCACGCGGACGTCCTGGCGTGGTTCGACGAGGCCGGCCGCGACCTTCCGTGGCGCACTGATCCGCACCCGTGGCGGGTCATGGTCTCGGAGTTCATGCTCCAGCAGACCCCGGTGGCCCGCGTCCTACCGATGTTCGAGGCGTGGATGGAGCGCTGGCCGACGCCCGGTGCCTTGGCCGCCGACAGCCCCGGTGAAGCCATCCGGGCATGGGGCAAGCTCGGATATCCGCGTCGCGCCCTGCGCCTGCACGCGTCGGCGGTTGCGATTGTCAAACGACACGGCGGCGACGTGCCGTCCGACATCGACGAGTTGCGCGCCTTGCCGGGAGTCGGTGACTACACCGCTGCCGCCATCGCGTCGTTCGCGTTCGGTCAGCGGCACGTCGTGCTCGACACCAACGTCCGCCGCCTGTTTGCGCGAACCGTGCAGGGAATCGAGTACCCCGGTGACTCGATCACCGTGGCCGAACGCGCGGTGGCCGCTGACCTTCTTCCCGACCACGACGCCGACCGCTGGGCCGCCGCGACTATGGAACTCGGCGCGGTCGTCTGCACGGCGAAGTCACCACGCTGCAACGACTGCCCGATCGACGACCGGTGCGCGTGGAACGTCTCTGGCCGACCCGCCTACGCCGGTCCCCCGCGGCGCGGCCAGGCCTACGCCGGGACGGACCGACAGGTGCGCGGACGACTGCTGGACGTCTTGCGCGCGTCGGATGCGCCGGTCACCAAGGCGGCACTCGACGCCGCATGGGATGACGCTGACCAGCGCGAACGCTGCCTGGCGTCACTCCTGGCCGACGGCTTGGTCCGTACGGTCGACGACTGCTACAGCCTCTAGTTGGCTGACGTTAGTCGGCGCTGGATCCGGCCTCAACTGCCGGCGGCAGGCTGGCTTCCGGCAGCTCGAGGTCGGCCTTCGGCGTGCCCTTGAAGGTGAACGTCGCCTCGGGGCCCTCGCCCTCGATGTCGACGAGCACGATCTGGCCCGGACGCAGCTCGCCGTAGAGCATCTTCTCGGCGAGCGAGTCCTCGATCTCGCGCTGGACGGTGCGCCGCAGCGGGCGCGCACCCAACACTGGGTCGAATCCGCGCCTGGCCAGTAGGTCCTTGGCCGCCGGCGTGAGCTCGAGGGCCATGTCCTTGTCCTTGAGCCGCTCCTCCAGGCCGACCACCATCATGTCGACCAGCGAGATGATTTCGTCCTGCGTCAATGGTGGGAACACCACAATCTCGTCGACGCGGTTGAGGAACTCGGGCCGGAAGTGCTGCTTGAGCTCTTCGGAGACCTTGGCCTTCATCTTGTCGTAGGAGCCGGCGACGTCGTCGGTGCGCGAGAACCCCAAGTTGACGCCCTTGGAGATGTCACGGGTACCGAGGTTCGTCGTCATGATGATGACGGTGTTCTTGAAGTCGATGACGCGGCCCTGGCTGTCGGTCAGGCGACCTTCCTCCAGGATCTGCAACAGCGAGTTGAAGATGTCCGGGTGCGCCTTCTCGACCTCGTCGAACAGCACGACGCTGAACGGCTTGCGCCGCACCTTCTCGGTGAGCTGGCCGCCCTCTTCGTAGCCGACATAGCCCGGAGGCGAGCCGAACAGGCGGGAAACAGTGTGCTTCTCGCCATACTCGCTCATGTCGAGCTGGATGAGCGCGTCGTCGTCGCCGAACAGGAAGTTGGCCAGCGCCTTGCTGAGCCACGTCTTGCCGACGCCGGACGGGCCGGCGAAGATGAACGACCCACCGGGACGACGCGGGTCCTTGAGGCCCGCGCGGGTGCGACGGATGGCACGGGAGAGCGCCTTGATGGCCTCGTCCTGACCGATGACCCGCTTGTGGAGTTCGTCCTCCATCGTGAGCAGGCGGCTGGACTCCTCCTCGGTGAGCTTGACGATCGGGATGCCGGTCGCCTTGGCCAGAACCTCGGCGATGAGGTCTTCGTCGACGATGGCGACGACGTCCATGTCGCCGGCCTTCCACTGCCGCTCACGCTCGGACTTGGCCTGGATGAGCTTCTTCTCCTCGTCGCGCAGGGAGGCGGCAGCCTCGAAGTCCTGCGCGTCGATGGCGCCTTCCTTGCGGCGGCGCACGTCAGCGATCTTCTCGTCGAACTCGCGCAGGTCCGGCGGCGCCGTCATGCGCTTGATGCGCAAACGGGAGCCGGCCTCGTCGATGAGGTCGATCGCCTTGTCCGGCAGGAATCGGTCGGAGATGTAGCGGTCGGCCAAGTTTGCAGCCGCCGCCAAAGCCTCGTCGGTGATGGTGACGCGGTGGTGCGCTTCGTAGCGGTCGCGCAGGCCCTTGAGCATCTCGATGGTGTGTGCGATCGACGGCTCAGCAACCTGGATCGGCTGGAACCGGCGCTCGAGGGCCGCGTCCTTCTCGAAGTGCTTGCGGTACTCATCAAGCGTGGTGGCGCCGACGGTCTGCAGCTCGCCGCGGGCCAGCATCGGCTTGAGGATGCTGGCTGCGTCGATCGCGCCTTCGGCCGCGCCGGCACCGACGAGGGTGTGGATCTCGTCGATGAACAGGACGATGTCGCCGCGGGTGCGGATTTCCTTGAGCACCTTCTTCAGGCGCTCCTCGAAGTCACCGCGATAGCGCGACCCGGCGACCAGGGCGCCGAGGTCGAGCGTGTAGATCTGCTTGTCCTTGAGCGTCTCGGGCACGTCGCCCCGGATGATGTCCTGAGCGAGGCCTTCGACCACGGTCGTCTTGCCGACGCCGGGCTCACCGATGAGGACGGGGTTGTTCTTGGTGCGTCGGCTGAGCACCTGCATGACCCGCTCGATTTCGTTCTCGCGACCGATGACCGGGTCGAGCTTGCCCTCGCGCGCGGCCTGCGTCAGGTTGCGGCCGAACTGGTCGAGGACAGCCGACGAGCTCGGAACCGACTCGCTGGACGTGCCGACGGCTTCGGCCTCCTTGCCCTGGAACCCGCTGACCAGCTGGATGACCTGCTGACGGACGCGGTTGAGGTCGGCGCCCAGCTTGACCAGGACTTGGGCAGCGACGCCCTCGCCCTCGCGGATCAGCCCGAGCAGAATGTGCTCGGTGCCGATGTAGTTGTGGCCCAGCTGGAGCGCTTCGCGCAGGCTGAGCTCGAGGACCTTCTTGGCCCGCGGGGTGAACGGGATGTGGCCGCTGGGAGCCTGCTGGCCCTGACCGATGATGTCTTCGACCTGGCCACGCACGGCTTCGAGAGAGATGTCGAGGCTCTCAAGCGCCTTGGCGGCAACGCCTTCACCTTCGTGAATGAGGCCGAGGAGGATGTGTTCTGTGCCGATGTAGTTGTGGCTGAGCATCCGCGCCTCTTCTTGCGCGAGCACCACAACGCGCCTAGCGCGATCGGTAAACCTCTCGAACATAAGACACCCCTCGACTGTGTGTTGACTTCCCAGTCTAAAGGTGACCGAAAGTCGTGCGTTACTTCTGATCAAACTCCGGTTCGGCCGCGGGTGTTCCGTTGTTCGCTACCGGCGAAGAGAGCGGCAGCAGCGGCTCGAGGAATCGGGCGAACTCGGCTGCCATGACCTGGGGTGAGTGCGCCACGGCATCGAGCTGTGCAGCCTTCCTGAAGTGGAAGCTTCGCGCGAAATCGGCCACCGCTGCCCGAACGACGACGCGGAGGTCCTCAGTCGAGTCCGGATCGAAGAGCCGGACGTACGACCTGCCCTCGTATGCCGTGAGCGCACCCATCCGTGGCCCTACCGCAGGCACACCGAAGGACGTCGCCAGCCGGAAGGCGGCGGAGTTCAGGATCTTCGTGTACGGCAACACGGCCACGTCGGCAGCGCCGTACCAGACCTGGAGCTCCTCATCCGGGATCCGTTCGAACCGTGACAACACCCGCGGATGCTCGGCACACCGCGCCTCGAGGTCGGCCATGCCGTCGGCGTCGAGCGGCTTGCCCGCGATGAGGAGCCGAAGCGACGGATCTTCCGCCAGCAGCTGGTCGAACACGTCGAGCATCCGGTCGATCCCCTTGTACGGCCGGACGTAGCCGGCCACCAGCAGCGTCTTGTCGCTTGGCTCAATGCCGAGCATGTTGCGCGCCTTGCTTCGACCCATCGAGTTCGGGTAGACCCCGTGGTAGCTGCTGAGTTCAATGATCGCGACCTTCGCGGGGTCGATGGCGTAGCGCCCGGCTGCTTGGTCAAGTGTCTGCACCGACAGCAGGTGCACCCGGGTGGCGTGGCGCAGGATCGTTCGGGCCAGCTCGACTTCGAGGTCAATGAACCGGGCATCGTGCGGCAGGACGTTGTGGATGGTCCAGATCAGCCTCCCGCCCGCGTCCGTGAACGACTTCACCGCCCGCGCGAAGGCGTCGAGCCGGGTCCGTGCCTCGCTCTCGGTCTCGGCCGGCTGCAGGATCGGGTTGGTCCAGTGGAGGTGGAACAGACCGGGGTTATCCGACGCCGCTTCCGTCACCAGGTGCTCGGTGATGTCCTTGACCGGGACGGCCCGGGCGCCGATGCCGGCCAGCCCGGCATAGAGCATCCGCTGGTACGGGTTCCCCTTGTAATTGGGGGCGAAGTGGACCAGTCGCACCGGCGCCTCGACGGGGCGCTTACGGCCGAGGGCCCGCCTCACCTTGCGGACCCGCCAACCCACCCCGTGCCGGACCCGGGCCCACACGCTAAAACTCCTCGCGCCGCGCGAGCGGGAACAGGATCGCCTCCCGGATGCCGATGCACTGCAGCAGCATCACCAGACGGTCGACACCGAGGCCCATACCGCCAGCCGGCGGCATGCCGAACTCGAGCGCCCGCAGGAAGTCCTCGTCGACATCCATCGCCTCCGGATCGCCGGCCGCGGCCAACCGCGCCTGCTCCGCGAGCCGCTCACGCTGGATGACGGGATCGTTGAGCTCCGAATACGCCGGCGCGAGTTCGATGCCGTTGATGACGAGGTCCCAGGCTTCGACCAGGCCGGGGGTCGTCCGGTGCCGCTTGGCCAGCGGGCGCACGGACTCCGGGTAGTCGCGTACGAAGGTCGGCTGAACGAGTGTGTGCTCGACCAGCTTCTCGAACAGTTCGAGGGCGATGGCACCGGCGTCCCAGTGCGGCTGGAGCGCCACGTCGTGGGCACCCGCCAAGGCGCGCAGTTCGTCGACGGACGTGTCGACGGTGACGGTTGCCCCCACTGCCTCGCTGACCAGTTCGTGCAGCGTGGCGTGTCGCCACGGCGCCTCGAGGTCGATGGTGGATCCGTCTCGCGCCGGAACGATTGTCTTGCCCACCGCGCGGGCCGCGTCGACGACAAGGTCGCGGGTCAGCTCAGCCATCGTGTCGTAGGAACCGTACGCCTCGTAGGCCTCCAGCATCATGAACTCGGGGTTGTGCGAGTTGTCGACGCCCTCGTTGCGGAACGTCTTGCCCAACTCATACACGCGATCGATACCGCCAACGAGCGCGCGCTTGAGGTGCAGTTCGAGCGCGATCCGCAGCAGGGCGTCCTCATCGAAGGCGTTGACCTGCGTGTGGAACGGCCGGGCCGCCGCACCACCGTTGGTGTGTTGGAGGACCGGCGTCTCGACCTCGACGTATCCCCGGGCATCGAGCGTCGCGCGCAGAGACTTGAGTACGGCTGCTTTTACCCGCACGTTGTCGCGCGCCTCGGAGCGGACGATCAGGTCCACGTAGCGCATGCGCGCCCGAGTTTCCTCCGACAGCGGCTTGTGCTCGACCGGCAGCGGCCGCAGCGTCTTCGCGGCCAGCTGCCACGACACCGCCTGCACGCTCAGCTCGCCGCGTCGGGACGTGATGATCTCGCCGGTGACGGCCAGGTGATCGCCGATGTCCACGGCGTGCTTGAACGCGGCCAACCGTTCCTCTCCGACGAGATCGAGCGACAACATCGCCTGGAGCTCGGTGCCATCGCCCTCGCGGAGCCGCACGAAGCAGAGCTTGCCTGTGTTGCGCAGGAAGATGACCCTCCCGGCGACCGAAACGGTTTCCCCTGTGTGCACGTCGGGGCCGAGGGCTTCCACGTCGTGCGAGTTGACGACGTCACGGAGCGAGTGCGTGCGTTCTACCGTGACTGGGTAGGGATCCTGCCCGGCAGCAATCAGTTCGTCGCGCTTCTCGCGGCGGATGCGCAATTGCTCGGGGAGGTCCTCTCCATCGTCAGGTAGGCGCTCATCGGTCACGAGCAACCACCCTAATGGCCGAGGCTTCGCCTCGACGTATGTTGGGAGACGTCATCGAACTTCGGGGGTGAGACGAGATGACCGACATTGCCGCACTGCCGGAGCGGACGCGACTGTTCCACATCGGTATCCCGAAATCCGGCACGACAGCCTTGCAGATGGCGGCCAGTGCCGGTCGCGACGACCTCCTGCGGCAGGGCGTGCTGTATCCGGGGATCGGCATCAGCCAACGCTCAGCGGTGCTGTCGTTCATGGGCCGCCGTTGGGGTTGGGACGACGACGGCGTGCCCGCGACTCACCACTGGGACCGCGTCATGGCCGAGATCGAGGCCGATCAGATGCGGCGTGTGCTGTTCGGCCATGAGTTCGCGTCCGAGGCGAAGAAGGCGAGGGCCGCACAGTTCGTGGACGCCATCGGCGAACGCTGTCAGATCCTCATCACATTGCGCAGCATCGGCGCCATTCTGCCGTCGGCGTGGCAGCAGTACGTCAAGGCCGGAGTCTCACTGTCGTTCGATGACTGGCTCAAGGCCGTCGTCGGCGACCCACCGGATCGCACGGTGACCAGGCGGTTCCACGTCCGCAACGATCAAGGCGCCGTCGTCAAGCGGTGGGCGAAAGCTGCTGGAGCGGACCGCGTCACCGTGATCGTGGCCGACGCGAGGCGACCGCGCCTCCTGCTGGACAGTGTCGAGCAGTTGCTCGCCCTGACCCCTGGCACGCTGGCGGATCGAGACGTCACCGGATACTCGGCGAACCGCGGCATGACGATGCCAGAGGCCGAGCTTTTCCGTGCCCTCAACGAGCGCATCGATGGTCACGACGTCAGTTGGGACGATTTCGAACGCATCATGCGTGAGGGAGCCCAGCGTCGAGTCCTCGAACAAGAGGCGACCGACGGCGAACGGCCGCGGCTTCCGATGTGGGCGGCCCAGCGAGCGCAAGAACTCGGCACGCTGTATGCCGAACAGATCGCCGGCTCCGGCGTGCAGGTCATTGGAGAACTCGGCCAACTGGCCGAGCCTGTTCGAACGCGTACGGCCGACGACGATGCTGTTGAGACCGTCCCTCTCGACCTAGCCGCAGAGGCCTTGGCCGGAGCACTCTCCGCGAGCACCTGGCGGGGGTCAGATTTCGACAAGCCGGACGAGACGTCCGCCAGCCGCGAGGCCGCGTTGCGGCGCGCGTACCTCAAACGCCGGGCTCGCCAATACAAGCTGCGAGACTTTTTCACCTTCGCGGGCGCATTCCTGCGCGAACGCTGGAAGCGGTTCCGTCACGCGTGACGAACGCCTCGTCATCCGTGGTTTCGCTGGTGGACGAGCCGTAGTCCTTCCAGCGTCAGGAACGGGTCGCGGTCGGTGATCGTCTCGCAGGAATCGATGACCGCCTCCGGGAAGGAGCCGGTCACGACGACGGTCACGTCCTCCTCGTCGACGCCCAAGCTTTCGATGATCCGCCGAACGATTCCGTCGACGCCGCCGGCAAACCCGAACACGACGCCGGACTGAATCGCCTCGACGGTGCCCTTGCCGATGACCCCTCTCGGCGTGGCCAGCTCGACTGCCCGCAGTTGGGCACCCCGACGCGACAGCGCCTCCAGTGACAGCTCGACGCCCGGCGCGATCGCGCCACCGATGTAGGCGCCAGTCTCGTCGACGACGTCGAAGATCGTCGCCGTGCCGTTCATGTCCACCACGATCGCCGGACCGCCATAAAGCTCGGCTGCCGCAAGAGCGTTGACGATGCGGTCGGCGCCGACCTCGCGTGGGTTGTCGGTATGGATCGGCACGCCGGTCTTGACGCCAGGGCCGACGATCGCGACGCGCGCATCGGCGTAATAACGCTCGATCATGGCGCGGATCTCGACCAGGATCGCCGGCACGGTACAGGCGACCGCGACGGCTTCGACTTCGGCGAGGGTGGTCCGCGTGATCAGGCCCTGGAGCACGAGGTACCACTCATCGGAGGTGCGGTGCTCGTCGGATTTCACCCGCCAGTGGGCCGTGAGCTTGTCGCCCTCGAAGATGCCGAAGGTGGTGTGGCTGTTGCTGATGTCCAGCGCGAGCAGGCTCATGAGGATCCGTACGTGACGTCACCTCGGAGGAGGCCTTGGCTCGGCAGCGCTTCGGCCGGATCGTGGCCGGTGCCGATGACTCGGTTCTCCGAGTCCACGAACACGACGTGCGGCTGGTACTCGCGGGCCTCCGCGTCCTCCAGCTGCGCATACGCGATGAGGATGACGCGGTCACCCGGGTGCACGAGGCGGGCCGCAGCGCCATTGATGCCGATGACGCCGGAGCCACGCTCGCCCGAGATCGTGTAGGTCTCGAGCCGGGCACCGTTGTCGATGTCGACGATGTGCACGAGTTCGCCAGGCAGCAGGTCGGCGGCGTCGAGCAGGTCTTGGTCGACGGTCACCGAGCCGACGTAGTGCAGATCGGCCTGCGTCACCGTGGCGCGATGGATCTTCGACTTCATCATCGTGCGGAGCATGGCTAGTCCCCTTCGGTTTGTTCGGGATCGAGAAGAGTGAGGTGGATGTTGTCCAGCAAGCGCGGCTTGCCCACGCGGGCGGCGATCAGGAGGCGCGCGTCACCTGGCTTCGGCTCGCCCAGATCGGCGCTTCTCAGTTCGAGGTAGTCGAGTTCGACCCCGACGGCCCGGTCGATGACCGCGTGCGCCGCGGAGAGGACGGCATCCGGCCCGTCGGCGGAAACGGCGGCCCCGGCCCGAAGCGAGGCATACAGCGCGGGCGCCTGCTGGCGCTGCTCAGAGGTCAGGTAGGCGTTCCTCGAGCTCATGGCCAGACCGTCGGCGTCGCGAACGGTCGGGCAGCCCTGGACATCGATGCCCAGGCAGAGCGCGTCATTCATCTGTTTGATGAGGGCGAGCTGTTGGAAGTCCTTCTCACCGAAGACGGCGACATCCGGGCGCACCAGGCCGAAGAGTTTGCTGACCACGGTGAGCACGCCGCGGAAGTGGGTCGGGCGGGACCTGCCCTCGAGGATGCTGCCGAGGGGGCCCGGGTCGACGGTGATTGTTCCCTGAAGTCCCGCGGGATACATGGTGTCCACCGTCGGCGCAAAGACGACGTCTACGCCGGCTTCGGCACACCGCTCGAGATCCGCCTCGAAAGTGCGCGGATAGTCGGCAAAGTCCTCGCCCGGCGCGAACTGGGTGGGGTTGACGAAGATTGACGCCACCAGGGTCTCCCCGAGCGGGCGAGCGTGCTTCATCAGCTGGACATGGCCGTCGTGCAGCGCGCCCATCGTCGGGACGAAGGCGATGCTTCGGTCGACCTCGCGGAGCTCGGCCGGCGTGCGAACGACCGTTGGGGTCATCAGGCGATCACCGTGGCAGCGGCGAGTGCTTCCCACTCAGCCTCGGACAGGACCTGACGCAGGGCGGCAGCGGTAGCGGCGTCGATGCGGCCGCTCTCGGCGGCACGCGCAGCCGTGGCCCGCGCCAGGGCCACGTAGGTGTCGAGGATCTCTGGCTCACCGGCCAGGGTCTCGGCATGTGCTCGGACGGTACTGACGTCGCCGCGGGCCACGGCGCCGGTCAGAGCGGCATCGCCGTAGGCAAGGGTGTTGTCGAGCGCAGCGGTGAGCAGCGGCCGGAGGACGGCCGAAGGGTCTGCGACGCCTGCGGCCCGCAGCACATCCATGGCCTGCGCGACCAACGTGTTGAGGTGGTTCGCGCCGTGCGACAACGCAGCGTGGTAGCTCGTCCGATCAGCCTCGTCGATCCACTCTGGCGTGCCGCCGAGTTCGGCGACCAGCGCCTCGGCGAGCGGACGATCGGCCGGCAAGGCCGTCAGGCCGAACGCACATGAACGGTCAAGGTCGACCTCGGTGCCGGTGAAGGTCATGGCCGGGTGGAAGGCAATCGCACGACCACCTGCCTCGACCATCGGCGCGAGCACGGCCACGCCATGACGTCCACTGGTGTGCAGCACCACGTGGCCTGGACGAACGTGGGCAGCCAGTTCTTGAGCCACATCGGCGAGCGCATCGTCGGGGACGGCAAGCACGACGATGTCGGCTCGCTCGACCACATCGGCCGGCGCGAGCGTCTCGACGCCCTCCAGCAGGGTCTGGATCCTCAGCTGCGATGCGGCCGAACGTCCGCTGACGCCATCCACGTGGTGGCCGGCCGCACGGAACCGCGCAGCGAGGACGGCGCCGACGCGACCGGCCCCGACCACGCCGACCGTTGCGGCAGGGCAGGGCAGCGAGTCGTGCACGGGAATTCCCGACATGCTTCTTGCCTTTCGTTCCAGTCCCACGAGAGGTACCAGACGTTGACGGACCAAGTGTATGTCCTCGCAGGTCAGGGCGGAAGAGGCGCCTTCGTGGCAGCGATCACACCACTTGGGACCGCTTACGCTCGGTCCATGCCGCACGTGCCATGGAAACGAGCGTGGAATGAGGCTCTCTACGGGCCCGATGGATTCTTCGTGACCGACCGGCCGGCGCAGCACTTCCGCACGGCGGTCACGGCTTCAGACTCCTTCGCCGAGGCGGTAGCCCGCTTGGCGCGGGACGAGGGGCTCTCGACGGTGGTCGATCTCGGTGCTGGCGGCGGCGAACTCCTCGCTCGGCTGAGCATGATCGACCCGGGGTTGACGCTGGTCGGCGTGGACGTGGCTCCGCGCCCCGCGTCGCTGCCGCCCGGCATCGAGTGGCACCGCGACGTGCCCGCCGAGTTCGACGGGCTGCTCCTGGCGCACGAATGGCTCGACAACGTGCCGTGCGACGTCGTCGAACTCGACGACGATGGCGTCACACGTCTCGTGATGGTCGACCCCGAAACGGGCGACGAGCGGCTTGGCGACCCGATCGACTCAGCCTGGATCGACGCCTGGTGGCCGCTCGCCGAACCCGGCGAACGGGCCGAGATCGGGGAACCGCGCGACGAGGCCTGGTCCGGGGCGGTCGAGGCGGTCACCGGCCTCGCGGTCGCCATCGACTACGGCCACCTCGCCGAGGCCCGCCCGCCCTACGGCTCACTCGCGTCGTACCGGGAGGGACAGGAAGTGGACATCCGGCCGGACGGGTCGCGCGACGTCACCGCGCACGTCGCCGTCGATGCCGTGGCCGACAGCGTCGGCGCGAGCCTTGAGCGCCAGCGCGACGCGCTGGCTCGGCTCGGCGTCGACGGCACCCGTCCGCCGCTGGAACTCGCGCACTCCGACCCACCGCGGTACCTCGCCGAGTTGGCCCGTGCGTCCGAGGCAGCCGAGCTCCGCGCGCGCGGCGGCTGGGGCGACTTCTGGTGGATCATCACCGACACCCGCCGCAAGGAATCCTGAATGGCAGACTGACGCGCATGGTTCGGGAGATGACAGCCGCCCTGGGGAGCGGCTTTGCGACCACCGACATGGTGCTCAACATCGGGCCCCAGCATCCGGCCACGCACGGCGTCCTTCGGCTACGGCTGACGCTCGACGGCGAGCGCATTCTGCAGTGCGAGCCGATCATCGGCTACATGCACCGCGGCGTCGAGAAGCTCTTCGAGGTGCGCGACTACCGCCAGATCATCATGCTGGCGAACCGGCACGACTGGCTGAGCGCGTTCAGCTCCGAGTTGGGCGTCGCGCTCGCGGTCGAGAACATGCTCGGGATCGAGGTCCCCGAGCGGGCGACGTGGCTCCGCACCCTGCTGGCCGAGCTCAACCGCACGCTGAACCACTTGATGTTCATGGGCTCGTACCCGATCGAGCTCGGCGCCATCACGCCGATGTTCTACGCCTTCCGCGAGCGCGAGACGTTGCAGGAGGTCATGGAGGAGATGTCCGGTGGCCGGATGCACTTCATGTTCAACCGCGTCGGTGGATTGAAGGACGACGTCCCCGTCGGCTGGCTGGGCCGGACATCCGACGCGGTCGCTGCTGTTCGGCGCCGCATTGGCCAGATCGAGGACCTCATCCTCGGCAACGAGATCTTCAAGGCGCGGACGGTGGGCGTCGGCGTTCTCTCCCCCGAGCTCGTCCACGCATACGGCGTGTCCGGACCGATCGCGCGCGCGTCCGGCGTCGACATCGACCTTCGTCGTGACGAGCCGTACCTCGCGTACGGCGAACTCGGCGACGTCGTGCGGGTGGCTACGCGGACCGCCGGCGACTCCTACTCGCGGTTCGCAGTGCTCGTCGAGCAGGCCAAGATCTCTCTTGACATCGCCGACGCCTGCATCGCCCAAATAGCCGAACTGCCGGCCGGTCCGATCAACGTGCGGCTGCCCAAGATCGTGAAGGCGCCGGAGGGGTCGACCTATGTCTGGACCGAGAACCCACTCGGCCTCAACGGCTACTACCTCGTCTCACGCGGCGAGAAGACGCCGTGGCGGCTCAAGCTGCGCACGGCGTCGTTCAACAACATCGCCGTCCTGCCCGAGTTGGTCGGCGGCTGCGTCGTCGCCGATCTCGTGGCGATCCTGGGTTCGATGTTCTTCGTCGTCGGCGACATCGACAAGTAGGTCACGCTGCCGAGGCCGCGGCGCCGTTCGGCTCGGGGTCTTCGTCGTCCCCACCCGGGATGTGGCAGGCGCGCTCGAGCAGCAGCGCTGCCCCGGCGAGCAACAAGCCGGCGACTGCAGCGGTGCCGGCGTGCCATACCCGGGCCGAGCCGAGCGGGGTGTCGAGATTGGGCACGAATGACAGCGCATATCCGCCGTAGCCACCGCCGAACAGTCCACCCACGATCAGGCTGGAGCGGGACAGTGCGAGCATCTTGACGCCGTGATCGGACGTCATCCGCTCGTGCTTCTTGTGCAGGCTTTGCCAGGTGTTCCACGCCAGCCCGGCGATCAGGACGGCGATGGTGAACAGCATCGTGGCCGGGCCCCAGCCGATCTGCGGCGGTGTGACGTCCAGCCGCGCCGCCAGCGGACGCACCAGCGTGCCGATGATGACGCCGGCGCCAATCAAGGCGACGACGAACAGGGGCGTCGCGCGCTTCACCGAGGCCCCGACCTCACAAGATGATCTCGAGGTCCTCGCGCTTTCGCACACCAGTGGTGTCGAGCTCACCGATGAGATCCGCCGCGAAGCCCTTGCCCGGGATCTCGCCCTCAGGATCGATCTCCACCCACGGCACGAGCACGAAGGCCCGATCGTGGGCGCGGGGGTGCGGCAGGGTGAGTTGCTCGTCGTCGGCAACACGCTGGCCGACGACGATGAGGTCGACGTCGAGCGTGCGCGGCGCGTTCTTGACCGAACGGTCACGTCCGAACGCGTCCTCGATGGCCAAAGCTCGGTCGAGCAACTGGTGGACGGTCAGTGTGGTGTCGATGAGGACGACGGCGTTCAGGTACGGCCCAGAATCGGGCGTGCTGTCCACTGGCTCGGTCTCATAGACCGAGGAGATCGCCACGATCTTGACCTCGGGGGTGTCCTCGATGGCTGCGACGCCACCCTGAATACGCTGCAACCGCTCCCCGAGATTGGATCCGAGCGCAAGAACTGCTTGCCGGATCGGGCGCATGCCGCCGGTCATCGTGTCCGCATCGAGCACGTACGGCGTCGGGGATTCGGTCACTTACTTCCTCCGCTCAATGGTGACGCTGACATCGGCAAACGGAACCTCAATCGGCGCCATCGGTTTGTGCACCGTGACACTGGCCCACAGCACCAAGGGGTAATTCAGGCACAAGTGCATCACACGCTGGGCAACCGACTCAATGAGTTGAAGCGGCTCAGTTGCAATGACCTCGTGGACTCCCTCCGCGAGGTCACCGTAGTCGACTGTCAGATCAAGGTCGTCCGCGGCCGCCGCAGGGCTCAGGTTCAAGCCCAAGCTGACGTCGACGACAAACCGTTGGCCGTTCTCGCGCTCGTCGTCGTGGACGCCGTGATAGCCCCATCCGCCGATGCCGGTGAGGTCGATGCGGTCCAGTCCGTCAGGACAAGTCATGCTTCCTCCCCCTCCGGTGACATGGTCCTCGCGACAACCCGCACCGCGTCTGCGCTCGCCCGCGATTCGTGGACGCGGACCGCCCAGGCTCCGGCGGCAGCCGCCATGGTCGAAACCGCCACGGTAGCGGCCTCACGCTCGTTCGTGGGGCGCAGTTCACCGTCTGCACCAGCCAGCAGCTCGCCGAGGAAGCGCTTCCGGCTGGCCGCCACCAAGAGCGGAAAGCCGAGTGCGGTGAACGCGTCCAACCGGGCGAGGATCACCCAGTTCTGGTCCGCTGTCTTGGAGAACCCGAGGCCGGGGTCGACCACGATGCATGATTCTGGGACTCCCGCCGTCAAGGCGGTATCGACCTGGACGGACAGTTCGCGCACGACGTCGTGCACGACATCGTCGTACGCGGTGAGCTTCTGCATCCCGTCGGAGTGGCCCCGCCAGTGCATGAGCACGATGGGTGATCCTGCCTCCACCGCAACGCTGACCATCCGTCGGTCGGAGCGGCCACCTGAGACGTCGTTGATGAGCGATGCACCCGCCGCCAGTGCCTGCTCGGCGACCTCGGCGCGCATCGTATCCACGGAGACGGCGACGCCTTCGGCAGCCAGACCGTGCACGACGGGGATGACGCGCCGAAGTTCCTCATCGGCGTCAATTCGGATTGCACCGGGTCGGGTCGACTCTCCCCCGACGTCGACCAGGTCAGCCCCGTCGGCGACCAGAGCCAGACCGTGCTTGATCGCGGTCTCCGGGTCGAGCCATAGGCCGCCGTCGGAAAACGAATCCGGGGTCACGTTGATGACACCCATGACACGAGTCCGACCGATGGGCTGCAGCAGCTCAGTGCATGTCATCGGGGGTCACCCCGTAATGAGTCCCATGGCCTCGGCCCGGGTCGCCGGGTCGAGCAGCTGGCCACGGACGGCGCTGGTGATCGTCTTGGCGCCGACCTTGCGGACGCCGCGCATCGACATGCAGAGGTGCTCGGCCTCGATGACGACGATCACGCCGCGCGGCGTGAGGACCTCCTCAAGTGCATCAGCGATCTGCGTCGTCATGCGCTCCTGCACCTGCGGGCGGTGGGCGAAGACATCGACGAGACGAGCCAACTTGGACAGCCCGGTCACCCGACCACCCTCTTCGGGGATGTAGCCGATGTGGGCGACGCCACCGAACGGAACGAGGTGGTGCTCGCACAGCGACCACATCTCGATGTCCTTCACCAAGACCAGCTCGTCGTGGCCGACATCAAACACCGCCGACAGCACCTCGGACGGGTCCTGGTCCATCCCGGAGAGCAGTTCGGCGTAGGAGTTCGCCACCCTGCGCGGAGTTTCCCTGAGGCCGTCACGGTCCGGGTCTTCGCCGATGGCGAACAGCAGCTCGCGGATCGCGGCCTCGGCCCGCGGCTGGTCAATGCTCATGAACCGCTCGAACCCTCGGCGTCGGGGCCCGAGTCTGGGGCGATGACAGTGCCGACTTCAGGCCCGACGTCGGGGCCAGCCTCGGGGTCACCTTCGGAGCCAGTTCCCCAGCCACCCCCGTAGCCCCGCGCCGCCTCAACCGACGCCACCGGCGGGACGGTGGACGGGATCCGGGAGTTCGAGCCGGTCCACGCCGGGCGCACCGTGCGCCGCCGCAGCGGTTCGAAGATCGCGGCGACCTCGGCCTTGTCGAGCGTCTCCCGCTCAAGCAGCTCGACCACCAATGCATCCAGCACATCCCGGTTCTCGGTGAGGATGTCGAATGCCTCCTGGTGCGCCTCGGTGATCAGCTTGCTGATCTCCTCATCGACGATCGCCGCCACGGACTCGGAGTAGTTGCGCGCGTGCATGAGGTCACGACCGAGGAACGGCTGTGCCTCGTTCTCGCCGAGCCGCACAGCGCCAAGCCGTTCAGTCATGCCGTACTGGGTAACCATCGCGCGGGCCAGATTGGTGGCCTTCTCGATGTCGTTGCCAGCACCCGTGGTCGGGTTGTGGAAGACGAGTTCTTCAGCCGCCCGGCCACCGAGCATGTAGGCCAGCTTGTCCAGCAACTCCGCGCGGGTCTGGGAGTACTTGTCCTCGTCTGGCAGGACCATCGTGTAGCCGAGGGCCCGGCCGCGCGGCAGGATCGTGATCTTGTGCACGGGGTCGCTCTGCGGAAGTGCTGCAGCAACGAGCGCATGGCCGCCTTCGTGATACGCGGTGATGAGGCGCTCGTGCTCGTTCATCAGCCGCGACTTCCGCTGCGGGCCGGACATGACGCGGTCGATCGCTTCGTCGAGCGCGTCGTTGTCGATGGTCTTCTTGTTGATGCGGGCCGTGAGCAGCGCGGCCTCGTTGAGGACGTTCGCCAAGTCGGCACCGCTGAAGCCAGGTGTACGCCGGCCGACGGCTTCCAGATCGACACCGTCCGCGATCGGCTTGCCGCGCGCGTGCACCTTCAGGATCTGCGTACGACCCGCGAGGTCTGGCGCATCGACGCCGATCTGTCGGTCGAACCGACCGGGGCGCAACAGTGCGGGGTCGAGGACGTCGGGACGGTTGGTCGCTGCGATCAGAATGACGCCGCCGCGAACGTCGAAGCCGTCCATCTCAACGAGCAGCTGGTTGAGCGTCTGCTCCCGCTCGTCGTGGCCGCCGCCCATGCCGGTGCCGCGATGGCGTCCGACAGCATCGATCTCGTCGATGAAGACGATGGCCGGGGCGTTGGCCTTGGCCTGCTCGAACAGGTCGCGCACCCGGCTGGCACCGACGCCGACGAACATCTCGACGAAGTCCGACCCGGAGATCGAGTAGAACGGCACGCCCGCCTCGCCGGCGACAGCGCGCGCGAGCAGTGTCTTGCCGGTGCCGGGCGGGCCGTACAGCAAGACGCCCTTGGGGATCTTGGCGCCGACCGCCTGGAACTTGGCCGGCTCCTGGAGGAACTCCTTGATCTCGCCGAGCTCCTCGATGGCTTCGTCGCAGCCGGCGACGTCGGAGAACGTCGTCTTAGGGGTGTCCTTGCTGATCAACTTGGCCCGCGACTTCGCGAACTGCATGACCCGGCCACCGCCGCCCTGCATGTTGTTCAGGAAGAACAGCAACAGGCCGAAGATCAGCAGGATCGGCAGGAAGCTGAACAGGAACGAGACGAAGGCGTTCTGCTTGGGGACCTTGACGTCGAACGTCTTGAGCTTCTTGTCGGCGACGGCCTTCTCGGCCTGCTCGACCAACCGGGAACCTTGGTCGCCAAGCCACTTGGACCGCACCTCGGTGCCGTTCTTGAGCGTGGCTTGGATCTCCTGGTCACCCTCGACAAAGGTGACCTCTTTGACCTTCGCATCATCGAGGTAAGTGACCATGGTGGCCGTGCGAATCTCGCGCGAGCCGGCCGCGGAACCGGCGAATTGCACGACGACCAAGACGGTCACCGTGATGATGAGGATCCAGAAGAGTGGACCGCGGAAAATTCGTTTGAGATTCATTGACCCTCACGCTATCGAACAGGCGTCTATCACAACGCCGGAGTGGCCGCCGAGGTTCCGCGTAGCGCATCGCGCACGACACCAGCCATCGCACCCCAGCTGAACCGCTCGGCCCAGGCCTGAGCGCCGGCGAGCTCGTCGGCTGAACTCGCCACCGCTTGCCGCATCGAACCCGCGAGTTCATGCGGCCTCAGATCGGTGGCAATGACGGCGTGTCCACCGGTCACCTCGGCGAGCGCCGGGTCGGCCGACACCACGAGCGGAATGCCCAACCGCATGGCCTCGACGGCGGGAAGGCCGAAGCCTTCGAACTCGGACGGGAAGACGATCAGACTCGCGCCCACGAAGGACTCGGCGAACTGCTCGTCATCGAGCCAGGGCATCAGGGCAACCCGGTCCGCAATCCCCAACGCTGCAACCCGCTCGCCGGCGCGGACCCGATCGGCCGCGCTCATGCCCACGAGGCGGAGCGTCCAGGCGTCATCGGTGCCGCAGAACTCGGCCCATGCCTCGAGCACCGCATCGGCGTTCTTGTTGGCGAACCGGCCAAACGCAACCGCGTAGGGGGACGAGCCCGCAGACCGCGGCGGCCAATCGTCGACGTGATCAGCGCCCAGCGACGCGACGATCGCCCGGGCGCCGGCGCCGGGATGTCGGGCCACCAAGTCGTCGCGGGTCCGCCCGGAGATGCAGAGGATGGCGTCGGCCTGACGGAAGCTCAGGCCGTACGCCAGCCGACGCACCAACCGGCGTCCGGAGCTGAACTGCTCGGGCAGGACCTCGTGCCGCAGATCGGTGAGAACGACACCGTGCCGGCAAGAAGTGCCCAGCAGCCCGCTCGCGGTAACCCCGGACAGGGCGGCGTCGGCACCGAGTGCGCGGGCGGCGCGGCGCACGCCCACCGTCCGACTCCACAGGTTTCCGAGTGCACCGCCACCCGACGGCACTCGTTGGACGGCCACGCCGTCGGGGATCCGCATGCCCGGCTCGTCCGGCACCAACACGGTCAGCGTGTCGTCGGGGTAGCTGCGCAGCCAGCCGGCAATCAAGCCTTCGAGGATGACGGCCGAGCTGCCCGGTCGGACAGCGACGGCGTCGAACACAACATGCACGACGGCACCCTAGTCGCAGGACTACTTGTCGACGGAGGCCGTGAGCGTCGCGATGCAGCGAAGGTTGCGGTACTTCTCGGCGTAGTCGAGGCCGTAGCCGACGACGAACGCATTCGGGATGTCGAACCCGACGTAGTCGACGTCGATCTCCATCTGCATCGCATCGGGCTTGCGCAGCAGCGCGGCGATTCGCACGGAGGCAGGCCCACGCGACTGCAGGTTGGCGACCAGCCACGACAGCGTGAGGCCAGTGTCGACGACGTCTTCGACGATGAGGACGTTCCGACCTGCGACGTCAGTGTCCAGGTCCTTCAGGATGCGGACGACTCCCGAGGACTTGGTGCCGGAGCCGTACGAGGTGACGGCCATCCAGTCCATTTCGACGTGTCGGTCCAGCGCGCGGGCCAGGTCGGCCATGACCATGACCGCGCCCTTGAGGACGCCGACCAGAAGCAGGTCCTCTTTGCCCGCGTAGTCAGCCTCGATCTCCTTGGCCATCGATCGCAGACACGTGGCGATCTCGTCCTCGGTGATCAGGAGTTGGTCGAGGTCGACGTCGTTCTCGACGCGCTGGAGGTCCACGGTGTCAGCCTGCCACAGGGGTCGGCAGGAATCTCAGGGCTTCCTGATCCCGAACGACACTGATTCGGCCGGGCAGCTCGACCCGGACTTGGCCGTGCCAGTCGGTGACAAGGCGGTCGAGCTCGTCCAGGTGACCGGCGGTGAGGTCGGAGCCGACGACGCCCGCGTCGAGCGCGGCGAGGCGAAGCACCCGCGACCGCAGCGCCGGCGCCAAAGCGGACAGGTCGGCGACACGAAGCTCACCCTGGAATGCCGTGAGCGCCAGGTCGTCAAGGAACTCGACGTCATCGCGCACCTGGCCCGCGGTCCGGCCCAGGGCTTCGACGACGCCGCCGCCGAGCACGTCCTCGAGCAGCGGCACCACTTCGTGCCGCAACCGGGAGCGCCGGAAGCGCGGGTCGGCGTTGTGTGGATCTGACCAGAAGTCCAGTCCGGCCGCCGTGCAGATGCGCTCGGTTTCGGCCCGGCGGATCTCGAGGAACGGGCGCCGGAACGGCCCCACGGCAACGGGCATACCGGCGATCGACCGCGGACCCGAACCGCGCCCGAGACCCATGAGGACCGTCTCAGCCTGGTCATCCATCGTGTGCCCGAGCAGGATCGCCGTCGCCCCGACCTCGAGCAAGGCGTTGTAACGCGCCGTACGGGCGGCGGCTTCCAGCCCGCCCTCCGCATCGACAACCACCCGGACGACGTCGGCGGCCAGGCCCAGTTCGCGAGCCTGAGCGGCAGCCCGGGCAGCGACCAGCGCCGAATCATCCTGCAGCCCGTGATCGACGACGAGGGCACGGCAGTCCCAACCGTTCTTCGGCCCGAGGAACGCCAGGCACACGGCGAGTGCGAGCGAGTCCGCGCCTCCGCTGAGCGCCACCGTCACGCGGTCACCGGGGTCGAGATCGTCCAGCGCGGCGGCGACGGCGCGACGGCCCTTGGCCAGCACCGGGTCGAGGCGGCCGTCAGCCATGGACGCGGTGCACCCAGATCTGCGGAGCCAGGATCTCGGACCGCGACGGCAGGTTCTCGGCCGAAGCCCACACCGCGTTGAACCCGTCGTGACCCACCTTTTCGGTCACCTCACGCACGAACGCGGCGCCGTCGCGGTACTGCCGCATCTTGGCCTCCAGGCCGAGCAGTCGGCGGACGACACGGTCGAGGCCGCCGGCGCCGGCGCGGCGGCGCTCGAAGGCGCGCCGGATCTCCACGACGGTCGGGATGACCTCCGGCCCGACACCGTCCATCACGACATCGGCGTGGCCCTCCAGGAGCGACATGACGCCAGTCACCTTGTCGACGACAGCGCGTTGGGCGTCGTTCTGCAGGACGTCCATGATGCTGGCGTCGGACACCCCCCGGATGATGCGGATGATCTCGCCGATCCCACTGGTCAGCAGCTTGCCCAGGGCCGCCGCGTCCAGGTCCGTCGCATCGGTGAACTCGGCGATGAGCGACCGCATGTGGTCCCCGAGCCACGGAACCGCCGTGAACTGAACCCGGTGGGTCTCCTCGTGCAGGCACACCCACCGACGGAAGTCGTGCGGGTCGACGCCGAGCTGGCGCTCAGCGTGGACGATGTTGGGCGCCACGAGGAGCAGGCGTCCGGGGTCGGACCCGAACGGGTCGAACTGGCCCAGAACCTTCGTCGACATAAACGACAGCAGCGCGCCGATTTCCATCCCGTTAATCGACTCGCTGACCGACTTGGCGACGCCGGATGGAGCCCGGTTGGCCTTCTGGAGCTTGGTGAGCACCGGTTCTAACAGCACCCGTGAGGACGCCAGGTTGGCTTCGACCCAGCGCGCCCGGTCGATGACGAGCACCGGCGTCTCAGCCGCGGTCCCAGTGGGGGCAAGGCCGGTGAAGGTGCGAACGGGCTCTTCGGCCGCGCTTGCGGCAGCGCGCAGATCGTCCATGACGTGGGCCACCTCGGCCGCGGACAGCCTGGGACCGGGCGGCACCATACGCTCGGCGGTCTTGAGCGCAAAATCCCAGTCGATCATGGCCCCACGGTACGTGCCGAGCACGAACACCGGGCCAGCGCTGCGGCCACTGCGTCCAAGGCCGCCTCGGCGTCGGCCAACGGAATATCCTTGGCCTGGTCGACCATGACGGCGAACACGATGGGCGTTCCGACCCGGTCGGTCACAACGCCCGCAAGCGAGTTGACGTCCTTGAGCGTGCCCGTCTTGGCGCGAACCACTCCCTGCCCGGCGTCTTCCTTTCCGAAGCGCTCGTCCAGAGTTCCGGAAAAGCTTGCGACCGGCAGGTCGGCGACCAAGCTCGCCGTACGCGGCGTCGCGGCCGCTTTGGCGATGACCTGCGCCAAGGTGACGGGGGCGATGCGATTGCGTCGCGACAGCCCACTGCCGTCATGGAGTGAGAGGCCCGTGATGTCGATGCCATTCGCCTGTAGCACTGCACGCGTCGTGGCGACACCTCCGGCGAACGAACCCGGCCGACCAGCGGCGAGCGCAGCCTGCCGCAGCAGCACCTCGGCCGCCTCGTTGTCGCTCGACGCCACCATCTCCTCGATGATGCGCGCCACGGTCGCACTCCGGACGCTCGCGACCGGCGTCGCGCCGCTCGGGACGGCCACCGCCCGGTGCTCGTCCGCCACGTCGACGCCGATGTCCTCCAATGCGTCGGCGAAAGCATCCGCGGCAGCGGCAGCCGGCTCGCTGGTTCTCACGCCGTCGTCGATGCCCCGGTCGACCCACAGCGCACTGATCGGCGTGACGACCTTCTCGGCCCGGTACGACGCCTCCCATGCCGGATTGAACGACAGGCCGCTGAACCTGGATGCGTTGTAGTCCAGCTGGACGCTGGAGATACCCGCCGTGCGCAGCGCGGCAGCCGTCCGTGCGGCCAGTGTCTGCACATCCGCCTCAACGCCGAAGACCTTCTTCTTTGGCGGCTCCGACCGCAGGTACGGGTCGCCACCACCGACGAGCACCAGGTGGTTGTGCGTGCGCACGACCGACGTCGTGAAGCGCTGCTGCGGATCGACCTTGGACAACACCGCGAAGGCCGTCAGCACCTTGGTCGTGGACGCCGGCATGAGCGCTCCCGAGCCCATGACAACCACCGCGTCGCCGGTGCGCGGGTCGACGGCGGCGAACGCGACCCGCGGCCCGAGCTTCTCCTCGTCGTCCAGCGGGTCCTCCACGGCCGACCGGATCGCCGCCGCATGGAGCGCGGACACCGACTCGGTCGACGCCTGCACCGCCACCTCGGTGGGGATGAAGTTCAGCTCGTCCGGCGCCCGGACGGCGGCAGCGCCGCAGTCGCCGCCACAGATCAGGCCGTTGAACACGCCCCCCAGCCAGAGGGCGACGACGATGACGGCGGATGCGGTGAGGGTGGCGACGACCATTGCGACGGAACCGAACCTGCCGGCCGGCCGGCCGCTCTCACGCCGCCCGCTCTCCCCCCGCGCTGCCACATGGGCCACACTAGAGGGCGTATCTAATGCAGCCGACTCGCGAAACGTCGGCACCGACTCCGGAGGCACCGTGGCCGACCTGATCTTCGACGTCACCGTGGAAATCCCCAAGGGCGGCAGCAACAAGTACGAACTCGATCACGCGACACATCGCATGCGACTGGACCGAATTCTCTTCACATCCACGGTGTACCCGGCCGACTACGGCTTCATTGACGACACGCTCGGTCTCGACGGCGATCCGCTGGATGCGCTCGTGTTGCTACCGTCGCCCACGTTTCCCGGCTGCGTCATCAGTTGCCGCGCCATCGGCATGTTCCGGATGACCGACGATGCCGGCGGCGACGACAAAGTGATCTGCGTGCCGGCCACTGACCCGCGCCAGGAGCATCTGCGCGATCTCCACCACATGCCGGAGTTCGACAAGCTGGAGATCCAGCACTTCTTCGAGGTCTACAAGGACCTGGAGCCGGGCAAATCGGTTGAGGGCGCAGGCTGGGTCGGCCGGGTCGAGGCCGAGCGGGAGATCAACTCGAGTTACGAGCGCTTCAAGAAGAACGGCGGATATTAGCCGTGGCAATCACCGATGAGAAGTGCATGGCCTTCACGACGTTCCGCAAGAGCGGTGAGGCGGTCACCTCGCCGGTGTGGGTGACCCCGGTCAGCGACGGTCGCGTCGGGTTCTGGACCGCCATGGGCACGGGCAAGACGAAGCGGCTGAAGAACAACCCCGCGGTGACGGTGCAGCCCTGCTCCTACACGGGCAAGCTCAAGGCCGGTACGACGCCTATTGGCGGCACAGCTGAGATGGTGCAGAGCGGACCCTTCTTCGACGAGGTACAGAAGAACGTTCGCCAGAAGTACGGCTTCATGACCCACATCACCCGGACGCTCGCGACCCTGTTCGTCATGCGCAAAGCAGGCCAAAAGTACGCCGACACCGTGGTGTTGGTCCGCCTCGACGGCTAACGGATCACGTGGCCGTCACCCGCACGGGCCGGGTAACGCCGCGCAGCAGCGTGCGCATCGTCTCGCCGGCAATGTCCACGTCGAGCCGCGCATCGAGCGACCGCATCGCGCCCATGCCGATGCCCAGGCTCAACAAGGCCACCGCCGCCTTGTCCGGATCGAATGCGACGTCGTAGCCGGCCTCTTCGACAACGGTGCGCAGGAGCCGCGCGATTTCACTAGTGATTGCGCGATGCCGGTTGCGCAGTTGCTCGGCGACGTACGCGCTCTGCCGCGCCGCTGCTGAGAACTCCGCCTCCAGCGCTGTCTCGAGCGGATTGCCGAGCTGTGTGCGCGCCCACCGGGTGAAGGCCTCGATGCGGCCGTCGAAGTCGGTTTCGGCGGTGAAGGCCTCGACGACGCCGAGCAGCAGGTCGGCATGAATGGCGTCGATGACCTCCATGCAGAGCTCCTCCTTGCCGGAGAAGTTCGAGTAGACCGCGCCCTTCGAGAATCCGGCCGCCTCGGCAACCTTGTCCAATGAGGTGGCGGCATAACCGTCGGCGATGAACAGTTCGCGGGCCACGGCGATGAGCTTCTCGCGCGTCTGCGCCTGGCGCTCAGCCCGAGACGGCCGCGGTGCGGAGTCCTTCACATACCGATAGTATCCAAAATCGTGATCACCAAGGACATTGTCGTCATCGGCACCGGGTTTTCGGGCATGGGCGTGGCGGTCAAGCTGCTCGAGTCGGGCCGCACCGACTTCGTCATCCTGGAGAAGGCCGACGACGTCGGCGGCACTTGGCGCGACAACACCTATCCCGGCTGCGAATGCGACATCCCGAGTCACATGTACTCGTTCTCCTGGCGGCTCAATCCTGACTGGAGCAAGAACTTCTCCGCTCAACCGGAGATTTGGGCGTACATGCGCAGGGTCGCCGATGAGAAAGGCATCCGGCCGTACATCAACTTCGGCGTCGAGGTCACCGGGATGGAGTGGGACGACGACCGGTCGGTCTGGACGATCCACACGGTGTCAGCTGATGGGTCCAGCGAGGACTTTGAGGCGCGCGTGGTGCTCTCGGGCGTCGGCGGCCTGCATGTGCCGAACGTGCCCGAGGTCCCGGGCGCCGACACATTCGCCGGACCCCGGTTCCACTCCGCCGAATGGGACCACGCCGTCGACCTGACCGGCAAGAAGGTCGCCGTGATCGGGACCGGTGCCAGCGCCATCCAGTTCGTCCCGATCATCGCCGAGGAGGTCGGGCATCTGACCGTCTTCCAGCGGACACCACCGTGGGTCCTGGGCAAGAAGGACAACCCAATCCACCCTGTTCGGCAGAAGTTCTTTGACCGCGTGCCCGGCCTGGCACGCGCGTATCGCAACGCCATCTACTGGGTCCTGGAATCACGGGCGATCGCCTTCAACGGGCACCTGAATGTGCTCCCGTACGCCGAGAAGCTGGCCAAGGCGAACATCTCCCGCGCCATCGACGACCCGGATATGGTCCGCAAGCTCACGCCGGACTACCGGCTCGGATGCAAGCGCGTGTTGCAGTCCAACACCTACTACCCGACGTTCAACCGGGACAACGTCGACCTCGTCACCGACGACATCCAGGAGATCGTGCCGGACGGGGTCATTGATGCATCCGGTACCAAGCACGAAGCCGACGTCATCATCTACGGCACCGGCTTCCACGTGGTCGACGCCTTCGACTTCCTCGACATCCGGGGGCGCGACGGGATGGATGTGGCCAAGCAGTTCCGCGCGCACGGGGTCGAGACTTACATGGGGATGACCATCCACGGCGTCCCGAACCTGTTCCTAATGCTCGGCCCGAACACGGCGCTCGGCCACAACTCCGTGGTCTTCATGATCGAGCAGCAGACCAAGTACATCCTCAAGATGCTGGACGAAATGGAAGCCCGTGGCGCGGACGTCGTCGAGGCCACCAAGCAGGCGCAGGACGACTTCAACAAAGAGATCCAACGGCTGGTCAGCAAGGGCATCTGGACCCAGGGCGGCTGCACCAGCTGGTATCTCGACAGTCAGGGAAAGAACCGCACGATCTGGCCGAAGTTCACGTTCCAGTACTGGTGGGAGACCCGCCGGGTCATCGGCGAGCACTTCACGTGGACGCCGGCGAAGGCGCGCAACGTCGCCGCCTAGGGCTGGAAACCGCTTCGATAGGCTCGGTCGACCCAAGGTCGTCGGTAGCGGATCAAGGGATTCTGGGAGGACGGCGTGATCAGTCTGAAGTCGATAAAGGACAGAGTCTTCGGGGAGCTCGCGACCCCAACGCAGGTCAAGGACGAGATCGAGATACTTGACGACTCTCTGCGGCAGTTGGAAAGCGTTGATGCGCTCTACCACCGCGGCCCGTACTGGCTCCGTCATCAGCAACCGCTGGTTGAACACATCCGCGTACATGGCTTGGAGAACTTCAGGTCAGGGACGCTGGACAAGACCGATCCGGCATACATTTTCAGGCGGTTCGGAGCAGCCGAGCCGCTGATTCCGTCGACCGTCCCGGGAATGTCGCAAGAAGAATGGAACCTGCACCGATTTGAGACTGCCGCAGAATACGGCCGGAGCATGGGTGCCAAGCCACTTTCGGCGTTCAGTATTTCGCCGGTTGGGAACCCGGGCGACGCCTTCGAAATGCAGGGAAACCTCTACACCACGATCGCACTGAACTTCTACATGCGGTACGCCTACGTGCAGTCAGTTCGTCGACTTCGAGGAGATCAAGACGATTGTTGAGATTGGGCCCGGCTCAGGTCTTCAGACCGAGGTACTGCACCAACTCCTTCCTCACCTGACTAGTTATCTCTTTGACATTCCGCCCCAGAGTTACGTCTGCAATCAGTATTTGAAGACGGTGTTCAGGAACAAGGTCCTGCCCTTGGAACAGACCGCCGGCCTAACCGAGCTCCCTTCGGCCGAGGTCGGGAGGATCTACATGTTCAACTCCTGGCAGGTCCCGCTCGTGGAGGGAACGGCCATCGATCTGTTCTGGAACGCAGCAAGCTTCAATGAGATGCAGCCAGACCTGGTCGACAATTACCTTTCCTTCGTCCGACCAACCGCGAAGTCGCTTTACCTGATGAGCATCATGGAAAGCCCCAACCACGCTGTCGGAATGGCCGAGTATGAGTCCTCCCTTCCTCAGCACCGGTGTGAAGACGTGCGGCCATTGACGCTCCCAACCGGCAAGGTTGGTGACCCGTACCGAAATTCGATATGGAGGCGGCTTACGGACGCCTGAAGATGGTCCAGTGCAGGTCGCCCTCCTCGGGCACCTGGTTCAACGTGTCGTCGACGCCGGTGGCGACCATCTGCCAGTCAGGGTAAAGCGCCTGAAAATCGTCGGAGAAGTCGCGCCAGAATTGGTATCCCTCGCCGGGCACCACTTCCTTGGACAAGGGCTGGTACCTGTCCAGATTGTGGGGATTGGCGCTGTAGTGCTCGTAGATCATGACGTAGTGCCTGGCGTGCTTGGCCATGTTGTGCATGACCGTCGGCACCTCGTCGGGATTGATGTGGATCAGCACGCCGCGCGTGAAGACCATGTCGTATTGCCGATCCAAGTCGACGTCGAGGATGGAGGCGCAGTGGATGTCGCCGAGGTTTTCCTTCTGCAGCAGCTTCACTGCATGTGGGTTGATCTCGATGCCGGCAAGCGCGATCTCGGGGTTCAAGTGGTTGATCGATTTGAGGTTCGCGCCGATGTTGCAGCCGAACTCGCAGACAGACGTGATTTCGGGAACTTGCGCCAGGACGAGGGTCCACACCGGAAGGCGGATGTTGTTCTTCTTCCAGTCCTCACCCATGTGGTGCACGACGTAACGAAACCCGTGATCCGAGCTCCAGATGTTTTCCTGGCTGGTTGAGTAGGCGGGGCCCGAGATTTCCTCGCGCGTGTCCATTGCCTCGCCAAGAAGGTCGGTCAGCGCCTCGATGCGCTGACCATGCCTGGACAGCTGCTTCTTTACACGCGCGATCTGCTGGTTCATTTCCTTGAGAGAGGCCTGCAAGGAAGCGACTTGGCTGTCAGGCTCATTGGTCCGCGACGTCTTCTCGGTCTCGTCGGCGGCCGAGCGCATGGCTCTGCCCGCGGTTCGGAAAAACCTGGCAACCGGACGTTTTAACATGCGCGCCAGCGTAACGGGTGCAGCCGTGCCTACGCGGTCGTGACCTCACGGCTCGGCATTCCCTCGCTGGACGGCCGGTGACTCTCGATGAACTCAACCACGGGACGCATCGACTTCTGCCGGTCGGCTTCGACGGCGGAAGATGTGAGCATTCGGTCGAAACATGTCCGTTCCATTGGGCCGTCGGCGCCAGAGTGTCGATTGCGTCATCGAGAGCATGGCGGTGGGGTTCCAGCCGCGGCCGCCAACTCGGCCGTCGTGGCAAAGGGTGCGACGACAACGTCGCAGACACGATGAGAAGGCGAGCTGTCCTTCCAAGTCGTCGACCAGGTGCAAACCATCAGGGATCTTGAAGTCGACGAAATCAGCGAGGCGTTTCAGCTCGCGATCAGTTGGTCCTGGCTGCAGCAGCCAGAACTCGACGTTCCCTAAGTCGCCGAGCGCTGCGAAATCGTCGACCTTTAGATAGTGGCGATTGCGCGCTACCGATTCGAGCATGCTGCGCCACGCAAGACCGACCTTGAGCCTGCCGTCGCCGGCGTTGATGTAGTCCAACCAATGCGCGCGGAGCTCGGGGTCCGGTACAAGGGAGGACGGCGCAGCCGAGCGGAAAGCTTCTCCGTCTGGCCGCACGTCGGCGAGCGTGTCGAGGACTGAGCACACGACATCCTTGGTGCGTCCCACCTCGACGGCTGCGTCGGAGACGAAGTTGTAGAGGCCCTTGTCATTGATCAAGGTCCTGTCCTCGATCGGCTTGGCAAAGTCGATGCGGTGACGTTCGGTCGGAAGGAACGTGATCCCGGGGAAGGACCGCGACATAACGGCCTCGAGTCGAGGGTCGCAAGTGATGGTCACATCCTCGACCAGGTCGACGAGGTCCTCGTAGATCGAACACAGACGCAGTTCGTCGCCTGGGCCTCCCTCGGCAAGAAAGAGGGCAGACGCGTGGGCTCCAGACCTGAGATTGAGATCGTCCGCCAGCGGTTGATCGAAGAACTTTGCCAACGCAACGCTCACCGGCCTTGTGCGGTAGAGGCGATAAGAATCAACGATCTTCCCTTGTGCCTGCAGCACGTCCAGCGCGAGAACCGAGAAGCGAAGCTGCCCGTCGACGCTTCCCTTCATGGTCCACAGCATCGCCTCGGCACGATCGGGCTGCCCCAACTCAAGCCAACACCGCGCCACCCCGGTCGCTGCGTTGACGGTGGTGCCCGGATGAGCCAACGGAATGTTGTACGTCTCGATCGCTCGGTCGTGCTGACCCAAGCCCTCCTGGCACAAGCCGATCCAGTTGCGGAACGCGAGTTCCATGGGAGTCGTGACGCCGTTCTTGGCATCTCGGCCGATCGCCGCGATTCCGAGGAGGGCGAACTCGATGCAATCGTCGAACAATTCCGCGTGATAGAGGTATGACGCCGCAACCCCGAACGCTCGTGGCGTGGCACCGGCAGCAAGCGCGTGTTGCCACGCGACCTCGCGCGAGGGCTCGTCGGGCGTCATTCCCAGCGCCCGCTGCCGCAGCGGCGCCTGCGAATCGAGCGGGTGAGCCCGAGCAAGGAGGAGCGCGGCCTCACGCGCCGCTTCCAGATCCCCCAAGAGCATGAGTGCCTGCAGGCGCAGCTGCAGACCTGTTTGGTGGGTCGGATCGGCGGCGAGAACCTGCTGATCGAGGATGTCGAGCGCTTCCTTCAAGCGCCATTCGGCGATCAAGTCGGAAGCCACCACATGGGGAGCCGGAGCCGGAGCGGGCTTGGGCGCGGCTTCAGGCTTGCTTGCCTTGGCCGGCAGAGGCTTCGCCGTGGTGCGAGGCAAGGCACTGTTGCGCCGAACAAACCGGGCGGCGGCAGGACGGAGCCGGCGTTGGAGCGCGCGCGGAAGCCGGTGATAGATCCGTCGAATCACAAGTCGCAACTTTAGCCGCGATCGTGCCGGAACCCGGCGTCTAACCTGTAACGAGGTCGCGAGTCAGTGGAGTTCCCGCAGGGACGTCGGCGGTGAACTGCTTGCCCAACAGCTCTGGCAACTGGTCCGGCGGCAGGCCATCATTCGGCCGGATCGAGCGGACGTTGTCGGCTGACACGACGTCGCCATCTCGGACGTCGGCCACCACGAAGAGTGACCGCGCGAACCGTCGGCTCGATCGAGCGCTTGGCTGCAGCTCATAGGTGACGCTGCCCAAGGCGGTCTCGACGTCACGGACAGTGCGGACCATCTCGGCGAACTCATAGGGTTCCAGTGAGAACGTGGAGTCGGGACCACCAGCCGCGCGGTCGAGGGTGAAGTGCTTCTCGATGAGGCATGCGCCGAGCGCCGTGGCCGCTGCGACCGCGGTGTGCGTCATCGTGTGGTCGGATAGGCCGACCAGCGTGCCGAACCGCTCTCTAAGGTCCGGAATCGTCCGGAGATTCAGCTGGTCGAGCGGTGTGGGATACCCGGACGTGCATTGCAGCAGCACAACGTCGTCGTTCCCGACTTCCAGGCACGTCGACACGGCCCGCTCGATCTCCTCCGCCGTTGCGATACCGCTGGAGATGATGACCGGCTTGCCCCTACTCGCCATGTCCGCGATGAGCGGGAGGTCGACGATCTCCATGGACGCGACCTTGAACGCGACGACGTCGAGTTCAGCGAGGAAGTCCACGGCGGTCGGGTCGAATGGCGAGGACAGGTACTCAATCCCACGGCTGGTGGCCCGCTCGAAAAGCTCCGCATGCCACTCCCAAGGCGTGTGTGCTTCGTCGTACAGGTCGTACAACGTCCGGCCGTCCCACGCCGTCCCCCCCGAGACCTGGAACGGCGTGGCGTCGGATTTGAAAGTGATGGTGTCGGCCGTGTAAGTCTGCAACTTGATCGCGTCGGCACCGGACTCGGCGGCGGCATCGATGCTGTCCAAAGCACGGGCGAGATCGTGATTGTGATTGGCCGAGAGCTCAGCAATCACAAAGCATGGGTGCTCGCTCCCCAGCGTGCGAGCGCCAAGCTTGATGTCTGGCATCTCGGGCCTCCCTGTCCAAAGATGAATCGAACACGCAACCCAAGTGTCCCGGTTGCCGCAAGACTCACCACAGTAGGGTTCACCCATGGCTGACGACTTCACATTCGACGGAAAACGAGTGCTGGTCACCGGCGGTACCGGGTCCTTCGGCAAACGATTCATCGCCACTCTGCTCGAGCACCACAACCCGGGCCACATCATTGTCTACAGCCGCGACGAACTGAAGCAGTTCGAGATGCAGCACCAAGCTCCATTCGCTGAACACGCGTCGACGATGCGGTACTTCCTCGGCGACGTGCGTGACGAACCCCGACTGACGCGCGGGATGGAGGGGGTCGACATCGTGGTCCATGCGGCGGCGCTCAAGCAGGTGCCCGCCGCGGAGTACAACCCGTTCGAGGCCGTGAAGACCAACATCCTCGGCGCGGAGAACGTCATCAACGCGGCCATTGCAAATGGCGTAGGGCATGTCATCGCGTTGTCCACCGACAAGGCGGCGGCTCCGATCAACCTGTACGGCGCCACCAAGCTCGCATCCGACAAGCTGTTTGTCGCGGCCAATCATCACCGCGGCCGGCACGACATCAAATTCGCCGTCGTCCGGTACGGCAATGTCATGGGTAGCCGCGGCTCGGTCATTCCGTTCTTTCAGGGCCAAATGCACACCGGGGTGCTTCCGATTACCCATGAGCAGATGACGCGGTTCAACATCACCCTGCAGGAGGGCGTCGACTTCGTCGTCGACGGATTCAAGCGGATGTGGGGCGGCGAGATCTTCGTCCCGCGCATCCCCTCGTACCGCATCACTGACGTCGCCGCAGCCGTCGCGCCGGACGCCGAACTCAAGATCGTCGGCATTCGGCCCGGGGAGAAGCTACACGAAGAGATGATCACCAGCACTGACTCGCTCGCGACGATCGAGTTCGACGACTACTTCGTCATCCTGCCGTCGGCGAGCCTGTGGGACGAGGAGGAATTCCGCCTGACGAGCGGCTCGGCACCCGGCCGGCGGTGCGACTTCGGGTTCAACTACAACAGCGGATCGAACGAGGACTTCCTGACGGTTGAACAGCTGCGCGACCTGATCGCCACCGAACTGCCGTGATTCCCTACGGTCGCCAGTTCGTCGACGAAGACGACATAGCCGCCGTCACCGAGGTGCTGCGGGGCGACTGGCTCACGCAGGGCCCCACCGTCGAACGGTTCGAGGCCGCCATCGCGGAACGTACGGGGGCCCGTCACGCCGTCGCCTTCGCCAACGGCACCGCAGCACTGCATGGTGCGTGCGCAGCCGCCAATCTCAGCGAGGGCGACCGAGTTGCCACTTCGACACTGTCGTTCGTCGCCTCGGCGAACTGTGCGCGCTACGTCGGCGCAGATGTGCAGCTGCTCGACATCGATCCCGCCACGCTGAACCTCGATCCCACGCGGGTTCCAAGCGGTCTCGATGGCCTCGTGGCCGTTCACTTCGCCGGGCTACCGGTCGACCTGTCACGGCTCACCAACCGACCTCGCGTCGTCATCGAAGACGCCGCGCATGCGCTGGGCGCCACGACCCCCACCGGCCCGGTGGGCAACTGCGCGCATTCCGACATGACGTGCTTCTCGTTCCACCCGGTCAAGCCGATCACCACGGGCGAGGGCGGCATGGTCACCACCAACGACGACAGCCTCGCCGATCGGCTCCGTCGCTTCCGCAGCCACGGCACCGAGCGGCGGCCGGAAAACGGCGGTTGGTACTACGAGGTGACCGAACTGGGCATGAACTACCGGCTCTCGGACATCGCCTCCGCCCTTGGGCTCAGTCAACTCGGCAAGCTCTCCCGGTTCATCGAACGGCGGCAGGAACTCGCGTCCAGCTATGACGCCGCATTCGCGGGCACGGCGGTCATCCCGGCACCCGCGGCGCCCGCCGGATTCGGCCACGGCTACCACGTCTACCCCGTTCGTGTGCCCG
Source organism: uncultured Actinomycetota bacterium (assembly GCA_963795105.1). Lineage (GTDB taxonomy): Bacteria > Actinomycetota > Actinomycetes > Propionibacteriales > Nocardioidaceae > Aeromicrobium. The sequence goes on from CAWCGD010000001.1 coordinate 1,349,613, forward strand.
GCCGCCGAAGCGTTTACGACGGGCTCCGAGATGCGGGCGTAGCCGCTCAGGTGCACTACCTGCCGATTCACCGCCACCCGATCTACCGCGACGCGACTGCGCTTCCCCACGCGGATGAGGCGTACGAGGGCCTCCTGTCGCTCCCAATCTTCCCCACGCTCTCCGACGCCGACCAGCGGCACGTCATCGACAACCTGCTCCGGCTGGTTTCCGCGTGAGCGTCGCGGTCGTCATCCAAGCCCGGATGGGATCCAGTCGGCTACCGGGGAAGACGCTGATGCAACTCGGCGATCGTTCGCTTCTGTCCTGGTCGGTCCAGCGCGCCGGAATGGCCGAGGCTGTCGACGAGGTGATCATCGCAACGAGCACCGGCCCAGAGGACGACGCCATCGAGGACCACGCGGCGTTGCTCGGCGTCTCCTGTGTCCGCGGCAGCTCGGACGACGTACTCGATCGATACCGAAGTGCGCTCGACCACACCACTGCCGACACGATCGTCCGAATCACCGCCGACTGTCCTTTTGTCGATCCGGAGATCATCACGGCCACCGTTCGCACACTTGAGTCCAACTCGGCCGACTACGCCTCTACCGGGCTCGATGGGCGCTACGCCCGCGGCCTTGATGTTGAGGCCATGCGCCGGGACGTGCTCGAAACGACCGCCGATGAGTCCACGGCCGCCGACGAACGTGAACACGTCACGTTGTTCATCTACCGACGGCCCGAGCGGTTCACACTCGCCGCTGTCCCAGCTCCCGATTGGGCGGCCCGGCCCGATCTGAGGTTCACTGTCGATGAACAGGCAGACCTCGACCTTGTTCGGGCCGTGGTGGCTGCGCTCGACGCTTCGCCCGATCACCTCGACGGACCCGCCGTCGTCGGCTACCTCGAACGCAACCCAGCTGTGGCCGCGCTCAACGAAGCGGTGCGTCATCGCAGAGTGACATGAGGTGGCCGTTCGGCCGCTCGTCCAGCGGCCAATCATTCGAAGCCGCCGGCCGAGCGTTCCTCGAGAATCCCAGCGATCCGACGCTCCTCGACCGGTGGACACGCGCCGTTGTCGACGCGATTCCCGATCGACCAGGCGCGGTGGCCGACCACCTTGCCTCGATTGTGGAGACCGCACCTCAAGCCAGCATCGAGCGCATCATCATCCACGAGCTCGGCCTCGGTCGCGACGCCTTGGCACATGAGCTCCTCGATCGCCTGCGCAGGTGTCAGCCGACGAACAAGCAGGCACGCCTGCGCCACAGCGTCGCGACGAAGGCTCGCGAACTGGCTGAAGCGGAGGAGGTCGCGGCCGAAGCCCTCCGCCAGTCGTGGATCAGTCCTCTACAAGCCGGCCACATGGCGGCACAACGGTTCCTGGCTGCTGAACGGCCGGAACTGGCTCGCGAGCGCCTACTCCACCAAGCTGACAACAGTCCCTACGGACGGCACCTGCTCCTCACGGCGCTACGCCAATTGGGCAAGCATGACGAGATCCTCGACGTTCTCGCCGATGGCCCAGACGGATCCCCGGTGGAGACGATGTACCGCTACGACGCGCTGCTTGCCGTCGGAGAGCTCAGCGGCGCGCACGACCTCGCCCTAACGGTCGAGCCCCTCCGGCTCGACCTGCTGCCTCTGTTCAGCCTGCGCCACGTCGACGCCCAGCGCCATGGAACCACGGGCATCAATGGGTTGATCGACGACATTCGCATGCTCGAAGCAGGCGGCGGCGCGATCGCCGGGGTGCTCTGGGCCTACTTCGAGCTCGGGCTGCTCGACGACATGGAGCGCATCGAAGCTGGCGTTGCGGCGGCAACCTCCGATCCACTGTCGATGATCCACCTGGCTCGCCTCCACTACTGTCGCCAACGCTTCGACCGCGCCATGACGTTGCTCAACCAGGTCCGCGGACTCGATGACCGCTGGGAAGCGGAGTCGCTGCGGCTGCGCGTGTTGCTCGAAGCCGGTCGGCCGGAGGAGGCCATTGCCCGCCATGAGCCGCGTGGTACGACAAATCACACGCAGGTCGACGACGCGCTTTACCACGCCTACTTGGGAGCGCACCGGCCGTCAGAGGCCTTCAACATCGCCTCCCCCTGGCGACAACGGCAGACGGTGGCGCTGTTCGGCGCACGTGCCAGCGACGGAACGAACCTCGAGCGCGTGGGCACCCGGTTCGTCATAAGCCAGTCCGGACCGGGCGACGAGATCCTCGCTGCTTCCCTCTACCGCGAGCTTGAGGCACTGTCCGACGAACTGGTCGTCACCTGCGATCCCCGACTTGAGAGCACGCTCAGCCGATCCTTTCCGGGAATCACGTTTCTCCCAGTTCAACGACTCCGGCCGCGAACCGCGTCGGCAATCGCCAAAGGCCGACCACCTCGCGCCGAAAATGCCCACTTCGAGAGCCTCACCGCGGACGCGATGCGAGTTGCGGAGGCGTGCGACGAAGTCGTGCTGTCGCGCAACATCCAACACCTCGCACTGAAGGGGCAGCGACAGTTTGCCCCGGCATATCTCGTGCCCGACGCGAGCCGAGTCGCCGCGATCGCCACTCGGTGGACCGACGACAGTCCCCGCGTCGGCATCGTCTGGCGAAGTGAATTGCGCGCGACCATGCGGGACCTCCACTATTTCGAGTTGCCGGAACTGGCCCCGTTCTTCGATGTCGACGCCACGTTCGTCTCGCTGCAGTACGACACAACCGAAGACGAGCGAGAGGCACTTGAGCGGATGACCGGTGGAAGGGTTCACTTCCCGGACGACCTCGACCTGCGTGACGACTTCGAAGCCGGGGTTGCCCTCTCGGCCAATCTGTCCGCTGCGGTCGGTGTCGGCACCACAGCGTTCGAACTGGCCGCGGCCACCGGAGTGCCCGGGGTCCTGCTGGCACCCAACCACATGGTGGGCTGGCGTGCGATGGACGCGCGCGGCCAGGACTTCTGGCACCGATCTGCGCGGCTCGCACTCGCTGCCCCGATCTGGGATCGCGATGCACTCGCAACAGCTGGAACTGCGGTACTCCAGGAGTTCCTCACCGACGCGGCGGCGAGGTTCAGGAGCTGAGCGCCCACCACTGGTCGCCGGACTCGGCGCCCGAAAGGACGAATCCCGCCTCCCGGAACGCCCGCTGTGATGCGCTGTTGTAGGCGTGGATGCGGGCCTTGATCTCGCGGACCCGATGATGCTCCCGCACCCACTGAACAGCCCGGATGAGCACCTCAGTCCCCCAGCCCTCGCCATGCCGCGCAGGGTCCACATAGATGGACACCTCGGGCTCGCCGGTACCCAGGTCATCAAGGCGGACGACCGCGAGCGGCTGCCCGTGGTGCTGCACAATCAGCAAGACGCGGTCCGGGTCAGCAAGGACGCGTGCGAACCATTGTCGGTGTTCGTCGGACGCGATCGGTCTTCCGTCGCCGGAGAATTTCCGCGCCGCCGGGTGATTCCGCCACTCCAGCGTGAGGCCCTCGTCAGCGGCCTTGGCGGCACGGAGCACGAGCCCGGCCCCAAGGAGCGCACGGGCGACTCTCCGTGCGCCGCGGCCGTCACAGAGAGCACGTGCAGCAAGCCCCATCGTCCGGACGGCATCGGGGTCGCCGTCGAGGGACTCCAGCTCCTGAGCCAGAGCGTCGGCATTGACGTCGTTGACATCGCCCAACCAGCGACACGCCCCGGCGTCGGCCGTCATGGCGGCCAGTTCGAGCTGGTTGTCCGCGATGGTCACCACGACCGCGGGAACGGCTGACGCGCATCGCTCCCAGGTGCTCGTTCCTCCCGCTCCGAGCGCCAAGTCGGCAGCGCGCATGAGCTCGCCCAACCGTGGGGTCTGCACGTGAAGGGTCCACTCCGGATGCGCTGCGCATCGAGCGGCAAGTTCATCGGTGTGTTCATGCAACCGACCGACCACGACGTCGATGGCCCGGTCAGTCCATCCCACGCGTTCAAGCGCGTCGAGGGCGAGCGCGGTGGCGTTTGCCGGGTCGGAGCCACCGAAGTTGACAAGCACGCGCGAGATCGAGCCCTCGCGGTCGCGCGGATCGCCGATGAACTCGGGACGCAGCAGCGCGTATCGCGGACCCAGGAGCGGTCGCGCCCGCCCGGGCAACCGATCGGCGTAGCGATCCGTGTGGCCGGGCAACACGTTCTGGTCGAGCAGGAGGTCGACGTCGTGCGGTCTCGCGAGGTCATCTATCGCGACCAACCGCCCGGCATGGGCATACATCAACCGCTCCCACGTTTCGCCCAACGCGTAGTGGTCGACGACGAGCCAGTCGAGGGAGGTGTCCAGGACTTCCCCACACTGCCCGGCGTCAGCCCCTTCTCCAGCCGGCGGTGCGGGCAACTCCAGCAGCGCGTGTCCGGCGCCGTTGACGAAGGACGTCCCCTCGTCCGCGCGACAGATAAACACGGAGTCGACTCCCTCCCGGGCAAGTTCCGCGGCCAATGTCAGGCATCGCATCAAGTGTCCGGTGCCGAGGGCCCGACTTGCGTCAACCCTGAACCCGACCTTCATCCGTGGTCGCGCCGTTGCGCCGAAGCGACCCAGGTTCATAGGGCTGACGATACTGGCGGGACGGCGAACAGCCCGCTCGGACGCGTGGCCTGACCAGCACAGCCGAACCCAGACCGAATAGCCTGCCGTCATGCACGCGATTCAGATCGTCAGTCTCGATGGCCCAGCCGCGGTTCATCTCAACGAGGTCGCCACGCCCGAGGCCGGTCCGGACGAAGTGCTCATCCGGGTTCGCGCGGCCGGCATCTCGTTCCCCGAGTTGCTGCAGACGCGTGGGCTCTACCAGTTCAGGCCGGATATGCCGTTCACTCCGGGGTCCGAGGTGGCCGGCGAGGTGGTCACGGCGCCGGACGGATCAGGATTCGCGCCGGGAGATCGCGTGGCCGCGATGGTCATGCTGGGTGGGTTTGCCGAGTACGCGGTAGCGCCGGTCGACAACACCTTCAAGCTGCCGGACGAACTGTCCTTTGCACAGGGCGCGGCGCTTCCGCTCAACTATCTGACCGCGCACTTCGCGCTCGTCACCCGCGCGCACATCCAACCCGGGGATGTCGTGCTCGTCCACGGTGCCGGCGGTGGTGTGGGTACCGCGGCCATTCAGACTGCGAAAGCCTTCGGGGCGGGCCGCGTCATCGCTGTCGCTTCGACCGAGGAGAAGCGAGCGGTCGCCCACGCCGCCGGCGCCGACGACTCCGTCCCGGCTGACGGATTCCTCGCCGCCGTGCGGGAGCTCGACGGTCTCGAGGGAATCGACATCGTCGTCGATCCGGTCGGCGGCGACCGATTCACCGATTCCCTGCGCAGCCTGCGTACGCACGGCCGCGTGCTGATTATCGGCTTCACGGACGAAGGCCAGATCCCCGAGGTCAAGGTCAACCGCCTGCTGCTCAACAACACGGGTGTTCTCGGCGTCGGCTGGGGCCACTACGCGCTGTCGCGTCCCGGCTTCATCCGGCACCAGTTCGAGGAGCTCCGGCCCCACATCGAGGCCGGGACCATCAAGCCACCAATCGGTTCGGAGTTCGCCTTGGCCGACGCCGGCCGAGCTCTGTCCCTGATGGACGGCCGCGGAGCCCTCGGCAAGATCGTGTTGACTCCGTGAGCGAGTTCACCGGGTTCCCTGAGGCCGCCTTGGATTTCTACGACGATCTCGAGCTCGACAACACCAAGTCGTTCTGGCAGGCGCGAAAGACGGTCTACGACGAAGCCGTCGCCGCGCCGATCAAGGCGCTGACCGCGGCCCTCGAACCGGAGTTCGGAGCAGCGAAGATCTTCCGCCCCTACCGCGACGTGCGGTTCGCGAACGACAAGTCGCCGTACAAGACCCACCAGGGCGCGTACGTCGCGACCGGCCCGTCCACTGGGTACTACGTGCAGATCGGTGCCGCCGGCGTGATGGTCGGCGTCGGCTTCTACGAGGCATCGTCGGCTCGGCTCGCCGTCATCCGTGAGGCGATCTCGGACGATGCGCACGGAGCACAGCTGGCCGGGATCCTTTCGGAGTTGGAAGCCGCCGGCTGGAAGATCGGTGGTGAGACGCTCAAGACTGCGCCGCGCGGCTATGACGTCGAGCACCCGCGGATCGCGTTGTTGAGACACAAGTCGCTGACCGTCGGCCGCGAGTACGGATTTGACCCCGTCATCCACTCGCACGACCTGATTGATCGCGTGCGCGACGACTGGCGTGTCGCCACGCCGTTCCTTGACTGGGTGGCTGCACACGGAACCACGTAGGTCGTGCGGGATCTCGCGGTGCAGCAGGTCCGGAGTATCGCTACGTCGCGTACCCGACGGTTTCCATCTCCGTGCCGAGCTCCCGCTCTATGAACGCGAGCGAACCCGGGTCGCCGACATCGCGCCACCGGTCGACCGGTGCCTGACGCCGTGCCCCCGTGAACTCGTCACCGAAGGTGGTGTTCTTGCTGAGGATCTTCGCATCCGGCTTGATGTCCACTCCGAGATACTCCGAGATCCGCGAGAACTCGCCTTCTCCCGTGACGAAGTCCTCGTAGCGCAGCGCCAACACGGCATCGCCTGAGTTGCGCCATGCGTCACAACTCGCCCGCCACTCATTGACGAAACGCTCCACATCAGCCGCGACAAAGGTCGGGTCCCGCTGTAAGCGAGCCTGCTGCGACGTGAATACCGCCCTCGGGTCACGCAGGATGACGATCGCCTTCGCGCCGAGTTCGACAACGCTCGCAGCCAACCGCTCGCCTCGCGTCGCCTTGGTTCCGTGATAGCGAAACTCGGGGAACCTGGTCGCGATATCACCCAGGAGTCGCAGGTAGAGCTCGGCCTGAGTGTTGAACGGCGGCGTCGTGTTCTCGCTCTTGAATTTCTCGATGATCTCCCGCTCGACCTGTGGAGTCGCCGTGTTGTCCAGCGACACGTGCAGCATCGCTGCCCACAGTCTCGCGCGCATGGTCGGGTCCAGGGCATCGGATGGACCGATCGTCGTCCCGAAAGCATTCAATGCCGCTGTGGGGACCCGAAGGCCATCGGGCATCAGGTAGATGTCCTCTTGCGAGTTGAGGAACGATGCGAGCATGGTCGTGCCGGACCGCATCTGACCAGTCACCAACAGGCGGCCTTGGGCCATCTCGCGCTCTTTGCCGGCGGTGGTTTCGGACAGGTGGTCGGGCATCAGTTCGAACTCCCTCGACGTGCGTCCAGACGATCTCGAGACTCGCAATTCGCTCGGAAAGGCTAACAGCCGCCACATTGGGGAGCGGACCGATCATGGCACCGGCGCTCGGCTACTCTCCAAGGCGATGACACCCGACGACGAAGCGCTGATCTCAGCTGAAATCGACCGAGCCTATGCATTCGCGGCGCGCGGTGATGACGGCATGGCTGCACAGTTGTTCGCCGCTACGCGGGCCATGTGTGTGGGGCTCGCTGATTCCAAGGCGTTGGACAAGCGAATTCGGTACGTACACCGGAAGGCGGTCCGGGAACGTGAGCGGTATCGCGAAATCATCGCCAAGCAGCGACCGTCAGGTAGGCCCCTCGTGGTCTTCAGCGATTCGCTCGGGCTCCCTCGCCTGGAGGAAATGGCGGGACCTTACGACGGCGCCGAGCGAACCTACCCGTTCATGCTCATCGATCGCCTGCCCCACCATTCGGTGAACAGTCACTGTCAGCGCTACTTCACCTCCAGGCACGTCCTGGACCTGCTGCTCGGCGACAGCACGTTCGGGGTCGATGCGGATGTGGTGGTGCACGTGGGCCTCAACGATGCCCCGTGGCGCATGTTCTCCGAGACAGACCGCCTGTCACTCGACCTGCTGCCGCCGGACCTCAAGGACCGCATCGTCGGGTTTGCTCAGAAGTACCGCAACCTGATCCTCAGCGAGCTGCCCAAGTACCACTACGTAGATCCGCCGACCTACCAGGCGAATTTCGACGCCATCCTGGAAACGCTGACCCACCGCAAGGCGCGCGTCATGGTGACAACCACCATCCTCCCGCCCGTACGTTTCTGGTCGTTCACGCCCGGGCTCCAACGGAACTTCGCGCGATACAACCTCATCCTCATGGATGCGGCGCACCGCCACGGAGCGACCGTGATCGACCTGGATCGGCTCGTGTGGGACAAGCAGCATGACGGCGTCCTGTTACGTGACGGAATGCACTTGAGCGATGCAGGTCACGAACTGGTCGCTGAGCAGGTTGCATCGCTTTTGTCCTAACCCTTTGAGCGCCGCCGCGGCTGCGCCATGATGGCGGCATGACGCTGCAAGACAACGCAACGACGGCTCACGCCGCACCGAAATGGGCGCAGTCAATGCGCCGCTTCACCGACTTCTTGACCACCGACTTCGGCGGTGGGCCCCGGCCGTGGAAAATCGCCACGGTCATCAACTTCCAGAAGACCGGGACGTTTGCGTTCCTGGGACTCCTGATGTGGTTCTACTCCAGCCGTGGGGTGGAAGCCGCGACGAGCACCGCCGCCTGGATCTACCTGGCGCTGCACGGCACCTACGGCTTGGTCTGGTACCTGAAGGACAAAGCATTCCCTGACACAAGCTGGCAGCGGAGGGTCACGATCCTCGGCGGGATCAACGCGTTCGTGACCGTGCTCGGGCTCTACTGGCTGTTCGGCTGGCTGCTGATCTCAGGCCGGACCGGCCAGGACTACCCGCTCGCGGACAACGCGTGGTTCGCGCTCTGCATCACACTGACGATGCTCGGCTCGGTCGTCATGATTGCCGCCGATGCCCAGAAGTACTTCACATTGCGCATCCAGCGCGGCCTGATCACGGACGGCATGCACCGGTACATCCGCCATCCCAACTACACCGGCGAGATGATGATCTACGGCGGGCTGGCCCTGCTGGTGTGGCACTGGATCCCGTTCGTCGTCCTCGCCTGGGTGTGGACGGGCCTGTTCCTCACGAACATGCTGATGAAGGAAGCCAGCATGTCGCGCTACCCGGAGTGGGCGGCGTACAAGAAGCGCACGAAGTGGGTCATCCCCTTCGTGCTGTGAGGGTCAGGCCTTGGACAGGTCGGGCACGTCAGCCCTCTCGCTGACCAACGGGATCATCCACCCGGCCTTGCCGTCGTGCATGGTCGCTTCGTCGACCATGGCAACTCGCGGGTGGTCTTGATAGAAGATGCGCGTCAGCATCTCCGAGACGATGCCCGTGGTGATGAACTGCATCGAGAACACCAGCAGCAGAATGCTGATCAGGAAAAGTGGGCGGTCGCCGATGTCTTGGCCGAAGCCGAACTTCACGACAGCCAGGTACGACATCATGAGGCCGCCGACGGTGCCGAGGATCAGGCCGAGCGAGCCGAAGAAGTGCCCCGGCCGGGCCTGGTAACGCAAGAAGAACGAGACCGTCAGCAGGTCGAGGATGACCCGAAACGTGCGGGAGATCCCGTACTTGCTGCTGCCGAACTGGCGCGCCGAGTGGCTCACCGGCGACTCGGAGATCCGATGCGGCGACGTCACCATGGCTGCCCAGACCGGGATGAAACGGTGCATCTCGCCGTACAACCTGACCTGCTTGATGACGCTCGCACGGTAGACCTTGAGGCTGCACCCGTAATCGGTGATGCGCACGCCGGTGACCCGGCCGATGATGCGGTTGGCGATCTTGCTCGGCAGCTTGCGCGAGAGCCACGCATCCTGGCGGTTCGCCCGCTTGCCGGCGAGCAAGTCGAGATCCTGGTCGAGCATCTCCTCGACGAGGCGCGGGATGTCCGCCGGATCGTTCTGCAGGTCGCCGTCCAGGGTGGCGATGACGACGCCGCGGGCCGCGTCGATGCCGGCCTGCATCGCAGCCGTCTGACCGTGGTTGCGGGCGAAGCGCAGGACGCGCACGTGCGGTCCGTACTCCTGCCCCGCCTCGACCAGCCGGGGACCGGTCTCGTCGGTCGAACCGTCGTCGACGACGATGAGTTCCCAAGAACCTGGGTAGTCGGCGAGCCCGGCGTGGACGCCCGCCAACATCGGCTTGACGTTGTCCTGTTCGCGGTACATCGGGATGACGACGGACAAGCTCGGGGCGCTCTGCTCCGTTGGGGTCCGGGGGATTTCTCGATGACAGTGCCCCTTAGGTGCGGCGTGGCTGTGTCAGCCAAGCATAGGCCCCGCCAAGCAGGGCGATGCCCAAGACGAGCAAGTGCAGGTTGACGGCGGCGGCAAGGAGCGCCGGCCCGGCGTCGGCCACCAGCGCGACGAGCGCGACGACGCCGGCCTCGTAGGTGCCGAACCCGCCTGGAGCGTGAATGGGCAGTCCCGTCGACACGTCGCCTCCGATGGCGCCGATCAGGGCGTCGGCCAGCGAAAGGTCGGCCAGCTGGGCGAAGACGACGGCCAAGGCTGCCAGCTTGAGGCCCCATGATGCCCACGCCAGGCCGAGGTCAACCAACACGCGGCTCGTCTGTGCCGGAATCCCGTCCCAAGACCGTGCGAAGCAGGCCAGCGATCTTTCCCGAACGACCCGTCAGCAGCCGGTCGGCGCGAACCCGCACCGGAAGCGCAAGGAGCGGCGCGGCCAAGCCGGCAACACACACCGCCACGACAGCTCCGACCGGCATCTCTGGGAAGGCGACGCGGCCAAGCACCGCCAAGGCCACGACGACCAGCACGGCCAAGTCGACAGAGCGCAGCCACAGGAGCGTGCCGGCCCCTCGCCCGAGGGTCACACCAAACCAGCGGCGGAGCAGGACCGGGAAACTCGCCTCACCCGTACGCGCCGGCAGCATCAGGTTGATGACGTTGTTGAGCAGGATCAACTTGAGGCAGTCATGCCACCGGCCGCGCGGGATCTCCGGCACCGCGTAGTAGACCCGATAGCCACGCACCGAGTAGCTGGCGAACTGCGCCACGACGACGAGTGCCACCAGCACCACCGGCACGCTGCGCCCACGGCACGAACAGGCGCTGCCAGCCCCAGTAGTGGTGGACCGCCCAACCAAAGAGGCCGAGGACCAGCACGCTCAGAGCCCAGTTGAACGCCAAGCTAAGCGCCCGGCGGCAGGCTCATGCGCCTTCGGCAGCGAGCGTCTCGTCCAGCCAGTCGGCGAAGAGCTGGAGTCCTTCGTCGAACTCGGTGACCGGGGCGTACCCGAGCATCCGGTTCGCCTTGTCGATCGTCGCCCAGGTCCGACGCATGTCGCCCGGCTGCCAGTCCTGCCAGTCGATGACGGCAGTGCGGCCGAGCACGTTCTCAAGCCGGCTGATCATGTCGGACAGGCCGATCGTCCGGTTGTGCCCGAGGTTGAAGATCTCGTAGGTGCTGCGCGTCGGGTCCATCGCGTGCTCCATCGACCCGACGACGCCGGAAACGATGTCGTCGCAATAGGTGAAGTCACGCTCCGAACTGCCGTCGCCGAACACCGGAATCGGCTCGCCGACCAGAATCTTGCGGGCGAACTTGTGGATCGCCAGGTCCGGCCGCTGTCGCGGTCCGTAGACGGTGAAGAAGCGCAGCCCGACGAAGCGCGCATCGAAGGTGTTGGCGTAGACGTAGCCGAGCTGCTCGCACGCCAGCTTTGTCGACGCGTACGGGTTGATCGGGAGCAGATCCTTGTCGTCCTCACTCCATGGCAGTCTCGGCGCGTTGCCGTAGACGCTGCTGGAGCTGGCGCACACGAACGGCCGGATGCCGCGATCGTGTGCGAACGTCAGCAGGTTCTGGGTGCCGACGATGTTCGTCAGCTGATAGCCGAGCGGGTCGAGCAGGGAGTTGCGCACCCCGGCCTTGGCAGCCAAATGGACGATGACGTCGTAGTCGCCGTCGAGCGCGCTGAGCGAGTCGGCGTCACGAAAGTCCAACTCGGCGAAGCGGAATGACGCATGGTCGACGTGCCCCGCCATGTTGCGGCGCTTCTGCTCCACTGCGTAGTACGGATCGAAGTTGTCGATGCCGGTCACCGTCCACCCCTCGGCCAACAGCCGATCGACCAGATGGCTCCCGATGAAGCCGGCCGATCCCGTGACCAGGGCATGCGAAGTCATGTGCCCGAGCCTATGGGAGAGGTACCCGCTCACGGCAGACTGTGCGCGTGACCCGCACGGACACCCAAGCGCGCGAGCTGGCCGAGCTGGCCCGGTTGCGTCGTGCGAAGGACCTCATGGATCGCGAGTACGACCAACCGCTCGACGTCCCACGGATGGCGCGGAAGCCCTGATGTCACCAGCGCACTTCGCCCGCCAGTTCAAGCTTGCGTACGGCGAGACGCCGTACGGCTACCTGATGACCCGGCGGATCGAGCGCGCGATGGCACTTGCTCCGACGCGGCGACCTGAGCGTCACCGACGTCTGCATGACGGTTGGCTGCACCTCGCTCGGGTCATTCAGCGCGCGCTTCACAGAACTCGTCGGTGAGACGCCTTCGGCATATCGCGCACGCGCACATGTCGACACGGGGCTGCCTGCGTGCATCGACAAGGAAGCCAATCGAGCAGGAATCAAGAAGCGCCGCACCGGGGCCTAACAGGATGCTGGAGCCATGACGATCACCATCAACAACACATTCCTCACCGTCCACGACAAGGACATCGCGCTCACCTTCTACCGCGACGCTCTCGGCCTGCAGCTGGTCGGCGACGTCGAGCGCGGTGGGTCCTTCTGGGCCACCCTCTCGCTGCCGGATCAGCCCGGCGTCAACATCGTGCTGTCCGATCCCTACGGCGGGCGCTCACACGAGGACGGCGACGCCCTGTCCAAGCTGATGGCCAAGGGTGCGCTGAACGGCGTCAGCTTCGCCGTCTCCGATCTGGAAGGGACCTTCGAAAAGGTCCGTGCGTCGGGCGCCGATGTCATGCAGGAGCCGATGGATCAGCCATGGGGCGCCCGCGACTGCGCCTTCCGCGACCCGTCGGGCAACATGATCCGGATCAACCAGGCCTGAGACCGCTGCGCCGGCCTGCGGGCCGTCCCGGCAGACTGTCCGCGTGAACCGATCCGACTTCGCGCACTTTGTCTCGCTGCCGGTCCAATGGGGCGACATGGACTCCATCGGCCATGTCAACAACGCGATCTACTTCCGGTACATCGAGACCGGTCGCATCGCGTACTTCGATGCCATCGACGCAACCTCAGGTCTGGCCGGCGGCGGTGATGGGCCGATCCTGGCCGACATCCAGTGCAGCTTCATCGGCCAGCTGCACTACCCCGCACAGATTGACATCGGCACCCGCACGGAAAAGCTCGGGACCAAGAGCTTCGCCGTCGAGGCCGGGATCTTTGTGGCCGGCGAGGACGCGCCGGTGGCTACCTCCAAGGCGGTGGTCGTCTGGTTCGACTACGTCAACCAACGGACGACACCGCTCCCCGACGCGCTGCGCCAACGCGTGCTCGATCTGGAAGCGGTCCGGCCGGAGATGTGACGCAACTGCGGCAAGTTTGTGTGGTTCTCGGCGCGATGTGGATGGTTACAGGTCATTTGGCGACCGATCAGCGACCTCCAACCATCCATTTCCTGAGGGGCGATGGGTTGCGAGCGGGAACTGCGGGCAGACGGCCCTAAGGCTTTGTCGTTGTGGCGGCTATAGCGGTCTCAACGACCAATCGGCCCAGCGCGGACGCACGCATGTCTAAACCTGCGAACCAAGCCGGGCCACCTTCGGCACGTAAGACGCTCGCTAGGCCGGACGCCGCAGCAGGTAGACGTCCATCACCCAGCCGGACTCAGCCTTGACGCGCTCCCGCGCGGCGGCAATACCGGCGGCGGCGTCAGCGGCGCGACCGGTGATCAGGTATTCGGAGTCGGTGCCCAGGTTCGCGGCCCACCAGACGTGCCAGTCGTCGAGCCCGGTCAGGTCGACCGAGGCGCTGAGCATGACCACGATGTTCTCGGCGCCGGCATCGACCGCCTCGCGCAGCCGACGTCCGGTCGTCACCAGGATCGGCTGGCCGACTTCGTGCAGGACGATGCGGTGCCGCGCGGCGAGCAAGTTGCAGCGCCGAGATGCCGGGCACGACGTCCCACGCGAACACCACGTTGCCGCGGTCGAGGATGCTCTCGACGATGCGGATGGTCGAGTCGTAGAAGGCCGGGTCACCCCACACCAGGAAAACTACTTCGCCGCTGCGACGCGCCAAGACGTCTTCGTAGCGCTCGGCACGAGCGTCGTGCCAGTCGGCGACGACACCTTCGTAGCCGTCCTTCGTTGCCGTGGCCGACGTCGACCGGTCGCGTTCGGGGTCGTCGACCTCGACGATCTCGAGGTCCGGCGCGTGCCGGTTGACGATCTCCTGCCGGGCCGCGAGCAGCGGATCGTCCTCCCGCTTGCGCGCGGCAATCGCAAAGTCCGCGGAGCGCAGCGCATCGACGGCCTCAACCGTCAACTGGTCCGGATGACCACTTCCGATGCCGACGATGCGCACGCGTTCGACGCTCACCGGTCCTCCAGGTCGCCTTCGAGTTCGAGGTAGACCCGCTGCATCGCGGCGACGATCTCCGGGTCCGGCGCGGCCCACAGACCCCGGTCGGCCGCTTCGTTCAGTCGCTCGACGATGCCGCGCAGCGCCCACGGGTTCGACTGGCGCATGAACGCCTGATTCTCCTCATCGAGGACGTACTCCTGAGCGAGCTTCTCGTACATCCAGTCATGGACGACGCCCGCGGTGGCGTCGAAACCGAAGAGGTAGTCGACGGTTGCCGCCAGCTCGAATGCGCCCTTGTAGCCGTGCCGCTGCATCGCGCCAATCCAACGCGGGTTGACGACGCGCGCACGGAACACCCGGGCAGTCTCCTCGGCCAGCGTGCGGGTCCGGACGGCATCCGGCGTCGTCGAGTCGCCGATATACGCCTTCGGATCGGCGCCGGTGAGCGCACGCACGGTCGCGATCATGCCGCCGTGGTACTGGAAATAGTCGTCGGAATCGGCGATGTCATGCTCACGGGTGTCGATGTTCTTCGCCGCGACCTGGATGCGCCGGTAGTTGGCCCGCATGTCGTCGCCCGCCGGCCGTCCGTTGAGTTCGCGGCCATAGGCAAAGCCGCCCCATGCGGCGTAGACCTCGGCGAGGTCGGCGTCGTCCCGCCAGGTCCCCGCCTCGACGACCTGCAGGATGCCGGCGCCGTACGAGCCGGGCGCCGAGCCGAAGATGCGGGTGGTGGCGCGCCGCTCGTCGCCATGATCGGCGAGGTCGGCCTGCGCGTGCGCCCGAACGAAGTTTTGATCGACCGGCTCGTCCAACCCGGCCACGAGCGTGACAGCGTCGTCGAGCATGGCCACGACGTGCGGAAAGGCGTCCCGGAAAAAGCCGGAGATGCGCACGGTGACGTCGATGCGCGGGCGCCCGAGCTCGTCGAGCGCGATCGGCTGGAGTTCGGTGATGCGGCGAGAGGCCTCGTCCCACGTCGGCTCGACGCCGAGCAGCGCAAGGACTTCGGCCACGTCGTCGCCTGATGTGCGCATGGCCGACGTACCCCAGACGGAGAGCCCGACGGACCGCGGGTACTCCCCTGTGTCGTCGACATGTCGGCGCAGCAGCGAGTCAGCCATCGCGACGCCGGTCTCGTACGCCAGCCGCGAGGGAACAGCCCGCGGGTCGACGGTGTAGAAGTTGCGCCCCGTCGGCAGCACGTTCACGAGTCCGCGCAAGGGCGAGCCGGAAGGTCCAGGCGGGATGAAACCGCCCTCGAGCGCGTGTAGCACGGAGTCGAGCTCACCGGCCGTGCCGGCCAGTCGCGGCACGACCTGCTCCGCAGCGAACCGCAGGACGCGAGCCACGTCGGGGTCATCGGTGACGATGTCAGCGTCCGCGCGGCTCCAGTGACCGGCCTCCATGCGTTCCAGCAGGTCACGCGCCTGTTCCTCGATGGCGTCGACCTCGGCACTGGGCGCGCCTTCCTTCAACCCCAGGGCGGCGCGCAGCCCAGGTACCGCACCGGCTGCACCGCCCCAAACTTGCGTCGCCCGAAGAATGGCCAGCACCAGATTCACCCGCGCGCCACCGTCCGGAGCCTGGCCCAACACGTGCAGGCCGTCCCGGATCTGAGCGTCCTTGATCTCGCAGAGCCACCCGTCGATGTGCATGACGAAGTCGTCGAACTCATCGTCGTCCGGCGCTTCGTCCAGGCCGAGGTCGCGGTGCATCTCCGCGGCCTGGAGCAGGGTCCAGATCTGGGCACGGACGGCCGGCGCCTTGGCCGGGTCCATCGCCGAGATATTCGCGTATTCGTCCAGCAATTGCTCGAGCCGCGCGATGTCGCCATAGGTCTCGGCGCGCGCCATCGGCGGGATGAGGTGGTCGACGAGCGTCGCGTGGGCGCGGCGCTTGGCCTGCGCGCCCTCGCCCGGGTCGTTGACCAGGAACGGATAGATGAGTGGGAGGTTGCCGATGACGGCATCGGTTCCACACGACGCGGACAGCGCCGCATTCTTGCCCGGCAGCCACTCCAACGAGCCGTGCTTACCGAGATGGACGACGGCGTCGGCCTTGAACCCGTGCTCCAGCCAACGGTAGGCGGCGAGGTAGTGGTGCGACGGCGCCATGTCCGGGGAGTGATAAATCGCAACCGGGTTCTCGCCGAACCCACGAGGCGGCTGGATGAGGAGGACGACATTGCCGGCCTGAAGCGTGGCGAGCACGATCTCATCAGCTTCGTTGACGAACAGCCGGCCAGGCGCATCGCCCCACGTCTCGACGATGTCGGCCAAGAGATCGGGATGCAGATCAGCTGTCCAGGCCCGGTAGTCGTCGGCGCTGATCCGGACGTGACTCTCGTTCAGTTGCGCGTTGGTCAGCCACTCCTCGTCCTGGCCACCGGCGTCGATGAGCGCGTGGATGAGCGCGTCACCGGCAGCCGTGTCGTCACCCATCGCGAGGATGTCGACGACGGCATTCGATCCGCCGAGGTCGTATCCCGCCTCCCGCATGGCGCGCAGCAGCCGGATGGTGGAAACCGGCGTATCGAGGCCGACCGCGTTGCCGACGCGGCTGTGCTTCGTCGGGTAGGCCGACAGCATGAGAGCGACGCGCTTCTCGGCGTTGGGGATGCGGCGTAGGCGCGCGTGGTTCACCGCGATACCGGCAACGCGAGCGGCACGTTCGGCGTCGGCGACGTAGCGGGGCAGTCCGTCGGCGTCGATCTCCTTGAAGCTGAACGGCGCAGTGATGATGCGGCCATCGAACTCAGGGATGGCGATCTGGCTGGCTGAGTCGAGCGGCGTGACGCCCTCGTCGGACGCCTCCCATTCGGCCCGGCTCGAGGTCAGGCACAGCGCCTGGAGCACCGGAATGTCGAGATCCGCCATGCGCTCGACGTCCCACGCTTCGTCGTTGCCGCCGGCGCTCGCACCTGCGGGCGTCGTGCCACCCGCGGCGAGGACCGTGACGATGAGGGCATCCAGCGAGCCGAGCGCTTCATAGAGCTCGTCCGGTGCCGCGCGCAGTGAGGAGCTGAAGATCGGGAGGCCAACAGCGTCGCCCCCCTGAATGTGCACTGCGTCGATTGCGTCGGCGAGGGCATGCGCGAACTCGGCATTCCCGCTGCTCTCATGCGCGCGGTAGTACAGGACACCGATCCGCAGGGGATTGCCGGCGGCCCCGGGACGCCCCGCCCAGCCCCAACTCGGGATGACGATCGGCGGATCGAAGCCCTCGCCGGTCAACAGGACGGTGTCGGAGAGAAATGCGTGCAGCTGAGCGAGGTTGGCCGGGCCGCCCTCGGCGAGGTATCGGTGGGCGTCGGCCGCGACGCCGACCGGCACGGTCGAGTGGCTCATCAGCTCGGCATCAGGTGTCTGCTCGCCGCCCAGCACCACCGCCGGAAGGCTCGTTGCGCGGATGGCTGCGAAGCCGTCCTCCCACTGGCGCACGGATCCGAGGATTCGCACCACAATCAGATCGGCTCCCGCCAGCAAGCCGGGCAGAGTCGACGCGTCCAATCGAGCGGGGTTCCCGACGATGAAGTCGGAGTCGCTCGCCCGTGCCGAGAGGAGGTCGGTATCCGACGTCGACAACAAGGCGATGCGCATCCGCTCAGCCTACGGACGATTGAGCCGGCCGAAACGACCACCCTTGGTCGCCACTGGCGGTTGAGTCCGTTGACGAGCGAAGCAATGACCAGGTGCCCCACCACGCGGGTAACTTCGGTGGGGTGAGCGGACTGTCAACCGACGAGATTGCCCAGGCGCTAACCGACTTCACGGGCTGGGCGTATGACGGTGAAGCCCTGACCAAGACGTTCAAGTTCGCCGACTTCGCCGCGGCGATTGACTTCATGGCGGCGGCGCGGCCCGGGATTGACGAACTCAACCACCACCCAGAGTGGACGAACGTCTACAACCGGGTCGACGTCCGGCTCAACAGCCACGACGTCGGCGGCGTTACCGACCGCGACCTTAGGCTCGCCCGCCTGCTGGACGACCTGGCCGGCTCATAGTCGGCGACGAGTCATCAGCAGTTCTTGTCGAACCACTCGGCGTTCTTGTCCATCCCGTCGAGCCACTCTTGGTACTCGTCGAGTTTGTCGTCGTCGTGGTCAGGATTGTCCTCGTATCGCTCGGCCAACTCATCCAAGTCGTCCCGCCCGTCGCGATATTTCTCGACGTCGTCCTCGTACTTCTTGCACGCCTTGCTGTAGTCGGCGCTGCCCGAGTTCCTGCCGGGCCCGTGGAAGCTGGTGTCGTCGTCCCGGCCGCCCGAGGATCCGGAGGAATCGGATGCGATGGCGGGGGCCGTCTTCGTGACCGCCCCCTCCGTAGTCCACGACTTGGAACCTTCCTCACGGGCGAGAGCCTCTTCAACGTAGATCCTGCCGCCTTCGACCGTACTGGCCGGCAGCTCGATACACACGCCGTAGGTCGTCGCCTGATTTGTCTTCAGCGTGGCCTGGTCAGAGGCATCCAATTCGCCCAGGTCAAACGGACAGGCGGACTCGCCAAAGATTTGCGAGTCCGGATCCATGTACTTCACGGTCAGGTCGCCCCACGGCTCGCCGTCTTCTTTCCCGATGTACGTGGCCTTGACCGTGACGACCATGAGCTGGCCCGTCGCCACTTTGTAAAGGGTTAGTTCGGTCACGGCGACCCGGTAGTTGGAGCTGATGCGCGCCACCGTTCCCAACTTCAGCGGCTTTCCGGATGGCTTCGCCTCGGGCCGCTCGCGGTTCGCACCCGTATTGCGCGCCTGCGCCGGCTCGTCGGCCGTCATCCGTTGAGCCGCGACGACGCCCCCGATCGCCACGATTGCGAGCACAACAGCTGCGATCACAAGCTTCTGACGGCCTGACTTGCTCTTCCACCACCGCATGGCCTTACGCCTCTCCCGCCCGATCTCCAGTGCGTCGAACGGTACCCCCTCGTCAGCCATGAGCGAACGCCACCGACCGGACCGGAAGCCGCGCGTACGCTCACACCCATGAGCGAATCCAGCACAACGATCACCTGGAGCGACCCGCGACCCTCCGCCGCGGCAGCCCTCCAGTTGAGCGGACTGGACTTTCTGAAGCGAATGATGGCCGGCGAGATTCCGCCGCCGCCCATCGCGAAGCGACTGGGCTTCGACCTCCTGGAAGTCTCGGAGGGGGATGCCGTCTTCGAGATGACCCCGGACGACTCGCACTACAACCCCATCGGCGTCGTCCACGGCGGCGTGGCGCTGACACTTCTCGACTCGGCGGCCGGCTGTGCTGTGCAGTCGACCTTGCCCGTCGGGCTCGCCTACACCTCGCTCGAGACCAAGGTGAACTTCCTGCGCGCGGTCACGTCAGACACCGGAACGCTCCGGGCCCACGGCTGGGTTACCAAGCCGGGCAAGCGGGCCGCTTTTGCGGAAGCCGATCTGCGCGACGCCGAGGGGACTGTTTTCGCCACCGCAGCCAGTACCTGCCTCGTCTTCCCGGTCAGCTGAGCCTCCAAAGGAACCCCACAGCAGACGCTCAGGCTCCTGCCACGGCTGTACTCCATGCTGGTTCGCATGAGCGATGACCACCTCGAGGGCCTGGCCCATGACCTGCCCGCACTCGTCGGACGTCGGCGCGCGCTGAGTTTGCTCGGCGGCGTCGGCCTGACCGCGCTGGCGGCCTGTGCCCCCGGAACGACAACTCAGGACGCCACCAGCTCGGAGACGCCCACCGGCGCGCCACCAAACGGCGGTCCACCGCCCGGAAGCGGAAGCTCCGCCTCGGTCGGCGGCGGCGAGATCCCCGAAGAGACGAACGGCCCCTACCCGGCCGACGGCAGCAACGGTGTAAACGTCCTGACCGAGAGCGGCGTCGTTCGCAGCGACATCCGGTCCAGTTTCGGCGGCGCCGACGGCGTCGCCGAAGGTGTCCCGCTGACCGTGACCCTCACGGTCGTCGACGTCAGCTCGGCCACCGACCCGGGCTCTGCGGTAGCCGGTGCAGCGATCTACGCCTGGCACTGCGACCGGGACGGCAACTACTCGCTTTACTCGTCCGGCTTCGAGAACAAGAACTGGCTGCGCGGGGTCCAGAAGACCGACGACAAGGGCCACGTGACGTTCACGACCATCTTCCCCGGCTGCTACTCCGGCCGCTGGCCGCACATCCATTTCGAGGTCTACCCGAGCCTGGCCGATGCCACAAAGGCGCAGAACCGGCAGCGGACCTCACAGCTCGCCTTCCCAGAGGACGTATGCAACGAGGTCTACGCGACCTCCGAGTATGCGTCGAGCGTGCGGACCTTCGAGGGAATGTCACTCAACACGGACAACGTCTTCTCTGACGGCCACAGCCTGCAGCTGGCCAAGGTGAGGGGCTCCGTCAGGAAGGGTTACACCGCCACCCTGCGGGTGCCCATCTGAGCCGATCACGCCCACGGCAACATGGGACCATGGGCCGGTGAGCCGCACGCACGCAGACCGCTGCCCCGGCCTGCTGCGTCCGTGGATCGCCGACGACGGAGCCATCGTGCGGCTTCGCCTCGTCGGCGGCGCTTTGACCAGCCAGATGCTGACCGACCTGATGGCCGTCGCCGCACGGTGGGCCGACGGGACCGTACTGCTCACGAAGCGCGCAAACCTGCAGCTCCGCGGCATCGACCCTGCTCAGAACGAGGACGGATCGAGTCGCCTGCCGCCGGAGTTCGTGGACGCCATCACCGAGGCCGGATTCCTGCCCACGCCCACGCACGAGTTGGTCCGCAACATCATGGTGTCTCCCTTGAGCGGTCGCCTCAACGGACGGGCCGACCTGTTCCCAGTCGCGCGGCGGCTCGACGAGGCGCTCTGCGCGGAGCCGCTCATGGCTCAGCTGTCGGCCCGGTTCCTGTTCGTCCTGGATGACGGTCGCGGCGACTTGGTCGACCGCACCCTCGATCTTGGCGCCATGGCCGTCGACGACGAGAACGCCCAGATCCGGATCGGGGCGCAGGGCTGGGGGGAAGTCGTCGAGTTGGACGGGGTCCCGGAGGTCCTGGTCGACCTGGCCGCGCGCTTCGTCCGGGCCCGCGGCGACCATCCGGACGCGCCCTGGCACATCGACGAACTCGAAGCTCCCATAGTGGAGACCCACCACGCCCGTGACCTGCGCACCCAGGTCACGTCTCCCTTTCCGCCACGCGGTGAACTCACCCAGGACGATGGGCGCACGGCCACGATCGTTGATGTCCCGGACGGTCTCCTCACCCACAAACTCGCGACCCAGCTTCTCGCCAGGGCCGGCCGCGACCTCATCGTCACGCCATGGCGGAGTGTGGTGCTTCCGGACCTCGGGGAAGAATGACCCCGTGAAACGGCCGACCAAGCGCTACGACTACATCGACGACGGCGCAGCGATCTACGTCGATTCGTTCGCCACCATCCGCCGCGAAGCCGACCTGAGCGCGATCCCGGCCGATGCGGAGAAGGTCGCAGTCCGGATGATCCACGGCACCGGCCAGCCCAGCCTCGCGCAGGATCTGGTCATTCACCCCGCTCTCGTCGCCGCCGCCCGTGGCGCCCTGGAGTCCGGGGCGCCGATCCTCACCGACGCGCACATGGTGGCGTCCGGCGTCACGCGTGCTCGGCTGCCGAAGGACAACGACGTCGTCTGCCTGCTGCGGGACGAACGCGTGCCCGGCCTGGCCCGCGAGTTGGGCACGACGCGGTCCGCCGCCGCGTTCTCCCTTCTGGAAGACCGGCTGGGCGGAGCTGTCGTGGGCATCGGCAATGCTCCGACCGCTTTGTTCCACCTGCTCGAGATGATCCTCGACGGCGCTCCCCGGCCGGCGGCCATTGTCGGCGTCCCTGTCGGGTTCATCGGTGCCGCCGAGTCGAAGGAAGCGCTGGCCGGGTTCGCAGGTGAGCACGGAATCGACATCCCGTTCGTCACGATCCGTGGCCGCCGAGGTGGATCGGCCATGGCCGCGTCGGCGCTCAATGCCCTCGCCCAGGAGCGCGAGTGAGCGCCGGCAAGCTTTATGGCGTCGGGCTGGGTCCCGGCGACCCCGAGCTCATCACGCGCAAGGCGGCCCGCCTCATCGCCGAAGCCGACGTCGTCGCCTACCACCAGGGTGTCGGCAAGTCGTCCAATGCGCGACGCATCGCCGCTGATCTCATGCCGGCGAACGCGCTCGAGGAGGTGCTCGAGTACCCAGTCACGACGGGCACGACGGACCACCCCGGTGGCTACGCCGGCGCGCTCACCGACTTCTACGCCGAGTGCGCCGACCGGCTCGCCGCCCACCTCGACGCCGGCCGCACTGTCGTCGTCCTCGCCGAGGGCGACCCAATGTTCTACGGCTCGTACATGTACGTGCACGAGATGCTGCGGGACCGCTACAGCACCGAGGTCGTTCCCGGGGTCCCGGCCTTCGCCGCCGCCACAGCCGCGCTCGCCGAACCCCTCGTCCGCCAGAGCGAAGTCCTCACCGTTCTGCCGGCGACGCTCCCCGAACCTGAGCTCGCCCGGCGCCTCGCCGACACCGACGGCGCGATCATCATGAAGCTCGGCCGGACGTTCCCGAAGGTCGTCTCCGCGCTGCGGCAGGCGGGCAAGCTCGACGGTGCCCTGTACGTGGAACGGGCCTCGATGGAGCAGCAGCGGTGGCTTCCGGTGGCAGACGTCGATCCGGCCTCGGTCCCCTACTTCTCGCTGATCGTGGTGCCGGGGTCCGGGCTGGTCGGGACAGTTCCCTCCCGCCCGGATCCGTCGTTCGCGGCGGAGGACCCCCCGGCGTCGCGTTCCGCGCCGCGCGGCCCCGAGGCTCACGACGAATCCGGCCTCGCGGTCGCCGCCCCAACCAGCCCTCGCTCCCTGCTTGTCGTCGGGTTGGGACCGGGGCCGGATCGGTGGCTGACGCCCGAGGCGACGGAGGCACTGGCGGGCGTCGACCACGTCGTCGGCTATGCGCCATATGTGAACCGCGTGCCGCAGCGCGAAGGCCTCCAGCGGCACGCGTCGGGCAACACCGTCGAGGTCGATCGGGCGCGCTTCGCGTTGGAGCTGGCGCAGGCCGGCGAGCGAGTCGCGGTCGTCTCCGGCGGCGACGCCGGGATCTTCGGCATGGCCGCCGCCGTGTTCGAGGTGGCCGATGAGTTCCCGGGCGTTGACGTCCGCGTGGTGCCCGGTGTCTCGGCCATCCAAGCCGTGGCAGCGCAGGCAGGTGCGCCAATCGGCGCGGATTTCGCGGTGGTCAGCCTGTCCGATCGGCTCAAGCCGTGGTCAGTCATCGAGCGGCGCCTGCACGCGATCGGCGAAGCCGACCTGGTGCTTGCGGTCTACAACCCGGCGTCCAGTTCTCGGGTCACCCAGGTGGCACAGCTGCAGAAGATCCTGCTGGAGCACCGGTCGCCGGACACGGTCGTGATCGTCGGCCGCGACATCGGCCGGGCCGAGGAATCCCTGACGGTCACGACGCTGGCCGAGCTCGATGCCGACAGAGTCGACATGAAATGTCTTTTGCTCGTTGGGGCGTCATCGACGAGAGTCACTTCGGCGGGCCAAGTGTGGACGCCGCGGTCTGTGGACACGGAGAACCAACATGGCTGACTTCCTTGAATCGATCACCGACCGGCTGCGCGACTTCATCGAGCAGCAGCACATCTTCTTCGTAGGCACGGCAGCCCGCGACGGGCGGGTGAACGTCTCGCCCAAGGGCATGGACTCCATTCGGGTGCTTGGGCCGAACCGAGTGGCTTGGCTCAACCTCACCGGGTCCGGCAACGAGACGGCCGCGCATCTGCTCGACACCAACCGCATGACGTTGATGTTCTGCTCGTTCGGCCGCAAGCCGCTGATCCTGCGGCTCTACGGCACGGCCACCGAGGTCCAGCCCGACCAACCTGAGTGGGCCGAACTTGGCGCACACTTCCCCGACTTGCCCGGTGCGCGGCAAATCTTCGACGTGGCCGTCGAGTCGGCCCAGACCTCGTGCGGGTATGCCGTGCCGCGGATGACGTTCGACGAAGAGCGTGAGCTCTTGAGCACCTGGGCGAACAAGAAGGGCCCGGATGGTGTCGCGGCGTACCACCAGGAGAAGAACGTCGTCAGCATCGACGGCCTCCCCACCGGGATGCGGACGTAGGCGATGGGTTCCAGCTGATGGGTACAGTCCGGCGACAGTTCTGGCAGGGCATCGAGGTGATCCACGATGTCGTCTACTTCGGCGACGACATCCGCGACCGATTCGATGCGATCGGCCTGAAGGGCTGGTGGATGGCGTACTTCGCGCACCGGTCGGCTGCGCTTGGCACGCCGGATCCGAAGACCGTCACCGCGCTGTTCCATGGGTTCGCGCCCGAGCTGGTCGAGCGGGCACTGCCGGACGCGTGGTCGTTGGCCGACCGTGACGAAATCCTCGCCACCCGGCTGCAGTTGGCCGTCGATCGCTTGACTCCCGCCATCGATCCGGCCGCCATCGAGACCGAAGTTGCACGGCTCGCAAAGGACCTCGAAGCCATCGTCGACGGGCTCGACTTCGCCGGCCGCGCGCTCGCGGCCGCGCACGCAAACCTGCCGCGGCCGAACGATCCGGTCGCACGCCTGTGGTGGGCAGCCACCGTCCTGCGCGAGTACCGCGGCGACTCACACGTCGCATTGCTGGTCGCGGCCGGGCTCGATGGCGCCGCGGCCAACGCGCTCGCCGTTGCCGACGGCCGGGCACCGGCGACGCAGCAGCAAGCCCGCGGCTGGAACGACGAGGATTGGATAGCCGCGTACGAACACCTCCGGCGGCGTGCTTGGACCAACGAGTACGGGGAGATCACCGACGCGGGAAAGGCTGCGCGGGCGCAGATCGAGGACGCAACCGACCGTGTCTCGTCGGCCTCCTTCGATGAGGAGATGCAGGCTCGCGCAATCACCACCGAGCACGCCCTCGTCGATCTGGCCCGCGCCATCAACTCCGCGGGCGCGGTTCCGTTTCCCAACCCGACGGCGACCTTCCTGCCTTGATTGACCGGTCCCGAGCTGGGTCGTAGAGGAAGGATTCGGCTCCACTGACCCGTTCGGCCAGTGCTGGTCCGACCAAGATGACGGCGGCTTGCCGCAGGTTCGCCTCCGCAACGGCGTCGGCGATGTCGGCCAGTGTGCCCCGCAGGAGGAGTTCGCCAGGCTGGGAGACGCGGTAGGCCACGACGACCGGGCAACCCGCGCCGTAGTGGCGAGCGAGCTCGTCGGCAAGCTCGCGGATCCGGGTGATCGCAAGGTGAAGTGCAAGCGTCGCCTTGGTCGCCGCGAAGTTCGCCAGCGCCTCAGAGTCCGGCATCGCGGTGGAGCGGGCCTGCGTGCGCGTCAGGACCACGGACTGCACGAGTTCGGGAACGGTCAGCTCGGCGCCAACCCTGGCGGCAGCGGCAGCGTACGCGGGCACGCCTGGCGTGACGTCCCACGGCACGCCCGCTTCGTCGAGCCGCCGGGCCTGCTCGTGCAGGGCCGAGTACACCGACGGATCGCCCGACGTCAGCCGGACGACTTCGTGGCCCCGCGCGTGTGCCTCGACCATGGCACCCGCGATCTGGTCGAGGTCAAGGTCCTGGGTATCGACCAACTCCGCCGTTCGCTTGGCGTGAGCAAGGACCGCCCGATCGATGTAGGTGCCGGGGTAAAGGATCACGTCGGCGATCGCGAGTAGCGCGGTGGCCCGGACGGTCAGCAGATCGGCGGCGCCCGGCCCGGCTCCGACGAAGTGAACGGTCATTGGCTTGGGTCCGGCTTTATCGCGGCCCATTGCACGACCGCGCGTGCCGGCTTCCAGCCGGTGAACGACCCGATAGGTGCCGCGTGCTCGACGTGGTGCCGAGTCAGCTCGCCACCGTGTTCGGAATGCCGCTCGGTGAGCACGCGTTCTGTCTCCAGCGTCACGCCGTGAACGACCAACCGGCCCCCCGGCCTCAAGGCGGACCAGCAGGCATCGAGAACGCCGTCGTCGGTGGCCCCGCCGCCGACAAAGATTGCGTCGGGCTGCGCCAGGTCGGTCAGTGCCTCCGGAGCGTGGCCGACGACGACCCGCAGCGAGCCGACGCCCAGACGTACGGCGTTCTCCGCCGTCCGCTTGGCCCGGTCCTCCCGGGCTTCCACCGCGATGGCCCGGCACGTTGGATGTGCGCGCATCCATTCGACGCCGATCGAGCCGGCGCCAGCACCCACGTCCCAGAGCAGTTGGCCGGGGGCCGGAGCGAGCCGAGCCAGTGCGGACGCACGCAGGTCACGCTTGGTGAGCTGACCGTCGTGATCGAAGGCGTCGTCCGGCAGCCCGGGCGTCCAGCCGAGCCCGCCAGACCCCGCGCACGTGATCGCAATGAGGTTGAGGGGGCCGGCTCCGGGCTGCCACTGCGACGCAACCCCGTCCAGACGCTTCTCGTGCGTCCCACCCAGGTTCTCAAGGACGACGAAGTCACTGTCGCCGAAGCCAGCTTCGGTCAGAAGGCGGGCCGCAGCGTCCGGCGTCGTGGCGTCGGCGCTCAGCACAAGAATCCGGTTCCCCGGCCCAAGGTGGCGCGGGAGCTCGCGGTACTCGCGGAGAACCGTGACGGTTTCAGCCGGCCAGTTCATCCGGGCGCGGGCGAGCGAGATCGACGAGATCGCCGGGAGCACCTCGACGACATCGGGTCCAAGCAAGTCGATGAAGGTGGCGGCGATACCCGCGACGAGCGGATCACCCGAGGCGAGCGCAACGATGCGTCGCCCGCGGTGCGCGTCAAGCAGCGCCGGCAATCCCTCGCGCAGCGGATGGGGCCAGCCAATGCGCTCGGCGGTTATACCTACAGGTATCAGTGCCAGATGGCGCTCACCACCCAGGACGACATCAGCGGCTTCGACGGCCTCGCGGCGCGCGGCATCAAGGCCGGACCACCCATCCGCGCCGATGCCCACCACCGTGATTGCCACGATGCTGAGCCTAGTTCCCGGCACTTTTCGCCCAATCCGGGCCGGGTAGTCTCGGGGATCTATTCGATCCGGAGCCACCCATGTCCCAGCACTTCCCGTTCAGCGCCGTCGTTGGTGCCGACGACATGGCGCTGGCACTCACCCTGACGACGATTTCGCCGGCCGTCGGCGGCGTCCTGGTGCGCGGCGAGAAGGGCACGGCGAAGTCGACGATCGTGCGCGGCCTCGCGTCGGTGCTGCCGCCCATTGAAGTCATTGCTGGCGACCGGTTCAGTTCGGACCCGTCCGAAACGCATCCGCTTTCGCCGGACGGCCCGTTCGCGGCCGGTACTGCGACCGAAACCCGTCCCGTCTGGTTGGTCGAACTCCCGGTCGGCGCCACTGAGGACCGGGTGCTCGGCTCGCTGCATCTGGAGAAGGCCCTGTCGGAGGGGATCACAACCTACGAGCCGGGCCTATTGGCGCGTGCGCACCGCGGGATCCTTTATGTGGACGAGGTCAACCTGCTCCACGACCACCTCGTCGACCTCCTGCTCGACGCCGCGGCGATGGGTCGCTCAACCGTCGAGCGCGACGGCGTCTCGATCGAGCACGCTGCTCAGTTCGTGCTCGTGGGGACCATGAACCCGGAGGAAGGCGAGCTGCGACCGCAGCTTTTGGACCGGTTCGGCCTGACGGTCGACGTCCGGGCCCCCCGAGATCCGCAGACACGAGCCGAGATCGTCCGCCGGCGCTTGGCGTATGAGGCTGACCCCGATGCCTTCGCGGCGCGCTTTGCCGAGGCCGAGGCCGACTTCACCGACCGCATCGTCCGGGCCCAGAAGCTGGTCGAGCAGGTGGAACTGACCGACGACGTCCTGATCACCATCGCCGAGCTCTGCGCCGCATTCGACGTCGACGGCATGCGCGCGGATATCGTGACCGCCCGCGCCGCCGCGGCCCATGCGGCCTGGAACGGCCGGACCGACGTCACCAAGGAGGACATCCGGGTCGCGGCCCGGCTGGCGCTTCCGCACCGACGTCGCCGCAACCCGTTCGACGCCCCCGGCATCGATGAGCAGCAGCTCGATGACCTGCTCGGTGACGACTCCGACGATGATCCGGATCCAACGGATCCAGGTTCCGACGGCGACGGCCAGCCCGAAACCCCACCTCCCCCAGCTGGCGATGCTGACAACCCACCGCCTGCCGCCGGCGGAAACGGCGAGACGCGCGCGTCGGCCGGGGACCCGTATCGCGCCCGGCTGTTCACCGTGACCGGCGTCGGGGCCGGCGAGGCCGGAAAGCGATCCCGGGCCGTGACGACGTCAGGTCGACGTGTCGGCGCAGCGCGCGGTACGACCGGCGCCATTCACCTGACCGAAACGGTTCGAGCCGCTGCTCCGCACCAGGTGGAGCGTGGGCGCCGCGCCGGCAAGCTCGACCTGCGCGCGGACGACCTCCGCGTCGCGATCAGGGAGGGCCACGAGTCGAACCTCGTCCTGTTCTGCGTCGACGCGTCGGGGTCGATGGCCGCCCGCAAGCGCATGGGCCAGGTCAAGACGGCAGTCCTGTCGCTCCTGCTCGACGCCTACCAGCGCCGCGACAAGGTCGGCCTCATCACCTTCCGCGGCACAGAGGCGAAGCTCGCGCTCCCGCCGACGTCATCGGTCGACATCGCGGCCGCGCGGCTCGACGACCTGCCGACCGGCGGTCGTACACCGCTGGCCGAAGGCCTGCTCCAGGCCGCCGAGACGCTGCGCATCGAGCACGTCCGCGACCCACGTCGGCGCCCTCTGCTCGTCGTCGTCACCGACGGCCGTGCCACCTCCGGCAGCGATGCCCTCCAACGCGCGAACGCCGTTGCGTCACACCTCGCCGACACCGGCGTCGCCAGCCTCGTCATCGACTGCGAGTCCGGGCCGATGCGGCTTGGTCTCGCTCGCCAACTGGCCGGGTTCCTCGATGCCGAGCACGTCCCGGTGATGGAGGTATCGGCCGAGGCACTGGAGTCGCTGGTCCGCACACACCTGCCACACCGCCGCGACGCCGAAGGGGCCGCATGACAGCGGCGCGGTGGCGAGCCTGATGGCCAGGGGTCAGGTCGAGAACGTCCCCGATGACGGACTGAGCACCAAGGAGCGGCGCGAACGCCCCATCACGGCAGTGAACACCGGCCCCGGCAAGGGCAAGTCCACCGCCGCGTTCGGCCTCGCGCTGCGCGGCTGGAACCAAGGCTGGTCGATCGGCATCTTTCAGTTCGTGAAGTCGGCCAAGTGGCGCATCGGCGAACAGACCGTCTTGGAGCGGCTCGGCCAGCTGCACGACGAAACCGGCGAAGGTGGCCCTGTCGAATGGCACAAGATGGGCTCGGGCTGGTCGTGGTCGCGCAAGGCCGGGACCGAGGACGACCACGCATCAGCAGCCGCTGAGGGCTGGGTCGAGATCAAGCGCCGCCTCGCCGCTGAGGCACACGATCTCTACGTGCTCGACGAGTTCACCTACCCGGTGAAGTGGGGCTGGATCGAAGTCGACGACGTCGTCGCGACACTGGTAAACCGCCCCGGCAGCCAGCACGTTGTCATGACCGGGCGTGACGCCGACCCGAAGCTCATCGAGATCGCGAACCTGGTTACCGAGATGACCAAGATCAAGCACCCCTTCGACGACGGTCAGAAGGGCCAACGGGGCATCGAGTGGTGACGTCGCTCCCCCGACTCGTCATCGCGGCACCGGCGTCGGGCCACGGCAAGACGACGGTCGCCACCGGACTGATGGCCGCCCTGCGGCGGTCCGGACACGTCGTTTCCGGGCACAAGGTGGGGCCGGACTACATCGACCCCGGCTACCACTCGCTCGCCACCGGGCGGCCAGGGCGCAACCTCGACCCGCACTTGGTCGGCGAGGAACGACTCGTGCCGCTGCTGCTCCACGGCGCGCAGGGTGCAGACATCGCCATCATCGAGGGCGTCATGGGCCTGCACGACGGGCAGATCGGGGGCGACGGCTTCGCCTCCACCGCGCACGTCGCCCAGGTGACGCAGACGCCGGTCGTGCTCGTCGTCGACGTGTCCCACGCGTCGCGGTCGATCGCGGCGACGGTGCACGGGATGGTGACGTGGGACAACTCGGTGCGCGTCGTTGGCGTCATCCTGAACAAGGCAGGTTCGCAGCGGCATGCCGACGAGGTCATCCAGGCGTTGGAGAGCACCGGGCTGCCCGTCCTAGGAACACTGTTCCGGGACGACGGCATCGTTGCCCCATCCCGGCACCTCGGGCTTATCCCCGCCGACGAACGCGTCGACGCCGTCGCAGCAGTCGACCGGCTGGCCGAGCGGATCGCAGCGGCGGTCGACTTGGAGCAGATCGTCGCACTGGCAGGTCAGGCGCCGCCGATCGATGCATCGCCGTGGAATCCAGCCGATGAAGTGGCTGGCGTCGGCGGAGGTCGTGTCGCCGTCGCTGGCGGCCGAGCCTTCACCTTCCGATACGCCGAGACGACGGAACTGCTGGAGGCCGCCGGCTGCGAGGTCGTCACCTTCGACCCACTCACCGACGAGTCGCTGCCGGAGGGCACGACGGGCTTGTACCTCGGTGGTGGCTTCCCCGAGATACACGCGTCCGGGCTCTCGGCGAACGAGCCACTCCGCGCACAGATGAGAGCTGCCGTTGCCGCAGGCATGCCGACCGTCGCCGAATGCGCCGGCCTGCTCTACCTGTGCCGCTCGGTGGATGGCGCACCGATGGTCGGCGCGATCGATGCGGACGCGCGTATGACGCCGCGGCTGAGTTTGGCGTACCGAACGGCCGCCGCACCGATCGACCATCTGCTCGCGCCCGCGGGGACGCGAGTAACCGGGCACGAATTCCACCGGACGACGGTTGAGCCGACAGGCGAGGCCGCGTGGGTCACGCAAGCAGGACCGGCGGGCTTCGCAACCCCGACGCTGCACGCGTCCTACCTCCACACGCACTGGGCTGGATACCCGAAGTTCGCAGAACGCTTCGCGCAGGCCGCACGCGGTTTCGAGGCTCGCCCTGCGGGCTCGCTTCTCAACCAACGAACGCGCGTCACGGCGGTTGAGGAGCCGGCGCAGCCGGCCTCGAAACCACCACCGAACCCGCTCCGGCACCACGGGGATCGCGAGGTTGGTGAGGGGCTGGTTGATTTCGCGGTCAACGTCTATGACGGGCCGCGGCCGACCTGGCTGGACGACGCCTTGCGGGCGAGCCTTGACGACATCGATCGCTATCCGGATTCGAGCGACGCCGAGCTTGCCATCGCGCGACGCCACGGCCGCGAGCCCGGTGACATCCTCGCCACTGCTGGCGCTGCCGAGGCGTTCGGCCTGATCGCGCGACTGCGCGACTGGCGGCGTCCCGTCATCATCCATCCGCAGTTCACCGAGCCCGATGTGGCGCTCACGATGGCCGGACACGCGCCCGAACACGTCGTGCTCAGCGCATCCAACGGCTTCGCGCTCGATCAGCAGGTCGTCCCTGACGACGTCGACCTTGTCGTCATCGGCAACCCGACAAACCCGACAAGCGTCCTCCATCCCGACGCTGCGATCCGCGCACTGCTCAAGGCCGGCCGCACCGTCGTCGTCGACGAGGCCTTCATGGATGCCGTTCCGGGCGAGCGGAACTCGCTGGCGGGGGTTCGCGCGCCCGGCCTGATCGTCATCCGCAGCCTCACCAAGCTCTGGTCGATCCCCGGAATCCGCGCGGGCTACGTCCTGGCCGAGCCAGCTGTCATCTCGGCGCTGCGGGACCTCCAGCCACCCTGGTCGGCCAGCACGCTGGCCCTCGCCGCGATGGCCGCCTGCGCGTCCGACGATGCCCGGGCCGAGCAAGACGCCCGCGTCAAGCGTCTCGACCACGACCGCACCACTCTCGTGACAGCACTCATTGAGCTTGGCATCGAGGTACCTGGAGAACCTGCCGCGCCCTTCGTCCTGGCGAGGGTTGGACCCGGCGTCCACGCCCGACTACGCAACGCCGGCTATGCCGCACGGCGGGCTGACACCTTCCCGGGCCTCGACGACTCCTGGATCCGCATCGCTGTCCGATCCCCTGATGTGACGGCAAAACTGCTGGCGGTTCTGTCGAGCCTGTGAACTCGATGGAGCTCGCCGACAACGCCGTCAAACGCGGTCAACGGATCTACTCCAACCCCGACCGCATCACGGTGCGTTGAGCCCGGTCTAGGATGGGCGCACCACGCCCGAGGAAGCCGGTGAGAATCCGGCACAGTCGCGCTACTGTGACACCACTTCTGCGTCAGCAGAATCCGGTGAAGTCAGACCCGACGGCCTGGTGAAACCATCCAGCACAGGGACGCACGCATCCCGAAGGAGACCAGATGTCAGTCAACTCAGTCGCCGCCAGTGCCGTCGAAGGCGTCGAGCTCCCGACCATCCCGGTCGGCAAGCTCGCCCCGTGGGCGCTCTTCAGTTTCCTGCTTGCCGCCATCGCGGTGTTCTTCGTCAGCGCCGACGGTGGCGCGCTTTCGCTCGGCGGCCTGGCCGTCCACGAGTGGGTTCACGACGGACGCCACCTGCTGGGCTTCCCCTGCCACTGATCTGAGCGATCGTCAGCCGCCACCCATCGGGTAGGCGGCCAGTCGCCGTCCTCACTCATCTTTCGACAAAGGACCCACGCATGACACCCAGCAAGTTCCTCATCCGCGGCCTGCTCGCCGGTCTCATCGCCGGACTCGCTGCCTTCGCCGTTGCCTACGTGGTCGGCGAGCCCCAAATCAACGCCGCGATCGCCCTCGAAGCTGCCGCCGCGGCCGAGCATCAGGCACCTGATGACCACACGCACGCTGCACCCGCCGATCACACCCATGATCCCGATACCGGAACCGAGATCTCTCGCGCCACCCAGTCGACCTGGGGCCTCTTGACCGGGACGCTCGCGATCGGCGTGGCCATGGGCGGCGTCACCGCTTTGGCCGCCGCATTCGCGCTTGGCCGTATCGGCACCCTCAAGCCGACGCAGACAACCGCGCTCGTCGCATTGCTCGGATTCATCGCCATCGCGCTCGTTCCCTTCCTGAAGTACCCGGCCACGCCGCCCGCGGTTGGCAACGGCGAAACCATCGGCGACCGAACCTCCCTGTACTTCACGTTCCTCACGATCAGCGTTCTCGCCGTCATTGCCGAGACGATCTTTGCGGCACTCCTGCTCCGACGCGGTGGAAGCGTGTTCCAGGCCGTCGTCTTCCCCGCCCTGGGGTTCCTCGCCATCGTCAGCGTGGCAGCTGGACTCCTTCCGACCGTGAACGAAGTGGGCAACTTCCCAGCCAGCCTCCTGTGGTTCTTCCGACGCGCGTCGATCCTGACGACGGCGGCACTCTGGGCCACGCTGGGCATCGTCCTGACCGGCCTGATCGGGAAGCTGTACGCCAAGGAACTGGCAGCGCAGGCTCGACGAGACCTGGCGGCAAGCCTGTGACGATGCACGACGCAGTCGCCCAGCCAAACCAGGCCATCCGCGCTCAGGCAGCCGAACGATTGGCCGGGCTTGCGACTCCGGCCGGGGCTCTCGGTCGTCTGGGCGAGCTGGGCGTCTGGGTGTCGGCCGTCCAAGGCGTGTGCCCGCCCGAGCCGATCGACAACGTCCGCGCGGTGATCTTCGCCGGCGACCACGGCGTCGCTGACCCCCCTCCTGGCGAGCGCAGTGTCTCGGCCTATCCCAAGGCAGTGACACCGGCCATGGTGGGCACCTTCCTCATGGGCAGGGCGGGCGTCTCGGCGCTGGCTGCGCAGCATGGCGTCAGCGTGCGCGTGCTCGACCTCGGCGTCGACGACGACCTTGCCGGCGTCGACCCGGCCGTCCAGGCACACAAGGTCCGCAAGGGATCCGGAGCGATCCACCTTGAGGACGCCTTGACCCGCGATGAGGTCGGAGCAGGCGCTCGCCGCCGGCGCACTCGTGGCGGCCGAGGAGATCGCAGCGGGAGCGCAGCTCCTGATCTCCGGCGACATGGGCATCGGCAACACCACACCGTCGGCGGCACTCATCGCCGCCGCCCTTGGGTTGCCGGCCGCCGAGGTCACCGGCACTGGGACTGGTGTGGACGCTGAGGGGCTCGCCCGCAAGATCGAGGTCGTCCAAGCTGCCCTCGATCGCGCCGGCGACCGCGTCGAGGATCCGGTCGACTGCCTAGCTGCCTTGGGGAGCGCCGACCTAGCCGCGTCGGCCGGCTTCATGGCCGAAGCCGCGCGTCGAGGTGTCCCCGTCCTGCTCGACGGCCTGATCAGTGTCGCGTGTGCCTTGATGGCTGACCGGCTCGCCCCGGGTGCCGCCGCGTGGTTCGCCGCCGGCCATCGCTCCACCGAACCGGCCCAGTCCATTGCACTGGAGAAGCTCGGACTTGAGCCGATCCTCGATGTCTCGATGCGCCTCGGCGAAGGCAGCGGCGCCATGGCGGCTGTCCCGCTCGTGCGCTCGTCGGTGGCGCTCCTGCGCGACGTGGCACTGCTCACCGACATCTTGCCGAGCTGACAGTGCAATCGACGGGGCAATCGATGGGGCAATCGATGGGGGACGGACTGCGGCTGGCGATCGGAACGCTGACAGTGCTGCCGGTCCGGCCACCGTCGCAGGTCGACCAACGCACCGCCCGCACCGCGGTGCTCCTAGCTCCACCAGCCACACTGCCGCTCGGGTTGGCTGTCGCCGCGACCCTGTGGCTGACGCACCTGCTCGGAGTCGACCCGCTGGCGGCCGGGTTCCTGGCCGTCGGAGTGCTCGCCCTCGGCTCGCGTGCGTTCCACCTGGACGGGCTCGCCGACACCGCCGACGGGCTCACCGCCTCCTACGACCGCGAACGGTCACTGGCCGTGATGAAGTCCGGTTCGATCGGGCCGGCCGGCGCCGCGGCTCTGATCGTCGTCCTGGGAGTCCAGGTCGTCGGCTTCGCCAGTTTGGCCGACGAACCGCTGGCCGCGGGCATGCTGGTCCTGGCGTCGCGTGCCGCGCTCGCACTCACCTGCGTGCGCGGTGTCCCAGCGGCCGACGGCGAAGGACTACGAGGCCCGTTCGCCGGGTCCGTGTCGTGGCCGCTCGCCTTGCTGCGCTGGGTCACGGCTGCGGCCATCGCCGCGCTCGTGCTCGCTCTTCTCGACCTGCCGTGGCAGGGCGTCGTGGTCGGCTTCGCCATCGCAACCGTGGTGGTCGGCCTTCTCATCCGTCGCGCCGTCACCCGGCTCGGCGGCGTGACCGGCGACGTCTTCGGCGCCGCCATCGAGCTGACGCTCGCCACCCTGCTGCTGGCTGCCTAGAGCACCAGTACGCGGCCGGCCACCACCAGGTGCACCTCGGTGCACTCGGAGGCAAAGCGCTGGTTGACGACCCCGAGCAGGTCCCGAAAGACCCGGCCGGCCCGCCGCTCCGGCACCACGCCCAGGCCGACTTCGTTCGTCACGACGACGACGATCCGCTTCGTGCGGGCAAGGGCGTCGACGGCGGCGTCCAGCCGTTCCATCAGCTGCGCTTCCCAATCGTCCTGGACCGAGTTCCAGCCGTCGAGCTCGTCGATCTGTGCCGCCAACCATGTGCCGAGACAGTCGATGAGGAGGGCGTCCTCGCCGTCCTCGATTGCCGCAGCGAGGTCACGCGTCTCGCGGGTGGCCCAATGGTTGGGCCGGCGCTCCCGGTGGGCGGTGATCCGAGCCCTCCAGTCGGGATCAGATTCCTCTTCGACCGTGGGACCCGGCGCCACGTAGGTGACGTGCGAGGCGGCCAGCAGGAGCGATTCTGCGTGGAACGACTTACCTGATCTGACACCGCCGGTGACCAGCACCTTCATGCTCACTCCAGACACTGCGTACGCTCAGTCCAATCTGAGGGAACCTTATCGGTGAGGAGGTGAATCGGTGGCGGCCCGAGCACTCGGCCTGCTGGCCGGATACGTCGCCGATCGCATCTGGGCCGACCCACCTCGCCACCATCCAGTGGCCGGGTTTGGCGCCCTTGCATCGCGGCTGGAACGTCACCTGTACGCCGACCACCGACGCTCCGGGACGACGTACACCGCGTCCCTCGTGGGCGGAGCGGCGTTGGCCGGGATCGCAGTCGAACGGGCCACGTGGCAACGCCCCTTCCTCCGATTCCTGGCGACGGCGGCGACCACCTGGGCGGTCCTCGGCGGCCGCTCCCTCGAGGCAGAGGCCGAAGCCGTGAAAGGCCACCTGGAGGCTGGTGACCTCCCGGCGGCGCGGCAGCGGCTGACACACCTCGTCGGACGGGACACCGACGACCTCGACGAGTCCGACATCGCCCGCGCGGTCATCGAGTCCCTCGCCGAGAACACCTCCGACGCTGTGGTGGCGCCGCTCCTTGCCGGTGCCGTCGCCGGGATCCCGGGTCTGGCCGCCTACCGTGCAGCCAACACGTTGGACGCCATGGTCGGTCACCGAAACGAGAGGTACAACCAGTTCGGGTGGGCCTCCGCGCGACTGGACGACCTGCTCAACTGGGTGCCGGCACGCGTCACGGCAACGCTCACCGCGCTACTCGCCCCCGCCGTCGGCGGGCGCCCAGCGACTGCCTTCGACGTCTGGCGACGCGACGCCGCAGGCCACCCCAGCCCCAACGCCGGACGAGTGGAAGCCGCGTTTGCCGGTGCGCTGGGAATCCAACTCGGCGGAGTGAACAGCTACCGCGGCGTCACCGAAGACCGTCATACGCTCGGAGCAGGGCGCGAGCCGACCAAGGAGGACATCGAGGCGGCAGCCCACCTGGCTCGACTCGTCGGTCACTCCACGATCGGTTCGCTACTCCTCCCCGACCTAGGATCGATCGCGATGGCACGCTGGCAAGTCCTTCTCCTCGTCGCCGGTTCCCTCCTCGTCGCCGGCATCGTCGTCGTTCTGATGACCCTGTCGGGCCGTGTTCCGTCGGGTCCGGCGACCAAACCCAGCAAGCCGGCCGGGTCACCACCCATAACCGCCGGCGCCGAGTACGTCGCGATCGGCGATTCCGCCACCGGGGCACCGGGGAACAGCGAGCCGGCAGCCAACGACGGGTGCCTGCAGTCGTCGACCAACTACCCGCACAAGGTTGCCGCGAAGCTCGGCCTCAAGCTCACGGACGTCAGTTGCGGCGGAGCCACAACACAACAGGTGCAGCGTCTCGCAGCCCATCGGCCAGTTCCAGGTTCCGCCTCAGGTCGACGCGCTCACACCAGGCACAGACCTGGTCACCATCAGTCTTGGCGGCAATGACTTCGGCACGTTCGGCTCGATCGTCGTCTACTGCACAAGCCTGCGGGGCCAGGATCCCGCTGGTGCACCGTGCGAGGCTGATGCGTCGCGCGGCTCAGAGCGTCACCGAGAAGCACATCGAAACGATCGAGAAACGCCTGGTCAGGGCGATCCGGCAGGTGGCCGAGCGGGCGCCGGAGGCGCGCATCATCTTCGTCGGCTATCCGGAGTTCTTCCCCGAGTCGGGGCCGTGCACGCAGTTGCCACTCGCTCTCGGCGACTACGCGTTCGCTCATCGAGTCAACGAGTTGCTCGTCCGCGCACAGAAGCAGGCCGCCGCGCGTGCGAACGTCGAGTACGTCGACGTCTTCACCGCACCCGAGGCCACAACATGTGCTCAGACGATCCCTGGATCGCCGGCGCGTATCCGACACGCACCGACGCCATCGCCGTACCATCCCTACCCCGAGGAGCAGCAGCTCGTCGCCGACCTCCTGGTCGACCGGCTCAGTTGAATCCGGACGGCCCAATCGCCGCGGCCGCCGCCGGGTCGCTGACAGTCGGCACGTCCGCTCGGCCGGCGACGCGTCGCACGATGACGACCGGCGTCCCCCGCTCGGCGGCGACCTGCATCTTGGCCCAGGTGTATGTGCCACCGGAGTCCTTGGTCACGAGCACGTCGACCTCATGCTCGGCGAACAGCTCACGCTCGGACTCGACCGGATAGGGGCCCCGACTGAGCACGAGCGTCCATGCCGCGGGTACAGCGACGACGGGAGCGTCGACGACGCGGGCCAGAGTGGGATGCCTACCCAGCGGGCCGACGAACTGATCGAGAGGCTGGCGTCCCACGGTGAGAAATGGTCGCTCTCCCAACGAGGCCGCGAGAGCGGCGGCCTCCGAGTGATCGCTGACCCAGTGCCAGGCGTCTGCACCCGGTGCATCGGACCAACCCGGACGTTCGAGCCGGAGCAGCGGGATGCCGTCGGCCGTACACGCCGCCACCGCGTTCCGGGTCATGCCCTCGGCGAAGGGATGCGTGGCATCGATGACTGCTGCGACGCGCTGTTCGGCCAGGTACGCGCGTAGGCCCGGGACGCCACCGAACCCGCCGATCTGGACGGCACCGACCGGCAACCGCGGCTGAGCCACCCGGCCGGCCAGCGAGGAGACAAACCGGACGCCTCCGACCTGCAGAAGCATCGGCGAGCTCGCGCGCCTCAGCCGTGCCCCCGAGCAGCAGGATCATGTGGCCTGCGCTCCGGCGCCCGGCGGCAACATCGGAACCTCGGGCGCACCTTCGGTGGCCAGCGCCAGCAGCCCGTCGACGTCGAGATGCTTCTCTGCCAGGTCACCGAGCAGATCGAGTCGTTCCTCCCGTGCCAACGCGAAGCTGACGTTCGACGGCTTCCAGGTCTGCCCCACCGCAGAAGCCACCAGATCGAGCAGGATCGTCCGCGTCTCGTCCGACTCCAGTGCCGCGTGCCGCATCGTGCCCATGACGACGCCGGAACTGATCCAGCCGCCCTCGTCGTCGGCATCACCGATGTCGACCCGGCCGTGGTGGATCTCGTAGGCCCCGTCGCCATGGGCTCGCAGGACCTTGTCCTCGGCGAAGGTGGTCGACGCATCGAGCAGACGCGAGTCCGTAGACGTCGACCGTGCTCTCACCCTCGACGCCCTCCGGGTCGTGGATGCGGCGGCCGAGCATCTGGAAGCCACCGCAGATGCCCAGCACCGGGCGACCAGCCGAAGCATGCGCGACGATGGCACGGTCCAAACCCCGAAAGCGCAGCCATGAAAGGTCGGCCATCGTCGCGCGGGTGCCGGGGAGAACGACGAGGTCCACGCCGGCGACGGCGCCTGGATCGCTGATCCACGACACCTCGACACCGGGCTCGAGGCTCAGCGCGTCGATGTCGGTGAAGTTGCTGATGCGTGGGAACCGGATGACTCCCACGGACAGCGGCCGATGCCGGCCGACACTGCTGCCCTCTGGGCGCGTCGCGAGATCGAGCGCGTCCTCGGAGTCGAGCCAAACGTCGGGGCTCCACGGCAGGACCCCGTACGTCGGGCGGCCGGACAGTTCCGTCAGGCGCTCGATCCCCGGCTGGAGCAGGCCCTGATTGCCGCGGAACTTGTTGATGATGAATCCGGAGACCAGCCGCTGGTCGCCTGCGTCGAGAAGGGCAACCGTTCCGAACAGCGACGCGAAGACGCCGCCGCGGTCGATGTCGCCCACGACCACGACCGGCATGTCCGCATGCCGAGCGAGGCCCATGTTCGTGTAGTCACCGGCGCGCAGGTTGATCTCGGCCGGGCTGCCGGCACCTTCGCATACGACGACGTCGAACCGCGACGCCAGACCGTCGAAGGCGGCGAAGGCGGCCTCGGCGAGATGCGTCCTGCCGCCGATGAACTCGTCCGACGAGATGGTCCCGGCTGGCTGGCCATTGACGATGACGTGGCTGCGCTGGTCGCTGCCCGGCTTGAGCAACACCGGGTTCATGGCGATCTCGGGCTCGACTCCGGCGGCCAAGGCCTGCACCCATTGCGCGCGCCCGATCTCGCCAGCCTGTCCCCGGCCGCCCGCACCCACCACCATCGAGTTGTTGGACATGTTCTGCGCCTTGAACGGCGCCACCCGACTCCACGACGATGAAAGGCGCGACACAACGCCGCCGTGACCAAGCTCTTTCCAGCGTCAGACGTGGTCCCCGCAACCAGCAACGCACCCATGGAGGGAGGTTATCCGCAGCGAGCGAGTGGGAGGTGCGCTGGCGCATGATCC
Organism: uncultured Actinomycetota bacterium; assembly: GCA_963795105.1. Classification (GTDB taxonomy): domain Bacteria; phylum Actinomycetota; class Actinomycetes; order Propionibacteriales; family Nocardioidaceae; genus Aeromicrobium. Next base: position 1,389,856 of record CAWCGD010000001.1, read on the forward strand.
CCGAGCGAGTATCCCCGGCGGGAGGCGCCCGATTGCAGCGGCGGGCCGCGATCACATGTCAAGACTCCCGGGGTCCTCGGGCGCGGGTAGGTTGCGCCATGGCCCTCGATCAGGATCTTACGCATCGCCATCGACGGCAAGTGGCGCCACGTCCGCGTGGCCGCACGCCAACAGCTGGCCGAACTGAATCTGGCCTTCAACCACGAGCTGAGCATGGAGGACGCGCGCGAGCGCACCCTCGCACAGTTCAAGGATCTCGTGCCGACCGGCATCCCCGGCGCCGGCTTCCGCACCGAGCAACGGCGGCACCGGCGACCCGGGCATGGCCGTGACCGGCATCGAGATGCTGGCGCAGTACGACCTCTCGCTCATGGTCAAGGCCGGCGTGCAGTGGGGCCTGTTCGGCGGAGCGGTCTCGAATCTCGGCACGGAACGGCACACCAGCCTGATCCCGGACATCATCAGCCTGGATCTCGTCGGCTGCTTCGCCATGACCGAGACCGGGCACGGCAGTGACGTCCAGAACCTCGAGACGACGGCGACCTACGACCCCGCGACCGCAAGAATTCGTCATCCATTCGCCGACGCCGGGTTCACGCAAGGACTACATCGGCAATGCCGCCAAGCACGCCTCGATGGCCGCCGTCTTCGCGCAGCTGGAGACCCCGACCGCTGACGGCACCGTCGAGCGACACGGCGTGCACTGCTTCCTGGTGCCCCTGCGTGACGCCAAGGGCCGCGACCTTCCCGGTGTCACGACGTCCGACTGCGGGCACAAGGGCGGCCTGCGTGGCGTCGACAACGGCCGCATCATGTTCGACCAGGTGCGCATCGCGCGGGAGAACCTGCTCAACAAGTACGGCGACGTGGCCGAGGACGGCACGTACACATCGCCGGTCGAGAACATCAATCGGCGTTTCTTCACGATGCTCGGCACGCTCGTGCGCGGGTCGGGTCAGCGTTGGCGGTTCAGCCAGCGCCGCCGCCGAGGTGGCGCTGACGATCGCCGGCAAGTACGCCCTGACGCGGCGCCAGTTCGGTCCCAGTCCAGATCAGGAAGATCCTCCTCATGGACTACCGGACGCACCAACGGCGGCTGCTGCCGCTGATCGCGCGCTCGTACGCGTACCGCTTCGCGCAGAACCAGCTGGTCGCGCGCATGCACCGGCTGCAGTCCACCGACACCCCAGACGAGCACGAGCAGCGCGAGCTCGAGACCCGCGCGGCAGGCCTGAAGGCAGTGCAGACCTGGCACGCCATCAGACGCAATCCAGGAGTGTCGCGAGGCCTGCGGCGGGGCCGGCTACCTGACTGAGAACCGGCTGGTGCTGCTGCGCCGTGATGTCGACGTGTTCGCCACCTTCGAGGGTGACAACTACGTCCTGCTGCAGCTCCTGGCCAAGGATCTGCTGACCAAGTACGCCAAGGAGGTGTCGGGTCTCGATCCGGTCGGGCTGGCGATGTTCGTAGCGGACTCGTTCGTCGACACTGTGCAAGGAACGAACGGCGGCCGGCCAACTGATCCAACGGCTCATCGATGCCCGACCGGCGCAAGGGCGACGACGACGACCTGCTGGACCGCGGCACGCACCTGAACATGCTCGAAGACCGCGAGGAGCACGTCCTCGAAACGCTGGCCCGCCGCATGCGTCGTGCCGCGAAGGCTGATGCAGACGAGGCGTTCCGGATCTTCAACAACGCTCAGGACCATCTCATCCGAGCGGCACAAGCGCACATCGACCGAGTCGTGCTGGAGGCCTTCACCGCCGGCATCGCCCGCAGCGAGGAAGGAGAGGCGACGGACCTGCTGCGGGAGGTCTGCAGTCTGTACGCGCTGAGCACGATCGAGGACGACCTCGCCTGGTTCATGGGGCACAACCGACTGTCCATCCCACGGGCAAAAGAGATCACGCAGCTCGTCAATGCCCAGTGCGAGAAGTTGCGCCCGCACACCGAAGCGTTGGTCGAAGGCTTTGGCGTCGCCTGGGGCGCGCTGAAGATCCCGATTCTGGAGTAAGCCACCTCGCGGGTGAGTAGCGTCCTCGCATGACGTTCCGCGCGGCGCACTCGTTGCTTGCCGTCGTCATGACTGTGGTTCTCGCGACGAGTTGCTCGAGCGAGTCCGCCGATCCGGAGTCGTGGACGATGAGCCCGGACTCCTTCGGCCCCATCACCACGGACATGACGAAGGCGGAGATCCTCGAGACGGGCGCCTACCGGGTCGCTCCGAGCCCCTGCTCATTCGGACGCCTCGACTGGCACACGCAGAAGTACGAGTCAGTAGATGACCTCTTTGAGGAGGATCGCGAGACCCACTACGGCAGGGTCGGTCCGGGTCTACCGAGCATCTCCCTCGACGGCCACGGAAAGCCCGAGTACATCGATCGCGGCCCGCGAACGATGACGGACAAAGGGATCGGCACAGGTGACACGCTCAAGGAACTCAAGGCCGCGTACGGCGAGCGACTGATCCCCGATGAACTCGAGATCATGGATGACTACTCCTCATTCGCCGTCAATGGCAAGGAGGGCCACTTGGTCTTCGACGTCTCCCGCGGAAAGGTACGCACCTTCTACCTCACTCCGGGGAGGGCAAAGAAGCCTTGGGGCGCTGACATGCGTGGCATCGGCTGCTGACGGAGCGAACCACTAATCCTCGAAGTCGGACGCCCGCACCGAACGCAGGACCTTGAACAGCGAATCGCGCTCAGGGGCACCCAGCGCCTCAAGTCCGAAGTCAATGTCCATCAGGGCCTTCGTGGCGCGGCGCAGCACGCGCTTGCCGTCGGGAGTTAGCGACGCATAGATACGCCGCCGGTCGGCGTCATCCGGAGTCCGCTCGACGAACCCCGAGTCGGCGAGCCGGTCGATGGCGTTGGTCACCGATGTCGGATGCACCATGAGTCGCTGGCCGATGATGCTCAGGGGAAGCCGGCCTTCTCGGCTGAACGACACCAACCGCAGCACCTCGTAGCGCGCAAAGGTCAGATCCAAGGGCTTGAGCACCCCGTCGAACTCCGCGATCAAGAGTTGTTGGACCCGCATGATCGACGTCGCAACGCGCATCGAGGACGCGTCGCCGACGTGTTTCTCCCACAGCACGCCCGCCCGATCGATCGGGTCGAACGGCAGTTGCTCGCGGTCACCCATGCTGACATCTTACGGGCGTCCGTCATTCGGTACCCAAATAGTCGGACTTCCTACTAATATGGACCCGTGAGCGATCTGCACACCCCAAAGCACCCGGTTCGCGTGGTGACGGCGTCGAGCCTGTTCGACGGTCACGACGCGAGCATCAGCATCATGCGGCGAATCCTCCAGTCGCAGGGCGCCGAGGTGATTCACCTCGGGCACAACCGCTCGGTCCAGGAGGTAGTCGACGCGGCGGTCGAGGAAGACGTCCAGGCCGTCGCCATCAGCTCCTACCAAGGCGGCCATGTCGAGTACTTCGAGTACCTGGTCCAGCTGCTCGCCAAGCAGGGCGCCGGTCATGTGCGCGTCTTCGGCGGCGGCGGTGGCGTCATCGTCCCGGCCGAGATCGAACGACTTGCCGAGTCGGGGGTCACGATCTTCTCGCCCGAGGACGGACAGCGCCTGGGGCTCGCCGCCATGGTCAACCAGATCATCGCGGCCGGAGATTTCGAGCCCGATGCGGCGGGAGCGGGACTTTCGACATCGGCTGGCATCGCTCGAACGCTGACGCTCGCCGAGAACGGTCGACTTCCCGACGCCGTGCGCTCGGCGGCGGAAACCAAGGCGGTTCCGGTCTTGGGAATCACCGGAACCGGCGGCTCGGGCAAGAGCTCACTCACCGACGAGATCGTCCGACGGTTCCGCACGGACCACGACGACCAGTTGAACGTTGCCGTCGTGGCCATCGACCCGACGCGTCGTCGCGGTGGCGGCGCGCTGCTCGGCGACCGCATCCGAATGAATGCACTGGCTACCGGCAAGACGTTCTTCCGCTCCCTTGCCACCCGTGGAGGCCACGAGATCCCGGCGCACCTCGCTGACGTCATCGCCGTGCTCAAGGCCGCTGACTTCGACCTGATCATCGTCGAGACGCCCGGCATCGGGCAGGGCGACGCCGGAATCACCCCGTTTGTGGACACGTCCCTTTACGTCATGACGCCGGAGTTCGGCGCAGCGTCGCAACTGGAGAAGATCGACATGCTCGACTTCGCCGACGTCGTCGCGATCAACAAGTTCGAACGCCGCGGCGCCGCTGACGCCATGCGCGACGTGGCGCGGCAGCTGATCCGCAACCGCGAGGCGTTCTCATCGAAGCCTGAGGACATGCCGGTGTTCGGCACATCCGCGGCGACCTTCAACGACGACGGCGTCACCGCCCTCTACCAGGAGCTTGCCCGGCAGCTCGGCTTCGAGCTCGGGATCCTTCCGGTCGTGGAGACGAAGTCCTCGACGAGCATCAACGCGATCGTCCCGGCCGACCGGATTCGCTATCTCTCCGAGATCAGCGAGACCGTCCGCGGTTTCCACGCCGAGACCGAGGAACTTGCGGCTCGAGCAAAGGACGCGCAAGCCATTGAACGTGTCCGGAACTTGGGGCTACCCGTGGATCTGGACATCGAACTGCCGCCTGAACTCGAGGCGGAACTGCGCGCCTGGCCCGATGTCGTGACTGGGTACGACGCTGACCCGGGCCGCACGTCGCTCAGCGGAACCCAGATCCCCCGCGTGGCGGTGCCTCGCACGGAGGACGCCGGCGAGCTCGTGCGCTACTGGCGTCGCGAGAACCTGCCCGGCCACTTCCCGTTCACCGCCGGCGTCTTCCCGCACAAGCGTCAGGACGAAGACCCGGCCCGCATGTTCGCCGGCGAAGGCGACCCGTTCCGCACCAACCGCCGGTTCAAGCTGCTGTCCGAAGGGCAGCCGGCCACCCGCCTGTCGACCGCGTTCGACTCGGTGACGCTGTACGGCCGCGACCCGGCCACGCCGCCGGACGTCTATGGCAAGGTCGGCACGTCGGGCGTGAGTGTCGCGACGCTCGACGACATGAAGGCGCTGTACGACGGCTTCGACCTGTCGGCGCCGTCGACCTCGGTGTCGATGACGATCAACGGACCGGCCCCGACCGTCCTGGCGTTCTTCCTCAACACCGCCATCGACCAGGCCGAGGAACGGTTCCGCGCCGAGCATCATCGCGAGCCGAACACCGAAGAGCGTGCGGAACTGCGCGTCAACACGCTGCGCACCCTGCGCGGCACCGTCCAGGCCGACATCCTCAAGGAGGACCAGGGCCAGAACACCTGCCTGTTCTCCACCGAGTTCAGCCTGCGCTGCATGGCCGACATCCAAGAATGGTTCATCCAGAACGAGATGCGGAACTTCTACTCGGTGTCCATCTCCGGCTATCACATGGCCGAGGCCGGGGCGAACCCCATCAGCCAGCTGGCGTTCACGCTGGCCAACGCGTTCACGTACGTCGAGACGTATCTCGCGCGCGGCATGGACATCGATGACTTCGCGCCGAACCTGTCGTTCTTCTTCAGCAACGGCATGGATCCGGAGTACACCGTCCTGGGCCGCGTTGCGCGCCGGATCTGGGCGATCGCGATGCGCGAGAAGTACGACGCCAACGAGCGCAGCCAGAAGCTGAAGTACCACGTGCAGACGTCGGGCCGGTCGCTGCACGCGCAGGAGATGGCGTTCAACGACATCCGCACGACTCTGCAGGCACTGCTCGCCCTGCAGGACAACGCCAACAGCCTGCACACCAACGCCTACGACGAGGCCATCACCACGCCGACCGACGAGTCGGTGCGCCGGGCCCTGGCCATCCAGCTCGTCATCAACCGCGAGTTCGGTTGGTCGATGAACGAGAACCCACTGCAGGGTTCGTACTTGGTCGACGAGCTCACCGATCTCGTCGAGGCGGCCGTCCTCGTCGAGTTCGATCGCATCAGCGAGCGCGGCGGCGTGCTCGGCGCGATGGAGACCGGCTACCAGCGTGGCCGGATCCAGGACGAGTCGATGCTCTACGAACACGGCAAGCACGACGGAACCATCCCGATCATCGGAGTCAACACCTTCGTGAACCCGGGCGGCGAGCCCGATCACGTGGTGGAGCTGCGCCGGGCCAGCGAGACCGAGAAGCAGTCGCAGCTGGACCGCGTGACCACGTTCCGCAGCAAGCACCAGTCCGAGGCGGAGGCAGCGATCGCCCGGCTCAAGCAGGCCGCGACATCCGGTGAGAACATCTTCGGCGTCCTGATGGACGCGGCCCGCGTGTGCACGCTTGGCCAGGTGACTGAGGCGTTTTTCGAGGTCGGCGGCCAGTACCGGCGCAACGTCTGACTATGTAGCCTGGCCACCGGAGACGATCCGCGAGATCACACACGTTCGCACGGAGCCACGTCGCCAGTTCGCGGGAACTGTTCGCGCCTGCGAAGGAGTCCAAGGCTTCCGTCGTACTGAATGTCGCACGCACGGCCGCGCTCCTGAGCGCCGTCCTCGCCTAGCCGCCTTGGCGGCAGAAACTAAGAAACCTCGAAAAGTTCGCCACACCGCTTGTCTGTGTCGGATCCGTCTAGTACTATCGAACTATCGTTCGGTAGTCAGTCGGGAGGGTCATGGTCGCGGAGCTCATCGAAGAGACCACGCTCGCCGACAGGTGGGCGCGGATCGACGCTGAGCTCGATGCGATCGCGTTGTCTGATTACGCCGGGCAGTCCCCGTCCCAAGCGCAACGGACGGCTACGGACGTACGGCGTATCGCATCTCGCATGACCACCCACGTGGGTGCTGCCGTTCGGGCCGTGCACACGACCTCGCCGGGCAAGACGGCTTCGCAACGGCTGGCCCGCGGGTTCGGCAACGACCAACGATCAGCCCGGCGCGAACTGAAGGACGCCGAGAGCACCGCGCAAGCCGGCTTGGCCGAGCAGGCGGCCGCTGACGGCACGATCAGTCACCGGCATGCGACCGTGATCGGCAACGCCCTCAGGGACCTACCGGCCGATGCGACCGATGAGCAGCGTCGCTTCGCGGAGCGAGCTCTGATTCGCGATGCCGAACGACTCACTCCCGACGATCTCGCCCGGCGGGGACGGCGGATCACCGACCAATACAAGACCGAACCCGCGGTTGATGCCGATGAGGACGCCCTGCTGCGCCGCCGCGAAGCCCTGGCCCGGGCCAAGACGTCGCTACAGCTGTGGGACAACCACGACGGCACCTGGTCGGGACGATTCACCCTGCCCGAACTGCACGGCCGGATCGTCAAGACCATCACCGACGCACTCGCCGTCATGGACGGCGGCTGCACCGCACCCGGCTGCGACCGACCACCGGCTTGGTGCGAAGTCCAACACACCAAACCCTGGAAACTCGGCGGCAACACCGACCTCAAACACGCCACCCTGCACTGCAACGCCTGCCACCACGTCGCCGACCAAGAAGGCTGGACCTACAAACGCGTCAATCCCCCGCAAGCGGGAGGTGCCCCCAGCCGAATGCACATCAACCGCGGCAAAGGACACGGGTGGGAACTCAACCACCGGTATCGGCCCTAAGCCACACTGCCCCTTTCAATAGAGTGGGGCGGGTGACGGACACACCCCAGATTCCCACTGACCTCAGGCCCACCGACGGACGATTCGGCTGCGGCCCGTCCAAGGTGCGCCCCGAGGCGCTGGCGAAGTTCCCGGAGCTCAATCAATGGATGGGCACGTCGCACCGGCAGGCGCCGGTCAAGGACGTCGTCGGACGCGTACGCGACGGCTTGGCCCAGTTGTTCAGCCTGCCGGACGGGTACGAGATCGTCCTCGGCAACGGCGGCTCCACCGCGTTCTGGGATGTCGCCGCCGCTGGACTCATCCGGCGCCGCTCACTGCACCTGACCTTTGGCGAGTTCACCGCGAAGTTCGCCAGCGTCGCCGAAGGGCGCCCCTCACCTGGACGACCCCATCGTGGTCGATGCCGAGCCGGGCACAGCGCCGAACCCCACAACCGACCCGGACGTCGACGCCATCGCCTGGGCACACAACGAAACGTCGACCGGCGCCATGCTCGGCGTCGAACGGCCGGCTGGATCGGACGGCCAGCTCGTCCTGATCGATGCGACGTCTGGCGCCGGCGGTCTCCCGGTCGACGTCAGCAAGGCTGACGCCTACTACTTCGCGCCGCAGAAGTCGTTCGGTTCCGATGGCGGCCTGTGGCTGGCGGCGCTCAGCCCGGACGCCATCGCGCGCGCCGAGGAGATCGCCGCGGCAGGTGACGGCCGCTGGATCCCCGAGTCGCTGTCGCTCACGACGGCGATCTCCAACTCGCGACTCAACCAGACGTACAACACCCCGGCACTCGCCACGCTCTTCCTCTTGGCCGAACAGGTCGACTGGATGCTCGCCGGCGGCGGCCTCGACTTCTGCGTCGACCGGACAACCGCCTCGTCCTCGCACCTGTACACCTGGGCCGAGAAGTCGGACGTGGCCAGCCCATTCGTCGACGAAGCACACCGCTCACTCGTCGTCGGAACTATCGACTTCGCCGACACCATCGACGCGGCCGCCATCGCCAAGACCCTGCGTGCCAACGGCATCGTCGACACCGAGCCCTACCGCAAGCTCGGTCGCAACCAGTTGCGCGTCGGCATGTTCCCCGCCGTCGACCCGGCGGACGTCGAGGCGCTCACCGCCTGCATCGACTGGGTGATCGGCAACGACCCGGCGGTGTCCAAATGAAGGTGCTCGTGGCCGAGAACATCGGCGAATCCGGCATCAACCTGCTGCGTGAGCGCCGGATTCGACGTCGACCTGGGCACCGATTGGTCCCGCGACGAACTCGAGGCACGGATCGGCGACTACGACGGCATCCTCATCCGCTCCGCGACGCAGGTTGACGCGGCGCTGCTCGCCAAGGCCACGAACCTCAAGGCCGTCGGTCGCGCCGGCGTGGGAGTCGACAACGTTGACGTCGACACCGCCACCCGTCAGGGCGTGATCGTCGCGAACGCGCCGCAGTCGAACGTGGTGACGGCCGCCGAGCACACCATGGCATTGCTGCTCGCGCTGGCCCGCAACATCCCGCAGGCGCACGCATCGCTCACGGGCGGCGCCTGGGAGCGCAGCAAGTTCAATGGCGTCGAACTGCACGGCAAGGTGCTCGGCATCCTCGGATTCGGCCGCATCGGCCAGCTCGTCGCTGCCCGCGCCAAGGGGTTCGGCATGCACGTCGTCGGATTCGACCCCTTCCTCGCCGAAGAGCGGTTTGGCGACCTGGGCGTCGAGCGGGCAGCAACACCGCAGGAGATCTACGAGTCGGCCGACTTCATCACGATCCACCTTCCGAAGACGCCGGAAACTGAGAACTTCCTCGACGCGAAGGCGTTTGCCGCCATGAAGGACGGCGTGCGCATCCTCAACGTGGCCCGCGGACCCCTGCTCGACGACGCTGCACTCGCCGACGCACTCGACTCCGGCAAGGTCGCCGGCGCCGCGCTCGACGTGTTCCGCAGCGAACCGATCACCGAGCATCCGCTGTTCGGCCACCCCCAGGTCATCGTCACCCCACACCTCGGGGCGTCCACGAGCGAGGCCACCGACCGCGCCGGTTACCAGGCCGCGGAGCAGGTCGTCGCGGCACTGACCGGCGGTCCGGTCACGACGGCCGTGAACGTACCGGCCATCGCTGCCGACGACCTCGAAGCCGTTGGCCCGTTCCTCGTCCTGTGCTCGGCACTCGGCCGCATCGCTGCCGGGCTCGCGCCAACGTCGGCGCTCGACGGCATCGCGGTGGAGTACTTGGGGCACATTGCCGAGCGCGACACCCGACTGCTCACCATCGCGGCAGTCAAGGGAGCCCTGGCCGGGCACACCGAGACCGCCGTCAACGACGTCAACGCCCTGCCCTTTGCCGCCGAGCGTGGCCTCACCGTGACGGCGACCAATCAACCGAAGGCCCGCGACTTCACCGACCTCGTCCGGGTGACGGCGACCGCCGGCGGATCGTCGACCCGCGTCGTCGGAACCGTCCTCGGCCAGCTCCATCGTCCGCACTTGCTCGAAGCATGGGGTGCCCGGTTCAACGTCCAGCTGGAGGAACACGTCGCGATCTTCCGCTACAAGGACCAGCCCGGCATGCTCGGCCGTCTCGGCACGGCGCTCGGTGATGCCGGTATCAACATCGACGCAGCGGCGGTGGGCAAGGAAGAGATGGGGGCACCGCCCGCTGCGATCCTTGCTGGGCGCAGCGGGGGACCCGACGAGGCGGTGCTGCTGGTGACGACCGACCGCGCCGTCCCGGCCGATGTGCTGGCCACGATCACGGCCAGCACCGACTTCCATGAGGCGCGCTCAGTCAGTCTGTAGTCGGTTACTCGTCGAGTTCGGCTTCCAGGGCTTCGGCCATCTCGACAGCTTCGATCTCCGCGCCGGTCAGCACCGAGTCGGCCGGCGAGACGCCGATGGCCATCTTGTTCTTGGCCACGATGTACGGGCTCTCGCCCACGATCGCGTTGTGACTGCCACGGAACAGATACTTGCTGCCCAAGTTGATCATCGTCGCCAGGCGGTTGCGGTTTCCCAGCAGGTACGCGATGTGCAGCACGACCCAGGTGATCCACGCGACAAACCCCTTGATCGGGACGCTCTTGCCTGAGAACGGGATCTGGACTTCAGCCACGGCCGACGACTTGCCAATCGTCGCCATGGTGCCCTTGTCGAAGTACTTGAACGGACCGGGTGCGTGCTTTCCCGACACCTCACGCTTGATGAGTTCGCCGACGTACTTGCCGCCCTGAAGGGCCGGCTGTGCAAGCTGCGGCAGGGGCTCGTCGGGATCGACGGCGATGTCGCCGATCGCGAAGGTCTTGTCGATACCCCGCACCCGCAGGTGGTCGTCTACCTCGATGCGGCCGCCGCGGCCTTGCGGCACGTTCCAGTCCTTGACCGTGTCGTGGGCGGTGACGCCAGTGGCCCACACCGTCAGTCCGGCCGGCAGGAACTCCTGATGGCCGTCGTGCTCGACGAGCACGCCATCCTCGCGAACTTCCTTGACGAGTGTGTTGAACCGGAGGTCGACCATGCGCTGCTCAAGTGCCTTGCGGGCGTAGTTGCGCAGCCGCTCCTTGAATGGGCCGAGGACGACCCCGGCGGCTTCGACCAGCGTGACGTGGATCTTCTCGCGATCTAGCTCGGGATAGGTGGTCGGCATGTCGTGGTTGCGGAACTCGGCGAAGGCGCCAGCCGTCTCGACACCGGTCGGGCCGCCGCCCACGACGATGATGCGCAGGTCCTCGTCCTGGCCGTTGATGGCGGCCTCTTCGAGGTAGGCGAACAGCTTGTCGCGCACCGCCAACGCCTGCGACCTCTTGTACAGCGGGATCGCGAACTCCTCGGCGCCCGGTGTGCCGAAGAAGTTGGCCGTCACGCCGTTGGCCAGAACGAGATAGTCGTAGCTCACCGAGACGTCGCCGTACAGCGCGAGCGTCTTCGTCCCATGGTCGATGCTGACGACGATGCCCTTGAGAAATCGTACGTTCTTCGCCTTCGACCGGACGGCGCGCAGGAACCAGGTGATGTCGCCGGGATTCAGGCTCGCCGTCGCAACCTGGTAGAGCAGCGGATTGAACGTGTTGTACGTGTGCCGGTCGATGAGCGTGATGTCGACGTCCGCCTTGCGGAGAGCCCGGACGGCGGAGAGGCCACCGAATCCACCGCCGACGATGACGACGTGAGGGCGCTTCTTGACTACGGCGGGCGTCTGCGACATGCGGCTAGGTTATCGGGGCCCAATCGTCAGCGCGATGCCGTCCACTGGCGAGCGTCATCGCGCCTGAGCAGCACGATCACGGTACCGGCGCCGGCTGTGGCCAGCAGACCAACCGGCAGCATGACGAGGCCTAGGGCCGCCGTCGTCCAGGCCCACCACAGCGTTGCCGTGCGGCCGATACGGCGCCTCGAAAGCAGCGCGATGCCGCCGATGATGCCGGCCAGCGCGAGCGGCAGGATGACCACCGATCCCCAGAGCGAGATCTGCATCGCGAGCTCCAGCTCCTTCTCCGTGAGCAGGTCACTGAATGGGCCAGTCCTGACCGATTCCACGTAGGCAGCGCGCGCGAAGGTGTAGACCGCAAGGAAGGTTGCGGCGAACCCGGCAGCGGCCAGCGAGCCCAGGATCGCCAGCAGCCCCGCCGTCATGACCGAAGTCGGACGCGGGGTCGGTGCGCCGCCAGCGGGCAGGAGCACCGGCACAGTCGCCCCAGAATCAGTGGGCATGGCACCAGTGGGCAGAGCATCGGACGTCAGAGTTTCGGCAGTCTGAGCTTCAAGGGCCGCCGCCGGAACTTCGCGGGGAGGCTCACCCCGATACCAACGGCTTGCGTCCGCCGTCCACAACGCGCCGGCCGCAACGAACAGCATGGCCGCCTGCAACACACCGAAGAGGCCGATCGGCAGCGACACGAACCCGGCCGCGACGGCCAAGATCGTGGTCATTAGTCGCGCCGTCCTATCACCACGGAGTGCATAAATCGCGAACACCATGGCAGCGACCGAGAACGGCACCATCGCCAGGGAGAACCACCGGAGATACTCAAGGACCTCCGTCATGCTGAGGACGGCGCCGGCCTTCGCCAGCTGGGCAAGGATCGGTCGCAGTGCCGCCTGCATGTCGACGGTGGCCCAGTCCATCAGGGCTGTGATGAGCTCAGTGAGCGTCAAAAACGCCGTGACCGCGACAAACACGCACGACAACGTGACCACGCTCGGGCGCGGATGCTTCGTGCGACTGCTTGCCGAATCGGTGCTCACCGGACCATCCCATCACAACCGGTTCAACGGGTTGAGGCGGATGGCTTGTCCCATCCCCACCCCAAACAAGCTCGCCATGCGCGCCGACCGCCGGTCCGTGTTCTCGGCCCGCACGACGGCGAGAAGCTCCTCCGCCAACCCTGCACGGTCGTGGAGCGCAAGCACTTCGCTGATGACCGTGCGCCCCAGATCCGATGCCCGGACTCCGACGACGTCCAGCGCGGCTCCCTGATTGACGAGACGTGCCGTGCCGCCAGCTTCCGCGCCGACCTTCGCATTGAGGTGCATGCCAATCGCATCGGCCACCTCAGACGCCAGCAGCGGGCTCGCGCCAAGCTCCAGCAGCTTTTCCTCGGATACGTGTGCGCCGTGCGCCGCGAAGCACTGGCAGGCCGTCCCGGGATCACCTGCGGGGACCCGATACTCGGCGGTCAACCCGACGTCATGCAGGAGGCAGGCGAGATACAGCGCCTCGGGATCGGCCTCCGTACCGTCCAGCTGTCCGAGCAGGCGACCGAACAGCCAGGTCCGCAGACTGTGGCGCAGCAACCAGGGCTCGTGGATTGCCTCGGCCCACGTCGTCGTCGCGCGCACCAAATCGGTGGTCGGCGGCGTCGCATCGACATCGAGGCCAACCGCTCCGGCTACCCAGCGAAATCGCACGCGGCTCGACATGTCCGCCGAGAGCACGGCCACGGCCCCTGCCTGGTGCGCAAATCGTTCGCGACGGCTCAGCGCTCCGCCAGTCCGCGCGAGCCATTCCCGTGTGCCGATCATTGCTGCAGACTACGCAAAGTGACCACCCCGGCGACAACGAAAGCGCGTGCGGGCTGACCAAAGCGTCCGCGGCCGTCGCGTTCGGCGGCTGGATGCTGTGGTGCTCGGTTTCGGCCTTCCGTGCCATCCGCCGGCGCGAGCAGGCGACCTTTGGCCTGGCGTTCTGGCTCGGGTTCGGCATGCATGTCGCCATCGCCGAGTGGTGGCTCAGGCGCGGGCGCTCCGCCGCGCCAACCAGGCGAGGGCCAACGCAGTGATGACGAGAAGTACCGCCTCGCCGACACCCATCAGTCGGGTCGCGGCATCGTTTACGTCGACGATGTGAGAGGCGGCGTGGAATCCGTTCCATAGCGCGGCGACGGTCAGCACCGGCGTGCGCCAACTCGTGAGATACGCCGCCGCGACCAGGCCGCCGCCGATGGCGAGCATGGCAGCGGCCACGTCGTGGATGAGGTGCGGGTTGTACGTTCCGAAATCAGCGACGGCGCCGGTGAACGTTGCCGGTGAGGCTCCCGCCCACGCGCCCAACCCAAGATGGACGAGTCCCAAGAGCCACAACACAGCGGACCACGTTTTATCCCTCATCGTCGGAGTATCTCAGGCCGTCAAGCCGAGGTGACGGTCAATGCGTCGCGCTCGGCGTCGAGGTCGACCTTGACGGTGTCCCCGTCGCGGACGTCGCCGGCCAGGAGTTCCTTGGCCAGCCGGTCACCGATGGCCTGCTGCACCAAACGGCGCAGCGGGCGGGCTCCGTACGCCGGGTCCCAGCCCGTCATGGCCAGCCACTCCTTCGCTGCATCGGAGACATCGAGCGTGATCCGACGCGTCTCGAGCCGCCTGGCCAGCGACGCGAGCTGCAGGTCCACGATCCTCGTCAGCTCTGCGGTCGAAAGCGGATCGAACATGACGACTTCGTCGAGTCGGTTGAGAAACTCCGGCTTGAAGGAGCTCCGCACGATCTCCATCACCGCGTCCTTCTTGGAGTCGTCGTCGATAGCCGGGTCGGCGAGGAAGGCGGAGCCGAGGTTCGACGTCATGACCAGGATGACGTTGCGGAAGTCGACGGTTCGGCCCTGCCCATCGGTGAGGCGTCCGTCGTCGAGCACCTGCAGCAGGATGTCGAAGACCTCAGGGTGGGCCTTCTCCACTTCATCGAGAAGAACGACCGAGTACGGCCGGCGCCGAACGGCCTCGGTGAGCTGGCCGCCCTCCTCGTAGCCAACGTAGCCCGGAGGCGCGCCGACGAGCCGAGCGACGCTGTGCTTCTCGGAGTACTCGCTCATATCGACACGAACGATCGCGCGCTCGTCGTCGAACAGGAACTCGGCCAGCGTTTTGGCCAACTCGGTCTTGCCGACGCCGGTGGGGCCGAGGAACAGGAACGAGCCGGTCGGACGGTCCGGGTCGCTGATGCCGGCCCGCGAGCGGCGAACCGCGTCGGACACGGCCTGGACGGCGGACTGCTGGCCGATCAGCCGGCGTCCCAGCTCGTCCTCCATGCGCAGGAGCTTGCCGGTCTCGCCCTCAAGCAGGCGGCCAGTCGGGATGCCGGTCCAGGCGGCCACCACCTCGGCTATGTCGTCGGCGGTCACCTCTTCGTGCACCATCAAGTCCTCGTTGGTTCCCGACTCTGCCGCCTGCGCATCCAACAACGCTGCTTCCATGGCCGGGATCTCGGCGTAGAGCAGCCGGCTGGACGTCTCAAGGTCGCCCTCGCGCTGGGCACGCTCGGCGGCGACGCGCGCCTCGTCGATGCGCTCCTTGATCTCGCCAACCGCGTTGAGGCTCTGCTTCTCGGTCTCCCACCGCTGTTCGAGTGCGCGCAGCGTCTCGGACTTGTCGGCCAACTCGACCCGAAGCTTCTCGAGCCGCTCCTTACTCGCGTCATCCGCTTCCTTGGCCAGGTGCAGTTCCTCCATCTTGAGCCGGTCGACGGCACGCCGGAGCTCGTCGATCTCTACCGGGCTGGAGTCGATCTCCATGCGCAGCCGGCTCGACGCCTCGTCGACCAGGTCGATCGCCTTGTCGGGTAGCTGGCGGCCCGGGATGTAGCGGTCGGACAACGATGCGGCCGCGACGACGGCGGCGTCAGAGATGGACACCTTGTGGTGCGCCTCGTACCGCTCCTTGAGCCCGCGCAGGATCGCAATCGTGTCTTCGACCGAAGGCTCGCCGACGAACACCTGCTGGAACCGACGCTCCAGCGCCGAGTCCTTCTCGATGCGTTCGCGGTACTCGTCGAGGGTCGTCGCGCCGATCATGCGTAGTTCGCCGCGCGCGAGCATCGGCTTGAGCATGTTGCCCGCGTCCATGGCGCTGTCGCCGCCGGCGCCCGCACCAACAACGGTGTGCAGCTCATCGATGAAGGTGATGATCTGGCCGTTGGAGGCCTTGATCTCGCCAAGGACGGCCTTCAGCCGCTCCTCGAACTCGCCGCGGTACTTCGCGCCGGCAATCATGCCACCGAGGTCGAGCGAGATGAGCCGGCGTCCCTTGAGGGAGTCCGGCACGTCGCCGGCGACGATACGCTGGGCCAAGCCTTCGACGACCGCGGTCTTGCCCACGCCGGGCTCACCGATGAGGACCGGGTTGTTCTTCGTACGGCGGCTCAGGACCTGCACGACGCGACGGATCTCACTGTCGCGGCCGATGACCGGGTCGAGTTTGCCTTCACGTGCGACGGCGGTCAGGTCGATGCCGTACTTCTCCAGCGCTTGGTACGTGTCCTCGGCGTCCTGGCTGGTGACCCGCGCGTTGCCGCGAACCGACGTGAACGCCGCCCTGCAACGCGTCGGGGGTTGCGCCTGCAGAGGTCAGCAGCTTGCCGGCGGGCGAGTCGACGGTCGCGATCCCGGCAACGAGGTGCTCACTGGAAACGAACTCATCGCCCAACTGCGCCGCCAGGTCCTGTGCGCGCTGCAGCACCTCGTGCGAGGCGCGGGACAGGCTGGGATTGGCCACCGACGCTCCACTGGCCGACGGCAACGTGCCCAGTTCATCGCGCACCGCGCCCGTGATCTCCGATGCGTCGACCCCGACGGCAGCAAGCAACGGCCCGGTGGTCCCGCCGGACTGAGTCAGCAGCGCATCGAGCAGGTGGGCCGGTTCCACGGCCGGATTGCCAGCCGCGGCGGCGGACTGCACAGCGGCCGCAAGTGCCTGCTGGCTGCGAGTCGTGAACGTCGAGAGGTCAAGCGTCATGGGTGCAGAAATCTCCTGAGGCCGAAGGTAACGGTCACCTATGTCAACCGTGCCAAAGTTGAGCCTATTCCCCTCAACTTTGGCCGCAGGGCGATGGGTCTGCTGGCTAGTCGCCCTTGTCCTGCGTGATGCGCACCCGGATGTAGCAGGGGCCAGTAGGGGAGGTCGCCTGCACGGCGGCGGCCTTCCACGGCGCGGACTTGCCGGCAGCCAGCTTCTTGACGGCGACGACCTGAGCCACACCTGCCTCGCCGTCGGCTTGGCCGATGTAGATGTTGACGTCGAACGAGCGCGTCTGCTTCGTCGTGTTCTTGACGACACCGTTTGCCGTCCACGTGCCGGTGGCGCTCGGGACGCAGTGCGCCTCGGTGAGGGCGTCCGTCATGACGGTGCCAGGGCCGATCGTCGGTACGACCGGACCGGGCGATGCCGTCGTCCTGGGAGTCACCTTGGGGACACCGCCGCACCCGGCCAACGCCAGCATCGGGATGGCCAGCACCGCAACGAGAACTCGACGGGCGCGCATGTGCCCATCCTGCCCCGCACCGCTCGGTCCACGCCGCAAACACGCCTAGCGCTTCGGGCGCGTCCAGACGACCATCTGAGCATCGCCCAGGCGGGCCGGCAGATTGCGGACGGATCCGACGGCGAGGTGGGCCGCATCCAGCGCGGACTGGAGCTCGACCACCTTGCGCTTGAGCGCGTCAACCTGATTCTCAAGTTCGATGACGCGACGGACTCCTTCGAGGCCGAGGCCCTCAGCGGTCAGCCGGGCCACCTGGCGGAGCAGTTCGATGTCCCGGAGGGAGTAACGGCGCCCTCCACCTTCGGTGCGACCGGCCTCGACGATGCCGAGCCGGTCGTACGTGCGCAGGGTCTGCGGGTGCAGGCCGGACAGCTCCGCCGCGACGCTGATGACGAAGACACGAGCGTCGGGTTCGGGTCCTGCGAAGAAACCCTGATTGGGGGAGCTGTCGCCGCCACGCACCATCATCGTTTCGCCTCCCCGAACAGTTTCGCTCGCGGATCCGCGCCATCGCGGGCGGCGCGCAGGGCTTCGACGGCCGCCTTGGCGTCGCCGTCCAGCTCCTTGGGCACCTGTACGTCGATCGTGACCAGCAAGTCGCCACGGCCGCCAGCCCCCCCTGAATTGTTCCGGGGCGCGCCCTTTCCGCGGGCCCGCAGTGTCCGGCCGCTCGGAGTGCCGGCGGGGATGCGGATCTTGACTGGTGGACCATCGAGCGTCGGCACCTGAATCTCGGCACCGAGTGCGGCCTCGTCAAACGCGACCGGCACGGTGACCGTCAGGTGTTCACCCTTGCGGCCGAAGACCGGGTGCTTGGCGACATGGACGACGAGGTAGAGGTCGCCGTCCGGGGCGCCGCCCTCGCCGCGTCCGCCCTTGCCCTTGAGCCGGATGCGCTGGCCGTCCTTGACGCCGGCGGGCACCCGGACCTGCAGCGTCCGGCTCGATGGCGCACGACCAGAGCCCTGGCAGGTCGGGCACGCATGCTCGACGACCATGCCGCGGCCGCGGCACTTGTCACACGGCTCGGTCATGGCAAAGACTCCGCCGGAGGTGCCGGTGATCATGCCGGAGCCTTGGCATTTGTCGCACACCTTGGGCACGGTGCCCGGCTTGGCGCCGGTGCCGTGACAGGTCGTGCAAGCCTCGTCGCTGGTCATGCGCAGTGGCAGCGTGGCGCCTTCGACTGACTGCTGGAAGGTGATGCTGGCCTCGGTCTCGATGTCGTCACCGCGTCGGCCCTGCGGCTGGCGCCGACCGGCACGGCCACGACCACCGAAGATGCCGCCGAGCAGGTCGCCCAGGTCGAAGTCGGCGCCCTCAGCGCTGTACCCACCACCGAACCCGGCGCCGGGTTGGAAGCCGCCCCCACCCATGCGGGAACCGAACTGGCCGAACAGCGTGCGCTGCTCGTCGTATTCCTTGCGCTTCTTCTCGCTGGACAGCACCGAGTACGCCTCGGAGACGTCCTTGAAGCGATCCTCGGCAGCCTTGTTGCCCGGGTTGGAGTCGGGGTGGTTGTCGCGCGCGAGCTTGCGATAGGCCTTCTTGATCTCAGGCTGCGACGCGGTCTTGGAGACGCCAAGGATCTTGTAGAAGTCCTTCTGTGCCCAGTCGTTGTTCACGACAACCCCCTTCCCGTGTGCCTATTCGTCGGCTTCGCCGGCCGGCGGCTCAGCGTTCGCGGATCCAGCGTCGGCCGGCTTGTCCGCAGCGTCGCGTGGTCCGGGGTCGACAACGCCGACCTGCGCGTGCCGAAGGACGTCGGCACCGATGCGGTAGCCCGTACGGATGACTGAGTCGATGGTCGTCACCTCGGCCTCGCTGGACTCGCCGGCGTGGAACAAGGCCTCGTGCAGCTTGGGATCGAACGCCTCACCAGGAGCGCCGAAGGACTCGAGCTGATGTACCTTCACGGCCTGCTGGAGCGCATCGGCGACGGCCTTGAAGCCGCCCTCGAGCTCACCATGCTGTTCAGCCCTGCCGATGTCGTCGAGCACCGTCAGCAACGAGCGCAGGACCGAGGCTTCCCCTGCCGTCCGGGCGTGCGCGCGGTCGCGCTCCACCCGCTTGCGGTAGTTGACGTACTCGGCCTGCAGGCGCTGCAGGTCGGCGGTCCGTTCCACCAACTGATCCTCGGCGGTTGGCTCGATGGCCTCGCCGACGTCGTCAGCGGACTCCTCAACAGGAGTGCTCGCCCCGGCCATTGATTCCTCGCTGGCCGGGGACTCCGCACCTTCAGGCGCCCCTGATTGCTCGCTCATCGCTCGTCTGGCGCGTCGTCGACGATCTCGGCGTCGACCACGTCGTCGTCGCCCTCGTCGGCTCCATCAGACGACCCGGCGTCGGCCGGAGCATCCTCGCCCGCGGCGGCAGCCTCAGCGGCAGCCGCTTCGTAGAGCGCCTGACCCATCTTCTGGCTGGTCTCGCCGAGCTTGACCGCGGCGGCCTGGATGGCGTCAGTGTCGTCGCCCTTCAGCGCCTCGTTGAGGGCGTCGACGTCTGCCTGGACCTCGGCCTTGACGTCGTCACTGATCTTGTCGCCGTTCTCTGCCAGGAACCGCTCGGTGCTGTGCGCGAGAGTCTCGGCCTGGTTGCGGGCCTCGACGGTTTCGCGACGCTGACGGTCCTCCTCGGCGTACTGCTCGGCGTCCTTGACCATCTTGTCGATGTCGTCCTTGCTGAGCGCCGAGCCGCCGGTGATGGTCATCGACTGCTCCTTGCCGGTGCCCCGGTCTTTCGCTGAGACGTTCACGATGCCGTTGGCGTCGATGTCGAAGGTCACCTCGATCTGCGGCACGCCACGCGGAGCCGGCGGCAGGCCGGTGAGCTCGAATGTGGCCAGCAGCTGGTTGCCGGCAGCCATCTCGCGCTCGCCTTGGTAGACCTGGATCGCGACGGACGGCTGGTTGTCATCGGCCGTCGTGAACACCTCAGACCTCTTGGTCGGGATGGTCGTGTTGCGCTCGATGAGCTTGGTCATGATGCCGCCCTTGGTCTCGATGCCGAGACTGAGCGGGGTGACGTCGAGCAGGAGCACGTCCTTGACCTCGCCCTTGAGGACGCCAGCCTGCAGGGCGGCGCCGACGGCGACCACCTCATCCGGGTTGACGCCCTTGTTGGCTTCCTTGCCCGCAAGGGTGCGCACCAAGTCGGCGACGGCCGGCATGCGGGTGGAGCCACCGACGAGGACCACGTGGTCGATGTCGGCAACGTTGATGCCGGCGTCCTTGATGACGTTGTTGAACGGCGCCTTGGTGCGATCGAGCAGGTCCGAGGTGATCTTCTCGAACTCCGAGCGGCTGAGCGTCTCGTCGAGGAACACCGGGTTCTTTTCGGCGTCAACCGTGATGTAGGGCAGGTTGATCGAGGTCGAGGAACTCGACGAGAGCTCGATCTTGGCCCGCTCGGCGGCCTCACGGACGCGCGGCATCGCCATCTTGTCCTTGGTCAGGTCGAGACCGGTGTTCGCCTTGAATCGGGTAACGATCCAATCGACGATCTTCTCGTCCCAGTCGTCGCCACCGAGGTGGTTGTCGCCGCTGGTGGCCTTGACCTCGATGACGCCGTCGCCGATCTCCAGCAGGGACACGTCGAAAGTGCCGCCGCCGAGGTCGAAGACGAGGATCGTCTGATCGTCGCCCTTGTCGAGGCCGTACGCGAGTGCGGCCGCGGTGGGCTCATTGATGATGCGCAGGACGTTGAGGCCCGCGATCTCGCCGGCTTCCTTGGTCGCCTGCCGCTGGTGGTCGTTGAAGTACGCGGGAACCGTGACCACGGCGTCAGTTACCGTCTCGCCGAGGTAGGCCTCGGCGTCGCGCTTGAGCTTCTGCAGCACGAAAGCGCTGATCTGCTGCGCGTTGAACGTCTTGTCGTCGATGGTGACGCTCCAGTCGGTACCCATGTGGCGCTTGACCGAGCGGATCGTGCGGTCGACGTTGGTGACACCTTGGCGCTTCGCGACTTCGCCGGCGAGGACTTCGCCATCCTTGGCGAAGGCGACGACCGACGGGGTGGTGCGGGCACCCTCGGCATTGGCGATAACGGTGGGTTCGCCACCTTCAAGAACGGACACGACGGAGTTGGTCGTACCGAGATCGATTCCGACGGCGCGGGCCATGCGGGTTCCTCCTGTGTAGAACGGGGCTCAAAGAACTTGAGTCTGAACTTATCAACTTTCGCTCAGACTCCAAAATTCCGCCCACGGGCCCCTAGATTCCGGGCAAAATCAGCGGCCGCGGAGCCTGATACGCGGCCCGTAGATGTCCAGCGCATGCGGCAAAGCGCGACCCGGATCGAGCCCGGCGTCGCACAACGGCGTGCGCACCGCGAGCAGTTTCGCGAGGAATGCCTGCCCGAGGAAGACCGAGAGACCGGCCCCGGGACAGCCCTGCGGGCCGTGGCTGAAGAAGTTGAACAGCCAGCTGTCGCCCGCGTCGCCGCCGGCCCACTCCCCCGGCGCGAACCGGTGGGCGTAGCTGATGCGCGCCCCGTTTCGATGGTTGAAGGAGTTGTCGATGAGGACCTGGGTGTTTGCCTTGAGGACCTCACCCCCCGGGAACTCGACATCGCGCGTCGTCACCCGGCCGAAGAGTGGCGTCGTCGGCCACAGCCGCATCGTGTCGAGGATGCAGCCGCCGACGAAGTCGAGGCCGGCCAGGTCGCCGGCGTCGTTCAGGTCGACACCGTCCAGCTCCGCGCGTACTTCGTGCAAGGGCTCCGGGTGGGTGGCCAACACCAACAGCGTCCGGAACAGGTTGGCGGGGAGGGTGTCTCCCATGGCGAAGAGCCAGTGGACGGCTTGCCCGGCCGGATGCGTGGCACCGTCGTGTGGCGCCTCGGCGAACCGACCCACCAAGCTGTCGGCGTCGGGATGGTCGACGTACGCCTGGATGCGCGCCAGAAACTCGTCGTAGCCCGCCGCGGGCTTACCCGGCGTCTTGTTCCCTGCCGCCATGAGTTTGCCGAGCAGATCGGTGATCCGCACGTCGTCGGCAGCCTCGTCGCCGAACACCACTCGGCGGGTGATCCGCTGGAACGCCAGATTGAGGTCGGTGAAGTCGAAGGCTTCTCGCCGAGCGATGGCCTTGGCGGCGTCATCGACCATCTGAACGAAGTTCGGTGCCAGTGGATGCAGCGGCTTGCCGGCCGCCAACACGTGGTCAGCGAAGGCACGACGATTCCGCCACAGGTCGCCCCGGGAGAGCGTCAAGGCGTCCGGCTGGAAGGCCGACATCCCCTTGCGCTTGGCCTCGGGATCGGATGCGAACGGATCGGGCGACTGGCTGAGCACGAACTCGATGTCGGCCGGATCGTGCAGCAGCAGAGCCTGATCTGCTGCCACCCGGACGTAGAAGGGGCCCGGGCCATAGCGCTCGACCATGCCCTCGACGAGCAGGTGGCCCATGGCGTCCACCTTCGCGGCCGACGCGGCCGTGGCCACGATCGGACGCTTCTTGAACAGCCCCTGCAGGACGTTCGGCAAGCCAACCTGAGCGGTGAACCGGACGCCGTCAACCACCCCGGCATAGCGGAAGTCAGGCTCTCGCTTCGTCATTACGCCGTCACCACGGTAGGTACGACGCGACCGAGTCGGCGGCCCGCAAGATCACCGGCTTCTTGCCCGGTGCGGTTGCTCCCAACTCCGGCCACGGCGCAAACACCCGCTCGACGTCCCCGATCACCGGCGTGAGTTCGGGGTAGTGACGCAGCAGCACGTCCTTCATGGTCGTGTTGTTCACCCAGTCGAACCCGACCTGCGTGTACACCTCGGGCCGGAAATCGTTGGTGAAGAACCGGTCGCTCTTAAGCCGCCGGGACGCCATGAGGATGAAGATGCGGAACGCCGTGTCCGAGAAGCCGAAGCCCTTCGGGGGCTGCTCGGCCTGCATGCCGATCTGCAGGTCGACGGCGTTGACGTCGCCGTTGTAGACCTCGTTGATCTCCTTGGCCCACTGCTTGTTCGGCGTGATGTCCTCGATCCGCTTGCGCCGCGGCATGCGCAACGCCTCCCGAAAGTCGTTGTACCGCGGCACTCCCCGCTCCCGATCACGGACAATATCGAGCGTCGCGAGATCGGTGACCTGACCATCGACTCGGGTCAGGTTGCGTAGGGCGTTCGGGTAGTTGTGCAGGCAGACTGCGCCCGCGCTCGCCTTGCCGATCGAGTACCACTGGTCGCCCATCGTCATGCTGTCCATGAAGTCACGGGTGAATCGGCCCTGGAGCTCGGTGAAGTAAGCCTCCTTGAGGAGCTCACCGCTCTCCAGCGAGTAGAACGACCAGTCGTCGGGGAGCAGCGGATGCATCCGGTAGACGGCAACGAATTCCTCGGTCAACGAGAACGGTGCCGAATGGTGGTTCGCCGACGACCCGATGATGCCGGAAAGTGCTTCGTTGTCGCCGACGCGCCCGACCTTGTCGCGGAACGCCTCGCCCAAGGCGCCGAACCAGTTGGCGTTCATGCCGATCTGCAGCGCGGGATGGCGCAGCACACAGGGCGTCCATTCAACGGTGTGGATCTTGGCGATAAGCGCTGAGACCGCCAGAACACCGAGCTCAAACAGGCGCTGGTCGCTGAAGCTTGGATGTTCCTTCTTGATCGCCTCGACGACGGCATTGTGCTCACGCGCGAAAAGGGTGTGAAGGAGGCCTGGGCCCACCCACCAGTTCTCCTGCATGCCGGTCAGGTCGACCCCAGGGATGTCGCTCGTGGGCAGACGACCGTTGTCATCGACCTTGATTTTGCCGTCGACGAAGGTGCGGACCTCTGCCTGCTTCTCTGAGCCGCTGCCGTAGACCTGCGAGCCGTCCCACCAGTGCGTCTCGACGTTGCCGAACACCGGCGCGGGACAGCCGTCCTTGATCTCACCGGAGAGCGGGATGGTCTCGCGAATGCGCATCGGGTTCTCCGGGAAGTCATCGCCGTCCTGGAGCGGAATGTCGATGACCTTCTCGGGCTCACCGTTGCCGTGGAAGAACCAGTTGTGGTTCTCGAACTGCAGCCATGCTGCGCCGAGCGCGTTCAAGATGCCGGCGGGCTTGAACGTGTCGCGGGCCATCAGCGTCCGACTGATGACGCGCGGATCGGGAGTCAGCAGCCGCTTGCGATCGATGACTGTCTTCTCGATCGGAACGTTGCGCCCGAACCCGGTGCCCTTCGCGCCCATGTGTGGGCACCCCAAGTCGTTGTACGTGCCGTCGGGCATGCGCGAGCGGATCGCTTCCTCCGGCGCCTCCGCGAGGGCATCTGCGGGACGGATCTCCTCGTGCTCGAACAGGTTCTTCTCGCGCAGGTCGTCGCGCGCCGTGGACAGCCCGGACAGCTGCAGGATCAGCGACGGATGCTGATACCACTCCAAGCGAAGGGGGTTCGGGATCTTCGGGCTCATGGTCCTCCAGTTCGACGGCGGATCGGGCGCGGGGCGTGACGACGATCACATCAACGCTTGGCGCGGATCATCTTGCTCCCAAAACCCGGCGGGGGCGAGGGTTTTGCGGCACCAATCACGCAGAACCTGGCTCGGACTGAAACCTCTCCGCAACGCTCCGCCAGTACGCTCGGGACGGCGACACCGGGAAGGGAGGCGCCGTGGCGCGCATGCGCAATCCGCTCGGCTCATGGCTCCTGGGGTCCGGCCACGAGGTGGGTCACCGGCTGCGCTGGCGCATTCAGCTGATGCTGACCATCCTCGTCACATCTGCCAACATCGTCGGTTCGGTCCTCGCCACGACGTTGCTGCTTTTCGTCATCCCGGGCCGGCCGATCCTCACCGAGGAACTCAAGGTGGTCAACCTCGTGTGGATGCCGGCCTACTCCGCGGCCGCCCTCGTCGTCGGCTCGATCTGGGGAACGACGTGGATCATGCATTCGCTGCAGTGGTCGCGCGAGAATCGTCCGGCAACCCGTTCCGAACGCATCTCCACACTGCGTGTCCCGTGGAAGCTGACACTGGTCTCGGGCGTCCTTTGGGCCGGCGGCACCGGCTTCTCGATGCTCGCGTACGGCCTGGTGTACCCCGATCTCGTCTGGAAAGTCGGCTTCACGATCGGGTTCTGCGGCGTCATCGTGTGCGCGACGACCTACCTGCTGACCGAGTTCGCGCTTCGCCCCGCCGCCGCCCGCGCGATGGCCTCCTCACCGCCACGCAAGGCCACCGGCGTGGGCATCACCGCGCGGTCGATCCTGGTCGGCGGCTGGGGCGTGGCGCCGGTCGCCGGCCTGATGATCATCGCAATCTTCAAGGTGGGCGGAGCCGAGATGACGGCAGACGAGCTGGCGCAGGCCATCCTGTTCCTCGGCGGGCTCGCCATGATCGTCGGCCTGGTCCTCACCTGGATCAACACCCGCGCGATGGTCGCCCCGATTCGCACGGTGACAAACGCGATGCGGGCCGTGCAGCGCGGGGACCTCGACCACGAAGTCATCGTGTTCGACGGCACCGAACTAGGCCTGCTCCAGGCCGGCTTCAACCGGATGGTGCACGACGTCCGCGAGCGCCAACGCGTCCGCGACCTGTTCGGCCGGCACGTCGGCGAGGACGTCGCGAAGGCTGCTCTGAACCGCCAGATCGAACTGGGCGGCGAGGTCCGCGACGTCGCGGTCCTGTTCGTGGACCTGGTCGGGTCGACGACGATGGCTGCCGAGCGGCCGCCGACCGAGGTCGTGGACCTACTCAACCGATTCTTCGACGTCGTCGTGGCCGAGGTGCACGCGCACGGCGGCTTCGTGAACAAGTTCGAAGGCGACGCCGCATTGGCCATCTTCGGTGCGCCGGAGGACGTCCCGGACGCTCCCGGTCGCGCCCTGGCGGCAGCGCGTGTGATGGCCGCGCGCCTGCACGCCGAGGTTCCGGACGCATTGGCGGGCATCGGGGTGTCAGCCGGGCCTGCGGTGGCCGGCAACGTCGGCGCCGCCGACCGCTTCGAGTACACCGTCATCGGCGACCCGGTGAACGAAGCCGCCCGCCTGACCGAAGAGGCCAAGAAGGTCGATGGCCACGTCGTCGCAGCCATGCGGGCCGTCGATGCAGCCTCGCCCGAGGAGGCCGCTCTATGGCAACCGTTGCACCAAGTGCACCTGCGTGGCCGACTCGAGCCGACGCTTCTCGCCGTGCCGGGCTAGTCGCGGGCTGTCAGGACGACAGGCTCATCCATCGTCACCGCAATGGTGTGCTCGGAGTGCGCACCCCGCGAACCGTCGGCGCTGCGGATCGTCCAGCCATCCGGGTCCATCCGGATCTCATCGGTCGACTCCAGCAGCCACGGCTCGATGGCGATGACGAGACCCGGTCGCAGCGGCAGTCCACGTCCGGCGCGACCGTCGTTCGGGACGTGCGGATCGCCGTGCATCGTCCGCCCGACGCCATGACCGCCGAACTGGGTGTTCACCGAGTAGCCAGCCTCATGCGCCACGCCTCCGATTGCCGCGGAGATGTCACCAATGCGCTTGCCCGGCCGGGCCACCGCGATCGCCGCCGCAAGCGCTCGTTCGGTCGCCTCGATGAGACGGAGGTCCTCGTCGCGCGGACTCCCGACCACGACGCTGAGCGCCGAGTCGCTGACCCAGCCGTCGACCGAGACGGCGAAGTCGAAGCTGACGAGGTCGCCGTCCTGGAGGTTGTAGTTGAACGGCAGTCCGTGCAGCACCGCGTCGTTGACCGACGTGCACAGCACCTTGCCGAAGGGCATCGCGCCGAAGGACGGGTGGTAGTCGATGTAGCAGGACTCGGCACCGCGCTCCTTGATCATTTGGTGTGCGAGCGCATCGAGGTCGAGGAGGTTGACCCCGATGTCGGCTGCCTCGCTGAGCGCGGTAAGGACCGATGCGACGAACTGTCCGGCCGGACGCATCTCGTCGATCTGCTTCGGCGTCCGCAACTCAATGGCCATGCCGCAAGACTACGGACGCGCCGGCACCCCTCGCCTGCCGCCTGGGGCAATAAGGCAGGGTGTTTGCATGACGTTGCGCCATATCGCCGGAAGCCTCGCCGCACTCCTCCTTGTCGCAGGGTGCTCCAAGGGCGCGGATTCGCCCGACCCAGGCCCCCCGCCGATCGACAAGAACGTCTCCCCGCTCACCGGGCTGAAGCAGGACGGGCCGCCGAACAATCCGGTGTACCTCGTCAAGATCGAAAACACCGGCGGCGGGGAGCCGCAATACGGTCTCAACCAGGCCGACATGGTCGTCGAGGAGTTCGTCGAGTTCGACGTCACTCGGCTGGCCGCCTTCTTCTACTCCGATCTGCCTACCAAGGTCGGTCACGTCCGGTCCACGCGCACGACCGACGTGGGTCTGGCCAAGCCCGTTGACGCCACCATCGTCGCCTCCGGCGGCGACGACGAGCCGCTGGAGGCCGTCGACGACGCCGGGATTCCGATCTACACCTACGACCGGAACGACCCGGGCTGGAGCAAGGACCCCAACAAGGTCGCCCCGTACCACGTGCTGTGGAACCTCCAGACGCTGAACGAAACGGTGAAGAAGGCGACGCCGGCCCGGTCGTACTTCGAGTTCGGCGACGGTCCTGCGACCGGCGACGTGACCAAGAAGGTGACCAGCGCCAAGGTCGCCTTCGCGCCGGCGACGATCACCGGCTGGACGTACAACGGAGACACGTGGGAGCGCAGCCCCGAACGTTCCGCGCCCGGCGAGAACTTCAAGGCGGACACCGTGATCGTGGTCCTCGGCCGCGTCAAGGATGCCGGCTACGGGGCACAGGGCGGTGCATTCGTCCCGGAGATCGTGCTCGACGGCTCCGGACCCGCCGTGGTCCTCAGTGGCGGCACGGCCACCGAAGCAACCTGGCACAAGAATGGCAAGGACGGCACCATGTCATTCACGTCCAAGAAGACCGGCAAGAAGTTTGGCCTCAAGCCGGGCCGCGTGTACCTTCATGCCGCTCCGCTCGACGCCAAAGTCACGTACTAGCCCAGGAACTCACTGGCGAGTGCTTCCGGTGCGACGGCGAGCCAGCCGTCGGTGACCAGGTCTCGCACCTGATCCTCAGTGGCGAGCGCAAGCTCGATCAGGTAGGCCGGATAGTTCTTGAAGTGCTCAATGTCGAACGCGCCCGCCGGATCTGATGCGAGAACGGCTGCCTTGTCGTGCAGGTCCTCGGTGCGGACGGCAATGATTGGCTCATCCGGAACGCGTGCCTCGCCGAATCGCTTGATGTCGGCCTTCGAGAAGGCGCGTTCCCACACGAAGGCCTTGCCGCCGACCTGCCAGGTCCGGTTGCCCCAGTGCGTCCCTTCGCTCACATCGGGGAACGACGCGGCCAGGCGTGCGATCCACTCGATGTCCACGGCGGCATCCTCGCCGCTACTCCGCCATCACGTAGACGACTTCAGCGATCAGCGCCGGCTTCTCCGCGCCCTCAAGCTCGACGACGAAGGACAGCGTCGACTGCGTTCCGACGGCGATCGCCGTCGTGTCGACCAAGGTCGCAGTGGCGCGCACGCGCGAGTTGACCGGGACCGGAGTGATGAAGCGGAGCTTGTTGGCGCCGTAGTTGAGGCCCATCTTCAGGCTCTTGATGTCGTAGAGCGACTCCAGGAATGCCGGCAGGAGCGACAACGTCAGGTAGCCATGGGCAATGGCGGTGCCAAACGGTCCGTCCTTGGCCCGCTCCGGATCGGTGTGGATCCACTGGTGATCACCAGTCGCATCGGCGAACCCGTTGATCTGCTCCTGAGTGATGGTGACCCAGTCGCTCGGGCCGAGTTGCTCACCCTTGGCTGCCATGAACTCATCGAGGGTCTCAAACACGCGCATGCCCGCACATTACTCACGTCAGAGCAGCACGGCGGCCGCGGGCGCGACGAGACCGAGCACGACGCCGACCATGACGACCGCGCGGTCGAGTCGGCTCCAGGTCGCTGGTTCTGCCCAGGTGCGGTGATGCGCGGACGCGAAACCTCGGGCGTCCATGGCGATCGCGGTCTGGGACGCACCCCGCAATGCGTGGACGAGCATGGCGAAGGCCATCGATCCGCCATGCCGTACCCACGACGCCGGATTCGCCGTTGGTCCCATGCCGCGGACACGGCGGGCGCGTTCGAGCTGTACCCACGCGTGCCCGTAGTCGGCGAACCGTTGGAGGGCTGCCGAAAAGGCGGCCACGAAGCGCGCCGGCAGCCGGAGGGTCTGCGCCAGGAAGTCGCCGAGCCGTGCCGGGTCGACGTAGCCGACGGCCACCGACCCGGGCCACGCCAGCACGAGAATGCGTAGGGCTGCCGCCGACGCCTCAGCCTCGTCATGCCCGCCGAGCCGCCAGGTCGAGTAGAAGATCGTCGCTGCCGCCACGCTCGTGAACACCAGGCACACCAGCGGGTACCGCCAGCCCGGGGCAAACAACAGCACCGCTGCCGCATAGCCGGCCAAGGCAATGGCGCCGACCCGGACGTCGTGGATCCAATACGACCCGACCAACGCGGACAGTCCGATGGAGAGCTGCGCCAGCGGGTTCGCGATCGTGATCCACCGCCTCATGTGCTCACCCCCAGGAGGAGCGGCGTGACGGCGTCAGCCGGCAGCACCTCGTCGTGCGTCGCCACGACGACGGCCGCGCCGGCGGCGGCGGCGCTGGCCAACCAGCCGACGATCGCCGCCCAGGCGTCGGGATCCTGACCGACCGTCGGTTCGTCGAGCAGGATCACACCTGGCCGGTGCGCCAACCCGGCCAGGACTGCCAGCCGCCGCTTCTCCCCACCGGACAGCCGGAACGGATGGACGTCGGCGTGCTCGGCCAAGCCGAACGCGTCGAGCCCGGCGTCGAGGTCGATATGGCGCCCGAGCCGACGAGCGGTGAGCTCGACCTCGTCCCGCACGGTATGCGCGAGGAACATGTGCTCGGGGTTTTGCGGCACCCACCCGACCTGTGCCGCGAGGTCGCGTGACTTCATCCGGGAGCGGTCTGGCGTGATTCGTCCGCCCTGCACCCGTTGCAGCCCACCCAACGACGCGAGCGCCGTCGACTTGCCCGAGCCGGACGGGCCAACGAGTGCCGACACGTTCCCTGGGTCGAAGCGACCTTCGAACCGACGCAACGCGGCGGTGCGATGGACGCCACGAAGTGTCCGGCTCACCAACGTGACCTCGACATCCTCGGCGATCAGGGGCAATGGGGAGGCGTCCGGAGCCACCAGTGCTCCGAAGACGTCGATCGGTTCCGGCATGAGCGCCCCCGGCATCCACACCCCACGCGGTGTCGGTCCGGACAGGAACTCCGTCACCGAAGCGTCTGACTCGATGGCGCCGCCGTGGCCGATGACGACGACCCGGTCGACGTGTTCCAGCCATGGCTCGAATCGATGCTCGACGACGATCATCGTCCGGCCTTCCGCAGCCGCCAGGATCGCGTCCCGAGCGGCGGCTGCCGATCGCGCGTCGAGCATCGCCGTGGGCTCGTCCAACATCAAGACGTCCGGACGGACGGCCAGCACACCCGCCAAGATCAAGCGCTGCAGCTCGCCTCCCGAAAGCGCCGACACCAGATGGTGGCGCCCGTAGGGGAGGTCGACCGCGGCCAATGCGGAATCGACCTCTGCCCAGATGCGCTCCCGCGGATGCCCTTCGTTCTCCAGCCCGAAGGCGACGTCCCGGCCGGTGTGTTCGGCGACCACGGCGTCCGCTGGATTCTGAAGCACCAGGCCGAGCCGCCCGCCGACTTGGACGTCACCGGTGAGGTCGCCGGCGATGGTGGTTCCCAACGCGCCGACGAGTGCGTACAACAACGTCGACTTGCCAGCGCCGGAGGGCCCGACGACGAGCAGTCGCTCACCCGGTTCAACTGTGACGGCGATGTCGTTGAGCGTCGGCGTCCGGCGCCCCATGGGTCGCCACGTCAAACCCTCGACCCGGACGGCTCCGGGTTTGAGGGTGACGGCTGGCGCGGCCATCTGGACGGGCAGCCTTACACCGCGCCGGCGAGTTCACGACCGGCGGGGAACGCGTCCAGAACGCCTGCTCGTGCCAAGCCACGCGTTAGGAGCCAACCACCGAGGCCAGCAACCACCGCGCCGGCGATCGCCAGGAAGCCTGCGTACGCCAACTTGTCGGCAAGCGCCCAGGCGGCGACATAGTTGGTGGCCTCGTAGGCCGCCTCAAGCACTCCGCCGAGTGCCCCGGCGATCATTGCGACCACCAGCCCGAACTTCCGGTAGGCAAGGAGAAGGAACACGAGCTCAACGCCCAGCCCCTCGACGAAGCCGGAGGCCAACACCGTCCACCCCCACTGCGTACCTCCGAGGACGAGGGTGGAGACGGCCGCGGCGACGAGTTCGGTCGCCAGAGCGGCGCCCGGCTTGCGGACGATGAGCATGCCGACCACGCCGGCGATGATCCACAGGCCGGCGCTCAAGCCGCCGGCTGCCGGATAGAGGGCTTGGAGCGGCTTGTCGACGATGTCGTAGACCTTGCCCCATCCCCAATACACGACGCCGAAGGCAACCCCCAGCGTCGCGATCGTGACCAGGTCGATCGTCCGGTAGGACTTCGTCGTGGCCTGTGCTGTTTCCTCGTGGGCAGATGTCATGGTGACTCCCTTCGCCGGTACTAACCGGAGCAGGTTCAAGGGTCTGCGGCGGATCCGCACTCTCAGCGCCCTCTGCACGGTCGCCCTCGCGGACGAGCCAAGCGCTCCCCTGTCGTGTGTTGCCAGCCTAGCGGTCGATTACCCCGGCAGAATGGCACCCATGCCCTCAGTACGCACGCCCGATCCGAACCCCGGCTGGCTCTCGGAGTTCGCACTGGACGAGACCCGCTCCCGAGTGCCGATCCTCTACGTCGAGGCAATCCCGGTCCGGATCGACGCGCTTGGTCGCATCGAGCATGTCGGCCTGCTGCTGCGCGGGTCGGCTTCGGGCGAGCTCACCCGCTCCTTGGTCTCCGGGCGGGTCCTGCACGGCGAGTCGGTGCGCGAGGCGCTCCTGCGCAATCTGGAGAAGGACCTCGGGCCGGCCGCGTTCCCGCGGCTTCCGGTGACGACGATCCCGGTTGCCGTCGCCGAGTACTTCCCGTGGCCGGGTGTCGCTCCCCTGCACGATCGGCGTCAGCACGCGGTTTCCCTCGTCTACGTCGTGCCCGTCACCGGGGAATGCGTGCCCCGCCAGGACGCGCTCGAACTCACCTGGCTCACGCCCGCCGAGGCGCTCGACCCCGAGGTCATCGACGATCTCGAAGGCGGCCGTGGCAGCCTGCTCCGACAAGCGCTGGCCCACGTCGGAGCGCTCGACGGTTAAGCATCAAGCCGGCTGGGCGTAGACAATGATGTTGCTCTGATACACCTTGCCGTCCCAGTCGGTGCAGGTCACGAGCACCAGGCGACGGGGGTTGCGATCCTGTCCGAACAGGTCTTCGGAATGGTCGGCCACCTGCTTGCGCGAGTACACGAAAACCTTCTGGACGCTGTAGCTGGCAACCTTGCCCGTCTTCTCGCCGCCGCCGGGTTCCCCGATCACCTGAACCGTCGCACCGCGCTTGACGTCGCCCAAGGTGTCCATGGCACCATCGCCGAGCCGCACCGAGTGCCCGGTGAGGAGCGGCTGCCCCTCGTTCGCACCTGGCTCCGCGCTGCGGTCCCACCATCCGATCTCGGACGGGTCCTGCGGCGGCCGCAGCACGCGGTCACGATCCAGCTTGATCGGGACGACAGGCGCATCGACGTCGAGCGACGGAATGACCAAGCGAGCCGGTGTGCCCACCGAACCCAGCGTCGGCCCAATCGACGAGGTGACCACACGTGGGATGTCAGGCATCCATACGGCGGCCAAGCCGATGCCGAAAGCAAGGGCTATCGCCAGCGGAGATGCCATCCAGGGCAGCACCCGCCGACGTAGTAGCCCCGGCTTACGCCCAACGCTCGTGGATCGAACGGCCGGCTCGGCCTGAACCGGTACTACGACCGGAACAGGCTTAGCCGTTACCGTCGATGACGGCCTTGGCGGACGGGGACCCGTCCGCCGCGGCGTTGTCATCGACCCAGGAGCAGGCGCTGCCGTGCGGCGCTACCAATGAGCGTCGAGGCAGCCAAGAGGCCGGTGATGGCCAAGGCACCTAGGTTGCCACCGTCGTTGAGACCGGAGTCAACCGACTTCGGGCCGTCGCCGTCGTCACCGTCGCCGTCGTCGTCACCGTCGTCGGGGTCACCACTGTCGTCCTCATCATTCGGCGGCGGGGGCGGCGGCGTGTTCGTTTCGGTGGCGGCCGAGTTCGGACCAACTGCGACACGCGCAAGCTGCAGGGTCTGGCGACCCTGAGCGCCGGCGGCGTCGAGCAGGATGACCTCGAGAGCGATGACCTCGATCTTCCCGGTGTTGGTCGGCGAGACCGGAGTCTGCTTGTTGACCGTGCCTTGGATGAGCGGCGCAAGCCCGTCGCTGAGCGGCTGAAGGAGTTCCGGCTCAAGTTGGGTGAGAAGTGGCACGACCACCATGTCACGGATATTGGCGATCAGCGGGGCCAGCGGGCCAAGTTCGCCAGTGATTGACGTGACCAGCGTGTCCTCAAGCGTGTCGAGGATGGCGACCGCAAGATCCTGCGGAGCACCCACGAGCAGCGGAGTGTTCGGAGGCGTGTCAGCGGCGTTCGGGCCGGTCAGCGGGACCACCACACCGTTCGCCCCCAGGACGCCCTCGCCCACGACCAGATTGGCGTCGGCCACGACGCTAGAGCCCGAGGCACTCTTCGGCTTCGCGGTGGCTGCGGCCTGCGATTCGACTGCACCGAGCACCAGGTTGACCGGGAGGGCGCCGTTGACTCCATCGAGGACCGTCTGGACGCCGTCGGAGACCGGCTGCGTGATCTGGGCCAACTGCACCGCAGTCAAGCCGCCAAGACCGTTGAGGATCGGGTCGAGGATCGTGTTGGTTTGCGCAGCATTAAGTCCCTGGAACACGTTGGTGAGGTTGATGTCGCCCAGGCCGTCGACGTCAATAGGGGCGACGCTCGCGAAAGCGCGCGAGAACCCGTTGTTGCGGCCTTCCACAGCCTGCGCGAACGCGCTCACAGAGGAGGTCGAAAGAAGTTCACCACAGTTCGGCGGAGTACCACCCGGGTACGCCTTGGGCGTAGTCGTCTTGCAGTCGCCGGTGTCGAGGATCTCGACAAGGCCGCCGGTCGCGTTCACGGCCTGCGCCTCAGCCCTCGTGACAGCTGGAGCGGCGACAGCAGCTCCGCTCCCGATGCCAATGAGCGTGCCGGTGACGGCAATGGCGAATCCTGCCCGCCAACCGTTCTTGGTGTGAAGCCCGAGCATGCTGTTCCTCCGAAATGAAAACAAACCCCGATAGTGCGTCACCTCGTTAGGCGACGCCCGCACATCGTACTGAATGGATTCCGGACTGTGCACCCGGATCCACCAAATGCCTGAAAATCGCACAAACACTTGAGAGGCAGACTCTCATGAATCGTCAATATTCACACCTGTTCCATGGGAATTCCTTGTTAAATCCAGTCACACGCGGTCGAGCCGCAGCGTGAACCTCACCGCCGCAGTTGGTGTCCAGAGTGTGGGCAACCCGGGTAAAAGCTGGGGGAAACCCCGAGACGAATTGATCGCTTCGGCGAGGCCGCGCTGGCATGCTGACCGCAAGGCTTCATGAGGGAAGGATTGACCGATGCGAGCTGCGTACCTCTGGCTAGCGCGAATCATCACGTTGTTGGTCGTCGTCCAGGCGATGACGATCGCGTTTGCAGTCTCCGGCCTGTTCAACTGGATCACCGAGAAGGGTGGCTCGGTCGACGCATCCGTCGTCGCGGAGTGGGACTCGACGCCACCAACCTTCACCGGCGCGATCGGCCACTACATCCACTGGATCAGCGGCGAGCGGGTGTTCCCGATGCTCGCGCTGCTGTTGCTCATCATTTCGTTCTTCGCAAAGGTCAGCCAGGGCGTGGTCCTCGCCTTGGTGTTACTCATCCTTGTCCTGCTGCAGACCGTCACCGGCCTTTACGGCGACAAGATGCCGTACTTGGGGTTAGTCCATGGCTTCAACGCCTTCCTGATCTTCGGCGCTGCGATGGCCGCGGCGATGAAGGCGAAGGAGGCCCCCGTTGCTGCCGCGGCGTGACCGACTGACGTATTACTTGAGGCCGTGAGCTCCCGCACCCGCTTCATCGTCGCCTGCGTCGCGGCACTCGTCATCCTGATCCCGTTGGGATGGACGTGGCAGCGCAGCCTGATGCCCGACACCTACTCGGTGGCGGATATGGGCTACCCGGACTACGGAATGGACGCCAAGGGCAAGCCCATCCCGGCGCCGACGACGAGCACACACCAGCACGGCGGCGAGAAGGGCGCGAAGAACAAGGGCGTCAGCATCGCCACTCTGGTCGAGCGGCCGAAGAAGGCGGCAGACGTCGTGGTCGATCTGACCGCACAAGAGGGAACATTTCTGCTCGCCGGCCACGAGATCGATGGCTTCGTGCTCAACGGCAAGACGCCCGGCCCAGCCATCGTCGTCAAACAGGGCGAGCTCGTCGAGGTGCGGCTGCACAACGACAACGTCGCCGACGGCGTCGCGCTGCACTGGCACGGGATCGATGTGCCGAACGCCGAGGACGGCGTCGCCGGCGTGACGCAGAACGCCGTGCTGCCGGGCAAGTCGCACACGTACCGCTTTGTGGCGAAGCAGGCCGGCACCTACTGGTACCACTCCCACCAGGTGTCGCACGAGCAGGTGGCCGGAGGGCTGTTCGGCTCGCTTGTCGTGCGTCCCAAGACGGGCAGCCGGGTACTCCAGGATCTGACCGCGGTAGCACATACATATAGCGGCAACCGCACGCTCAATGGCCGGGCCGGGGATGTGCACGCCGCCGCCCGACCCGGCGAAACCGTCCGCCTGCGGATCGTGAACACCGACAACGCATCTTTGTCGACGTGGTCGTCAGTGCCATACCGAGTGGTGGCCATCGATGGCTACGACCTCCGCGGCGCGACCGAGGTGAAGGGCAAGCGCCTGGAGATCCCGGCAGGCGGCCGCGCCGACTTGGAGTTCATCGTTCCCCGGAAGGCAGCCGCCCGCGTGCAGGTCGGCGCCGCGACGGCCTACGTCATCGGACCGCGCGAGTCGTACCCCGACCCACCCACTCAGTCGATCGAAGCACTCGACCTCTTGTCGTACGGCAAGGGTTCGGCCAACATGCCGAAGCCAAACCGGGTCTTCGACTACTCGATTGGCCGACGGCCCGGATTCTTGGATGGCTGGCCCGGCTACTGGTGGACGATCAACGGGCACATGTGGCCCAACGTCCCCATGTTCATGGTGCGCAAGGGCGACGTCGTGAAGTTCAGGGTCGAGAACCACAGCGGTCAGGCGCACCCCATGCACTTACACGGCCACCATGCGCTCGTCACGGCACGCAACGGCAAGCCGGTCAAGGGCGGGCCGCTCTGGGTCGACACCTTTGATGTCAAGGACAACGAGACGATCGACCTGGTGTTCCGCGCTGACAACCCGGGCGTCTGGATGGACCATTGCCATCAGCTCCCCCACGCGACCGAGGGCCTTGTCGCGCATCTGATGTACGAGGGGTACACGACGCCGTTCAAGGTCGGCGGCCGGACCGCGAACCAACCGGAGTGAGCCGGAACCGACGACTCGCTTGAGTCCATTGGGCGAATGTGCCGCATCCCGCGGGTTGAAGCGTGCATGATCTAGGCGCGGGGGTAATACGAATGGGGGACACCATGAGAAATCGATCGGCCATCATCGGCTATGCCGTACTGACGTTGATCCTGACCGCTGGTGCCGCCCAAGGCCTTGCTGGCACCAACACGGTCTCCAGTGACGACATCGTCAACGAGACAGTGAAGAGTTCGGACGTGCGGAACGGGTCCCTGACCACTTCGGACATCAAGAATGGGTCCCTCCGCAGCTCCGACTTCTACGCAACGGTGCCCAACGCCTACTTCGCTCAGGTCGATTCGGACGGGAATCTCGAAGGCGGAAACGCCGTCGACGCCGACCGAGAATCCAACGGGGAGTACACGGTGAAGTTCGCCGGGACCGATGTCAAGAACTGCGCATGGACTGGTTCAGAGGCCGATTTCCCCGGCGCCTCCTCGCTCGCCGAACACCGCTACGTGCTCTCGACCGACGCTGACTCGAGTTCGTCCACGGTCACTGTGCACATCACCGGCAACGACGCCGGCACGGCGAAACCGAATGCCAGCTTCTCGCTCGTCGGCATCTGCCCCTAAGCGACGACGAACTGGGACCAAGCGGCTTCCGACAGGCGGCGCCGCGGCCGAACCATGCATCCACTGTCGGGCAGACAACGCGACCAGCGGCCGGCTACTTAGCCTGCGCTAACTCATCGGCGCACCACAGCGCCGCGATAAGGTCGGATCCGGATGCTGCGGGCCTGCCCGCGCCTGGTGACCCTGGGGAGAAACACACATGACGCCCACGCAGACGCTGATCGCCGGCATCATCATGCTGGCGCTGATCGTTCCGCTCGCACTCAAGCGAGTGGCCTTCCTCGTCAAGTGGATCACCGACGGTCAGCCCGCGCCCGACCGTTGGAACGACACCGTCGAGCACCCGATCGCCGCCGGCAACAAGCACAACGTCGAGGTGCTGGGCCAGCAGCGCCTGCTCAAGTGGACCTTGCCCGGTATCGCGCACGCCTTCGTCATGTACGCGTTCTTCATCCTGCTGACCGTCTACATCGAGGCGTTCGGCATTCTCTTCACCCGCAACCCGGATTGGGCCATCCCGGTCATCGGCCACTGGGACGTCCTCGGCTTCGCCCAAGACACCATCGGCGTCCTCTGTCTGGTGGGGTTGGCCATCTTCAGCTTGATTCGCATCAAGAACGCGCCCGAGAAGTTGGGACGAAAATCGCGGTTCGAGGGCTCGCACCTCGGCGGCGCCTGGCTCACGCTGTTCATGATCTTCAACATCATCTGGACGCTGTTCCTGTTCCGCGGCGCCGCGGCTGCCGCCGGCAACTTCCCGTACGGCTGGGGCGCATACGTCTCCAACGGCCTCGGCAAGCTGTTCCACGGCATCCCGCATGAGGCCCTGTCGTGGGTCGAGGGCATCGGCCTGCTGCTGCACATTGGCGTCATGCTCGTCTTCTCGCTGCTCGTGCTCCACTCCAAGCACCTGCACATCTTCATCGCGCCGGTCAACGTGGCGTTCGGACGTCGGCCGATCGCCCTCGGTGCCGTCAAGCCGCTCATGGTCAGCGGTGAGCCGTTCAACCTGGAGATGGTCGAGGACCTCGACGAGGAGGCCACCCTCGGCATCGGTAAGGCTGAGGACTTCAGCTGGAAGGCCAACCTCGACTTCGCCAGCTGCACCGAGTGCGGACGCTGCCAGTCGCAGTGCCCGGCCTGGAACACCGAGAAGCCGCTCAGCCCGAAGATGCTGATCATGAATCTCCGCGACCACTCAATGGCCAAGGCGGAGGGCCAGGAATCTGAGCAGGAGCGCGAGCTCGTCGGAGCCACCGAG
Source organism: uncultured Actinomycetota bacterium (assembly GCA_963795105.1). Classification (GTDB taxonomy): domain Bacteria; phylum Actinomycetota; class Actinomycetes; order Propionibacteriales; family Nocardioidaceae; genus Aeromicrobium. The sequence continues at coordinate 1,428,595 of CAWCGD010000001.1, forward strand.
GGCATCGCATGGCACCCGTCGGGCGGCGCCGTCATCGATCCGGACGTCCTGTGGTCGTGTACGAACTGCGGCGCCTGCGTCAACCAGTGCCCGGTCGACATCGAGCACGTCGACCACATCACCGACCTGCGCCGCTACCAAGTGCTCATCGAGTCGAACTTTCCGGCCGAGCTCAACAACATCTTCAAGGGGATGGAGCGCAAGGGGAACCCATGGGGCATGGACCCCAAGGGCCGGATGGACTGGGCCAAGGACCTGCCATTCGAGGTCAAGCAGGTCGGCGCCGACATCGAAAGCCTCGACGAGGTCGAGTGGCTCTTCTGGGTCGGCTGCGCCGGCGCCTTCGAGGACCGCCAGAAGAAGACGACGCAGGCCGTGGCCGAACTGCTCCACACCGCCGGCGTCGAGTTCGCCGTCCTCGGTGACGGCGAGACCTGCACCGGCGACTCCGCACGTCGGGCCGGCAACGAGTTCCTGTTCCAGCAGTTGGCCATGGAGAACTCCGAGGTCTTCAAGGAGATGAAGGTCAAGAAGGTCGTCTCCACCTGCGCGCACTGCTTCAACACGCTCAAGAACGAGTACGAGCCGTTCGGCGTCGAGCTCGAGGTCGTGCATCATACCCAGCTGCTCAACCGGCTCGTGCGGGAGAAGAAGCTCGTCCCCATCCCGCCGGCCGCAGCAGACGAGGGCAAAACCATCACGTATCACGACCCCTGCTTCTTGGGCCGCCACAACCAGGTCTATGCGCCGCCGCGTGAGCTCATCGAGGCCAGCGGCCTGCAGTTCGTCGAGATGCCGCGATCCGGCGAGCAGTCGTTCTGCTGTGGCGCCGGTGGTGCGCGCATGTGGATGGAAGAGACCATTGGCGAGCGCATCAATGTCAACCGCACGCAGGAGGCAATCGCCACCGGTGCCGACGAGATCGCCGTCGGCTGCCCGTTCTGCAACGTGATGCTGTCCGACGGCCTGACGGCCGAGCAGTCCGAAGGACGAGCCGGCGAGAACGTCAAGATCATCGATGTCGCGCAGATGCTGCTGGCTTCGGTGAAGCGTGGCCAAGCGGGAGCTGACGTGGTCGACGCCGCCAGCGAAGGACCAGCAGTCGTTGAGGAAGCCGAAGCCATCACCGCTGCCGCAGTTGGCGCCGGTGCCACCGAAGAGGTGGCGGAAGCCACGGAACCTGCTGACGCGGCAGAGGAAGTCGCCAAGGAAGAGGTCGCTGCTGAGGCTGAAGTCGTCGCCGAAGTGGAAGCCGCAGACTCAGGTGGCGTTGCTGCCCCCACTGACGGCGAGACGCCGGCCGAACACCTCATGGAGCACAACGCCGATCTCGAACCCACCGACGACGAAGCGCGGGACGAGGAAGCCGACGAGCTCAGGCACGAGCGCGAGGACGACCAGCCGGGCCAGGCCTGATCCATGGACGCCGCCGGACTCCGGGCTCTCCAGTCACCGGTCAAGCAGCGGTACCGCGAGGATCCGGAATCGGCGCAGACACCACTGACCGCCTCGGCGGCGTGGAGCGCGCCCGGGATCACCTGCACGGTCGACGGCTTTGCCGGGCCCGCGCGCGCGGGTCTGCATACGGCGACGGGCGGTGACGGCCACGACGCCTGCTCGGCGGAGATGCTGCTCGAAGCCGTGGTCGCCTGCGTGGGAGTCACCATGCGCAGCGTCGCGACCGCGATGGGCGTCGAGCTGAGCAACGTCCGCCTCACCGGACGGTCGTCCTTCGACGCTCGCGGGACATTGGGTGTCGACCGAGATGCACCCGTCGGCGTCGGCCCGGTGGAGGTCGAGATCTCCGCTGCCACCGACGCCTCAGCGGAGACGATCGAACGACCTGCTGACGACGACCGAGCGGTACTGCGTTGTGGGCCAAAGCATGGCTGCACCGCCACACCTGAGTTTTCACCGCATTTAGGCCCCACGGGCGGCCGCAGTGGTGCATGGTGGGCGGGCTGGCCACGAAGGGAAACTCCCATGCACCCCCTGCTTCGCCGGGTCGCGACCGCCGTCATCGGATTCGGAGTCACCGCGACGACGCTAACGGCGCCGGCTGAGGCCGCGACTGCTTACACGGTCCAGACCCTCCATTTCGCCGTCAAGATCGGACCCGCCGGCGACAAGGAATGCGACATCATCGGCGACCTCTACGTGCCGAATGCGGCGACGTCGGCCGCCCGCGTCCCGGCCATCCTGACCACCAACGGTTTCGGCGGCTCGAAGAACGACCAGGCCGGCATCGGAACCGCTTTCGCGAACCGCGGCTATGTCGTGCTGACGTATTCCGGTCTCGGCTTCGGCGGATCGGATTGCAAGATCACGCTCGACGACCCGGACTGGGACGGCAAGGCCGCCAGCCAGCTCGTCAGCTACCTCGGCGGCAAGAGCGGGATCGCTTTCACCGACGACGCACACACGACGCCGGCGCCGGTCCTCAAGGTCGTGAAGCGCGACGCCAAGGACCACCTCGGGCGTACCTCGACCAACGATCCGCGGGTCGGCATGGTCGGCGGCTCGTACGGCGGGCAGGTCCAGTTCGCCGCCGCGAGCGTCGACCCACGCATCGACACCATCGTCCCGATCGTCACGTGGAACGACCTCACGTACTCATTCAGCCCGAACAACACCGGCCAGACCGGGGTGACGAGCTCCACGCCCGGTGCCACGAAGATGGCTTGGGGCCTGCTGTTCTCGACCCTCGGCGTCGTGCAGGGCTTCCAGAGCGCTCAAACCGATCCCGGTCGCGTTGTCGGCTGCCCGAACTTCGCCGACTTCGTCTGCGTTGCACTCGTCCTCGCCGGTACGACCGGGTACTTCGACGGAGCTTCGCGGAAGGCGCTGCGGCACGCGTCCGTGGCCAACTACATGTCGAAGATCAAGATCCCCACGCTCCTACTCCAAGGACAGGGCGACACTTTGTTCAACCTCAACGAGTCGATCGCGACCTTCAAGTCCCTGCGCGCCCAGGGCACACCGGTCAAGCTGATCTGGCAGTCGTGGGGTCACTCCGACAGTTCGCCGGCTCCCGGTGAGATTGACCTCGGCGCTCTGAACCCGAGAACGCAGTACGAAACGCGCCGCGTCCTGCACTGGTTCGAGCGCTACCTGAAGAACCGAGACGTCAGCACCGGGCCGACGTTCGCCTACTTCCGCGACTGGGTGAGGTACTCCGGCATTGCCACGCCTGCGTACGGGACGTCCTCGACGTACCCCGTCGGCGCCTCGCGCCGCTTCTACCTGTCGAAGGCATCGCTCGCGACGTCGTCGACGTCTCTGCCGAAGTCGACCCGCTCCTTCCTGACGCCGCCGGCGGGAGTCCCCACCTCGACGAGTGAGCCCGACGCGATCGGCAGCGTCGCCAAGTTGCCGGTTCCCGAAGCGGACCTTCCCGGCACGTTCCTCAAATGGACGTCAGCGCCGCTGGCCGGCTCGCTGCGCGTTGTCGGCACGCCGATCCTCGTCACGAAGGTCAATGCGCCCGTGGCCGCTGCCTCCCAGGGCCTCGGCCCGGCCGGTCAGCTCGTCCTTTTCGTCCGGCTCCAAGACGTGCGCCCTGACGGCAAGGCCAAGGACCTCCGCCTGCTCTCGGCACCCATCCGGGTCCGGGACGTGACCAAGCCGTTCTCGGTCACCCTTCCCGCGATTGTGTACCAATTCGCGAAGGGACACCGCGTCCGGTTGGTCATCGCCGGCGGTTCGCTGAATTATCGTGGTGGTGTGACCCCGCAGACGGTCCAGATCACGACCGGAACCTCCGGCCACCAGTTGCGTCTGCCGGCAGTTGGGTAGCCAGCGCCGTATGTCCCCGATCACGCACTGAGTTAGGTACTACCCCCCTTGTCTGCACGCGCGAACGTCCGATGGGTCAAGCCACCGGCATTTCTCGTTGCCATAGCCGGACTCGTCGGTGTCATCGGTATCGGGATGACCATCATCGGTTCGCAGACGACCGGCGTTTCCACCGACGAACCCGGGCATGTGCGGAGGATCAACAACTACCTCGAGTCAGGCCTCTATGTCCGGCCCTTCGAGGTTCGTGCGACGCCGCCGGGCCAGATTCCGATCGGCGCGTACGTCTACGGCCCGGTGACGTCGCTGTTCCAACACGACGTCCAACGCCTGCTCGACACCGAACCCGGCTACGTAGTCAAGACGCGCGCCCATCATTACGCCATCCGGCACGCAATCATCGCGGCCTTCGCACTGCTCGGTCTGCTGGCAGCAGCCGGCACGGCCTGGCTGATCCTCGGAAACTGGCGCTGGGGCGTCATCGCCGGTGGCATCCTTTCGGCGACACCGCTGTGGACCGGCCATGCCATGTTCAACATGAAGGACACGCCGGTCGCGGCCGGCCACATGATCATTACCTTCGCTTTGGTTCTACTGGCCTTGACGAAGCCGACAAGCAGACTCCTGACCATCGTGGCCGGCGCGGCGACCCTCACCGCCGGGGCGGTCCTGATGCTCGGCACCCGCCCGGGAGCTTGGCCGTCGCTGATGGGCTCGCTCATCGTCTTCACTGCGATTCTTCTGCTCGCTCGAAAGTCTCTGACACGCGTACACGTCCTGCGGGTCTCCGCGGCAGTCGTCCTCGCAATGGTCGTGTCCTATCTGGCACTGTCGGCCATCTATCCGCGTGTCTTCGGCGACCTGTACCAAGCGCTCTACATGTCGGCGTTCGGTAGTGCGAAGTACGACGGTCTCGGCAAACAGCCTCCGAGCGATCGCAGCTACCTGTTCGTCCACGCGCTCATCGACCTGCCGCTCGGCCTCTTGGCACTGATGCTCATTGGAACCTTCGTCGCCGCATACCTGTGGCTGGTTCAGCGTCGGCGTTCGGTGCACCTGGACTGCATCGCGCTGGTCGGCTCACAGGCATTCGCACTTATGACGGCGGCAGTCGTCGTGAGCTCCGACCTCTACCACGGTCTGCGGCAGATGCTCTTCGCCATTCCGGCCCTTGCCGTGCTCGCCACGATCGGCCTCGCGGCGGTCCTGACGAAAGTGCCCGTTGGACGCCTCCGGCTCGCCGTCGCGATCGCTGGCTGCGTCGCCATGATCCTGCCGACCGCTGTACAGGCCGCGATGTTCCCGTATCAGTACTCGTACATCAACGTAGCGGCCGAGCAGGAAGGGGTCGATCCGAACGAGGACTACTTCGGAATGAGCTTCCGCGAGTATGCCTTCGACGATCCCCAAGACGTGAAGATCGTCTGCCCCTTCATGCGCCTGGGGTACATCATCTGGCGCGACAAGGAGCCGGACTGCCGCACACGCTTTGCCCACACGTTCAGCGCTTACTGGCGTGGCCGGCCCACACCGGACCAGCCGAAGACACCCGACGAGTTCTACACCATCCTGCGCGGCTCGCGGGCTACGCCACCCAATTGTGAGATCTACCGTGAGGTAGAGCGTTGGCGGAACTTGGAGCGGACCGTCATGAGCCGGATGTTCGTCTGCCACCAGCCAACCCGGGAAGAGATTCTGGAAGGCGTCACGATGCTGAACCGGGGTCAGCAGCTCAACGGGCTCAAGCTCTTCTGGCCGCAGTACCTCGGCGAACGGCCGAAGTCGGGTCCGGGCAGCCTGGCCAGCCTCAAGGAGGAGAGCTGACGACCGCGACGCGGAAGCACATTTTGCTCGGCGTGGTTCTGATCGTTGGTGCCTTCCTGAGGCTGTGGAATCTCGGCTTTTCGGATCTCCAAGGCGATGAGATCAAGGCCCTCTACCCGACGGACGGGGACGTCGACCTTCATGCCTTCCTTTTCGACCAGCGCAAGGGACCGCTGCAGTTTCTGGTGACCTTCGGGGTCCACCTCGTCGATCCACGGTACTCATCGGAGCTGGTCGCACGACTCCCATTCGCCCTGGCCGCAACGGCCTCCATCTGGTTCTTTTTCCGCTTCGTTCACATGCACTTCGGATGGGAAGTGTCGATCGTCGCGACTCTCCTCTACGCCACCAACGGCATGATGATCGGGCTGTCGCGGATCGTTCAGTACCAGTCCTTGGTCTTGCTCTTCGTGTGCATGGCCCTGTACTTCTTCTCGCTCGCGGTCAGCGAGGAAAGGTGGAAGTCCCGGGGTGTCCTGCTCGGTTCGATCTGCTGGGCTCTCGGCGTTCTGGCCCACTACGACGCCCTGCTGATCCTGCCGTTCGTGCTCTATCTGATCCTCGAGTACCACCGCAAGTACCGCGACCTGAAGCCCGTCCTACCTCCTGCGGCAATCTTCACCGTTTCGGTGGCTGCGTTCTACATCCCATTTGCACTGTCCATCAGTGACTCGACCAAGGGCTACTGGAGCAACCGACTGACCGGCGGCGAAGACAAGATCTCCAGTTCCGTGTATCTGTTCGAGGTCTACAACCCACTGCTCGCCATCCATGCGTACGCGCTGTTGTCGCTCTTGGGCGCCGGCTACCTCGTGTACGCATTCGCCACACGCCGCACGTTGCTCCTGCACACCGGCCTCGTGCTGTGGATTAGCGGTGTCATCGTGTTCTTCGAGGTCGTCGTCAACCTGCCGGGCACGCACATCTTCAATTACCTGCTGCCGATGATGATCCTGATGGGCCTGGGCGTTAAGTGGGCCCTCGACATCGCGAGATTCCGCGCGCTTCAGGTGGTGGCCTCCACTGCCGTTGTCGGCGCGGGTCTCTTCTTGGCCCTGCAGTCCTACGCCCTATTCGTCGAGAACAGGCAGGGCTATCCCTGGGCACCCGAACGTCTCCTCGCCCTGGACATTCCCCCAGTGAAGATCGAGCGGTATCACACCAGTCTCTTCGGGTTCCCGTACGACGGAGGCTGGCGAGCCATCAAGGATCATCTGGACCAGAGTGCCACCGACCCGCAGGAATCCTTCCTTACCAACGACAAGGGATCGATTGCGGAGTTCTACATGGCACCGCGCGACGAAGGCGCGGACAGACTCGGGTACTACATCCACGTGCGGCACCCACAGAGCTTCAACCCCAAGGTCGCGCCGGGACGCATTGCCGTATGGGTAGACACGCATCGTCCGGAGTTCACCGTGCGTCGCGACGGCAAGATCGTGGCCGAGGTCTACCGGCTGCCCGTTGAGCGTGGCCCGTCGTAGGCGCGCGTCTGAGCTCCGTCGCCGTACCAGCACACGGCCGCAGTGATGTCTGGCGGGACTCGGTAGTGCTCGAGTTCAGAACAGTCCCATCCGCCCTGCATCCGGGAGGCGCGACGCCAAATCTCATTCTGTTTGGCCCAGATGACGTCATTGGAGTCGAACGCGCACGCCCGCTCGCGGCCGGTCGCGACCTGCTCGGTGACACCCCATACTCGAATTTCGACCTTGAAGTCACACCCTCCGGTGAGACCTGCGCGACGACCTGCAGCGAGGCGCGCATCGACCTCGGCCGCGCGGGCGGCCAGCTGACCAGCGATGAACGATCTTGAAGTCGTCCGGTGCTCCGTGCAACTTGTCCAGATCCTCGGACGTGCGGATTTCGACCGGATCCTCGACGCTCCCGCCGTACACCGGCGAACCCCGTCGGCTTATGTAGCTGATGACGCCACGGGGTGTCTTGGCCGGGTCGACGTCGACGGTGCGATCCAGCGGTGTCGGGATCGGACTCGGCGGCGCAGACGCCACGCCACACCCGACCAGCCCGACAGCGACGACCGCCGCGACAACGCTGGGTAGCCAGCGCAACCGCCCACTCACGACACACCTCGTTGCGTACACAGCAACAACCTGCTCATCACCGCTCGCTCGAGGTTGCGCATTCTGTCGACTTGGTCGACCACCCGACAGTTCGGCGGGACCGGTCGCTGAGCGCGCAACAGCGTGTAGAACGTTGGAGAATCCGGGTCGTACCGGGCGTGATGCCAATAGGCCACCCAAGGCGGCTGAAATGCCTTGGAGTTTCCGCGGCAATCGCTGAAGCGCTCGTGGTCGATCGGGGGCCCGGCGGGCGGCTTGTTCGGGCAAATGGCCTTGACCGTCGGTGGAACGTCCTCGACGTACTCCCGGAAACTGACCTTCCAGTTGTCGTTCAGGATGTCCGCGCCCATCCGCTCGGCGACGACATTCCCGTACGCGTACTGGTACGGGTAGAGCCGAGCCTGCACGACCATGGGAAGGACGAGCGCGGCCACGGCGACGCCCATGAATGCCCAGCGACCAAACCGTGGTCGGACGATCGTTGCCATCATCGCCAGGCCAATGGTGGCCAGGACCGCTTGGGCTGGCACGGCGAAGAGCAGTTGCCGTAGGCCGTCGTAGACATTCGCATTCATCGCGATGGCGGCCGCGATCAACGCGAAGGCCTGCACACCAACGAGACCAAACAGTGCCGAGCGGCGCGGCTCCGCTCTCGTGGAACGCAGGCAGGCGACGGCCGCGACGACCGTCCCGATGACCAGGAAGCACAAGAGCAGAACCGGCCATTCGATCCCAGTCCGCTCGAGTACATACCCGCGACCGGACGCGACACCGTGCGGGAACTGTGTGCTTTGACCCGCCGACGCGGACAGCATCGCCATCGGGTCGCCGAAGATCCGGGGATAGAGGCGCCAGAGTGCCGCATACGACCCGATCAACCCCACCAGGACACCCATCACGACCCAGCGGTCCAGTTGCCGACCGATCGCGAGGATCGCCAGAGTCGCCACGACGGCGGCGGCAGCGGCCGGCCACATCCCCGGTCGGGTTCCCATCATCAAGGCGATGCCGAAGACCATCGACGCGACGGATCCGACGAAAGCCCAAAGGCGAAGGCGGCCGCGTTTCGCCGCGGCCAGCACGAGCCCGGCGAGGGCAAGGGTCATCAGGGTGTTCCCGACCGCCACGGGGGTGTCCTTGGGGTTGAACATCGCATGCCCGGTCCACATCGGAACGGCCGCCAACACCCCGGCAGCAACCACTCCCCAGCGCCAACTGCCCAGCAGCATCCATGCAATGGCGAACGTCGCCAGCGTCCCGACCAGCGCCATGGACGCGATGACGTAGTGGCGCAGAATGAACGCCTCCGCCGTCGTCGACACTTCGCCGGATCCCTCGAACCCAGCCAGCTGGTTGAAGGCATGCATCACCCGCGCCGTGCCGGGCGCGTACACGTACGCGTTCGGTGGCACCGTGCCGTCCGGAGTCGTCCGCTCCCAGTTCCGAACAAAAAGTCCGTCATCGTAGAACGCCTGCAGCCGCTTAACGTGCGCGTACTCGTCAGCCGAGAGCCCTGTCTGTCCGGCGCCGGCGAAGGTCATAGCCAGGCCGGTCAGTGCCACGACGGCCGCGACCAACACCAGCGGTAGGGACGCCTTCACAAAGGAGCCCGTTGACACCCCCGGCCTGGCGGCGCCATCAACGTCGGCACTCATGACGCCACGACGAATCAGATCTGCGTGCGATGGAAGTTCGCGTGCGACCGGCTGGGCGTCGGGCCACGCTGCCCCTGGTAGCGCGACCCGTACTTCGCTGACCCGTACGGGTTGTCGGTCGGCGACGACAGCCGGAAGAAACAGAGCTGGCCGATCTTCATGCCGGGGTAGAGCTTGATCGGCAGCGTCGCCACGTTCGCGAGCTCGAGCGTCACGTGGCCACTGAAGCCGGGATCAATGAACCCGGCCGTCGAGTGCGTCAGAAGACCCAGCCGGCCGAGCGAGGACTTGCCCTCAAGGCGCGCTGCGATGTCGTCGGGGAGGGTGACGACCTCGTAGGTCGAGCCGAGCACGAATTCGCCGGGATGCAGAACGAAGGTTTCGTCCGAGTTCACTTCGACCTCCCGCGTCAGGTCGGACTGGTCGGCGGCCGGATCGATGTGTGGGTACTTGTGGTTGTCGAACACCCGGAAGAACTTGTCGAGCCGCACGTCGATGCTCGACGGCTGGATCATGTCGAGCGTCAGTGGATCGAGTTTGACGCGTCCACTGTCCAGTTCGGCCAGGATGTCGCGGTCGGAGAGAAGCACGGGGCGAGCCTACCGAGCGCCATGAGCGAGCTTGCTCGCTCGTGGCCGAGTGGGCGAAGTCCCGTTGACGAGCGCAGCCAGGAGCACAGGGAAAACCTAGCCGAGGCACGCCCGCCAAGCCGGTGTTGGTTAGGGTGTGGTCGCATCGCCGATGTAGCTCAATGGCAGAGCGCTTGCTTCCCAAGCAAGATACGCGGGTTCGATTCCCGTCATCGGCTCACGACGATGACGGGTCGCCCGCAGGGTGGCTCGTCATCGTCGTATTACGAACACTGTGAATCGGTGGGGGCACCTCCCGCGCGTGGAGCGCGTGGGGGACCGTCATCGTGCGCACTGTGAAGCGCGGGGCCGTCATCGGCTCACGGTGAGGATTGGCCACGTCGTCGCCACCGCCCCTGCGACCGGCGGCAGCCCCAGCAGGCGGAGCGAGGCGTTGGCGACGTCCATGTTCCGAATCGGCTGCGGCCCGGAGTACACGGGACGCCCGTCGCCGGGATCGCGACGCTGCGGATTGAGGGCGTATAGGTCCACGCCTCGCGGGACGGTCCGACCCCACGCCACGAACGGGATCTGGTAGTTCTGCCGGTCGTCGATCTCGTAGTGCGTCGTCTCGCCCTCCTCCCCGCCGTGATCAGCGGTGACGAGAATCGTCAGCCGCTTGGCGAGCTTCGGGTGCGCATCGACTGTCGTCAAGATGTCGCCGACCTGCGCATCGACACGCGTGACCGCCCGAAGGTAGTCCGAGGAGAGCCACTCCTCGGCATGGCCGGCCTCATCAGGCGCCTTCAAGTGGAGAAAGATCAAATCGGTCCGGCCGTCAAGGAGCGCGGCTTCGACGGCGGGCAGGATTTGCTCAGCTGTCCCAACACGATCGACGTCAGTCTTGTCCTGCCCGTTGTTGGGGCCGATCCTGTCCAGCCGGCCATGCGCGGCGTCCCACGACCGAATCAGGTAGTGGAACTTGTCCTTCTCGGCGAAGAAAGCAGTCTGCCGGCCGTAGTCGTGCGCGACGTCGAACATGCCCGGGACGTACGAGCCATGGGTTTCAGCCAGCGTCTCGCCGTCGTCCTGATTGAAGGTGACGTCGTGGCCGTTCGCGCCGTCCACACCCCGCCCAGTGAGCATTCCGGTGTGGTTCGGCAGCGTTTTGGTGGACTCATAGGCAGTCCGCGCATTCAGCGTCGACGCACCCTGCGCCATCAGTCGGTGCAAATTGGGCGTGCCCCCTGCCCCCAGCTTCGTGATCGCGTCGGGGCGAAGGCCATCCAAGGAGATGGCGAGGACAACCGGGCCAGTATCAGCAGGCCCGTTCGGAGCGCTTGATGAGGTCGAGCCGCCCGGCTCGCTGGCTGGGGACCCGAGCCAGTAGACCGCAGCCGCCACGGTCACCGCAAGGACGACCACGGCGACCCAGAAAAAAACGCGCGAGCGTCCCTGCGCCGGGTAGGCGTCGGTCACTGGGTTCCGGTCGTAGTTCCGGTCGTGGGTCCACCTGAAGGTCCGGCTGTGGGCTCTCCATACAGAATCTCGGTGCGTGACTTCACCTGGGGGATCAACTGGTTCAAGAACTCGGCGTCGTCGGAAGCGACGCTCGCGTACAGCAGGGCCCTGTCACTGTTGTACCTGAGGAGCAGTCGCCCGGACTCGCCAGCCGTCCCGACGCCGTGCTGGAGCAACCCCCGGCCGACCGACTCCGGCAGGCCGTACTCCACCAACCGGCGGTCACGCCACTCTGGCGTCTGCCAGATCGCCAAGCGCAGTTCTGTGCCGTCGGGCTCGCATGAGTAGCCGATGTCGGCCCACTCGTACGAATCCGACCGCTCGCAATCGTCCTTGCCCTGATCGATCCCGAACGCCCAGAAGAGCGTGTCGGAGTTGAACTCAGCAGAGCATGGCGTGCCTCGTGCGACCACGGTGCGATCCCAGCACTGGTTGAAAACTTGGACCTGCTGGGAGGTCGTCGTGGGACGGTTCGAGTACCAGACCACAGCTGCCGCGCCCGCCACGTAGAGCAGGACAACCGCCGTACCGAGCGCGGCCCGCCGCGAGATGCTCAGCCCACCGACCTTGATCGGTTTGGATGGCGGTGAGGACTGGGACGAGTCAGCCACGAATCTCCACTCCGTTCACGCAACACCTCCGGATGGCTCACCTTATGAGATCGGTCGACGCCCGCGGGGAAACTTGGGAGAAATGACGCGGCGAGCCCGCCCAAGGGCGGACCGCGACATCAGCGGAGGATAGGGGATTCGAACCCCTGAGAGCTTTCACTCAACACGCTTTCCAAGCGTGCGCACTAGGCCACTATGCGAATCCTCCGCAGGCGAGATTACCCGGACGCCATAGAATGGTGATCAGCCCCTCGCGCGGCGACACATCACCCAACTCCCCCAGGGCCGGAAGGCAGCAAGGGTCAGTGACCTCTGTCGGGTGCGCGAGGGGTCCTTCATTCCCGCCGACGCCCTCGTCTGTGTGGGTTGTCCCCGCTAGGGTTTCGGACGTGGACGCCTTGGTACCGCCAACACCAGCCGAGGCGCCGCTCGCCCTGTACCGGCGGTACCGGCCCGAGACGTTTGCCGAGGTCATCGGCCAAGACCACGTCACCGAGCCGCTGCGCCACGCGCTCGCCGGCAACCGCGTCCACCACGCGTACCTCTTCTCCGGGCCGCGCGGCTGCGGCAAGACCACCAGCGCCCGCATCCTCGCCCGTGCCCTGAACTGCGAAAAGGCCCCAGTCGCCGACCCTGCGGCGAGTGCCAGAGCTGTCGCGACCTCGCCCGCGGCGGACCGGCAGCATGGACGTCATCGAGATCGACGCCGCCACGCATGGAAACGTCGACGAGGCGCGCGACCTGCGAGAACGCGCATTCTTCGCACCCGTCAACAGCCGCTACAAGGTCTACATCATCGATGAGGCCCACATGGTGTCCACGGCTGCGTTCAACGCGTTGCTCAAGCTGGTCGAGGAGCCGCCGCCGCACGTCCGCTTCATCTTCGCCACGACTGAGCCCGACAAGGTCATCGGCACCATCCGGTCGCGGACGCATCATTACCCGTTCCGGCTGGTGCCGCCCAAGGCGCTCGGCGACTACCTCCTGTCGCCCTGTGTCGAGCAGGAAGGAGTCACGCTCGAGCCGACCGCACTGCCGCTCGTCGTCCGGGCCGGCGCCGGCTCGGTCCGCGACACCTTGAGCGTCCTCGACCAGCTGCTCGGTGGAGCGGGCCCGGACGGTGTCACCTACGACCTCGCCGTCCAGCTGCTCGGCTACACACCGGACTCGCTGCTCGACGAGAGCATCGACGCGTTCGCCGCACACGACGGGTCGACCGTGTTCCGCGTCATCGACAAGGTCATCGAGTCGGGCCAGGATCCGCGCCGCTTCGCCGAAGACCTACTGCAGCGACTGCGCGACCTCGTCATCGTCAAGGCCGTGCCGGACGCGCTCTCGACCGGGCTGCTGGACGCACCGGCCGACCGCGCCGAGCGCCTGCAGCAGCAAGCCAGCCGCTTCGGGGCCTCCGAGCTGACCCGAGCGGCCGACATCGTCAACGAGGCGCTGGTCGAGTTTCGCGGCGCCACCGCTCCACGGCTCCTACTCGAGCTCATGAGCGCGCGCATCCTCGTGCCGACTGCCGACCAGTCTGACCAGGGCTTGGCGGCGCGTCTGGACCGACTTGAGCGCCGCATCGGCATCGATGCGCCGGCCGCTCCTGTTGCCACTTCGGAAGTTGAGTCTGCACCAGAGCGCCGTGGCCGAGCGAGTGGTAGAGCCGGAGCCTGATCCGACGCCCGTGCCCGTGCCCGAGCCTGAGCCGGTCTTCGAACCGCTGGCCGTCGAGCCCGAACCTCCAGCACCCGAGCCGGAGCCGCATCCGACCAACCTGCGCCCGCCGCCGGGGCACTCGGCATCGCCGACGTACGGCGGCTCTGGCCGGGCGTCCTCGACCGCGTCAAGGAGATCCGTCGCCTGCCGTGGGTCGTGCTCAGCCAGAATGCTCAGCTGCTGGCGCTCGACGGCGACACCCTCACGATTGGCCTGGTCAACACCGGCGCCCGGGACTCGTTCGTGAGCACCGGTTCGGTCGACGTGCTCCGCAAGGCCCTGCAGGAAGTGTTGGGCGTCTCCTGGAAGGTCGAAGCGATCGTCGACCCAACCTCGACGCCCGCCGTTGACTCGGCACCCGACACTAGCCAGGAGAAGAAGGGCACTCGAAAGCGCGGCCCGGCGGCACCCGACAGCGTCCGTCAGGCGGTCAAAGACGGTCCGGCGGCCCAGCCCGACGATCCCGACGCTGCCGCGCATCCGGACGATCCGGTCATCGACTCCTCCCTCGATCCCGAGCAGCTCGTCGCCACCGAGCTCGGCGGGAAAGTCATCGACGAGTCGTCGTGAACCCGGCTCGGGTTCACCGCGCCAGGCTCGATCTTGGCTTCGAGCCGGTTGACGTCCTGCGCCGTCTGCGCGGTGCAGACCGACTCGTTGCGCTCATCGGCAATTGGCATCAGGGCGAGGCACTGATCGCATGTGATCCCGTGCGGGTTGCCGGGGTCGATGACGATCCGTTCGCGGTGATCGACGATCCAAGCGCCGGGTGGTGGATCGGGAGCTGGGGCTATCGACTGGGCGGCCGTCTCGAGTCGATTCCAGACGTCGCCCGACGTCCGGTTCCGCAGCCGGAGCACCGGCTGGCGCTCTACGACGTCGTCCTCCGGCTGGTCGATGGCACCTGGTTCGTCGAGCATCTGCCAAATTCAGACCCGTCGACCATCGTCGATCGGCTCAGCACGGAGCCGACGGTTCAGCCGTTCGACGTCGGGGCCTTCGACCTGACCCCAGACCCCGACGGTCATCGCCGCGGTGTGGCGCGAGCCCTCGACCACATCACAGCCGGTGACATCTTCCAGGTCAATCTGTGCGCGCGCCTTGAAGCACCCTTTGCCGGCGACCCGCTCGACCTGTTCTGCGCCGGTGTCGAAGCTTTTGCGCCCGCGTACGCGGCGTTCGTCGCCGGCGGCGACGGCGCCATCGCCAGCTTCTCCCCGGAGCTCTTCTTGCGGCGGACCGGCGACGAGGTCCTCACCTCGCCGATCAAGGGCACCGCCCCGCTCGATGCGGACGTCAGAGAACTCATCGCATCGGCCAAGGACCGCGCTGAGAACGTCATGATCGTCGATCTCATGCGGAACGACCTCGGCCGCGTCAGCACCCCGGGCAGCGTGCGTGTGCCGGCGATGGTTCGGCCGGAGCGGCACGCGGTGTGGCATCTGGTGTCGGACGTCGTAGGCCACGTCGGCCATGACGTTCCGCACTCGGCGCTCCTGCGCGCGACCTTTCCGCCCGGTTCGGTCACCGGCGCACCCAAGGTGCGGGCAATGGAGATTGCAGCCGAGCTCGAGCCCACCTCCCGCGAGGCCTACACCGGCGCCATCGGGCACGCGTCCCCCGACGGATCGCTCGAGCTGAATGTCGTCATTCGCACCTTCGAGATCGCCGAAGGCCGCGTGTGGCTCGGCGTCGGCGGCGGCATCGTCGCCGATTCGACTCCCGACGGCGAGTACGCCGAGCTCCTGGTGAAGGCACGGCCTCTGATCGACGCCATCGACGGGCGACTCGACGTTTCGCTCGGAACCGACGGTCGTGGTTTCGAGACGCCGGCTGTGCCGGCTTTTCAACCACCGATGACGCGGCTGTCCCGACCCGTCGACGTGGCGCAGGGGATCTTCACGACGCTGCTCGTCCTCGACGGAAACCCGGTCGACCTCGAAGCACACATCGCGCGGCTTGACGCGAGTGTCCGTGCGGTCTACGGAACCACGGTCCGCGCCGGCCTCGACGACGCCGTGCGACGCAAGGCGGCGGGACTCTCCGGACAGCATCGCCTGCGGATCGAAGCGATACCGCTCGCCGAGTCCGCTGAAGTCGCAGTTCGGATGTCGACTGCCGAGCTCCGCGCGCCGTCGTCCACGTGGCAACTGATCCCCCAGATCGTTTCCGGCGGCCTGGGCCAACACAAGTGGATCGATCGGTCGGTGCTCGGCCAGGTTGGTGGCAGCATCGAACCGCTGCTCATCGATGCCGACGGCAGCGTCCTGGAGTCTGGCCGGGCCAACGTCTTCGTGGTCCTCGACGACGGCGTCCACACCCCACCGCTCGACGGCAGGATCCTTCCGGGCACGGCCCGTGCGCGCATCATCGAGCAGCTGACTGCGGCGGGCATCCCGGTCCTCCAGCGACGGCTAACCAGCGACGACTTCGCGCGAGCCTCCGAAGTGTTCGTGTCCAACACTTTGCGCGGCGTCGTGCCCGTCACGTCAGTGGAAGGGATGGGCGCTTGGCCAGCCGGTCCGCTGGCCGCCGCACTGATCGAGGGCAGGCTGAGCGCGCCTCCCGTCACGCCCCGGACCTGGCCGGAGTCGGCGCGAGTCCTGTTCATCGACAATTACGACTCGTTCGTCTACAACCTCGTGCAATACGTCCGAGAACTCGGCGCCGATGCTGAGATCGTCCGCAACGACGTGGCCAGCGTCGATGAGCTGGTCTCTGCACGGGAGCGCGGCGACTTCACCCACCTCATCGTGTCGCCGGGCCCGGGCGCGCCAGCCGAGGCCGGCGTCAGCGTCGACCTCATCCGCCGGCTGGGGCCATCCACCCCCGTGCTCGGCGTCTGCCTTGGTCACCAAGCGATCGGTGAGGCGTTCGGTGCCAAGGTGGTGCGAGCGCAGGAGGTCGTGCACGGCAAGCCGTCACTGGTCCATCACGACGGACGCGGTGTCTTCACCGGCCTGCCGTCTCCGCTGACCTGTGGGCGGTACCACTCGCTCATCATCGAGGAGTCGACGCTGCCGGCGGAGCTGGAGGTCACGGCACGCACGGCGTCGGGCATCGTGATGGGCGTGCGGCACACGATGTTCCCCGTCGAAGGTGTGCAGATGCACCCGGAGTCGATCCTCACCGTGCACGGCCACGATCTCCTCGCGAACTTCCTGCGATGAGGTGGACCTTCGACGCCGAGGTCTTCTCGTGGGACGGGGATCAACCGGGCAGCTGGCGATTCGCTCGCCTGCCGCTCGACATCGCCGATGACCTGCGGATGGGCCCATTGGGCGGGTGGGGCTCGGTGCGCGTGCACGTGACCATCGGATCGACTACCTGGGCCACGTCAGTTTTCGCCGAGAAGAAGACGGACACCTTTCTGTTGCCCCTCAAGAAGGCCGTCCGGCAGGCCGAAGGCATCCACGACGGCGACGTTGTGGCCGTCTCGCTTGAGCGTGCCTGACGAGGCGCCGCCGCGGGGAAAGTAGGCTGTAGGCCTCATGTATGACGGGCTGATTCAGGACCTCATCGACGAACTCGGGCGCCTGCCCGGTGTCGGCCCGAAGAGTGCCCAGCGCATCGCCTTCCACATTCTCGACGCCGACCCGGCCGACGTCACTCGGCTGGCAACGGCCCTCACCGAGGCCAAGGACAAAGTTCATTTCTGCGCGGTCTGTGGCAACGTCACCGTCGACGTCGAGTGCAAGATCTGCGCCGACCCGCGCCGCGACCCGCACGTCATCTGCGTCGTCGAGGAGAGCAAGGACGTCGTCGCCGTTGAGCGCACCCGCGAGTTCCGCGGCCGGTACCACGTGCTGGGCGGGGCGATCAGCCCGATCGCCGGCATCGGCCCAGACCAGCTGCGCATCAAGGAGCTGCTGACGCGCCTCCAGGACGGAATCGTCACCGAGGTCATCATCGCCACCGACCCCAACCTCGAGGGCGAAGCGACGGCCACCTACCTCATCCGGATGCTCGCCCCGCTCGGCCTACGTGTGAGCAAGCTGGCCAGCGGCCTGCCGGTCGGCGGCGACCTCGAGTACGCCGACGAGCTCACCCTCGGCCGCGCCTTTGAGGGCCGCACCGCCATCGCCTGATCCCAGCGAGAAACTGCCTCGGGCCTGCGGGAATCAAACCGATAGCATTGGACGCTGTCGTGGAGGAGCAACTTTCCGCAGTCTGATCAAGGATTTCTCGTGGGCATCGTGGTGCAGAAGTACGGGGGTTCGTCCCTCGCCGACGCCGACGCCATCAAGCGCGTCGCGAAGCGCATCGTGTCCACCAAGAAGGAGGGTCACGACGTCGTTGTTGCTGTCTCCGCCATGGGCGACACCACCGACGAACTGATCGACCTCGCCAAGGGTGTCTCTCCCAACCCACCGGGCCGCGAACTCGACATGCTCCTGACCGCCGGCGAGCGAATCTCCATGGCGGTGCTGGCCATGGCCATCGGCGAGCTGGGCTACACCGCGCGATCATTCACCGGATCGCAGGCCGGCGTCATCACTGATGCCGAGCACGGCCGCGCCAAGATCATCGACGTCACGCCCGGCCGCGTGCAGGAGGCAATCGACAACGGCGACATCGCCATCGTCGCCGGCTTCCAAGGCGTCTCCCAGACGACCAAAGACGTCACGACGCTCGGTCGCGGTGGCACCGACACGACGGCCGTCGCCCTGGCGGTCGCCCTGAAGGCCGACCTCTGCGAGATCTACACCGACGTCGACGGCATTTTCACCGCCGATCCCCGCATTGTGCCGACGGCCCGGAAGATCCCGCGAATCTCTTACGAGGAGACGCTGGAGATGGCCGCCAACGGCGCCAAGATCCTGCACCTGCGGTGCGTCGAGTACGCCCGCCGCTATGACATGCCGATCCACGTGCGTTCATCCTTCTCGGAGAAGGAAGGCACATGGGTCGTCCGAGCCGAAGACGTCCAGAAGGATCCAGCCATGGAACAAGCCATCATCAGTGGAGTCGCCCACGACCGCAGCGAGGCCAAGATCACCGTCGTCGGCGTGCCCGACAAGGTGGGCGAGGCCGCGGCCATCTTCGGCACGCTGGCCGACGCACAGATCAATCTCGACATGATCGTCCAGAACGTGTCGGCTACGGCCACCAACCTGACCGACATCTCGTTCACCCTGCCGCGCACTGACGGCACGACGGCCATCGATGCCCTCACGAGGGTGCAGGGCGACATCGGGTTTGAGCAGCCTGCAGTACGACGACTCCATCGGCAAGGTCTCGATCGTTGGAGCCGGTATGCGGTCAGCACCGGGCATCTCGGCGAAGTTCTTCGCGGCCCTCGCCGAAGCCGGCGTCAACATCGAGATGATCTCCACTTCGGAGATCCGCATCTCCGTTGTCGTGGCCGAGGCGCAGGTCGACGCGGCGGTCAATGCCGCGCACACGACCTTCGGCCTCGACGCTGACGAGATCGAAGCGGTCGTCTACGGGGGTACCGGCCGATGAGTCTCACGATTGGCGTTGTCGGCGCGACCGGCCAGGTCGGCGCCGTCATGCGCCGGCTGCTCGAGGAACGGAACTTTCCGGCTGACGAGGTTCGGTTCTTCGCCTCAGAGCGCTCCGCCGGCACCACGCTGCCGTGGAGGGCTCTGGTGAACTCCGGGAGATCGTCGTCGAGGATGCCGCGACGGCCGACCCGTCCGGCTTGGACATCGCGCTCTTCTCGGCCGGCGCGACGATGTCCCGCGTCCAGGCGCCGCGGTTCGCCGCAGCCGGTGTCACCGTCATCGACAACTCGTCGGCATGGCGCAACGACCCGTCGATCCCCCTGGTCGTGAGCGAGGTCAACCCCGGCGACATCCCGCCCTCTCGCATTGGCACGGCTGACGGACCCCGCGGACGGGGCATCATCGCCAACCCGAACTGCACGACCATGGCGGCCATGCCGGTGCTCAAGCCGCTCCATGACGAGGCCGGTCTGATTCGCCTGCAGGTTTCGACCTACCAAGCGGTGTCGGGCTCCGGCCTGGCAGGCGTCGAGGAGCTCCACTCGCAGGCCTTGGCCATCGTTGAGTGACGCCGCCATGCTGATGCAGGACGGCGCCGCCGTCGACTTCCCGGTGCCCAAGGTCTACTCGGCGCCGATCGCCTTCAACGTCTTGGCCCATGCCGGCGACTTTGTCCGCGTTGATGACCTTGGGGACGAGACGGTCGAGGAGATCAAGCTTCGCAACGAGAGCCGCAAGATCCTCGGCATCCCCGAACTCCTCGTGTCCGGCACCTGCGTTCGGGTCCCGGTGTTCACCGGGCACTCGCTGTCGATCCACGCCGGCTTCGACCGGCCGATCACGCCCGAGCGCGCCACCGAACTGCTGACCTCTGCCCCCGGGGTTCAGGTCGTTGATGTCCCGACGCCGCTGCAGGCGGCCGGTGCCGACCCAAGTTTCGTCGGTCGCATCCGTCAGGATCGAGCGCTCGCCGACGGCACCGGGCTGGTGCTCTTCGTCAGCGGCGACAACCTGCGCAAGGGCGCCGCGCTGAACACGATCCAGATCGCCGAACTACTCGTCTGACGCCGTCACTCGCTGATTGAGGTTCGAGACCCCCATTTCGGATCGCAGGAAGTCGACGGTGCGCTGCATCGAGAGCTCCCAGTCGCGGAAGAACGTGTGGTACTCGCCGTCATAGGACTGGAAGTTCACGTCGGCGCCAACGCGCCTCAGCGCATCGCGCGTCCCTTCGGCCCAGGGGTACGGGCAAGACTCGTCGAGCGTGCCGTGATGCATCATCACCGCGGCGTCGATGCGCTCGAAGTACGTGCGTGACGACAACCCGGCCCAGAACTTCGGGTTCTCCTCCGCGGTTCCCCATCGATCGATGACCTCGGCAGCACGATCGGGCCGTCCGGGCTCCGTCCACTGCCGGAAGTTGTCGACGTAGAGCGTGCTGACCGACGCCCAGACGACGGCTGCGTCCACGAGGTCCGGATCGACGACGAGCGCGTTGAACGTGACGCCCCCACCCATCGATCGGCCAGCGAGGGCGACCTGGTTGTCCCGCACCTCCGGCATCCCACGCAGCGCTTTGACCGCGGCGATGGCATCCCGGGTGTAGCCGAGGCGGAACTCGAGATCGGTGGCGTCGACGTCGTCAGACCCAGCATGCCCGCGGTAGTCGTTGTGCAGGACGACGAACCCCTCGCGGGCGAGGTAGTCCCGCTCCCGCGTCATCCCCTGACCGGTGGCATAGATCGACGGCTCGATGTAGCCGTGATTCAGCACGACGGCAGGGAACGGGCCGTCGCCCTTGGGGACGTTCAGCACGCCGGAAATCGTCAGCTCGCCGCTGCGGAACGTGGCCTCGTGACTGAGGTACTCGCCAAAGTCCCCGAGGGGCCTGCCCAGCTTCAGATCCCCACCTGTGATGTCCTCGTCGAACAGCGCCGGCAACGAGTTGGGGTCCGGTTTGGGTGTGGGCGGTGCAGACAGCGACGGCCCACTCCTAGGCCGGTCGGTGACCGCCACGCATCCCGCCGCAAGTGCTGCGGCCGCAAGAATCGCCACGATCCGTCGAACCATCAGTCGAGCTTGACCTGCGATTCGTCCACCGGCTCCCACGGGAGGCGCTGCGGATTCTGATCCTTCGAGGCCGCTGCCATGGCGGCACTCGACGCGGCGAAAGCGAGGGCGGCGAGCACCGGGATCAGGAGCCAGGCCCAGATGCCAGCAGCGAGGTCGATGAAGAACACGAGGACGAGCAGCAGGACGAGTAGCACCGAAAGGATGCTCACGACCCGGGCGTGCGGAACTCCGAACCCGGCGAGCAGCAGCTCACCGATCATGTAACGCGACGAACGACAGGAAGACAAAGGCCAGGAAGCCCCACCCGCCGCCGGCTTGAGTGCCGAGCGTCGCGGAGAAGATTTCATAGAAGCCCCAGCCGATGGCCACCGCGAGAGCGCCGACGATGATGCCGGTGACTGCCGACCCGAGCATTCGCGACAGGTGCGGGAGACGCATGCTGACCAGCCAGTCCCACGCGTCCTCAATCCGGTGGCGCACGCCGAGAAAGGCGTCGCCGATGCCATGACTGAAACCACTGGCGCGGCCGCGGATGCTCGCACTCGAAGCCGGGGTCGGTTGGCCGACGGCAACCTGCGCCGGTGGCGTCGGCGCTACAGCGCGACTGGCCTGGGCGCGCGCCGGAGTGGTCAAGCGAGCGGCCCCAGGGCGGGTAGTCGCCCTGGTGACAGGGGTAACTGCCGGTCGTCCGACCCCGGTTCCTGTGCTGCGTGGTGAGCCGACAGAGACCGGACGGACGACCGTCTTCTTGACAACCTTTTTGACGACGCGCCGAGGCGAGGCGTCCGGCTGCTCGGTCATGCGGTCAGTGTTCCACAGGGGTGGCCCCCCGCCGAGACCCGCGGACGAAGGTTGCCAAGTCGTAGCAACGCTCACAGAAAGCTCACAGATTCGGCACAGACGAACGGTGGAAATGCCCGTCAGACTAGGCACATGGCTCCCGAAGCGTTGACACGGCCGGACGGTACGCCCGTGCGTGTGCTCGTCGTCGACGACGAAGTGAACATCGCCGAGCTGATCTCCATGGCCCTCCGCTACGAGGGGTGGGACATCAGCACCGCGCACGCCGGCAACAAGGCCGTGCGTCTGGCCAAGGAGCAGAAGCCGGACGCCATCGTTCTGGACGTCATGCTGCCTGACATCGACGGGCTCGAGGTCTTGCGCCGCATCCGCACCAACCAGCCAGACGTCCCGGTGCTCTTCCTCACGGCGCGCGACGCCGTCGAGGACCGCGTGGCCGGGCTGACAGCCGGCGGCGACGACTACGTCACCAAGCCGTTCTCGATCGAAGAGCTCGTGGCCCGCCTGCGCGGCCTCATGCGGAGAGCTGGTGCTCGGCGGGTCGAGACCTCGAACACACTCACCGTCGGTGATCTGGAGCTGGACGAAGACAGCCACGAGGTGTGGCGCGCCGGCGATGAGATCGTGCTGACGGCGACCGAGTTCGAATTGCTGCGCTTCCTCATGCGGAACCCGCGACGGGTGATGAGCAAGGCGCAGATTCTGGACCGCGTTTGGAACTACGACTTCGGTGGGCAGGCGAACGTCGTCGAGCTCTACATCTCGTACCTGCGCAAGAAGATCGACCAAGGCCGCGAGCCGATGATCCACACGATGCGCGGTGCCGGCTACGTCCTGAAGCCAGCCCTATGAGGATGACGCTGTGAGGACGCTGACCGCACGGCTCGTCGCCACCACGTTGGTGCTGGTGACGCTGGCGGCCGTCGGCATCGGCGCGGCATCCACATTCGTCATGCGGTCCTACCTGCTGAACCAGCTGGACCACGAGGTGATCAGCAGCCTCGCCCGCGCGGCGCGACCTGGCCTCGGACCCGTCCCTGGCCTCGGACCCGAGGGTGTGCCCGGGGCGCCCGGTATCGGCCCCGCGTTCGTGCGCGGTCAAGGGATCGGCACCTTGACTGCCGTCATCGAGCCTGACGGATCGGCCGCCGGCGTCATCCTGATCGCCCGCGGTCGCGGCGTGACCAGCGATGCGTCGGTTCAGCGGGCGGCTCTCGAGGAGCTTGCCAAACTCGAACCGGACGGCCGCCCGCAAACCGTCAGCCTGCCGAGGTTCGGCGACTACCGAGTCGCCGTGCTCAACATGTCCGACGGCCGGCTCGTGTCCGGCCTCCCCCAATCGCGCGTCGACGACGCGGTCGCGTCACTCGTGCGTTGGGAGTTCGTGCTCGTGTTGCTCGCACTCGGTGCCGCGGGCACGGTGGGCGTGGTGCTGGTGCGTCGGCAGCTCGAGCCGCTGCGACACGTGGCGGCAACAGCCGAGCAGGTCTCCAAGCTCCCGCTGTCGAGTGGTGAGGTCGACTTGACGCCGCGGGTCGAGAATCCCGACGAGTATTCGGAGGTCGGCCGGGTGGGCGTCGCGCTGAACACGATGCTGGCCCACGTCGAGCGCTCGCTCGAGGCACGGCAGCGCAGTGAGCAACAGGTACGACAGTTCGTCGCCGACGCTTCGCACGAGCTGCGCACGCCGCTGGCCACCATCCGCGGGTACTCGTCCCTGGCCACCGCACACCCCGACGATCTGGAGACCCTGCGCACGTCGCTGTCGAAGGTCAGCGCCGAATCGGAGCGGATGTCGTCGCTGGTCGAGGACCTGCTCCTCCTTGCCCGCCTCGACGCAGGTCGCGAGCTTGAACGCGCGCAGGTCGACATCTCGAGGCTGGCGGTCGAAGTCATCGGCGACGCCCGGCTGCTGGCGCCTGACCATCAATGGGAGCTCGACATCGGTGATGAACCGGTCGAGGTGTCCGGTGACGAGCGCAGCCTGCGACAGGTCGTGACCAACCTGGTCGCGAACGCGCGGCTGCACACGCCGGCCGGAACGAAGGTCACGCTCACGGTCCGGCCCGGCGAGGTCACCGTGGCCGACAACGGCCCCGGCTTCGACGATCCCGATCACGCGCTCGAACGCTTCGTCCGCGGCGACCCCTCACGCACCATCCCCCGCAGCGCGAACCAAGCGTCGCAGCGGGAGGTACCCCCAGACCAGGCGAGCACCGGGTTGGGGTTGTCGATCGTCGACGCCATCGCGCGCGCACACGGCGGTTCAGTGGCGATCGCATCGTCGCCTGGTGACACTAGGGTTTCAGTGCGACTGCCGGTGAGCTGACGTCAACGCTCGACGGAGGCTCCCCGAGCCTGAAGGAGCACTTGCATCTGGTCGATCTCGCGCTGCTGGTCAAGGATCATGGTGCGCGCTGCGGAGCGCACGTAACCCGCGCGAGCGTGTGTGGCCGCATCCTTGGCCATCGGCAGCCCGCCTTCATGGTGACGCGTCATCAACCGCAGGAACTGGGTGTCCAGCCGCTTGCCGGTGAGATTGACCAGCCGGTCCATCTCCGCGGGGCTCGCCATCCCCGGCATCGACCCGGCATCGACATCGTGATTCATGTGGCCCGGCATCTCGTCCGTCATCCACGACATGGGAACGCGATCCGACGCCGTCGGCTTGCCCCAGCTCTGCAGCCACCCGGTCATCTGACCGATCTCGCGCTGCTGGGCGGAGTCGATCGCGCCGGCGAGGGTGCGGATCTCGCCTGATCCGGCGTGTTCGCGCGTGTACGCCGCCATCAGGACAGCCTGCTGGTGGTGGACGATCATGTCCTGGGCGAACCCGATGTCCACTTCGCTCGGCTTCACGTCTGCGCCGCTGTCGTCCGCCTTCGTGACGACGAGGATCACGGCGGCGAGCAGCGCGATGCCGGCCGCGGCCACAAGGGCGATTCGTCGCACAGCTATTCGCAGTTGAGTGCCAACAGGCAGCCGACGCCCTCAGTGATGGTCCGACGCTTGGGCGTGGCGACCGAATCGCCGGACGGTGTTGCCGGAGCCGTACTCGCAGCCGGCTTCGGCGCAGGACCCATCGGAGTGGACGTGCCCGGGGATGCCTTCGCCGGCACCACAGTCGACTTGGTCGCGGCGCCGGTCATGACCTTGCAGGTGCCGTTTGTGAGGCGGACGTTGTAGAAGCCCGTTCGGCCGTCGGAGTACCAGACCTCGCACCGCTCCGGCACGAACGTCGGGCTCGACTGGGCCCAGCTCGGCGGGATGAGGTTCGTCGCCAGTTGCGCCAACGGAGTGTCACCGAGATTTGGGGTGATACTCGACGGCTGATTGAAGTAGGCGATCTCCCGCGGCTTGAACGGGTCGCGGATGTCGAAAATGCGCAGCCCCGACGCGAGCATGCTGCACGCGACGATGCCGGGGTCGGCATAGCGCGGCACGTTGCAATAGTGGCCGGCGTACCCGCCGACCGGGTTGGCCGCGCCCGGATCGTTGCCCAAGGTGGCGAAGTTCTCCGGCTGGTGAACTTCTAGCCGGATGTTCGAAACGACCTCCGGCTTGGTTTCGTCACCGACGTCAATGATGCGTGCCGCGCCGGGCTTCGATCCCATGAAGCTCTTCGGCCCGAGCGCCCCGTACTCGTCCACCTCGACGATGTACGGATGCCCCTTGATCGTCACGGGAATCGCGATCTGCGGGATCGTGCCGTCCCACGACACCGTGCCCACCTCGCGCACGGCGGGCTTGGGCTTACGAGCCTGGATCTCGGAGACGTCCATGATCGTCAGCGTCGCCGGGTAGAGCGAGGTGAGGTACGCACGGTTCCCGTCCGGGCTGAGGGTGATGCCGTGCGAAGGGCGGTTGATGATCTTGAGCGTCTTGGGCAGCGACGGGTTGCTGACGTCGACTGCGGCAACCTGGCCGCCGGGCGTGGGGTTGCCGGAATAGAAGGTGTTGCCGTCGAGCGTCATGCCGCTCTCGTGCCCGATGAAGCCGGAAAGGTTCGGCAGCGACTTCAGAACCGGACGCCGGCAGTCCTTTGATGCGTCGTAAACATCGACGACTCCGGGGAGGAAGAGCGCGGTCCCGGCGACTGCGGCGACGAGGCCGCGCTTCTGGTTGACCTGCAGCGACTCATGCGGCGTCAGCATCGCGAGCGTGCTCAGCGTCGCGGTGCGGACTGGCTTGGCCGGATTGGACATGTCCAGGACGGCGATGCCCGCGTTGAGGCCCTTGCTGACGTTCAGGATTCCGGTTCCGACCAGAAGTTGCAGGTCGTAAAACGCGCACTCGTGCCCGGCGGCATCGACGTAGCGGTGGACCTTGAAGCCACCGAACGACCCGAGGGGATTCTTGGTGAGCTCGGACCCCACGAGTTCGGCGTTGCACCGATAGCCCTCGGCGGCACGCCCGCTCAAGATGTCCGCAAGGCTCACCCGGCCCTGCAGGCCGGTTTCCGGGTGTGATCCGGGGCCGCACGCGGCCTTGGGCACCGGGGCAGTCGACGGCGCGGCCACCGCTGGTTCGGTCGCGGCGGGAGCCACAGCAGCCAGGACCAGTGAGGCGATGCCCGCCGCCGCAGCGAGTAAGCGCGGTCGGTGCACGGAAGTACCTCTCAGGAACGCGGGAACTCAGAGAGCATAAGGCAGCGAGTTCGCTGAAATCTACGTATCTGTATTTCCGGCCGCGACTAGACCGGCTGGTAGCCGCGCGGCGGGATGCGGCAAGCGCCGTCGACGCCGAACACTTGGTTGATCCGCCCCAGGGCAAGCCACGACGCGACAGCCAAACCGAGATCGACCAATTCGTCGTCGGAGTAGGCCGCGTGCAGTCGCGCCCAGAGGTCGTCGTCCATCGCGAGGTGGTCTGACGCGAATCTCGTGGCGAACTCGGCCGCGAGCGCTTCCCGCTCACTGCGGCCTTCGCCCTCGTAAAACGCCTCGTCGAGCCCGTCCTCAGAGCGCATGTTCAGGCAGATGTTGCACTCGTTGATGTGCGCGATGGTGATCCGTGCGGCTTCGCGTTCGCGGACGCTGAGAAGCCCCTTTGTGTAGACGGCGTCGCTGTACGCCGCTGCCGGTGCGGCCAACCTGCTTTCCGTACCCGCCCAGAAGTGAATCAGCGGATCCTGGCCGTCGGGGACGTCGATGCGAGGCATGTGGCAACTCTAGAGCGAGGCCTGACGGAATCTTGAAGTTAGCCTCGTCCCATGAGCAGCGGAGCCATGAACCGGTGATCGCGACCGGGCCGATCGTGCAGACCGCGTGGGTTGTCGAAGACCTCGACGCCACCGAACGCCACTTCAAGGATCACTTCGGCGTCAAAGCGTGGGTGCGAATGGACGGGATTGAGTTCGGCCCCAGCAGTTGCAGCTACCTCGGTCAGCCGGCCGACTTCGTGGCCGACATCTCGTTGTCGTACGCCGGCGATGTCCAGCTCGAACTGATTCGATCCGTGCGCGGCCAGAGCATCTACGCAGACTTCATGGCTGAGCCTGGCCCGGGCTTGCATCACGTCTGCTTCGAAACCGACGACCTGGCCGCGTCCGTCCTCGCGGCCGAGGCAGCGGGGCTCACAGTCGTTCAACGCGGCTCCATGGCTGGGGACGCTATGGAGTTCGCTTACGTAGACGGATCTGCTGCAGGGGTCCCCTACATTGAGATCGTCCGGCTCGGCCCGGACATGCGCGCGTTCTTCGACGACGTGAAGGCACAGGTTTCATAGAGAGGGCCCCGGTGCTCACCGCAATTCCGGTGAGTGCCGAAGCTCCAATTTGGCGGTGGGCGTGGGATTTGAAGTCGCTCAAGGCGATCCGGCAACCTGTACAAATGCGCGGCTCTCCCTCGGACATCAACAGATTCACATCACGTGTGATCCACTTCAAACCGCAGGAACTTGCCGAAGTTAGCTCGAATCCTGCGAGCGCCGAACCTGCGCTGTACCTTGAGCTGCGGACATTCGGGTTGCCCGCCTAAGGAGGAGCCCGAATGACACCAGAAGATGATTTGTTCGAGGTTTGCATAGTCGGCGCTGGAATCGCTGGCATGAATGCCTTGGTCGTGGCCAGCGGCTACCTGCCGAAGACTGCCAGAGTGCTTGTTGCTGACACGCGACCTCGTGTGGGTGGGATGTGGGTCGACACGTACGACCACGTTCGACTTCATCAGCCGCACGGGATCTTCACAGCGGGCAACATCAGATGGGCGCTTGACGTTGCGCCCAGTCACTTGGCCACGAAGCCGGAAGTCCTCGAACATTTCCAACGGTGCTTCGGTATCGCGGCCGAACGCGTGGACTTGGAGAGCGCGTTCGGTTGGACGTACGAGTCCCACCGCGAACACGACGGTCTGGTCGAGGTGACATTCACGGGCCATGGCGGAGACCGCAAAGTGGTTTCCACGAAGCGGCTCATCAAAGCGTTCGGCCATCACGTCACGCCGAACGCGCCGCTGGCCTTGTCCAGCACGGCAGTGCGATCCATTACCCCGGAGTTGATCGGCCAGCACGGCGCGGAGCTGGCCGCCGATGATGCACCAGTCTGGATCATCGGTGGCGGGAAGACCGCCCTAGATGCTGCGCACATGTTGATTTCGTCGTTCCCGGATCGGGAGATCAACATGCTTGCCGGGCCGGGCACCATCTTCACCCGCCGTGAGACCTTCTTCCCGGTCGGCGCACGACGGTGGTGGACAGGAACTCCGATCAACGCGATGGCCCGACAGACAGCTCGGCGATTCGATGGGACCAACGAAGACGACGTGCGAGATTGGTTCCGCGCCACCTACGGCAACGGCCTGACGAACGACGCACGAGACTACTTCGGTGCGTACCTGTCCGATGTGGAGTGCAACTTCATCAAGGCTGGGCTGTCGAGCGTGGAGAACGAGTACCTTGCCGACGCGGTCGATCACGACGGGAAAGTCGAACTTCGACTTCGAACCGGCGAGATCCGAATCGTGCCGGCGGGAACGTGGGTCGTCAATTGCACTGGCTCCCTATTGCGAGAGCTGTCCCTACGAGCCGTACGTCTCGCCTTCTGGCCAAACGCTGTCGATCCAGATGCGATCGAGCACGACCGGCGTGTTCTCATCCTTCGCCGGGTATTTCCTGACGCATCTGATGTTCACCGGCCAACTTCGTGACGTCGCCCTTTACGCCCTGGACGTGGAAGACCTTTTCACTAAGGCGCGACCGTTGGCGATCTATGCGTCCTTCAGCGTCTCGCTGCACAACCTCAGCCTGCTGTCAGAAGCTCTGCCCAACAAGGTGCTCCTCGACTGTGGGCTCGATTACGACCTCTGGTATCCGGTGCCGCGAAGGATGCTCAGCACTCTCGAGTTCCTTCGGACACACAAGCGCGACCGCGCTCATCACCAGAAGACCCTCGACACAGTCCGAGACCGCTTCGACGTTCGTTGCGGGCCTGTCCAGTACGCATAAACGTGCCGCCGTTAGTTCGGCAGGTGCGCGTCTGGGCCGATCACCATCATCACGCCGTCCGACGGGCCCAAACTCGCCATGAATGCATTCACGTCAGCATCAGCGCTCATCGGCTCCTCGCCCTCGGGGTAAAGCGCGGGACGACCCGCGTACGTGTCCCGAATCTTGCCCGTAGCGGGGTCGAGGCCATCGAAGCCGAGCCAGTCAGCAGCGGTGATGAACACATGCCTGACCTCCTCAGGCACGTCCTCGCGCGCACTGGGGTACATCGCTGCCCCGAAGGCTTTCAAGTTCGCCCGTAGCGCGACCGGACTACGGGTCCGACCGATGTACCAAACCGGGAGACCCGAACGCTTGGACTCCAAAGCGATGGCGGCCCGTTCGAATTGGACGATGATGCCGTGTCCGCGATGCGCGGGATGGACGCTCGATGAGTCAAACCAGATGAACCGCTCGTCACCGATGGTCTCTGCGCGGTAGCCACTGGATCCGACGAACGCGTTGTTGGAGTCGAAGACCAGGACCCATCGAAACAACTTCTGCAGGAAGTCGCCGGAGAAGCGCCCGTGCCACACCTCTGACATGTCGGTGCCGAAAGCGGCTGAAGACACTTCAGCGATCGCGTCCCGCCACGGCTGCATTTCCGGCTTGAGGAGATCTGTCGGCTGGCGCAGCGCGAGACACCGATAGCCGTCGGCGAGCGGATACCGACCGACATCCAGTGATTCAAGAAGAGCGAGTTCCAGGGGTTGCGCCACGCCCAAGGTCTACCGCATCTGCCTGCTTCCAGTCGCATACGTCGCTCTCGCCGTGGTGCGGGTGCGCAGCAGGGCTCGATCCTGGAGCTTAAGAACCGTGCTGTTCTGCCGCGATTACGACGACCGGCCGACGAACGGTTACTTGGATGCGATGGGCACGCCGACTTGCCTACTTGACGGCAAGCACGCGCCAGGTACCCAAAACGCCTTTGAGTTCGTGCTCGCCGCGGTCGTTGAACTCCAGTCCTGAACCCGCCACTAGGTCACGGACCGTCGACGATGTGAGAACCTCCCCCGCACCTGCCATCGCCGAAATCCGCGCGGCGATGTGAACGGCGATTCCACCAATATCGTCGCCGATCGTCTCCACCTCGCCGGTGTGGACACCGGCCCGGATGGGCAGGCCGACCGACTTGAGCGACTCCCCCAACGACTTCATGCATTGGGCAGCTCTGGCCGGGCCGTCGAAGGCCGCAAGCAACCCGTCGCCGGTGAACTTGATCAGCCGGCCCTCGGCCACTTCGATCTCGCTGCGCGAAACAGATTCGTGCAACTCCAACATGCCCCGCCACCGCTTGTCGCCGAGTTCGCTGGCCATCTTGGTCGAGTCGACGATGTCGGTGAAGGCGACCGTCATCAAACTGCGTCCTGTCGTGGCGGCTCGCCGAGAGCCGGTGACGAGCTCTTGGATCGGATTCATTGCAGACTCGAAGTCGACTCCGACCATCCCATGGTCTGAGCCGGGCACTTCAAGGTAAGTCGCGCCGGGAATGCTTTCCGTTAGAAACCGGCCGTGCCCTGGGACCGCGTAATCATTGTCCGCCGAATGAATGACGAGCGTGGGAGCCGTAATCGATGACAGGACGTCCCGCACATCAATGCCGAAGACCATGGCCTGCTTCAGTGCCGCCCGTCGTGGAGTGGCAGCTGCCCGCTCGAACTTGGCAAGCCACGCCAGGCCCTGCGGGCCCTGAGCCAAACTGGGAGTCACAACGGCGAGCGCCCTACCGGTGCCCCAGTTCTGACGCAGCCGCTCAACCAACGCGGCACGGGCTTTCGGCGGGTATCCCCACGGGTAGTCGGCTGCACGAGCAAATCGTGCGAATCCGTTGACCGTGACCAGGGCGTCGGTCGCCTCGGGATGCATCGCTGCAAACAGCATGCAGAGTTGTGCGGCATGTCCTTGGCCAACCAGCGTGGCGCGCTCGCTGCCAACAGCTCGCAACACCGCTTTCACGTCGCCGACCCACTCCTCCAACGGCGGCAGTGTGTCGGCGGGATCGGACAGGCCGCTGCCGCCCATGTCCATGCGGATGACCCGCGCGAACCCCGCAAATGCGCGGAGTCGCTGTTCAAAGCGGGGCATTTCCCACGCCCAGTCCAGGCTTGATCCCCACTCCAACACCAGAAGGACGTCACGCGGTCCGCTGCCGAAGACCTCGTAGGCGACTTGCCCGCCGCCGCTGTCGGCATAGCCGACCTCACGCTCAAGTGCCATTACCGGAGTCTAGGGATCAACCCCGCTGATATGCCCGGAGCCAGACCTCATACGCATTGCTGCCTGGCCATCTCGAACGATCAGGTCTGGTCTGCCAGATCCGCACTAATCTGCCGCGATAACTTCACATCGCCCAACGTTAGTTGCCCGCCGTCGGCCCCCGAGCGGGCGCCGATATCGCTGCCACAGCGAAGTTGAGCAGCGTTCCAACCAATGCTCCACCTAGTCCGACCGTGCCGAGCATGGCGACGACCCATTCCATCGCGCCGAACGTGGATGTATCCGCCGTGAACGCAAACACAGTAGTCACCGCCCACGCGGCCACCACGGCTGAAATCTTCCAACGGCGAAGCCAACGGGACCAGTACTCATTGGGGACTGCCGGCTGCTCTAGGAGAGTTCGGTCGTCGCGTTCCGAGCCGCTCAAGCCTCGAAGGTCTTCGACGAGTTTGGGAATTAGCTCGGTCTCCTCGACCACCGCCATCGCCGTCGTCTCGTCCGAATCGTCGGCGAGTTTGGGAATTAGCTCGGTCTCCTCGACCACCGTCACCGCCGTCGTCTCGTCCGAATCGTCGGCGAGTTTGGGAATTAGCTCGGTCTCCTCGACCACCGCCACCGCCGCCGTCTCGTCCGAATCGTCGACCAGTAGGCTCGGACTCCCGTGCAGTTGAACAGTCTCCGCACCTGGCTCAGTGGGCATTGCGAGAAGACTGAACAAGACGGCCTCCTGTTCGCTAGGAGCCAGCCGTCGCCAAACGCTCACGACCGAGGCGGCGTCCCCGCTTTGCGAAGCCTCCAGTACGGCTTTCAGGTGCTGCTGCTCCTCCGACGCTTTCACGATGCCAAGCCTAGTTCTTCAAGGAACCGTGCGAACATGCCGCGGATACGTCACATCTGACGAACGCAGATGCCGAAGTTGCCCGCTTCGGATTCGGTGCTCTTCTGGACTGGACTGCGAAGGCCGACTGGCTGCCCGTCACGCGCCTAGCGAGCAGCAATGCACGCCCCTACGATCACCCTATGGATTCCGCCGGGGCTCCGAGCCGAACCGCGATGATGGCCGCCGTCGGGCGCGGGTGGCATTTGTTCACTGAAGGTCGCCGCGCAGCGCTGACCGACTGGCTGGCCTGGCCGCTGGTTGGCGCCGAGGCCGAGACCATGACCGCGCGCATCGTCCCCGCTTTCGGTGACGCCGTTCCGTTGATTGCCGCGTGGCTCGCGGCGCGCCAGCGCGTCGCTGAAGACTGGCTCGCGGCATCAGCTGCCAAGCAATACGTCGTGCTCGGCGCCGGGCTCGATTCCTACGCATGGCGCGGCGACAGCGATGTACGCATCTTCGAGGTTGATCACCCGGCAACCCAGGCGTGGAAGAAGTTGCGACTCGCCGCCCTTCATCTCCCCACCCCGGAGAACCTGACGTGGGTTCCGGTCGACTTCGAAAACCAGTCGTTTGCGGACCAGCTCGTCCGCAACGCCCTCACGCCCGCGGCGACCTTTGTGAGCTGGCTCGGCGTGACGCCGTACCTGAGCGTTGAGGCCATTGGAGCGACGCTCGACGCCTTGCCTCCGTGCTCGCTCGCCGTCAGTTACTGCACGCCCGAGAACACCTGGGACGACGAGTGCCTGCGCGTCGCCACCCTCTTCAAAGCAATGGCAGCCGATGCCGGTGAACCCATCCTTTCCTTGCTCTCCTCCGCCGACTTCGCGTCGCTTCTGTCGGCACACGGGTTCACAGTGATCGAGGACTTCGGGCACGAAGACGTCGAGCCGAGTTTCGGCGTGCGCGCCATGGCGAATGTCGGCGAACGTCTTGCACTCGCGACCAAGTCCGCCTAACACCTTCCGCCACAACACCCACAAACAAGCGCTTTGGAACACCGGTGGTGGTCGGGCGTGGTTCGGGGTCGATCACCGGCACTGAAAATCCGGGCCAACTTGCCGCTGATGGCACCGGCATGAAGCGTCGCTTACCGGTCCAGCGCATAGAGCAACCAAGGATCGGAGATGCCCTTGAGTTCGTGCTCGCCACGCTCGGTGAATCGGAGTTCGCTTCCGATGACGAGGTCACGAACGGTGCGCGAAACCAGAATCTCACCGCCCCCGGCCCGTCCCATGATTCGGGCCGCGAGGTGGACGGCCATCCCAGCTACATCGCCGCCCGCTAGCTCGAGCTCACCGGTGTGCACGCCGGTGCGAACGTCCAGACCCAAAGATTCGGTTTCGGCGATCACGCGGCTCGCGCAGCGCACCGCTTGGGCGGGTCCAGTGAACGTGGCCAACATTCCGTCGCCCAGCGATTTGACCGGTTCGCCACCGAGTTCGCGGATCGCCGCGCGCGTCATCGAGTGGTGTCGTTCGAGCAGCTTCGCCCAGGCGTGGTCGCCCATCTGCGCTGCGCGTTCGGTGGAGCCCACTAGATCGGTGAAAAGGACGGTCGCAAGGACGCGGTTCGTGACCGGAGCCGGTGTCGTGCCTGTCACGAATTCTTCGATCACGTCGGCCAATTCATCGACGTCCGTTGCGAAAATGAGCATGAACACGTCCCCGGAGATTTCCCGATAGGCTGCGCCAGGAATGAGCTCCGCGAACTCACGCACCGATTCGGCCTTCAGCGCCACGGCGTCCCTCGTGTGCAGGACCAGCGTTGGGGCTTGAACCAGCGGCAGCACTTCGGTGACGTCACTTGTGAGCGACAGCCGGAGCAGCCGCTCGGCTTGCCGTGGCGTGGACGATGTTCGGATGTACCGCGTCATGCGGTCTCGACGCACCGGGTCGGCGGCCCATTGGGGAGCAAAGAGGTCCAAGAGTTTGCCCGGCCAGTCCAGGTCGATGAGTCCGCTAGCGACGGTGTCCGCAATCCCGGGAGACTCCACCGCAGCGCCCCGCGCAGATCCCCAGATCGCGACCAGACCCGCTACCCGCTCGGGCTGGGTTGCTGCCAACGCCGCCAAGGATCGCGCGCCGTCGGCGCCGCCGAGAAGGAATGGGCGGACCGAACCGGCCGCATCCATGACGGCAAGGGCGTCGGCAGCGTGCGCCTCCAGCGTCAGGTCGTCCTTAAACGAATCAGAGCAGCCTGTGTCCCGGCGATCGAAGCGAATGACGCGTGCGAAACGGCCCAGGCGCTCGAAGAACTCCTCCGCCTCCGGCAGAGCCCAGGCCGTCTCGACGTTCGATGAAGCCCCTCCGCTGAAGAGAATGTCGTGTGGACCACTGCCGTGGACCTGGTACGCGATCGCCAGCTCGCCACTGCGTACATAGCGGGTCTCCGGTCGCTCCACAGGATCACCATATGGGGGCCATACAGATCTGTGCTCTTACCGCTGCCTTCATCGGCGAACCGGGCCAACCTGCCGCCGTGACGCTGATTCGAAAGCGGCTGCGATGAGCTCGCGGTCCCACGATGAGCAAACTCACGGGGCCTCACCGGCGACGCGGATAGTCTGCGGTGATGGACGACGACCCCCCAGGCCCATCACCTCTCCCGGACCATCCCGCCCTCCGCGAGATCGCCTTGGCCATGGAAGCCGCGGACATGCTGTTCGAGATCTACGATGCACGTTTCCGCTGCGTCTACCTCTCAAGTCAGCGGTCCATCCTCACTGAGACGAGCCGTGAGGAGGCACTGCGACACATCGGTCGGTCACCGATCATCGGAGTGCTAACGGAGGACGCTGAAATCATGCGGGTCAGCCGGGAGAGCGGCACAGCCTGGTTCCTACACAACGCACCGATCATGCGTCGATTTCTTGATCCTGAGGACGCCGATTTCGAGGAAATCTTCGGCTCCACTGCCCCATTCGCTGCAGAGATCGAACCGGTCGAGCCGCTGCCCCATGCTTGGTACGACCGGGTGGCATTCCCGCCCAATCTGCGGTTCCGTCGATCCATGCTCGGTGACCAGCATCAGGTGCAGTTACGGATCAACGACAACGAAGGAGACTTCATCGGCGTCGTCTTCTTGTTCAGAGGGATGCTTCCGGAAACTCTCCTCAACCGTTTGGGAAGAGGCGACCCGAAGCTGTTCCAGCGGATGGACCGTGTCAGCGAACCGGGTCGGCGACAAGCCGCGATCCTGTTCGCGGATTTGGAATCGTCCGGCGTTCACTCCCGTCACCTGTCCTCGCGGGGATACTTCGACCTGATCCGCTGTCTCACGGATCTGATCGACACCGCAGTCGTCGCCCACGATGGCATCACCGGTAAGCACGCCGGCGACGGCGGATCGGCCCTGTTCGTTGCCGCCGACTTTGACTCCGAGTCCGCCGCCGCGCGAGCTGCCATAGAGACCGCCCGCGCCATACGGGAGGGTTCAGAGCAACTGGGGCCCGAGGAAGTCGCGGTCAAGGTGAATGTGGGCTTGCACTGGGGAGCAACCCTCATGATTGGGCAGGTCGCCACGAGTGGGCGGCTTGAAGTGACCGCGTTGGGTGACCAGATGAACGAAGGGGCCCGCATCGAGGCCGCCGCCACAGGCGGCGCCATCCTCGCATCCAAGGACTTGCTCGAGAGACTCGACGCAGCCGATTCAGAGGCAGCGGGCATCGACCCCCACACCATCGCTTACACCACGATCAGCGAGCTGGACGGGGCCAGCGACAAAGCAATCCGCGACGCCGGGACGATCGCGGTCACACCAATCTGATCAAGCCACACAAGCGTGCTAACTTGCCGCGGTTAGTCGAATCCGGGGAGCAGAAGCTCCGGACATCAGACCCGCTTCCTACGCCGAGAGCGCCGGACCTGATTCTTCGTTTCAGCCACCCAGAACCCGTCGAACAAACGCCCGGGCCGAACCAAATGTGGGCAAAATGTGGTGCGCGACCAAAAAGGAAGGCCAGATACTCACTGCAATTACAGTGAATATCGGGCCTTCCTGATGGCGGTGGTGGTGGGATTTGAACCCACGGTGGGCGTAAACCCACACACGCTTTCGAGGCGTGCTCCTTAGGCCGCTCGGACACACCACCGCCGGGTACCTTACCGGGGTTCTCGGCATGCCCGCGAAGCGGCCTGCTCGATCAGCGGGGTGTGCGGTGGTCGCGGAAGAAGGCTTGGAGAAGCTGGATCGACTCCTCCGCCAGCACTCCTGAGGTGACTTCCGGACGATGGTTCAGGCGACGGTCGCGGACGACGTCCCACAACGAGCCGACAGCGCCGGCCTTCTCGTCCCATGCGCCGAAGACGAGGTGCCCGACCCGGGCCTGGACGATGGCGCCGGCACACATCGTGCAGGGCTCGAGCGTGACATAGAGGGTGCAGTCTTCGAGGCGCCATGCACCGCGGGCGGCCGCTGCCTCGCGCAAGGCGCCGATCTCCGCGTGGCCCGTCGGATCGGCGTCCCGCTCGCGGGTGTTGCGACCGGTGCCGATGACGTTGCCCGCGCCGTCGACGACGATCGCGCCCACCGGGACGTCGCCATCGGCCAGCGCGTCACGCGCCAACTCCAAGGCGCGCGACATGTGCCCGTCGTGCCCAGTGGTCGCAGTCACGGGCCGAGGTTACCGAGCGCCAAGCCCGCTCGCGGGCTTGGCCGAGTGGCCGAGGGCCCGTTGACGAGCGCAGCGAGGATCACAGAGCGATGGTCCCAGAAGCGCACCATCTGTTCATCTGAGCACGGCAGAATTGGCTCCGTGCTCGAGAACGTACGCAAGTGGTTGCCGCTGCCGCGCCGTGCCGAGTCCAGTTCGTTCCGGATCCCGTCTGACGTTGACTTCGAAACCGGCTTCCGTCAGACGGTCATGGAACCCGCGACCGAAGCGGTCCAACTGCTGGAGAAGTACGAGCTCGACCGGGGACGCGCGATCCACCAGGGGCGCAAGGACCTCAAGAAGCTGCGTGCGGCGCTGCGGCTCATCCGCGACCATGCGGATGACGAGTTCATCCCGGCCGAGAGTGTGCGCCTCCGCGATGCAGGCCGCCTGCTGGCCGAAGCCCGCGATGCCGACGTGAAAATGCAGACACTTGCGGCTCTGCGGCAGCGCAGGATTCTCAACCTCGCCGAACCGGTCCTTGAGGAATGGGCGGCTGCGCTCGAGCACGATCGGGACGAGCTCCTCCACCGCTTGGACGACCCGCACGTGCCCGTGGGGTCGGGCGGCGCGATGGTCCGGTCTATCGACGCCGTGATCGAGGAGTGCAAGTCTGTGGGTCAGTGGCCGGTCGACGGGTTGACGCTGCGATCCGCACGCCTGGCCCTCGTCCGCGAGCGTGCCCGCGGCATCGCCGCCATGGGCCGCGTCATCGAAGGGGGCGACGAGGAGGCGGTGCATGACTTCCGCAAGCGGATGAAGGACCTCTGGCATCACCTCGATCTGTTGTGCAACGTCCTACCGGAAATTCATCCGAGCCTCGTGGAGCGTGCTCACGCCGTGTCCGACCTGCTCGGCGACCACAACGATCTCGCCGTGCTCGTCCAGGACGCTCGATCCAGGCCCGACGTCGTCAGCGCCACCGATCTCGTCGCCATCGAGAATGCTGTTCGCTTGATCGAGCAGCGTCTACGCAACCGCGCCGTCGTCCAGGCCCGCGCTCTCTACAAGCGCTTGATTTGAGGCTCAATCTTTCGAGTTTGGGGACTTTGCGACTGTTAGCTCCCAGACTTCGGTGCCTAAACTCGCCAAGCTTCGGAAGAACTAGAGCGCGCGGAGGATGTCCTCGACGCGATCCTTGGCATCACCGAAGAGCATCTGCGTGTTGTCGCGGAAGAACAACGGGTTTTGCACGCCGGCGTAACCAGCGGCCATCGACCGCTTGAACACGATGACGTTCTTCGACTCCCAGACCGTGAGAACCGGCATGCCGGCGATCGGGCTGGTGGGGTCCTCGGCAGCCGCCGGGTTGACGGTGTCATTCGCGCCGATGACGAGGACGACGTCGGTGTCCGGGAAGTCGTCGTTTATCTCGTCCATCTCCAGCACGATGTCGTACGGCACCTTGGCCTCGGCGAGCAGCACGTTCATGTGCCCGGGCAGGCGGCCGGCGACCGGGTGGATGCCGAACCGCACGTCGATGCCCTTCTCGCGTAGGTGGCTGACCAGCGACGCCACCGGGTACTGCGCCTGTGCCACCGCCATGCCGTAACCGGGCGTGATGATGACGGTGGACGCGTCGTTGAGAAGCTCCGCTGCACCTTCGGCATCGATTTCGCGGTGCTCGCCGTAGTCCTCGTCGTCACCGGACGGCGCCTCGATACCGAAGCCACCGGCGATGACTGAAATGAATGAGCGGTTCATCGCCTGGCACATGATGTACGACAGGTAGGCACCGGAGGAGCCGACGAGTGCGCCAGTGACGATCAACAGGTCGTTGTCCAGCAGGAACCCAGACGCGGCCGCGGCCCACCCCGAGTAACTGTTCAGCATCGACACGACGACGGGCATGTCGCCGCCACCGATGGACGCGACCAGGTGCCAGCCGAGTGCCAGCGCCAACGCCGTCACGACGACCAGCAGCCAGAGCTGCGGGTCGACGACGAACCAAACGGTCAGCGCGACGAACGCGACGAGCGAGCCGAGGTTGATGACGTTCTTGCCCGGCAGCATCATCGGCGCCGAACCGATCCGGGCCGACAACTTGAGGAACGCGACGATCGAGCCGGTGAACGTCACCGCGCCGATGAAGACGCCGATGAACACCTCTGCGTCATGGATGCCGACGTACTCGACGTGGTGCGGCTGGCCTCCGTGCACTTCGAGGTACCCGTTCCAGCCCACAAGCACGGCGGCGAGACCAACGAAGCTGTGGAACAGCGCGATGAGCTCGGGCATCGCGGTCATCTCGACCACGCGCGCCCGCCACAGGCCGATGACCGCGCCGATGGCAATGGCGCCGAGCATCAGCCAGACGCCGAGGCCGGGTGAATGCTCGACGACCAGCCACACCGTGGTGAGCAGCGCGAGTGCCATGCCGACAATGCCGTAGCGGAGACCCTGGCGGGACGTCTCATGCTTCGACAGCCCGGCCAGGCTGAGGATGAAGAGCAGGGACGCAACCAGATACGCAGCGAGCTCAGTTGAAGGGAAAGTCACGCCGTCATCCCTTCGAGAACATGCTGAGCATCCGACGCGTCACGGCGAAGCCGCCGAACACGTTGATGCTGGCCAACAGAATCGCTGCCGTCGCCAAGACCCGAATGATCGTGTCCTCCGCTCCGACCTGCAGGAGCGCGCCGACGACGATGACACCTGAAATCGCGTTGGTCACCGACATCAACGGGGTGTGCAGCGCATGCGCCACCTTCCCGATCACGTAGTAGCCGATCACGATGGACAACACCAACACCATGAGGTGACCGGTTAGGTCCGGCGGCGCGATGGCCGCCACGAACAACAGCACGGCGATGCCGACTGCGGTGATCAGTGCTCGACCGCGCGCGGTGAGCTTGGCTGATTCAGGCTTGACTGGCGCTTCGACGGCCTTGACGGCTGGCGCGGCTGAGACCTGCACCGGCGGGGGCGGCCACATGTTCTCGCCGGCCTTGGTGACCGTGACGCCACGCACGACGACGTCCTCGAGATCGATGACGGTCTCGCCGTCTTTGCCCGGGGTCAGGAGCTTCATCAGGTTGACCAAGTTCTGGCCATAGAGCTGGGACGCTTGCGCCGGCAGCCGGCCGACGAGGTCGGTATAGCCGATGATCGTGACGCCGTGCGGGGTGACGATCTTCTGGCCCGGCACGGTCCCTTCGACGTTGCCGCCGTTGGACGCGGCCAGGTCGACGATGACGCTGCCCGGCTTCATGCTGGCGACGTCGGCGGCCGTGATGAGCTTCGGCGCCGGACGGCCCGGAATGAGCGCCGTGGTGATGATGATGTCGACGTCGGCGGCCTGCTCGGAGTAGATCTCGGCGGCCCGCCGGTCGTACTCCTCGCTGGTGGCGCTGGCGTAGCCGGTGCCTGTCTGCTCGACCTCGACATCGACCGG
Organism: uncultured Actinomycetota bacterium; assembly: GCA_963795105.1. Classification (GTDB taxonomy): domain Bacteria; phylum Actinomycetota; class Actinomycetes; order Propionibacteriales; family Nocardioidaceae; genus Aeromicrobium. The sequence goes on from CAWCGD010000001.1 coordinate 1,469,330, forward strand.
CAGGTATTCGCCACCGAGCGATTTGACCTGATCGGCAACTTCGGGCCGCGGATCAGTGGCGCGCACGATGGCGCCCATGACGCTGGACTGGCCGATGGCGGCCAAGCCGGCGACACCGGCACCAGCAACCAACACCTTGGCCGGCTGGACCTTGCCCGCCGCCGTGACCTGGCCGGACAGAAACCGACCGAAGGCGTGCGCAGCTTCAAAGACAGCGCGGTAGCCGGCGATATTGGCCATCGAGCTGAGGACGTCGAGGGACTGGGCGCGCGAGATGCGCGGAACGGCGTCCATCGAGAGTGCGGTCACGCGGCGAGCGGTCAGCGCGTCGACGAGTTCGGGGCTGCCGGCGGGTGCGAGAAGCCCGACCAAGGTCGCTCCCTCGCGCAAGCGGCGGACTTCGTCGAGCGTCGGGGCATTCACCTTGAACACGATGTCGCTGCGCCAGGCGTCGTCGCCGGAGACGAGTGTCGCGCCGGCCTCGGTGAAGGCTTCGTCGGCGAACGACGACTTGGCCCCAGCTCCGGACTCGACCACGACGTCGTAACCCAGCTTGATCAGCTGAGCGACGGCCGCCGGAGTCCCGGCTACACGTGTCTCGGCCGCCTGACTTTCGGCGACCACACCAATGGAGGTCATCCCGGGAAGGCTAGCGAATCCTCACCGGGGATGTGCGCCGGGAGTGGGGTTATTCCCCGTTATCTCCGCCACGCGCCACCTCACGGATGGCGTCGGCGATCTCGACCGGCACCTGTTCCTGTAGGAAATGCCCGCCCTGCGTGCTGGTAACGGACGCCTGCGGCAGGAGTCGGGCGGTGCGGTTCTTCAGTCGACCGAGCACCGGGTCGCGATCACCCCACACGAGCGCGGCCGGACCATCGAACGATTCGACGAACCCCTGACAACGTTCCAGCAGTGCGACGGAGCGGTGCTCCATGGAGTTGGGCACCTCTCGCGCCATCGTCAGGACGGCGCCTCGGTCGTGCCACGTCCGCAGCGGGTATTGATACGCACGTGCGTCGTTGCCCCGGATGCTGTCGCGCTCGCCCTGGCCGAGATTGAGATTGCGCTGCGGATACCCCCACCCGCGAAAGAGCAGGTCGCTGACGCCGGGCATGCGCGCGAGCCGGTGGAATGCCGTCGCCTTGAAGCCCGCCTTCGGCGGGGTGACGACTGTGTTCGCCAGCACGAGCCCACCCAAACGTTCGGGTCGCTCAGCGAGGGCCAGTGTGCCGATCGCACCGCCCCAGTCCTGGCCCATGAAGATCAGGTCGTTGAGGTCTAGAGCATCGAGAAACTGACCGAACCAGGCGGCGTGGTTCGCGAGGCTGTGATCGGACGTCTTGGCCGGCCGGCTGGAGAAGCCGAAGCCGACGAGGTCGGGCATGATCACGCGCAGCGGCTCACCCGTCAGCTCCGTGGCGACCTTGCGGTAGAGGAAGCCCCACGTCGGGTTGCCGTGCAGCAGGACGACGGGACGACCCTCGCCGGACTCCATGACGTGCATCTGCTGGTCGCCAACCTCGACGAGGTATCGCTCGAACGGTACGAGTTCGTCCAGCCAGGCGGGCATCGCCGGCGCCGGATGACGCGTCATGCAACCACCAGGCGTTCGAGCGCAGTGCGCAGCTTCTCCGGCATCGCGACGGGACGCCGCGTTTCACGGTCTACGAAAACATGGCTGAAGTAGCCGTGCGCGACAGCCAGGTCGACGTCGCCGGTGAAGACGGCCAGTCCGTAGGTGACTGACCGGTTGCCGAGCCGGTCCACCCGCAGGCCGACCCGCAGCGCGCCCGGGTACTCGATCGGCGCGTGGTACCGGCAGCCCGACTCGACGACCAGTCCGATGATCTCGCTGCGGTGGATGTCCAGGCCGCCTTCCTCGATGAGGAACCGGTTGGCGACCGAGTCGAAGTATTGGTAGAAGACCGCGTTGTTGACGTGCCCATAGACGTCGTTGTCGGTCCAGCGCGTGGTCACGTCGGCGACATACCCGTAGTCGTCGATCGTGGGGATCTCTTCGTCGTCGGCCATCACCAGCACCTCAAGGCATCTCGGAAGATCGCGTCCAACTCTGGTTCGTGGACGGGCATCGGCGCGTTGTCGAGGAGTCGACGCTGCGGGGCCGCGCCGGTGACGAGGTCCGGGACGTCGTCGAGCGTGTAGCCGACGCCCTCGATCCCGTTCGGCGTGCCGACTGCTCGCATCAATGACGCGACGGCCTCGTCGAGTTCGGTGTCGAAGCCGAGCAGCTGGGCCGCGTCGCGGTGCCGCTCAGGCGACGCCTCGGCGAGAAACCGGAAGGCGGCCGGGGCGTTGACGGCCACGGAGAAGCCGTGCGGGACGAGACCAGTGGGGGTACCTCCCGCGCTGACTTGGCGCGGGGGAAAGTCGGCTGGCGCCGGATACCCGACGGGGATGTAGTCGCGCACCCGGCCGGCGACGGCGTAGGCCATCGCGTGCGGAACGTGGACGCCGGCGTTGCCGAACGCAATCCCGGCCAGGGTCGCGGCCCACATCATGTGGTGACGGGCTTCGGTGTCGGTCGCGTCTTTGACGGCTCGCTCGAGGTAGCGCCCGATCAGCGCCATGGCCTCGCGACAGCCCAGGTCACTCCATGGATTCGCGCCCTGACTGCCGGGCCTGGTGGTGGCCGGCGAGGACACCGACCGGGCGGTGAAGGGTCGCGCGGTGAACGACTCGATGGCATGGCACATGACGTCCAGGCCACTGGCGGCGACGACGTTGGCCGGCAGCGTCGTCGTGACCCGTGGATCGACGATGGCCTCCGTGGGCCGCAGGAGCGGGCCCGCGACGCCGGTCTTGGCGTGTGCGGCGAGCAGGTCGAAGATCGCGATCCCGGTGACCTCGCTACCCGTTCCGGAGGTCGTCGGGCATGCGATGTGCGGCGCCAGTGGGCCGGGGATGGGTAGGCCTTCGCCGATGGGCGCGTTCACGAAGTCGAGTAGCGGCCGCTGATGTGTGGTGAAGAGGTTGGCCAGCTTGGCCGTGTCGATGACCGAGCCTCCGCCCAACGAGACGAACGTGTCGACGCCTGCGTCCCGTGCAAAGGCGATCGCGGATTCGATCGACGCATCCGTCGGCTCGACCGCGACGTCGTCGAACACCGCCACGTCGAGGCCGGCCTGGCGGAGTGCAGTATCGACATCGGCGAACCACTCCAACTCGCGCATGCGGGCGTCGGTGATGAGCGCCACGCGCTTCGCACCCCGCGCCGCGACCCGGTCGCCCACTTCATGCAATGAACCTTCGCCGAAGGTGACCCTCGAAGCGTCAACGGTGAACGCCGACTCGAGACCAGCCTCAGCCGCGTAGAGGTGTCCGCACGTCACACGCGCAGGATAGGCCCACCGCGGGCGTCAGTGGTTTACTCCGACGGTGTTGATTCTCGACCTGCTGGCCATTCTGGTCTTCGGAATCTCTGGCGGGTTGACGGCCGTCCGCCTGCGGCTCGACATCGTCGGCGTTGTGGTCCTGGCCATGGTCACGGGCCTCGGCGGTGGATGGATCCGCGACGTTCTCATCGGGGCTTCGCCGCCGTCCGCGCTGTCCGACTGGCGCTACCTGATCACGCCGTTTGCGGCTGGCGTCGCGACGTTCTTCCTGCATCCGGCGCTTGGTCGAGTTGAGCGCTCGATCAACGTTTTCGACGCCTTCGGTCTCGGCTTGTTCAGCGTCGCTGGAGCCGTCAAGGCCACCGAGTACGGGCTAGGCCCCCTGCCCGCGACGGTTCTCGGGCTGGTCACCGGGGTGGGTGGAGGCGTACTGCGGGATGTTCTGGCCGGACGAGTGCCGGCAGTTCTGCGCAAGGGCGAGCTGTACGCGGTGCCGGCCGCGACCGGCGCGGCCATTGCCGCCGTCGGCTTGTACTTCGGTGCACCGACCGTGGTCGTGGTCGTGCTCGGCGCGGCGGTGACGATCATTTGGCGGCTGCTGGCCATTTGGCGTGGCTGGACTGCACCCGAACCGGTCCGTTCCGGGTCGTAGCCCCCGCCACGGGTCGAACCTCGCGACTCCCAGCGCGGAGTTGGCGCACAACGCGAACTTGGCATAGGACGTCGGCTTTCGCGGTCGACAACGTGTCCTCGGCCCGCGATCGCCTTGGGACGCATGATGGGCGCCGTCGGGTGGTATGCGTCTTGGTATACTTCAAGTATGACTTCTCCATCAGCGACAACGATCAAGGTTTCGAGCGATGTCCGCGATCGGCTGAAGGAACAAGCCGCGGCGGCTGGCCGCACGCTGGGAGAGCACCTGCGTCATCTCGCCGACCTCGGAGATCGCGCATCGCGGTTCGAAGCCCTGCGCGCGGCCATCGAAACGACCCCGCCGGAGGCAATGTCCGCCTACGAACTCGAGGTTGCCGAGTGGGAGTCGCTCGATCGTGTCTGACCTTTCGCCCGGCGACATCGTCTGGGTGAAGCCGGACCCGTCCATTGGGCGCGAACAGGCTGGCCGCCGGCCCGCGATCGTCGTGGCCAGCGCTGACTACCTCGCGATCGTCGACAGCTTGGCCATTGTCGTGCCCGTCACGGCCGTCGACCGTGGCTGGCCGAACCACGTTCCGGTGAACACTCTTGGGAAGCCCTCCTGGGCGATGACCGAGCAGGTTCGCACCGTTTCGCGGGCGCGGATCATGTCGAATGCAGGCCGAGTCGACGCGTCAACTCTCGCCTCGGTTCGTGACTGGATCCGCGACTTTTTCGACTTGGAGTAAGCCTCCCGTCATCGCGCGCGGATGCCCTTGTAGATGGCTCGGTTTACGAGCCAAGGTCGCAACGCCTCCCACGCCGGAATGGTCCAGCCTCGGCCGCTGGAGCTGAACACCTCGAGGCGATTGTCCTGAACCCCGACGATTGAACCCCACCGTCGCGCAAGTGGCCTGAACCGCTTCGGCGTGCCGTGGCCAAGATCCGCTCGGATGTTGCGCGCCAGCAGGACGTCGGCGCGCGCCCGCGCCGAGGACCGCAGCGGATCCGTGGCGGCGACGTCGCCGATGGCGTAGACGCCGGCGGTGCCCCGGACCCGTAGGTGGTCGTCGACGACCACGAACCCGTCGTCATCGAGAAGTTCCTTTGGGATCCATTCGGTGTTCGGGCTCACCCGTCCGGTGGCCCACAGCACCGCGTCTGCAGAGCTCTCGGGCTGGCCGGTGCTCCACGCGACCGGCTCACTCGTGATCCGATCCGTGCGAAAGCCGTCGGGGATGACGGCACGATGCCCGCTGTGGACTCCGATCCCGCGTTCCTCGAACCGCCGGCGCAGCGTCCGCCAGACGCGTGGGTGGTGCCGTGGGAGCGCCTGGTCGCCCGGAAAGTACAAGTCGACCTTCTTGGTCGGCCACGTCGCGGCGATGTTCCATGCGCTGCTCACCGCGGCCGCGCCTCCGCCGATCACCATCACTGAGTCGGCCGCGGAAAGTTGCCCGTGCGAATCACCGAGATCGCGTGCGACCTCGTCGTCGCCCTGCACCACCGGCGTACGCCAGAACCCATTCGCCACGCCGGTCGAGATCACGAGCACGTCATATGGCTCACTCCGTGACGGAACCGTCAGCGGCTCGGATGTGGACTAGCCGCTCATCGGTGTCCAGGCCGGTCGCAACTCCATGGACGACGCGCGCGTCGTCGAGTTGGTGAAACCGTTCGAAGCCGATCCAGTAGCTCCGCTCCCACTCCCGCGGCCGGGCCAGTCGCAGTCCGAGCTCTTGGCCGCTGACGAGTCCCGGCTTGGCCGAGATACCGACCAGATCGGCGTGCCGAGCCAGGTGGATGGCGGTGAGGACACCCGTGTCGCCCAGACCGGCGACTACCACGCGCGGCTTACGGTTCACGTCGACTTTCGCGGTGGCCGCGGGACGAACAGAGAAATGCGATCGATGACGTCCTGGTACGCCGGCCGACGTTCAAGGCTGCGCTTTTCCATCATCGGAATGCTCGCGCCCAAGAACATCGCCAGCATCAGCACCGTGCCCGAAAAGACCCACCACCACGCGCCAGGCGCGGCGGCCAGCCCGAAGATCCCGAGAGCAAGCCAGAAACTGACCTCGCCGACGTAGTTCGGGTGGCGCGACCAAGACCACAGTCCGCGATCCATGACCTGGCCCGGCTGTTTCGTGGCGGCGAAGCGGTGCATCTGAAGATCAGCCACAAACTCCAGCGCAACAGCGCCGAGGCCGACGGCGACCGCGACAACGTCCAGCCATCCGATCGCCCGGTCGCGATAGGTCAGCACCAGGTAGACCGGCAGCATGCCGGCGAACACCTGGAAGGTGGGGATGACGTGAAGGGCCATCAGGTCGACGACGAACTCAAACCGACCGGCCTTCTCCTTCAGCAATGGATAGCGCCAGTCTTCGTGGTGGATGCCGGGGAACGTGTAGACCCAGTTACCGGTCAGTCGGACCGCCCACACGAGGATCACCAATACGACGAGCCATGCGCGGACGTCGTTAGCGGGCGTATCCGTCTCCACCCACCAGGCAACCGCGAGCAGCGGCGGTAGGACACTCCAGTACGGGTCGTAGAAGCTCGTGTTGTGGTGAACCCGGCTGGCGATGAAGACGACGATGGTCGCGAGCAGATCGGCGATCAGGCCGTCCAGCCACAGACGGCCGGTCTCCGGGCCCCGGGCAAACCATGCGCCAAAGACCAGGAAGGCGATGAGGTACACGACGAGGACGCGTACTAGGGACGCTGTCTTACTCACCCGCCGAGCATAGGGCGAAACTAGAACCTGTTCTAGATCAACGGCGGATTCAGTAGTACCAGGGGTAGGGCGACCAGTCAGGGTCGCGCTTCTCGAGGAACTGGTCACGGCCCTCCTGTGCCTCGTCGGTCATGTACGCGAGGCGAGTGGTCTCGCCGGCGAAGAGCTGCTGCCCGACGAGGCCATCGTCGATCATGTTGAACGAGTACTTGAGCATGCGCTGCGCGGTCGGGCTCTTGCCGTTGATGAGGCGCCCCCACTCGAGCGCCGTCGTCTCGAGTTCGGCGTGCGGAACGGCCTTGTTGACGGTGCCCATGCGGACGCCATCCTCGGCTGAGTACTCCTGACCAAGGAAGAAGATCTCGCGGGCAAACTTCTGTCCGACCTGGCGGGCGAGGTAGGCCGAGCCGTAACCGCCGTCGAAGCTGCCGACGTCGGCATCGGTCTGCTTGAACTGGGCGTGTTCGGCGGAGGCAAGCGTGAGGTCAGCGACGACGTGCAGGCTGTGGCCACCACCGGCCGCCCAGCCCGGAACGACGGCGATGACGACCTTGGGCATGAACCGGATGATCCGTTGGCACTCGAGGATGTGAAGCCGCGCGAGTCTCGCCTGGTCGATGGGATTGGGCGGAGCCCCCGCGTCGTCGTGACCCGGCGTCTCGTACTGGTACCCCGCCTTGCCGCGGATGCGCTGGTCGCCGCCCGTGCAGAACGAATGCTTGCCGTTCTTCGGGCTCGGGCCGTTGCCGGTCAGCAGGACGCATCCCACGTCGGCCGACATGCGCGCGTGCTCGAGGACGCGCAGGAACTCATCGACCGTGCTCGGCCGGAATGCGTTGAGGACATCGGGGCGGTCGAAGGCGATGCGGACTGTGCCGTGCGTCCTTGGCGCGGTGGTAGGTCAGGTCAGTCAGGTCGTCGAAGCCGGGGACCTCGTCCCACGCGGACGGGTCGAACGTGTCGGAGACCTCGGGCAGCGCGCTCACATGAGCAGCGTAGTTGTGGTTTCGAGGGCCCGCCTTCGGCGGGCCACCTCAACCGTCGGTGGGCTCCAGCAGGAAGACCGGGATCTCGCGATCGGTGTTCTGTTGGTACTCGTTATAGGGCGCGTAGACGGCGGCCGCGCGATCCCACCATTCGGCCCGCTCCGCTCCCTCGGCGATGCGTGCGCGGTAAAGCGCCGGCTCCGGACCGTCCTGGAGCTGGACAAGAGGGTCGGCGACGAAGTTGTGATACCAGTCCGGGTTCTCCGGCGTACCGCCCTTTGAAGCGACCGCGGCGTAGACGCCGCCGGACTCGACGCGCATGACCGGGTTCTTGCGCAGGTTGCCCGACTTGGCGCCGCGCGGACGTGATGACCACGATCGGCCACTCCGGATGATCGGGCAGCGTGTTGGCCTCGCTGCCGCCCGACGCCTCGTACGCCCGTACCTGTTGCGCAGCCCAACTGAAATCGTCGGATGCCGGCTCGTAACTCACCTTCAAGAAGATCCATGCTCAGACTCTGCCACTGCTCGGAGTCAATTGCGGCGCGAGTACGTTGTGCCCATGGCCCACAACTTCAATGGCAAGGTCGCGCTCATCACCGGCGCAGCCCGCGGCATCGGCGCCGGCGTCGCCCGTGGTTACGTCGCAGCTGGCGGCAAGGTCGCTCTGCTCGGTCTCGAGCCCGACCTGCTCAAGGAACTCGTCGTGGAGCTCGGCGAGAACGCCGCGTGGTGGGAGGCCGACGTCCGCAGCGGCGCCGCTGTCACGAAGGCGGTCGACGAAGCGGCCGCGCACTTCGGCCGGATCGACCACGTCCTCGCCAACGCCGGCATCGCCTCGTACGGCACCGTCCGGCAGATCGACGACGCGTCGTTTGCGCGTGTCGTCGACATCAACGTCAATGGCGTCTACCGCACCCTTCATGCGTCGATCCCCCACCTGGAGAAGACAAAGGGCTACGCGCTGGTCGTGGCGTCGCTCGCGTCGTTCGCCCCGCTGGCCGGGCTCGCCTCCTACAACGCCAGCAAGGCCGGCGCCGAGTCGCTGGCCCTCGCGGCCAAGCAGGAGGTCGCCTTCCTCGGCATCGACGTCGGCGTGTGTCATCCGTCGTGGATCGACACCGACATCGTCCGCGGCGCCGAGGCCGACCTGCCGACGTTCCGTGCGATTCGGAAGAAGCTGCCTTACCCGGCCAACTCGACGACCACCCTGGAGAAATGCATCGACGGGATCCTCGACCGGGTTCGCAAAGCGCAAGGCGCGCGTCTACATCCCGAAGGGCGTCGTCTTGGCGAACTTCACGAAGCCGCTGGTCAACAGCGTGCTGGTGTGGCCCGTCCTACGCCGGATCTCTGGCAAACAGGTCCCGAGCCTGGAAGCTGACGTTGACCAGCTCGGCCGGTTCCAGCACGCGCATGTGCCACTGACGGAGCCGGACCAGAGCTAGTCGATCTGGACGCCGGCCGCGAGCGCGACCATGTGGCCGAGCCGAGCCAGCTCCGACGACAGGAACTCCGGGCCTCCGTGGCGCCCCACCACGACGGTGAACGACAAGCCGCCCCGGCTCTTGCTATGGGTCCCGGCCAGGACCGTGTTCTTCCATCCGTCCACGGGATCGAGCATGCGCGACGACCGGATGCCCAGCCAGGCTTCGGCCTCAGGCACCAGCTTCGGTGCCGCGCCTGTCTCGAACATGATGTGCGGCTGGCCCTCCAACCGTCGAACAGCCATCGCCCAGTCGACGCGGAACGTGGCCGGAATGACCGACACCAACTGCTCAATCGCGCGCTCGGGTTCTGACGTGAACGACTCGACCGCCTCGAGGTCCATGCTCAGGCTGGCCCCGGCGTTGTAGCGCGAAATCCATTGGACTTTGACGCCGTCGAGCCGATGGCATGCGGTGATCAGCGCCTCGGGCAGGACATCGTGCGGCAGCTCGAGCAGCACATCGTCGACGGCGGTGCCGTCGGCCCGGTGCTCGACGATCTCGATGGCCTCGATGTCCGCCTTGGCCGAGCCGAGTGCCGTCGCGAGAGCACCCAGCGAACCTGGGACGTCGGGCAGCTCCACCCGGAGCAGGAAGGCCATGTCGTCATCCCACCACACCTGTGTTTCAGCCGTATGACGGTTCGCGTGCCTTGACCGTCGAGCGCGCGACAGCATGTAATGCGGGATGACCAAGGCCATCTGGCTCTGGCTTCGGGCGGCTTGATCCTGCTGGGCGTCGCGCTGTTCGCGCTGCAGCCCGGCCCACCGGAACCGGTGTGCGCAACCGATCCAAATGCGACGTCCGGCTTCACCGATCCCGAGCAGGACTGCCCCATCTCGATCGACAGCATGAACGCAATCCGCGACCACGAGATCGGCGCCGAAGCTGGTACCGCGTGGCGCGGAGTTGCCGTCGCATCGGTCGGTCGTCTGCGCAATCGTTGCCGGCATCTTGCGCACGTCGGCAGCCCGCATCGCGAGTAGCAGCCATCGCCGTGCCGACCCCGCCTGCGCCACACTGGAACCATGCGTTCCATCTGGAAGGGCGCCATCAGCTTCGGTCTGGTGAACGTGCCGGTGAAGGTCTACAGCGCGACTGAGAGCCACGACGTCTCGCTGCACCAGGTTCACGCCGAGGACGGCGGCCGGATCCGGTACCAGCGCAAGTGCGAGGTCTGCGAGAAGGTCATCGCGCTACGAGGACATCACCAAGGCGTACGACGACGGCACCCGTACCGTCGTACTCACCGACGACGAACTGAAGAGCCTTCCCGCTGAGAAGAGCCGCGACATCGACGTCGTCGAGTTCGTCCCAGCCGACCAGATCGACCCACTGCACCTGGACAAGGCGTACTACCTCGAACCAGACGCCAGCGCGGTCAAGCCGTACACGCTGCTGCGTCGCGCCCTCGAGGACACCGACCGCATGGCGATCGTGCAGTTCGCGCTGCGGCAGAAGACCCGGCTCGCCGTGCTGCGAGTGCGCGACAACGTGCTCGTCCTGCAGACGCTGCTGTGGGACGACGAGGTGCGCGAGCCGGCCTTCGACGTGCTCGACGAGACGCCACGGATCAGCCAGAAGGAACGGGACATGGCGTCGCAGCTGGTCGACTCGCTCGCCGGCAACTTCGATGCCAAGCCAGTTCACCGACGAGTACCAGGAGCAGCTGCGGACGCTCGTGGAGGCGAAGCTCGAGCAGGGCGACGCGCTCGACACCGCGGCGACGTTCGGCGACCGCGAGGAGCGCGAGGGCGCCGAGGTCGTCGACCTGATGGAGGCGCTGCAGCGCAGCATCGAACGCAGCAAGGCTCGCACCGGCTCCGAAGAGCGAGAAGTCGAAGACGCGCAAACGGGCCTGATCGGCCGGACTGAACATGGCGTCGCGTTCGTCCGGCCAGACCATCTCGATCGGCGGTCACCAGTTCCGGCTGACCCATCCGGACAAGGTCGATGTACCCGGAGACCGGCACGACGAAGGCCGACGTCATCCACTACTACGTGGAGATCGCGCCCTTCATGCTGCCGCACGTCGTCGGCCGGCCAGCGACGCGCAAACGGTGGGTCGACGGCGTCGGGACGCAAGCCCACCCCGGCCAGGTGTTCTTCGAGAAGAACCTGCCCGACTCGGCTCCGTCGTGGATCCGGCGCACCACGATCCAGCACAAGACCAGCCGCAACAGCTACATCGTCATCGAGGACGTCGGCGCGCTGGCGTGGCTCGGCCAGATGGCGGCGCTGGAGATTCACGTCCCGCAATGGCAGAGCCGGCCCGCGCAATACCCGACGCAATCCCGACCGGCTGGTGCTCGACCTCGACCCCGGCCCGGGCGCCGGCCTGCCGGAGTGCGTCGCCGTCGCGAAGCGCGCACGCAAGCTGCTTCGTGAACTCGGACTCGACGCCTTTCCGGTCACCAGCGGCAGCAAGGGCATCCACCTCTACGCCGGACTCGACCGGACGCACGACGCGGAGTACGTCAACGCGTTCGCCAAGCAGTTCGCCCTCGCGCTCGAGAGCGAGCTGCCCAGAGCTCGTCGTGACCACCCAGAAGAAGGCACTGCGCGGCGGCAAGGTGCTCGTCGACTGGAGCCAGAACAATCAGGCCAAGACGACGATCGCGCCCTACTCGCTGCGCGGCCGCACGCTGCCGACGGTCGCCGTGCCGCGGACCTGGAAGGAACTGGATTCCCCGGACCTCGCGCACCTGACGTTCGATGAGGTGCTGGACCGGATGAAGCGGCGCAAGGACCCGATGGCACCGCTCGGCCGACCGGTCGAGGTCTCGGATGACGCTGCCGACAAGCTGACCATCTACCGCGAGAAGCGCGACGCAGCCAAGACGCCCGAACCGGTACCCGATTACGTCGGCCCGGCAGGTGGCGATTCCTTCGTCATCCAGGAGCACCACGCGCGGCGGCTGCACTGGGACTTCCGGCTCGAGCGCGACGGCGTGCTCGTCTCGTGGGCGCTGCCGAACGGCGTCCCGACCGACCCGAAGAAGAACCATCTCGCCGTGCAGACCGAAGACCACCCGCTGGAGTACGGCTCGTTCGAGGGCACGATCCCCAAGGGCGAGTACGGCGCAGGCGAGGTGACGATCTGGGACTGGGGCACCTACGAGACCGAGAAGTGGCGTGGCGTCGGCGATGCTGCCGGTCCGGAGAAGGGTGAGGTCATCGCCGTCCTGCGCGGACAGCCCGACGGCGGGCTGGGCGGCGAGCCGGTGAAGATCGCGCTGATCAAGACGTCCCAGAACTGGTTGGCGCACCGCATGGAGCTCAAGCCGGCCGCAGAGCCAGCCGCCAGATCCGGAACCAAGCCATCCAAGCCGGGAGGCAAGGTCAGTCGGTGTGCCCAAGCCCGATGCTTGCATCGACCGGCACGGTCGAGGAGGGCTACGACTGGGCCTTCGAGATGAAGTGGGACGGGTACCGCGGCATCGCTGTCTGCGACGGCGACGAGGTCCGGCTGGTCAGCCGCAATGGCCTTGACTTCACCGGCGAGCTACCCGGAAGTGGCAACAGCCCTGGCCGACCTCGATCTGTCCGACACGATCCTCGACGGCGAACTCGTCGCGTTCGGGCCGAACGGGGCGCCCTCCTTCCACGCGCTGCAGAACAGCAAGGGTCAGGTGTCCTACCTCGTGTTCGACGTCCTGCGGCTCGACGGCACCGACGTGACGGGCGCTCCGTACTCGGCTCGGCGGCACGCGGTCGAAGAACTCGGACTCGAAAACGGTAGGGGTACCGCCCGCGGAAACAATCGCAGTGTCCCGCGGGGATTGTCCGGGTGCCGCCCGCGTTCGACGGCGCGCTCAGCGACGCCGTCGAGGCCAGCCGCGAACTCGGTCTCGAGGGCGTCGTGGCCAAACGCACCGACAGTCCGTACCGCGTCGGCAAGCGCTCGGCCGCGTGGGTGAAGCTGAAGCACCTCAACGCGCAGGAGGTCGTCATCGTCGGCTGGCGCCCGGGCGGCGGAAATCGCTCCGGCACCATCGGCTCGTTGCTGCTGGCTGTTCCGGACGACAGTGCCAACGGAGGGGACGGCTGGCGCTACGTCGGACGCGTCGGCACGGGCTTCAGCGACCAAGGCACTGAAGGACCTCCAGAAGCGCCTCGCTCCGCTCGCCCGCAAGACGCCACCAGTCGACGTCGCCCCTGCCGACGCCAAGGACGCGCACTGGGTGCGGCCCGCCCTGGTCGGCGAGGTCACCTTCTCCGAGGAGACGCCCGACGGCCGGCTCCGCCATCCGGTGTGGAAAGGGCTCCGCCCCGACAAGTCGCTCGACGACCTGCGCACATAGTCGTCACCGGAACGGCAGAATCGGCGCATGGTCTCTCTCGGCACCCCACTCTCGCCGCACGCCACGACGGTCCTGCTGTTGGGCAGCGGCGAACTCGGCAAGGAGGTCGTGATCGAACTCCAACGGCTCGGCGTCGAGACCGTGGCCGTCGACCGATACGCCGACGCACCGGCCATGCAGGTCGCCCATCGCTCACATGTCATCGACATGCAGGACGCCGAAGTCCTGCGCGCGCTGCTGCTCAAGGAGCGTCCGGACCTCGTCGTTCCGGAGCTCGAGGCCATCGCTACGTCGGTTCTCGCTCGAGCTGGAACAGGACGGATTCCGCGTCATCCCGACGGCGCGGGCGGCCGTACTGACCATGAACCGGGAGGGCATCCGCCGGTTGGCAGCCGACGAGCTCAAACTCCCGACGTCGCCCTACGCATTCGTCGACACGATTGAAGACTTCGCCACGGCAGCCGACGAGCTCGGGTGGCCGGTCGTCATCAAGCCGGTCATGTCCTCGAGCGGCCATGGCCAGTCCCTCGTGCAAAACCCGGACGCGCTTTCGGCCGCGTGGGACTTCGCCCAGTCAGGTGGCCGGGGCACCCAGACGGCGCGCTGCATCGTCGAAGGATTCATCGCCTTCGACACCGAGATCACGATGCTCACCGTGCGGAACCGCGACGACACCCTGTTCTGCGATCCGGTCTTCCATCGGCAGGTCGCCGGCGACTACGCCGAGTCGTGGCAGGAACCGGCCGGCACGACGTTCCCGTGGCTCGAGGCCGCGCGGCAAGTCGCGGCAACAGTCACGTCAGCGATGGGTGGCTGGGGCGTGTTCGGCGTCGAGCTGTTCATCCGAGGCAGCGAAGTGATCTTCTCCGAGGTGTCCCCCCGCCCGCACGACACCGGGTTGGTGACGCTGGTGAGCCAAGACGCCAGCGAGTTCGCGCTTCACGCCCGGGCCGTGCTCGGCCTTCCCGTGGCCACCACCCGCTGGCCCGGCGCGGCGGCGAGCTGGCCGCTGAAGGCGCACGGCTCCGGCGTGCCGGTCTTCGACGGGGTGGACGCGGCATACAGCGTCGATCCGTCCGTCCAGGTACGGCTCTTCGCAAAGCCGCGAGTCGAGGGCGAGCGTCGCATCGGGGTCGCACTCGCGCGCGGAGCGACCACCGACGAGGCGCGCGCCCGTGCGCGGGCGGCCGCCGAGGCGATGACGGTCCGCCTCGAGGGATGACGCCGCTTCCTTCCGGGCGGACCTGACCAGGCGTACCGTCGAAAGTGGAGGGATTCACGATGGACAACACCACGAAGCATCGCCTCGAATGGGGTACCGCGATCGCAGTCGACGCGGCCCTTCTGATCACCGGTATCGGCCTGATCGTCGTCGCCAAGACGACAGCGATTCCCGATACGCCGTGGGCCTATGTCGGCTTTTTCATTGCCGCCGTCGGCTTGGTCGGCGAACTCATCCTGGGCGTCGCACGCGCCGACCAGATGTCCCACCACCCGACCAACTTGGGGCCGCGCCAGTAGCAACTGGTAACTATGGACTGTGACGACCCGGCCGCTTCCCCGTGGTCGCCACGTCGTTCTGACTGACCATGTCCGGCTGGTCCACTCCGGAATCTGTCGCACGCTGCTCACCCGGAGTCAGGGTCTGGCCGAGAAGTTTGGCGGTGACATCGAGGGAGACATCGAGATCCTCACCGTCGATCGCGTCCAGCCGCCGGTCGAGGAGACGACCGCCGCACTACGCAACCTCGGCCTGATCGGCGAGCGGGTCCGGCTGGTGTCGATGTGGGACGACCTGCGCGCGTGGGGCATCGAGGCGGAGGAAGCCGACCCGGTCCTCCGTCCGGACGAGACGACGCCCGGGCCGGTGACAGTAACCGGCCACCGCCGAAGCGGCCGGTCCGAGACCTGGCCGACGGTTTGGTGCCTCTACTCGTACTGGCTGCGCCGGCGGTACGGCCGCGAGCGCGTCAACTGCCTCGTTGACCTGCCCGAACTCGCCGACTTTCTGGCGACGGCGCCACCGCGCGGCTGGGCGATCACCTACGTCAATCACGCCGACCATCGCGGGCGTCGTAAACGGTGGAAGCGGCTCGCCCCGAAGCGTGGCTTCCTGACGCTCCATCTCGACCAGTTCGACGCGGCGGTCTACCCAACTGCCGCCGAGCGGGACCTGCTGCTCGAAGCGGGCCCGAGCGCCGCCCGGCGGGCACAGACGTTCGTCATCCCGAACTCTGTTCCGGCGCCCCGGGCCGAGCCCGCCATCCGTAACCCGCGTCGCGGAGTGATGCTCGCTCGGGCCGATCGGGGCAAGCGGATCGAGCACGCGATCGCGGCCGCTCGCCTTGCGCCGGAGGTGCACCTCGACCTCTACGTCCCTGAGGCCGGCTGGACGCGCGAGCATCGCGATCGCCTCATTGAGCTCGCGGCTGATCTCGCCAACGTGACCGTCCACCCGGCGACGCAGGAGGCTGACCACATCCTTGAATCGTCAGGCTTCCTCCTGATGACGTCACGATCCGAGGGGTTCGGCCTGACCATGGTCGAGGCACAGGCCGCCGGCTGCCTCCCGGTCGCCTACAACGTTCGATACGGCCCCTCCGAGATCATCACACCGGGCGTCACGGGCTACCTCGTCGAGCCGCCAGCAGACGACGCCGACGATGACCGAGCCATTGCCGACCTGGCGGCGGCGATGCGGCTCGTCGTCAATGCGCCCGAGACGATGCGGGACGCCTGCCGTGCGGCGTCCCTGCGCTATCGGCCCGAGGCCATCACACCGCTGTGGGTCGACGTCCTCAATGCCGCCCGAGACCACGCTGACCGCCGCCGCTTCCGCCGGGTCAGCGACAAGGAGCTTGCCGCCGCACACCGGAGCGCCCTTGATTGGCGTCACCCGATGGGGCACAAGGGACCGAGATACCCCTGATCAGCGCGGGGTGACGACGACTTCGTGTCGTCCGCCGAGATCGACGTGGAACCGCGCGGTTCCGGTGGCGGAGGCCACGATCGTCGGCTCGACAGCACCGCGGACGTCGTACGTCCGATCGGGAACGAGCCCGCCGAGTCCGAGCCGCGCGCGGACGGCGCCGTTGCCGGGGCGGAGGATGAGGTCCAGAGCGCTGCCGTCGCTGACAGCCCGAGCGACGAGGACGTCCGGGTAGTCGGCCTCGGCGAGGACCGGCCCCTGCCGCCAGGCCTCTGGTGCGCCGAAGACGAGGAGGTCGCGCACCGCGCTGTGCCGGCCGAAGCGGCCGAGGTTGGCGTACAGGTTCGCCATCACCGAGCCGCCGGCGTAGCGGCGCGCCCCCGTTTCCGGACTGGATTCGGCATGCCGCTCCAGGCTCTGGAGTGCCGCGTCGGCCCACTCGTGATCGCCCATCTCACGCGCTGCCATGAGCGCCACAGCCAATCCGTACACCTCGGTGCCCAGCCGGTAGTTTCCCGGATCGATGCGATTGGCGATGGACCGCGGCAGGAGCGCTCCGCCGTCCGGGCGCCGTTCCAGCGTGTCCCGGACAAGCCACCAAGTGCGTTGGGCGACGTCCGGCAAGGCGGCGTGCAGCCAGTACGCCGTGGTCAGCTGGACGGCGCTGCCCGACCAGAAGTTCCATGACATCCCGTAGTTCTCGCTGCGGACGCCGATGATGCGCCCGTCCGGACGCAGGAACTCGTGCTCGTAGGAGTCGCGCAGCCGGGCCTCGAGGTCGGGGAACAGCCCGGAGCCGTACAGGCGGTCGTGACCGAGCAGTGTGTTCATTCCGAAGGTGTTGCAGACCGTGTAGATCCAGTTCGGCTCGCACGGGTAGAGCGTGAACGGCGCTTCGGTCATGCTGCGATGCACCGCCGTGGCAAGTCCCGGATAGTCATGCGCGAACGCGGTGGCGTCGTCCCACTTGAAGGTCAGCGCGCCCGGACGCGAGTAGCGGTCGTCGTTGAGTGACTCGTACATCGACAGCATGACGCCGTAGAAGCCGGTCAGCATGATGTTGTCGCTGTTGGCGATCGGGTCGCGGCCAAAGCGCAGATTCCCCCACGCGTTCTCCAGCGCCCAGTACCCCCAAACCCGCCGATCGAGCATCTTCTCGATGGCGTTGCGTTGCGCGGCGGCGAGATAGCCCGTGAACGCCGGTGTGCGGGTGAACTGCGACATGGCCAGGCCGTAGCCGAGCGCGTTGAGTTGATAGCGCGTCGCCGCCTCGCGGAACTGGTCGATACGGGTGAAGCCGTCGAACCGGTCGAGCGGCTGGAGCGCCAGATCCAGCGCGTAGCGCAAGTGGGCGAGGTCGTCCTCGGAGTGCTCAGTGACGGGGACCCGGACATCGGCGCCCGGCGATCCAGTGATCACGAACTCGACGTCGCGCAGTCGCTCATTCAGTTCCGCTCCGCGACGGACCTGACCGGCGTATCGCACCCGGTGGACGACGTAGACCGCTGCTGCGATCGCGGGGATCAACGCCAGGGAAACCGGGCGGGCCCAGCCATGAACCGGGCCGACCATCCATCCGCTCGCGACGGCCGATCCGATCCAGACCAGGGGCGGGAGCACGATCGGGCCAAGCGCCCACCAGATGAAGACGGCCAGCGCCACCGCACCCAATGTGGCAAAGGCCCAGACCGGGTGCCCGCCATAAAAGAAGCCGCCGCCGGGCAGAGCCAGTCCGAGACCGGCCGCGACCCAGGCGTCGCTCCAGCCAAGGAGCCCGGGCAGCGCGCCCAAGACCCAGAAGAGCGCGTAGGTCAGCGCGAGCTGGCCAAGCTTCCTCGCGGCCACCGGTGGAAGCGCGCGGCCACCGGTCGGGAGCGCAACGCTCGTCACGCTGTCAGCGACAACAGTCATACGGCGACTCCGATCGGGATGGTGTCGTGTCGACGTTGCACCACGGCAACACCGGCGGCGGACACTGCCAGCCACCAGCCGGACAGGTGGAAGGCAGCATCGAGGACGGGCGGGTCGGCGCGGAACTCGAACCCTGCCAAGACGTGCATGTCGATGACCCCCAGCGCGAACCACAGTGCTCCGACGCCCACCAGCGCCAGTGCCACCGCGGTGCGGCGGCGACCAAGAACGAGGAGCCCGAGGGCGACAGCAGCAAGGGCGGCATCCCGCGCGACCCAGCCGCCGATCCCGGACTGATCGACCTGCGCCAGGCCGATCGCGACAAGCAGGTGGATCAGCAGGACATAGGCCAGCACCGTCGCCGCCAGGGGGCGACCGATCGCCGAACCGGCGACGGCCACGGGCACCTCCCGGGTTGGGCGCCCGAAGTCGCGACTGGAACGCCACGTGGCCGCCGGCGGGAACATATCCTCCGCCGGTCCGCGGCCGAGGACGCGCGCCCAGGCCGTCCGCACGAACGCCAAGACGATTGCGAGTGCTGCGCAGCACGCCATCGCGACCTCCAAGTAGGAACGTCGACGTTCCAACTGAGGCCAACATTAGAAACAGGAACGCGGTCGTGTCAAGATGTTCGGGTGAGCGAACCTGTCGTCCGTCCCTACCGCGGCGTCAGCGCCGACGACCGTCGCCGACAGCGTCGCGAGAAACTGCTGGACGCCTGCCTCGACGTCGTCGGCGACCTCGGTCCCGGCGCCGCCACGGTGGAGGCAGTCTGCAAGCAGGCCGGACTTTCCAAGCGCTACTTCTACGAGAGCTTCGACGACCGCGAGGCCGCCCTCATCGCCTTGGTGGAGCGGGTAATGGCCACGGTGCGCGACGCCTTGGAGGCGGTCATGCGGGACGCGCCCGAGTCGCCGGACGAACTGATGCGTCGGCTCGTCCACGCGACCGTCGACACGCTTTCGGCCGATGCACGGATCAGCCGGCTGTGGGTCGAGGCGAACCTCTACCCCGCACTCGAGCAGCGACGCAGCGAGGCGTACGACGACTTCGCCGAGGTGCTCGCCCGGATCGTGCTCCCCGAACGGGCCGGCGACGAGGAGACCCACGACGCCTTCCTGCTGGTCGTGGCCGGCACGACCGAGATCCTCCGCCGTGGCCTCCGGGACCGCTCGCCGGCAAAGACCGCCGAGATGATCGAGGTGCTCCACCGCGTCGGGTCGGCCGTCCGCTCGGCCTTCGCCTGAGCAGGTCGCCTGGGCTCTAGGCCGTCACGGCGACCGCCGCGCCTGCGGCGAGCAGCACGCCGCCGATGATGCGGGACGTAATCCGTCCACCCGGAAGGACCTTCTCGGCCAAGATCACGGCGGCCACCGCGGCCATCCAGCCGAGGTGCATCACACCCAGCGCAATGAGGACGGCCATCAGCGCCCAGCAGCAACCGATGCACCAGCTGCCATGCAGGAGGCCGACCTGCAACGGACCGCGCACACCCTCGCTGAGGAGCTGGCCGTGCTTCATGATCAGGGTCAGCGGCGATCGGCACTGGGTGAGGCATGCCGTCTTGAGCGGCGTCAGTTGGTAGATGCCGGCGCCGACCAGCACAGCCCCGCCGACGCGGACGGCGGTCGAAGAACTGTCGATCTGCAGGTCGAGCGCCACGATCGTGGTGAAGGCGAGCACACCAGCGACGCTCCAGATGATGAGGTAACCGGCGACGAACGCGATCGTTGTGGCGACACTCCGCTGCCGACTGCGCCGCCAGCGTTCGAACAGCAACACCACCGGGGACACCGCCGGGAACATCATCGCCACCATCATCACGGCCCACATCGCCAGGAACAGCGGCAGCGAGGCGGCCCACCCGCTGACGTCCATGAGGTTCGAGGGCATGGGCATCGAGGGCGAGTCCATCGGCATGTCCATCGGCATGTCCATAGGGCTTCGGGCGATGATGCCCCGTGCCATGCCCTCGACCGGCATCCACACGAGGTAGACCCATGCCAGCACCGACAGCACGACCATCGCGGCCGTCACGACGACGGTGTCGCGGCTTACCGGGCGGAGGCGGCGGTCACCTTGGGGCGGCGGTGCTGCCCCCTGCGTAGCGTCCAGCACCGGCCTACCCTACCGGCGCGAGGCGGTTCTCGCTCGACCACTCAACCTCGGAGTAGTACGCGTTGTTGCCCTTGTGGTCGTAGGTCACGCCGTCTGCATCGATCTCGTTGACCGAGGACGTGCAGATCTCCCCGTCCTGGAAGATGAAGCCGGTCGGCAGCACCATTCGCGCCTCATGCCGCTCGCCGGAAACCGGATCCATGAAGCTCTCCAGCTTGACCTCGAACTTGCCAGGCACGCTGACGCGAGAGTCCGTTCCGGCGTCCTCGATGTTGATCGTCTCAAAGAATGGGCCGTGAATCTCCGAGATGGTGGTCGCCAAGATCTCCCACGGAAGCCCGGGGTCGGCCGCGGTCAGGATCGCCACCACCGACTCCCGCTGGTCCTCCTCGGCGTCGACGAACACGGCCATCTTGCCGTTGCCCTCATGGATCGCGCCCGGCCACTGGACGGCGGCCGCGACCTTCACGCCGCCCAGGTCGAGGCCGTCACGCTCGCCCTCGAGGATCTGGAAGCAGACGCTTCCTTCGCAGAATCCGTGCGTCGGGAAGCCATCCATGTTGCACGGACAACCCAGGGCGCAGTTGCACGCCTCGTAGTACTTCGCCTTGATCTTCCACGCCATAGCGAGTCCTCTCGTCAAGCCCGTTCACTCCGGTCTACTCGGTGCGGAGAACGCCCGTCAATGGCACGGGTCTTGCGAACCGCTTACGAATCGCGCCAGTGGCGACGCTACGCCGCGAACGCGTAGTGGCTCAGCGGGAAGTGGGCGTTGCGCCACCGCACTTCAGGTGTGAGGGCCGGCCGGAGCGGAACGTCCCCATGCCGGTCGAAGTAGTAGCTGTTCGCCCGGCCACACGACTCTTGCCAGAACACCTGATGCTTGCGCCGACTCATGACTTCGGCCATGAACTGCGTGTGCGCCGCCTGCGTCACCTCGACCTCGGCAGCCCCTTGACGGCGCGCTTCGCGGAGCACCCGAACCATGTGCGCGGAGGTCGCCTCGATCAGCTGGAAGTAGGACGAGCCGTTGTAGGCGTAGGGCCCGAAGACGGTGAAGAAGTTCGGAAAGCCCGGCGCCGAGACGCCTTGGTACGCCTGGAGCCGCTCAGCGTCCCACCACTCCCCGAGGTTGAGGCTGTTTCGGCCCACGAGTGTGTACGACGGCAGGGCGTCCTTCTCCATGACCTTGAAGCCGGTCGCCAGCAGCAGCACGTCGAACTCGTACTCGGTGCCGTCAGTCGTGACGACACTCCCCGGCGTGACCTTCGCAATGCCCGTCGTCTCGAGCGTCACGTTGTCCCGGTTGAACATCGACAGGTACGTGTTGTGGAAGCTGGGCCGCTTGCAGCCCAAGCCGTAGTCCGGAGTGAGCTTCTCCTGGAGTTCGGGATCGTTGACCTGGCTCTTGAGATACCTGATCGCGCGCTTCTCGAGCAGGTTGGTGCCGTGGAGGACGCCGTTGTAGTGCGCGAGCAGCGGGAACGTCGCCTCGACAAAGAGGTTGCTCGCGGCGCGCGCTGCCTGCCGGACACCGGGGACACGGGTCATGCCGGTGCGGAACGCGCCGGCCAACTGGAAATCGAGCTTCGGCAAACACCAGATCGGCGTGCGCTGGAACACGGTCAGGTCGGCCACCTGCGGCGCGATCTCCGGAATGATCTGCACGGCCGAGGCGCCAGTGCCGATGATGCCGACGCGCTTCCCACGCAGATCGACGTCGTGGTCCCAGCGCGAGGTGTGCATGACAATGCCGTCGAAAGAATCCAGTCCGTCGATGTCGGGGTACTTGGGCTGGCTGAGCGGACCGCCGGCGTGCACCAGATAACGTGCGGTCAAGTCGCCCGTGGTCGTCGCGATAGCCCATGTGTGCGTAGGTGCATCAAAATCGGCTCTCAAGACGCGGGTGTTGAACCTAAAAGTGCCATCGAGGCCGAACCGGTCGACGAGATGGTCGGCATAGCCCTTGAGCTCGGCGCCCTTGGCGTAGCTGCGCGTCCAATCGGTGCGCTGCGCGAAGGAAAACTGGTAGCTGAAGGACGGGATGTCGACGGCCACGCCCGGATAGGTGTTCCAGTGCCACACGCCGCCGACCGTGTCTGCTTCGTCAACGATCAGGATGTCGTCGAACCCGGCCCGCCGCAGCGCGATGGCAACGCCCAAACCAGCGAAGCCGGCGCCGACGATGACGAACTCGTGCGATTCGCTGGGCATGGTGGTGAGCCTAAACCCGACGCGGTTCCGCCGGCGCCGGATCTACGGACGGCGACTCGCGATGTACTCGGGTGGAACGCCGGGCCCGGGCTCGATGTGGATCTGGTCGTCGGCGAGCTCACCGTGCGTCCCGCATTTCGCGACCAGCGCGACGGGATCCCCGCAGTCTGTGTGCCGATAAATGCCCGGAGGACCGTCCGGCGCGCGCCACTTGTCGCCCCACTCGCCGAAGGCCATGAGCACGTGCAGGAAGTCCTGGCCCGGCTCGAGCAGCCGATAGTTCCCCGAGGCGTCGCGCTCCAGCAGACCGGCCTCGACCAGGGATTCGAGTCGCGAAGTCAGCACGTTCGTGGCAATGCCGAGGTTGTGCTGGAAGTCGCTGAAACGCGACGTCCCGGACAGCAAGGCCTCGCGCAGGATCAACAGGCTCCAGCGCTCCCCCATCACTTCCAGGGAGCGGGCGACGGAGCAGTACTGACCGTCATACATCTTTCCGAGCACGAAGGAAGTGTAGCGCGAGGACTTGCATCATGAAAGCGTCTGCGAGTAGCGTCACTTGCATCACGCAAGCGTCGACGAGGAGCAACCATGTCTGATCTGACCGCACGCATCACTGTCAATGCCACGCCACTGGAGACGTACGAAGCCATCAACGACGTCCGCTCCTGGTGGTCGGACAACATCGTCGGCGAGACCGACGCCGTGGGATCCGAGTGGTACTACCTCGTCCCCGACATTCACTTCTCGAAGCAGGTGGTGCGGGAGCTGGTCCCCGGCGAGCGGGTCCGGTGGGATTTCACCGACGGGTACCTGCGATTCATCGACGACAAGAAGGAATGGATCGGCACATCCGGCCGGTTCGACATTGCCGAGAAGGACGGTGGCACGGAGGTGACCTTCACCCACGAGGGGCTGGCGAGCGGCGACGAGTGCTACGACGTCTGCTTCGACGCGTGGACGCACTACATCACGGTGAGCCTGCGGCAACGGATCGAAACCGGCGCCGGCCAGATTCGTTCACGTGAGGATGACGTGCGGGCCATCGCTCAAGCGTGAACGGCCGCCAGGAGCGGATCAGGCACGCGCTCGGCGGATCGCCCAGCCGTCCAGTCGTGAAAATCCCTTGACTGGCCTCCGTCGCAACCTTCGAAACGCCAGGTCCGTGGAGTGCGTTTCGGCGGGAGCATGATCCGCGCAAAGCAGATCGTGAACGCCTTGGTCGGCGATCACCGTTCCTGGCCGCCCGATCGACGTGAGCCGGGCTGCAATGTTCACTGTCGTTCCGAATACGTCCCCCAGTCGGTGCACGACCTGGCCGTAAGCGATACCTACCCGGACCGCCGGAAACGCGTCATCTTCGTCGCTACCACGAGCCGTGAGAGTCAGTCCGATCTCGGCTGCTGTCCGGGGGTTCTCGACGATGAACAGCGCTTCGTCGCCCATCGTCTTGACCACTTGACCTCCGTGATCGACCACCACGCTGGTCACCTCGGCCTCGAACCGCTCGATCCAGTCGACAAACTCGGCCTCGTCCAGTTCTTTGCTCCGGGACGTGTAGCCCACGATGTCGACGAAGCACACCGCGAGTTGCGTTCCCGCCGAAGCAGAATCTTCAGTGATCATCAGTGCTGCGGATGCACCCGCCAGGTGGCGCCGCCAGATGTAGTTCTGGAGCTTCTCTATCCGAGGGAGAACCTGACCGATCAAGGCGATGTAGTCCTCGTCGCTGATGCCGACGCCGACCTCCACGAGCAGTCGGGTCTGCCACTCCGCTAGTCGTGCCGAACTCCTGGCCAGTGTGCGTACCAGCGCGGCTTGGGATTCGGGACTGACGACACCGAGTTGCATCAGTTCCATGCTTACCCGCGCCGCCTCAACATCTGAGGTCGTAAAGGCAACATCGGTGTCAGCCGCATTCGGGAATCCGAGCAGCCGCCAAAGTTCCTGGGTGATGGCAGGATCGATGCCTGCCTCCGCCGCAACGTCAAACCTTGTCAGTGTCGGGTCTTCGCCGAGCAATACCCGCTGGACGAGGTTCACAAGGTCGGGCGCGCTGCTGTCCACCTCGTCGCCAGCCATGTGACCAAGCATGCCCCTCACAAGTTGTCGGGGGCCTACCCGGGGCGTTTCAGCGACGTGAATCCGATGTTCCTGCTTAGTCCACGCAGGTCAGGGCCTTCTCTCTGGCGCGCCCGGAGAGATTCGAACTCCCAACCTTCTGATCCGTAGTCAGATGCTCTATCCGTTGAGCTACGGGCGCACGGCCGCGAGGGCCGACGGAGAGTCTATCCCTCGGGCGAGGGCTCGGCGTCGGCTGGTCCCGGGCGTGGGCCCCCGAACGTCGACGACAGGCCGACCATGAGGAACAACACCGTGAAGCCGAGAAGGATGAACTTCGTGGCCGCGTATCCGCCGGCCAGGGCCGGCCATGGCTGGCCGGTGTTCCCATAGGTGATCAGCAGCAATCCG
Organism: uncultured Actinomycetota bacterium; assembly: GCA_963795105.1. Classification (GTDB taxonomy): domain Bacteria; phylum Actinomycetota; class Actinomycetes; order Propionibacteriales; family Nocardioidaceae; genus Aeromicrobium. The sequence goes on from CAWCGD010000001.1 coordinate 1,494,477, forward strand.
ACGTTCTCGACCGCATCGCAGACCGCGGCGATGACGGCGGTCCAGGCGAACGCCGGCGCGAGCTTCGCGACCCAAGCGGGTCCGGTGCGAGCCGCTCGAGCCCCGAGCAGCCGGCACGCCTTCCAGAGCATGACGCCGTAGATCACGAGGTACCCGAAGTCGATGAAGAGCTGCTGGCGCGCGGCCGAGATCCCGTCGGGTCCGAGCATCACCACCTGGCGTATCGCCTCGGTCGAGGTGAACATCAATTCGAACTCCATGATGTCGACGTCCTGCATCGCCATCCGGCCCAACGCCGGAAGCTGCAGCGCGCCAGCGCCGAGGAAGAGGATGAACCAGCCGAGCAGTTCGCGGCCGGGCTTCGAGCCGGCCTCGGATGGGGTGCCCATGACGTCATCCAAGCAGGTAAGACCGCCGAGTACTTGCATCTCGATGAGATGCTCAACCCTTGCTCGCTCGGAGCCCGGGTACAAGCACCCGGCTCCTCGCTCCCCGCGGGTACCTTGATCCCATGAAGATTGTCGTTGCCGGCACCGGCTACGTGGGTATGTCGAACGCCGTCCTCCTCGCCCAGAACCACGAGGTCGTCGCTCTCGACATCGACCCGACAAAGGTCGACCAGGTCAACAACCGGACCTCGCCCATCGAGGACACCGAAATCGAGGACTTCTTCGCCACCAAGGACCTCAACCTCACCGCGACGCTCGACCGCGAATCGGCGTACGCGGGCGCAACCTTCGCCATCGTCGCCACCCCCACCGACTACGACGAGCGCACCAACTACTTCAACACGAGCTCGGTCGAGACGGTCATTGCCGACGCGCTCGCGTTCAACCCCGACATCAACGTCGTGATCCGCTCGACGATCCCGGTCGGCTTCACCGAACGCATCCGGGCGCAGTACCCCGACCGGACGATCATCTTCGCGCCCGAGTTCCTGCGCGAGGGCCAGGCGCTCTACGACAACCTGCACCCGTCGCGCATCGTCGTCGGCGACCTGACCGATGCGGGTCGCCAGTTCGCCGACCTGCTCGAGGAAGGCGCGCTCGATTCGGACGTCCGCGTGCTGCTCACGGACCCGACGGAGGCCGAGGCGATCAAGCTCTTTGCCAACACCTACCTCGCCCTGCGGGTGGCGTACTTCAACGAGCTGGACACCTACGCCGTCGTGCACGACCTCAACACCGCGCACATCATCGAGGGCGTCAGCCTCGACCCGCGCATCGGCGAGCACTACAACAACCCGTCGTTCGGGTATGGCGGCTACTGCCTGCCGAAGGACACCAAGCAGCTCGCCGCGAACTACAGCGATGTCCCGCAGAACCTGATCAGCGCGATCGTCGAGGCCAACACGACCCGCAAGGACTTCATCGCCGACGACATCCTGCGCCGCGGCCCGCAGACGGTCGGCATCTACCGCCTGACCATGAAGGCAGGCTCGGACAACTTCCGGATGTCGTCGATCCAAGGCGTGATGAAGCGGCTCAAGGCCAAGGGCATCGAGGTGGTCATCTACGAGCCGGCCCTCGACGATGCCGACTGGTTCAAATCCGAGGTCATCCGCGACATCGACGAGTTCAAGAAGCGCTCCGACGTGATCATCGCCAACCGGCAGTCCGACAACCTCAAGGACGTGCCGGAGAAGGTCTACACCCGGGACATCTACGGTCGGGACTGACGTCCCTCCCAACCATGGCTGGGTCCTAGACGCTCTGAACCGTGGGAGAGGGAACGATGAGGAAGCCACGGATCTTCTTGGGGTCATCCGGCAAGCAGGCAAGGCTGCTCAAGGCCTTGACGCGAGGGCTGGCCGACGTGGCGGACGTCGAGCCGTGGACGACGACCTTCAACCCGGGCGTCTCGACGTTGGAGCGTCTCGTCGAACTCACCCACGAGGTCGACTTCGCAGCCTTCGTGTTCGCCCAGGATGACTGGACGGATCGCCGGCGCTGAAGGTGCCGGGCAGGCATCGCCCCGGGACAACGTCGTGTTCGAAGCCGGCCTGTTCGGCGGCGTGCTCGGCATGCGGCGGACGTTCATCCTGCACGCCAACGACACGAAGCTGCCGACCGACCTGCTCGGCCTGACCTGCGTCCGGTACGGCGACGCCGAGACTGCGGCCGAAGTCCGGACCGTCAACCAGAAGATCCGGACGGCCATCGAGGACGAGGGGCGGATCGCTCGGCTGGAGGGCCTGTGGTGGCAGCACTCGCTGACGGCGCGGACCCAGGCGGAGCCGTCGGCGGTCAGCTTGCTCCAGATCGCGAGGGATCGGCACGGCGCTCTCGAGGTGTCCGGGCGCGCCTGGCAAGAGGATGGCATCCTTTCCTCGCTCTACCAGAGCGAGGCGACCAAGGAGCGGCGCGAGCCGGCGAGCATCTTCTACTACTGGACGGGCGAGCGACCGCTGGACGCGAACGCACCCCAGCTGCACGGCACCGCAGAGATCCGGCTCGAGTCAGCCGACCGCGCCGAGGGCTACTGGATCACCCGTTCCGACGCCCAACCGGACCTCAACGCACGGACATCCGGCATCTACCTTCGCGCCGACGCGGGCGACCTCGCGATCCTCGATGAGGGCGACGCGGCACAACGATCAGCACTGATCGCCGAACGGCTTGAAGAGTGGAAAGCGCATGCGAACTCCTGAGCGGGCGATCTACGTCCGGGACGGAACAGTGTCCGACTGAGTGGGGCGCGACAGGCCGACGGCGATCAGCGTCGTCACCGGGACGGCCAGCACCAAGCCGATCGCGCCGACGAGCGTGCGCACGACTTCCTGTGCGATCTGCTCCGAGGTAGCGATGTCGGCCCACCCGCGCTGGTACGCGGTGATGAGCAGCATGATCGTCATCGCCGACCCTGCGTACGCGAACAGCAGCGTGTAGACGCTGGACGCAATGTGGTCGCGCCCAATCCGCATCGCCGACGCGAAGATCTCCCAGCCGCGGGCCGCCGGCTTGAGCGACCGCATCTCCCACACGGCACTGGCCTGCGTCACTGTGACGTCGTTGAGGACGCCCAGCCCGGCGATGACCATGGACGCCGCGACCACCCCCGACAGAGACAACGTGGGTGCGGTGGCGACCAACAGGTGATCGTTCTCGTCCCCGACCCCGGTCAGGTGTGACCACCCAGTGGCCGCGATCCCGACGGCGGCGGTGAAGGCGATTCCGAACAAGGTGCCGAACAGCGCCGACGTCGTCCGGACGGACACACCGTGCGCCAGGTAGAGGACGCAGAGCATGATCGCGGTGGAGCCCACGACGGCGACCGGGATCGCGGGCTCGCCGGCGAGCAGGGCCGGCAGCACAAACTTGGCGAGCGCCAGCAGCGTCACACCGATGCCGACGAGCGCGAACACTCCACGCAGCCGACCGACGGCAGCGACCACCAGCGCGAACACGACGGCAAGGACGCTCAGGGGAACTCCCCGCTCGAAGTCGTAGAACTCATAGGTGATCGGCTGTCCTTCGGGGGCGATGCGAATGAGCTTGACCTCGTCGCCTTCCCGCATCCCGCCGCCGACGAATCGCGTCGGGTCGAGCGTGAACCTGGCCGAGCCACCGGACGCAAGACGCGCGGTCACCTTGGCGCAGTCGCCTTCGACCATGGGCGTGTTGTCCGGGCCGACGCCGGTGCTGTCGCAATCGAACGCCTTGACCGCCGCGACCGTGCCTTCGACCCGCGAGACGTTTGGCCCGGTGTACGGGTTCGGACCGTGCGGCACCTCCGACGGCCAAAGCAGCACCATGCCGAGTGCAGTGGCGACAGCGATGAGTGCGACGACGCCGCCGAGGATCGAGACCAGCCTGGGGTCAGCTGGCGCGGTGTCATCGAGCGGCACGTGGGCGTGTGAGTGAGGCACGGAGTCAGGGTGCCACGGGTGCCAAGCAACGGCGGGAACGGGCGGTCCACGCTGCATCGCGCATCGATCGACCGTTGCAATTCCCCATCCCCTCGCGTATAGCGGTAGTGACGGACGAGGCGATGGCACCGAAGGACGTGAGCGTCGTGACAGATTCCACTCTCAAGATCCGCCCACTCGAAGAACGCGATCTTGACGAGGCCGACAGGATCATGCGGATCGCGTTCGGGACCTACCTGAAGGCTCCGAACCCGATCGAGGTGTTCGGCGACACCGACTATGTCCACACCCGCTTCCACGCCGATCCCAGCGCAGCGTTCTGCGCCGAACTCGACGGCGAGGTCGTGGGCTCAAACTTCGCCACCCGGTGGGGTAGCTTCGCGTTCTTCGGTCCCCTCACAGTGCGGGTGGATCAGTGGGACCAGGGAGTCGCGACTCGCCTGGTGGAACCGGTGGTCGCGCTCTTCGATCACTGGGGCGTACGCACCGCAGGGCTCTTCACCTTCCCCGAAAGCCCCAAGCATCTCGCTTTGTACAACAAGTTCGGGTTCTGGCCCCAGCAGTTGAACCCGGTGCTCGCCAAGGAAGTCCCGATGGCCGCTCGGGCGGGTCGAGTACGAGACCTTCTCCGCCGCCCAAACGAGCGGCCTCCAAGCGGACGTCCTCGCCCAATGTCACGAGCTGACGGATGCGATCTCCGACGGCCTAGACCTCGAGCACGAGATTGTCGCCACCGACCAGCAGGGCCTCGGCGAGACTGTTCTTCTGCTCGAAGGCGACCGGCTGGCCGGCTTTGCCGTCTGTCATTGCGGCCCCCGCACTGAGGCCGGCAGCGGCGCCTGCTTCGTCAAGTTTGCTGCCGCGCGACCTGGTGACGGTGCCGAGGCGCGCTTCGAGGCGCTGGTTGACGCCTGCGAGGCGCTGGCGACCGACCGCGGCCTCTCCCGGCTGGTCGCCGGTGTCAATACGGCGAGGCACGGCGCCCATCGGGCGCTACTCGCCCGCGGGTACCGAGCGATGCTCAACGGCGTCACAATGCTGCGCCCGAACGAGCATGCCCACTACCGTCCTGACGTGTACGTGATCGACGACCTTCGCTGAAGGGGCTCGCTTCGAACCCCGGCCCATCAGAAAGCGACCGACCCATGCTCGACGTCCTCCTGGCCATCGGCCTCACGCTCATCACCGGAATCTGCGACGCATTCGGCTTCGTCCATGCCTCGCGGACGTGGAAGGGCGGACAGTTCTCCCCGAGGGAAGCCATCCTCGCGATGTCTCTGTTCCTCGTCGGCGTCATCGTCTACATCGCGCTCATCCGCAACCTTCAGCGTCTCGGCATCACCTCGCCGGAGATCCAGACACTTGGCTGGTTCGCGACAACCGTCATCGGCATCGCCATCATCGAGCGGTCATTCCTCGGGTGGGCCACCACGGACAAGGCGATGGCGGTCGTGGCTTTCGTCAGCGTCGGTTGGCTGGTCGTCCGGAAAGGCTGACCGGTCCACCGCGGCCCTAACGCGACACATATTGGCGGAGATGGAGGGATTTGAACCCTCGAGAGGTTTAAACCTCAACCCGCTTAGCAGGCGGGCGCACTAGGCCACTATGCGACATCTCCATGTCACCGCAACGCATGCGCCACGGCAACCGAAACAGGATACCGGCGGGCGCTGTGATCAGGTCAGTTGGGGAAAGGCCGATAGCCGTTGGCGTCGTTGAGTCGCTCGTTGACCGCCTTCAGAACCTGCACCCGCTGTCCGCCGACCAACCGCAGGGGGAAGGCGCGCTGGCCGCTGGCGGTCGACAGGACGAGCAAGCCGTCGGCGACCCCGGCCTCCTCGACATCGCTCCACGTGCCGACGAAGCGGCCGGACTCGAAGCGCACGCGCGAGGCGTACCCCGCCTCGTCGAGTTTCAGGACCACCGGCGGGCGCAATGCGTACATCGCGGCGATGGCGAGTGCGGCGACGGCAACCGCGCCAACGATGGTCGACGACAACCAGAAGGCCGCGCCCGCTCCGACCGCGGAGACGATGACGAAGACGCCCGCCGTTGCCAAGGCGGCGCCACGGTCGAGTCGGAACTTCGTCGTCACTTGTCGATTCTCCCGCAGCGCAAAGCAGAAGGTCCCCGGGGTTAACCCCGGGGACCTTCGGTCGAGAGACTCACGCGTTGGCGCGACGCCACCCCACGTACTGCAGTTCGGCGAAGGCCAGCGTGTAGACGCCACTCGCCAGGGTGAACACGATGCCGAGCGTCGTCAGCGGGAAGGTGCCAGCCACGACGAGCGCGACCGCTCCGACCGTGAAGAGAACGTTCCCGACGATCACGACCATGCCCGGAACCTTCACCGAGCGAAGTGTCGACAACCCGAACACGACCACGCCGTAGGCAATGAAGAACGCCGCCATCGCCTTCTCGAAACCGACGGTCGTGCCTGAGACGTGGGCCAACCAGCCGGCCAACGGCACGCCGATCAGGCCCATCAGTCCCGTCAGAACCGCATCCGCGCGCATCGCGAGGCGGAGCAGCGAATCGGTCCGGGTCGAGTGATTGAGAGCAGTCATTCGATCTTCCTTTCTCGGGCCTCCCGAACGACTCAGGAGGGCTGTGCAACTACCTCCGAGACTCGCGAGAATCCACTGCCAGATCGACACCGATCACTGCCAGACGCTGCCAATCCGCCCGGAACGATCCAGGATCAGCCGAGAACGTCGACGCTCTGGCCGCGCAGTTCGACCGCGATCAACCGGGCTGCAGCGTTCTGCCAGTTGTGCAGCGACCGCTGCGGTACGTCCGTCACCAGCCACTTCCACGCTTCGCGGGCGACGGGGTCGAGCCCGGCGGCCGTCGCGTTCTGCGCATAGGCGCGCACGCCCACTACGTACGGGAAGTAGAGCGAGTTGTAGTAGCGCCACGGCTCCGTGGTGCCGAAGTCGCCCCCGTCACGCGGCTTGAGCCGGTCGATGTGCTCGGCCAGCAAGGCACGCAACTCGTTCGCCCGCTCCAGCGGTTGATCCGGAGCACCTTTCGACGCGAGCCGATCGTCGATCTCCGGCAACGCCGTGAGCGGACTGCTGACGAGTCGAGGCAGGTCGTTGTAGTGCCCCAACGCCCGGCGGGTGAGCCGGACAAACCCCTCGTCGTCGATGTCGTCGAGCGGGTTGGACGCGCGTCGCGGTAAAGCAGCCTCGGTGCGACGCAACGCCTCGCGATCGGCTCGAAGGTCGGGCGAGTTGGCAAACGCCAGGCGATCGAGCAGCCCGGCCAGCGGGCCAGCCAACACCTGGACGGCGATCGCCACCGCCAAGCTGGTGAAAAGCAGGACAGTCAGAGCCGTACTTGGTCCAGTGATGGCGAGGCCGAGCAACACCTGCCCGCCGAACAGGACGGCGACGAGGACCATCGCAGCGAACGAGCGCCACATGTCGGCGCGCAGGGCCTGCCCTTCGTCGAACGCATCCGACATCGCCACCGCAACACCCAGCAGCCGCCACGTCGACGCCGGTCGACGCCAACGCCAGCCAACTTGGCACCAGTCCGAGCGGAATGATCATGATCGCGTTGCCGAGTGCGAAGAACAGCGTCGCGGCCGCGACGAAGCCGAGCACGCGGCGCGGTGGCCGCGCCGTTCCGAGCGCGATGATCAGGGCGACCAGCGACGACAGCGAGATCGCGCCGAGCATCACCCAATGCCCGAACCGAAGCGGACCATCGACGTTGCCGGCCGTCGCGGCACCGAACAGCGCGACCAAGGCGACGGCGACAACGACCAGCAGTTGAACAGATCGGCCCCGCGACGGAGTCGTTGGGCCGCGCCAGCTCCAGCAGGACCGCCAGCCAGGCAATACCGGGCAGCGTGACCAGGAAGACCTCAACGCTGCTCAACGCGTGAGATCCGCTGACCACACGGACGGCGTCGAGCGCGACGACGGCGCCGAAACTCGTCAGGCCAGCTGCGGCGAACACCAACACCGGTTTGTGCGGATCGCGCGCCAGCAGATACAGGCCCAGCCACCAACTCAGGGCGAACACGATCGCCGATGCCGCAGCCATGCGCCTCAGTTTGCTACATGGCGGTTGGGAACGAGGGCCGCGAGCTCGAGACGTCGCCCGGAAGATTCGGTCAGTCGTTGCAGCGATCGAGGTCGGAGGACTGCATCCAGTGACCGAATCTTGGGAACTGAGGACTGGCAGAGGGGGCGGGATTCGAACCCGCGGCTGACATTTCTGCCAGCGACCGCTTTCAAGGCGGTTCCGATCGGCCACTCCGGCACCCCTCCAGGGCGCGTCCGCAAGTACGGCGGGCGCGACCGCCCTCGATTCTTCCCTACTTGAGCGCGGCGAAGCGCGCTGGCTCGATCCGGCGCTCGGGCTCGACGACGCGCGTCGCCCGGCGTGAGTGGTCCGGAAGCACGATGCGCCGCACCAGCAAGCCGACGATCAGGCCGAGCACCACCGAGTAGAGCGTCGACAGCAGGATGTACGTCGGGAACGCACGCGGAGACACCAAGCGACGTCGTCAGGACGCTGGTGCTGATGACGCCGAAGACCATGATCCACCAGCCCTCACGGGTCCGCGCGCGCAACGAGACACCCACGATCAAGGCCGGGAATCCGAGGAACACTTCGACCGGCCGAGGGACGCCGACGACGGTCTGGCGCATCCAGATCACGGCCGTCGCAATCGCATCGGTCACGACCTCAGACCCATGGCTGCGCACGAAACTCGCGTACGCGAGCACGAGCACGATGAGTGCGGCGATCGCAGAAAGGACGAGCAAGTGCTCCCGTCCGAGACCGTGCAGTCCGGCGCCGAGATTCCAGACCAGCATGATCGACAACCCCAGTGCGGCCGCAATGACCACAACGTTGAACCGCGCGTAGTTCACCGACGCATTCCACGCCGCAACAGCAACGGTCCCGCTCAGCGCGATGGCGATCGCGACAAAGTACTCAGCGATCACCTGCGGGACAGTCATCGCCGGCCGGGTGAACACGATCGCCCACACGGCCGCGAGGACGGCGGACACCCCGGCAGCGGCAGCGAGCAGCATCGGCAGTCCGGTCAAGGCGGCGCTGAGCCCGAGAACGCCGACGAGCGTGGTCCAGATGCGCATGTGACCGCCCACCCGATGCGTCAGTGCAACCGCGAAGACGACGAGCAGCAGCACCGCGCCGGCCCGGTTGACGTTCCACGGCAGGTCAATCGCCACCACAGCCGTCCCAGCCATGAGCAGGCCCACCACCCAAGCCGTGAACACGCCGGCCATCAGGGTGCGCGCCGCCCGTGGCGACTTCACTCGCGGTTCGCGGGTGGGGACGTCGTACTCAGCCGGCGTAGCCGCGCGGCGGCGGCCAGCGGTGGAAGCGGTCACGACATCGACATCCTGCGATTGAGCAGCGACGGGTTGGCGCCGCGGACTTCGGAAATGGCGGCGGCCGAAAGGTCCGCACGCAACAGCGCGTCTCCCTCACCGGCCTCCTCAACCATAGAGCCCGCCGCATCGACGATGACGGAGTGCCCGCAGTAGTGCTCGCCACTTTGGGCTGCAGCGATGACGTCGACCGTGTTCTCGATGGCCCTCGCGGTCACCAGCGTCCGCCAGTGATGCACCTTGCCCGGCCCGGCCACCCACGCCGCCGGCACCACGAAGGCGAGCGCGCCGGCGTCTACCAACGCCCGTCCCAGTTCCGGGAAGCGCAAGTCGTAGCAGGTCATGAGCCCGAGCCGCAGGTCGGCGACATCGAGTACGACAGGCTCGATCGGCCCACCGATCAAGCGGTCGGACTCGCGGTAGCCGAACGAGTCGTAGAGGTGGATCTTGCGATAGGTCGCGGCCAGGTCACCACCCGGACCGACGGCGACGAGAGTGTTGAACGGCAGGTCGTCGGTGCGCTCGAACATGCCGGCGACGACCGTGGCACCGAGGCGCGATGCATGCTCGGCGAGCAGGCTGACGAACGGCCCGTCCAACGGTTCGGCCACGGCAGCGAGATCGTGGTCGCTGGGCCCGAAGTCGTGCATCGTCCCCTCGGGGAGGACGACGAGGTCAAGCGCGTCAGGCTCCTCCTCGAGGCCTGACAGCACCCGAGATACCTGCTCCCGATTCGCCGCGGAGTCGGTGCTGGACGACATCTGGACGACGGCGACCCGCATGCGGCCCATTGTCGCAGGCGAACGCGACTGACGGAGCCCGCCATTCAGTACCGTGGCGCGCATGCGAGCCGTGATAGCGCCAGAACCCGGTGGACTCGATGCCCTCCACGTCGCCGATCGACCAATTCCGGAGCCGGCCGCAGGCGAGGTCCTCATCGGCATCGAGGCGGCCGGGCTCAACCGCGCGGACCTCCTCCAGCGCCAAGGCTTCTACCCACCACCCCCGGGAATCACCGACGTCCTCGGCCTGGAATGTGCCGGCATGATTGCCGCGATCGGGCCCGGCGTCGACCACTTTGCGGTTGGCGATCCGGTGTGCGCGCTACTCGCCGGCGGCGGCTACGCCGACTTCGTTACCGTGCCGGGCGGTCAGATCGCCGCGATCCCGACCGGCCTAAGTGCGGTGGAGGCGGCTGGATTCATGGAGACGACCTGCACCGTCTGGTCGAATCTCGTCATGGTGGCTGGGCTGGCCGCCGGGGAGACGCTGCTCGTCCATGGCGGCACGAGCGGCATCGGCACCACGGCCATCCAGATCGCAAAGGCGCTCGGCGCGCACGTCGTCACCACCGTCGGATCGGACGAGAAGGCCGCGGCCGCGCAGGAGCTCGGTGCGGATGTGGTCGTCAACTACCGCACCCAAGACTTCCCGCAGGCCATGGCAGACGCGGGCCTGTCCGCCGACGTCATCCTCGACATCATCGGCGCCAAGTACCTGGACCCGAACGTCACCGCGCTCGCCACGAACGGACGGCTCGTGATCATCGGGCTGCAGGGCGGCATCTCCGCCGAGTTGAATCTCGCCGCGCTACTCGGCAAGCGGGCGAGCGTCACCGCCACCTCGCTGCGGGCACGACCGGTTGAGGAGAAGTCAGACATTGTGCGCGAAACCATCCAGAACGTCGTGCCGATGGTCGACGCCGGGGTAGTTCGCCCGATCGTCCACGCCACGTTCGACATCGCCGACGTCGCCGACGCGCACCGGATGCTGGAGTCGTCGGAGCACATCGGCAAGCTCGTTCTCACTCTGTGAGCACGCTTCGGGTGCCCCCGGACCGCCGTCGGGGGCCGTTTGTAGTGTGGAGACATGACGCCCGCGAGTGAGCCCGCAGAACAGAGCGGCGAACCAAAGATCATCGGTCCAGACGGGTCGCCGGTCGCGGTCGCATCTGAGGCTTCATCCACGCCGCTGCAGGACCTCGTCGAGCAGCCGGCAAAGGTGATGCGGATCGGCAGCATGATCCGTCAACTCCTCGAGGAAGTGAAGGCGTCACCGCTCGACGAGAAGAGCCGGATCCGACTGCGCGAGATCCACCAGCAGTCCATCAAGGAACTTGAGGACGGTCTGGCGCCCGAGCTCGTCGACGAACTCGAACGGCTCAGCCTGCCGTTCAGTGAGGAAGCTCCGAGCGATTCCGAACTGCGTATCGCTCAGGCCCAACTGGTCGGCTGGCTCGAAGGCCTGTTCCACGGAATTCAGGCCGCGCTCTACGCCCAGCAGGTGCAAGCGCAGTCGCAGCTGCACAGTATGCGGCTCGCGCTTCCCTCGGGCGAAGGGTTCTCAAACGACGCGGAAGGTAACGATTCGACTACTTCGGATTCCAATCCTTCTCATCCGGGGATGTACCTGTAAAGAATTGGGTCGAGATGCGAACGGGAAGGGGGGCCCATGACCATCGTCCTTGAGCAAGTGCTTCCTGCGTGTGTTGATGCGCCGGACCAGTTCCTTGACGAGCGACTTCAAGTCGTGCCGACCACGCAGCGTGAGGCAGCCGTACCAGGCAGCCGCGCGGGCCAAGGTTCACCGTGCCTGCGCCGCGTGCCCGCTGATGGTCGATTGCCTGTACCGGGCGGTGGTCGAGGTCGACGTCTCTGGCTACGTCGCCTGCACGACAGAGGCCGAGCGCGCCGCGATGCGGCGCACGCTGGGCGTCGACGTCACGCCGGCGCCGTTGATGACGTTCGGCGCGCCACGCGTCGGGGGTGGGCCGGTGAGCCACGAGGCCGTGCTCACCATGCGCCAGGCACACCCCAAGGACACCTGCCAGCAATTGGCCGAACGGCTCGGCTGCTCGATGTCCACCATCAAGCGGCACCTGCGCCGCGAGCGTGAGCAGCAGGCAACCACCGAATCGGCTGCGCACGAGCCACAGCGTGTGCCTACCGTCGACGAGGTGCTCGACGCCTTCGACTCACTGGACACGTCGAAAGTCGCGTGACGCCTCAGGCGTAATTAGCGAGCTCCGACGCCAGGCCGTCTTCGTGGACGGTGCCGGTGACGGCGTTCGCCGCCTGCTTGAGGGCATCCGGACCGTGGCCCATAGCCACCCCGCGACCGGCCCATTCGAGCATCTCGACGTCGTTGAAGCCATCACCAACGGCAAGCACGTCGGCGGGGTCGACGCCCAGCCGGTCGGCCACCCGTTCCAGACCGGACGCCTTGGAAACGCCGAGCGGTGCGATGTCGAGCCATGCGGTGTAGCCGATGTAGTAGTTGGTCTCGGTCAGCCCCAGCCCCTCGACGAGCTCGTGGAACTCGCGCGGATCGTGTGAGGGCGCCCGGATGATCACACGGGTCACCGGTTCGGAGATCAGAGAGTCGGTGTCCTCAACGGTGACCGTCCCGGCGATTTCCCCACTGGGGAACGGCTGATTGACCCGGTAACCGACGCCGATTTCCTCGACCGCGACAAACGCGTCCGGCACTTCGGTGAGCACACGTCGGACGGCCTCGGACGCGTCGAACGTGATCGCGTGGATGACCTCCAGCGGTCGGTAGCCGATCAGAACCGCACCGTTACTGCAAACCGCCAATCCGTCGGGGAGGTCAAGCCGTTCGCAGACCTCGAGTGCACCCGGCACGGCCCGTCCGGTTGAGATGACGACCGGGATGCCGGCGTCAACCAAGCGACGGACCGCGTCAGCCGTGGCCGGGCTGATGGCGTTCTGCTCGTCGACAAGCGTGCCGTCGACATCGAGTGCAACCAACTTCGGCCGGAAGGTCACTTGACCGGCCTCAGGACCTCACCGAGGAACGGTTGCAGGATGGCCGGAAGGCGGACAGATCCATCGGCCTGCTGGCCGTTCTCCAGCAAGGCGATGATCGTTCGGGTCATCGCGCACAGCGTGCCGTTCAACGTCGCGACCGCTGTGGTGCCACCAGAGGATCCAGCGCCGGTGCCGCGGGTGCGGATGTCGAGGCGCCGTGCCTGGAACTGCGTGCAGTTGGAGGCTGAGGACACCTCACGGTACTTGCCCTGTGACGGAATCCACGCCTCACAGTCGAACTTCCGGACGGCCGAAAGACCGAGGTCGCCGGCGGCGACATCGATGACGCGGTAGGGCAGTTCGAGCAGGTCCAGCCATGCCCGCTCCCAGGCGAGGATGCGTTCGTGCTCGGCGTGCGACTCCTCGAGCGTCGTGAACACGAACATCTCCACCTTGTCGAACCAGTGCACCCGGAAGATACCTCGGGTGTCCTTACCGTACGAGCCTGCCTCACGCCGGAAGCACGGACTGAACGCGGCATAGCGCAGCGGCAAACTCTCGGCGTCGAGAATCTCGTCGGAGTGATACGCGGCCAGTGGCACTTCGGACGTACCCACCAGATACAGGTCGTCCTTGTCCAGGTGATAAACGTCGTCGGCCGCTTGTCCGAGGAACCCGGTGCCTTCCATGGCTCTCGGCTTCACCAGCGCCGGCGGGATCATCGGCGTGAAGCCCCACTCGGCGGCCTTACCCATCGCCAACTGGGTGAGCGCCAGTTCGAGTTGGGCACCGACGCCGGTCAAGTAGTAAAACCGTGCGCCACTGACCTTCGCGCCACGCTCGGTGTCGATTGCTCCCAGGAGCTCACCGAGCTCCAGATGGTCGCGCGGTTCGAAGCCCTCGGCCGCGAAGTCCCGCGGCGTACCGACCGTCTCAAGCACGACGTAGTCATCCTCGCCGCCGTCGGGCGCCTCTGGCGAGGCGGGATTCGGCAACGCCTTAATGGCCTCGGTGAACGTTCCCGACGCCTCCCGCTCGGCCGCCTCGGCGGCCTTGACCTGTTCGGACAGCGTCTTCGTCTGCGCCAGAAACGCCTGCTTCTCGTCGCCTTGGGCCTTGGCAATCTGAGCACCGACTGCCTTTTGCTCCGCACGCAGCTTTTCGAACGCTGAGATCGCGGCCCGTCGGGCCTCGTCAGCGGCAACGGCTGCATCGACGTGTTCGGCCGGCTCGCCGCGGCGCCGTTGGGCGGCGCGCAGGGAGTCAGGGTCGTCGCGCAACAGGCGTGGGTCGATCACTGGGTAAGGGTATCGGCGCAGTTGCCAGCACTTGTTCCCGTACGCTGGTCCGACTGTTGGTGGAGAGAGTGAGCACGTGGCGTTCGACGTTCGTCGGGTGGAACCGCGTCGGCCGGCCCTCATCTGGGTGGCTGTCGCAGCACCCGCCCTCATCTGGGCTCTCCTTGCCGTCGGCGTCGCCGCCGACGCCGGCTGGCTGACTGCCCTCGACCGTCCGGTCGGCGCATTAGGCAAGCGGCTGGACACCAGCGGCTTCGTCCACGGCGTCGCCGTGGCCCTGAGTGTCGGCTTCTCCGCGTGGACGACGGCGGCCGTCCTCCTGCTGACCGCCGGGTTCACGGCGTTGCGCCGCGAGTACCGCCTGGCAGCCTGGACAGTCGCATCCGGACTTGTCGTCATCCTGGTTAATCCGCTGCTCAAGCACGCTTTCGGCCGGTCGCGCCCGAGCTGGCCCGGCGACAGCTGGTGGCAGACCGGCTCCATGTCTTTCCCGAGCGGTCACGCCGCCAACGCCGGCGTTCTCGCCACCGTGGCCATCCTGCTGACCATTGCCGTCACTGTGCGCGGGCTGCGACGGCGCCTGTTCATTGCGCTCTGGGCGAGCGTGGCGGTTCTCATCGCCGTATCGCGCGTTGTGCTGGGCGTGCACTACTTCTCCGACGTCGTCGCCGGGCTCGCCTTCGGCATGGCCACGGGCGTTGCGTTCTGGATCCTGCTGGTTCCGCAGTCTGCACGCATCCCCCATGACCTCGCCGTCCTCACCGGCACCGGCCGCAAGCGGGTGGCCGTCATCCTCAACCCGATCAAGGTCGGCGACATCTACGCGTTCAAGGGCAAGGTCCTCGAAGTCGTCGAACGTGAGGGCTGGAACTATCCGCTCTGGTTCGAGACCACCGTCGACGATCCCGGACAAGGGCAGGCGCAGGCCGCCTTAGAGGCCGGCGTCGACCTCATCGTCACCGCCGGCGGTGACGGCACGGTCCGCGCGGTCTGCGAGGAGGCCGCCCGCACCGGTGTTGCGGTTGGGGTCATCCCGTTGGGCACCGGCAACCTGCTGGCGCGCAACATGGGCCTTCCGTTGAACACCCGCGAAGCCCTCGACGTCGCGTTCGGGGGCCAGGACCGCGCCATCGACCTCGCCACCTTCGCGACCGATGCCACGTTCCCGGACGAACATCTGGGGGCACCTCCCGCTGGCACGCTTGGGTCGGCCAGCGGGGGAGACGCGGACCCGGAACCGGTGCTGACCCCGGCGCCCGCAGCGGCTGAGGCCGCCGCAGCCGAAGATCTCGTCGAGGAGCCGCCCGGAGCCGAGCCGGCAGAGAAGGAACTGACCGAAACCAGCTTCCTGGTCATGGCCGGGCTCGGGATGGACGCCGAGATCATGCTCGGCGTCGACGACAACCTGAAGAAGAAGGTCGGCTGGTTCGCCTACTTCGTCTCCGGCCTCAAGGCGTTGCGGTTTCCGACGATGCGAGTTCACATCAGCGTCGATGACGGTCCGTTCCATCGCTTCCGCGCGCGAACTGTGGTCATCGGGAACGTCGGCTTCCTCCAGGCGGGTATCCCGCTCCTTCCGCAGGCCCAGCTCGACGACGGATTGCTCGACGTCGTCGTCCTCGCGCCCAAGCGGTTCATCGGATGGGTCGCCATCATGGTCCGCGTCATGGGCCGGACACAGCACACCGACCGCGCCCTCAACCGCATGATCGGGCACAAGATCGTGATCCGGTGCGACGCGCCGGCACCGATGCAGCTGGACGGCGACCCGGTCGGCATGGGCACCGAACTCACGGCGGAGGTCCACCACGGCGTCCTGCTCGTGCGGTCGCCGGTGGCGCCAGCGGCGCCCGAGTGACCGTCCCGACCCGCTCGTAGGCCGTCTCGCCTAGTCGTCCTGGTCGACGTCGGGGGCGTCAGCGAGCTCCTGGCGTTCCTTCACGGTGGGACGCAGGTCGAAGAGCACCTGAACGGTCATCATCAACTCGCCGTCCGCAACGACCTCGATGCGGCGCGCATCCTCGCCCAGCAGGTAGGCAGTTCCTTCCGGGATTGGTCGTTCGGACCCGTCGACGCTGACGACCGTGATCCGGACCGCGTCGCCGCGCTGTCCACGGAAGACCACCGGGCCCGGTCCGCTGTCGCGGACGGTCAGGGCGTTCCGGCTGATCCTCGGGTCGTCGGTCACCACCGTCGGCGGCTCCTCGGCGCCCACGCGACCGAAAGACCACTTGTCTCCGTCTTCCACCGCAATCTGGCTGGTTTCGCCGGAGGCGAGTTCCCACTTGACGGTCAACATGACGGTCAGTCTAGAGTTCCGGCCGGGTTCACGTCCCGGGGACGATCGCACCAATCACGCTGCCATCGGCGCGCTGCTGTCCGGCTACCGGAAGGGGGACTCCGGGCAAGCGCGGACCCTGATCGGCCAACGGCACGGTCACCGGGCTCTCCGCGGTGACCTGGACCGGAACCCCGCGAACTTCAAAGTCGACCTTTTCCCCACCGTTGGCACTGTTCTCGACGGCGAACTCCATCTCGGTCTGGCGGACCGTGATGCGGACCTGGGTGCCCTCGATCGTGAGACGGAAGGTGACGGCGGTCCAGTCCTCCGGCAGCCGCGGGTCGAAGGTGAAGCGGCCGCCGTAATCCCGGAATCCACCGAAACCGTAGACGAGTGCGCTCCACACACCACCGACCGATGCAACATGTACGCCTTCGTCAGTGTTTTGGTGTCGATCGGCGAGATCGACGAACAGGGCGTTGACGAAGTACCGCCGGGCGAGGTCGCTATAGCCCACCTCGGCGGCCATGATCGATTGCACGACGGCCGACAGAGTCGAGTCTCCGGTGGTGATGGGGTCGTAGTACTCGAAGTCGGCCCGCTTCTGTTCGTCGGTGAACAGTTCGCCTTGCAAGAACAGCGCGAGCACGACGTCAGCCTGCTTGAGCACCTGGAACCGGTAGATGACGAGTGGGTGGTAGTGCAAGAGCAGTGGCCGCTTCGTCAGCGGGGTGTTGGCCAAGTCCCACACCTCGCGTTCGAGGAAGTGCAGATCCTGCGGGTGAACCCCGAGGAAGTCGTCGAACGGGATTGCCATGGCCTCGGCCGCCCGCTCCCATTCGAGGATCTCCTCGTCGCCTAGCTTGAGGCGAGCCACGAGGGCGTCGTACTCCGGTCCGTCGATCTGGGCGAGCTCCCGCACGGCACGGGCCGCCTGCGCGAGGTTGAACCGCGCCATCACGTTGGTGAACAGGTTGTCGTTCACGACCGTCGTGTACTCATCCGGACCAGTGACGCCGTGGATGTGGAACTCGCTGTCCTGCCAAAAGCCGAGGTCAGCCCACATCCGCGCCGTCTCGATCAGGATGTCGACGCCCGCCCGCATGAGGAAATCACGGTCGCCAGTCGCCGCAACGTACTGCGCCAGCGCATACGCGATGTCGGCGTTGATGTGATACTGCGCAGTGCCGGCGGCGTAGTAGGCCGAGGCCTCTTCGCCGTTGATCGTCCGCCAGGGGAACAGGGCGCCGCTCTGGGACAGTTCGCCGGCCCGGCGGCGTGCAGCATCGAGCAGTTGGTGCCGGAAACGCAACGCCGCACGGGCCGCATCCGGGCGCGTGTATGTCAGGAACGGCAGCACGTAGATCTCGGTGTCCCAGAAATAGTGACCGCCGTATCCCGATCCCGTGACGCCCTTGGCCGGGATGCCGGCGCCCTCGGCGCGAGCCGACGCCTGCGCCATCTGGAAGAGGTTCCAGCGCAGCGCCTGTTGGACTGCGTTGTCGCCTTCGAGCGTCGCGTCCGAGCAGGCCCAGAACGTCTGCAGCCACTCGGTTTGGTCGGACCGAAGCCGATCGAGGCCAGCCTTCAGGGCGCGGCCGAGCGTCCGGGCGCAGCGGTCGAGCAGTTCACGCGAGGGCACCCCGCGCGAGGTGTGGTACGCGACGTACTTCGTCAGAGTGATCGGCACCCCCGGCTCGGCATCGATCCGGTAGACCACCTTCGCGAGGTCGTCGTCGGTCTGGACGCTCCACTCGTAGACGTTCTCGGTGGCGAAGATGTGGTCGGCCGCCACACCCAGCGTCATGGCGCTGTCGACGGCACGGTAGCCCAGTTCGACCCGACCGGTCTCGGAGTTGCCACGGTTGATCATGGGCTCCAGGACCCGGCGGCTCATGCGCTCGGCCTTGCGCGGGTCGACGCCTTCACCCATGGACTTCGCGGCGACGTGGTACTCGTCCTCACCGTCTTGGCGGTTGAGGATCTGCGAGGAGATCGCGATCGGTGCCGACGCGTCCAGCAGCGTCACCTCGAAGGTCATGACGGCCAAATGCCGCTCGGTCAGCGACACCATGCGCGTGGAGCGGACCCGCACACGTTTGCCGGCCGGCGTGCGCCAGAGGATTTCCCGGCTGTACTCGCCGGTGCGGAAGTCGAGCCGACGCTCGTACTCGGCCAGGTCGGCGACCGGCAGGAGCAACGGTTCATCGTCGACGTAGAGCCGGATGACCTTGGCATCAGGAACATTGACGATGGTCTGGCCGATGCGGGCGAAGCCGTACGCCTCCTCGGCGTGCTGGATCGGCCACGTCTCGTGGAACCCGTTGATGAAGGTGCCGTGGGCGTGGGAGTCCCTGCCTTCCTCCACGTTGCCGCGCATGCCTAGGTAGCCGTTGCCGACCGCGAACAGCGTCTCCGTCGTCCCCAGATCAGTGTCGGCGTAGCGCGCCTCGACGAGCGCCCACGGATCAACCGGGAATCGGCTGCGGTCGAGCTGGTCCTCCGGTTCGACGTCCGGTGGCGTGTCGTGCATCGTGGGCGCGTCGGTCACAGCAATTCCTCAAGGTCGGCCACGACCATGGTGGCCCCGTGCTCCAAGAGCTGGTCGCCCCCCACTCCGCGATCGACGCCGATGACGAGTCCGAACCGACCGGCGCGTCCGGCCTGGACCCCGCTCAATGCGTCTTCGACCACGACGCACCTGGCCGGCTGGACGCCGACCAGATCGGCGGCATAGAGAAAGGTGTCTGGAGCGGGCTTGCCGGCAAGCAGGCGTTCGGACGCCACGACGCCATCGACGATCGTGTCAAAGTAGCCGATCAGCTCGGCGGCGGTCAGCACGTCAGGTGCGTTGCGCGAGCTCGACACGACGGCCTGCTTCAAGCCACGCTCGGCCAGCAGCTCGACGAGCGCTCGCGAGCCCGGGTAGGCCTCGACGCCTTCGGTCGCGAGAATCGACTCGAACATTTCGTTCTTGCGATTGCCCAGCCCGCAGACGGTCAGCGCGTCAGGCCCGTCCGACGGGTCGCCCTCGGGCAGCGCGATGCCGCGGCTCTCGAGGAAGGTACGCACCCCGGCATAGCGCGGCTTGCCGTCAACCCAGTGGAAGTAGTCCTCGTCGGTGTACGGCGGCTGATCGGGGTGCTGCACAGCGAGGTACGTGGAAAACATCTCCTGCCACGCGCGCATGTGGACGAGCGCTGTGGGCGTGAGGACGCCGTCGAGGTCGTACAGCACCGCATCGAAGTCACCCCAGTCCACAGGACGAGACTAGACGCGGGTCAGGAGCGATGGGCCAAAAGACCTGAGAGTTCAGCGCTGACGCGGGTGCCCTTGTCCATGTCGACCCACCACCGGTCGGCGACGCGGTTGATGATCGAGAGTCCGCGGCCGCTCAGGGAGTCTTCATCGAAGTCGATGGGCTTGAGCGAAGCACCCTCACCGGCGTCGTAGACGCTGAGCTCCAAGAGGTCGCCGTTGATCGCCCACGTGATCTCAATGGTGTCGTCGAAAGTGGGGCAGCCATGGCAGAGCGCGTTGGCGAGCATCTCGCCGAGCACGATGAGCGCGTCATCGATGACCGCGGCGTCCACCCGCTGAACAGTGAGGAATCCGGCAAGTTTGGTGCGCGCGATACTGGCCGTCGACAGGGCGAACGGCAGCCGGATGGTTTCCTGAGGAGCCCGCACGGGTCAAAACACTAGTCCGTAAGAACTAGTTTGACCACTTGAGTCCCACAATTCTCCCCCAAGCGCTTCGCCGCTATGTGGCTCGTGCAGGGGGTACCCCACCGTCTGCCGCAGACAACACCCCCGAACCGCCGTGGCGGATCCGGGGGTGTTGACGGGCTCGAACGAGCCGAAAATTACTTGGCGGCGGCCTTCAGGCGCGAGCCGGCGCTCACCTTGACGCCGAAGCCAGCCGGGATGTCGATGGTCTCGCCGGTGGCGGGGTTGCGGCCCGTGCGTGCGGCACGGCTGACGCGCTCGACCGACACGATGCCCGGGATCGAAACCTTGTCGCCCTTGTGGACGGCGTCGGTGAGGAACTCGCCGAAGGCGGACAGTACGGCGTCTGCGGTGCTCTTGCTGACGTCGGCCTTCTGGGCAAGTGCTGCGACGAGGTCGCTGCGAGAGATGGAAGCCACGAAAACTCCTTGTAGGTACTGATCTGGTTGTGCTGCGGTCGCCAGTGTAGGGACAGATTCGGCCAATCCCGCGCCGGTACCCGTTCAGCGTGTCACCCGGCACCGTCAGTCCGGGGTCGGCCAACTGGGGCCGGGCCGGTCGACAAGATCGGCAAGGCGGCGCAGGTAGTCGTCCCGATCCATCCCGATGACCCCGAGGCTGGCCAGATGTGGGGTGTTCCATTGCACGTCCACGAGGCCGCCGGGCTGGATCTCGACGAGCCCCATCAGCGACACCTTGGACGCATCGCGGGTGCGGTGGAACATCGATTCGCCGGCGAACAACCGGCCGACCTGCAGGCCGTAGAGGCCCCCGACCAAAGCACCGTCGGCGTCGCGGGTCTCGACCGAGTGTGCCCACCCGAGCTCGTGCAGCCGGACGTAGGCCGCCTGGATCTCCGGACTGATCCAGCCGCCGGGCCGATTGGGGTCGGCACATGCCTGGACGACGCCGCCGAAGTCTGTGTCATAGGTGAGGGTGAACGCCCTCGCTGAGCGGCGCAGGCTCCGAGACACCCGCAGCTCGTCCGGGTGGAGGACGCCGCGCCGGACCGGAGACCACCAAGCGAGTTCACCGTCGAGTGGCATCGGGAAGGCGCCGTGCCGGTAGGCCTCGACAATCGTGCCCGGCTCGAGGTCCCCGCCGATGGCGACACAGTCGCTGTCCTCGGGCCACGCAGCCGCGTCGAACCGCCAGCGGGACGGCTCGACGGACTCGGCTGCATGCACCCGAGACTAAGGCCGCGTCAGTCGTCGTCCACGACCGTTCCGGTGGCGACCACCGGTGCCTCGTTAGGCTTTGACCATGGGTGTGACACGCGCGGTCGGACGCAAGATGGGCGAGCGACTCGCGCCGTCCGTCGCCTCGCAGTACGTCCGCGGGGTTCTCGACAAGGCCATCGACGGCGTCGGCCCACTGCGCTCGGCGGCCGAAAGCGCCGACTCCAAGCTGGTCGACGCCGGCGGCGACGTCGAGACCGCCATCGCCAAGCTTGTCCGGCTGCACGCCGCGCTCGCCGGTGCCCAGGGCTTCGTCACAAACCTCGGCGGGATCGCGGCCCTGGCCGTGGCGCTACCGGCCAACGTCGTCGGCGTGACGCTGGTGCAGTGTCACCTCATCGCCGGCATCGCCCACCTGCGCGGCTACGACCTCAACGACCCGCGCGTGCGCAACGCCATCCTGGTCTGCATGCTCGGCGAGGACGCGGCCAAGGGCTTGGTGAAGAAGTCCACGATTCCGGCCAGCCCGCTGGGCATCGCGACGGCCGCGGCCCACGATCCGACGCTCGATGAGCACATCTCTCGCGAGGTGACGACCGACCTGATCGCCCGCACGGCCGGGAGGCGCGCCGTCACGCTGGTCGGTCGCCGCGTCCCGCTGCTCGGCGGCTTCGTCGGCGGCGGCAGTGATGCGTGGACGACGTGGCAGCTGGGCCGCTTCGCGATGAAGGAGCTCGTCGACCGCAACCTCAAGCGCTAGTCGACGGCTGGGGTGACGGTCACGAGGATGTGGCCCTGCGTGACTTGGTCACCCTTCGCAGCGCCGACGTGAGTCACCGTTCCGTCATGGGGTGCAGCGAGCGCGAGCTCCATCTTCATCGCCTCGAGCGCGCCCAGCCGCTGGCCGGCGACCACGGAGTCGCCCTCGGCGACATCGATCGCGACGACGGTGCCCGGCATCGGTGCGACGACGTCGTCACCAGCAGGTCCCGATCCGTGGGTGCGATCGAACGGGTCGGGCTCGACGACCTCCCAGGTGTGCCCAGCGTCGCGGGCGAACAGCCTGCCGCCGATACGGAGCGTCGGAACGTGCAGGACGTCGACGGCGTCGCCAGCCAAGCGCCAGCCATCGGCGATTCCGAACGGCGTGCTGTCGGTGACCGGGACGACCGGCTCGGCTGGCGGCTCCAGTAGGTGCGCGCCCTCGCCTTCCAGCCAGTTCGTGTGGATCAGCGCGTCCGGCAGCGACATGGCCTCGACGACGCGGTGCAGGTACCCGACGTTCGTCGTCAGCCCGTAGAACGCGGTCTCTTCCAGCGCCCCAAGCATCGCCGCCAGCGCCTCGGGCCGGCTCGCCCGATGGACGACGAGCTTCGCGATCATCGGGTCGAACTGCGTGGTCACCGTTCCGTCGAAGTCCTCCTCGATCCGGATGTCACCGGTCGGCCACTCGACCGCCAGCGCGCGGCCGGCTTGGGGCAGGAACCCGTGGTACGGATCCTCGGCGTAGACGCGCGCCTCGACGGCATGACCGGCGAACTCGACGGCGCCTTGCGTTAGCGGGAGCGGTTCGCCCGATGCGACCCGCAGCTGCCACTCGACGAGGTCGAGTCCAGTGATCTCCTCGGTGACCGGATGCTCGACCTGGAGGCGAGTGTTCATCTCCAGCAGGAACGCGTCGTCGCCGAGAACGAGGAACTCGACGGTTCCCGGCGTTCGTGTAGTCGACGGCCCGCGCCAGTGCGACGGCCGCATCATGCAGACGAGTCCGCAGGTCGTCCGACAAGGCCGGTGCAGGTGCCTCCTCGATGATCTTCTGGTGTCGCCGCTGGGCCGAGCAGTCGCGTGTGCCCAGGTGGACGACGGCACCATGGGCGTCGCCGAAGACCTGGACCTCGACGTGTCGACCGCCTTCGATGTATCTCTCGATCAGGAGGGTGTCGTCGCCGAACGCCGCCTTCGCCTCGCGAGCGGCTGTGGCGACGGCGTTGGCCAACTCGCCCGCCTGACGGACAACATGCATGCCCTTGCCGCCGCCGCCGGCCGCCGCCTTGACGAGGACCGGGTACGCGTCGTCGGGAACGCTATCGACGTCGTAGCGCGAGGCGACCGGGACACCGGCGGCCTCGGCGATCTCGCGCGCCTTGTCCTTGCGCGCCATCGCGGAGATGGCCGACGGTGATGGGCCGATCCACGTCAGGCCGGCGTCGGTGACGGCCTGGGCGAAGTCGGCGTTCTCGGAGAGGAACCCATAGCCGGGGTGCACCGCGTCCGCGCCCCACGCTTGAGCTTGAGCGATGAGCGCATCAGCATCCAGGAAGGACGGCACGTCGGCCGCCACGACCTCGACACCGAGCCGGGCGCACGTTCGTTCAACCCGGGCGGCGATTTCACCCCGGTTGGCGACGTAGACCTTGGAAAGTCCCAGTTCAGCCATGCCGCATCACATCCGGTACAGCGCCGGGCTGGGCGCCGGGATCGGCGCATTCGCGGCCGCCTGCAGGCCGAGTCCAAGTACCCGCCGGGTGTCCAGTGGATCGATGATGCCGTCGTCCCACAGCCGGGCCGTCGAGTGATACGCCGACCCCTGCTCCTCGTACGTCGCGCGGATGTTCGCTTTGAAGTCCTCGTCGTCCTCCCGGCCACCGACGGTCGCCAGCACGGATGCGGCCTGGTCGCCGCCCATCACCGAGATGCGCGCGTTCGGCCACATCCACAGGAACCGCGGGTCGTACGCGCGACCGCACATGCCGTAGTTGCCCGCACCGTACGAACCGCCGACGACGACGGTGAACTTCGGGACGACAGACGTCGACACGGCAGTGACGAGCTTGGCGCCCTCCTTGGCGATGCCCTTGTTCTCGTACTCCCGGCCGACCATGAAGCCGGTGATGTTCTGCAGGAAGACCAGCGGCACGCCGCGCTGGTTGGCCAGCTCGACGAAATGCGCTCCCTTCAGGGCCGACTCGCCAAACAGGATGCCGCCGTTGACGCCGGAGTTGTTGGCCACGATGGCGACCGGATATCCCCAGATGCGGGCGAAGCCGCACACCAGCGTGTTGCCGTACAAGGGCTTGAACTCGTGCATCCGCGAACCGTCGACGATGCGCCGGATGAGGTCGTGGACGTCGTACGGCGTCCGCCCGTCCGTCGGGAGGTCGTAGATGCCCTCTGGGTCCTCGGCTGGATCGACGACGTCGTGCTGCTGGATCGACGGCGCGGTTGGCCGCTCGAACGTCCCGATGATCGAACGGACGAGCTGCAAAGCGTGTTCGTCGTCGTCGGCGAGGTGATCGGCTACGCCGGACGTTCGCGCATGGACGTCACCGCCGCCGAGTTCCTCGGCCGTGACCACCTCACCGGTCGCTGCCTTCACCAGAGGCGGGCCGCCCAGGAAGATCGTTCCCTGATCGCGGACGATGACCGTCTCGTCGCTCATCGCTGGGACGTAGGCGCCGCCGGCCGTGCACGAGCCCATCACAGCTGCAATCTGCGGGACGCCCGCCGCCGACAGACGGGCCTGGTTGAAGAAGATGCGGCCGAAGTGCTGCTGGTCAGGGAAGATGTCCTGCTGCATTGGCAGGAAGGCACCGCCGGAGTCGACGAGGTAGACGCACGGAAGCCGGTTTTGCTCGGCGACGGCCTGCGCGCGCAGATGCTTCTTCACCGTGATCGGGTAGTAGGTGCCGCCCTTGACAGTCGCGTCATTGGCCACAACGACGCAGTCCCGTCCGGCGACCCGGCCGATGCCGGTGATGATGCCGGCGCTGGGTGCGTCGTCGTCATACATTCCGTACGCGGCCAGCGCACCCACCTCGAGAAAGGGCGAGCCAGGGTCCAGCAAGTGGTCGACCCGGTCGCGTGGCAACAGCTTGCCGCGCGAGACGTGCCGCTCACGCGACGCGTCTGGTCCGCCGCGGCGCACCTCTGCCAGCCGGGACTTCAGCTGCTCCACTGCTTCACGCACTCAACGAGAGTATCAGTCGGAAGTTAACGGTCGCTAACCTTTGGGATAGGCTGGCCGGGTGTCACGGCGTCAGCAGATCATCGACACGGCCGCGGAACTCTTCGCCAGCCGCGGCTATCACGGCGTCTCGGTGAACGACATCGGAGCCGCCTGTGGCATTTCCGGGCCAGCGCTCTACAAGCACTTCCCGAGCAAGCAGGCACTTCTCGCCGCATCGCTCACCGAAATCAGTGAGACCCTCCGCGACGTCGGGCGCCAACGAGTCGACGAGGCTGGCCACGCCCATGCCGCTCTCTCCGCGCTCATCGACTGGCACATCGACTTCGCGCTGACCCACCCGTCACTAATCGTCATCCAGGACCGGGAGTGGTCCAACCTCGACGCCGAAGCGCAGGCAACCGTGCGGCGTACGCAGCTGACGTACATCGACATCTGGGTCGACGTCCTGGCGCGCCTGAGGCCCGAACTCGGTCGGCCGACGGCACGCGCCATGGTCCAGGCCGGCTTCGGCCTGCTGAACTCGACGCCGCACAGCGCCCGGCTGGCCGAGACGACCATGCGCCAGCTCCTCCATGCGATGGCAACCGCGGCCCTCTCCGGACAGTCATAGACTGCAGCGATGGACCTCGGCTCAATGCTGGGCAAGGGCGTTGACGCCGCGAATCTGAGCGCACTCGCCGAGCTGCTGACGAAGCACAAGGACGACCTCGCCGTCACGGCGCAGATCGCCCGCGACCTGCCGCGCCTGCTGACGCTGCTCGCATCCGGACTGGCCGACGCCGGCGATCACGCCGCTCGCGCCGGCCGCGCCTTGAGCGGAGCGTCGGGTGCCACCGGCCGAGTCGGCAACAGCGCCGCCACGGTCGGGCAGATCTCCGGGAACCTGGGCTCGGTCGGGAGACTCATCAGCACCGCCGCCGAAGAGATCGCCAAGGTGCCGCTGATGGGCGCGCCGGCCGGTCACTTCGCGGCGGCGGCGAAGACGGTCGGCGACAGCATCGCCGGGCTCGATGACCTGTCCCATGACCTCAGCGAGATCTCAGTCCTGCTCGACACCGTCGGCAATGCCTTGGAAATGCTCGGGACCTCACTCGGCGCCACCGGCCGCGAGGCGCGCAAGTTCGTCGGCTAGCCAGGCCGAAGCACGTCAGGTCGCGATGACCCCGCCGATGAACCACGCCGCCGCCAACAATCCGGACGCCAGTTCGATCAAGATCGACAGACCAGTCGCCTTGAGCGCGGCTTTGGTGGACGGCCACGCCTGACTCCGCCCGAGCCGGTGTGACTCGGCCAGCCACACGCCACCGATGAAACCGATGAACAGTCCGAGGACGGGGATCACGAAGAAGCCGACTATGCCGAGCACGGCGCCAAGAACGAGGGTGCGCCGCGGAACGCCGGCGTTCTTCAACCGACGCTGCGGCACCAGGTACTTGACGACGAATCCAACCGCCAACACCACGAGGCCCGACCACGCGATTCCCCAGGCGAGCCCGGTTCCCGGTGTTGTACGCCCACACCACCAACGCACCAGCAATGAGCGCGACACCCGGAATGACCGGCACGACGATGCCCATCAAGCCGATCAGGATGACGACGGCGCACAGCACCTCGACCAGGGTCACGGAAATCAGAGACCGGCGAGGTCGGGCGTGTACGGCGCCTTGTCGAAGGAGTCGGCTCGGGCGACCTGCCAATCGCGCTTCCACGTCAGTCGCGGGTTCGTCAGCAGCTCACCCGGCTCCAACCACTCGTAAAGGTCGCGGTACGTCTTCGTGGTCTGCGGATCGACCCGTCGGAACAGTTTGCGCGGCGTCAGCTGGTCAAAGGAATCCAAGCCCATCGACGAGATGATCTGGAACGCGGAGTTCACGGTGCGTTCGTGATACTGGTACACGCGTTGCTTCTTGTCGTCGACCCGCAGAGCCCTCGCCCGCCACGGGTCCTGCGTCGCGACACCCACCGGGCAGTGATTGGTGTGACACTTCTGCGCCTGGATGCATCCGATCGCGAACATCATCGCCCTGGCTGCGAGCGTGAAGTCGGCGCCTTGGCAAACGCGTTTGACGATGTCGATCCCAGAAGCCACCTTGCCGCTGGCACCGATCTTGGTGTTCTCCCGCAGACCGGCGCCAACCAGGGCGTTGTGGACGAACATCAGACCCTCGGTCAATGGCATCCCGACGTAGTCCTCGAATTCGACCGGTCCGGCGCCGGTGCCGCCCTCGGACCCATCCACGATGATGAAGTCCGGTCCGGACTGGCGCTCCACCATCGCCTTGCAAATGGACAGGAACTCACGCTTCGACCCGACGCAGATCTTGAACCCGACCGGCTTGCCACCACTCAGCTCGCGCAGTTCGTCAATGAAATCGATGAGCTCCAGCGGCGACGTGAACGCGGTGTGCGCCGGCGGCGAGACCACCGTCTGGCCGATGGGAACGCCTCGAGCCTCCGCCACTTCTGCGTTCACCTTCGCACCCGGGAGCAGGCCGCCGAGGCCCGGCTTCGCGCCTTGCGAGATCTTGATCGAGATCATCTTGACCTGCTCGAGTGTGGCCCGCTCCTTGAACTTGTCCGGGTCGAAGCCGCCGGTATCGCTGCGGCAACCGAAGTAGCCCGAGGCGACTTCCCAAATGAGATCCCCACCGAACCTGCGGTGGTGAACGCTGACCGACCCTTCACCGGTGTCGTGGGCGAATCCGCCCAGCGCCGCGCCACCGTTGAGCGCCTCAATCGCGTTGCCCGACAGTGAACCGAAACTCATGGCCGAGACGTTCAGCATTGAGATGTTGTACGGCTGGGTGCACTTCGGCCCCCCGATGTGCACCTTGGGCACCTCGCCGTCCGGCTTCGGCTTCGCCTTCAGCGAGTGGGCAACGAACTCGTAGCCAACTTCGTTGACGTCACGCTGGGTACCGAATGGCTTCTCACCGTGGTTGCCCTTGGCGCGGTCGTACATGAGGTCGCGAGTCACTCGGTCGAACGGCCTGCCTTCGGTGTTCAACTCGACGAAGTACTGCTGGATCTCCGGCCTGATCTCCTCCATCAGGAATCGGGCATGTCCGATGACCGGGTAGTTGCGCAAGATGCTGTGCCGCTTCTGCAGCAGATCGTGGAATCCGACCAGCGAGAGCGCCAGCAAGGGCCCCGCCACCCACCACCACGTCGGCAACACCAGCAGAGCCAATGCAGCAAACCCGGCGGCAACCGCCGTCAGACCCAGCACACCAAACCACCTGACCATGGGCTGATGGTGCCATGTTTCCCGCCTGAAATGTGACCGCAGTCACACACTTGCTTCAGGACCGGCGGAGCTCCAAGAAGATGCTCGGGCCGAAGTCGTAGCGGGCGAGCCGCTGCTGGGCGATCCTCTCGATGCCGAGCATCACGCGCGGCGGGAGCGTCTTCTTGAGGCGCTGGCTGCGCAGGTTCGACACCGACAGTTTGCGGGTGAACACGAGCCCGGCATCGTCCAACTGGCGGATCACCGTGTCGACGTTGTGGTTCACGAACGCGATCGCGTCGGGCTGATCGGCTTCGACAGTGCGAATGTTGACCGGCTCGGCCGGCAAGGGCGTCTTGTCCCTTCGGTGCTTCATCCGATTCTTGAAGTGGCCGTAGTTGGCGACCTCGATGATCGCCGTCCCCCCCGGCCGCAGGACCCGGGCGATCTCGCCGAACTCGGTCGTCGGTTCGGGGATGTGGTGCATGACGCGCACCATGGTGAGGAGGTCGAGCGAGGCGTCGTCGAACGCGAGATCGTCAGCCTGGGTCTGCACCTTCTCGATGTCGGTGCCGGCAAGTACCTTCTCGGCGGCCTCCAGCTGCGTGCTGCTGGGCTCGGCGAGCGTCACGTGATCGGCATATTCGCGCAGCAGCAGGCATAGCCGGCCGAATCCACCGCCAACGTCTGCAGCCCGGGCGAAGCGACGCCCGGCGAGCAGCCGCCGGAGCGCGGCCTCCTCGGCGGCGTGCTCGTAGCCTCTGTGCGTCCAGTACTGGGTGTAGTCGTACCCGCGGTCGTACTGGTCGGCGACTTTCCTCTGCTTGTCCGTCTCGGCCTTCTGCTTGTCGGTCTCGTCGTCGCTCATTTGAAGACCCGCGGGCCGAACGTCGGGGTCTCGCCCTTCATCCCGGCTTTGCGGGAGATGGTGGCGTTCTTCGTTCGGAACATCGCCAG
This sequence comes from uncultured Actinomycetota bacterium, assembly GCA_963795105.1. GTDB lineage: Bacteria > Actinomycetota > Actinomycetes > Propionibacteriales > Nocardioidaceae > Aeromicrobium. The sequence goes on from CAWCGD010000001.1 coordinate 1,524,128, forward strand.
CTGGAACCAGCGCTCGCGGCTGAGGGCCGAGCGGATGCTTCCGTGCTGGGCGAGGTTGAGCAGCCGCTTGGAGGCGGCGACCGAGTCGGGCGACCGCGCGATGATCGCGTCGATCAGCTCCTGGGCAAGCTTCTCCGGTGCGGCGTCGACGCCGGTCACCAGGCCGTAGGCATGCGCCTGCTCGCCGGAGATGATTTCGCCGGTCATCGTCAGGCGCTTGGCGACGTCGACGCCTACGAGCTCACCCAGGGGAATGGTTCCGGTCATGTCCGGGATCAGGCCCCACTTGGCCTCCAGCACCGACCAGCGGCAGTCCGGCGTCGAGAACCTGAAGTCACACGCCAGCGCCAGTTGGATGCCGCCACCCAGCACATGTCCACGGGTGATCGCGATGACCGGCATGGGCAGGTTGCGCCACGCCCAGAAGCACTCCTGGAATCCATTCGTGCCACGTAGCGGATTCGGCAGCGCCATGCCCAGAATGCGGAACTTCGATTCCTTCGCCGCGGCCGCGAAGTCGAGGCCGGCGCAGAATGTGTCACCACGGCCCTCGATCACGACGACGCGCACGGCCGTGTTCTTGCTCAGCGACTTCGCCGCGGTGGTGAGCTGCTCCATCATGTCGAGGTCGAGCCCGTTGAGCTTGTCCGGGCGATTGAGCCAGACGCGCGCGACGGGACCGTCGATCTCGGTGACGACGCGGGGCGCGTTCGAAGTGGTCATGCCGTCATCGTCTCAAACTGCCACCGTCGTCGCGAGCCGAGTTAGGCCCGGAGCGACGTCGCGGTCACCAGACCTCCCAGCTTGGGGATCATCGTCACGTTCCGGTGGGCGGGGCGCTCGGGCGTTTTGTCGGTCGCGACCAGATCGGTCCGACGCGCGATCTCGCCAAGCACGATCCGCATCTCCTCCATGGCCAAGGCGGCGCCCAAGCACCGGCGGTTGCCTCCGCCGAAGGGAAGCCACTCTGATGTGCTCGGCTTGACGCCCACGAATCGGTCCGGATTGAACCGGTAGGGATCCGGATAGATGTCCGGCCGATGGTGGGTCAGGATGATCCCGACCAAGATGCGGGAGCCCTGCGGCGCGACGACGTCGCCGAGCTGCCACGGCACGGTCGCACGACGTCCGATCACCGGGACAACGGGACGGACCCGCATCGCCTCGTGGATCGTCGCGTCGAGATAGCCGCCCGCGTCCTGATTCGCACTGTCGTCCGACCGAACCGCGTCGCGGAGCCGGTCATAAGCCTCCGGGTGCCGCACCAGGCGTTCGAAAGCCCAGGCGATCGTATTGGCAGTCGTCTCATGGCCGGCAAGCACGAGAGTCAGGAGCTCATTGCGCAGCTCCTCGTCAGTCAGGCCCTGTCTGGGGGCACCTCCCGCTGGCACGCTGCCTTCGGCCAGCGGGGGATCCTCGTCGCGGGCCTCGAGGAGTAGCGACAGGATGTCGTTCCGCTCGCCCGGCACATGCTCGGCGCGACGTTCCCGGATGACCGCATAGACGGCGCGATCTACGGACACCAGTGCCCACTTGAGGAGACCGACCGGCTCCTGTCGACCGGCGTTGATGAGCTCGCCGATGAGAGCAAGTCGGGACATCGACATGCGCAACAACCACAGGACGCGTTCTCGAAGGCTCGCTTCGGCGTCGGTCATCTCGCCCTCGATACCGAAGATGCCGGCCATGATGACGTCGAGCGTGATGGCCTGGGCCGCCGGAGCGATCGAGAAGGGCGCTCCCGTCGACCAACCGTCGAGCTCGCGCGCCGTGGCCGCCCGGATCTGCTCCCGATAGGCGGCGATCGCCTCGCCGTGGAAGGGCGGCATCAGCAACTTGCGCTGGCGCCGGTGCTGCGCGCCGGTAGCCGTGAGCACGGACAGACCGACGATCGGGCGAATCGGTGACTCGCCCGTGACGGACGGCGCCAGATCCGGCTGCGTCACGAGCGACTTGATGTGGTCGGGATGGGACACGATGACAACCGGGCGGGGATCGAACCGGGTGTTCAGGCTGAAGACCTCCCCCGCTTCCCGCTGGCCTTTGAAGAAGGTCCCACCGATGTCCATGCCCAAGCGGATCGTTTGCAGCGTGCGGCCAGCACCGACGTGGGGAACTGGGCCGCCCGTGAGTTGGCCGTCAGTGATCGGCCCAGCCGGCGAGGGACGGAACTCGCTCGTGAGGTCGGGCTCAGACGTGCGGAGGTACCAGGGAGTGACGTCCGCGCGTCTGGCGCTTTCCAGCAAGCTCACACCTTCAGGGTGCCTCGCCGGTGGAGCTTGTGCATCCGACTGCGGTGGGAATCACAGTCCTAGCCGGCCAAGTGGCCCTGGTCCACGGTCTGGATGCTGCCGTGTACCGCAGACGCCTCGTCGGATGCGAGGAAGGCAATCACAGCCGCGACGCTGTCGGCATCCATCAGTCCGCGAGCGGCGGAGACGCGCATGATGAGGTCCCAGTTCGCTCCCTCGGGAACGTCGATCGTGTGCACTTGCGGTGTGTCCATGCCGCCGGGGCAAATGCAGTTCACCCGCAGCGGCGCATGCAGGTACTCGACCGCCAGCGCCTTGGTCAGACCGACGAGGCCGTGCTTGGAAGCCGTGTACGCCGCGGAGTACGCCTCGCCCATCAGCCCGGCGACCGAAGCGACGTTCACGATGTTGCCGCCGACCTCCAGGAGGTGCGGGATCGCTGCCTGGGCGAGGAAGAACGCACCGCCCAGGTTCACCGCGACGTCGTGAGCCCACTGCTCGTCGGTCACTTCGGTCGTGATCCGGAAGTCGTGCCGCCCGGCGTTGTTCACCAGCACATCCAGCCGGCCGAACATCTCCGCCGCCGCAGCCACCGCCGTTCGACAGGAGTCCGGCGAAGCGACATCGAGTGGGCCAAAACCGACCTCTCCGGTGAGGTCGGCGCAACTGGCGGCCACCTCGGCGAGCCGGGTCTGGTCGCGGGCCGCCGCGTAGACGGATCCACCCTCGGCGGCAAAACGTCGTACGGCCGCCGCCCCCAACCCCGACGATGCTCCAGTCACCAAGATCGCCCGGCCGGCGAAACGACTGGCGCCCGCCCGCTCCCCGTGCGAGACGTCGCTGTTCACGCCCGAGACCGTACCAGCGTGGATCGGTGCTAGGTCGACGTTGACAGCGACTTTCGCGTCCGAGGATGCTCAGGCCATGTGCCTCAAGCGTCCCGGGCCCGACGCGCCTGCAACGGCGGACCCGGCATGACCGCCCGAGGCCTTGGAGCACGGTGCGAGACGGATACAAGACGCCCGAAGCTGTCCTGCATTTTCGAGAACTCGGGGTGCGCGAGGGGGGATTTGAACCCCCACGCCCTTGCGGACACTGGCACCTGAAGCCAGCGCGTCTGCCATTCCGCCACTCGCGCGTGATCCAGCTCCGAACACGGGGCCGAACCGAAGGGAGAGTCTAACAGGGGCAATCTCGGCGACAGCCCGCCCGATACGATCGGACCGTCTCCCCTGCGGGAGGGTCGAGCGAGGAGGGAAGGTCGTCGATGGCTGGCGTCATCCAACGCTTTGAGCAGCGGCTCGAAGGCGTCGTGACCGGTGCCTTCGCGCGCGCGTTCCGCAGCGCCGTGCAGCCCGTTGAGATCGCCGCCGCACTGCAGCGCGAGGTGGACAACTCAGCCCAAGCACTGTCCCGCGACCGGATGCTGGCCGCCAACGTCTTCGTGGTCGAGCTGTCCGCACCGGACTACGAGCGCCTCGCCCCCTTCGGCGACACGCTCGCCGCCGAACTCGGTCGCCTGGTCGAGGAGCACGTCGCCGAACAGCGGTACACGCTGACCGGCCCGCTCGACATCGGTTTCGCCGAGGCCGAGGACCTCGGCACCGGCCGCTTCCGGGTGCGCAGCAACACGAGCGCCGCCGTCACCCCGGTGGCCGGCGAGCGAATGACGGAAACGGCAATCCGCACGTCGGAGGTGCTCATCGAGGTCAATGGCATGCGCCATCCTCTGAGCCCGCCGGGTGTCGTGATCGGCCGCGGCAGCGAAGCCGAGCTGCGCATCAACGACCCGGGCATCTCCCGCAAGCACGCGCAGATCTCGGTCACCGTCGGCGACCAGGGCACGGAGGTCACCGTTCACGACCTCGGCTCGACCAACGGTGTGATTCTCAACGGGCAGCGGGTCGGCGACGGCCGCGTCCGCGACGGCTCACACATCCAGCTGGGCAATACCGCAATCGTCGTGCGGATCAGCGAAAGCACCGACGACACAGGGGACAATGACACGGGGATCGACACGGGGATCGACACGGGGATCGACGACGCTGGCGACGAAACCCAGATCGGCAGCGCACCAGATGTCGCCGGAGTTGACGAAGATGTCTGAACTCACGCTCACCCTCATCAAGCTCGCATTCCTCGCCGTGCTGTGGCTGTTCGTGCTCTCGGCGATCTCCGTCATTCGCTCGGACATCATCGGCACCAAAGCACCCGCGCTCACCCGATCGTCCAACTCCGGCGCCAAGAAGGAAAAGCCACGGGACCGAGCCAAGCCGACCAAGCCCAAGCGCGGCACCCCGACGAAGCTCCAGATCGTTGGTGGTCCGAACTCCGGCCAGAGCGTCCCGCTCGGCGACCAGCCGATCCTGCTCGGCCGCGGCACAGACGCCGCCATCCGACTCGACGACGACTACGTCTCCACCCGGCATGCCCGCTTTGCCACCAATGGCGAGCAGTGGTTCGTCGAGGACCTCGGCTCCACCAATGGCACGTACGTCGGCAGCCAGCGCGTTTCCACGCCCATCCCGGTCGGAATCGGCACTCAGGTGCGGCTCGGCAAGACCATCGTCGAACTGCGGAAATAGGCCATGGAATCACTTTCGCTGCGCTTCGTGGCTCGCACCGACACCGGTCTGCGCCGCACCAGCAACCAAGATTCCGGGTACGCGAGTCGCCCGCCTGATTGCGGTCGCCGACGGCATGGGCGGCGCAGCCGCGGGCGACCTTGCGTCTGCAACGACGATGAACATCGTCCGGATGATCGACCGCGAACTCGACGATCCACGCGCCGCTCTTCTTCAAGCCGTCCGCGACGCCAACCGTCGACTCGGCGAGATCTCCTCCGTCGATCCATCCGTCGACGGCATGGGCACCACGCTTGAGGCGATGCTGTGGACCGGTGAGCAGTTCGTCACCGCGCACATCGGCGACTCCAGGTCCTACCGGCTGCGCGATGGCGAGTTCACCCAGCTCAGCCACGACCACTCATTCGTCCAGAGCCTCGTCGACGAAGGCAAGCTCACCGCGCAGGAGGCTCGCGTCCACCCGCATCGCTCACTGCTGCTGCGGGTCTTGCTCGGCCGGGCCGACAACGAGCCGGACATCGGCCAACTGAGCGGCCAGGCTGGTGACCGCTACCTGCTGTGCAGCGACGGATTGACCGACATGGTCGATGACGGCGTGATCGCCGCGACGCTCGCGCTCGAAAGCCTCGATGAAGCCGCCGACCGCCTGATCGAGCTGGCGCTCGCTGGGGGCGGCCTCGACAACATCACCGTCGTGATCGGCGAACTCGTCGACGACGGAGCCGACCCGGCCGAGCCCCAATTGGTGGGTGCTGCCGCCGACCGACCGCGGCGACGGCCACAGGCCGCGGAGACCACCGCGACCATCGCGCCGCCACCCGACGTCGAGGAACTGCGGTACTCGTACGTGCCGCCCAGCCGGATGAGCTGGCTGCGGTACGGGTTGGTGATCGGCGTGGCCCTTCTCGTCCTGGTCGCTGGTGGTGTGGCGTTGTACCGCGCCAGCCAGAGCCAGTACTTCGTCGGTGTGAGCAACGACCACGTCGCCATCTATCGCGGCGTCGACGCCGACCTACCGCTCATCCCGCTCAAGAGCGTCGTCCAGGAGACCGACATCTCGCTCTCCGCACTGACGCGGGTCAACCGGGACCTCGTCCTCGAGGGCATCGAAGCCCGCGACCGCGCGGAGGCCGACGCGACGGTCGCCCGGTTGCGCGCTTCTCGCGCGAAGCCGCGTCCGACGCCATCACCGACGTCATCACCGACGCCGTCGGCCAGTCCGTCCACCTCCGTCAACCCCGTCCCCGCCGTGCCATGAGCGACCCGGCAGTTTGGGTTCCGCGGAAGCGGCGCGGGGCGGAGTTCTTCCTCACGATTCTCGCCGTGAGCATCGGCGTGATGTCGTACTGCGCCGTTGGACTCGGCGCACAGGGGCGGATCCCCGCTGGCGCCCTCGGCCTCGCGGTCGGACTGGTCAGCCTCGCCGTCGCTGCGCATTTCATCATTCGACGGGTCGCGCCCTACGCCGACCCGGTCCTTCTGCCGTTGGTGCTGTGCCTGAACGGCTTGGGGCTGGCCATGATCTACCGGCTCGACCTTGGCCGTCAGCAGATCGACCCGGAGCGCCAGGGCTTTGCGGGGCCCCAGCTCGTCTGGACGATTCTCGGGCTTGCCGCATTCTCGTTCGTGCTGGTGGTCGTCCGCGATCACCGTCGGCTGCAGTCCGTCACCTACACGTTCGGGTTTGCCGCGCTCGCGCTCCTCGTGATGCCGCTGCTGCCTGTCATCGGTACGGCCCACTACGGCGCCCGTATCTGGATCAACATCGGACCATTCAGCTTCCAGCCGGGTGAGGCGGCCAAGATTTGCCTGGCCATCTTCTTCGCCGGCTACCTCGTGGTGAAGCGCGACGCCTTGGCCCTGGCCGGCCGCCGAATCGCGGGAATCGACCTCCCGCGCGGACGCGACCTCGGCCCCATCCTTCTCGGCTGGCTGGTCAGCGTCGGGATTCTCGTCCTCCAGCGCGACCTCGGCTCCTCCCTGCTGTTTTTCGGCCTGTTCGTGGTGATGCTCTACGTCGCCACCGAACGCGCCGGCTGGCTGGTTGTCGGCGGCGCGCTGTTCGCCGCCGGCGCGTACTTCGGCTACCTGACGTTCGGCCACGTGCGCACCCGGTTCGACGCGTGGCTCGACCCGTTCGGCGACCCCGACCGCAACGGACAGATCATCAGCGGCCTGTTCGGGCTGGCCCACGGCGGGATCCTCGGCCGCGGCTTCGGGCAGGGCAGCCCGCAACTCACACCATTCTCGTTCTCCGACTTCATCGCTGCATCGCTCGGTGAGGAACTCGGCCTCACCGGGCTGATGGCGATCATTCTGATCTACGGACTCATCGTCGAGCGCGGCCTACGAATTGCGCTCACCTGCCGCGACGCCTTCGGCAAGCTGCTCGCCGCCGGACTCGCTTTCTCGTTCGCGCTGCAGGTGTTCGTCGTCGTCGGCGGCGTCACTCGGCTCATCCCGCTGACCGGCCTGACCACCCCGTTCCTCGCCCAAGGTGGGTCGTCGGTGGTCATGAACTGGGCCATCATCGCTCTCCTCCTGCGTATCAGCGACCAGACCCGACGCCCTGCGCCCTCGGTGACCCCGTTCGACAGCGACGACGAGACACAGGTGGTCAAGATGGGGGTACCTCCCGCCCCATCAGGGGGAGGGGGAGCATGAACCGGCCAATCCGCGCCTTGGCAGTCGCCTGCCTCGTCCTGTTCCTGGCACTGCTGGCCAACGCGAACTACGTCCAGTTCGTCCAGGCCGACAGCCTCAACGCCAAGAATGGAAACAAGCGGGTCATCAACGAGGAGTTCTCCCGCGATCGTGGGCCGATCCTCGTCGACGGCGAACCGGTCGCCGAAAGCGTCCAGTCCAACGATGCGTACAAGTACCAGCGCCGCTACAGCGACGGGAAGCTGTACGCACCGATCACCGGCTACTTCTCGTACATTTACGGCCGTGGCGGACTGGAGTACTCGCAGAACCCGGTCCTGTCCGGTAGCGACAACCGGCTGTTTGTGAGCCGGGTTGTCGACGTCCTCTCCAACAAGCAGCCCAAGGGCGGGAGCGTCGAGACGACCCTCGACTCGCTGGCCCAACAGGCCGCGTCGGACGGACTCCAGCGGTTGGGACCGACGACACGCGGCGCCGTTTTCGCCCTGCGCCCGTCAACCGGAGAGGTCCTCGCGATGGTGAGTCAACCGTCGTACAACCCGGCGGCGTTGGCGAGCCACGATTTCGACCAGGTCGAGCGCGCGTGGGGCAAGCTCATCAACGCCAAGACACAACCGATGCTCAACCGCACGACCCAGCAGACGCTGCCTCCCGGCTCGACCTTCAAGTTGGTGACGGCGGCGGCCGCGCTCGAGAAGCTCAACCTCAATCCCGACGACATGATCCAGGCCGGCCGCAGGCTCTCCTTCCCTGACATCACCTACACGCTCGGCAATCACGACGGCGGCAACTGCGGCGGCGAGCGCATCACGTTTGAACGCGCGATGAACGTATCCTGCAATGTCGCCTTCGGCGCCCTCGCTGGCGAGGTCGGGGAGGACGACTTGGCCGATCAAGCGCGCGCATTCGGGTTCGGTACCGATCCGTTGGCCAGCCTGCCCTCCGGCCCCAGTCGCTTCCCGACCGGGGACCTCGAACCGCCGCAACTTGCCCAGTCCGGCATTGGACAGTTCGAAGTCTCGGCGACTCCTTTGCAGATGGCGATGGTCGCGGCGGCTGTGGGCAACAACGGCGAAGTCATGCGTCCGTACGTGGTCAAGGCCGTCCGCGCGCCCAACCTCCGTGCTCTCGAGGAGACCGAGCCAGAATCATTGGGCCAGGCCATGAGTGGGGTCAACTCCGACAAGCTGACGCAGATGCTTGTGAGTACCGTGACCGACGGTACGGCGGCAGCTGCGCGCATCTCCGGCGTGGACGTGGCCGGCAAGACCGGAACCGCCCAGTCGACCAAGGACCGGCCGCCGTACGCCTGGTTCGTGTCGTTCGCGCCGGCCGACAACCCAGAGGTCGCGGTCGCCGTGGTCGTCGAATCCAGCGACACGGCACGCAGCGAAATCGCCGGCGGCCGGCTCGCCGGACCAATCGCGCGCAATGTCATGCAGGCGGTGCTTGAACGGTGAAAGCTCGGAAGAATATGGGAGATTTGCAACATGAGTGAATCCGGCGACGGAACCGAACCCGTCCTGCTGGGCAACCGCTATGAACTCGGGGGCATTCTCGGTCGCGGCGGCATGGCCGATGTACGGATCGGGCGCGACCAGCGCCTGGGCCGCACAGTCGCCATCAAGCAGCTGCGACCGGATCTCTCCTCCGACGAGACCTTCCAGACGCGGTTCCGGCGCGAGGCACAGTCCGCCGCCTCACTCAATCATCCGGCCATCGTCGCCGTGTACGACACCGGTGAGGGCACGGATGCCCACGGTCTCCACATCCCCTACATCGTCATGGAGTACGTGGACGGCCAGACGCTGCGCGACGTGCTGCGCGACGGCCGCAAGATTCTCCCGGAACGTTCTCTGTCCATCGTCGCCGACGTCCTCAACGCACTCGACTACAGCCATCGAGCGGGAATCATCCACCGCGACATCAAGCCGGCCAACGTGATGCTCACGCCGGAGGGTCAGGTCAAAGTCATGGACTTCGGCATCGCGCGCGCGATCGCCGACGCATCGGTGACACAAACCGCCGCCGTCATCGGCACCGCGCAGTACCTCTCTCCCGAGCAAGCCCGTGGCGAGACCGTCGACGCCCGCTCCGACATCTACTCGACCGGATGCCTTCTCTACGAGCTGCTCGCCGGACGCCCACCGTTCGTCGGCGAGAGCCCGGTGTCCGTGGCCTACCAGCACGTCCGCGAGGAGGCGCGCCCGCCGTCACAGTTCAATCCGGACGTCAGCGGCAACGTCGACCACATCGTGGCCAAGTCGCTCGCCAAGCGCACCGATGACCGCTACCAGAGCGCGGCCGACATGCGGAAAGACATTGAGCGCGTCCTGGCCGGGCACGCGGTCTCTGCTCCAGCGGCGCCAAGCCCCGGTTCGGCCACAGCCGTTGCCGCTGTCGATGCCTTGTCCGGGCTGAGCGGTTCCGCGAACACCACACAGGTGACCCAGGCAGTTCCGGCAAGTGCAGCATCGACCGATGCCGGGGGTCTCCCGCCGCCATCGCGGCGCAAGGAGAGCAGCGGCCGCAGCAAGTTCGCGTTCTGGGCGCTGGCTCTGCTCGCCCTCGTGTTGCTGAGCACCGCGGCGTGGGCGCTGCTGGGCCAAGAGCCACCGGAGTCAGCTAGGACCGCTGTGCCCGAGGTGACCGGTCAGCCGTTTGCAGCGGCGGAGGCGGAACTCAAGGCGCTCCAGTTCGAGGTCGATCGGGTGGATGAACCCGACGACAACGTCCCCGAGGGGGATGTCATCTCGCAGGACCCAGCCGGTGGATCGCTCATGGCGGCTGGGACGACGATCACGCTGACGGTATCCGCCGGCCAAGAGACGGTCACCATGCCGTCCCTCGGCAGCTACACCTTCGAGGATGCCCAGAACCTGCTCGAAAGCGACCAGTACCAGCTGAAGGTGGAGAAGGAAGAGCGGGACAGCTCCGCACCCCAGGACGAGGTCATCAACTCGAACCCGCCCGAGGGATCCGAAGTCGAGAAGGGCTCGACCGTCACGCTGTACGTCTCGCGCGGCGAGGCGTCGGTGCCGAACGTGGTCGGCAAGCCCGTCAGCGCTGCCAGGAACACCCTTGAGGACGCCGGCTTCGATGTGGAAGTGAGCGGTCCGGACAACGGCAAGGTCACCGAACAGGATCCCGGCGCCGGCGAGGACCTCGCGCCCGGCGAAACGGTCGAGATCACCGCCGAGGCTCCGCAGCAGGACCCCGAACCGGACGACGAGTGTGTCGACACCGATCAGATCCTTCCCGGCTGCCAGCCGTAGGCTTACCGTCGTGTCCTCTCCCAAGAAGCCCGTGAAGGTCCGCCGGACACTGGGTGGCTGGCGTCACCCGCTGGCGGTGACGCTGCTGCTCCTCGCCATTGGCTGGGCCGTCGGCGCGTTCTTCGCGACCAGCGACAAAGACTTCCCGAAGGTTGGAACGGTGCCTGTCCTCTCCGACATCGGCGGATGGAACTGGGGCATCGCGATTGTGCTGGCGCTGGTCGCCACGTCGATTGCCGACCGCACGCGTCCGCCGGCCGCGCCAGGCAGTCGCGGCTGGCGCTACGCCGGCGTCGCCATGTCCGTCAGTGCAATTCTCGGCTTGCTCTGGGTCGTCGTGTTCTACGTCATCACCAACACCACGGTGCACATCCCGTTCTACTCCGACCTCGGGCAGTGGAACATCCTGATCGGGATGGGCTTCATCATCGCGGCGTTCGGGTTTGCAACGAAGTGGGAATAGGCAACCCACTCGGGAGTTGAGGTGCGTTCGCGTAGCGGACGCCTCGAAACACGCCGCTGATGACGCAGGTTATCCAAGGGTGTGTACACACCTGTGGATAATTACAGCCGTGTGATTTGGCTGGTCAGGGCAACTGTGTGTCCGACAACGCTCACGACGATGACCGCCCAGATGGCCAGGAACGCCAGGCTCTGCCACAGCGTGCGGGACGCTCGGGGCGCATACGCGAACACCGCACCAAGTGCGATACCAGTCACGAACCCGCCCAGATGCGCCTGCCAGCTGATGTTGGCCTGGAGGCTGATGAGGCCGTTGATGACCAACAGCACCAACAGCGAGCGCACATCCTGGCCGGACTTGAGCATGAGTACGAACACGAGGCCGAACAGGCCGAAGATCGCGCCCGACGCACCAACCGTCGGCGGAGCATTCAGGACGTACACGAGCGTCGATGCCGCAACCGCCATCGTGAGATACGCGGCGACGAATCGCGCACTCCCCAGGGCGCGCTCAGCTGCCGGACCAAAGAGGTACAGAGCGAACATGTTCAGCGCCAGGTGGATCGGATTCGCGTGCAGGAACTCGCCCGTCAGCAGGCGCCAGAACTCGCCGTTGGCGACGTCCACGACGTCCATCCGGCCAGCGATGGTGACAGCTCCTGCGCTGGCCAGCTGGCCAAGGAACACCGCGACGTTGATCGCGATGAGGACGAACGAGACCCGGCCCGCATCGGCCGAGATCGCGCCGCCGGCCATCGTCCGCGGCTGGCGGACAGACTTGCGCCCCTCTGCGACGCACGACGGACACTGGAACCCGACCGCCGCATCCCGCATGCATTCCGGACAGATCGGCCGTTCGCACCGCTGGCACCGGATATTGGCTTCGCGGCCAGGGTGCCGGTAGCAATCGGTCACGATCGATCGATGGTGACCTTGGTGATCACAACCGGGTCGACCGGTCGGTCTCCGGGTCCGATGGCCGTCGTGGCGATCGCGTCGACGACAGCCTGGCTGGCCTCGTCGGTCACCTCACCGAAGATGGTGTGCCGGCGGTTGAGCCAGTCGGTGGGTGCAACGGTGATGAAGAACTGCGAGCCATTGGTACCCGGTCCGGCGTTGGCCATCGCGAGCAGGTAGGGCCGATCGAACCGCAGGTCCGGGTGGAACTCGTCGCCGAACTGGAAGCCCGGGCCACCGGTACCGGTGCCAAGCGGGCAGCCGCCCTGGATCATGAAGCTGTCGATGACCCGGTGAAAGGTAAGCCCGTCGTAGAACGGCTTGTCCGACGGCTGGTGGGTAGCCGGATCGAGCCACTGCTTGGTGCCCTCGGCGAGGCCGACGAAGTTCTCGACGGTCTGCGGTGCCTGATCAGGGAAGAGATCGATGACGATGTCACCGCGATTGGTGGTGAGGGTCGCGGTCAGTGCCACGGGATTCCTTTCGGTTGTGTGTATCCATCGTACGGGCGAAACCACCAAGCGAAGGTCAGGCATGGTCGGCGCCCACGGTGGTCCGAACGGCCCGGGTAGTCCGATGCTCGGCCCAGAAACTCAGGATCGGAATCGTGCCGGCCAGCAGCGTGGTGATGGTGAAGCCGGGCCCCCAGCGCTCGGAACGCGCCAGCATCGCCGCCACGACCAGGAAGCCCATGTACAGCACGCCGTGGATCTGGTCGATCACCATGATCAGCGTCTGGTGCTGGTTGGGCCACGACGTCGGATCGGTCGCCAAACCCCAGAAGAAGAAGGCGAACACCACGATGACCATGCAACCGACGACGGTCGCCATGGCCCGGTAGCGCTTGAGCTCGGCCGAATCCTGGGAATTCACGGGGGTCAGAGTATCCGGGAGGTTTCAACGGAAGCCTCGACGTCGACGGCATCGGTGGCCATGCGCCACCACATGAACCCGGCGAAGAGGCCGAATACCCACCACTGCAGGGCATACGCGAGGTTCCGCAGGCCGACCATCCACGACACGTGCGGATCCGGCGGAGCGACCGGCGTCAATCCGGCGTTGATACCGGCAGCGTCCGTGAGCGCGAATCCGGAGAACAGGTCGCCGTGCAGGACATTGGCCAGTTGCGGGATCGATACCGACCCGTAGATGCCCGTCGTCGGGTCGAATGCGTTCGCGTGGCTGCGGTCCTCACCCGGTTGGAGGACGGCGCGGAACGTCACCGTCCCGCGCGGCCGGTCCGGCGAAGCCAGCTTCTCGTCGGTCCACCCGCGGACGATCAGCAGCATCGACTTCGTGCCGTCGACGCGCACGGGCGCGACAACCCAATATCGTTTGGCTCCGCGCCGGACGAGGAACTGGTCGGCGGTGAACTCCCCTCGAACCCACACCTGGCGCTCCGTCAGGTCAGCGGTGAACGAAGCGTCGGGTCCCCACACCTCGAGCAAGCCGACCGGCGCGGCCGTGCGTACGACCTTGGCGGCGTCCTCGTGCTTCGACCCGTAGATTCCGAGTTGCCACAAGCCCATCAGGGCGCATCCGACGATCGCCACCACCGCCAGCACATGGAGAGCCAGCAGTCGCGGCGCAAGCCACCGCCGCATGCCGAATGCCTCCGCGCTCAGCTGCTGTACGGCTTGAGGTTCGCGTACAGCGGGAAGCGCTCGGCGAGCACCGCCACCCGCTTGCGCAGGCCGTCGGTGTCGACGTCGCCCGGCTTGAGCGCCTCGGCGATGACGTCGGCGACCTCAGTGAACTCGTCGGCGCCGAAGCCGCGGGTGGCCAGCGCCGGGGTGCCGATGCGCAGGCCTGACGTCACCATCGGCGGGCGGGGATCGTTCGGTACGGCGTTGCGGTTGACGGTGATGCCGACCTCATGGAGTCGGTCCTCGGCCTGCTGGCCGTCGAGCTCGCTGTTGCGGAGATCAACGAGGATCAAGTGAACATCGGTTCCGCCGGTCAGGACATTGATGCCGGCGGCACGTGCATCGTCCGCGGTGAGACGCTCGGCGAGGATCTTGGCGCCGTCGAGCGTGCGCTGCTGGCGGTCCTTGAATTCCGGTTCGAGAGCCATCTTGAACGCTACGGCCTTGGCCGCGATGACGTGCTCGAGCGGTCCGCCCTGCTGGCCGGGGAACACCGCTGAACGGATCTTCTTAGCGATCTCGTCGTCGTTGGTCAGGATGGCGCCGCCACGCGGGCCGCCAAGCGTCTTGTGCGTCGTGGTCGTGACGACGTGGGCGTACGGCATGGGGCTCGGGTGCAGGCCGGCCGCGACCAGCCCGGCAAAGTGGGCCATGTCGACCCACAGCTTGGCGCCAACCTCGTCCGCGATCTCACGGAACGCCACGAAATCGAGCTGCCTCGGGTACGCCGACCAGCCGGCAATGATGACCGTGGGTTGGTGCTCTCGGGCCAGCGACCGAACTTCGTCCATGTCGACGTAGCCCGACTCGTCCACGTGATACGGCACGACGTTGTAGAGCCGGCCGGAGAAGTTGAGCTTCATGCCGTGCGTGAGGTGACCGCCGTTGGCAAGGTCCAGACCGAGGATGGTGTCGCCCACCGTGGCGATGGCATGCAGGGCTGCGGCGTTGGCCGTTGCCCCGGAGTGAGGCTGGACGTTGGCGTACGACGCGTCGAACAGCTCCTTGAGCCGGTCGATCGCGATCTGCTCGACCCCGTCGACGAACTCACACCCGCCGTAGTACCGCTTGCCGGGATAGCCCTCGGCGTACTTGTTGGTGAGGACACTCCCCTGCGCTTCGAGCGAAGCGACCGGCGCGAAGTTTTCCGACGCGATCATCTCCAGCGTCGTTTGCTGACGGTGGAGTTCGGCGTCCAGGAGGCGCGCAATCTCCGGGTCGTACTCGGCGAGCGGCGTGTCGTGACTCATGGGCCAAGGTTACCGGGCGGGATCGACTGAAATTTCGTGGCTAGGCACGACACGATTTCGCATTCTTGCCCAATATTGGGTGTGTCCTAGATTCCGCTATAGCGTCCTAGTCGTGGACCCCATCCGCAATCCCTACGCCCCCGGCGCGGGCCAGCGCCCGCCCGAGCTGGCCGGTCGCGACGAGCAGCTGCGGTCCTTCGAGGTCGTGCTCCAGCGCGTTGCCGCCCGACGCCCCGAACGGTCGCTGATTCTCACCGGGCTGCGCGGTGTCGGCAAGACGGTGCTGCTCAACGCCCTCCGCTCGACGGCGGTCCGCGCCGGGTGGGGCACGGGCAAGCTCGAAGCGCGACCAGGCCAATCACTGCGGCGGCCGCTCAGCTCAGCGCTCCACACCGCCGTTCGGGAGCTCGGTCACCGTCAGCCCGAGGAAACCGACCACGTCCTGGGCGTCATCAAGTCCTTCGCCCAGAGGGACGCCGGAGCTGGAGCTGCCCTGCGCGATCGCTGGAGCCCCGGGATCGATGCCCCTGCCATCCGCGGACGTGCCGACTCGGGCGACATCGAGATCGACCTCGTCGAATTGCTCACGGACGTCGGCGGCCTGGCCGCCGATCTCGGCAAGGGCGTCGGGATCTTCGTCGACGAGATGCAAGACCTCGGTGCCGACGACGTGTCGGCACTGTGTGCGGTTTGCCACGAGATCAGCCAGTCGGCGCTGCCGGTGATCGTCGTCGGTGCCGGTCTGCCCTTCCTGCCCGCGGTGCTTTCGGCGAGCAAGTCATACAGCGAGCGGCTGTTCAGCTACCAGCGCATCGACCGTCTGGATCGCGACGCGGCGGACCGCGCCCTCACGGCGCCAGCCGTGCAGGAAGGCGCCTCATTCACTCCGGAGGCTCTTGACCGGATGTTCGAGGCCACCGGTGGCTACCCGTACTTCATCCAGGCCTACGGACGCGAGGCGTGGGACCTCGCCCCGACAACTCCGATCACAGCGGCGGACATCGCAGTCGCCGCGCCTGCCGCCGAGGCGGAACTCGCCGTCGGGTTCTTCGGCTCACGGTACGAGCGAGCTACACCCGCCGAGCGCGACTACCTGCAGGCCATGGCGACCGCTGCCGAGAAGGACCCGGACACCACCATCGACGGCTCGGTGCTCACCGCATTTGTAGCCGACGTGCTCGGCAAGAAGCCGCAGTCGCTGTCGCCGGCTCGGGACGCGCTGATGAAGAAGGGCCTCATCTACTCAGCCGAGCGGGGCCGAATTGCGTTCACCGTGCCGCACTTCGGCAGGTACCTGCGCGAACGCTCTTAGCCGCCCACGATGTCGAGGCCAAGCATGTCGTCAGCGGCATACGGGATCGACAGGATGACGCGGTCGGCCAAGTCGGCGAAACGATCCCGCATCGCGTCCCCGACCTGATCCAGCTCTCCGACGACCGCCAACGTTGTGAGCACTTCGTCGTCGATGAGGTCACCCAACTCCTCCCAGTGGCCCTGCTTCGTCATCGCGTGCGCTTCGGCGTGCAGGTCGCCCCAACCGTGGTGGTCGAGAACTGGTTTGTAGGCCGGGGTGGACGCATAGAAGCCGATCTGCCGCTTCGTTCCGGCAATGGCGGCGGCATAGGCCTCTTCAGTTCGACCCGTCGTGACCATCGCCATGGCGACCGTCGCGAATTCACGATCCGCGCCTGCGCTCGTCCGCCCCGCAGCGAGTGCAGGGTGGATCACGTCGGCCAGGTAGCTGCGGGACAGCAGCGGATGGCAGATGAATCCGTCGGCCATCGCCCCGGCCGCCTCGACCATCCGCGGGCCGACCCCGGCCAGCCAGATGTCTGGGGCGGGACCGTCGAGCGGCCCCGGGTTGAACAGCGGCGGCATGAGCGTGTGCGTATAGAACTCGCCTCGGAAGTCGAGTGCGTCGCCGGTCTGCCAGGTGTGCCAGATCGCCCGCAGGGCGGCTATGTACTCACGCATCCGGTCGGCCGGACGCGACCACGGCATGGAGAACCGCCGCTCGATGTGCGGCTTGATCTGCGAGCCCAGACCGAGCACCAGCCGTCCGCCGGAGAGCCGTTGCACGTCGTAGGCCGGGTACGCCATCGCCATCGGCGACCGTGCGAAGGCCAGCGCGATCGAAGTCCCGAGCCGAAGCCGCTCGGTCTCAACCGCAGCGAGCGTCAGGTACACGAACGCGTCGTGGGCACCCTCAGGCACATAGAGCGCACCGACGCCGCCACGCTCCTCGATGGCCCGGGCGACGTGACGTATGCCAGCCGGGTCACCGTGATACGTCAGGTCAAGTTCGGGTCGGGTCACCGACGCATCCTCTCGCGAACCCCCGCGCTAAGCGAGCGCGATGGACGCATCCCGGATGAACGCCGGGTCGTCCAGGCGATCCCCGTAGAGATCGCGCAGCTGGCCAAGGCGATACCGGACGGTCTGCGGATGCACGAAGAGGGACGCGGCGATCTCGTCGCGTCGGCCTTGGTGGAGGAGCCACGCGCGCAGAGTCTCGGTCAGCTTCTCGGAGGCGGTCGGCCGCAGATCCGCCAGCGGACGAAGGACGCTCTCTCGCAGGTCAGCTCGCGCAATCTCATCAGCCATCAGGACGACGTCGGCGAGGTGCCGCTCGGTATCGATGGCACCACTGAGCGCGAGGCTTTCCTCCCCCGATCCCTGAGTGCGCAGTTTCAGCACTCGGACCGCGCGCTCCAGCGAGGACCGCGCCTCAATCCACGCGCGGGACGGCCCGACGACGGCATCGGCTTGTGCAACGGCGTCCAGTACGGCGAGTCGTCTCGTGCGCCCAGCGGCGCCTACCGCGCCGGCGGGCACGAGCAGCACGACGTGATTCGGCCAATCGCTGAGCGCGCTGATGTCGGCATCGAGCTCGAGCGTGTCCGGGTCCAGCTGGGCCCGGACCGTCGGTGCGGTGGATCGCGGGACGACGACAGCGATCAACTGGTCGGGGACCGGCCAATCGGCGCGATCGGCGATGTCCCGGATCTGATCTTCCGGCTGCCCGGCCAGTAGGGCATGCGCAACCGCGGTCCGGTACCGCGCGCGCAGGCGATCATCCTGCGCGAGCTGTCCGGCGTGACCGGCGACACTGACCGCCGACAATTGGTCGAGGAAGTCGAACACCAACCCGGCGAAACGGGCGATGTCGGCGGCCGGAAGTCCAGCTTCGACGGCGATCTCGGACAACGTGTCCCACGCTCGGTGGGTGCCGATGCGGTACGCCGCAGCCAGCGCATCCATGGACCGTCCGCTGCGCGCCTCCCCCTCGCCCAAACGGTAGGCCGCGTCGAGCACCTGCTGCGCGCGGACAGCCGACGGTTCAGCGCCGGCCAGCGACTCAAGGAAGCCGGTGAGCGCCGTGGCAACCGCGGTCTCGATGTTGCGGCCCATGCTGCCGCGGAACGGCTCCGAATAGGCCGGGACCTCGGCAATCACCGCTGTGACCACCTGCTCGGCGACCACCGGTAGGTCCGCCCTCATCGCATCGAGCACTGGAGCTGACAGTCGAAGGTCCGCCACGATCCACCTTTTTGTTCGTTTCGAACAATCATGCCAGATGTATTCACCGACGCTGGTCATGCTTTTGACGCATCTGAGCCATCACCATGGAGTCATGGCGCTTCTCCTCAGCGATACCTCCGCCCGGCGCAGCTGGCGCGACGCTGCAACGCGGGTCGCTGAGTCGCTCACGACACCCTTGGTGCCGGCCGACTACTTCGACCTTTTCGCCCCCCTCCGTCGCGGCGCTGAGCTGCGTGCTCGCGTCGTCGACGTGCACCCTGAAACCCGCGATGCCGCAACGCTTCTCCTCAAGCCCGGCGCGGATTGGGCCGGTCACCAACCCGGCCAGTACATCCGCATCGGCGTGGACGTCGACGGTGTCCGACATTGGCGGGCGTACTCCTTGACGCACGGCCCCCGCGCCGACGGGCTCATCTCGATCACAGTCAAGGCCGTTCCGGACGGGAAGGTCAGTCCTTACCTCGTCCACGAGACCAAGCCCGGCACGCTCCTGCACCTCGAGCAGGCAGCTGGCGACTTCGTCCTTCCGACGACACCCGGGCCCCTCCTGTTCGTCACGGCCGGCTCAGGCGTCACGCCGGTGATCGGCATGTTGCGCAACCTCTTCCCGGTGTCCGACGACTCCGGAGTCCTGGTTCCCGCGCGCAGCCGCGATCTCGACATCGTCGTCGTGCACGTGGCCCCAACGGAGCCCGACTCAATTTTCCTGTCGCACCTGAAGGCGCTCGACGCGGCTGGCGCGATTCGACTGGTCGCCCGGTATGACGACGTCCACGGTGTTCTTAGCGTTGACGACCTGTCGTCCCTCGTGCCAGACCTGGACCAGCGCGCGACGTACGCGTGTGGCCCGACCGGGCTCCTCGATGCGCTGGCTGAGCACCATGCGGCCCGTGACCTTCCACTGTTCGTCGAACAGTTCCGCGTCGCCTACGTCGAAGCCGGCGAGGGCGGAACGGTCCAGTTCGCGTCGGCCGACACCGTTGTCGACGCCGACGGCTCCACTCCCATTCTCGACGCCGCCGAAGCGGCCGGCGTCCTCATGCCGTCCGGGTGCCGCATGGGCATCTGTTACGGCTGTGTCCTGCCCATGCGCGAAGGCGTCGTGCGCGACTTGCGCAACGGCGAGATCACGACCGCCACCGGCGATCCCGTGATGATCCAGACCTGCATCAACGCCGCTGCCGGCGCCTGCCACCTCGACCACTGACATCGGAGTCACCATGACCACGATCACGAACCAGTCCACCAGCCCGATCGCCCATCTCTCGCCCGAGGACATCGAGCAGATCGGCATCGAACTCGACGCCATGCGCCAGGACATTCTCGACAGCCGCGGCGCATCTGATGCCGCCTACATCCGGCGCATGATCAAAACGCAGCGCAGCCTCGAACTCGGCAGCCGCGTCGTCCTGCTGGCCAGCATCTTCCCGCCGGCGTGGCTCCTCGGCACCGCCGGACTGAGCATCGCCAAGATCCTCGAGAACATGGAAGTCGGCCACAACATCCTGCACGGCCAGTGGGACTGGATGCGCGATCCGAAGATCCACTCCACCACCTGGGAATGGGACATGGCCTCGCCGGCCGAGCAGTGGCAGCACAGCCACAACGAGCTGCACCACACGTACACGAACGTCGTCGGCAAGGACAACGATCTTGGCTACGGCATCATGCGCGTCGACGAGGACCAGCGGTGGTACCCGATGTACCTGCTGCAGCCGGTCTGGAATTTCATCAACGCCTGCTTCTTCGAGTACGGCATTGCCGCCTACGACCTGGAGTTGGGCAAGAACCTGGCGAAGAACCGGCGGTCCGACCCCGAGTTCCAAGCCCGGGCCAAGCAGGTAATGAAGAAGATCCGCAAGCAAGCCACCAAGGACTACCTCCTTCACCCCCTGCTGTCCCTGCCGACCGGGTCGTTCCTGCCCACCCTCGCGGCCAACTTCGTCGCCAACGTGGTGCGCAATCTGTGGTCACACTCGATCATCATGTGCGGCCACTTCCCTGAAGGCGTCGAAACGTTCGAGAAGACCTCGATCGAAGGCGAGACCCGCGGCGAGTGGTACGTCCGGCAGATGCTCGGCTCGGCCAACATCTCCGGGTCGAAACTCCTTCACGTCATGAGCGGCAACCTCAGCCATCAGATCGAGCACCACCTGTTCCCCGACCTGCCGTCAAACCGCTACGCGGAGGTCGCCCCGAAGGTCGAGGCGCTCTTCGACAAGTACGGCCTTACGTACATCTCACGGCCCTTGCCCCAACAGGTCTACTCGGCGTGGCACCGCATCGTTCGGCTGTCGTTCCCGAACGACTGGATGGCCACGACCACGCGGCGCAACTTGCCGCGCCAACTGCGGCGGCTGGCGAAGATGTCAACCGGTTCGCGCGAGGAGCGGAAGCGGATCCAGACCCTCCTCACCGACGAAGCCGCACTGGCTGCCTGAACTCTCTCGCGCCGGATCTGACCCGGTCGCTAACTGCGCAGCGCGGGTGCCAGCCAGCGCTGCAGGTAATCGCGGAGCTCCGATCCGGTCCGGACCGGATCGCCAGGGTCCAGGATTAGGGACTGCAGCGTCCGCAGGAGATGTTCGACGAGTTCGCGCTGCCGCGTTTCGTCCCACCCGAGCTCGTCCCAATCGATGCCGAACCCCGCAATGAGGGTGCGACCGAGGTCAATGGACGAGGACGCCGTCAGATCGGCGACCGTGCTGCCCAGCCGGCCGGGTGCGATCAGCCGGTTCAGTGCCGGGTCGCCGCGAAGATGCTCGAAGACGTACGCCAGTCCCTCGACGACGGCATCGCCGGCGTCACCGCCGGTGGCGGTGAGGTGTGCCCGAACGTGGTCGACCATGTCCGCCGTCAGGCCTCCGACAGCCTCAGTCGCAGCCGCGTTGAGGAGGTCCTCGGTGGTCGGAAAGTAGCGATAGACGGTCTGTCGCGTGATCCCGACGTCCTCGGCCACCTCGGCTGTGCTGGTGGTGCCGAACGCCGTGAGCCGCTCCCGGGTGGCCGTCAAGATGCGGGCGCGCGCCTCCGTCGCATCCGACGGCGGACGGCCGGCCCACCCGTGTGCGCGCATGTGGTCAGGATCCCATTCCATACACTTTTTGAAAAGTGTATGGTCATCTCATGACGTCCGTACTGCCTGCAGGCTTCGACCTCACCGATCCCGATCTGAACCTCGCTGGTGTTCCGCACGAGGAGTTCGCGGCTCTGCGCCGTACCGCACCCGTCTTCTGGGTTGAGCAGGCTCCCGAGGCGCGGGCCGGCATGTCAGATGCGTCCGGGAACGGCTACTGGGCCGTGACCAAGCACGCCGACGTTGGCGCGGTTTCGAAGAACACCGCCGTGTTCAGTAGCCGCGAGAACGGCGTGATCATCCGCCTGCCAGATACCGCGACCCGCGAATCGGTCGAGCAGACCCAGGTCGTGATCATCAACCAGGATGCACCTGACCACACGCAACTGCGCTCGATCATCAGTCGCGGCTTCACGCCGCGTGCGATCGGGGTGCTGGAAGAAGCGCTGGAGGAACGCGCACGCCGGATCGTTCGCGAAGCGGTCGCGGCAGGCAGCGGAAACTTCGTGGACCAGGTGGCCTCACAGTTTCCGCTCGAGGTGATCGGAGACATGCTCGGCATCCCCGCCGAGGACCGGCAGAGGATCTTCGACTGGACCAACCAGATGACCGGAGCCGAAGACCCCGATCTCGCCCGCGAGGACAACGATCCGAACGCTGCGGCGCTCGAGGTGCTGATGTATTCGATGGGCCTGGCTGCCGACCGCCGGGCGAATCCGCGGGACGACATCGTCACCAAGCTGGTCAACGCCGATGTCGACGGCCGCGGGCTTACCGACGACGAGTTCGGCTTCTTCGTGATCGCGCTGGCCGTCGCCGGCAACGAAACCACCCGGAACGCCACCACCCACGGGATGAACGCGTTCTTCGACAACCCCGACCAGTGGGAATTGTGGGTCAAGGAACGCCCATTCACGATGGTCGACGAGGTGATCCGCTGGGCGACACCGGTCACCTCGTTTCAACGCACAGCTTTGGAGGACATCGAACTGGGCGGCGTGCAGATCAAGGCCGGGCAACGCGTCGGCCTGTTTTACGCCAGCGCCAATCACGACGAAGACGTTTTCACCGACGCGCACATCTTCAACATCCTGCGTGACCCGAATCCGCACCTGGCCTTCGGTGGCCACGGCGCGCACTACTGCATTGGCGCCAACCTGGCGCGGACTGAAATCCGGATGATCTTCGACGCCCTCGCGGACTATGCCCCGAACATCAGCCGCACCGACGAGCCGTCCCGATTGCGATCCAGTTGGCTCAACGGCATCAAAGTCCTGCCGGTCAGCTACGCCTGACGAATCGATGACGTTGCGTAGTTGCCATTCCTCTCGGTCGTGGAGAGGCAGTCATGAGGTTGTGGAGCCTAGGGGACTCGAACCCCTAACCCCCTGCTTGCAAAGCAGGTGCGCTACCAATTGCGCCAAGGCCCCGCGTTGTACCGAAAATCAGACCCGATCGGAAGCCTGAGCCCATGGATCAGCCGGCTTTGCCTGCTGGTTCTTCCGTTTTGCGGCGAACACGGCTGCACCGATCGCAGCGGCGAGCAACAGCAGTTTCTTCATGTGAGCCTCCCGCACTCGGTTACGGATCGTGGGCCTAGATGGACTTGAACCATCGACCTCTTCCTTATCAGGGAAGCGCTCTAACCGAGCTGAGCTATAGGCCCGCAACAGCGCGCAACATTACCGCAGCGCACGCCGCTCAACCGAATCGGCCTCTCGCCGGAAACTCAGTCGTCGGTGAAGATCGCCTCGACGCCACCCAGCAACGCCGCGGCCAGGTTGTACAGGTGTGCGCCGACCGTGGCCAGGGCAGTCATCAGGATCACGTTGATGGCCGAGACCACGAGCGTTCCACCCACAACCCGGGTGAACCCCAGATAGTCCTTGATGTCGAACGACGCCGTGTCGTCACTCAGCAGTGCAGCCACGCTCTCGTTGATCTCGCTCCACACTCCGGTGACGGCCAGCACCAGCCAGAAGACCGCGGCGGCCACGGTCGTCACGATCATCAGCGACACCGAGACGACGAACGCGAGTCGCGTGACCGAGTACGGCTCGACCCGGACGAGACGCATCGCGGTGGGCCCCCGGGGGACCCTTCGAGGCTCGGGCGTAGCAGCCGGAACCACACCTGACGGCACCGGTGCAGGAGCCGGCGGTACCGGCGCAATCGCCTCGGTTGGCTCGCCCGGATCGTCGTTGCCCGGAGTGTCCCTGATCGTCGGGATCATGGCCGTCGAGTCCGGCGAATCACCCGTCGTGTGGGCGTACGCCTGCTTCGACAGGGGCGGTGCGTCGGCGCCCTTGATGGCATCCTTCCGGTCCTTGCCGAAGCCGAACAAACTCACTCCGGCGTTTCCTCACCGGCGGCGTCCGGCGCGTCGGCTTCGTCGGTGGTGGTTTCGAGGGTCGGCGCTGGCGCTCCTCCCGCCTCAACCACCGGCTCGTCGGTTTCTTCGCCGCCCGGGAGTTCAGCATTGCGAGCGATGGTCACCACGCGATCGTCCCCCTTGAACTTCACGAAGCTCACGCCCATCGTGCCACGGCCCTTGGCCGGAACGCCCGACACAAGACTGCGCGTCACCTGACCGCCCTGCGTCACCGAGATGACGTCGTCGGAGTCCTTGAGGACGAGTCCGCCGACGAGTTCGCCGCGCTTCTCGGTGATCTCCATGGCCTTGACGCCCAGGCCGCCACGTCCTTGGAGCCGATACTTCTCGATCGCGGTCTTCTTGGCGAAGCCACCATCAGTCACGGTGAAGACGAAGAGCTGCTCGTCCGCGTCGTCCGCCCCTTCGGCATCGCCGTCCCCGTTCGCGTCTCGATGAATCACCGTCATGGAAAGCAAGGCGTCGTCACTGCGGAACTTCATGCCGGTGACGCCTGACGTCGCGCGGCCCATCGGCCGCAACTGCGTGTCGTTGGCCCGGAACCGGATGGCCTGCGCCTTGCGGGAGATGAGCAACAGATCGTCATCGGGGGTCACCAACTCGGCGCCGATGAGCTCGTCATCCTCATCGCGGAAGTTGATCGCGATGACGCCGGCTTGGCGCGGACTGTTGTAGTCGCCCAACCGGGTCTTCTTGACCAGTCCGCGCTTGGTGGCGAGGACGAGATACGGCGCCTGCTCGTAGTCGCGGACGGCGAGCACCTGAGCGATCTCTTCGTCCGGCAGGAACGACAGCAGCCCAGCGACGTGCCCGCCCTTCGCATCGCGGCCTGCCTCCGGCAGTTGGTAGGCCTTGGTGCGGTAGACGCGGCCGGCCGTCGTGAAGAACAGGATCCAGTGGTGGCTGGTGGTCGGGAACATGTGCTCGACGTAGTCGCCGTCGCGCAGCTGCGCCCCCCGAACGCCCTTGCCGCCGCGGTTCTGCACCCGGTACAGGTCGGTCCTGGTTCGCTTGGCGTAGCCTCCCGCGGTGATCGTGACGACGACCTCCTCGTCGGGGATCAGGTCCTCGTCGGACAGGTCGCCATCGGCCGGGATGATGTGCGAACGACGGTCGGTGCCGTATCGCTCGACGATCTCGGTCAGTTCGTCGGAGACGATCTGACGCTGACGCTCCGGCTTGGCGAGGATGTCCTTGTAGTCGGCGATCTCCTGCTCGAGCTCGGCAAGGGTGTCCATGATCTTCTGGCGCTCGAGAGCCGCGAGCCGGCGCAACTGCATCTCGAGGATCGCATTGGCCTGGAGTTCGTCGATGTCGAGCAGCTCGATGAGGCCGATGCGAGCCTCGTCGACGGTCGGGCTGCGCCGGATCAGAGCGATGACGTCGTCGAGGTGGTCGAGAGCTTTGGCGTAACCACGGAAGATGTGCGCCTTGTCCTCAGCCTGGTCCAAGAGGTACTGCGTGCGACGCTGGATGACCTCGATCTGGTGGGTGATCCAGTTGCTGATGAACCCGTCCAGCGTCAGGGTGCGCGGCACCTCGTCGACGAGCGCCAGCATGTTGGCGCTGAAGTTGGTCTGCAGTTCGGTGTGCTTGTAGAGGTTGTTGAGCACGACACGTGCGATCGCGTCCTTGCGGATCTCGATCACGATGCGGCGTCCGACCCGCGACGACGACTCGTCGCGCAGGTCGGAGATGCCCTGGACACGTCCGGCGTTGACGAGGTCGGCAATCTTGCGCATCAGGTTGTCGGGGTTGACCTGATAGGGCAGGCCGGTCACGACGAGCTGAATCTTGCCCTTGGTGTCCTCCTCGATCGAGACGATCGCGCGCATCATGATCGAGCCACGGCCGGTGCGGTACATGTCCTCGATGCCCTTGGTGCCGACGATCAGCGCGTCGGAGGGGAAGTCGGGACCCTTGACGCGTTCGATCAGTGCCTCGAGGAGTTCTTCCTTGCTGGCATCGGGGTTGGCCAGCGCCCACTGGGCACCTTCGGCGACTTCGCGCAGGTTGTGTGGCGGGATGTTGGTCGCCATGCCCACGGCGATGCCGGCCGAGCCGTTGACCAACAGGTTGGGGATGCGGGCCGGCAGTACCGTCGGCTCCTGGGAGCGGCCGTCGTAGTTGGGGCGGAAGTCGACGGTGTTCTTGTCGATGTCACGCACCATCTCCATGGCGATGGGCGCGAGCCGGCACTCGGTGTAACGCATGGCTGCCGCTCCGTCGTCGCCGGGCGAGCCGAAGTTGCCCTGCCCGTCGATCATCGGGGCGCGCATGACCCACGGCTGGGCGAGGCGGACCAAGGTGTCGTAGATCGCGGTGTCGCCGTGCGGGTGATATTGACCCATGACGTCACCGACGATGCGCGAGCATTTGCTGAATCCGCGATCGGGTCGGTACCCACCGTCGAACATCGCGAAGAGCACACGGCGGTGCACGGGCTTGAGGCCGTCACGCACGTCGGGCAGTGCGCGGGACACGATCACGCTCATCGCGTAGTCGATGTACGAGCGCTGCATCTCGTCCTGCAGCTCGACCGGTTCGGTGCGATCGTGTTCGATCGGGGTTTCAGTCATCGGTCAATCTCCAGCTCCGTGGTTTTGCTAGATGTCAAGGAATCGGACGTCTTTGGCGTTGCGCTGGATGAAGGCCCGCCGCTGCTCGACGTCCTCGCCCATGAGGATGGTGAACATCTCATCGGCCATCGCCGCGTCCTCCAGAGTCACCTGACGAAGGATGCGGTGAGCCGGGTCCATCGTGGTGTCCCACAGCTCACTCTCGTTCATCTCGCCGAGACCCTTGTAGCGCTGAATCTGCTGGCCGAGTTCCTTGGGCAACCGCTTGCCGTCCTCGGCACCGGCCGCGAGCAGGCCGTCGCGCTCGGCGTCCGAGTATGCGAGCTCGTCAGGCGAGTTGCTCCACTTGATCTTGTACAGCGGCGGCTGCGCGAGGTAGACGTGACCGCCGTCGATCAGCGGCTTCATGAACCGGAACAGCAGCGTCAATAGCAGCGTCGAGATGTGCTGGCCGTCGACGTCGGCATCGGCCATCAGGACGATCTTGTGATAGCGCAGCTTGTCGATGTCGAAGTCGTCGTGCACGCCCGTACCGAGCGCCGAGATGATCGCCTGCACCTCGGCGTTCTGCAGGATCTTGTCGATGCGGGCCTTCTCGACGTTCAGGATCTTTCCGCGCAGCGGGAGAATGGCCTGCGTGCGCGGATCGCGTCCACCCTTGGCCGAACCGCCAGCGGAGTTGCCCTCGACGATGAAGACCTCACACTCCTCGGGATTGCGCGATGAGCAGTCGGCGAGCTTGCCGGGCAGTCCGCCGCCGCCGAGGAAGCCTTTGCGGTTGCGGGCAAGGTCGCGGGCCTTGCGGGCGGCCATGCGTGCCGCGGCGGCATCGATGGATTTGCGGACGATGACCTTGCCCTCGTTCGGATGCTGCTCGAACCACGCACCCAGTTCGTCGTTGACCGCCTTCTGCACGTACGAGCGGGCTTCGGTGTTGCCCAGCTTCGTCTTGGTCTGACCCTCGAACTGCGGTTCCGCGAGTTTGATCGAGATGATGGCGGTCAGGCCCTCGCGGATGTCGTCGCCGGTGAGCCGGTCTTCCTTCTTCTTGATGAGGTTGTTGGACTCAGCGAAGTTGTTGACCGTGCTCGTCAGTGCGGCGCGGAATCCTTCTTCATGGGTGCCGCCCTCGTGCGTATTGATGGTGTTGGCGAACGTGTGAACCGACTCGCTGAACGAGTTGTTCCACTGCATCGCGACCTCGAGCGAGAGCCCATTGGCCACATCGTCGCGCTCCAGCGAAATGATGCCGCTGTGGATCGGTGACTTGCCGCCGACGTTGATGTGGTTGACGTAGTCGACCAGGCCGCCGTCGAACCGGAAGGTGACGTCGCGCTCGACGTGGTCGAGGTCGACGTCGTCGGTCGGCGCTAGGTCATGATCGCGGTCGTCCTTGAGCCGAATTTCCATCCCCTTGTTGAGGAAGGCCATCTCGCGGAACCGGGTCTTGAGGGTGTCGTAGGAGTAGTCGGTGGTTTCGAAGATGTCGGTGGAGGCGTAGAACGTTTGCGTCGTGCCAGTCTCGTCCGTCTTCTCGTGTCGTTCGATCGGCCCGTCCGGTTCGCCATACGTGAAGGACTGCGTCCACCGGTAACCGTCGCGCCGCACCTCGGTGAAGAGCTTCGAGCTCAAGGCGTTGACCACGGAGATGCCGACGCCGTGCAGGCCGCCCGACACCTTGTAGCCACCTCCGCCGAACTTGCCGCCAGCGTGCAGGGACGTCATGACGAGCGTGAGTGCCGGAATCTTCTCGATGGGGTGCTCGTCGACTGGGATACCGCGGCCGTCGTCGACGACCCGCACTCCGCCGTCGTTCTGCAGCGTCACCTCGATGTGGGTGGCATGGCCGGCCAGCGCCTCGTCGACGGAATTGTCGACAGTTTCGTAGACCAGGTGGTGCAGGCCACGCTCGCCGGTGGATCCGATGTACATGCCGGGGCGCTTGCGCACGGCCTCCAGGCCTTCAAGGAGCTGGATGTCGCTCGCGTCGTAGGAGCCGGGATCTTCTCGGTCTGCCGTGCCGTTCGCTGGGTCGTTGGCTGATGCTGGGGCCTTCGGCTCGGAAGTCACAAAATCAGTATACGGGGCCATTGTGTGCGTCCTACGGACATATCCACAGTGTCAGCGCGGGTTCGGACGGGCTGAGTTGCCGCTGAGAGCCGCAGAATGGCCGACAGGAGGCGGCCGTGGGGCAGGATCAAGGGAGAACCATTGCCCGGACGGCGGGAGAGCCGCAATCACCCGTAGGTGTCGCGCGGCCCCCGGCCGTCGCGCACGGCCCGCCGTCCACGCTTCCAACTGGGTGCCTGCGGACCGCGGATGTCGACCCGAAGGACGGTGTCCTGGCCGAGTTCGGCGTTGAGTCGGCGAACGAGCCCGGGCGCCAGCAACTGCAGTTCCTTCGCCCACGATGTCGAGTCGGCGCGCACGGCCAGCACACCATCGTGGAATGCCTCGACAGACGAATGAGCTGCCACATCGGGGCCGACCACTGCCGGCCAATCGGTGAAGACCCGCTGGACGTTAAGCCGTTCGTCCCACCCGCGGTCGCGCACGAGTTCGCCTACGAGGTCGGCGACTGGGACCGGATCATCTCGGTTTCCCCGCCGACCGGCTGTCGTCGGTCGCTTGCGGCGACGGCGCAGACGTGGCGTCGACGCGCCGCGATAGGAGTCGGCGATGTCGCGCGCGAGCCCGAGCGGATCGGGTTCCGACCCGGCGTCGGCCTCTTCATCCGACGGGAGGTCAGGCATGCGTCACCTCCCCCGCCTCGACGTTGAAACGCTCGCCGGCCAGCACGTCTGGGACGTCGTCAGAAACCGCCGCCGTGACGAGCACCTGTTCGACGTCAGCCGCGAGCTTCGCCAGGTGTTCGCGCCGTTGGCCGTCGAGCTCGGCGAAGACGTCGTCGAGGATGAGCACCGGGTCGTCGCCCTCCTCACGCAGGACGTGGAAGGACGCCAGCCGAAGCGCGAGCGCCAACGACCACGACTCGCCGTGACTCGCGTAGCCGCGTGCCGGCAGTTCGCCGATCGCCAGGTCGATGTCGTCGCGATGCGGTCCGACCAGAGTCACTCCGCGATCGAGCTCGTCCCGACGCCGGTCCTCGAGGCTCGCGATCAGTCGGCCACGAATGGCGTCGACGTCGACCGCCTCTGCCAAGTCCGTTGAGGACTTGTAGGTCGCGGTGACAACCTGCCGATCGGCCGCGGCGTCAGCTGCAACCTGCCGATACGACTCGATCAGGTGTGGTGCGAGTTCGGCCAGAGTGGCGAGGCGCTGCGCGATCAGCTCGGCACCGAGCGTCGCCAGCTTGTCGTCCCAGATGTCCAGTGTCGACAAATCGACCTGTCCCCCACGGCCGCGCGCCGACTTCAGCAGTGTGTTGCGCTGTTTGAGCACACGGTCATAATCCGCACGCACGCCACCCAGCCGCGGCGTGCGGAGTGTCAGCAGCGCGTCGACGAACCGGCGGCGGTCGGACGGGTCGCCCTTCACCAGGGCGAGGTCCTCCGGCGAGAACATGACGGTGCGCACGACTCCGATCATGTCCCGCATCCGTGGCACTACGGAGCCGTTGATGCGCCCCCGGTTGGAGCGCCCGTTGGAGATCTCGACCTCGAGTCGGGCCGAACGCTCCGCGCGCTGGACATCGAGCCGGATGACGGCCTGCGGCGTACCGGCTCGGATCAGTGGCGCATCGAGGGCGACCCGATGGGATTCGAGCCCGCCGACGTAGTCGATCGCCTCGACCAGGTTGGTCTTCCCCTGCCCATTGGCGCCGATGAAGGCGGTAGCCCCGCGCGTCAGGGTGACGTCGGCGTGCGGGTACGACCGGAAGTCGTGAAGCGCGAGTCTGGTGACGTGCAGGTCAGTCAGCTTTCTGGACGGCATGGCCGCCGAACTGGTTGCGCATGGCGGCGATGGCCTGCATGGCCGGCGACTCCTCCTGCCGGGACACGAATCGGGCGAACAATGATGCGGCGATGGCCGGGACCGGGACGGCGTTGTCGATGGCGGCCTCGACCGTCCAGCGCCCCTCGCCGGAATCTTCGGCGTAGCCCCGAATCTGGCTTAGGCCCGGGTCGTCCTTGAGCGCCTCCGACAGCAGGTCGAGCAACCAGGATCGGACAACCGTGCCTTGGCGCCAGGAGTCGAACACCGCGGGGACATTGTCGACCAGTTCGACCTTCTCGAGCAGCTCGTAGCCCTCGGCGTACGCCTGCATCATCGCGTACTCAATGCCGTTGTGAACCATCTTGGAGAAGTGGCCCGCACCGACGCGGCCGGCGTGCACGAAGCCGCCCCCACCATCGGCCCCACTATTGGCACCGTCGGGACGGAGAGCATCGAACGCCGGCTGAACCTTGGCGATGTCGGCGGCGTCACCCCCGACCATCAGTGCGTAGCCGTTCTTGAGGCCCCAGACCCCGCCGCTGACGCCGGCGTCGACGTAGCCAATGCCGTGCTCGGCGGCAAGCGTCGCATGCAGCTCGTCGTCGGTCCACCGTGAGTTGCCGCCGTCGACGATGACGTCGCCGGGACCCATCAGCTCGACCAAGGACCGTACGGTCGACCGCGTGATGTCGCCGGCAGGCACCATCACCCATACGACCTTGGGCGACGGGAGACCTGCGACAAGAGCCTCGAGTGAATCGACGTCGGTGACGTCGGGATTCCGGTCGTAGCCGGTGACGGTGACGCCGCGCCCGCGCATGCGCTCGCGCATGTTGCCACCCATCTTGCCGAGACCAACCAGCCCGATGTGCACGCGTTGACCTCCGTCAGTTCTGCAAGCGGACCGGCATGATCAGGTAGCGGAAAGCGCCATCGGGCTCCACCCCCACCTCACCGACACCGCTCAGGGCCGCTGGCTTGGTGTGCTGGGTGAACGCCAGATGCACGTACGGCTCGCTGACGACGGCCAAGCCCTCGAGGAGGTAGGTGGGATTGAAGCCGATGGCGATGTCGGGACCGTTGATGGTGGCCTCGATTGCCTCTGACGCCTGAGCTTCGTCACCGCTTCCGGCCTCCAGCAGGACGGAGCCATCGGAGAAGGTGAGTCGCAGGGGCGTGTTGCGCTCGGCGACGAGGGCGACGCGCTTGACCGACTCAACGAGATCGGCGGTCGAGATGTACGCGACGGTGTCGGCCTGCGCCTGGAAGAGCTGACGCACCCGCGGGAAGTCACCTTCGAGCAGACGGGTCGTCGTCCGACGCGTGCCGGTGCCGACGGACCCCTCGAACCCGATCAGCCCATCACCGCTCTCGCCGGCCGATACCGCGATAGTCACATCGCCGCTGCCGGCCAGCGAGCGAGCCGTCTCGCCCAGAACGCGGGCCGGGATGAGGGCATGAGCCGAGATGTCGCCACGTTCGGGGTACCAGGTGAGGTCGCGCAGGCTGGCGCGGAAGCGGTCGGTGGCCATGAGGGAAACCGTCGAGCCCTCGAGCTCGAGGCGTACCCCGGTGAGCAAGGGCAGCATCTCGTCGCGACCGGCCGCGGCGCTGGCCTGGGCGACGGCGGTGGCGAAGTCGTCGGCTTTCACCGTTCCGGACGAGGTGGGCATATCCGGCAGGCGCGGATACTCCTCGACCGGCATGGTCTGCAGGGTGAAGCGAGCGCTGCCGCACAGGACTTGGACCTTCGTGCCATCGAGCGCGACGTCGACCGGCTTGTTTGGCAACGACTTGACGATCTCGGCGAGGAGACGACCCGACACCAGCGCGCGACCGTCGTCGGCAACCTCGGCCGGCAGGTTCGCTCGGGTCGACGTCTCGTAGTCGAACCCAGAAAGGGTGAGCCCATCGGCCGTGGTTTCGATCATGAGACCGGCAAGGACCGGAACGCTGGGTCGGGTGGGCAGGCTGCGTGCGGTCCAGCTGACGGCATCGGCAAACGAATCCCGATCAATTCGGAACTTCACGGACGCGAGCCTCCCAGAGTTCGGCGTGAAATGGGCAAGAAGTGTGTGGTGCATCCTGCCACGAGTACTGCTCAGGCAACAGGGGTCGGGTGGGTATCCGGACGGTGGCGATGGTCCATGCACGGGTTGTGCACATGACACGGTCCTGGTCACTTTGACGTCCTTGTGATGGATATAAAGGAATCGTCGTAGTAGTCACTGGTGTGGATACTGTAGATAACCCGGTTTGCGGCTGGAATAGTAGTGGTTTTGGCTGTGGACGAGCAGGGCGTGAGCGTCCCCAGTGGGGGTACTTTGCTGGGGACGGTGTGAAGTGCTTCACACGTTGTTCACCGTGGCGTAACAACAATCCACGATTTGGCCCGGTTTCCCACATTCCTATCCCCAGACTGTGGGGAAGACGGAGGGATGCGAACGGCGTCAGGCCCGGCCGCGAGCCTGGTTTTTAATGCGGTTGGTCAGCTCAGTGACCTGGTTGTACACGGCGTGCTTCTCAGCCATGAGTGTGCGGATTTTCTTATCCGCATGCAGGACAGTTGTGTGGTCGCGCCCGCCGAACTCTTCGCCGATCTTCGGCAGGGAGAGCTGGGTGAGCTCGCGGCACAGGTACATGGCGATCTGGCGGGCGAGGACGAGATTGCGGGTGCGGTTGGGACCGCAGAGCTCATCGATGGTGAAGTCGGAGTAGGTGGCGGTCTGCGCCATGATCATGCTTGCGGTGATCTCGGGCTCGTCGCCTTCGGCCACGAGGTCCTTCAGCACCATGTGGGCGAGCGAGAGGTCGACGGGCACCTTCTGCAGATTGGCGAAGGCCGTGGTCCGGATGAGCGCACCTTCGAGCTCACGAATGTTGGTCTGGACCCTGCTGGCGATGAACTCGAGCACGTCGGCCGGCACGGTCAGTTTCTCGGCTCCGGCTTTCTTGCGCAGGATCGCAATGCGGGTTTCGAGGTCGGGCGGGAGCGTCTCGGTCTGCAGGCCCCAGGCGAACCGGCTGAGCATCCGCTCTTCCAACGTCTTCAACTGCTTGGGTGGGCGATCGGACGTCATGACGATCTGCTTGTTCGCGTTGTGCAGAGCATTGAACGTGTGGAAGAACTCGCTCTGGGTTGCTTCCTTGCGTTCCAGGAACTGGATGTCGTCGACGAGGAGCACGTCGACCTCGCGGTACTTGCGTTGGAGCTCAGCAGTCTTGCGTTCACCAATTGCGTTGATGACGTCGTTGGTGAACTCCTCGGTGTTGACATAGCGGACCCGCGCTGACGGGTACAGGTTCAACACGTAGTTGCCGATCGCGTGCAAGAGATGGGTCTTGCCCAGTCCGGACTCGCCGTGGATGACGAGCGGGTTGTAGGAGTTGCCGGGCGCCTCGGCCACCGCGACAGCCGCAGCATGGGCGAACCGGTTGGAGGCGCCGATGACAAAGTTCTCGAACAGGTAGCGCGGGTTCAGCCGGGCTTCGGCCAGTAGGTCTCGGTTCGACGTCGTGACCTGCGGGCGCTGGGCCCAGCTCGGAACGAACTCGTCAGTCTCCTCGTCCTCGAGGTCGTCGTCGAGATCGATGGCGCCCATGGGGGTAGAGGGCATCGTATCCATTTCTCTATTTGTCGATACGTCAACAAATGCATCCGAGACTTGTTCGGGATCGATGGTGACGATCAACCGGATTGCTGCGCCGAGACTGGCACTGAGTTGCTGCTCCAAGATCGGGCGGACGCGCGACTCCAACTGGGCGCGGCTGAGCTCGTCACGGACGGCGACGATGAGGATGTCGTCGTGCAGGCTGAGGGGAGTGGCGTTGCCGGCCCACATGCGTGCAGCTGGACTGAGGAGCTCGACGGCTTGGGTCCAGTGCTCACTGAGATCCGGTGCCACCGCGGGTTCCTCGGGCATCCGCCACACTCCTTCGTCCACATTGTTTTCCACAGAGTGTGCACGGCGTGTAACGACGGCTTGGCCCTCTGGGAATCGTCGAAAACGACCCCGGACAGACTGTGGAAAAGTCTGAATACCGCCCGGACGCTAGCAGCGTCGCCAGACCAGAGCAAGCGTTCTGGACACAGAATGAAACCAGTCTCGGCGTGTCGGCTGGACACGCGGTGTGTCACGGCGTATGCGCGTCGGTTTGACCGGCCACCAGCCCGCCCGTACCGTTGGGACGTCGGTCTTCGCGACATCCGCCGCGTGTTCACAGGGCGTAGATCTGTGAACGAGCGGTGGCCGTCGAAACTTCGTTCCCCGACCATGGCATCGGCGCCGGATGGCGTGCCGATTCCGGGCAGGGGAGCGAGCCTCTAGATGACTCCACCCCCTGCGTGAGGAACCACTCGTGAGCAAGCGTACGTACCAGCCGAACAACCGTCGTCGTGCCCGCAAGCACGGCTTCCGTCTGCGCATGCGGACTCGTGCCGGCCGCGCCATTCTGGGCAACCGCCGGCGCAAGGGCCGCGCCAAGCTGTCTGCCTGAGTCGTCGTTGCTGATCCCGGTCCATCGCATGCGCAACAGCGAGGACTTCTCCAGGACAGTCCGCCACGGCTCTAAAGCCGGGCGGATGCACCTCGTCGTGCATGTGCTGCCTGACGCGACGCGTGACAGCGAGCCCGAGGTGGGTTTTGTCGTGAGCCGCGCAGTCGGTGGGGCAGTGGTACGCAACCGAGTGAAGCGCCGGCTTCGGCACCTGATGCGGTCGCATGTCGACCGACTCCCGTCCGGCTGCCGGGTTGTGGTCCGGGCACTGCCGCCTGCTGGCGAGGCGCCGGCGTCGACCTTGGACGTCGATCTCCAAGCGGCCTTGCATCGGGCAGGTGCCTGGTGAGGACGATCCTCGTGGCGCTGCTGCGTGGGTATCGCTTCGCCATCAGCCCGCTGTACGGGCAGGTGTGCCGGTACCACCCGACGTGCTCGGCGTACGCACTCGAGGCGGTGCAGTCCCACGGCGCTGCTCGTGGGACATGGCTCGCGGCGCGGCGCGTTCTGCGCTGTCATCCCTGGTCAGCGGGCGGCGTGGATCATGTGCCACCGGCTGACCACACAGACTCAACCATTCGGCGGCCGATCGCGTCCGCCCGGCTTCGGGAGAATTAATGGGCGTTGTGATGGAACCGCTGTATTACGCGGTGTCCGCGATTCTGCTCGGCTGGCACTGGCTGTTCGCCAAGGTGGACGTGCTGTCCGACGGCTGGATCTGGGTGCTGGCCATCGCTGGCCTGACGGTGACGATTCGCGCCCTGTTGATCCCGCTGTTCGTGAAGCAGATCAAGTCCAGCCGCAACATGCAGATCCTGCAGCCGCAGATTAAGGAACTGCAGAAGAAGTTCGGCCACGACCGGCAGAAACTGGCCGAAGAGCAGATGAAGCTGTGGAAGGAAACCGGAACCAATCCGTTTGCGTCCTGCCTCCCGCTGCTGCTGCAGATGCCGATCTTCTTTGCGCTGTTCAACGTCATCAACAACGCAGCCAAGGGCAAGGCGCGCGGCCTGTTGGACGCCACGGACGCCGCATCGCTGAAGGACGCGGTGTTCCTGGGCGGCCGTATTGCCGACACGTTCCTCAGCAGCGCGCACTTGGAGACCAAGCTGATCGCGACGTTCATGGTCATCGCCATGTGCGTGACTCAGTTCGTCACCCAGCGCCAGCTGATGAGCAAGAATATGCCGCCGGACGCGCTCACGGGCCCCTACGCGCAGCAGCAGAAGATTTTGCTGTACATCCTGCCGATTGTCTTCGCGGTCAGCGGCGTTGCCTTCCCGATCGGCGTCCTCATCTACTGGACCGTCTCCAACCTGTGGACGATGGGCCAGCAGTTCTACGTCATTCGGCGCAACCCCGCGCCCGGCACGCCGGCGTTCCATGCCAAGCAGGTGCGCGACGCCAAGCATGGCCGCGCGGTGCAGGAGGACCCGCTGGAGGAGCTTGAGCACCCGCACCCGCAGCCACCTCCGCGCCAGCAGCCGCGCAGCCAGTCGCGCGATCAGCGAAAGAAGAAGAAGGGCGGCAAGTCGTGAGTGACAAGTTGGAGCACGAAGGAGACGTCGCAGCCGACTTCCTGGAGGAGTTGCTGGACATCGCGGATTTGGACGGCGATATCGACATTGATGTCGACGGCGACCGTGCCACGGTTTCGATCGTTGGCGGTGCCCTTGACCACCTGGTGGGCGTCGCGGGTGACGTCATGGATGCGTTGCAGGAGCTGACCCGGTTGGCCGTGTACCGCGAGACCGGCGAACGTAGCCGGCTGATGCTGGATGTGGCCGGCTTCCGTGCTGCTCGGCGCGTCGAACTGGAGACCATCGGGCTTGAGGCGGTCGAGAAGGTGAAGGCGACGGGTGACCCGGTCGCTCTCGAGCCGATGACGCCCTTCGAGCGCAAGGTCGTCCACGACGCCGTGTCCGCAGCCGGCCTGGTGAGTGAGTCTGAAGGTGTCGATTCCGGTCGACACATTGTGGTCCGCCCTGCCGCGGTGAACTGATACCCGGCGTAGGCGGGACCGTGCCTGTTTCACGTGAAACACCCGGGGCCGTCGAGTACTTCGGCAGCGATCTCGTACCTATAAATAGGTATGTCGACTTACTGGCGACGTGGGGCATCGAGCGTGGACTGATTGGTCCGCGTGAGGCACCTCGTCTCTGGGACCGGCACATTCTGAACTGCGCGGTGGTGGTGCCGCGAATTGCCTCCGGAGCGACGGTCGCCGATGTGGGTTCGGGCGCTGGGTTGCCGGGCTTGGTCTGGGCGATCGCCCGGCCCGACTTGGAGGTGACCCTTGTCGAGCCCCTGCTGCGCCGAACGACGTTCCTGACCGAGGTGATCGATGAACTGGGATTGGCCAATGCCAGCGTCGTCCGCGGGCGCGCGGCTGAGGTCTCCGAACGCTTTGATGTGGTGACAGCGCGTGCCGTGGCCGACTTGGGCAAACTCGGAAGCTGGTGTCTGCCTCTGGTGCGCCCGGGGGGTCTCC
Source organism: uncultured Actinomycetota bacterium (assembly GCA_963795105.1). GTDB lineage: Bacteria > Actinomycetota > Actinomycetes > Propionibacteriales > Nocardioidaceae > Aeromicrobium. The sequence continues at coordinate 1,561,694 of CAWCGD010000001.1, forward strand.
TGTTGGCGCTCAAGGGCGAGTCGGCGGCGGCAGAGGTCGCAATGTGGGCAGAGGCGCTGCGGCGAGACGGGGCTACAGATATCGTGGTCACGTCGTATGGCGAGGTCAGCAAGCCCACAACGGTCGTGGAGGTAAGTCGATGAGGCTGCTTGTTCCACGTGAAACATGGAGCAGCCAATGACCGGTGAGACTCGGCCGTTGACCGCCGGCGACATCGATACTCAGTCTGCGGTGTCGACTTTGGACGACGAGACCCCCCTGGCGTCCGAGGCTCGCGATCACGTCGCCCTCGCCGAGCGCGCCCTGGCCACGACGACATTCCCGCGTCCCGCTGAGACTCGCGTCTTCGTCGTGGCCAACCAGAAGGGCGGCGTCGGAAAAACGACGACCGCCGTCAACATCGCCGCCGCGCTGGCGATCAAAGGACTCCGTGTCCTGGTTGTCGACTTGGATCCGCAGGGCAATGCGTCGACGGCGTTGGCCATACCCCACGCCGAGGGGACCCCGGGGGTCTATGAAGCGCTCGTCGACGGCACCGACCTCGACGAACTCGTCCGTCCGTGTCCGGACATCCCAGGCCTCACCGTCCTGCCTGCGACTATCGATCTGGCCGGAGCCGAGATTGAGCTGGTCTCGCTCGTCGCCCGCGAAACGCGGCTGGACAAGGCGCTCCAGGCGTATCTACAGGACTGCGAGGCCGCCGGCGACCGCATCGACTACGTCCTTATCGACTGTCCCCCCTCGTTGGGGCTCCTCACCGTGAACGCCATGGTGGCCGGTCGCGAGGTGCTCATACCGATCCAGGCCGAGTACTACGCCCTCGAAGGTTTGGGCCAACTCGTCCGGAACATCACGTTGATTCAAAAGCACCTCAACCCGGCGCTGGAGATCAGCACGATCCTGGTGACGATGTACGACGCGCGGACCCGCTTGGCGGCCGGCGTCGCTGACGAGGTGCGGTCGTATTTCGGCGACAAAGTCCTCAGCACGGTGATCCCTCGTTCGGTGCGCGTTTCGGAGGCGCCGAGCTACCAGCAAACAGTGCTGACCTACGATCAATCGTCGTCCGGCGCGCTCTCCTACCTCGAAGCCGCCCGCGAGATCACTGGGAGGGGATGACATGGCAGGCGCTCGACGCGGATTGGGCCGGGGTCTTGAGGCCTTGATTCCGTCAACGCCTGCTGAGGCGGAGGCAGCTGGGCTCGAGCAGGTGAGTGGCGCCAGCTTCTCCGAACTTCCGGTTGATGCGATCAAGCCCAATGCGCGACAGCCCCGCACTAGTGTTCGACGAGGACGAGCTCGGCGAGCTTGTCCACTCGATTCGCGAGGTCGGCCTCCTCCAGCCCATCGTTGTGCGGCCGAACGGGTTGAACTCCTACGAGCTGATCATGGGGGAGCGGCGTCTGCGTGCGTCCATCGCAGCCGGGATGGACACGATCCCGTCGATCATCCGGGACACCGCCGACGAAGACATGCTGCGCGACGCCCTGCTGGAGAACCTGCACCGCGCGCAGTTGAACCCGTTGGAAGAAGCCGCCGCCTATCAGCAGTTGCTGGACGACTTCGGTTGCACGCACGAGGAGTTGGCCGACCGCATCGGTCGCTCCCGTCCTCAGATCAGCAACACACTGCGGCTGCTCCGGCTTTCGCCGGCCGTCCAGCGAAGAGTCGCAGCCGGCGTACTGACGGCCGGTCACGCCCGAGCCTTGGTGTCGGTGTCGAGCCCGGAGATCCAAGATCGGCTCGCCCAGCGCGTCGTGGCGGAAGGCCTGTCGGTCCGGGCCCTCGAGGAGATCGTCACAGTGTCTCCGGAGACCGAGCGCCGGTCGGCGCGCCGACCCGGTGGACGAATGCACGCGCCGAAGTTGGCTGACCTGGCAGGCCGGTTGTCCGACCGGTTCGACACCCGCGTGCGTGTCGATCTCGGCCGCGCCAAGGGCAAGATCACCGTCGAGTTCGCGACCGTCGAAGACCTCGAGCGGATCGTCGAACTGATGGATCCACGGCGGCCCGGGCGACCGCCGCGTTAGCGACCAGACGCTTTGTCGATAAATCGCCTTATAGGCTTACTGCCTAGGCGATGAACTCAGAAAGTTCGTTGAGGATAGCCGACTTCGGCCGCACGCCCACCATCGAACGGACCGGCTCGCCGCCCTTGTAGACGATCATCGTCGGCAGGCCGACGACGCGATATGCAGCCGGGGTGACCGGGTTGGCATCGGCGTCCATCTTCACGACTTCGATCTTGTCGCCGTGTTCGGCGGCGATCTCCTCGAGGATCGGATTGAGCTGGCGGCACGGCCCGCACCAAGCGGCCCAGAAGTCGACAAGGACGGGACGGTCCGCCTGCAACACCTTGGCGTCGAAGTCGGCGTCGGTGACGGCGTTGATGGCTCCCATGGAAGTTCCCCTTAGATCAAGTGATGTGGTGTCGTGGGTGAGTGGTCAGGATGATGCTGCGTGCTCGAGATCGGCGAGAAACCGCTCGGCATCGAGGGCAGCCGCACAGCCGGTCCCGGCCGCTGTAATGGCCTGTCGGTAGGTGTGATCCACCAGATCGCCGGCCGCAAAGACGCCGGGCAGATTGGTACTCGTCGAACCCGTGTTGACGAGGACGTAGCCCTCGTCGTCCAGCTCGACCTGGCCCTTGATGAGCTCAGAGCGTGGGTCATGGCCGATCGCGATGAAGAGGCCAGTGGCATCGACCTTGCGGGTATCTCCGGTCTGGGTGTCGCGCAGGACGACGCCCTCCAGCCGGTCGTCACCGATGAGCTCGGCGACCTCCGAGTTCCAGGAAAACTCGATCTTGTCGTTGGCTAACGCGCGGTCCTGCATGATCTTGGATGCGCGCAACTCGTCGCGCCGGTGCACGAGCGTCACCTTGCTCGCGAAGCGAGTCAGGAACGTAGCCTCTTCGAGGGCGGAGTCGCCGCCGCCGACCACTACGATGTTCTGTTCCCGGAAGAAGAAGCCGTCACAGGTCGCGCACCAGCTGACGCCGTGGCCGGACAAGCGGTCTTCGTCCGGGATGTCCAGCTTCCGGTAGCCCGAACCCATCGCCAGGATGACGGCATGCGCCGAATGCCTGGTGCCATCGGACGTCGTGACGGACTTGACGTCACCATCGAGCTGCACCGCCGTCACGTCGTCGGCGACGAGCTCAGCACCGAACCGCAATGCTTGGTTGCGCAGGTTGTCCATCAGGTCCGGGCCCATGATCCCGTCGGGGAACCCCGGGAAGTTCTCCACATCGGTCGTCGTCATGAGAGCACCGCCAGCCGTCACAGACCCTTCGAACATCAAGGGCTGAAGACTGGCCCGCGCGGCGTAGATGGCCGCGGTGTATCCGGCGGGTCCCGAACCGATGATGATCACATTGCGCACGTCAGCGGGCGGTGAGGCGGGGGATGCGGTCATGGCGGTTGCCTTCTTGGGGGTACCCCTTGCACGAAGTGCTTGGGAACGGTGGTCGTCGATCTGGTGCAACGCAGTTTAGGTCCCCATCATTCCGGCACTGGCATTCCGGGGCTTGCTCAGGCCGTGCCGCGGACGACGATCTCACGGACGTCGCCCTGGAACTTGCCGGTGGTGACCTCGGGGAGGGAGGTCAGCCAGACCACGAGGAAACGGGTTTCCGTGCCGTCGCTCAGGTTCACCCGAACCAGCCCACCGTCAGCCGTGACCGATCCGAACTTGGTCAGTCCGGACAGCCGCACCGGAGGTGACGTACGGCCGGGCGCCCCGTAGAGCTCCACCGTTGTCGCGTCGCCAGCCAACGTGAGACGAACCTGACTCGCTTCTCGGTCGTCGCCGAGGTCGACGACCAGACCCACGCCGTCCTTGAGTCCGCCCAGCTCCGGGCGATTGAAGTAGGTCGTCGTTCGCCACCCGGTCTCAGGGTCGCCGTCGATGGCGAGGTTCGCGTCGTCGGGGTTCTCCGATTCATCGCCTTGCGGGTCGAAGTCGTCGATCGCCTCGATGGGCAGAGTCCGTACCTCGCCGCCGGTGAACGGGATGCTGACCCGCACGCCGGCGCCCTGCACGGCGAGCCCGCCGATGATGAGCAGGAGCGACAGAGCGCCCAGCACGCCGGCGATCACGAACCGGCGATCGTCGCGGGTCGCGTCGACGGCGAGCGCCTGTGCACGTTCGATGCGGGACGGCGGTGCGGGCTGGTGCGACTTCGGGCGACGGGTGGCGGTCAACCCCGGTGCGGGACCGGCCGGCTCCAGGACGGGGTCGGCGCGTAGGAGGTCCGGCGACTCACGCGTTGGCGCCAAGGTCGACGTCTTCGGTCCACCTGAATCGCGGGGATCCTCGCCGACCAGCCGGAGCGCGCGTGCGATCGCTTCGGCGGACGAGAGTCGTCCTTCGGTGTGAGGCCCGGCCAGCTCGGGGAGGATGCGGTCACAGATCGAGTCGACTTGGCGGGCCACACCTGCGCGCACCTGGCGCGGCCGCAGAGTGTGCCCGTGCTCGAAAGGTGCCGGCGGCAGCTGGTCGACCTCCCCCCCAGGCCAACGGCCGGTCAGCGCTGCATAGAGCAGATTGCCCAAGGCGCGGACGTCGGCCTGCTCGTAGGCCTGGAGATCGGCGGCGGACTCGGTGTGATCAGGTTGATCGAGGGCAGACGCCAAGCCGAGTCCGACCACGCGGACGGCGCCGGACTCCTTGACGAGGACATGGTGCGGCGTGAGTCGACGGTGGTACTGCCCACGCTCGTGCGCATGTGCGAGCGCGTCGGCAACCTCGGCCACGATGTGCGCTGCGCGGCGACTGGGGACGGGCGACTGTGCGAGCACCTGGTTGAGGCCGAATGCCTTGGCCCACTCTCTGACAACAACGTGGTGGCCATGTTGGTTCTCCAGCAGGTCGAGTACGCGGAGAAAGCGCGCGTCGGTGACCAGCGTCGAGCGGCGGGCAGCCTCGAGGAAGTGGGGTGCGCGCGGGTCGGAGCTCGGAATGAGCTCGACGCCGACATTTCGATTGAGCACGAGGTCGAGCGCCCGCCAGGTGACCGATCCGAGGCGCTCTGAGACCTGGTCCTGGAGCTCATAGCGGTCGGCGAGCACGATGCCAGACTTCAGCCCTCGCCGCTCACTCATCCGGCCACCCCTTCCGCCTCCATGCTAATTCGCGCCTGGTGAAGCGAAGCGTCAGTTCCGACGCCGGAGTGCGCTCACGACGGAGGACAGCTCGGTTAGACCGATCACGCGGGCCAGCAACAGGTAGGTCCCGGCGCCCGCCGGGCCGGCGAGGGCCACCAGTCCGAGTGCACGGGCAGGGGTGTCGGCCGGGACACCGGTTGCGTGCAGTGCCGTGAGGACGGCCACCATCACCAAGGCCGCACCGAAGCAAGCGATGGCGAGCCGCACCAGGAACAACCGCATCTCCGGACCGAAGATGGCGGTTCCGGGCAGCAGGGTCGCCGACAGCGTGGCGCCGACGAGGTACGAGGCGCCGAAGGCGAGGGCGAGGGCGACCGACACGTTCAGCGGACTGACCAGCGACGTCAGCACCAGCGCTACCGCGATGTTGGTTGCCGCGACGGCCAGCTGGACGAGGAACGGGGTGCGCGTGTTCTCCATCGCATAGAACCCGCGCAGCATCATGTAGTGGATGGCGAAAAAAACCATCGCCGGTCCGAAGGCCGCGACGGTCCACCCAATCGCGGAGGCATTGGCGCGGAGCCCGCCGAAGGCGACCGCCTGGATGGCGGTCGGCCCGAGGATGGCGGCTGCCACGGCCAGGGGCGCAATGACGGCCAAGACGACGCGAAGTGCGCGCGCCAGCTGTTGGCCGAATACGTCGAATGAGCGATCAGCCGCCAGCGCAGACAGGGTTGGAATGAGTGCCGTCGCCAAGGAGACGGTGACGATGCCGTGGGGCACTTGGCTGGCCAGGTAGCCGAGCTCGTATACGGCTGAGCCCGCCGCGGCCCTGCCGCCCTCGAGGGTTGCTTCGACGCCGAGGCGCTGGACGACGATGTACGCGACTTGGTTGGCGACGATGAAGCCGAGAGTCCAGGCGCCGAGGCGGAGAGTGTGGCCCAAGCCGGTGTGACGGAAGTCGAACCGCGGCCGAAAACGGAACCCGGCCCGCCGCAGGTACGGAACCAAAAGCGCGGCCTGCACGGCAATGCCGAACGTGGAGCCGACACCGAGAAGTGCTGCTTGTAGGCCGGTGAAGCCATCGCGGCCGTCCGACGATCCGAAGACGGTCAGGTACGTGCCGAGCATCGCGATCGCCACGAGATTGTTCGCGATCGGTGCCCACATCATGGGGCCGAACACCCCTCGCGAGTTGAGCACTTGTCCGAGCAGGACGAACGCTCCGTAGAAAAAGACCTGCGGCATGCACAGCAACATCAGGAGGCGCGCCGACGCGTACTGATTGTCGAATCGGGCCGTGAAGAGCAGTCCATCGAAGATCAGGTGCATGAGGAGCGGCACGGCGATCATCAAGACGGCGGTGGCGACGGCTAGGACGAGCAGCCCGAGCGTCATGACGCGATTTACGTACGCCTCGCCGCCGTCGGGATCACGCTTTATCGCGCGGACCATCTGCGGAACGAGGACGACGTTGAAAACGCCGCCCGCGACGAGGATGTAGAGCGTGTTGGGCAAGGTGTTGGCGTTGCTGAACAGGTCGGCGTCGAGGTGGGTTCCGATGGTGAACGCGAGGAGATACAGCCGCGCGAACCCGGTGATCCGGGAGACGATCGTGCCGAGCGCCATCCACGCACTGTTTCGGGCGACATCGCTGGGCTCAGTCATCGAAGTCACCTGGTGGAAGCGTCGTATGCTCCGGCCGGTGGCCCGGGCGACCAAACCGGCGGATGAGAGCGACGGCGACAAAGGCGACCGAGACCCCGATGGCGATCCACAGCGCGGCGCCTACCTGGCTGGACCGGACGTTGAAGTCGGTCGCCGCGCCGAACTCCTGGCCGTTGGCTGCGGACAGGCGCGCCGTAACCGTGGTGGCCGACTCGGTCCCCAGGTCCATGTCGACCGTGATCGTCCGGCTCTCGCCGGCCGCAACGTCGACGGTAGGCGGTGCCTCGAACCGCACGCCCGGTGTCGATGATTCGATGCCCAGGCCGACGCGCACCCGGTGGGGAGAGCGATTGCGGACCGTGATGGGGAACTGCCCGGTGGCGCTCGACAACGTCAGGGCTTCGGGCCCCTCGACAGAGATGTCCGCGAGTTCGCGGTTGAGCCGGTCCGACACCGCCTCGGCGGCTCGTAGACCGGTAGCGGCGTGCTCTCGCCAGCGTTGGCTCACCAGGCTCGCTACCGACTGCGCATGGCCGGTTCGGTCGGACGAGTCGAGGAGCATGCCGCTGATGAGTTCGGCCATGTGCGCAGCGTCGACGGCGACCAAGGTCTGGCGCGCCGACACCGGAGCCGCCTCAGCCTTTTCCGGCACCGGGCCGGCGTACGGCGTCCCGCGCGACTCGAGGCTGGCGGCAAGGTTCTTGGGGTCACTCAGGTCCGACTCGTAAGCGACGGCCAGCGGATCGCCGCGGACTGTCCCCGGGTTGAACCGTGGGTCGACGATGACGACGGTGGACGTGTCAGACACGTCCGTGCCAGCCGTCAGGCCGGTGAACACCGATTCGCTGAGGATCTCCTGGCGGAGCGTGACCGGGCTGGGGACGCCGGGCACGCCGTCGTGCAGGCGATCGTTGACGAGCAGCGGGAGCTCGCCGGCCTGGGTGCGTCGGACCAGCAGGTTGCCGCGGGCTGCATCCCAACCTGGGACGGCCCAGGGGCTGACGACGACCGCCTCGACGTTCTCGCGGCGCAGGGCCGTCAGAGTCGGGCGGTCGACGCCACGGGTGGACGGCCACTCGATGCGCAGGCAGGACAGGTCGTGCGCGTCCAGGGTGCCGGATGTTGCCGCGTCGATCGTTGCGTTGAGCTCGGGTGACGACGGTGATGCAGCCACGGCGAGCACATCAGGCCGGTCGTACCCGACGGTGGCACAGCTGTAGTCGTCGGCGAGCTCGGTGAGGTCATCGAGGAACCGGTCCGCGCTCCTGCGCCGAGCTTCGGCGGCGTTCGAATCGCCGGGTTCGTCGCTCATGGTTTCGAGAACCTGCAACAGACTCGGATCGAGGATGACGTCTGAGCCGCGCCGCGGTGTGGTCAGCGCGAGGTCGAGCAGATTGCGAAGCTGCCCTTGAGCGCCGACGGACGCAGCCAGTTCGGCGGTGTCGGCGTAGCCGTTGTCGGAACTGCGTTGACCGGGCAGGAGGAAGGGCCACAGGACCGTCGTCGGGGTGGGAGTAATCGGATTTTGTGTGGTTTCGGCGCGCAGTGGCAGGAACGTATTGGCCCGGCCGACTGCGGTATCGAGCCTGACACCATCGGGACCGGTGGCGAGGACCTGGATGCCGAGCGGATACACGCCCTCGGCCCCGGTCAGTCCGAGTTGTTCGGCCCGGACCGTCAGCGAGAACCTTCGGGACTGGCCGGCTCGCAACACACCGAGGTCGTCGCGGGCGGTCGCACCGACGACGCGCTCGCCGGTGTAGGTCTCGCCGCTCGTGATCGCTGCGCGCGCCGCGCTGTGTGAGACGAACGGGGTCTTGGCGATGGCGGGGTACACCTGAACGTCGGTCCACGCGTACCGCTCTGGATTGCGGATCACGCCGGTGACCGTGATGTCGTCGGCCGTATCAAGCAGGGCCGGCGAGAGCCGAGCGATCTGCACGATCACGTCGCCGGGCTCCTCCGCTGCCTCGGCGGCGCGCGGGCTCAGCGTAAGCGCCGGCAGGAGCAGTGCCGAGACGGCAGCGACGGACGCTCGAAGCCGCCCGACCTTCCTCTGCGCCCGCACCTGTCGAGAATAGCGACGGCGAGCGAGGACACTGGGCCCTGACGCGCTCACCGTAGAGTGTGGCCACCATGTTGAGCGACGAGGAACGCGCCTGCATTGGCGCGTTGGTGCGGTCCGAACCGGCTCTCATCGAACTCGCGCGACGGTTCGGCGACGCCGGGTTTGAGCTGGCCCTCGTGGGCGGTCCGGTGCGCGATGCGCTGATGGGACGTCCGGGGCAGGACTGGGACTTCACGACGAGTGCCCGGCCGGAGGAAATCGAGCGCTTGGTCGCGGGCTGGGCCGACGCGGTGTGGGATGTTGGACGCGAATTCGGCACGATCGCGCTGCGCAAAGGCGCAGCGGATGTTGAGATCACGACCTATCGCTCCGATGAGTACGACCTGTCCTCACGCAAGCCGCAGGTCCGGTTCGGTGACTCGCTGGTCGGCGACCTGTCGCGTCGGGACTTCACGGTCAACGCGATGGCCGTGCTGTTGAGGGCGCCCGACGGCGACGACGTGCAGTGGGAGTTCGTCGATCCACACGGCGGACTGGCAGACCTGGCGTCGCGGACCTTGCGCACGCCGGTGGCCGCTGCCATTTCGTTCGGCGACGACCCGCTGCGGATGATGCGAGCGGCACGCTTCGTTGCGCAGCTGGAGTTCGAGGCCGATCCGGAGGTGACGGCCGCGATCGAAGCGATGGCGGATCGCCTCGACATCATCTCCGCCGAGCGCGTCCGGGACGAACTGGTCAAGTTGATCCGTGCCGATCGCCCGGTGATTGGCTTGCGTGTTCTCGTCGAGACCGGGCTGGCCGACCTCGTGCTGCCTGAACTGCCGGCGTTGAAGCTGGAGAGCGACGAGCACCACCGGCACAAGGACGTCTATGAGCACTCACTCACCGTCCTGGAGCAGGCGATCGCGCTGGAAAGCCTGCGGGACGCGACCGCCGCCCCGGACGCGGTCCTGCGGCTGGCCGCGCTGCTGCACGACGTCGGCAAACCCAAGACCCGTCGCTTCCAGCCGGACGGAACGGTGACCTTCCACCATCACGACGTCGTCGGCGCCAAGCTGGCCCGCAAGCGGCTCCGCGAGCTTCGCTTCAGCAACGACGAGATCGACGACATCGCACGCCTGGTCGAGCTGCACCTCAGATTCCACGGCTACGGGGCTGGCGAGTGGACCGACTCGGCGGTTCGGCGCTACGTGCGCGACGCCGGCGACCAGTTGGAGCGACTGCACATCCTGACGCGGGCTGACTGCACGACGCGCAATCAGCGCAAGGCGGCCCGGCTGCAACGCACGTACGACGAGCTGGAGAAGCGCATTGCGGCGCTGGCCGAGAAGGAAGGGCTCGACGCCATGCGGCCCGACCTCGACGGCAACCAGATCATGCAGATTCTGGGCATCGGGCCTGGTCGTGAGATCGGTGACGCCTACGCGTTCCTGCTGGAGCTCAGGCTCGAGCGGGGCCCGCTGGGCGAGGAGGCAGCCACCGCCGCGCTGCGGGATTGGTGGGCCACCCGCTGACGTTGGCTGGCGGGTTGCTGGATCTGGCCATCTGGGCACCTGAGATCCCTAGACTCCATGGCGTGACACCCGTTGCGCCGATGAGGGGGAAATCGTGAGTTCCTACGCCGTTACCAATCCGGCCACTGGCGAGGTCGTGGAGACGTTTGCCGCGGCTACTGCGGAGCAGATCGAGGAGGCAGTGGCCGCGGTGGCGGACGCGGCGGCCACCTGGTCTCGGACGAGCACACCCGCCGAACGATGCCGCCTCGTTGCAGGGGTCGCGGCACTTCTGCGCGAGCGCCGCGAGGAACTAGCGCAGATCATCGTCACTGAGATGGGCAAGACCGCAGACGATGCGCTCGGCGAGGTTGACTTCAGCGCAGACATCTACGACTACTACGCCGCGCATGGTGAGGCCCTGCTGGCCGACGAACCCATCGATCTGGGCGACGGCGCGGAGGGCACGGCGGTGGTCCGGAGAGCGGCATTCGGCCCGCTGCTCGGCATCATGCCGTGGAACTTCCCGCACTATCAGGTCGCGCGGTTCGCCGGACCCAACCTGGTCATCGGCAACCCCGTGGTGCTCAAGCATGCCCCGCAGTGCCCGCGCACAGCTGCGGCCCTCCAGCGGATTTTTGACGATGCGGGGTTCCCGGCGGGCGCCTACGTCAACGTCTATGCCACCGACTCCCAAGCCGCCGACATCATCGCCGACCCGCGGATCGCCGGGGTGTCCCTGACCGGCTCGGAGCGCGCGGGGGCCGCCGTGGCCGAGGTCGCCGGACGCCATCTCAAGAAGGTCGTCCTCGAATTGGGTGGTTCCGACCCATTTATCCTGCTGAGCACCGACGACCTGAACGCCACTGTGGAATCGGCCGTCGCGGCGCGGCTCGACAACGCTGGTCAATCCTGCAACGCGGCCAAGCGGTTCGTCGTCGTCGACGGCCTCTACGACGCTTTCCTCGAGCAGTTCACGGCCGGAATTCTCGCGGCCGCGGACGGGGTCGCGCCGCTGTCGTCTGAGGCGGCCGCGCAACGGTTGGAGAGCCAGGTGCAGCAGGCAACCCGGGGTGGCGCGCAGCTCGTTTCAGCGGGTGACCGCAACGGAGCGTTCTTTCCACCCGGTGTCCTCACCGAGGTCACCGCCGACAATCCGGCGTACCGCGAGGAGTTCTTCGGGCCGGTTGCGATGGTGTTCCGGGTGGCCGACGAAGACGAAGCGGTCCAGGTAGCGAACGCGACGCCGTTTGGCCTGGGCTCCTATCTCTTCACCACCGATGTTGATCAGGCGACGCGGGTCGCCGACCGCATCGACGCGGGGATGGTCTACGTCAACGGGGTCCTCATGGACCAGCCGGAGCTTCCCTTTGGCGGGATCAAGCGGTCCGGCTTCGGCCGGGAGTTGGGTCGATTCGGCATGGAGGAGTTCGTCAACAAGAAGCTGATTCGCATCGCCGGAACGGCGACCGCATGACCGTCGTCGCCCAGGAGCGCAGGCTGGTCACGCCGATCCCGGGCCCGCGCTCGCAGGAGTTGGCGCAGCGCAAGCAGGCCGCTGTGGCGCAGGGGGTCGGGACCACGCTCCCGGTGTATGCCGCGGAGGCCGGCGGCGGCATCGTCGTCGACGTTGATGGGAATCACCTGATCGACCTGGGCTCAGGCATCGCAGTGACGACGGTGGGCAACAGTGCCCCCCGAGTCGTCGCAGCCGTGTCGCAGCAAGTGGAGTCGTTCACGCACACCTGTTTCATGATCACGCCGTATGAGCAGTACGTTGCCGTCTGTGAGGCGCTGAACCGCCTGACGCCGGGCGATCACGAGAAGCGCACCGCCTTGTTCAACTCCGGTGCCGAGGCGGTCGAGAACGCGGTCAAGATCGCCCGCGCCCACACCCGGCGCCAAGCCGTCGTCGCGTTCGACCACGCGTACCACGGCCGGACCAACCTGACCATGGCGATGACGGCGAAGAGCATGCCCTACAAGTCGGGTTTCGGGCCGTTCGCGCCGGAGGTCTATCGCGCACCCATGTCGTATCCGTTCCGCGACGGCCTCGACGGGGCGAGCGCGGCGCAGCGCGCCATTGGCATCATCGACAACCAGGTTGGGGTGGGCAACCTCGCCGCCGTGGTCATCGAACCGGTCCAGGGGGAGGGTGGGTTCATTGAGCCCGCGACCGGGTTCCTGCCGGGCCTGGCCGCGTGGTGCCGCGACAACGATGTCGTGTTCATCGCCGACGAGGTGCAAACGGGCTTCGCACGCACTGGTGACCTGTTCGCCTGTGACCATGAAGGCGTCGTTCCCGACCTGATCGCCACTGCCAAGGGCATCGCCGGCGGGCTACCGCTCGCAGCGGTGACGGGCCGCGCCGAGATCATGGACGCGCCGCACGTCGGCGGGCTGGGAGGGACGTACGGCGGCAATCCGGTCGCCTGTGCTGCCGCCCTCGCCGTCGTCGAGACGATCGAGTCGGACGGACTCGTCGAGCGAGCTCGAGCCATCGGCGCACACCTGTCCGAACGGCTGAACGCGCTCCGGGCACTCGACCCGCGGATCGGCGATCTTCGCGGTCGCGGCGCCATGCAGGCGATGGAGCTGGTCAAGCCGGGCAGCCTTACGCCCGACCCCGCGCTCACGAAGCGATTGGCCGCCGCAGCCCACGAGCGCGGGGTGATCGTCCTGACGTGCGGGACGTACGGCAACGTCTTCCGGTTCCTGCCGCCGCTCTCGATCAGCGACGAGCTGTTGGACGAGGCCTTTGACGTCCTTGGCGAGGTCTTCGCTGGTACGCCGTAGCGCAGATCACGCCTTACGAATCACTCGGTACATCACTCGGGAGCCTTGACCGGCGTGTCTTGGTGCAGCGTCTGGCCGGCGAAGAACGGCTTCTGTTCGGCGCGGCGCGACAGCAGGTACATCACTGGAAGTCCCAGCAGGATCGTGCCCATGCCGAACAGGAACACGCTGCCGATCTCCCAGCCGAGACCCGGGACGGTCAAGGCGCCAACGTAGCCGTAGTCCGGGGCGAGCATGTCGATCGCGCTCTTGACGAACGCGAATGTGAGGATGAGGCCACCCAGCAGCGGCATGACGCCCTTGGTCCACAGGTCCTTGCCGCCCTTGAGGATGTCCCGCCGGAAGTACCAGACGCAGGCATACGCGGTGATCCCGTAGTAGAAGGCGATCATCAGGCCCAGGGCCAACAGGACGTCGCCGTAGACGTTGTCGCCAAGCAGGCTCAGGCCGATGTACAGGGAGACCGCGACTGAGCCGATGAAGAACGTCGAGAACGACGGCGTGAAGTAACGCGGATGAACCTTCGCGAACCGGGACTGCAGCGCGTGGTAGACGCCCATCGCAAGCGTGCCGCGGGCGGCCGGCAGGATGGTGGTCTGGGTCGACGCGGCGGCCGACACCATCACGGCGAGCAGCACGATCCAGGCCCAGTTGCCCAACACCGGTCCGCCGATCACGCTGAACACGTCGTCGGCATTGGCCTCGTTGCCTAGGCCGATGCCCGTTGTCCCCACACCGGCGTACGACACTGCGGCGACAGTGGTCAGGAGATAGGTGGCGAGGAGGATGATCGTCGCTGCAACAGCGGCCTTGCCCGGGGTGCTGTCGCTGTTCTCGGTCTCCTCGTTCAGGGCGAGAATCGTGTCCCAGCCCCAGTAGATGAAGACCATGAGAAGCATGCCGGCGGTCATCGCGCTCCAGCCACCGCCGCCTTCTTTGAAGAACTCCAGCGGGTTGAACCACGATGCTGAGATGTCGATCGCGGTGCTCGGTCGATTCGGACCGAAGACGGCCAGCAGCGCGACCACGACAAGGATCGCGAGAGCGACGTACTGGATCCCGACGAGGACGTTCTGCAGCCACTTCGCGACCTCGATGCCGCGGTACGACACCCACGTCATCGTGACGAGGTACACGACGCCGAGAGCCGTCACCCAGAACGTGCTGTCGGCCATCGAGTCGGCGCCGATCAACAGGTAGGTGTACTGAGAGGCCACCTCAACGAGATTGGTCAGGACGACGATGCCGGCGATGGCCAGCACCCATCCGCTGAACCAGCCGGTGCGCGGACCGAAAGCCTTGGTGACCCACGTGAACGTGGTGCCGCAATCCGGGATCACCCGGTTCAACTCGCGGTAGGCGAACGCGGTGAGCAGCATCGGGACGAAGCCGAGCATCACCGCCACCGGCGCAAGCACGCCGGTTTCGATGGTGACGTAACCCAACGTGGCTGCGAGTGAATATGCGGGGGCCACTGAGGCGAGGCCGATGGCAAGGACCCCGACGAACGTCAACGAGTTGCCGCTGAGTCCCTTCGCCGTGGTGTCGTGGGCGCTGGGGCGTTCGCCGCTGGTCTGAGCCGTCATGACTTCGACCTCCTGTCGATTGAGCAGACTGTATTGCCCCGTGGTTCAGCCCGAAGCGGTTTTGACCCCTTCGTTTACCCCCTTCGTTTGCACTGCCCTGCAGCAAGTCGACATCTACGATGCGTAGGTGCCGCGTCCAGCTGTCACTTCCCTTGCTCACACCGAGCCGTCGGTGTTCTGGCTGGATGCGCAGGAAGCTCCGGAGCCCCGGTCGGCACTCGTGGGGAACCAGGTCGCTGATCTCGTCGTCGTCGGCGGTGGTTACACCGGCCTGTGGGCTGCGCTCCAGGCCAAGGAGGACGATCCGTCCCGCGACGTCGTCCTGCTCGAATCCCAGACGGTCGGATGGGCCGCGTCAGGACGTAACGGGGGCTTCTGCGCAGCCAGCCTCACGCACGGCGAGGCCAACGGCCTGGACCGGTTTCCCGACGAGTTCGACCGGTTGCAGGCGATGGGCGTGGCGAACCTCGACGGCATCGAAGACACCCTGAAGCGGCACGCGATCGATGCGGAGTTCGAGCGCACCGGCGAACTCGACTTCGCGGTCGAGCCGTGGATGGTCAAGGAACTCAGAGAGCTTGTCGAGCGCATCGGCGAGCACGGCGGAAACGTCAGATTCCTGGACGGTGAGGAGGCGCGGACGTTGGTGAACTCCCCGACGTACCTTGCCGGCATGCACGATCCGAATGGTGTCGCCATGGTTCATCCGGGCAAGCTGGCGTGGGGCTTGCGGCAGGCCTGTCTCGACCTCGGAGTGCGTATCCACGAGCACACCGAGGCCACGGCGATCGAACGGGATGGAGCGCACCTTCGGGTGCGTACTGCGTACGGCTCGATACGCGCTCCGAAGGTCGTTCTCGGGACCAACGTGTTCACAGGTTTACTCAGGCGGCTGAAGCACTACGTCGCGCCGGTGTACGACTACGCGCTGGTCACCGAACCGCTGTCCGGTGAGCAGCTACGGTCCGTCGGCTGGGAGGGCCGGCAGGGCCTCGCCGACACGGCCAATCAGTTCCACTATTACCGGCTCACGGCCGACAACCGCATCCTGTGGGGTGGCTACGACGCGGTGTACCACTTCGGGAGCAAGGTGCGCGACGAGTACGACCACCGCCCGGCAACCTACGCGCTGCTCGCCGAACAGTTCTTCACCACGTTCCCGCAGCTGGAGGGGCTGGCCTTCACGCACCGTTGGGGTGGCGCCATCGATGCGTGCAGCCGGTTCACCTCGTTCTGGGGGCAGGCCTATCAAGGTCGGCTTGCCTACGTAGCGGGCTACACCGGTCTCGGCGTCGGAGCCAGCCGATTCGGTGCCCGCGTCATGCTCGATCTTGTGGACGGGGTACGCAACGAACGGACCGAGCTTGAGTTCGTTCGGAGTAAGCCGCTGCCCTTCCCGCCCGAGCCGCTCCGCTACGCGGCGATCATGGCCACGAAGAAGTCGATCGAGCAGGCGGACCGAAACGAAGGTCGGCGCAACCTGTGGCTGCGCGCCCTGGACCGGATGGGATTGGGGTTCGACTCGTGAGAGAGGCCGATGTCGTCATCGTCGGGGCCGGCCTGTCCGGGCTGGTCGCCGCGCGCGAAGTTCTGCGGTCCGGGCGCGAGCCGTTGGTCCTAGAGGCAGCCGACCGCGTCGGCGGCCGGATCCTCACCGAGGAGCCGGTCCCGGGCGTCTTCCTGGATCTCGGGGCGCAGTGGATCGGCGACACCCACCATCGGATGCGGGCGCTGGCCGGTGAACTCGGCGTCGAGCTCTACGCGCAGTTCGAAGACGGCGAGACGTCCTATGAATTCGGCGGGACGGTGCTGCGCGGCGACGCCTTCGACGCCCAGTACGGCGACGACGTGGCGGCTGTCGAACGGGTGCTCCGGAAGCTCGATGCGATGGCGGCGAGCGTCTCGGTTGCTGAACCCTGGGCGGCCCCGCACGCAAACGAGTGGGACCGCATCACGGTGGGGCAGTGGTACGACGAGCAGGGTCTTTCGCCGGTTGGCCGGGAACTGTTGGAGATCTGCACCGTGGGGATCCTGGCTGTGCCCACCGTGGAGGTCTCGCTGCTCGGGCTCCTGGTCAACGTCGTCACCTGCGGTGTCACGGCCGACTTGTTGTCGGAGTCCGAAGGCGGTGCTCAGACGCAGCGGTTCGCCGGCGGAACGGCACAGCTTCCGGAGCGACTGGCCGCGCAACTCGGCGACCGGGTGGTGCTGAACTCTCCGGTGCAGTCGATCGAGTACTCCACAGACTCCGTCACCGTGACATGTCGCGGTGGGGTGGTCGCTCGAGGACGCCGGGTCATCGTCGCGCTGGCGCCGACGTTGACGGGCCGCATCCTGTACGACCCACCGCTGTCCGGGCAGCGCGACCAGTTGACCCAGCGGATGCCGCAGGCCTCGGCACACAAGATGTTCGCCATCTACGACGAACCCTTCTGGCGTGCCGACGGACTCAACGGGCAGCTGATTTCCGACGCTGGCCCCGCCCGCATGACGAACGATTCGTGCATGCCCGAAGGCGCGGGGCGTGAGGGCATCATCCTGGGATTCCTCGAAGGGGAGAACGCGCGAGTGGAAGGCCGGTGGTCGGCGGAACGGCGTCAGCAGGCGTTCCGGGACGAGCTGGCGCGGCACTTCGGACCGCAAGCCGGTCGGCCGGAGCTCATCGTCGAAGGCGGGTGGGCCGACAAGGAGTGGACGCGCGGCTGCTACAACGCGAACCCGGGGCCGTGTGGCTGGATCCATTTCGGCGCTGCATTGTCCTCGGCCATCGGCCCCATTTCGTGGGCGGCGACCGAAACGGCCCTGGAATGGAGCGGCTACATGGAGGGAGCCGTCGAAGCCGGTGAGAGAGCTGCGCGCGAGGCGCTCGCTGGCCTTGAGCCGCCGCTACGCTGACCGCACCGCAGGAGGGCGCATGGTTGACACGGTCGTGGTGGGTGCAGGGGTAACCGGCTTGATGGCCGCGTGGCGCTTGACCCGAGCGGGTCAGGACGTGGTCGTGCTGGAGGCTCGTGATCGCGTCGGTGGTCGGCTGCGTACGGACCGCCACGGTGATTCCGAGTTCGAGATCGGTGGTCAGTGGATCTCGCCGGACCAGACGGCGCTGAGCGCCTTGGTCGAAGAGTTGGGCCTCGCCACCTATGCGCGGTACCGCGAGGGCGAATCGTTGTACGTCAACGCAGAGGGGGAGGCCAAGCGCTTCACCGGCGAGGACCTACCGGTGCCGGCGGAGACTATGGCAGCCATCGACGCACTGATTGAGACGCTGGACGACCTTGCTGCCGCCATGGACCCGGACCGCCCGTGGGAGCACCCGGAGGCAGCCGCGCTGGATCGCGTGACGTTTGCGCAGTGGCTGGAGCAGCAGACCGACGATGCCGAGGCGCGCGACAACGTGGCTCTCTACATCGGCCCGGCGATGCTCACCAAGCCGGCCTACTCGTTCTCCGCGCTCCAGGCCGTGCAGATGTCAGCGAGCGCCGGATCGTTCAGCAATCTCGTCGATGCCGACTTCATCCTCGACCGTCGCGTCGTGGGAGGGCTCGCGTCGGTGCCGAAGAAGCTGGCCGAACTGTTGGGCGACCGGGTTCGACTCGGCGCCGATGTCGAACGCATCGAGTGGTCAGACGCGGGTGCAGTCGTCCAGGTAAACGGCGAGTCGATCGAGGCAACGCAGGTCATTCTGGCCGTGCCGCCGACCCACGTCGCGCGCATCCGGCTCGACCCGGCACTGCCCACCGACCATCGGCACGCTCGGGCGCACCAGTCGTTTGGCCTGGTCATCAAGATCCAAGTCGAGTACCCGACGCCGTTCTGGCGGGACACCGGCCTCAGCGGCACCGGCTTCGCCCCGTACGAACTCGTGCACGAGATCTACGACAACACCTGGCACGAGGCGACCACCGGCACCTTGGTCGGCTTCGTGTCCGACCTCAATGCCGACGCGCTGGGGCGACTTGGCGATGACGAGCGACGGGCACGGGTCCTGGCGTCGGTTGCCGCGTATTTCGGCCCGGCTGCCCTCGAACCCATCACGTACGTCGAGAGTGATTGGCAGCACCAAGAGCTGACCGGCGGCGCCTACGCGACGAGTGCAGCCATGGGGTTCCTCACCCGCTACGGCGTCTACCTGCGTGAACCGGTTGGCCCCTTCCACTTCGGAAGTAGCGACGTCGCGGGCCACGGCTTCCAACACGTCGACGGCGCCGTGCGTATGGGCGGCCAGCTGGCCGAAGAGGTGCTGGCGCGCGCCTGACGCCCGCTACCGCTCCTCTTCGCCGCGGATGAATGCCTCGAGCTTGGTGCGGCCCTCGGTGTCCTCGCGCTGAACCGGCGGGGACTTCATCAGGTACGACGACGCACTGATGAGCGCACCGCCGATGCCACGGTCCTTGGCGATCTTCGCCGCACGGATGGCGTCGATGATGATGCCGGCGGAGTTGGGGGAGTCCCAGACCTCGAGCTTGTACTCCATGTTCAACGGGACGTCGCCGAAGGCGCGACCCTCGAGGCGCACGTAGGCCCACTTGCGGTCGTCGAGCCATGCGACGTAGTCGGACGGGCCGATGTGGACGTTGCGGTCGTCGATCTTGCCGCCCAGCGGTCCGGTCAGGTTCGACGTCACCGACTGCGTCTTGGAGATCTTCTTGGACTCCAGCCGCTCGCGCTCGAGCATGTTCTTGAAGTCCATGTTGCCGCCGACGTTCAGCTGGTACGTCCGGTCGAGAACGACGCCGCGGTCTTCGAACAACTTGGCCAGCACACGGTGGGTGATTGTGGCACCGACCTGGCTCTTGATGTCGTCGCCGATGATCGGGACCCCGGCGTCCTCGAACTTCTTGGCCCACTCGGGGTCGGAGGCGATGAAGACGGGCAGGGCGTTGACGAAGGCCACACCGGCATCGATGGCGCACTGTGCGTAGAACTTGTCGGCCTGCTCCGAGCCCACCGGCAGGTAGGAGACGATCACGTCGGCCTGCGTGTCCTTGAGCACCTGAACGATGTCCACGGGCTCGGTGTCGGACTCGTCGATGGTCTGGAGGTAGTACTTGCCGAGACCGTCGAGGGTGTGGCCGCGCTGAACCGTGACGCCGGTCGGCGGGACATCGGCGATCTTGATCGTGTTGTTCTCGCTGGCTGTCGTGGCGTCCGCGAGATCGAACCCGACCTTCTTGGCGTCGACGTCGAATGCGGCGACGAACTCGATGTCACGGACGTGGTACTCGCCGAATTGGACGTGCATGAGGCCGGGTACCGTGGCATCGGCATCGGCTCCCTTGTAGTACTCGACGCCTTGGATCAGCGACGTGGCGCAGTTGCCTACGCCGACGATCGCTACCTTCACCGAATTATTGGCCGAACCCATCGGTTTCCCCTCGTTCCCTGTGATGTGGTTACTGGTCTGATTGCTTGGTGTCGTTCTGGCCGGACCGCTCCCGATCGATCAGCTGGGTCAGCCATGTGATCTCGTGCTCCACTGACTCGAGGCCGTGACGCTGGAGTTCGAGCGTGTAGGAATCAGCGCGCTCGCGGCCGCGGGCGGCTGACTTACGGACGTTGTCGAGACGTTCCTCCAACCGACTCCGCCGGCCCTCGAGGATTCGCATCCGGGTGGGGGAGTCGGTTCGCCCGAAGAACGCAAAGCGGACGCCGAAGCTCTCGTCGTCCCACGCGGTCGGCCCGGAATCCTCCATCGCCGTGGCGAAGCGTTCCTTGCCCTCTGCAGTGAGCTGGTAGACGATCCGATTGCGTCGCCCGCGCGGCTCGGCCGCTCCTGGGTCCGGTGCCGAAGACGGCGGGTCGGCGATAATGTAGCCGGCCTTCGTCAGCGCCTTCAGGCACGGATAAAGCGTTCCGTACGACAGCACGCGCCCCCAACCCAGCAGGGCGATGAGCTGCTTGCGCAGCTCGTAACCGTGCATCGGCGCATCGTGCAGCAGCCCAAGGACTGCCAGCTCAAGCGCTGCGCCGCGTCGTGTCATGTAGAGATACCCGAACCTAGGAAGTGACGAATTGGTATATCGCAACGATACATCGTACCGTCGTCATCAGTCGACGTGGCCGGGGAGCGGCCGCTGACACCCGAGACGCGCTTGGCGTGACCCCTTGACGTGACGCCGTGGGCAACGTCGGCAAGAATCTTGGGCAGCGTCGGCAACAATGATCCGGCAGCCCGAGTCAGCAGTACGAATAAGCCAGGCAAGGAAGAGTTGAGTTGAGTCCGCAACGCAGCCACCGGGGCGATGCATTTCGTGACAAGTCACGCGATATGGCCCGCCGGATCACCGGAACCGGGTCCGTCACCGAGCAATTGCTTCGCTGGGTCGGCGCCATCACAATCCTGGGCATCCTGGCCGGAGCGCTGCTGTTCTTCGTCCTCTACTTCCTGATCGACCTGCCCGACCCGAACCGCGACTTCGAATCACAGCGCACGGATGTCTACTACTCCGACGGCAAGCACAAGATCGGCTCGTTCGCGGTCCAGGAGCGCGAGAGCGTTCCGCTGGGCGACGTGTCCGAGACCATGCAGGCTGCCGTCATCGCCGCCGAGGACCGCACGTTCTACAAGAACCGTGGCATCGACATCAGGGGCATCGTCCGCGCACTGCGCAACAACGCCTCCAGCGGCGAGATCACCGGTGGCGGCTCGACGATCACCCAGCAGTACGTCAAAGTCCTCTATCTGTCCCAGGAACGGTCGTACATCCGCAAGGCACGTGAGGCGATCCTCTCCATCAAGATCCACAACCGGATGACCAAGCAGGAGATCCTTGAGGGCTACCTCAACCTGATCTATTACGGCAACGGCGCCTACGGCGTCGAGGTCGCCGCGCAGACGTACTTCAACAAGGACGCAGCTGACCTGGATTACCAGGAAGCGGCGATGCTGGCCGCGGCGATCAACCAGCCGTCGACGTTCGACCCATATACGCCGGACGGTCTGGATTCCATTACGCCGCGCTACAACTACGTGCTCACGGGCATGGAGGAAGCCGGCGCCATCAGCGCTTCACAGGCGGCTGAGGGCATGGACAACCTGCCCAAGTTCGCCAAGAAGCCCTCCTTCAATCGCTACGAGGGCCCGAAGGGTCACATCCTGCGGTTCGTACAGGATCAGATGGTCAAGCTCGGATACTCCGAGTCGGACATCCTGGGTGGTGGCTACGACGTCGTGACGACGATCGGCTACGACCGGCAGCTGGCTGCCGAACGGGCCATGGCAACGGTTCCGCCGAAGGGCCTTGACGAGCTGCACAGCGCACTCGTCTCGATCGTTCCCGGCAATGGCGCCGTGCGCGCCATGTACGGCGGCCCGGACTACACGAAGAACTTCACGAACTGGGCGACCTCGGGCACCCAACCGGGGTCGACCTTCAAGGCGTTCGCGTTGGTGGCTGCGCTGGAAGACGGCTTCAGCCTGAAGAGCAAGCTCAACGGCAGTTCGCCCTTGCGGGTCGGCGCCGGCCCCTATGCTGCGGACATCGAGAACCAGGGTGACAGCGGTGGCAAGTCGTTTGGCAACGTCTCACTGCTGTACGCCACGGAGAAGTCGATCAACACCGCGTTCGTCGACCTGACCCTTCAGATGTCCGGCGGCAAGAAAGCCGACCCCAGCATCGGCGCGAAGAAGATCCTCGAGGCCGCCAACGCCGCCGGTATCCCGAAGGCCTACACGGACAAGATCGATCCGGTCGCGACCACGCCGCTGGGCTACGCGCCGATCCCACCGGTCGACATGGCGAATGGCTATGCCACCTTGGCGGCCGGCGGCCTGCGGGCAGAGTGGTATGTCGTCGACCACA
Organism: uncultured Actinomycetota bacterium; assembly: GCA_963795105.1. GTDB lineage: Bacteria > Actinomycetota > Actinomycetes > Propionibacteriales > Nocardioidaceae > Aeromicrobium. The sequence goes on from CAWCGD010000001.1 coordinate 1,584,215, forward strand.
TCGTGGCGCCCACCGGCTCCCGGGTCTACCAGCACGAGGTCAAGACCGAGCAGGCCATCCCGGCCGACGTGGCTGGCGACGCCGTCGTCGCCATGCGCGGCGTCGTCACCAGCGGCACCGGCACCAGAGCCAGGCTCGGCTGCCCGACGGGCGGCAAGACCGGCACGGCGACGGCCGGCTCGAACGACGAATCAGCACGTGTCGTCGTCGTGGTTCGTCGGATACACGCCCAAGGCTGCGACGGCCGTCATGTTCAACCGCGGTGTTGGCAACGAAGACCTCGAGGGATACCTCAACCCGTTCTTCGGCGGCACCTATCCGGCCATGACCTTCCGCTCGTTCATGGCGTCGGCGATCGACCGGGGCAACTGCGGTGTGTTCCCGAAGCCGGGCAACATCGTCAACACCAAGGGCCAGACCGCGGACGACGATGACGACGAAGACGACGAAGAGAGAAGAAGACGACTGAGTCTCAGCTGTCGCTGAGGATCACGTTGTCGAACGTCGTCGTCGTGTAGCGCACGGCAGCCGAGACGGTGTCGCCCGGCTCCGGTGGCGTCACTGAGCTCGGCACGAACACCAGGCTGGACTGCATGTGCGGTGGCTCGGCGAACCAGCGCTGCTTGCCGGTCACCACGAATGGGCTGAGAGCGAAGCCGGCGGCCTCCAAGCCGCCCCGCGCCAGCCGCTTGGCCCGATCCGTCGGCGAGGTGACGGATCGTGGCGCCTCGAGCCCGAGCCCGTGGCTCGTTCCACCCGACAGCACCAACACGTAGCCGTCGGCCGGCATGGCCCGCTGGCGATAGCCGATCCGCTCGCCGCGGGTCACCTCGTGCACGTCGAGCACGGTGGCCCGCACGGAGAGCGGCTCCAATGAGCCGAGCCAGAGGGACGTGCCGATGCGCGCTCTGACGTCCAGCTCGGGCCGCCGCTCCCGCAACTCCGCCAGTTCGCTGGGCGTGAGATGCGAGACGTAGAGCGTCGCCGTCTCCAGCTGTGAAGCCAGGAGCTGTCCTGCCCAGCGGTCGGCCTCGGCGAGGTTGGTCGGCATGAACGGCAGGTGGATGGTGAGACCCTCGACCGTGACCGTGCCCACCTCGGCGGCCACGGCGCCGAGCTCGTGCCGGTCGAAGCCGTGCCGGGCAAGGGACGTCTCGCCTTCAATGACGACGCGAACAGGACTTCCGTCGGCTGCAATGGCTATGGCGGCGATGTCCTCCAGACGGCTGAGGGTGTGAATTACCTGCAGGTCACGCAGCGCTGCCTCGACCGCTGCGCCTGTGAAGTACGGACGCCAGGGTGTCATCACCAACACGTCGCCGGCGAAGGATTCGCTGGCCTCGACCGCCTCCGCGTACACGCCCACGGCCACCTGGGGTGCGCCTAGTCGGGTGGACTCGGCGATCAGCCGGTCGCGACCGAAGCCGTAGCCGTTGCCTTTGATCACCGGAACCAGGCCGGGAACCTCGGCGGCCAAGGCATCGAGGTGGCCGTGCCAGCCGGCCGCGTCGACGACGAGATCGAAACTCATGTCGCCGCACCGCCCGAGCGCCGCTTCATCCACGCCATGAATGCCTTGTACAGACCTCGCTTGATCGGCAGGTCCCACTCGCCGAGGTACTCCACGGCCTGACCGCCGGTACCGACCTTGAACTGCAGCAGTCCAGCATGCGGGTCGTCGGCTGAGACGGTGTCGGTGATGCCGCGCATGTCGTAAACCGCGGCGCCCGCATCGCGCGCGTCACGCATCATCTGCCACTGGACGGCGTTGGAGCCGCGGACATCCCGCTTCTTTGTGGTCGATGCGCCGTACGAGTACCACGCGTGCTCGCCGACCTGCACCATCGTCGTCCCTGCCACCAGGTCGCCGTCGTGGTGCGCCAGGTAGAGCCGGAGCCGGTCGGGCGCTTCGGCCGTGAGGGCGTCCCACATCAGCTCGAAGTACGTCAAGGGTCGCGGCGTGAAGTGATCACGCTCGGCCGTTTCGACGTAGATCCGGTGGAAGTCAGCAAGATCGTCGCGGGACCCCAGGCGCACGGCGACGCCTTCCTTGTCCGCCTTGCGGATGTTGCGCCGCCACTGCTGGTTCATGCCGGCAAGGAGGGTGTCGTCGTCGAGCGAGGCACCGGCTGCGTCGACCAACGGAATCCAAAAGTTGTACTGCGGTTGGCCGGTCGCAAAACCGCCTTCTGCGGAAAGCCGACGCCAGCCCAGCGCGGTGAGCGACTCGGCGACGCCAAGGGCATCGGCGTCGCTCTCGTCGGCCGGGACGTCATCTAGCCGGGTCAGTGCCGGGTCGGCCATGGCCGCCTTCAACGTTGGTGCCTGCCATCGTCGGGTGACGACCGGCGGGCCGATCCGGATCGCGAATGCGCGTTGGCTCCTCGAGGTACGTCGACAGCGCCACCAACTGGTCGCCGAGTCCGGCACCGACCCAGTCCAGGACCGGGCCCTCGGGCAGATAGGCGAGGAAGCGGTCGAGCTTGGGCACCTTCCGGTACAGGACGAGCCCGGCACCGACGAGGGCGTCATCCGCGCTCGAACCAGCCGAGCGACTCACCGCGCCACTCGCTCTTGACCGTCGCCCACGCCGGGGTCTGGAGGAAGCTCGCCACGCCTTGATCGGCGATGAATGCCAAGTGCTCCGCGGGAGTGATCGGCCGGACTGTTGTCACGAGCCGACATTACCGAGCGCCCGAGCCGCGTGCGGCTCGCCTATCCAGCGACGGTCACCGGGGCGTAGACCCACGGCGCCGGGGGCGCCGGCGTGATGAGCAGGGTCATGCCCGCTTCGGTCGGCGTGCGATCCGCCTTACGGTGGTTGCACCGCAGGCAGGCCGCCACCGCGTTGTCCCAGGTCAGGGTTCCGCCGCGACTGCGCGGAATGATGTGGTCGACAGTCTCGGCCGTGCCGCCGCAGTAGCCGCACATCCGGTCGCGGACCTTCACGGCGGCCTTGGTGCAGCCGCGCCGGTGCCGCCACCGGGCCACGACGTAACGGACGAGCCGCAGGACACGCGGTCGCGGGAAGGGGCCGAACATCGACTCGTCGGCCTCTTCGATGACGGCGACCTCACGCACCAGCATCTTGATCGCGTGGCGCACGGACACGCGCTGGAGCGGTTCGTAGCTCGCGTTGAGCACGAGGACGTCCGTCGAGTGGGCCATGGCGTGCCTTTCTGTTCGGAAAGACTACTGGCACGCCCGGGAATTCAAGCGGAACTTACCCCAGCCCGTTCACCACGCCCTGCCTCGGCAAACATGACGCGAAGCTCGGTCAGGACGTCCTCTAGCGGTTCGAAGGAATGCTCGGCTCGGCACAGCGCGACGGCACCTTCGATCGCCGCAACCACCGTCCGGGCGAGACGCCGGGCACGTGGTACCGGCACACCGTCAGCGAGGAAGCCGTCGACCAGGAGTGCCTGCCAGCGGTCGAAGATGCGATTTGCTGTCTCGCGGAGCACCGGGTCCTCCTCGAGTGCCACCGCGAGCACCGGGCATCCCGACCGAAAGTCAGTGGACTCCAGGACTGAGCGCCAGCCGTCGGCGAAGGCATCGAGGGCGGCGTCGGTGCCGTGCTGATGAGCGCGCTCGATGACGTGATCGATGCGGGTGCCGATGGCACTGACCGCCTCGTCCACCAGCTGGCGCTTACCCTCGGGGAAGTAGTGGTACGTCGACCCGAGCGGAACGCCGGCTTCGCGGGCGAGATCGCGCAAACTCGTCGACTTCGCTCCGCGCGCGCCGATCAGGAGTGCGGCACCGTGGATCATGCGAGTGCGTGTGTCCTGCGTCATAGGGCCATCCTATTGCAGTCTTATGACGAGCGTCATAGCGTGCCGAATATGACTTATGACAGGCGTTATAGCGGGCGCTCGACGGGACTCCTGGAACATGCGCCCCAGAGGGGGATGGTCCGCGCCGATGACGGCCGTGATCTGTCCATCACGATCTTCGAACCGGTTCGGCAGGTTCGAGGCGTCGCCATCGTGGCGTCGGCCATGGCGACGCCGGCGAGCTTCTACGCCGTGTTTGCCCGCCGGCTGTCCGAGCGCGGCATCCGGACTGTGACCTTCGACTATCGGACTGCTTTCGGAACGCCGGACGAGCTGCGTCGCGAGGATGCCGATGTCGATCGGTGGAGCGCCGATGCGGCGGCCGTCCTCGATGCCGTTGCCGACGACGCCGATCGTGACGGCCTGCCGGTCACCTGGATCGGCCATAGCCTCGGCGGCCAGATCGTCCCGTTCGTCGACCACGACCGGCTCGCCGCGATCGTCACGATCGCCTGCGGCGACGGGTACTGGCGCCGCAACGCGCCTGCCTTGCGGCGCAAGGTCCCGTTCCTGTGGTGGGTGGCGGCACCGGCGGCGATGGCCGTGACCGGTTACTTCCCCGGCCGAAAAATGGGTCTCGGCGGCGACTTGCCCTCCGGCGTTCTTAAACAGTGGAGCCGGTGGTGCCGGCATCCTGGATACCTCCAGGTCGATCACCCTGACGCGGCAGAGTTGTTCGCTGCGGTGACTGCCCCAATCACGGCGCTCTCGTTCTCCGACGACGAAGTCCTGTCATTGGACAGCACCCGGTTCCTGCATGGGCTGTACACCGGCAGCGACCAGGTCCACCGGGACGTCCGCCCAACTGACGTGGGTGTTGAACGCATCGGCCACCACGGCTTCTTCCGCAAGGAGCACGCTCAACTTTGGGATGAGTTGGTCGTCCCCGCCATTGCGCTGAACTGAGCGGCAAGCGCAGGTAACACGGCCGACACACCCGCGCTTTAGGCTGGCGGAATGGACGACGGCGAACTCTTTAAGGACTACGGTCCGGTCGCCGGCTATGACGAGATGTTCACCGTGTCGGCCGACACGGTCCGCGAGACGTACGCGGGCGTCGGCGCAAAGTTCGAGGAGATGGGTGCTGCCGAGGTGCGGCACCGGGCCGACGCGCTGGCGTCGGCGTACCTCGACCAAGGCGTCACCTTCGGCGTCGCCGGCGAGGAGCGTCCGTTCCCCCTCGACATCGTCCCCCGGCTGATCGAAGCCGAACAGTGGAACGTGGTCGACCGTGGCGTCCAGCAGCGGGTCAAGGCGTTGGAGGCGTTCTTGGCCGACGTGTACGGACCGGGTGAGGTGTTCGACGACGGAGTCATCCCGCGTGCTGTCGTCACGACGTCTCCGCACTTCCACCGTGTCGTCGCCGGACTGGAACCGCCGAACGGCGTACGCATCCATGTCGCCGGGATCGACCTCATCCGCGACGCCGACGGGGCGTTCCGGGTCCTCGAGGACAACGTCCGGGTGCCGTCTGGTGTCTCGTACGTCATGACGAACCGACGGGCGCTGTCGGCAGCCCTTCCCGAAGTCTTCGCCGACCACCGCATCCGCCCGGTCGTCCAGTACTCGCGAGCGCTCCTGGCCGCACTGCGGCAATGCGCGCCGGCCGGAATCAGCGATCCCACGGTCGTCGTCCTGACACCCGGGGTGTACAACTCGGCGTACTACGAGCACGCGCTGCTCGCCCGCACCATGGGGGTCGAGCTCGTCGAGGGCCGCGACCTCATCTGCCGCGGCGGCCGCGTGCTCATGCGCACGACGCGGGGCTTGGCTCCAGTCCACGTCATCTATCGCCGCATCGACGACGACTATCTCGACCCCATGCACTTCCGTCCAGACTCGGCGCTCGGCGTCGCCGGCATCATCAACGCGGCCCGGCTCGGCCACGTGACCTTGGCCAACGCGGTGGGCAACGGGGTGGCTGACGACAAGCTGCTGTACACGTACGTCCCCGACCTGATCCGGTACTACTTGGGTGAGGAGCCGGTGCTGGCCAACGTCGACACCTGGAGATTGGGGGACGAGGAGTCGCGCACCGAGGTGCTCGACCGCCTCGACGAGTTGGTGCTCAAGCCGGTGGACGGGTCCGGCGGCAAGGGCATCGTTATCGGTCCGGCCGCGTCGGTGGCCGAGCTCGACGACCTGCGTCAGAAGGTCCTCGCCGACCCGCGTGCTTGGATCGCCCAGCCAGTCGTCGCGCTGTCGACGGTGCCGACGCTGGTCGAGCAGGGCATCCGACCGCGGCACGTCGACCTGCGTCCGTTCGCGGTCAACGACGGGGAGAACGTGTGGGTCCTGCCGGGCGGCCTGACCCGGGTCGCTCTCCCTGAGGGCGAGCTGATCGTCAACTCCAGCCGCGGGGGCGGGTCGAAGGACACCTGGGTGATGGCCGGCCCAACGGACGAAACAGTGGAGCCGGCGCGCAAGCGTTCTCGCAAGGCGACGGTCGTCTCGAGTCGACAACAGAATCACGATGACGGCGCGGTCGAAATGCCACAGCCGCAGCAACAGCAGCAGGGACGCATGGAACAGGCAGTACCCCCATGCTGAGCCGCATTGCTGAATCCCTGTTCTGGATCGGGCGCTATCTGGAACGGGCCGACGACACCGCGCGGATCCTCGACGTCCACATGCAGGTCCTCATCGAGGACCCGGGTATGGACGAGAGGACGTCGTGCGAGCAGCTGTTGAGCGTGATGGGCATCGACGACTACAACGGAGTGCCAGACCGCCGCATGATTTTCGCGCTGCTGGCGCATGATCCGGAGTCACCGGCGTCCATTGCTGCGACGATCGGAGCATCGCGGGAGGCGGCCCGCCGCGCCCGCGAGACGCTGTCGACGGACGTGTGGGCGGCGATCAACACGACCTGGCGCGGCCTTGCCACGACGACGTCCCTACGGCCGCCTGACCAGTTCGCCTGGGTGCGCAACCGCATGGCGATGATCACCGGCATCGCCGCCGAGACGATGTCGCGGGACGAGGGTTGGCAGTTCTACATCTTGGGCCGGAGCATCGAGCGCGCGGACATGACGGCGCGGCTACTCTCGACGGCGGCGTTGGCGGCGGGCCCGCAGGTGGCCTGGCCGACGACCCTGCGTGCGTGCGGAGCCTATGAAGCCTTCATCCGGGCCTACCGCGGCATCGAGGCCGACCGGCAGGCCGCGGAGTTCCTGCTGCTCGACCGCTGGTTCCCGCGGTCCGTGGTGTCGTCCCTTGAGCAGGCCGAGCGTGCTCTCACGGAACTGGCGACCGTCGGTGCGCGCTCTGGGTTCAACGACGAGGCGTTGCGGCTCATCGGTCGGGCACGCACCGAGCTGGAGTACCGGCCGCTGGACGAGCTTGTCTTCGACCTGCCGGTCGAGATGGAGCGGCTCCAGCGCAGCTGCGCAGCGGCGACCGACGCCATCGCCGCCCGCTACTTCGCCGCGCACGAGTTCTACGCATGGACGGGAGGTGTGGTGCTGTGATGCAACTGCGAGTCCGCCACACCACCGGCTACCGCTACGCCGAGGGCGCCATCGCTTCGTTCAACGAAGCCAGGATGACGCCGATGGCCACGGCAGACCAGATCGTCCTGCGGTCGCGCATCGAGGTCACGCCGACGCCGTGGACGACCGAGTATCGCGACTACTGGGGCTCCGTCGTCACCGCGTTCGAGGTGCACGACCCGCACGACGAGCTGCTCGTCGTGGCGACGTCGACGGTGCAGACGTCGAGCGCGGTCGCGATCGAGCAAAACGTCCCGTGGGAGGCCTTGGACGCAGTGAGCGATCGGCATGTCGAGTTCCTGACCCTGTCGGACTGGGTGGCGCCAGCGGCGAACCTGTTGAGCGAACTCGAACCGGCGCGGCGGCAGGCTGCGACGCCCGCTGCGTACGCCCACGCGGTGTGTGACTTCGTCAACGACCAGCTCAGCTACGTCGAGGGCGCGACCGAGGTCACGTCCACGGGCGCCGATGCGTGGGACGCCCGATCCGGCGTCTGCCAGGACTTCGCCCACATCACCCTTGGTGTGCTGCGCTCGGCGGGCATCCCCGCGCGGTACGTCTCGGGGTACCTGCATCCCACGCAGGACCCGGTGATCGGCGAGGAGGTCGCAGGAGAGTCACACGCCTGGATCGAGTGGTGGGACGGTGCGTGGATCGGATTCGACCCCACCAACGACCGGGCGGCCGACGCACATCACGTCGTCGTTGCCCGCGGGCGCGACTACGACGACGTCCCGCCGCTGCGAGGTATCTACTCCACTCGCGGCGAGTCCGAGCTGTTCGTGAACGTCGCCGTCACTCGGCTGGCCTGAACGTAGATCCATCGGTTGCCGGACCGCAGGTATGTCTAAAGATGCGTACGGGAGCCGTCCGGGTGGGTAGGCGATTTGGCTGGAACCGCGGTACGGCCCTACGCTTGTGCGGTTGCCCCCAGGGAATGTGCACTGGGAGGGTGACGCCTCCTGCTGGGGGAGAACCTCAGCCGTCTAGTCCGAAGGAGATCAGCCTGTGGCTGACCTGCGCCAGTACGAAGTCATGGTCATTCTCGACGCCGATCTGGATGAGCGCACAGTCGCTCCCAGCCTCGACACCTACCTCAACGTGGTGCGCCAGTCCGGCGGCAGCGTCGAGAACGTCGACGTGTGGGGCAAGCGCCGCCTCGCCTACGAGATCAACAAGAAGTCCGAAGGCATCTACGCGGTCATCGACCTGATGGCCGAGCCCGCCGCGGTCAAGGAGCTGGACCGTCAGCTCACGCTCAACGAGTCCGTTGTCCGCACGAAGGTCATCCGACCGGGCTTTGCCTGAACCGACTGTTCACTGTGGACAGCGTCCTCGCCGAGTGTCGGTGAGATGACGTTCACTAGGCACCAACACCAAACCTGATCTCTGAAAGTAGGCCTTTCATGGCTGGCGAAACCATCATCACCGTGGTCGGTAACCTCACCGACGACCCCGAACTCAAGTTCACGCCGAGCGGTGCGCCGGTGGCCAACTTCACGGTGGCCTCCACTCCGCGCACCTTCGACAAGCAGACCAACGAGTGGAAGGACGGCGACGCGCTGTTCCTCCGCTGTGCCGCCTGGCGCAATCTCGCTGAGAACGTGGCGGAGTCCCTCACCAAGGGCCAGCGTGTCATCGTCACCGGTGCCCTCCGGGTGCGCCAGTTCGAACGCCAGGATGGCTCCAAGGGCACCAGCGTCGAGATGAATGTCGACGAGGTCGGCCCGTCCCTGCGCTACGCGACGGCCAAGGTCACGAAGGCCAACCGCTCCGGCAGCGCCGCCGGCGGCTTTGGCGGCGGAGCGGCCGACAACCCATGGGGCGGCGGCGGCCAGCCGGCTGGCGGCCAGGCCCCGGCCGCCGACGCGTGGAACACCGGCGGTGGCGCAAGCGGCTCCACCGAGGAACCCCCGTTCTAACCCCCCTCACCCCAACTTCAGGAGAACCAGACGATGCCTAAGCCTGTACTGCGAAAGCCCAAGAAGAAGAGCAACCCGCTCGCTGTCGCGGGCGTCACCACGATCGACTACAAGGACACCGCGCTGCTACGGAAGTTCATCTCCGACCGCGGCAAGATCCGGGCGCGTCGTGTCACCGGCGTTTCCGTCCAGGAGCAGCGCCAGATCGCCAAGGCGATCAAGAACGCCCGCGAGATGGCGCTCCTGCCCTACACCGCCAGCACCCGCTGAAAGCCCGGAGAAAAGGACACGGTGACATGACGAAGCTCATCCTCACGCATGAGGTCGGCAACCTCGGCGAGCCCGGCGATGTCGTCACGGTAAAGGACGGCTATGCGCGCAACTACCTGCTGCCGCGCAACTACGCCATCCGCTGGACCCGTGGTGCGGCCAAGCAGGTCGATTCCATCCGTGCGGCCCGCGACGCCCGCGTCATTCACGACCGCGAAGACGCCGACGCCGTCAAGGCCAAGCTCGAGGCCGACGCCATCAACGTGTCGGTGCGTGCCGGCGACGGCGGCCGCCTGTTCGGTGCCGTCACGGTCGGTGCCATTGCCGACGCGCTCAACGAGGCCACGGGCGCCAACGTCGACAAGCGTCGTATCGACGTCGGTCAGCCCATCAAGTCGCTCGGTGCCCATCAAGTCACGGTGCGCGTGCACGCCGAGGTCGCCGCTCAGGTGCGCCTCAACGTGGTCGCCAGCAGGTAGCTTTCGGGCACGAGCTCGACTCGCTCCGGGATCTCGTCGATGAGACCCCCGGAGAACGGGTCGGGCTCGTCCCATGCTCCGGCCACGGCAAGAACCCGGCCCAGCCTGATGCCGAGCCGCTTCGCGTAGCGCGCGAGGCCGGCTGCGGCCACCCCGCCCAGGCCCACCCCGACGAGTACGAGGTCGTCGGCGTCGGCGCCGCGAGCCGCCAGGACATCGCGGGCATCTCGTACGGAGCTCAGCAGTGCGGCCCGTCCGCCGTCATCGGTGGCCGGATCCCATGAAGCCACGACCACGTCATCGGTGACGTCGGCGAGCAACGCCTGAATGGCCGAGTCGGTCTGGCCGGCATCTGGCCACACCAGGACGAGCGGCACGTCAGGCGTCGAGGTCCGTGGGGCGCGCGATGCCCGTACGCCGGCGCACCGACTCGCTGTAGACCCGCGACCGAGCATGGAGCACAGGATCGTCGCTGAGCTCGATGCCGGCGACGACGCGCGTCGGGTCGAACACCAAGACGTCGCCGTTCGTCTCTCGCGTGGTCTCCGGTGCGACGAGCTCCAGGGTTCCGACATCGATCACCGGCCGCGAGGCCGGCCACGCGATGGTGGGGTCGTCAGTGCGGTCGCCGGACTCTGCCACCTGGACCTTGAGCGTGAATCGCACCGGACCGGTGGCGAGGCGCTGGTCGAACTCGTCGTGGAGATAGTCCGGGCCTAGCGCCTTGGCGTCCTTGGGCTTCAGGAACCTGACGCCGGCCTCCGGCTCCCAGGTGTACCGGACCGCGCGACGACCACCGTCGGCGTCGATCCAGATGAAGGCATGAACGGCGAAGTAGCGCTGTTCGGCATAGCTTGCAGGTGGTTTCAGCGCCTTGGCGTCGGCTGCGAGTGCGGGCAGCACGGTACGCGGGTCCTTGGCGACGAAGGCCGCCAGCCGCGCCAAGCCCGCCGGCGACGGGTCGTTGGCTTTGACGAACTCCACCATGCGGTCCAGCGTCCGGACCGGGAACCGCGGCGCGCTCTGGGCCACGATGTCGACGGCGGCGGGCCCGCTTGCGAACTTGACGGCGAGACCGCGCACGTCCGGTGCATGGTCGGGATGCTTGGGGTTGCCACCACCGTTGGACACGCGCGCCACGACCGGGATTGCCTCGCCCGAAAACACCGCTGCGCTGGTCAGCGCGGTCGCTGCAGGAGTCGCCGCAAAGGTGCCGCGATACAGCCAACCCTTGGCGTGCAGGCGCCGGAATCCGTCATGACTGCCGAAGCGCTCCTCGAAGGTTGCGACCGCTTCCTCGGGTGTCACCATGGCGTCACGGTAGTGCAGGGCGACCGGACCCGAGCACCATCCAACGATCGGATCGCTCGCGCACGCCCAAGGTCGCCAGCCGAGCCAGCATGAATGCGCCATACGCGACCCATAGCCAGGTGAAGCCCCAGCGGCCCAGCAGCAGTGCAACCGGCGCGTAGACGGCGAGCGTCACGACGCCGGCCCACGCGAGGTAGCGGCCGTCGCCGGCTCCGATCAGCAGCCCGTCGAGGACGAAGACGACGCCGGAGATGGGCTGGATGACGGCGATGACGAGCAGCACCGGCACCAGCGCGTGGCGCACTGCGGCGTCACCGGTGAACGCGATGGCCACCAGGGGCGACGTGGCGGCCAGGACGGCTCCGGCGCCGACGCCCGTGACCACACCCCAACCCATCATGCGGCGAGCAAGTCGTCGCGTTCCGGCGGCGTCACCGGAGCCCAGCGTGCGGCCGGTCAGGGTTTGGCCAGCGATGGCGATGGCGTCCAGGCCGTACGCGATGAACATGACCACGGCCATGGCCACCTGATGCGCCGCAAGCGATGCGTCGCCGAGCTGGGCGGCGAGGATCGTTGGAATGAGGAGCGCGATGCGCAGGGTGACCGTGCGAGCGAAGAGCGGGACCCCGTCCCGGGCCGCGGACAGGACGGCGGTCGGGTGCGGTCGGGTAACCGCTCCGGCACGCCGCGCCCGGAGCGCGACGATCGCGGAGAGCCAGAGAGCGCCACCCCACTGCGCGAGCGCGGTGCCGAGCGCCGAACCGGCGATTCCCAGATGCAGTCCGTAGACGAACAGCAGGTTCAGGGCGATGTTGGCCAGGTTCGCGACGACCGTGACGACCAACGGCGTGCGCAGGTCCAGTTCGCCGCGCAGTGCGCCAGTAGCGGCGAGGCTGAGCAGCATCGCCGGGAGCGCGGTAGCGGTGATCGCGAGATAGGTGTGCGCTTGGTCGGCGACAGCAGGTGAGCTGGCGAGCGATCTCGACAGGCGCCCCGCCGCGGCGATGAGGATCAGGGCCAAGGCAACGCCGAGGGCCAATGCAAGCCACAGCCCACTGACGGCGATCGTGTGTGCCTCCTCGTCCGCACCGGCTCCATGGCTGCGCGCCACCGCTGCAGTGCTGCCGTAGGCCAGGAAGATGCAGAGCCCGACCACCGTGTTGAGGACGGTCGCCGCAACGGCCAAGCCGGCCAATGGCGTGGTCCCCAGGTGACCTACGATCGCGGTGTCGGCCAGCACCATGAGCGGTTCGCTGATCAGCGCGAAAAGCGCTGGTACCGCGATGCGGAATATGTGCCGATCTGTCGACGAAAAGCGGACCGCGGTCACAGATGTGACCTGTGGACAGTGGCGTGGCCAACTCGTGAGTAGGGTTGCACCGGCACTTTGTCGACACGTCGACCCGTCGTCTGGAAGACATCTTCCGTAAATCTTGGCTCCACACTCTGTGCGTGGTGTTTTCGCAGTTCAGAGCTGCTTTTGACCGAAGACCGGAGCGGCCGTCCACAGCCGCATCCACCCCCTGTGCACATGCCCGACGGCCTTTTGCACACGAGCGTTCCGATTTTCCACATGCCCTGTGGATAACGGGCTTCCCGCCACCGCCGCACAGGCCTAGGGTGGCTCGGTCGGTGCGAATCAATTCGGGTGCGACAAACCGGAGGAAACGCAGGTGCGCACCGGTGATCCGTGGGCTGAATGTCGGAGGCAATCCCTACGGTCGGGCACATGACAGGAGTCAATCACTGATGGTCGCTGACCTGTATCCAGCCGAAGCCCCGGAAGACGTTCCGGGCGGCCGGGTGCCTCCGCAGGACATCTACGCCGAACAGAGCGTTCTGGGCGCGATGCTGATGTCCAAGCAGGCCATCGACCCGGCGTCCGAACTCCTGTCCGGGCGCGATTTCTACCGACCGGCCCATGAGGCCATCTTCGAGATGATCGTCGACCTCGCCAACCGCGGCGAGCCGGTCGACGCTCTCACGGTCAAGAGCGAGCTGCAGCGCCGCGGCGATCTGGCTCGCATTGGTGGCGCCCCGTACCTGCACGACCTGGTCAACGCCGTACCCAACGTCGCCAGCGCCGACTACTACGCCACCATCGTCCGCGAGAAGGCCATCCTGCGGCGGCTGATCGAGGTAGGCAACCGCATCTCGTCGCTCGGCTGGGCCGAGACCGGCGAGCTCGAGGCGCTCGTTGACACCGCCCAGAAGGAGGTCATGGACGTCGACTCCTCGCGCGGCGTCGACGACTACCGCAGCCTGGTCGAGTTATTGGGCCCCGCCATCGACGAAATCGAGGCCATCCAGCAGCGCGACGGTGACATGGCCGGGCTGGGGTCCGGGTTCGACGACCTCGACCGCATCACCACCGGCTTTCGGCCAGGTCAGATGGTCGTTGTCGCGGCGCGTCCTGGTGTCGGCAAGTCGACGATCGGGCTCGACTTCTGCCGTGCGGCGTCCATCCGGCAGAACACCACGTCCGCCATATTCTCGCTGGAGATGTCGGCATCGGAGATCCTGATGCGCCTGTTGTCGGCCGAAGCCAAGGTCCCGATTCACCAGATCCGCGGTGGCGGCATGAGTGACGACGACTGGGGCCGGATCACGCGCGCCATGCCCCGGGTCCAGAGCGCCAACATCTTGATCGACGATTCGCCAAATCTGACTATGCCCGAGATTCGTGCCAAGGCCCGGCGGATGCACAAGCAGCACGACTTGGGCCTGATCGTCATCGACTACCTGCAGCTCATGTCATCTGGTCGACGAGTCGAGAACCGCCAGGTGGAGGTGTCGGAGTTCTCCCGCCAGATCAAGTTGCTGGCCAAGGAGCTCGCGATCCCGGTCGTCGCCATCAGCCAGCTGAACCGTGGGTCCGAGCAGCGGACCGACAAGAAGCCGCAGCTGTCTGACCTGCGCGAATCCGGCTCCATCGAGCAGGACGCCGACATCGTCCTGCTGGTCCATCGGCCGGAAATGTACGGCGACGAGGAGCGCAAGGGCGAGGCGGACCTGATCGTCGCCAAGAACCGTTCCGGTCCCACCGACAGCGGAATCGCGGTCGGCTTCCAGGGCCACTACTCGCGGTTCGTCCCGATGGCCAAGCAGTCGATGCCGCCGCCGGCGCCCGCTGGCGACTTCTTCGGCTGATCAGTCGCGCCGGTGCCGTAGTGCCTCGATGACGATCGGGGTCACTGACACGAACACGATGGCGATGGCCAGTGCCTCGACGTTGTTCCGGATGAAGTTGACGTTGCCGAGCCAGTAGCCCATAAGGGTGATGCCCGTCGCCCAGAGCACGCCACCGATCGCCGACAAGGTGATAAACCGGGCGAAGCCCATGCGGCCGGCACCGGCGACCGCCGTGATGAACGTCCGCACGATCGGGACAAACCGCGCCAGGATGATGGCCGGTGCGCCGTACTTCTCGAAGAAGTTGTGCGTCTTGTCGAGGTACTCGGCCTTGAAGAAGCGTGAGTCCGGCCGTCGGAACAGGGCTGGCCCGACCTTGGCGCCGATGGCATAGCCCGTCGCGTTGCCGGCGATCGCCGCTGTCGTGAGCAGCAGGCAGGTGGTGACGATGTTGGGCATCGTGGACACGTCCTGGGCCACCAAGATTCCGGCCACGAAGAGCAACGAGTCGCCCGGAAGGATGGGGAAGAGCAGTCCGCATTCGATGAACACGATGGCCACCGCGACCCAGATCGCGGCAGGGCCGAACGACGTCAAGATGTGCTCGGCGTCGAGCCAGTCCGGGATGAGGGTCAGCATTGGGCGAGCGTAGCGATTAGCCTCACACTCATGGTTGAGCACGTCATCGCGAACGTTCCGAAGCAACTGTTCATCGGTGGTCGCTGGCAGGACGCGACGGGCGGAGCGACGTTCGCCGTCGAGGATCCGTCCACCGGCCGGCAGCTCGCCGAGGTCGCCGACGCGTCGGTCGAGGACGGAACCGCGGCACTCGACGCGGCAGTCGCAGCACAGGCCGAGTGGGGACGTGCTGCCCCACGCGACCGCGGCGAGGTCCTGCGCCGCGCCTTCGAGCTGATCGCCGAGCGTACTGACGACCTTGCCCGGGTCATGACGCTGGAGATGGGCAAGACCATTGCCGAGAGCCGCTCCGAGATTGCCTACGCGGCGGAGTTCTTCCGCTGGTTCTCCGAGGAGGCTGTCCGCATCCACGGCCGCTACGCGGTCGCACCCAATGGCGCGACGCGCCTGCTTACGCTCAAGCAGCCGGTGGGGCCGTGCCTGATGATCACGCCGTGGAACTTCCCGCTGGCCATGGCGACCCGAAAGATCGGCCCGGCCATCGCCGCGGGATGCACGATGGTGCTCAAACCGGCTGGCCTGACGCCATTGAGCGCGTTGGCCGTGACCGACATCCTGCGCGAAGCCGGGCTGCCCGACGGTGTGCTCAACGTCGTGACCACGTCGCACACAGGCGCCGTCATGGGCCCGCTCATCGCTGACCCCCGGCTCCGGAAACTGACGTTCACCGGGTCGACCGAGGTGGGCCGGGCACTCATCGAGCAGAGCGCGCAGAACCTGTTGCGGGTCTCGATGGAGTTGGGTGGCAACGCGCCATTCCTCGTCTTCGACGACGCCGACCTCGATGCCGCCGTCGAGGGCGCCATGCTGGCCAAGATGCGCAACATAGGCGAGGCGTGCACGGCTGCGAACCGGTTCCTGGTGCATGCGTCGGTGGCCGATGAGTTTGCCGAGCGTCTCGCCAAGCGGATGTCTGCACTCCGCCTCGGCCGCGGCGTCGATGACGGGGTAGATGTCGGCCCACTCGTCGAGGAGGCGCAGCGCGCCAAGGTCGCCGAGCTCGTCGACGATGCCGTCGGCCGAGGCGCCCGCGTCCTTACCGGCGGGTCGGTCGTTGACGGCGACGGCTGGTTCTACCAGCCGACGGTTTTGACCGACGTGCCGAAGGAAGCTCGGCTGTGTGCGGAGGAGATCTTCGGGCCGGTCGCGGCCATCGTCCGATTCGACGACGAAGCCGATGCGATCGCACAGGCCAATGCCACCGAGTACGGACTGGTCGCATACGCCTTCACGCGGGACTTCGCGCGCGCCACCCGCGTCTTCGAGGCGCTGGAGACCGGGATGGTCGGGATCAACCAGGGCATCGTGTCCAACCCGGCGGCACCGTTCGGCGGCGTCAAGGCGTCCGGCTTCGGCCGCGAGGGTGGGTTCGAGGGCATCGACGAGTACCTCGAGACGAAGTACGTCGGCTTCCCTTGGGAGTAGCGCCACCGCTGGGCTTGGCTCGTTACAGTCGTTCCGTGCGAATGCGAACGGGTTGGGCGGCTGTGATGGCCTGCGCCCTGATGACATCGTGCACACCGACTGCCCAGCAGCCCCGACCGAGCGGAACGCTCGAACCCAGCATCACGGAGTCGTCGCCCGAGCCAACGAGACGACCACCCAGCGAAGCGTGCAAGCTGCTCACGTCGGAGGAACGTGAACAAATCGGCCGCATGTCCATGGATGCCGAGATTCCCGCCAACCCGATCGCGGGCACCGAAGAGTGCATCTGGACGCATTCCGCGAACCAGCCGGCCCGTTCGGCGATACGCGTCATCGTGTCGAACGGCCAGGCGTGGATCAAGGCGGCACGACCGCAGATCGTCCTCGCCATCGCCCACCCGTCCACGAGCAAGGCGTTGGACCGGAAGCTGCAGAATGCCCTGATCGAGCTCGCGTCCACTAATGCGAACGACCTGACCGACGAGCGGATATGCGAGATCTACCTTCTGTTCGTCGAATCGCGGGGTATGCATCGCAGCGAGGACATGCTGTTCGCCGGATCCATCGGCGCGATGCCCGCCGTCTACGCAGCGTCGTGTGATCAGGGAATCGTCATCATGGCCGGATTCGGCGAGTACGGGCTTCGTGGGTCGATTGCGGTCAACCACGCGGTGTTCCGCTTGGTGGAGGCCGCGAATGAGCGGGCGCCGGAAGTGCTTGATTACGAGGCAACCGACGGGCAGGAGCAGGAGGACGGCACCGCGGACGAGGAGGACGCAGCGGCAGACGAAGATGCGTCACCAAGCCCTGAGCCGTCGCCGAGCGAAACGGACGAGGCCGACTCCGAAGACGAGGACGAGTCCTAGTCCGGCGGCGTCAGCCAGCCGGGAGGGTCGTGCCGACCTGTTCGGCGTGGAGGCGCGCGTACAGCCCGGATTCACGGGCCAAAAGCTCGTCGTGCGTCCCCGACTCGACCAGACGCCCGTCGTCGACGCCGAAGATGATGTCAGCCGAGCGGATCGTCGAGAGCCGGTGGGCGATGGCCAGCGTCGTCCGGTTGTGAGTGGCCCGCTCAATGGCCTCCTGCACCAGTCGCTCGGTCTCTGAGTCCAGTGCTGACGTCGCTTCATCAAGGATGAGGACGCGCGGATTCATCAGCAGCACCCGGGCGATCGCCAGCCGCTGCTTCTCTCCACCGGAGAGTCGGTAACCCCGTTCGCCGGTGACGGTGTCGTATCCCTCGGGGAACGACAGGATCCGATCGTGGATGTTCGCGTCCCGCGCAGCTGCCTCGATCTCGGCTTGCGTCGCGTCCGGCCGTGCGTACGAGATGTTGTCGCGGATGGTGCCGTGGAACAGGTACGGCTCTTGGGTGACGATCCCAATGGTGCGCGCCAGGGACGCCATCGTCAGATCGCGCACGTCCTGGCCGTCGATGAGCACGGCGCCTTGAGTGACGTCGAAGAACCGCGGCACGAGATAGGTGATCGTCGTCTTGCCGGCACCGGATGGGCCGACGATCGCTGCCAGCTGGCCCGGTTCGATGCGCATGGAGATGTCCTCGAGTGCCCACGGTGCACCGTCGCCGGCAGCCGCAGACTGCCTTGGATAGGCGAACGAGACGTCCCGCAACTCGACGGAGCCCGTCGGATTCACGAGGTCATGGGCGCCGGGCTTCTCGATGATGGCCGGCTTGAGATCGAGGTACTCGAAGATCCGACGGAACAGGGCGACGGAGGTCTGCACGTCGAGCGAAACCCGCATGAGCTGCAGCAGCGGCATCTGCAGACGGGCCTGGACGGTGGTGAAGGCCACCAGCGTGCCGGTGGTCAGATCGGCGCCGCCGGGGACGCGGCCGGTCAGCATCAGACCGGCGGCGAGGTAGAGCAGCGCCGGCGTGATGGCGAAGAACGTCTGCACGATGGCGAAGAACGCACGCCCGGTCATCGCCTGGTGGACCTGCAGGCGCATCTGCTCTCGGTTGGCCTCGCGGTAGCGCTCGACCTCTGCTTCGCCACGACCGAAGACCTTGGAAAGCAGGATGCCGGAGACGCTGAGTGATTCCTGCGTGATCGCGGTCATCTCCGAGAGAGATTCCTGGGTCTCCTTGGCCAGCCGTTGCCGACGGCGCCCGACCCGGAGCTGGACGACGACGAATACCGGCATGAGGATCAACGTCAGGATTGTCAATGGCCACGACAACACCAGCATCGAGATGAGCGCGGCCGTCACCGTGACGGTCGTGGACAGGATCGACGTCGCCGTGTCCGTCAGGACGGTGCGGACTGCCGCAACGTCGTTGGCGAGCCGGGACTGAATGTGTCCGGTCTTCGTAGCGGTGAAGAACGCCAGCTCCATGGTCTGTAGGTGCGCGAATAGGCGGGTCCGGAGATCGGCCATGGCCGAGTTGCCGACGGTTGCGGTGAGCCAGTTCTGTCCGATGCCGATGAGCGCGGCGATCACCGGGATGACACACATCGCAACCACGAGCCACCCGAGGAGGTCGAGCCGCGGCGGGCCGGCGGGCGGGAAGAGCGCGTTGTCGAACACGGCTTTGGTGAGGAACGGCATCAGCGATGTGAGCCCGGCCGCGGTCACGACCGCGATCATGACCAGCACGATCTTGCCCCGATACGGCTGCAGCAGGCGGCCGACCCGGCGCAGCACGGGACCGGAGTCGCCGACGTAGTCGTCCGGCGTCAGGTGGTGCGCACGGATCCCGGGGTTCACAGGTTCAAGGCTAGGTCTTGTGACCGAACCGGCGGAGCCGGAGCGAATTCGTGACGACGAAGACTGAGCTGAATGCCATCGTGAGGCCAGCGATCATCGGGTTCAACAGTCCCAGGGCGGCGGCGGGGATGGCAGCGATGTTGTAGGCGAAGGCCCAGAACAGGTTGCCCTTGATCGTGCGAAGGGTCGCCCGAGCCAGCCGGATCGCATCGACCGCCGAGGCCAGGTCACCGTGGACGAGGGTGAGATCCGACGACGCCATCGCGACATCCGTGCCCGTGCCCATCGCGATGCCGAGATCGGCGGCTGCGAGCGCGGCCGCATCATTGACGCCGTCACCGATCATGCCCACCGTCCTGCCTTCGCCTTGGAGACGTCGGACCGTGTCGAGCTTGTCCTGCGGCGACATCTCGGCGTGGACCTCCGTGATGCCGACCTCGGTCGCGACGTCGTCGGCGACCGATCTGCGGTCACCGGTCAGCAGGATCGGTTCGAGTCCGAGGGCACGCAGGTCGGTGATCGCCTGCTTCGAGGTCGGCCTGACCGAATCGGCGACGGTGATGGTGCCACGCGCCTCGCCACCCCATTCGACTGCGATCGAAGATCCTGGGACGAATCGTCCGATGCGAGCGTCGTGCCCCCGCACGCGTCCGCTCACTCCGAGGCCCGGGTGGTTCTGGAAGTCCGAGACCGGCTCGGGCTTCGCCAATGTGGCGATCGCGCGCGCCACCGGATGCTCGGACGCGTGCTCCAGAGAGGCCGCAACGGCCGCCAGCTCGGCGAGATCGACGCCGGGAGCCGGGTCCACCGAGACGACCGTCATGAGGCCTGTTGTGACGGTGCCGGTCTTGTCGAGCACGATCGTGTCGATCGCGCGCGTCGACTCCAGGACCTGTGGCCCCTTGATCAGAATGCCCAGGACCGCCCCGCGGCCCGTGCCGACCATGAGCGCGGTCGGCGTTGCGAGGCCCAGCGCACAAGGGCACGCGATGATGAGCACCGCGACTGCGGCGGTGAATGCACGCTCGACTCCGCCCGGCGCTCCCACCGTGACGAGCAGCCAGCCGACAAACGTCAGGGCAGCCAGAACGATGACCGCCGGCACGAACCACGCAGCGATCCGGTCGGCAAGGCGTTGGACCTCGGCCTTGCCCTCCTGCGCCTCCTCGACCAGTCGCACCATCTGTGCCAACGCGGTGTCCGCGCCGACTGCTGTGGCCCGGACGACCAGTCGACCGGACGTATTGACCGTCGCACCGGTGACCTTGTCCCCGGGCTCGACCGTGACTGGCACGGACTCGCCGGTCAGCATGGACTCATCGATGGCTGACGAACCACCGATGACGACGCCATCGGTGGCGACCGTCTCCCCGGGACGGACGACGAACTCGTCGCCGACGTGGAGCTGGTCGAGCGGTATGGCCCGCTCGACGCCGTCGCGCAGGACGGTGACTTCCTTGGCGCCGAGGTCGGCGAGCGCGCGAAGTGCCGCGGTTGCCTGCTTCTTCGCGTTGGCCTCCATGTAATGCCCCGCGAGGATGAACGTGGCCACAATGGCCGCGACCTCGAAGTACACCTCGTGCTGGGCATGAGCCCAGCCGAGCCGCACCAGTTGGACGGTCGACCACAGGTAGGCGGCGCCGACGCCAATGCTGACCAGAGTGTCCATCGTGGCCGCGCCGTGGCGCGCGTTGATGGCCGCGGACCAGTGGAACGGGTAGGCCGCCCACAGCACCACCGGGGTCGCGAGGATGAAGGCGACCCACGGCCAACCGGCAAACTGCAGCCCGGGGATCATCGAGACTGCCACTGTCAACGACGCCAGGGGCGCGGCCACGATGAGGCGCTGCCTGATCGAATCCCGCGAGTGCAGGCCGTGCCCATCTCCTTCGCCAGGGCCCGCCCCGTGCTCGGAGCGGAGGCTCGCGCTGTAGCCGGTGTTGGCGACCGTGTCGAGGAGCACCTGCGTCTCGAGCCCCGACGGCGCCTCGACGACCGCGCGCTCGGTGGCGTAGTTGACCGACGCGCTGACGCCGTCGAGCTTGTTCAGCTTCTTCTCGATCCGGGCGGCGCACGAGGTGCAGGACATCCCCTGGACGTCCAGCCGGATGGTGTCGGTCATGGCTGCGTCACGCCAGGGGCAAATCGCGAGACGAAGCGAGCCCGTAGCCGGCTTCGTCGACAGCCGCGGCGACATCGTCGCGGGCCAGCGGTGCGTCGCTGGCGACGGTGACGTGCGACGTGCCGCCGGGCGTGAGGTCGACGGTGACCTCGGAGACGCCGGGCACGGCTCGCAGTTCGGCCTCGACGGAAGCGACGCAATGCCCGCACGTCATTCCGGTGACGTTGTACGTCTCGATGGTCATGTCAGTTCCCCTCATGAGCGCACCAGACGCGCGATGGCGTCGGCGGCTTCCTTGACCTTCAGATCGGCCTCCGGCCCGCCGGCCCGGGCGGCATCGACGACACAGTGGGCCAGATGGTCCTCGAGTAGCTTGAGCGCGACCGCCTCGAGGGCCTTCGTCGTTGCGCTGACCTGGGTGAGGACGTCGATGCAGTACGTGTCGCCCTCGACCATCCGTGCGATGCCGCGCACCTGTCCCTCGATGCGGGCCAGTCGCTTCTGGACGGCTTCCTTGTCGTATCCGTGCGTCCCGTGCTCGTGTTCCATGGCGACCTCCGGGTCCAGTGTACCCCTAGGGGGTATTAGGTCCAAGGTGCGACGAGTGTCTTTCATTCCCTCCTCTAGGCTCGCCGCATGACTGACGCCGCCAGTGTGGGCTCCGGACTCAACGAGCTGCTGGGCCTCAGGTATCCGGAGACGACGGCGGACCGCGTCGTCATGGAGTTCACGATCGGACCGCAGCATCTGCAGCCGTTCGGCATTCCACACGGAGGCGTCTACTGCACCGTGCACGAGGCAGCGGCCAGCGTCGGTGCCTTCACGTGGCTGAACCAGGATATTCCGGAGGGCGGGGCGATCAAACCGGCGGTTGGATCCAACAACTCCACCGACTTTCTGCGGCAGGCAAAGGTCGGTGACACCATCACGACGACGGCGACGCCGATCCACCGCGGACGCACGCAGCAGCTCTGGCGGGTCGAGTCGGTCGACCAGAACGGCAAGCTCATCGCACAAGGCCAGGTTCGCCTGGCGAACCTTTCCACGTAGAATCGGAGCGTCGGGCGCGACTGGCGTTGAGGTGGGTGACCACCGGGAAGGTCCGACTCCACTGAGCACGTGTGGAACCGTTCGCCTGGGTTCCTCTCGGATACGAGAGGAACCGCCGTGACCACGATGTCAATGTTTGGGACCATGACAGCCGAGCCGCCCTATGCCACCGACCGTCTTGAGGACGGCGACGTCAAGGTGCTGCTGCTGGAGAACATCCACGCCATCGGCGCCGAGTTCCTGCGCAGCAAGGGCTATCAGGTCGAAGAGCAGCCGGGAGCCTTGAGCGAAGACGAACTCATCGAGGCGATTCAAGGCGTCCACCTGCTCGGTATCCGGTCGACGACTTACATCACCGACCGAGTGCTCCAAGCCGCTCCGGATCTCGTGGCCATCGGCGCCTTCTGCATCGGCACCAATCAAATCGATCTCGCCGCGACCTCGAAGCGCGGCGTCGCGGTGTTCAACGCGCCCTACTCCAACACGCGTTCCGTCGTCGAGCTGGCCATCGCCGAGATCATCTCGCTGGCCCGCCGGCTGCACGAGAAGTCGACGGACATGCACGCCGGCATCTGGAACAAATCGGCGGCCGGCAGCCACGAGGTGCGTGGGCGCACGCTCGGCATCGTCGGCTACGGCAACATCGGCAGCCAGCTCTCGGTCATCGCCGAGGCGCTCGGCCTGAGGGTCATCTTCTACGACCTCGACGACAAGCTCGCCATGGGCAACGCCCGCAAGTGCGCCACGCTCGAAGAGCTGCTGGCCGAAGCGGATGTCGTCTCCCTGCACGTCGACGGCCGTCCGGGCAACGCCGGCATCTTCGGCGACGAGCAGCTGAGCCTGATGAAGCCGCGTTCGCTGTTCCTCAACCTGTCTCGCGGCATCACCACCGACACCGCGGCCCTGCGTCGGCATATCGAGTCGGGCCACATCGCCGGCGCTGCGGTCGACGTGTTCCCGATCGAGCCGAAGCGGCAGGGCGACACCTTCGAGTCTGACCTGCGCGGGCTGAAGAACGTCATCCTCACGCCGCACGTCGGCGGCTCGACCGAGGAGGCGCAGCAGGACATCGGACGATTCGTTGCCTCCAAGCTGCGCGCGTACCTCGCGTTCGGCAACACCTCGCTGAGCGTCAACCTGCCGGAGATCACGATGTCGGCCGACCCGCAGCGGCACCGCGTGACGCACCTTCACCAGAACGCGCCGGGCGCGCTGGCGTCCATCAACGGCATCCTCGGCGACCACGGCGTCAACATCGAAGCGCAGTCGTTGGCTACGAAGGGCCAACTCGGTTACGTCATCTCCGACGTCTCGGCTGAGGTGGGCGAGGACGTGCTGGTCGAGCTGGCCGGGCTTCCCGAGTCCGTCCGGCTCCGCCAGATCAGCTAGGGCGGCTGACCGCCTTGCGGATCGCTTCGATCAACATCGGGACGACGAAGAGGGCGGCCACTCCGACGTGGAAGATCGCGTCTGCACGCTGGTCAGGAAACGAGAGAACGCCGAGCGGGTTCTGATCGACCAGGCCCCAGATGGCAGTGGCCAGCAGAGCGAGCACGACCGCCAGGGAGTAGGCCCGTGCCAAGTCGGCGCGGCGCCAGGCGAACAGGCCCGGGATGAAGAGGCCGAAGCCGGCGACCGCATGCCAGCCGTTGTAGTCGACCCACAGGAATTTGACGGTGTGCGCGTTGGCGCCGATGCCGAAGTCGGGATTGATCGCGAGGGCGATTACGTCGTGGACCAGTGCGACGACGCACAGTACCAACACAGTGACTCGAACCAGACGAGCGTCATCCATGCGTCCGAGCGTACGCCCGAGTCGCCGGTCACCGCGTCGTCGCGGAGATATAGCCGACGGTGGTTGCGATCACCACGAGGATGACGAGTACCGGCCGCTTCCAGCGGGCCAATTGAAGCGCGTAGAGAATCCACGCAACTACGGTGTCGGAGCTTCGAGAGCCTCCGGATTCAGCGTTCGCGCAGGCCCTGTCCGATGGTTTACGCGGGTGTCAGGCTGACTTGCGGCCGGCAACGCGGTTGTAGATCAGCAGCGCGACGACGGCGCCAACGATCGACAGGAGCAGGCCCCCGGCTTGCGGCGGCCACATTGCCACGTCCTTCTTGAAGAGCGCCCAGATGGCACCACCGACGAATGAGCCGACGATGCCGAGAAGGGCGGTTGGGAGCAACCCCAGCGCGTCCTTGCCAGGTACCAACGCGCGTGCGATCAGACCCGCGACGAAGCCGAGTACGAGCGTAAGAAGAATGACCCAAAGGAGTCCCATGACGTGCCTTCCCCCTGCTTGTGGGCTCCACTGCGGAACCCTGCTTGCACTCTAGGGCAGCCCCTAGGCCTGCGCGGGATCCGCTCGGCTAGAGCCGGGCGGCCAGCTCCGTGGCCTGCTTGATGGCTCGCTTGGCGTCGAGCTCCGCGGCCACGTCAGCACCACCGATCACGTGCACGGGCTTGCCGATCACCTCAAGAGGGCCCACCAGGTCGCGGACTGACTCCTGCCCGGTGCACAGGATCACGGTGTCGACGTCGAGGACGCGGCTCTCCGCCTTGTCGCCCTCGCCGAGTGTGATGTGCAGCCCGGCGTCGTCGATCCGGTCGTAGGTGACGCCCTTGAGCATGTCGACGTTCGAGTCCTTCAGCGTTTCGCGATGCACCCAGCCGGACGTCTTACCCAGCCCCTTGCCGAGCTCGGACGTCTTGCGCTGCAGCAGGTGGACGGTGCGCCTCGGCGGTGCCTTGACCTTGGTGGCCAAGCCGCCCCGCTCCAGCGACGGATCAGTCACGCCCCAGCGCTCCATCCAGTGCTCGACCGTCTCGTTCACGTCGTGCAGCAGGAACTCGCTGACGTCGAAGCCGATGCCGCCGGCGCCCATCACGGCCACGCGCTCGCCGATTGGCGCACCATTGATCGCCTGCTGGTAGGTGATCACCTTGGGGTGGTCGACGCCGGGCAGCGACGGGATGCGCGGCACGACACCGGTCGCGACGACGATCTCGTCGAAGTCGGCGAGGTCGTCCGCCGAAGCCCGCGAGCCTAGGCGAACCTTCACGCCGCGGACGTCGACCATGCGCTCGTAGTACCGGATGGTGTGGAGGAACTCCTCTTTGCCGGGGATCTTCGCTGCCAGCTTGAACTGGCCGCCGATCTCATCGGCCGCCTCGAACAGTTCGACGCTGTGTCCGCGGCCGGCCAGTTCGACTGCAGCGGCGAGGCCAGCTGGGCCGGCGCCGACGACGGCGATCTTCTTGGCCCGCTTCGTCGGAAGCAGGAAGAGTTCGGTTTCGTGCGCCGACCGCGGGTTGAGCATGCAGGTCGCGCGCTTGTTCTTGAAGGTGTGGTCGAGACAGGCCTGGTTGCAGGCGATGCACGTAATGATCTCGTCGGCTCGGTCCTCGGCGGCCTTCTTCACCCACTCGGCGTCGGCCAGCAGCGGCCGTGCCATCGAGATGAGGTCGGCTTCGCCGGACTCGAGAATCTGCTCGGCCACCTCGGGCCGGTTGATCCGGTTGGAGGCGACGACTGGCACGGGCGTCCCGTTCTCGTGCAGTGCCGTGCGCAGCTTCTCCGTCGTCCAGGCGAACGCAGCGCGCGGCACGGACGTGACGATGGTCGGTACGCGGGCTTCGTGCCAGCCGATGCCGGTGTTCAGGATGTCGACGCCCTCGGCCTGCAGCTTGAGCGCCAAGTCGACCGTCTCGTCCCAGGACTGGGAGTTGTCGACGAGGTCGAGCAGGCTCATCCGGTACTGGACGATGAAGTCGTCGCCGACGAGGTCGCGGGTGCGCCTGACGATCTCGACCGGAAATCGCATCCGGTTGGCGGCCGAGCCACCCCAGGCATCGGTGCGGTTGTTCGTCCGGGCCGTGATCATCTGGTTGATGAGATAGCCCTCGGACCCCATGACCTCGACGCCGTCATAGCCGGCCTTCCTGGCCAATGCAGCCGCCTTGGCGAAGTCGGTGGCCGTCTGGTCGACTTCCTTGGTCGACATGGCCCGCGGCTTGAACGGCGTGATGGGCGACTTCTTGCTCGACGCGCTGACACTGAACGGGTGGTACGCGTACCGGCCCGCGTGCAGGACCTGCAGCAGGATCTTGGTCTCGCCGTCACCCGCCCCGTGGACAGCGTCAGTCACGATCCGGTGCTTCTTCGCATGGCCGTCGGTCGTCATCATCGAGCCGAGTGGCAGCAGCC
Source organism: uncultured Actinomycetota bacterium (assembly GCA_963795105.1). GTDB lineage: Bacteria > Actinomycetota > Actinomycetes > Propionibacteriales > Nocardioidaceae > Aeromicrobium. The sequence continues at coordinate 1,610,890 of CAWCGD010000001.1, forward strand.
AGCCGCGCCAGTTGGGCGCGTAGCCGCCGGTGACGATGAGGCCGACGTCGCCCTCGGCCCGCTCGGCGAAGTACGCCGCGAGCTTGGGCAGGTCCTTGGCCCGGTCCTCCAGCTTGGTGTGCATCGAACCCATGACGACGCGGTTCTTCAGCGTCGTGTGCCCGAGGTCGAGCGGGCGGAGAAGGTGGGGGTAGTCGGTCATTCGGATGCTCCACTCATTGATGCAAGGGCCTCGTGCTGAATCTGGTCGAACTGGGCGGCCATGGCCTCGGCGAGGGCGTTTGCCGCCTTGAGCGGTCGCACCATGACGGTGAACTCGTTGATGAGCCCCTCATCGTTCGTGGTGATGAAGTCACACCCGTTCAGCGTGATGTCGCCGACCTTCGCTTCGAAGATGAGCGCGCTGTGGGGGCCGTCGTTGATCTCGCGCAGATAGTGGAAGTCTGTGAAGACCCGGCTGACACCCCGCAGGATCGCCGCCGTGATGGGCTTGCCGGGATACGGCTTGAAGGCGACCGGGCTGATGAAGACGACGTCGTCGGCCAGCAGTGCCTCAACGGCAGCGAAGTCTCCGCCGTTGCCGTTCAGCACCGTTTCGATTGCCTCGCGGAATGCCTTCATGCTGCTGCTCCTTTGATGCTTGGCATGATGATCAGGTGATTACCAAAGCTCAGGGACTGTTCCTGGTGGCGGCCGGTCTGTTCAACGTCGGGGTGTGGCCGCGGTTCGCGATGGCCATCAGCCGCGATGACCGGGCGTGGACCGGTGAGCACTGGCACAGCCGCCCGACGGCGTTCCTCTGGGTCCATGCGGTCCTGATCGTGACGGCGACGATCTTCGCCCTCGGCATTCTGTGGATCGCGTATCGCGCGCATGTGACGTCTCACGCGGTCCGTCCCAACGCCTGAAGGATCTCGTCGCACCACTCGATGCCGCCCTGCTCAACCCGGATGCCACCGCGGAGGGCCAGCCAGCCGCCCAGTTGGTCATCGGCGAGCGTGGACGGATCGGGGTAGTACTTGCGTTCGCTCGCCTCGTAGGCGGCCAGCAGCTGTGCGTGCGCCGAGCGGCGTCCAACCACTTCGGCTCGGAATGCGTCGCGATCAGCCAGATGCAGGGCGCGTAGCTTCACGGCGAAGTCGATCCTGACGGCTTCCCGCGGACTGGGCTTGGCCAGCCAATCCTGGATTTCGGCGCGACCCTCGTCGGTGATCGCGTAGACCTTCTTGTCCGGCCGCCCCTCCTGGGCGATCAGGTCGGCGGCGACGAGCTTGTCCGACTCCATCCGGCCGAGCACCTTGTAGATCTGCTGATGACTGGCCGACCAAAAGTGGCCGATGGATGCGTCGAACCGGCGCGCCAGTTCATAGCCGCTGGCCGACCGTTCTGCCAGCGACACGAGAATCGCGTGCTCGAGTCCCACGCCGGCAGCGTATATGCAACTAAGCGCATATGCAACAAGTTGCTTAGGACGAGCGGCGGACCGCGGCGTAGCCTGCCCAGAGCACGAGGACGCCGAGGATGGCCAAGCCGGCCAGATTCTGCCAGTACTGATCGGTGGTGAAGTTGATCAGCTTGTCGTCGATGAACCGCGGCGAGCGGTCGAGGTTGGCGCTGGACGCCGTGGCGGCGAAGGCCCACCGTCCCGGAGCGAACATCGTGATCTGCTCGATGACGGCGCGACCGGCCACCGGGATGAGCGCACCGCACAGGACGATCTGGACCATGACGACGGCCACGAGCGCCGGTGTCGTCTGTTCCGTCGATCGCGCCTTGGCCGAGATCCACAGCCCAACGAACGACATGACGGCAGCGAACAGCCCGAGCGGGATGGCGATCTCCCACCAGCCGTGCTCGAGCACCCCCATGCCGTCTTGTTCGGGAAGACCCAATGTCGCCAGTCGCGCAACGAGGATGCCCTGCAGGAAGCACACGATTCCGAAGACCAACGCCTTGCTGGCGAAGTACGCGCCGGGCGACAGCCCGACGGCATACTCGCGGCGGAAGATCGCGCGCTCCTGCACCAGTTCGCGGATCGACATGGCCGCTCCCATGAGCGCGGCCGCGATGATGAGGATGGTGAGCCGCTGGTTCGCCTCCATGGCGTGGAAGATGCCGCGACTGTCCCTCCACAGCCCGAGTCCGTAGTCGCCCTGAACGATCCGGCTGAGGCCGGCGAGCACGAGGGGCATCACGAGGAGCATCGTCAGGTGCATCCGGTCGGCGAACAGAAGCGCCAGGTTGCGCCGGACCAGTGTCAGGAACTGTTGGGAGGCCGAACGCGTGGTCGACGCGATGGTGTCGCGGCGGGCGCTGGGAGGTGCTGGCGCCGACGCCGCCGACCTCGGCAGCTGCGCTGGCGTCTCCAGCAGGTCAAACATTTCCGGGTAGTCCGCACAGCCGAAGTGCTCGAGCAGCACCGCGGGTGGCCCGGCATAGGCCAGCTCTCCACCGCGGGCCATCACGATGATCGTGTCGCAGAGGTCGAGTCCCAGCACCGAGTGCGTGGCCACCACGACCACGCGACCGTCGTCGGCGAGGTCGCGCAACTGGTGCATGATCGTGCGGTCGCGGCCGGGATCGAGGCCCGAGGTGGGCTCGTCCAGGAACAGCAGTGGCGGAGCGGTGAGCAACTCCGTTGCGATGGAAACGCGCTTCTTCTGCCCGCCGGACAGTTGCGAGCCGATCCGCTGGCGCTGCTCGGCCTGGAGCCCGACCTGGCTGATGACGTCGTCGACGCGTGCCCTCAGCGCTCCGGGGCTCGTATTGTCCGGGAGGCGGAGTCGGGCCGAGAAAGTCAGCGACTGGCGGACGCCGAGTTGCGGATGCTGGATCTCCTCCTGCGGGACGAACCCGATCTGGGTCCGCAGGTCGAGGTACTCGTCGTGCAAGTGATGGCCTTGCCACCACACGCCGCCGTCGGAGGGCGAGATCTGGCCGGCCAGGCTGTGCAGAAGTGTCGATTTGCCGGCGCCTGAGGGGCCGATCACCGCGGTGAGCGATTTCGGGCCGAGCGCCACGTCGATGTCAGAGATGAGAACGCGGCCGGACTGGGCCTGCACGGCCAGCCGGCGGGCGATGAGGACCGGACGTTCGGCGGGCGAGGGAGAAGTCCGGGTTTCGACGCGTAGGGGCTGACCCCGGACATCGGGGAAAACCGGAGCGATGCGCGGCGCCTCTTCAATGCGCGGCGCCTCGTCAACAGGTCTCGCGGGGGTGGGGGCTGGCGCAGCTACCGGCTCGAGCCGAGGAATCGGACCGGAGGGCTCGTTCTTGACGACGGTGAGCACCGGCCGTGGCGAGTCCACCGAGATCTTCACGGGATGGCCATCGGGGCTGCCGACATGGAGCGTGAACGTACCCGGGTGATCGAACAGGACGTGCCGGACGCTGGTTCCTCCGACGTAAAGTCCGCCGTCGAGTCCCTCGTCGAAGACGTGCCACCCGTCCGCGCCAGAGACGAAGCCCAGCCGTCCGAGCCGAGCCGACGGTCCGGTGAGCGTTCGCCACGTCCCGTCGGCGCCGACGCGCAGCCGATCGAGCGCCACCGCACCGGCCCCACCGCCCTCGTCGGGCGCGGGCCGCATCGGGGCAGGCGAAGGGCCGGTCATGTCCAGCCCCACGCTAGTTGCACCAGCCTCTCGCGCCACAGGGGACACGCCACTGGCCGGCGGGGATGGCGGTGCGGAACAGCATGCCCTTGCCAATCGTTGATCTGTCATAGGAACGTGGCGGCCGGAGAAAGGACCTGTCGTGCATCACCATTTCAACGGCCTGAAGACAGCGGCATTGTTCGGCTTCCTGTGGGCGGCGCTGTTCGCGATCTGGGCAGCGCTCGGGGCGCGGTCCGGAATTCTTTGGATCTTCGTTCTCCTCGGCGTGGGCTCCACCGCGTGGAGTTACTGGAACTCGGCCAAGATGGCGCTGCGCGCGATGCACGCTTACCCGGTCACTGAAGCCGACCAACCGGCGATGTATCGGATTGTGAGCGAGTTGTCGGCCGCGGCGGGGAAGCCGATGCCGATGCTCTACGTCTCGCCAACCCAGGCGCCCAACGCGTTCGCAACCGGCCGCAACCCGGAGAACGCCGCGGTGTGCTGCACGGAGGGCATTCTGCAGTTGCTGGACGAGCGCGAGTTGCGCGGCGTGCTGGGACACGAACTGATGCACGTTTACAACCGCGACATCCTGACCTCTTCGGTCGCGGCCGGTGTCGCGGGCATCATCACCTCCATCGCCCAGTTCGCGATGTTCTTCGGCGGGCGACGGGAGAACGGCGGCAACCCGATCGCGGCACTCGCGCTGGCCTTCCTTGCGCCTCTGGCGGCGATGGTCATCCAGCTCGCCATCTCGCGCACCCGTGAATTCGATGCCGACGAAGACGGTGCTCGTCTGACCGGTGACCCCCTGGCGCTTGCATCAGCCCTGAACAAACTCGAGCTGGGGACCCAGGCTGCGCCGCTCCAGCAGGACCAGCGCCTGGTCGACGTCTCGCACCAGATGATCGCCAACCCGTTCCGGGGGGCCGGCTTCGCCAAGCTGTTTGCCACGCATCCGCCGATGGACGAGCGCATCGCCCGCCTGCAGGCAATGTCGTACGAGGATGGGGCCTACGGCAACGGGCGACAAGGCGCCTGAGCCTCGGACGCCAGTCGGTCCATCGACCCCCTATGCACTCGATTCAGACAAGTGTCATACTTTCAGGACGAGGCCCGTGCATGGCCTCAATCCCAAGCACCAGCTTTCGGAGGTCCTTCGCATGACCGAAGCATTCATCTACGACGCGATCCGCACCCCGCGTGGCCGCGGCAAGAACACCGGCTCACTGCACGAGGTCAAGCCGATCTCGCTGTTGACCGGCCTGCTCGAGGAGTTGCCGAAGCGCAACCCGAACCTCGACAGCAATCAGGTCGACGACGTGATCCTCGGTGTCGTGTCGCCGGTCGGCGACCAGGGCGCCGACATCGCCCGTACCGCGGTCCTAGCCGCCGGATTCGGCGAGCAGGTCGCCGGCGTGCAGCTCAACCGGTTCTGCGCCTCCGGCCTCGAGGCAGTCAACCAGGCCGCGGCCCGGGTCAAGTCCGGATGGGAAGACCTGATCATCGCCGGTGGCGTCGAATCGATGAGCCGCGTGCCGATGGGCTCCGACGGCGGCGCGTGGGCCATGGACCCGGCGACCGCGTTCGATGCGTCGTTCGTTCCGCAGGGCATCGGTGCCGACTTGATCGCCACGCTGGAAGGCTTCTCGCGGACCGACGTCGACACGTTCGCTGCCGAGTCGCAGGCTCGCGCCGCGAAGGCAATCGCCAATGGCTACTTCGCCAAGTCGATCATTCCGGTCCTCGACAACAACGGCCTGACGATCCTCGATCACGACGAGTTCGTCCGCGAAGGCACGACCGTCGAGAGCTTGAGCTCGCTCAGCCCGTCCTTCGAGTTCCTCGGTGAGATGGGCGGCTTCAACGCCGTGGCGCTCAACCGGTACTACGAAGTCGAGAAGATCAACCACGTCCACCACGCGGGCAACTCCTCCGGCATCGTCGACGGAGCCGCCCTCGTTCTGCTCGGCAACGAGCAGGCGGGCGCGAAGCACGGCCTGACGCCGCGTGCCCGCGTCGTGTCGACCGCTGTGATCGGCAGCGAGCCGACCATCATGCTGACCGGCCCGGCGCCGTCCTGCCGCAAGGCGCTGGACAAGGCCGGCCTGTCGATCGAGGACATCGACCTGCTTGAGATCAACGAGGCCTTCGCGGCCGTCGCGCTCAAGCTGATGCGCGACCTCGGCGACTACCCGGCTGACCAGACCAACGTCAATGGCGGCTCGATCGCGATGGGTCACCCACTGGGCGCGACCGGTGCCATGATTCTTGGCACCCTCGTCGACGAGCTGGAGCGCCGTGAGAAGCGCTATGGCATGGCCACCCTCTGCGTCGGCGGCGGCATGGGTATTGCCACCATCGTCGAGCGCCTCTGATCCACCTCAACCCATCGGTGGTTGAGGTGGCGGCGCAGTCGCCCTCGAAACCACGACGACTTTGCAAGGAACCGAGATGACCAGCACTGATGCAGTGAAATACGACCTGTCCGACGGGATCGTCACCCTCACCATCGACGATCCGAACCAGAACGCCAACACCATGAACGAGGCGTACCGCACCTCGATGCAGGCAGCGGTCAACCGGCTCGCCGACGAGGTGGCGGCCAACCCCGAGTCGATCAAGGGCGTGATCGTCGCGTCCGGCAAGAAGACCTTCTTCGCCGGCGGCGACCTCAAGCTGATGACGCAGGCGACGCCGGCCGACGCCGACGCCCTGTTCAACGAGGTCGAGACGATCAAGGCGACGCTGCGCAGGCTCGAGACGCTCGGCAAGCCCGTTGTCGCGGCCATCAACGGCGCCGCACTCGGTGGCGGCCTGGAGATCGCACTCGCCTGCCACCACCGCATCGCCGCAGACGGCCGGTATGAGATTGGCCTGCCCGAGGTCACCCTCGGCCTGCTTCCCGGCGGTGGCGGTGTGACCCGCACGGTCCGGATGTTCGGCATCCAGGACGCGATCATGAACGTCCTCATCCAGGGCCCGCGGATGCAGCCGGCGGTCGCGCAGTCCAAGGGCCTGATCGACGAGGTCGTCCCGGCCGATGAGCTTCTCAGCGCCGCAAAGGCATGGATCGAGTCGGTCCAGGGCGACGAGAACGCAGCAATCCAGCCGTGGGACGTCAAGGGCTACAAGATCCCCGGCGGAACGCCGAGCACCCCGGCGCTCGCCGCAGTGCTGCCGAGCTTCCCGGCGAACCTGGTCAAGCAGGTCAAGGGCGCTGACTTCAAGGCCCCCAAGGCGATCATGTCCGCCGCCGTCGAGGGTTCGCAGGTCGACTTCGACACCGCGTCGCGGATCGAGTCGCGCTACCTGACCGAGCTGATCGTCGGCCAGCAGTTCAAGAACATGACGCAGGCGTTCTTCTTCGACCTGTCGGCCATCAACGCCGGCAACTCGCGGCCCGAAGGGATCGAGCGCAAGAAGTTCCAGAAGGTCGGCGTCATCGGCGCCGGCATGATGGGCGCAGGCATCGCCTATGTCTCGGCGAAGGCTGGCATGGAGGTCGTCCTCAAGGACGTCAGCCTCGAGGCCGCTGAAAAGGGCAAGGCGTACAGCGCCGCCATCCTCGCCAAGCAGCTCGAGAAGGGCCGCACGACGCAGGAGAAGATCGACGAGTTCCTCGGCCGCATCACGGCGACCGACAACTACGGCGATCTCGAGGGCGTCGATATCGTCGTCGAGGCGGTGTTTGAGAACCAGGAGCTCAAGCACTCGGTGTTCGCTGAGCTCGAGCCGAAGATCCTGCCCGACGCGCTGCTCGGTTCCAACACGTCGACCCTGCCGATCACCGGGCTCGCCGAGGGCGTCAGCCGTCCGGACGATTTCATCGGCATTCACTTCTTCAGCCCGGTCGACAAGATGATGCTCGTCGAGATCATCGCCGGCGAGAAGACGAACGACAAGACGATCGCGCAGGCGCTCGACTACGTGCAGCAGATCAAGAAGATCCCGATCGTCGTCAACGACAGCCGCGGCTTCTTCACCTCGCGCGTCATCGGCCAGTTCATCAACGAAGGCCAGCGAATGCTCGCCGAGGGCGTGAGCCCGGTCGCGATCGATCGGGCTGCGACTATGGCGGGCTTCCCGACCGGCGTGCTGCAGATCAGCGATGAGCTGAACATGCGACTGATGAAGAAGATCGCCGACAGCTTCAAGGAAGGCATCGAGGCCGAGGGCGGCACCTACGTGCCGGAGCCGGGCAACATCGTCGTCGAGAAGATGTTGGAGCTCGACCGGGCTGGAAAGCTCGAGGGTAAGGGCTTCTACGACTACGCAGAGGGTAAGCGCGTCGGACTGTGGGACGGCCTCGCCGAGGTCTTCCCAGTGGCCGACGAGCAGCCACCGCTCAAGGATCTCGAGGACCGGCTCATCTTCTCGATGTCGATCGACACGGTGAACTGCCTTGCCGAAGGCGTGCTGCGCACCGTGCCGGATGCCAACATCGGCTCGATCTTTGGTATCGGCTTCCCGGCACTGCTCGGTGGCGCGATCCAGGCCATCAACGGCTGGGAAGGTGCTGACGGCGAGATTGGCCCGTCGGCGTTCGTCAAGCGGGCCGAAGAATTGGCTGCCCAGTATGGCGAGCGTTTCAACCCGCCGGCCCTCCTGCTGGAGAAGGCCAAAAACGGCGAGCGCTTCGTGTGAGCTGAACCCAACCTGACGAAACGTCCTGCGTTTGACCCGACTGTGGGTGCCAAACGCAGGACGTTTTGTTGTTGGTCAGGCTTGGCCGCAGGCGGCGCAGTGGGGTGATCCGACGCGGCGCGGCTGGCTGCAGGCCGCGCACGGCGCAATGACTTCGCGTCCGCAGCCCTCGCAGTGTGGCGCGTCCCCGCGAACCGGATGTCCGCAGAACGGGCATTCCGCGTTTCGGACCCGCCTGCCGGGGATGCGGGCCGCGAGCCAGCGCTGCAATCCAACGAATGCGCCCACCGTGGCGATCACACCCGCGGCAGAGAGGACGATCGGGCCCAAGTCGCGCCAGCTGATGTAGTCGGTGATGTAGTCGGTTGCGTACACCAGAGCCGTGATGACTCCCGCCCCGGCGGCGGCGAACCCCAGGGGCAGGAAACGCGACTGCTGTCGGCGCAGGTTTCCAACCGCCCGCAGTGACGCCAGCAGCCAGACCGCGATGAAGCCGAGCCGGGCGCCGGCCACGCCCCAGTTGTGGCCAGGATCATCGGAGCGCTGCTGTCGAGCGCGGTCGAACCTCGCGACGGCGCGCTCTGCCGACCTGGCTTTCTGTTGTGCCCCGGCAAGGGTCCGTTGGGACTCTCGCAGCTCGGCCTCGGCCTTCTTGTACTCAGCCTCCTCAGCCGCGGCGCCGCCGCCCTTCGCCACGGCGATGTCGAAGTCGTTCTTGGCCAAGTCGAGCTCGGACCTCTCGCGCGCGACAGCCTCCTCAGCGGTGACCTGCCGGCTCCAAGCGTCGTCTTGGGCTTGGTGTGCCTTCTGCTCGGCAGCGCTGGCGGCGTAGTTCGGCCCGCCCGGCACCCAGGCGTCGACCTTCACGTAGAACCAGATGGTGCCGATCAGCAGGAAGGCCAGCAGCACCACGGCGAGGAACTTCTCGCTCTTGGTGGACTCGATCTCCTCGACGTCGACGCGTGTGGTCATGACGGGCCTGCCTTTCGGGGGGTGGGGGTCGTTCTTGGTCGGAGGGTCACGTCGAGCGCGCAGTCGAGAGCCGCCGCCATCCGGAGCAGCGTGTCGAGCCGCGGTGGCCGTGTCCCGGCTTCGAACCGCGCAATGGCCGACTGCGTCGTGCCGCAGAGCTCTGCGAGCTCCCGCTGGGAGAGATTGCGCGCAGCACGCTGCTCGGCGACTTGTCGGGCGATCGCGGCGTAGAACGCCTCGTCATCCCGATCCATCCGCTCGCGCAGCGCCATGGCACAGGTATAGCGCGAATGCTATGCATAGCGCAAGTGCTATGACTTCAGGACACGCCCGATTCTGGCGTTCGGCACAATGGCACCATGTCGTTTCCCACTCCCGCGGTGGTCCTCGCCGCTCTCGTCATGGCCACCGGGGTCGCCGCTGGTTGCGAGCGGTCCGACGCGCCCGACGCACAGATCGAGTCAACTGCTCCGCCGTCCCTGGAGGCGGCTCAGACGCTGGTCGGCCCGGGCTGCGCGGCGTACGCCAAGAAGTACGTAACCGGGCCCGGCTCGATCGTCGAGCTGGCCGACAAGCCGGCCGCAGAGGCCATCGAGGATCACCCGATGTTGCGGCTGTTCGCGTCCGCGATCTCAGGCGACCTCAACGAGCGGGTCGACCTCACGCAAGAGCTGGACGCCGGGGAGTTCACGATCTTCGCGCCGACCGACGATGCCTTCAGCGCCAAGGTGCCGAAGCAGTGGACGCGCACGCTCGCGGAGCCCAAGAGCGCCGACGCGCTCACCGACGTCCTCAGGTTCCACATCATTGAGAAGGAGCAGGCGCCCCGCGACCTGTCCGGATCGTTGGAGACGTTGGGCGCTGAGAAGCTCCCGATCGAACGCGACGGCGACCGCATCCGGATCGCCGACCAGGCAAATGTCGTGTGCGGCGGCCTCCGAACCGCCAACGCAACGATCTACCTCATCGACTCCGTCCTTATGCCGCCGTCCCAGGCCACGTCCACTGCCACACCGACGACCGCCGCGCCGTAGATCGCAGATGACGGGTTAGTGATCCGGTGCGGTCCGGCCTTTCGGTTGAGCACGCACGTGCATCCGTTCTCCCTGACGGCCCAGGATGCTGAGCACCTCCACGGGAGCCTCCCCGGTGCTGCCGAACCAGTGCGGCGCCCGGGTGTCGAACTCGGCCACCTCGCCCGGTTCGAGGGTGAGATCGTGCTCGCCGATGACGACGCGCAGTTTGCCACTGATCACGTAGATCCACTCGTAGCCCTCGTGGGACCGCAACTCGACCTGGTGTTTCGACGTCGGGATGACGATCTTCCACGCTTGGACTCCGCCGGGCTGGCGCGTCAGCGGGATGACCGTGCGGCCGTTGACGTGGCGGGGTTTCAGATGGACCCGCGGGTCACCCACCTCGGGCGCCCCGACCAGCTCGTCCAAGGGAACGTTGTAGGTCTGGGCCAAGGGAAGCAGCAGTTCCAGGCTGGGCTTGCGCTGTCCGGTCTCCAAGCGCGACAGGGTGCTCTTGGAGATCCCAGTTGACTCGGCCACATCGGTCAGGCTGAGGCTCCGCGTCGAGCGGATCCGTTTCAGACGCGGCCCAACGTCCTCGAGTGCAGAGGCGACGCGGGCGCGATGGTCCATGCCCTCATCGAACCGCGATGTCCCAGTTTCGGCAACAAATGTTGCTGCAACCGGGACCCTGACGCAGGCTCGACCCATGAGCAACCCCGCCATCGATCCCTACGATGTCGCGGTCGTCGGCGGCGGAGCCGCAGGCCTGTCGGCGGCTCTTGTCCTCGGCCGGGCACAGCGCCGTATCGTCGTCATCGACAGCGGGCATCCGCGCAACGCGCCGGCTGAGCACATGCAGGGTTACCTGTCCCGAGACGGGATGCCTCCGAGTGAGCTCTTGGCCATCGGTCGATCCGAGGTGACCTCGTACGGCGTCGAGCTGCTCGACGGCACCGTCTCCGAGGTCGTGCGCACGTCGACCGGTGCGTTCGACCTTCGACTCGACAGCGGCGGCTCCATCGGGGCGCGCGGGCTTCTCATCACGACCGGACTGCGTGACCAGGTGCCCGACATTCCCGGAGTGGCCGAACGTTGGGGCCGGGACCTGCTGCACTGCCCCTACTGCCACGGTCACGAGGTTCGCGACCTACCGTTCGGCGTTCTGGGTGGTACTTCAGGCGCCGTCCAGCATGCGCTGCTGCTGCGGCAGTGGAGCCCCGACGTCGTCTTCTTCCCGCACACCGTCGATCTGGACGAGGTTGATCGGGAACTGCTGGCTGCGCGAGCGATCGACATCGTCGAAGGCACCGTCGAACGACTCGTCGTCGAGAACGACGCACTGAGCGGAGTTGCTCTGACTGGCGGACGGATCGTTCCGCGGCAAGTGGTGTTCGTGCGGCCGGAGTTTGTCCCGTCGAGTGACTTCATCACCGGTCTCGGTGGCAAAACCGACAAAGACGGATGGCCGCTGGTCGACGGGAGCGGTCAGACCACGGCTTCGGGCGTGTGGGCAGCCGGCAACGCGACCAATCCCCGAGCCCAAGTCATCACGGCCGCCGGCGAGGGCTCCGCGGCTGCGATCGCCATCAACCACGACCTCACCGAGGAAGACGTCCGGAACGACGTCGACGCATTCCGTGCGGGCCACCCGGCCTCGCAGCCAATCCCAGAAGGAACCAGACATGCCTGACCAGAAGGAACGCCCCATCGGGCCGCCGTCCAAGCACCAGCTCGCGCTGATGATCTGGCTCTGCGTGTTCCCAACCTTGACCGTGATCAACTTGGGGCTCTCGGACTGGCTGCACCCGCTTTCTCCGGTGCTCCGGACCTTCGTTCTCGCGACCATCGCCGTCCCAATCGTCATCTACGGACTCATGCCACCACTCCACAAGGCTCGAGTGCGGGTCCTCACCAGGAGCAAGTCATGACCGTGCAAACCACGACGACGGCCGCTCGCGCGGTCCATCGCGGCGTTGGGCCTGGTGGGATGGGCGGCACTCACCCGCGGGGTGCCCTTAGACCTGCTGGGCGTGCTCGACATGAACGAAGGCCCAGGGCAGGCGATCCTTGCCCCCGGTGGGTTGTTCGAGCTCGTGTTCCTGCCGATCTGGCTGATCGCCCGGGGGATTCCGCCCGGGGGACATACGCTTGCGGCACCAACACTGAAGGGCGTGCTCAATGTCAGTCACCGTGACCGCACTGTTCCCGACCAAGGTCGAAGAATCGGACAACTTCTACAAGACACTCGTATCGGTGCTTCCGGAGACACGGACGTACGACGGCTGCATCAGCGTGACACCGCACCGCGACCTCGACGACACGGCCAAAGTTCTCCTCATCGAAGAATGGGAGTCACGAGAGCACTACCTCGCGTACCTCCAGTGGCGGATTGAAACCGGACTGCTTGAAGCCATCGGGCCAATGCTCGCCGGAGAGCCGGTGACCAACTTCTACTCGAGTCCACAGGATCTATAGGCGTTGGTGGGGCCATAGCGGCATCAACAGCACATCATTCGGCGCCGAACCGCATCTGCGTCTAAGGATGCGTCCCGAACCGCGCGATTCCCGGCCGGTTTCGCCGTGTCAGCGCCAGCCGAGCCCCGGAGCTACGAGCTTGACGACGCTCTTGAGCACGTGGGCGTTGTAGTCCACGCCCAGCTGGTTTGGAACCGTCAGGAGCAGGGTGTCGGCGGCCGCTATGGCCTCGTCGCCTCGCAGCTGCTCGATCAGGTCGTCCGGTTCGGCGGCGTACGAGCGGCCGAACACCGCCCGGAAATCGTCGATCTGCCCGACCTGGTCGGAGGACCCTGCGTCGCGCCCGAAGTACGAGCGGTCGAGATCGTTGACGATCGGGAAGATGCTTCGGCTGACTGACACGCGTGGCTCGCGCTCCCATCCGGCTTCGGACCACCGCTGCCGGAACTTCTCGATCTGCTTGCGCTGCTGGACGTGGAATGGCTCACCGGACTCGTCCGCCTTGAGCGTCGAGCTCATCAGGTTGACGCCCAGGTCGGCTGCCCACTCAGCGGTGCCGTCCGACGCCGCGCCCCACCAGATCCGATCGCGGAGACCGGGCGAATGCGGTTCGACGCGCAACAATCCGGGCGGGTTCGGGAACATCGGACGCGGGCTCGGCTCGGCGAACCCCTCGCCCTTCAGCACGTCGAGGAACACCTCGGCGTGCCGGCGTCCCATGTCGGCCTCGGTCTGGCCTTCGGCTGGCTCGAAGCCGAAGTAGCGCCACCCGTCGATGACCTGCTCCGGCGAGCCACGGCTGATGCCGAGCTGGAGCCGGCCGCCACCGATCAGATCGGCCGCGCCGGCGTCCTCCGCCATGTAGAGCGGGTTCTCGTACCGCATGTCGATGACGCCGGTGCCGATCTCAATCGTCGAGGTCTTCGCCCCGATTGCGGCGAGCAGCGGGAACGGAGATGCCAGCTGACGGGCGAAGTGATGCACCCGGAAGTAGGCGCCGTCGGCTCCGACCTCCTCGGCGGCGACCGCCAGGTCGATGGATTGCAGCAGGACGTCGGACGCCGTTCGAGCAACAGAGCCGGGGGTGGCCGACCAGTGGCCGAACGAGAGGAAACCGATCTTCTTCACAGTGGAGTAAAGCCCGAAGGAGGCCAGATCATTCCTTGTTGAAAGTGAAACTACGTGGCCATGCCGCGTGTCAGGACACCGCGACCTTGCTCAACCGGCGCTGGCGCTCCAGCGTGGCCAGGTAGAACGCCCAGCCGAACGCGAAGCTGGTGAACAGCGTGGCCACGAAGAACATCCAGGGCCGCTTAATACCGCGTCGCCGTCCGTCGATGATCGTCATCAGCGGCAACAAGATGACGTTGCCGATGGTGTAGTCCTGTCCGGCCGACGCTGCGGCCGGATTGACGAACATCAGCTCGATGTACTGCGTCCAACTGCCGTCGCCCCACAGGGGGTTGAAGAAAGCGGTCCCCGGACCGTACTCGTTGACGAAGCGGATGTTGAACCACCAGCCCAGTGCAATCGACGCAATGCCGACGACGTAGTAGACGGCTTCGAGGGACGACAACGCGGGGCCACCGGCGACGCGCCGAAAGACGGCCGGGTTGGACCTCATGACGAACCAGATGCAGAGAATGCCGAGCACGGCATGGACGATTAGCGACACCATGCGCTGACTCTGCGCGGTCCGTCCTGTTTTGTCAATAGTGACGAAAGGCGGGTCTGATGGTCGACAGCGCGTCGCGAAACAGTTGCGCCAGCTCGGGCAGCGACCGGGTCTCCCGGTGCAGCCAGACCTCCATGCCGGCGAAGACGGCGGCCGCGATCGCGCGCGCAGCGACGGTCACTCCGACGTCGTCGGCATCTGGGTGACGACTGCGCAAGTGATCGAGCAGGGCGTGGGCAAAATCGGACTGCACCCGGCGCATGTGCTGCACGATGCGACTTGGATCGAGCGCACCGACGCGCAGGTTGGCGATCTGCGTGACGGCATCGACGTCGTAGGGAAACGCGAAAACCGCTGCGTTGACGGACTCTATGACGGGTTCGTCGACCGGGCGTTCGGCGAGTGCGCGCCGGAACCATTGCAGGCCGGAGTCGTAGTCGGCGAACAGGAGGTCGTGTTTGGAACTGAAGTGGCGATAGAACGTCCGCAGAGTGACGCCGGCGTCAGATGCGATCTCCTCCGCCGTTGTCGCCTCGACGCCTTGGGCCAGGAAACGCACCATCGCCGCGTTGCGCAGCGCAGTCCGGGTACGTTCAGAACGGGCGGTCAGGGGGGCGGTCGGCATGGAACAGAGCCTACGCCTGTTTCGTCACTATTGACGAAAGGACGATGCAGTGCGAGCGTTCGGTGCTATGACCCAGTACGACGCGATCGTCCTTGGCGCCGGACACAACGGCCTCGCCGCGGGTGTCCTGCTCCAGGAGGCCGGCCTCCGAACGGCGATCATCGAGGCCAAGCGCTACGCCGGCGGGATGGCCTCCACCGTCGAGCTCTTCGACGGATTTCACTTCGAGATTGCCGGCTCGCTGCAGTTCCCGACGTCCGCCGTTGTGAGCGAGGCGCTTGGGCTTGCCAGCCTCCCGACCGTCGAGCTGGAGGTGATGTCGGTGTCGATGCGCGGCATCGGCGACGTTCCGCTCGTCTACTACACCGACCTCATGCAACTCATGACTCACCTCGAGGCCGACCACGGCAGCGAAGTCGTCATGGGCATGGCCGAGCTCGCCGGGTGGGCGGCTGCCCCCACACGCGCCATGGGCCGGTTCGATGTCATGGCACCGCCGCGTACGGCCGACGAGATGCTCGCGATGGCAACCGACGACGCCGAGCGCCGAGCGATCCAGGAGATGCTGACCGCATCGGCCAGCGACGTCATCGACCGGTTCATCCCGGACAAGGAGAAGCACGGGGCCTTGCGCGGCATGCTCGCGTTCCTCGCCTGCAACAGCCAGTATCGCGGGCCGGAGACACCCGGCAGCGCCTACGGATTCGCCTTCGGGTTCGCCGTTCCGGACGAGAACGCCACGCTCATGACCAAGCTCGAAGGCGGTATCGGAACGCTCACCCGCCACCTGCAGGAGCGCTATGCCAATGCCGGGGGCGAGCTTCAGCTGGACGCATCCGTCACGGGCATCACGACGGACGGCACGCGTGTCACCGGCGTCGTCACCAATCAGGGAAGCTTCGCTGCCCCAGTCGTCGTCTCCACGCTTGAACCCGGCCTGACCGTCGGCCTCGCCGGCACCGCAGCACTCGAGGAGGTCCGGACGCGGGTTGCGGCAGTCGACCATCGCGGCAGCTACGTGCAGATGCATTTCGCGCTCGACAGCGTGCCGGAGTTCGTGGAGCCGTACGAGATCCTCAACGACCCGAAGATGCAGGGCGCCATCGGCTTGTTCAGTACGCCGGAGGAACTCCAGCAGCAGTACGAGGACTGCCGTCGGGGCATCGTGCCCGCCGACCCGGCCGTCGCGTTCCAGATTCCGTCGGCCCAGGATCCGACACTCGCACCGCCCGGCAAGGCGGCCGCGTCGGCGTACTCACTGTGGTTCCCGGTCGAAGGCGCCGCCGCCGAACCGCAGGAGTACGCACGATTGAAAGCCGAGATGGGCCAGCGCGTCATCGACAAGATCGGTCGGATCGCACCGAACTTCGAGAGTTTGATCCTCAAGCACACGACGTTCACGCCCAAGCACATGAGCACGATGTTCGGCGCTCCCGGCGGTGACTGGGCCCAAGGCCTCATCCACCCCGAACAGATGGGCGTGCACCGACCCGGGCCGCAGGGCTGGCGCGACCTCCCGCTGGGAGTCGACGGCCTCTACCTGGGCGGCGCTGGCTGCCATGGCGGGCCGGGCATCACATTCATCCCGGGCTACAACGCCGCCCAAGCGGTGCTGTCCGACCGAGCTGGAGCCGTCTGAGCGGGCGTCAATCGAAGGTGAAGTTGCTGAGCGGAAAGCTCTTCGCCTCCCGCGTAGTGCTGATGGTCGACGTCGTGCGCAAGAGCGGCGTCTCCCCGCTGGGGGTGAAGTAGTAGCTGTGAGAGCCGGCGCAGTTGCCGCTTTGGAAGACGGTGGAGCGCAGGCCCTTCGGCATCCGGTTCCGGAACGCGACGTGCGCTGATTCCTTGACCTCCCACTGGCTGCTCTTCGTCCGCTTGAGTTCGCCGAACAGCCGCTCGATGATCGTCATCTGGGGTTCGAGTGTCTGGAAGTAGGAAAGACCCGAATACACCCATGGCCCGTCGAGCGTCAGCAGGTTCGGGAACTTGGGAATCGACGAACCGAGGTAGGACTGGAAGCCCTCCTCTCGCCACCACTTGCCGAGGTTGCGGCCGTCCCTGCCGATGATCTCGAACGGCGGGAAGCCGACTCTCCCACAGGTTGTAGCCGGTGGCTAGGACCAGGGTGTCGATCTCGTGCCGCACCCCGTCAGCGGTGACGATGGCGTCCGATTCAATGCGTTCGATCGGTGACGTCTCGAGGTGGACGTGCGGCTTCGTGAAGGTCGGAAAGTAGTTGTTCGACACGGTCGGGCGCTTGCAGCCGAAGGTGTAGCTCGGCGTGAGCTTCTGCGGCGCAACTCCGGATCCTTCACCTGACGTGGAGGTAGCTTCGTCGCGAGTTTCGGCCGCCATCGCGTTGGACAAGCCGAACTGCCGGTAGTGCAGGACGCCGAACACCAGAAGCGCCTCGACGAACGCCCAGCCGGCGAAACGGGACGCTCGCTGGGTGACCGGAAGCCGCTGGAACAGACGCTGTGTGCGCTCCGAGATGCGCTGGTCGAGCTTGGGGAACACCCAAATCGGCGTGCGTTGGAACACGGTGAGTTCGGCGACGTCTAGCGCAATGGTCGGCACCAGCTGAACCGACGTTGCTCCGGTGCCGATGACCGCGACGCGGCGCCCAGCGAGGTCCAGGCCGTCGTCCCATTCGGCGGTGTGGACCACCGTCCCGGCGAAGGTCTCGACGCCGGCGATCTCGGGCATCGCCGGTTCGGACAGGAAGCCGGTCGCCGTGATCAGTTGCTGCGTCGTCAGCGTGCTGCCGTCGGCCAGCGCCACCACCCACACGCTCGCGTCGTCGTCCCAGCGCGCCGACGCCACCGTGACGCCGAAGCGCATGTGACTGCGAAGCTCGTGCTTGGTCGCGACCTGATCGCAGTACGCCTTGAGTTCATGTCCACGGGCGAAGACGTGCGACCAGTTTGGGTTCGGCTCGAACGAGTAGGAGTACGTCGCCGACGGGATGTCGACGGTGAGACCGGGATAGTGGTTGACGTACCAGGTCCCGCCCAAGTCGTCGGCCCGTTCGAGGATGACGTAGTCCTCGACTCCGGCCCGTTGCAGCGCGATGGCCGCACCCATCCCGCCGAAACCGGCGCCCACGATGACGACCTGATGATCGACGTTCACGTTTCTACCTTGGCACGTTCGGCCGGACACCGGATATCCCCCACGCCCCACCGGGGCGCGGGAGGTACCCCCACGCAAGTCGGCGAACGTAGGGTGGCGCCATGGTCGACATCATCGTGCGCGGCGAAGCCGAAGCGCGCTATCCGGCCGAGCGTGCCATCGTCACGCTGGCTGCCGCGGTCGAAGCCGCCGACAAGCAGCAGGCCTACGATCAGGCCGCTTCCGCGCAGCTCGCGGTTACGGCGCAGCTGACCGAGCTGGCCGACCGCAACGCCGTGCTCGACTGGTCGAGCGACCAGGTCAGCATTTCCTCCTACCGACCTTGGCGAGACAACGGCGAGCGGGGGAATCCAGTCCATGCCGCGCGGGTGGGGATCGTCGCCGAATTCTCCGACTTCGACCGGCTGGGCGGATTCATCGACTACTGGGCTGGGCGCGACGGCGTCGAGGTCGCCGGCATCGTGTGGGATGTGCTCGAGCGCAATCGCCGGGTTTACGAGGCAGATCTACGCAAAGCCGCGGTCGATAACGCCGTCAACCGAGCCCAGACCTACGCCGACGCGTTGCGGCGCGGCCGGGTCGTGCCCACCCGAATCTCTGACGCGGGACTTTCGGATGGCGGCGGTGGACCGAGGCCGTATGCCATGAGGATGGAATCTGCGGTGGCCGACGCGGGCGGCGGCCTTCAGCTCACGCCCGAGCCGGTGCTCATCCATATCGCCGTCGACGCTGGATTCGCAGCCGAATGATCCCCCAAGCGCTTCGCGACTCCGGCGCTCGTGCAGGGGGACCCCGACCGCAGGCACTCCGTGCAGGGGGCACCCCCAGCGACATCCGTCACACTCCACGCGTCTGACCTGCGCAAACGCGGGGAACACCGCTTGCTCGTGAGCGTCACCGGGGTTAGGTTGCCGACATGTCACTCTGGTCGCGCTGGCGACACATTTCGGAGTCTGCGCGTGACCGGATCATTCGATGGGCCGGCTTGCGCTGGCGGGCGCCTCGCCTTGCCCTGCCCGGAATCCGACTGGTCAGGCCGAGCCTGACCGCCCTGCCCCGCTCGGCAGCGTCGGTCCCCCGCGCCCGCGAGGTCGTGCGCAAGCTGCGCATCCTCCGCACGCAGGTCGGGCCCATGCAGGTGGTGTTCGAGAACGCGATCGTGCATGAGAAATTCAGCCTGCGCGCGCGGGTCGTCCAGCGCGGTACACGGATGTTCTTCAAGCCGCTGATGTACTGGATGCCCCTGTCGGATCGCTCCATCCGGGCCATCCGCACGGCCGATCGACTTTCGGCCCGCGGCCCGCGTTCGCGGTACGTCGAGCCAGTGCGGTTCGAGCTCGGGGGCGTCCCGGTCGAGTCGATGACGCATCGCTATGGACCGGACAGCGACATGACGGTCCTCTACTTCCATGGCGGTGGGTTCTTCGCCGGACGGATCGAGACGCACCGGCGCATCTGCGAACGCCTGGCGCTGTACACCGGCGCAACCGTGATCTCCGTTGACTACGTACAGCTGCCGGACGGCAACGTCGCCGATTCGGTCCAAGATGCGATCACGGCCTACGAAGCCCTGCTCGACATGGTCGCCGTTCCGGACAAGATCGTCGTCGCCGGCGACTCAGCTGGCGGCTACCTGACGTTCAAGGTTGCCGAACTGGCGACGCGGCGTGGACTGACTCCGCCGGCCGCGCTCCTGACGTTCTCGCCTCTCTTGAGCATCGACCCTGATCGCGACGACAAGGCGATCGTCAAGGTGACCGAGTTCCGGGACGCCTATCTTCCACGTCACCGCATTGCCACGATCCGGGAGCGCTGGCTCCCGGATGGCGCCACGATCGAGGGATACGCCTCGCCGCTCCTGGCCACAAACTACGTCAACTCGCCGGCGTTCTTCGTCGCGGCGGAGGACGAGATTCTGCGCCCCGAGGTCGAGGCCATGGCGCTGCAGCTCGCAGCCCGGGACGTCGACGTCGAGATCCACCTCTGGCGCGGCATGGTGCACGCCTTCCCCGTCCTCGCCGATGCCATGCCGGAGAGTCGGCAGTCCTTGATGCTGGCCGCGGACTTCGCGCGCCGCGCCGTGGGCGAGGAGGAGGCCACCGAGCCGTTGGTCGACCCGTACGCGCACGAGGAGACGGTGATCGGCGAACTCGTCAACGACGAGGCGGCCGATGTCGACGGCGAGGAAGCAGAGATCATCGACGTCGATCTGAGCGGGCTCGGCGCCGACGGCAGGAAGCGCTGGTTCTTCCAAGCTGGCTGATTTCACAAACAAGCAGGCTTGACTGTTTGTTTGACAACGGGCATGCTCATGCCTGTGACGAGCACCGTCCCCCACCCGTCGAGCGGCCGGGAGGTACCTCCAGTTCCGGCGGCGACACGCACTCCGCAGGCGGAGCGCACGGCCGCGACACGGCTTCGTCTGATGGAGGCCACGATCGACTGCCTGGTCGAACTCGGCTGGGCGGGCACCACGACGACGATCGTGTCGGAACGCGCCGGGGTTTCTCGCGGAGCGCAGCTCCATCACTTCCCGACCAAGCAGGACCTCGTCGTCTCCGCCGTCGCGTACCTGATGGACCTACGCCGTGAGGAATTGCACTCGATGCTCGGCGACCTGCCGGCCGACGGACGCGTGCGTGCCGGACTCGAACTCGTCTCCACCCAGTTCACGTCGCCCGTCTTCTTCGCGGCGCTTGAACTGTGGGTCGCCGCACGCTCGGACAGCGAACTCCTCAAGTCGGTTGGGCCCTTGGAGCGTGCGGTCGGCCGTGACACCCACAAGCACGCGGTCGAGATCCTCGGCATCGATGAAGATCGCGGCAACAACCGCGCACTCGTCCAAGCCACCCTCGACCTCCTGCGCGGGCTTGGCTTGGCCGCATCGCTGAGCGACGACAGCCGACGTCGAGCACGCATCCTCGACGCATGGGGAGACGTGCTCGAACGAGAATTGGAGCTGGACGCATGAACGACGTGTTCGAGTCGGTACTCGCCGATCTCACGGCGGAGACCGAGCAGTTGGAATCGTGGGTCACCCCTCTTGACGAGGTCGACTGGACGATCGTCACCACGCCGGAAGGCTGGACGGTCACGCATCAGATTGCACATCTGGCCTGGACCGATCAGGCGTCGCTCACGGCGATTCGCGGTGGTGAGCCATTCGACGCCATCATGACTCTGGCCCTGAACGACCCGTCCGGCTTCGTAGATGCCGAGACCGAGCGGTGGGCGGCCGAACTCCCGCCGGTCACGCAGCTGACCCGGTGGCAGGGCGGGCGCGCTTCCCTGGCCGCAGCGCTCCGTGAGGTGCCGGCCGGCGAGAAAATCCCCTGGTTCGGCCCGCCGATGAGCCCGACGTCGATGGTGACGGCCCGGTTCATGGAGACGTGGGGGCATGGCCACGACGTCGCCGAAGGCCTTGGCCAGACGTATCCCCAGAACGACCGGTGCAAGCACGTCTGCCACATCGGCGTGCGGGCACGTAGCAACGCCTTTGCCATGCGTGGGGCGCAGGATCCGGGCGATGACATCCGGGTCGAGCTGGTGGCTCCCAGTGGCGAGCTCTGGACCTGGGGCGGCGAGGACGCCGAGAACCGGGTGGAGGGCGGAGCATACGAGTTCGCGCTGCTGGCCACTCGCCGTCGGCAGCGCGAGGACGTCGACGTCCGGGCGACCGGCCCGGTGGCCGAGCAGTTCCTCGATGTCGTCCAGGCTTTTGCCGGCATGCCCGGCAACGACCCGAAGTCACTCGCAGAGAGGCCGACGGCGTCATGACCGTGAAGATCGGCAACTGTTCCGGGTTCTACGGCGATCGCCTGTCGGCAATGCGGGAGATGCTCGAGGGCGGAGAGCTCGACTACCTGACCGGCGACTACCTCGCCGAGCTGACGATGCTGATCCTGGGCCGGGACGTCATGAAGGACCCGTCGACCGGTTACGCCAAGACTTTCGTTCGACAGATGGGCGACTGTATGGAGCTCGCCAAGGAGAAGGGCGTCAAGATCGTTGCCGACGCCGGCGGACTCAACACCGTCGGCCTCGCCGACAAGCTCAAGCAGGTCGCTGCCGAACAGGGACTGGACGTGTCCATCGCGTACGTCGACGGTGACGACCTGCGGGAACGAGCCGATGAGCTCGGGTGGCAAGGGGCCATCACGGCCAACGCTTATCTCGGTGCCTTCGGGATCGCCGAGGCGCTCAACCGGGGTGCCGACGTCGTCGTGACCGGCCGCGTCACGGACGCATCGGTCGTCATCGGTCCGGCCATTGCTCACCACGGGTGGGGCCGTGAGGACTTCGACGCTCTGGCTGGCGCCGTCGTCGCCGGACACATCATCGAGTGCGGCACCCAGGCATGCGGGGGCAACTTCGCCGGATTCAAGCAGCTGATGGAGTACGGCAGGTTCGACCAGCCGCTCGGGTTCCCGATCGCCGAGATCGATGCTGACGGCTCGTTCATCGTGACCAAGCACGACGGCACCGGGGGCGCGGTCACCGTCGACACGGTCACCGCCCAGTTGGTCTATGAAATCCAAGGCGAGCAGTACCTGAACCCCGATGTGACGACGCACTTCTCCACCATCCAGCTCGCCCAGGCGGGCCCGGATCGCGTCCGTGTCTCTGGCGTGCAGGGCTCACCGCCGCCGGTCACGACGAAGGTTTGTCTCAACTTCTTCGGCGGCTTCCGCAACGACGCCGAACTGCTCATCACCGGTCTCGACCAGGACGAGAAGGTCGCGCTGTTGCGCGCCCAGGTCGAGCAGGCCTTGGAGGCCAAGGCCGCCGCAGGCCTCGAGCTGCCCAAGCTCGAGTGGACCTTCAACCGCTCCGACATTGCGGACCCCGCCACCCAAGAGGCCGGCACCTCGGTACTTCGCGTGCACGCCGAGTCGACATCCCCCGAGCCGGTCGGCCGGGAGTTCAGCAACATCGTGATCGAACTGGCGTTGGCGTCCTTGCCCGGCTTCACCGCCAGCAGCAGCCCACCTTCGCCCGGCCGGGCGTTCGGGTTCTACAAGCCGGGATACCTGCCCCAGACCGACGTCCCGCACGTCGTGGTGTTGGCGGACGGGACGCGCATCGATGTGCCCCCGCCATCGGCAACGGTCGAAAAGCCGACGGGACTCACGGTCGAACGACCGCGAGTCGAGACGAGCGGTGAGACGTCGTGTGTGCCCTTGGGTGAGGCGGCCTTCGCGCGCTCCGGGGACAAGGGCGGCGACGCTAACGTCGGCGTCTGGATCCCGGCCGATGCACGGAACCGCGATGCCGCGGTCGCGTGGCTGATTGACCTGCTCACGCCGGAGCGGGTCAAAGAGTTGCTGCCTGAGACTGCCGATCTTGGCGTCGAGGTCTATCCCCTGCCGAACCTCGGCGGGCTGAACATCCTTGTCCGCGGCATCCTCGGACAGGGTGTCGCCGCGTCGTCCCGCATCGACCCGCAAGCCAAGGCGCTCGGTGAGTGGCTGCGGTCGCGGTACGTCGACATCCCTGTGCAATTTCTCAAGGGGGAGTCCCTCGGATGACCGCCTCGGCCACGATCTGGGAGTCGCCGGAGCGCCAAGCACTGCACGACAGCGTGAGCGCGCTGACGAAGAAGGAGATCGTCCCGAACCTGCCACAGTGGGAGGAGGACGGCTTGCTGCCGCGCGAACTGCATCAGGTCGTGGCCAAGGCGGGCTTCCTCGGCCTCGGGTTCCCCGAGGAGGTCGGCGGATCCGGCGGCGACCTGGTGGATGCCACTGTCGCGTGCGAGGCGATGCTGGAGGCGGGTGGCTCGGGCGGCGTGCAGGCGAGCCTGTTCACGCACGGCATCGCCCTGCCGCACATTGTGGAGAACGGATCGGCAGACCTGATCGACCGGTATGTGCGCCCCACGCTGGCCGGCGAGATGATCGGGGCGCTCGGCATCACTGAGCCTGGCACCGGATCCGACGTCGCCAACATCCGCACCCGGGCCGTCCGCGACGGCGATGACTACGTGGTCAACGGCGCGAAGATGTTCATCACGTCGGGCGTGCGGGCGGACTTCGTGACCACCGTCGTACGGACGGGCGAGGACGGGCATGGCGGCTTGAGCCTGATCGTCGTCGACAAGGGGACTCCGGGCTTCACTGTCTCCAAGTCGCTGAAGAAGATGGGCTGGTGGTGCTCGGACACCGCCGAGCTGTCGTACGACGACGTGCGCGTGCCGGCCGAGAACCTTGTCGGCGAAGAGAACCAGGGCTTCTACTACGTCATGCAGCAGTTCGTGACCGAGCGCCTCGGCCTGGCGACGCAGGCCTACGCCACGGCGCAACGTTGCCTTGACCTGTCCGTCGAGTACGCGCGGCAGCGCGAGACCTTCGGCAAGCCACTCATCTCCCGGCAGGTGATCCGGCACAAGCTGGTCGAAATGCACCGGCGCACGGACGCCGCCCGCAAGGTCACACGGCTGGCGGTCGAGCGCGCGATTGAGACCGACAAGACGGACATGTCCCTGATCCTCGATGCCGTGCTGGCCAAGAACACCGCGGTGCAGACGGTCGAGTGGGTGGCCAACGAAGCCGTCCAGATCCACGGCGGCATGGGCTACATGCGTGAGTCAGAAGTCGACCGGCACTTCCGCGACATGCGCATCTTGGGCATCGGTGGCGGCGCCAACGAAGTCCTGACCGATCTGGCCAGCAAGTTGCTGGGTTACTGAGGAAGCCGATGACCAAGACTGCGATCGATACGACGTCGGCGGCATACGCGGCCAACCGCGAGGCGGCGTTGGCCAAGCTCGCCGACCTTGAGCAACAGCTCGCGGCCCCCCTGGCTGGCGGCGGCGAGAAGTACGTTCAACGGCACCACGACCGCGGCAAGCTGACGCCGCGCGAGCGCATTGAGCTGCTCATCGACGAGGACACTCCCTTCCTCGAACTTTGCCCGCTCGCCGGCTGGGGGACCGATTACACCGCGGGCGCATCGCTCGTCGGCGGCATCGGAGTTGTGGAGGGCGTCGAAGTGATGATCACGGCGAATGACCCCACGGTGAAGGGCGGGACGACGAACACGTGGACGCTGCGCAAGTCCTTCCGCTTGGCGCAGATCGCCGAGGAGAACCAGTTGATGACCATGACTTTGGTCGAGTCCGGCGGTGCCGACCTGCCGAGCCAGAAGGACATCTTCGTCCCGGGCGGCCGCATCTTTCGCCAAATCACCAGGTCCAGCAAGAACAAGCAGCCTACGATCGCGCTCGTGTTCGGCAACTCCACTGCCGGCGGTGCCTATATCCCGGGCATGAGCGACTACACGGTCATGGTCAAGGACAAAGCCAAGGTCTTCCTCGCCGGGCCACCCCTGGTCAAAATGGCCACCGGCGAGGTTTCAGATGACGAGACGCTCGGCGGCGCCGAGATGCACGCACGTACCTCGGGTCTGGCCGATTACCTAGCCCTGGACGAGCACGACGCGATCCGCATCGGCCGCCAGATCGTCCGCCGCCTCAACTGGCGCAAGAAGGGCCCGCAGCCAAAGTCCGAATACGCCGAGCCGCTGTTCGACGCCGAGGAACTGCTCGGCATCCTGCCCTCCGATCTCAAGGTTCCGTTCGACCCGCGCGAGGTGATCAAGCGGCTCGTCGACGGCAGCGAATTCGACGAGTTCAAGCCGCTGTACGGATCCTCACTGGTCACCGGTTGGGCCGAGCTGCACGGTTACCCCGTCGGCATCCTGGCGAACGCGCAGGGGATCTTGTTCAGCGAAGAAGCCCAGAAGGCGGCGCAGTTCATCCAGCTCGCCAACCAGGTCGACACGCCGTTGCTCTTCTTGCACAACACAACCGGCTACATGGTGGGGGCCGAATACGAGCAGAAGGGCATCATCAAACACGGTGCCCAGATGATCAATGCGGTCTCCAACTCGACCGTGCCGCACATCTCGATCGTGCTCGGGGCCTCCTACGGCGCCGGCGCCTACGGCATGAGCGGGCGGGCCTACGACCCGCGTTTCATGTTCGCCTGGGCCGGCGCGAAAACGGCCGTCATGGGTGCCGAACAGCTCTCCGGCGTCATGGAGATCGTGACGCGTGAGTCGGCCGAGTCGAAGGGACAGCCGGTGGATGAAGAGGGCATCAAGGGCATGAAGGAGTTCATCGTCGCCGAAGCCGAGAAGCAGTCGCTCGACTACTTCATCAGCGGCATGGTCTACGACGACGGCGTCATCGACCCCCGGGACACCCGCTCCATCCTCGGCATCTGCCTGTCCACCATCCACACCGCACCCGTCCAGGGCGCCGAAGGGTTTGGAGTGTTCCGCCTGTGATCACGTCGATTCTGGTTGCCAACCGCGGCGAGATCGCGCGGCGGGTCTTCCGATCTGCGCGCGAACTTGGCATCGCGACGGTGGCCGTCCACTCCGACGCCGATGCGCACGCACCGTTCGTACGCGAGGCCGACTTGGCTGTCCATCTCCCGGGCAACTCTCCGGCCGAGACATACCTGCGAGGCGACCTTGTCATTGCGGCGGCCAGGTCGGCTGGAGCGGACGCCATTCATCCCGGCTATGGCTTCCTTTCCGAAAACGCCGATTTCGCTCGTCAGGTAGCCGAAGCAGGACTCACCTGGATCGGCCCCAATCCCGGCACCATCATGGCGATGGGCTCGAAGATCGAGGCCAAGAAGCTCATGAAGGCCGCCGGCGTTCCAATCCTGGAGGTCGACCTTGACGCGGCATCGGTCGTTGACTTCCCGTTGCTTGTCAAGGCATCGGCCGGCGGTGGCGGCCGCGGCATGCGCGTCGTCGAGCGAGCCGAGGACCTTCAGCGCGAGCTCGACAAGGCGTCGGCCGAGGCGGCTTCCGCATTCGGCGATGGCACGGTGTTCGCCGAGCCGTATCTGCCGACCGCGCGGCACGTCGAGGTGCAGGTCCTCGCGGACACGCACGGCACCGTCTGGATTTTGGGAGACCGCGATTGTTCCATCCAGCGTCGTCACCAGAAGGTGGTCGAGGAAGCCCCGGCGCCGGGGCTGACGGAAGGCACCCGCAAGACACTGCACGATGCCGCACGGGCGGCCGCTCAGGCCGTCGACTACGTCGGTGCCGGCACGGTGGAGTTCCTCGTTGATGATGAGCGCGCGTTCTTCCTCGAGATGAACACCCGCCTTCAGGTGGAACACCCGGTCACCGAGGAGATTTTCGGCGTCGACCTCGTTGCGCTGCAGATCGCTGTCGCCGAGGGCGCGGAGCTCGGCGACGAGCCCACCCATATCGACGGACATGCCGTCGAGGTCCGGCTCTACGCCGAGGACCCATCGGCGGACTATGCGCCGCACACCGGCACCCTGCGGACGTTCGAGATCCCGACGGGCGCCGGCGTCCGCGTCGACTCCGCGGTCGAGTCCGGATCAGAGGTCGGGATCCACTACGACGCGATGATCGCCAAGGTCATCGCCCATGGTCCGGACCGGACGACGGCCATCCGCGCGTTGGACGGCGCCCTCCGCCGGGCCCGGATCCACGGACTCATGACAAACCGGGACCTGCTGCGCGCGATCCTGGCCGACGACGAGTTCAGAGCCGGTCGGGTTCACACCGCGTTGCTCACGGAGCGCATCGACGCCTGGACTAGCCAGGGCGCCGACCCCTCAGCCGCCGTAGTCGCCGCTGCGGTTGCCTCGGCCGTCCACGCTGCGCAGTCGTCGCCGGTCCTGGGCCGCATCCCGACCGGCTACCGCAACCTTCCATCGCAGCCGCGGGTGCGAACGTTCACGTTGGAAGGCCGTGAGGACGAGTTCGCGGTGTCCTACTCGAACCGACGTGGCGATTTCGTCCTCGAGAACCTCACCGTGGTCGAGGCGGAAACGCGAAGCGTGACCCTCGAGACCGCAGACGGAGTCCGCTCCACCTACGACGTGACGATCGGCGAGCACACCGTGGATGTCGATGGACCAGAGGGATCGCTCTCGTTTGTTCCAGTTCCACGGTTCATCGATCCGTCCGACACGGTCGCCGAAGGATCGCTGCTGGCGCCCATGCCGGCCGCCGTCACCCAGGTCGCGGTCGAGGCGGGCCAGACCGTGCAGAAGGGCGACGTCATTGTCGTCCTGGAAGCCATGAAGATGCAGCACACCATCACGGCGCCGTCCGACGGCGTGGTGGCCGAGCTCGACGTGAGCGTTGGCCAGCAAGTCGAATCAGGTGCCGTTCTTGCGGTGATTGAGACCGAATCCCCCGCTGGGGAATCTGATGATCCCAGCGGGCGGTACCCCCACCCCGAGTCCTCCCAAGGAGACCAGTCATGACCAACAACTTCACCGAGTCCGACGAGCGGCTCGCTCTGCGCAAATCAGTCCTCGAGTTCGGCAAGAGCTTTGGCCCCGAGTACTTCCTTGCCGCTGCTCGCGAAGGGCGCAAGACCACCGAGCTCTGGGACGCGGCGGCGAAGAACGGCTATGTCGGCGTCAACATCCCCGAGGAGTACGGCGGAGGCGGCGGCGACCTCGGCGACCTGGCCGCCGTGCTGGAGGAACTGGCCACCGCGGGCGTGCCCCTGCTGATGCTGGTCGTCTCCCCGGCGATCGTCGGGACAGTCATTACCGAGTTCGGCACCGATGAGCAGAAGAAGCGCTGGCTGCCGGGCATTGCGGACGGCTCGGCGCGATACGCCTTTGCCATCACCGAAGCCGACGCCGGGTCGAACTCGCACAAGATCGTCACGACCGCCTACCGCACCGACGACGGTGGCTGGCGCCTGACCGGCAACAAGACGTTCATCTCGGGCGTTGACGAGGCGACGCACATCCTCGTCGTCGCCCGGACCGAGGACGCCAAGTCCGGCAGCCTCAAGCCGGCACTGTTCATGGTCCCGACCGACGCCGAGGGACTGGTGCGGAATGAGATCGACATGGGGATCGTGCTGCCGGAGAAGCAGTTCACGCTGTTCTTCGACGACATCCTGCTGCCGTATGACGCGTTGGTGGGCAGCGAGGACGCGGCCATCGCGCAACTGTTCGCCGGCCTGATCCCCGAGCGGATCATGGGGGCATCGATCGCGCTCGGCGGAGCAAGGCTCGCCATCGAGAAGGCGGTGGAGTACGCCAAGACGCGCAAGGTGTTCAACGACACCCCGATCGGAGCACACCAGGCCATCGCGCATCCGCTGGCCGAGATCCACATGGAGCTTGAGGCGGCACGGCTCATGACGCAAAAGGCGGCGGCGCTGCTGGCCGCGGGCGACCACATGGCTGCGGGCGAAGCAGCCAACATCGCCAAGTTCCTCGCCGCCGAGGTTTCAGTGAAGGCCGTCGACCAGGCGATTCAGACGCACGGCGGCAATGGTCTGGCGCGGGAGTACGGCCTCGTGGACATGGTCACGTCGGCCCGTCTCGGCCGGATCGCTCCGGTGAGCCGGGAGATGGTGCTGAACTTCGTCGCGCAATTCAGCCTCGGCCTCCCGAAGAGCTACTGAAGGGCGCCGACCATGGCTGACACCGAGTTGGTTCACCTCGAGATCGCGGACGCCATCGCGACGATCACCCTGGACAGCCCGCACAACCGCAATGCGTTGTCCCGGCAGCTTGTCACCGAACTGTTCGCGCATCTGGAGACGGCGGCCGAGGATCAGTCGGTCAAGGCGCTGCTGTTGCGCTCCGCCGACCGGGTCTTCTGCTCCGGCGCGGACCTGACCGAGGTCACCGGCAGTGCGGAAGAGGGACTCATGGCGATGGTGACGCTGCAGCGCACGCTCGCCACCTTGTCCAAGCCAGTCGTGGTGGAGTTGCAGGGACCCGTCCGAGCCGGCGGCCTCGGAATCGTCGGGGCGGCCGACATCGTGATCGCGGCCGAGTCGGTGAACTTCGCTCTCACTGAGGTGCGGCTTGCCCTTGCCCCGTGGGTGATCTCTCTGTCGCTGCTGACGCGATTCACCTCGCGGTCCGCGGCGGACCTGTTCCTGACGGGCCGGAGCTTCAGTGCCGCCGAGGCAGCGGCCGTCGGCCTGATCACCCGAGTGGTGCCCGATGACCAACTCGCCGACGCAGTCGGCTCGGTGCTGTCCGACCTGCGCGCGGGCTTCCCGCAAGGGCACCGGGAGACCAAGCGACTGCTCAACCGTGATCTCGTGGCTCGGATCGACGCCCTCGGCGAGGAGACGGCCGTGGAATCGGCGCGGCTGTTCGGCAGTGACGAGGCCCGAGAGGCGATTACCGCCTTCTTGACGAAGAAGTAGCCAGTTTCCACTGGGATTCCAGCCGAAACGCAAGAATTACATGGATGAAATTCTGTGCCTGTTGTTCGGCGTGTTACGCAAGTTTCTGATGATTCCTATGTTATTCAAGTGATTTTCTCGTTACGGTGCTCCGGTGCGCAGACTCCTTCTCGGGCTTGCCGGCACCCTTGTGGTCGGCGTGCTTTCACTGACCCCAAGCGCCGCGCACGCCGAGACGACTCTGTGCTCCGGCAAGTCCTTCGATCAGACCATGAAGTGCGATCCGGGCTGGGCCGTGAACATGATGTTCATGCACTGGCGGATGTACCGCGGGCACAACTGCACGAACTACGTCGCCTGGCGGCTGACCCGGGACGGGGTACAGGAACCCAACTACCTGCTGGGTAACGCACGGTCGTGGGCGGACCGGGCCAAGCGGCACGGTGTCCCGGTCAATTCGACGCCGCGGGTCGGCGCCGTGGGGACGTGGTCGGGACGCAACCACGTCGTGTACGTCGAGCAGGTCGGCCCCGGCTGGCTGCTCATCACCGAGGACAGCTGGTCTTCGAAGCGGTACCGCCGCTACATCGCCCACGCCGGCGAGCGGAACTACCCGACGAAATTCATCCACTTCGTTGGCAAGAACGCGATCCGTGGTGCGACGCCGACGGTCACCGGCACTCTGCTCGTCGGCCAGTTGCTGCGGGCCAACGCCGGCGTTTGGTCGCCGACAGGCGTCAAGCTCACCTACCGCTGGCTGCGCAACGGCGTCGTGATTCCAGGCGCGACCGGAACGACGCACCTCCTGACGCGCGCGGATGCTGGCAAGAGCATCACGGTCTCGATCACCGGCAATTACCCGGGCAAGCTTTCGCGGACGGCCTCCTCGATGGCGACTGCGCCGGTCTCCGCGGGCGCCATCAAGCCGGCCACGCCGCAGGTGACCGGTGATCCCATCGTCGGTAGCCACCTGGTTGCCGTGCCCGGAGCCTGGAGCCCGTCGTACGTCACTCTGGGGTATCAGTGGTACGCCGATGGCAAGGCGATCTCCGGCGCCACCGAGCGAACCTGGAAGATCAGCAAGAAGCGCGTTGGCAAGGCGATCACCGTCCGGGTCACCGGATCGGGTCTGGGCTTCAAGCCGGTGACGGCGGCGTCCACGCCGTCCCCGAAGGTCGTCAACATCGGCGAGACCGTAGGCAGGGTGACCGCCGGGACGCCGACGATCAACACGACCCCGACGATGGTGGTCGGGGACAAGATCACGGTGAATCCCGGTACCTGGGGTCCGCTGCCGGTCAAGCTTGCTGTGCGCTGGCTGCGGAACGGCGAGACGATCTCGCGCCCGAAGTCCTCCTGGACTTACGTCCTCACCGCAGCGGACATCGGCAAGCACATCCAGGTCGAGTTCACCGGCACGAAGACGAACTTTCTGGCGGTCTCGGCCCGGACGCCTGAGACGCCGGTCGTCTACCCACGCCAGCTACGTCCGACGATCGCGCCCAAGATCACTGGATCCGGCCTCGTGGGTCAGGACCTGACGGTCGATCCGGGCGTTTGGCTCCCAAGCGGTACGCAGACCACGATTCAGTGGTTGCGAGACGGCAAGCCGATCCAGGGCGCCACGTCGTCGACGTACCGAGTGACCGCCGACGATCTGCGGCACAAGATCCGTGCTGCCCTGACGAGCCAACTGAAGGGCTGGCCAGTGGACAAGCGCGAGGTTTCGGCCGCGAAGGTGCGCACGAAGCCCTCGATTCATTTCAAGTCGATCCCGACGTCGCGGGAACACAGCAAGCGTCTGCTCATCAACGCCTCGGTGCTCGGCAAGCCCATGTGGGGCCGGGCGACCATCATGCGCGACGGCGAGGTGTTGCGGACGCTCGGCTTCACCCGGTCGAAGTCGGCGGTCTATGACTACGTCGCCGAACCCGGCCGGTACACGCTGACGCTGAAGTATGTCGGCCCGGACTGGCTGGTCCCGGCAACGCGTGACGTGGTCGTCGTCGTCAAATAGGCGATCGGGAACTCCCTAGTCGAACCCCCACTCCAAGGCATAGAATTGCTAGTTCTCTATGCCCTTGGGGAGTCCCTTGACCACGTCCGAAGTCGAACACAACGAGTTGGCTGTCGAGCAGGCGTACGTCGACGTCGTTTACGCCCGGCTCGAAGAATCGGCCAAGGTGGCTCAGTCGTTGGTCAAGGAGGGCTTCGCCCGCGGCCATGTCGGAAACGAGGGCGGCCTCGTTGAACGGGACGCGATGGTTTATCAGGCGTCGCGTCGGTTGTCGGCGCTCAACGCCGCGCACGACGGGCTGGTGTTCGGCCGGCTGAACTTGGTCGACGGCGAGTCGCGCTACATCGGCCGAATTGGCGTCCGCGACGAGGAACGCGACATCCTGCTCGTCGATTGGCGCGCCCCGGCGGCAGCCGTGTTCTATCAGGCCACCGCGCAGGATCCGGCCGGCGTCGTCCGCCGGCGGGTGTTGCGCTGCGCCGGCGACAAGGTCGTGGGCGTCGAAGACGATCTGCTCGACGCCGAGAACGCACCCGACGACCTGGTGGTCGTTGGCGAAGGCGCGCTGCTGGCCAGCCTGAGCCGTGCACGCGATTCAACGATGCACAGCGTGGTGGCAACCATCCAGAAGGAGCAGGACGACGCCATCCGTGCACCGAGTCGTGGCGCCACCGTCATCGGTGGTGGACCCGGCACAGGCAAGACGGTCGTCGCGCTGCATCGCGCGGCCTACCTGCTCTACACCGACCGTCGTCGGTTCGAGGCCGGCGGCGTGCTCGTCGTCGGACCTTCGACCGTCTTCATGCACTACATCGAACGGGTGCTGCCCAGCCTTGGCGAGACGAGCGTGACGCTGCGGTCGCTCGGTGAGGTCGTCGACGGTGTTCACGGAGCCGCACACGACGAGCCGATCGCAGCGGCGGCCAAGGGCTCGGCCCGGATGGTGCCGGTGCTCCGCCGCCTCGCATCGTCGCCGCAGTCGGGCGAGCCCACCGAGTTCCGCTACTTCTACAAGGACGACGTCCTCACCCTTGATGCGCGTGAGCTCGCCACGATTCGGCGGGGCTTGTTGGCCAACCTGAAGCGTAACCGGGCTTACTCGAGGGTGCCGGCGGCTGTGGCCGCTGCGCTTTGGCACAAGGTCGCTGGTGAACGGGCGCTCGACAAAGGCGAGACTGGCTTTCTCGACACGGTCAGTTCGGACGACCGGTTTGCCGAATTCGTCGAGGCATGGTGGCCGCCGGTCGAGGCGGTGGACCTGTGGCGCACGCTGCCCGAGCGCATCGGCGAGCTCGCCAACGGTGTTTTCTCTGCCGACGAAGTCACCGCGCTGCGGGCGTCGTGGCAGAGCGGCGATCCCCAGATCGAAGACGTCCCCTTGATCGACGAGTTGCGTTACCTCGTCGGCGAAGTGCGGCGCGAGGAAGACCAGGACGACGACCTGCCGCGCCAAATGATGAGCTTCGAACGACGCGAGCGCGACGAACGTGAGGACCGGCCGCGGTCGACGTCCAGCATCGAGGACGACGGCTACGCGCACGTCCTCGTCGACGAGGCGCAAGACCTGTCGCCGATGCAATGGCGCATGCTTGCCCGCCGCGGCCGCTATGCCAGCTGGACGATCGTGGGCGACGCCGCACAGTCGTCCTGGCCCGACCCGGCCGAGTCGGCACAGGCGCGCGCGACGGCCCTCGAGGGTATGCCGCTCCATGAGTTCCGGTTGTCGACGAACTACCGCAACTCGGCCGAGATCTACGACCTCGCCGCGCAGGTCGCACGGAAGGCGATCACGAACCCGGACCTCGCCGATGCTGTCCGCCGGACCGGCGAGGAACCGCAGCATGCCGTGGTGGATTCGGTTGAGCTGCTCGATCGCGTGGCCGCCGAGGCCGCAGCGACGCTGGATGCGGTGGAGGGCACGGTCGCGGTCGTGGCCGGCCGGGCCGACGTCGGCCGGGTCGCCGATGCCCTCGCGCACCTGGCGGAGGAGAATCCGCGCTTGCGTGTGCTCGACGGCATCGAAACCAAGGGCCTGGAGTTCGACGGCCTCGTGGTCGTCGAGCCTGATGCCATCACGGACGAGGCCGAGTCCGGCTGGCGCACGCTGTATGTGGTCCTGACCCGCGCCACGCAGCGGCTGACAACGGTCGGCACGACCGACCGTTGGCGCCAGCGCCTGGCCTGAACGTAAGACGACGATGACCAAGGACCACCACTGATGTTCGACGACCTGTTCGCCCACGAGGCCTTCGCGCTGATTCGCATGCGCGGGGCCGACTCGGTGACGCTGCTCGCCGGCCCGCGGACTGATCTCGAGACGCTTGCTGAGATCCCCCTGCACGGCGGCGCCAGCGGGGGTTGGGAGTCGCTTGTCCTCGTCCCGTTCGCGCAGGTCCAGGAGCGCGGATTCGTCGCGCACCAAGATGGCACGCCCCTGAGTGTCATCCGGGCCGATGTCCGACGCGAGGTCGCGCTCGACGAACTCTTGACCGGGCTGCCGGACGAACCGATCGACTTCGCCGACCGCGGCGGTTTCGACACCTCCGATGCGGACTACGCCTCGCTCGTCCGCACTGTCATCGACGAGGAGATCGGGCAGGGCGAGGGCGCCAACCTCGTCATCGGACGCAAGTACCGGGCCACGGTCTCCGACTGGGGCCACGACCGCGCTCTGACCGTCTTTCGCCGCCTGCTCGAGCGCGAGCGCGGCGCGTACTGGACGTTCTTCATCTTCACGGGCGACCGATACCTGATTGGCGCGAGCCCAGAGCGGCACGTCAGCGTCGAGCACGGCCAGGTCCGGATGAATCCGATCAGCGGAACGTTCCGGCTGGGCCGTACCGAATTGCAGGGGGCGGCAGCGCAGGCTGAGCGCAAGTCGCGGCTGCTGGAGTTTCTCGCCGACGAGAAGGAGATCTACGAACTCTTCATGGTCGTCGACGAGGAGCTCAAGCAGATGTGCGAGATCTGCCACGAGGGTGGTCTCGTGCTCGGCCCCTATCTGAAGCCGATGAGCCACCTCGTCCACACCGAGTACCTCCTGGCCGGCCGCACGCGTGAAGACATCCGACAGGTTCTGCGCGACACGATGTTCGCTGCCACCGTTACCGGCAGCCCGGTCGAGAATGCGTGTCGACTCATCGCGCAGTACGAGCCCGAAGGCCGCGGCTATTACGCGTCAGTCGCTGCGCTGATCGGACACGACGTCGACGGCATGCCGATGGCCGATGCGCCCATCCTCATTCGGACCGCCGACATCGACCTCGACGGCAATCTCGTGGTGACCGCGGGTGCCACGCTCGTGCGCGACTCGGACCCGGACTACGAGACGCAGGAGACGTGGGCGAAAGCCTCCGGAATCCTGAGCGCGTTCGGCTTGGTCGACCCGGCGCCCGCACCGACTGGAGACGCTGACGCGTTCACCCGCGACGACGAGGTCCTCATCGCGTTGGGTGCCCGCAACCAGCGACTCAGCCAGTTCTGGCTCACCGACCAGTCGGGTGCTGCGCCGGTGCCCGAACTCGTCGGCAAACGTGTCGTCGTGCTCGACGGTGAGGACGACTTCGTGAAGATGCTTGGCCATGTGTTCAGCGTCCTTGGCATGACGACCGACGTTGTCCGCCACGATGCCTATCGTCCCGGGGCACTGGACGGGTACGACTTGGTCGTGCTCGGGCCGGGTCCGGGCGACCCGCGCGACACCCAGGACGCGAAGATCGCGTCTTTCGATGACGCGGTGGCTTCGCTTCTGGCGTCCGGGCAGCCGTTCCTCGCCGTGTGTCTTGGGCACCAGATCCTCAGTCGCAACCTCGGACTCGACCTGGCGTACAAGGACATCGTGTTCCAGGGGACCCAGAGCCGGCTCACGGTGCTCGGCCGGCCGGAGACCGTCGGCTTTTACAACACGTTTGTCGCCCGCGCGCCGGTGTCAGGGCTGCCTGACGGCCTGACTGTCGAGGCCGACCCAACGTCCGGCGACATCCATCTCCTCGCTGGCTCGCACTTCCGCGGCATCCAGTTCCACGCCGAGTCGATCCTCACCCAGAACGGCTTCAGCATCCTGCGCGATTTGGTGTCGGAACTCGTCGGCTGAGATCGCTGTGGGCCGCGTCACGGTGCGCGCCCGCGCAGTCCGATGACCTGCGATGACGCCGCGTTCGAGAGTGTACATATGTACACCGTGACCGGCATCACGCTCGATCCGGCTTGACTGTCGGCACACGGTGCCGCCAGTCTTTCGGTGTACAGCCGTTCACTGAAAGGAGAGACGCGATGAGCATCACCACAACTCTGCTCCGCTCTCGCGTGGTCGAGGCGCTCGCCTCCCCGCACGGCGTCGACCGCTACTTGGAGATCGTCAACCCGATGTGGGCCGCGCGCGAAGTCCGCGCCCGTATCGTCGACATTCACCGCGAGGTCGACGTCCCCGGTCACCCGCCCGTAGCCACCATCACCCTGCAGCCGACGAGCACGTGGCGCGGGCACCGAGGCGGCCAGCATGTTCAGCTCGGCGTCGACCTGCCGGGTGCCAAGCGCACCACGCGCGTCTTCACGGTCTCAAGTTCGGACTCGAAGCCGGGCGAGCGCTTCACCATCACGATGCGGGCCAACCCAGACGGGCAGGTCAGCAGGTTCTTGGTCGAGCAGGCGGCGGTCGGCACGATCGTGCACCTGTCGCAGGCTCAAGGCGAGTTCGTCCTGCCGGACCGGATGCCCGAGCATGTCGTGTTCATCACCGGCGGATCCGGCATCACGCCAGCGATGTCGATGCTGCGGTCACTGCAGAAGCGCACCCACCGCGGCCGCGTCACCTTCCTGCACTATGCCCAGTCGCCGGAGCACCAGATCTTCGCCGGCGAACTCGCCGACATCCGCACCACCGGCTACGGCGTCGACGTCCACCTGCTCCACCCAGAGCTGGGCGACCCGGCGCTCACGCCGATGTTCCTCGAGAAGCTGGTCCCCGGCTACCGCGACGTCCCGACCTGGGCGTGCGGTCCGGCGCCGCTCATCGAAGCCGTTCAGGCCGCGTACGCGGACTCCGAAGCCCTGCAGCTTGAGTACTTCAAGCCGCCGAAGGCGGCAAATGGCCAAGCAGGCGGGGAGATCTTGTTCGCCCGCACCGGCCGGTCCGTGCCCAATACCGGCGAACCCATCCTGGTTCAGGCCGAGGCCGCGGGCCTGACGCCGCAGTCCGGCTGCCGGATGGGCATCTGCTTCTCGTGCCCGACCCGCAAGGGCGAAGGCACCGTCCGCAACATCCTCACCGGCGAGACCTCCTCGCTGCCCGACGAAGAAGTCCGGATCTGCGTCAGCGCCCCCGAGGGCGACTGCACCGTGGACCTCTGATCCTCAGGAGACACATCATGAGCAACCCATACCGCACCCTCACCGCCGACGAACTCGAAGAGTTCGGCACAGCGTTGGACGACATCCGTCAACGCGTCATCGCCGACCTCGGCGAAGCTGACGCCGAGTACCTCCGCAAGGTGGTCAAGGCTCAGCGCGGCTTCGAGGTCGCCGGCCGCGTCATGTTCTACCTGCCGCCGCTGTGGCCGGTCGCCGTCGCATCGCTCGGCATCAGCAAGATCCTCGACAACATGGAGATCGGCCACAACGTCATGCACGGCCAGTACGACTGGCTGGGTGACGCGGGCCTGAACTCGCGTGTCTTCGAATGGGACACGATGGCGCCCAGCGAGAACTGGAAGCACGGCCACAACTACATCCACCACACGTACACCAACGTCATCGGCAAGGACCGCGACATCGGCTACGGCATCCTGCGCATGGACGAGGACCAGCCGTGGCGCCCCTACTACCTGGGCAACCCGGTGTACGCCTTCCTGCTCATGACGTTCTTCGAGTGGGGCGTTGCCCTGCACGACCTGGAGACCGAGAACGTCATCTCCGGCAAGCGAACCCTTGCAGATAACAAGAAGGTCGGCTTCGCCATCCTGCGCAAGATGCGCAGGCAGGTCCTCAAGGACTACGTCCTCTTCCCGGCGCTCACCGGCCCCTTCTTCCTTTCGACGCTCGCCGGCAATGCTGTCGCGAACCTGATCCGGAACATCTGGTCGTTCAACATCATCTTCTGTGGTCACTTCCCGGCTGGCGTGGCCAGCTTCACCATCGAGGAGACCGAGAACGAGACGCGTGGCGGCTGGTACTACCGCCAGCTGCTCGGCTCGGCCAACATCACCGGCAGCAAGCTCTTCCATGTGATGAGCGGCAACTTGTCGCACCAGATCGAGCACCACTTGTTCCCCGACCTGCCGGCCCGCCGGTACCCGGAGATCTCCGAGGAAGTGCGCGCGCTGTGCGAGAAGTACGACCTGCCGTACAACACGGGCAGCCTGTCGAAGCAGTTGTTCAGCGTGGCGGCGAAGATCTGCCGCTTGGCGCTGCCGTCCAAGAAGGCAAAGCCTGCTCCGAGTGACGAGACCCACCTTGTCCAGGAGACCGTCGCGGCCTGACACTGGTCGGATGAACGACCGACTGTCGAAGGCCGAGATCAACAAGGACGCGCTCCAGGAAACGATGGAGGCCGGCGTCCAGACGGTCAGCCGGGTGATGTCCATCATCACCGGCGCCGTGCGAGACGTGACGACGACGATCGGCGGCTTCGCCACGGACGCCTTCGAGATCCGTGACGGTGTCCGCAAGGCGAAGGCCGAGTTGGCCGACGAGCCGACCTCGGACGAATAGCTCGGCCTATTGGCTGAGCTTTCCGCCGTCGGAGTCGAGCGTCACCTTGGCGGTGCGCTTCTTGTCGTCCCGGAGATAGGTGATCGTCACGGTTTGGCCGGGCTGGTAGCCGCGGATAGTCGCAATCAGCGCATCGTTCGTGACGATCGGGTGGTTGTCGACGGCGGTGATTATGTCGTCGACCTTGAGGCCGGCCTTGTCGCCGGCGCTGCCGGACGTGCACCGCGCGCACCTCGGCGCCGATCTGGGTGACGTTGTCGTCCGCGACCGCCCTCCCGACGGTGATGCCGATGCGGGCGTGCTCGATCTTCTTGCCCTCGATCAGGTTCTTGGCCACGTGCTTGGCCAAGTCGATGGGAAGAGCGAACGCGACGCCGTCGAACCCGCCGCCGAGCGACGCGGCGATTCCTGTGCTGATACCGACGACGCGGCCCTGCATGTCGGTTATGGGTCCACCGGAGTTGCCGGGGTTGATGGCCGCATCGGTCTGGATCGACGGGAATGCAGCACCGGCGCCGCCTTCCTCGTCGCCGAAGTTGGCCGGGCGGTTGAGTGCACTCACGATGCCCGTCGTGACCGAGCCGCTCAAGCCAAACGGCGACCCCAGTGCGACCACCGGCTGGCCGATCCGGAGGCTGCTCGATGAGCCCAGCGTCGCCGCGGGCAGGCCGGACTTGTTCGCGACCTTGATGACGGCGGTGTCGGTGAGCGGGTCGCGGCCCAGGATCTTGGCTTTGCCGGTCGTTCCGTCGCTGAAGACGACGATGATCGAGCCCTCGTCCTCGTCGGCGGCTACCTCGACCACGTGGTTGTTGGTCAGGATGTCGCCGTCGCTGCTGATGATGATGCCGGAGCCCTTGCCCCCGACGTCGCCGCCAGAGACGTTGATCTGGACGACGGACGGCAGGACACGCGCCGCGACCTGCTCGACCGCACCGGCCGGCGCGCGGTCTTCGCTGTCATCGTCGTCGATAGGGGTGTCGAGCGTGCTGATCGCACTCTGGTTGTTAGCGAGGTACTTGTCGTAGACGGCCGCACCGCCGAGGCCGGCCGCGCCGCCGATGAGCACGGTCGCGAGCAGACCAGCGACTCTGGACCGCGATCGGGGTGGCTGACCATCGGACCGGAACGGCTGCTGGTGCGCCGGCTGAGTCGCCGCGGTGGAGCCTGTACTGCGGATCGGCGGCGTAAGTGGCCGCGGTCGGCACCTGTTGGCTCGGCTCGGGCTGGCCGCTGGATTCAGTCGGCTCGAAACGATGTGTGTACGAGTCCGATTCCGGGGCGTCACCGGCGGAGGCTGGGGGATCCTCGGGCGCGCTCGCAGACTGCTCTGCCGGCTCGGCGTCACCGACTGGTTCGTCTGGCCGGTCCGTCTGCGGGACGTAGGGTCGGGCGGCGTACGGGTCGGGCGTATCGCTCATAGGTCCTGATTCTCCCCCATGCCGGCAAAGCGTCCGCTGGGTCTCACCTGTGCCCCGCCTGTGTGCCCACCTGTGTGCACTGGCTGTGTGGCCGTCAGGAGTCGGCCGGTCCGTCGAGCAAACGCTGGGCTGCCGCGGCGGCACGGGCCCCGTAGGAGCCGCCGAACAGCACCGCGTGCACGAGCAACGGATGGAGCTGGTGCAGCGGGACACGGTCGCGCCACCCGTCGGCGAGCGGCGCCGCATCGTCGTACGCGGCGATTACTCGGTCGAGGTGTGGGAGCCCGAAGAGCGACATCATCGCGAGGTCGGTCTCGCGATGTCCGCCATGTGCCGCTGGATCGATCAGCCAGACGTCGCCGTCGGAACCCCATACGACGTTGCCCGACCACAAGTCGCCATGGATGCGGGCGGGTGGTTCCTCGGGCCCGGCGAGGTCATGGATCTTCCGCACGGCCTGTTCGATGACGTGCGCCTGCTCGACGGTCACGGCCTTGCGGTCGACGGCCGCCCGCACATACGGCATCACGCGCCGCGAGGCATAGAACTCTGGCCAGGTCGGCAGTGACCGGTTGGGCAGCGGAGCCAGCCCGATGAACCCGTCTTCGTCCGCACCAAACTGACTGGCACCGGCGCCGTGCGTCGCGGCCAGGCTACGGCCGAATCGCTCGGCCAGGTCGTTGGACGGCTTGCCGGGTTCGACCCAGGCCAGCACGATGCAGTCCGGCGCGACGGCCAAGACCTCTGGGACTTTGGCCCCGCCGTCGACGGCCAGCCAGCGGAGGCCGTCGGCCTCGCGCTCGAAGAAGTTCTCCGGCGGCTGCGGACGGGTCTTGATGACCGCGTTGCGACCGTCGGTCAGACGCAGCCGGGTGGTGGTGCAGATGTCGCCGCCGGCAACCGATGTGGTCGAGACGACTCCGTGACCGATGAGCGACTCCGCGCGTGCCGCGGTGCCTGCCATCCGTGCCATGTGGTTGAGGTTACCGAGCGTCCGAGCAGCCCGCTGCTCAAGGCGATCGATACTAGGGATTCAGGGCACCCGCTGGGCGAGTTCTTCGACGAGGGCATCGACGGTCCGCTCCACCATCAGCAGGACCTGGTCGAAGCCCTCCGCCCCGCCGAACCATGGGTCAGGGACCTCGTTGTCGTGCTCCGACGCCTCGGGGTCGTACGCGCGGAACATCTGCACTTTCGCCAGCGACCCGACGTCGGGCGCCAAATCGGAGACGTCGGCGTGATTGCTGGCGTCCATGGCCAGGATCAGGTCGTTCTCGGCGTACCAGTCGGTGGTGAAGCGCCGTGCGGCGTGCCGGCTCGGGTCGTACCCGGCAGCCAGCAGCGTGGTGGCGGCCCGTTCGTCCATCGCCTCGCCGGTGTGCCAACTGCCGGTCCCGGCCGAGACGACGGTGACCTGGTCAGCGAGGCCGGCTTCGGCGAGCCGGTGCTCGAGCACCACGTGCGCCATCGGCGAGCGGCAGATGTTGCCGAGACAAACGACGGCGATCTTCACGGGCCTGATCGTACGAGCACCACCCTGAACAACGGAGTTTGGTCTCAACCTTCGACCAAACCTGCTTGGCCGGGAGGGCAACCGATGAACGACGAACGAGCGGAACCGGAGATGAGAGCCCGAGCCGAGATCTTGGACTTCGCTCCCGCCCTTTACGAACCCGAGTTGACGCAGGCCCAGGCCAAGCGCATCGAGGAGTTCTCCACCGAGAAGCTGCGGCAGGTGCCGCCGGCGAAGTTCGGCGAGAAGCTCTACGCCGC
The DNA here is from genome assembly GCA_963795105.1 of uncultured Actinomycetota bacterium. Classification (GTDB taxonomy): domain Bacteria; phylum Actinomycetota; class Actinomycetes; order Propionibacteriales; family Nocardioidaceae; genus Aeromicrobium. Next base: position 1,653,122 of record CAWCGD010000001.1, read on the forward strand.
CATCGAGCAGGACGCCTGGTTGTTGTACGTCCACGGCGGAGTGCTGGGCGTACTCCTCGGCGCTGCCCACATCTTGATGTTCGGCGCCTAACTCCTAAGCGCGGCGGGTGAGCGAGCCGAAGACCGCGTTGACGATCGACACGACGACTGCGCCGAGGACAGCCCACCAGAATCCGTCGATATCGAACGGCACCGCTCCAGTTACCGGCAGCTTTGCGCTGATCCACTCGGTGAGCAGGAGCAGCAGTGCGTTGATGACGAGGAGAAAAAGGCCGAGGCTGAGCACGATGAACGGCAGTGAGAGCACCTTCACGACTGGTGCCACGAACATGTTCACGAGCACAAAGACCAGGCCTACGATCGCGACGGGGAGGATCTTGTCCTGCAGTGTCTGGTCGGGCCGGCCGATGCTCATGTGATCGCCGAGGAGGGCCGCGCCGACGGCCAGTGACAGCGAACTCAACACCCACGCCAATGCGAACTTCATGTTCGAAAGTCATGCCGCACGAATCGCATGCCGCGGGACAGACTACGGTTGACCGTGGTGAGACTCACGAGGTCTCCCAGGCACTTGGCGACCGTCGAAGGAGCTCCACCCATGAGCGAGTCGGCAACGGGGCGCACTCACGCGACCCGCCGGACCGACCCCCGCTATCCAGTTGCTGACGCCCGAGGGCGATCCGACAAGCGCATCCCAGACTTCTCCTACGACGGCGACGTCGAGTCCATCGGCGAGCTGTATCGGCAGATGGTTCTCGTGCGCCGCGTGGACACCGAGGGGTTTGCTCTTCAGCGCCACGGTGAGCTTGGACTGTGGCCACCTGCTCTGGGACAGGAGGCGGTGTTGGCAGCCGCCGCGGCGGCGCTGAATCCCCACGACTTCGTCTACTCCACCTACCGGGAGCAGCTCTTGGGTTGGTTGCTCGGCGTTGACATCGGCGACCTGCTCGCGGTCTGGCGTTGCTCCAGTCACGGCGGCTGGGACTCCAAGCAGACGCGCTTCGGACCGATGAGCATCGTCATCGGATCGCACCCGCTCCACGCGGTCGGGCATGCCATCGGCATGAAGATGCGCGGCGAAACAGACGGAGCGGTCATCGCGTTCTACGGCGATGGAGCGTCCTCCCAAGGCGATGTCATGGAGGCCCTCGAACTGGCTGCCCTCCAGCAGGTGCCGGTCGTCTTCTTCTGCCAGAACAACCACTACGCGATCAGCGTTCCTGTCAATCGGCAGTCATCGGTGCCGATCGTCCAGCGCGCTGAGGGCTTCGGGATGCCCGGCATTCAGGTGGACGGCAATGACGCCTTGGCATGCCAAGCTGTCACAGCGGCTTCGCTGCAACGCGCCCGTGAGGGCGCAGGCCCGATTCTGATCGAGGCGCTGACGTACCGGATGGGCCCCCACACCACCTCCGACGATCCGACTCGGTACCGGGACGATGCTGAGGTCGAAGCGTGGCGATTGCGAGATCCCATCGACAGGGTCCGCAAACTGGTGGAAGCCGAGGGGATGGCACAGTCGTTCTTCAGCGACATCGACGACGAGGCCGAGAAACTGGGCGAGTCAGTTCGCGCTGCCTGCCTTGCCGTTCCCGAACCCGACCTCGCGGCGTGGTTCGACCGCGTCTACGTCGAGCAGACCGACGAGTTGCGTGCGCAGCAGGCCGAGTACGACGACGTGGCGCGACCAGTACGGGGGTGTCGCATGAGTGAGATGAGCCTGGCCAAGGCGATCAACAGTGGCCTGCGCGCGGCGATGGCGGCCGACGATGGCGTGGTCCTTCTGGGGGAGGACATCGGACGACTCGGCGGCGTTTTCCGCGTCACAGATGGGCTACAGGCGGAGTTCGGGGAGGCACGTGTCTTCGACACCCCGGTGCTCGAGTCAGGCATTGTGGGTATGGCCGTCGGGCTCGCGCATGCCGGCTTTCGCCCGGTCGTCGAGATCCAGTTCGACGGATTCGTCTACCCGGCCTACGACCAGATCGTGACGCAGGTCGCGCGCCACTACAACCGTACGGCCGGGCACTTTCCGATGCCCGTCGTGATTCGGATCCCCTATGGCGGCGGCATCGGCGCGGTCGAGCATCACTCGGAGAGCCCCGAGGGGCAGTTCATCCTCACGCCGGGCCTCAAGGTCGTGACGCCGGCAACGCCGCAGGACGGCTACTGGATGATCCAGCAGGCGATCGAGGCCGACGATCCGGTCATCTTCCTGGAGCCCAAGCGTCGGTATTGGCAGACCGGGGCTGTTGACCTGGAAGCGTCGTCGGCCGCGCTCTGGTCATCGATCGTTCGGCGTGAAGGCGGTGACGCCACGCTCATTGCCTATGGCCCGACAGTCACCACCTGCCTCGAGGCGGCTGAAGCGGCGGAAGCCGACGGACTCGAACTGGCCGTTGTCGATCTGCGCAGCCTGTCGCCCATGGATCTCGACCCGGTCTACCGCTCGGTGCGGGAGACCGGCCGCGCAGTCGTCGTGCACGAAGCGGCGCGCACGCTCGGCCTGGGTGCCGAGATCGCGGCGCGCGTGACGCAGGAATGCTTCTACTTCCTGGAGGCTCCGGTCCAGCGGGTCACCGGATACGACATTCCGTATCCGCCCAGCCGGGTCGAGGACGACTATCTGCCGGGACTCGATCGGATTCTCGACACCGTCGAGGGGCTCTTGAGCGACGAATGGCAGACCGAGCAGCCGGGGGGCAAAGGGCAATGGGATCAGGTCGGATGAACGAGTACGTCCTACCTGACGTCGGCGAAGGATTGACCGAAGCAGAGATCATCACGTGGCGCGTGAACATCGGCGACACAGTTCGGGTCAACGACATCTTGGTCGAGATCGAGACGGCCAAGTCGGTGGTCGAACTGCCGAGTCCGTACGCGGGCGTGGTCGTCGAGTTCTTGGTCGAAGAGGGACGGACGGTGCCGGTCGGGACGCCGATCATTGCGATCGGTGCCGCCGACGCGTCGACCGAAAACGAGTCGGAAACGCCAGGCCAGGAGCGTGAACCGACACTGGTCGGTTACGGCGCACGCATATCGGGCCAGCGACGCCGTCGCAAGGTTCAGGGCGCGGTGGGAACTGTGGTGCCGCTGCACGGTGGCCACGACGATCATGGCCACCGCCGGGTGCGGGCGAAGCCGCCGGTGCGAAAGTTGGCGAAGGACTTGGGCATTGACGTGGCCGACGTGCCCGCAACGGGCCCCGTGGTGTCCCGCGCCGACGTCCAGGCGTACGCCGCCGCGCGCGTCGCAGACGTCCGTGCCGAGGTGGTCGTCAGCGAGATGTCTGGCGACGTCCGCGTCCCGGTCAGGGGTGTCCGCAAGGCCATGGCAGAGGCCATGACGACCACGATGCGTGCGGCACCGCAGGCGACTGAATGGTTGACCATCGACGTCAGCCGGACGGTCGAACTCATTGAGCGTCTGCAGCGGGATCGGGCCTTCCAAGGGATCCGGGTGACGCCCACGGTGATCGTTGCCAAGGCAGTCTGCCTGGCCATGCGTCACACGCCGGCGCTCAATGCAAAGTGGCTCGAGACGCCATCGGGCGAAGCCGAACTCCTGCTGCATGAGTCGATCAACCTCGGACTCGCCGTTGCAACGGATCGCGGACTGGTCGTCCCCAACATCAAGGGTGCTGATCGACTTTCGATGGTCGAGTTGGCTCGCGCCATCGATGAGCTCACGGCAACAGCGCGCGAGGGCCGGACCCAGCCGCCTGATCTAGCTGCCGGCTCGTTCACGATCACCAACATCGGGACCTTGGGTGTCGATGCCGGCACGCCGATCCTCAACGTCGGTGAGGCTGGAATCCTGGCCGTCGGTGCGATCCAGCGCCGGCCGTGGGTGGCCGACGACGACTCCATCGTCGCCCGCTGGGTAACCACCCTGGCGTTGACATTCGATCACCGTGTCCTGGACGGGGCGGAGGGTGCACAGTTCCTCTCGGCCGTAGCAGAGATTCTTCGCGACCCGGCAACGGCCCTGACCTACTGACCACAGCGCCGGCGAGGGTCATCCGCGAGTTTTATGGCGGCGTCGTCTGATGAACACGACCGTTGCCAAGATGATGGCTCCGAGGAACCCACCCAGGATGATGAAGTTGCCGGCCCGCGCGCGCTCCACGAATCCATCGACGGCGGCGTAGGCGTATTGCGCGTTATCGACCTGCTTGTCCTTCGGCACGCATGACACGGTGACGTTGTCGCGCCCGTCGGGTTGGAATGCCACCAAGCTCCAGGTTGCGCCGTCGTCCTCGACCGTCAGGGCGATAGGTGCCGGGGGAATCGGATCCGGCGCGGCGTCCCGCACGACGTCGACCATCGAGCAGCTGATCCGGCGATCGGTCTGAACGACGTCGGTGAATACCGCGATGCTTTCGCCTTTGGCCTGCAGAGCTTGGTTGGCCGACGTGATGGAAGCATTGCGAACCTCATCCCAAGCGCCGCCGGCGACCGCAACCCCGACGATCCAACCCGCCAAGGTCAGGGCCAGTGCGAGGAGGTACCAGAGCGGACTGGGCGGCCGGGACGTCTCCACGGACCGAGGCTACCGACGACTAGAAGGCTGATTCGGGCAGGCTCATGATCGAGTCGTCGATGTTCTCGGCGATGACGCGCTCACCGGCGAGCTTCGGCAGGACGTTGCGAGCGAAGAAGGACGCCGCGGCGACCTTGCCCTCGTAGAAGTCCTTGTCCGAGCCGGCGGCGCCGCCGTCGAGGGCCGCGAGGGCAACTTCGGCGCCACGCAGGAGCAGCCACGCCACGACGACGTCCCCGAGGACGTAGATGAGGCGCGTGGTGTTCAGACCCACCTTGTAGATGTTCTTGATGTCGCCGTTCTCATCGGCCGGGTTGGCCGACATGAGATCGTTGAACACCGCGCCGAGGATCGCCTGTGCGTCCTCCAGGCCCTTGGCCAGGTACTCGCGGTCGACCTTGAGTCGGCCATCACCTTCGGTGTTCTCGGCGAACTGCTGCACCTCACCGGCCAGGTGTCCGAGCGCCTTGCCGCCGTCCTTGACGATCTTGCGGAAGAACAGGTCCATGCCCTGGATCGCCGTGGTGCCCTCGTACAACGTGTCGATCTTGGCGTCGCGGACGTACTGCTCGATCGGGTAGTCCTGCAGGAAGCCGGACCCACCGAGTGTCTGCAGCGATTCGGTGCCCAACAGGACCCAGGCGCGCTCCGAGCCGTAGCCCTTGACGAGGGGAAGCAGCAAGTCGTTGAACGCCACGGCATCCGAGTGGTCCTCGCCGGAAGCCTCCCCAATCTGGACCTGCTCCTGCCACGATGCGGCGTAGAGCATGAGGGAGCGCAGGCCCTCGGCGTACGCCTTCTGCGTCATCAGCGAGCGGCGAACGTCGGGGTGGTGCGTGATGGTGACCTTCGGCGCGGTCTTGTCGGACGCCTGAGTCAGGTCCGGGCCCTGCACGCGATCCTTCGCGTACTCCAGCGCATTCAGGTAGCCGGTCGACAGCGTGGCCATGGCCTTGGTGCCGACAAGCATGCGCGCGCCCTCGATGACATCGAACATCTGCGCAATGCCGTTGTGCACCTCGCCGAGCAGGTAGCCGACGGCCGGTTCGCCGCCGCCGACTTGCGGATCGCCGAAGGTGACCTCACAGGTGTTGGACTGCTTGATGCCCATCTTGTGCTCGACGCCGGTGACGTAGGCGCCGTTGCGGGCGCCGAGCTCGCCGGTCTCGAGATCGAAATGGAACTTCGGGACCAGGAACAGCGACAGGCCCTTGGTGCCCGGGCCGCCGGCGCCCTCGACGCCCTCGGGTCGGGCGAGCGTCAAGTGCATGATGTTTTCCTGCGTCTGGATCTCAGCGCCGGTGATGAAGCGCTTGACGCCGGTGACGTTCCAGGTGCCGTCCTCGTTCAGCGTTGCCTTGGAGCGGCCTGCGCCCACGTCCGAGCCTGCGTCCGGTTCGGTGAGGACCATCGTCGCGCCCCACTGCCGTTCGGTCATGATCTGGGCGATGCGCTGGTCGCGCTCGGTGCCGTTCTTGTAGACCACGCTGGCCATGAACGGCCCGTTGGAGAAGAACCACACCGGAGCATTGGCGCCGAGCACCATCTCGGCGCAGGACCAGAGAAGGCTGGCCGGCGCCGGCATGCCGCCGATGCTTTCGGGGAGACCGAGTCCCCAGAAGCCGGAGTTCATCCACGCTTGGTACGACTTCTCGAATGCGTCGCTGACCGGCGCGGTGTGCGTGGTGGGGTCGAAGACCGGCGGGTTCTGGTCGGCTTCGGCGAACGACGCGGCGAGATCGTTGGTGGCGAGGCGCTCGACCTCGCTGAGGATGTTGCGAACTGTCTCCTCGTCCATCTCCTCGAAGATGCCCTTGCCGAGCTTCTCCTGGAGCCCGAACAGCTCGAACAGGTTGAACTCGATGTCGCGGACGTTGCTCTTGTAGTGGCTCATGCCGGGCTACCTCTTTGTGGGTCTGACCTCGGGGAACGGCGATCGCTGCAGGACAAGCTTGGCGTCACCAGATCGGCGGGGCGGTGTCGTGGCGCTTGATTACTCGCCAGTAACATAAGTATCCACCGAGTGCTAGCTCAGAGCAAACAATTCAGGCGAATTCGTTACGCAGGTCACACCGCTCAGCTGAACTTGCGGGCGAAGGCCTCGAAGGCGTCGCTCTGCAGCGACCGCGCCTGTGCCTCGGCTTCCACGTCGAGTGACACCGCGAGGTCGGCGGTCGCGGCGACGCGCACGCTGCGCTTTAGGTCGGCCATCAGGGCGGGTTCGCGGGTGGCGTAGAGCGCGGCAAGTTCGGCCGACCGTGCGTGGGGGTCGTCGTGCAGTTCCTGTGCGATGCCGAGCCTCAGCGCCGTCGGTGCATCGATCAAGTCGCCGGCGTAGAGCGCCGCGGCGGTGTTCGCGCTGCCGATGCGCTGGGTCAGCATCCAGGTGCAGCCGCCGCCCGGATGAAGGCCGATGTTGGCGAACGTCGGGCCGAAGGTCGCGTCGGGTCCGGCGACGATGACGTCGCACGCCAGTGCGATGTTCATCCCGGCGCCGACGGCCGGGCCATGGACGGCGGCAATCGTCGGGATGCTGAGGTCGCGCAGTCCGAGGAACGAGCCATAGACGCGGAGCAGGTTCTCCTTGAGCACCTCGACCGGCCGGGTGCGATCACCGAAGAGGCTCTGGAGGTCTGCCCCGGAGCAGAACGCACGGCCCGCGCCGGTCACGACGAGCGCCCGGACCCCCGGGTCCGCCGCTGTCGCGTCGATGGCGGCGGCGAGCTCCTCGAGCAGTGGCCAACTGAGCGCGTTGAGCTTGTCGGGGACATTCAGGGTGATGGTCCGGACGTGATCGTCGGCGCTGAGGGTGACGAGCGACATGCAGCGAGGGTAGTGCGAAGAGCATCCGTCCACCGTGGACCGGGACTACGGTGGACGAATGGCGCCAGAAACGCGCTACGCCAAGAAGGGCGATATCAGCATCGCCAATCAGGTCGTCGGCGATGGTCCGATCGACTTGGTCTTCGCGAGCGGCATTGTCTCGAGCCTGGCGCTCATGTGGAGCGACCCAGAGGCGAACGCGATGTTTCGGCGCATCGCCTCGTTTTCTCGCCTCATCATGTTCGACAAGCCGGGGACTGGCCTTTCGGATCCGATCGCCGGGCCGCCCACGGCCGAGCAGCGGATGGAAGATCTCGTCGCAGTCATGGATGCGGCGGGCGTCGAGCACGGTGCGATTCTGGGTTACTCCGAGGGAGGCACGCCGGCGATGCTTTTTGCCGCCACCTACCCGGAGCGATGCGATGCATTGATCTTGATGGAAACGGCAGCCTCATGGTTGTCCAAGCCGGATTATCTGGCGGAGCACGCGGACCGGTTGCAGCATCCGTGGACGGTCATGCTTGATAGGACCGAGCGGTGGGGCAATGGCGAAGTAATCGCCTGCTGGGCACCCAGTGCTGCTGCCCGTCCTGGACAGAGGATAACGACGCCTAGACTCGCTCCATGTCCCACGACGGGCGGCGCGGTGGCGGCTTGGTCTTCCTGGCCTTTGTCGTGTTCGTCGGCGGTCTGTACGGCGGCTGGCGCCTGCTCACCAACCCGCCGGGCGGCGACGACGTGTACGAGTGCACTTCGCAGACCGTCCGGGTGGGCGACCAGTTGCCGTCGTCGCTGGTAACGGTCGACGTCTTCAACGGCGGCGAGACCGAGGGAGTCGCGGGGCGGGTCAGCACCGCACTGCAGGCCCGCGGCTTCCGCCCCGGCTCGATTGCCAACAGCCCGAGTTCGGTCAAGCCCGCGGCGGTGACGATCCTGACGACGGACAAGTCCGATCCGCGCGTGCAGCTCGTGGCTCAGCAGTTCGCGAAGGTCGAGTACCGAGACCCCGACGTCGCTCTCGGGTCTGGCGTGACAGTGCTCATCGGCGACGGCTTCACGACGCTCAAGCCGGCCGGTGCGTCCTCCATCACGGCGACGTCCGACGTGACCGTCTGTTTCTGACCGAAGTCACCAACCGGCCAGGCGGCCGTCGCGCGAGATTGCGGTGATGCGTGCCTCGGTCTCATCTCGTACGGCGCGGGTGGCAACGACCAGCATCTCGTCGTGGCGGCGCAAACGAGTCATCCGCGTCGGGACGAACCCCTTTTCAGCGCGGACGATGAGCGTGACCACCGCGCCCTCCGGGAGCCGGAGCTCGCCGATCTCGACGCCGGCCAGCTTCGACCCGGTGTGAACTCGCACCTGCAGCAAGTCGGCCGCAATCCGCTCCAGCGGCGCCGCCTCGACCTCGAGGTCACGCGCCCCGCCACTGCCGACTCGGCACCAGGCAGCGATGCGGCCCATGCCACCGGTCTGGATGAGCGTGTAGATCACCACGGTGACGAAGACGATGTTGAACAGGTCGTTGGCGCCTTTCACGTCCGCCGCCAGCGGAATGGTGGCGAACACGATCGGCAGTGCACCGCGCAATCCGGCCCACCCCAGAAACAACAGCTCCCGACGGGCTCGGCCGAACCACACGGCGCTGAGGACGACCGACAGCGGGCGAGCGACGAAGGTCAGGATCGCGCCAATGACTATGCCGGCCACGACGTGGCGCCAGGCGAACGTGTCAGGCGTGGCGAGCAGGCCGAGCATCACGAACAGCCCGATCTGAGCCAGCCAGCCGACACCCTCGACGAACGACCGAGTCGCCCTCCGGTGCGGCAAGTCAGCGTTGCCGAGAACGAGCGCAGCGACGTAGACGGCGGCGAATCCGCTCGTGTGGATCGACGTGGCGGCGGCATAAGCGAGAACCGTGAAGGCCAGGACGACCACCGGGTAAAGGCCGGATGAGGGCAATGCCGCCCTGCCAAGGATCCAGGCGGCGGCGAATCCGACTGCGAATCCGACGGCGGTGCCGACGCTGAGCTCGAACACGATGCGCAGGCCGAAGGCCCACCAGCGATCAGCGTCGACCTGGCCGGCGCTCAAGGCGAGGACGAGCACAGCGATGGGCGCATCGTTGAGTCCGGATTCGATCTCCAGGACCGACGTGACCGACTTCTTCAGTCGCACCGTCCGCAGGACGGAGAACACGGCGGCGGCATCGGTGGGCGTCAGGACGGCGCCGAGCAGGATGGCCAACTCCCAGTCCAGGCCGAGTGCATAGTGCGCCGCCAGTGCCATGACGGTGACACTGACGGCCGAGCCGACGGTGGCCAGCGCCAGGCCGGGTCCGAGCGACGGACGCGCACTGCGCCACGATGTGGTCAAGCCGCCTTCGGCCAGGATCAGCACGAGTGCGGCGAATCCAAGCGCGAGTGCAAGGTCGGCGTTGGCGAATTGGATGCCGAGTCCGGAACTTCCGAGCAGCAGGCCCAGTCCGAGGTACGCGAGCAGCGAGGGGAGCCCGGCCGTGACCGACAGCCGCACCGCGAGAACCGCGACGATGAGGACAGCCGAGCCGATCAGCAGGAACTGATCGAGCTCGTGGACGCCCACTCGTCCTCCTCCACTCGCCGGTCCCCAATGGTATCGGCGGGGGTGCACGGCACGCTCAGTGAAGATCGCCCTTCCCGCCCACAACCTGCATCTGCTTCGTTACTGTCGCCGTATAGGGCCGGATGAAAGGCATCGGGAAAGCATGAAGAGAACTCTGACCGTCATGAGCAGCATCGTGGGCGCGACAATCATCGGTCTTGCTGGGTGTTCCGCCCCGGGCGGTGGCGGTGAGGTCGGTGGCGGTGATTCAGCCTCTGGTGTGCCGGAGGACGCGCGGACCATCAAGCCAGGCAAGGCATTCAAGGTCGATGGATTCACGTACTCGAGTAGTTGGTCCCTCGGCCCCGATGAGCGCGGACAGGTCACGGTCACCGGACTCAAGGCCACCAACAAGGGCGACGACACCGACAACGCGGAGTTCAAGATCGAGTTGTGGTCGGACGGCTCGTCGCTCGGGTCGGCGGAATGCACCAGTGAGGACATCGAGGCGGGCGCAACAGCGAAGGTGGACTGTGTCAGTGAGGACGTCTTCGACGGTTATGACACGATCACGATCAGCGAGGATTGATCAGGGCCCGGCATCGCTGAAGGCCTCAGGGTCACGGCACTGGCGCCAAGCACGGCCGCGTTCATCGGTGGCGGCCGATCCGACGAATCAGCACTTCTCGGGTGATTTCGGCGCTACCTTGCGAACGTCGAGTTCCGACCAAAGGAAGGCTGGGAGCCATGACATTCCAAGAGGCGATCAAGGCAGTCTTGGGGAATTACACAAAGTTCGACGGACGCGCCCGACGACGCGAGTACTGGTACTTCGTGCTTTTCTATCTCGTCGTTGTGATCGCGCTTCAGATTGTCGGAGCAATTACTGATCCGACCGTGGGCAGTGTTCTGGTGGGATTGTTCATTCTCGGCGTGATCATTCCGATGATCGCGGTCTCGGTTCGCCGGATGCACGACACGGATCATTCAGGCTGGTGGATCATCGTGCCGATCGTGCCGCTGGTCTTCTCCTTGATGGACGGCACGCCCGGTGACAACCGATTCGGTCCGTCGCCCAAGGGCATTGCCGCACCGCCAGCACCGCCAGCAGGCCGCCGCCGCCGCCTCCACCACCGCCGGCCTGACGGTCACGCCACTAACAAGCGCCCGCGTTGGACGAGTTCGCCCAGCGCGGGCGTTGGCGTTACCGGCTGTCTGAGCGCGGCTGGCCTCGCCTTAGGCGACCGGCGTGAACAGGAACACCGGGATGAGTCGGTCGGCGCGCTCGGCGTACTTGGCGTAGTTGGGCCACGTCTTGAGCATGTGCTCCCACAGAGCTGCCCGCTCGTCGTCCGGTACTTCGCGGGGAACAGCGGTCAGCTCTTTCCCATCGACCCTGAGTTGGACGGTTTCGGCCGCGCGGACGTTGAACACCCACACCGGAACCTTCGGCCCGCCGAAGTTGGAGCCGGCGACCAGGAAGCCGTTTCGGTACGGGACACAGAGCACCGGCGTCGTCCGGGCGACGCCACTCTTCCGGCCGGCAACCGTCAGTTCCAGGCTCGGTAGACCGGCCAGCCGGACCAGGGTGACGCGTCCACCGCTGACATTCGAGAGTGTCCGGTCGACCCGGGTGATCTGCGGCAGGAACCGCGGCAGCCACTGAAGGGCGCCGAGGCGAATGGCCACCGGGGTGAGGAGTCCCATGCGCCGAGTCTAGAGAGCCCCAGATGTTGTCGTTGCCCGGTGCTGAAGGGTGCTGGTGGTCACATCAGGTTTGGGCTGTCGCATATCGATCGTCCAACTATGGTTCTTGTGTGGAACCGAGCCGTAACCCCTTCGATCGGCCGGTCACCGAAGAAGAGATCCAACAGATCCTTCGTGACCGCGCGGAACGGCTGGATCCGGCCAATCGTCCGGCGAACGCCGAGGTCGACAACTCGATCCGCGAGTGGGACTACGAGCTCGATGACTTCAGCGACAGCATCAAGCAGCGCGGGGGACCGCCGCCCGATCTCAGTGATGCATCGAAGCTTCACGGGCCTGTCGTCGAGCGGCCGACGTACCTGCGGATGTTCGGCATCGGGCTGATCCTCGTCTGCTTGTTTTTCGGCTGGTTGACGTGGGCTTTCTTCAGCAAGGCGTTCACCGAGTACGACAACGTCACCGTGACAGGGTCGAAGTCGGGCTTGGCACTGCCTGAGCGGGCGGATGTGAAGTTGCGCGGCATGATCGTCGGTGTCGTGCACGACGTGCGCATCGAGAACCATCAGGTCGTCATGACGCTGGGGATGGATCCGCAATTGATCGATCGGGTGCCGCGCAACGTGCGGGCCGAGATCATTCCCAAGACACTGTTCGGCGAGAAGTACATCTCGCTGGTGCCGACCACTCAAACCACAGATCATCTGCGGGCCGGCGACACGATCACCAACGCCGTCGTTCCGGTGGAGTTCGAGAAGTTCTTCAACGACGTCTATCCGCTCTTGACGGCGGTGCCGCCGGAGAAGGTGGCGTACACGTTGACGGCCTTGGCCAACTCCCTGGAGGGCCGCGGTGATTCGTTGGGTCAGACGTTGGAGGACTCCAACGAGTACTTGAAGAAGTTCAATCCGGAGAACAAGCAGGCCATTGACGACATCGTGGCGTTGGGGCAGGTTTCCAGCACCTATGCCAAGCAGATGGACACCTTCGGTGAGCTGTTGCGCAACTCGGCTGAGCTGAGTGAGACGGTCACGGACAAGGAGTCGGAGCTGGCGGACTTCTTCGAGGAAGGCGACCAGTTGGCCGACGTCTTGCATGAGTTCCTCGAGGCTGCCGGCGACGACATCATCGCCACAGCGGCCAACAGTGTGCAGCCGTTGGAGGTTGGTGCGGAGTACTCCACGATGTTCCCGTGCTGGTTCAAGGGCCAGAACGCGTTGATCAACACCGTCATCAACGAGGTGTTCGGGAACGGCACCTTGCACATAAACCTCCCCATCGCCAACCCGCAGCCGTCGAGGTACGGAAAGCCGGGTGACCCGCAGCCGGAGCATCCGATCGTCCCGACGGAAGCGACGGTGGAATCGCTTGACTTCGCGCAGCCGGAGATCCACGGCTACAAGCCGAACCCCAGCGACCCGGACAACCCGTTCCCGGCCGGTCTAGGAACCGTCTGTGACGAGCTGTACGCGGCGGCGGCGGGCGACCCGCGGACGCCGGACGAGCCGTTCCCCTACCAGGCTTCGTTCTGGAAGAGTTTCGGCGTCAGGAACTCGCACAACGGCAAGCTGGGTGCGGATGCCGAATACAACCGCGCGCCTGCCTCATTGCGTGGCATCGATTCGCCCGCACAGCAGAGGGTGCTCGATCGGTTGACCGCAGCGTTGACGGGGGTCAAGCCGGACAAGGTGCCGGATGTGGCATCGCTCCTGATCAGCCCTGCGGTTCGAGGGTCGGCGTGGGAGCTTTCATCGACGCCATGAGCGCTCGCAGTAGTTCTGGCTGACTGGTCGTTAACGGCTCTCATCCAAGAACCACCGCACGCCTGCGCGAATCGGGCCTGCGATCGGGGCGGGTTCCCAGCCGAGTTCGCGCATCGCCTTGCTGTGATCGAGAGGCTTCTGGACGTACAGCAGGCGCACGCTCGTGGGGGTGACGACTGAGTCTCTGCGCAACGTCCGCGAGATTGCCCCGCCGACCGATCCGATGACGCGCATGGCCGGGCGCGGGATGCCGAACCTCGGACCTTGGGCGTCTCCTTCGTCGGCCGCGATGTCAAAGATGTCCTTGGTGGGCAGGCATCGCTCAGAGATGATGTACCGCTCTCCGGGCTTGCCGCGTTCCTCGGCGAGAAGGAAGGCTTGGGCCGCGTCCTCGATGCCCACAACCTCCATCGAGGCTCCCCGTGCGTAAGCAGGCATCTGGCCCCGAGCAGCGGCCCGGACCAACTTGCCGTGCGGCGTCGGACCGTGATCTCGGGGCCCGAAGGTGGTTCCGACGTTGAGCACGACGGCCGGCAACCCGAATTCCCGGTGGTAGCGCAGGACGAGGTCCTCGGCCTGGATCCGGCTGTCGACGTAAGCGCCGCCCAGGTGCCGCCAGTTGTGCGGCGTCGTCTCGTCCGCCGGGCCGGACTCGGAGATGCCGATCGTGCCGACAGTGCTGCAAAACACGAACTTCGGCACTCCGAGCTCGACAGCGGTGTCCAACACCATGCGAAGGGCCTCGACATTGGTGGCGTACAGCGGCGCTGGATCGCGGAGCCATGCGCGCGCGTCGACGATGCAGTAGAAGACCGTGTCGGCATCCTTCATCGCGGTGCGCAACGCGGCAGCGTCGGCCAGGTCGCCGTGGAATCGCTCGACCTCAAGGTCGTCGAAGGCCACTGTCGAGCTGGATTCCCGGACCCATATCCGAACCCGGTCGCCGCGTCCCACGAGTTGGCGGGTCACGTGCGAGCCGAGGAAGCCGCTGGCTCCCATCACGAGCTTCGTACCGCTCATTAAGCGTGCCTCTCACTCAGTCGGGGTGATCCTCGCGCCCTTCGGGCGCTCGTCAACCCCTCCCTCGTCGGGCATTCGCGGGCGAACGCGCAATGCCTCCCTCGGTCGGGGTGACAGGATTTGAACCTGCGGCCTCATCGTCCCGAACGATGCGCGCTACCAAGCTGCGCCACACCCCGTGGCAGTGTTGCTGCCGGTCAGGCGGGCAACCCGGCCGAGTCTATCCCAGTCAGCGTGAGCAGAGTCGCCTCGGGGCGGCAGGCAAATCGGACCGGTGTGAAGGGCGAGGTGCCGGCCCCCGCCGACACGTGCATCCACGACGGATCGTGCCCGTTGACGGCATGGTGATGCAGTCCGCTCGCGCGGTGGCGGTCGAGGTCGCAGTTGGTGACGAGGGCCCCGAATCCAGGAACGCAGAGCTGGCCACCATGGGTGTGGCCGGCCAGGATCAGCGGGTACCCGAGAGCGTTCCAGCGGTCGAGCACCCGCAGGTAGGGCGCGTGGGCGACCCCGATCGCCAAGTCCGCCGATGCATCGGCCGGCTCGTCGTCGAGGACGTCGAAGCCGAGATGCGGGTCGTCGACGCCGACGAAGGCGAGCCGTCGCCCGTCGACACTCAGCGTGCCATGCCGGTTGCTGAGGTCGACCCAGCCGCGATCGGTGAAAGCCCGCCGCATTTCGTCGTACGGGAGGTCGCGCGGGCGATCGTGCCACCACTGTTTCCGGTCGTCTGCCACCCCGGTCCCACCCAGAAGATAGCGAGCCGGATTCTTGAAGATCGGGGAGTAGTAGTCGTTCGACCCGAAGACGAAGACGCCGGGCAGGTCCAGCAGATCACCGTAAGACTCGAGCACGGCGGGCAGGGCTTGCTTGTGCGCGAGGTTGTCGCCGGTGTTGACGACCAGGTCGGGCTCGGTGTCCGCGAGCGTACGAAGCCAGGCGCGCTTGGCCTCCTGCGTCGGGACAAGGTGGACGTCCGAGACGTGCAGGATCCGCAGCGGATCCGAGCCGGACGGCAGCACCGGGACCGTCACCTCGCGGACGACGAAGGCGCGCACCTCGTACAGCGCCGCGTACGCGACGGCCGCCGCACCGGCCGCCACCGCACCGAGAGCCATCGTCCCCCAAGGTCGCTTTGCGTGCAGGGAGGTACCCCCAGTCGGACGCATGCCATGAGGTTACCCAGCCATGCAGCAAGGTCTTGCTGTCGATCCTCGCGACTGTGCTCGAGCGCGACGTCCCGGCACTGCGATCCCGGCCCGTATCGTTACGCGCATGGCTGAGCTGAAAGACAAGATCCGATCGGACCTCACTGCTGCGCTCAAGGCGCGCGACAGCCTGCGCGCGAGCACGCTGCGGATGGTCATTGCGGCCATCACCAACGCCGAGGTTGCCGGCAAGGAGGCTCGCGAGCTGACCGACGACGACGTCATCGGAGTTCTCACGTCGGAGTCGAAGAAGCGGCGCGAGGCTGCCGAGGCATTCGACGCGGGCAACCGGCCGGAGCTCGCCGAGAAGGAGCGGGCCGAGGCGGCCGTGCTCGCCGAGTACCTGCCCGAACCGATGACGGCCGACGAGGTCAGCGCGATCATCGCTGCTGCCATCGAGCAGACTGGCGCGGAGGGTCCCAGAGGGATCGGCCCGGTCATGGGAGTTGTCCAACCGCAGATCCGCGGCAGGGCCGATGGCGCGGCGGTGGCTGCCGAGGTTCGGCGCCAGCTGGGCGCCTGAGCTCAGTACACGGGGGCGACAGGGGTAACCGGGACGGCATGGGTGGCTGGGTCGTCCTGGTCGTCGCCCTTCGGTTCGTCCTCTGGCGGAGGCGCGAAGTCCGTCGGCGGCAGGTGTGCGCCGATGATGCCCATTGCCTTCTTCCACATCGGCCCGGCCAGCGACGAACCCCCGACCTGGCTGAAGGTAATCGGCTTGCCTTGCAGGGTCGCACCGGCCAGCGAGCGTGGGCGGCCCTGATCGTCAGCGCCGGCGATCATCGACGACGCCACCAGTCGTGGCGTGTAGCCGACGTACCAGACCGCCCGGTTGCTGTTGGTCGTGCCGGTCTTGGCCGCTGACGGGATGCTCAGCCCGGTTCCGTTCGCGTAGCCGAATCCGCCGGGCCGCTGGAGCCCTTCGAGGATGTCGTTGATCTGCGCCGCGATCTTCGGCGCGAGGACGCGCCGGCACTCCTTGGTGTAGATCTTGACGACCTCGTCCCCTCATGTCAAGGATCCGGTCGACCGGCTGCGGCTTGCAGTAGATGCCGCCCGACGCGGGGACAGCGTAGGCAGCCGCCATCGTCAACGGACTGACGTCGGTGACGCCGAGGGTGAACGGGCCGACCTGGTCGCGGTCGGGCACGACAATGCCCATGGACTGCGCGGTCTGGACGACGTTGCACAGGCCGGTGTCGCGTTCGAGCTGGGCGTAGTAGGTGTTCACCGACTTGCGCAGCCCCTTGTACATGTTCATCTTGCCGCTGACCGTGGAGTTGGTAACCGGCCACGGGTTGACGATGACGCCGCCAGTGCACGTGCGGAACGTGCGGCCGGGGATGGTCAGGTTCTTGGGCGCGGTGTAGGTCTTTCTGACCTTGATGCCCTTCTTGAGGGCTGCCGCCGTCGTGAACAGCTTGAACGTCGACCCTGCCTGGAATCCGGCCGAATCACCGAAGGCCGTCGGTACGGCGAAGTTGATGTACGACTGGCCGGCGTCGCGGTCCCGGCCCATCGGTCGTGACTGCGCCACGCCACGCACCTTGCCGGTGCCGGGTTCGATGAGGGCTTGGGCTCCGATCGCACGGTCGGTCGGGGCCACGGTGGACGTGACCGCCGCGTGAATCGCGCGCTGCATCAGTGGGTCGATGGTCGATTCGATCGTGAGCCCGCCGCGCTCCAGGACGGCCGCTCGCTCGGCCACCGTCTGGCCCAGGGCTGGCTCCTGAAGCAGGAAGCGGCGCACGTAGTCGCAGGCGAAAGCGCCATTGTGGGATGCCGATGCACAACCGGCCGCGAACGCGGTGATCTTCAACCCGAGCGGCTCGGCCATCAGGCGTTGGGCGTCCGCCGGGCTGATCTTGCCCTGGTCGGCCATCACCGCAAGCACCGTGTTCCGCCGCTGAGTCGCAAGTTCCGGGGACCGCTTCGGGTCGTAGTAAGACGGGTTCTTGACCACGCCGGCGAGCAGCGCGGCCTGCTTCGTCGTGAGGGCTGCTGCCGAGGTGGAGAACCAATGGCGCGCGGCGGCGTCGATGCCGTAGGCGCCGTCGCCGTAGTACGCGATGTTCAGGTAGCGCTCGAGGATCTCGTCCTTGGAATGCGTCTTCTCGTACTGCGTGGCCAGCTTGAGTTCGCGGATCTTGCGGGCGACGGACGGATCGGTCGCCGCCGCAATCTCCTCCTGCGTGCGTGCCTGTTGGACGAGGGTCAGCTTCACCAGTTGCTGCGTGATCGAAGAGCCGCCTTGGGTCCTCCCGCCCGTCGCGTTGTTGATGAGGGCGCGGACGGTCCCCTGAAGATCGAGCGCCCCATGACTGTAGAAGCGGTTGTCCTCGATCGCGAGGATCGCCTGCTGCATGGTTGGACTGATCTTCGACAGCGGAACGTCTTGGCGGTTCTCGCGGTAGAAATACGCCATCTTCTTCCTGTCCGACGACAAAACGTGCGTGGTCTGAGCGGCCGGATTGTCGGCCAGGTCGGCCGGAAGATCGATGATCGCCCGCGTGAGCCGGCTCACGGTGACCCCGGCGAAGGCCGTGGCTGGCACGAGCATGGCGGCAAGGATCAGACCAGCCAAAACGGACCAGCGAACGAGCCCCAAGAGCACCTCGGTGCGACTCGTCGGGACGTCTACGGCATCCACTGAACGCCGCACGGACTCGGCGACGTCCTCCCACGGCATGCGGTCAGAATACGTGAGCGCACGCCGCGTCAGATGGACACGCGAGTGACGCAATGGGACCGATGTTGCACGTGCGCTCTAGTTCGAAAGGACTACACGGAACCACCCGCGCGGGTCTGACGTGACAGCAGGGACGTATTTAGCGTGTTTTACGTCGTTTCTTCGACCGACACGCCGGTCGATCCTCGGGGAAGGTGCACGACATGACTTGGAATGCGAATTGGGCCGCCTCGGCTGCCTGTCATGGGAATTCTGAGGCACTTTTCGTCAAGGGCGCCGAACAGAACCGTGCCAAGCTCATTTGCGCGTCGTGCTCGGTACGGGCTGAATGCCTGGCCGAAGCCCTCGACAACCGCATCGAATGGGGTGTCTGGGGCGGCATGACTGAGCGCGAACGCCGCGCATTGCTCCGACGTCGTCCGAACGTGGCGACGTGGCGCACAGTCCTTCAGTCCGCCGCCGTTAGTTGATCAACGCCTGCCAGCAGGCCACCGATCTTGCGCAGGCCGTCGAGGTCGTGGACGTCGCCGGGTAGTGCCGGCACTGCCACGGTTGGCACCTTCGGGTGCGACGGGGTGAAACGGGAGGCCACCTTTTCCTCGCGTTGCGAACGTCGCGCCCGTTCGGCGTGCACGAGCAACAACTCGGCAGTCGCCTTCGCGGACTCGTCCATGCCATCGACGGCAAGACGACGCGCACCGGACTCGGCGTCCGCCGCGCTGACGGAGCGGCCGGTGCGCATGTGGAATCGGTTGACGACGAGTCCGGCCAAGGGCATGCGCTCGCTGGTGAGCCGTTCGGCGAAGTACGCCGCCTCGCGGATCGCGTCCGGCTCTGGTGCCGCGACCACGAGGAAGGCCGTTTCGTCCGCCTGCAGCAGTCGGTAGGTCGCCTCGGCACGTTGCCGGAAGCCGCCGAAGATCGTGTCGAGCGCAGCAACGAACGCCTGCACGTCGGTGAGGAACTCGCCACCGAGGATCTTCGTCATGGCGCCGGTGACCAGAGACAAGCCGGCTGTGAGGACGCGCGCCGGGCCGCGTGCAGGCGCGACCATCAGGCGCATGAAGCGTCCGTCGAGCAACGACGACAGCCGTTCCGGGGCGTCGAGGAAGTCCAAGGCCGAACGGGAGGGTGGCGTGTCGACGACGATCAAATCCCAACGGGCAGATTTTTCACCTGAGTCTTGGATGAACAAGCTCGAGTCACCATGCAATTGGCCGAGTTTTTCCATCGCCATGTACTCCTGGGTCCCGGCGAACGAGCTGGACAGCGCGATGTAAAAGGGATTCTCGAGGATCTGCTTGGCCTTCTCCGGGGACGCCGCTGTCTGGACGACCTCGTCGAAGGTCCGTTTCATGTCGAGCATCATGGCGTCCAGGCTGCCGCCGGCAGCGACGTCGACGCCCGTGACCGGGCGGGGTGTGTTGTCGAGCTCGGTGAGACCCATCGACTGTGCGAGCCGACGGGCCGGGTCGATCGTGAGCACGCAGACCTTGCGGCCTTGCTCGGCGGCGCGCAGCGCCAGGGCAGCGGCCGTCGTTGTCTTGCCGACGCCGCCAGAGCCACAGCAGACGATGATGTCGACCGCGCGATCGGCCAACAGGCCGTCGATGTCCAGTTGTCCGGTCGTGGTCTCGCGGACGGCCGAGCTCCGCACTGGCGCCGCGGGGCCGGCTGACCGACTCGTCGAGGAAGCTGCCGGTCGGGCCATCACGAGCCCTCCTTGAGCAAATTGGTGTGGAGGATCCGCGCCAGCTCGAACAGTGCCCCTTGGTCGATCGCCTCGGCGAGCGCCGGTAGTTCGACGACGGCGCGATCGCCGAGCGCCTCGCGCTGGTCGGCCTGCAGGGTCTGCCGTTCGATGTGCCCAAGGCCCTCGGTGATGAGGGTCGGTGCCGCATCACCGTCGAGACCGATCGCATCGAGTGCCTGGGAGACGGCGGCGGGTTCAAGCGTGCCCGACGCCAACGCCTTCTGGGTGTCGTCGCTGAGGAGCGCGGGTCGGACCATGTTGGCGACGACGGCGCCGACCGGCAGGCTGGCCTTCTTCAGCTCGCCGATGCCGTCAAGGGTTTCCTGAACCGGCATCTCCTCCAGCAGCGTCACCAGATGCACGCGAGTGCTGCGTGAGCGCATCATCGACATGATCGAGTCGGCCTGGCGCTTGACCGGTCCGACTTTCGCCAGTCCGGCCACTTCCTCATTCACGCCGAGGAATCGGGCGATGCGGCCGGTGGGAGGTGCATCCATGACCACGGCGTCGTACACGAACCGGTCACCTTTCTTGCGCTTCGCAGCCTCGTAAACCTTGCCGGTCAGCAGGACGTCGCGGACGCCCGGCGCGATCGTCGTCGCGAAGTCGATGATGCCGAACCTGTCGAGCGCCTTTCCGGCGCGGCCGAGCCGGTAGTACATCTGCAGGTATTCGAGGAGCGCCGATTCGGCATCGACAGCCAGTGCGTAGACCTCACCGCCACCGAGCCCGACGGCGATCTTCCGTTCCTCGTACGGCAGCGGTGGGACATCGAAGAGCTGGGCAATGCCCTGGCGGCCCTCAACCTCGCAGAGCAGCACCTTCTTGCCGGCGTCAGCCAGCGCTGTCGCGAGCGCGGCCGCCACCGTTGTCTTACCGGTGCCGCCTTTGCCCGAGACGATGTGGAGGGATGTCGAGAGGGCCACGGACGCAACGTTATCGGCCGGACGAAGGATTCGAGGGTTGCCTGGGTGTGGGTGGGCACGCAGCGCACGGTGCTGACAAATTCAATACAGTCGAGCCCATGACGACATGGGAGTACCTCACGGCACCGGTGCTGGTGCACAGCACCAAGCAGATCCTCGACAACTTCGGCGCCGACGGGTGGGAGCTGGTCCAGATCGTTCCGGGCATGAACCCGGAGAACCTGGTGGCCTACTTCAAGCGTCCGGTCATCGGGTGACATGAGCGCTTCTGCTCCACCGTCAGCCCGGTTGGCCGATCTCGGCATCACCTTGCCCGCCGTCGTGCCTCCCCTGGCCGCCTATGTGCCGGCAAGTCGTGCCGGCGATCTGGTTTTCACGGCCGGACAGGTGCCCATGCGGGATGGCGCCTTGCTGCACGTTGGCAAGGTTGGCGCCGAAGTGTCGGAGGCCGATGCCCGCGCGTGCGCCGAACAGTGTGCACTCAACGCGCTGGCCGCCGCGGCGTCCGTCGCGGGCGGGATCGATGCGATCCAGCAGGTCGTGAAGGTCGTCGTGTACGTGTCGTCAGCGCCCGATTTCGTCGAGCAGCCAGCCGTCGCGAACGGCGCAAGCGAGTTGCTCGGAGCGGTATTTGGCGATGCCGGGCAGCATGCGCGAAGTGCTGTCGGGGCGGCATCGCTGCCGCTGAATGCGCCGGTGGAGGTCGAACTCGTGGTGCGTGTCGCATGACGATGCGCATCCCGCTCCCAGAGTCGCTGCGCCCACCCGAGGGCGTCGTCACCTCGCCGGCGATTCCCCGCGATGCCGCCACCATCGCTCTCGTTCGCGACGGGGACCAAGGCTTGGAGACGTACCTGCTGCGCCGGCGATCGACGCTGGAGTTCGCGCCCGGCATGCTGGTGTTTCCCGGTGGAGGTGTCCACGAGGGCGACCTGCGTGTGACCGACTGGATCGGGCCCGATGCCGTCCGAGTGGGCCAAGACCTTCAGCTGCGACGAGACCCTGGCGCGCGGCCTCGTTGTGGCTGCGTTGCGCGAGACCTTCGAGGAGTCGGGCGTCCTGTTTGCCAGCCCCGGCCCCGTCCCGCGCGCCAAGTCAGCGCGGGAGGTACCCCCGCTGCCCGTCATCGCCGACACCTCGGGATTCACCGCTGAGCGGCGCGCACTCGAAGGCGGTGAACTCGACTTCGCTGACTTCCTCGATGCCCAGGGCTTGGTGCTGCGCGTCGATCTGATCGGTGCGTGGGCGCACTGGGTCACGCCGACCTTCGAGCCGAGGCGGTTCGACACCCGCTTCTTCGTCGCAGCCGTCCCGGAGGGCCAACAGGTCGGCGAGCTTTCCGGCGAGGCCGACCGGGCCCAATGGTGGCCGATCCGTGAGATCTGGCCGGCAGTCGAGTCCGGCGCGTACATGATGCTGCCGCCGACGGCCGTCACCTGCCGTGAGCTGGAAGGGCTGACCGTCGAGGATCTTCCCCGAGCGTTGGCCGAGCGGGCGTTCGACCGCATCGAGCCGGTGCTGGTCGACATCGACGGCAATCTGTTCCTTGAGTATGCCGGGGTGGAGGACCCATGACCGAGGCCGCAAACCATTCCATCGTGACCGACGTTGCCCAGCTGGTGCGGGCTGACAACCCGAACATGATGACGCTCGACGGCACCAACACCTGGATCCTGCGCGCGCCCGGCTCGGATACGTCGGTCGTCGTCGACCCGGGCCCGCTGGACGAAGGGCCATTTGGCGTCCGTGCTGGCCGTCGCCGGCACGGTCGAGTTGGCGCTCTACACGCACAATCACTTCGACCACACCGAGTGCATCGACCGGTTTGCCGAGCTCACCGGTGCCCCAGCTCGGGCGCTGGGCGCGGAGTTCTGCCGCGACGCCGACCCGCTGACAGACGGCGAGTTGCTCGAAGCCGGCGGGGTCGCGCTGGAGGTAGTTGCGGTCCCCGGCCACACCACCGATTCTCTGGCCATCCTGGTGACGGATGACGGGTCATTGCTGACCGGCGACACCGTCCTAGGCCGCGGCACGACGGTGATCGCCTGGCCGGACGGCGTGCTCGGCCCGTATCTCGACTCGCTGGCCCGCATCCGCGAACTCGTGCTGGAGGGGGCGGCTGCGCGGTTCCTCCCGGGGCACGGTCCCGTCATCGAAGATCCGCTGCCGGTCATCGACTACTACCTCGAGCATCGTGCTGAACGGCTCGATCAGGTGAGGGCAGCGATGGACGGGGGAGCCACAACTCCAGACGAAGTCGTCGCCATCGTCTACGCCGACGTCGGCCAGCACCTTTGGCCTGCTGCCGAGCTCAGCGTCCGTGCACAACTCGACTACCTCAACGGCGTGACTGGCGAGCTGCGGCCCTGACGCTCGTCCGACCCAAGATTTGGGCAAAGGTTGCCCGTTTCCGCATGCAGAAATGGGCGATCAGCGACCGAATCTTGCT
Organism: uncultured Actinomycetota bacterium; assembly: GCA_963795105.1. Taxonomy (GTDB): domain Bacteria; phylum Actinomycetota; class Actinomycetes; order Propionibacteriales; family Nocardioidaceae; genus Aeromicrobium. Next base: position 1,676,582 of record CAWCGD010000001.1, read on the forward strand.
TCTCGACGCTGTCGGCGGGACGGGGGACAAGTCCACGTTTCCACAGATTGGCCGGGGAGCGTGGCGTCGCGACGCCGGTCTCGGACTCTTCAGGGTATGCACAATCTGCCAGCCGAACTGGATGGACGCATCTTCAGCCGATCAACCGCATTGGCGTACGGCGTCTCAGACAAGATGCTGCGCGGTAATCGGGTCGTGCGGATGTGGCCCGGCGCTTACCGGTATGCGACGACAGTGCTCGACGACGGTGATCTCGTCGCTGCGTGCCAAGCGACTGCGCCACCCGACGCCGCACTGAGTCACACGTCGGCGTTTCGATGGTGGGGGCTGAAACTGCGACCGCTCCTGCCCGTTCACCTTGCGACGAACACCGGGCGACGTGTCCGTCGGGCGCATGTCGTCGTTCACCGGTTCGAGGGCGAGCTAGAGCCAGAGACAGTCCGCGGCGTGCCTGTGCTGGGCGTGGCTCGGACTTTCGTCGACTGTGGAACCGCGCTTTGCCTGCCGGAGCTGGTCGCCGCTGGAGACTGGCTCGTGAGTCGTGGACTGGTGGCGCCGGCGGGTCTGCGTTCCCTCGCCGAGTCGTCACACCTCGACGGCGTGCAGATGGCGCGAGTGGCCGCCGAGTTGGTCCGTGCAGGATCTGAGTCGATCCCGGAGTCGCTGACTCGATTCCATCTGATCGCACATGGGTTACCCGAACCGGCGGTGAACCTGAACATCTCGTCGGAGGACGGCGAGTTCCTGGCGAGGGGCGACCTGCCGTTTCCCGACTTCAAGGTGCTCGCAGAGTACGACGGCTGGTATCACGAGCGTTCGGCGGAGCAAAGGCAGCGAGACATCCTTCGCCGTGAGCGGCTGGAGGCGAGCGGCTGGCTTGTCGTGGTCCTCACCGGGCAGGACTTGGCGATTCCGCGCCGAGCTGCGTGGCGGGTCTTCAACGCGTTACGCGGCCGAGGTTACAGGGGACCGCCGCCTCGACTCGACGCCAGATTTGGGCGATGGTTGCCCGTTTCCCCACGCAGAAATGGGCGATGAACGACCAAATCTTGCTTGGGGAGCTGCGGAGCGAGTCAACGCGCGCGACGTTCGAGGCGCTCGGGCTCGTAGACGACGACGCCGCGCGGCTCGAGGCGCAGCCAGCCCCGCGACGCGAAGTCGGCCAATGCCTTGTTGACCGTCTCGCGGGAGGCGCCGACCAACTGCGCCAACTCCTCCTGAGTGAGGTCATGGCTGACGTGGATGCCGTCGTCGGCCTGCCGGCCGAACCGTTCGGCGAGATCGATGAGCGCCTTGGCGACGCGTCCCGGCACGTCCGAGAACACGAGATCGCCGACCACTTCGTTGGTGCGACGCAAGCGCTCAGCCAGCTGGTGCAGGAACGCCAGCGCTACGCCGGTGTGGTCTTCAACCAATGGGCCGAGCACGTCGTGGCCGAGAACGCCGAGCTCGACATCGGTGACCGCCGTCGCCGTGGCTGATCGCGGGCCCGGGTCGAAGAACGACAGTTCACCGAACATCTGGCCGGGACCGAGCAGCGCCAGCAGATTCTCGCGTCCGTCGACCGACGACCGACCGAGCTTGATCTTGCCTTCGAGCACGACGTAGAGCTGGTTGCCGTCATCGCCCTCGTTGAACAGCACGTCGCCGCGACGCAGCGTCAGCGGCGTCATCGACTTCTCCAGAATGTCGGCAGCTTGTTCATCAAGACCGGTAAAGAGCGGGGCTTGGCGAAGCACGTGGTCAGTCACAGGGGTCCCTTGTCGTGTTACGTCTGTCACATCGTCGCGCACGCATGGTCGAATTTCCACCGAACAGGCCGAGCGTTGTCGACAAGTGATGCCCCGTGATCAGCGCCGTCACCGCACCACGGCACGGGCGAGACGGGCTGTCCGGGAGGGTTGCGGCCGCCACGGGTCGTGCCCGAGGGCGTCGTCAGCGCGTCCCCACGCATACGTCGGGACGCCCCCGCTGACCAGACCGCACAGGTCCTCAATCCCCAGCTCGTCGGCCGACCATTCATAGAGCCGGTCGATCCGCGGGTGGATGACACCGACGTCCAGCAGGTGGCCGAAACTGTGCTCGTCGTCCACAAAGCGACGCACGTCGTCGCCGACGGGATAGGTCGCCGGAAGGACTCGGGACAGCGACAAAAAAATCGCCGTCATGCCGAGCCGCGGGTCACCGAGTGGGGGCGCGACGGGTGCGAATGGCCCAAGGGCCAGCCGGGGAGCGGCAACGAGCGCGTGCGCGTACAGGACGCGGACGAGCGCGAGATTGATGAAGAACCGCTCGACCCGACCCTCCTGCTCGGCGAGTTCCCGGTATGCCAGATAGGCCGAGACGATGGAGTGGTTGTGGGCGCGATACCAACGGCGTGCGCTGGGTCGAAGGGCGAACTCCAGCCCCGCCGGGACGCTGTCGGACGACGGTGAACCGCCGAGCCCTTCCCACAGGGCCCGTGCCTCGGCGGTGTCGTGCAGCAGGCGCGCGTTGACAGCCCGCCACCAGGGGCTCCCCGGTGCGGGCGCATTCAAGGGCTCGAGCAGACCCCGGCGGAGCTGCCAGCTCATGAAGGCGTGCGCTGCCCTCCGGTATGGGAGATGGCGGCCCCGGGCGCGGCCACTGCCGGGTGCGTACAGCTGGTGCAGGAGCGCGAGCCGTCCCTGCGGGTCGTCCGCGACCCGCGCCACCTGGGCTGCCGCCACCGAGGCAGCCTCGCCAGCGGTGTCCGCAGTCGTGCGGTCGGCGGTCATGTGTCGACGCTAGGGCATGTCCCACGTAACAGGGGAGCTGTCGCTACACCCCTATACCCTCATTTGCGTGCCAGCCAAGCAGAAGACGCCCGTGGTTCCCAAGCCATCGACGTCCCTCGTGCGGCGCGCGCGCAAGATGGATCGCATCCTTGCCGAGACCTATCCGGACGCCAAGTGCGAGCTCGACTTCGAGACGCCGTTCCAGTTGCTCGTCGCGACCATCTTGTCGGCCCAGACGACCGACCGCCGCGTCAACGCCGTCACGCCGACCCTGTTCGCGCAGTACCCGGATGCGGAACGCCTGGCGGCGGCCAACCGGCCCGACGTCGAGGGGATCATCCGGACCACGGGGTTCTTCCGGGCCAAAACCGACAGCCTGCTGCGGATGTCAGCCGCTCTCGTCGAGCGCTTCGACGGTCAGGTGCCGCCGCGGATCGAGGACCTTGTCACGCTGCCCGGTGTCGGCCGCAAGACGGCCAATGTGGTGCTCGGCAACGCGTTCGGCATTCCCGGCATCACGGTCGATACCCATCTCGCTCGTCTGACCCGGCGTATGGGCTGGATCGACGAGAAGACGTCCAAGGACCCGGTCAAGGCTGAGTTCGCCATCGGTGCGCTCATCGAGAAGTCGGAATGGACGATGATGTGCCACCGGATGATCTGGCACGGGCGACGCTGTTGCCACGCCCGCAAGCCCGCGTGCGGCGCCTGCCCGGTCGCGCAGTGGTGCCCCAGCTTCGGGCTCGGGCCGACCGACCGAGTGGTCGCCGAAGGACTGCTGACTACAGAGGGTCGCGCGTGAAGGTCAGGATCGGCGCCTACCTCGGCGTCGCGATGCTTCTTCTGGGGGCCTGCCAGGAGCGTCCGCAGGCTGCACAGGACGGCGATGTCTCGCTGCCGACCCCGGGCCCGACGGCCGAAACAGTCCGCCCTACGCCCAAGCCCACCGCGACCCTTCCCGACCTGTGTCCACCCGAAGGCGACCGCGCGGCTCGTGGGCGTAAGCCGATTCCCAACCTGACGCTGAACTGCCTGGGATCAGATACTTCGCGCGACCTACGCCGACTCGCCGGGCGGCCGATGCTCATCAACTTCTGGGCCAGTTGGTGTGGGCCGTGCAAGGTCGAGCTCCCGCTTCTCGCCCGCGCGCATCGGGAGTGGGGTGACCAGGTGGCGTTCCTGGGCATCGACGCGCAGGATGCCTCGGCCGAGGCATGGAAATCGCTCACCGCAGCCGGCGTCGACTACCCGCAGCTCGAGGATCCGAAGGGTCGCAGCCGGGCTGCGTTCGGCTGGACCAGCGGCCTGCCGCTGACCGTCTTTGTGGACGCGCGCGGAAGAATGGTCGGCACGGAACGGACGGCGTTCCGGACCTACCCCGAGGTGACAGCGGCCCTGCACCGGCATTTGGGGGACTCCCTGGCGAAAGGGAACCGGTGAAGATCCAGACGGACGCCGCCTTGCCGGGATGGCTCACGCCGCTGGTCGAGCTAGCCGAAAACGTCCGTCCCGACCAGATGGCACCTCTGCTGTGGGATCCGCCGTCCAATGCGCGCCCGGCCGCGGTCCTCGTCTGCTTCGCCGACGGCGACGACGGGCCCGAACTGATGCTGACCGAGCGGTCGCTCCACCTCCGCAACCATGCCGGCCAGATCTCGTTCCCCGGTGGAGCCAGCGAACCGGGCGACGAAGGTCCGACGGGTACCGCCGTCCGCGAGGCGCACGAAGAGGTGGGCCTCGATCCCGAAAGCATCGCTGTGTTCGGGAGTCTGCCGGCACGTTGGCTGGTGCCGAGCAACTTCGCTGTCACGCCGGTGCTCGCGTACTGGCAGGACCGGCACCCGCTGGCCGCCTCCGACGGTGAGGTTTTCAAGATCCTGCACGAGCCGATCGATCGCCTGCTGCACCCGGACAACCGCTTCACGGTCGTTCACCCCTCGGGCTGGCGCGGTCCCGCCTTCGACGTCGGGACGCCGGTCCCGCTGTGGGGCTTCACGGCCGGCGTCATCAGCATGCTGTTCCGGCTGGTCGGATGGGAAAAGCCATGGGATGACTCGGTCACCCGCCCGCTTCCGGAGCTGTTGTGAACTCCCTCGACCTCATCCTCATCGTCGTCCTCTTCGTGTACGCGACATCCGGCTTCGTGCAGGGATTCCTCGTCAACCTCGCCGCCACCCTCGGGCTGGTCGTCGGCGGGATGCTCGGGATCGTTGTGGTGCCGTTCCTGCTCCCAGCGGATGGCCCGACGCTGTCGTCCTCGCTGCTCGCTCTGGCCCTTGTGGTGGCCGCGGCCGGCATCGGGCAGGTTGTCGGCACCTCGGTGGGATCGGCCGCGCGCGAGGGCGTGCGCCCCGGACCTTCCCAGTTGCTCGATGCGGTCGGCGGCGCCGGCCTCAGCATCGCCGCCGTTCTCGTCATCTCGTGGGCGCTCGGCTACGCGGTCAGCGGCACCTCCGTGCCGTACCTCGGAACTGCGGTGCGTGACTCGGCGATCCTCGACAAGGTCAATGGCGTCATGCCGCATCAGGCCACGAGGGTCCTGCGCGCGTTCAATCGCACGCTCGACGCGAACGTGTTCCCGCGCTACCTCGACCCGTTCGAGGACGAGTCCATCCGCTCGATCGAGCCGCCCGACCCGACCGCGCTGCAGGCGGCCGGCGTGCGTCAGGCGTCCGGGAGCGTCGTCAAGATCCTCGGTGTCGCCTCCTGCCAGCGCGGCATCGAGGGCTCCGGATTCGTGTATGCGCCGGGTCGCGTGATGACCAACGCCCACGTCGTCGCGGGGGTGACGGAGCCGACCGTTGAGGTCGCCGGCGACCAGTTGTCTGCCCGGGTCGTCGTCTATGACCCCAACCTTGACATCGCGGTGCTCGCCGTCGACGGCCTTGACCGCGCACCCTTGCGCTTCGACTCGAACGGCGAGGCAGGACAGGGAGCTGTCGTGCTCGGGTATCCGGAGAACGGGCCGTTCGATGCCCGGGCCGCACGCATCCGATCACAGATCAACATGCGCAGCCCGGATATCTACAACCAAGGCCAGCACCTGCGTCAGGCGTTCGCCATCCGCGGCCTGGTGCGCTCCGGCAACTCCGGTGGCCCGCTGGTCTCGACCGAAGGCAACGTGCTCGGGGTCATCTTCGCCGCGTCCGTGACCGATTCGTCCACGGGCTACGCGCTGACGGCCAGCCAGGTCGCCGCCGCTGCAGCCCGCGGGCGAGGGTCGTCGGACCGTGTGGCCACCGGAGCCTGCGCCTGAACGGTCAGCTCCAGACGCGCACGTAGTCCACTTCGGTCGTCAACGGCAGCGGCAGACCCTCGACGGGGGTGTTCGTCCCGACCCCCAGCGTCTGCGTCAGGTTGACGACGAACGGCTTGTCGAAGGGTTGCGATCCGCTGAGTGGGCTCCCGGCGTGGATCTTGTGGTCGACGCAGGTTGTGCCGTCGATGCTGATTACGATCCGCCCCCGGGTCCACACCGCGGAGTAGGTGTGGAACTTCCAGGGATCGGCGACCATGCACTTCGTGTTTGTCATCGTGCTGTCAGGGCTGGACGACTTGTAGTCGATGTGCGGGACGACTCGGTCGGGGTACAGCGAGTAGAACTCGGCGATGTCGATCTCGCCGGATGCGGGCCACTCCCCGTAGGTATTGCCGTACGGGGTCATCCACAGGGCGCTTTGCGATCCTGGGAGCGTGACCTCGGGGAATCGAGCCCGGATTTCCCAGCGGCCGTACGCCTGGGCGAACTTCCCATGTGTGGACACGTTGCCCGAGCTGACCTGTGCGTCGAATGAGGTGCCGTTCGCCATCGTGCAAGTCATCGTGCTGTCTTCGCGTCGGCTGGTGAGGCGGAGCTTGCCGTCGCCAACGGCGATGTTGTTGCTGCTGCCGACCCAACAGTCGCTGCCGCCGCGCATGTTGCTGTTCGCCGTTGTCACAGGCTGCCATTTTTCGGCGTCCAGAGCTGTGCCGTCGAAGTTGTCGACGAAGGTGCACCGCCAAGCCTGCCCAGACGACTTGGACACCTTGGCTCCACAATCGAGCGCCGGCGGCCGACTGGCTGCCGAAGCAGGGGAGTCGATGGCTTGGACGAACGCCGCGAGCAGGATCCAGCTGGCAAGTCGCACGATGGACTTCATGGGCACGCCACCCTTCGGGTGGTTCTTGGGAGTGCACCCATCGTCTCGACACGACGCCCGGTAAGGAATCAACTTCACCAATACGTAACCCAGCTCAGGTTGCAAAACGGTGACGGCCGCGGTGAAATCCCGCGCGGCTACGGCGGCTGGGTCAGGCCCAGACGCGCACGTAGTCGACGACCGTCGTCGCCGGCAGAGGGGTGGCGCCCGTCGCCTTGTTCCGACCGATGCCGAGTGCCTGCGTGAGATTCACGGTGAAGGCGTGATCGAAGGGCCGCGCAGTCGTCCGGGTCCGCGACGCGCGTACGTAGTGGTTCACGCAGACGCGTCCGTCGATGGAGATCACGATCCGGCCCGGCGTCCAGACGACGCCGTACCGGTGGAAGTTCCAGGGATCGGCGACCATGCACCCGGTATTCGTGACCGTCGGGTCGCGGAATGTGGTGCGGTAGTGCAGGTACGGGATGACTCGGTCGGGGTACTTCGAGAAGTACTCGGCGATGTCGATCTCGCCGGACGCCGGCCATGGGCCATACGTGTGCCGTTGCGGGTAGAGCCAGAGGGCGCCGTGGGACCCCTGCGTGGTTACGCGCGAGAACCGGGCCCGGATCTCCCAGCGCCCGTACGTTTGCGCAAACCGATCGTGGGTGGTGACGGCTCCCGACGTCGCAACAGCGCGATAAGCAGGACGCTTGGCGGACTTGCAGATGAACGGCGTGACCCACCGCGAGGTGAGGTGCAACGCGCCGCTTGCGACCGCGATGTTCCGCCGGCTGTTGACCCAGCAGTCACCGTGCCCGCGTAGACCGTTCTCGGCGGTCGTCGAGACCTGCCACCTCCGCGTGTTCAAGGCGGTGCCGTTGAACTCGTCAGCAAACGTGCAACGCCATGGACGTCCGGGCGCCTTCCAGATCGTGGGTCCGCAGGGTGCTGCCGCCGCGCGCACTTGTGGGGCCGCGGGTGCGGCGTCCGCGCCCGCATTGGCCAATCCGCACATCGCGAGAGCGATGCCCAGCCCGGCCAAACAGCGCCACGTGCGCCTCATGCGTTCCCCTCCACCCCAAGAGCGACAGGGTCACTGAACCGTACGTTCGGCGCCGCGTCAATCCTTGAACGCCGACGGTATCTCCTTGGCCGTCGAGATCGTGGCGGTCGGTGCCTTGACCTTCTTGATGAGGTGGATCCCGACGAACACCACAACGACCGCGACCAGCAGGTAGACCCCTGCGATGATGAAGAACGAAGCGGAGACCGGCAGCCACAGGTCGAGCACGAGCGCCAGGCCGATCGACGCCAGGATCAGCACGACGGCGGCCATGAAGCCGGCGACGAAGAACAGGGCCGTGCCGATGCCGCCAGCTTTGGCGCTGAAGCTCAGTTCGCTTTTCGCCAGCTGGAGCTCGGCCTGGACCAGGGCTGAGAGATCACGGCTCGCATCGGCGACGAGTTGGCCCAAGGTGGCGTCACCCGACGCAGCAGAGGCCTTTACGTCGGCGACGTGCTTGTGACTGCTGGCCTTCGAGTCCTGCTTGCTCATGGGTAGTGAGCCTATTACCCGAGGACGAAACAGTTCAGTCTTCGTCGGCGGCGCTTGAAGCCAGGCCCGCCGAGATCAGGTCCATGACCGAGGAGTCGGCGAGCGTGGTGGAGTCGCCGACCTCGCGGTTCTCAGCCACGTCGCGCAGCAGTCGGCGCATGATCTTGCCGGACCGCGTCTTGGGCAGTTCCGCCACGATCATGACCTGACGTGGCTTGGCGATGGCGCCAATCTCCTTGCCGACGTGGTTGCGCAGTTCCGCACTGATGTCGTCTGCGACGGCAGCCCCCTCCTTGGTGGCACTGCTGCGGAGGATGACGAACGCCACCGGGGCTTGTCCGGTCGTCTCATCGGTGGCGCCAACCACGGCCGCCTCGGCAACAGAGGGGTGCGAGACCAGGGCAGATTCGATCTCGGTGGTCGACAGCCGGTGGCCGGAGACGTTCATGACGTCGTCGACACGGCCCAGCAGCCAGATGGCGCCGTCGTCGTCGAGCTTGGCGCCGTCGCCGGCGAAGTAGTAGCCCTTGCTTGCGAACCGGGACCAGTAGGTCTCCTTGTAGCGCTCGTCGTCGCCCCAGAGGGTGCGCAGCATCGCCGGCCACGGCTCGGTGAGCACGAGGTATCCGCCGTGGCCGTTGCCAACAACTTCGCCATCGTCGTTGACGACGGCCATGCCGATGCCGGGGAGCGCACCCATGGCCGAACCCGGCTTGCAGCCGGTGACGCCGGGCAGGGGGCTGAGCATGTGCGCGCCGGTTTCGGTCTGCCACCACGTGTCGACGATCGGCGTGCGGTCGCCGCCAATGACCTTGCGGTACCAGATCCAAGCTTCGGGGTTGATCGGCTCACCGACGGAGCCAAGGATGCGCAGGCTCGACAGGTCGAACTTGGCCGGGATGTCATCGCCCCATTTCATGAACGTTCGGATCGCGGTGGGCGCGGTGTAGAACTTCGTGACGCCGTACTGCTGCACGATCTCCCACCATCTGCCCTGATGGGGGGAGTCGGGAGTGCCTTCGTACATAACCTGCGTCGCGCCATTGGCAGTCGGCCCGTACACGATGTAGGAGTGGCCAGTGACCCAGCCGACGTCGGCGGTGCACCAGTAGACGTCGTCGTCCTTCAGGTCGAATACCGACCAATGGGTGTAGGCGCTTTGAACGAGGTAGCCACCCGAGGTGTGCAGGATTCCCTTCGGCTTGCCCGTCGTGCCGGACGTGTACATCACGTACAGCGGGTGCTCGGAGTCGAATGCCTGCGGCGTGTGGATCTCTGACGATTCGTCGACGAGCTCGTGCCACCAGACATCGACGTCGCCGTTCCACGCCACTTCTTGGCCGGTGCGGCGCACGACAAGCACGTTCTCGACCAGGCTGGTGTTGTCGTTGTCCAGCTTTTGCAGGGCTTCATCGACCGCGGGCTTGAGCGCCGACGGGGATCCGCGTCGGTAACCGCCGTCGGCGGTGATGACGAGTTTCGCGTGGCAGTCCTCGATCCGGCTGGCCAGCGCATCCGCCGAGAAACCGCCGAACACGACCGTGTGCGGAGCGCCGATCCGGGCGCATGCCAGCATCGCGATGACGGCCTCGGGAATCATGGGCAGGTAGATCGCGACGCGGTCGCCGGCTTCGACGCCGAGTTCCTCGAGCGCGTTGGCGGCGCGACACACCTCGTCCTTGAGCTCGGCGTAGGTGACGGTGCGCGTGTCGCCGGGTTCGCCAACGAAGTGGAGGGCAACTCGATCACCGCGGCCAGCCTCGACGTGGCGATCGACGCAGTTGTAGGCGACGTTGAGCTTGCCGCCGACGAACCACTTCGCGAACGGGGCGTTCGACCAGTCGAGTACCTCGGTGAACGGCGTGTCCCAGGTCAGCCGCTCAGCCGCTTTGGCCCAGAAGCCGAGCCGGTCTGCGGCCGCTTCGTCGTAGGCGTCAGCCTTGACGTTGGCGTTGGCGGCGAGTTCGGCCGGTGGCTCGAAGATGCGATCTTCGTGGGACAGGTTGCTGATGGTCTCGCTCACGGCGTCTCCTCGTTTACTCCCGCTCGGGGCCATTGTGGCCCACGCTGCGTGCCAACGCTTGGGCACGGTTGGAGTCCACGGTTCCCGTGCGGCCCCATGAACCGTGCAGGAACCGTGGACTTCCAGCTCAGTGGTGTACTGCGGCCTCCGCGCCGGCGCCGGTGAAGGCACGGACTTCGAGTTCGACGTACTTCTCCTCCGTCTCGGGCTCACGCGACGTGACCGTGCCGAGCCAACCGAAGAAGAAGCCCAGCGGGACCGAGACGATGCCGGGGTTGCTGAGCGGGAACCATTGCCAGTTCGCATTGGTGAACAGTGCGGTTTCCGAACCGGATACGACGGGGCTGAAGAACACCAGGACCACGCAGCTCACGAGGCCGCCGTAGATGGCCCAGGTCGCCCCGCGGGTGTTGAACCGCTTCCAAAAGAGGTTCAACAGGATCGACGGCAGGTTGGCCGACGCGGCAACGGCGAAGGCAAGGGCCACCAGGAACGCGATGTTCAGTTTCTGGGCCGGGATTGCCAAGCCGATGGCGATGGCCCCGATCGCGAAGGCGGCGAACCTGGCCACCCGCACCTCATCTTTTTCGGTCGACTGCGCCCTTCTTGAACACCGTCGCGTAGAGGTCGTGCGCCACGGACGACGCAGAGGTGAGCGTCAAGCCGGCGACCACCGCGAGGATGGTGGCGAACGCAACCGCGGAGATCAGGGCGAGTAACACGGCGCCGCCAGTGGAGCCGGCGCCGCCACCCACGGCCTCGGCCAGCAGCGGCGACGCGAGATTTCCGCCGGAGGTGGCGACTTTGCTCTCGGGCCCGGTGTCCAGCAGGGCGGCGGCGCCGAAGCCCAGCGCCAGCGTCATCAGGTAGAAGGACCCGATCAGCGTGATCGCCCAGAGCACCGAGGTACGAGCGGCCTTGGCCGTCGGCACCGTGTAGAAGCGGATGAGGATGTGCGGCAAGCCCGCGGTGCCGAGCACCAAGCGCAATCGCCAGCGAGATGAAGTCGATCTGGCTGGTCAGGCTGACTCCGTACTTGAGACCAGGCTCGAGGAAGGCTTGGCCCTTGCCCGTGTTCTGTGCAGCGGCGCCGAGCAGTTCCGAAAGGTTGAAGCCGAACTTCGCGAGCACCAGGACCGTGACCAAGATGGTGCCGGTCATCAGCAGAACGGCCTTGACGATCTGGACCCACGTCGTGCCCTTCATGCCGCCCACGGTGACGTAGAAGATCATCAGCAGGCCGACCCCGACGATCGTCAGTGCCTTGAGCGATTCCGACTCCACGTTGAGGAGCAGGGTGACGAGCGCGCCGGCACCGACCATCTGCGCGAGCAGGTAGAAGATCGAGACGACCACCGTGGACGTTGCGGCCGCGGTGCGTACGGGGCGCTGCCTCATGCGGTAGGCGAGTTGGTCGGCCATCGTGTATCGGCCGGAGTTGCGCAGCAACTCGGCGACGAGCAACAGGGCGACCAGCCAAGCGACGAGGAAGCCGATCGAGTAGAGGAATCCGTCGTAGCCGTTGAGCGCGATGAGGCCCGAGATGCCGAGGAAGGACGCAGCCGACATGTAGTCGCCAGAGACGGCGAGTCCGTTCTGGAAGCCGCTGAAGGAGCGGCCACCTGCGTAGAAGTCGGCGGCGCCGGAGCTGTTTCGGCTTGCCCAGAAGGTGATCGCGACCGTGAGCAGGACGACGGCGATGAAGAGCGTGGCGGTGAGGGTCTGGGTACTCATCGGTTTCCTCCGCTGAAGCGGGCCTCGAGCTCACGGGCCAGCGGGTCGACGGCCCGATTCATGTACCGGGCGTAGAGCCAAGCGATGCCGAAGGTGGTCACGAACTGTAGGAGTCCGAAGATCAAGGCCACGTTGATGTTGCCGACGACCTGCGTGCCCATGAAGCCGGGTGCCCAGTTCGACATCACGACGTAGAGGAAGTACCAGAGGATGAATATGAGCGTTGCCGGCACGACAAACGCGGCGTATCGCCGGCGCAGCTCGGTGAACTCCGGCGCGGCGCGGAGCTGGTCGTAGGTCTGATGTTCGCCTGGACTGCGCTCTTCGTAACCGGTCTCGTTGACGTTGTGCGTCATGGTCACGGCACCCTTCTTCCGGTTTCCCGCCTTGTGCGAGAACTGGTGTGACACCGCTCACGCTAGGAGCAGTGCGGTTCACCACGGGGTTCCTAGACTTCACTTCATGGATGCTGACGGTGCCGCGTCGACCGGCAATGCAGTGGATCGTCTCCAGCGGTGGGAGCGCTCCGGCGGCATCTGGCGGGTGATGGGCCGGGCGGCGGACGGCACGCTTGCGGTGGAGCTGGAGACGTGTTCCGGCGAGCCGATGGAACAGTTCACGTCCGACGATGCGGAGTTGGCGGCGTACATCGGCCCCCGCACCATGAGTGATGGCTCCCTGGATGCTGGGCCGTTCTTCCATGGCACGAAGGCTGAGCTGCGTCCGAGGGACGTGCTGCGTCCCGGCCGCGAATCCAACTTCGGCGACCGCGACGTGGCGAACTTCGTCTACATGACCGCGACGATGGATGCGGCGATCTGGGGTGCCGAACTCGCTGCGGGAGACGGTCCGGGCCGGGTCTATCGGGTGGAGCCGACGGGCCCCTTCGAGCACGATCCCAATCTCACCGACACGAAGTTCCGCGGAAACCGGACCCGGTCCTACCGCACGCGTGAACCGCTGCGGATCATCGAGGAAGTGGCCGACTGGGAGGGCCACCCGCCCGAGGTGCTCCAGCACATGCTCGACAAACTCACGAAACTCACGGACCAAGGCGTCGAGGCCATCAACGAGTAAGTGCGTTCTGTCAGCCCGGGCCGTCGGGGTGCGTGAGGTCGTAGGCGCGGGACAGCTTCTGCGGCACGACCATGCGCCACGCGTCGACCACAAGCTCGCGGGCTTCGGTCGGGTCGAGCGCGTCCAGTCGGGCGTAGACCCAGTGGAAGCGCAGCTCTGACTCCCGCGGCAAGACGAACTTGTGCGGCTCGCTCGCCACGAGGGCGTCACGCTCCTCCTTCGGAAACCCGAACCCCATCAGCGTCTCGTCCTGCGAGAACGCCACGTAGACGATCTGCTTGACGCGAAACCGAAGGCGGCCGCGCACGTAAGCCTCGTACGAGCGCTCCAACTCGGTGCCGAGCGGTCGAACGTCGTCAATCATTGCCATGCGCGGATCTTTGTCATGCGAGGACAGGCGTTCCCTGGTGGTAGCGGAGGAGCCATCGGTCGCCGCTGTGCAGCCACAGTGAAGCCCGCTTGACCGGGCGCTGGGTGATTTCGTCGGTGCCGGTCAGGTCATCGATGACGCTCGTGTAGGTGACCAGCACGACGCCCACCGCGAGTTCTGTCACCGCAAGGTCAGCCAGCTCTGCCTGGAAGTCGCCAACAGGCACGAGGATTTCCTCACGCATCCACATGCGCCCCGAGGACCCGATCTCGAGGTAGTCGGGGTGCAGCAGCCGGTCGACGTAGTCGGTGTCGTTTCGATTCCGAGGCGCCCATAGGCTTCGCTCGAGCTCGACGACCTCGTGCATGGTTCGACCTTAGGTCAGCAGCCGTCCCAGATGACCGGGCTGTCGGCCTGGAAGACGTCGATCGCGAAGATCTTGCCGGCGTCGTCGCCCTCGCCCTCGGTGAAGCCGATGGCCTTGTTGCCGTCGGTGAGGACGTAGCTCGTTTCGCCGTATTCGCCGGTCGTGGGCTTCAGCTTCGCGCCGTACGTCTCCTTGAGCTGTGCGATCGAGTCGCCGACGCCGATGCCCTCGGCGGTCGCCGCATCCTTGTTCTTGATGAGGACACCGAACAGGACGTCACCGGTGTCGGTGTCGGCGAACTGCACCGAGAAGTCGCGGTAGCTGCCCACTGGGGTCAGGCCACACTCGCTGTCGCCGGGTTCACGGACGAGACCGTCCTTGAGTGCCTGCGCCGAGGTCATGCCGATCGTGAAGGGCCCGGCCCTTCCGGGGGCGAGCAGCAGTTTCGCTGACGTCGCGTCGGACGTCGGTGCGGACGTCGGCTGCACCGGCGCGGTGGGTGGCGCGGCGGTAGCGCCCGACGACGGTGGCGGATTGATCGGGGACTCGCCTGGCGCGCAGCCGGCCAGTGAGAAGAGTCCGATGCACGCGGCGGCGACGAGTTTTCTCATGCTTGGATCGTAGGACGGCGAAGCTCAGGCGTTGAGCCAATCGGCGTCGATGTCGGCAGATTCCGGGTTCCCGTGCGGGACCGACCCGACGAGGCGGGCCGCCGCTGAGCCGGACGAGCTCGCGCTGGTTGAGCCGATTGTCGGTGTCATTGCCGATAACGAGCACCGGTTCCAGCCCACGTCCACGCAGGTGCTCGACGGTCAGGCCGGTGTGGTTGAGCGTCCCCAGGGTGTCGCGGGCGACGATCACGACTTCTGAGCCCCAGAGCTCGGCCAGATCGGCAATCGTGCCGCCGGCGCTATCCAGGCGGACGAGCACCCCGCCGGCACCCTCGACGATGACGACGTCGGCCTCGACGGAGCGCAACCGTTCGACGAGGTCAGCGACCGGTGTCAGTTCGGCGCCGGTCTCGTGTGCGATCGTCTCGGGGGCGAGGGGGAGTGCGAGTCGTTGCCACTCCTCGGCCACCGGAACACCGACGAGGCGGTTGATCTCGTCGGTGTCGGTGGGCTCGTTGGTCTCTACTCCGGTCTGGACCGGTTTGACGACGGTGACGCTGCGGCCACTCAGCAGGAAGGCTTGGGCCAAGGCTGCGGTTGCGTACGTCTTGCCGACGCCGGTGTCCGTGCCGGTGACTGCGATGCGCCTCACGCCAGCACCTCGCCGAGGGTGTCGACGGCGCGAGCGAGGTCAGCGTCGGAGAGCCGTGCGGAGGCAGTGATGCGAAGCCGGCTCGAGCCATCGGGAGTCGACGGTGGTCGGAAGCAGCCGACGAGCACCCCGGCGGCACGACAACTGGCTTGGGCGGCGAGCGCTTCCTCCGGTCCGGACATCGGCACGGACATGACGGCGCCGGCCGGTGAAGTACCGACCGTGGCGCCCAACTGCTGGGCGACCTGACGCAGCCGCTCCACCGGAGCCGGGTCGCTCGCGAGGATCGTGAGGGCCTCGGTGGCTGCGCCGGCAGCGGCGGGTGCGAGGCCGGTGTCGTAGATGAACGGACGTGCGGTGTTCACCACCTGATCGATGACCGCCGGTGATCCAAGGATGGCCCCGCCCTGACTGCCCAGCGCCTTGGACAGTGTCACGGTGACGACCACGTCACCGGCATGCGCCAGTCCCGTCTCGTAGACGAGGCCGCGGCCCCCTCCGAATTCAGTACTGCCGGCGACACCGAGACCGTGCGCCTCGTCCACGAGCAGAACGGCGCCGTGCTCCGAGCACGTTGCGGCCAACTCCGATAGTGGAGCTGCATCGCCGAGCACCGAATAGATCGACTCGACGACGACGACGGCCCGTGCGTGCGACCGTTCGCGCAAGGCCGCCTCGACCGCGCCGACATCGTTGTGGGCGACGACCCGGACGGTGCCGCGGGAGAGGCGGCACGCGTCGATCAGCGACGCGTGCACGTGCGCGTCGGAGACGATCAACGTGTCGTCGTCTGTCAGCGCCGTGACCGCGGCGAGGTTCGCGTGGTAGCCGGTGGACAGCGCGACGGCCGCTGGTCGGCCGGTCCACTCGGTCAGCGCCGTCTCCAGCGACTGGTGCACGGGCAGCGTGCCGGTGACGAGCCGCGACGCGCCGGCGCCGGCGCCCCATGCCGCGGCCGCCGCGGTCGCGGCCTTCACCACCCGTGGGTCTCGCGCGAACCCGAGATAGTCGTTGCCAGCGAGATCGATGACGTCCTTCGCGGGCGGGTCGGGGAGGCGACGCTCGAGCCCGGCGTCCCGGCGTTCGGCAGCGCGATCTGCGAGCCACTTGTCGAAGGTCATGCGTTGCTGGCCTTCACTGCCGCGAGCATGGCCGCCGCGATCTGCTCAACGTCGGCCGGTGGCGTGACGAAAGGCGGCATCGCGTAGATGAGGTCGCGGAACGGGCGAATCCACACGCCGTGCTCGAGTGCGGCCCGCGTGGCGGCAGCAATGTCGACGGGGCGGTCCAGCTGGATCACGCCGACTGCACCGATCGTCCGGACGTCCTTGACGCCGACCAGTCCCCGGGCCGGCGCCAAGCCGCTCGTCAGCCCGGTCTCGAGCGCCCTGATGCGGTCGGTCACGTCGTGCGCGGCCAAGAGCTCGAGGCTGGCGTTCGCAGCGGCGCAGGCCAGTGGGTTGGCCATGTACGTCGGGCCGTGCATGAGGACGCCGGACTCGGACGCGTCGATGCCATCGGCGACCTCGCTGCTGCACAGCGTCGCGGCCAGGCTGACGTATCCGCCGCTGAGCGCCTTACCGACGCACAGGATGTCCGGCTGCACGCCCACGCGCTCGAATGCGAAGGCCGTTTCGCCGAGCCGGAAGAAGCCGGTTGCGATCTCGTCGAGGATCAGCAGCCACCCGCGATGGCGAGCCTGTTCGGCAAGCCAGCGCACCGCAGCTGGCGGGTAGATGTGCATGCCGCCGGCGCCCTGCAGCACCGGCTCGATGATGACGGCGGCGACGTCGTCGAGGCCATCGAGGATCGACGAGCACGTCATCGACCATGCCGTGATGTCGGCATCCAGGCCTGCGGGCGGCCGCGGCAGGAACGTCTGCGGCCGGAGGACGTCGGTGAACATCGAGTGCATCCCGCCGACCGGGTCGCAGACGCTCATCGCGCCGAAGGTGTCGCCGTGGTAGCCGCCTTCGATCGTGACGAACCGGGTGCGCTCGGGATGCCCGGTTCCGCGGTGGAACTGCAACGCCATCTTGAGCGACACCTCGACGCTCACCGAACCGGAGTCGGAGAAGAAGACGCGGTCCAGTCCGGTCATCACCGCAAGCCGGGATGCGAGCGTGACAGCAGGTTCATGGGTCAGCCCACCGAACATGACGTGCGCCATCTGCCCGAGTTGCTGGGTCACCGCCGCGTCCAGCTCGGGGTTCCGGTAGCCGTGGATCGCTGCCCACCACGACGACATCGCGTCGATCGGCGTCTGGCCATCGGCGAGCGCCAGCCGGACGCCCTCCGCTCCGGTCACCACGCCGAACGGCGTCGCGCCCACTGACGCATAGGGATGCCAGACGTGTGCCGCATCGGCGGCCAAGACGTCGTGGGCGTCCATGAGGGATCCTCGGGGTGGGGGTTCAGCTGAACAGTGTTCAGGATAGAGTGCCCGCCATGTCGGACATCCTTGAGCCCGCCCGGGAGGGCATCCTTGGCACTGCTCGTCA
Organism: uncultured Actinomycetota bacterium; assembly: GCA_963795105.1. Taxonomy (GTDB): domain Bacteria; phylum Actinomycetota; class Actinomycetes; order Propionibacteriales; family Nocardioidaceae; genus Aeromicrobium. Next base: position 1,694,349 of record CAWCGD010000001.1, read on the forward strand.
GCAGGTGCTCGAAGAAGGTCGAGGGCTCGACCGCGACCAACTGATCCAGGTCCTGCAGCTGCCGGACGACGACGTTTCAGCCCTGCTTGAGCTCGCACACGAGGTCCGACTGAAGTGGTGTGGCCCCGACGTCGAGGTTGAAGGCATCGTCAGTCTCAAGACCGGTGGCTGCCCCGAGGACTGCCACTTCTGCAGCCAGTCCGGTCTGTTCGACTCCCCGGTCCGCTCGGTGTGGCTCGACATCCCCGAGCTGGTCCAGGCCGCCAAGGAAACCGCCGCAACGGGTGCGAGCGAGTTCTGCATCGTCGCCGCGGTGCGTGGCCCGAACGAGCGGTTGATGACGCAGGTCAAGGAGGGCATCGACGCCATCAACGCTGCCGTGGACATCAATATCGCCCTCTCCTTGGGCATGCTGACGCAGGAGCAGGTCGACCAGTTCGCAGAGTGGGGTGTTCACCGCTACAACCACAATCTCGAGGCGGCCAAGTCGTACTTCCCGCAGGTCGTCACCACGCACTCCTACGAGGAGCGGTGGGAGACCTGTCAGATGGTCCGCGAGGCCGGCATGGAGCTGTGCTGCGGCGGGCTCGTCGGCATGGGCGAGACGCTCGAGCAGCGGGCCGAGCTCGCCGCCGAGCTGGCGTCGCTCGACCCCCACGAGGTGCCGCTCAACTTTCTCAACCCGCGCCCCGGCACGCCGTTCGGTGACCAAGAGGTCATGTCGTCGGCCGACGCACTGCGCGCCATCGGCGCCTTCCGACTCGCGATGCCGCGCACGATCCTGCGCTATGCCGGCGGCCGCGAACTCACACTCGGTGACCTCGGAACGCGCGAGGGCTTGCTCGGCGGCATCAACGCGGTCATCGTCGGGAACTACCTGACGACGCTCGGCCGGAACGCAGACGAGGACATCGCCCTGCTGGGTGAGCTGGAAATGCCGATCAAGGAACTGTCGAAGACCCTGTGAACGGCACGCTCGCGCTCTACTGCGGTCACTGCGGTCAGCCGGCCGGAGCGGGCGATCACACGCGCTGCCTTGAACGGCTGCGGATGGAGCCCCCGCGCTACTGCATTCAGTGCCGTCGCCGGATGAAGGTCCAAGTGACGCCGCGTGACTGGACGGCGTCCTGCGTCGAGCACGGAACGGTCACGCCATGAACAGGGACGACATCGTCACCACCGCCCTCGACGTACTCGACACCTGGGGCTTGGAGTTCTGCTCGATGCGCCGTGTCGCCGGCGCACTCGACGTCCAGCCCAGTGCGCTGTACCACCACATTGCGAACAAGCAAACCCTGCTGGGCCTGATGGCCGAGCGCATCGTGGGCGGCGTCGCGGTGGACGCGGACTTGGTCGCGTCGAGCCATCGGCTGCGCGACGCCATGCTCGCCGTCCGGGATGGCGCAGAGGTGGTTGCGACGGCATCGGCGTTCCGGCTGGGCCTGTCTGAGCTGGAGGGCGACCTGGCCAAGCAGTCGTCGCCGGACCTCGCCAAGACGCTGCTCATCTACGTCGTCGGTCATACGCAGGCCACGCAGCTGCACCGCCAAGCCGGTGCGCTCGGTGCGATCGAGACCGATCCCGACCTCGATCCGTCCTTCGACCGCGGTCTCACGATCCTCCTGGGTTGACTCGCGCGGCTGCAGCGAACGTTCCGGGGTCGCCGCGTCGGCGTTAACATCCGTCGTGGCGGTTCCTTCTGCCATAGGTCGAGATGGGGAGTGGAGATGGCCCCCGTCGCGCGCCTGTGGTGTTCGGTGTTTGTCGGGTACTTGGCGTTCGGTGCGACCTTGCAGATGCTGCCGATCTGGATGCCGTCGCGGTTCAACGCCGGGGCGGCGGTGGTCGGGCTCGCAGTGGGAATCGCGTTCCTGGCGACTGCGGTTTGTCGCCCATTCGCCGGCCAGGCCGCCGATTCAGGTTGGGCCCGCCAGGTCGTGATGACGGGCGGAACACTCATCGTTTGTGGTGCGGTCGGCCAGTGGTTGGCGCCTCATGTCTCGGTCCTGCTGCTGGCGCGATTGGTCATGGGTGCCGGCGAGGCAGCTCTGTTCTCCGGAGCGTTGCCGTGGGCGCTGTCAGCGGCGCCGCCGGATCGGCAGGGCCGATTCGCCGGATGGTTCGGTCTGTCGATGTGGAGTGGGTTGGCCATCGGTCCGGTCGTCGCATCAGGCGCAACCCTTGCTGGCGGAGCAGATGCGGCCTGGCTGACCATTCTGGTCCTCGGGCTTGCGTCCATGGCCATCGTTGTCACCTGTCCGCCGCAGGCACCCGCTTCCGTGGTGCAAGTTGGGGAAATCACCTGGCACCAGCTGATTCCACGGGGGGCGCTGCTGCCAGGTCTCATGTTCGGCCTCGCTGCCTACGGCTACGGAGCCGTGTCCGCCGTGCTCGTTCTCTATCTCACCGAGGCGCACCTTGGCGGCGCGCACATCGGGCTCGCAGTGTTCGGTGCGTCCTTCCTGGTCGCTCGCGCCTTCGGCAGCCCGCTTGTGGATCGCTTCGGCGGCGCGGCAGTTGCCACCGTCATGCTCTCGATCGAGGCCCTTGGGTTCGGCTTGCTTGTTGCGATGCCGACTCAGGTTGCGGCTTTGGCAGGCGTGGCCCTTACGGGCGCTGGAGTCAGCCTCATCTTCCCGAGCGCCGTTTCACTCGCGCTTCAGCGCGGCGGCAATGCGGGCGCGGGAGCCAACGCCGGCACTATCGCGTCCTTCTGGGACGTCGGGATACTCGTCGCCGGAGTCTCAAGCGGGCTCATTGCCGCCGTCGTCGGATACCGCTTCGCCTTTGCGGTGGCCTCGGCAGTGGTTGTCGCCGGGGTTGCGGTGGCGCTCATCCTTTGGCGTCGAGGTGATCCCGCCGGATCGAATAGATCCGGACGGCTTCCAAGCACCGCATGATCATCGGCAAGTGACTGCGGATCTCGGCAGGCGGGGACTCGCCGGATCAGGAGACGTGGGCCGCGGCGGACGGCTCGGCGTCGATCAGGAACGCGACGCCGCACTGGCGGCAGACACCGATGTCTGCGTAGTCGTCAGGGAAGTCGATGTCGCTCTCGCAGGTCTCGCACACGGTGTCCAAACCATGGGGCGAAAGTCCAGCAGGAGCCAAGCCGTGGTTCATGGTTCCTCCCTCAGGCGAAGTCGAGCAGCGTGGTGTCGGGGGTCGGTTCCTCGAGCAGGTTCTCCCTGTTTACGCGAGCCCTCAGACAATGTGTCTGGTGGCGCATCCGCAGCAGGCCGGACTGTGACGCGTAGGAGTTGAAGAGATCTCGTACGGCCGGATAGATCTCGTCGCCGGCGGTCGGGCCCTTGACGTCCGCGGCGAAGCGCAGCGCTCCGGCAAGATCGAGCTCCTCCCACGTGCCGAACTCGTCCACTTCCGGTTCGGCGAACAGGCCCGACGCCATCAAAGTGTCAGCCGACGCCTGCGTCTCAGGTCGGCGACCGACCACGTCGTGCAGTTTGCGCAGCCAAGGAATGGACTCGTCGTACGTTCGGGTCATGGTCGACAGGAGGCCGTCTGGGCGCAGCACCCGGGCGTACTCGGCGATCACGGTGGCGGAGTCCCTCACCTGTGGTGCCACGACGACATCGAACGACTCCGGCCCGAACGGCAGGCGCTCGCCCTGAGTCCGGACGTAGAAAATGTCCGGGTGGCGCGGCGTGGTGACGTCGTCGCCGGCGACGATCACCTCATGTCCCTGATCGGCGAGCACGTAAGCCATCGCGGCATCCCCGAGATGCAGGACGCACGAGAGCGTGTCGCCGACTAGCCAGGCGGCGGCTCGTTCGGCGCCGGTGCGCGGCTCCGGCGGGGCCACTCCGACGGCCGTACCAAGGGCAAGGGCTGTCCCATCCATTGGTCGTCAGGCTAATCACCCGCTTCCGCAGATGCTGGACCCGCGCCGTAGTCGTGCGTCCGCACTTCGACCCTCGCTCGCTCGGACCGACCACATGCGAGCACGCGACGGTCGCTCGCTCGCTGCGGGTAGCGTTGGCAGCCATGTCTGATCCGTTCCTGCCAGCCGCCTCCCTGGAGGGCGTGGCCTCGGCGTTTGCGGCAACGCGAGACGGCATCGACGCGCTCCTGCGCGACCGTGGCTTGCGACGGGTCTCCCCGGAGGACACATCACGCGCACTCCTGCTCGGCGCCGCGGCGACGGCCGCCTTGGAGGGCAGCGACGTCCCCGCGGACGAGTTGGCCGAGGGCGGGGGCGATGCGACGGCACGGGCCGCGCTGCGCCTGTCCACGGAGTTGCTCGGGCTGGTACCGGTCTGGCGGCGCACGCCGGTCCAGGCGATTGCCCGCCTGCACGCGCTCGCGGCGGCCGGTTCAGTTCCCGACGACGCTCTCGGACGGCCGAACGGCGACACGTCGCGGTTGTCGGCCTTGGCACGCAATCTGTCGGTTCCGACGAAAGCGCCGGGGCTGGCCGTGGCGGCGATCGTCCACGCCGAGATCCTGAGCAGCGGCGCCTTCAGTTCGCACGCCGGCGTCGTGGCTCGAGCGGCCGAACGGATCGTCTTGGTCGAGCGGGGTGTGGATCCGCCGTCCGTCACCGTGCCGGAGGCCGGCCACGCGGCCGTCCCGGACGGGTATCTCTCCGCGCTGGAGGCATACGCCACGGGAACGGAGGCCGGTGTGGCCCAGTGGCTCAGGTACGCGAGCCAAGCGTTCGCCCGCGGCGCGGAGGCGTCACCCTTGGCCGGTAAGGCTTAGCGCGAGCGCAGCGCCTCGAGGTCGGCGTCGACCATGAGTTGAGCCAGCGACTTGGCGTCCGTCTTGGACTCCCAGCCGAGCACGTCGCGCGCCTTGGAGGCATCGCCGATGAGGGCGTCTACCTCAGTCGGGCGCTCGAAGCGACCGTTGTGCTTGACGTACTTTTCCCAGTCCAGGCCGACGTGCGAGAACGCGAACTCGCAGAAGTCGCGCACGGTGTGGCCGACCCCAGTCGCCAGGACGAAGTCGATCGGTTCGTCGTGCTGCAGCATCTGCCACATGCCTTCGACGTACTCCTTGGCATAAGCCCCAGTCGCGCACGGACCACAGGTTGCCGAGATCGAGGTGATCGGCGTGACCCTCGACGATGGCGGCAACGCCAAGCGTGATCTTGCGCGTCACGAAGCTTTCGCCGCGACGCGGCGACTCGTGGTTGAACAGGATCCCGGACACGGCGTACATGTCGTAGGCCTCGCGGTAGTTCACCGTCACCCAGTGCGAGTACAGCTTGGCCGCGCCGTAGGGCGAGCGCGGGTAAAACGCTGTGCCCTCGTCTTGCGGCGGCGGCGTCGCGCCGAACATCTCCGACGTCGATGCCTGGTAGAACCGGGTCTCGAGCCCGGCCGCCCGGATGGCTTCCAGCAGGCGCAAGGTCCCGACGGCGTCGGCGGACGCGGTGTACTCCGGCATCTCGAACGAGACCTGCACGTGGCTTTGGGCGCCGAGGTTGTAGACCTCGTGTGGGCTCGATGCCTCGAACCAGGTTCGCCAGGCTGACACCGTCGGTCAGGTCGCCGTAGTGCAGGTGGAGATTGGGGTTGCCGGCCAGGTGATCGATGCGCTGACGGTTGAGCGAGGACGACCGCCGCACCAGACCCGTGCACCTCGTAGCCCTTGTCCAGCAAGAGCTCGGTGAGGTACGAGCCGTCCTGGCCGGTGATGCCGGTGATGAGTGCGCGCCGAGTCATGGGGAGCAGGCTATTACAGCGTGTCCGCGCGAACAGCGGTGGACGCGGTCGGGCTTCAGGTAACGCAGGTCTTCGGCGACTCCGGTCTCGCGGCGGGCGATGTCGGCGGCGACCATCCCGGAGATCGACCTCGCGGAATGGGACGCGCGCCGTCCAGCCGATGGCCGCTTGCGCCGGCTCGTGGATCGGCGACCAGGACCGGGGCGTCGGTCGGCCGCATGAGGTCGGCGTCGAGCTCGATGTGCTGCCACGCGTCGTCGATGCCCGCGGCCCCGAACGCGATCGTGACGAGGTCGCGCAGCGAGTGGTCGATCCCGGTGCCGATCTCCAGGTCGACCGGTTCGTCGAGCCGAACCATGCGGCGCATCGCGTCGACGTAGTCGCCGGCAAAGCCCCAGTCGCGGCGCACGTCGATGTTGCCGAGCTTCAACGGCTGGGAGTCGCCGCCGGCGATGCGTGCGACCGCCTGGGTGATCTTGCGGGTGACGAACTGCTGCCCCCGCAGCGGGCTCTCGTGGTTGTGCAGTTTCGCGAAGCAGGCGTGCAGGCCGTGCGTGGCTCGGAACTCGGCGATCGCCACCTCGGCGGCAGCCTTGGCCACCGCGTACGGGACTGTCTCGTCACCGACCACGCCCGGACGATGCATGGAAGACATGGGAGTCCTGGCCGGTCGTCGTCACGGTGATCGACCACGGCTTGGAGCAGGCCGGTGACGGCCGTGTCGTTGGTGGCGGCCACGGCTTCATGGGCGTCCCAGCTGCCGCCGACGCTGGTGAAGGCCGCCAGGTTGTAGACCTCGTCCGGCGATGCTCGTCCAGGATCGACCTGAGCGCGTCGCCGTCGCGGATGTCGAGCTCCAGCACGGTGACGTCCGCAGGTAGGCCGCGATTCGGGGGCTGTCGGTGCTGCCCGGCCGGACGGTTCCGACGACCCGTGTGCCCTCGTCGGCGAGCAGTCGGGCGAGGTACACACCGTCCTGTCCGGTGACGCCGGTGACCAGCGCAGTGCGGCCGGTGGTGTGATCGCCGCTCATCGGCGCGGCCCGCCGCCAGCCCGACGATGACGTCTTCGAACGCGCTGGTGATGCGATCCGGATCGAACTTCTCCTCGGCCACGCTGCGGGTTCGCTTCCCGATCTCGGTCGCGGGACGCCGGGTCGCTTGCCTGCTCCGACAGCCAGGCGGCGGCGCGTTGTGCACCGGCTGAAGTCGGCTCATCGACGAACCCGCCGCACGCTGCGATGTCGGCGGCCGCCGGGTTGTCGGTCGGCATCAGGCCGACGATCGGGCGGCCGGCCGCCATGTAGGTGAGCACCTTGCTCGGGATCGAGAACGTCGTGGCTTCGGGCTCGAGCAGCCCGACGAGCACGTCGGCGGAGCCAAGCGTGTCGGACAGCAGCTCGGCCGGCTGGAACGGATGGATCACCATCGGGAGGTCGGGTCGCTCGGCCGCGAGCCGGCGCAGATCGTCGGCGGCCTCGCCCTCGGACACGACGGAGAGCACGACGGACATGCCGGCGTCACGCGCTGCCGACGAGTAGGTCGATGAGGAGGCCGGGATTGTGCTTGCGTCCCAAGGTTCCGGCGTACAGCAGTCGGAGGTCCGCGCCATTGGTACCGGCAAAGATCGACGTGGCCTGCGGGTTGTCACGATCGGCCGGGACGATCTCCTCCAGCGGAGCCCAGTTGGGAATGACGGAGACCTTCGCCGGGTCGACGCGCCACCGTTGATACACGGCGGTGAACGCATCGCCGATGGCGATGACGTGACCGGCATTGCGGGCGCACCACGCCTCGAGCCGGTCGAACGCGGCTGCGACCGGCTTGGCGCGATGGCCTGGGCAGCCGTCGGCTGGCTTCGTCGGCCATGGCCGGCGCTGTAGACGTCTTGGTGCCAGAAGATCCACGGCGTGCCGTTGCGACGTGCCGCCGCGGACGAAGGACGCCATGGCGAGCAGCGGCACGTTGCAGGTGATGACGACGCCAGGCCAGTCGGCGAGGCGCTCGGTGGTCGCCCGGCCGTACTCCAGCTCCCACCGGATCCGGTCGGCCGGCTCGTACTTGTTGAACGGCCGGCCGACGGCGATCTGGTCGAAGCGTCAGCGTCTCCGGGTCTCCGGGCTCGCGTTGAAGCCGCCCCTTGCCGCCGACGTACTCGGCCGACGACAGGTGGAGGACGCGGTGGCCGCGAGCAGCCAGGCGCCGCGCCAGGTCGGCTTGGAACGGATGACCGGAGAAGTCGTGGACGACGACATCGACGATGCCGTCCGCGGAAGTGCTCGACTGTGTGAGCTCAATGGGGCGACGGTGCTGAATTCTGGGCCGACATCTGGTCGTAGATCCACGCGTAGGTCTTCTCCAGGCCCTCGCGCAGCGAGATCGAAGGCTCCCAGCCGTAGACCGACTGGAACAGCGTGTTGTCGCTGTTGCGGCCCCGGACGCCTTGCGGGGCGTCCAGCTTGTACCGACGCGGCGCCTTGATGCCGGCGATGTCCTCGAGGATGTCGGCCATCTGGTTGATCGTGACCAGCTCGGCCGAGCCGAGGTTCACCGGTTCGGCAAAGTCGCCGGCCAGGATCTCGCGGGTGCCGCGTACGCAGTCGTCGATGTACATGAAGCTGCGGGTCTGTTCGCCGTCGCCCCAGATCTCGATGTCGTCGGCCAAGCCGAGCTTGACTGCAGCCACCTTGCGCGACAGAGCCGGCGGGTGCCTTCTCCCGGCCGCCGTCCCACGTTCCGTCGCGGGCCGTAGACGTTGTGGTAGCGGGCGATGCGCGTCTGGATGCCGTAGTCCTCACGGAAGTGCCGAGCCATCCGTTCGGTGAACAGCTTCTCCCAGCCGTAGCCGTCTTCCGGGTCGGCCGGATAGGCGTCCGTCCTCCGTGAGGGCGGTGACGTTGGGGTCGGTCTGCTTGGAGCCGTTGTAGACGCAGGCCGAGCTGCTGTAGAAGAAGCGCTGCGTGCCGGCGTCGCGCGCGGCGACGAGCATGTTGGTGCTGGTGAGCACCGACAGCATGCACTCGGCTTTGTTGTTCTCGATGAAGCCCATGCCGCCCATGTCCGCGGCAAGGTTGAAGATGTCGTCGGTGCCGATGGCAGATCTTGTGCGCCGTCGGCGGCGTCGGCGCAGTCGCCGATGATGTTCTCGGCGTCCGGGTGAACCTGGTACCACTCCTCGAGTGGCTTGATGTCGACGGCACGCACCGTCTCGCCGTCGGCGAGCAGTTGCTGCACGAGATGGCCGCCGATGAATCCGCCGGCGCCGGTCACGACGACGTCATTGAGTTCCCTCCCGACAGTCAGGCGCAATTGCACGTCGCTGAACAGCCGCGGACGAGCCCTTTGCTCGGCCGTCGTCCTTGAAGCATCGTAGACAAACAAGGCCAGCGCGTACGTTCAACGGCAAGAATCGGCGGGCCGTTGCCGCCATTCAGGACGTCCGCCGCATAAACTTCTGCGAGAGGACGAGAGGGACCTTGTGGATCTGCGGCAATTTCTGGGCATCTTGCGCGCTCGCTGGCGCTTCATCGTGCTCACCCTTGCGCTGGGTGTGGCGCTGACCGCGGCGGCTGATCACTGGCGACGCCGATGACGTACGAGTCGCGGGCGACGATCTTCGTCTCGACGCCCCAGACCGGTGTGATCGACACACCAGCGCTCACTGACGGCGCAGCAGCGGGCCGAGTCGTACGCCCAGCTCGCCATGGACGCCGAGGTCCTGCAGGAGGTGGCCTGATCGGCTTGGGAACGGTGTGACCGTCGCTGACCTGTCGCGCCAGGTCACCTTGACCGTCGCCCACGCAGACCGCTGTTGATCGAGGTCCAGGCCAAAGCCAACTCGCCGGAGCTGGCCCAGCAGATCGCCACCGTGATGTCGGACGAGATCATCCGCATGGTCCAGCGGCTGGAGACGCCGGCTAATTCGCGACGTTCCTGCTCCGATCATCGCGCGGCTGGCGGGCAAGGCGTCGTTCAACCGCGCGGCCGTGGCGCCCAACATCCCGTTGAATGTGGTGACGGGACTGGTGCTGAGCCTGCTGGTCGGTGTCGCCGGCGCTCTGGTGCGAGAGCTGCTGGACACATTCGGTCAAATCCACCGAGCGACGTCGGGGCTCTCACCGGGGCTGAGCCGATGGCCACGCTGCCATTCGACGCCGACCGTCAAGGACCATCCTCTGAGTTCAGACCTTGCCGACGGAGCACTGAACGAGGCGTTCCGCGTTCTCCGCACCAACCTCGTTGTTCTCCAACCTGGATGCGAAGCGGCAGACCATCCTCGTCACGAGTTCGGTGCCCGACGAAGGTAAGACATTCAGTGCGACGAACCTGGCGATCTCGATGGCCAAGAGTGGTCGGTCCGTCCTCCTGCTGGACGCGGACATGCGCAATCCCAGCATTGCCGGCTTGTTGGGCCTTGGAGAACTCCGTCGGTCTGGTCACCGTCCTCTTGGGCGCGCACAACCATCGAGCAGGCGATCCAAGCGCACTCCAGTGGCGTCCAGTTCCTTGGTACGGGCCCGCTGCCGCCGAACCCCGCCGAGGTCCTGGACACCGATGGCCATGCGTGAACTGGTTCGCCGACTGCGCGATTCAGTTCGACGTTGTCATCATCGATGCGCCGCCGCTGCTCCCGGTCGCCGACGCGGCCATCCTGCTGACCGAAGTCGACGGTGCGCTCGTCCTGGTCCGCCACGGCTCGACCACGCGCGAACAGTTGCGTCAGGCGTTCATGCGTATCGAGGCCGTGGGCGGCAGTCTCTTGGGGACGATCCTGAACTGCGCTCCAATGTCGGGCAACTACGGCTACTACGGCGGCTATGGTTATGGCTACGGATATGGCTCGCCGTCTGCGTCCGTCGGCCAAACGTCGACGCGCAAGCCCGACGCCGAGAAGGGTCGCCGCGCGCGGCGCTAGGTGCCCTTTGTGCAACTACTCCTTCGGCTCCTGAGGTCTCGGGCAGCGACCGCCACGCTCCAGGCGTTCTCAGTGGTTCTCGCGCTGCTCGTGATCCTGCCGCTGGCGATGTACTCGCCGCCACTTGCGGTGGTATTCGCCGGTGGCCTCATCACGCTGGTGATCACCGCGGCTGTCGGGCTCGAGCGAGCCGGAAGCTTCTATCTCGTCGCGGCCATCACCGCCGCACCGCTCAACGCCGTGCGACCGGTGCCCGGGTTGAACTTCGTCACGTTGTCCGACGCTCTCTTCGTCGTCGGCTTTCTTCTGCTTATCCCGCACTTTGCCGGGACGAGGCTTCAGATCCCGTCGGCGTTCGTGTTGGGTGCTGCCGGCATCTTTGCCATTGGCGGCTTGGCTTCAATCGCTGGTGGCGAAGCGCTACTCAGCCTCAATCACATGCTCCGATTCGCGGTGGGCGCGATCGTGCTCGCCGCGCTCATTTGCTGGTGGCATCCATCGATGAAGACCGTCGTCGCTGCGACGTCTGGATACCTGCTCGGCAACGTCATCAGCGTCGTCGGAGGATTGATTGAAGGAGTTCCACCGGGTGGTCGGCATGTCGGCCTGTCCACCCACGCCAATGTGATGGGCCTCTGCGACGCGTTGGCGTTGGCGCTGGTCCCCTTCCTGTTCGCCGTCGTGCGACGGGAACGCCGGTGGCTGGTCTTGGCAGGGGCAGCCATGTGCGTCTACGCAATCTGGATCAACGGCAGTCGAGGCGCGCTGCTCACCTCGCTCGCGATCCTGCTCCTATACCCGGTGATCACGCGATCGCTCAGTTTCGGACTAGTGGTCGTGGCCGTCGGCTTCCTCGCACCGCTCGGCATTTCCTATGTCGCCGACCGCGTGAGTGACACAAGTGCGCTCGGACGTCTCCTGGGGCGAGGAAATTCGCAGTACGCAGACCAGGCCCGGGAGGATGCGGCTCGGGTGGCGATAGACCAGTTCACCGACCATCCCCTTCTGGGCGGTGGATTCGCGACCGTCCTGGCGGCGCACAACATCTTCCTGCAGATCGCCGCGGCGGTGGGGATCATCGGCCTGGTCTTCTATCTGGTTGTGCTGTGGTCCCTGATCCGCCCACTCATCTCAATTCCGGCTCCCTATGGCCTGCTGTCCGTTCCCGCCCTTGCCTATGCCATGGCGGGCCTGATCTTCCCGTTGATGTGGGACCGTTACATCTGGGGCGTACTGGGCTTTGCACTGGTGGGGCCGATACTCGCGCAGAAGGCGGCTGATAGCGAGGCCACCGCCCGGGATCCGGTAGAGCACCGAGCAAAGGAGAGACTGTGATTCACGATGTCGGTCGAGCGTTCCGGCGAGTTCGGCAGACGCTTACGGCGTTTGAGAATGGACCGGCGGTGCTGGTCGACATGGTCCGCCGTGCCGATGAACTGAACTTCCGCTTCGACGACGGTCGTACGATCACGTTGCCGAATGTCCCAGGCGCACGCGTCCCGGTCTACGAGATCCTCGCCGAGGACGCGTACCGGCTTGACTGGTTCACCGCCGACCTGCCGGCCGAGTTCGGCGTGCTCGACATCGGCGGGCACGTGGGGTGCTTCTCGGTGGCCCTTGCCTCCCTACGTCCGGGCGTTCGGGTCTGGACCTTTGAGGCGTCGCCGTCGACGGCGGCCTACACCCAGCGGAACGTCGAACAGAACGGGTTCGCCGATCGCGTTGCAGTCCGAAACGTTGCGGTGTCTTCAACGGCTGGGACGTTGGAGTTCTCCGACAACGGTGGTGGCAGCGGGCTTAACGGCATCACGTCGCCGTCCGATGCTCCGCGTATTTCGGTGCCCGCCATCACATTCCGGGACGCCAAGGCCTTGGCAAGCGTTCCGGTGCGGCTTGTGAAGATCGACACCGAGGGCGCCGAGTACGACATCGTCCTGGGTTCGGACCCTGGCGAGTGGCGAGACGTCGAGCGGGTGGTCCTGGAGTACCACGATGTTCCCGGTCATGGCTGGTTGGAACTGGAGTCGTTCTTCGCTTCAGCCGGGCTGTCGGAAGTGGCACGCGAAGACACCACCGACCGTTTGGGCACCGTCTGGCTCTCGCGACAGCCCTGATCAGGCTGGCGGCACCGTCCGTTGTTCTGCGCAGATGATGAGGGCGTCCACCTAACGGTGAACGCGCAGTGCACACGTTGTGCTGCGCACATGATGAGGGCGTCCACCTAACGGTGAACGCCCTCGGGTCAGCATCGCACAGCTACCAAGCGTGCCTTCGTCAAATGTCGCCCCGGGGCCCGATGTTGGGGATTTCCGAGTGCGACTGCCCTATGGGACGGGAGATCGCCGCGTGGGTACTGGGTGCTGGCCGTCTATGAAGTTTTCCTGTTCCCTTTGTACGCCTGCCGTCAGCCGGAGCAAAGTGCTACCGGCGTGTAACTTCTCGCGCTCTGCTTCACAAGGTGCAATTGCGAGCCATTAGGCTGACCGCGTGACTGGGCCCCGTGAATCGATGTATCCCGAGGTCGCCGCCGGCGGATTTACGCGCCACGACGGTTTCGTCGACTTCTACGTGCGAGTGGGAGCACTCATCGGTGAGGAATCGCGTGTGCTCGATTTCGGTGCCGGACGCGGCGCGTGGGCCGACGGGACGCTGTCACCGTTTCATCGCGAGCTGCGGGACCTCCGGCGGCGGGCCAAGGAGGTCGTGGGGATCGACGTTGATCCGGTCGTCCTGGAGAACACGACGCTGGACCGTGCACACGTCGTGGCTGTGGGTGATCCGCTCCCCTTCGATGCGGGTTCGTTCGACCTCATCGTGGCCGACCATGTTCTTGAGCACGTTGCGCAGGAGGATGCACCCGGCATCGTCTCGGAGTTCGAGCGCGTCCTCGCACCGGGTGGCTGGGTGACGGCACGCACGCCCAACAAATGGGGGATGATCGGCATCGGTGCACGAGCTGTGCCCAACCGACTTCACGTCTCGGTGCTGCGGGGCCTTCAGCCCGGACGGCTCGCCGAGGATGTTTTCCCCACGCGCTACGCGATGAACACCCGTAAGCATCTGAAGCGGTTATTCGGGAGCGACGGGTGGGACGTGCACGTTTATGGCCATGCCAGCGAACCGCAGTACGCCGGCAGCAGCCGCGCGGCTTGGCGGGTAGGCGCCTTCGTCGACCGGCTCACGCCACCGCGCATGCTGCCGACCCTTATGATCTTCGCCCGCCGTCACTGACGAGCGAAGGGCTCAGGCGGTCTTGCGCCAGTACGCTCCGCTGCCGTCGATGTCGATGATCTCGTCGGTGATGCCGTGTTCCTTGCGGTAGTCGTGGACGGCCGCCTGCGCCTGCGACACGTGGGTGCCGAAGTCATCGACGATGAGGAACCCGCCCGGCTGCAGCTTGGGGTAGAGGACCTCGATCGCCTGGATCGTTGACTCGTACATGTCGCCGTCGAGCCGCGCCACCGCGAGCTTGTCGATGGGCGCATCCGGCAGCGTGTCCTTGAACCAGCCGACGAGAAACTTGACCTGATCGTCGAGGAGTCCGTACCGGCGGAAGTTGTGCTTGACCTGCTCGACGCCGACCTGCAGGCCGCTCCACTCGAAGTGGGTGTCGCCGGCGTCGGCGGCGTACTTCGCGCTGTTCGGTTTAGGCAGGCCCTCGAAGGAGTCGGCAACCCACACTGACCGGGACGTGTCGCCATGGGCCTTGAGGACGCCGCGCATCATGATGCAAGCGCCGCCACGCCAGACGCCGGTCTCGATCAGGTCGCCATCGACGCCGTCTTCGATGACGGTTGAGACGCAGTGGATCAGGTTGTCCATCCGCTTCAGGCCGATCATCGACTCAGCCCGCGACGGCCAGTCGCCGCCGACTTCACGGGTTGCCGGGTCGTAGGGCTTCTTGTAGGCGATCTCAAACCCGAACCGCTGCGTCATTTGCCCGGCTCGATTGGCCAGTTTCTTGCGGAGGCGATCTGAGCCCTGTGTGCGCACGCCGCCCAGTATCGAGTCGTTGTCCTCGGCGAGTGCTCCGGTGAGTGAGCGCTTCAATAGCTCGACGTACAGGGCACGGATTTCGGAAGCTTCTGGGTGGGCCACGGGGCGAGGTTACCTGAACTCGTGTCCTAGGATCGCGAGGTGGTCAACACATCGAGCGTCGCGTACCTGACGATCCTCGCGAGCAACTATCTGCCGAAGGCGATCGCCCTGGCCGACAGCATGCGTGCGCACGAAGATGCAGAACTGCATGTCCTGCTGATCGATGTGCCCACCGCTGACAATGCGCCCCAGATCCCTGGAGTGCGCGTCCTGTCCACCGAGTTTCTCGGCATGGGCGAGACCGAGCTGCTTCGCATGGCAACGATCTACGATCTCGTGGAGTTCGCCACCGCCGTAAAGCCGACTGCGTTGTTGCGCCTGCTCGAGGATCATGACGCGGCGTACTACATCGATCCCGACATGTACCTCACTGCACCGTTGGTCGAGCTGCCGACTGAACTGGCCGCGAGCGAAGGCGGCATCTTGCTCACCCCGCACTTCCTCGAGCCCCCTGGTGAGGACGCGCCTCTGACCGAGGGCCACCTGCTCAACGTCGGGGTCTACAACTTGGGCTTCTGCGGAGTCGACCGCCGGGCTTTGCCGTTCCTCAACTGGTGGAAGGACCGACTGCGCTCCGAGTGCCGGTTTGAGCCGCTCTCCGGCTTGTTCGTGGACCAGAAGTGGGTAGACGTGGGCTCCCAGCTGTTCAATGCCCGCGCCCTGCGTCACGCGGGCTACAACACCGGCGTGGGCAACATGCACGAGCGACCGATCGGCGTCGACGAGCAGGGCGCGCTCATCGTGGCGTCGACAGGCGATCCGCTGCGCCTGTTCCACTTCCATGCGTTCGATCCCGACAACCCGACTGAACTGTCGACCCGGTTCAAATGGTCGACCGACGGGTTCCGCGAGAGCAGCGCGGCGCTCGACCAGCTGTGCGTCGAATACGCCGCCAAGGTTCGGGCGAACCGGCCGGGAACGGCACCTGCGTATCCGTACGCCGAGGACCTCGATGGGAAGCCCTTGTCGCGGCACCTGCGGCGTTCCTACCGACTGCAGTGGGACGACCAGGGTCCACTTCCATCGCCCTTCCGGGAATCAGATCGAGCCGCATGGTCCGCTTGGCGTCGTGCCGCATGGCGGCAGTCGATGCGCTCCCTCGCCGGAGACGCCGCCAAGTCGGCTCGTGTTGTCCTGCCCGAGGAATCCGAACGCATCATCAAGCGGTTCCCCGGCCTGCATCGCCGGCTAGTGGGTCGTCACGTCGACCGTGGCGGCCTTTGGGGCTGAGCCTTCAGCAGGTGAGGCCGCCGTCCACTACCAGTAACTGCCCCGTGATGAACGTGTTCTCCGGCGAGACGAGGAACAGGACAGCGCGGGCCACGTCGCTCGGGTCGCCCAAGCGCCCGAGCGGCGTCCGACGTTCGATCTGGACGAGTTGGGCCTCGTCCAGTCCGTGACTCATCTCGGTCCGGAGGTAGCCCGGCGCGATGCTGTTCACGGTGATGCCGCGCGATCCGAGTTCACGGGCGAGTCCGCGGCTGAAGCCGTCAAGCGCGGCCTTGGTGGCTCCGTAGACGGATAGCCCGCGGTATCCGGAGATCCCGACGACGGACGAAATGTTGACGATGGAACCGGAGCGGCGGGCCAGCATCGCCCGGCTGGCTGCTCGGGTGACGTAGACGGTGCCCTTCAGGTTCAGGTCAACGACCTGGTCGAGCGCTTCGTCGTCGAACAACCCGATGACACCCTCGCGGGCGATGCCGGCGTTGTTGACGAGGACATCGATGCGTCCGAATCGGGCCTGGGCGGCGCGCACGTAGCGCGCGGCGTCCACCGGGTTCGACATGTCGGCAGTCGTGAACTGGAACCTTTCGGGATGGTCTCGCTCCCAGGCATCCACCTGGTCGGTCCGGGAACGTGAGCACGTCGCGACCGCGTAGCCCGCAGCCAGCATGCCTTCGACGATGCCCGCCCCGAGTCCCTTGCTCCCACCGGTGACGAGCGCCACCTGTGTCGTCGGGTCCACCGTCATGATTCATTCCTCCTGATCATCTTGCCCCCAAGTGTCTCTAGTTCATCCACGAACGTGACGCTGCGTGGATGTGCGGCCCGCGGCAAAGCGCTCACCGCGTCCCGTATCCGACTGCGAACGTCATCGGGGTCGGCTTCCGGCGAGATCACGACGTCCGCCGCCACGATCGCACCCGTCAATCGGTTCGCCCGCCCGTAGATCCGGACGGCCTGGACACCCGCGACGGTCAACAGGGCCTCCTCGACCGGGAGCGGGTGGATTTTGACGCCCCCCACGTTAATCACTTCGGAGTCGCGGCCCCGGAACTCGATGCGGTTCCCGACGATCTCGACGCGGTCTCCCGTCGGTCGCCACGCATCGGCTGCCGGGTCCTGGACGCCCGCGCCGTCGCCGTCTACGTATCCGAGCATGCCGGCTGACCCGTGCACCCACAGCTCGCCATCGACGATTCGCAGGTTTCCTTCGGGATTGTCGTCGCTCTCCAGCTTGTCGACGCTGATGCCGGAGAGCCCATCGGTGACTGACACGACCGATCCCAGCTCGGTCGAGGCGTATACCTGCGAGATCTTGGCGGCCGGGAACGTTTCGCGCAGCCTTGCCAGTAGGTCCTTGGGCACTGCTTCTCCACCCAGCGTGATCTGTTCGAGTTCCGGTAGTGATGCGCCGAGCGAGCGGGCATGGGTGAGAAGGAAGCGCCAGTACGTGGGTGTTGCACTGACGCAGTTGACACCGAGATGCAGAAGGGCGTCGACGCCATCCTTCGGCTGCCGCGGGAACGGAGCCACCAGCGTGGAGCGTGCGCTGACGGTGTGCAGCAGAATCTGGACTCCGGCGAACTGGTGGAGGCCGTAGGTCAGGAGCCAGCGCTGATCTGGGCGGGGCTCGGCGTCGGCTGCCCGGCCCGCCAACACCGACCAGTCGTGCCGCGCCGCCTTGGGGACACCGGTCGTGCCCGTCGTCCGGATCAGCAGCGGCTGCGTGTCAGACGGCCTGACCTCGCGGTCGGAAACGAGTTCGGTGGGGTCGATGACCGCCCCGATGTCCGTTCGACGGCTGACGACCGCGGGATGGTCGAACTGCGCGAGGTGGACGGCCAGTTCGACCGGATCGATGTCGGGCTGGAACTGGCATGGCTCAGCGCCAGCCAAAGCGGCGCCCGCGAGCAACGCCATGACAACGCCGGCGTCGTGCTCGACGGTCGCGAACCTGGCGATCCCCCGCTCGGCGAGGGAGCCTGCGACCTCGCGAGCCCGGCCGACCAGCTCAGCCCACGTGAGGGAAGCTTCGTCCGTCACAACGGCGATCGAGTCCGGTGCCGCTGCGGCAGCGAGCTCGAGTAACCGGATCATGCCGTTGGCGCACTCCGGTAGAACGCGAGAACCTCGCCAATGGTTTCGGGGAGCTCGTCCACCGACGTGAACGGGTCCGCCCCGAGTGTGTCTTCGAGGAAGGCTGACAGTTCCGCGGTCTCCAGCGAGTCCAGCTCGAGCCCGCCGCCGTACAGCGATAGGTCCTCGGTGAGTTCGTCGTGAGGCTTGTTTGCGCGCTGAAGGAATTCGCCTATTGCCGCTAGGGCGCGGTCCACGGTCACGTCGGGGCTCCTCTTGATCAGCTTTATCTTGGCGACTTGCTGGCACACAGGATGCCGTATCCCAACGTCTCGTCCGACCACAGGGCGTCAAGCACCTCGGTCGCCGCGACGAAATCTGCCAGGCCCTGCTGCCCGATCAGCGGGGTGATCTCTGCCGCATGGTCGTTGGCGTTCGCGCGCCATGCGGCGAGGGTCGGCCGAGTTTCGGCGCTGATGTCGGTGGCGTCCTCGATCCGCATTCCGAGCTCGGTCAATGATGCGACGTAGTTCTTGAGCGGCAACATGTGGGCGTCGCCGAAGGCCTCGCGCAAGACCGCGAACTCGTCGCGACGGGCTCGAACTTCCGCGAAGGGAATCGTCCGTCGGCGGATGATGTCGCACAGGACGATCCGGCCGCCCGGCTTCAGGACACGGACGCATTCGGACAGCAACGCGTCCCGGTCGCGCATGAGATGTGAGGACTCCAAGGCCCACACGACATCGAACATCCCTGTCTCCAGGCCGTTGTTGGTGCCATCGCGCACTTCAAATGTCGCGTCGGGGAGGTCCCGCTCCAAGGCGAGGCGACGGCCGGCGGCAACGCCGGCTTCGCTGGTGGTGACGCCGAGGACGCGCACTCCGTGGTTGGCGACGAGGTCACAGGCTTGACGGCCCGTGCCGCACCCGACATCCAGCACCCGCTCGCCTGGGGTGAACCTGGCGCGAGCGACCATCTCGCGCGTCAATGCCTGCGCGGCGCTGAAGATGTCGATCTCCTGTGGTTCGAAGTATCCGTAGTGGAACTCCTCGCCCATGATGAGGCGCCAGGCCTCGTGGACGCGGTCGTAAAGCACTTCGGGTCGCACCCGGTCCACATCGTGCACGTCTGAACCTGACACCCGGCCCCCTCACTAGACTTTCCTGAAGCATCCAATCATCCGGGGGAGATCCGTGCGTCGCTGGTCCGCCATCATTCTGTTGCTTCTGCCGCAGCGGTTGAAGCACGCCTTCGCCCGTCGTGTGCTGGGCTGGGAAATCCATCCCACGGCTTACATCGGACGGAGCCTGATCCAGATTCGCAAGGTAACCATGGGAGCGCACGCCAGCATTGGCTCCCTCAACGTCTTTCGTGACCTTGAGGAACTGCGCATGGCCGAGGGTGCCAACATCGCCGGACGCAACTGGATCATCGGGATCCCCCGCGAATCGGAGGTCTTCCGTGACCAGCCCAGCCGGGATCCGTCGTTGATCATGGGTGAGTACTCGATAATCACGATCGGTCATGAGATCGATGTTGCCGACCGAGTCGAATTGGGCAAGCAAGCCGCCATCGCCGGCTATAACTCGGCCATCCTCACGCACAGCCTCAACCTGCTGACCGACAAGTTCGTCGCCGGGCGGGTGATGCTGGGCGACTACGGCGTATTGATGTCTGGGTGCACGATGCAGAACGGCACGCGGGTGCCTGCATACTCGATCGTCTCGGCGGGATCGGTCATCGCGACGAAGCTCAGCAAGGAGTACACCTTCTATCGCGGAAATCCGGCCGAGGCGGTCCGAGATCTGCCGCCGAGCCTCGGCTATTTCAATCGTGTCGGCCGTCAGTCGCAACTGGCCGAAGAAATCGAGCGTTGGGCTGGACAGCCGCGGCAGATCCGGCCCGACCCTCGCGGCGCTATCGATGACTGACGAGTCACCTCGGGACAGGACCAACCTCGTTCGTCGACTCAGGCGTCAAAGTCGGGTTGTCACCAGCACCGGCGTAGAAGCCTTCCCCTTGCTCCTTGACGACGCGGCCGTCCCGGCGCGCGCGACCAATCGGCGATTGGGCCTCATCACCGCTGATCAAGTTCTGTCCGGCGCTTCGAATGTGTTGGTCGTGATCGCTGCCGCCCATCTGCTTGGCGAGGCTGCTTTCGGACTTGCGGCAATGCTGCTCATCATCTTTGCGGCAGCGCAGGGACTCAACCGATCGCTGGTGGGCGATCCAATGTTGGTCAATCCGACGGACGCGCGACAGCGGCCGGGTGCGCCCGTCTCTGCGACGCTGCTGATCGGTAGCGGGCTCGGCGTGCTGATGGCTCTGGTCGGGATCGTGCTTATGCTCTTCGGAGTTGCATTGGGTCCTGAGTTGATTGTCGTGGCTGTCGCTCTTCCCGGTCTGTTGCTACATGATCTGGGCCGCTACCTCGGATTTGCGACTCAGCGCCCCATTCTGTCCATCGCACTTGACGTATTGTGGCTGCTGCTTCTCGTTGCCGCCCTGTCCGTTGTGGCGCTTGAGCAAGCCACGTTGGGGTGGTTCGTAGCGGCTTGGGCCGGATCCGGCGCAGCGGCGTCATTGTTGGTGCTCCGTCAGCACCCGGGGCCACTGTCCGAGGGCATGTCGTGGCTCCGTCAGCGGTGGGCATACTCCTGGCGGTTCCTGACGACGTTTGCCGTGACGCAGGGGTCCGCGTTGACATTTTCTGTAGTGGTCGCTGGTGTTGCGGGCGCGGCCGCGCTAGGGGCGGTGTCCGGGGCGCTTCTGTTGACTCGGCCCTACCTCATCTTCCAGACCGCGGCGGTTGCTGCTGGCGTGTCAGAGATCGCGAACGAGGATGGAGCTGGGGGGCGACGGAATCACTTGCGGCGCACAGCGGGGCTTGCCACAGGATTGGCGCTACTCAACGGAGCCGCGTTACTCCTTCTGCCTGACTGGGTTGGCCGACTGCTCTTGGACGAAACGTGGGAATCCACGCAGGTACTGCTAGCCGCGACGGCGTTGCAGATCCTTTGTCTGGGGCTGTTGACTGGGCCACGCGCCTACTTGACCGGTGCTAGGGAGATTCGATTGGTCGCAGGCGCAGGCATTGCGCATGCCCTGATCGTGCTGGCCGGCGGGTGCGTCGGACTGGCGATCAGCCGGACCGCGCTCGGAGCCTATTGGGGGATAGCGTGGGGCCAGATGGGTGGCGCTGTGCTTTGGTGGGTGGCCCTCGCGGTAGCTGGTCGATCGGCCCGCCTGCGCGCGTAACCGCGCGTATACACTGTCCGCTGATCGAGCAAAGGTGGCCAGTGCGAACCTTCGGTGTCGGACATCCCTTGGTGTTCAACCACATTCCTAAGACGGCTGGCACTTCGCTTGTCTCCGCGCTGCGCGCGGCCGTTCAACCCGAGGCAGAAGCTGAGTTCGTCGATATGTCTCTCACCCGCTCACTCGAGGGTGTTGATGACGTAACACGGTCCTTGTTCGTACAGACGCCCGAGGACCTCCCGGCGGACGCCACTTTTGTCATTGGGCATTTGGCGCCGTCGACTACGCGGGCGCGGTATCCCGACGGCGAACACGTCACATTCCTCCGGAATCCGCAGGCTCGCGTGATATCGCATTGGCTGCATGTTCGGGCGACGTCTCAGTTCCAACTCCGCCGCATGGGGACCGCTGCGGCCGTGTATCGGGCGGGCTGGGGCACACTGCAGGACTATTTGCTCAGCGCAGAGGCCGCCTCAACCACCGACAACACGATCGCTCGCATACTGACGTGGCCCCACCCGAAGGCCAGCCCAGAAGGCTTCATCGATCCGCGTGATGATGAGGAAATTCTTGATGTGGCTATGTCGAGTCTGGATCGCTTCTCGTTCGTCGGGGTCGTTGAGGATGACCATCACCTCTGCTCGCTATCCGACTGGCTTGGCGCTCCAGTTCGGTCTACGTGGCTCAATGAGCGTGCATCGCAGATACCCAGTCGTCTGCGGCCTGACTTCGGAGCGGAGTTGGTACCCGAGACCCGAGCGCTGCTCGCCCACAGGACGCGCATCGACGAAAAGTTGTGGCGTGCGGTTTGGGATCGCACTCGTCCGTCTGATGACCACGTGCTGTCCTGCACACTCGACCGGGCAGTCCGTCGATACGACCGCGCCTTCCAGTCCCAAAGGCCATCCGTGTCAGCCCGTCGTGCGGCCGAGAGCGTTTGGGATTATTGGCACCGAGCGCGCACATGAGACGAGAAGGATGGCGGTCGGAGTGCGAGGCGCTGCTCGAGATCAAACGGTGGGACTTGCCCGAGGAGGAGGTCCGCGCCGGTCGTTCGCTTCTGGCCAGCGACGACATCGACCGATTCATCGAGTATGCCCGGGAGAAGAATCCCTCCGCCCGACCGGGTGTTTCTCGCGCGACATGGGAACACGACCGGGAACAGTTCAGGCGCCGTGACCCGGCCAACCGCACGCGTCCGGGAATTGGTCGTTGTCGTCAGTTGCGGCTCAACCTAAACTCTTGACGCTCTGACATCGTAGGAAGAGACACATGGCACTCGGTTCAGCCCGACGCACCGTTCTCGTCACCGGTGCTGCCGGCTTCATCGGTTCGCACCTCGTCGATCGGCTGTTGGCCGATGGCTTCGAGGTGATCGGCATCGACTCGCTGATGACCGGTGATCTGGCCAACCTGACCGGCGCGAGCAGCGATCCGCATTTCCATTTCCAGATCGGCGACGTGCGGGAACCGCTGCACGCGCACGCGGAGATCGTCTTCAACCTCGCGTGTCCCGCTTCGCCCATCCATTACCAGCACGATCCGTTCGCGACCTTCACCACGAGCGTCCTGGGCGTCCAGCGCCTGATCGAGATGGCGCGAGGCATGCGCAGCACGATCGTCCAGGCCTCGACGTCCGAGGTGTACGGCGACCCGGAGATCCACCCGCAGCCGGAGTCCTACTGGGGCAACGTCAACCCGATCGGGCCGCGGTCCTGCTACGACGAGGGCAAACGCGGCGCCGAGACGCTGCTCGCGGACGCAAAGCGGACGTGGGGCATGGACACCCGCATCATCCGCATCTTCAACACGTACGGGCCTCGCATGGCGTTCAACGACGGTCGCGTCATCTCGAACTTCATCAACCAAGCCCTCACTGGTGCGCCCATCACGCTTTTCGGTGATGGAGAGCAGTCGCGCTCGTTCTGCTTCGTCGATGACCTGGTCGAGGGCTTCGTGCGCGTGGCGGCCCTCGACGAGCTCGACGGCCCCCTGAATCTCGGCAACCCCGGCGAGTTCACCATGCGCGAGCTCGCAGAACTCGTGCTGGAGCTCACCGGCTCGTCGTCGCAGTTGGAGTTCCACCCGCTGCCCGCCGATGACCCGCGCCAACGGAAGCCCGACATCGCGAAGGCAGAGAAGCTGATCGACTTCGAACCCAACATCGCGCTGCGGGACGGGCTCGAGCGCACGATCGCCGACTTCCGGGCAAGGCTTGGGGTGTGACGCGGCTTCCCCCACAGCTCCAGCCGCTGTGGCCGATGGCCAAGCGAGCGCACCGGACGGCGTCGCTGGCGCGTGGGTATGTCGGTCGCGGAACACGCGGCCTGCAGGGTGATCGCGCCCTGCCGGCGCGCGGCACGTACAACGTCGCCGACACGCTGGCGCTGGAACCCGACGCGGTGCGGGTCCACCGGGCGGGTGCGGCAGTCGACGTCGATCGGCCTGCGCCAGATGGGCGGCCCGAGGGCCACTGGGTCTTCGAGCCATTCCGGCAGCACTCGTTCCCGCAGCCATTCAGCCTGGACATCGACGGCGGCACCGTCGTCGGCACGTATGGTGCGGTGCTGACGCCCGGGGGCACCCTCGACTACCAAACGAGCGACTACTTCGGCCTGCGCTCCTGGCGTGAACACCCGATTTTCCTACGCAACCGACTCCCCGAGATCGAGGACGTCGACGGAACGGTCGTCGTCCTTGCCACGCGCGGCGGCAACGACAACTACTTCCACTTCGTGACCGACGTGATCCCGCGCTGGGGGACGTTCCAGGAAACGATGCCCGGCTGCCGACCCGATGCGATCTATGTGCCGCACCAGTCGCGCTACCAACGTGAGTTGCTGGACTTGATCGGGCTGGGAGACGTGCCGCTCATCCAGTCCGCCAAGGACCGGGCTGTTCGGGCGGCCCGCTTGGCAGTGCCGTGGATCAGCAACGTCGGCGAGTATGCGCCGCCGTCAACTGTGGGGTGGCTGCGTTCGGCCCTGCCGGCGAAGGAAGTCGCCAGCCGGCCGAGCCGGATCTACGTTACGCGCGGGAACCAGAAGAACACCCGGCGCTTCGTTCGGGAGGCCGAGCTGGTCGCCGCATTGGAGAAGCGTGGCTTCGCCGTCATCGATCCGGGGTCGCTCTCGGTGCAGGACCAGATCGACCACTTCGCAGCTGCCGACGTCATCGTCGGGCCGCACGGGGCGGCGCTGACCAACCTGGTGTTCGCCAGGGAAGGGGCGCGCGTCCTCGAGCTGTTCGGCCCGACGTACGTGAAGGCGTGCTTCTGGACGTTGACGGCGAACATCCCGGGCGTTGACCATCGCTACCTGGTGGGCGGGTCGGCCCGGGAAGCAAGCCGTCGACGGCCGATGAACAGGGTCCAGGACGACATCGACATCGACCCGACGCTCGTCATCGCAGAGGTGGATCGACTACTCGACGCCTAGGCGTCCGCTCACCGCCGCAGCTCGACCGTCGCATCGATGCGCGCGAGCTTGTGCGGGTTCCGCATGGCAAAGATGTGCGTGATCCGCCCGCCCTCGATGGCGACGCTGATGACGGTCTCGCCGCCTCTTTTCGCCGCCGTCGATCCGGGCCGCCGGGCCGCCGTTGACCCACACGGTCTCGACTTCAAGATCCGGCAGAAGCCGTTTGAAGTTCGACAGCAGGTTGGCAATCGGTCGAATGCCGGTGAGCGGCTTGAGGATGGCCGGTGCGATCCCACCGCCGTCGGCCACCAGCACCACGTCGGGCGCCAGCACGTCGAGCAGTCCCTGCAGGTCTCCGGTCATGACCGCGTTCACGAAGCGGTCGACGACTTCCTGCTGTTCCGACCGGGTGACTTTTATGCGTGGCCGGCGCGCCTCGACGTGCTCGCCGCGAACGGTGAGCGATCTGCCGCACCGCGGCCGCCGACTTGCCGACGGCTTCGGCAATCTCCTCGTGAGGTACGTCGAAGACCTCACGCAAGACGAAGACCGCGCGTTCGGTCGGAGTGAGCGACTCGAGCACGGTCAGCATGGCGATCGAGACGCTTTCGGCCAGCTCGACGTCCTCGGCTACGTCCGGCGACGTGAGTAGGGGTTCGGGCAGCCACTCGCCGACGTAGTCCTCCTTGCGGCGGGCGAGGGTGCGCAACCGGTTCAGCGCCTGATGGGTCACGATGCGCACGAGGTAGGCGCGCGGATCGCGCACCTCCTCGTGGTCGACGTCGGCCCATCGCAGCCACGTCTCCTGGACGACGTCTTCGGCGTCAGCGGCGGAGCCGAGCATCTCGTAGGCGACGGTGAAGAGCAGGCTGCGATGGGCGACGAACGGATCCTCGACGCTTCACGCTGACGACGCTACCTTTTCGGCGAGCGGGCGCAGGCCGCAGGCGGCGGCGAACCCGTCGGACTCGATGCCGAGCGCCACGTTGGGCCGCGTGGTGAAGTTCGCGAACGCGATGACCGCTGTCAGCTCGACCAGCGCCGCGTCACCCAGCGCGTCCCGCAGATTCGCGACCATCTCGTCAGTCACGGCGATTGGCGTCGTGGTCATGGCCTCGGCGTACTCCAGCACGTCGCGCTCCAGCGGGCTGAAGGCATCGGACTCGCGCCAGATCGGCACCTCACGCGCCTTGTCCATGTCGAGATTGCGGTTGTTGGCCTCGAAGTAGTTGTAGTCGAGGCACCAGCTGCAGCCGACCTGCGCGGCGACGGCCATGTGCGCGAAGCTCTTGAGCTGCTCGTCGCAGGCGTCCCACTTCTTCAGCTTTCCGCCGAGGCTGGCCATACCCATCATCACGTCCGGGTTGTGCCAGTAGACGCCGAGCGACGAAGGCACCTGGCCGAGCGCCTTCTTGGCGAACCTCTTGACCAGCGCGCCCTTGAGGCCGGTGATCTCTGCTGCGGGGATGCGGTTCATGTCTCCTCCTGGAGTTGGTCATGCCATGGAGACACCGCTGACCACCGGAATGTGACAATGCCCCACGCCAAAGCGGCGCGGGAGGTACCCCTACTGACCAACAGAGTTCGGCTACGCGGCGTGCGAAGCGCGCCGACGCCGACGTCCGACCAGTGCGGACGCAATCAGGACGAGGGCGGCCGCCGTGACGGCACCGGCTACCGCGGTGCGGTCGTCGAGGCCGAGCCGGGTGCGCATCGGCACCGAGCGGGTGAAGGAGAGGATCGGCCAGCCACGTTCTTCGGCCAGTCGGCGAAGGCCCTTGTCCGGGTTGACCGCGAACGGGTGGCCGACGATCTCCAGCATCGGAGCGTCGGTCTCCGAATCCGAGTATGCGTACGACGCCGTCAGGTCGTAGCCGCGCTCGTCGGCGAGCACTTGCATCGCCTTGGCCTTGTTGGGGCCGTAGACGTAGTGGTCGACCTCACCGCTGTACTTGCCGTCCTCGATCACCAGTCGGCTGGCGACGACGTGATCGGCGCCCAGGAGCCGGCCAATCGGCTCAACCATCTCGATGCCGGAAGCGGACACGATGATGACGTCTCGCCCGGCGGCGTGGTGTTGCTCGATCAGGTCGACGGCTTCGTCGTGGACGAGAGGGTCGATGATCTCGTGCAGCGTCTCGGCGACAACCTGTCGGACGACCTGCGCGTCCCAGCCCTTCACCATCTGCGTGAGATACGCGCGCATCTTCTCCAGCTGGTCGTGGTCGGCGCCGCCGATCGCGAAGAGGAACTGGGCATACGCGCTCCGAAGCACCGCCCGGCGCGTGAGCAAGCCACCCTCGAAGAAGGGACGACTGAACGCCAAAGCGCTGGACTTGGCGATGATCGTCTTGTCCAGGTCGAAGAACGCGGCTGCGCGACTCACGCCAACCAGCATAGGCAGACCGCCCGCAAATTCAGGGTGGACGTAGCCGGTCGGCGTCGCCGGGTCGGACGATGCCGTGGTCGAAGGTGTAGACCACCGCCGCGGCACGATCGCGCAGCCCGAGCTTCACGAACACCCGGCCGATGTGGCTCTTGACGGTCAGTTCGGAGATGAACAGGGTCGCCGCGATCTCGGAGTTCGTGAGCCCGCATCCCATCGCATGCAGAACCTCCTGTTCGCGGCTGGTCAGAAGCGCCTCATGTGCGCCACTGGACGGAATGTCCGCCGATTCGCGAAAGCGGGTGAGGACGCGCTCGGTCACCGACGGGTCGAGCCATGAGCCGCCTTCGGCCACCGTCCGCACGGCTGCGACAAGGTCTTCGGCGGACGAGTCCTTGAGGATGAACCCGTTCGCGCCGGCGCGCAGGGCCCCAGACAGCATCTCGTCGTCATCGAAGGTCGTCAGGACCAGCACGGGTGGGCCGTCTCCGCCGCGGATCTGGCGGGTGGCCTCGATGCCGTCGATGCCGCGCATGCGCAGGTCCATGACGACGACATCGATCTCGTTCGCGGCCAGCGCCGCGGGCACCTCGCTTCCGTCGGAGCATTCGGCCACGACCTGAAGTCCGTCGCGGAGACGCAGGATGCGCTTGAGACCGGAGCGCACCAGCTCCTGGTCATCAACCAGCAGGACGCGGGTCGGCTCGGCGTCGTCGGTCACTGGGCCGGTTCGAGACGGCCGACGGTCGGGTGGGCACGGCCGGACGGCGCCTGGCGGGGGACGATGGCCTGGACGATCCAGGCACCGCCACCGCGACCGGCGGTGAGGTGGCCACCGAGCTGCTCGACCCGGGCCTTCATTCCGGCGAGGCCGGTGCCGAACGCGTCGACCGGCATCCGGACGGGCGCAGCCGGGTTCCGCACGGTCAGGCGAACCTGGTGGGCGGTGACCTCGAGGTCGACCTCGGCGGTGCCGCCGCCAGCGTGCTTGACGACGTTCGCCAACGATTCCTGGGCGACGCGATACAGGCCGAGGCTGACCGGCGCGGTCAGGCTGCAGACGTCCCCGGCCGTCGTGAAGCTGACCTGCTGGCCCGCTGCTCGGAACTGCTCGATGAGCGCGGGCAGGTCGTCGGCCGTGGGTAGCGGCTGCCGGCCGCTGGACGTCGACGTCGACATGCCGCTGACGGTCTGGCGGATGTCGGACATGGCCTGCCGACCGATGCGCTCGGCGTCGGACAGTGCGTCGACGGCCTCACTGATGTCGTTTGTCGGGTCGGGCAGGTCATTGAGGATGCGGCGGGCCGCCGTCACCTGGAGCATCGTCACGCTGAGGGAGTGGGCGACGAGGTCATGGATCTCGCGGGCGATCCGGTCGCGCTCGGCCAACGTGGCGCGCTCGTACGCCTCGGCCCGGGCCTGCCGCTCGGCGAAGAGGGCCCGAGCGCCCCAGCGGACCATGAGGCCGGCTTCGAGTCCGAGCGCGAGGGCGAAGAGAGACAGCAGCAGCGTCGAGGCGTTGCCGATGGAATCGAGCAGGGGCAGCGAGGCGGCTGCGAGGAGCGAGACGGCGACGCCGGTGCGCGACCCGTCGCGGGCCTGGAAGTCGGCCACCATCAAGGCGAGCACGACGACGGCGGCGTCGATCGCGATGTTGGTAGCGATGGGCACGGTCAGGATGACGGCGAAGACGGCGACGTTGGGCAGTACACGCAACCAACTCGGAAGCCAGGACGCTCTGGCCAGCTCGTAGGCGATCGGGAGCAGGAGCAACGCCAGCACTGCGGGGAACTGCCAACTGTCGAAAGCATCGCGCTGGAGGAAGGCGATGGCGGTTGCCACCACCTGGCCTGACTTGCACAGCACCCCCATCCACCACGGGTACGCGACACCGTGCTCGAGGCTCGTCATCTCGATGCGGCGCAGCACAGCGGGAACCGTCAGGTGCATGTCCTCAGCGTAGGGCTGTGGCGCAGGTCACGGCATCCGTTCGAAGTCGGACTCTGCTTCCTACCGTGGTGGTAGTCACAAACCGTTCCCTGGAGCGATGCCCTGCCCGATGCTGACCCCTAGCGTTTACGAGAACGTCATCGCGAATCGAGAGGCGCGGGTGCATGGCCGGGGATTCGGCGAGCGAATGGACGGAAGTGTTGTCTGCTTTCGTCGTTCGGCATGCCCGCGCGGTCATCGTCGTATGGATCGGGCTCGTCGCCGGCCTGAACATCGCCATCCCGCAGATCGAAGAGGTAATCGCCAACGACTCGACCTCGTTCATCCCGCTCGACTCGCCCGCGGTCGTCGGCCTTGAGCGTATGGACGACCAGTTCGGCGACGGCAAGAGCGCAAGCTTCGTCCAAGTCATCGGCCAGCGCGACGGTGGACTGACCGACGCCGACCGCCGGTACTTCTTCGACCTGGTACCCCGGCTCGAGGCAGATGAGAAGCACGTGTCCTTCGTCCAGGACATCGAGTCCGACGACGACGTGCGCGAGGCCCTGACGAGCGACGACGGCGAAGCGATGTACATCACCGTCGGCATCCCAGGCGCAACCGGAGCACCGGCGGCCAACAACCAGATCGACGCTGTCCGGCGCATCGCTCACGCGCAGACGCCAGCCGGCTTGCAGGTTGAGGTGACGGGCTCGTCGACCACGATCCGCGACATGACCCACACCATCGAGTCGAGCCTCGCGACGATCACGATCGCCATCCTGGGCGCGATCGCCATCATCGTGCAGTTGCTCTACCGCTCGATCGGCGTGACGTTCTTGATCTTGGCGGTGATCGGTATCGCCCTTGGCGTCGGTCGGGCCTTGGTGGCGTTCGCCGGCATTCACCTGTTCGGCATCTCGACGTTCACGGCCTCGATCATGACGACGGTCGTGCTGGCCGCGGCGTGTGACTATGCCGTCTTCCTGATCAGTCGGTATCACGAGTTCCGGCGCGAAGGCCTCAACCCGCGACTGGCGGCGGCGATGGCCGGCTCCCGGGTCTCGGGCGTCATCATCGGTTCCGCGCTGACGGTGGCCATCGCAAACGCGGCCATGCTCTTGGCCGACATCGCGTTCTTCCGCACCACAGGTCCGGCGGTGGCGCTCTCAGTGCTGTCGACGCTGGTCCTGTCGGTGACGCTCATCCCCGCCGTGCTGGCGGTCGCCGGTCAGCGCGGAATGATGGAGCCGCGTCCGGTCGAAGGCCGACGGCGGATTCTGGGGCCGGATGTCCGGTCTCGTGGTGAGGCACCCCACCCGCGTGCTCATGGCCGGACTCATTCCGCTGGTTGCGTTGGCGGCCTTCTATCCGACGCTGGAGACCAGCTACGACGAGCGCGGGAACCAGCCCGCCAACACCGAGGGTAACCGCGGGTTCGCTCTGATGGCCGACCATTTCCCGGTCAATGAGGCCACGCCGAGCTTCGTGGTGATCACCACGAACAAGGACTTGCGCGAAGCGGAGAACCTGGCGGCGATCGAACGCGCCTCCGACGCCGTCGCCCGGATCGACGGCATCAAGGAGGTCCGCTCGATCACCCGCCCGAAGGGCGAAACGATCGACGAGGCATCCGTCGGGTACCAGGCCGGCGAGGTCGGTGAGGAGCTGGACGAGGCCGGCGACGAGATCGCCGACGGCTCGGAGGACATGCAGGAACTGGTCGACGGGGCCGACGAGTTGGACGAAGGCGCCGGAAAGCTCGACGACGGTGCGGAGCGCTTCGCCGAGGAAATGGACAAGTCCGTCGAGGGTGCGCAGCAGCTCCTGGATGGCAGCAGCGAGCTCAGTCGCGGGTTGCAGGGATTGCACAACGGTGCTGGTGACGCGCGAGCGGGAAGCGCAGCGCTGAGGGCCGGCGCCGACCGGTTGGCCGACGCCTTGGAGCTGGGTGCGGATCAGGCGCAGGTGGCGGTCGACGGTCTCGGGATGGCCTATGACGCGCTGGCAACCAAGAGCCTGACCTGCAACGTCGACCCTGCCTGTAGAGCGGCGCGCGACGGGATCAAGCAGATCTACGAAGCAGAGCGCGACCAGTTGCTGCCCGGCTTGCGGCGTGCCGCCGCAGCTGCTCGCCAGATCGCGAACGGCAGTGCGTCGCTCAACAGCGGCTTGGCCCGACTCGAAGCCGGCCTCGGTCAGGCCCGCGACGGAGCGTCGCGTATGCAGGACGGTCACGAGTTGTTGGTCTCGGAGGTCGACGAACTCACTGAGGGCGTCGAGAAACTCAACGACGGCACCGACGAGCTGACGGACGGCACCGAGCAGTTCGCTGACGGCACGAAGGAAGCCGAGGACTCGATCGAGGAGTTGGAGGACGGGCTGGACGAGGCCTCGGACTACCTCCTTGAGTTGGGCGACAACGCCGGCGACCCGTCGATCGGCGGGTTCTATCTGCCAGAGGACGCGTTCGAGGACGACGACCTCGTGTCGGCCGTCGACCTTTTCCTCTCGGATGATTCGTCGACCGCACGCCTCTTCGTGCTGGACGAGGTCGACGCCCA
Organism: uncultured Actinomycetota bacterium; assembly: GCA_963795105.1. Taxonomy (GTDB): domain Bacteria; phylum Actinomycetota; class Actinomycetes; order Propionibacteriales; family Nocardioidaceae; genus Aeromicrobium. The sequence goes on from CAWCGD010000001.1 coordinate 1,725,910, forward strand.
GGAGCGCCCAGCCGCCATCCGAATCGCGGAAGTTGAAAAAGCCACAGACCGTGCCTTGGCCGGCACGCCACTCGCCGGCGCCGACGTGTACATCACCGGCGCGGCACCGTTCAACGTCAACCTGCACGATCTGTCCCAGGCGGACTTCTGGCTCGTGGCGACCGTGGCGCTCATCGCCGTCCTCATCATTCTCATCGTGATGCTGCGCAGCCTGGTCGCGCCCTTGTTCCTCGTCGGCTCGGTGGTGCTGTCCTATGCGGCGTCCATGGGCTTGGGCGTGTTGGTCTGGCAGGACTTCCTGGGGCACAAGCTCGACTGGACGGTCCCGAGCATCGCGTTCGTGATGTTGGTGGCCGTCGGCGCCGACTACAACCTGCTCTTGATGAAGCGCATTCAGGAAGAAGCGCCTGACGGGTCACGGGAGGGCATCGGCCGCGCACTTGCTTTGACCGGTGGCGTCATCACCGCGGCCGGGATCATCTTTGCGGCCAGCATGTTCGCGATGATGACCGCCGAAGCAGTGGGTCTGGCGCAGACCGGCTTCGTGATCGGCATGGGCCTGCTCATCGACACCTTCATCGTGCGGACCTTCATCGTCCCGTCGGTGGGCATTCTCTTGGGGCGGGCGATGTGGTGGCCACGTCGTCCGGAGCGCATCGTCCCGATGAACGAGCTCATCCGCGAGCGGCAGTACGCGACAAGCACCTGATCCACCGCGTCCCGGTGCCGAGTCCGTTATCCACAGTTGTTGCTTGAGACCGTTCGGGAACGGCTCGCGGGGCTGAAGGTTGATCGTCATGAACCGGTCCCAAAGCCACCCCCTCGAATCCGCAGGTGCCGCGCCGCTGCTCTGCACGGCCGACGACGTTCTCCTGGACGTTCTCCTCGACTGGTGCTCGGCGATCGGCGTCGTTCCCGACGTTGTCCGTGACGCCGGGATGGCCCGACGGTCGTGGCGCGCGGCCCAACTCGTTCTCGTGGGCGACGACCTTGCGGGGGCGATCGCGCGGGATCTTCCGGCCCGGCGTCCCCGCGTCTTCGTCGTGTCTCGGCCGGGTCGAGCACAGCCGTGGGATCACGCGGTCGCCCTCGGGGCCGAGGACGTGCTGAACACGACCGATCGAGAGCGAGTGCTGGCGACGCTGACTGCGGCCGTCGACGGTGGCGGCGAGGCCTGTGTCGTGGCGGTCGTCGGGGGAGTTGGCGGTGCTGGAGCCTCTTGCTACGCCGCGTCGGTCGCGATCGAGGCCGGCCGGCGTGGGCACCGGGTCCTTCTGGTTGACGGCGACCCGTTGGGTGGGGGCCTCGACGTCCTGCTCGGCATTGAGAACACACAAGGACAGCGATGGCCGGCGGCGGGACCGCAAAACCGAGCCGTCACCGCACGGGCTCTGACCGAGGCCCTCCCGCAGATCGGGAACGTATGGGTCCTGACGGCTGGACGCGCTGCGGGAGGCGACATGGAATCGGCCGCCGGCCTTCTCGCCTCGGCCCGCCGCGGATTCGACGTCGTCGTGTGCGACGTCGACCGTCATGTCGATTCTCTGGGTTCGGACCTGTTGGCACACGCGCTTCTGACCGTCGTCGTCGTGCCCGAGGAGGTTCGTTCGCTCGCCGCCGCAGCCAGTGTCGTGCGGCGGCTCAGTGCGCACGCGGCGTCGTTGGTCGTGGTCACTGCACGGCGCCGCCCCGGCCTCTCCCGGGAGACCGTCGAGGCGACGCTCGGCGTGCCGGTCATCGCGCAGGTTCGTACCGACCGGCGGTTGCAGGAAGCGCTCGACCACGGCATCGGACCGGGCGGATCGACGGCACTGCGGCGTGCTGCCCGGCCCTTGCTTGACCTCCTCGGGGCGGCATGAGCCGATCGGGCAGCCGCGGGAGCGTCGACCAAGAGCTCGTCGACCGAGTCCGCCGCAGGCTGATTGCCGACGCCGTCGAGCCGACCGCCGAGAACGTCGCGGCCGCCCTGCGGGTCGAATGCGGACTGGTCGACGGGACGCTCGTGCTCGACGTCATCGATCATCTCCGCAGTGACAGCCGCGGATTCGGCCCCCTTGACCCGGTGATGGCGTTGCCGGGAGTGACCGACGTGTTGGTGAACGGGCCCGGCTCGGTTTACCTCGACCGGGGAAGCGGCCTCGAACCAGCAGATGTCCGGCTGCCCGACGCGGCCGCGGTCAGGCGCCTTGCGCAGCGGCTCGCAGCCCAGGGCGGGCGCCGGCTCGACCACGCGAGCCCGTGGGTGGATGCCCGCCTCCCGGACGGCGTTCGGCTGCATGCCGTGCTCGATCCCATCGCGCGGCCCGGCCCGGCCATCTCGCTGCGGGTGCCCACAACCAGTCATTTCGGGCTTGCAGACCTGGGACAGCTTGGCATGTTCCCGCCTGATGGCGTGACCCTGCTCCGTCGGCTCGTTGCCGCGCGCATCGCGTTCGTGGTCAGCGGTGGCACCGGTGCTGGAAAGACGACCTTGCTGTCCGCGCTGGTTGACGCGAGTGACCCGGCGGACCGCGTCGTCATTGTCGAGGACAGCAGTGAGCTGCGGCCGAGGCATCCGCACGTGATCGCGTTGGAGGCACGTCCGCCGAACGTCGAAGGCGCCGGACAGGTGACGATGCGGGACCTGGTGCGCCAAGCGTTGCGGATGCGGCCAGACCGGTTGGTCGTCGGGGAAGTGCGTGGCGGTGAAGTCGTCGAACTGTTGGCCGCGCTCAACACCGGCCACGAGGGAGGCTGCGGCACCGTGCATGCCAACTCGGTCGAGGACGTACCGGCGCGGTTCGAGGCTTTGGCGGTAGCGGCCGGCCTGTCCCGCGCCGCTCTGCACAGCCAGCTGGCGGCGGGCCTGCGTGTCGTGCTGCAGCTGGACCGCGACCGCGATGGGACGCGGCGGCTTCGTCAGGTCGGCGTCCTGACGCCTCGGCCGGACGGTGTCGTCGAACCGGCTGAGGCGGTGACCTTCCACGGGTCGACCGCGGTCGAAGGCCCGGCCATGCATCGGCTGGACGCGCTCCTGCGATGACGCCGCTGCTGTGGTCGAGTCTCGCTGCGGCAGTGGCCTTGTGGCTGCGACGGCCGGACGACTGGATCGTGGTCCGGCATCGCCTGGGCCATGCGATGGGGGAGAGCGAGCCGTGGGCTCCACCGACGTCGCTCGTTGCGGTCGCTGTGACGTGTCTCGTCGTTGTGGTCGTTCCCTCGACAGCGAACCGGGTCGCCTTGGTCGCGATCAGTGCCGCCGCCCTGTTCGCGCTGAAGCTGCGTCGGGGTGCGCATCGACGTGCGGAGGCGGCTGGCTTCCGCGCCGAAGTCGCCCGTGTCGTCCGTTCAGTCTCGGCCGAGCTTCGCGCCGGCGTCGACCCAGCTGCAGCACTGCGCGCGGCAACGTCGGATGCGTCGAGTGGCTGGATTGCGGTTCACACGGCTGACCCGGCCGACGTCAGGACGGCGCTGCAGTCAGCGGCTTCGACGCCGGGTGGTGAAAGCTTGGCCGACGTCTCCGCGGCCTGGCACCTCGCCGAGCAGGCCGGAGCGCCGCTGGCCGTCATCCTCGACCGGATGGCCGGCTCCATCCAGGCCGAGGTCGAGCTGGACCGCGAAGTGGCCGTCGAAGCTGGGCCCGCGCGGGCTACCGCTCGCCTGATGGCCGCGCTCCCGATCTTCGGTCTGGGTCTCGGCCTGCTGCTCGGTGTCAACCCGGTCGCGGTGCTGGTGGGCTCCGGCTTGGGCGTTGCCTGCCTCGTGGGTGGGTTAGCGCTGGCGTGCTGTGGCCTGTGGTGGATTGAGCGCATCGTGTCCGCGCTGGACGGACCCGACCGTGTCGGCAGGTGACCTTGCTGCCGGGTTTACCGCGATGTGCGCGGGCTTCGCCGTTGCGCTTGTCGTCTGGCCTCGGGCCGACCGTCGCGGACGTATGGTGGCCAGCCCCGTCGACGGTGCGTCTGCACCTCGCAATCCGACCAGGTCTGCGCTGGCGGCAGATCGTGTGGCGGCGCTGCTCGACTTGATCGCGGCGGCCCTGGACGTCGGGCTCGCGCCCGCCGGTGCGCTTGCCGCGGTTGCAACCGGAGTTCCCGAGCCCGACCGGTCCCGTCTGCGTCGTGCCCTCGCGATGGTGGACATCGGTGGTGACGCAGTGACGGTGTGGCGGATGCTCGCAGACGACCCGGTGCTGGGGCCGCTGGCGCTCGCACTCGAACGCTCGGAGCGGTCCGGCGCGCCGGTTGCCGCGGCCGTCCGGGGGCTTGCCGATGAGGCACGACGCGACACGCGCACCGCCCGTCTAGCCGACGCGCGACGTGTCGGCGTTCGGACGGCTGCGCCGCTGGGTGCGTGCTTTCTGCCGGCGTTCTTTCTGGTTGCGATCGTCCCGACAGTCATCGCCTTAGTGCGCAGCGTTCTATGAGGAGCCGCGCGAGATCCACAGGTTGCCCGGGGCGCCGCGGCTGTCCCCAACCGCCCGATTCGACGACAAGTCGGGTGCCGACGAGCCCATATTCCAGGTGACCGAAATTCCAACCGGAAGGGGCCACCCTCATGGACACCATCTTCGAGAACGACAACCCGGAGAACGACAACCCGGAGAACGACGACCCGCAGCTGCGGCGCTCCGAGGCCGGCATGACCACCGCGGAGTACACCGTCGGCACGCTCGGCGCGTGCTCAGTGGCTGCCATCCTGATCCAGCTCGCACAGACGCCGTGGTTCGGCGATCTCATCAAGGACCTGCTCGGCAACATCACCGGAATTGCCGGGTTCTGACTCATGTGCGAGGCCGGGGCGACGACGGCCGAGTACTCCGTTGCGACGCTCGGCGCGGCGAGCCTTGCGGCGCTTCTCATCCACTTGGGCCTCGACTCCTGGTACGCCGAACTGCTCTGGAACCTGGTGCGTGACGGGCTCGACCCCAGCTTGCTTCTCAAGCATCTGAGTCGATGATTCCGAGAGGGAAGCGAGGAGACGCCGGCATGGTGACGGCCGAGACCGCGGTGCTGGCCCCGGTCGTCGCCTTGGGTCTGGCGCTCGGCGCGTGGATGATCTCGCTGGCCCACCTTCAGGTGCGCCTCATCGACGCATCCCGAGACGTTGCCCGACTGGTGGCGCGCGGGGAGACGCCGGCCGACGCCGTCCGGGAGATTCGCCGCACAGTGCCGGGTGAGGTCCGATTCCAGATCCGGCGTGCCAGCGGAGGCTACGTGACCGTGCGGGTGACCGGCCGATCACAGGCGCCACTGCACGGACTGTCGTGGCAGTTGAGTGCACGCTCGACGTGCGTGGACGAGTCATGACGGCCAGGCTGTCCCGGCTTGGGGGACGGAGCGAGGCGGGAGTGGCGACGGTGGCGGCTGCGGCAACGGTGGGGTTCGGCCTGCTGGTTGCGGCCGCCCTCGTCCAGGCGGGCCTGGTCATCGCCGCGAAGCATCGAGCGCAGGCAGCGGCCGATCTCGCGGCCTTGGCCGGCAGTGCCGCCAGCCTTCGGGGCGACGACGGCTGCGCGGCGGCTCGGGCCGTCGCGCAGCGCAATGGCGCGGGCGTGGCCTCCTGTCGAGCGGACCTGGCGGTGGTGACGCTGCGGACCGAATCGTTGACGGCCAGCGTCGTGTGGGGAGCCCGGTTTCGCACGCATGCCGAAGCGCGCGCGGCACCCGACTTCTATGTGCCCGACACCGTGGGCACCGGCTCGGGTGACGGCGCCTCGCGCAAGAGCAAGTCGAGCAGCCGCACCGCCCCCGACTTGTCCAGCGGTTCGTTGCCGTTGCCGCACTTCGGCGACTGAATGCAGGAGGGGCAACCCGAGGCGCAGGCACAGTCGGCGATGAGGTCGCGGGTGACCGCTAACCAATGCGCAGCGACTCGGTAGCCGTGCTCGGCGAAGCCGGCCCCGCCGGCGTACGCGTCGTGCACGAAGACCGTGAGCCGCCCCGTGTCGGGATGCAGAGCCGTGGACACGCCGCCGAGATCCCATCGATCGCAGGTGGCCAGGAGCGGAAGCATGCCGATCGACGCGTGCTCGGCGGCATGTGCCGCGCCCGGAACGTCAGCCGGCGCGAGGACGCCGTCGAGTGCCTCGGTCGGCACCGTCCACCAGACCGCCGATGTCCGAAGGGTGCGTTCGGGCAGGTTGAGCGGCTCGTCGCCGAGCGACCGTCCGTTCCGGTCTCGCCGCGTGTACCCGACGACCTGGCCCGAGACGTCGACCGTGCCGTGGCTGATCGTCGCGCCGCCCCAGGTCTGCGTCTCGGCCGTGTCGACAACAGCGATCACGGTCGCCGAGCGGGCCTGCGTCCAGTACTCGGGTGATTCCGCATGCATCTCGGCCACGCCGTCGTCAACGTCGTAGTGGTCGCACACCCATGACTCGCCCTGGTGCACGTACACCGCGCCGTCGTGCACGGTCGCGTCCGCCGACGACGCATCCACCGTTCCGATGAGCCGGCCGGTGGCCGAATCGACAATCTGCACAGGGCGACCGCCGCTGGACCGTAGGTCGGCCATATCGCTCGCCCGATCACGACGGGTCCAGAACCACCCGGCCGCCCGCTTCCGCAGCCAGCCCGCCTGCTCGAGCGCCGCGATTCCCTCCAGCGTGCGCGGGCCGAAGATGTCGACGTCCGCCTCGGTGAGTGGGCGTTCGTGTGCGGCCGCGGCCAGGTGTGGCCCAAGGACGTACGGATTGTCGGTGTCGAAGACCGTGGTCTCCAAGCGGGGCGTCGAGCAGCGCCTCCGGGTGGTTGACGAGGTAGGCGTCGAGCGGCTCGTCCCGCGCCATGAAGACGCCCAACGCCTCCGGTCGCCCGGCAGGGCCTTCCCGCCCCCAGCGACCGGCTCGACCGAACTGCTGCTCCAGCGCCTGCCCGGGTTCCGGGAAAGCCGACGGACACGACCGCGTCGAGCCCGGAGATGTCGATGCCCAGCTCCAGTGCGTTGGTGGTGGCGAGGCCCAAGCAGGTCGCCGGAGCGGAGCCTTGCCTCGAGCTCGCGACGCTCCTCCGGCAGGTAGCCGCCGCGATACGTGGCCACGTGCGCCGGCAGTGACGGGTCGACGTCGTCCAGCAGCCGCTGGGTGGCCGCGGCGACGAGCTCGGCACCGCGACGCGACCGGACGAAGGTCAGCGTGCGGGTGCCCTCGACGACCAGGTCGGCGAGGAGGTCGGCCGCCTCGGCGGTCACCGAGCGGCGCGTGTCGGTCTCACCGATCAGCGGCGGCTGCCACAGGACGACGCGACGCGACGCGCGCGGAGAGCCGTCGTCGGCGACGGCCAGCGACGTCGAGGCCGGTCAGCCGCGCGGCCACGCTCGCGGGCTCGGACATCGTCGCCGACGCGAGCACGAACTGCGGGTTCGATCCGTAGGCGGCGCAGACGCGCCGCAGCCGGCGAAGGACCAAGGCGACGTGGGCGCCGAACACTCCGCGGTAGTTGTGCGCCTCATCGACGACGACGTAGCGCAGGCCGCCGAGGATGCGGGTCCATCGTTCGTGCCCGGGCAGCAGGACGTGGTGCAGGGTGTCGGGGTTGGTGAGGATCCAGGCGGCGTGGTTGCGCGCCCACTCGCGATCCTCGCGACTGTTGTCGCCGTCGACGGCCGCGGCCGTGACGTCCAGCGGAGCCAGCCGGCGCCACTGGTCGGCCGCGAGCGCCTTCGTCGGGGCGATGTAGAGGACGGTGGGCCGGCGATGCCCTTCCAGCGCGTGACCCGCCGCGACCTTCCTGGATCGCCGCCAGTCCGGCCGCCTGGAACACCAACGACTTGCCCGACGACGTCCCGGTCGCCAGTGCCACGTGGCGTCCGGCGGCCAGGTGGTTCAGGGCCTCCGCCTGGTGCGCCCACAACACGCCGGCCGTCTCCGGGAACGCGTCCCGCACCGACTCCGGAATGTGATCGGGCCACGGCTCGACGACCGCCGGACGGGCGGGAACCAGTTCGGTGTGCGTGATGCGGTCGGCGTGTTTCAGCGTTGGGTGCACCCTACTTCTGGGTACATCCTGGACGGCGAGATCACGCGCTGATTCTTCCAGAGCGATCCACATGGTTGAATCGACAAGACGATCGTCCCCCGCGCCAAGTCAGCGCGGGAGGTGCCCCACGATCCCCCGAATCAGAGGAAGGCGAGGGAGATGGAGTTCACCGTTTCGACACGGGAAGAAGGCCCATTCACGGTCGTTGAAGTTGGCGGCGAGGTCGACGTCTACACGGCTCCGCGCCTTCGCGAAGCCGTCGTGACCGCGATCGAGAGCGGGAGCACACGCATGGTGATCGACGTGGAGAACGTCGAGTTCCTGGACTCGACCGGTGTGGGTGTCCTCGTCGGAGCGCTCAAGAAGGTGCGCTCGGGCGGCGGAACGCTCGACATCGTCTGCACGCAGCCGCGGCTGCTCAAGATCTTCGACATCACCGGCCTCGACAAGGTGTTCGGCCTGCACACCTCGGTTTCCGAGGCCGTGAGCAGAACTTGGCCCCATGGCCTGACACAGCGTTCTGACACGTCTGTTAGGCATGCCTACCCCGGTGTGACCACGCTCACGGTCGGCTGGTTTGCTACTCCGTGGCACTTATTGGCCCATAAACGGAGGAATTCATGGTCAACGCGACCTTAGTTGCGGCCGCCGGAGACATCGCGTTCTCGGACACGAGCAAGTACGTACGTGTCCGTCGTTGCCGGTGTTGCGGTCCTCGCCCTCGATCCTGGCTTCGTGTTCCGCGCCCAGGTTCTGAAGGCGAGCGAAGGCACCGAAAAGATGCAGGAGATCGGCCTTGCTGTTCAGGAAGGCGCTTCGGCGTACCTGAACCGGCAGTTCCGCACCCTCGGCTTCTTCGTCGTCCTGGCATTGGCGATGCTTGTCGCGCTCGACTTCGCCGTCGGCGAGATACGAGACGAAGATCAAGATCGGACGCTACGTCGCGCTGATCGCCGGCGCGGGCTTCTCCGCGTTCATCGGCTCGCTCGGTATGTGGCTCGCCACCCGCGCCAACGTTCGCGTCGCCGCGGCGGCCCAGAACGAGGGCCGCGACACGGCCATGCGCATCGCGTTCCGCACCGGCGGCACCGTCGGCATGCTGACTGTCGGTCTCGGCCTGCTGGGCGCGGCCGTCATCGTCCTCGACCTTCACGAAGGACGCTCCGGCGGTCCTCGAAGGCTTCGGCTTCGGCGCAGCACTGCTCGCCATGTTCATGCGTGTTGGTGGCGGTATCTTCACCAAGGCCGCTGATGTCGGAGCCGACCTCGTCGGCAAGGTTGAGCAGGGCATTCCGGAAGACGACCCGCGCAACGCGGCCACGATCGCCGACAACGTCGGTGACAATGTGGGCGACTGCGCCGGCATGGCAGCCGACCTCTTCGAGTCGTACGCCGTCACGCTGGTCGCCGCTTTGATCCTCGGCGCTGTCGCGTTCGGCGAGAAGGGCCTCGTGTTCCCGCTCATCGTGCCGGCCATCGGTGCGGTCACCGCGATCATCGGTGTCTTCATCACCCGTCCGCGCGCGGGTGAGAACGGACTGAAGACGATCAACCGGTCGTTCTACATCTCGGCCTTCATCTCGGCCGTGCGTGCTCGGCGGCTGCCTGGTTCTACCTGCCGTCGTCGTTCGACAAGCTCAAGGGCATCGACCCGAATGGCCTGATCGCCACCATTGCGCAGGCACAGGGCATGGCTCCTCCCGGCCTGGGCGACGGCTTCATGCAGCGTCCCGACGTGATCGCGATCGTCGCGGTGCTCATCGGCATCGTGCTGGCCGCGATCATCCTCGCGCTGACTGGCTACTTCACCGGCACTGAAACCCGCCCGGTGCAGGACGTCGGTCGCACCGCGCTGACCGGTCCCGCCACCGTCATCCTGTCCGGCTTCTCGGTCGGCTTCGAGTCGGCGGTCTACACGGCGCTCACCATCGGTGCAGCGGTCTTCGGTGCCTTCCTGCTCGGCAGCGGCTCGGTCGTCATCTCGCTGTTCGCTGTCGCGCTGGCCGGCTGTGGTCTGCTCACGACCGTCGGTGTCATCGTCGCGATGGACACGTTCGGTCCGGTGAGCGACAACGCTCAGGGCATCGCTGAGATGTCCGGTGACGTTGATGAGAAGGGCGCGGCCATCCTCACCGAGCTCGACGCCGTCGGCAACACGACGAAGGCCATCACCAAGGGCATCGCGATCGCGACGGCCGTGCTTGCCGCGACCGCGCTCTTCGGCGCGTTCACGGACTCGATCAAGCACGCCATCCAGACCGCCGGCCTGAACTTCCAGAACGCCGGCAACATCAAGCTGACCGAGACGTACGCGTTCGACGGCATCCTGAACGTCGCGGACCCGGCCAACCTCTTCGGCCTGATCATCGGCTCCTCGGTCGTGTTCCTGTTCTCCGGCTTGGCGATCAGCGCAGTCGGCCGTGCCGCTGGTGCAGTCGTCTTCGAGGTGCGCCGCCAGTTCCAGGAGATCCCCGGAATCATGGAGGGCACCGGCCGTCCCGAGTACGGCAAGGTCGTCGACATCTGCACCCGTGACTCGCTCCGCGAGCTGGCCACGCCGGGCATCCTCGCGCTCTTCGCACCGATCGCCGTGGGCTTCGGCCTGGGCATCGGGCCGCTGGGCGCGTACCTCGCCGGTGCGATCGCCACGGGCGTGCTGATGGCCGTGTTCCTCGCCAACTCCGGTGGGGCATGGGACAACGCCAAGAAGCTGGTCGAGGACGGCCACCACGGCGGCAAGGGCTCTGAAGCCCACGAGGCCACCGTGATCGGTGACACCGTCGGTGACCCGTTCAAGGACACCGCTGGCCCTGCCATCAACCCGCTGCTCAAGGTGATGAACCTGGTGTCGCTCCTGGCGGCTCCGCTGATCATCAAGTTCTACTACGGCACCGACGAGAACGAAGTGCTGCGGTACTCGATCGCGGGCATCGCCGTGGTGATCATCGTGGCTGCTGTGTACGTCAGCAAGCGTCGCCCGATCGCGATCGGTGCCGAGGCTGAGGCTGCGGAGGCTGTCAAGGCCTGATCGGCAAGCGCCGTCCACTACGGGGCGCGGATTCGGCTCTTCGGAGCCGGGTCCGCGCTTTTGGGGGTCCCCCCGCTGGCACGCTTGCGTCTGCCTTCCAGCGGGGGAGGTTTGGCCCCGCTAACGTGCCGGGCATTGACACGAGGGGCTACGGTATGCCCCGTTCCACTGTGAGCTGATGTCCATCCAACTGAAGGAGCCCCTTTGACCGCGCTCGTCATCGTCGAGTCGCCGAACAAGGTCCGCAGTATTGCGGGCTATCTCGGCGACGGCTATGTCGTTGATTCGAGCGTGGGTCACATCCGGGACCTCCCCGACACCAAGCGCAACCCGGTGCCCGCCAAGTACAAGGGTGAGCCCTGGGTCCGGCTGGGCGTGGACATCGAGGACGGCTTCAAGCCCTACTACTTCGTGTCCACCGACAAGAAGCAGCAGATGAGCAAGCTCAAGAAGCTGCTCGCCTCGGCGGACGAACTCATCCTCGCGACCGATGAGGACCGCGAAGGCGAGGCCATCGCCTGGCACCTCTTCGACGAGTTGAAGCCCAAAGTGCCGGTCAAGCGCATCGTCTTCAACGAGATCACCAAGGGCGCCATCCTCGCCGCGATGGAGAGCCCGCGCGACATCGACATGGACCTGGTCGACGCGCAGGAGACGCGACGCATCCTCGACCGGATTTACGGCTTCGAGGTCAGCCCGGTGCTGTGGCGCAAGATCGGTCAGGGCACGTCCGCCGGTCGCGTCCAGTCCGTGGCATTGCGTCTGATCGTCGAGCGTGAGCGGGACCGCATTGCATTCCGCTCGGCGTCGTACTGGGATCTGACGGCGACGCTTTCGGCGGCCAATGGTGATGGAGCGCAGGCATTCGAGGCCGCGCTCGTCGCCGTGGACGGGCAGAAACTCGCCACTGGCAAGAGCTTCGACGACACTGGCGCACTCACGGCGGCGTCATTGAAGGGGACCGTCGTCGCGCTCGACCAGGCGAAGGCCGAGGCGCTCGCCGCAGCCTGCGAGGGCCAGACGGTGACGGTGACGTCGGTGGAGGCCAAGCCCTACACGCGGAACCCGGTGCCGCCGTTCCGCACCACGACCATGCAGCAGGACGCGTCCCGCAAGTGGGGGTGGAGCGCCGCGCGCACCATGCAGATCGCCCAGCGCCTCTACGCCGACGGCCACATCACCTACATGCGCACCGACTCGATCACGCTGTCGCAGACGGCGCTGGCGGCGGCCGGCCGGACCGTGCGCGAGCTCTACGGCGCCGAGTACCACCGCGAGCAGCAATACGCGTCCAAGGTCAAGAACGCCCAAGAAGCGCACGAGGCAATTCGCCCAGCAGGCGAGACGTTCCGTACGCCGGAGAAGACCGGACTATCGGGCGACGACCTGAAGCTCTACCGGCGGATCTGGAAGCGGACGGTCGCGTCACAGATGATGCCGGCCAAGGGCGAGACCGTATCGGCCAAGTTCGGCATCACAGCGACGAGCGGTGAGGAGCTGGAGTTCACCGCTTCCGGCACGACGATCACATTCAAGGGCTGGCTCAAGGCCTACTCCGAGGCCACCGAAGTGGTCGAAGACGCTGAACAGGACGAGAAAAGCGCCACCCTGCCGCCGCTGGTCGAAGGCCAACCGCTCGACCTGGCCGGCATCGTCGCCGAAGGTCACGACACTAAGCCGCCCGCTCGCTACACCGAGGCGACGCTGATCGCCGAACTCGAAAAGCGCGAGATCGGCCGCCCGTCTACATACGCCACCATCATGAGCGGCTTGCTCAACCGTGAGTACGTGTGGAAGAAGGGCACGGCCCTGGTTCCGGGCTGGATCGCGTTCAACATCGTGCGGTTGCTCGAAGCGCACTTCAGCCGCCTGGTCGACTACGGCTTCACTGCCGAGCTCGAGCAGGTCCTCGACGAGATCGCCAACGGCCGTGAGGACCGGGTCCCGGTCCTCGAGAGTTTCTGGACCGGCGAGGGTCCCGGCAACACCGGCCTGAAGCGGCTTCTGGAAAACCTGCCGGACATCGATGCTCGGGCCATGGCTACGTTCCTGGTAGGCGAGGACGGCGAGACCGGGCACGCCATCAACGTGCGTGTCGGCCGGTACGGTCCCTACCTCGAGGGGCCACCGCTCCTGCCGGGCGAGGGTGGCGAGGCCGTCCCGACGCGCGCCAACATCCCCGAGGACCTGCCGCCGGACGAGCTGACGCTGGAGAAGGCGAAGGAGCTCCTGGCCAACCCGGCCGGCCAGGACAAGATGCTCGGCACACATCCGGAGACCGGCCTCGATCTGGTGGCGAAGAACGGCCGGTTCGGGCCCTATGTGACCGAGGTGCTTCCCGAGGACGCTGCCAAGTCCGCCAAGCCGCGGACGGCCAGCCTGTTCAGTTCGATGACGCTCGACAGCATCGGCATCGACGATGCGGTCAAGCTCCTGACGTTGCCTCGCGTGGTCGGAACTGACGTCGACGGAGTCGAGATCACTGCGCAGAACGGCCGCTACGGGCCGTACCTCAAGAAGGCCACCGACTCTCGATCCCTGGACAGCGAGGAGCAGTTGCTCACGCTGACCGAGGAGGAGGCGCGCGCGATCTACGCCCAGCCGAAGACGTACGGCCGCCGCGCCGCCGCCGCCCCACTCAAGGAGCTCGGCGCCGACCCGGCCAGCGGCAAGAACATCGTGGTCAAGGACGGCCGGTTCGGGCTCTACGTCACCGACGGCGAGACCAACGCGTCGCTGCGCAAGGCCGACAGCCTGGAGACGCTGACCCCGGAGCGGGCACACGAGCTACTGGCCGAACGGCGTGCCCGTGGCCCCGTGAAGCGGACAGCCAAGCGCCCGGCGAAAAAGGCGGCGGCGAGGAAGAAGACCGCAGCCAAGAAGACGGCCGCGAAGAAGGCCGCAGCGAAGAAGACGAGCTAATTCGCCGAGGGTGCCTCGCCGAAGGCGCGCTCGATCCGCCGGTCCGGGATGACCCAGATGATCGCGACGACGACGAACAGACCGATCGCCACGCCGGTCGCCCACCGTGCTTCCTCCCCGCTCAACGCGGCGAACAGGATGCCGAGCACGTACAGCACCGGCGAGATCTTGCCCTTCAGGTCGTTGCCCAACGCCTTCCGCAGCGCGTGTTCGGGCCCTTCCACGGCGAAGATCCGCGACTGCAGCACGACGTACGCGATGGCAGCGCCCAGCAGGTTGAGGCCGTACGCCGTGGTCGGCACCCGCGCCAAGTCGGACTCCGCCATCCAGAGCGTCGTGAACGGGTAGAGCGACAGCCAGAACAACAGGTGCAGGTTGGCCCACAGCACGCCGCCGGTCACGCGCTCGGTCAACTGGAACAGGTGGTGGTGGTTGTTCCAGTAGATGCCGAGATAGACGAAGCTCAGGACGTAGGCGAGCAGGCTCAGTCCGGTGTCGTGCCAAAGGCTCGCCCAGTCGTGGTGTTCGGGAACATGCAGTTCCAGAACCATGATGGTGATGATGATGGCGAGCACGGCATCGCTGAACGCTTCCAGGCGGGTCGTCTGCATGCGCCGAGACTAGCGAGTGAGATCACGGCGCCCATGATGAAGTGGGTGCTGCCGCCTAGGATCGTCACCATGCAAGCGCGCTACTTCGACACGGGCGTGTTCATTGCTCTCGAAGGTGGTGAGGGAGCCGGCAAGTCCACTCAGGCCAAGCTCCTCGAGAGGTGGCTCAGCGGCGCCGGGCACGACGTCGTCTTGACTCGCGAGCCGGGCGGCACCGCAGTCGGTGGTGCATTGCGGGCTATCCTGCTCGACCACGACACAGGCACCCTGTCCCCGCGCACCGAGGCGCTGGTCTACGCAGCTGATCGGGCCGAGCACGTCGACGCGCTCGTCCGCCCGGCCTTGTCCACTGGCTGCATCGTCATCACCGACCGCTACGTCGATTCCACACTGGCGTACCAAGGAGCTGGCCGCTCGCTCGATGCCACCGACCTCGAGCAGCTGGCGCAGATTGCGACGGGTGGGCTGCGCCCCCATCTCACCGTGGTTCTGGACATCGATCCGGTCGACGGGCTGAGCCGCGTCGGTCGAGCCTGATCGCATCGAGGCCGAGCCGCTCGAATTCCACCAGCGCGTGCGTGAGCACTTTCTAGCCTTGGCGAAAGCCGATCCCCAGCGCTACCTCGTCGTCTCGGCGACCGGCGATGCCGATGTAATTCACGCGACTATCCGCGCCGCCGTCGAGCCCATCCTCGCGGTGAGCGACGTATGAGTGTCTGGGATGAGCTCGTCGGCCAGGGTCCCATTGTCGAATCCCTTCAGGACGTCATCACCAACCCGTCGGCCATGACGCATGCGTGGCTGTTCACCGGCCCTCCCGGTTCTGGCCGCTCGAACGCGGCCAAGGCGTTCGCTGCCGCGCTGCAATGCCCGGACGGTGGGTGCGGCAGCTGTGAGTCCTGCACGATGGTCGCCGACGGAACACATCCGGACGTCGCGCTCGTCCGCACCGACGGGCTATCGATCGGCGTCGACACCGCCCGTGATTACGTCCGGCGCGCCGCGCTCGCACCCGCGTTCGGCCGCTGGCAGATCTTGATCGTCGAGGACGCCGACCGGCTCACCGACCAAGCCGCCAACGCCTTGCTCAAGTCGATCGAGGAGCCGGCGCGCAAGTCGCTGTGGTTCCTTTGCGCCACCGCGGTGGACGACGTCATGATCACCGTCCGTTCGCGCTGTCGCCCGGTGCTCATGCGGACGCCATCGGTCGACGCAATCGCCGGCCTGTTGGCCAGCCGCGACGGCATCGACCCGGCCGCCGCGCGCGCCGCCGCCGCAGCATCGCAAGGCCACATCGGCCGCGCCAAGCTGCTCGCCACGGACGAGCAGGCGCGTGATCGTCGTCAGTACATCCTCGGCATCCCGACTGCGGGTCTCCTCGTTGGGCGAATGTCTGGTCGCGGCGCAGGAAATCGTCGAGGAGGCCGGCGTCCGGGCTTCGGACATCGCTGATGCCGCTGACGCCTCCGAACTCTCCGACTTGCGTGAGTCGTGGGGCGTGGAGGATCGCGGACGCAGACCCGCTGGCTATGCCGGGGCGCTGGCCTCGCTCACCAAGGATCAAGACCGCCGGCGCAAGCGGATCACCCGCGACGCAATCGACGGTGTCCTCATCGATTTGCTGGCGTTCTGCCGCGACGTCGTCGCCGAGCAGCTCGCGCCGGGCTCCGACCTCGTCAATGCCGACGTCGCGAGCGACGTCACGATGGCAGCCCACGGATGGTCGACCGCATCCACGCTGCGTCGCATCGACGCGATCGTCGAGTGCCGACGCGCGCTGGATGCCAACGCTGCGCCGCAGCTGGCCGTGGAGCGCATGATGTCGGGGTTCCTCGCATGAGTGTTGGCCGTCCCGGCCGGATCAACGCGAAAGCGACCCTGTCGCTGCGTCTCGGCATCGGTTCGCTCGTGCTCTCCGTGTTCGGCGGGTTCCTCCTCGGGATTCCCGCGATGGCAGCCGGCTACGCGGCGCGGCGCGACATCGCTCTGTCCGGCGGCGCCGAGGGCGGGCGTGGCCGCGCTGCCGCCGGCATCATCACTGGTCTAGTCGGCACGGTGGTCAGCGCGCTGTTCGCGGCGAGCCTGGCTGTCGGTCTGTGGTCCGACCACACCGGCTCGACGGAGCGCGCCTGGAAGCCGCCGTCCGCGGTACCGAGAGTGAACGCCAGCGAGCTCAAGCCCTTCTACACGCAGTCGCTGGACTGGACCGACTGCGGAATCGGCCAGTGCACCCGGGTGAGGGTGCCGATCGACTATGCGAACCCCGACGGCAAGACGCTGAAACTTGCCGTCAAGGTCGTCCCCGCCCTCGGCTCGGGCGGACGCAGCCTGTTCCTGAACCCGGGCGGGCCAGGCGCATCAGGTCTCCGGTTCGCCGACTATCTCGCCGGCAAGATCAGCCCGACGGTGCGTGAGCACTACGACCTGGTCAACGTCGACCCACGCGGGGTGGGGGACAGCACTCCGGTCGACTGCGTGTCCGAGGCGGCGTTCGAGGCGTTCGCCGCGAGTGACCCCGACCCGGACACCCCGGCGGAGATCAAGGCGTTCCGCGAGGAGCACCGGCAACTGGGCGAGGGCTGCACGCGTCGCTCGGGAGCCCTGGCCGCGCACGTGTCGACCGAGGAGGTGGCCCGCGACTTCGACGTCCTGCGGTCGCTGCTTGGGCAGCGGAAGCTCGACTGGTTCGGCTTCTCGTACGGCACGGCCATCGGAGCCACATACGCGACGCTCTTCCCGCACCGGGTGGGCCGGATGGTCCTTGACGGCCCGGTCGATCCATCGGAGGGGGTCATCGAAGCCGGCTTGTCCCAAGCAGTCGGGTTCCAGCGCGCGCTGCGTGCGTACGTCGACGACTGCACCGGGCGGTGGCGCTGCCCGCTCGGGCGCGATAACGCCAAGGCCATGCGGCGCATCGCAGATCTCCTCGAACGACTCGACCGCCATCCGCTGCGCACCGACGACCCCGACCGCAAGCTGACCCAGGGCCTGGCGTTCTACGGCATTGCCAAGCCGCTCTACAGCAAGTCGACGTGGATCAGCCTCAGCAACGCGTTCGACGCCGCCCTGCAAGGCGATGGCAGCGTCTTGGCCAGGCTGGCCGACGCGTACTTCCAGGAGGCCAACGGCGAGGCGTTCCTCGTGGTCTCGTGCCTCGACGCGCGGGACCGACCGACCGTCGCCGACATCGAAGCCGCCGAACCGAGGTTCGTCCGGGCGTCGCTGGTGTTCGGCCGTGCGCTTGCGTGGGGTGCGCTGGGTTGCTCAGACTGGCCGATCGATGCCACCCACCCGCAGATCGACATTGATGCGAAGACGTCGGCACCGATCCTCATCGTCGCGACGACCGGCGACCCGGCCACGCCGTACGAGAGCGCCAAGGCGTTGGCGAAGCAGCTGTCGTCCTCAGTGCTGCTGACCCGCGTCGGCGATGGGCATACCGCCTACGCCTCAGGCGACGACTGCATCGACGACCTGGTCGACCGCTATCTGGTGAGCGGGAAGCCTCCGGCCAAGGGCACGGTCTGCAAGTAGCGGGTGGGTTGGTCAGCCGCGGATGGCTTCGTGGTGCCGGATGACCTCGTCGATGATGAAGGCGAGGAACTTCTCGGCGAACTCCGGATCCAGATCGGCATCGGCTGCGAGCTGCCGCAGCCGAGTGATCTGACTTTCCTCCCGGACCGGATCCGCGGCCGGCAGGTTGTGCTCGGCCTTGAGCCGGCCGACCTTCTGCGTGTTCTTGAACCGCTCGGCGAGCATATGGACCAGCGCGGCATCAATGTTGTCGATGCTCGCGCGGATCTCCTCAAGCGCTGCTCGCGTGTCCTCGTCCGGTCCCATCCTTGGATTGTAGGGAAGGCCGGGCGGTCGCTCCCCGGGCACGCGCTATTGCGTTGACTGCATCGTCAGGAGTCTGATGTGGAGAGGGGGAGAAGGAGGTCGGCAAATGTCGAGTTCAGAGCGGTTACGCAAGGTTGCAACCGGCGCGTGCTTGGTCGTTGCCCCGCTTGGGTTGTTGGTCGGGTTGCTGCTGCACCCGGCGGAGTCCACGGATGCGGCAAAGCAACTCGGGATCATCGCGTCCGACGCGAATCGGTGGGCGATGGCGCACTTCATCATCACGGCGTCGGCAGTCGTGCTTGCTGGTGCGATTCTCGGTCTGGCGCACCTGGTCCATGAGCGTCGGCCGGGCCACGCGATCGTTGGCGGCGCCCTGGGTGTCGTCGGGGCAATGTCACTGTGTGCGGTCGCCTTTGCAGAGGCGACGTTCGGCGCAAACTTGGCGCGCGTGAGTGCGAGCGGAGACATCCTCGATGCCTTCACCGCCACCTTTACGGCGCCGGCGTCCTACGCGATCCTCATTGGCGCATTGATGGGTCCGCTGGGGACCTTCGTGTTGGGCAGCGGTATCTACACAGCTGGGGTGGCGCCCCGGTGGACGGCCATCGCGCTGATGGCTGGAGCTGTCTGTTTCCTCGTTGGCCTGCCGTTGAGCCTGATGCCGGTGGCCATCGTTGGAGCGGCTTTGCAGCTGTTGGCTATGGCACCGATCGGTTTCATGGTGATCGGCGAGACCGACGAGGAGTGGATGCACACGCCGGCGCGCGCGGCGGCTTAGGCCGATTCGAGGCCCGTCGGATCGCTGGGTAGACTCTCCTGCGGCCCGGCGGGCGATCCCCGACGGCCACCCGCCGCTTTAGCTCAGTCGGCAGAGCGTCTCACTCGTAATGAGAAGGTCATCGGTTCGATTCCGATAAGCGGCTCCGGCCTTTCTTGACCCAACTCGGTGGCTTGTCACCCTCGATTGTCTCCCCGCAGCGCTTCTCAGCCCAACATCTGCGGGTTCAGCTTCAATAGCGCCCAGTTCAACGCGGTCGCGTAGCTGACCCAGGCCAAGTATGGAATCAGAAGCACGGCTGCCAACTTTTGTGCACGCCAGAAGGCGACGAGGGTGGTCGCGATCAGGACCGTAAGGAGCACGATGTCGGCCAATGCCCATGCGCCCTGGTGCCAACTGAAGAAGAGCCAAGTCCAGGCCGCATTTGCCCCCAACTGGACGAGGAACAAAGTCAAAGGCCGCGCATGCAGTCGGAACCCTGCCTCACGCCAAAGCATCCACGCGGCGATAGCCATCAACGCGTAAAGAACGGTCCATACCGGACCGAATAGAGAAGCCGGCGGTGCCCACGATGGCTGCGTGAGTTGCCCGTAGAACTCGCCTGCGCGCATCGAAGCCAAAGCTCCGATCGCTGCCCCGGCGAAGCACAGTGACAGCCAACCGATCAATCCGAGACCTTGCTTGGCGGGAGACATGAGCAATTCGTAACAGACCCATTGGGGCCACGCGTCCATTGGGTGGTGGCAGTCGCGCCGTGTTCGTTCGCTTGCAATGGCGTAGCCACCCCGTTTCGCCCCGCAGCGGCACGAGAGACATTGCTCCGGCAGCGGGCTGTCCCCCGTGGGTCTCGTGCAACGATGTGAACCGTGGATACACAACGGATTGCCGCGACCGGACTCGTGACCGCTGCATTCCTGTTTGCGGGCGGGTGTGGCTCCGATCAGCCAAGCAAGCCGTCGGCATCGTCAACGTCGGCGTCCATGGCGGCTCCTCGCGTCATCGACTTCGACAAAAGGAACGACGGTGGTGTCGTCCTTCGCAAGACCGCCGACGTATCGAAGCTCAAGGGCACTCCTGACGGCTTCCGGCAGTTCATGGCGGGCGTGATCGATACGAACCGCAACTGGGGTCCACCGGACAAGCAATGTCCAACGACTGTGTCGGTGGAGAAGTACGACACTTCCGGCTACGCATACGGAAGCGTCGGCGACTGCGGCGGCGCCGTGTTGATGTGGGGCAAACAGGACGGGGTGTGGCAGCAGGTCTGGGGTGGCCAGTCCATTCCGGAGTGCGCCGATATGAAGAAGTACTCAATTCCCGTCTCAATCGCTGGGGACCAATGCTGGGACGGCAAGAAGGCAGTCGCCTACACCGGGTGACGTGTCACCCCATGTCACCCCCACAGGGCAACAGGTAACATCCGCGACGACCGCGGGCGGTTCATTGGGGGCTCCCTTGAGCCATGGTTAGGGTCCGCGGTCGATGCGAGACTGAAGGCACATCTAAATCAGTTGTTTTGCAGCCCGGCGAATCGCGCTTGTCTCCCGAATAACGGAGAGACCTATATGACGAACCTAGGCCGGCTCATGTGGCTGCTTGAAATCTATGACCTCGATGCTGAAGGCCTCGCACGCGTCGAGAATGCGATCCGCGTGATGGAAGGCGTCACATTTGCTTCGGCTCTGCGCGACGGCCAGCCCTACGTGGTCGTCGGATGCCGCACCCGAAGCCATGCGCTACGGGTACAGCAGACCGTCGCCGTAGTAGCTCCAGCCGCCATCGTGTTCTATACGACAGAAGGGGCCAGCGAAAGCCAAGAGGTCGTCTGATTCGAACGGTGCATAGATGTTCATGTGTTCCTCCGTCTACCACCTCGCCGAGTGGGTAGACGCACAAGGAACGCAAGTCGCTCCGTAGGTGCATCTGCTGTATGGCTTGAGGTGTCTCGGACACCGGAGGATGGTCGGTTGAACTGAACAGCCGGCCATTCTTGCCGTCTAACGCCGCCGCACGTGCCTCGCGTCGACCTAGGGGAATCGAGCCGCGAGGGATGCAGCCTCGCGGGTCGCGACGACGGCCGGGCGATGAGGACCTAGACGTCTGAGTTCCAATCGCAGAGCATGACTCCGCCCAAGCGGGGTACTCGGGAGGAACACCAACAGGGGGGATCACTCGCTGCCGGTGCAGTACCTATCAGGGGAGAAGCCCATTACCGCAGTTCCCAGCGAGTCCGCTATCCATCGCCGCGCCGAGTCTCGAGGCCTCAAAGTCGAGAAGCGGATCGGTGAACGGCAGGACGAGCGATACGTGCTCATCGACGTCGCATCCGGGGTTGTGGTGCGAACAGAGCTCGATGTCGAGGAACTTGTGGATGTGCTTGCGGCCTACTAGTGCCTAGAGGGCTGGCACCAATGCCGGGCGAGGATGCACGGGCGGCGTTTTGGGGTACCTATCCGACATGACATCAGTCCTCGCGTACGTGCTCGCGGTCCTCATTGTTCCGGTCACACTTTCGCTCATGCTGTTCGTCATGGCGTTCATTGAGCGCGAACCGACTTCCGTTTCGCAAGTCACGCCCGTTGCACCTATTGGAGGGCCGACTCCTGTTGCTGGCATCGACGGTACGACGAACCCACGCGTCGACAAGAAAACACCTAGCGCCGCCTGACGTCCGAGGCGTCTACCCACGCGAGCCCTTGCCGCGAACGCTCGCCGGTGAACCTGCCGCACGCGGCGGGTCGAGCGATGAGTCGAGACGTGCTAGTTGACGTCGGACTTTGGTCCTAGGTCGACTTCGCCCGTCGGTTGCACGCTGCCGCGCCACGCACCGGTCGCGGCCTTACGGCGCCCGATGGACTCCTTGACGTTTTCCTTCTGGACGGGCTCTTGGTGCACGATCTCTGCGCTCCATTCGCGCGTCACACCCGCGATTTCGGCCTTCCAGTGCAGGTTCTTGTCGTCGATCTGCTGAACCCGTTCCAGGCCTTCCATAAACTGCGGAAACTCCTCAAACTGAGTGTCGCTCAGCGTGATGGTGCGACGATCTTGTAGGCCGAGGGAAGCACCTGCCAGGTCCGAGCATCGCGCGGACCACTGATTTCGCCGTCTGCGCTGACCGAGAACTTTTCGCCGCGAACAGACACGATTTTCGCTCTGCGGGTGATGACGTCAGCGCGGGCTGGGTGGCTACTGTCCCTTACTCCCCAAGCATAGGCAAATCGGGCGAATGGTCCGGCCGCCAATGAGACCATCACGTCGGCATAGCCGTCGCCAGGATCGGCGTCAGGGGTCAATTCGGCGCCTCCACCGACACTGCTGCCATTGCCGACCACCACCATGAGGAGCCGCTGGCCTGGATGGGCGATGACCTCGCCGTCGACTTCGACGGTGAACTGGACGCGAGGAGGGTTGATGGCCGTTAGTGCTGCGCCGATTGGGTACCCGAGGACTCCCAGGCCCATCGGAGTAAGCCAGGATTTCCACTTCGCGGCGGTCTTGCTGGCTTGAAGGCTGGCCCCAGCGTGCACGCTGTTGACCACAACTTCGCCGCTGTCCTCAACGATGAGGTCGATCGGCCGGGGAGCACCCGACAGAATCACTTGGGCCGCCGGCTCGGGGTCCAATGGCAGATTCAGAGCCCGAGCGAAGTCATTGCCTGTTCCCAGTGGGAGAAGACCAAGCGTCCGCCCGGCTAGGTCGTCCTTTGCATACAGTGCGGCGACCACCGCGTGCAGGCTGCCGTCCCCACCCGCCACGACGATCGTGCGATCACCGGCCTGACGGAGTATCTGATCCAGTTCGCCAGGATCCTGGGACGCCGCGACTTCAACCTCGCAACTGGCGCGCAGGACAGCGAGCGCCATGCCAATGCTGTCGCGATCGGAACTGCCTGCATTTGCGTTGGTGATCATCAGGACCGGGGCCACCACAGTGACCCTAGAGCAATGCGAAGTACAGCTGCCCAGACGGCTGTTACGCCACCAAGCCTTCCAAAAAGGTGAGGTGACGAAGCCAGGCCGCACGGATGCCTGACGGTGGCTCGACTGATGCGTTCGGGCTACCAACACAGCAGCGCCCAAGTCCCACAGCCGGGTCTTGGACGCTGCCGAAACGCTGGGACAGCCTAAATTGCTGTCGGGCCCGCGTCAGGGGCGGTTGATTTCTTCTACCTTTTTGTTGATGTCCTCGTCCCACTGCTTGGTCTTGGCGTCGGCCTTCTCAGCGGCACCCTCGGCCTGAAGGGACTCATTGTTGGTCGCGTCACCGACCTTCTCCTTGGCTGCGCCCTTGAGTTCCTCGGCCTTGTTGCGAATAGTTTCGCCACCCATGGTGGTTTCCCCCTCGAATCGATTCGTTCGATCTACACCTAGTGGACTACCCGCGCAGCTGGGCCCTACGCGGCATTGGAGTGACAACTTTGGCAAGGTCCGTCGTAAACGCGGCACGTTAATCCACACGGGGCGATTGAGGTCTTAGAACGCCCGATCTGATTGCACCGGCCCTCGGCCAAGCGGATGAAGCCGGGCCGTGATTCATCGACTGGTACGGCCAGCGTTCAGCTGAGCAGATGGACGCACAAGGCTGTCAGCGCGCCGGCCCCCATCAACCTACGTATGGGACTCACGCCCCTGACCAATTCATCCAGAGCCCAGACGATAACTGCACCGTGTCCCACCCCGACGACCGTCAAACGCAGTTGCTTGTCGTCCACGACATCGGCCCAGACAACCACGACGCTCAATAGCCAAACAACGATTGCCGAATTGGGCCATTGCGCCAACCCCGACCAGCCGCGACTTGCAGTCCACCACTCAGCCGAAAACAAGCCTCGAGGAGAACGGGCTGCTGCCTTGTCGTCCCGAACTGACACGACGATGACTCTATAGACATCTGAGCCTGGTTTGAGTTCGTCGACTGGCATATCGGCGCGGAAACCTCCATGGCTACTTCCAGCCCATTTCGGGTACTACAACGTCACTCAACTCGGGAGGTGTCACATGTACTACGGAATTGGTCTGGGCGGTTTGGTCCTTATCGTCGTCGTCCTGCTCCTCGTGTTCTAACGGTCAGCACAGTTGTGAGCATTGGGAAAACAATCCTGCTGCAAGTTGCAGGTTGGCTACTTGTCCTTTTCGGGCTCGCCGCTTTGGTTCTGCCGGGACCGGGCTTGCTCGCTTTGTTCGCGGGGATAGCGATCCTTGCGACCCACTACGAATGGGCCGAGCGGCACATCGTCCCGGTGGAGCAGGCTGCGTTGCGGGGCGCAGAAGCCAGCGTCAAAACATGGCCGCGGATCCTGCTCTCCGCCTCCGGCGCATTCCTCGCAATCGGGCTCGGCGTCTACTGGGGTCTCGGCCCTTCCGCGCCTTCGTGGTGGCCCGTCAGCGAAAAATGGTGGTTGATGGGCGGCTGGGGAACGGGCGCGTCCCTGATTCTGTCCGGCGTCATCGCTTTTGGCCTGCTCGCGTACAGCTACCTACGTTTCCGCCCACGTCAAGGATGAGTAGGACACTGGAGCGCCGGGGCTGATTTGCACTGCCACCTCTCCACCGGAAGTGGAGCGTCCTACTTGTTGGACCACCCAGCTGGAACCAGCTAGTCCTCGCAACGGTGGCGAGCCACTCACCGCCCCTAGTCTTGTATGCCCCGTTGGTCGTTGCGTTCCCTGGCGCTGCCAGGGCGCTTCCTGCCGAATGTGTTGCGGGCGACTGCAAGCGACACGTGGTAGCGGCGGTGCCAGCGGTAGGTGGTTTCGTCACCGGAAGGCGATTCGTCTCCGGCTGGGGATGTTTGAGGACTTGGTCGGGTAACCGAAGTCATGTGCATATCGGATTAAGGAATTGCGATGAGGTTCAAGTCTTGATGTCGTGCGCGGTCGTTGGCTAATGGCGACCCGTCGATTAGTCGTGGGATGTGAGTTCACCTACGAGGCCGAAGTACCGACTTTGGCGGTGTTTCAGGTGCAACCCGATGATTCTCAGCTTTATACGCGGCGTTCTGAGGCCTGGGTCTCGACCCCAAGGCTGGCATTGCGTTCCTATCGTGACCTCTACGGGAATCCATGTACACGAGTTGTCTTGCCGACGGGCTGGTCGAGTTTGCGCTATCAGGCAAACATCGACGCCGTTGACGCCGTTGAGGACGCCGATGAGTCAGCGCTCGAGATGGCGGCTGAGGACCTTCCTGATGACGCCTTGATCTACACATTGCCGAGCCGGTATTGCCTTCCGGACGTTCTCGCTGACGAGGCGTGGGACCGGTTCGGTTCAGTCACGCCGGGCTATGGCCGGGTCCAAGCGATTTGCGACCATGTCCACGAACACCTGACGTTCCAGTACGGCAGTACATCCACACTGACAACCGCGTCCGACGTCAACAGAAGCCGCCTCGGGGTATGCCGGGACTTCACTCACCTGGCCATCTCGTTCTGCCGGGCTCTCAATATTCCGGCTCGTTACGTTTTTGGATACCTCCCCGCGATCGACGTTGTCGCCCCGGACGAGCCGATGGACTTCGCTGCGTGGATGGAGGTCTGGCTGAACGATCGATGGTGGACTTTCGACCCGCGGAACAACGTCCGCCGTAAAGGTCGCACCGTGATCGGGAGAGGCCGAGACGCATCCGACGTTGCGATGGCCACGACCTACGGCGGACCCAGGCTGCTCCAAATGACAGTCACAGCGCACGAAATCGGCGTCGGCGAATGAGGACTTCCATATGGCCCGATGAGAGCCAGCCCCGGTGCTGGTGGAGGTTGCTTGTGTCGCTTCGTGAGCGTCGACCGTGAAGGCCTTCTCCTGTCGGTTGTGCGCCAGCGCACTGTTCTTCGAGAACTCCGTCTGCATGTCATGCCGAACCCCGCAGGCCTTCGCGCGCACGGAACGCGCAATCGTCCCAGTTGACGAGGCAGGCAGATACGTGGACGCCGGCGGCCTCGAATGGTGGGTGTGCTCAAGCCTGCTCCTGTCCGGATGCACATGGCTGGCAGAGCACGAGGGAGGGCAGTGCTTCGCCTGCACTTTGACGAGAACCCGGCCCAACGATAAGGACGCCGTCGGACTAGCCGGTTTTGTTTCCGCGGAGCGGGCGAAGCGGCACCTGATCGTCGAGCTCGACGATCTCGATATCTGCCTCGTGCCGAAATCCGAGGATCCCGAGAATGGATTGACGTTCGACATGCTGTCGCAAGTCAATGGCAAAGTTGTGATGGGCCACGATCACGGGACCATAACCATCGACGTCTCTGAAAGTGATCCCGCGCACCGCGAGAAGGTTCGGGTGACGCTAGATGAGCCCTACCGCACGATGCTCGGACACTTCCGGCACGAAATCGGCCACTATCTTGAGTGGCAGTACGTCCGCGGACCGATAGTTGACGAATGTCGCCGCGTTTTCGGCGACGAGACGGTGTCATACCAGGACGCTATCGATCGGCACTACGCCGACGGCCCACCGGACAACTGGGCGCAGCAATACATCTCGACCTACGCCACCATGCACCCTTATGAAGATTTCGCCGAGACGTTTGCGCACTTCTTGCATATCCGAGACACCATCGATACAGCCAAAGAGCAAGGGCTGATCGTGGTCGATCAGCGCGGATTTGGCTCATTTCGGGATCTAGTCGGCGCTGTTTGGATCCCCCTGTCCACGGCGCTCAATCAAATCAATCGCAGCATGGGCCGCGACGACCTGTACCCATTCGTGATCCCACCGCTCGTACTCGACAAACTCGACTTCGTCGCATCCCTCATGGGACGGCACAGCGGTCATGGGCGCTACACGTAGGCATGCGACCTAGTGCGCGCCCCGCCGTGTGACGTAACCGCGGCGTGACTGTACGAGAAGCCCGCGCGTGGAGTGTTACGGGCAATCACCGGGTATGGATCGGCGGTGACGTGGGCTAAGACGCTTCCGCTGGCATGGGTATGCCTGAGTGCGCTGGCCGGTTGCGGCATGGAGGCGGGAGCGACAGTTGCGCCCAGTTCGTCATCGGCAGCCCTGGACGGCGTGCGCGGCAGCGAGAGGAACGCAATCGCCTGGGCACCGCTCGCCGATCCGGCGAACATCGTCGTGGAGGGCTCGGTGCCGAGCAGTCGAGCTTGGTCCACGTCGAAGGTCCTGGTGGTGGCCGCGTACCTGGCGAGCGTGGTGCATGGTGATCCTGACAAGATCTCCGCCGAAGACCAGCGGCTGATACGCGTAGCGCTTTCACGATCAGACAATCGATCGATCATTGCCCTTCGGCACCGGGTCCCCAACTGTGGCAAGGCAATGTCTCGTGTCTTACGTTCCATCGGCGACACCAGTACCAAGGTTCCCGACAGTTTCGAAGGAACAATGCAGTGGGGTGTTGAAGAACAGGTCAAGTTCATGGCCGCGATGGGCAACGGAAACCTGGTTTCGCCCAAAGCGAGCTTTTTCCTGCTCCGTCAAATGCAACCGGTTGCATCGCAGCGCTGGGGCCTAGGCATCATCGGGGCTCGTGCCTTCAAGCCTGGCTGGATGAACGCGCAAACGGAAAGCCGGCAGATGGGCATAGTGGGAGATTTTGCCGTTGCGCTCATCACCGCAGGCGGCGAACCAAGCACTTCGTCCGACGCGATGCATTCCAGGCAGCTCAACCGGTTGGCGGCACTGCTCGCCGCTCGCATTGAGGACGAGCGATGCTTTAGATCGACCATCTTCGGATGGGATGCCCGATGGTGCTGACCCGCAGAGAATTGCGGGGGCGTTTGCAGATTGCCTTGACTGACACTTCTCACTTCCCAGGCGGCGCCAGAACCAATCCGCATTGCCGGCTCGGAAGCTGTGCTTTCAAGGCGTCGGCGGGGCTGTAGCGAAATCGCAGATTGACACATCTGCGGAAGAGAGGAGTTTGATGCGGTGCTCAGGCCTCGAAGTCCAGGCCGTAGACGTCGCCGTATCCGTAAACACTCGACACCGGCCGTGCTCGGCCAGCGGCATGACTCCGAGGCTTTCGGGGTAGTGGTTGAGTGCGGACCGCGAAGAGGAGCGTCACATGAAGACAGGCATCGGTGGGCTAGTCCTTCTCGTGATCGTTCTGGGTCTTTCTGTCCTAGTGACGCTATGAGGGCCACAACTGGATCGATCGATACTGCTGTTGTCGACGTCGACGGCACCCTCGTGGATTCGAACTATCAGCAGGTGCTCGCGTGGTCGCGGGCTTTCGTTGAGTTCGATGTGCCCGTTGAGTCGTGGCGCCTCCACCGGTTCATGGGCATGGGCGGGGATCGCCTTGTAGCCGCAGTCGCCGGGGAAGCGGTCGAGGCCCGCTCGGGCAGTGGGTTGCGTGACCGGTGGCGTCATCACTATGACGAGTTGATCAGCGACGTCCAGCCGCTCGATGGTGCAGCTGAACTCATGGACGCCCTGGCCGACCAAGGGCTCAATGTAGTCGTGGCATCCTCCGGCCAGCCCGAACACACTGACTGGGCCATGAAACTGGTGGGAAGAGGCGGACGGTACCCGTCGACAGACGCAGAGGACGCAGAGGCCACCAAGCCTTCACCGGACCTGGTACGTACTGCCGTTGAGAAGGTTGGAGGGTCCAGAGCGGTGATGATTGGCGACACCGTTTGGGATGTTGAAGCCGCGAGGCGGTGTGGGTTTCCCACGCTTGCTGTCCTCACCGGAGGCATCGCCCAATCCGCCCTACAAGACGCTGGTGCCGTTGTGTTCGCATCGCCCCGCGACCTGTTGAACAACCTTGGCGACGCTCTGCACGCGATTCGAGGGGTGGAACCGGTCGGCGAGACCCACGGCGCAGCCGGAATCGAAGGCTAGGACAAGATCGCGTCGATCTTGCTCGGGCCGCTGACACACTCGACGAGATTCCGGCCTCGCAGCCGGCAAGGGACGATCCTCCCGCGAGACTGGCCGCCCCGAGAGACCCGCGGTTGATGGGCGGCTATCCATCCTGAGGCCGCATATTCGGCTCTAATCGCGTGCACGCTGGTCGAACTGGGTAGGTCCGCGCAATGAGCCCCATCAGGATTCGGCCACTGGGCGGCGCCGCAGGCTGCCTGACCATGATTTTCGTCTCGGTGATTCTGTCAGTCGTGCTGACCGTGTTGGCCAACTGGATCCTCTGACACCGGACGCACACAGGCGTGTTCCAACGCGAAAACGGGTAACCGATCCACGGTGGTTATGCAGTCAGCCGCCGGAGGAAGAATCGCCAGAGAGGCGCACATGAATATCAACAACCCGAACGACCCCCGCGGCGCTGCCGCCGACACCCACCAATTCGGTGACGTCCAAGTAACGACGGCTCACCAGTCGGCCTACCTCACCGTCGAGCTCATTCTGTATCTGCTTGCCACAATCGGGATTTTCATCACCGCTGCCGTGATCGACGAGCGTGGGAGCGCCCAGAGGTTTGGAGCTTCCGAGGCGTGGTTCTACGTCACGCTGCTCACCGTCGGATTCCTGATCAGCCGTGGCCTCGCAAGAATCGGTGGCCACAACGACTCACGCGTGATCTAAGCGCCGCTGCGATGCGCTCGACCGCGCACGCGGCCTAGCCTCACCACAACAGCCGCCCAGCGCCCTCGACGGCGCTGGGCGGTTGTTCGTCCCAGGAGGGCGGCTGGCTAGGCCATTACTTGGGGTATCGACGGCCTTCTCGGCTTCGTCCTCGGTCGATGGGTCAGCTATTCCGCCGCCGCTGCCCTGAGTCATGGAGGAGACGTTCCCGGTTCCGTCCCAGGGAATGTTGGTTCTGCCGAGCCGCCCGCGTGACCGGGCCTACCCGGCGATGTCGTGCACTGTGCCCGGCACCCGCTGAGCTCCAGACCGCTGAGCGCAACCGGAACTGCAATAAGTGAGTGAGCCGACCTCCACACCTTGACCGAGAATGGTGCACAGGCATTGGGCGCAAGTCGGCGCCAAGATCGGCATTGCGCATTGGACGCTGTCGAACAGGAACACGCGGTCATCGTGCGTTTGAACCGTGAACAAGCGTTCAGACCGGTTACCGCATCCATCACAAACCGTCATCGCAGTACCTCCTCATGCGGCATTGACGCTGTTACGGATCACCGGTCGCGGTTATACCCCGTTGCGCGACGCTGCATGCGGTGCTCCGGGTTTGGCGAAAATGACTGAATGCCGCACGCCGCATAGGAACGACCCTCGGCTGACTGTGCGGGCCGAGGCGTCGTTCTCATCCTCGTGAGGCCGTGCCCACGGTATTCACTATCGTCGCAGCACTAGATCGAGTCGGATACACGTCGTCCGGCGCGACATCAAGATGCGGCGCCCGCCGTGGTGGTCGGTCACCCAGTTTGATCGGTGGAGAAGGGGCTCGTTCTTCTCAGCGTCAAGTCCCGCGTCGAGGACGGGGTTTCGGGGATCGCCGTGGTGTGCTGATCTCGACTCGCGCCTAAGATCCGGTGGCAGTTGTCGGGGTGCGGCCCCCAGCAATAGACGCGAAGTCAAGCCGGCCGCCTCGCGAGAAACGGAGCGCTGCGGCATGGGAATCGGTAACCTTCGTGGACGGAATGGGTTCCACCACGTGCCTGCCTGCTTACGCCTAGGAGTCCCGCGTGAATGACATCCCTGCCCCGGACAGCGGAGTTTGCTCTCTGGAGCTTTCGGGAGAAGTGGACATCGCCGCCGTCGAGGAAGTTCTCACTCGAGCGGAGCGGTATCTGCAAAATCGACCGGCCGTGCTTGAGATCGATCTCCAAGGTGTCACGTTCATCGACTCGAGTGGACTCGGCGCTCTGGTGCGTATCCGTAACCAGGCTGGTGAGCAAGGGACGAAGGTCGTTCTTGTCAGCGTGTCCGGTGCATCACGTCGGTTGCTCGAACTCTCGGGCCTGGATCAGGTCTTCGAGATCGGTACACGTGAGTAAATTGGAGGTGCGGAGCCAAGGTCGTCGCGAACGCATATCGGTTGAGCAGCCGCGTTCCCGTCGGCCGCATCATCTGACGGTTTCTGTCTTCGCCCTCGGGTTCCTGTTGACGGCATCGTTGGTTTGGGCGACGAAGCAGATCGATGGGAGCACCGAGCAGCGCCTGTTGGAACAACAAACGAAGCAAGCGGCGGCGATTTTGGCGAGCGCGATCATGGTCAATCAGCAGCCGCTCGTCAACGCGCTGACCGTCCAACCGGACGGGGTCATCGACGAAGCATTGTTCAAAAAGTCGATGTCCAACTCTGTTGGAGCCGGAACGACCTTCATCTCAGCGTCGATTTGGCAGCGCAACGGCGGCCGGATGACCAGGGTCGCAACGCTAGGCGTTGAGCCCGCGATGGCTGTAGACGCATCGTCAACGCAGGCGTATTTGAAATCCTCGTTCTCCAAGACCACTTTCAGGGTCACCCACGTCAGGATGGGTAGCCAACGTCGTATCGCCTATGCATTGGCCGACCCAAGTGAGGGACGGGTCGTATACGCGGAACGCGCAATGCCAGCCAACGGACGCTCTCCATCGGATTCAAACTCCGCATTTGAAGACCTCGACTACGCCATCTATCTAGGTCCACAGGCGAGCCGTGCTTCCCTCACCACAACTGATGCCAACCCGAATGCATTGCCGTTCACTGGAATGACCGCGACCGAACGGGTTCCATTCGGCGACACCGTTCTCACCTTTGTCACCACGCCTCGCAACCACCTCGGCGCGCCGCTCAGTGAGCGTCTACCGCTGATTTTGCTGGGCGCTGGCCTATTCCTGACGGCAGTGGCCTTCGCGGTCGGCCGCCTGTTGGTTTTGCGAAGGCAGGACGCGGAGGAAAGTGCTGCATTCGCGGTCGGCCTTTCGGAGCGGTTGCAACGAGCACTGTTGCCGTTGGCCATCCCTAAGATTCCTCAGCTTGAGGTCGCCGTGGAGTATGTCGCGGGTGCTCGCGGCGTGGACATCGGCGGTGACTGGTACAGCATCGTCGCTTTGGACCCCGATCATTTCGGCATCGTCGTGGGCGACGTGTCCGGCAACGGGATTGATGCAGTTGCAGTCATGGCGCAGGCACGCTTCACCATTCGTGCCTACCTATTGCGCGGTGACAGTCCCGATGTCGCACTGACCATGGCGTCGCACCAGTTCAACGTCAGTCAGGACGGTCACATCGTGACGACCATTGTCGGCGTCGGCAACTGGCGCACAGGAGAGATCACGGTCGCCAATGCCGGACATTGCAGGCCCCTGCTGCTTAGGGCCAGCGCAGCGGAGTTCCTCGACATTGCAACCGGGCCGCCGCTCGGCGCCGGACCGTTTGCATATGCGCCAACAACTTTCGCCTTAGCGTCGGGGGACACACTGTTTTGCTACACCGACGGTCTCATCGAGCGTCGAACTGAAGACATTGACACCGGAATGAATCGCTTGGCGGTCGTCGCCGCCGCCGCAACTGGGTCAGTAGTTGACCTGGTCGAGCATTCGGTGCGCTCGTTGCGAGATGAGCAGACAGAAGACGACATTGCGGTTCTCGCCGTCCGCTGGACTGCACAGTCATGAGGATTCAACTCGCCGGGGACCTATCCGCACCCGCGCTCGCCCGCGATTTCGTCGCGAACCAACTCGACCGGTCGCCCGACCCGGAGGCGCCGTGGCCGACGGACGACGTGGTGCTCGTCGCCAGTGAACTAGTCACGAACGCTGTCCAAGCCGGCGCGCACAGCATCACTGTCGAAATTCTCCTCGACTCGGGTCGTATTGAATTGGAAGTAGAAGACGACGCTCAGGGGTGGCCCACCCCGCGCATACCGCAACCGGACGAAGTGCACGGACGTGGTCTAGCAATCACGGACGCCGTCGCCGACCACTGGGCAGTGGCAGAACATGACCCATTGAAGGTTGTCAGGGTTAGTTGGCTCGGCAAGGAGCGTTTGGCCTAAGTCCCTGCGCTAATAGCCCTATCCGCGCCTTCCGCTCCCGACGACCGTTCCTCCGGCCAATGGTGTCGTAGTACCGGCTGACCTCTAGTGCACTGCGTGGTTCCTGCGGCTCCGTCGCGTCCCCCGATATTCGCTGGGTTGCGAATGTGCCACTGACGACATAGCGCTACGTCTTTCCGACTCGCGGCCGTGGGTGGCAGTAACCTCGGCCGGGAGGGCTTCGAGCCCGTCGATCCCGCAATGCGTGGGGCGTCACACTGTGACGAAGGAGAGAAACGATGGCTACACCAGTTGGCTCCATGCCGGTCGAGCTTGATGCGGGAGAACTGCAGACCCGCTACCTCGAACTTGGCGACATGGCTATTCGTCACGCGAGTGTTCCCGCTGGCGCTGACATGTCTGTGCTCCTAGCGGGTCTTCCCAACGACAGATGCCCAAGCCCGCACTGGGGAATGGTCTTGGAAGGCTCGATTCACCTCACCCATGAAGACGGGTCGACCGAGACGGCGCGGGCCGGCGAGGTCTATCACTGGCCCGCCGGTCATACCGGGACGACCGACGAAGCCTGTGTTTTCATCGAGATCGGCCCCGCGGCCGAGATGCGCCAATTCGGCGAGAACGCGAAGCGAGTACTCGGAGGCTGAGCCTCGCCGCCCGGCGGCAGCAGGCCCGCTATCGCGGACCGTTCTGCAAACCGCTCGGACGGCTCCTGATCGACATGTTCTTGGACCGGGTCTCCCGGGCTCGGCCCGACCTGCCGGTTGTCCTCGTCACCCTCGAACCGCTGTCATACAACGGCCTGCGTGATCAGACCGGTTCGCGGTTCGAGGCGCTAAACGCGAACTTCGCCGATGTCGCTGCACATCACTCAAACGTGCTCACCGGCACCGGGAATTCCCACCCTGCCGGCGACGGCAACCAAGACCAATACGTCGGCTCGGACGGCGTGCATCTGAACGCAGCAGGCCAGGCGTACTACCAAGGACGAATCGTCGATGGGTTGCGGTTACTGAACCTCGGCTGGCACCCCCAGATCAAACTTCTTGAGTCAGAACCCGGCCGATGGGCGACTCCACGCCAAGGTTTCAGCCGAGACCGTGGCGGTCGCAGTCACCCCCGTGTCACCCCCAGAGTGGACGACGCGCTCGCTGCCCACGGATAGGCGACGAGGGAAGACTGCGGACGCCGATCCACGTCAGGTCGATGCGTTCGAGGAGGCCGGGACGGCGCCCGCGGCCTGCCGCTCCCGCGCGTAGGCGATGAAGGCATCGATGTCCTCGGAGGCGAGCAGCGGTACCGCAGCGCGAACCTCCTCCTCGGGCCAGTCCCACCAGGCGATGGCGAGGAGCGCGGCAATCTGATCAGGCGGGAAGCGGTACCGGATGACGCGTGCGGGGACCCCGCCCACAACCGCGTAGTCCGGCACGTCCTTGGTGATGACCGCGCCAGAGCCGATCGTCGCGCCGTGCCCGATGCGGACGCCGCCATGGACGATGACGCCGTGGTTCAGGTACACGTCCGAGCCAATGAAGCTGTCGGCGGTTTTCCGTGGGAAGCCGTCCTCGCCGGCGCCCTCCATGCCCCACAGGACCCGGTGGGGGAAGGTGGTCACGGTCGTGATCGGGTGGCCACCACCGACGATGATGTAGGAGTCCTCGGCGATTGAGCAGTAGTCCCCGATGGTCAGACGCGTGTCGTCGTGGGGCAGGAGACGGATCATGGGGATTCCGTTGAGCCGCGAGTGGGTGCCCATGGTGACCCGGCCGGCCTTCTCCCCTTTGCGGAGCCGGTAGTGGTTCTCACCCTCGATGGCCCTCACCAGGCGGCGGAGCAGGTGTATGACGAATTGCGCAAAGATTCGGAGGCGTCTTGGCCGCATCGTGCCCTCTCAGGAAAACCGGGTGCAAGTGGGGGAACACGGTATCTAACCACGCGGCTGGAAGGTGAATGACGACGCTGTTCTTCGTCGCATCTGCGCTGACGATGGTCACCGACGCGCATCAAGGACTTCTTGGCTTCAGTGGATGACGCGGCTCGCTGCCACCGTATAGCGACGAGGGGAAGCTAGCCGGTTCTGCCGCACCGCGGGTCTGACTCACGATCCATCAGATGCGACCCGGCATCTCGCGTCATGAGAAGGCCATCGGTTCGATTCCGATAGGCAGCGCCGGCTTTGGCGCTACTTTGCAGGGGTCACTTCTACTCCGGTGAGGGTTCATGGCCGACGCTGCGGTTTCGACGGCCGTGCCGGACGAGTTCGCCCAACGGGCTCGCTGGCGGGCTTTCCGCGCCCCTTCGGTCGAGGCCAGTTTCCGTGCGTGGCACCACGACGAAATCCTCCCGGTTGCGCGGGTAGTCGGATTTGTGTCCATCGTGGTCTGGGGCTCGATCCCCCTGTTGTACCGGCTGACCGTGGGCACCATTTCGCTTGCCCTTCTCATCAGTGCGTGGGCGGTTTCCGTCCCATTGTTGATCGCAGTAATTCTCGCCCGTTCCACGCGGCTTGTGCGATGGGCCAATGAGGCCGTGACCTTCGGCGCCCTGATCATTGGACTCAACTTCATCTGGCTCATGAGCACCTTGTACGGCAGCGTCTTTGGCACGGTGTCTCTCGCGGCGCTATCGGGATCAACACCGGCATGCTCAGCGTGGGCACCTTCGGCTCGGATGGCCGCGCCACCTACACGGCCATCGGGCTCCAAATGAACGTCGCAGCACGCATCCAAGCCCAATGCGAACCCAGCCAGACACTGCTCAGTAGTTCAAGCTGGCATCTGGTCAAGGACGACGTCGCTTGCAAGCCGCTCGGTGAGGTGATGGTCAAGGGAGTTCACTTCCCGATCAGCATCTACGCTCCGGGCGAGACAGAGATCCTCCAGACGTGACAGAGCCCAACGTTCACCGACGCTTTCCTGGCCTGCGCGAGTCATTGCCTCACGTGAAGCTCGGCAGCAGCCCGACCCCCGTCCGGAGCCTCGGCACCCTTGCGCCACCCGGAACGAGCCTGTGGCTGAAGGATGATGGGGCGTTCGGAGACGGCGGCTGGGGTGGCAACAAGGTTCGCAAGTTGGAGTGGCTGCTCCCGGATGCACAGCGTCGCCACCGCAAGACGATCCTGACCTTCGGTGGGCTCGGCACCAACTGGGGACTCGCTACTGCGCTCTATGCGCGCGAGCTTGGCCTCAGAACAGCCCTGGGTCTCGTTGATCAGCCGATCGATGACCACGTCCGAACACAGTTGGGGCGATTGCAGTCATCCGGGGCAACCCTGCATCGCACCCACACCAAAGCCCGCACGATCGTGAGCCTTCCCTGGCTGCTGGCACGACACTCGTCCGGCGGACGGCCTCCGTACCTGCTTCCGGCCGGCGGGTCCTCGCCGCTCGGGGTGGTCGGCTACGTCGAAGCTGCACTTGAGATTGCAGACCAGGTGAGCGCTGGCGCACTTCCCGAGCCAAGCCATCTCGTGTGCGCGGTTGGCACTGGTGGAACACTCGCCGGGCTCACCCTGGGGTTGCGATTGGCCGGCCTGCGGACACGCGCTGTGGGGATGGTCGTCAACGACACCTTGCGGCTGGACGCCGTTGCAATCGCGCGGCTGGCCCAGAGGTGCGCGAGCCTGATCCGAGCCCGCGGCGCCCACCTCGACATTGACGACATCACGCCTGCGGACATCGCGGTCCGCGCTGATTGGCTAGGGGCTGGATATGGCCACCGGCTGGAGGAGGCGGAGCAGGCTCGGAGTCGGGCAGCTGAGCTTGAGGGTCTGGCTCTCGACCCCGTCTACACCGGCAAAGCCATGGCGGGAACGCTGGCGATGCTGGGGAGCGGCGAGCTGGGAGAGGGCCCGGTGCTCTTCCTCAACACGGACGGACCTCGTCCACGCTCTTGACGTGCTGGGGCTTGGGTGGCGCACCATCGTCCATGGAGCCTCCGCGGTCGGTCAGCCGCCGTCAACTCATCGCCCTGGCCGGAGCGCTGTCGGTTGCTGCTGTGCTCCCGGGCTGTCGGAGGGCTATCGACGAGCACGTCATCGTGGTCGGCGCCGGCATCGCCGGCCTTGCTGCGGCCAAGCGGCTGCGGGCGGAGGGCTACCGCGTCACCGTGCTGGAGGCTCGCTCGCGCGTGGGTGGACGAATCCACACCGACGATTCATTGGGCACGCCCATCGATCTGGGCGCCGCGTGGATCCACGGTGACGAGGGCAACCCGATCGCAGAGCTGGCGGCTGCGTCCGGCGTCCAGACATCGGTCACCGACTGGGATTCGTTGACCCTCTTTGAGCACGGTCGCGCAGTGCCGCCACGCAACGTGGCTCGCGTCGAAGCCGAATGGGAAACCCTGGTGGAACAGCTTGAGAGTCTCCAAGGTGACGCTGGCCGCGGCGAGTCGGTGGAGGATGGGTTGCTGGAGTTTGCATCGCGCGATGAGCTGCGGGAGCCGTTGCCCCAGTGGATTCTCGACTCCTACCTCGCCGCGGACTACGGGGCCGACGCGCGTGAGCTTTCCTTGCAACAGTTCGGACAGGACGAAGCCTTTGACGGCGACGACTTGATCTTCCCGGACGGGTATCGGCAACTGGTTCGTCCGCTGGCGCGCGAGGTCAACGTCGAGTTTCGCCAGGTGGTGACCGCTATCAGGCAAACCGGCGGGGGAGTGAGCGTTGTGACGCGACGTGAGCGATTCTCCGCCGACCGCGTGATCATCACCGTGCCGTTGGGAGTACTCCAATCGGGGACGATCGTCTTCGACCCACCCTTGCCGCCGGCCAAATCGAAGGCGGTGCGGCGCCTGCGCATGGGGACTTTCGACAAGGTCGTCATGAGGTTCGACAAGCGGTTCTGGCCCGAGGACGTCCACGTGTTCGGCTTCGCTGGCCCTGCGCCGTTCTCGCACGTGGTGAACGCAACCGTCTTCACCGGTGAGCCGATCTTGATCGGTCTGCGCGGGGGTGCGCTGGCGCGTCAGCGAGAGCAGCTGACCGACGCGAGGACTGTGGCCGAAGCGCGCACCGCGTTGGCAGCCGCTTTCCGTGCCAAGGTTCCCGATCCAACGGGCGTGGTGATCACGCGCTGGGGTCGCAATCCCTTTGCGCGCGGGTCGTACTCATTTCCGGCGGTGGGATCGACGCTGGACGACCGCGAGCAACTGGCCGCCCCAGTCGACGATCGGGTCTTCTTCGCCGGGGAGGCCACCAGCGTGGACTACTTCGGCACGGTCCATGGCGCCTACCTCAGTGGACTCCAAGCCGCCCACGACGTGACCGTGGCGTAGCGACCCCAGCGGCGTCAGAAAGGGCGCAGGTCGATGACCTTGCGCAGCCGCTGTTGGGCGGCATCGACGCGGCGGGCTTCGTAGGCGATCGGGAAGTAGCGCAGCCGCTCCGGCAATCGGGGGACGATGGCTCGGACGACCCATCCCAGGATCCGGAGCTGCCGCTCTTGGTTCGTGGTCCAGCTGATCCCGAGTTTCTGCCGGGCGGTCGGTGGGACGGTGCCCACGGTGGCGAGGTATTGCAGGTACCCGAACGGGTTGGTCAGCACTCGCCAGACCGGCTTGAGCAGCTTCGGAGTGCCGAGCGGTGGCCCCGGATGCCGGACGGCGGTCAGGAAATCCTGTGCCACGACGGTGTCGCCGAGTTGCTCCGCAATTTTCGCTTCGAAGAACGGCACGAAGTCGGCATACGTCGGAGGGATCTCCTTCTCGGCGACCTTGAAGCCGCGCATCAGCTGCTTCATCTCCTCGTACATGCCGTCTACATCGAGTTCCTGGGTGCCGAAGTACTTGGCGCCCTCGGTATAGGCGTGAATGCCGGTGAGAAGCACCCATGCCCACGGGCCAGAGGAGAGGGCGGTGTGCCGGACGCCGTCGGCGTCGACGGCGTTCAAGGTCGCGTGCATCTCGCGGAGCCGCTCGACCTCGGCCAGCGACTCCTCGTCTGCGTAGACCCACATCATCACCGAGGCGATGCTGCGGAGCGCGCGACCGATCGGGTCGGTACGGAAGGTCGAGTGCTTGTCGACCACTGCAGCGATGGACGGCTCCATTGTTTGCAGCAGGAACGCGCTGCCGCTGGTGAGTGAGAACGTCACCAACCCGACGCTCTCCCACAGCAGGCCGCCGGGTTCCGCGCAGCGTCGTACCGGTGGCTCAGGACGTGACTTTGCGGTCGTGAACGCGGGCGCTTCGGTGTGCGGCAAGGTCGAAGTCATCGAGACGTTCCTTCCGGAGAGAGGCGGACAAACGGAGCAAGGTGATCGCGCACGAAGGCGCGGACCTCCTTGGTAGTCAGTGGGTTCTTCGACGGAGTGAGCATCTCCGAATGAGTCAGCCGGGCCAGGCTGTCCGCGACCGGACGCACGTCGTACGACGGAAGGTGGCCGTCGTGCTGGAGCCGGGTGAGGAAGTCGGCCAGGTAGGCGCGACCGATCTCCAGGATCGGTTCTGCATCAACGGTCAGTTTGGGAAGCACCGTTTCCGGCTCGGTGGCGAGGAGCCTATGCAGGAGGTCGTTGCTCCGAAGCTGTTCTGCGACCTCGAGATAGAGCTGCGTCAGTTGCTCGAGCGGTGTCGCCTCCAGGTCAATGACGTGGCTGAGTCGAGCGAGAACCCGCTGGGCCTCGCGCAAACCGACGGCAGCGACGAGGTCAGACTTCTGCGAGTACCGGCGGTACAACGTGGCCGGGCTGATGCCGGCGCGGCGCGCGATGTCCGCCATGTTCGTCCTACGGACTCCGAAGTCGAGGAAGGCTGCCCGAGCGCCGTCCAAGATCGTGTCGCGGTCGTCGATGACGTCCGAGTCAACTACCGTCGCGGTCATGGATGATCCTTGAGAGAGAATACGAAAATCCTCTCACTCTCTCAAGTACGCGTCAAGCCATGCCCCTGCTGGGCAGAAGTGCCCTAGTGTCGCGTGCATGAGCGACGCAGAGTTGAAGGCACGTCATCGCGCGATGTGGGCTTCCGGGGATTACCCCTCGATGGTGGAGGCCTTCTTGTTGCCACTTGGTCCGCGACTGGTCGAAGCCTGCGGCGTGGGTCCAGGTATGACCGTCCTCGATGTCGCGACCGGCACCGGGAACGCAGCAATCCCGGCGGCGCAGGCCGGCGCCACCGTCACCGCGAGTGACCTGACGCCCGAGCTTTTCGAAGCGGGTCGTGCGCGGGCTGACGCGGCCGGTGTCACGCTCGAATGGGCCGAGGCCGACGCCGAGCACCTACCGTTCGCGGATGCGTCGTTTGACGTCGTGATGTCCTCGATCGGTGCGATGTTCGCGCCGCGGCACCAGGACGTCGCGGACGAGCTCGTTCGCGTGTGCAAGCCAGGCGGGACGATCGGGATGCTGAACTGGACACCCGAAGGTCAGATTGGCGCGCTGTTCCGTGCCATGGGACCGTTCGCTCCGCCACCCCCGCCGGGTGCTTCGCCGCCGCCGTTGTGGGGGAGCGAGGACCATGTCCGCGAGTTGTTCGGCGACCGCGTCGATCTCCAGACGCTGGACCGCGAGGACCTCACGATCACGGCCTTCGAGCACGCGCGCGACTACGGCACCCACTTCAAGGATCGCTACGGACCGACGATCGTCGCGCGCAAGAACGCGGTCGCCAATGGGCAGGACGCCGAGTTCGACGCTGCGCTCGACGCATTCTGTGACGAGTGGAACCGGGGATCCGACGACGCAGCACGGTTTGAGCAGGAATATCTCGTCGTGGCGGGCAAGCGTCTGTGAGTCCCAAGCCGACCGTCTGCATCATCGGCGCCGGCGCCAGTGGACTACGAGCCGGTAAATCGCTGAGGGATGCCGGCATCGATTACACCTGCTTCGAGGCATCGGACCGGGTCGGCGGGAACTGGGCATTCAAGAACCCGAACGGCCGCAGCTCGGCGTACCGGTCGCTGCACATCGACACGTCTAAGGGCCGGATTTCGTTCTCGGACTTCCCCATGGGCGACGAGTATCCCGACTTTCCGCACCACACCGAGATCTTCGAGTGGCTCAACCGCTTCGTGGACGAGTTCGGGCTGCGCGACAGCATCCGATTCGGCACGTCGGTGGAGAAGGCGGAGCGGCTGCCTGAGGGCGGCTGGTTGATCCACACCGACGACGGCCAGGAGCATTCGTTCGACGTACTCGTCGTCGGCAACGGCCATCACTGGGATCCGCGGCTGCCGGAGTTCCCCGGCACGTTCGACGGGCCGACGCTGCACTCGCACCACTACATCGACCCAACCGACCCCTTGGACATCGTCGACAAGCGAGTCCTCGTGGTGGGCATCGGCAACAGCGCGGTGGACATTGTCTCGGAGGTGTCACGGGCGGGCGTCGCCGCCGAAACATTCGTGTCGACCCGCAGCGGCGCGTGGATCATGCCCAAGTACATCT
The DNA here is from genome assembly GCA_963795105.1 of uncultured Actinomycetota bacterium. Taxonomy (GTDB): domain Bacteria; phylum Actinomycetota; class Actinomycetes; order Propionibacteriales; family Nocardioidaceae; genus Aeromicrobium. Next base: position 1,767,299 of record CAWCGD010000001.1, read on the forward strand.
TCGGCCGACCGCTCGACGCGCTGGTGAAGACTAACCCGCGCGTGCCGCTCAAGCTGCAGCGGCGCATCTCGGGCATCACGGCCAAGTGGATATCGGGGAACCCTGAGGACTTCGGCCTCCCCAAGCCCAACCACCGCTTCCTCGAAGCGCACCCGACGGTGTCGAGCGAGTTCCTGCTGCGGCTCGGCTCTGGCGACGCCACGGCCAAACCGGATATCGAGGAGCTGCTCGGCGACAAGGTGCGGTTCGCCGACGGCAGCATCGAACAGATCGACGTCATCATCTATGCGACCGGGTACAACATCACCTTCCCGTTCTTCGACCCGGACTTCATCAGTGCGCCGGACAACAAGCTCCACCTGTACAAGCGGATGTTCATGCCGGGCATGGACGATCTCGTGTTCATCGGCCTCGCGCAGGCAATCCCGACCCTGTTTCCCTTCGTCGAGCTGCAAGGACGACTGCTGGCCGAGTACTTGACCGGAACGTGGTCGCTCCCGTCACAGGCGGACATGGAGCACAGCATCCGGGACGATGAGGCGAAGTTCATCAAGCACTACTCGAACCGGCCGCGCCACACGATGCAGGTCGACTTCTACATCTACGAGTACGACATCACCAAGCGCGTCCTGCCTCAAGGCAGACGGCGGGCTCGCCGCCGCGGCGCGAAACGATTGGGCGGGCGCCCGCCCGCGATCTGATACAGACATCATGGGATCGTGAACCTCTCCACCCAAGCCTTCGTCACTGCACTCAAGTTGCACCAAGGCATCTACGAACACAGTCGTGGCCTGATCGGCCACCGGCTGCTGCTGATGCCGACGCTTCTGCTCCGCACGACTGGCCGCAAGAGTGGCCTGACCAGGACAAATGCCTTGGTCTATGGCCGGGATGGTTCGGACTTCTTGGTGTGTGGTTCCAACGGCGGTCATGACCTGCCGCCGGCCTGGGCGCTGAACATGGAGGCCAACCCGGCGGTGGAGCTCCAGGTCGGCGTGCGCAAAATGAAAGCGGTTGCGCGGACTCTGCGCCCGGGAGACTCGGACTACGATCGGCTCTTCGCGACCTGCAACGCAGCCAACCGGGGGCAGTTCGCCGCGTACCAGAAGAAGACGGACCGACCGCTGCCCGTCTTCGTGATGACGCCGCTTGGCTAACAGAAGAGCCTTGCCGTCGCCCGGTCGAAGCGGTCTATCGTGCGACGTATGCAGACGCTCGTCCTTGGGCTCGTCGTCGTATACGCGATCTTCTTCGTTCTGATTCACCTCATCGTCGCGCGGCCCAAGCGATGATCGTCGGCCACTACGCCGCGGCACTCGTGCCGTACAGCCGGCTTGAAGGCCGGCCGCTGTGGCTGCTCCTGGTTGCCGCGAACGTGCCGGAGTTCCTGTGGTTGGCGCTCGCTCTCGCCGGTGTCGAGCCGACGCATCCGGCGTCGTTGCTCGATGCAACGTTCCCGAGCATCGACGTGCACATGACGTACAGCCACAATCTCATTCCCGGATTGATCCAGGGCCTGATCGTGTTCGGGCTCGTGTACGCAATCTGGCGTGATCGGGCGCTCGCACTGTGGTGCGGCACGCTGGCGATCGTGCACGTGATCTGCGACATCTTCGTCGGCTTTGAGCACCAGTTGCTCGGTCCAGACAGCCCGCAGGTCTCGCTCGACACCTACGGGCACGCGCCGGTCCTCGCCATCGCGATCGAGCTCGCCTTCGCGCTCGGCTGCGTCTTCGCCTATCTCCATATGGAGGCGCGACGAGGACGCCCGCTGACCCGCGGACGCATGGTCGCGCTCTACGCGGTCTTTGTCGTCGGCATCCTGATGTGGCTTCCCGCGACTTCGATGTCGCTGCGGCAGACGATCGCGCTGTTCAGCTGATCAGCGTCGGTGACTGCGGGCGGTTCGTGGTCCACTCGATAATGGTCTGCGCGACAAGGCCGGGGTCGTCGTACATCGGGCAGTGACCCACGTCTGCCAACGTCCTCCACGTCGCCGTCGGCACCTCCTGACGCCAGCGATCGGTGTACTGGGTCGCGGGAATGATGCGGTCGTGCGCCGACCAGGCGATGAGGACGGGTGTCGTCAGCTCGATGAATCGCTGGGGTTCGAGTCCGTCGCCCAGTCCGGAGAAGTCACGGAGCACGCAGGCGCGCGCGGCCTTGGCCGAGGCGAGAGCTTGGCGGGGGGTCAGTCGGTCGCCATGCTCACACGCCTTGCGGAGCGCGAATCGGCGAAGGCGGGCACTGCGCAGGAAGAACGGTGGAAGCAGCAGCGCGGCGCGCGCCAGGCGGCGCATTGAGTAGAAGTGCCGAAGGATGCGTTTCTCACCCGGATGCCAGCCGCCTGCCGGCGAGAGCGCCACAACACTGCGCGCTCGACCTCGTCGCGCCAGTTCGACGGCCAGCCAACCGCCCAGCGAGTTGCCGACCAGATGTGCAGTCTCGATCCCAGCTGCATCCAGCTCGGCTTCGAGGACGTCCGCCAGATCACTGATCGTGTGCGGGCGGGTCGGTCGGGAGCCTCCGCCGTGCCCCGGCAGGTTTGGCGCAAGGACGTCAAACTGCTCGGTCAGGTGCGGGATTACGTCCCGCCAGCATTTCCACGAACTTGTGGCGCCGTGAAGCAGGACCAGGGGCTCCCCAGTACCACCGCGGAACTGGTGAATAGTCGCCGTCTTTGCCACGTGATTCCTCCGTCACATTCACGGGCATCTAATCAGGGCGCGACCGATGCTCGGTCGCCAACCCGGCGTCAGAACGGCCGGGGCGCGACCATGTAGGTCGCTGTCGATCTGGCGAGCACCCGCTGGTCAGCGTCGCGGATCTCGCATTCGGCGCTGAGGATCCTCCGCCCGCGATGGACGAGGACAGCGCGGGCGACCAGGGGCCCGCGCTTCGGTTGCCGGAAGTATCGGATGTGCAGATCGGTCGTGACCTGGATCTCTGTCTCGTTGTCCAACGAGCGGGTGACCGCGGAGGCGGCGGCGATATCGGCGAAGGTGGCAAGGAGCCCACCGTGCACGGTGCCAGGCGCCGAACCCGAGGTCTCCTCGGAGAGTTCCATGGTCAGTTCAGCTGAATCGTCGGTGAGCGCCACAATGGTGATCCCCATGCGGTCGTGGAGTCGAACCATCTGGCGCGTGTAGGAGGTGGCCGCGACGAGGTCCCCCGCGTTGAGAGCGGCAACCGCCTTTACGCCAAGAGAGTCGGGGCTCATGCCTTCCATGTGTGGAGCGTATTGAGGGCTGCGCGCGTTGTCAGCCGATCGCCGTCCCCTGCTCGGGTCAGCCGGCCCAGGCGGTGAAGGCTTCCACGGCACCGGCGGCCGTGCTTCGAAGGTCCGCTGGAGCTGCGCCCGCTCGGCCCAACAGGCGAATGGACACCGTTGCTGCGACCAGGAGATTCACCATGGCCTCGGCGCCGGGCGGGGGAGCCGGGGAGAACGAGGCGCGGACTTGTCGTCGGAGGAGTTCGCGGAGTCGATCGAAGCTCTCCTGGACGGTGGCGTTGGCGCGGGGCGACAGGTTCTCCCGATCGGCGACGGCGTTGATGATCGCGCAGCCTCGGCGCTCGTGATCTGCCAGCGTCAGCCGGCAGGTCGTTTCCAGGACGTGCCGCACGCCGTCTCGGCTGTCCTGCGCCGGCGTGAGGTGACCTTCGATCCACGCCAGGTAGCGCCCGAGCGCGGCTTGGAACATCTGGTCCTTGTCACCGAAGGCCGCGTACAGGCTCGCCGGCCGCAGGCCCGTCGCTGCGCACAGGTCGCGGACGGCGGAACCCTCGTAGCCCTTGCTCCAGAAGATGTCGAGCAGCGCCGCTTCGGCGTCGTCGATCTCGAAGCTTCGTGGCCTACCCACGCGATCTCCCTTGACACGTCTGCGCTCGCATGACCATTCTTGAGCGTTCGATCAACAATAACCCACCGGAGGATCGCATGACCGTCGCCGAACCAGAGCGGGCGCGCCGAGAGGCCCTCCTGGAGCAGCACTACGCCGTCGAGAACGAGGGCGACCTGGCCGGCATCATGGCCACCTTCGCGTCGGACGCCGTCATGCACTACAACGGCGTGCCGTTCGCCACCGCGGAGGCCATCGAGGCTGCGCATGCGTACCTGGGATTCGCCGACGTCGCCGGCTCCTTCGACAAGCCGCAGAACCACATCGATCGCGTCAGCCACACCGAGACCGACGTCGTGGTCGAAGGCCGCTTGGCCGGCTCGCATGTCGAGGACTTTCTCGGCTTTCCCGGCACCGGCAGGCCAGTGGTCCTGCCGTTCACGGCCTTCTATTGCTACAACAGCGATGGTCTGCTCACCAGCGAGCGAGTCGTGATGAACCTCGGCCCGCTCAACCCGGATTTCGTGGGAGCTCCCGCCGGCTTGGTCTAGCCTCAGGTCCTGTGGGATTTCGCCAGCAGGACGCCCCGACCGTTGACTACGCAACGTGGAGCCAGGGGACTCGCGCCGAGAAGATCCGGCCCATGGCGGTGCACTGGGCCGAAGTCGGCTTCGGCACACCCGTCGTGCTTCACCTGTTCTACGTCGCCAAGGTCGCTGCCTACGTTCTCGGGGGGTGGCTCGTTGCGCTGAGCACAACCGGCGTCGACGGGTTCTTCAACGTCCAAGCGTGGTACGCCGAACCGATCGTTTTCCAGAAGATCGTGCTGTACACGATGTTGTTCGAGGTCATCGGGCTCGGGTGCGGCTTCGGTCCGCTCAACAACAGGTTCGTACCGCCCATGGGCTCGATCCTGTACTGGGTTCGCCCCCGCACCATCCGAATGCCTCCGTGGCCCAATCGCATCCCGCTGACCAGGGGCGACTCCCGTACCCCGGTCGATGTCCTGCTCTACGTTTCGCTGCTGGCGGCCTTGACGACCGCGATCTTCTCGGACGGCACTGAGCCCGTCCCCGGTGCGGCGGCTGGTCTGTTGCCGATGTGGCAGATCTGGACCATCGTCGGCCTGCTCGCCGTCCTCGGTCTCCGGGACAAGGTGATCTTCTTGGCCGCCAGAGGTGAGGTGTACGGATCCTTCGCCGTTGCGTTCCTGCTTGCCGGTGTCGCAACCGCGGACATGATCCTGGCGGCCAAGCTGGTGTGCCTCGTGATCTGGATGGGTGCGGCGACGTCGAAGCTCACCAGGCACTTCCCGTTCGTTATTTCGACGATGATGAGCAACAACCCGGTCCTGCGTCCCCGCTGGCTCAAGCGACGGTTCTTCAAGAGTTTCCCCGATGACCTCCGCCCGGGCTGGCCGTCACATCTGCTGGCCCACGTCTCGACCGCGGTCGAAGGCTTGGTGCCGATCGTCCTGTACTTCGGTCACAGCAGCACCGCTGGAATCGTCGCCGCCGTCGTCATGCTGTGCTTCCACTTCGGCATCCTGTCCTCGATTCCAATGGGAGTGCCCCTGGAGTGGAACGTCTTCATGATGTTCAGCGTGGTCACCCTCTTCGTCGGGCATGCCGACGTCGGGTTCGGGGATGTGACGTCGCCGCTTCCGGCCCTTCTTGCCGCCGTCCTCGTCGGCACGGTAGTCGTGGGCAATCTGTTCCCGCGCAAGGTCTCGTTCCTGCCCGCAATGCGCTACTACGCCGGCAACTGGGACGTCGGGCTCTGGTGCGTCAAGCCGTCGGCGGCCGCCAAGATCGAGAAGAACATCGTGGCGATCGCGAGCATGCCGCAGGCCCAGATGCAGAAGTTCTTCGGGAGTCCCGAGGTTGCCCAGATGTACCAGTACATGGGTTACGCCTTCCGCGGTTTCAACAGCCACGGACGCGCCATGTTCGCCCTCGCGCATCGAGCCATGGCGGGATACGACGAGAGCGAGTACGTCCTGACGGATGGCGAACGAATCTGCAGCACGGCGCTTGGATGGAACTTCGGGGATGGCCATCTGCACAACGAGCAACTCGTCCAGGCCTTGCAGCGTCGGTGCCAGTTCGAGCCCGGTGAGGTGCGGGTGGTGCTGATCGACGCGCAGCCGATTCATCGGCAGCGCCAGGACTACCGGTTGGTCGATGCGGCAACGGGTGAGTTCGAGCGCGGGCATGTGCTTGTCGCCGATCTGGTGAACCGACAGCCCTGGGACGACACCGCGCCGGCATACGTGCATTCCTGATCCCCGCGCGGCACCTGACTCAATCCGGAGAAAGGGCTTCCTGCCGGTGTGGCGCGCTCTAGCCTCGGGTTGTGATCGGAGTTTGGGCAGCGCACGCACAGACATTCCTGCTCGTGTTCGGCGTGGTCGCCGGACTTGCCTTCGCTCTGCCGATCTTCCTCGTACCGCTGACCTGGGCCCGGGCCTTCCGGTGGAATCTCCCCGATGACACCGACCTGGCAATCTATTTCGGTCGCTGTCTGGGCGTGCTCGCCCTGGTGCTGAGCATCTTCCTAATTCGGGCCGGGCTTACGGGCGAAGGGCACCGGCTGCTTTTCCAGATCATGATTCCGGTGTTCGTCGGGATGACACTGGTCCACATCGTCGGTGCGATCCAACGAGTTCAGCCGATGACCGAGACGATCGAGATCGGTTTCTGGGCAGGCCTCATTTTGCTCGGGCTCGCGTTCTACCCCGGCTAGGCTGCTTGCCACGCCGTTGGTCGGACAGGGCGAACTGGCTCATACAAGCCGCTGATTGCGGGTAAGTCTCACCAGGACTGATGAGAGGGAGTGCACATGAACTCCAACGACAGCATCCTTCGCCGCCTCGCGGTGGCCTTGGCAGTGATGTGCGCATTTTCGATCTTTGGCGCGAGCGGCGCACAGGCTGCGTCGACCCATGCGGTTGCCGCCGCCGGCCCGCTCGCGGCTCAGGAATCCGATGAGCCCAGCGACGAGGAATCCGACGAGTCCAGCGACGAAGAGGACTCATCGGACGATCCCGACGAGGACGGCGACAACGAGGACAGCGACAACGAGGACAGCGACGACGAGGACAGCGACTCCGAGGAGCCCTCGGACGAGCCGACGCCCTCGCCGACCTTCACCGATCCGACCAACGACGCGACGGACGACGTCACCGAGATGCCAACCGGGGACGCCGACGCAACTTCGGGGGCAGGCCCGTCACCGCTGGGGTGGATCCTCCTCGGCGGCGGCATTGCGTGTGCGGCTGCGGCGGTCGTCGTCTTCCGCCGCAACCGAGGGCTCTAGGCGATCGGCTTGCCGCTGACCGCGGCAGCCACAGCCTTGGGGACCTCGGGGTGGAACACGCTCGGGATGATGAACGACGGGTTGATCTCGTCGTCCGTGACCACGTGGGCGATCGCCTGCGCTGCCGCCAGCATCATCTCGATCGTGACATCGGAGGCGCGCGCGTCGAGTAGGCCACGGAAGACGCCTGGGAAGACGAGGACATTGTTGATCTGGTTCGGGTAGTCCGAGCGCCCGGAGGCGACGACGGCCGCGTACTTGGCGGCCTCGGCCGGGTCCACTTCCGGGTCGGGGTTGGCTAACGCGAAGACGATGGCGCCGTCGGCCATGTCGGCGATCCATGTCGGGTCGAGGACACCCGGGCCGGAGACTCCAATGAACACGTCGGCGCCGTTGAGTCCGTCGTGGAGACTGCCACGCACGCGGCGCGGGTTCGTCATGCCGGCCAGTTCCCGCTTGGCCGGTGAGAGCGATTCGTCGTCATACGACAGCAGCCCTTCGCGGTCCCACACGATGACGTCTTCGGCCCCGCCGGCCAGGAGAAGACTCACGATGGCTGAGCCCGCAGCCCCGCCGCCAGCCACCACGACGCGGACCCCGGACAGCGGCTTACGCACCACCCGGAGCGCGTTGGTCAGCGCAGCCAAGACGACGATTGCCGTCCCGTGTTGGTCGTCATGGAACACCGGAATGTCCAGGCTCTCCCGCAGCCGGCGCTCGACTTCGAAGCAGCGGGGGGCCGCGATGTCCTCCAAGTTGATGCCGCCGAAGCCGGGCGCGATCATCTCCACCGCCTTGACGATGTCGTCGACGTCCTGGGACGCGAGGCAGATCGGCCACGCGTCGATGTTGGCGAACCGCTTGAACAGCGCCGCCTTGCCTTCCATGACGGGTAGGGCCGCGCCCGGCCCGATATTGCCAAGACCGAGCACTGCCGAGCCGTCGGTGACGACGGCGACGGAATTTCCCTTGACCGTCAGGCGCCACACGTCGTCGGGGTTCTCGGCGATCGCCATCGACACTCGACCCACGCCAGGGGTGTAGGCGAGCGATAGGTCATCGCGGGTCTTGAGCGGCACCTTCGACTGCACCTCGATCTTGCCGCCAAGATGAATGAGAAAGGTCCGGTCCGAAACCTTGTGCACCTCGACCCCGTCGAGTCCCTCGCACACGGCGACCAAAGCCTTGGAGTGCGCTTCGTCGGCGGCGGAACAGGTCACGTCGACCTTGAGCTGCCCCGGGTTGGACTCGAGGACGTCGATCGCCGTGACCACGCCACCGGCGTGGGCGAGGCTGGTGGCGACCAGTCCCACGACCGCGTGATCGGGATCGGTGTACAAGCGCATGGTGATCGAGTACGACGACGCGGTTGCTGCCATGGGGACACCTTCTCGTCGGAAGTGCGAGCGGGCAAGGGCGAGCGCGGATAGCATGACGCCAGCCAGACGGAGGACCCCCAGTGCACAAGAGCCTCATCGGCGCCCTCGTCGCCGCGTTCGCCATGTGTTGCGTGACCACGCCGGCCGAAGCAGCGCCGCGATTCCGCGAGTACGTCGCCCTCGGTGATTCATGGTCGGCTGATGTCGTCATAGCCGACACCATGGGCCTACCCGACTCTCGCTACGCCCCCACCGGCTGCTTCCAGTCGCGCCGGAACTACCCGAAGCTGATCGCGGCTGCGCTCAAGGTCCCGACCTTCCGAGACGCAACCTGTGGGTCGGCGACGACGGATCACTTCTATGGGCCGCAGACCGGCCTGCCCACGGGTGAGACCAATCCACCGCAGTTCGCGCGCCTCACCAAGACGACGGACCTGGTGACGGTCGGGATCGGCGGCAACGACGCCGGGTTCGCGTCGGCGGCGGTGAGCTGCATCAACGTCTTGCCGACCAACAGCAACGCCTTCGATTCGGTGAAGCTCCCGGTGTCGCTGCCGCTTCTTGGTTCGGCCGTGCCGCTCGGCGGATGCAAGCACCGGTTCGTCAAGGACGGCCGAGACATCCTGGCCGAGCGCATCGCCGCCTCGCAGCCGAAGCTCGTGCGCGCGATCAAGGAGATCCATCGGATTTCGCCCAAGGCCAAGATTCTGATGATCGACTACTTGGATGCCATCCCGCCTGTTGGCTGCTACCCGGTGGTCCCCATAACCAACGAAGACATGGCCTACCTTCACACGACATTCGCGAAGCTCAATGCGATGGTGCGCCGCGCAGCCGCACAGGGGGGCGCGACGTTTGTGAACTCCTTCGCGGACTCATCCGGACGAGACGTCTGCCAGCTGCCGCACATCCGCTATGTCGAGGGTCTCGGCATCCTCTCGATCAACGGGGTCGCCGTCGCGGTGCCAGCGCATCCGAATTCCGCCGGCGCAGCACAGCAGTACCGGTCAATGCTGAACGTGGTGAACCGACTGCGCTAGGCGCCGTCTCCGAGCGTGTGCGAAAGCGCGAGCCCAGCGGCACGACCGGAGAAGATGCAGCCACCGAGGAACGTGCCCTCCAGTGCGTTGTAGCCGTGCACACCGCCGCCGCCGAAGCCGGCCGCCTCACCTGCGGCGTAGAGGCCATGGAAGGGTTCGCCGTCCGGCCGCATGACCTGGCTGTCGAGGTTCGTCTCCAGTCCGCCCAGGGTCTTGCGGGACAGGATGTTGAGCCGAACCGCGATCAGCGGCCCGTGCACCGGATCGAGGATCCGGTGCGGCTTGGCCACGCGGATCATGCGATCGGTGCGCGACTTCCGGGCGTTGTTGATGACCATGAGCTGGACGTCCTTGCTGAACGGGTTGGCCAGCTCGCGGTCGCGCGCGACGATCTGGCGCTCGAGGTCGGCGAGATCCAGGTCGGGGCCACGGGCGATCCTGTTCATTCCGGCGACCAGCTCGCTCAAGGTGTTGGCAACGACGAAGTCGACTCCGTGCTGCTTGAACTTCTCCACCGGCTCCGGCGCTCCCTTGGCCAACCGCGAGCGAATGAGGTACTTCAGGTCCTTGCCGGTGATGTCCGGATTCTGCTCCGAGCCGGAGAGAGCGAACTCCTTCTCGATGATCGACTGCGTCAGGACGAACCAGGAGTAGTCGTGTCCGGTGGCCAGGATCTGCTTCATTGCCCCGATGGAGTCCGCGCCGGGGACGCCGGACATGCCGGTCAGCCGCTGGCCGGCGGCGTCGAACCACATCGACGACGGGCCGGGCAGGATGCGGATCGCGTGGTCCGGCCAAATCGGATCCCAATTGTGGATGCCCTCGGTGTACGCCCACATGCGGTCGCGGTTGACGATGCGGGCGCCGGCGCCCTCGGCGATGTCGAGCATCCGGCCGTCGACGTGCGCTGGGACGCCGCAGATCATGTGCTCCGGTGCCGGCCCGACGCGCTCGGTCGGCCAGATCGCGCGCATGGCGTCTCGGTTGTGGCCGATGCCGCCAGACGCGACGACAACCGCCTGCGCACGGACCTCGAAGGTGCCGACGGCATCGCGCGACGACTTCACGCCGCGCGGAGAGTCGTCCCGTGCCAGAACCGTGCCCCGGACGCCGACGACGGCATCGCCCTCGACCACCAGTTCGTCGACCTGACGGCGGAAGGCGAACTGGACCAGCCCGGCCTGCTCGCCGCGCTCGATCGGCTCGGCAAAGATCCGGACCACCTCGGGCCCGGTGCCCCACGTCAGGTGGAAGCGGGGAACAGAGTTGCCGTGCCCGGTGGCCAGTCCCGATCCGCGCTCTGCCCAGCCGACGAAGGGCAGTGACTTCAGACCTAGTTCGCGCACGTAGTCCCGTTTGCCGCCAGCCGCCCACGCCACGTAAGCCTCGGCCCACCGGCGCGGCCAGACGTCTTCGTCTGGATGGTCAAATGCGGCCGACCCCAGCCAGTCCTGGAGGGCGAGCTCAGGCGAGTCCTTGATCCCCGTCCGGCGTTGTTCGGGTGAGTTGACGAAGAACAAGCCGCCGAGGCTCCAGAACGCCTGACCGCCCAGGTTGTGGCGGTTCTCCTGTTCGACGACCAGTACGTGTCGGCCGGCCTTAACCAGTTCATGGGTCGCGACGAGCCCAGCGAGACCCGCCCCGACGACGATGACGTCGGGGCGGAAGTCGCCTGCGGTCACGGCACGCTCACCAAAGCGGGATCGCCGCTGTCGCGGGTGGCCTTGTCGGTCCCCGAGCCGCCGTCGATGCGGGTATCCCTGATGCCGTCCTTGGCGATCAGCGTGTCGTTGTTCGCATCGCCATACATGGTGTCCGCTCCGGTCCCGCCCTTGATGTAGTCGTTGCCGTAGCTGCCATGGATGGTGTCGTTACCGCCCAGGCCGTTCAGCACGTTGGCTGCATCGCTGCCGGTGAGCCGGTCGGCGCCAGCGGTGCCGAAGAGCCCTTCGACGGTGCTTGAGATCCTGTCTCGTGCACCGGCCGGGCCGTCTGAGCTGTTGCCATCGTCCCGCTCGCCGTTGCCGATCGAGGCCACCACAGCCCGCGCATGGTCGCCGTAGAAGACTCGGTCGTAGGCGGCGCCACCGGACAGCGCGTCCGCCCCGGTACCGCCGGAGAGCTGGTCGGCGCCGGATTCGCCCACCAGATTGTCGTTCCCGGCCCCGCCATAGAGGATGTCGTTGCCCGTGCCACCGACCACCCGGTCGGAGCCGTCGCTGCCGCAAATGCGGTCGTTGCCGCCACGACCGTTGATGACGTCGTTGCCGCCAAAGGCCTGGATGATGTCATTGCCGCTGGTGCCTTGGATCGTCTGGCTGGACGAAGTGCCCACGATCGTGGCTTTCACGCCACCGCACGTCGCGACCACCGGCGTCGTCGATGTCGGAGTCGGAGTGGGCGTCGTCCCGTCGTTCGTGACGATCTTCGATGACACCTTCTGCTCGTCGATCTGTGCGTCCGTCCACGGGAACGTCACCCACTGCTGGTCCGAGAACAGCTCGGTCTGGTCCTGGTGCGACGGCCGGTTCGGGTTTTCGGACTGGCCGTAGGTCAGGATCGTCTTGGCGTCGACCGACCCTTCCGACGGGAACGAGACGGCCTGGATGTGCGAAGACCCGTAGGTGATGGGCTTGTCGTAGTCGGAGTTCTGCACCGGATTGCGGCTGGCCAGCGCGTTGGCGTTGCCAGCCTTGTCCCCTTCGCCCCCGCCCAGGGGGATCGGATCGGCACCGTCGTCGCCGGCCACCTGGACGTCGCCCCATGCTGCGTCGGGTGCGATGTTCTTCGCCCGGAGGTCCGCGATGGCGGCCTTCATGGCGTTGATGACGCCGGTGTTGGACTCGTCGAGATCCCGCGGCGTGTTCACCGGGTCGGTCTTGCTGAAGGGCGTCTTGTAGCCTCCGCTGGCTGGCATGCGAGTGGCGAACGCCTCGAACAGGGCGTAGCCGCGGCTGGTCTTGTTGGACGTCCGATCCCATGTCGCCAGGACATCGCAGTAGTCGCCGCCGTCGGCCGCTTCACACACCGTGACCAGATCGGAGTTGGGCCCCATGGCCGCGGCTGCCCCGAGGCGGTTTTCATGTTCCGTGCCGCGCAGGATCTCCGGCGTGATCTTGCCGTCGTCCAAGTGGTCGAGCACGTACTGGTACACCATTCGGCTGCGGTTGGTGCGGACACAGCCTTCGCAACCGATGATGCGGGCGTAGCCCTCGAGCTTCTGCTCCGGGTTGGGCAACCAGTAGGAGTCGTTGGCGTTCATCACCCAGTCCTGTCGGACCGTTTTCGGCAGTTTGCTCGGTCCGATGATGCCAGGCCGCTCGGCATCGGAGTCCGTACGCCACTTGCAGTCATGCTGGGCGCGCGATCCATCCAGTCCGGGCAAGCCGGCCTGCGAGAACAGGAGGGCTCCGATGGGCGTCAGGCAACCCCCCGTCGGGATCGGTAGGCCGAGGCCGAGGGAAAGAGGGGTCGCCATGTCGTTGGGCACGTTCGGCACGACCGAGTGGTCTGCGTAGAGGGCATTGCCGTCCCGGTCCGCCGCAATCGTGTTGACCCAGGGCATCCCGCCTTCGGTGTCCTGCCGCGTAAGGAGGTCGGTGGCATTGGTCGCGTTGCCCATCTCGAGGAATGTGTCGATGGTGCGCAGCTGCTCGCCGTTGGCGTCCCGGATGGCGAAGAAGCTCAGGGGCGTCCAGCCCATGAACACGTCCGGGGCATCGAGGACATAGCCCTCGTTGGTCCGGTACATGTCCTCGCTGACCGTCGTGATCGATCCGTCGGACTGCTTCGCCTGGATCTGGACGGTGCGGTGCTCGAGGTCCTTGAGCGTCGGCAGCCCATTGGCTCCCTGGATGAGGTACTTCGTCGGCAACAGGACGGTGCGGTACTCGTACGGCGTGAATCGGTATGCCGTGGACACCGTGTGGCTCCAGGCCACGTTGTTGTTGAAGCCGATGTTCACCGCTGGGGAGCCGATCAGGCTGGCGCCGGCGACGTTGTACTGACCGGGGATGGTGAGGTGCTGCTGCGTAAAGCGGAAACGGCCCCGCCACGGGAAATGCGGATTGCCCAGGATCATGCCGGATCCGGTCGTCGTCTCATCCTTGCCGATGGCGGTCGCGTTTGAACCGATCGGCAGGTCATTGCCGAGCGTGGCTGGGTCGAGCGTTCCCTCGGGGATAAGGCCGAAAACGGCATCGTTGATTGCTGTGGGAAGTCCCGGGTCGGACAGCGACGGCGGATCCGCGTCGACGATCTCCTTCAGGAAGTTGCCGGTCGACGCGATGATGTTCGCCAGGTAGACGCCGTACCAGAGATCGAGCTCGGTTGCGTTCGGCTCGATGTGCGCCGCGCCCTTGCACTTCGGGTCGGTGATGCCGTCGGCGCCACCGACGTCCTTGAGGTACTGGTTCACGCCCGCGGCGTAGCCGGCGACCAGTTGGCGGGCCTTCGAGCTGGGCCCGTGGGCGCTGTCGGCCAGCAGCTTCTCGACGACCTCGCGGTTGTGCAGGTCGGTGACGAGCGCGTCGACCTGGAGGTTTGTGCCGTTGGTGGCGACCTGGTCGTCGTACTTCGCGTTCGGCCCGAGGAATTTCGAACGCTGTCCGCGCGCGGCCAGCACCGTGTCGGCGAGCGTGCAGATCGAGGTCTCGGCAGCGGCATAGCCGGAGCCAAAGCCGAGCGAGCCCCAGTCCTCGGCGACGATGTGCGGGATGTCGTGCTCGGTGCGCGTGATCGTGGCTCGATACGTCGGTGTATCGGCTGCGGCCGGCGAGAGCGCGACAAGGGTTGCCGAGGCTGTCGCGGCGCTTACGGCAAGGATCAAGCGACGCAGCGAATGAGGGATCACCATTTCGCGAGGTTACTGCGAAGTAATCCGATACGCAGACGTATCGTGAAGGTTTGTCACACCCTGATGCGCTGTAGTCGCTCCAACGCTTCGCTGATGATCTCTGGTCTCTTGCAGAACGCCCAGCGCACGAGCGGCCGACCAGCTTCGACGTCGTCGTAGAAGACCTGGTGCGGAATGGCAACGACGCCGGCCAACTCGGGAAGCCGGCGACAGAAGTCGAGGCCGTCGTCGAAGCCGAGCGGCCGGATGTCGGTGGTGGCGAAGTACGTGCCCTCGGGGACGAAGACCGTGAACCCCAGTGCGTCAAGCCCCTCACACAGCTGATCGCGCTGTGCCTGCATCCCGGCGCGGAACCCGGTGAAGTACGCCTCGTCGGACTCGAGGGCGTGCGCGATCGCTGGTTGTAGCGGCGCGCCTGACATGTAGGAGAGGAACTGCTTGACGCCCATGACGGCGGCAACGAGGTCGGCCGGCCCCGTGGCCCAGCCGACCTTCCACCCGGTGACGGAGAACGACTTTCCGCCGCTGGAGATTGTCAGCGTTCGCTCACGCATGCCGGGCAGCGTCGAGATGGGAACGTGCGAGACGCCGAACGTCAGGTGCTCGTAGACCTCGTCGCTGATGACGACGAGGTCGTGTTCGATGGCGACGGCGGCCACGGCCTCGAGTTCCTCGCGGCGCAGCACCGTCCCCGTCGGGTTGTGCGGGCTGTTGAGCAGGATCGCCGTCGTCCGTGGACTTACCGCGGCGCGCAGCTCGTCCACCGGGAGTCGAAAGGTTGGGGCACGCAACGTCACCGGGCGGCGGACGCCGCCGGCCATCTGGAGCATGGCCACGTACGAGTCGTAGTACGGCTCCAGCACGATCACCTCGTCGCCCGGATCGACGAGTCCGAGCAGCGCACCAGCAAGAGCCTCCGTCGCCCCGGTGGTGACGACGACTTCAGTGGCGGGGTCGAGGTGGAGGCCGTACCAGCGGTTTTGGTGTGCGGCGATGGCGTCGCGCAGTGGGGCGATGCCGAGGCCTGCCGTGTACTGGTTGTGCCCGGACCGCAGCGCGGCTACGGCTGCCTCAATGACGTCGTCCGGGCCGTCGGTGTCCGGGAATCCCTGACCGAGGTTGATTGAGCCGGTGCGCAGGGCCAGCGCACTCATTTCGGCGAAGATTGTGGTGCCCAAGCCGTCGAGCCGCGCACTCTGGACCTTCATGGCGGCAGCCTACGGGCGTGAGGAGTTGAGCACGCCAGAGCGGAGCTCTGGTGCCGGCGACGAGTGCGCCCGTTGAGCCGTGCACGGCGATCACGTGGCTGGTCGGACGCCAGCAGAAGACGAGAGCCCCGCCGTTCTCGGGGGGTGAAACGGCGGGGCTAACAAGTCAGACGGGGGTGGACCACATCTGTCCTGCGGTCAGAGTCTAAGGCACCGATCTGACCGAGTACGGGCGAATGTGACGATTCGTCTCACTAATTAGTCGCAATCTTCGTGCTCGGTCGGAACGGCTGTGCCGCATGTGTCAGATGTGATCATTCGATGGCCCGGGATGCAACAATCGCCGGGTGATTCGTCGGCTCTTCCGCACCCTCGGCATTCTCATGATCGCCGCCGGCCTGGCCATGGTGGCTTGGTTCGCCTGGCAGTACTGGGGCACCAATGTCGTTGCCAAGCAGGAGCAGGAGAAGATCCTCGCGGACTGGACCCGCACTGACGCGGTCGGCGTCCTGCGGGTGCCGCGGTTCGGTGCCGACTACGAGGTTCCGATCCTCCCAGGCGGTGACCTGGTCGAGCCGAAGGGTCGCGAGGCGCTGACTCGTGGCGTTGCTTGGTACGAGCCGGGCGCACAGCCGGGCGACATCGGGAACTTCGTCGTTGCCGGACACCGGGTTACCCACGGCGAGCCGTTCAAGGACTTCCCGAAGCTGAAGGCCGGCGACAAGGTCCGCGTCGAGACGCGCGAGGCCGAGTACACCTACGTACTGCGCAATGGCGGAACCGAGATCATCGTTCCCTTCACAGCGTCGTGGCCACTGTGGGACGTACCCGACCCAGACCAGCCAGACGCCGGAGCCACCGAACGGCTCATGACGTTGGTGACGTGCTCGGAGTTGTTCCACACGAACAATCGCAGCGTGGTCATCGCCGAGCTGGAGAAGACCGATCAGGGAGATCCCGACCCGCGGTCGAGCAAGCCGCCGGCGGGCGGGTTCGTGGCTTGGTTGGTCGGCCTGATTCAGGGGATCATCGACTTCTTCCAAGGGAGCTGACAGATGCGGCCGCTGCAACGTGACTTCATCGAGTTCGCCCTCGCCCACGAGGTCCTGAAGTTCGGTGAGTTCACCCTGAAGTCCGGCCGCACGTCGCCGTACTTCTTCAATCTCGGCGCCGTGGACACCGGGTCCGGGTTGGCCGCGCTTGGCCGCTTCTACGCCGACGCGATCGTCGGCTCTGGGATCGAGGCCGACGTTCTCATGGGCCCGGCTTACAAGGGAATCTCGATCGCGGCGGCCTCCGCGGTCCAGCTGGCTGAGCAGCATGGCGTTGACATGCCGTGGTGCTTCAACCGCAAGGAAGCCAAGGACCATGGCGAGGGTGGGCTCATCGTCGGCGCTCCGTTGGCTGGCCGCGTCCTCTTGGTCGACGACGTGATCACCGCAGGAACGGCGATCCGCGAGGCCGCCGACATCATCACCGAGGCCGGCGCCGAGCTCGTCGGCATCATCGTCGCCATCGACCGGCAGGAGCTTGGACCCGGGGACATCTCCGCAGTCAGCCAGGTGGCCGAGGAGACCGGGGCCGAGGTCCGAGCGATCGTCACCCTGGCCGATGTCATCGCCTACTTGCGCACTACCAACGACCGGCGACTCGACGAGGTCTTGGCGTACCAGTCCGAGTACGGGGTTTCGTGACCCAAGACGAGTCCGGCGACTCGGTTGGCGTCGGCCCGTGGGACGGCGCGTGGCCGGACGATGAGCGGCTCGATCCGGAGTTGCTCCGCGACGGTGATCGTCGCAACGTCCTCGATCGGTACCGCTACTGGACGGTCGAGGCGATCGTCGCCGACCTCGATAGGCGCCGGCATTCTCTGCACGTTGCCATCGAGAACTGGCAGCACGACCTCAACATCGGCTCGATCGTGCGTACCGCCAACGCCTTCAACGTCGCGACCGTCCACATCGTCGGGAAGCGCCGCTGGAACCGACGAGGCGCCATGGTGACCGATCGCTACGTCCACATCGAGCACCACCCGACGGTCGACGCACTCGTCTCCTGGGCTGAAAGTGAGGGTCTCCCGTTGGTCGGGATCGACAACTTGCCGAGCGCAGAACCGATCGAGACGGCGTCGCTGCCCGAAGCCGTCATCCTGCTCTTCGGTCAGGAGGGGCCTGGCCTGACCGACGCTGCCCTGGCGGCGTGCTCGGGCCACCTGTCGATCGCCCAGTTCGGCTCGACCCGCTCGATCAACGCAGCCGCAGCCGCGGCCATCGCCATGCACGCATGGGTGCGTCAGCACGCGGTCGTCGTCGGGGATTAGTCTGAGACTCCTGTCAATCCGAGGAGAATCTTCATGCCCGTCGCGACTCCAGAGATCTACGCCGCGATGCTCGATGCGGCCAAGGGCCGCTCCTTCGCCTACCCGGCGATCAACGTCTCGTCCTCGCAGACGCTGAACGCAGCGCTCCAGGGATTCGCAGACGCCGAGTCCGACGGCATCATCCAGATCTCCACCGGCGGCGCCGAGTACCTGTCCGGCCCCGGCGTCAAGAGCATGGTCAGTGGGTCGCTGGCCTTCGCCGCGTACGCCGCCGAGGTGGCCAAGAACTACCCGGTCAGCGTCGCTCTTCATACCGACCATTGCCCGAAGGACAAGCTCGACGGGTTTGTTCGGCCGCTGCTTGCCGCTTCGGCCGAACGGGTCAAAGGCGGGGGGCTGCCGTACTTCCAGTCGCACATGTGGGATGGCTCAGCCGTTCCCCTGGGTGAGAACTTGGACATCGCTGAAGAGCTGCTCGCCCAGGCTGCGGCGGCGAACATCATCCTCGAGGTCGAGATCGGCGTCGTCGGTGGCGAGGAGGACGGCGTGGTCGGTGCCATCGACGAAAAGCTCTACACCACGCCGGAGGATGCCCTCGCCACGGCGGAGGCGCTCGGCTTGGGCGAGAAGGGCCGGTATCTCACCGCGCTCACGTTCGGCAACGTCCACGGCGTCTACAAGCCGGGCAATGTGAAGCTTCGCCCCGAGGTGCTCAAGACCGCACAGGAGACGGTGGCAAGTAAGTACGGGGTTGAGCGGCCCTTCGATTTCGTCTTCCATGGGGGATCGGGTTCCCTTCCTGAAGAGATCGCTGCGGCGGTCGACTACGGCGTCGTCAAGATGAACGTCGACACCGACACCCAGTACGCGTTCAGCCGGCCGGTTGCCGACCACATGCTCCGCAATTACGACGGCGTGCTGAAGGTCGACGGCGAAGTCGGCGACAAGAAGGCCTACGACCCCCGCGCGTGGGGCAAGGCCGCCGAGGCCGGCATGGCCGCCCGCGTGGTCCAGGCCTGCGCCGACCTGCGCAGCACCGGCACCACGCTGCGTTGACGGACTCTGCGAGCGTTCGGGCTTTGCCCGTCGCGGTCGCTGTGGAGGTTCGCTTGGTGCGGGCGGAGTTCGACGTAGCCCGCCATTCAGTATCGGGCTAGAATGCCGTAGTAAGAGCCCCGCGGTACGGGGCTTGTCTGCTGTCCAAGGTGGTGCGTCTCGATGCCCGCAATCGTCATCGTCGGAGCCCAGTGGGGCGACGAGGGCAAGGGCAAGGCGACCGATCTTCTCGGCAGCCGCGTTGACTACGTCGTCAAGTTCAACGGCGGCAACAACGCCGGCCACACGGTGGTTATCGGCGACGAGAAGTACGCCCTCCACCTGCTCCCGAGCGGCATCCTCACGCCGGGCTGCACGCCGGTCATCGGCAACGGTGTCGTCATCGACCTCGGCGTGCTCTTCCAGGAGATCGACGGGTTGGAGGCGCGCGGCGTCGACACCAGCCAGCTGCTGGTCAGCGCCAATGCCCACGTGATCACCGAGTACCACCGGACGCTCGACAAGGTGAACGAGCGGTTCCTCGGCAGCCGCAAGATCGGTACGACCGGGCGCGGCATCGGCCCGACGTACGCCGACAAGATGAACCGGCTGGGTATTCGCGTCCAGGACCTGTTCGACGACAAGATCCTGCAGCAGAAGGTCGATGGCGCCCTCGAGCTGAAGAACCAGATCCTCGCCAAGGTCTACAACCGACGCGCAATGTCGGCCGATGACATCGTCAATGAGCTGTCCCAGTACATCGAGCGCTTGCGGCCCTATGTCCGTGACACCTCGCTCGTGTTGAACGACGCGCTAACCCGTGGCGAGACCGTCCTGCTCGAGGCTGGCCAGGCCACGCTGCTCGACGTGGACCATGGCACCTACCCGTTTGTGACGTCGTCGTCGGCCACGGCCGGTGGCGCGTGCACCGGCTCGGGCATCCCACCGACGGCGGTCGACCGTGTCATCGGCATCGTCAAGGCCTACGCGACGCGTGTGGGTGAAGGCCCGTTCCCGACTGAGCTGCTGGACGCCGACGGCGACCGCCTGCGCGAGTCCGGAGGCGAGTTCGGCACCACGACCGGCCGTCCGCGTCGATGCGGTTGGTATGACGTGCCGGTGGCTCGCTATGCCGCACGCATCAACGGCGTCACCGACTTCGTCCTCACCAAGCTCGATGTGCTCACTGGTTGGGAACGCATTCCCGTCTGCGTCGCCTACGACGTCGACGGTGAGCAGGTGTCCGAGATGCCGATGACGCAGACCGGATTCCACCACGCCAAGCCGGTCTACGAGTTCTTCGACGGCTGGGACGAGGACATCTCTGGCGCCCGGTCGCTGGAGGACCTGCCCAAGAACGCACAGCGCTACGTCTCCACGCTCGAGGAACTCAGCGGCGCACGCATGTCGGCGATCGGTGTAGGCCCCGGCCGCGACGAGACCATTGTCGTCCACGACCTGATTTAGCCGTGGCTACCCACGTCCTGACGCTCTCGTGCCCGGATCGCCCGGGCCCGCATCGTCTCCGCTGAGCGAGATGGCAGTCGTTGACGCCGGGGCGTTCATGCTGGGCGGCGTGTCGGCGGCCCTCAAGACAATGCCGTTGTCGCCCGTGAGCATTACGTGCATGAGGTGGCTGGGATCGACCTCGTGCTGGGGTGTCCCTGGCATGTCGCCAAAGTGGTCGTCTCCACGGAGCCACCGAAGACGGACTTGTAGAAGGTGAGTGCGTCGCAGGCCTCACCGCGGAAGCTGAGATCCGGATTCATGGTCACGGTCGTGCGACCGATCTAACACCCGGCGGGGTCGATGCCCTTTCGGGGCGGCTCTAGGCTGGTCGCCGTGAAAGCACTCGTCATCGGATCCGGGGGACGTGAGCACGCTTTGGCGCTTGCCCTGTCCCGTTCGCCGGAGGTGACGGAGGTCCATGTGGCTCCCGGGAATCCGGGAGTGGAGTCGTTTGCGGTGCGCCACGACGTCGATCAGGTCGACGGCATCGCCGTCGCGGCACTGGCCATCGCCATCGATGCGGACCTCGTCGTCGTCGGCCCTGAGGCACCCCTCGTCGAGGGCGTCGCCGATCGCGTCCGGCTGACCGGAATCCCGTGCTTCGGCCCGAGCGCCGACGCGGCGCAACTGGAGGGATCGAAGGCTTTCGCCAAAGAGGTCATGATCGCCGCTGGCGTTCCCACCGCTGCGGCTCGGGTGTGCGTCGGTGAGACCGAAGCCACCGCCGCGTTGGACACGTTCGGCCCGCCGTACGTGGTCAAGGACGACTCGCTGGCGGCCGGCAAGGGCGTCATCGTCACCTACGACCGCAAGGAGGCGCTCGCACACGCCGTCGCCTGCGACCGCGTCGTCATCGAGGAGTTCCTTGACGGGCCAGAGGTCTCACTGTTCGCCGTGACCGACGGCACGACGGTCGTCCCGCTTCAGCCGGCGCAGGACTTCAAACGAGTCTCCGACTACGACCACGGGCCGAACACCGGTGGCATGGGCGCATACACGCCGTTGGCCTGGGCGCCGCACGGCCTGGTCGACCAAGTGCAGAGGACCGTGCTCCAACCGACCGTCGACGAGATGGCGCGGCGCGGCACGCCGTTCTCCGGGCTGTTGTACGCCGGGCTCGCCCTGACCTCGAACGGTGTGAGGGTCGTCGAGTTCAACGCGCGTTTCGGTGACCCCGAGACGCAGCCGCTGCTCGCCCTCCTTGACTCGTCGCTGTACGAGCTCCTGCAAGCCGCTGCAAGCGGCACCTTGAGCGACATTGAGCCGCCACGCTGGCGGGACGCGGCCGCCGTCGCTGTCGTTGTCGCTGCCGAGAATTACCCGGACAAGCCGGCTGCCGGTGACGTTATTGAGGGGATCGAGGCGGCCGAGGCCATCGACGGCGTCGAGGTCATCCACGCCGGGACCACGCGGGACGACGCTGGCGCGCTGGTGACGTCCGGCGGCCGCATCCTGGCCGTGACGGCAACGGCGCCGAGCTTGTCGGACGCGCGGCTGGCGGCCTATCGGGGTGTCGAGCAGATCAAGATCCGCGGAGCGCACCACCGCTCCGATATCGCGCTACTCGCCGCAACCGACAACGTCGCCACGCCCTCGCTGTGACTCCGGGCGTTCGCCGGAGCGGCCGTGGGACAATGAATCAGTGACTACGCCCAACGTGCTGGCAGCCCGCTACGCGTCTCCAGAGATCGCGCGGATTTGGTCGCCCGAGCACAAGATCGGCCTCGAGCGTCGGCTGTGGCTTGCGGTGCTCAAAGCGCAGCGCGACCTCGGCGTGGACACGCCTGACGGCGTCATCGAGGCCTACGAGTCGGTCGTCGATGTCATCGATCTCGCGTCGATCGCGGAGCGGGAGAAGACCACCCGTCACGACGTCAAGGCGCGCATCGACGAGTTTACGACGCTCGCCGGCACCGAACACATCCACAAAGGGATGACATCGCGCGACCTCACCGAGAACGTGGAGCAGTTGCAGGTTCGTGAATCTCTCGAGGTGATGCGCGACCGTGCCGTCGCGGTGCTGGCGCGGCTTGGCCGGTTGGCCACCGAGAACACCGATCTCGTCATGGCCGGCCGGAGCCACAACGTCGCTGCGCAGGCCACGACGCTGGGCAAGCGGTTTGCGTCCGCTGCCGACGAGCTGCTGGCCGCGCTGGCCCGGATCGACGACCTGCTCGAGCGATACCCGCTCCGCGGCATCAAGGGTCCGGTTGGCACGGCGCAAGACCAACTCGACCTGCTCGACGGTGACACGGGCAAGCTGGCCGAGTTGGAGCGTCGCGTCGGCGAGCACCTCGGTTTCACCCACACACTGACCAGCGTCGGGCAGGTCTACCCGCGCTCACTCGACTACGAAGCCATCACCGCGCTCGTCCAGCTGGTGTCCGGCCCCTCCAGCCTGGCCACCACCATCCGGCTGATGGCCGGCAACGAGTTGGTCACCGAGGGCTTCCAGCCTGGCCAGGTCGGTTCCAGCGCGATGCCGCACAAGATGAACACGCGCTCGTGTGAGCGGGTCAACGGTTTGGCGGTCGTGTTGCGGGGCTACGCCGCAATGCTGGGTGAGCTGTCGGGTGCGCAATGGAACGAGGGCGACGTCTTCTGCTCGGTGGTACGCCGCGTCGCTCTGCCCGATGCCTTCTATGCGGCCGACGGCCTGTTCGAGACCTTCCTGACCGTTCTCGACGAGTTCGGTGTGTTCCCGGCCGTCGTCCAGCGTGAACTCGATCGCTACCTCCCGTTCCTCGCGACCACCAAGGTGCTGGTGGCCGCCGTAAAGGCTGGCGTTGGCCGTGAGGTCGCACACGAGGTCATCAAGGAGCACGCCGTCGGGGTCGCCTTGGAGATGCGCGAGAAGGGCGCGACCGAGAACGACCTGCTGGTCCGCCTGGCGGCGGACGAACGGCTGGGGCTGAGCGAAGCGGACCTGCGCTCGCTGGTGGCGTCGCCCATCGAGTTTACCGGCGCTGCCGGAGTGCAGGTCCGCCACGTCGTCAGCCAGATCGATGCCGTGGTGGCGGCACATCCCGCCGCTGCTGCGTATTCGCCGGGCGCGATTCTCTAGCTGCAGCCCGCGGCGGCCACGGGATTAGCATCGAGGTGCGGGCGGCATACTCGGGGTAGCCAGGCCGCTGCATCATCGTGCGTTCCAGCAGCCGTGCCCCGGTAGCGAACGCGAGAAACCAGGTCATCGCAATCGGAGCGGCGATGGTCAGCAGCGCCGGGATCCAGCCAGCGGCGAGTCCACCCGCGATCCACACGCCCGCCCAGAACAGCGCGTCGCCGAAGTAGTTCGGGTGCCGGCTCCAAGCCCACAGTCCACGATCCATGACGGGGCCACGATTGACGTCGCGTTTGTACGCCGCCAGCTGTGCATCGCCGACGCTCTCGAACAGTAGTCCGAGGAGCGCGACAGCGATGCCGACCCAGAACGCGGTGAGCGATTCAATACCGACGACGGGCCCCACTTGCAGCGGAAGGGCGACGAGACAGATCGCCAGGCCTTGGACGACGAACACCTTGCGCACGGCGACGCCCATGCCCACGTCGCGCAGTGTCCCTCCGAGCATCTGCTCGTACCGCGGGTCCTCGCCGTGGCCTCGTGAGCGTCGGCCAACATGCCAGGACAGCCGGAGCCCCCACACGGCGACGACGACCAACAGCACCTGCGACGGCCACCCATCGCGGAGTGCGCAGACGCCCGCAACGAGCGTGAGCGCCAGTCCCCAGGTCACGTCGACGACATTGACCCGGTTGAGCCGCCACGCAACGACACCGGTGAGCGTCATTGCCACCGCCGCCACGGCGACGGTGAGCGCCTCGCCGCCAACAATCTCCCTCACCATGCCCGCACCCCTGGAAGGCTGTGGTCGGCACCCGGCCGGACCAGCAGGATCTGGTCGACGCCCATTCGACCGTCCCGAAACGCCAGTGCGCCACCGACCAGGTACAGGTGCCACACGCGCACCATTTCCTCACCCACGAAATCGGTCAGGCGGTCGCGGTTGGCGGTGAAGTTGTCGAGCCAGCCGGCGACTGTCTGCACGTAGTGCTCGCGCAGTGCATGGACGTCGCGGGTTTCCAGCCCGGCCTCCTCGAGCAGCGCGACCGTCTCACCAACGGGACGCATGTGCATGTCGGGCGCGATGAAAGATTCGATGAACGGCCCGCCGCCGGGGTGCCGGCCGGTGCGTGACATTTGTTGAACCAGGACACGTCCACCCGGCCGAACTGAGCGGTGCAGCACTTGGGCATAGGCGGGGTAGTTGCGTTCTCCGACGTGCTCACCCATCTCGACGGACGCGACCGCGTCGAAGTGATCGCGTTCGGGGAGGTCGCGGTAGTCCTGCAGCCGAATCTCCACGCGATCGGTGAGGTCGCGCTCGGCAATCCGTGCATCGATGAATCGCTTCTGCTCCGCGGAGATGGTGACACCCACGACCCGTGCTCCGAACTTCTCAGCAGCATGCAGGGACAGCGAACCCCAACCGCAGCCGACGTCGAGCAGTGTCTGCTCGGTGTCGAGACCGAGCTTGTGGCAGATCAGCGACAACTTCGCCGCCTGAGCATCGGCAAGGGAAACCGTAGGTGTGGCGTGATAGCCACATGAGTAGGCCATCGACGGGTCGAGGATGAGTGAGTAGAACTCGTTGGACAGGTCGTAGTGATGGCTGATGGCCCGCCGGTCCCGGCGGGGGCTGTGCAGGCGTCCACGCACCGTGGCCTGCGATCCCGGGTTCGCCGGTGGGCGTCCAAAGGCGCCGAGGTGCAGCGCAGTCCGGGCGGCCTGGCCGATGGAGCGCGGCGAGATCCGTGGCCGTCGTTCGGGTAAACGAAGGTACTCGAACAGGTGTGTCAGAGCTGAATCGAGGGTCCAGCCGCCCTCTGGGTCCAGGTCCAGCTCACCGGTGACGTAGGCCTGAGCGGCCCCGAGCTCGCCCGGACGCCAGAGCAACCGACGGACGGCATCGGCCGAGCGGAGCTCGACAACTGGTGCGCCGTCGGGCCCGGCTTCTGATCCGTCCCAGGCACGCAGCCGCATCGGCAGGTCGTCGCCGACGGCGCGGGTGAGGACCGCGTGGAGTTCGGGAGCCGCAAGCCGGGTCACTGGGGGCTCTCCTTCACGAACGTAAGCTGATTGTTGTCGATGTATCGTGCCGCGAATCCGGCCTCGCAGTAGGCCAAGTAGAAGTGCCACATGCGGCGGAAGGTCTCATCCATGCCCAGCCCGAGCACTGCGTCCGCCGCCGCGGCAAATGTTTCGTCCCAGAGTCGGAGCGTGACGGCGTAGTGCAGACCGAGATCGAGTCGATTCACCAGCCGCAACGACGTCCGTGTTCGCGTGACGTCCTCGATGACACCCACCGACGGCAGTGCTCCACCGGGGAAGATGTACTTGGTGATCCAGGTGTGTGTTCTCCGGGACGCCAGCATGCGATCGTGCGGCATCGTGATCGCCTGCAGGGCAAAGCGTCCTCCGGGTACGAGCACTGAGTCGATCCGGTCGAAGTATGCGCGCCAGTACTGCCAGCCGACAGCTTCGATCATCTCGACCGAGATGACGGCATCGAAGGTGCCGGCAACGTCGCGGTAGTCGCACAACTCCACAGCCGCCCGATTCGTCAGGCCGGCTTCGGCGATGCGGCGCTCGGCCAAGTCCCGCTGTTCGGTCGACAACGTGATGGTCCGGACGATGGCGCCGCGCCGGGCCGCGCGTATCGCCAGCTCACCCCAGCCCGTGCCAATCTCCAGCAGGCGAGTGCCGGGCCCGACGTGGGCCTCATCGAGCAGTCGGTCGATCTTCCGCTCCTGAGCCCGCTGGAGAGCATCAGGCTCGTGTACACCGCGCGGCGGCCCGGCCTCGACGCGATGGGTTGCTGTGCCAGTGAACTCAGCGTCGAACAGGGCGGCCGAGTACGTCATGGTCGGGTCCAGGAACAGCGCGAACATCTCATTCGACAGGTCGTAGTGATGCGCGATGTTGCTGCGCGACCCGGCGCGGGTGTTGCGGTAGGTGCGCGGCATGCGACGCACACCGATCGCGCGGAGGCGTTGCCAGCGGGGCGGAATCAGGGACCCCATTCGTGCGGCCAGGACCGTCAGGAAACCAACGAGATCGTCGCTGTCCCAGGCTCCGGTCAGGTAGGCCTCGCCGAAGCCGATGAGGCCGTCGCGTCCGAGCCGGCTGAAGAACTCCTCGGGATCTCGGACGACCGCTGCCGGGCCGCCTCTGCCGATCACCTCTGTGCCTTCCGTCCACTGGAGCTCGACGGTCACGTTCAGCCGCTGAACGGCCAGTCGGAACAGCCGCCCGGCCACGGCGGCTCCGGCGCTCGTGCGTAGACCCGGCTTCGGGTAGGCCAATTCCGGCCAACGAGTCGCAATCAGTGTCTCGGTCACGGGCTCACTCCTGATTGATGGTGGTGTGGACGCGGCTGGATGGGTAGGCGGTGTAACCAGAGCCAGATTCCGTGTGTGCGGATCAGAATCGAGCCGCACAGTGACGCCAGGGCAGCGCGCCACCTCTGGCCATGCACCGGCGTGCCGACGAGCGATGCGCTGAACACCGCGCCGTCGTCGCTGCGCAGGGATACGGCGATGTGGAGGCGGTGGTCCGGAATGGGCGCCACCACCTCGTAGGTGCCATCCGTGCCGTGGAACGGCGAGACGTACATGGCCTTGTCGACCTCGGCTCGTCCGCGGCCGTCGGTGTTCGAGCAGGTAGGCGTGCCGGTCGCCATAGGTGTTGTGCACCTCGACGATCGTCGCCGCGAGCGCGCCGGACGCATCGAAACACCAGAACACGCTGATCGGGTTGAAGCAATGTCCCCACGCGCGCGGCTGGGTCGCCAGAAGTATCCGGCCACCAGCCAGTTGGATTCTGGATTCGGCCAGGTACGCCACGACGTTCTCGCGCAGGGAACGGTGAGGATCGCCGAGATGATCGCGGGCTTCGAAGCTCCCGAGTGCAAACGCGCGGCGACCATGGTTCGGCACCTCGTCCACGTCGACGACCGAGACGTGGGAGTGATTCTCGAACGTCCGGGCGAAGGGTGCGCGACGGGTGTGCCGGATCGTCGTGGCGAACGTTCCGGTCTGCGGCCCCCACGAAAAACCCAGATGATCGGCCGCTGCCTGCCCCGAGCGGGCGCCATCTTCGTGAAAGCCCCAACCGTGATAAGCACCGGCAAACGCCACGCGGGCCGTGTTGAGCTCGGCGAGGCGGGCTTGGGCAGCCACCGAGGCGGGCGTGTAGATCGGATGCTCGTATTCGATCCGCTCGAGCGTTCGGGCGGGGTCGACCAGGTCTGAACCGCCCAATGTGAGCAGTAGCGGTTCGCTGGTCTCGAGGCCTTGGAGCCGGCTCAGGTCGTACGTCACCGTCATGCCTTCGTCGTCGTCCCGACGACGAAGGAAGTTCCACGCCGCGCGGGCATTGCCTGTTGTCGGCAGAATGGATTCGTCAGTGTGAAGGAGGGCTTCGTTCGATGAATAGCGCAGTTCGGACAACACCTCGTGTTGAACCACGGTCGGCGATCCGAGTAGGTCCAGGGCCTGACTCGGATGCGTCGCGATGACGGCGGCGTCGAAGCGTGTCGTGGTGCCGCTGCCGTCGGTCACGGCGACGTCGGTTCCGTTCTCGAGGACCGTCGTGACCTTGGTGCCGGCGCGGACGTCGCAGACGCCGGCCGCGATCTGCTCCACGTAGGTGCGCGATCCGCCGACGATCGTCCGCCATTGCGGGGAGCCGAACACGCGCAGCATGCCGTGGTGATCGAGGAAGCTGAACAGGTACGCGGCCGGATACTCCAATGCGATCGCTGGATCGCACGACCACACGGCGGCGACCAGCGGTTCCATAAATTGCCGGCGGAACGGTTCGGAGAAGCCACCCGCCACCATGAACTCGGCCAGCGTCTGCCTGCGGTCGGGGGACCGGATCAGACGTTTGGCGCGTCGGTGAAACCGGGGGATCTCCGTCAACATCCGAAGGTGGCTCGGGCGCACCAGCATGCGTGGGCTGGGGAAGAGTCCGCGGAGTCCGAGTGCGCCGGCCCACTGGGTGCCGGCGGCATCGTCGCGAATCGACAGAGACATCTCGGACGGCCGCGTCGTGACCGAGAGTTCGTCGAACAGCCTGAGTAGGACCGGATAGGTCCGTTCGTTGTGGACGATGAAGCCGGTGTCGACCGCGATGTGCCGCCCGCCCAGGTGGACATCGTGGGTGTCGGCGTGGCCACCGAGTCGCGCGTCGGCCTCGAACAGGGTGACGTCAGCGGACCTAGAGATGATCCAAGCCGCAGTGAGCCCGGCCACGCCCGATCCGACAATGGCGACGCGCTGCCGACTCACGACTTGGCTCGAAAGTCGATGAACGCGATCGGCTTCGTCGTGGGTGCAGGCGATCCGCCAGACGGCTCTTCGGTTACCCCCGCACCGATCGCATTTGTGGCGTCGCCGCGAATGACGACCTCGCCGTCGCCGGCCGAGAACAAGCCAGCCGGCTCAAGACTCTCGTCAGGTGATTGCAGCCAGAGCTCGTAGACGCGGCCTGACGGGAGGGGCTTCAACCCGGTGGACTGCCAGACCGCCACGCCCACCGACTTCGATCGGATGACGGTGACCGACCCTCCGGACGGAAGGGATTGCGTCCACGTCTGCGCATCTGGAGCATTGCGGACGCGATCAGCAAGACTGACTTGTACCGTCTCCGGCTCCCACGGTCGCCACTCCGCGGTGACTCCCACGCCGAGCCCGACGATCAGCGCCGCTGCGGCGGCAGCGATGGCCGGGATCCGCCAGCGGCGGTTGGAGGCTTCTGGTGTCAGGGGAGGCAGAGGGCGGACGGACTGAGCGCCGGTGAGGATCTGCGCGCGCAGGTGAGCAGGCGGCGGAGTCGCCGAAGCGTCCGCGAGGTGGCTTGCCGCGTCGCGCAGGCTCTCGACCTCGGCCCGGCAAGAGTCGCAGGTCGCCAGGTGGCGTTCGAACTCAGCTCGCTCGAGGTCATTGAGCGCGTCGAGCGCGTAGGCGCCGGACAGCGCGTGAATTTCGCTCATGCCTCCACTCCCAACGTGTCGCGCAGCCGGATGAGTCCATCTCGGATGCGGGTTTTGGCGGTGCCGACTGGAATGTCCAGAAGCCCGGCAACCTCGGTATGTGTGTAGCCGCCCCAGTACGCGAGTTCGACGGCTTGTCGTTGTCGTTCGGTCAGTGCATCCAGGGCTCCGTGGACGCGACGCGCATCAAGGTTTCGGTGCACGGTCGAGGCGGTGCTGTCTGGCTCGGGCACGTTCTGGTTTTGATCGGTGTACTTCTGTTCGCGCCTGCTCGAAGCCTCGGCCGACCGAACTCGGTCGACGGCCGAACGGTGAACGATGGTAAGGAGCCAAGATTCAGCGCGGCCGCGAGTTGCATCGAACCGCCCGGATTGGCGCCACACCTGGAGGTACGCCTCCTGCATGACCTCCTCAGCGTGGGTCCGGTCGCGCACGACCCGCAGGGCAAGACCCCAAGCGCGGGAGGACGTGGCGTCGTAGAACTCGGCAAATGCGGACTCTTCTCCGCGCGCGCATCGCCGCAGCAGCCCCCCGAGATCGGCGCTGAGGTCGACACCAGCCGGGGCGCCCCCCTGAGGAGGCACCCCGACCGGTTCGTTCAGTCGATCATCCACGACCGAACCCTCGTCCTTGAACTGGTTCGCTCAGGGAATCATGACCGTGTCGATGACGTAAACCGTCGCGTTGTCCGTCGGAATGTTTCCGCACAGGACGCTGCCCTTGCCGACGGTCATGCCGCTCTCGTCGCCCTTGACCGTGACCATGTCCTTGGCGAGGGTCTCGTGCTCACCGACAACCTCAGACGGATCAAGCTGACCAGCCACAACGTGGTGGGTCAGAACCGCGGTGAGCTTCGCCTTGTCAGCGAGAAGCGCATCGAGATCGGCCTTCGGGATCTTGGCGAAGGCTTCGTCGGTCGGTGCGAAGACAGTCAGGGCGTCGGCGCTGTTGAGTGTGTCAACAAGGTCGGCTTCCGTGACCGCTGCAACGAGCGTCTTGAGCAGCGGGTTGGCGCTGGCTGCCGACGCAACTGGCTCGGTGGCCATGCCATTGAACGAGCCGGCACCGGACTTCGGGATTGCCGAACACGCCGGGCCGAACGTCTGGGCACCCGGGCCGCTGGCGCTGGCCGTGGTCTCCTCCGGTGCCGGATCAGCGGCTTGCGGGTCAGCGTCGTTGCTGCATGCGGCGAGCAAGACGGTCGTCAGAGCCACGCCTACGGCGAAGCTCGACACCTTCCTCGATGGTTTCGTGCGAATCATGGAAATTCCTTCCGGTGGTTGCTTGATACTTCGTATTCGTTTCCCCAGCCGCATCGGATTGGTCCGGCTGTCAGGTCACCGTGACGACGAGGCGCTGGATGCCACTCGAGCCGTCGGGGAACGGGCTGGCGCGCTCGGCTGATTGACTGCGCCCACGGCCAGTGATCGCCCGGGCGGCGAGCGTGTGGCGTCCCGGTGTGGCCTGCCAAGGCAGATACCACTGACGCCAGTAGTCCTGCCCGGCGGACGGCCCGAGCGTCGCCGCCGTCCAGGGGCCGTCGTCCACGCTGACCTCGACCGCAGCCACCCCGCCCTGACGCTGGGCCCAGGCGATGCCGCCGATGGTCACCGTCCCCGCGCGCACGTCCTCGAACGGCCGTGGTGTGTCGATTCGACTGGACGGCTTGATCGGCGCATCTGTCGCCCACTCACGCTTCGTCCAGTACGCATCCTGTTCGGCGTACGTGGTCAGGGTCATGCGGGTGATCCACTTGGTCGCGCCGACAAACCCGTACAGCCCCGGCACGATCAGCCGGGCCGGGAATCCGTGGGCCCGGGGTAACGGTTCATCGTTCATTCCGATGGCGATCAGCGAGTCGCGTCCGTCGATCGCAGCAGCTAGCGGGGTGCTGATGGTCATGCCGTCGACGTCGGTCGACAGGATCTGGTCGGCCGCCGTCGCGTCGATTCCGGCACGATCCAGCACGTCGGTCAGCGGCACGCCCAACCACCGCGCACCGCCGACATAGCGCCCGCCGACTTCGTTGGAGACGCAGGTGAGCGTGATGTCCCGCTCGACCAGATCCATCGTCGCCAGCTCGTCGAACGTCAGCGAGACCGGACGGCGGACGTCGCCGTCGATGCGGAGGCGCCACGCGTCCACATCGACGGTGGGCAGGGTCAACCGCGTGTCCACTCGATAGAAGTCCTGATTGGACGTGCGGAAGGACGTGATGCCCTTGACCTTCAATCCCGGCGGCAGGGGTGGGGGGACATCGGCTGCCCGGGGGAGTGCGAGGTCCGCCGGCATCGTTCGGAGCCGGGTGACGACGCTGGCCGATGCCTGCACCGCCGCGGCCGCCAGCAGGACCAGTGCCTGCGTGAGGAGCAGGCGCCGGCTGAGTCCCTCACCTGCGGATCCCTGGGGAGTGCGGGCGAACGCCGCAAGCGTCGCGATCGCCACCAGCCCGGTGAGGACGGAAGGCGCCGCATCCAGTGGTGTGGCCGCCGGCCGGGTCAGCGCGATGGCGGCCGCGAGGGCGCCGAGGGCACCGAACACGAAGACGCCGAGGTGAAGTTTGCGTAATGCAAGGACACCGGCAAAGGCGGCGACGGCCAAGGTGACCGCTGCTACTGATGCCAGCAGAATCGGCTTGTCGGCGGTGCCGAAGGTCGCGATGGCCCACTCCTTGGCTGGAGTCGGGGTCCAGTCGACCACCTGCGATCCCACGACGATCACCGGCGCCGCGCCGGGTGAGGTGGCGGCAGCCAGGAGATTGCCGACGGTCACGCCGGCCACTGCCGCCACCACACCGCTCACCGCACCGCGGAGGGAAGCCGTCACTTCAGGTATTCGGACTCAAGCCGGTCATGGATTGGTCGGGACTCGGTTCCGCCGTCGCAGCGGCTAGTCTGCGGACGTGCCGCTTGAGATTGAGGGAGCCGTCCACCTGCACTCGGGCAAGGTGCGTGACCTCTACGCCTGGGGCGACCACCTGCTGATGGTCGCGTCCGACCGCATCAGCGCCTACGACTTCATCCTCGAACCTGGGATCCCGGACAAGGGCGAGATTCTCACCCGCATGTCCCTGTGGTGGTTCGAGCAGCTGGCTGCCCTCGCGCCGAACCACATCGTGAGCACCGACGTGCCAGACGTCGTCCGTGGCCGCGCCGTCATCTGCGAGCGGCTCGAGATGTTCCCGGTCGAATGCGTCGCCCGCGGATATCTGGCGGGCTCGGGGCTGGCCGACTACGACGCAACCGGCTCGGTCTGCGGCATCGCCCTGCCGCCGGGCCTGGTCGATGGGTCTCGGCTCCCTGAGCCGATCTTCACGCCCGCGACCAAGGCTGACATCGGCGAGCATGACGAGAACGTTGACTTCGATCACGTGGTCGCCGCGGTCGGGGTCGGGACGGCGGAGGCGCTGCGCGACCTGACGCTCCAGGTCTACGGCCGAGCAGAGGAGATCGCCCGCGAACGGGGCATCATCCTGGCTGACACCAAGTTCGAGTTCGGCAGCCGGCCAGTGGGGGCACCGCCCGCTGGGACGCTTGGTTCGACCAGCGGAGGAGGCACGATCGTGCTCGCCGACGAGGTCCTCACGCCGGACTCCTCCCGATTTTGGCCGGCCGACCAGTACGAGCCCGGCCACGCGCAGCCGTCGTTCGACAAGCAGTTCGTTCGCAACTGGTTGGTGTCGCCGGAAAGCGGCTGGGACAGGGCTTCGGACACCCCGCCACCGCCGCTGCCGGAGCAGATCGTCGAGCAGACCCGCGCCCGCTACATCGAGGCCTACGAAATGCTCACCGGCGAGGCGTTCTGAGCCGTAGTCTCGTCCTGGCGCATCACGAGGAGGTCATCACATGAGTAGCAGGGCTGCCGTCACCTTGGTCGCAGGCCTACTTGCATTCCTTGCGTTCGCCGCATGGTTTGACCTCTCCGGCCGGGGCCCCCAGTCGTCTGGGCAAACGCCCACCGGCTCGGCAACGGATGCACCCCGAGTCGCGACCCCTTCGCCGGCCGACAATCCGGTTGTCAAAGCCAACCGCGCCGACCGCCAGGGGCCGGACTGGTCACCTAAGGGCGTGGTCGACAAAGCGGGCAAGCCGCTGCTGTTCGGGCATGCCGCCCCGGGGGCATTCGAGCCGGTCCCGGTTGGCGCGGACGTCCAGGTGGCGATCGACGCCGGCTTCATGGAGCGGGACCAAAAGCGCGAGCAGTCTTGCGAAGGCACCTTCTGGAAGTGGACGGGCCAGCTGTCTGAGGGGCTTGACGTCATCGTCGGTGCCGACCAGCGGATTACCGCACTTGGCATGTCGAAGCCTGGCCTGGAGACGCGCGGAGGGCATCAGCATCGGCAACAGCTACGCCGCCGTCGACAAGACCTATGGCGAGCGACTCGAAGGTCCCGTTCGGATGGACTACGGACAGGCCGGCGTCTTCCTGCGTGACGGCGACAAGTGGATCGGCTTCGGATTCGACAATGAGCCGGGCCAACTGGCCGACGACTCGCACGTCGCGTTCATCGAGGTCACCCGCGGCAACCGGCCAGGGTTGCTCCGCGACGGCTGCTGATCGCGCAGCCGAGTTGGGCGGGCTGCACCATCGGCCGCGCCGATTTTGGCTCCAATTGACGGCGACGGCCGCCCCAGAACGCCACTAAGGTGACGCGCATGGTGAACCTCGCTTCCATCCTCGAAGACTCGACCGCCAAGCACCCGGACCGCACCGCGATCGTCTTCGGCGACCTGCGGCTCAGCTATGCCCAGGTCAACGGCGCGGCCAACCAGGTGGCGAATCTGCTGCTCGCACGCGGCATCCAGCCCGGTGATCGGGTCGCGATCTCCTGCCCGAACCTGCCGTACTTCTCGATCATCTACTTCGGCATCCTCAAGGCCGGTGGCACGGTCGTCCCGCTGAACGTCCTGCTCAAGGGCCGGGAGGTCGCCTATCACCTCAACGACTCCGGGGCGAAGGCCTACTTCGCCTTCGAAGGCAGTGCAGAGCTGCCCATCGGTGACGCCGCCTGGGAGGGCTTCCAGGCGACCGACTCCTGCACGGAGTTCTTCCTCATCAAGCTCGACTCGAACGCGCCCGCGCCGATGGAGCCGCCGGAGTACTACGCGCCGCTCGTCGCCGAGCAGCCGGCGACCTTCGACCCAGTGCAATTTGGCAGGGGCGACACCGACTCCGACGACGTCGCCGTCATCCTCTACACCTCGGGCACGACCGGCCAGCCCAAGGGCGCCGAGCTGATGCACCGCAACCTGATCGACAACGTCAAGGTTCACACTGAGCTGTTCGCGGCTGATCCGGAGCAGCCGGACACCTACCTGTGTGTGCTGCCGCTGTTCCACTCCTTCGGTCAGTCCGTCATCCAGAACGGCGCCTTCTTCTATGGCGGAACCGTCGTGATGCTGCCGCGCTTCGAAGCCGAGGCCGCGTTGGGCCTCATGCTGCGCGAGAGCGTCACGTACTTTGCCGGCGTCCCGACGATGTACTGGGGACTGCTGACCGCGCTCGATGCGAACGACGGATTCGACGTCGATGCCCTCGCGAAGAACTTGCGCGTCGCTGTTTCCGGCGGAGCCGCCCTCCCGGTCGACATCCATCGGCAGGTCCGTGAGCGGTTCGGAGTGACGATCCTTGAGGGATACGGATTGTCCGAGACGTCACCGGTCGCCTCGTTCTCACGCTTCGGTGAGGAGCCCCGTGTCGGGTCGATCGGCAAGGCGATCCCGGGTGTCGAGATGAAACTCATCAACGACGACTGGTCAGACGTTCCGGATAGCCCGGAAGCGATCGGCGAGATCGCGATCAAGGGCCACAACATCATGAAGGGCTACCACGGCCGGCCCGATGCGACGGCCGAAGCCATCAGGGACGGCTGGTTCCGTTCCGGCGACCTCGCCCGCAAGGACGAGGACAGCTGGTACTACATCGTCGACCGCAGCAAGGACATGATCATCCGGGGCGGCTTCAACGTGTATCCGCGTGAGCTGGAAGAGGTGCTCATGGAGCACCCGGCCGTTTCGCTGGTCGCCGTGATCGGGGTGCCCCACGACTCACACGGCGAGGAAATCAAGGCCGTCATCGTTAAGAAGCCCGGCGACTCGACGACCGAGGAGGAGCTCGTGGCTTGGGGCAAGGAGCAGTTCGCGTCCTACAAGTATCCTCGCGTCGTGGAGTTCCGGGACGAGTTGCCGATGACGGCCACCGGCAAGATCCTCAAGCGCGAGATCAACTGACATGCGCCGCCGGTTCCTCATCCTCATCGGGGTACTCGCCGCGGTGATGGGCACCCTGTGGACCCTGCAGGGCTTGGGCCACCTAGGCGGAAGTCCGATGACGGGTGTCAAGCTCTGGGCAGTCGTCGGCCCGGTCGTCGCCGGTCTCGGAGTTGCCCTCGCCATCGTGGTGTGGCGGCGGCCGAAGGACTGAGCCGTCCAGATACGTACGGAGGCGCAGGACGATCAGCAAGCGTGATTCGTGACGATGGCCCGGCCCCGTGAGGGGGCCGGGCCATCGCACTCAGTTGCTCGGCGGCCGTATGACAGTCGTCGACGCGACCTTCCGATCTACGCTGACAAGCAGTAGACGAAGGCGGTGATCGTCTGCACCCCCGCGCTGTCGTTGTCGGCAGAAACGAGCCATCCGTTGCCGCTCCGCCGTGACTGGACGTTGTTGACATCAAAGCTGGAGGTGGTATGGCCGCCGGAGATGACAATCTCGCCCGCGGGGCAGTTCACGGAGTGATTCGCGCCGACCCCTGCGTTGATGGGCGGGCTGATGGACGAATGCTCGTTGATCGTTCCGAGATCGCTCGCCCTCACCGCACCGCCGGCAAGATCTGTGGTGTTGACCTGGCCATTGGTGATATCTGCACTGGTTACGGTGTTGTCGGTGATGTCTACACCGGTCAGGCTGCCGTCGATAACGTTTGCGCTGCCGACAGAGTTGTCGGCAAGTTCTGAGGCGCCGACCTGGTCAGCCCGAATCTCGGAGGCGCCGACCGCGTCGGTCCTGATCCGCGATGAGGTGACGGCGTCGGGTTTGATGTCCGCGAACTTGACTTGGCCGTCGATGATGTCGCCGGAGTCGACGGTGTTGGTACCAGAGAGGCTTTGCGCCGCGCCGGCCGTCAACAGCACGATCAGGCTTACGAACACAAAGAGTGCATGAGTCTTTTTCATTGTAATTCTACCTTCCAGGGTGGGGGCGTACTCAGCCCACCTTCCTCCGACTTTGGCTTTCTGTCTCAGTTTCCTGAAATTTGCGCAACCACGGCTTCTTCCTGAATTGTCGCGCTCAAATCACCGAGACAGTGATCGCGTGGTGGCCGCTGGCCCCATCCGGTGCCGGCTCGGCCGGCTTGCTGGTCTGGACGTCCCCGTTCGCCCCCACCACGCGGACGTGGATGCGATGCTCGCCCTTCGGCGCCTCCCAGCGCACGAACCACTGGCGCCAGTAGTCGGGCCCGCCAGATGGTCCGAGCGTCGCGTCCTGCCATGAGTGGTCGTCGATACGAACCTGGACTCGTCCGACGCCGTCGTCGTCGTGTGCCCACGCGATCCCGCCGACGATGACGTCACCCGCATCGAGTTCCTCGCCGTCACGCGGGATGTCAATCCGACTGGCCAGCTTGATCGGGGCCTGTGTGGCCCAGCCGCGCGGTGTCCAATACGCCTCCTCCGCGGCATAGGTGGTCAGCGTCATCCGAGTGATCCATTTGGTCGCACTGATGAAGCCGTAGAGACCGGGGACAACCATGCGGGCGGGATATCCGTGCTCAGCCGGAAGCGGCTGGCCGTTCATGCCGACGGCGATCATCGCGTCGCGGCCGTCGGTGGCCGCATCCAGCGGCGTGCTGATGGTCATGCCGCCGACGTCGGTCGACAGGATCTGGTCCGCCTCTCCCGTTCCCGGCCCGGCGCGCTTGAGCAGGTCGGCAAGCCGGACGCCGAGCCAGCGTGCGCCACCGGCGTAGGGGCCGCCGACCGGGTTGGACACGCACGCCAGCGTGATGTCCCGCTCGATCATGGGCATCGCCAGGAGCTGCCGATACGTGAAGTGGACGGTTCGGCCGACGTCACCGTCGATCGTCAGCCGCCAGTCAGCCGGGTTGATGTGCGGCACGCTCAGCCGGGTGTCGACGCGATAGAAGTCACGGATCGGGGTGCGCAGCGGAGTGATGCCCGTGGCGCCGAGGCCGCGGGGAAGTGGTGGAAGGGTGGTCGTGGGCTTCGGGAGGGGCATCACCGCGGCCGGTGCGGGCGTCCGCCGCGCCATCCGGGACGCGCCGAACACGATTGCAGCCAGAGTCAGCAGCCCGGCCGAGCTGAGCAGCGTCCGGCGCTGGGATCCGCGCTCGCCGGTTTCGTCGCCGTCCCCAGGTGAGCGGGGGAGCGTCCACCGCGGAAGGACGCCGAGCAGTCCGGCGCTGACGGTGCCAGCCATGAGCGCCGGGATGAACCCGAACGACCCGAACTTCGGGCTGGTCGCGGTCAGGATGGCGACGACGATGCCCAGGCCGAACACGATGCCCACACCGAGGGTGGGCCGTCGCCTGCTGACGATCCCCGCAAGGGCCGCGAGGCCCAACGTCCCGAGCGTGACCAAGCCGACGAGCAGCGGCTTGTCGGCGGTCCCGAACAGGTTGATCACGGCGATCTTCACCGGTGCCGGGGCCAGGTCGATGAGCGTCGAGCCGACGACGAGCACAGGAGAGGACGCCGGCGCGATCAGCGTCGCGGCGAAGTGGCCGACGGCGAGGCCGACCAGCGCGGCCAGCGCCCCGTACAGCGCGAACTCCGATTTCTTGCCCACGTCATCATTGTGCTGTCGATCGCCGCGTAGGTCGGCCTGGCGGGATTACGAAGTCGTGAAACTCCCAGCCATGCGGGGCGCGTAGCGCGCCGAGCCGGGCGTTGTTTCGCAGGGGCGAAACGACGAATGAGTGCGAGCGTTAGCGAGCACGGCCCGGGTAATAGACTCGCCGCATGCCTCGCGTTGTCGTCGAAGTGATGCCCAAACCGGAGATCCTCGACCCGCAGGGCAAAGCCGTGCATGGGGCGCTGCCGCGCCTCGGGTTCGATGGCATCCTCGACGTCCGCCAGGGCAAGCGGTTCGAAATCGAGGTCACCGAAACCGATGAGGCGACGCTGGCCGAAGTCCGCGAAATCGCCGAGACACTGCTGTCGAACCCGGTCATCGAGGACTTTGCCGTCCGCGTTGAGAACGCGTGACCCATCGATGAAGATCGGGGTCGTTACCTTCCCGGGTTCGCTCGATGATGTCGATGCGCGCCGCGCGGTCCGGCTAGCCGGCGGCGAGCCTGTCGCGCTCTGGCACGGCGATCACGACCTCAAGGGGGTCGACGCCGTCATCCTGCCCGGCGGCTTCTCCTACGGCGACTACCTGCGCTGCGGCGCGATCGCGCGGTTCGCGCCGGTGATGACCGAGGTGGTGGCGGCGGCGAACGGTGGCCTGCCGGTGCTCGGCATCTGCAACGGTTTCCAGATCCTGTGTGAGTCGCACCTGTTGCCAGGAGCGCTCATCCGCAACGACCACCGCACGTTCATCTGCCGCGACCAGGTTCTCCGGGTCGAGAACGCGGACACGGCGTGGACGAACGGCTACCAAGCGGGCCAGGAGATCGTCATCCCGCTGAAGAACGGCGAGGGCGGGTTCGTCGCTGACGACGCGACGCTGGACCGGCTGGAGGGCGATGGTCGGGTGGTCTTCCGCTACGTCGATGTCAATCCCAACGGGTCGCTGCGTGACATCGCGGGCATCACCAACGAGCGCGGCAACGTCGTCGGACTGATGCCGCACCCCGAGCACGCCATCGAGGAGCTCTGCGGCCCGGGGACCGATGGACTCGGCTTCTTCACGTCCGCTCTTGCTTTGGCGGGAGTTTCATGAATCCCGAAGTCCTCCACAACGCCAGCGCGCACCGGTACGAGATCCGCGTCGGCGATGAGTCGGCCGGCTTCACTGTGGCCGAGCCGACGGATGACCCCGGCGTCATCTTGTTCCCGCACACCGAGATCGCCCCGGCGTTCGAAGGCAAGGGGCTGGCTTCGGTGCTCGTACAGGGCGCTTTGGACGACATCCGCGAACGTGGGCTTCGCATCAAGGTGACCTGCCCGTACATCCTGGGCTGGCTGCCGAAGCACCCGGAATACGAAGACCTCGTCGCACCCTGATGGCTTCGCTCACCCTGACCCCGGCGCGCCGCGTCGCGCTGCTCGGTCCGGCGTTCGTTGCCGCCGTCGCGTACGTCGACCCGGGCAACGTCGCCACCAACGTCACCGCAGGAGCGCGGTTCGGCTACACCCTGGTGTGGGTCGTCGTGATGGCGAACGCGATGGCGGTGCTCGTCCAGTACCTTTCGGCCAAGTTGGGAATGGTCACCGGAGCGTCCCTGTCGACCCAGCTCGGGCGCCGGCTGCCCCGTGCCCCACGTATTGCTTACTGGCTCCAGGCCGAAGTAGTCGCCATCGCGACCGACATGGCCGAGGTCGTCGGTGGGGCCATCGCGCTGTACTTGCTCTTCGACCTTCCGCTCATCGTCGGTGCGCTGATCACGGCCGGCGTCGGTTTGGTGATCCTGAAGATCGGCGACCTCCGCGGTCAGAGCGCGCTGGAGCGGACCATCATGGCCTTCCTGGGCCTGATCGCGGTCGGGTTCCTCGCTGGACTGTTCGTCAATCCACCGCAACCGGGCCCGCTGGTGAGTGGCCTGGTGCCTCACTTCGCCGGCACCGAGAGCGTGCTCCTGGCCTCCGGCATCATCGGCGCGACCGTCATGCCGCACGTGATCTATCTGCACTCCAGCCTGACCGTCACCCGGCTCGATGGACGCGGCGACGGCCTGTCGGTCCGCGACCTGCTCTCGGTCACGCGCACCGATGTGGTGCTGGCCCTGATCCTCGCCGGCGTTCTCAACCTCTCGCTGCTGGTCGTCGCGGCGGCCAGCCTCCAGGGCCGTCCGGGCACGGACACCTTGACCGGAGTCCACGGAGTCATCACGTCAGACCTCGGTGCCGGTGTGGCACTGCTCTTCGCGGTGGCACTGCTCGGTTCCGGCTTGGCATCGACGTCCGTCGGTAGTGCCGCCGGTGCGGAGGTCATGCGTGGACTGCTCCACGCGCAGATCCCGATGATGGTCCGGCGGGTCATCACCGTCATCCCTGCCGTCGTTGTGCTGGCGCTTGGCATCGAGCCCAGCGCCGCGCTGGTCGTCTCGCAGGTCGTGCTGTCGATGGGCATCCCGCTGGCGTTGGTGCCACTCGTCGTCCTAACCGCCAACCGATCCGTCATGGGAGAGCACGCGAACCACCGGCTCGTGAACTTCGGCGCGTGGACGGTTGCGACCATCGTGATTGGCCTCAACCTGACGCTGCTCTGGCTGACGTTCGTGCCGTGAGAGGCTCCGCTGGATAATCTCGGCACGTGCCCGAAATGCCCGAGGTCGATGCGCTTGTTGCCTTCCTGCGCGAGCGGGCCGTGGGGATGGTCGTCGCGGACATCGAGGTCGCGTCCATCTCCGTGCTGAAGACGTTCGACCCGCAGCTCACGGCCTTCAGCGGCCTGGCCGTCACTGACGTCACCCGGCATGGCAAGTTCATCGACTTCGACGTCGACGGTTTGCATCTCGTCGTCCACCTGGCACGGGCCGGCTGGCTGCGGTGGTCGGATCG
Source organism: uncultured Actinomycetota bacterium (assembly GCA_963795105.1). Lineage (GTDB taxonomy): Bacteria > Actinomycetota > Actinomycetes > Propionibacteriales > Nocardioidaceae > Aeromicrobium. The sequence continues at coordinate 1,808,545 of CAWCGD010000001.1, forward strand.
GCTGGCGCAGACGCGGCTCAAGCTGGGGAATGGACCGATCTCCCTACGGGTGCGGCTCGATGCCGGCTCCGGGCCCACCCATGGCTTCGACCTCACGGAGGCTGGCACCCGTAAGGGCTTGGCCGTCTACGCCGTCCGCGACCCACAGGAGGTGCCGGGGATCGCATCGCTCGGACCCGATCCATTGGCCGAGGGTTTCACGATCGAGCCGCTCCTGGCCGGCCGACGGATGCAGATCAAGCGCCTCCTTCGCGACCAGGGCACGGTGGCCGGCATAGGGAATGCATACAGCGACGAGATCCTGCACGCAGCCAAGCTCTCGCCTTTCGCGATGGCGTCGGAGCTCTCGGGCGATGAGGTTGAACGGCTGAATCACGCGATCCACGACGTCCTGACCGACGCGATCGCTGCAGCCCGAGGCAAGGCGGCGGCCGACCTCAAGGACAACAAGCGCAGCCGGATGCGCGTGCACGGGCGAGCTGGGGAACCCTGCCCCGTGTGCGGCGACGCGGTGGCTGAGGTCGTCTTCGCGGACTCCTCGCTGCAGTACTGCCCGACGTGCCAGACCGGCGGCAAGCGACTGAAGGACCGCTCGACGAGCAAGTTCCTGAAGTGACCCTGTGCCGATGACCCTGGGCCCGGTGAAACTGGGCCGATGGCATTGGAACGCTATCTCCAGGAAGAAGTGGCGATCGACCATGCCGACGGCTACCTGAGCCGTCGCGAGGCCATTCGCCGCCTTGCTTATCTCGGTCTCGCCGCGCCGGCAGCCGCATCGCTGCTTGCCGCCTGCGCCCGTGCCGCCGACAGTCCCTTGGCCGAGCGCACGCCCGGTGCGTCACCGGCCGGCCCCAAACCGTCCGAGACCGAGGACATCAGCTTCCCCGGTCCCGGTGACCGCGAGACGTTGGGAACCTTCGCCCAAGCCGCCGATCCCCAGGGTGCTGTGCTGGTGATCCACGAGAATCGGGGGCTCACCGACCACGTCAAGTCGGTCGCCGGCCGTCTCGCCGCCAGTGGCTACTCGGCGCTCGCCGTCGACCTGCTGTCCTCGCGCGGCGGTACGAAGACGTTCGACGACGAAGCCGAGATCATGCAGGTGCTCCGTGAGGCTCAGCCCGACGAGCTCGTCGCGGACATGAGCGCTGCGATCGACGAGCTCGAGCGGCGGGTGCCCGATGCCAAGATCGGTGCGGTCGGCTTCTGCTTCGGTGGCGGGATGGTCTGGCAGCTGGTTCAGTCGGGCGAACCCAGGCTCGCGGCGGCTGCACCGTTCTACGGCACGACGCCCGACGAGGGGCCGGACTTCTCCAAGTCCAAGGCGGCCGTCCTTGGGGTGTACGCCGAGCTCGATGACCGCGTCAACGCCACGCGCGACGGCGCCGAAGCGGCTCTCGAAAAGGCCGGACTCAAGCACGAGATCGTCACGTACCCCGGCGTGGACCACGCGTTTTTCAACGCGACAGGCGACAACTACAACAAGACGCAGGCGGAGAAGGCGTACGCGAAGGTTCTCGACTGGTTCGGTGGATACCTGGCCTGACGGGCAGGTGTTGTCCACCCTTGCAGCAGACTGTTTAGTCTGGTAGAACAGACTAAACAGTCTGAACCAAGGGAGCAATCATGGACGCCGTCAACGCACTGGCACAGGGGTCGTGGGTTACCGACGGCGGTCTGGAGACAGACCTCGTCTTCAACCACGGCGTTGATCTGCCCGAGTTCGCGTCCTTCCCGCTCCTCGGTGATGCCGACGGAAGCCAGTTGCTCGCCGCCTACTACGCGCAGTACGCCGCCATCGCCCGGACTGCCGGCGCGGGACTCCTCCTCGAGACCCCCACCTGGCGGGCCAACCCGGATTGGGCCAGCCTGCTCGGCTACGACAAACGCGCCCTGGACGGGGTCAACCGTGCGGCGGTCGAGTTCATGCGGGCCCAGGCCGAGCAGAGCGAGGTCGAGCAGGTCTTGGTCAGCGGTGTCGTCGGCCCACGCGGCGATGGCTACCTCGCTGCTGACATCGGCGGGGATGAAGCTGCGGCCTACCACCAGGCTCAGGTGACGTCCTTCGCCGAAGCGGGTGCCGACCTCGTACACGCCATGACGATGACGACGGCGGCCGAAGCCATTGGCGTCGTCCGGGCCGCGCGCGAAGCCGGCCTGCCGGTGGCGATCTCGTTCACTGTGGAAACCACCGGCCTGCTGCCGGACGGCATGACCCTCGCAGAAGGTGTCGCCTGTGTGGAACGGGACGCCGCAGCCGATTGGTACGGCGTCAACTGTGCTCATCCGACGCACGTCGCTGGCGCCTTGGACGGAGCCGACTGGCAGGAACGGCTCGTGTTCCTTCGTCCCAACGCCTCGACGCTCTCCCACGATGAGTTGGACGTGATGGAGGTCCTCGACAGCGGCGACCTGGGATTGCTGACCAGTTCGGCCGCGGATTTCCGCAAGCACGTCCCGTCCGTTCGTGTGGTTGGTGGTTGCTGCGGTACCGACAGCCGACACGTCGGGGCACTGTGGGGAGTGCCGCGCGCCGGTCTGTGAGGATGGTGCACGTGCCTCGGGAAGGAAGCGGAACTCGAGATCGGCTGCTCGATGCAGCTCAGCGGCTCATCGAGCGGCAGGGTTTCGCGGCAACGTCCGTCGACCAGATCATCGAGGAATCCAGAAGTTCCAAGGGCGCTTTCTTCCACCACTTTGAGTCGAAGCGAGCTCTCGGCCAATTCGCTCCTGTCGCGTTTCGTGGACGCGGACCTCGCCCTCATGCGAGCAGGCCTCGACCACGCGGATACGCTACGAGGAGCCGACTGAGCGGCTCCTCGTCTTCCTCGGCTACTACGAGAACTGGTCCGGTGATCTGACCGCCGAGTCGGCGTGCCTCTACCTGCCGATGGTCACCGAGCGCGACATCCTCGACGAGCGGTCGGCGGCTGAGGTGGAGCGTGCCATCGTCGGGTGGCGAACGGCGGTCGCGGGTCTCATCCGGGACGCCTACGCCACAGCCGGCGTCACGGACGGTCCCGAGCCGGACGACTTGGCCGACCAGTTGTTCGTCACCTTCGCTGGGGCTTTCCTGGTCTGTCGTGCCCTGGATTCACCCGAGCCGATGCGGTCCCAGCTGCGAGTCTTTCGGCAGCTGGTCGAGGGGCTGCTCCGCTAGAGCATTCAGCAAGCAACTTCGCCGCGTTGACGGCGCTGTCGGTCTCAATGTCTGGGTAGTGCACATGCGGCACCTCCCCTGACGGGGGCTTTGTACATTTTTGCCAAAATGTTGTCTGACCTGCGGGTTTTTCTGTCCGATTCGCCACGCGTTTGCTCTCTCGTCATGTGAGGATGTCGTATCCGCTCCCTCTCGGGGGCCCCGTGATGGGAGCCGATGTGGCCGATCTGGATCGTGTGCCGCCGGTTGAGTACGTGACCGTGCACGGGCATCGCCGGGCGTTTGTGAAGGTGGGCTCCGGTCCGGCGCTCCTGCTGCTGCATGGGCTGGGGTGCGACCACACCACGTGGGGTCCAGTCATCAACCGATTGGCCCGGGAGTTCACCGTCGTCGCCCCGGACTTTCTTGGGCATGGTGAGTCCGACAAGCCCCGCGCCGACTACAGCATCGGCGGCTACGCCAACGGCATGCGCGACCTGCTCACGATCCTTGGAATCGACAAGGTGACCGTGGTCGGGCACAGCTTCGGCGGCGGCGTCGCGATGCAGTTCGCCTACCAGTTCCCCGAGCGCACCGAGCGACTCGTCCTCGTGTCGGCCGGTGGGTTGGGCCAGGAGGTGACGCTGGCGATCCGCGCGATCCTGCTGCCCGGGTTCCACCAGCTCGCCACGGTGCTCAACCTCCCGGGGATGCGGTCCGCCACCCGGTCACTTCTCACCGGCTTGGCCGACTCCGGCGTGCCCGCGCTGCGCGACCTCGATGAGGTGGCCGACATCATGGCGTCTTGGCGCGATCCCAAGACGCGGCGAGCCATCCGGCATCTGGTGCGCAACTGCATCGACCTGCGGGGGCAGGTCATCACCATGCGGGACCGCGCCTACCTGACCGCGGCGATGCCGATGGCGATCGTGTGGGGCGACGATGATCAGGTTGTTCCGGTCGAGCATGCGGAGGTGGTTGGCGAACTGGCCCCCGATGCTCGCATTGAGATCTTCGAGGACTCCGGTCATTTCCCGCACAAGGACCAACCGGAGCGCTTCATCAAATTCCTCACGTCGTTCATTCGTGAGACCCAACCGGCGCATCTACCGCCGGTCGAATATTCGACGCCTGCTTCTCACCGGGGGAACCACGACCGTGGCCGAGGCAAAGAAGCGTCAGCTCGTGGTCATCCCCGGTGCTGCGGGCTGACGATCATCACGCGAGGCTGATCAGGGAGACCGCCACCGCGGCCAGCCCGAGCCCCCACGCCTGTGCACGATGGATGCGTTCGTGCAGCACGGCCGCGGCCAGCGCGACCGTCACGGCCGGATAGAGCGCGACCAGCACCGCGACGACGGACAGCAGCCCGGTCTGGACCGCCCAGAGGAGGCACGCGTTGGCCAGCGTGCCGAGTGGGCCGAGGACGAAACCGATCCATGCCCGATGGCCGCGCGGCCAGAACGGTTCCCGCGCCCACAGGGCGAGGGCGATCACGGGAAGCAGCGACGCGACCTGAGTCGCCAGCAGCGGCGTCAGTTCGGCCGCGGGCTGGAGCCGATCCAGGCAGGCGAACCCGACGCCGAACCCGAGGCCGGCCAGGACGGCATCGAGAAACCCGGTCGACTCCTGACCGGCCCCCTCACCCGTGGCCTCTGCTGCTCCGTTGTCGGTCGAGGCGATCAGCCAGATGGCGGGCAGCGCGATCACGATCCCAACCGCCGCCGTGACGCCTGGCCGCTCACCGGTGGAGACACCGACGGCGACGGGGACCAACGCCGCACCCACGGCCGAGACCGGTGCGACCACGCCCATGCGTCCGGTGGAAAGGCCGCGATACAGGTAGGCCGTCCCGGCGCCGACGCCCAGGCCTGCCGCCGTTCCCCATGCCCAGTCGGCGTGCGTCGGCGAACCACCGAGCAGCAGCACGGCAACCGCGGTTCCGGCCAGGGCTCCGAGTTGGACTGCCACCGTCGTGACCCAGGCGCCGTGCCGCTTGGAGAACACGCCGCCGAAGAAGTCGGAGACGCCCCAGCAGGCGGCGGAGATCAGCGCGAAGAGTATGGCCACACTGCCGAACCCTAGAGCGTGGATTGGTGGGCATGCTGTGACAGTCCGTAGCAGTCGCCATACGCTGACCTGCATGGACATCGTCGCTGCTTTGACCCTTCCGGCCCGACTCACGGTGGCGGTGACGCGCGGGGCACTCGGCTTGGGGTATCTGGCATCGCCGGCCGGGCCGCTCTTGCGCGACGGCGGCTACGGACAGCGTCTGGGGCAGATCCTCGGACCGGATGGGCTCCTCGAGCAGCTGGACGAGATCCTCGCTGACGAGCGGGGACTGGTTTCGCTCGGCAACACCGTCGCGGACATCACGTCGCCGGATCGTCCGCTTGGGAAGGCGCTGGCGCCGGGCGGCATCGTGGACCGGCTGCTTGCAGACGACGGCCCGCTGCTGCCCCTTCTGGCCGACAATGGCCCGTTCTTCCGGCTGCTCGCTCCGGGCGGACCGATCGACCGCATTGCCGCCGATGACGGCCCGCTGTACCGCTTCCTGGCCCCTGAGGGACCGCTCGATCGGCTGCTCAGCCAGGAGGGCGCCATTGAGCACGTCCTCGAACCTGGTGGACTCATCGACCAGTTGCTGGAGGAGAACGGCATCCTGGAGAACCTGCTGCAGCCGGGGGGAACGCTGGAGCAGTTGGTCGCGCTGGGCGACACGATCGAGAAGCTCATCCCGACCCTGGAGGCACTGGTCCCGGTCATCGGATCACTGGACGAAACGGTGCCCGATCTGCACGAGGCGGTCAAAGTGCTGAACGCGACCGTCGAGCCGCTGAGCCGCGTGGCCAATCGTGTCCCGATCGGCCGCCGCCGCGCTGTCCCTGTCGCTGGTCGGCCAGTGCATGAATCTGGCCTTGAAGAGGTGGAGTCGCCGCAGGCTGACGCCATGGAGACGACACCTGCTCGGTAGGCTGACGGTGTGACCGCCCAGCCCCTGAGCAGCAGCGTGAACCTCGAACATCTCGACACAGTTGCTCAGGCTGAGTCGACGCCGGAGCGCGAGCAGCCGTGGGCCGAACTGGGCCTCAAGGCTGACGAGTACGACCGCATCCGCGAGATCCTTGGTCGTCGTCCGACCTCGGCCGAACTGGCGATGTACTCGGTCATGTGGAGTGAGCACTGCTCGTATAAGTCGAGCAAGGTGCACCTGAGCAAGTTCGGCGAACTGCCGCAGGAGACGCCGCGCGGCAAGACGTTGGCTGGCATTGGCGAGAACGCCGGCGTCATCGACATCGGCCAGGGCTACGCCGTGACGTTCAAGGTCGAGTCGCACAACCACCCCAGTTACGTCGAGCCCTACCAAGGCGCGGCGACCGGTGTGGGCGGCATCGTCCGCGACATCCTCGCGATGGGCGCCCGGCCTGTCGCCGTCATGGACCCGCTTCGGTTCGGCCCGCTGACGGCCGACGACACTCGGCGTGTGCTGCCCGGCATCGTCGCCGGTATCGGTGGCTACGGAAATTGCCTCGGCCTGCCGAACATCGGCGGCGAGGTCGTCTTCGACAAGACCTATGTCGGGAACCCGCTGGTCAACGCGCTGTGCGTCGGCGTCCTGCGCCACGAGGATCTTCACCTCGCGCATGCCTCGGGCGAGGGCAACCTCGTCATCCTCTATGGCGCGCGTACCGGTGGCGACGGCATCGGCGGCGTCAGCGTTCTCGCGTCCGAGACGTTCGATGCAGATGGTCCGGCCAAGCGGCCGAGCGTCCAGGTCGGCGACCCGTTCCTCGAGAAGCTGCTCATCGAGTGCACGCTCGAACTCTTCGCGGCCGGGGTGGTGGGCGGCATCCAGGACCTCGGCGGCGCCGGCCTGTCGTGCGCGACATCCGAGCTGGCCAGCGCCGGTGACGGTGGCATGCACGTCCACCTCGATCGCGTGCCGTTGCGCGACTCCACGCTCTCGCCGGAAGAGATCCTGATGAGCGAGAGCCAAGAGCGAATGATGGCGGTCGTCGAGCCGGGCAACCTCGACGCGTTCATGGCCATCTGTGCGAAATGGGACGTCGAGGCGACCGTCATCGGCGAGGTCACCGAGGACGGCAAGCTCGTCATCGACTGGCACGGCGAGACCGTCGTCGACGTTCCGCCGCGGACGGTCGCGCACGACGGCCCGGTGTATCACCGGCCGCTCGAGCGCCCGGCCAGTCAAGACGCACTCCAAGCCGATGCGGCCGAGGCACTGCCGCGCCCGCAATCCGGCTCAGAGCTGCGCGAGACGCTGCTCCGGGTAGTCGGCTCGCCCAACATCGCCGACAAGTCCTGGGTCACCGACCAGTACGACCGCTACGTACAGGGCAACACGGTGCTTGCGCAGCCTGAGGACGCTGGTGTCATCCGGGTCGACGAAGAGTCGAACCTTGGTGTCGCCGTCTCCACCGACTGCAACGGACGGTTCGCCCAGCTCGACCCGTACGCCGGTGCCCAGCTGGCGCTTGTCGAGGCTTACCGCAACGTGGCCGTGACCGGCGCCCAGCCGTTGGCCGTCACCGACTGCTTGAACTTCGGCTCACCCGAGGACCCCGGGCGTGATGTGGCAGTTCGCCGAAGCAACGTCCGGCCTCAAGGACGGCTGCGCCGTGCTCGGCATCCCGGTGACCGGCGGCAACGTCTCGTTCTACAACCAGACCGGCGACGTCGCGATCTTGCCGACGCCGGTCGTCGGTGTCCTCGGCGTGATCGACGACGTGCGTCAGCGGGTCACGAAGGGCTTTCACGCGGCGGGCGAGCACGTCCTGCTGCTTGGAGAGACCGCCGACGAGTTCAGTGGCTCGACGTGGGCTGACGTCATCCACGATCACCTGGGTGGCAAGCCCCCGGCGGTTGATTTCGCGGCAGAGCAGGCTCTGGCCGGTCTGCTCCAGGAACGCGGCTCGCCAAGGCCTGCTGACCTCGGCACACGATTTGTCTGACGGCGGCCTGGGCGTCGCACTCATGGAGAGCGCGCTGAGCCATGACGTCGGCGTCAGCGTCGACCTCGGTGACGAGGACACGTTCGTCCAGCTCTTCAGCGAGTCGACGGCACGCGCGCTGGTCACGGTCGCCGAGGACAAGCACGAGGCCTTCGTGTCGTTGGCCGAGTCAGCCGGCGTTCCACTGTCGTCGATCGGCCTGACTGGCGGGGATGCGCTGACGGTCGCTGGATCGCTCGGCTTCACGGTGTCGGTCGCGGAACTGCGGGCCGACTGGTCGGCAACCTTGCCGGCCGTCTTGGGCCCGATTCTCTAGTGCAGTTCAGGCCTGTGCGCCGCGGCGGAGGGCCTTCCAGACGGCGGCGTCGGTTGTCTCCCGGCCCGGTAGGCCGACGCCGTCGCGGTAGGCGCGGACGGCCCGCACCGTTTGCAGGCCGTAAACCCCGGTGATCTGGACGCTCACTCTTGCCGCCCGGAGTGAGCGCTGCAAGCGCCAGACCGGCTCGCCGACCGATCCGCGCTTGAGCACGAGGGGACGCGTGCCAGCCGCGTGCAGCGAGATCCACGTCGACCGGGTCGTCTCGCGGTCTGTCGGACCCCACCCCAGCCTGGCGCGGTACTCGTTGATGCCGGCCGACGTGTCGCTGCCGAACGTGCCGTCGACGTCGACATCGAGGCCGACGCGGCGCAGGAGGCATTGCAATGTCGAGACGAGCGGTCCGCGGTCGCCGTGCTCGAGGTGGGAGTAGTCCCGCTGGTTGAGCGTCACACCGCACGGTCGGGGCTCGCTGCTGGCCACCGATCCGCGTCCGACGTCGAGCATGTTCCAGTCGATGTTGACCCTGGCGCCGCCGAAACTCACGGTGTCGCCGTTCTTGTACTGGTGCAGGCGGCGGTGCGGAGTGAACAGGCCGGCGCGCAGGTATGGCCCGCCGTCGAGGTTGGCTTTGCCATTCGTCCACGCGAACCACACGTAGTTCGGGGTGGAGAAGCCAGCCCGGCGGGCAGCGGCGGCCTCATCGATGAGCTTGATGGCGGCCGACCCACTGGAGTAGACGCCGGACCTGAACCCGGCCGCATGGAGCGTCTCAACCCATACGTCGATGAACGAGAGGACGGCCCTGTCACACGAGGTCGTGCGTTTGTACCACTCGAGATCGAGGAATGATGCGCTTCCAGCCGGGAAGCCGAGACGGCGCAGCGCGGCTATCGTCTCGCGGGCGTCGCTCCGAGCCTGGGCGCGCGCTTCGCCGATGTCGCTCGACATCCGCTTCTTCTGCACCCGGCTGTCCGGGTTGTTCTTGAAGCACGGCGACTGGTAGCCGACATGGATGGGGATGAATCGCCAGCCCCTGCTTGCGTTGGTGGCAACCCACTGCTTCGTAAGGTTCGGCTGATAGGCGTCACCGCAGTAGCGCGAGTTGCCGGAGATGTAGATGCCGACGGCGGCGAACGGCGAAGCGAGGTTCCAGGCATTCATCGTGCGTTGGTCTGGCGCCACGCAGGTGTCGAATCCGTAGCCGGTGAAGTTGCCGGGCGCCTGAGGAGCGGCCGAGACGGGGCTGGCCATGCCCATGACAGCGGCGGCGGACGCCAGGAAGATGCCCACGGCTCGCGTGTCCCCCGCTGCGCGCACCAAGCGTCGCAGCGGGTGGTGCCCCCAGGAAGACACGCGCATAGCCACCAAAGTAGTCACACCAGTCACTCATGCCCCACATTCGAGGGACACTGGGCGTGTCGGGGCGCACGCGTAACGCTGTCGCCCCCTTTACCATCGACCGCATGGTGGGCCCAGACGTCGGTGCCGAGCTCGACGTGGACATCGAGCGCGTAGCTCACGGCGGGCATTGCGTCGCGCGTATCGGGGAGTCAGTCGCGCGTATCGGGGAGTCAGACGGTCCCCCGCAAGTGGGAGGTGCCCCCGGCCGACGTGTCGTCTTTGTTCGCCATGCGCTCCCGGGTGAGCGCGTCCGGATAGTCATCACCGACGTCGAGAAGTCCTTTCTTCGTGCCGACGCGATCGAGGTCCTGAAGTCGTCGGCTGACCGGGTCGAGCCGCCGTGCCCGCTGGCCCACCCTGACGGCTGCGGCGGCTGCGACTTCCAGCATGCGACACTTCCCGCGCAGCGGGCCTTGAAACAGGCGGTCATCGTGGAGCAGTTCAGCCGCCTCGCCGGCATGGACGTCGATGTCACCGTGGAGGAAGTCCTGCCCACGTTGCGCTGGCGCACTCGCATGCAGTACGTCCCGCTCCCGGGAGGTCGGCGGGGGCTTCGCAAGCACCGGTCCCACGCGATCATCGAGGTCGACGACTGTCTCATCGCGGCGCCCGACGCTCGGGACACCGGCGCGTCGGAGCGGACAGTGGTCACTGAGACGGTCCTGGGCCACGCCTTCCAGGTGGCAGGCGATGGGTTCTGGCAGGTCCATCCCGAAGCCCCACGGCTTCTCGTGGAAACCGTGCTGGCGATGCTTGCGCCGCAGCCCGGCGAGCATGCTCTCGACCTGTACGCCGGCGTCGGGCTGTTCACCTCATTCCTCGCCGAGACGGTCGGGCCCTCGGGACACGTGACGTCCGTCGAGGGCGACCGCACCGCGAGTCGGTGGGCGGTGGAGAACCTACAGCGCTTCGATCACGTCACGGTCACCTGCGCACCGGTCGATCGGTCCGTCGCTGGGTCAGCAGACGTTGTGGTGCTCGACCCGCCGCGGGCAGGTGCCAAGCGCAAGGTCGTCGAGGCCATCGCAGCGCTTGAGCCGCGGGCCGTCGCCTACGTCGCGTGCGATCCCGCAGCGCTGGCACGAGACGTCGCGTACTTCGCCGAAGCCGGTTACATGATGCGCGAACTCCGCGCGTTCGACCTGTTTCCGATGACGCACCACGTCGAGTGCGTTGCGCTCCTTGTGCCTACTCGGTGAGGCCGGCGTAGACGGTGCCTTCGACCTGCATGAACGTCTCGACGACGCCCTGATCGAAGAACGGCAGCAACTGCGTGAGCAGCATCGCGCCGACGCCGGTCGCACGGTCGATGAAGTAGTACAGGTTGAACAGGCCTGCCCAGTCACCGGTACCGGCCCGCCGGGCACCCGGCACGTCCTCCAGAGCGAGGTGGAACCCGAGTCCCCAGCCCTCTTTGAATGGGAATGGCGGAACAACGTTCGACAACTCGGGGGCCGTCGTGGGGATTCCTTCGGCCGGCATCGGCACGCCGCGCATTGAGTCGCTGAACGCCAGCTGGACCGTTTCCTCCTTCAGGATGCGCGTCCCGTCGAGCTCTCCGCCCCGGAGCAGCGCCTGGATGAAACGCGCATAGGCATCAGCCGTGCCATGGAGGCCGTGCCCCGCAGCCCACCACTCCGGTTGAGTGGGAAGCTCGAGCGAGAATTCCGCAAGACCGCCCTCTGGCGTACGGGCGTAGAGCGGCATCACGCGGGCCTCTTGCTCGTCAGTGGGGTGGAAGGTCACATCCGTCATGCCAAGCGGGCCGGCGACGTGCTCCTCGATGTAGTCGTCCAACCCTTGGCCACTGACGCGCTCGACGAGCAATCCGAGCCAGTCGGTGCTGGTGCCGTAGGCCCAGATGGTGCCTGGGTCGTTCGACAGCGGGACGTCGGTGACGGCAGCCTTCTGGCCACTGAGGATCGTCGGCGTGCCGGTGATCTCGTGGAACTTTGCGATCTTGGCGTCTGTGAAGAAATAGGCGGCGCCGGAGGTGTGGTTCATCAGCTCGCGCACCAGCGGCGGGCGACTCGGTGGCCGCAGGATCGGGTGGTCATCGGCGACCCCGTCGAGCACCTGGAGCTTGCCGAACTCCGGCAGGTAGGTCGCGACGTCGTCGTCGAGCGAGATGCGACCCTGTTCGATCAGCTGTAGGGCCGCGACACTGGCGATCGCCTTGGTGCAGGACGCGTACCGAAAGATCGTGTCGGAGTTGACGCCGTTCGCGCCGGAGTACAGCACGCCGTCACGATCGACGACGACGACAGCAAGGGCCGGGGTTGCCCCGGTGGCGACTGCGTTGTCCAGGATGGCATCGAGAGCCGCGGAGTTGATCGTCATGAAGACATTTAAGCCTGCCCGTTCGGTCACGTTCGATTGGGTTCTGCTGGTCCTCGACCAGTAGAATCGGGGAGTGCCTCGCGGAGACGGTCGTCTTACTCACGACCTCGACCCTCAGGATCGCGGCCCCCAGGACGCCTGCGGCGTCTTCGGCGTATGGGCCCCCGGCGAGGAAGTCGCAAAACTCACCTATTTCGGCATCTACGCCCTGCAGCACCGCGGCCAGGAATCGGCCGGCATCGCAGTGAGCAACGGCAAGCAGATCCTCGTCTACAAGGACATGGGGCTCGTCTCACAGGTCTTCGACGAGGCGACGCTGGAGTCGCTCAAGGGTTCGATCGCCATCGGCCACGCCCGGTACAGCACGACCGGTTCCAGCGTGTGGCAGAACGCGCAGCCGACGTTTCGGCCGACGGCGACGGGCTCGGTCGCCTTGGGGCACAACGGCAACCTGACCAATACCCACGAGCTGTCGGCGCTGCTGGCCGAACGCACGGTGAAGAAGCCGCAGCCGGAGAACGGCGGCAAGAGCAACTGGTCCAGCAATGAGGGCGCGACGTCCGACACCGGTGTCATGACCAGCCTGCTGGCGTCCTATGACGACCGTTCGGTCGAAGAGGCCGCCCTCGACGTGCTCCCGAAACTCCGTGGTGCGTTCTCCATGGTCTTCATGGATGAGTCGACGCTCTACGCCGCGCGCGATCCGCAGGGCATCCGCCCACTGGTGCTCGGCCGCCTGGAACGTGGCTGGGTGGTGGCCAGCGAGACGGCGGCGCTCGACATCGTCGGTGCGTCGTACGTGCGCGAGATCGAGCCGGGCGAGTTCCTGGCGATCGACGAGAACGGCCTGCGCAGCGAGCGCTTCGCCCAAGCCGATCCGAAGGGCTGCCTGTTCGAGTACGTCTACCTGGCGCGCCCCGACACCACGATCGCCTCGCAGAAGGTGTTCACCGTGCGGGAGGAGATCGGCCGACGCCTCGCGCGATCTGCGCCGGTGGAGGCCGACCTCGTCATCCCGGTGCCCGAATCCGGAACTCCGGCGGCCATCGGCTACGCCAAGGAGAGCGGCATCCCGTTCGGCCAGGGCCTGGTCAAGAACTCCTACGTCGGCCGGACGTTCATCCAGCCGTCCCAGACCATCCGTCAGCTGGGCATCCGGCTCAAGCTCAACCCGCTGCGCGACGTCATCAGCGGCAAGCGGCTGGTCGTGGTCGACGACTCGATCGTCCGGGGCAACACCCAGCGTGCGCTCATTGCCATGCTCCGCCAGTTCGGCGCGGCCGAGGTGCACGTGCGCATTTCGAGCCCACCGGTCAAATGGCCCTGCTTTTACGGCATCGACTTCGCCTCACGCGCCGAGCTCATCGCCAACGGCGCCTCTGTCGACGAGATCTGCCGAGCCATTGGTGCCGACTCGCTGGCGTACGTAGAACTGGACGAACTGATCGACGCCACAAACCTCCCCAAGGACAACCTCTGCCGCGCCTGCTTTGACGGCATCTATCCCATCGCGTTGCCCGAGGACGACCTGATCGGCAAGTACCTGCTCGAGCCGGCTGCCCCACCTGGAACGGTGCAGCCCGGACTCGAGGTCATACAGTGACTGGCGGGCCGCCCGTGCGGGTGACCAAGGCGTCCAGTTCCGCCTACGCCGCTGCGGGGGTCTCGGTCGAGGCCGGCGACCGCGCGGTCGAGCTGATGAAGCAGTGGGTCGAACAGTCCCGCCGGCCGGAGGTCGTTGGCGGCATTGGCGGTTTCGCCGGCTTGTTCGACGCCTCCGCGCTCGCCACCTTTCGACGTCCGCTGCTCGCGACGTCGGCCGACGGCGTCGGCACCAAGGTCGCCATCGCACAGGCCATGGACGTCCACGACACCATCGGCTTCGACCTCGTCGGCATGCTCGTCGACGACCTGGTCGTGTGTGGTGCCGAGCCGCTGTTCATGACCGACTACATCGCCTGTGGCAAGGTCGTGCCCGAGCGCATCGCCGACATCGTCAAGGGGATCGCGCAGGCATGTGTCGAGACGGGCACCGCCCTGCTCGGCGGCGAGACCGCGGAGCACCCTGGTTTGCTGGGACCCGATGAGTACGACGTCGCCGGCTCGACGACCGGTGTCGTCGAAGCCGATTCGCTCCTGGGTGCTGAACTCGTACGCCCCGGCGACGTCGCCGTCGCGATGGCATCGTCCGGCCTGCACTCCAACGGCTACTCATTGGTGCGTCGTGTCTTGCTCCAGGACGCCGGCTGGACGCTCGACCGGGACGTCCCGGAGCTGGGTGGCCGCCTGGGCGAAGCCCTGCTGACGCCCACCCGGCTGTATGCCAAGCCGGTGCTCGATCTCATTGCGCGCACCGAGGTGCACGCGCTCTCGCACGTCACCGGTGGCGGTTTGGCCGGCAACCTCGCGCGGGTGCTGCCCAACGAAGTCCACGTCACCATCGACCGTGCAACGTGGGAGTTGCCGGCCATCTTCGGTCTGGTTCAGCAGGTCGGCGGCTTGGCGCAATCCGACGTCGAAGAGGCCTTGAACCTTGGCGTCGGCATGGTGGCCTTGGTGCCGGGCGACACGGTGGACGCGGCCCTTGCAGCGTTGGCCGAGCACCAGATCGACGCGTGGGTTGCCGGCGAAGTCCGGGCGGCCGAGCCTGGTTCTGGTCCCGGAACGGTGGAACTGGTCGGCTCGCACGCCTGACGGCCCGTTATCCACCGGGTCGTGGGTCGCTTCCGTGGAATTCGGAACCGTTCGCTATTCTGTGAAGCACGATAAACCTACGGAAACTGTGCGAGGGGGTCGACCCATGGGGCGCGGCCGAGCTAAGGCAAAGCAGACGAAGGTCGCTCGCGACCTGAAGTACCGGACTTTCGACACCGACTTCGGGGATCTGGCGCGTGAACTTCACGGCGACGAAGGGGAATCCATCCCCGACCAGTACGCCGACCTCGTAGACAAGCGCGGCGATTCAGCCGCTTCCGCTTCCTAGCGCTTCAGAATCGCACCGAGCTCACGCACGGCCCACGCGCCGTTCGCGTAGAACGGGAACAGCCACCACGGCACACCGATGAAGTCGGGCTGCGTGTAGCGGAACATCCCGAGTTGCCATTGCAGCGACTCGAAGCCGGGGCCCGCCACGGCCAGCAGCAGCGCGATGGCCAGCAATGTGCCGCGGTCGCTTGAAACCGCTAGGCGAAGCGCGAAGAGGCTGACGAACGCGACCGTGACGAGGGTCCCGTGCTCGTACCCGACGAACCCGCTCGTCGCGTAGATGGTCGTCATCACCACAAGTTCGAAGGCGAACCGCAGGGGACGCGCCTCGGCCGCGGCAAAGCGTGGAGCCGTGGTGACGAATCCGATCGCGGCGAGACCGAAGATCGGGATCACCCAGAACGTCTGATCGCCCATGAAGGGTTTCCAGAAGTGGACGACGGTTCCGGTGTGAACGTGGAAGAACCGATCACAGAGCGTCATCCAGGCCGTGAGCCCGAGACCGGCGACCGCAAGGACGGCGAACTTGGTGGGACGGACGGTCGTAATCGTCATGAATCGTTCCGTTCTGAAAGTTGACGGTCGCGCCCTCGTAAGAGGCGGGGGATGATCGCGGTAACGACTTTGGGAACTGTCGCCATGCCCAGTTCGCCGACCAATCCCAGCGGCTGGCTGACTCGCAGCGGCCGCTGCTCTGCGGCCTTCACCAACATGTCGGCTGCACGCCGGGGATCCATCATGCGCATGGCGTTGTAGGCATCCGTGGCCTCGGACATCTCGGTCCGCACCATGGGGAAGTTGACGATCGTCGACCTGATGTTCTTGTGCGCGAGCTCAGCGTTGAGCGATCGGGCGAATGACTCCAGCGCGGCCTTGCTGGCGACGTAGGCCGAGAACAGTGGAACTGGGAACTGCGTCGACATCGTGGACGAGACGACGACGTGGCCATGACCTTGCTCGTGGAAGCGCGGAAGGAAGCCGAGCGTGAGGTGGACGGCCGCCGTGTAGTTGATGGCCATGGTGCGCTCGTAGTCGTGGAGACGATCGGTCGATCGGGTGATTGACCGACGAATGGAGCGTGCGGCGTTGTTGATCAGCACGTCGACCGTCGGATGATCAGCGAGGATCTGCTCGATGACGGCGGTTCTGGCGCCCAGGTCGGTGAGATCAGCGGGGTAGGCGACTGCGTGGCCACCGCCCTCGTTGATCTGCGCACAGACCTCGTCGAGTAGGTCCGCACGTCGGGCGACCAGGCACACGGTCGCCCCGCGCCGCGCGAGCTTGGCGGCCGCGGCGGCGCCGATTCCGGTTGACGCCCCGGTGATGACAACCGTCTTCCCCTGCATGCTCATGCGCCCATTCCTCCCAGGATGGCGGCAAGAAGACGGCCGCTGCGCCGAGTCATGTCGTCGGCCGATTCGTCGGGGTGATCGACCCACCAGCGCATCAGGCTGTCGACGATGCCCATCCAGACGGTCGTCATCGCCGAGACGTCCAGCCTGTCGGTCACTCCGCTGAGCGCCATGAGCTCAGCGACGCCTTCGTCGGCCAACTTGGTGATGCGCTCGGTGTAGTGGTTGACCGCCGCGGCGACCGGCCCGGTGGTCGGCGCCGTCCGGTCGTAGAAGAGGCGCCACAGGTGTCGCTGGTCCTCCAGGACGTGGAACATCCCGTCGAGGGTGCGCATGCCGCGCTCGATGCCGACGCTGTCCTCGTTGGCGATGCGCTCTATCTCACCGGCGACGATCTCGCCGCCACGTTCGATGCACGCGAGGAAGAGACCGTCCTTCGAGTTGAAGTAGTTGTAGATCAGCGGTTTTGAGATCCCGGCTCGGTCGGCCACGGCCTGGATGTTGGTAGCGGCGAAGCTCTCCTCGGCAAAGATCTCGGACGCTACGGAGAGGATTTGTTCCTCGCGCTCGAGACGCGGGACGCCTTTCGTGCCAGCATTGGATCGAGCCATGAACCGAGGGTAGCGCACGAACTGACTCTGTGGTAACTTACCCAGAAGTCATATCGCTGGAAGGCAATCATGGACCTAAAAGAGATCCTCGATCCGATGACGAATCCGGTGACCTACGCGGCACCGTTCTTCATCCTGACGATCCTGATCGAGCTAGCTGCTCTCAAGTGGCTCGACCACGACGACAACGTGACGGGCTACGCGTTAAAGGATGCGCGAGCGTCGATCTCGATGGGCGTCGGATCGCTGGTCTTCCTGACTGCGTTCAAGGTCGTGAGCTTCTTCGGATTCTCCGCGCTCTACGTCTACGTCGCCCCGCATGTCACGCCGTGGGGCCAGTTGCACCCGAACACCGGCTGGGAGTGGGTTGGCTACTGGCTGGCGGTGACCCTCGGTCTCGACTTTGGCTACTACTGGCACCACCGGTTCTCGCACCGGGTACGCCTCGCATGGGCCGGCCACCAGGCGCACCACTCCAGTGAGTACATGAACTTCGGCACCGCGCTGCGGCAGAAGTGGAACCCGTGGTTCGAGTTCTTCTTCTGGCTGCCGCTGCCGATCCTTGGCTTCTCGCCGAGACTCCATGTACGCCGCCTTCGGCGTCAACCTGGTCTTCCAGTTCTTCGTCCACACCGAGATGGTCGACAAGCTGTGGCGGCCGATCGAGGCCGTGTTCAACACGCCGTCGCATCACCGTGTCCATCACGGCAGCGATCCGGAGTACCTGGACAAGAACTACGCCGGCATCCTGATCATCTGGGACCGGATGTTCGGCACGTTCGTCAAGGAGAAGCAGCGCCCCACGTATGGCCTCACGTACCCGGTCAACACGTACAACCTGCTGAAACTGCAGTACAGCATGTACGGCGACATCGTCCGGGACGTCCGCGCGACGCGTGGCGTGCGGAACAAGCTCGGGTACGTCTTCGGCCCCCCCGGCTGGGAGCCGCCGGGTGAGCATCACGACAACCTGGTGATGCCACGCCGCTGACCCCGTGGCAGCATCGAGCCCATGGGCATGCCGACTGAACGACCCGACGCTCTGGATTCGCCGGTCACCAAGAAGTTCATGAAGGTGGCATCGAAGGCTCATGTCGGTGTCTTCAAGCTGACAAACGGACGGATCGGATCGAAGTGGCGCGTGGGCGCCGGGTTCAAGAAGCCCGCGCCGACGCTCCTGCTCGAGCACATTGGGCGGAAGTCGGGCAACGTCTTCACGACTCCGCTGCTCTACTTGGCTGACGGTGTGAACGTCGTCGTCGTCGCCTCGCAGGGTGGGATGGCCAAGAACCCGCAGTGGTTCGCGAACCTCACGGCACTTCCCGACACCCGGGTGCACCTGCGGGGCGAGCGCGGCCGGACCGTCCGAGCGCGGGTCGCGACGCCGGACGAGAAGGCCGCTCTGTGGCCTCGACTCGTCGACATGTACGCCGACTACGACACGTACCAGGCGTGGACGGACCGGGAGATCCCGGTAGTGATCCTCGAGCCACGCTAGGCCTCGGGCGGGTACTCTCCATTACGTTACTTCTGAAACGTAATGATCCGGAAGGTCGAGCCATGCCAGTATCCGCGGGGACCAAGTCGTGACGCGGCGATCGCCCGCCGGTCGGGTCGTGGTGATCACGGGGGGCGCCCGTGGCATCGGTGCCTCGACCGCGCGGCTGCTGGCCTCGCGCGGCGCCCGGGTTGCGATCGGCGACCTCGATACCAAGCTGGTTGCCCAGACTGCATCGGAGCTCGGCGTGTCGGGCTTCGGCGTGGACGTGACCGATGCCGAGGGCTTTGCCGCCTTTCTCGACGACGTGACCGCGGCGCTCGGGCCGATCGACGTGTTGGTCAACAACGCCGGAATCATGCCGCTGCATCGGATCGACGAGGAGTCTGACGAGGTGACCCGGCGGATCGTGGAGATCAACCAGATGGCTGTCATTCGCGGCACGCGCGAAATGGTGCGGCGATGGAAGGCTGGGGGACGTGCCGGCCACGTCATCAACGTGTCCAGCGCGGCTGGCCGGATCGCGATCGCCGGAGCCTCGACCTACGTTGCCAGCAAGCACGCAGTGTCGGGGTTCTCGAACTCCCTGCACATCGAGTTCCGGGCCGACCGGGTGCCGATCGATGTGACGGCGGTGCATCCGGCCATGGTTCAGACCGAGCTTGCGGCTGGCTTCGCCGCCAACAAGGGCGTGGCCAAGCCGGTCACGCCAGAGCAGGTGGCCGAGGGAATCCTGTCTGCGCTCGAGCGCCCGCGTCCTGACGTCTATGTACCGCGGTCTCTCGGGATCGCGGTGCGCACCGGCGGGTTGATCCCGCGTCGGGTGGGCGAGTGGCTCAACCGGGTGCTCGGAGGCGAGCGCGCCGCGCTGGATGCGATGGACAGTCCGGAGCGGCGCTCCTACGACGACAGGATCGGTGGCTAGCGACCGCCGACTGCTCTCATCGCGTCAGGTTCAGACTCGCTTCGAGTGACTCTTGTGCCCTGTGTGAGAGCGCATACCGAAGCAGCACGACGTCATCGATCGGTCGGACCTCGACCAGGGACGCTCGATGGTCGGCGCACCAGGGGAACTCGCCGTCGCCCACGAATCGTGGGGCACGGGAATCGCCGACGAACAAAGGAGCGACAGCGAGCTGAAGCTCGTCGGCTACTCCCTCGGTGAGGAACTGCGTGTGGATCGTGCCGCCGCCTTCGACCATGAGTCGCCGTACACCGCGCTGGTGCAGGTCCTCGCTGATGGCGCGCATGCTCACATGCTCACCGCCATCGATCACCGTTGCGAGTCCACTCAGAACCGCGCGGGTCTTGGCAGCGGTCTGGGAAGCGCAGTACACGAGCTTCTCGCAGTCGCCGGTCGCAAAGAACTGTGCGGCCGGATCCAAGTCCCCCGCTGCGGTCACTGTCACCTTCACCGGCGTTGCCGCCGCGCCGTGCTCGACGCGACGCCGCTGGCGTTCGGCCGAACGCACCAGCAGGGCCGGATCGTCACGGCGCACTGTGCCGGCTCCGACCATGATCGCGTCGCTGTCTGAGCGGACTTCATCAACCCGGTCGAAGTCGGCCTCGTTCGACAGCAGCAGGCGTTGCTCGGTTGCGGAGTCGAGGTATCCGTCAAGCGACACCCCACAGCTCAGGACGGTGTAGGGACGATCTCCCATGAGGCGCCTCCTTCCGGGCCGCTCGTAGGTCTCGCAGCCCGGCGTCGGCGCAGCGCCAAGGCACCGGGCAACGTCGCGAGTGTGGCAAGCACACCGTACGTGACGGACACAGCGAGTCCTGCGCTCGCGTCGAGGCCGGCGGCGCTGAAGATCAGCACGGCGCCACCTTCGCGAGGGCCCCATCCCGCAACCCCCAACGGGATCGACGAGATCTGCAGAACGATCAGTCCGAGCGGGACGAGCTCCAGCGTGGGCGTCGTGTCGCCCACCGCCCGCGCCGCAATGATGAACACCGCCACGTGACCTGCTGCGGCCAGCGTCGACAGCACGAGCACACGTGACAAGACCCCGGCTGCGCCAGGCACGTCTCGGGCTTCGGCCCAGACGACCTTCATTGCAGTGGATCTGGACGCGCTCACCGTCAGCACGAAGACGACGATGGCGACCAGCGACCAGACCATCCAGGTGCGAAGGGGCGGCGCCAAGGCGGGGATCGTAAGCACGGTCAGGGCAAACAAGACCACCTGGCCCGTGACTCGGTCCCAGACGACGGATCGAATCCCTCGGGACATTGCCCCGCTGCTGTGACCGTGCCACATGGCGCGATCCACCTCGCCGACCACGCCGCTCGGCAGGGTCGCGTTGAGGAGCTGGCTGCGGTAGTACGCGCGGTATGCGGCCGCGGTGGGCAAACCGACGCCGAGCCGATCGGCGAGCAGGCTCCACCGCCGGGCACAGCACCACGTTGTCCCTGCGGTGATCACGAGCGCAGCCAGGACGGTCGCGGCGCTGATACTGGCCAGCGCCTCGAAAAATGGTCCGGCGCCGAGCTGGAGGCCGAGCGCGATGAGGATTCCTACGGCCGCGAGCACACTCACCCACGGCGGGAACCAGGATCTGCTGATGATGGCCCCCTCCAGATGTCCGGTGCCCCATGTTCTCAAATCTGTGGGGGAGGGGAGCCCGGTTTCACGCGGATGCCCTGCAGGACAGTGGCCACGGTTCGAGCCGTCTCTGGCCAACGGGGCAGATCGTGGCTGCGCAAGTCGGCTGAACGCCGCCATCGATTCCGTAGGTCTGGATCTGTCAGCCATGTGCGGAGGGCCCCAACCAGGCCGTCAACATCGTCCGACGGGAGCAACAACCCGGGCAGTGTTCCGTCGGACGCCAGGCCGATCGCTTCGCGATGTCCGCCGACGTCCGTCGCAATGACCGGGATTCCATGGGCGAGGGCTTCGGTCACGGCCATCCCGTAGGACTCCCGGCGCGAGGGCGAGATCAGCAGGTCTGTCTTGGAAAGACGCTCACCGAGCGCCGATCGTGAAAGCGGGCCGGTGAGGATGAGCCGGTCGGCGAGTCCGGCGCGTGCTGCGGCTGCGGTAAGTGATTCGGTGAAGCCGGGGTCGAGGTCGACCGCGCCGGCGCACGTGCAGCGCCACTCAAGATCGGCGAGCTGTGTGAGCGCGGCGACCAGCAGGTCATGGCCCTTGGCCGATGTGACTGGTCCGACAACCAGCAGGCTGCCACCGGTGGTTGTGCCGCCGGCGTGATCAGCCGGATCGACGCCGGGAACGGCGGCCCAGACTCGATCAGCGGCGACATCGCTGCGCGTGATGATCCGATCCCGACTCCACTGGCTCGTCGTGATGACACCGGCGGCCGCCGCGAGCACCGCCGTTTCGACGAGCTCCGTGGCGTCCGGCATGTGCAGGAGTACGACGACGCGCAATCGTCGGGCGGCACCCACCAGCGCTTCGGCCGCAGACGCGATGAGTCCGTCGACCAGCACCATCGACCCGTCGGGAAGTTCGGCGAGCAGCTGGGCGAACACCGCTTGATCAGACGGGTCCGGAGTGGGCCATGTGCCGGGGACGAGGTGCTCGCGCACTGCCCAACCCCACGCGGGGAGTTCCTCACACAGCCGGCGGTCGTAGGTGTTTCCACCGCTGGGTCGCATCGGGTCGTCCATGCCCGCCGGAACGACAATGTGGACTTCAGCTTTCACAGTGAACGCGAGTAGCTCGCCCAGGCGATGTGTGACTCGTGCAGCGTCACTTCGATCTCGGCTAGATTCTGGCCGCCGGGTCCGAGGTCGCCAGCATTGGCGCTGTCGGCCAACCGGTCGGCGATGACCCGCGCCAGCACCTCGGTGGTGGTGTTCTGTCCGGCGAGCGCCGGCTCCTCGTCGAGATTCCGGTAGTTCAGGTCGGCCAGCACCGCATGCAAGCGTTCTGATGCGAGGCCGATGTCAACGACGATCCCGTTCTCATCGAGGTCCGTACTGGCGAAGCTCGCATCGACGACGAAGGTCGCGCCGTGCATCTGTTGCGCCGGTCCGAACACCTCACCGGTGAAGCTGTGCGCGATCATGATGTGGTCGCGAATCGTCACTTTGAACATCAGGCCTCGTCCTCGTAGTTGATCGTGTGGCACAAGCCTTGGAGCGAGCCGGCGGCGATCGCTGCCATCGTGTCGGGGAGTTCGGCGAAGGCCGAGGACCCGGTGAGCAGGACGTCGTATGCCGGATCGGCGAGCAGCTCCACTGCGAGGGCGAGCCGATCGCGGTGCGTCCGGCGACCCTGTCGGACTGGTGCAACCGTGCCCACCTGACTGGAGCGGATCGTGAGCCGTGAGGAGTGAAAGGGCCCGCCGAGTGGCAGCGCGACCGGCGCATCTCCGTACCAACTCGCGTCGATCACGGTGCCCGCCGGGGCGAGCAGCTCCAGCGATCGAGTCAGCCCTGCCGATGTTGCGCTTGTATGCACCACGAGGTCGTTGCCCTCGGGTGCACTGTCGGGTGCCGCGAAGTCCACGCCAAAGGCGGCGGCGACCTCGGCACGGTCGGGATTGGTGTCGACCATGGTCACGCGGACGCCCGGGATTTGGCTGAGCAACCGTGCCACACTGCAGCCCACCATGCCGGCGCCGACGACAGCGACGCGATCTCCGACGAGTGGGCCTGCATCCCACAGAACGTTGACAGCCGTCTCGACCGTCCCGGCCAACACCGCCCGCTTTGCGGGGACACCGGCCGGGACCGGGACGACAGCCGTCGCCGGAACGACGTACTGCGTCTGATGGGGATAGAGGCAGAAGACCGTGCGCCCAGCCAGGTCGGCCGGCCCAGCCTCGACCGTGCCGACGTTGAGGTAGCCGTACTTGACGGGCCCGGGTAGCCGACCGTCCTGGAAGGGCGCCGCCATCGTGTCGTACTCGCGTTCGGGTACCTGTCCCCGGAAGACCAGTGATTCGGTGCCGCGGCTGATTCCGGACCAGAGCGTCCGCACCCGGACGTCCTCGTCTCCCGGCTTAGGAAGGGGCGCAGGACGAATTTCACCGCGTCCCGGCTCCACCAACCAATAGGCCCGCGCCTCGTCGACCACCGCGTAGCCTCCTTCTGCGGACGTGAGTACGCCCAGTACACGGAGACAAGGATGCACCAGGTGCACGTCAGAGTTGCTCGCGTCAGGGCAGTCGGATGGCTCGGCGCGCTGGTGATGCTCTGTGTGGCCGTGGACGTGACCCTCGGTCTGGGGGTGGCGGGTTGGGCGGTGGGCGGCGTCACCGGCGTCGGCATGGCAGTCGCGTTGGTCCGGCAGGGGAACGCGGGATTGGGCCCCGCAGACCAGATCACCGCGTCGCGTGCCGTCCTAGCCGGCGGCGTCGCGGCTCTGGTGGCCGACGGGTTCTTCGGTGCGGACCACGTCACACTCTTGGTCGCGATGGCCGCCATCGCGCTCGCGTTGGACTTGGTGGACGGCTACGTTGCGCGCCGCAGCCGGACCGAGTCAGCGTTCGGTGCGCGGTTCGACATGGAGGTCGACGCCTTCCTCATCGCCGTGCTGAGCGTGCACGTCGCCGGCGCATTCGGCTGGTGGGTGCTCCTGATCGGCGCAATGCGCTACCTCTACGTCGCCGCTGGCCAGGTGTTTCGCTGGCTCCGGCTGCCCCTGCCACCGCGCCGGTCGGCGAAGGTCGTCGCCGCGATCCAAGGGGTGACGCTGGTCGTTGCCGCCTCCGAGCTCTTGCCGCAGCCTGTTGTGCGGCTTGGTCTTGTCGTCGCGCTGGTCCTGCTGGTCGAGTCATTCGGGCAGGACTGCTGGTCACAATGGCGTCGTCGACACGAGGTCGACAGCCTCGCGGTGGCGGAGCCTTCGAACTCGCCGGGACGTGCCCGTCTCGTTGCCGTCATCGCTGGCGCAGTGTTGTGGCTTGCGCTCACCCAGCCCTCGATTCTCGACGGGATCGAAATTGGCGACCTGGCCCGCATCCCGGTTGAAGGGCTCCTTCTGGTCGGTCTCGCAGTAGTGCTTCCGCCATCAGCCCGTCGAATCGTCGCCATCGGCGCGGGCGTTGCGCTGACCCTCGTCATCCTGCTTCGGGCCATTGGGGCTGGATTCGCTCTTGTGCTGGCCCGGGAGTTCCACCTTCTGGGTGACTGGCCCAACGTCCGCAAGGGATACGAGGTCGTCCGGGACACGGAAAGTCAGGCCACGGCGATCGTGGTGACCGGGATTGTCGTGCTCGCGGCGCTGGGCCTACTTGTCCTCGTGGTGTGGGCCGCCCTGCGCGTGTGTCGAATCGCGGGCGAGCATCGCCGCGAGTCGCTGGGTGGCATCGTCGCACTCGGGATCATTTGGCTTGCGTGTGCGGCTGTCGGCGGCTCAGCAGGGAGCGTCGCGGCGGCGAGTTCAGTGGAGCTCGTCGGGTCGACGGTCAACCAGGTGCGCACCGACCAACGAGCCAGCGTCGACTTCGGCGACGTTCTCCAGACGGACGCTTTCGCCGGCAGGTCGGGCAAGCAGCTGGTCGGTGCACTCGACGGCAAGGATGTCCTGCTTGTCTGGTTCGAGAGTTACGGCCGAACCGCTCTGGAGGGCCCGATGTCTCCGGGAATCCGCGACATCGTCGCCGCCGGCAACCGCGAGCTCGCGGACGCCGGATACGCGACGCGGAGTGCCTTCCTGACCTCGCCGGTCGTGGGAGCGGGTAGTTGGCTCGCCCACGCCTCGTTGCAGTCCGGGGTCTGGACCGACACCGAGCTGCGGTACGGCCAGCTCCTGGGCAGCGATCGACTTTCCCTCACCAGCGCGTTCGAGAAGGCGGGGTACCGCACCGTCTTCGTCGTCCCCGCCAACACGCTGGACTGGCCCGAAGGCGCGGCGTACTACGGCTTCGACAAGCTGTACGACTCGCGCAACGTCGGCTATGAGGGACCGAAGTTCGGCTATGCCTCGATGCCCGACCAATACACGCTTGAGCACTTCCGACGCACCGAACTCACGAAGCCCCATCGCCGCCCGGTGTTTGCTGAACTGGACCTGGTGTCCAGTCACTACCGCTGGGGGAAGCTGCCGGATCTCATCGAGTGGAAGGACGTCGGTGACGGCTCAGTGTTCGCTCCCATGGCTGAGCAGGGGTCGTCCATCGATGGCCGGCGCAACCCGAAGACGTCCAGCCGGCTCTACGGGGAGTCTGTCGAGTACACGTGGCGCGCAATCGTCTCCTTCCTCACGACGTATCCGGATCCGGATCGGGTCGTGATCGTGGCGGGCGACCACCAGCCGCACGCGTTCGTCGGGGGCGTCGGCGCGAACCGTGATGCGCCAATCACCGTCATTGCGCAGGATCCGGACGTGATTCGGCGGATCAGCGACTGGGGTTGGCAGCCGGGGCTTCGACCCAAGCCCGATGCGCCGGTGTGGCGGATGGACGCCTTTCGGAACCGGTTCTTCACGGCGTACGGAACAGGCCTCATTCCGTGGCCTTGATCGGTGGTTGAGGTGCCGACGTAGTCGGCCTCGAAACCACGTACTGCCCTGCCAGCCAGCCGATGACCACGATCGTGGCGATGACGTAGGCGTTTCCGTCGAGATGGTCATACCAACGCCAGTCGTACTCGCGCTTCTCACCCCACGGCGGCCAGATAATCGGCCGTGCGACGAACACGGCAGCCCACAGCGCCGCCGCCACGCGACTGCGCTCCCAGAGGGCGAGGGTGATCGGCACGGCCCAGACCCAGTGATGTGACCACGCGACCGGCGATGCCAGCAGCATCGCGAGGGCACCGAGGCCGGCGCCAAGCACCCGGTCACCTCGTCGCCACCACGCCGCCGCGACGACCACGGTTGCGATCGCGATCGGACCGGCCACGGCCATCCACAACAGCGTCGACGGTGGTTCATCGAGCAGGCGGGTGAGTACGCCGGTCACCGACTGATTGTGGGCTAGGGACGGCGGACCGACCCGGGTCGGGTCGACGAGTCGTTCGCTCCAGTACGCGGACGCGCCCGGCACCGCAACCATGCCGACCAGCACCGTTCCGACGAACGTGATTACGGCTCGGGTGGCCGCCGCACGTCGTCCGATCAGGACGAGCAGCACGACGAACACCAGCGGGGTGAGCTTGATGCCGGCCGCGATTCCGATCGCAATTCCCGCCGTCCGCCGATCAGGTCGGATGATGTCGGCCAGGATGACCAGCATCAGGATCAGGTTGATCTGGCCGAAAACGTAGGTCTGCCAGACAGGTTCGAGAGCGACGGCTGCAGCGCAGGCAACGACCACCATGGGGCCCGAGCAGGCACGACCGAGTGCCCGACGGACCAGGCCAATGGACGCGGCCAGACATCCGGCGGAGGCGCCCGTCCACACAGCCGCCGCCAGCCATCCCGGAAGCAATGCCAACGGCGCCAGCACCAGAGCAGCGAACGGCGGATAGGTGAACGGGTACCCATACACCGGGTCGTCCGTGGCGTATGGCGAGATGTGGTCGAGCACGGACAGCCCGCCATGCCGGTACACGTCAAGGTCCGGGAATCCGCCGACGACTGCGCCGGCGACGGCACCGGCCAGACCCGCCAGGACGATTCCCCAGACGAGCCCCGGTGCGGGAGCGATAGTGGAATCAGGGCTCCCCGGCATAGGCCACAAGATAGGGCCCCGCCTGGCTGCGGTATCGGCCCAGGGCTCCCGTTTCCCTTGAGGTGGAACAGGTTCTAGTCTTTGTCCGTGGTCGAGACCTCCAAACGCTTCGTCAATAGCCGCATCATCGTCACCGGCGCGGCCGGCGGCGTCGGCGGCACCCTGGTCGAGATGTTTCGCGCCGAGGGTGCGACCGTCGTCGGGACGGATGTGGTGGCCGGCGACGGCATCGTGTCCACGGACCTCCGCGACGAGGACGCAATCACGTCATTTGCCGCCGCAGCAGTCGAAGAGCTGGGGGGCTTGGACGTTCTCTGCAACGTCGCGGGTGTCCAGCGCTTCGGTCGCCTCGGCGACATCACCGCCGCGGAACTTCGCCTGCACACCGACGTCAACCTGGTCGCCCCGGTACTCCTGACTCAGGCCGTTGCTGCGGCGCTGGCCGAATCGCAGGGCAACGTGGTGACCATCGCGTCCATCTCGGCGAGCTACGCGCAGCCGTACAACTCGATGTACTGCGCCAGCAAGGCCGGCGTCCTGCTTGCGATGCGCTCGCTGGCGATCGAATTCGCCAAGCAGCGGGTCCGGGTCAACTGTGTCTCACCCGGCGGAATCGAGACGCCGATGCCGCACTCGGCGGCGAAAGACCTGCCCACCGACATCGATTGGGACCTGCTCATGAAGAGCCAGAGCGCTTTCCCGGGCTTCATGCCGCCGACCGATGTCTGCGACGCTGTGCTCTTCCTCGCGTCGGACGCGGCGCAGTCGATCACCGGCTCGAACCTCGTGGTTGACCGCGGCGTCGTCTTCTAGTCCGCTCCCGCTCACGCAGCAGAGAACTACGGGAGGACTTCCTCGGCTGTGACGGTCATCTGATTCAGCCTGGGACCGCCGAATGTCGTCGCCATGGCGACGTCGGAAGCGTCTCGGCCTCGGCCGATCACCGTGCGTCCCTTGCGGCGGACGTTGTTGCGCGGGTCGAAGGTCCACCACCGATCCCCGAGCCACACCTCCATCCACGCGGCGAAGTCCGTCGGCACTGGTTCAGTCGTGACGTCCATTTCGGGGAGGTACCCGAAGACGTAGCGCGCCGGAATGTTGAGGGCTCGGCAGAAGGAGATCGCCAGATGGGTGAAATCGCGACAGACCCCCAGCTGGCTGGTGTTCACGTCAGCTGCTGTCGAGAGCGCGGAGGTACTGCCGTACTCGAAGGTGAGGTGATTGTGCACGTGGTCGCAGATCGCCTGGACCCGCCGATAGCCCGGAGCCATCGAACCGAACCGGTCCCATGCCTCATCCGCAAGCACGTCAGGAAGGCAGTACCGGCTCGGCAGCGTGTAGATCAACGTCTCGTCGGGGAGAGCGTCCGCGGCCACCTCCGGAGCCGACTCATCGAACTCCTCAACGGCGTCGACGACGTCGATGGTTGCCTCGTACCGCAGGCTCGACCAGCCCGCCGGCAACACCACGCGCGTGCAGGGGTTGTCGTAGAGGTCGCGGTAGGAGCGAAGGCTCAGGTTCGGGGTCGAGACCCAGAACTCGGAGCGTCGCGTATGGAGCGGGGAGTCGTCGGGCCGGACTTGGAAGACCGCCAGCGTCGGAATCTCGGCCTCATAGGTGAACTCGCACCCGACGACAAGCCGACGTGTCTTCATCTGCCCACCCTGTCAGAGCGCGGAGCGTGCAATGTCGCCGTCGTCAGAGCGCAAATAGCCGTGGCGTTGGAAGTGTCACCCGTCGGATGGACGAACCGAAGTCGATGCTGAGGGCCACCGTTCCCTCGACACCAATCACACGGCCGAGACCGAACGAATCGTGGCAGACCCGGTCGCCGATCACGTAGGTCGGGTGATCGATCTCCGGTGGGAGAGCGAACGGGCTCGAGGACAGGTGCTTGGGGCGGGAGGGGGAGGAAGGCGATGTCATCGTCTACCAAGCATCCTCCACCTTGGCCGAAATGCCTAAATCCGCTGGTAGTCGGTGGGGTACGCCGTAGGTGCTGCCGGGTGTTCAGCTCGATCCGCTGGTCCGCCGAGATCTCGTGCCTCCGGCGGCTTGGCTGCGTCCGTTCGTGCGTTGACCTTGGCCACTGCGGCGATTTCGGCCGCGGTTGGATCCGTGGCCGCCACCTCCGGCGGGTCGGTTCTTCGGGCGCGCCTGGGCAGGGGCTGCCGCGAATCCGCCGGGCAACTGCCGCTCTCCCGGCGCCAACACGGTGAGCATCGGATGATTCGCGCCATCGACGCGCGTGGTCGTCGCCTTGATTCCGGCGGCTCTCGTCAGGTCGCTCACGTCACGACGCTGCTCGCTGGTCATCAGCGTGACCACCGTTCCCTCGTTGCCGGCGCGGGCCGTGCGGCCTGATCGGTGGAGGTAGGCCTTGTGCTCGGTTGGCGGATCGGCGTGAATCACGAGGGCGACGTCATCGACGTGGATCCCACGAGCCGCAATGTCCGTCGCCACGAGGGCAGTGGCGGTGCCATTCTGGAACGCCGCGAGGTTGCGCGTCCGGGCGTTCTGGCTGAGGTTGCCGTGCAACTCCACGGTGGGTACGCCGCGGCTGTTGAGTTGGCGCGTCAGCGCCTTCGCCCCGTGCTTGGTGCGCGTGAAGACGACCGTGCGTCCGGGAGCGCTGGTCAGGTCGACAAGGATCGGTACGCGGTGCTCGCGCTCCACGTGCAGGACGTGGTGGTCCATGGTCGCTACCGGCGACTGCGCAGAGTCGGCCTGGTGGGTGACTGGCTGATTCAGAAACTCGCGGACGAGCTTGTCGACCTGGCGGTCGAGCGTGGCCGAGAACAGCAGGCGTTGGCCGCCACGCGGCGTCTGCGCGAGCAGGCGTCGCACACCGGGCAGGAATCCGAGGTCGGCCATGTGGTCGGCCTCGTCGAGCACCGTCACCGCGACATCGGCGAGCGAGCAGTGGCCCTGCTTGATCAGGTCTTCGAGTCGTCCGGGGCAGGCCACGACGATGTCGACGCCTTGCCGCAGCGCGTTGACTTGCGGGTTCTGTCCGACGCCGCCGAAGACGGTGCGTGTCGATAGTCCGGCCGACTTTGCGAGCGGGGCAAGTGCCACGTCGATCTGACCGACGAGTTCGCGGGTCGGAGCCAGGATCAGCGCGCGGGGTGCCTTGGAGCGCGGACGGCGTCCGTCGGAGAGTTGCGCGACCAGCGGAAGCAGGAACGCATACGTCTTGCCGGAGCCGGTGCGGCCGCGGCCGAGGACGTCGCGCCCGGCCAGCGAATCGGGCAGCGTCGCAGACTGGATGGGAGTAGGAGTGTCGATGCCGAGTCCGGCAAGGATGTTTGACAGGCGTGCGGGCACGCCAAGATCGGTGAATTTAGACAAGGGAAGTTAGCCGTTCGTGTGGTGTCTCACCGACAGCCTGAAATCCGAACGTTTCGGGAGGGCTTCACACGGAGCAGATTGCCAAGCTACGACGTGCGCACAACTCGCGGTGAGAACTCGACGAGCTGACGCTGACCAGCCTATATGAGGATCTGTCGGCGGCCTAACCGCGGCGAGTCGCCTGCGGGGGGATTTGCGGAAGTAGTGAATTAGGCGAGGCGCCCCGCGGTACTGTTGCAACACGACCGCCAACGTCAGGCTTTGACGGGATGCGGCAATCTGAGGCGGGCCGAGTATGGCCGATTCGCTCGATTCACCCCCGTCAGCCGACGAGAGCTTGCTCGACGCGGGCTACGCACTGTTCTTTGAGGCCGTGCTCAACGAACCTTTCCTGGACCTGGAACTGTTTCGCGCGTTCGACACTTGGCCCAACGGACGACATCGCTCCGAGGGCACTACGACGTAGGCAGATCCAAGTGGCGCTGCTAGCTCTTTATCGAGCCGGTCAGGTAGCGCTGGATCGTCGGTGCGACGCCTGCCACCAACGTTTCTTGGTCGAGCGCCACGACCGGCGGAAGTTTGAGAATGTGTCGGGTCAATGCGAGGCCCAGCATCTGCGAGGACACCAGCCCGGCTCGGGTAGCGGCTTCAGCAGGGTCTGCAACGACCTGAGCGACGGTTCGCATGACTTGGGCTCCGAACACCGAACGCAGACGCTCGCCCGCTTCCTCGTTGCTGATCGCTGACCTGAGAAGGACGTGCAGTAACTCGGTTGAGAGGTCTCCTTCCCAAAGCTCTATCCAATGCCGGATCAGCGCCTCACCGAGACGCGACTGGGGCACATCGGTCAGTTCAGGCAGGTGGAGCTCGATGTCGATCGCCGCGGCGAACAGGCCGTCCTTGCTGCCGTAGTAACGCATGACCATCGAGGGGTCGATGCCTGCATCAGCGGCCACCGCGCGGATCGTCGTCCCATCGAAACCCTCGGCCGCGAAGCGTTTGCGAGCTGCGACGAGGATCGACGATCTGGTGTCCTGAGAGCGAGGTGTGAAAGCCATGCCAACAATGGTATGCCAACAAGTGTTGACAATGTGTCTGAAGCGGATCTAGATTGAAAGTCAACAAGTGTTGGCAACCAGCCGTTGACTTAGGAGCAAGCCATGGAATCACTAGCCGAAAGCACTGAAGTACTCATCGTCGGGGCAGGCCCCACCGGATTGACCCTCGCGGCCGCCTTGCGGATGCGCGGCGTCGACGTCGCCGTAGTCGAAAAGGCTGCTGCGATGGCCAGCACCTCGCGCGCCGCAGTCATACACGCGCGGACCCTCGAACAACTGCGCGTCGTGGGCGTGGAAGACGAACTGGTCAAGAGGGGTCTGATTGTCCCTCGGTTCTCGGTTCGTGATGGCGATCGCGCACTCATCACGATCGATTTTGACGACCTCCCGACTGACCATCCGTACACCCTGATGCTTACGCAGGACCAGACCGAGACTGTGCTCAGGAAGCGACTCGCCGAACTGGGCACGCAGGTACACCAGTCCTGTGAGCTGGCCTCCCTTGAGGAAGCGGTCGACGGCGTTGTCGCAAAGATGGCCGATGGCCGCACCATCAAAGCTGCTTACGTGGTCGGTGCAGACGGCATGAACAGCCTCGTGCGTGAGTCTGCGGGGATCTCGTTCGTGGGGGCGGCGTACGCCGAATCCTTTGTCCTTGCAGACGTCCGACTGGACTGGGCCCTCGACCAACAAGAGGTGATGCTCTACTTCGCTCCGACTGGGCTCGTGGTGATTGCGCCGCTTCCGGGTGGTCGCCACCGCATTGTGGCCACTGTTGACGAGGCGCCCGAGACCCCTGATCGTTCGTTCATTCAAGCGATCCTCGATGAGCGCGGCCCGCGGAAGCGGCCAGCACGCGTCGAAGAAGTGGTGTGGAGCTCACGGTTCCGCGTTCACCATCGACTCGCAGACCACTACCGCCAGGGGCGGATGTTCCTCGCCGGTGACGCCGCGCATGTCCACAGTCCTGCAGGTGGGCAAGGCATGAACACCGGGATCCAGGATGCAATCGCATTGGCAGGTCGGCTGGCTGGCGTTCTGCGCGACGAAGCCGACGAATCGACGCTGGACGACTACGAGGCGGAGCGTCGGCCAGTGGCGGCCAAGGTGGTGCACCTAACCGACCGGATGACCGCAATGGCCACCGTCCAAGGACGCGGCCGGCGCAGCGCGCGCAATGCGCTGCTTCGCACGCTCGATCGGATTCCCGCAGTCAGCCGCAAGCTGGCGATGAACCTGTCAGGGCTGGTCTTCAACGACTGAAACCGATGATGCGGATTGAGACCGTCAGGTCTTGCTCCAGACCGGCGTGAGCGCAGTGACCTGCGGCGGACCCGTCAGCAGGGGCTCGACCTCACCGAGATAGGCGCGATAGGCCTCGGTCTGTAGGAACGCCGATGACGACGCTGCGTCCTCGTACACCTGGAATGCGGTGATGGCGTCCGCGTCTGCATCGTCGAAGCAATAGAAGTAGGCGATATGGGCCGGGTTGCCCGCGACCGCAGGGGCCATGTGGCGCTCCCAGACGCGCTGAGCGTCGTCGCGTGCTCCCGGCCGGGTCTGGTGCCTGATCATGATGGCGAGGTTCGTCATCCAGCGATTGTGGCAGCGGGTACAGACGCTTCCAGTGATGGCAGGGACCTGCGCAAGAACGTGGCCCACATCAAGTACGCGAACCGCCGGCGGCACTTCGAGGCGGTGGCTCGAATTCAGCAATCAGGCCTATCGATGGGAGACGCATCATGACGGTGACACCATCGCGACCGCGAGTGAGTCGGCCGAAGAACGATCTGCGAAGCCACTCCTTCTGGCGACGCGGTCCTACTTGAGTCCAGACCGCCGCACGAGCACCGACAGCACGATCGCCACAAGCAGAAGCGCCGGGACGTCCCCGGCTAGATGCCCCATGTGATCTCCGTGGCCGAAGGACTGCACAGCCATGATCGCGGCGTGCGCGATGCTCGACCACACGGTGAACCAGATCAAGCTGAGGTTGGCCCCGGGGTTGCGCGATGCGAGCATCAAGAAGATGCCGAGCGTTGCGTAGACGCCAACAATCATCATGAAGTACTGGGATTCGTGCGGCGAACCGGCGTGCCATGCCCATCCTGATGGCCACACCACAGCCAAGGGGTAGACGAACAGGAAAATGGCGCCGAACACGGCGAGTGCCAACCGAAGAAGCTTTAAGGGGGAGTTTGGTGCTGGTGCAACGTCAGACATTGAAAGCCTCTCGCGACGGTTGACTAGGGATCCCCGATGCCCGCCTACGTTCGCAACCTAACGCAGAACTGTGGTGATCGAACGCATTGCACAGTCGGTCGAGGCTCGGGAGTGAACTCAACTCCGGCTGTGGCGGGGCCACCAGTTGCGGTCTTCCAGGAGTGCGGCGCATGCCGGGACGACCATGCTGCGCACAACGAGGGTGTCAAGCATCAGACCGGCGGCCACTGCGAAACCGATCTGTGCCAGCGCGGCGACCGGTGAGGACAGGAGAGCGACGAACGTGGCGGCGAAGATCACTCCTGCTGCGGTGATGACAGGTCCGGTGGTGGTGACGGCGTCGGCGACGTCGTCGCGCGTGAGTCGGGGTCCGCTTTCTTTCATGCGACTCATCAACAAGATGTTGTAGTCCGCGCCCACGGCCACGAGGAGTACGAAGACCATGACGGGAACCGTGAAGGCGATTTCTTGGCCGAGGATGTGTTGGAAGACCAGTGTGGTCAGACCGAGGGCTGAAGCGCAGGAGAGGACTACTGAGGCAAGCAGGTAGAGCGGGGCGACCAGTGCGCGGAGCGCGACGACGAGGACGAGGAACACGACGAGCAGTACGGCTGATACGACGAGTTTCGCGTCGCTGAACAGGTAGCGCTTGAGGTCTGCTCCTAGGCCTCCGGCGCCGGTTGCGAGGATGTCGGCGTCGGTCAGTGAGGTCCGGTTGAGCGCCTGGCGTGCTGTGGACTGGACTGCCTCGTACCGGACGAGGCCGTCGTGGGTCAGTGGGTCCGTTTTGCCGCTGACCTGTATCCGGGCGATGCGTCCGTCCTTGGAGAGGAAGACGTTTCGGGCCCGCTCGAACTTGTCTTTGTCGAGGGTGTCTGCGGGCAGGTAGAAGCCGCCGGCCGATGGGGTGTCGGCGTGCTCCTCGACTTCGAGGAGATGGTCAGCAGACTCGTCGAGCCCGTCTTGAAGCTTGCCAGTTTGGCTGACGAGTTCCTCGACTCCGTCGGCCAGCTCCGAGGTGCGCGAGGCCATCTTGTCGGTGCCATCGGCGAGCTCACCGAGTTTGGAGCCGAGCAGTTCTTGGCCCTCGGCAATCTGACGGCTGCCGGTCTCGGCTTGGGCGAGCCCGGCGGCGAGTTGGTTGAGCCCCACCGACAGGTCGCCGTTGCCGGTCTCCAGCTTCCGTGCCCCTTCGGCCGCCTGCGCCAGGCCGGGAACCAGTTGGTCACGTTGTGCGGAAACGATCTGGTTGAGGCCTTTTCGGGCCCGTGAGCAGATCGGGCTGACGGTACAGAGTGGGTCGCCGTTGAGGGCATCGGCGATCTGTTCGAGCGCCTCAACGGCCGCGGCAACCTCGGTGTGGGTACGTTCCAGACCGGCGGCCAATTGTCCGGCGCCAT
The DNA here is from genome assembly GCA_963795105.1 of uncultured Actinomycetota bacterium. Classification (GTDB taxonomy): domain Bacteria; phylum Actinomycetota; class Actinomycetes; order Propionibacteriales; family Nocardioidaceae; genus Aeromicrobium. The sequence goes on from CAWCGD010000001.1 coordinate 1,843,777, forward strand.
CCTTGAGTTGGGCCGATCCGGCGGCGGCTTGGGACGTCCCGGTTGCGGCTTGACCTATCCCGTCGCTCAGGCGGGTGGTTCCCGCACTCAGTTTCTCGGTGCCATCGGCGGCCAGCCCGGCACCGTCGGCGACCTTGCCGAGGGCCGAATCGAGCTGATCGGTGCCGTCAGCCAGCTTCTCCAGGTCCGGTTGACCGTCCTTCAGCTTTTCCTCCGCTTCGCGCAGTCCCTCACCGACCTCGCCGGCCTGGTATGCGATCGAGGCGGGCTCGATTGGTTCACCGGCCGGTTGGGTGATGCTGCGGACCAGATCAACGCCGGGCACCTTCTCGACGGCCATGCTGACTGCGTTGAGGACCGCCAGGTCGCGGCTGTTGCGCATGTCGTGGTTGGCGCGAACGAGGACGTAATCGGGCAAGGTCTCGTTAGGCGGAAAGTGCTCCGCCAGGGCCGCGAGCCCCAGATTGCTTGGCGTGTCCTTGGGCTGGGCGCTGCGCTCGTCAAAGCTGAGAACCATCGTGGGGGTGAACGCCGCCAACACGACCAGCACCGCTGTCGATGCGAGCAGCACTCGGCCAGGCCGCCACGCCACATAGTCACCGAGCCGAGTCCATCGGCTGTCGGGCCCCGGTGTCGGTGCCGGTCCGATCTTGGGTCCCAGCCATGACAGCAGCGCTGGGGCGAAGGAGAGGCTGACCGCGACCGTGACCGCGACACAGATCGCCATCGCCGGTCCGGTCGTGGAGAAGATGGCCAGATCGGCGAAGCTGAGCGAGATCGCGCCCAGGATCACCGTGGCCGCCGACGCCAACAACGCTGGCCCCGTTCGTTGGCAGGCAACCGAGACCGCTTGGCCAGGCGGGCGACCGGCTGCGAACTCCTCGCGGAATCGGCTGATCAGGAAGACGCAGTAGTCGGTTCCGGCACCCAAGGTGATGGCGATGACGAAAGCGTCGGTATAGGTCGACAGCGATATGCCGTGTTCACCAGCCAGAGCGATGATGCCGCGCGAGCACACCAAGGCCACCCCAATGGTGATCAGCGGCACCAGCACGGTGACCCACCGCCGATAGACCAGCCACAGGATCACCAGCAGCAACACAATCGTGACGACCGTGACCCGCTCCGACGCCTCGTTGGCAGCGGTCGTCAGGTCACTGATCATCGCCGGGTCGCCAGTGACGTACAGCCGTGTGCCTGCAGGCGGGTCGACCTCAGCGGTTAGCTCACGCAGCCACTTGATGGTCTCGTCGGCCGCGGGCGAACCAACCGCAGAGGGCAGTCCTACCGCCAGGTACGTCGCTTCCTTGTCGTCGCTGGTCAATGCTTTGCGGGCTTGCTTGTCGCCGATGTAGTCCTGAACTTCCGACACCCGCTGCGGCTCGGCCTCCAATCGCGTGACTAGACGTCGGTACATCTGTTGATTCGGCGAATCCAAAGTGTTCGGAGCAGTGATGACGACGAAGACATAGGACGAAGTCCGGCCTGTGCCAAAGGCGGCATCCATCGTCCGCAAGCCAGAGAGTGTTGCCGAGTCGTCGGGCAGAAAGGCTGTGCTGCTGCGCTCGACCACCGTCGGCAGTGGTGTCACGAATGCAGTCAATGCGGCGGCCGCAACCACCCAGCCGAGCACAACGGCTTTCGGGAACCGATAGCCGATGGATACCGAAACCCCCATCAGTGTGTTCCAGGCGGTGATCAATGGTCGGACCATCCCCACCGCCCCTCGCTGAACCATGCCGCCGAAGTTCGACATTGTATGCACACTTTGTAATCTGATTACAGACTAGACTTTTGAATCACCCGCCGCTCGAAGCTTGGAGGATCGAATGCGACAGATTCCCGCCCGGTTGGCGTCGAAGCTCTACGGCGCGGCCGAATTGATCGCAGACCGGGGAATCGCCGACGCAAAGATCGATGAGATTGCCGAAGCGGCAGGGATCCCGGTAGCGACGCTGTACTACTACTTCCACGGCAAGGAAGAGATCCTCGCCTTCCTCCTGGGCGACCTCTTGGAAACGATTGCCGGCTCGGTCGAAGTGGCCATCAGCCAGCCGGGCAACGCACTCGATCGATTGCGCTGGGCAGTCGAGGCGCAGATGCGGGTAATGCTGGAAAACCCTGCCACCTGCCGCGCGCTCGTCGGCGACCTCGGCCGAGCAACGCGGCTTCCCGAACTTGCCACCGCACTCGAAACGGCGTTCTATCAACCACTCCAGCGACTCCTCACCGAGGGCATCGAAGACGGCTCGCTTCGGCCCCTAGCCGACGTGAGCAACGCAGCGCTCACCATATTCGGCGCGGTCACGGTCGCAGGACTCACTGGAACGGTCGCTGAGCCCGACCAGACATCGGAGTTCATCGACCAGACCGCAGCAGCAGTAATGGACCTACTAGTTGAAGGCCTACAGGCCGAGAACCTGACCTCCGAAGAGCAGCGCCCGCCTCACCGGGACTCGAAGGTTGCTTCCGTTCGCTGTGGGTACGTTTAGGCACGCACCACCCTCTGGGGAACTTCACTGTCACCTGCACCCCAGACCACGCCCCTTCCCTCGTTCTTGCGGAAGGGGCGTCGGTGCCTTCGTCGTGGACACATCCGCGTGAATCCGGCGTAACGTGCCGCGGTTAGTGCGCGAATCGGTTCGAAAAGCAACGAGTCTGAAGAGTGACTAAGCAACTTGCGCATGGCCCGTTTTCAATCCGAAGACACTTCACCTGCAACCAGGGCACAGGCTCCTTCAGATACGTGCGAACTTGCCGAGGTTAATGCGCATGTCCGCCGCACTCCGTCTGTGCTGAGTACGGGAAAGTTGCCTTTCGCCCCATGCGGCGTAATTCTGCGATTTGATAGTTCAATTGCGCCCCTGCAATTGAACTATCGGAGTCCCATGTCCCGCTCTGTTCGCGTTGTTGCCATCCGTACAGTGACGCTGCTGGTCGCGCCGATGTTGACGGCGGTGATGGTGACGTCCGCCCCGGCCCATGCTGCGGTCCTTGCCACCACTTTGGTCAGCGCACCCGATGGCTCGACCGACGGGACTGCCAACGACAACTATTCGGCGCTGGCTTCGGTTTCGGCCGACGGCCGGTATGTCGCGTTCGAGTCAGCCTCGAACAACTTGTCGGACGACGACAACGATGAGTACGTGAATGTTTTCGTTCGGGATGTGGACACGAACGCGACGACGTTGGTGAGCGCCCCCACCGGCAGTACGGACGGCACGGGCAACAACAATGACTCGAGCCAGGCCTCGATCTCGGCCGATGGGCGCTATGTTGCGTTCACTTCAGGTTCGGACAACCTGTCCGACGACGACAACAACGACTACAACAACATTTTCATCCGCGATATGACCACCAACACCACGACGTTGGTGAGCGCCCCCACCGGCAGCACGGACGGCACCACCAACAACGAGGCCTCGTTCTTGTCGTCAATCTCGGACGACGGTCGCTATGTCGGGTTCGTCTCGGACGCAGATGATCTCGCCCCCGGCGACAGTTCCGATGTTGGAAATGTGTACCTGCGAGACACCGATACCAATGCCACCACTTTGGTCAGCGCACCGAACGGCTCCACCGACGGCACCGCCAACAACTTCAGTTCCGAGTCTGTATCGGTCTCGGCTGACGGTCGTTATGTCGCGTTTGTCTCGAACGCGGATGGTCTCGCCCCCGGCGACAACTCCGGGTTTGACAACGCGTACGTGCGAGACACCGATACCAATGCCACCACTTTGGTCAGCGCACCGGACGGCTCCATCGACGGCACCACCAACAACTCCAGCTCCGGCCTTCCATCGATCTCGGCTGACGGTCGTTATGTCACGTTCACCTCGGAGGCAGATGATCTCGCCCCCGGCGACAACTCAGATGTTGGCAACGTGTACCTGCGAGACACCGTGACCAATGCCACCGTCTTGGCGAGCGCACCGGACGGCTCCACCGACGGCACCACCAACAACGATTCTTCAAGCATTCCGACGGTCTCGGGCAACGGTCGTTACGTCGCGTTCGAATCAGACGCCGATGATCTTGCACCGAACGACAACAGCGACGTGCGCAACGTCTACGTGCGCGACACCGTCGCCAACGTGACGACCCTGGCCAGCGCACCGGACGGCTCCACCGACGGCACCACCAACAACGACCTTTCATACCAGCCGTCGATCTCGCCCGACGGTCAATTCGTCGCATTCGACTCGATCGCGGACGATCTCGCCCCCGGCGACAACGACGAGGATTCCCAGGACGTGTATCTGCGCCACGCGATCGTGGCCGCCGGCAACGCCACCTTCGACGCTGTCGATGACCAGTTTGGCAAAACTGGCGGAAACGTCCTAGCCAACGACACGATCAACGGGGCACCAGTCAACCCTGACGATGTCACGCTGACCCTGACCACCAACGGAGGTCTGAGCGGTGCAAGTCTGGCCGCCGATGGCACATTGACGGTGCCGCAGAACACGGCCCCCGGCTCCTACACCCTGACCTACCAGGTCTGCCAGAAGGTCGATCCGACCAACTGCGACACCGCCAGCATCACCGTCACCGTGCCAAGCGATCCGAACGTCGACACGGACAAGGACGGGCTGCCGGATGGCAAGGAACAGGCGTTGGGGTCGAACCCGCAGGACCCTGACACCGACAACGACGGGTTGAAGGATGGTCGCGAGTACTTCGGGTTCACCATGGCCAAGAAGGTCATCAGGTGCAACAAGACCAGCGCGAGCATTGGGAGAGTCCAAACGAGCCTCCTGCGGCCCGACACTGACCGTGACGGGCTCAAGGACGGCCAAGAGGTCGTCGGCGTGAAGGTGTTCCAGATCGTCCGCACACCGAACGGTGGCACCTACACCCTTCGCCTGTTGAAGTCGCACCCGAGCCGGCCGGACACCGACTTCGACGGCCTGAAGGACAAGACCGAAGTCAGGGGATCCGCAGCCGGGAAGTTCAACTTCGCCAAAACCAACCCCGCCAACTGCCACACCGACTTCGGCCTACGCAGCGACGGCTACGAACTCAGCCGCGGCAAAAACCCCGTCCGAGCAGGCGAGCACTAACCTGCGTGAGCCTTACCCGCACGACGCACCCACTAGTCCTTAGGGTGCTCCGCAAGTCGATACCCGCATGCGACGTGCGGGCTTGAGGCCTCTCTTCCTGAAACGAGCTAACCTGCCGCGATTAGTTCGGCAGGTGTGCGTCTGGCCCGATCACCATCATCACGCCGTCGAACGGGCCGAGAGTCGCCATGAATGCATTCACGTCAGCATCGGTGGTCACCGGTTCCCCGCCCTTGGGATACATCGGTTCGCGGTCCGCGTAGGTATTAGAAATCTTTCCCGTCACGGGGTCCAGCCCTTCGAATCCGAGCCAGCCGGCGGCGGTGATGAACACCCGTCGTAGTTCCTCCGGAACATCCTCGCGTGCATTTGGGTACATGGCAGCGCCATGGGCCGGAGACGAGCTCATGCTGACCTGTCAGTGCAAGCCGTCGAAGACAACGCCACGAGGTCGGATGGCGCAGTACAAGGCCCCAATCCACCATCAGCGAGCGGATACCTAGCGGCATCGAGTGTTCAGAAGGGCGAGTTCCGGCGTTGGCGTCACGCAGGTCTACCGCGCGTTGGTCGTCGGCTACGGCACCTGGATCACCGTGTACGTACAGGCCCTCGGAAGTTGGGTACATCAACGTGGGCGATATATCCCATGGCAGTCGTCCTCGTCGCGCTGGTGTTCGGCGAGAGCGTCGGCTGGTTCGCATTCGCCGCGGGCATAGCCCTCGTCGGTGGCCGAGACCTGCTGGAGCGAACCGGCGTCATTGCCTACGCCCCGCTATTGAAGGGGGTCCCGGTCAGCGAGCAACACAGCGCGCCGTTCGCGGCCGCGATCGCCATCGTCTTGTTCGCGACCTCGCTTTCGGCTTCGCGATCAGCATCCTCGTCGTCGCCGCGCGTCGCCAACAGGACATCCGACTCAAGCGAACCAACGCGACCTTGGAACGGGCCAACGAATTGGTGGCCCGATATGCCCCACGTCAGGTCAGCGAGCAAATCCTCGCAGGCGACCGACGCACCGGACCATGCGCCGGTACGTCGACGCCTCACCATGTTCTTCTCAGATGTAGTCGCGTTCACAGAATCCTCCGACGAGATGGACCCCGAATCGCTCGCCGAGGCACTCAATACCTACTTCGAGGCGATGACCGAAATCGCCGAGCGACACGGCGGCACGATCGACAAGTTTCTCGGCGACGGGATAATGATCCTTCGGCGCCCCAATGACAACAGACGATCGAACCGGCGCGCGGTCGGCCGTCACCATGGCCCTCGAGATGCAGCGGTCGGTTGTTTCTCTAACGAAATGTGGCTGGAGCGTGGTGGTCGTCGCCCACTTGAAGTGCGGATGGGAATCCACACTGGATACGCATCAGTAGGAGACTTTGGTTCCGCGACGCGCAAGACTTATTCGGCCATCGGCATCCAGGTGAACCTCGCCGCTCGGCATCCAGACCCAATGCGAGGCCGGCAGGGTCTTGGTCAGTGACTGACGTGGACAATGATCCGACACGACTTCGACGGGACGGACAAAGGCGAGTTGGCTCTCAAGGGCATCCACTACCCAGTTCGGCTGCTACGCAGTTGACGGCCCACGTCAGTAGGGGATCGACGCGCACCCGCATGATGGGGCCGCGCATGTGTCACATCGCACGCGGTGAAAAGTGCCGAAGCTGATGCGCACTTCGTAGAGTGCGCCTCACCCACAAGGAGACGTCCATGAATACAACACCCGCAACGAATTCCAAGCTGAGGTCAGCGTTTCGAATTCGTCGCTTTCCTCACGGTCGACACGATTGCACTGGGCTACGGCGTGAACCCGGGCTGGTTCGCTCAGAACTTTCTAGGCATCCGCGCCGTCGACATGAACATCGCCCACATACTCCGGGCGGTGATGGGCCTCTACCTCGCATTCGGCGCCTTCTGGCTCGTTGGGGCCATCAACAAGAAGTATCGATCCGGCGCGCTCCTGACTCTGGCGATCCTTTGCGGTGGGCTGGTTTCCGGGAGAATCCTCAGCCTTTTCGTGGACGGAGAACCCGCCATGCTCTTGCAGGTCTATGTCGCTATCGAACTGGCAGTCTTGCCTGTCGCAATTGTGCTGCTGCGACTCCCCGATTCGGACTAAGCCACGAAAAGCGTGCGAACTTGCCGCGGTTACGTCGTATTCAATCGTTGACGCTGCTGCAGGGCAGCATCGCGTCCGCTGGCGTCTCGGTGCCGGTGCCGGTGCGGCCAAGCGCCGAGGTGCGTGGTTAGGTCAGCGCATGGATTCGTCAGGGACAGGCGCAGAGTGGACCTTCGACCAGCTGCATGAGGCGATCGAGCAGCACTTCGCGCATACGCCGTACGCGGTGAAGCGGAAGGGCGACCAGATCACTGTCCAGGCAGACCTAGCGGATAAGACGTATCTCACTTGGGCGTGGGCGCACCATGTTAACGAGATCCGTGGCGTTGAGGTCACCGCTAAGAAAGGCCACAAGGCGACCACGCGCGACTATTCACGCAGCATCGCCCTCTCCGCTGGATCAGCCACCCTGACCGGCGAAATCCAATACTCCAGCGGCCGCCAGTGGAGCTTGGAGAAGAACATCGAATGGGGCATCGGGCTCGACGGCTCAGTGGGCCGCCAGGTCGACTACACCTACAGCCCGAGCGAGATTCAAAAGCCCATCAACGAGATCCTCAAGCAGTCAGGCTGGTACGCCGGGCCTTTCGGCAGCCTGTCCACCGACGGCAAGGTCGGAGCCATCGTGGCAGTCTCGACCATCGTCGGCTTGGTCATCGCTGGGGCCGTACTACTGATCATCGCCAGCACTTGATCCGCCAATTCGCCCGCCCGTCGCATGACAAGTTTGTTGCGCGGCCACGAAATCGGGCTAACCTGCCGCAGTCACTGCAGACCAGCGGGCGACTTTTTCTGACCGCTGCGATATAGGAGGTAGCCAAGCGCGGTCACCGACAAGAGGAACGTGCCAACGAGCACGTTGATGTAGAGCGGGAATGGCGCCCAGGACACGAGGATTGCTCCGTTGCTCACGTTCTCAGGCGTGGCCGCCAGGCTGGCCGCAGGGACGAGCGTCGTGACGTAATAGAACGGAGACCAGAATCCCAGCATCAACAGTGCTGCGACCCGGACTCCGACATCGGGTTCGCTGGACTTGCGCCACAGCAACCAGAGGCAGACGATGCCCATGAAGTCCAGCAGCAAGAACATCACGATGTCGTGGAAGATTGCGTGCGGATGCCATGCGGGATTGTGAATGTGTGCCGTATCGCCATGTGACAGGTCGATGCCCGTGCTCACAATGGCCGAGAGCACGATGGCACACGAAATGAGAACCTTGCCGAGCGTCTGGCGAGTCATCCGCCCAACGTAGTGCCACATACCCGCGGCCCGCGTTGGTCTAACGCGCCGCGGTTATGCTGTTCGGGGTCGTTCCGGGCCGCCGCAAGACTGCGACGCCTTAGAAGCCGAGTAGCTTGCCGAGCCCTGAGAAAACGGCGCTGAATGCCTTCTCGATCGGGTTGCTGGGTTCGCCGCTGCGGGACTTCTGCCAGAAGAACGAGTATCGGCCGGTGAACTCGTCGTCAACAAGCGGGGTCTTGCCCCACAGATACGGCCAGAACACTTCGGTTCGCCTGACACCTGCCGTCAAGCGCGCGTCGAAACCCATCATCAGGTCCTGCTCGATCTTCGTTGACCGGTCCCCTGGGCTCGTCGCCACCACATCTCCGCTGCCCTGCACGATGAGGCTGCCAGTGCCGACGAACATGATGTAGCGCACCTGCCACGTCGCAAAGGATTGGATGCCCCACCGCCAGCGCGTCTCCAACTCCGGCGCGCCCAGGACGCCGACAACATGCCTGGGATGCATCACCACGCCCGGGTGGTCCCTGAAGTCGATGCGCATCAAGTACGAATTGGGGTCATCGGGCGTGGCCAGGGTCGCTTCGGTGCGATCCCCGTCGCCGGTGATGCGACTCAGCCCGTAGAGCCCCGCCGCGAAGCTGACGAACGGAGCCGTCCAGTTGTAGAGAATTCGGCTCCGAACGTTTCCCTGCACCGGACGCACGTACTCCGATCGCGCCGACAAGACCTCACCGGCCGACAGTCGGATAGGCAGGGTCCGCTCGGCGGGGCCGGTGTGAAGACTGGCAGCTGGCTCTGGCTCGGTCGCCAGCTGGAGCGGCTTCTGCGCCCGACTAACCAGTGGCATCAGCAGGAAGTAACTGACGGTGCGCCAGATGAGCGGCAGGAGGAGGCCGAGCAGAACGATTCCGAGTAACCACTTCCAGGACCCGGCCCATTTTTGGACGACCCATCCCACTCCGGATTCTTGGGCTTCGGTCAGGCTTCTTTCTTCGGCCTTCTTCGAGCTCAGTTCGGATTTCTTGCCCTCAATCTGGCTCTCAAGCCGCGCGGATCCGGGCCAACTGGCTTCTTCGCCCAGTTGCTTGAGCTTCTGCTCATTAGTCAGCCCCGGGTCCTCAAGGACCGCAACGGCGCGCTCTGCCCTGCCGAGGCCGCGTTCAAGAGTGCGCAGCGTGTTCTCCGCACTCGCGGCCGCCCTTCGAGCGGCGTCGCACGGGTTTGGGCCAGGCAGTATCGCCTCAGCTGATCGAGCAACGAAGCCGCAGGCTTCGTCCTCATCGTGACGCAGATCCTCGACCTTGGACTTCTGCTTGGAGACGTTCTTCTTGAGGTCGCCGACCTCGGCGGTCCACTCGGAAGCGAAGGACTCGATGGCCTTGCTCTGAGCCTCGGCCCGGCGCTTGTCGTAGGTGCTCCTGAGGTCTTCCAAGTCTTCGTTCAGAACCTCTCGTTCCTCGACCACCTTCTCCAGCCGAACCCGGTCTTCGTTGGCATCGCGGAGGGCTGGGATCAGGGTTGAAATCAGGAGGTAACTGAGGAAGAACAACAGCAACAACGTCCCAGCCCGCATCGCCTTACCCAGCACAAAGCCGAGAACCTTCGATATGAGACCCACGCGCGCGATCCTATTTGCCTGGCGGGAGGCGTCGCGGAGATTGCCGCGGCACTACGACTGAGTGAGTGCGGGACATCCTCCGGTCGTGCCCCCGCCGGGCGCCCCGCCCCGGCGGTAAGAAACCGCATGAACATGCCGCCGATAGCACGAGTCCGTGGTGTCGATGTCCGGGATTTTCCAGCGTTTCGACACCTCCCGTCATTGCCTAACTGACGCTGCCCGCACATCGACGACGATAATGCGTTCCCAGCTAGCGACTGGACCGCCAACTACGACAAACGACCGATGGGCCTCCGGCTGAAGGAGATCTGCCCAGGGAGTGAGTTGGTCGGGGCTTCGGGCCGCGAGCTTCTGGCGCAACCACGCCCATTCGTACCCCAGTTGTCCCGAGGTAACTGCTATAGGAGGCACGGCGACCGCCGCTAGATCGATCCTTCCTCGGTCGTATCGGTAGCCTCGGGCATCCGCTTCGTCGGCGATGGCGTGGAGGTACCAGGAAATGGAACCCATCGGGTCTTCGGTTGATCGAAATCGCTCCAGTTGCGGGTGAGCCCGGTAGCCGCGGGTCCGTTCGGCAAGGACAGCTTGTGCGAGGAGGCCTTCCCGCCAATTGGCCGCCAGCCCCTGGCGGTCGAGATAGCGAGGGTGAAGACTCCAGATGCGCACAGCCCAAGTCTCCATCGCAACGAAAGCTGTCGCCGAACGCGGTCACAACTTGGGGCGCATGAGCTTCGGCTGGAGCATGTGAGTATTTGGCGTCCTGCGACGCCACTCGACGGCGGGCCGCCCCTGCAAGCGGTCTCATCTGCCGCTCTTACGTCACATCAAGGGGCGGCCGAACTTGCCGAAGTTAATACGCACACTGACTCGACGGAAAACGAAGTCGCTCTGGCAAAGGTACGCGAGCGCTGCGAGGATCGCTGGTTCCAGACGGGGTGCGCAGCGACTATTTCATTTCCGAAAGGCAGCGACTGCTAAACGCTTACGCCGTAGGTGAACCTTTGGGAGTATGAGCGGACCCGCCGGTGAATCGAGGTTCCGCATGACGCTCGTCGAGCGGTTCATCGACTTCAAAGACTGGCCAATAAGCCGAAAAACGATGCTGGCGGCTGGTGCGGCGTCCGTAGGCAACCTGTGGATCCTCCTGACAGCTCTGCTCTTCAAGTCACCAGCGGTCGATCTGCCGATGGTCGTCAGCATCGTTCTGGGCGTCTCCATTCAAATCGCTGCGATGGCCGCCATTTCATGGTTCGTCTATCGGCGCGGGCACCCCGGTCGATGGACCGCCTCTGCCACTTTGTTCCCGTTCATCACCGGCGTGCTGGTCGCTGTCCTTGCATTCGGCATATACACCAGCGCTTTCATCGCGCTTGTGCTTCTTGTCCCGCCGTTCACCGCCATCTGGTTCGACATTAGAACGGCGGTATATCTCATTGCGTACAGCATGGTCTTGCTTGTCGTGGGTGGTGTCCTCACTCTGATGGACGTTATTCCGTTCGCTCCGGCGATGGTGGTCCGGGACATCGACGGCTTGAAAACCGTCAGTTGGTTCGTTGTGGTGGCCTTGACTCTGTTACCTCTTGCCGTCCTCGTGTGGGCGATGGTGTTCGTGGCGGTGGCTGCGGCAAATCTCCAAAGTCGGCGGCTTGCAGTCGCCCACACGCTCCTTCGCCGATACGTGCCCGAGCAGGTCGCTGACGCCGTTCTGTCCGATAAACCTGAGGCAATCGAGCGGCACGAGCGTCGCAAACTGACGATCTTCTTCTCGGACTTGGTGGGCTTCACTGACCTGTCCGATGAACTGGAACCAGAGGACCTCGCCACTGTCTTGCACGACTACTTCACCGAGATGTCCGCTATCGCCCGCAAACATGGCGGCACCGTCGATGACTTGATCGGTGACGCAATCTTGGTCGTCTTCGGCGCACCAGAGTTCACCGACGACCACGACCAAGCCTTGCGCGCCGTTCGCATGGCTATCGAGATGCAGGCGGCGATGGTGGGGCTCAACGAACGGTGGGCCTCAGCTGGAATTCCCGAAACCCTGCAGGTGCGGATGGGCATCAACACTGGCGTCGCCACGGTCGGCAACTTCGGTTCAGCAGAACGGACGAAGTACACCGCGCTGGGCAAGCAGGTCAACGTCGCTGCCCGTATCCAGTCCCACTGCGAACCGGGCAAGGTGCTCATTGGCCACACAACGTGGCTACTGGTCCGCGACGACATCCCGTGTACCCCGAAGGGTGAACTGGAACTCAAAGGACTCCGCAAACCGATGCCTGCCTACGAAGTGCAGCCCTGATCGCGTCCTCCCCGAAACGAGCTAACGTGCCGCAGTTAGTGCGCAATCCGGTTCGAAAGGCAATGATTCTTGAAGAGTGACTAAGCATCTTGCGCATGTGCTCGTGTCAGGTCGCATCTCGGGGGTCGATCACCGTCACAAGCGTGCTGAGGGCAGCGCCCTCGGCACGCTTGCACTAGATCTTCACTCCGTGGAGACGGGCCCTTTGTCGGCCATGTTGAAGGCCTTCCTCAGCGCCGGGACACGATGGATCACGAGCCAGTCGACAAGTAAGACGATCACTAGCGAGGCTCCCCACAGAGGATAGATCACGGCGAGCGCTGCGCCGATACCGAACAAGGCCCACGGCAGTTGCGGCTTTGCAGGCCTCTTAGGGAGACCGAGTTGGCGTTCAGGGCGACGTTTCCACCACATGGCCAGCGACGTCACGATGCTTACGAGGATGAGTAGAGCGCCGGCTGTCATGACGATCTTGTTGACTAGCCCAAACTGGGTGCCCATGTGCGTGAGGACACCGAGTTCAGTTGCGGCCGCCAGCGCCCCGTACTGAGCGTTGGTTGCGCTCGCCAGCGTCTTGCCGGTGAACTGGTCGAGGTAGACGGACTTTTCGTCTTGGATCTTCATCGGCCAGAAGTTCTGTAGGGCGAAACTTCCGTACGTTGTCTTGCCCGCCTGGTCGGTGATGTTGGTTGGCATCGCGATTGAGTAGCCCGGCTTGAGTCCTTCCTCGCTCGCTGCCAGTGCGACATCGTTCAACGACATGAGTGCTGGTCCGCCGGCCGATACTCGACCAGCCTCGCCGGGCTCACCAGTTCGTCCCTCGATTCCGCCCAGATGCTGATGGTCGGCTTGTTTGGATCCGGGTACAGCGAACTCTCGGGTTGCCCACGAGATGCGGTGCCCGAAACGGTCGAGGTCACCTTCCTTGGTGAGGGTCGAGGTTGCGCTTCCGCCCCAGAGGGCTACGCCTTCTGCGGGCGGTGTTGCCTTGTTGGCTGCGGCGCTCCATGTCGGGCCCCAGTAGTCGCTCCAAGGCAGGCCGCTGGTGATAAAGATGAGCAGGGTGGCTGCACCGAGGACACCGGATGCGGCATGGATGTCGCGCCACTTCAGCCGTCCTCCTTTGTGCAGACGAGGCCGCAGCAGAGGCTTGCCCTTTTCGGCCTTGCGCGGCCACCACAGGTAGAGACCCGAAAGCACTAGAACCAGCGCCCAACCGGCTCCAAGTTCGACGATGATCGCCCCAACCTTGTACTCCTGGATGAGTGGGCCGGAGGCCGGATCCACCAGGTGCGCGAGTGCGGGAAGCGGCACGGTGATGGACTCGTTAGCGATGTATCCGTGAAGCCGGTTGGCCCAGCCGACGACGTCATCGCCGACCGTGTGAACTCCGGTCACTTTGGCGCTGTAGGGGTTGACGTAGACAGACGTGTAGGTGGTGTCGTCGACGGTGTACTGGAAGTCGACGGCACGATCCGGTTCCTTGGCTGTGTTGACCAGGACCAGATGCGAACCCTTCGGCGCTTTGGCATCGGCGGCTGCATGCAGGTCGTTTAGAGGTCTCGATTTACCCGTCGGCTCGACCCTCGTGAGGTCGTGCAGAGTGACACCGTTGATGGTGTCGGAGTAGAGGATGCCAAGCCCGGTGATGGCCAGAAGCGCCAACACAGGGCCGGCGAATATCGCTGCATAGAAGTGAGTACGCCAAACAGAGCGAAGAAAGGCACCCGAGGCAGCACGCTTCTCGCGTGCCTTGTCGGCGCTCCCTCCGTTTGGTTCGGGGGCGTCGTTCATTGATGTCTCCAGAGAATGTGCGTGATCGCAATCGAGGGTTTGGCGCCGGGGCACCCATGGGTGCACAGGGCAGCGAGCCCGCGCTCACCTATAAGAGGCGCTCGCGACGGGCGGGATCGGTCAGATGTCAGATTGCAATGCAGGGCGGACCGCGTGGTGCAGCGTTATCGAGCCTCAAACTGGCTCGGAGACCGTCACTGCGTGAGATCAGTGCACCTGCTGCAGCCCTTGTCGCAACGATCCAGAGTGTGGGCAGGCGTAAGCAAAGGGCATCGACCAGCGCCCAAAGCGCCGATTCACCGTGACGAAGGACAACGGCACTGACCGTTGTGGCGACGGCATGGGCGGCCAGCATCCGACCGGCTGGCAGTTCGCAGCAACTGTTGACGTGAACGATGACCTGCCCAAGTACCAGCAGCCCAACGAACTGGGACGTATCGATTCGCCGCGCTGTCAAAGGCCAGGCGATCGCGACGAACCCGACGAGAATGGCGCCCAGGACGGCCGGATCTAAACACCCGCCTGCCAAGTGATGCGCGGCAGTGGCGGTTCCGGCAACAACGAGACCCGCAAGCAGAGCCCTTATTGCTCGGGCGGGCGCACCAGTCACAGCGCAACTGTAGCGAGGACAGCCGATATGCGACGGCCACCTCAAGTACGTGAGAATCGGTTTCATGCCCTCGCTGGGGAAGACCGTCGCCATCGCAATCCTCGTTGCGCTTGTCGCCGGCCCGGCCAGCGCCCACGCAGGGTTGATTTCCAGCAGCCCGACGGATCAGGAAGTTCTGAACCGTCCGCCGACTGAGTTTCACCTGCGGTTCGGCGAGGACGTCGAGCGCGCGAACATTTCTTTCATCGAGCCTGATGGTTCAGTGGCGAAGCCGGTGAAGGTTCGTCTGATCGGTTCGACAGTCAGGGGTGCCATCGACCTGCCTGCCAAACGTGGACGATGGACCCTTGCGTTTCGCGTGGTCTCAACCGACGGGCACCCGGTCACATCCGAGATCAACTTCACGACAACAACCGGCCGCGCAGTAGCCCAAGTTGAACCCGCATCCGCTGAGCCTAGGTTCCTCGATCAGCATCGAATCCACCTAATCTGGGCACTAGTCGCAGGGGCCGCAGCGATCGGCCTGATCGTGCTTCCAATCCTCAGACGGAACTAGGTTTCTGATGCAGGCTCCGTCCCAATTTCGCGCATAAGCACGGATTGACGTCGAGATTCTGAAGAGTGATTAGGCAACTTGCGCATGCTCTGGCTTTGCCCCGTGTTCAAGCACGTACGCACCTTCGCCGGCAGCAGAAAGACGACCGCCCCGTCACCGTGGAGGGCAGCGGAGCGGTCGATGGTCTGAGGCTACGCCGCGTTACAACGCCTCGCGCTTTGTCTCGATGACTTCGGTCGTGGACTTGCGTCCCTTTGAAGCCATGAACATGACCAACGCGATGCCGACCATGCCGACGATCGTCAGCAGAAGACCCAACGTGTAGTCGTCGATAAATGGAATGTCCAGTTGGACTACTCCGAACAACAAGATCAGTCCGGCCAGGACCAGAACTATTCCGACGCCAATACCCATGCTGATCGTCCTTCCGTGGACATGATTGGTCTCAGTAGACCACGGCCAGGCCGACAAGCGGCGCCGCCGCGGGTTCGATTGCACATTGCTTCGCAACGTGAAGCGCAAGCCAAAAGGTCCGCCGGTCCGAGCATTAAGTAGCGGCGCGAAATACATCGCCTCGGTGACGGGCCAAACGCCTGCCGATACGTGCGCAGCTGCCGAAGTTAGTGCAGTTATGCAGTCTCCGTCGGTCGGTCACGGTGAGCGATCAGTCGCGATCTGCGCCGCCGGATCGTGCTTGGTCGCACACATCGTCATATCGTTCCGGGGTGACGACTCGCGCGTGGATGCTGTTCGCGGCAATGAGCCTTATTTGGGGCATCCCTTACGTGTTGATCAAGGTCGCTGTGAGCGAGGTTTCCGTTCCGGTCGTGGTGTTCGCGCGGTTCGGGATCGGCGCAGTCGTCTTGCTTCCAATGGCAATTTCCCAGATGCGTGCCCTGCGCGGACACTGGCGCGTGATCGTGGCCTTCGCGATCCTGGAAATGCTGCTGCCTTGGTGGCTTATCTCCGACGCGGAGCGGCACATCACGAGCGGGATGGCGGGACTTTTGATTGCCTCGACCCCGATCATGGCTGCGCTGGCTGACCGTCTCGCCGGTGCCCCAGAGAAGTTCGGCGTCGCGCGTGTGTTCGGCTTGGCCATCGGGTTCGCCGGTGTCGCCGTCCTCGTGGCACCGGAGTTGCGTGCAGGGAGCCCGGTCGCGATTGGCGAGATGCTGGCCACCGCAGTTTGTTACGCGATCGCGCCGCTCATCGTTGCCTACCGACTACGTCACGTGCCCACCATGCCGGTCATTGCCGCGTGCCTGAGCATCGGTACCGCTGCCTATCTGGTTCCGGCGGTCGCTACGCTCCCTGCTCGTTGGCCGAGCGCCGAGGCATTGTTGTCGCTTGCCGCGCTCGGCTTAATCTGCACCGCGCTGGCTTTCATCGTCTTCTTCGCCCTTATCCGCGAGATCGGCCCCGCGCGCGCCTTGGTGTTCACTTACATCAACCCGGCCGTCGCGGTTACAGCAGGTGTCGTGCTGCTCGGTGAGCCGCTGACGGCGACAATCGTCGCGGCCTTCGCTTTGATCCTCACCGGATGCCTCCTCGCCACAGTGGGCCGACAGCTACCCGAAGACCGAGCCGTGATGCCGGCCTGACTACGACACAGACCTAGGCGAGCGAAATTGCCGACGTTAGCTCGATTCCGGCGCTGCTCGCGGGGTCACGTTAGCCATCGGTCAGGTGGGCGCGATCGCATCGATCGACGGTTCGGTTGGCGGTGGGAACTTCTTGTCGTCGAGCATGCCGGCCAGCAGGCCGGCAGCGTGCCCATGGACGCCTCCCTGCAGACGCGCACGGACAAACTCACTGTCCAAGCGGCCCGCCGGATGCCGCAAGTCATGCGAACTGCGGCCCGCATGGCCAATGCCATGGAACGGCGCCGCGCCAGATGAGGGCGTATCCGTGCGGTCAGTGTCAAAGTCGCGCCAAAATGGCGATACCGTTTCGCGCCAGCTAGTGACCAAGGTGCCAAGAACGGCTTTATCCCGCAAGGTGCCGGTTCGCACAGCCGCACTTAGATGCTGGCGAGAAGCGCGGGCGCTGATCTTCGGCTGCTGCAGAAGACCATGGGACACGCGAATGTCGTCGTGACGAGCCAAATCTATGCCGACCTGTTCGACAAAGAACTAGATCGTGTGGCAGAGGCCCTCGACGGCCTTTGAACTCAATTCTGGTGACATTCTGGTGGCATCGCTCCCTGCGATAGGGGCCTGACTGCCGAATAATCCGCTGCTGTTTCAATGGTGGCCAGGGTCGGGATCGAACCGACGACCTTCCGCTTTTCAGGCGGACGCTCGTACCAACTGAGCTACCTGGCCGGGCCCTCGCCCGCGGTGAAGCGGACGAGGGATGGGCATACCTTGGCGACCCCGACGGGACTCGAACCCGCGACCTCCGCCGTGACAGGGCGGCGCGCTAACCAACTGCGCCACGGGGCCAAGATGCGTCCGCGACTCTACCGCACCCCCAAACTGCTGACCAAAGCGGATGGGCGTCGTCCGGGACTGGCTTGAGCCGCCCTTCTAGCAGCTGAGTTGCCGATCAGTTGACGCCGTCCCACCTGATGAAACGCTGGCCAGCTGCCGCCGGCTGAAACGTTCCATGGACGCGTGGAACCTTTGCCCATCAACGAGCTCCTCGAGTGGACTGCCGTGGTCGCCGAGGAGGTCCGCAACGGCCGTCATGACGTCCACGCCGCCCCGGACGAGCGGTGGCACGTTCGGCTCCTGTGCGACGAGCGGGTCGACGTGTGGCTGCACGATCATGGCGGTTCCGTCGGGGCGTACACCGTCGTCATCGGCGAGCTGAGCGAAGCATCGTGGGATCCGATCACGGGCCAGCTGACCGAGCAGGGAGTGTCGGCCGGTGACGCGGTTGCCTTCGGTGAGTCGTATGTCCACGACGTCCGCAACGTTCGGTCCAAGACAGCGGTGAGCGTCCACGCGTACTCGCCGCCGCTGACGCACATGAACTTCTACGACGTCGTCGATGGACAGATCACCACGCTCGCGAAGATCTGGACGGACGATCCCGAGGTCGCGATCCCTGACCTGCGGGCCGCGTCATGACCTCTGCAGTCAGCACGCCCGTCGGCGTCGACGAGCTGGTGGCCGAGGCCCGCTCCACCTACCAACGGGTCACGGCCGACGAGGCCAAGCAAGCGGTTACCGCCGGCGCGGTGATCGTCGACATCAGGCCAGGGTGGTTGCGCACCGAAGAAATCCCCGGCGCCTTGATCATCGAGCGCAACCACCTCGAGTGGCGCCTGGATCCAGGATCGTCGGCTCGGGTCGAGCAGGCCACGGCCGACCGGCGCTGGATCATCGTGTGCCAGGAGGGGTACGCGTCGTCGCTGGCAGCGGCGTCGGTCCGGCGGCTGGGGCTGGACGCCACTGACGTCATCGGCGGCATCGGGGCGTGGCGTGAGGCTGGGCTGGACCTCGTGATCGGTCCGACGGATGTGGGACGCTTCGTCCCATCCGAGTCCGAAGGGGGCGCCTTGTGATCGAGTATCGAGGAGTTTCCAAGACGTTCGCCGACGGCACCACAGCCGTCGGCGATTTCAGTCTGGTGATCCCGTCGCACACGACGACCGTGTTCGTTGGCTCGTCCGGCTGTGGCAAGACGACCCTGCTGCGCATGGTCAACCGCATGCTCGACCCCTCGGCGGGCCAGGTGCTCATCGACGACGTCGACGTCGCCACCCGCAACCCGATCGAGCTGCGGCGGAGCATCGGCTACGTCATGCAGCACGCGGGTCTGCTGCCGCACCGCACGGTCCTGGAGAACGTCGCCACCGTGCTGCGGCTGAACGGTGTCGACAAGGCGGCCGCCCACGAGCGTGCGCGTGCAGTTCTCCAGACGGTCGGACTCGACGTTGCGCTGGCATCGCGCTACCCCCGGCAACTGTCCGGAGGCCAGCAGCAGCGAGTCGGCGTGGCCCGCGGGCTCGCAGCCGACCCCAACATCCTGCTGATGGACGAGCCGTTTGGTGCCGTCGACCCGATCGTTCGCGCCGAGTTGCAGCGCGAGCTGCTCCGCGTGCAACGCGAGCTCGGCAAGACGATTGTGTTTGTCACGCACGACATCGATGAGGCGTTCCAGCTCGGCGATCAGGTTGTCATCCTCAAGAAGGGTGGCGAGGTCGCGCAGGTGGGACCCCCAGCGCAGATCCTCGCGAGCCCGGCGGACGACTTCGTCCGCAGCTTCGTCGGTCTCGATCGGGCCAACCGCACGTTGCACGTGGCGCAGGAGAGCGGCCGTTCGGTCGTCACGGATGCCGCCGGACGAGCCGTGGGCGTCTTGAGCTGATGGACTGGATCTGGGCCAACCGCGCCGATCTGGCTGCGCTGACGCTCACGCATGCGTGGCTCAGCGCCGTCCCGATCGTTGTCGGTCTTGCCGTGGCAACGCCCATCGGGTGGTGGGTGAACCGGCACACGAGGATCGGCAGTCTGATCCTTGGACTCGGCAGCATCCTCTACACGATCCCGTCCCTCGCCCTCTTCGTGATCCTTCCGGGCATCATCGGAACGGGCTTCCTCAGCCCGGTGAATGTCATCGTCGCCCTCTCGATCTACGCCGTCGCCCTCCTCGTGCGGACAGCGGCCGACGCCTTCGGTTCCGTGTCACCGGCGGTACTCGACGCGGCGACGGCATCCGGGTACTCCGACTCCGGTCGCGGACTACGCGTCGAGCTGCCGCTGGCGGGGCCCGTGCTTCTGGCGGGCCTCCGGGTCGTCAGCGTCAGCACCGTGAGTTTGGTGAGTGTTGGCGCCCTGATCGGTGTGAGCAGCCTGGGCTCGCTATTCACCGACGGCTACCGCCGCGATTTCGGGACGGAGATCGTCGCCGGGGTCATCGGCACCGTCATGCTTGCGCTGGTCTTTGACCTGATCCTGGTGGCATTGGGACGCATCCTCATGCCGTGGGCTTCTGAGGCGCGCGCATGAGTCTCTCGGCCAGCGTCGCTGGCGATACGGCGGCGTGGCTCGCGGACAGCGCTCACTGGATCGGGCCAGAGGGCATCCCACACCGGCTCGTCGAGCACGTCGGCTACTCGGCCCTCACCGTTGGGCTGTCTGCGCTAATCGCCGTGCCGCTCGGTTTGTGGATCGGCCATACCGGGCGATGGCGTGGCGTGGCCGTCGCAGCATCCGGCGCTCTGCGTGCGCTGCCGACGCTCGGATTGCTGACCTGGTTCGTTCTCTTGGTCGGCATCGGTCTGACCGGCCCCACGCTCGCCCTCGTGGTTCTTGCCATCCCACCGCTGCTCGCTGGCACGTACGCCGGGCTGGAGTCCGTCGATCGCCCCACGATCGATGCGGCCCGGGCACAGGGGTTCACCGAATGGCAGGTGCTGTCCAAGGTCGAGATCCCGCTCGCGCTGCCCTTGCTGGTCGGCGGCTTCCGCTCAGCCACGCTCCAGGTCATCGCCACGGCGACCGTCGCCGCATACGTTGGCCTAGGTGGTCTGGGCCGCTACCTGATCGACGGCCAGGCGTCTCGCGACTACCCGCAGATGGTCAGTGGGTCTGTCCTGGTCATCGCCCTCGCACTCGTCGCCGACGGAGCCTTCGTCGGCGCCCAACGTCTCAGCACCCTGAAGGAGAAATCATGAGACTGCGTCACATCACCCTCCTGCTCGCCGTGGCCCTCTGCGTGGCCGCGTGCGGCGGCGACCCAACGAAGCAGGCACCCGCTGACGGGGGTGATTCGAAGGCGATCACGATCGGTTCCGCGGCCTTCCCGGAGAACGAGATCATCGCCGAGATATACGCCCACGCGTTGGAGGCGAAGGGCTTCACGGTCAAGAAGCGGCTGAACATCGGCGCCCGCGAGGTGTACATCCCGGCGTTGAAGAACGGCGAGATCGACCTGGTTCCTGAGTACACCGGCAACCTGCTGACGTATCTGGATCCCAAGGCGACCGCCACGGCACCCGACGCGGTGACAGCCGCCCTCGGCAAGGCTGTTCCGGCCGGGCTGACGGTGCTCAAGCCGGCGCCGGCGGAGGACAAGGACTCGCTCAACGTGACCGCCGCCTTCGCCAAGGAGCATGGCGTGAAGACGATCGCCGATCTGGCGAAGGTGGACGGGCTTCGGCTGGCGGCGAACCCTGAGTTCAAGCAGCGCGCCTACGGCATCCCCGGTCTGGAGAAGGTCTACGGCATCACGGGGATCGACTTCACGCCGATCAGCGACGGCGGTGGCCCGGCGACGGTCAAGGCGCTGACCAGCGGCAAGGTCGACGTTGCGGACATCTACTCGACGACGCCGTCGATCTCTGCGAACAAGCTGGTCACGCTCGAGGATCCGAAGAACCTGATCGCCGCTCAGAACGTCGTTCCGCTGATCCGGAAGGACAAGGCGAGCGACGAGGTCACGCAGGTGCTCGACGCGGTCTCCGCCGCCCTCACCACCGATGAGCTGCTGGAGCTGAACGAGGCGAATCAGGGCGAGAACAAGGAGGCCCCGGCTGCCTTGGCCAAGGAGTGGGTGGCCGAGTACGTCAACTAGGCGGCTCGAACACCCACGGCTCGCTGGGCACCCGGCCGGGATCGAACGACGTCAGCAGCTCTGCTGGCATCGATCCCGGCAAGCCCAGTGAGTCGGCGATGAGCCGGAACGGATCGACGCCGAGCGCCGCAACCTCGGTCCACGTCACGGCGCCGTCGCGCTTGGCCAGCCGGGCACCGGACTCGTTGAGCGCCAACGGGACGTGGCTGTAGCTGGGTGGGGCGAGCCCCAGCAGTCCCGCGAGATAGGCCTGCCGAGGAGCCGACGTCAGGAGATCGTCGCCGCGCACCACCTGGTCCACGCCTTGGGCTGCGTCGTCGACGACGACCGTGAGGTTGTACGCCGGGACGCCGTCATTGCGAACCAGGACGAGGTCATCGACGGGTGCGCTCACGGTGCCGTGCCGCTCGTCCTGGATCGACCATTCGTCGACATCTGCGCGGAGCCGAAGCGCCGCCGGCCGTTCCTCGGTGCGCGCCCGGACCTCCTCGGTGCTCAGATCTCGGCAGGTGCCCGGATACGTACCGGGCGGCGAGTGGGGTGCGGATGGTGCCTCCTGGATCTCCCGCCGCGTGCAGAAGCAGGGATAGGTGCAGCCGGTGCCGGTCAGCGTGGCTACCGCGTCGCGGTAGACGTCGAGTCGGGTGCTCTGGCGCAGGATCGGACCGTCCCAGTCGAGCCCGAGTGCCGCGAGGTCGGCAAGCTGCCGCTCCTCGGCGCCGACGCGAACCCGGTCCAGGTCGTCGACCCGGAGGACAAATCGGCGGCCGGTTGACCGCGCCCACAGCCACGCCAGGAGCGCTGTGCGGAGGTTGCCGAGGTGCAGGTCGCCCGACGGTGACGGGGCGAAGCGTCCGGCGCCCGATGGCACCTGTTCGGCGGTCACACGGCCAGTATTCAGTCAGTACTCCTCCGTTGTTCACCCGGCGGCCATGTCGCGGCGTGAGCGTGGAGGTATGACATCCGAGGTATTCGCTGTGCCGGGCTTGCTGCTGATGCTCACCGCGGTCGCGTTGGCGGCTCTCGGGATCTCGGTGGCGGTCGTCGCCGTCCCCTTGGGCGCCAGTCTGACCCTGGCGTTGTGCGCGGCCCACGCAGAAGTCGTCGACCGGCACTTGCGCCGGTAGCGCCCACCCTGCGACCGGGGCCCGCTGACGCCACCGACTATGCTGGCTCGCGTTCTGGCCCCCATCGTCTAGCGGCCTAGGACGCCGCCCTTTCACGGCGGTAGCACGGGTTCGAATCCCGTTGGGGGTACTCCGAAGGAAGGCTTCGCCCCGCAGGGCGGGGCCTTCTTCAACCTCCGATACAGCTACTCGTCGAGACAGACGTTGCCGTTTGAGACGACGACGCGGCCGCGTCCAAGAGGGACAACGCGCGTGAGCAGCTTGAAGGACATGCTCAGGCCAGGAACCTTCGCGAATATGCCCTGTGGGCCGCGCGTCATGCGACCGGAATCCACGTCATAGGTGGCGCCGTGCCAAGGGCACACCAGGCACCCATCTGCGTCGATAGTTCCGTCCGCCAAGTCAGCCCGCAGATGGCGACAGCGCCGGGTGAGGGCGAAGTAGTCGCCATTGTTCCCAACGGCGTACCCCGCTGAGCCAGTGACGGTTCCTGGCGGAAGTTCGGATTCTGTTGAGACCTTTCGCACGGGATTCTCCTGTCTTGGGGTGAAGGATTGGTTGGGTTGGACGGCTGACGATAGCTTAGCGCCCCAGTCCCGCGGTGACCAACCGCAGCGCGACGTCCATCTCGGTCCGCCGCTCGGTCAACGGATGCCCGACCAGTTCCTCGGCTTGGTCGAGGCGATAGCGCACGGTGTTGCGGTGGACGTAGAGTTCCGCTGCCGTCAGGACGATGTTTGACCCGTTGCGCAAGTAGTGACTCAACGTTTCTCGCACCACGTCCAGCGCGGGGTCGGGTGCAGCCAGCTTTCCCAGCTCGCGCTCGACGAGATGGCGTGCGGCGTTCGGGCTCTCGGAGATGAGGCAGGCCAGTTCGATGTCGCCGTAGGTAGTGACGGCGCTGGCGCTGTCGCTCCGGAGCGTGAACTTCTGCGCATCCATGGCTTCGCGATGGCTGGTGCGGAAGCCGTCGACTCCGGGAAACGTTCCGCCGATTGCCGCGCGCGCCGTGTTCTGCTCGACAACAGCTGAGATGCTCGCGACGTCAGGAACCTTGCGGGTGGCCAGCCACGCCCACAGCTCGTGGCGGCCGGCCACCAGGGTCAGCGGACGTCCCGCTTCGAGGGCACGCGCGATCGCCTGGGCCAGGGATTCGAGGTCGGCGGGCGACGTCTCGCTTGTCGCATCGTCGGTCCACAGCACCATGCAGGTTTGCTGCGCGCGCATCTGGTGGCCGAGGTCACGCGTGGCGGTGTCGACCGGAATGGCCTCGTCGCGGAGGATGGCTTGAATCGTCTCGTTGCGGCGGGCGAAGGTGCCTTGGAAGACGGTTTCGCGCTCGCTGGCGTAGGTGCGGATCAACTGTTCGATGGCCTCGTTGATCCAGCGGCCGGCGCGACCCCAGAGGAGCTTCAGAACCTCGGCGCGGTCGGGACCGCCTTCGGGAAGGGCGTCGGCGACGCCGACGATGAATTCCCAGGTGGCGTTGGCTGCGTGGCGATAGACCTTGAGAAGAATACCGAGGTCAAGACCGCGTCGGGCGATGGAGACGGCCAGGTCGGTCGCTTGGGGCGGGAGCAGAATGTCCAGGGTCTCCTGATCCAGGATCGTGAGGAACACGCGCCACTGGGACTTGGTGCTGGCGTGCAGTTCGGCGGTCAGCAGCGGATCGGCCGCGAGTTCGGGGATCTGCCCGAGGATGATGCCGTCGACGTGTTGGACGAACTTCTCGACGTTCTCTTCGGTGCTGGCGTCGGCTACGTAGCCGCTGACCCACGCGTCGAGATCCCACGATGACGCCTCCATGAGTCGGATCGTAGGCCGTCCGAGACGTGGCGGGGCGAGATCACGGGGCAGGATGGAGCCGTGGACGTCAGCCCAGAGCGCTTCGCCGAACTCGTGGAGGCTGCCTTCGCCGCCATACCGGACGAGCTCAGGGCCCTGCTCGACAACGTTGCCCTCTTCATTGAGGACGAGCCGCCGGCCGACGACCCGGACCTGCTCGGCTACTACGACGGCGTCGCGCTCACTGAACGCGACACAACCTACGGCGGCGTCCTGCCGGACCGCATCGTCATCATCCGGTCGACCACGTTGGAGATGTGCGAGGGTGAAGAGGACGTCATCCGGGAGGTGGGCATCACCGTCGCCCATGAGATCGCGCACCACTTCGGCCTCGACGACGAGCGCCTGCACGCGCTGGGGTACGCGTGAGCGCCGAGATCGAGATCCGTCGCGCAGACGAGCGTTTCCGCACCGATCACGACGGCATCACGACATTCCATTCGTTCAGCTACGGCCGCCACTACGACCCGGACAATGTCGGCTTTGGCCCGGTCATCGCGCTCAACGAGGAGTGCGTCCCGCCGGGCGGCGGGTACGACCTCCATTTCCATTCCGACGTGGAGATCGTGACCTGGGTCGTCGAGGGCGAGCTGGCGCACGAGGACACCACCGGCGCCGAGGGCGTCATCGAGCCCGGCGCGCTCAGCTGGCTCGATGCCAGCGACGGCGTCCGGCATGCCGAGCGGAATGCGTCCGACGCCGAGCCGTTACGGTTCCTCCAGGTCATGCTGCGCTCCGACCACGGCCCGGTGAACGTCGCGATGGTGACGGCGCCGACGGCGGTCAGCGGGCCGGTGCTCGTCCACGCCACAGACGATGGTGTCACCGTCAACGGCACTGCCTTGCGCGCTGGCGATGAGGTCAGGCTCACTGCGCCAGGACCGTACGATGTGGATGCGTCGGCATCGGCTGGCGCGCTGATCATCGAGGTGGCGTGACCATGACCGTCCTGGTCCTCAACGGCCCGAACCTGCGTCGGCTCGGTCGCCGCCAGCCCGAGATCTACGGGTCCACCACCTATGACGAACTCGTCGGCCTCTGCCAAGCCTGGGGAAGCGACCTCGAGCTTGACGTCGACGTGCGACAGACCAACCACGAGGGCGAGCTGCTGGACTGGCTCAACGCCGCCGCCGACGATGGCTCGCCGGTTGTCCTCAACGCGGGAGCGTGGTCGCACTACTCCTTTGCGCTCTTTGATGCATGTTCCCAATTGACGGCACCGCTGGTCGAGGTCCACATCTCCGACCCGAGCCAGCGCCCCGAGGAATTCCGGCACACGTCGGTCGTCTCACCGCACGCCGTCACCGTGATCGCCGGCCACGGCATCGACGGCTACCGCGAGGCGCTTGAGTACCTCGCGGCCAACCCCGCTGGTTGAGGTTCTCGAACCCCTCAGTTGATCCGCTCGGTCGTGATCGTCATGCCGGCTGCGCGAAGGCGGTCCGACAGTGCGTCGCCCATCGCGCTGGCCGGAGTCAGGATGCCGTTCCGGTCGGGCAGCCTGTCCCGGTCGAGCGCGAGCGCCAGCGCGGCCTCGGCGAACATCATGGCCGTCGCCTTGTAGCCGGGGTCTCCCTTGGCTTCGACCTTGGCGACGTAGCGGGCGCCGGTCGACGTCGTGGTGAACGTCTTGTGCTTGAAGAACCCGCGTTCGCGTGACTGCTCCGACGGGCCTTCGCCGGGCTTGGGAAGGATCCGGTCGAGCACGGCGCGGGTCGGTTTCATGGCCATGCCGCCGAACAGGGCACCCACGCCGACGGCTACTCCGCCAGCGATGATCCGTCCGGTGAAGGCGTTCTTGCCAACGCGGATCGCTTCGGCGTATGTGAACTTCGGCCCGTACGCGTTGCCCTGGACGTAGTGCGAGCGCCGGACGATACGGGTGTTGTAGCTCGCCATGAAGAAGGGTGCGATCGCGCCGCGCAGGGATGGGTCGACGTCGGCCGCCTTGCCCATCTGGCTGTCCGACGGCGCGGCGTCGCGGCCTGCCCGGGGGACGTCGCCGGGGCCCGAGGACAGGGCCAGCGGGTTGAGGAGCAGGCGGCGCTGTTCCTTGTCGCGGGCGAGTTCAGTGACGACGCGCATCGAGTCAACGGTGCCGCCGGACACGCCGCCGCGGAAACTGTCAACGACCATCGTCGTCGCGCCGAGCGTTCCGGCGTTGTCTGCCTCGGCCGCGCGGTGCAGGGCGAAAACGCCGAGGTCAGAAGGGATCGAGTCGTAGCCACAGGCGTGCACGATGCGGGCGCCGGTGCTGACCGCAAGCTCGTCGTACTTGTCGATCGACCAGCGAACGAAGGGAACCTCGCCGGTCAGATCGACGTAGTCGGTGCCGGCGTTGGCAACGGCGGAGATCAACGCCTCGCCGTACTTGAGGTACGGGCCGACGGTGGTCGCGACGACGCGGGCGCGCGCAGCCATGGCATCCAGCGACGCGGGGGAGTCGGAATCGGCGACGATGAGCGGCCAGTCCTTGGCCGCGCCGGGCAGCTTCGCCCGAACCTGTTCGAGCTTGGCTTCACTGCGCCCGGCCAAGGCGATACGCGAGCCTGCTGGCGCGTGTTCTGCGAGGTAGCGGGCGATCAGTTCGCCGACGAAGCCGGTGGCTCCGAAGACGACGACATCGAATTCGCGAGAGGTGTTACTCATCCCCTGAGCGTAGGGCCGGGCCGACGGCGTGCGAACCCTCCTCGGGCAGGAAGTTCAGTCCGCCAGGTCTACGACCACGGGCGCATGGTCGCTGGGCCCTTTGCCTTTGCGCTCCTCACGGTCGATGAAGGCGCCGGTGACGCGGGCTTCCAGCGCGGGTGAGGCGAGGACGAAGTCGATCCGCATCCCGCGCTTCTTCGGAAAGCTCAACTGCTTGTAGTCCCAATAGGTGTAGACACCCGGACCCGGCGTGTGCGGCCGCACGACGTCGGCGTACCCCGCGTCGACGACGGCACGGAATGCTGCGCGCTCTGGTTCGGAGACGTGGGTCGTGTTCGCGAAGAACTCCATGTCCCAGACGTCGTCGTCCTCCGGGGCGACGTTCCAGTCACCGGTCAGGGCGATCTGGGCGTTGCCGTCGTCGGACAGCCAGCCGGCTCCGGCGGTGCGCAGGCTCTCCAGCCACGCCAGCTTGTAGTCGTAGTGCGGGTGGCCGAGCTCGCGTCCGTTCGGGATGTACAGGCTCCACATCCGGATGCCGCCGCAGGTGGCGCCGATCGCGCGGGCCTCGAGCACTGGGGGTTCTCCGAACTCCGGCTGGTCCACTGCGAACGATGTCGCGATGTCCTCGAGCCCGACCCGGGAGAGGACCGCCACGCCATTCCACTGGCTGAGCCCGAAATGTGCCACCTCGTAGCCGAGTGCGCTCAACTCCAGCGCCGGAAACTGGTCGTCGCGGCACTTGGTCTCTTGGAGCGCGAGGACGTCGATCTCGGCCCGCTGCAACCAGTCGGTGAGGCGCTCGATGCGGCTCCGGACGGAGTTGATGTTCCAAGTCGCGATGCGCACGGTCCGAGGTTAGCGAGGGGAGCAACGCCGAGCAGCCGAGATCCCCCAGTTTGGTGGGGATTCGGTGCAGGATGTTGGCATGTCTGAGGCGGACCTGAACGCACGTCCGGAGTCGATCGATGAAGGCTGGCACCCGGAGAATCGCAACAGTGGCGGTGTCTCGGCCGGCAAGGTCGTCAACTGGTTGGTCTTGGTGCTCGTCCTGGCGGCTGTGGGTTATCTCGCGTACGGCGCTGCCAAGGCCTTCTTCCCTGAGTGGTGGGCCGAACAGGTCGGGCTGCAGGTCAATGGCAGTTACACCCGCGGCATGATCTTCGGGCTCGGCGTGGGCGCCGTGTTCACCTTCGTTCCGTTGCTGCTGCTCGCGCAGGTCCGTCGCCGGTACTTCAGCTGGACGTGGCGCCTCATCGTCGCGCTGCTCGCAATCGCGTTCGCTCTGCCGAACTGGCTCACCGTTGCGGTTGCCATCGGCGCCAGCCCGGCGGCCCAGAACGGGCGCATCATCATGACGGCTGATGCCCCCGGCTTCCGCAACGGCAGCGCGGTCGGCGCGATTGCCGGAGGCGTGCTGGGCTTGATTGTCGTTGGTACGACCATGCGTCTCGGCCAGCAGCGCAAGAGGGTGCGCGAGCTCAAGAGCAAGGTGAGCGAGCTGGAGAATCGTACGTCCGACGGGAAAACGTCCGGCGACGAAGCGCTCGAGAAGGCGCCCCAGGCGGACTGATCCGCCCGAGCCGAGCCCACCGAGATGTCGTCCAAACCACCTGTCGGACCCGCCATCTAGCGTGATTGACATGGGAGATCTGGCGTGAGGGCGAATCGGTTCGACGGCTTCTGCGACGCGTGTCGCGCGCACGTCGCGGCTGGTTCGGGCGCCCTCACCGGCACGCCGGGACGCTGGCGCACATGGTGCGTGGCCTGTTCGCCCAAGCCCCCGGGACGCGGCGACCACGACGGCTGGCACCGGCTGCCGTTGGCGTCGCTCGACTTCGAGACCACTGGGATCGACCCGCTCACCGACCGCGTGCTCAGCTACGCCTTGCTCGACCTGCCGGGCTTTGAGATTACCGGGCTGGTGAATCCCGGCGTTCCCATCCCGGAGGCCGCAGCGCAGGTGCATGGAATCACCGAGGCCATGCTGGTCGGCCAACCCACCTCGGCTGAGGGCCTCAGCGTCGTCGTCGACTGGGTGCAGTCCCTGGTCGAGCGGGGCGTCGGGCTCGTCGTGTTCAATGCCGCCTACGACCTCACCATGCTTCGGGCCGAGGCTCAGCGGCACGGCTTGCCCGAGCCCGAGTGGGAGCGGCTCATCGTGGTCGATCCTCTGGTGGTCGACTGGGGCATCGAGCGCGGCGGGTTGGGCCCGCGCAAGCTGGTCGACGTCGCCGGCTATTACGGGGTCCCCATCGACAACGCCCACGACGCCACCTGCGATGCGCGGGCCGCGCGTGACGTCGCCGTCGAGCTCGCCGCCCGTCATCCGACCGTCGGCACGCTGTCGCTGGCCGACCTGATGAAGCAGCAGCGTGGTTGGTTCGCCGAGCGCGCCGCCGATTGGAATGCCTACGCCGCGCGCGTCGGACGCAGCATCGACGATCCGGCCGGGTGGCCGCTGGCCGGCTAGCTCGACGTCATGGGAGCCGTGGCCAGCAGTCCGTGCGCTGGGTGATGTCGAAGCCGTCGGCCGCGATGCGCCGCGTGCGGCGCTCCCGATTGAGGACGCCGGCCGTGATCAAGAAGATGCCCACTCCGTAGAGCGCCATGATGGCGACGCGTTGCCACGTCGCTGCGATGCCGTACTGGTCCCATCCGATGGAAATCAAGGCATCGGACACCACAAAGAGGCCGGCGCCGACTCCGGCACGCGTATCGAGCACGATGGACGTCGTCGCAGTTCCGGTCAACAGAAGTGCGTAAACCGGCACCATTGGGCTGATATCGGCCGGGAACCCAGGCCACGCCCACACGACAAAGGCAATGGCACCCACGATGTAGAGCGTGACGACGATCGCTCGCCAGCGTTCCGGGGGACCGGCCAGGCTGGCCCGTAGAGCGTCGACGGCTCCACGTTTCACGAAAAGCGAGATGAAGCAGATGTGGGCCAGGGCGAATGCAGCCATGCCGGCGATGAACCAGTGGGCGCCGAAGTCCATGAAGAGGTCGCCGAAAAAGCAGAAGACCAAACCGAGGAGCAGCAGGCGGGGACCCTCTAGTTGCCAGGCCCACAGAGCCAGCAGCGGAGCGAGCAGGCATTTGGTGATCGTCTGGTACGGATCGACCTCGAGTCCCCGCAGCAGCAGATGCACCACGAAGATCACGCCGAAGCCGATGATCCAAGGGCTCTTGACCGCCGCCGCGCGCTCCGCCTGATCCACGGGAACCACGCTATCGGTGCTCGAGCTTCAGCGAGCGCTTCGGCAGCCGGGTGTGGCCGCCCGGTCGAAGGCGTCGTCGAGCCTTTCTGCGAGGCCGGGGTTCTCGTGGCGGAAGTTGTCCAGGAATCGGTCATCGCTGTAGCCGGCTTCGGCGAGAGCGACGTTCAACGAATCGCCGGCCGGGTTGAACACCTCGGCCACTTGCCGGCCGTGGGGATCCCGTGCGTATGCGTCTGCTGCGAATCCGTCGGCGAGGAACCGGCGAGTGAACTGGGTGGCGTCGCGTCCACAGGGCTCCATCGCCTCCGGCGCATTGACCATGCCGAGCCGGTACTCGCGGCCGTCGGAGGCCACCCACGAGTCGCCGTCTTTGAGGACCGTAACGCGCAGGACCGGCGTGTTGGGTTTCGGCACTTCCGGGTGGTCCGGCCGTTCGAGGTAGCTCCAGGCGACGTAGCTGAGCGCGACCGTGACGGCGAGCGTCAGGAGCGCACGCAGGCTCCGGGACCAGTCCACGGCGGTGAGCCTGTCAGGCGCACCCG
This sequence comes from uncultured Actinomycetota bacterium, assembly GCA_963795105.1. Lineage (GTDB taxonomy): Bacteria > Actinomycetota > Actinomycetes > Propionibacteriales > Nocardioidaceae > Aeromicrobium. The sequence continues at coordinate 1,875,002 of CAWCGD010000001.1, forward strand.
ACGCTTGCTATGGCAGGTCGTCCACGCTCCACGTGACGCCCTCGCGGAGAACACGGGCCGGAACACCTCCGATGGCGGTGTTCGCCGGGATCTTCTGGCCGCGGACCATGCTCTGCATGCCCACGACGACGTCGTCGCCGATCTGGGCGTGCCCCGTGACCGTGACGTCGCGCCCGAGCCACACGTGGCGGCCGAGCTGGATGTGCGCGCCGAACGGGTTGACCCGCGCGCCGGTGGCCAGATCCGCGAGGCGGTGCATGTCGTCGGTCGCGATGTAGACATTGGCGGCCCACAGCTGGTCCGGCTCGGCGATGATCGATCCGCCGTTGCGGGCATCGACCATGGCATTCCACGTCGCCGCTACACCCCCGTTGAACACGATGCTGGAGCGGCTGCCGCAATGGACGTTTCCGGCAGTGAACTCGCACGCGGGACCAATGAAGACGGCGGCACCATCGCCGCGCACGGAGAGTGTGACGAGATTCTGCGTCTGTGACGCCACGACGATCACGGCGTCGGTGGGCTCCTCGGCGACGAGCCGCTCGAGCAGTTCAGCCCGCGGCGGTTCCACATCCTCCGCGGCGTAGAGGGCATTGCCGGCATCGACCCACTCTCCGTCGATCGGGCTGGCCGTGAGCACACGTAGGTTCAGCGACGCGAGTACCGCCGGGTCTGCGCCAGCCGCGATCAGCCGCGCGCGGTGTGGCTCTGTGAGCATGGCTGAGGGTATTACGCCGAGAGCCGCGTTCGGCCCGACGTCGACGGGGATCTTCCTCAGCGGTCACCAGAATTACGGTAGAGATTCCGGGACTTGGCACAAACGCAGGGGTCCATCGGCGAGGATTGCGCGCGTGTCTTCGCTTCCCGACGACGAGGCCGCGGCGGCCGATGCCGACGCCGGTCTGTTGCATCGGCTCGCATCGGGAGATCGGGATGCGCTGGATGAGCTGTTTCGACGACATGAGAAGCACGCGAGGCACGTGGCGACTGCCGTGGCTGGCGGTGACCTTGTCGTCGCTGATGACCTGATCGCCGACGCGTTTGCGGCGGTGTTTCGCCGCGCGGCATCGAACGCACCCATCCTCAACTTTCGTGCCTACCTGAGTGCATGCATACGGAACGCCCACCTCGCCCACCTGCGCGAGCGTTCGCGGTCGTCGCCGGCTTCGGACCAACCGTGGCTGTTCGATGCTGCCGTCGACGACGCCCATCTTGCCGATGGCATCGCTGCGGAACATGCCATCGCAGCGCTCGCCACCTTGCCGGCCGGGTGGCGTGAGCTGCTGTGGCGTGTCGAAGTGGAGGGCCGCAGCAACGCGGAACTGGCCACTCTCATGGGCAAGAGTCATACCGCCGTCTCGTCCATGACGCACCGTGCCCGAGGTGCGCTGCGCCGAGCCTTCCTCGATCGCCACGTCCCGGATCCCGGCGCGTCCGGATGTCGTTGGACCCGTGAGCACCTCAGCAGGTACGTGCGGAATGAGCTGTCCGACCGCGCCGCGGGCCGGGTGCAATCGCACGTTGCCGAGTGTGCAACGTGTGCGAGCGTGCTTCAGGATCTGGAGTCCCTGAATCGTCGCATCGGCGCTTCGTTGTGGCCGGTGGTTCTGGTCGGAGCAGGGCCGACGCTCTCCGTGGTGCCAAACCCCGACGGATCAGCATCGACGCCGTCCGCCGACGCATCGCCGGCTTCGTCGGCGTCACCGCCCGTACCGCCGCCGGCGGGCTCATTGGCCGCCCTCGCTGCGACATCACCAACCACCATCGCAACTGTCGTCGGCATCGCGGCCGTCGTCGTGTTCGCGGCCACCGCGGTCGCGATGAAACTCACCGGCGCGGACGAGGCGGGGGACCCGTCCGATCGACGGCCGGTAGCGGCGGTACCTGGCGCCGCTGCGGACGCACTCGGCCAACCCGCACCTTCGGACGCCGACCCGCCAGCAGGCCCTTTGACGCGTCCGGCAGGGCCGTCCTCGGTTGTCAAGGCCGAGTCGTCGGAGGACGAAGAGGAGGAAGAGGAGGAGGAAGAGGAAGAGAAGAACGAGGACCGGCCGCGGCGTCCGGCGCCGGCCGCCACCACGACGAGTACGCCCCCGCCCACCTACGATGCGAGCATCGGCAGCATCGACGCGTCCAACGTCAGCGGCCAGAGCCAATCGGTCACGTTCAATGTCCAGATGAACTCGGCGGGCCCGCGTGCGGGTCTCGTCCTCGTGCTGGCGATCACCATCGACAGCACCGATAGCAATCCCAGCGACGACCCCGTGTGGCGCTTTGCGGTGGAACAGGTGTCGGGCTCCGGTTGGAGGTGCCGCGCGCCAGATGGCGAGGACGTCACCGTCTACGTGTACGACCCGGGTACAACGTTGACGTGCAGCTACGAGTTTCCCGACGACAACGATCCTCCGCCCTTGGAGTGGGATCTCTTGATCGAGGATCCCGACGGGCAGGTCGATGCCGTCACCGGATCGGCGCAGATATCGGTCGCCGGGAAGACCGATCCGAACGCAGGCAACGACACGGCGACCTTCTGATGCCCAGACACGCAGGCTGACGCTGTGTCGTGGTCACCCGCGAACCGCCTCACAATGCCACCCCCGTCCGTGCAGATGGCGCGCGTCGCTGTGACCTGAATCACGGCAATGCGGGCGTGATTCATGGCCATGCCACGGACTCTCGGTTGTTAGCGAGCACACCTCTCTCCAATAACCCCGAGGGGGTGTGCTCGCCTTCTTGATCCCTCGGACCACTGGCCCATTGTGAGGTCCATCACATTCTGAAAGTAGGCGTGACGCTCGGGCGGCCATCAACTCATAGTGGGTGCCTGCCGCAGGAGATCGTTGGCGTCAGCTCCATATGTGATCGGGGGGTGGCAGGCATGGGAGACGGAGCACTATTCAGTGCGACTCGGGGGTGGCGGTGGTAGCGCAGAAGCTCAGCGATCTACCGCCACCGGATCCTGAGAGCCTGGCGCCGATCGACCGCGAGGTTCCGCTGAGCCGGGGTCGCTACCTCCGCGACCGCCAGCACCAGTACAGAGGACGGGTTGCCAGCTTCAGCCTTCAGCTGTCGGTCACCATCGACGGACGACGTCAGGTGGTCGCCCGCATCGATACGAACCACGGAACTGTCCACATGCATACGTTTGCCCGAGGCGGCGTCGAGGAGATCGAGACAATCGAGTCCATTCCGACGGATGCTTCGGGCGACTTCTTGGACAACGCATACTTGGCGGCCTACGACTATCTCGTTTCCGGCGCGAACCAGCTGATCAAGGCATGGGAGGGCGAGCGACCGCTGTCGGCGGATGGTCTCGCGCCATACCTGTAGCCGCTCCGGGGCTTGGACTACCCGGGCGGGAATCGTTCGAACGCCGCGGCGCGATGAACAAGGTGGCCGCGCCCATCGTGGCTGCGAGTCCGATCCCGAAGATCCACCGATCGACGACTCCGCCTGCTGCGGTGACGTTTCTCTGCACGATCTCGGCGTTCACGTCAGCCTGGTCAGCTTTGACGTGTGCCGTTGAGACCAGTTCCCGGGAGCGGTCCAGACTCGCGTAGCCCATGTCGCATCCCTTGGCTGGCCCGCCGTGGCTGATGAACTCGTCGCGCGTCTTGTCATCGGCGAAGTCCGCACACTCAAGCGCCTTGTCTTCCTCGGATTGAGCGCGGCTGGAGGCCATGACGGCGGCTTCGACCTTGGCCTCCGCCTTCGACAGAGACTGCGTGGCAATCGCGCAGCCGATTGCCAGCGCAACTGTCATGAAGACGACGAGCGCCAGAAGCAGCCGCCAGCGGACGGTGATCGGGTCACGACGCGTCTCCACATCCTCGATCTTCCTGTATGCGACGAAGAATGTGTAAGAACTCGCTGGAGTGCCGGCCAGGGCCGCCTGCGCGTCTGCGACCGTGCGCGACAGAGATGTGCCAGTGCGCTCTGGCATCACCGGATCGCATCCCGCCCGTGGCCCACCCCCTGGCCTGCAGCCTCCCCTAACGTGGGGGTGCTGACCGGCCTCATAGATCGGATTCCGCCATGGAGATCCTGCACGCTGCCATCGCCATCTTGGCCGCGATCGTCCTCATCATCAGGTTCAAGGTCGACCCCGTGATCTCGTTGCTGATCGCCTGCGTCTATCTGGGACTGGCCACCGGCCTGGGTGCCGAGGGCACCGTGGAGCAGATCACCGGCGGGTTCGGCGAGATCATGGCCGAGGTCGGCCTCCTCATTGGCTTCGGCGTGCTGATCGGCGCCCTCTTACACGCGATGGGCACCTTCAGCGACCTGGTCGAGATCCTCGCGCGCCGCGTGGGTCGGCGCCTGCCGTACGCAATGGCAGGGACGCTTTCCACGATCTTCCCGTCGATCTACGTCGACGTGCAGGTCGTCCTTGCTGCGCCAATGGCCAAGGCGTCCGCGCCGGCGGTCGATCGCCGCCACGGCCTTCCTTTTCTCGCCGGGGCCATGGCAATCGGCATCTTCTCCGGCTACGTGTTCGTCGTACCCGGCCTCGCGGCAGTCGCGATCGCAGGGCTCATGGACGTGCCGCTGGGCACCTACCTCTTGTACGGGCTACCGATCGGGCTGACCACCGCGCTGGTCACGACGTTCTTGTTCCGGCTACTGCTGGGCCGTGGCCTCTGGAACGACGAGACGGACTACGATCCCGACGTAGTCGTCGAGGAGGGCGTGGTCCACGACGAGGTGGAGGACGTGCCGCGGGACGAGCGTGCCTCGCGCCTGCCGCTCGTCGTTCGGCTCCTGCCGATCCTGGTACCGCTGGTCCTCATCGCCACCGGAGCGATCCTGGACCTGGCGGAGGCCTCGAACGACGTGTTCGCGTTCCTCGGCGATGCCAACATTGCGCTGTTCCTGGGGCTGCTGATCGCGTTCGCGATGGTCCGGTCGCCGCTGGGTGCGGAGGGCGTCGGGAAGGTCCTCGGAGCCGGTTTCCACACGACCGGGGAGATCCTGCTGGTCACCGGCGTCGGTGGGTCGCTGGGCGCCGTCATCGCCGCCAGCGGAATGGACAAGACCCTCAAGAACCTGTTCTCGGCCGACGAGAACGCACCCGTTCTCATCAGCATCCTGCTGGCGTGGTGCATTGCCGCGGTGCTGCACTTCGCGATCGGGTCGGTCTCGGTCGGGGCGATCACGGCAGCGGGCATCATCGCTCCGGTGGTGGGGTCGCTCGACGTCGATCCCGTCGTCATCGCGCTGGCGATCGCCTCGGGCGCGATGTTCGCGCTGCACGTCAACAGCAACTTCTTCTGGATGTTCACCACCCTGCTCGACCTCTCGACCAAGGGCAGCCTCAAGACCCTGACGATGGCTACCTCGCTCGGAGCCCTCGTCTCCCTGCCGCTGGTCCTAGTCGCCAGCCTGGTGGCCGCAGCCACCTGATGTCGGTGGCCCCGAGTTCCTCGCCGGCTGCGCCGGCTCGTCAACGGAACCCCGCCCGCTACCGGGGCTGACGCACGGTGCTTGCTCTGCTGTGGGCCCCGTGGGACTCGAATCCACAACCCGCGGATTAACAGAACGCGGGCAGCATCTGCCCACTGGAACCTAAGCCGACCGCCGTGGAGCAGTGCTGACACGTTTGCGCAGCTCGTCGGCACGATGACGGTCAGCTTCGGAATATCTCGGATCGGGTCGCCGCGGCGTGGTTGGAGGGGTCTTGGAGGGGTTGGGGACTTTCAACGCCCCGGGACAACGCCCGCGTAGTTGCAGTACCTCGACAGTGGAGCGCTCTTCTAGATGTCACCTAACTGCGGCACGTTGATTCGGGAGAGGTCGAGCATCGTGGCGCCGCGCGGACAGAGCAGATAGGTTGCGGTATTGGTGGGCACTGAGTTCGTAGGCGGCGAAGGGTGGAGCATTTCAATGGTCGAGTTTGACGCGCAGGTCCGCGGGACGGTGGGCGTGTTTCGTGTCGTCGGCGAGATCGATATGTCTTCAGCTGACGAGTTTGGTGACCGCCTCTTGGAGTGTCTGGACCGCTCCGACTCCCTTGAGGTTGACCTGGGCGGGATGACGTTCATCGACTCCAGCGGTCTCGGCGCGTTGGTTCGGCTGCGGACTGAGGCAGAGATCGTGGGTAAGGACGTGGCCTTGGTCAACGTGGGTACGTCCACGGCCCGACTTCTGCGAGTTACCGGACTGCAGGGCCTTTTTGACGTTGAGTTGCCCGGAAGCTAGCGGGCGAGCCGGATCGGTTGGCTTTCGATGCCACCTTCGGGTCGCGCGGAGGCGCGCGATGGCGGCAAGTTACGGCAGATTCGAGCGACCGACGAGGTCGCAAAGCCTATGGCGCACTTTGTACGTTCCAAGGCACGTTCCGCTCGCGCTTGACGCATTTTCAACCGAGTCAGGTCGCGCGGAAATATCGCAGGTCATCTGTGGGCAACCTCGGGCATAGATGGCGTCCTCGAAGTTTGCTGCCGTTTAGACCCAACCCTGTCGGGGCCATGTCGGCCACTGCCGCCGATTCTGAATGCGATAAGGGCGATGTCGTCCTTCGGGTGGTGATCTTGGAACTCCAGGACGTCATCTAAGATGCGACTTACGAGCCGGTCAGGGCGCTCGAGGTCCTCGTGCATCAGGAGTTGCCAGAGCCGAGCGTCGCCGTAGAAGTCGGGTCCACGACGGGCCTCCGTGACGCCATCTGTATAGAGCACGACCGTCATATCGCGCCGAAGTTGGAATCGCATGTCGCTGTAAGTACCAACTTTGAACGCGCCCACGAGGGATCCCGGCTCGCCGACCTCATGCGGCTCCTGGCGATCGTCGCGCAACAGCGGTGCTGGGTGCCCGCCGAGACTGAGGGTGATCTGCCAGTCGTTACCGACACGGTGCAACCTCACGATGGCAACTGTGCAGAAGCGCTTTGGAGTGTTGTTGTAGACGACTTCGTTAAGTTGCCTGAGCACCTCTGCGGGGCTCTCCTCGGCCACGAAGAGTGCTCGGATTGTGTAGCGAGCCAAATTGGCGACGACAGCAGCGTCGATTCCTTTGCCGGCAACGTCACCAATGCTTATAACCCAGTCATGGTTACGAAGTTCGAAGACGTCGTAGAAGTCTCCGCCGATCTCCGAGCCGGTGCCGGCCGGCCTGAACGCGGTAGCAATCTCTATTCCGGGCAGCTGTGGATCGCGTGGTGGCATCAGCGTCTGCTGCAGTGTTCGTGCGACGCGGGTAGCTTGTAGTTCGGACTCTTCGGCGCGCCGACGGGCGGCGAGGACCTCTTGTTCGTAACGGCGGCGTTCTGTCGCGTCGAAGACTGCGACACGAACGATCAGCGGATTCCCTTGTTGATCGCGGTCCAAGATGGCATTCACTAGCGTTGGCAGGGTGCTGCCGTCAGCTCGAAGCATGTCCAAAGCGAGTTCGTCGACGACTCCGTGCAGGTGAAGGAGCGGCTGATAGTGCGTCTCATAGAAGATCCGGGCGCCGGGCGCCAGCAGTTCAACAAATGTTGATCCCACGAGTGAATCGCTCGCGTGTCCGGTCCACGCTAGAAATGTCTGGTTGGCCTTGAGGATCCCCCCGTCAGGATGGACCGAAAGGTATCCGCAGGGTGCATGCTCATAGAGAGTCTCCGGGTCACCGATGAGCAGACGATGATCGATTGCTCGGGCGTTCTCCTCGCCGTCGATAGGACTACTCCTCCCGTCAGCCTACGAATTCGCGAATGGCTGCCGTGACCTCTAGCGGGGCGCTTAGGTGTGGACAGTGGCCCGTGGAGTTCAGGATCACCAGGATGCTGGTCGGAATCTGGTCAGCAACGTACTGTCCGACGACTGGCGCGGCGATGATGTCTTCTTGGCTCTGCAGCACGAGCGTGGGAACTGTAATTCGTGCGAAGTCCTCCCGGTTGTCGGCAAGGAATGTCGCTCGGGCGAATCGTTCTGCAATGTCGGGGTCGACTGTGCAGAAGGTGGACTCCAGTTCTTCGCCGAGCTCTGGGCGATCCGGATTGCCCATGATCGCCGGCGCCATCTGATGAGACCAACCCAAGTAGTTGCTTGCCAAGGATTCAAGAAGTCCCTCAATATCTTCCTGCTCGAATCCTCCGACGTAGTCTCCATCGTTGATGTAGCGCGGAGACGGCCCCACCATCACCAGCGCGCCGAACCTCTTCGGCGATGCAATCTGTGCCAAAGCCCCAATGGTCGAAGAGACCGAGTGCCCGACGAACACGACGTCGACTAAATCGAGTTCCTCACAAATCCGAAGGACGTCCTCGGCGTAGCCGTCCAAGGTGGCATAGCGATCCGGGTCGTAGAAAGCCTTGGCTCCACCCATCCCGACGTAGTCGAACAAGACCACATGAAAATCCTGCTCGAATGCTGGCGCGACATGGCGCCACATGTGTTGATCGCATCCAAAACCGTGAGCAAACACGACGGTTCGTCCTGCGCGTCGCCCGCTCTCGGTGACGTTAAAAGCGATCCTCGCGTCCACCGCGCCAGCCTAGATCAAACGTCTGCAGACGACATTCGGATTCAGCTTCATCGACCGGGAGCTCCAAATGGCGAAGGCCGAGCGAATGCAGCGCTTGGAGACTTCGGTGAGGAGACTCCCGCCCGATCTACCACTGATTTACCAAAGACGTCGTCAAGGCGGCAAGACGGCACTCTGAGCTCACTTCGCACCTCGTCTCTCCTTCGGTGCAGTCGGATATCGATCTGCCGGTAGCCTGCCCAGAGCGTCCATCTTGTAGAAAGCCCCCTGCGCCAGATGCCGGGCGATGCCGGCTGACTTCGGCCGTCCCCCGAACGCGAGCAGGGCGGAGAGAGGGCCCGCCCGTTTGGAGTGCTTACGGTCCTCGTCATACGGGTACGAGTTGGCAGTGAACCCGTTCCTAGATCTCGTGCAGACCGCCACCAGGTCGGTTGCGCGTGCCCGTTCGGGACGTGTCTTTCATCCGATCGGAAGCTCCTTTGCCGGCACGCTCACGGTCGAGGAATTGGACTCTCCGTCCGCGCATGTTCTCCACGGAGAGTGGCCGGTGTTCGTTCGGGCATCCAAAGCCATCGGAACACCGGGAAACTGGCCTGATATACACGGCCTTGCCTTGCGAATTAGGCATGACGCCGGGCCGGTCGATCTGCTGTTCGCGACTGTGGCACGGCAATTCCCTTACATTCTCGTGCCCTCTGCTAGTTGGAGTTCCCATCCATATTCCACCTTCCTGCGCTACACAGCTAGTGGCGAGCATGTGCTCCTCCGCTTGGACCCAGAGCAGTCGCATCGGGCGGCGGCGAGTGGGAATCGCTCGATTGAGCGCGCGGTCGCCGACGCTCCGCTGACATTCGCGCTGATGGAGTTCGCGGGGCGTTCATGGAGATCTATTGGGCGACTGGCCGTGGAAGCGGCGTCAGATGAAACGGCCGCCTTCGACCCGGTTATAAATGAACATCCGCGACTGAGGCATTCGCGCCTATTTGCAGGAATACGGGTTCGCGCTTACGCAGGCTCCAGAGAAGGGCGCGGGGCGCGGGGCGCAGTTGACAGGCGGGTCTGAGGATGTCCCGGTCCACGCTAGAACCGAGTGAACAGCGCGGCGGTCACTCCCTTCGGTGTTCAGGACTTTTGTTTGGTGGCAGTTCAGGGGCTTTGTTGAGTTGGCAGCGACCCCAAATCCCGCAGCAGCGCCTACTGGAGTGGTAGGAAGAAGTGACGCTTTCCAGAAGTGTCAGAATGAGGTGAGTTCCATGATCGTCCTTGGCCTAATTCTGTTGCTGCTTGGGTATTTCTTGGGCATCAGCATCTTGTACACCGTCGGTGGAATTTTGCTCGTGATTGGCTTGGTTCTGTGGATCGCCGGCTCGATGGGTCGCGGGGTCGGAGGCCGATCGCACTACTGGTGACCGTCTTATCCCTTCGGCTGATGAGACGTATCGCTGCGGTGCGCTGGGTTGATCCTGCGCACGTGACGAGGTCATAGGTGAGAATCACGATCCAGCGAACGTTGCCGGTGACCCGATTGCCAGGAGGGACTCAACCTCGCAGCCGTGGGAGAGGCCGCCCCTCGCTGAAATAGCGCGGGGCGGCCTCTCACGTAATGCGACTCAGCGGTCGAAGGTGTCCTTGACTGCATCCTTCACGTTCTCGCCAGCTTGCTTGGCGTTCGCTTTGGCCTTCTCGGCAGTGCCTTCGGCTTGCATGTCTTCGTTGTCGGTCGCGTCGCCAATGTGTTCCTTGGCTGCGCCCTTCAACTCTTCGGCCTTGTTTTCAATGTCGCCCATGATTCCTCCTCCCGAATTGTCGAAACTTTCCTGCGTGGGTTTTTGCTTCGATGTCGCCTGCGTATCTGCCTGCTCTGCCTGCTTGCTTGCGATAACGCGGCGCACTAGATACATCGCGCCGGAGGCAGCGATTAACGCTGAAACGGCGATCTTCTTCATCGGGAAGTGTCTGTGTTCGGCTGGGCGTCGACTTCGCCGCCGGGCTTGACCTCGCCGCGCCAGCCACCGGTCTCCACCTCGCGGTTCTCGATGAACTCCTTGAAGCTGTCCAAGTCCTTGCTCACTTGCAGGTCGATCACGTGCAAGACGTCAGCTGCCTTCTCCGCGAAGCCTTCCGGCTCGAAGTCAAGGCACAGCGTCACTTGGGTCTTGTCCGTGCTGACGGAGGCGAACGAAACGGTCCCGTCATTCTTGGCACCGCCCGTTGAGCGCCACGACACGCGCTCGTCCGGCTCCTGCTCAACGATCTCGGCGTCCCATTCGCGATCGACGCCGGCGATCTCGGCCTTCCAATGAAGCCGTTTGTCATCGAGCTGCTGCACCTGTTCGACCCCACCCATGAACTTGGGGAATTCTTCGAACTGCGTCCACTGGTCATAGGCGGTGCGGCGGGGCACGTCGACTTCAATGGACTTTTCTACGCTGCTCATCAGATCGGCTCTCCTTAAGTCGGTTTTGGGTGTATTGACCATGTACCCAGTCCGCCGCCTTGTAGGCCCTCGGAGCGCCGTCCCTCACCCGACGAGCAGCCGTGTCGACCCGATCGTGGTAGCGGTGACCGACCTTCCCGCCGAGGATTGCTGCCAAGGTGGTGATGAGAACCACTGCGGTGGCGACGTTAGCGGCGGTTGTTCCGAGCAACCACCCATGAAATCCGCGATTCGGTCCCACATTGTTCCAAATCTTCACGACGGCCTCACTCGCTCATGGCTGAGCGTTACCCAGCGGGTCGGGCCGAGTCCTCGAGGAGCTGGGCCGCCGGCGCGCCGGCGTGCCAGCCGTCGAAGATCCGCAGATAGCTCTCCGCGTCCTCGAGCATCAGCGCGTGCCGCCGGTCGTCCAGGACGTGGCCTTCCCAGTCGGTGCGGACGGCGAGCACCGAACGCAGCACCTTCGCTGGCACCAGCGCATCCTGGGTGCCGCCGAGCAGCAAGGTCGGGGCGTGCACCCGGCGAACGGCGCGCCACACCCGGCGCGGGTCCGCCCACAGCGCAGAGATTGAGCGGGTGGCGGCCAGCAGGGCGCGTCGACGCTCGACGGCGTCGAGGCCCTCGGCAAAGTCGGCCGCCATCAGTGCAAGCACCGCCCGGTCGACGCCGTCCGGGTCGGGGTAGATCAGCCTGAGCATCGCCCGGGTGCGGCGGGCATCGAGCCCGGGACCGGCGAGCCCGACAGCCGCCAACGCGGCCGCACCGAGCGACGAGAGGGCGAGCGGCACCATCCCGTCGATCGTCGCGCGGCTGGGCCGAAGGAAACCGAGGGGCGAGCGCGGAGGCAGTGCCGGCGATACGAGGACCAGCCGCTCGATGCGGTGCGGGTGCCGGGCGGCGATCAGCGTTCCGATCAGGCCGCCCATCGAGTTGCCGTGGAGCGTGAAGGTGTCCCAGCCCAGCGTGTCGGCGACCGAGAGTACGAAGTCGACGTACCCCCGCATCGTGAGCGGGTCGCTGTCCTCGATCGGCGTACGGCCGAAGCCTGGCAGGTCGACCGCCACCACCGGTCCATGCTCGGACAAGCCGGTCATCACCTCGATCCAGGTGACCGACGAGCCCCCGAGCCCGTGCACCAGCAACTGCGGCTTTCGTCGGGACCGGTGCCGACCCGGCGCCTTCAGGATCCGGACCTGGCGCCCGTCGACCACGAGGAACGTGTCGGTCACCGACGGCCACTGGGCAAGTCGCTTGGTCACGGTTCCTAGAGTGCCCAATTCGGGCGCGGGCATTCCTCTCCGGAGTCGGCGTTTCCCGCCGACGGCCAGCAAGGAGTCCGGCAGTCGGGCGCCCTAAGCCCTAGCCAGTCCGGCCGACCAAACCTCTTCTACAGTCAAGTCGCAAGCATCTGTCGTTTCCGCGGACTCGGAACGTTTGTTCAGGTTGCTCCAGGGTACCCATGTGCTTTAGGTCGCACGGCCTAATTGATCACTCTGGGCCTTCCGGGCGTACGACCTGATCTAGACCATGGGTGGCCCGCGACCGAAGGGAACCATGATGAGCACCATCACCGAATCCGTCGACGTGAATGTGGATGTGAGCACCGCGTACAACCAGTGGACCCAATTCGAGTCATTCCCCGAGTTCATGGAAGGCGTCGAGGCCATTCGACAGATCGATGACACCCACCTGCATTGGGTCACCAAGGTTGGGCCTGTGACTCGCGAGTTCGACGCAACCATCACTGAACAGCATCCCGATGAACGTGTCGCTTGGAAGGCTGATGACGGTCCGGAACATGCCGGCGTAGTCACGTTTCATCGCTTGGATGACTCGACGACGAGGGTCACCGTCCAGATGGATATCGATCCGGAGGGTTTTGTCGAGAACGTGGCCGACAAGGCTGGCGTGCTCGATCACCGCGTTAAAGGCGACTTGGCCAATTTCAAGGAGTTCATCGAACGCTCAGGCCAGGAGTCCGGTGCGTGGCGAGGTGAGGTCGAACATCCTTGAGCGCCGATGCGCCGTTGGACCGCATACACGGGGGCAAGTGATCACGCCCCGCGCGTGGTAGTGGTGCGGGCTAGGGCGCGTGGGTCGAATTCTGACCGGAGACGCGCTGAAGTATCGTTTGGCGGCACCTCATCTCCTCCCATATGCCCGTCACCATGAGCACGGTGAATACGGGTACACAGTCGCGAGGAGAGAGTGTGGCGAGTGAATCGAAAGGGTCACCCAAGCGCACAACCGACGGCCGTTTCCTGGTCGTCGGTGGTCGACGTTGGCGGGCGAGCGACCCGACAATTCCCGAGGCACTGCGTGTACAACTGGTCGCCGAACTGATGGCGGCGCGCCGTGCGGTGCGCCAAGACCCGTCCGCTGCGCGGCCGCGTGTGAATGACGCAAAAGTTGCCCTCGGCGAGCGGGGCCGGCCTTGGTGGGAGCCGCCGACCATTGCATCGTTTCGCAATCGCGCGACGTCCACGACCCGGACACTGCTGCGGCATCGTGACCCCGACTCATCCATCTGCCCCAGCGACGTGGCCCGGACGATCGGCGGGGCGTCGTGGCGATCGGTTCTGGACGACGTGCGGAGTGCGTTGGCCACCCTCGCCGATGTCGGCGTCGTCGTCGCGACTCAGCGCACGGAACCGATCGATCTGCGCACCGCTCGCGGGCCAGTGCGCATCCGCCGAGGCCCACATTTTCCGTCCGACGGATCACGCGAAAAGCGATGAGTGCCGCCGTCGGGTCGATAGTTGTGCTTTCCATCTACCTTCGTCAACGTGGTTCGCCTGAAAGCAAACCCGTCGGCGAGAGCCATGACGCAACCGGAATCGAGGGGTGAGAATGATCGACGGTCCCACGATGGGGTCCGGCCGGGATTCTGTGAGCGGGGGATGGCGAAGAGTTCAATGAGCCAAACACGGCCAGCGCACTGGGACCGATTGGATCCCGATGCACGGCGTGCGGCGGAAGGCATCGCGCAGACGCTGACGACACCGGTGCGCGAGCTCGGGGTGGAGGCAGCCCGTCAGCTGTTGGCTACGCCACCAGCGCAGTCGCCGATCACGTGGCTGGATCGTGTGGAGAACTTCGTGGTTCCGACGCGAGCCGGTCAGGTCCGCGCACGCTTGTATCACCCGCCCGCCCGCGATGTGCTGGATGCACGGCCCGTGCTGCTCTACCTGCACGGTGGCGGGTTTGTCCTCGGCACGCTGGAGGGACCTGACGAGGTCTGCCGGGCTATCGCTGCGAAGTCGCATTGGGCGGTGCTCTCGCTGGAGTACCGTCTCGCGCCGGAGAACCCGTATCCAGCGGCACTCGACGACTGCCTCGACGCATTTACGTGGATTCAGCAATCTGCTACGGACCTTGGCATCGACCCCGAGGCGATCGCGGTCGGAGGGGACTCCGCAGGTGGGAACCTCGCAGCGGCCCTATGCCTGCAGCTCCGCGATTTAAGACTTGCCCGCCCCGTCTCTCAGATCCTCGTCTACCCCGTCGTTGACGACGATTTCGCCACAGCGTCGTCTTGGTCGGAGTTTGGCGACGGCCCAGCCTTGACCACCGAGGATGCGAAGTGGTTCTGGAGCCAGTACCTCGGGCCAGAGCACACAGGCTCGGTCGAAGCGTACGCCGCGCCGATGAAGGCCAGTTCCCTGCACGATCTGCCACCCGCATTCGTCGTGACCGCAGAGATCGACGCCCTCCGCGACGACGCAGAAGCGTACGCCGAGCGGTTGAGAGACGACGGCGTCTCGGTCACTGCCATCCGTTACCCGGGCGTATTCCACGGCTTCTTCACCGAAGTCGGTGCATTGGCAAAGGCAGACGAGGCCATCGACGCCGTCGTGCACCACCTAAGCGCCGTCAAACTCCCCTGACCCGCGCGGTCACCTACCGCTTCATAGTCGCGTCGCGCTGGCGTTCCGGTCCCGTCGACGGCGTGCGTCGAGCACGACCGGGTATTCGGGTTGCGTGACTGAACAGCGCTCAGTGGTGTTCGGGCATCTGCCGATCGCGTTCGACGATCGGGTCCTGCGACCACGGGAATGGACGGTCACGCAATCCATTTGGGCCGCGGAACTGCTGCATCACACAGACGGCGCAAGTTCGCTGCTTGAGTTGTGCGCCGGAGCCGGACAGATCGGGCTGCTCACTCTTGCCCTGACAGCTCCCACGGCGCACCGACTGGTGGCCGTAGACGTGAACCCAGCAGCCTGCGCGTTCGCCCGACGAAACGCTGAGGCCGTAGGCCTGGCAGAACAAGTCGAGGTGCGTGAGGGCCCGATGGATGAGGTACTCGACGTCGGCGAAAGGTTTGCGCTCGTAATCGCCGACCCGCCTTGGGTTAAACGGGCGAGAGTGGCGCTGTACCCCGAAGATCCTGCAATCGCGATCGATGGCGGGACCGATGGGCTCGATCTCGCATTTGGGTGCCTGCGCCTGGCTGAGAACCACTTGCTTGAGGGAGGCTCCCTACTCCTTCAGCTCGGTACGCAGGACCAGGTGGTCAACATCAAGTCCTATCTTGAGAATCGGGCAACGACTCTGACTGTCATCGACATTTGGCTGGAGCCCGATCGTGGGGCCATCATGCACGTTCGAAACGAAGGCAGTGGGTGAGGCCATTCACTCAGGGATTCTGCGTGGGATGAGCTTGTGCGTGCCATCGCACCATGGTGCTCTCGCAGACTTGCCGCATCGGCATACCGCAGATACCGGTCGCGAGGTCCTATGTGCCTCGCCGTCGGCGTCCTCGATTACATGATCTCCGCGAAGGAGGAGAGGTCCACCCGGGCAGAAGACCATGTCCGCGTGCTCGAACTCAGGCTCGCTCATGCCGCGGCATCTTCGCCGAGGAATGCGTCAGCGAATCGCGATTCCATGTCCAGGCAGGTGAAAGCCCCAAAGAAGACGTCCTCTGTTAAGCCGGGTTCGCTTTCGACTAGTGATGCGCAGATCGTGCGGACGGCGAGTTGTTCGTGTACTGCATCGGCCTCGACATGCTCGTCGTAGTAGTCAATCATTTCTCGGGGGAACTCCAAGCGGGCCAAACCTTGGGCCATGCGACGGCAAGGCAGTGAACTCGTCGCCTCGAAAGCGGCCAAATGCCCGAGCGCGGCGCCCCGGAGTCGACGATGTAGTCCGAACATGGACATCGCGTTGTTCTGTTCCAGGATTTCGACGGGTGCTTCATCGATATAGGCACCGTAATCGGACCGCAACCCGCTGGCTTCGATGCCCTTGGCATACAGGTGTGAGTGCAGGCGATTCGGGTTGCCCGCGCCGTACTCGTCGAATTGCAGTTCCATGAGTGCAGCTTGCGTTCGAAACTCCAAGCGGGGAACAACCCAAGCAGTCGGGTCGGATTCCTTCAAGTGATAGATCGTGCGGATCTTCAGCAGATCGAGCACCTGGCTTCTGTCGGCCTGGCGCTGCACGAATGTTGCCAGTGAGGCTCCGTCGTGCGCCTCGATGTACGCCTCAAGGGATTCAGCGAACGGTGCACTTCGCTCCGCCGGTTTGAAACGCGACCTCAGCAGATCCTCAAAGCCCATTTCCAACGTTCGACGCACACCCAAGATCGCCGGGTTCCACTCCAAGTCGTCCTTGGCGTCCTCGAACCCTCGATAGTGCAACTCGTACAGGGCCCACAACGCGATGTGGGCGTCGTCGCGACTTTCCGGCCCGATGCCCAACACGGGGTCTGCATCAGCGGACGTCGCCCGCATCGCGTCGAACAGCGCAGCACTGAGTGCACCACGAGACCCAGGGATTAGCACTGATTAGAAATACCCTGACCCAGGCTTTCGGAAACCGGTCCGGTAGGCGGCACGCTCTGATGATCGAGGACGCCGAGAACTATCTGCGGATCAGGCGCACGTTCTAGCCCATGCGAACTCCGACTCGCCATCGAGGCTCGATTGCGAGCGGTTGCCGGCGCGGGAGGCGGGTAACGGATTCTCCACGCGGTGTGGGCACGCTTGAGAACACAGGGCGCCATGTGATCCAGCAAGGTTCCAGGCCCGAGACCATGTGGATATTGAACGGAGCACACGATGAAACCCTCAAACCCGGAGTCTCAAGAGGTCCCGGACCCAGATCATCAGCGCCCATCCGGGTTGGACGATGCGACCGTTGAGGCGCTCGGCAAACTCAGTGAGGCTCTCGAGGCCGTAGAACACGCACGAGGCCTGCTTTACGGCTTCCATCGGCTTACTGGCACGGCTGATCTCACCTTGGGGGAGGCCATTGCGATGTTCCGGCGTGCCGGACACGCGCGGTTGGCGGACGAGTTGGCTGAGGATCTCCTGGGACGCAACGTGCTCGAAGGGCGTTGGACGTTCCAGATGGTCGAAGCCTACGACGATGGCTACTACGCCGCATTCCGCCGAAACGAGGCGCGCGCTCGCGATGCACTTGCGGAAGGTAGACGGCATCTGTTTGAGGCGGAGATGAAGGAGAGTCGGCGCACGCACGGCCGTCCCGGACATGAAGCACGACCGCGGGGTCAGACGGATGGTCGCGGTTAGCGCCATTTCGAGGAGGGCTTCAACTTCGCGCTGTGACCGACCGATCGGTGGGCGAGCACAACCAGCAGCAAAACCAGCTCCGGAACTCCGGGTGCTTTGAGTACTCGGACGGCCGCCAAACATGGCGAGGGCATGGCCGCCTATATCCGCTCAGCGGCACGATCGTCGGCGGCGCTGCTGCCGTTCACCTTATTCTGCCATTGGCCGTCTATGTTGTAGGTCTCTACGTTGCATCCCGCCAGGTTTGTTCGCGTCGCCTAGACGCGCTCATGAGCCCGGGAGAACGTCCTTCGTGGCATCGATGACCTTGGCCACAACGGGCCGGTCGTCGCCGCCACTGGCCCAAACCGGGTCCTGCGGCAGGGGTCCCATGGGATCCGCATCCTCGGGTCGTGTCGCGACCGGAGTTAGTGAGCGACGAAACGCATCGTCGAGCGCCACCAGGCGGTGCCCCTCCGGAAGTAGCGCCTCCCGGAAATCGTCATCGACGGACACCATGTCGTGACGAAGGCTTTCGACCAGCGCCTCGACGGTCTGCCGGGGCACGTCAGTGAGGCTGCCTACAAGGGTCCCCACGAGTCCGACGGGGAGCATCGGCACATTGATTTGTGGGCGTTTCAGTCCCGCATGCGAGGTGCAGGCCTCAAGTAGCTCACTGTAGTGCAGACGGTCGGGGCCACCCACGTCGAAGTGGCGGGATGGGCCGCTGTAGTGGAGCGCACCGACCAAGGCTTCGAGCGCGTCCACGATTGCGATCGGTTGAACCAAGGAATCCATCCAGCTGGGGATGGTGTGGATAGGCATGCGCTCGCTGACCTGTCGAATGATCTCGAACGAGGTGGACCCGCTGCCAAGGAGGACCGCGGCGCGCAGCACGATCACGGTTGCGGAAACGGCGGTCAGGATTTGCTCGACCTCACGTCGAGATTTGATGTGGATGGACAGATCGTCGTCAGGGACATCCGGCACGATCCCCGACAGGTAAATGATTCGGCGAACATCGTAGGCTCGCGCGGCCGCCGCGAGGTTGGTAGCCGCCCTGCGGTCAGACTGCTCGAAGTCGTCCCCGCCCATCCCGTGAATCAGATAGTAGACCGCCTCCACTCCATCGCAGGCGGCCAAGACCTCCTCGGAGTCGTCGACATCCATAACGACGGTCTCTACTCGGTCCCCCCACCAGGGCTGCTCCCCGGCAGGGTCAGTCGTCGTCGTGCGCACGTCGTGGCCCTGCTCGAGAAGTCGTGGGACTAATCGGCCGCCCACGTAGCCCGTGGCCCCTGTTACTAGGATCTTCACCGTCATCAGCTCCCTGAGGTTTCGGCCTCTGTCAGAGTCCAGCAGGGCCGGTGTGATCAATTCGGATCACCTCATGGCTGACCCGAGTTTGCTAAGTGCGGTCCTTGGCGCCCAAGCCCAATCCCAGGCCAAGCATCCCGATGGCCAACAGGAAGTGGAGGACGTTGTCCGCGCTGTTGATCGGCAGGAAGTTGCTCGAACCTGCCTTGTCGTCAACCAGGAGACCGTAGATCCAGACGACGCCGTAGAGCGCGCCGCCTACCACAAGGAAGTTCTTTGCCGAGGTCCCGGCGCGAGCCAGGATTAGCCCGGCGACGCCAAACGCGAGGTGCACGATGTTGTGCAGCACCGAAACCTGGAACAGACCTAGCAGCAGCGCCCCGGACTCATGTCCGGCGAACGTCATCTCGTCGTAATTGGCGGTGACGCCGGGTATGAACCCGGCGATGCCGACCAACAAGAAGACGGCGCCGACGGCCGCTGCGACTTTCTGCACTGGTCTCATAGGCGAGTTTGCCATCGCAATGATCCTCTTCTGATTGAGTTGGCTGCACTTGGTGCGAGGCCGCATCGGATTTGCCAACGATGCAATTGATTACCCAGTGTGCGTGCCGGCGAACCGTCCGATCGTGCCGGCGGGTGGATTGACTCGTTCAAGCAGAAACAACGGGATGCTCCGCGTGGTCCGCTGCGCGTACTTGTCGAAGTTGGGCCACGTCTTGACCATGTGTGCCCAGACGTCCTGCCGCTCGTCGTCTTCGATTTCTCGCGGCACGGCCTTCTGAGATTCACCGCGCACGGTGATGACGACCTGCTCAGCTGCCCGCACGTTGGCGACCCAGACTGGCGTCCTGGGTCCCCCGAAGTACGAGCCGGCGATGAGGTAGTCGTTCCCGTATGGAACGCATAGCAGCGGAGTCGTTCGCGACACCCCTGACTTGCGACCCTCAACCGTGAGCATGAGGTTGGGAAGTCCTGCGATACGAAGAATCGACCAGTGTCCACCGGTGAGCTCTTGGATCTGCTTGTCGAGCCAGGTGATCTGCGGAAGCCATTTGGGCATCCAGGAAAGAGCACCGATTCTTATAGCCATTGGCGTCAAAATGCCCACGAATGACGAGTCTAGGGAGAGTGCGGCGCACTGCCCCAATCTCGTCGCTGGGCGGCACTGGTTCTCGAGGTCATCCGTGGCGCACGGGCGGTGATCTGACCGCATCGGGCACGATGCAGACATGCCCCACACAAATTCCAGTCGCAGCCATGCATAACTGCTTAAAGCGAGTCTTATGGGGCGTGGCGCCGAACAATCTGCAGGAGACCTTGCCCGCGCTCCGGCGCCGACGGGTGACGACGGCGATTGTGATCGCCCTCGGAGCGATCGTGCTGGGAGTCTCGATGAGCATCGAACCAGGCAGTGCGTGGTTCTATCCGGCGACGATGGGGCTTGCGCTGCTCTGGGCCGTAGGAGGGCTAGCGTCGGGCCCACTCCATCTGGGTCGCATAGCCGGTACAGACCGGCTTCGGCGACCCATCGTGGCTCCCGTGGTGATCGGTCTCGGTCTCGGCGCGTTCTTCGTTCTCGGCGCGCTGGTCGTCCGGAAAGTTCCATTTCTCGAGGGTCAGGTGAGCACGGTAGTCGAGCATGCCGACCAAGGGTCAGGGTTGCTCCTGGTCTTCATCACGGTGGTTAGCGGGATCGCCGAGGAAATGTTCTTCCGCGGTGCGGCCTACGCGTCCGTTCGGCGACATCCAGTTCTGGTTACAACCGCCGCCTATGCGCTGGCGACCTTCGCCACCGGAAATGTGATGTTGGCCTTCGCGGCAGTGCTGCTAGGGATTGTTGTCGGGCTCGAACGGCGAGCGTCCGGCGGCATCCTGGCGCCGGCACTGACGCACGTGACGTGGTCACTGACGATGCTCTTCACGCTGCCGCTGATATTCAACTGACACTCAGCCCGGGGAGCGCCAAACGCGAGTACGGTACGGACCCTCTATCCGATGCCCAAGCTCGCGGATTAAAGGAAAGCAAATATCGACTGCCCACAGGAGACCGGCGCAAACCGCCCCGGACCATTGCGGACGCGTTTGCGCAGCTCGTCGGCGCCATTGCGGTCAGCTTCGGAAGATCGCAAACCGTCTTGGCGCGGCGTGGTCGAGGGGGCGGCGTCGACGGGGAGAGGGTGGCAGAGTCGACGCCGGGGGCCGCGACTGTCTGGGGTTCGGCAGGATCGCGAGGGGCCTTGGAGGGGATAGACACTCACCGGCAGGCGCTCGATCTCGCGTCTGCGTCGTCGACCAGGACGAATGTGGTGGGCCCCGTGGGACTCGAACCCACAACCCGCGGATTAAAAGTCCGCTGCTCTGCCAATTGAGCTAGAGGCCCCCGAGGTGTGCATCGGGCCGGACCAGTTTGCCTCATCTCGCGAAACGGACCACACCTGCACTCGGCCCCGCGTAGGGTGATGTTCGGGAGTTGGGATGATCGAGGGGGTCAAGCCTGATGGCGATGCCGATGCCGCTGGACGCTCGACTGCGCGATGAAGCTGCGCTTGCCGAAATCGAGCTGACGAGCCAGTTGATGATCGCTGTATCGGACTACGAGCGCCATCTCACGCAGCGCGAGGTCGACGAGATTCTCGGTGTCGTTGCCCGCTGATCGCCACCCGTTCATCGGTCAGGACTTGTCAACTCAATTTCGCGAAGTTGACACTCCAGTTCAACGGGGCCCTAGCATGGTCACGGCCACACTCAGACCTTCACAGGAGTCATCGTGGGACTACGCCTTCGTCCGCTGGAATCATCGTTCTACGACCTCTTTTCCGAGTCTGCATCGCACTTGGTTGACGGGGCCGCGCTGCTGGTGCAGATCCTCGCTGCCGACGCCGACCGCGAAACCATCGCCGAGAAGATGCGCGAGGCCGAACACCAGGCCGACGAGACAACGCACCGCATCGTCAAGCTGGTGAATAGCACCTTCATCACACCGTTCGACCGCGAAGACATCTATGCGTTGGCCAGCAGCCTCGACGACGTCATGGACTACATGGACGAGACGGTCGACCTCATCCTTCTCTACGGAGTCGACGCACTTCCGGCCGAGTTCGCAGGCCAGGTCGACGTGCTCCAGCGAGCTGTCCAGGTGACAGCCGAGGCCATGCCGCGCCTGCGCAGCATGAAGAACCTTGAGGAATACTGGATTGAGATCAATCGTCTCGAGAATCAGGGCGACCGCGCCTATCGTCACCTTCTTGCGGACCTCTTCAGCGGCAACTACAAGACAATGGAAGTGCTCAAGCTCAAGGACATCGTCAATGCACTGGAGAAGGCCATCGACGCGTTGGAGTCGGTGGCGAACACCGTGGAGCAGATCGCCGTCAAGGAGTCCTGAGTGGACGTTATTCTTGCGCTGCTGATAGCGACGGTCTGCATCGCGCTGTTCTTCGACTACACCAACGGTTTTCACGATGCTGCTAACGCCATTGCGACGTCGGTTTCGACCCAAGCGTTAACACCGCGTGTCGCTCTGGTGCTAGCAGCGATTATGAACTTTGCCGGGTCGTTCCTCGGAGTCAAGGTCGCCAAGACCATCGCCGACATCCTCTCCGGCTTCAACGACATCGTCTCGCCCGCGCATGCGCTCGTCGTTGTGATGTCGGCGTTGGTTGGGGCGATCTCCTGGAACCTCCTCACCTGGTACTTCGGCCTGCCCTCGTCGTCCTCCCATGCTCTCATCGGTGGCCTTGTCGGCGTCGGCGTCGTCGCAGGAGTGGCCGTGGACTGGCACAAGGTGGTCGAGAAGGTCGCCATCCCCATGGTCATCAGCCCTCTGCTCGGCTTCTGTGGCGCCTTCGCCGTGATGACCGCGATCATGTGGCTGTTCCGCAAAGCTCGGCCACAGCCGGTCAACCGTGGTTTCCGTCTTGCTCAGGTCGTTTCAGCCGCCATGCTCTCGCTCGGCCATGGACTTCAGGACGCCCAGAAGACCATGGGGATCATGGTTCTCGCGCTGTTTGCGGCGGGTCGTTTGCCCAACACCGACAACGTGCCTTGGTACGTGGTCGTCGCGGCCGCAACGGCCATCTCGTTGGGCACGTTGTCCGGCGGTCTGCGCATCATGCGCACGATGGGCCGCCGTATCGTCGCCCTCACACCACCCGCCGGGTTCGCCGCCGAAGTTACTGCCTCCGCCGTCCTGTATTTCATGGCCATTGGGCAGGGAGCACCGGTTTCGACCACCCACACGATGGCAACGTCAGTGATGGGTGCGGGAGCGTCCCGCAAATTCCGTGCCGTCCGTTGGGGAGTGGCGCGGACCATCGTTACGGCGTGGGTCATCACGCTGCCGGCGGCCGGACTCTTCGGGGCATTGTCGTACACGGTGATGCACTTCCTGCTGGAGTCGTGACCGCCGGCTTCCGGTGCGCTGACGACGCCGAGTCCCGCGGCGAGCTGCTGGCGGGTACCGCCTCGCGCGCGGACCGATTCGTCCTTGTCGAGTTCCCGACGCCGTGGCCGCACAAGGCGATTGACGCATTCTCCGGCGAGCTTCGTGACCAGCTCGCGGCAGTGTGCGAAGCGACGTCGGCCAAATTGCTGCTGGTCCGCCGGCCGGGGGAGCGAACGCCCGCCGAACGGCGCTGGGCCGTGTATGACGTGAAGCAACGGAGGTCATGCTGGGGTGACTGGTCGACCGAGACGGACCTTGGCGCGCTCGTGGCCACCGCTGCAACCGCATCATCGGATCGCTGGTCTGCCGATCCGGCCGTCCTGGTGTGTACACACGCGCGCCACGACGCGTGTTGCGGCCTGCGCGGGCGCCCGGTGGCGGCCGCCTTGGCTGAGGCGCATCGGGACTTGGTGTGGGAGTGCACGCATGTCGGCGGTCACCGATTCGCCGCCAACGTGGTGCTGCCCCTGGACGGCACCTATTACGGCCGCGTCGATGCCGAGACCAGCGTCGACGTCGTGAACGCCCACCTCGAGAGGTCGGAGATCTCCGGCGAGCACGTGCGCGGGTTCAGCTGGATGGCGCCCGCTGCGCAGGCCGTCGCCGTTGAGGCGCACCGGCGGTGGGGGCCGGCCGGGGCGGACGATGTTGAGGCCGTGTCCGTCGTGGAGTTGGAATCAGATCGGTGGCGAGTCGAACTGACCGGGCGCGAGATCCTGCCGTCGTCGATCACGGCGGAAGTCGAGCGGGTGGAACGTGCCGCGGCGCGACTGTCATGCCTGGCTGATCCCACGCCGACCGATCGCTTCGTCGTCCGGACCCTGGACGCCACCAGTTAACGCACCCGACATCAGACTCTTACGTGCCAGGTCTGGCCTACTCGCGAGTACCCCCGTAACGTCGAGTTTGAGCCGATCGGGAGGAGTGCGAATCATGGAAGAGTCCGCGTTTGAGTTGGACAGCGGCCAAGTCCGCACGCTGGCTAAGGGATATCCAAGCCGCCATCAGGAGATGCCGCATGCGCATCCTGATGCGGATTTCACGTACCTGAGCAAGCCAGCGGGCGCCGAGTTCCGCGACCACTGCTGGGACGAATGCGGCTACTGAGCTGAGATTCAACAAGAAACCCGCGGTGTCCGTCTGGATCCGCGGGTTTCTTGTTTCTGGCTACTAACCGAAGCGGCCTTGGATGTAAGCCTCGGTGGCCGGGTCATCCGGGTTGGAGAAGATCTTCTCGGTCCGGCCGGACTCGACAAGATGGCCGGGCTTGCCCACGCCGGCCAGATTGAAGAACCCCGTGACGTCCGAGACGCGTGCGGCCTGCTGCATGTTGTGCGTCACGATGACGATCGTGTAGAGCTCCTTGAGCTCGTGGATCAGGTCCTCGATCACGCTGGTCGAGATGGGGTCGAGCGCCGAGCACGGCTCGTCCATGAGCAGCACCTGTGGCTCGACGGCGATGGCACGCGCGATGCAGAGGCGCTGCTGCTGACCACCCGACAGGCCCGAGCCGGGGCGGGCGAGTCGGTCGCGCACCTCGAGCCAGAGGCCGGCGCGCCGCAGCGAGCGCTCGACGATGTCGTCTGCTTCGGACTTCCTGATCCGCCCGGCGTTCAGCTTCTGGCCGGCCAGGACATTGTCGTAGATGGACATCGTCGGGAACGGATTCGGACGCTGGAAGACCATGCCGACCATCCGACGAACGTCAACCGGATCGACATCGGACGCGTAAAGGTCGCGGCCGTCGATGAGCACCTTGCCCTCGACGCGGGCGCCGCGGATGACCTCGTGCATGCGGTTCAGCGAGCGTAGGAACGTCGACTTTCCGCAGCCGGACGGGCCGATGAGCGCCGTGACGGAACGAGCGGGAATGGACAGCGTCACGTCTTCCACGGCGAGGAAGTCACCGTAGAAGATGTTGAGGCTGGCGACATCGATGCTGGTTGCCATCGAGTTTCCTTTCGCGGCGGGGGCGTACGGGTGCTCCGGCACAGCCGGCGTCGGTGGGGTTGCCACAGCGAGATTCATGTCTCCTCCAGAAACGGTTTCGGTCATCGCTCCCCCTGTACTGATGTCGGCCTCGCTCATCGCTCGCCCCGTGGTGAGAAGGTCGCGGACACGACGCGTGCCAGCAGGTTGAGCAGCATGACGATCATGAGCAGCACGAGCGCCGCGCCCCAGGCGCGGTCGATGCTCGGGCCGGGCGGGAAGCCGGGCGATGCGATGGCCGAATAGGTGAACACCGGCAGTGTCGCCATCCGGTCATCGAACAGGTTGAAGTTCACCGAGTCGGATACGCCCGCGATGATGAGCAGCGGAGCCGTCTCCCCGATGACGCGGGCGACCGCCAGTGTGACGCCGGTGACGATCCCGGCCACAGCCGTCGGCAGGACCACCTTGAGGATGGTGCGCCACTTGGGGACACCCAGCGCGTACGAGGCCTCGCGCAGCTCGTTGGGTACGAGCTTGAGCATCTCCTCGCTGGAACGCACGACCACGGGGATCATGAGCAGTGAGAGCGCGACGGCGCCGCCGAAGCCCATCCGCACGCCTGGCCCGGCGAACAGGACGAACAGTGCGTACGCGAACAGGCCGGCCACAATCGACGGGATGCCGGTCATGACGTCGACAAGGAACGTAACCACACGCGCCAACGGCCTCCCTTCGCCGTACTCGATCAGGTAGATGGCCGTCAGCAAGCCGATTGGGATCGAGATGACGGCGGCCGCGCCGGTGATGAGCAGGGTGCCGATCAGCGCGTGGTAAATGCCGCCGCCTTCGCCGACGACGTTGCGCATCGAGTAGGTGAAGAACTCGCTGCTCAGGACAGCTGCACCCTTCGAGACGACGGTCCACAGGATGCTGAACAGCGGGAGCATCGCCACCACGAAGGACGCCGTGACCAGAATGGTCACGGTCTTGTCGACGACCTTGCGCCGGACGTGGCGGGGAGACTGCTTCGGTCCACCTGCCGCAGTAATGGGCTCAGGCGCCATGGTTGTCGTCATCAGTTCGCCCCCGAGAACTCGCGCCGGCGGTTCACGATCCAGCGGGCCGCGAAGTTCACCGCGAAGGTGATGACGAACAGGACCAGACCGCTGGCGATCAGAGCGTTGACGGTCAGGCCGCTGGCCTCCTTGAAGCCGAGGGCGATGTTGGCTGCGATCGTGCTCGGGTTCGTCGAACTGATCAGGTCGACGGTGACGACTCCGGCCGTCGCCGACAGGACCATTGCCACGGCCATGGTCTCGCCGAGCGCCCGGCCAAGGCCGAGCATCGACGCCGAGACGATGCCGGAGCGGCCGTAGGGGAGGACGGCGTAGCGCACCATTTCCCATCGGGTGGCGCCGAGGGCCAAGGCAGCTTCCTGGTGCAGGCGTGGCGTCTGGAGGAACACCTCGCGGCAGATCGCAGTAATGATCGGCAGGATCATGACGGCCAGCACGATGCTCGCGGTCAGGATGGTGCGGCCGGTGGCGGAGGGCTCGCCGAAGAAGGGGAGGAACCCGAAGTTTGCGCTGAGCCACGCGTACAGCGGGACGAGCTTGCGGGCGAGCCATCCGATGCCCCACAGGCCGTAGACGACACTGGGGACTGCTGCCAGAAGATCGACGAGGTAGCCCAGGAACGTCGCCAGGCGGCGGGGCGCGTAGTGCGAGATGTAGAGCGCAACCCCGATGGCGACCGGGACGGCCATGACGAGCGCGAGAACGGCGGCCAGGAGCGTGCCGTAGACCAGTGGCCAGACGTATGGCAGGAACTCCTTGCCGCTCTTGACCTCGTCCGGCGACGCAGTGATGCCCGGAATGCCCTCGGCCGTCAGGAAGATGGCCACGCCGGCCAGCGCGAGCAGGATGACGATGGCGGCACCGGTGGACAGGCGAGTGAAGACGCGATCGCCAACCCGGGTGACGGCTGGGCCGTCAATGCCCGTGGGTCGGCGATCTCGGGTGGTCGTGTTCACTGCTCTCTCATCTGTTGGGATTGGGCCGGCCGCCCGACGGTCCCCCGAGGACTCGCCGGGCGGCCGGATGCAATCAGGCTGCCGAGATCGATTCGACGGCCGTCTTGACCTTGTCGGCGACTGCATCCGACAGCGGCGCGGAGCCGGCGTCGGTCGCTGCGACCTCCTGGCCTTCAGGGCTGGTCACGTAGGACAGCCAGCCCTTGACGAGGTCGGCCGTGGCCTTGTCGTCATACGTCTGGCAGGCGATCTGGTACGAGACCAAAACGATCGGGTAGACGCCGTTCTCGGCGACCTTGCGGTCGACCTCGATCGCGATGTCGGTGGCCGCACGGCCCTCGACCTGCGTCGAGGCGTCCAGGATCTTGGCTGCGGCCTCCGGCGTCACCTCGGTGAACGAGTCGCCCACCTTGACGTGTGCCTTGCCGAGCTCGCCGGCCTGGCTGGCGTCGGCGTAGCCGATCGTGCCCTTGCCGTTCGTCACCGCAGCGACGACGCCTGAGGTGCCCTCGGCGGCTTCGCCGCCCTTGACTGGCCATGTCTCCACGACACCGCCCTTCCAAGCGCCTTCGGCGGCCTGGTCGAGGTATTCGGTGAAGTTCTTCGTCGTGCCCGAGTCATCCGAGCGGTGTACCGGCGTGATCTTGGTGGCCGGCAGTTCGGCCTCCGGGTTGTCGGCCTTGATCGCTGCGTCGTTCCAGGTGGTGATGGAGCCCTGGAAGATGCCACCGATGGTCTTGGCCGACAGGTGCAGCTCGTCAACGCCGTCGAGGTTGTAGATGACGGCGATCGGGCTGATGTACGTCGGAACCTCGACAATGTCGCTGGAGCAACGCTCCTTCGCTTTCGTCAGTTCTTCGTCGTCGAGGAAGGCATCGGAGCCGGCGAGCGCAAGGCCACCGGCCAGGAACTGCTCGCGTCCGCCGCCGGACCCGACCGGGTCGTAGTTGATCGTGACGTCCGGGTTCGTGGTCTGGAAGGCCTTCTTCCAGGCAGCGACGGCCGACTCCTGCGAGCTGGCGCCGCCAGAGTTCAGAGTGCCCGTCAGCTTCGACTCCGACGTACCGTCGCCGCCGCCTTCGTTGGCGGCGCCGCACGCGGTGAGGCCAAGGGCAAGGGTGAGCGCTGCTGCGGCCGTGGTCGAGATGCGCACTGTCCTGCGGTTCATCGAGTGATTCCCTCTCGGTGATGGCTGGCGGAATGCCAGCTCTTTCACCTCTGGACGCTAGGGAGGCCAGATAAACCGATCCGGGTGGTTGGGTGAACGCAACGTGAACGGTGAGCCAATGCTCGGGGGAACCCCGAGGAACACGCCGGTGCTCAGCCAGATTGGCAGGGCTTAACCAGCCGACCGGCTTTGCCGGCGGCGATGACGCGGACAGACTCGCTCGGGCGTCGGCGATCGCCCGGAGGGCGACGGTCGCCGACAATCGAACTCAGTGCCGCGCAGCGCGGTGCGCGAACGGTTCGACGGCGACGACCCGGCCGCGTCGGTGGTGGACGACAATGCCCTCGCCCTCGGCGAGGTCGCGTGGCTCGACCTTGAGCGTCGCGAAGATCCATGGCAGCGTCGGGCGGTGTGAGCAGACCACGGTAGGACCCTTGCGAGCCAACACCGTGGCGATGGACCGTTCGACGGCTCGCGGTTTCGTATCCTCCGCCAGCCGGTCGTCTACTTCCATCAGCGCCTTGATCGAGCGCGAGTATCCATCGACGGTCTGCCCGCATCGGACGGCTGGGCTGCTCAGGAAGGTTCGGACGCCATACGCCCGAAGGAGCGGCGCCAGTCTCGCCGCCTGGCCTTCACCCGGCTTGGTCAGCGGTCGCTCCAGGTCGTCGGACTTCCAGCCGTTCCGGGTGCGGGCCTGAGCGTGGCGCAGCACGATGACGGTCCTCGTCCGGTGTGCCTTGGCGTCGCGAAGTGCGATGAAGGCCTTGAGCAGCATGCGGTCGTGGTCATACGTGAGGAGTTTTCGCGCCTCCTTGACGCGAACCCATCGCACCTCATCGATCTCACTGTTCGGCTTGAACTTGTCCGGTTTGCCCACCGGCCGCGCCACCCAGTACGAGACGCGCTTCATCCCGCCTTTGACGCGATACATCGTCTCTGGCAGCGGATGCCCGAGCCGGACCGTGTATCCGGTCTCCTCCTC
This sequence comes from uncultured Actinomycetota bacterium, assembly GCA_963795105.1. Classification (GTDB taxonomy): domain Bacteria; phylum Actinomycetota; class Actinomycetes; order Propionibacteriales; family Nocardioidaceae; genus Aeromicrobium. Next base: position 1,904,301 of record CAWCGD010000001.1, read on the forward strand.
GATCTCGCGCACCGCGGTGACGGGGAGCGATTCTCCTTTGTCCGGCTTGCCCTTGGGGAACGTCCAGTCCTTGTAGCCCGGCCGGTGGACGAGAAGCACCTCGACACGGTCTTTCGCATCTTCTGGGTTCCGGGGCGGTAGGCGGCGCCACACGACGCCGCCAGCCGCATGGATCACGCGCGGGCCTGCCATGGTGCGTATTCTCCATGCCGAAGCGGCGGCTGTCGCGCATAGGGGAGATTGAATGTTTCGTGCCGGGTCGCGCATCGCGCTGGCGGTAGCCGTCGTCGTTGCCGCAGCAGCGGTCGCTCTGGGCATCTCGGTCGGTGGTTCGGGTCCGGCTCATGGCCGCGGACCACTTGCCGCAGCGATGAGTTCGCTGCCGCAATCGACGACTGTCTCTGGCTTCACCGACTGGGCCTACGTCACGCGGCATGGATCGCTGGATACGGCCCGGGAACGTGATCTCGTGACGCGGTCGGCTCTGATTGATGTGGTCCCGGGTCTGGCGAGTGCGCTGGGGGTGCGGCTCCGCGACCTCAAGTGGGAAGTTTACGGACAGGGCGGCTTTGGTGAGGTCGTCGTCGTCCGGCTCTTCGGGGCGATGCCGACCGTGGTCCGCCTGCGCAAGGCCGGGTATGAGCAGAACAAGTCGACACTTGTCTGGTCGGCGACCGGCCGGCTCGCCGCGGACGAGCCGATCTACGGCCACGCGGCGATCCTCCCCGAGGACGATGTTCTCGTGTTGGGCGCCAAGCCAGGTGCCGTTGCGGCGGTCGCGTCAGTGATCCGCGGAAAGCGAGCGTCCTTCGTTGCGGACCGGGCCGTGGCGGACGCGACGACAGCCTTGGCCGGATCGCACACCGCGCTGATTCAGGCGACTGGGCTCGGCTGCACGTCGACCGAGCCAGCCAAAGAGCTAGAGACCGAGCGTCAGGTCGAAGCTGCCCAGCAGCGTTTCGGCAGGGTGCGGCGCTACTCCGTCCTGGCCCGTGGACTCCGGGACTCGGGCTCCGAGACGCAGCGCTTCGTCGTGGCCATGATCTTCCCGTCTGCCGTGGTCGCCGCCGAGCAGGCACGCATCCGCGGTGCGCTGAGCCATGGGCCGTTCATCGGCCGGTCGGGCGACATGGCGGAGGTGCTGCGCTTGCGGTCAGCCACGAGTGACGGACGCACCGCGCTGCTGGCCTACGACCACCCGGCCGACTCCGAATACCTCATGACGGCGCAGGGTCCGCTGCTGCCGGCTTCGTGCTGACGTAGAGCACGTCCCGGCCGGCTTCGGCGAAGCCAGCCGCAGCATAGAGGTCGAGCGCGCGTGCGTTGTCCTCCTCGACGTAGAGCTCGACGCCGTCCACGCCGATGCCGGCGAGGTGGTCGAGCCCGCGGGACAGCAGGGCCGCGCCGAGATGTTCGCCATGGTGGGCCGGGTCGACCGCCAGTATGTAGACCTCGCCCGTGCCTGCGACGACCTTCGTCCAGTGGAAGCCGACGATCGTGCCGTCCTGCTCGGCGACCAGCAGACCAGCTGGGTCGAACCAGTCGGACTTGGCACGTCGGTCGAACTCAGCGCGATCCATGCTTCGCTGCTCAGGATGAGCGGCGAAAGCCCGCGCGTTGACCGCGAGCAGTCCGGAAAGGTCTTCGTTGCCGAAGGGCCGGATCATCGTTCCGGCCGGCGGCTCGACCCGGTCTGCGTGTGCGTCTGAGCGCAAAGCCATGCGCAGCATCGTCCGTTCCCGCTCCAAACCGAGGAGAGCAGCCCAACCGCGAGCTGCCGGAAGGTCGCCATGCGCCCAGAATCGTCGCTCGCCCCGGCTCATCAGGATGTCCAGGAGGGCAGTCCCGTGTCCTCGCCGTCGCCGATCTGGATGCACAGCCAGGTCAATGGGGGCATCGCCGACAGCGAACGCAAGAGCCACCACGTCGGGGCCGTCCTCAACGACCAGGCGAACTCGCGCCGGACGGTCGTCGGCGAGGGCGATCCGGCTTACCTCGTTGAAAGCATCGACGCCGTCATGTCGATGGATGACCTGGGCAAATTCGCTGAGGGTGGTCATGGTCTTGCACTGCGGAGCTGAGCGCCCACCTCGGCGGCAACGGCCCTGCAGAGCGACTCGGCGTCGTCGGGCCGACGTTCGGCGACGACCTGGTGGACGATGCCGTCCGCGGCGAGATCCAAGGCGCCGACCCGTTGGCGACGCGCCATATCGGCTGCGCGATCGGTCGTGCCGAAGAGAATGGCGCTGGCACCTTCGGGTGGAAGAGGTGAAAGCCACGACCGCTCGGTTGCGATGATGGTCTGCGCCGGCAGCAGGGCGAGCGCCCCGCCGCCGCAGCCTTGGCCGAGCAGGACGCCGACGGTGGGGGTGCGCAGCGTGGTCAAGTGCGCCAGCGTTCGCGCGATCTCTCCGGCCAGGGCCCCCAGCTCGGCCTCTTCGGACAGGTCCGCGCCGGCGGTGTCGACGACCGTGACGAGGGGGAGTTGCAGTTCCTCGGCCAGCCGCATGCCGCGCTGGGCCTGGCGCAGGCCAGCGGGCCCGAGTGGAGTGTCGCTCTCGGCCGATCGATCGTGACCGACCACCACGCACGGGACCCCATCCAGCCGCGCCAAGGCAACCACGACGGCGGGGTTGCGCTCGCCCTTGCCAGTCCCGGACAGGAAGACTGTCGAGTCGCTGCCGTGCTCCAGGAGCTCGCGAATCCCGGGGCGGTTGGCACCCCGTGTCGCCTCGATGTTGGCCCAGACGCCCCCCTCGATGACACCGCTGACGTCGCCGTCGATCGGCGTGCTGCCAGCGGCCGGCCGGCGTTCGCGTGACCCGTCGGTCGGCGGATCGAGCAGTAGCGCCAGCACCTTTGCAGCGGCCTCGCGCAGGTTTTCCGCTGGAAGCACGCCGTCAATGACACCTCGGGTCACCAGCCGGTCGGAGACCTGGACGCCGGGCGGAAATGGGTAGCCCTTCAACGCCTCGAACACGCGAGGGCCGAGGAAGCCAGCCATGGCTGCCGGCTCGGCCATCGTGATGTGCCCGAGCGAACCCCACGACGCGAAGACCCCTCCGGTTGTGGGGTGACGGATGTACACGAGATAGGGCAGACCGGCGGCCTTGTGTTCAGCCAGGGCGCGGGCGATGGCGGCCATCTTCACAAAGGCCGGCGTCCCCTCCTGCATCCGCGTGCCGCCGGAGCAGGTCGACGCGAGAAGCGGTAGCCGCTCAGCAGTGGCGCGGCTGATGGCATCGAGAAGGCGGTCGGCCGCGCGACTCCCGATGGACCCCGCCAGGAAGTCGAACTCATTGACGACGACGGCGACCGGCCGCCCCTCGATGCAACCCGAGCCCGTGATCACGGCCTCGTCGACGCCGGACTTCTCCGCCGCTTTCGCCAGCGATGCGCGGTAGCTCTCCGGCAGGTCCTTCAGATTGATCGGCTCGTCCCACGAGGTGTACGAACCCGGGTCGAGGACGGCATCCAACAACTCGACGGCATGCACCATGCTGGGTCGACGTTCCTCAGGACGACGTGGCGTCGACGGACTCCGGCTCGGCCGACGCCGCCTCGGCCGACGCGTCCTTCACGTCGTCGTCGACCTTGCTCGCGACGAAGCGGTAGCCGACGTTGCGCACCGTCCCGATGAGCGTCTCGTGGTCGGTTCCGAGCTTGGCGCGGAGCCGGCGGACATGGACGTCGACTGTGCGCGTGCCACCGAAGTAGTCGTAGCCCCAGACCTCCTGCAGCAACTGCTGGCGGGTGAACACGCGCCCCGGGTGCTGGGCCAGGAACTTGAGGAGCTCGAACTCTTTGAACGTGAGGTCGAGCGTGCGGCCTTCGAGCTTGGCCGTGTAGGTGGCATCGTCGATGACGAGGCCGCTCGAGGAGATGACGTGCCGGTCGCCGTCGTCGTCAGTGGCAGCGGCGATGCGGCCCATCGCAAGCCGCAGGCGCGCATCGAGTTCGGCCGGGCCGGCAGTGGTGAGGATGACGTCGTCCATGCCCCAGTCAGCGGCAGCAACGGAAAGGCCGCCCTCGGTGAGGATGAGCAGCAAGGGGCACTCGACGCCAGTCGTGCGGATCACACGGGTGAGGCTGCGCACTTGGGCGAGGTCGTGCCGGCCGTCGACGAGGACGGCATCGGCGCGCGGCGCGTCGATCAACGCGCTGGCCTCGGCCGGAATGACCTTGACCTGATGCGCAAGCAGCGCCAGCGCAGGCAGCACCTCGACCGAGGACTGCGTGCTCCGTGTGAGCAGTAGCAGGTGGGACACTGGCACCCCAATCAGTGGCACTGCTTGAAATGAAGGTCCAAGGATAGGCGATATGTCAGGGGCATTACCACCAGCGGACCGGGCCGGTGCCCGGGATCACACGGAGATGTCCGCGCCGACCGTGAGGGTGCGCTACTGGGCGGCCGCTCGCTCGGCCGCCGGGATCGACGGGGAATCGGTCGTCGGCGAGACGCTGGCCGACGTACTCGCGGCCGTGCACGCCAACCATCCGGATCGGCGATTCGCGGACGTCGTGGCGATCTGCTCGATGGTCGTCGGCGACCGGCCGGTCGGATCCCGTGACCCGGCCGAGATCCGCATGGCGACCGGCGACACCGTCGAGTTTCTGCCACCGTTCGCCGGGGGCTGACGACCTAGTCGCGGTCGGAGTGCCATCATGCGGTGGTGTTCAGCGTTCGGGCCGCCTGCCTTGCCATCGCGCTCGCGACGGTCATGGGGCTGGCCGCTCAGACGCAGGTCTTGTTGCCCGTGCTCGCGACGGTGTTCATCGCCCAAATGCTCATTGCGTCGGGCCCGTCACCGGCCGATGACCGTGGGCGAGCGATTCCGACGCCGCAGCTGGTCGCAACCCTGATCAGCGGAGCGGTCTCGTCAGCGATCGCGTATCACCCAGACCTGTTGTTGGGCGCGCAGACGAGAGCCAGCTTGGACAGCCTGAAGCCGGGCGTGTTCGCCGGTCTGCTGCTCGGGATCGCAGCGGGCATGATCGCCGCGATCGTGGCTCAGGCGGCACGGAAGGACGGCCGCCGTCATCTCGTCGAGTCGCTTGCGGCGGTGAGCTCGCTCGTGGTTTTCGCCGCGTGCGCCTCGGCCTGGGTGGCCGCCGCCCGGGCTGCCACCGGACGGGAGATCGTCACGATCGGCTGCGCGGCCATGCTCGCCACGTTCCTGCTGACGCTCGTGCCGGGTGATCGCCGGGTGGTCGTGCCGGTCGCCCTGATCGTGGGGGCCGCGGCTGCCGCAGCCGCCTGCCATCTTGTCGGGGGCCAAGCAACGCTTCCGTTCGCGGCTGGCGTCGGACTGGCTGCCGCCGGCGTCGCGCTCGTCGGTCTTGAGGTCGGGACCGTGTGGACGCATGGCCGAAGCCATCTTCCGTCGGCGTGGGGGTTGCCGGGCGCGTTGGCGTTCGTCATGGCCGGGCCGTTGGTCTTCGTCGCGGGCGACTTCCTCGCCGCGACGGTGTAGGCGGGCGACCGTAGGCGAACGCCCGTGTTCCTCGCTCAGCGCTCGTTAACGAGCTCAATCGCCTCGGGAATGAGCGCAAGCGCCCATTCCGCTCGGCTCAATCGCCCGTAGGCTGGAGTCATGACAGGCGTGCTCGTGATCGGCGCGGTCGTTCTGGGCGCCGCCTTGGTCGCGGGCTTGTTGGCGCTTGTGAACGGACGCTTCCGCGCTCGGCGGCCCGGCCACGTCCTGACCGCCGCCGAGCTCGGCTCTGAGCTCGGAGCACGCGCGACCCTCGTGCAGTTCTCCAGTGCCTTCTGCAGTCCGTGTCGCGCGACGCGCACCCTATTGCGGGACGTGACCTCCCGTCTGGACGACGTCGCCTACGTCGACATCGATGCCGAGTCCCATCTGGGCCTGGTCCGGCAGCTCGGCATCGTGCGGACGCCCACGATCGTCGTCCTGAACCGCCGGGGTGAGGTCGTCCGTCAGGCATCGGGCCTTCCGCGACGCGCGCAGATCGACGCGGTCCTCGCCGGAATCTGAACGAGCGAACTAGTGTGTCTGAATTGTGAGACGGAGTCTCGCATGCTGGGATAGCGACCACCGGGTTTCGAATCCGTCCCCGTACGCTCCAGATATGCCCACCACGACACCCCTGACGCGGCGCTTGGCTATCGACCACGGCCATATGCGCTCATCGCTGTGTCGCATGCGTTGAACCCGGACTGCTGACTGCACGTCCCCGTCAATCTGTCGTCAACGCAGGAGTTTTCCCATGTCCCAGCCCGTCGAGATCGATCCTCGCGGCCAGCGTTTCAGCGCCGCCGTGACGTCGGTCGTCGTGGCGGCAGCCATCGTCACGGTCGGGACGGTTCCAGCCGTGGCGATCGCGCTGGTGGGTCTCCAGCTCGTGGTCTTCGCGATTGGCGGCTTTTACCGGCTGACGGCCTCTCCGTACGCCTTGGCCTACGCCCGGTCCGTGCGGCCCCGCATTGGCCCGCCGCACGAACTCGAGGACTCGGCTGGACCGGTCTTCAGCCAGTTCGTGGGGACCTTGTTCTTGGCCGCCGCCCTCGCTGCGCTCGTCGCAGGTGCGACGGTCGCCGCCTACATCGCTCTGGCGCTCGCCCTGGTGGCAGCGCTCCTGAATGCATCCATCGGGTTCTGCCTCGGATGCGAGTTGTACGTCATCCTGCAACGTCTCCAGACGTCAAAGGTCTAACCCAACCCACCCAACCCGTGGGCCCACCTGAGGGCACGGTCCACACCGAAAATGGAGGAACACCATGAGCCGCGAGTCCGCGCTCGTCACCGCTGACTGGGTCGAGGAACACCTCGACGACCCGAACGTGGTGCTCATCGAAGTCGACGAGGACACCGAGGCCTACGTCGGCGGCCACATCAAGGGAGCCATCCGGCTCGACTGGAACAAGGACCTCAAGGACGGCATCCGCCACGACTTCATCAGCAAGGAGCGGCTCGAAGAACTGTTGTCCACCAAGGGTGTGGCGAACGACCAGACCATCGTGCTGTACGGCGGCAACAACAACTGGTTTGCTGCTTACGCCTACTGGTTCATCACCTACCACGGTCACGACGACGTCCGTCTGCTCGACGGCGGCCGCAAAAAGTGGGAGCTCGACGCCCGTGAGCTGACCAAGGATGTCCAAGAGCGCTCGCGCACCGACTACAAGGCCAAGGACGGCGACGAGAGCATCCGCGCCTACCGTGACGAAGTTGTCGCAAGCCTCGGCGTGAAGAACCTGATCGACGTTCGCAGCCCCGACGAGTACGCCGGTCGCTTGCTGGCGCCGGCGCACCTCCCGCAGGAGCAGGCGCAGATCCCCGGCCACGTGCCGACTGCGGTCAACGTCCCGTGGAGCAAGACCGCCAACGACGACGGCACGTTCCGCAGCGACGACGAGTTGAAGGAGCTCTACGGCGAGGTCGGCTTCGACTTCGGCAAGGAGACCATCGCCTACTGCCGCATCGGCGAACGCAGCTCGCACACGTGGTTCGTGCTGCAGGAGATCCTCGGCCAGCCGAGCGTCAAGAACTACGACGGCTCGTGGACCGAGTACGGCTCCCTGCGTGCCGTGCCGGTGGCCTTGGGTGATGAACCGGGTGTCGCCTGATGTGCGGCGCAGTTGCTGGTGGACCCAGCCTGGAAGGCGTCAACGTAGCGGCTGAGGCGATCGTCCAAGGCGTCGTGACGCGTGGCGGCCAGCCGGTCAGCACGGCGTATGTCCGTCTGCTCGATCGCACTGGCGAGTTCACCGCCGAGGTTCCGGTCTCGGCGACGGGCCAGTTCCGGTTCTTCGCCGGACCCGGCACCTGGACGCTTCGCGTGCTGTCGCCGAAGGCGGCTTCCGTCGACCTGGTGGTCGAGGCCGCCATTGGTTCGGTTGCCGACGTGGCGATCGAGCTCGAGCCGGTGACTGCCCAGGCCTGACCGTTCCACAGACAGAACGCCGCCCGCATTCCTTCACTCGAGGGACGGCGGGCGGAGTTCTTTGCGTTGCAGGTTCAGCCGGTGATCATCCCGGCGCCGACGGTCGCCCCGGTGGCCTCGTCGATCAGGATGAACGAACCCGTGGAGTGGTTCTTGGAGTACGGGTCGGTGAGCAACGGCATCGTCGTGCGCAAGTGCACGCGGCCGATCTCGTTCAGGCCCAGGTCATCGGCGTTTTCGTCGCGGTGCAGGGTGTTGACGTCGAGCCGGTACCGAACTTCTTGGACCATGGCGCGCGCCGAGCGGGTCGTGTGCTTGATCGCCAGCTTCTGCCGTGCGCGAATCGGCTCGGTTGTCATCCAGCACACCATGGCGTCGACGTCCTGCGTCGGGGTCGGTGCGTTGTGCGGGCGGCAGATCATGTCGCCGCGGGACACATCGATGTCGTCTTCGAGCCGGACTGTGACGGACATCGGGTTGAAGGCTTCACTGACCTCCTGCCCGAAGAACTCGATTGACTCGATCCGCGTCGGCATACCGCTGGGCAGCACCACGACCTCGTCGCCCGGCTTCAGAACGCCGCCGGCGATACGTCCGGCGTAGCCCCGGTAGTCGTGGAAGTCGTCTGACTTGGGCCGGATGACGTACTGGACGGGGAAGCGGGTGCCGACGAGATCGCGGTCGGACGCGATGTTGACGTGCTCAAGGTGGTGCATGAGCGACGCGCCTTGGTACCACGGCATGTGCTCGGACCGGGTGACGACGTTGTCGCCCTTCAGGGCCGAGATCGGGATGACCTCAAGATCTGGGATCGACAACTTCGACGCGAAGGCGCTGAACTCCTCGCGAATTCGGTCGTAGACGGATTGGTCCCAGTCGACGAGGTCCATTTTGTTGATGGCGAGCACCATGTGCGGGACGCGCAACAGCGAAAGGATCACGGCGTGCCGGCGGGACTGTTCGGTCAAGCCTTGCCGCGCGTCGACCAGGACGAGTCCGAGGTTGGCCGTCGAGGCGCCGGTGACCATGTTGCGGGTGTACTGCGTGTGCCCGGGCGTGTCCGCGATGATGAACTTCCGCTTGGGCGTCGCGAAGTAGCGGTAGGCGACGTCGATCGTGATGCCCTGCTCGCGCTCGGAGCGCAGGCCGTCCGTGAGCAGCGCGAGGTCGGTGTAGTCGTAGCCGCGCTGCTGGCTGGTGGCCTCGACGGACTCCAGCTGGTCCTCGAAGATCGCCTTCGAGTCGTAGAGCAGTCGCCCGATCAGGGTGGACTTGCCGTCGTCGACCGAGCCGGCCGTGGCAAAACGCAAGAGGTCCATGGTTAGAAGTAGCCCTCCTTCTTGCGGTCTTCCATTGCGGCCTCGGAGAACCGGTCGTCGCCGCGCGTGGCGCCGCGCTCGGTCAGACGAGCCACTGAGATCTCGTCCATGATCTCGGGGATCGTCGAGGCGGTGCTCTCGACGCATCCGGTCAGGGTCAGGTCGCCGACGGTTCGGAACCGGACCGTGCGTTCGGTGACCGCCTCACCGTCGCGCAGCGGGTTGTGCTCGCTCTCGCTGAGGAGCATGCCGTCGCGTTCGAAGACGCGGCGCTGGTGTGAGAAGTAGATCGAGGGAATCGCGATTTCCTCACGGCCGATGTAGTCCCAGATGTCGAGTTCGGTCCAGTTCGACAGCGGGAAGATCCGCATGTGCTCACCGGAGTGCAGCCGGGCGTTGTACAGGTTCCAGAGCTCCGGCCGCTGGTTCTTGGGATCCCACTGGCCGAAGTCGTCGCGGTGCGAGTAGATCCGCTCCTTCGCGCGTGCCTTCTCCTCGTCGCGCCGGCCGCCGCCGAACGCGGCCGTGAAGCCGCCCTCTTCGATGGCATGCAGCAAAGTGCCGATCTGCAGGCGGTTGCGCGTCGTCTTGCCGTCGTCGACAACGATGCGATCGGCGATGGCCTGCTCGACTGAGGCGATGATCAGCCGAGCGCCGAGCCGGTCGACCCACTCATCGCGAGTGGCGAGGACTTCGGGAAAGTCGTAGCCGGTGTCGACCTGCAAGACCGGGAAGGGCAGCTTTGCCGGATAGAACGCCTTCTCCGCCAGTCGCATCATCACGATCGAATCTTTGCCGCCCGAGAACATGAGAACGGGGCGTTCGAATTCAGCGGCCACTTCGCGGAAGATGTGGATCGACTCCGATTCCAGTTCATCGAGCTGGCTGAGCCGATAGTCCGCGTGCGTTTGCATCGTCCTAGCATCCCATCGTCCAACATTTGGAACCAATCGGCGACACAACGCCCGCTGCTAAAGTCACCGCGTGGCAGGAGTCGGAGCCGAGAAGCAGGGCCGTGGGGGCTCCCGGTCGCGACCGCAATACACGCCGACAGCCCGCGAACTCGATGATGTCGAGCTGCTGCGGATGGGTCTCTTCGGGTCGCCAGGACGCTTCGAAGGCGCCGACGGACCCACACGACTTTGTCTGCCGCCGGACGTCGCGGAGAGCGCGCAACAGGCCAAGGGCCTCGAGATCACTGATGCCGAGGGCGTGCCGCTCGCCATCGTCTCCGTTGAGGGCACATGCCCGACGTGCGAAGGCCACGTGGGCGTCATCGGGCCAGTCCGGCCGCTGCGCGGCAACTCCCGACGCGCGTTCCGCAAGCTGTACGTCGCGCCGTCGGCTTCGCGCGTCGGGTTGCCAGACGAGACGGTCACGGTGCCGGTGGACGGACCCCTCACCGACGACGACCTGGACGCGATCAAGGCTCTGAATCGGCCAGTTCTGTTCTTGGTGCTCGCGGGCGTCGAGACGCCCATAGACATGTCGGCACCCGGCCTCATTCGGGCGACGCTGGCCGCCGCCGAACAGGTCGACGGCGCCACTGTTTTTGCCGTGCCGCTCGCCTCCCGGCCGACCGTGCGTAGCGACGACACCTTCCGCAAGCAGGTGGTCGACGCCTACGCCCCTGGCCCGGATGTGTGGTGGCCCACCGGACGAGGTGAGGTTGGCGGCAGCATCGCCCGCGTGGTGGAGAGCGACCGCCCCACGGGCCTCGACCGCGGCGTCGTCGTCTTCTTCACCGGCCTTTCCGGCAGCGGGAAGTCGACGCTCGCGCAGGCGCTGTGCAACCGGCTGATCGAAAGCGGCGGCCGGTCGGTCACGCTCCTCGACGGTGACCGCGTCCGGCGCAACGTCTCGCGTGGTCTGACCTTCAGTCGCGAGGACCGCGAGCTGAACATTGAGCGGATCGCCTGGATCGCCTCCGAGGTCGCTCGGCACGGCGGCATGGCCGTGTGCGCTCCCATCGCGCCGTTCGACCGGACGCGTAAGGTCGCTCGCGCTCTGGCCGCGGAAGTGGGCGCGGACTTCGCCCTCATCCACGTGGCTACGCCGCTGGAGGTGTGTGAGGCGCGCGACCGTAAGGGGCTGTATCTGCGGGCTCGGCGCGGCGAGGTCGCCGACTTCACGGGCATTTCTTCGCCTTACGAGGCACCCAACGACGCTGACCTCGTCATCGACACCTCAACGGTCTCGGTTGCCGATGCCTTAGACGAGGTGTGGTCGTTCTTGGTCGCCCGAGGGTTTCTCCCGCCCGACGCCCAGCCTGGGAGACCGTGAATAGTCCTCTGACGTGCGGAAATCAATCGCGACAAGATGCGTGAAAATTGGGACGCATGCGAGCAGATGTGTGTATCCTGCAGAGGCCCATCGATGTCTTGGCACGATGGCAATCGCTCATTACGTTCACTAGCAGGATTTCCCGGGGGTCCCACCATGATGAGAAGGCACGCACAGTCCTCGCTGGCTTTTTCGCCATCGGGCTGTCAGCTGTTGCTGTCCGCCGCTCCTGCAAACGCGCAACAGGGCTACGGCACACAGACCGTCGAGGTCACCATCAGTGACGTCACTCAGATCGGTGGACAGGACATCCGCGTTCGGGCCGTGGCCCGGACATCGGCAGGTAAGCCAGTCAACTGCACGGTGTTCCGAGTCACCTTCGGTGGCTCCAGCTCCGAGTACGTCAACGGCCAGGGCGCTACGGGCAGCGGATCGGTGTTCAACCACGTTTACGACACGGATCGGGTGCCACGCGACCTTCCCGGCTTCGCGGTCGCACACTGCACTTACGAGGACACGACTCTTCCGTCGGCGCTCGGCGGCACGGCGCGACTTTCCGCGGCGCTCCCGTCTGCACTGCAGACCGCCAGCAGTGCCCGCGGCGCCGTCAACCTGCTCGCCTTTGGTGACGACGACGATGACTCGGACGACTCCGACGATTCGGGCGATTCGGACGACTCGGACGACTCGGACGACGATGACGGTGGGCTGCCAGACACCGGTGGTGAACGGCTGCTGTGGCTGCTCATCGGTCTGGCTCTGGTGGCCGGCGGCACGACGGTGATCGTGTCTTCGCGCGACCGCAACTCGGCCGCCTGATCCCCGACCACTTCGTGGCGGGGTGGGTCGCCAGGCTTCGCGATCTGTCACGTGACGATCCGCGCGCCTTTGCGATCCGCGTTGCAGCCGCTCTGGCGATGTTGGCGCTGCTCGTCTCCGGTTGGCAGGCTCTGACGGCCGTCCGGGCACTCGACGACGCACGGGCATCGGCCGACAGCCTTGTCGACGCGATTGCTTCGGGCAACGTGCCGCGCGCCAAGGCTGAGTTGCAGGACTTCGACGACGCCACCACGCGCGCGCACCATCGCACCGACGGCCCGCTGTGGTGGCTCGGTGCTCGCGTACCGATCCTCGGTCGCAACCTCGCCGCCGTTAGTACGATCGCCGAGCAGGCTGATGCCATCGCCGATGAGGCGTTGCCTGGCATCGTCCGCGTGGCCGACCAGGTGAAGGCGGACACGTTCCGCCCGAGGAACGGCCGGGTCGACCTCGATGCCGTGGCGAAGGTGCTTCCAGTCCTCAAGACCACCGACCGCGTGATGGCGACAGCGGACCGCAAGGTCGGTCAGATTCGAATCGATCGGCTGATGGGGCTGCTCCAGGTGCCGGCGGGCGAGTTCGCACAGCGGACGCATGCTGCGGCGGCAGCTGCAGCGGCGGCGCACGACGCCGGGCAGCTGTTACCGACGATGTTGAGCCGCACTGGTCCGACGCGGCGGTACCTCTTGATGGTCCTCAACAACGCCGAGGTGCGATCGATCGGTGGTATGCCGGGCTCCTACTCCGTGCTGGCGGCGCGGCGAGGGAAAGTCGACATGCGGGAGCAGGCCAGCAACTCTGACCTTGGTCGCAATGACCTCAGCCCCGACATCAAACCGGAAGTTCGCGCGGGCTTCCCCGACAACGTAGGCACGGACGTCCGCGATATCGCAAGCGTGCCCGACTTCCCGCGCGTCGCCGACTTATCGGCGAAGGTGGTCGGTTCCTACTTCGAGACGAAATTCGACGGCGTGGTCGCGATCGATCCCATCGCTCTCGGCTACGTGTTGGGAGCGGTCGGCCAGCTCGACATCGGCGACGGCATGACGATCAACCAGTCGAATACCGCGCAGACCCTCCTGAATGGCATCTACCTGCGCTACCCGAACCTCCCCGACCAGGCTGAAGCCCAAGACGACGCGTTTGAGCGAGCTGCCCGGCGCAGCTTCGACGCGCTGACCGGAGGCCGGGGCGACTCCGTGGAGGCGCTTCGTGCCTTGGTCAAAGGTGTCCAACAGCAGCGCATCCTGCTGTGGTCGGCACACAAGTCGGAACAAGCGCGGATCGAGTCCACGGGAATCTCCGGATCCATGACTGACCGGCGTCAACCTCACCGGCCGCAGGTTGGAATGTTCCTGACCGACATGTCTCAGGCCAAACTTGATTACTACCTGCATTCGGAGACGCGGGTTGAGGCGACGAAATGCTACGCCGGAGGCATCCAAGATCTCGTGATGACGACGACCCTCAGTTCCGACGTCGTGCAGAGCACGCCGCTTCCGGTGTCGATCGTCGGGTTCGGTCAGCGCGTGCCCATTGGAAACATTGGCCTGGCCGTGCGCATCATGGCGCCACCGGGAGGGCGGACTCGGTCGATCGAGGTCGATGGGAGGCCGGCTCCGGTCGGCATAAACGTTTACAAGAATCGGCAGTTGACTCGGTTGACGCGGATCCTGGGGCCGGGCGAGAGCACGGTCATCGTCAGTAAGTTCCGCAGCGGACGATCGATGGCCGGAGATCCGCTGCTCAAGGCGACGCCAAGCGTTCACACGGACGACGACAATCTGGTCGGTCCGAGTGCCTGCACCTAGCTGATCTCGCGGTCCGACTTCAGGACGTCGTCGGGGTGCGCTTTGACGTAGTCGTCCATCTTGTCCTCGGCCATCGCGGTGAACAGCTCGGTGGCCTTCGCCTCGTCCAGCAGAACCACGCTCCCGACACCGTCGATCGTCTCGGTCTTCGCGACGGGTGCGGTTAGGAAGGTCACGTCGTCAGTCGTCGTGTTGCGCAGAGACAGTGCGAGCGCGCGCATGTCGGCCGGGTCCCAATCCTCGTCCACGACGATGTTCTCGGTGAGCGCGCCCAGCGTGCTCGTGAGCCGGACCGGGTTGCGGGTCGTGCCCTTCGACAAGAGCTTCTTCATGAGCGCACGCATGAAGTTCTGCTGGCGTGCGATGCGGTCGAAATCGCTGCGGGCAAGCCCGTACCGGGTGCGCACGTACTTCAGAGCGAGGTCGCCTTCGAGGTTCTGCGTGCCGGCCTTCCAGTAGACCTTCTGACTCGGGTCGTAGAACGACTTGGGCACGTAGACCTCGACGCCGCCCACGGCGCGCGTGATGTCCTTGAAGCCGTTGAAGTTGATCAGCGCGAGGTGCTTCATCCGGACTTCGGTCAGTTGCTCGACGGTCGCAATCGTTCCGTTGGGGCCGTACTCGGCGAACGCTTCGTTGATCTTGGACCGGTGGTGCGGCTGTCCGGTGTTGTCGTGGATAACGGCGTAGGTGTCGCGTGGGATCGAGACCAGGTACACGTGACGACGGTTGGCTGCGATGTGGACCAGCATGATGGTGTCACTGCGATAACGGCCGCTCGGCCAGGTCTCGGCGCGAACATCCTCGGACAATCGGGTCTTCTTGCGCCCCGGAATCTTCTTACCCCGGTCGACGCCTAGGACCAAGACGTTGAGCGCTCGCCCCTTGTCCGGATCGGGGCGGTCCTGGATCTCGTCTGTCCCGAACGTGGCAATGTCGCTGAACTTTGAGTTCAGCAGGGCGGCGTAGCCGGTGCCCGCGACGGCCACGGAGATCGCGACGACGAGCGCGGTCCGCAGGAGGAGCCGGTACCGCTCGACGAACGGGACGTGGCGCCGGCGACGGCCAGGCGAGGGCCGTCCGTTCCGGTAAGCCATGAGTACCTTCGATCAGATGGGCCGCGTCGGGCGGGGATAGACAACCCGCCCATTGTGCCGTGACCACGACAGTCGGCCAAACGATTCAGCCATCGAGAATGAGCGTGACCGGTCCGTCGTTGACGAGCTCGACGGCCATGTCTGCCCCGAACCGGCCGGTGGACACGGGAACGCCGAGCTGACGCAGGTGTGAACAGAAGGCGTCATAGAGCGGCTCTGCGACGTCTGCGGGCGCAGCGGCGTTCCAACTCGGGCGTCTGCCCTTGCGCGTGTCGGCATACAGCGTGAACTGGCTGATGATGAGTGCAGCTGCGCCGGAACCGGCTAGCGATTGCTCGTCGCGCAGGATCCGCAGGTGGAACACCCGCTCGGCGAGTGCGCGAGCGTCGCCGTCGCTGTCGCCGTGCGTGACGCCCAAGAGCACGACGAGCCCGGTCTCGATCGACCCGACGGTTTCGCCGGTCACATGCACCGCAGCGCTGGAGACCCGCTGGAGCACTACACGCACGGGGGCAACCTTAGGGCGACGCCAATAGGATTGCGGTATGGCCTTCGAGATCCCTACGGACGTGCACCCGGACCTGGTGCCGGTGTCTTGGCTGTTGGGCACGTGGCACGGCAACGGCAAGGGTGAGTATCCGACCATCGAGCCGTATGCGTTCGAACAGGAGGCGGTTTTCGCTCACGACGGGCGCTCCTTCCTGCACTACTTCAGCCGGGCCTGGGTCATCGACGACAACGGTGAGCGCGTCGGCCCGGGGGAACTGGAGACCGGCTTCCTACGGCCGGCTGGCGAAAAGGACGACAACGGTTACCCGCTGGAACTGGTCCTCGCCCATCCCACCGGCTACGCCGAAGTTTGGTACGGCACGGCCGATGGGCCGAAGCTCACACTCGTGACCGACGTCGTGGCCCGCACCTCCACCGCGACGGACTACACGGCTGGACAGCGCATGTACGGGTTGGTCGAAGGCGACTTGATGTACGCCTATGACATGGCCGCCATGGACCAGCCGATGCAGTCCCACGCCTGGGGCAGGCTGGCTCGTGTCTGAGTTGCTCGCGTTCTCCGGGGCTGTCTCGGCCGACGCCCCGGACGACGGCGTGGCTGCGCACTACGGCGCCTGGGTCCCCGAACAGCGGCGACTCGAGGCGGGCGAAGGATTCGTCGACCTGTCCAACCGCGACGTCGTCGCCATCGCCGGCCCGGATCGACTCGCGTGGTTGCATGCGCTGACGTCGCAGGACTTCGAGACACTTGCGCCCGGGCAGCCGACGGAGGCCCTCCTTCTGTCGCCCCAGGGCCACATCGAGTACGCGTTCTCGGCCATCGACGACGGCGAGACGGTCCTGCTTCATACCGAGCCGCATGCAGGTGCAGGCCTAGCCGAGTTCTTCGAGCGCATGAAGTTCATGTCACGCATCGAGATCGCCGAGCGACCGGACCTCGCGGTGCTCGGCCTGCCCGGACTCGCCACCGCCATCGTCCCTCGCTACGAGTTGACGGCGGCACGTTCCGACCACGGCGAGCCTTCGGGCCTCTGGGCGTGGGAGGCGCTGCGCATTGCGGCTGGCATTCCCCGCATCGGCCGAGACACCGACCGGCGCGCCATCCCGAACGAGGTCGGCTTGCTTGGCCGAGCCGTACACCTGGACAAAGGGTGCTACCGCGGACAGGAGACCGTCGCCCGGGTGCACACGCTGGGCCGGCCGCCGCGCCGCTTGGTACTCCTTCATCTCGACGGTTCGGCCGACCGGCTGCCGGCCGAGGGGTCGCCGGTCAGCCTCGGAGGCTCCGAGGAAGGCGCATCGGTTGGCTTCGTCGGGACATCGGCACGGCATCACGAACTGGGCCCCATTGCGCTGGCGTTGGTGAAACGGAACGTCGACGCCGCGGCTGAGCTCGTCGTCGACGGCATTGCTGCGGCCCAGGAAGCAATCGTTGATCCGGAGATTGGGCTGCACGTTCGCCCGTCACTTGGACGCGGAGCATGAGTCGCTTCCGCATCCTTGCGGTGTGCACGGCGAACATCTGCCGATCTCCGATGGTCGAGATCCTGTTACGGCAGCAACTCGATCCGGAGTACTTCGAGGTCGCGTCGGCCGGCGTGCAGGGCTGGCGCGAGGCCCCGGTGGACAGCATGGTCGTGTTGGAGCTCGAGCGGCTTGGGGCCAGCGCCGAGGGCTTCTACTCCCGGCCTCTGGAGGGTCAAATGGTGGAAGACGCCGACTTGATCCTGAGCGCCACTCGTGGGCATCGCTCGGAGGTGGTCGGTCGCTTCCCCAGCGCGTTTCGGAGGAACTTCACCGTTCGCGAGTTCGCAGCGCTGGTAGACGGCGTTGAGGCTGACCTCACCCGCGGATCTGGTGCTTGCGGCGTTCCGTCGTCGAAGTGAAGCCGGCGATGATGTGGACTTGCTGGATCCCTTTCGGCGGCCTCCAGCGGTTCATCGCGCCGTGGCGAATCAAGTCGCTGTCGCTGCCGACGTGGTCGCAGATCGCTTGGCAGCATCGGCGGTCCGCTCCGCGACGTAATCGATTCGTTGCAAATCGATTCGTTCTCGCCCCTCTCGCCAGAAAATGGGCGACAATGGCGGTCGCACCATCCGGGTGGTTGCAAGAAGGGCAGCAGGAACGTTGGCAGAGCTTCTACTGGACGCGGAGACGATCGGCCTCGTCGGTTCGCAGTCGGCCGGCCCCGGCACACCGTCGGCCTATCGACGCAGCCGGCAGCAGTTGTCTCGGTTGGTTTTCGCCAGTGACGCACTCGCGATCGCGGCGGCGATCGCCGTTGCCCACGTCACCCGGTATGTCCGGCTGCCGGGGCCTGCCGCACCCGGTGCCTGGGAGTTCGAGCGGGTGCGCTTCAGTGCCTTTTTGTTCGTCGTGTGGATGATCTCGCTGTCGGTGAGCCGTACGCGTGACGTCAAGATGCTCGACTCGGGGGACGGCAGTACCAAGCGGTCGCCCGAGCTAGTTTCAACGTGTTCGCCTGGCTTGCGATCACGGCCCTTGTGGTGCGGGCGGCGCCGTCTCGGCTGTTCATCGCGATGGCCGGTCTCATCGGGCTCGCCCTGCTCTTCCTCAGCCGGAAGGCGTGGCGCGCTTGGGTTCTCCGGCGCCGCTACCACGGGCACTTCATGGCCAAGGCGCTGGTGATCGGTGGAGTGCGCAGCGCTCAGACTATGACGCAACGTTTCTCGCAAGGACCCGGTCCACGGCATCCGGGTGGTCGGGGTCTGGGTCCCAGATCGCATCGCCGGTCGCCGCGAGCGCATCCATGTCGGGGACGTTGACGTGCCGGTCATGGGAACCGAGTGCGAGCTCAGCGACGCCCTGACGCGGGAGCCGGTCGACACCGTCGTCGTGACCGACACCGAGCATCTGGGGCACGACGGCATGCGCGAGCTGGCCTGGGCGCTCGAAGGACACGACGTCGACCTGCTGGTCGCGCCGAATGTCGTGGATGTGGCCGGTCCGAGGGTGCATCTCGAAGCCCACGGCAACATGCCACTGATGTACCTCTCCGGCCCGTCGTACTCGCGCTCGCGGACGATCGGGCGCGCGGTGTTCGACCGCTGCTTCGCGCTGCTGGTGCTTGCGGCGGCCTCGCCAGTCCTGGTGTTGGCCTCGCTGGCTATTCGGCTGACCAGCAAGGGTCCGATCTTCTATCGGTCCGAACGCATCGGTACGCACGGCGTCCCGTTCGAGATGTTCAAGTTCCGAACGATGGCCTTCGACGCAGACCAGGTGCGCGAGGAGCTGGTCAAGCACAATATCGGCGCCGGGCCGCTGTTCAAGATGCGTGACGACCCGCGGGTGACGCCGATCGGCCGCCTTCTGCGTCGGTTCAGCATCGACGAGATCCCGCAGTTCTACAACGTGCTCCGCGGCGACATGAGCGTCGTCGGCCCGCGCCCGCCGCTCCGCTGCGAGGTCGACACCTACGACGAGACCGTCATGCGCCGACTCCTGATCAAGCAGGGGATCACCGGGCTGTGGCAGGTGAACGGCCGGTCCGACCTGTCGTGGGAGGACTCGGTGCGGCTGGACATCGACTACGTGGAGAACTGGTCGATGCTGCGCGATCTGCAGATCATCGCCGCAGACCCTGCGCGCCGTCCTCCGGCGCGACGGGGCGTACTAGACCCGTCTGGCGTTCGACCGTCGGCTATCGTCGGCGTCGATGTTTCGACTTGGCGCTGCTGTACAGACCTATGACTGGGGCTCGCTGACGGCGATCCCGGAGTTCGTCGGTGAGCCTCCAACCGGGCAACCGGTGGCCGAGCTGTGGTTCGGGACGCACCCGCTGGGGGCATCGATGATCGAGACCGTCGATGGCCCGCAGGCGCTGGTCGACCGAATCGGTGACCTTCCGTTCATGCTGAAGGTCCTCGCGCCGGCCCAGCCGCTCTCCATCCAGGTGCATCCAGCGAACGATCTCGCGGCCGCCGGCTTCGCTGCGGAGGAGGCGGCGGGCCTCCCGCTGTCGGATGCGGCTCGCGACTACAAGGACACGCGCCACAAGCCGGAGATGGTCTACGCGCTAACGCCGTTCGAGACGTTGGTGGGACTGCGGCCGGTCGATGAGGCGGTCCAATTGCTCTCGGTCCTCGACGTGCCCATCGCGAAGTCGCTGCTGGACCGATCGGGCGGCGGGTCTCTCGCGATGGTCGAGCACATCCTGACCTCCGGCGTTGATCGTGATGCTGTGGACGAGTTCGCCGCCGCCTGCGCTGCTCAACTCGCAGCCGGGACCGACGTACGGCGCGGCTACCTCACCGTGGTCGAGGCTGCCCGCGTCCATCCGTCCGACTCCGGCCTTGTCCTTGCCCTGCTCCTGAACCGCCTGACGATCGCGCCAGGACGGTCCGCCTTCATCGGCCCTGGCCTCATCCACGCGCACCTGTATGGGCTGTGCTTGGAGGTTATGGCATCGTCCGACAACGTCTTCCGCGCGGGCCTGACCACGAAGCGGGTCAATGCGGAGGGTGTCTTGGCCAGCTTGGCGGCCGCGGATGGAGGCGACGCCGTCATCGGCCGATCGCAGATCGGTGCCGCGACGGAGGTGTTCGAGCCGGCCGGGCGGACTCTTCGCACTGTCCGTCACCCGCGGCAGCGAGCCACGCCTGCCGGGCGTCGGGCACCGCATCCTACTGTGCCTCGACGGCGCGGTCGACGTCGTCAGCGAGTCCGGTGACCAGGTAGCGCTCGTTCAGGGGCAGGCGGCCTTCGCGATCGGCCGACGACGGCGGGCTTGAGCTTCGCGGGTTAGGGACGACGGCGCAGGCTTACGTCCCGTAGGTGGCCCTAGACAAGGTCGGTACGGTCGCGCTGCTTGAGCGTCTCGGGCACTTCCTTGACGCGCTGCGCGTGCTCGAGGGTGGTGACCAGGAGCGCGTCGCGGGTGCGCACGACGACGGCGTCCGGGAATGCCGATGACGGCGATCATCGTGCCGTCATCGGCGATCGCAAGGCCGTCGGCGTCGATCCAGATGGTGTCGGCCGACTCGTCCGACTCGGGCCGGCCAGCTCGCTCAGCGCCGCGAAGTCGCCGATGTCGTCCCAGCCGAAGTCGCCGGGTACGACGCCCATGCCGCCCTCCAGCGAGACTGGCTCGGCGATGGCGTGGTCGATGGCGATCTTCGCCAGGCCGTGCCACGTGGACTTCGAGGTTGCCTGGCGCTCGGGGCTGTCCCACGCCTGGCCGATGGCGACGAGGCCGGCGTAGAGCTCGGGGTGGAGCCGCTCGAGATGTCCGAGCAGGACGTCGGCGCGGGTGATGAACATGCCGGCGTTCCAGTAGTGCGATCCGCCGGCGACGTACTTCTCCGCGGTGGCCAGGTCGGGCTTCTCGACGAAGCGGCAATCGCGCGGGCCGAGTGGGCCGTCGGGCAGCTCAGCGCCCGCTTCGATGTAGCCGAACGCCGTAGACGGTCCGCGGGGCGTGATGCCAAGCGTGCAGATGAGGCCGGAGTCCGCGACCTGCTTCGCCTCCTGGACGGCCGCAACGAACGCTTCGGTGTCGGCAATCGTTTGGTCCGCGGCGAACGACCCGATGACGGCGTCGGGGTCGCGTTGGCCGATGATCGCCGCCGCCATTCCGATCGCCGCCATGCTGTCGCGCGGGGCGGGTTCGGCGTAGAGGTTGGTCAGCTCTGGCAACTGCTCCTGAATGAGCGGCGCGTGTGCCGGCCCGCTGACGACGTGGATGTGGTCGGCGGGGATCACCTTGACGAGGCGGTCCCAGGTCTGCTGGATGAGCGACCGTCCGTCCCCGGTGAGGTCGAGCAGGAACTTGGGTCGCTGCGCGCGGGAGAGGGGCCACAGGCGAGTCCCGGCGCCACCGGCCGGAATGACGGCGTGAAAGTCGGTCACGGTGGTTCATCCTATGTGCAGCGAGTGAGGGCCAGCGCGCTTGCGTTCGGGGGCCGAGCGAGCAAGCGTTGAGCGCCGCAGGCGCGCACACGGGTGACACCCGTGTGACCCATCTCGCAGTCGGACCGGTTGCAAGTGCTTGCAAGAGCAAGCACAATGGAGCCATGGCCAAGCTGAGCGTAGGGAAGACCGTCGAGTCTCTCGGCGACTATCTCCGCGAGCAGCGTGGCCTGGCGCAGATGTCCTTGCGACAACTGGCCGAGCAATCGGATGTTTCCAATCCGTACCTCAGCCAGATCGAGCGGGGCCTGCGTCGTCCATCAGCCGAAGTGCTCCAGCAAATTGCTCGCGCGCTGAAGATCTCGGTTGAATCGCTGTACGTCAAGGCTGGCATCCTCGATGCCAGTGAAGCGGAGGAGGGATCGGTGGAACATTCCATCGCTCGCGACTCTCGCCTGACCGATCGGCAGCGGACGGCGCTGATCGACATCTACCGCTCGTTCATCAGTGACACAGGACGTCACGACGAGATCGATAATGCGGTCACCGCGGCCGACCAGGAGGAAATTGCATGACTATCACGGATCAAATCAATGAGCAGGTCAAGTCCCTGCGCGACGAGGTCAAGAACCTCGCCGACTCGATCAAGAAGCTGAACGTCGACGACCTGCGCACGCAGGCCACCGACCTCGCCAGCGATCTCTCGTCCAAGGCCACGACTTCGTATGAGGATGTCGTGAAGAAGGCCGAAGAGCTCGTCGACTCCGCCAAGGACCTGAAGCTGGACAAGGTCCAGAAGAGGGCCGAGGATCTCGTCGAGTCGCTTCGCAAGGACGCGAAGAAGAACATCGCTGACATCCAGAAGAAGGCCAAGGGCTACCGCGCCGACGCCAAGAAGCGCGCCGAGGATCTCCTCGACGACGCCAAGGCGCGCGTCGCCAAGGTGACCGGCAAGAAGGCTCCGGCCAAGAAGGCCGCGCCGGCCGCCGCCAAGAAGGCTCCGGCCAAGAAGGCCGCTGCCAAGAAGGCTCCGGCCAAGAAGGCTCCGGCCAAGAAGGCCGCTGCGAAGAAGGCTCCGGCCAAGAAGGCCTGACGCTTCGTACGTCATCTAAGTCGATGGGCTCCTCCCGCACGGGAGGGGCCCATCGCGCTTTCGGCACGCTGATCGCCTCGCGGCGCGAGGCTGCAACCCTTGCTCGCTCCCAACTCGTGTGCGAGCACACGGTTCTTCGCTCGCTGCGGGTAGTGTGCGCGTGTGCTCGAGATCCAAGGCCTGCTGAGCCTCGCCCTCAGTGCGGTGCTCTTCGGCATCAAGGTTTTCGCTCTTGTCGACTGCGTTGCGCGGAAGGTTGGCGACTTCGAGGTGTCCAGCCAGGTTTCCAAGAACGGTTGGCTCGTCATTCTCGGGCTCAGCGTGGCTGGCCACATGGTGGCCTGGGATAGCCCGCTTCGGCTGCTGAACCTAGCCGGCACGTTGGCTGCGCTCGTCTATCTCGCCCAGCTGCGCGCCAAGGCGCTCTGACCCAGATACTAGAAGATGTGTTCGAATGAGCGTACGCTGACGGCATGTGGTTCCAGGGATCGCTGCTCGATGCGGGGAGCGGTCCGGCGCAGCCAGCGACTGCGGTCGTCGAGCGTCGGCACCTGACGCACGGTGCCTGGGTCGACTACGGTCCGGGCTGGCTTTCGGGCGCCGATGAGCTGTTTCTCCGCCTTCGTGACGTCGTGCCGTGGCGGGCCGAGCGCCGGGAAATGTACGAACGCACGGTCGATGTGCCGAGGCTGGTCTGCTCGTACGGAGTCGGCGACGAGTTGCCTGACCCGACGCTCGTCGCGGTCCGCGACGCTCTCAATGAGCGCTACGCCCAGGAGCTCGGTGAGGCGTTCGTCACCGCTGGGCTTTGCTATTACCGGGACGGCCGAGACAGCGTGGCTTGGCACGGCGACCGAATCGGCCGCGGCCGGAGCGAGAACACGATGGTCGCGATCGTCTCGCTCGGTGCCGAGCGGAAACTCAGCCTGAGGCCGCGCAACGGAGGAGTCGCCCAAGCTCCTCCGGAGCAGGGGGTGCCCCCATCGCTGGGCTTTCCGGTCGGACACGGCGACCTGCTCGTCATGGGCGGCACCTGCCAGCGCACCTGGGATCACGCCGTTCTCAAGACCGCAAAGCCGGTCGGCCCGCGGATCAGTGTCCAGTTCCGCCCGTTGAACGTGTTGTGAGCAGCCGTCGACGCGTCGGCGTTGCGAGTGCTAGCGGTTCGTGTGTTCGTTCGGCTTGCCGGTCTGCTGCTCGACGCGTTGCCAAATCTCCGGATCCACGATGGTGCCGGCGCCGTCGCCCTTGTCCCACTCCGGCGGGTGACCCTCGAGATTGTCACGAAAGTTCTCGGCGTCGGACACCCACTCACGTTCGGTGTTGTCGACCTCGGCGTTCGCCGGACGATTTGCCGGATCGAGGCGCTCGGCCCGCTCTCGTTCGAGTTGTGCGATCTCGTCGGGGGTCGCTTCCCGCTCGGTTTCCTCATCAGTGGCCATGGTGAATCCTCCTGAAGTCACCTAGGACGTAACCGTTCTCCGTGCGTTCAAACAGCGCCTGAGCGCTCGCACGTCACTTCGCTGGCAGGTTGCCCGCCGTTGTCGTACCGACTCTTACCCAATGAGCCAGGGCATTGTCGTCGGAGACCCGCTGGTCAGACACCCGGAGCCATCCGTTCATCGGCTTGCCGCGCATGATCATCGGATCAGCGCCGTCGACCACGTGGTCCGCGGTCGCCGCCGGGTCGCACCGCACCATGAGTCCGCCCTGGCCGCTTGCGGCGACGGCCATGTTGCCACCGACGAGAAACGCCAAGCCGCCGAACATCTTCTTCTCGGTGACGTCGTCGCGCTCGGCCAACTGTGCCCGGATGCGCTCGGCCAAGTCCTCGTCGTAGGTCATGGAGCGACGTTAACGCCGGGGTCCGACCATGCGGCGTCCGTGGCAATGCGCGGCGAGCGATAATTGAGCGTGTGCTTGATCCTGGTGGCCTGGGACGCTGACCCGTCGTATCGCCTCATCGTCGCCTCGAACCGCGATGAGTTTTTCGAGCGGGCATCACTGCCGATGCATTGGTGGGATGACGTTCCGGTGTTGGGCGGCCGGGACCTGACGGCGGGCGGAAGTTGGATGACCCTCTCGTCGGCGGGCCGGTTTGCGGCGGTCACGAACGTGCGGGACTTCACGCGGCCCGACGCTGCGCTGAGGTCACGCGGCGAGATCCCGGTTGGATTCTGTGCCGGCGACGACTCGCCGGCCGACTACTGCCGTCGGCTCCCCACAGACGACTTCACTGGTTACAACCTCCTGGCGAGTGACCTCGACACCCTCTGGTGGACCAGCAATTGGGCCGGGGCAGCGCTGCCGCTCGATGCCGGCGTCTATGGGGTCTCCAACGCCGCGCTCGACACGCCGTGGCCGAAGGTCGTTAATGGGAAGCACCACTTCGCCGACGCACTTGCCGCAGGTGCCGAGGTGGAGGACTTCTTCAAGGTGCTGACAGACGATGCGGTCGCGCCCGACGAACTTTTGCCGGACACCGGTGTGGGCCTCGAGCTCGAGCGGCTGGTGTCCCCGGCATTCATCTCCTCGCCCGACTACGGCACCAACGCATCAACCGTCCTGCGCATCCGCCGCGACGGTTCCTTTGACGTCGAAGAGCGTCGGTTCCTGCAGGGTGAGGAGACGGGCCGGCTGGCCTTCAGCGGTCAGTTCTGACAAGTCTCAGTACGTCACAGAACCGCCGCGTGGCACGGCCTCGAGCCAGACGTGCCCGGGCTTCAGGCCGATCGCATTGCCCGCTTTGGAGGTGAAGGTCATCGTGCTTTCGGCCGTGGACTTGTTCCAGGTGGCCTCGGTCGCCGTGCCGTCGCCCAGGATGACGGCGCGACCGGAGCCTTCCACCACGGTTTCGGGAACCGGGTTGCCAGACTTGTCGTTGTAACCCGCCTCGACGACCTTGGCGAAGACGACGACCACCGTGTCGGTCTTGTACTCCTGGCCCGCCGCCGCACGTTCGGGCGAGCGTTGCCACGTGCCGCCGCTGTAGGACCAGCGCGTCGTCGTCTTCGACGAGAACTTCACGGCGGCGTTCGTGGTCTGCTTCGTGACGTCGTCGTCGCGGGGGCCCTTACCGAAGGTGAAGTAGTTCTGCTTGGGGGTGGCTGTGCGCTTGACCGCCTTGTCCATCGCCTCGAGGTTCAAAAGCACGTGGTACGGCGCTGCCTTGTCCGGGTCGGTGCTCCAGCCGGCGCCATCGCGCCAGTCCCAGACGTAGAACGGGATCGGCTCGCCCAAGATGTCGTCGCGGGTCTTCTGGGCGCTGCCGGATGCGATGATCGCCGCGTTCACCGGCTGGGACAGGGCGATGTCGGTCGTGCGCGCGGACCGGATGTGCCCAATCTTGGTTGGCAGGTCGGACTGGAACAGCCCAATGAGACGAGTAGCCCCGTCCTCAACCAGCTCCTCGATCATCAGGTCGGCATGGTTCCCGCCGTACTGCGGTTCGCCACCGTTGGTGTTCTCGATCTTCACGTAGTAGACCGGGTTCTCCGGAACGGACGCCTGCTCGCGACCAGTCAGCGGAGATGTCTTGCCGCTGAACTTGATCTCGCCCTGCGCTTCCTGCTGTGGCTCGGGCCCGTCGGCCCCCCGCGAGCAGGAACCGAGCGTGAGGCCGAGGACAAGCAGCGGGGCTGTCCACGCGGCGGTCCTGGCGGTCGTACTGCGGAAATTCATGGCTGCCAGCATGCACCATCACGCCAAGCCCGACGGGCACGACCCGGGTTGGGCAGGTCGCCGAGGTCAGCTCTTACGGGAGCGGGCGGCCTTCGAACGGTCGGATGCGTTCAGGAGCACCTTACGGATCCGCGCATGGTCCGGCGTGACCTCGACGCACTCGTCCTCGCGGCAGAACTCCAGGCACTGCTCCAGCGAGAGCTTCTTCGGCGGAATTAGTTTCTCGAAGTTGTCGGATGTCGAGGACCGGATGTTCGTCTGCTGCTTTTCCTTGGTGATGTTGACGTCCATGTCGTCGGCTCGGGAGTTCTCGCCGATGATCATGCCTTCGTAGACCTCCGTGCTCGGCTCGACGAACAGCGTGCCGCGCTCCTGGAGATTCGTCATCGCATACGCGGTGGCGGCCCCGGCGCGGTCGGCTACAAGGGAGCCGTTGGAGCGTGACTGGATGTCGCCGGCCCATGGTTCGTACCCCTCCGAGATGTGGTGGGCGATGCCGGTGCCGCGGGTCTGGGTGAGGAACTCGGTACGGAAGCCGATCAGGCCGCGGGACGGAACGAGAAACTCCATCCGCACCCATCCGGTCCCGTGGTTGGTCATCTGCTCCATGCGACCCTTCCGCAGCGCGAGCAGCTGGGTGATCGCGCCGAGGTGCTCTTCGGGGGCGTCGATCGTGAGGCGCTCGGTCGGCTCGTGGAGCTTGCCGTCGATCTCCTTGGTCACGACTTGGGGCTTGCCGACGGTGAGCTCGAAGCCTTCGCGGCGCATCTGCTCAACCAGGATCGCCAGTGCCAGCTCGCCACGGCCCTGCACCTCCCAGGCATCGGGGCGCTCGGTCGGGAGGATCCGGAGCGACACATTGCCAACCAGTTCGCTGTCGAGCCGATCCTTGACCAGTCGTGCGGTGACCTTGGTGTGCTTGGTCGGGCCCCGGCCCACGAGGGGCGAGGTGTTCGTGCCGATCGTCATCGAGATCGCCGGCTCGTCGACGTGGATCAGGGGCAGCGCCTGCGGGTTCTCCGCGTCAGCCAGCGTCTCGCCGATCGTGATCTCGGGGATGCCGGCGACGGCGACGATATCGCCCGGTCCGGCGCTCTCGCCAGGTATGCGCTCCAGGCCCTCGGTGACGAGGAGCTCGGTGATCTTGACCGTCTTCGTCGAACCGTCGCGACGGATCCATGCGACGTTCTGGCCCTTTCTGAGCGTGCCTTCATGCACGCGCAGCAGCGCAAGTCGCCCGAGGAATGGTGACGCGTCGAGGTTGGTGACGTGTGCCTGGAGCGGAGCTCCCTCCGTGTACGTCGGCGCTGGGATCGTCTCAAGGATCGTCCGGAACAGCGGCTCGAGGTCCCCGCCTTCGGGCATGGTGCCGTCGGCGGGCTGCGCGAGCGAGGCGATGCCGGCCCTGCCCGAGGCATAGACCACGGGGAAGTCCAGCGCATCCTGGCTGTGGGACTCGTCGAGCAGGTCCATGAACAGTTCGTACGTCTCGTCGACGACCTGGGAGATGCGTGCGTCGCCGCGGTCCGTCTTGTTGACCACGAGGATCACCGGCATGTCGGCGTTGAGCGCCTTCCGGAGCACGAACCGGGTTTGCGGAAGCGGTCCCTCCGAAGCATCGACCAGCAGCACGATCCCGTCGACCATGGAGAGGCCGCGCTCGACCTCGCCACCGAAGTCAGCGTGGCCCGGGGTGTCGATGATGTTGATCGTCATCGGCTTGCCCTCGGCTGCGGGCCCGGCGTAGTGCACGGCGGTGTTCTTGGCGAGGATCGTGATGCCCTTCTCGCGCTCGAGATCGCCGGAATCCATGACACGGTCAGTGACTTCCTGGTGCTCCGCGTACGCCCCCTGCTGCTGCAGCATGGCGTCGACAAGCGTCGTCTTGCCGTGGTCGACGTGGGCCACGATCGCGACGTTGCGGAGGTCGTTCCTCAAGGTAGGCACAAGGAGCGATTCTACGTGCGATGGCGACGTCGGCGCACACCGCGCATGTCTTGGGCCCACCCAGTACGTTTCCCGCCATGGTGACCACGACCAAGACCAGGAATGACGGCCGCTTCCACAACGCTGTCGGCTCAACGATCTTCGTCAGCCGCTGGCTGCAGGCTCCGCTCTACCTCGGGCTCATCGTGGCGCAGGCCGTCTATGTGGCGCTGTTCTGGAAGGAACTGGTCCACCTCGTCCAGGATTTCGGCCACATGGACGAAGAGACGATCATGCTGATTGTCCTCGGGCTCGTGGACGTCGTGATGATCGCGAACCTGCTGATCATGGTGATCATCGGCGGCTACGAGACCTTCGTGTCCCGCATCAACATGCGAGGGCACCCGGATGAGCCGGAATGGTTGAGTCATGTCAACCCGAACGTGCTCAAGGTGAAACTGGCGATGTCCATCATCGGCATCTCCTCGATTCACTTGCTGAAGTCGTTCATCGAAGCGCACCGGATGGACCCGGAGACGCTGAAGTGGCAGACGATCATCCACATGGCGTTCATCCTGTCGGCCATCAGCTTGGCGCTCATCGACCGGATGAGTGGCCTTCCGCCGGCCCATCCGAAGGACGACGACTGATCTTGTGGGGGGCCGCCTGCGCGACCGGCTTGATCACCATGAGGTCGATGTCGACGTGCGGGGGACGAGTGACCACCCAGCGCACGGCCTCGGCGACGTCCTCGGCTGACAGCGGCGCATCGACGCCGGCGTAGACCGCGTCGGCCTTCGACTGGTCGCCGCCGAGGCGGACCAGCGAGAACTCCTCGGTTTTCACCATCCCGGGCGCGATCTCGGTCACCCGGACCGGTTGGCCGTTGAGTTCCAGCCGCAGGGTCTCGGTGACGGCGGCAAGTGCGTGCTTGGCAGCCGTATAACCGCCGCCACCTTCATAGACAAGGTGACCGGCGATCGAGCCGATGTTCACGATGACGCCCGCACCTGACGCGATCAGCGCTGGTGCCAGAGCCTTCGTCACCTGCATCGTCCCGATGACGTTCGTCTCGTACATAGCGCGCCACTGATCGGGATCGCCGGCGACGATCGGATCCGCGCCGAGCGCTCCGCCTGCGTTGTTGACCAGGGCGTCGACGCGGGGTCCGACCGCGTCAGCCAGACGCGCGACGTCGTCGGCTGATGTCACATCGCACACCACGGCGGTCCCCCCGACCTCGTCGGCGACCGCCTGGATGCGGTCCACGCGCCGCGCCGCACAGACGACGTGGAATCCCTCCGCGGCCAGCGCGCGTGCAGTGGCTGCGCCGATCCCGCTGCCGGCGCCGGTGACGACTGCGATGGGACTGTTCACCGGGCCATCGTTGCATTCGACTTTCGATCGCCTGCAACGATGGGGACATGGTTCCCCCGCTGCGCAGACACAGCATCGCAGCGGGCGGTGCCCCCACCCGCGTGGCGATGCTCTCGGCGCACACGTCGCCGTTAGAGCCGCTGGGCGGCGGCGACGCGGGTGGGATGAACGTCTACGTCCTGGAGACTGCCAGCCAATTGGCCCGCCGTGGGGTGTCGGTGGAGATCTTCACCCGGGCGATGGGTGAGCCAGTTGACATCGAGGTCGAGCCGGGCGTTCGGGTGCGGTCGATCGTGCCGGGCGGCATCGGCGCCACGCTGATGGGAGCATCCGAGCCGTACGACCTCGTGCACAGCCACTACTGGCTCTCGGGCCAGATCGGTCTGGTCGCACGCGAGCGGCGCAGCATCCCACTCGTGCACAGCATGCACACGATGGGCCGGGTCAAGAACCTCAACCTCGCCGTCGGCGATCGCGCCGAACCCTCGACGCGGATCGTTGCCGAGTCCGAGATCGTGCGGCTCGCTGATCGGCTCGTCGCCAACACCGCGCAGGAGCGCGACGAGTTGGTCGCGCTGTATGCGGCCGACCCGCAGCACATCGATGTCGTCCATCCCGGTGTGAACCATGACTCCTTTGTTCCCGGCGGCCGCGCTGCTGCCCGAAGTCGGCTCGGCATTGCCCCGGGGCAACGCCTGGTGCTGTTCGCCGGAAGACTCCAGCCGCACAAGGGACCGGACATCGCGATCGAGGCGCTGGCTCACCTGCCCCGCGACGTCCGGCTGGTCGTCGTCGGCGGGCCCTCCGGCACCGGACTCGAGCATCCCGAGGCATTGGCCGACCTGGCCGTCCGCAAGGGCGTCGCTGATCGCGTCTCGTTCGTGCCGCCGGTGGCCCAAACGCAGCTTGCCGATTGGTATCTCGCGTCCGACGTCGTATGCGTGCCGTCCCACAGCGAGTCGTTCGGTCTGGTGGCGTTGGAAGCCCAGGCCTGCGGCACTCCCGTGGTGGCGGCCGCAGTGGGCGGACTCACGACGGCCGTCGTGGACGGAGTCACCGGGCTGCTGGTGAACGGTCACGTCCCGGATCGCTACGCCCGTGCGCTGCGCACGTTGCTTGACGACTCGGCGCTGCGCAGCACGATGGGCGCCAAGGCGGCTGTCCACGCCGCCGGCTTCAGCTGGGAGGTCACAGCCGATCGCCTGTTGGCCACCTATGCGGCGGCGGTCGCCCGATGAATCAGCCCGAGAACGACGACGTCGCCGGCATCGTCCGGGGAGCGCTTGAGACGTCCGGACTGGATTGGGTCGAGCACGAACCCGGTGTCTTCGAGGTCGATCTTCCTGGCGAGCGCAAGCTCAAGACGACCTGCCGGCTAGAGGTTGGACGCCATGCGCTGGCGGTGCACGCATTCGTCGCGCGTAACCCTGACGAGAACCACGCGTCCGTCTACCGCTGGCTGCTTGAGCGCAACCTGCGGCTGTTCGGCGTTGCCTTCGCGGTCGACGCCAGCGGCGACATCTACCTGGACGGGCGCGTGCCGCTGCACGCCGTCACGGCAGACGAGTTGGACCGCCTGCTCGGGGCAGTCCTGACGTATGCGGACGAATCGTTCAACACGATCCTCGAGCTCGGATTCGCTTCGTCGATCCGAAAGGAATGGGAATGGCGAGAGTCCCGCGGCGAGCCGACGGGCAACCTCGAAGCCTTCCGTCACCTCCGACCTGAGGCCCCGCAATGAGGTGCCCCCCACTATGAGGCGCACTGTCTGATGGATGCCATCGTCTTCGCCGACGTCACCGACCCGTGGGCCTATGTCGGAGCTACCCGGTTCGAACGAGCCGCCGCGACGTTCACGATCATCTCCGGGGAGCCGGTCGAGATCGTCCTGCGCGCCGCGCTGCAGGACGTCGAAGTCGCACCCGAGGACGCCGACGTCCTCAACGCCCGGGTCACCGCCGCCGCACTCAAGAGCGGCATTGACCTCAACTTCGACGACCTGGTCCCCGCGAGCTCCTTTGACGCCTGGCGCCTCCTCACCTGGGCCGCAGAGTTCGGGCCGACCTTGCAACGCGACCTGGCCCACGAACTATGGCGCGCGCACTTCCTCGATGGTGTCGACATCGCCGACCCGTTCGCGCTCGCCTCGCGCGCGGCACTCGTGGGCCTGGACCTGGAGACTGCCGAGGCTCTGCTGGCCAGCGTCGAGTACTCCGACGCAGTGCTCGCGCAGTCTGCGGCGGCCGGCGATGTCGGTGTGCGGCACCTGCCACACGTCATCGTCAACGCGGAGTGGACGCTTGCCGGCATCCACACTCAGAACGACTACGTGCAGGCCCTGCACCGCATCAGCACCGGAGCCGAGCCGCCCAACGACTGAGGCGGCTCGATACTCTCGGCGCATGACCTACACGCTCGTCCTGTTGCGCCACGGCCACAGTGAATGGAACGCGAGGAACCTGTTCACGGGCTGGGTCGACGTCGACTTGAACGAACAGGGCCTGAACGAAGCCGAGCGCGGCGCCGTCCTGTTGCGCGAAGCTGGCATCTACCCCGATGTCCTGCATACGTCGCTGCTCAAGCGCGCCATCCGTACCGCCGAGATCGTGCTCGGCGGCATTGATCGGCAGTGGATTCCGGTCCGTCGCTCATGGCGACTCAACGAGCGGCACTACGGCGCGCTGCAGGGCAAGGACAAGAAGGCCACGCTGGCGGAGTTCGGTGAGGAGCAGTTCATGGAATGGCGCCGGTCGTTCTCGACTCCGCCGCCGCCGTTGGCAGACGACAACGAGTTCAGCCAAGTCGGTGATCCGCGCTACGCCGACCTGCCCGACGAGCTGCTGCCGCGCACCGAGGCTCTTGCGACCGTTATTGATCGGATGCTGCCCTACTGGTACGACGCGATCGTCCCAGACCTGCTGGCCGGCAAGACGGTCCTCGTCACTGCACACGGCAACTCACTGCGTGGTCTGGTGAAGCACCTCGACGGAATCGGTGAGGAAGCCATCGTCAGCCTCAACATCCCGACTGGTATTCCGCTGGTCTACGAACTTGACGAGAACCTCAAGCCCTCCGTTCCGGGCGGTCTTTACCTCGACCCAGCCGCGGCGGAGGCCGCCATCGCTGCAGTGGCCAACCAGGGTAGGTAGCCGCGCTCACCCGTCGAGCTTGTAGCCGAGCCCGCGGACCGTCGTCAGCATGATCGGGTTCGCCGGGTCGGCCTCGATCTTGGAGCGCAGGCGTTTGACGTGGACGTCGAGAGTCTTGGTGTCACCGACGTAGTCGGCGCCCCACACTCGGTCGATCAACTGACCGCGGGTAAGCACGCGCCCGACATTGCGGAGGAAGTACTCGAGAAGCTCGAACTCCTTGAGCGGAAGCGGGATCTTCTGTCCGTCGACGGTCACGATGTGGCGTTCGACATCCATCCGGATTCGGCCCGCCTCGAGCGACGCGCCATCGTCGATCTCCTCGGGCACGCCGCGGCGAAGGACGGCCCGGATGCGGGCGACGAGCTCGCGCGGCGAGTATGGCTTGGTCACGTAGTCGTCGGCGCCCAACTCGAGCCCGACCACCTTGTCGACCTCGGTGTCCTTGGCGCTGACCATGATGATCGGCACGGCCGAGGTCTGGCGGATATGCCGGCACACCTCGGTGCCGGACAGCCCGGGCAGCATCAGGTCGAGCAGGACGATGTCGGCTCCAGCGCGTTCGAACTCGGCCAGCGCGTCTGGTCCGGTTTCGGCGACGGCGACGTCAAACCCCTCCTTGCGAAGCACGTAGGAAAGCGCCTCGCTATAGCTGGCCTCGTCCTCGACGACCAATACGCGTGTCACGCGAGTTCCTCCTCGTCAACGTCATGGCTCCACGCCGGCAGCACCAGTGTGAAGGTGGAGCCCGAGCCCGGCTCGCTCCACACTTCCACGCTTCCGCCATGGCTGGCCGCGACATGCTTGACGATCGACAGTCCGAGTCCCGTCCCGCCGGTGTCGCGCGCCCGGGCGGGGTCCACCCGGTAGAAGCGCTCGAAGATCCGGTCGAGCTCGTTGTTCGCGATGCCCACGCCGCGGTCGGCGACGCTGACACGTACGGTGTCGCCGTCGCCAGTGGCACTGACGGAGACGCGTGAGTCGTGCTGGCTGTACCGCACCGCGTTCTCGACCAAGTTGCTCACCGCGGCGTAGAGCTGGGCGCGGTCGCCCTGGACGAGGAGCTCGTCCTCGATGGACACCGCGATGTCGATGTTCTTGCGATCGGCTTCGGTGGCCGAGTGCTCGGCCGCCTCGGCGACGAGTTCGGCAACCTTCACGACGGCCCGGTCGTGGCTCACTGTGTCGTTCTGCAGGCGCGACAGATCGATGATCTGCTGAACCAACCGAGTGAGGCGCTCGCTCTCACCCTGCATCCGCTCGGCGAACCGGACGACCGACGCCGGATCGTCCTTGGCCTCGGCGACCGCCTCGGCCAGCAAGTTGAGCGCTCCGATCGGTGTCTTGAGCTCGTGACTGACGTTGGCGACGAAATCTCGACGGATGGCCTCGACGCGGTGCGCCTTGGTGCGGTCGTCAACCAGGACGACGATCAACCGCGACGTCAACGGGGCGACGCGGGCGTTGATGGCCGCAACCCGCCGTCCGTCGGCAACGGTCAGATCCGCCTCGCGAATCTCCCCGTCGCGGCGCACCTGGTGCACGAGTTCCATGACGGGTTCGGGGAGGCGGTCGGCGTGGATCAACCCCATCGCCACGGCCGGCGCCGAGGCTTGGATCACGGTGTCGGAGGCATCGACGATGACGGCCGACGACGACAGCACCGACAGCACCGTCTCGGCTCCCGGCGGCACCTCACTCACCGGATCCGGGACGGCTGTCTGGCGGCGTTCGCTGAACCGCCATAGATATGTCACCCACGCGCCCATCGCCGCTCCGACGACGAGCGCGATCATGATGCCTGCGCTTGTGTCCACATCGTGATCGTAGGCCCGTCACGAAGCGGAAACCGCCTCGAAAGCGGCCTGCGGCCGTAGCCTTCGGCGGCTGTTCACGCCCCGTTCACCGCGGGTCGCTTGCCGTTCATTCTCGCGAATTACGTTGCGGGCATGCGTGACGCCTACTATGACCAGCTGCGGGCCATCGTCGACGACGTTCTGGCCCTGACAAGCCTCGTCCGCCGTTCGTTGGCTTCGGCCACGTTGGCCCTGCTCGAAGCCGACCGGGCCCTTGCCGAGCAGGTGATCGCCGATGACGACCGGATCGACCAGCTCACCAACGACATCGAGGACCGCTCATTCCTGATCATGGCGACCCAGCAGCCGGTCGCCGGCGACCTCCGCCAGCTCATTGCGACGATGCGGATCATCGCCGACCTTGAGCGGATGGGCGATCATGCCGTGCACATCGCCAAGGTCGCTCGCATGCGCGAACCCGAGAACGCCGTGCCAGAGGAGCTCCAGGGGACGATCCGGTCGATGGGGCAGGTCGCGGACGCGATGATCGCTGCCGCTTCGCACATCGTTGCTGAACGTGATGTCGAGGCCGCCCCGGAGCTGGAGCGCAAGGACGACGAGATGGACAAGCTCCACCGCCAGATGTTCCGGACGCTGCTCAGCGACGCCTGGGCGCATGGTGTCGAAGCCGCGATCGACGTGGCGCTGCTCAGCCGGTACTACGAGCGCATCGGCGATCACGCCGTGTCCATGGCACGCCGAATGGTCTTCCAGGTGACGGGTGCCCGCGAACTGGTGTAGCTGAGCCTTGCGGGGCCTCAGTGGGTGGCGGGTTCGGCCGGCTCAGGAGCGCCGGCCGGCACGGTGGTCTCCGCGCCTGAGTCGCCGCCGGCATCAGTGGCGACCTCGTCGTAGATGGCGGTGCGTGCGACTACGGGAGCCTCGACGCTCACCGTCCGGCCGCCACTGAACGTGAGCTTGACCGTGACGTACTCGCCGGCAGCCAGCTCTTTGTCCTGGAGGATCACGGCCCCGGGCTTGCCGGTGTTGAACAACTGGCCGGCATCGATGATGGCCGGCGCGGTGGTGGCCACCACCTTTGACCCGTCTGAGCCGAGTGCGGTCGCGCCGGTGAGCTTCGCCGGGGTGTCGGCACGGTTCAGGATGGCTGCGGAGAACGTCGCCGTGCCGTTGCCGTTGTCGACCGCCAGGGCGTTGAACAACTGAATGGATCCGGAGCGGACGTTGGCGCCGACGCCGGCCTGGTACTGCGCGTTCGTCTGGGCATTCATGCCGGTTCCAGCGCATCCGCCGACGCCGAGTGCGGCCGTCACGACCAGCAGTGCCATCCGAGGGGCGAGCCGGCGGGAGGTGCGTGCGAGACGTGGCGTCGGGGTCACCGGGTTACCTGCTTCCAGAATTCGGCGTCGTCGGCGCATGTTATCCTGATCACTGACGAAAGGTGTTCTCTGTATGGCTTTCAAGGTCGGCGAAACCGTCGTTTACCCGAACCACGGTGCTGCAGTCATCGAGGACATCGAAAACCGAACGATCAAAGGTGAAGAGCGCGAGTACCTCGTCCTTCGCATCATTTCGCAAAGTGATCTGGTCGTTCGCGTGCCCGCGTGCAACTTGGATCTCGTAGGCGTCCGCGACGTGGTTGATGAGGACGGGCTTGAGCGCGTCTTCAGCGTCTTGCGTGCTGAGCACGTCGAGGAACCCACCAACTGGTCGCGTCGGTACAAGGCAAACCTGGAGAAGCTGCACTCCGGCGACGTTCTCAAGGTCGCCGAGGTCGTGCGCGATCTCTGGCGTCGCGACCATGAGCGCGGGTTGTCCGCTGGTGAAAAGCGCATGCTCGCCAAGGCGCGCCAGATCTTGGTCTCCGAGCTCGCGCTTGCCGAGAAGACCAACGAGGACAAAGCCGAGATCCGCCTCGACGAGGTCCTGGCCAGCTAGTTCCCTAGCTAGTTCCGGGCCGCCCAGGCGACGAGTTCTCGGGCTGGGCCCTCGGGCGGGTGTGACCCGCCTTTCCACACCGCATGCAACTGTCGGGTGAGGTCGAGATCGGCCACATGCACCCGCACGAGCCGTCCGGTGGCCAGATCGTCTCGGACGGCATCGGTGCCGACCGCGGCTGGCCCGGCGCCGGCGGAGACCGCCGCGCGGACGGCGGCCGTGCTCGACAGTTCCAGCGCGGGTGCGACCTGCCAGTGGGTTCCCAGAGCGCGCTCCAGGACGGTGCGGGTGCCGGAGCCTGCTTCGCGGACAACCATCGGTGTCGCGGCGAGCTGGGCAGCGGAGATCCGCCGCCCGCCGCGGTGGGCCCACGCGTGGGTCGGACCAACGACGACCACGAGCTCGTCCGTGCCAATGAGGCGCCTGCGCAGTCCGGCCGGGGCGTCCGGGCCCTCGACGAAGCCCAAGGAGACGCTGCCGCTTGAGACCAGGTCGGTCACTCGAGCGGTGTTGGTTGCCGTCATCCGGATCTCGGTCGGGTGCTGGCCGCGTTGGATTTGTTGAGCGCGGAGTCCGACCAGCCAGTCCGGCAGCAGGTGTTCGGCGATCGTGAGGCTTGCCGCGATGTCGAGATGCGCGCGCCGATCCGTGCGCAGGGACGTGATGCCCGCGTCCAGCTTCTGAGCGGCGTGCAACACCTGATCGGCCCATTGAACGACTAGCTCACCGGTTGGGGTCAGGTGTGAACCGCGGGTGCTGCGCGCAACGAGCGGCTCGCCGACGAGGGCCTCCATGGTCCGGACCCGCGAGGATGCAGCCTGCTGACTGATGCCCAGCTCGGCCGCCGCGGCGCCGAGACTGCCGGTGCGGGCCACCACGACGAGCAGTTCCAGCGCACGCAACTCCGGAACGTGGGGACCCAACACAGTCACAAGGCTACCTTGTGACAACCCAAATCTGCTGTCGTTCCGTCGGCGACGGGGAGCCAACAGACTCGGAGCATGACTCTTCGCGTCGCTGTCGTCGGGGGCGGTCCGGCCGGTATCTACGCTGCCGACATCCTGACCAACTCTGAGACCGAGGTCTCCGTCGACATCATCGAGCGGCTCCCCGCGCCGTTCGGCCTGGTTCGCTACGGCGTGGCACCCGACCACCCGCGGATCAAGGAGATCATCAAGGCTTTGCACCGGGTTCTCGTCAAGCCGGCGGTCCGCTTCCTCGGCAACGTCGAGTACGGCGTCGACGTGAAACTCGACGACCTGCGGACGTTCTACGACGCCGTCATCATCTCCACCGGCGCCATGGCCGACCGTGACCTGGGCATTCCGGGCGAGGAGCACTCGCTGGGTGCCGCGGACTTCGTGTCTTGGTACGACGCGCACCCCGATGTCCCACAGTCCTGGCCGTTGGACGCCACGAGCGTCGCGGTCATCGGCGTCGGCAACGTCGCGCTCGACATCGCCCGCGTCCTGGCCAAGACCGGCGACGAGATGCTGGTGACCGACATCCCCGAGCACGTCCACCGCGGGCTCGCCGCGAAGACGACGACTGACGTGCACGTCTTTTCCCGCCGGGGCCCTGCCTACGCCAAGTTCTCCCCGCTGGAGCTGCGCGAGCTCAACCACTCGCCCACCGTCGAGGTGATCGTGCACCCCGAGGGCTTCGACGTCGACGCCGACGGCATGGCCCACATCGCGAAGCACAAGGCGCAGAAGATGGTGCTGAGCGTCCTCAGCAACTGGGTTGGTGCCGAGCCAGCCGGCAAGCCGCACCGTGTCCACCTGCACTTCGCCGAGGCGCCAACCGAAATCCTCACCGGGACCGACGGTCGAGTGACGACCTTGCGCACCGAGCGGACGCACTCACCGAACGCCGACGGCGCAGTCGAAGGCACCGGCGAGATCACCGACTGGGGCGTCCAGGCCGTCTACCGCGCGATCGGATACCGCAGCGAAGCGGTGCCGGGCCTACCGTTCGACGACCGCAATGCTGTCATCCCGAACGACGGCGGGCGGGTTCTCGATCTCGACGGCGACGCCATCCCGGGCACCTATGTCGCGGGCTGGATCAAGCGCGGTCCCGTCGGCCTGATCGGGCACACCAAGAGCGATGCGGCAGAGACGGTCGAGCATCTTCTGGCGGACACCACAGAGACGGCGACCTTGCGTCACCCGGCCGATGTCGATGCCTACCTGGCCGGTCGGTCGATTGCCGTGGCAACCGACGCAGCGTGGGAGCGGCTCGATGCCCACGAGATCGCCTTGGGCGAGGCCGCTGGACGCGCACGCATCAAGGTCGCCGAACGGCCCGAGATGCTCCGCATTGGTGAGGTGAGCGCGTCCAGCTAGGCTCGCGTCAGCATCGCGACTGCGATGGCAGCGATGCCTTCGCCGCGGCCGGTGATGCCGAGTCCGTCGGCCGTCGTTCCTGAAACGCTGACGGGCGCGCCGATGGCATCGGACAGCGTCGATTCGGCTTCGGCCCGCCGCGGCCCGAGCTTCGGTTCGTTGCCTATGACCTGCACGCTGGCGTTGGCAATGGTGAAGCCTGCCTCACGCACGACGCGAGAAGCCTCGACCAGGAACGCGACGCCGGTCGCGCCTTCCCAGCGGGGATCCGACGTGCCGAAATGGCTGCCGATGTCGCCCAACCCAGCCGCCGACAGGAGTGCGTCGACGATGGCGTGCGCGGCGCAATCGCCATCGGAGTGGCCCTCCAAGCCAGCGGGGGCGTCCGGCCAGGCGAGTCCGGCGAGGTGCAGGTCCCGACCGGGCACGAGCCGGTGGACGTCGGTACCGACGCCCACCCGGCCCGCGGAGATCGCGTTCTCTGACACGCCGCGAGTCTAGGGGTTCAGCTGTCCCTCGACTTGCTCACGACGGCGAACTTCGCGTCGAGCGCGACGTCCCATTCGACACCCGCGCGGTCGTACACCTCGGCCTCGTAGGCCGTGCCGGGGTCGTCGCTGGCCTCCATGTCCGTGGTCGTTCCCGAGCCCACAGCCTTGGTCGCTGCGGCTGCGATTTGGGCCTGCTCATTGCTCGTGAGCAGGCGATCGTCAGCGTCCACGTAGCCGGTCTGGGTGATGTGTGGGTTGTCGTCATTGTCCGGCGCGGCGGCGACGCGTTGGTGGTCGGCCGGGCGAACGTCGTCGCGGGTCCCGGCCCATGCGACGCCGCCGAAGGCGATTGCGGCGGCGGCGATCATGAACCAGATCGGTCGGGGTCCGTAGCTCCTGAGGTTCATTAGGTTTCCTCTCGTGATGTTCTGATGAACCCAGCGTGCACAGCGGACGCTGAAGCACGCCTGAACCTCCCTGAAGGCTGCTTCAGGCGAGGTCTGGTCAGCGGGTTCTACGGACGGACGACGTAGGTGATGCCGCCGCTGCCGCCGAGCCATGCGCGTTCGAACTCGCCGCGTCGATAGGTGCGCCGCACCGTGGAGTTGGAGGACGCGGCCGGATCGTTGACGACGACGTTCCCGGTCGACGTGAATCCGACGACCGCCACGATATGGCCGGCGCTGGAACGCAGCGGAGCGCCGCTGAGTTGGCCGGAGCCGAACTTGATGGCAGCGCCGACCGGAACGCCGGCTTTGATGAGGTTCTCGGCCTGGCGAAGGCTGCTGATGCGTGTGACGTACGCGTCGAGCCACCGGCCGGCGTATGCCGTCGAGAAGGACCAGTTCCCGGTGCCTTCGTAGCGATAGTCGTACGTGTAGACCGCGGCATGGTCGACCCACGGGTCCTTGTAGTCGTCGGCGAAGGCGTAGTCCGCGGCGGTCGGCCCGGAGCCCCAGTAGCGCAGCAGCATGACCGCCGTCGTCGGTGAGCACCACGCCGACCCGCCGCCGCCGTACGCGGGGAACTCGCCGCGATGGATCATCTGCGAATAGGCGGGGACGTTCAGCACCTTCGTTGCCGTCATCGTCGTCTTGGACGTCGCGGACAGCGTCTTCGTCGAGTAGGACGCGGCCACGCCGGTGACCGACTTGAGCGCCGGCGTCGCCGCCGAGCCCTTCGTCCGGAGCAGCGTCGCCCGGAGTTGCCAGCCATCGAAGGCGCCGCCGCGGCTGCGCAGCGTGTCGACGTCGACGCCGGCGAGGTCATCGGTCTGGGTCAATGACGACGAGCGGCGAATGGTGGCTGTGTTGAGGGCCCAGTTCGCCAGGGTGTCCCACGAGCCCACCGTCGAACCGCGCCTGACCCGGAGCTCGATGCGGGCCCAGGTCCCGGTCGGCGTCGTCATGCTCCAGGACGGGACGAGCGTGTTCATGCCGAAACCGGGTGTCACCCAGGGCGAGGTCCACTGGCCGTACTCATAGGAGACGGCCCCGCCTGAGGTGTAGGGATCGTCCCAGGTCGTCGTCGGGAGCGTTCCGACGAGTCGCAACGTGCCGCCGCGGGCCGCCACGTGATTGTGGGTGCCCGCGTTGAACTGGGAGTCATGGCTCCAGCGGGCCAGGTGCGCTCGAGCCGTGGCCGCTTCGACGGGCGGCGCCACCGTGAGGCTTGCGGCCAGGCCGAGCAGGGCGGTGAGAACGCGGCGGAGCATCGTTCAAGCCTATGTGACGAAAGTGAAGAAAGTGGTGAATGAGACTTGACTCAGCACCGACTCCTCGCTGCGCCCGTCGACGGCTCAATCGCTCAGGACATTGGCGTACGCGCCATGACCCTTCGCTCAAACGCCGTTAAGGTTGCGGCGTGACTCTGCGCCTGTACAACACCGCCACGCGCGAGGTGTCGCCTCTGGAGCCGGTCACCCCGGGCCGCGTGAGCATCTATCACTGCGGACTCACGGTGCAGGGGCCTCCGCACATCGGCCATATCCGCAAGGAGGTCGTCTTCGACGTCCTGCGCCGATGGCTTGTGCATCAGGAACTGGAGGTCACGATCGTCGCCAACATCACCGACATCGACGACAAGATCCTGCAGAAGGGCGCTGAGCAGGGGCGGGACTGGTTTGCGGTCGCCTACGAGAACGAGCGCGCGCTGCATCAGGCGTACGACGTGCTCGGCTGCATCCCGCCGACGTACGAGCCGCGCGCCACCGGCCACGTCCCGGAGATGCTCGAGATGATCGGCGAGCTGGTCGAGCGCGGGCACGCCTATGTTGCTGCGGACGGGTCCGCCGACGTCTACTTCGACGTGCGGTCCTGGCCGGCGTACGGCGAGCTCTCGAACCAGCGCATCGACGACATGCAGGCCGCCGAGGACACACCCCCGGAGGGCAAGCGCGATCCGCGCGACTTCGCACTCTGGAAGGGGCACAAGGACGGGGAACCGGAGACGGCCGCCTGGCCGACGCCCTGGGGACGGGGTCGCCCCGGCTGGCACCTGGAGTGCTCGGCGATGGCCGCGAAGTACCTCGGCCACGAGTTCGACATCCACGGCGGCGGGCTCGATCTCCGCTTTCCGCATCACGAGAACGAACTGGCGCAGTCGCGGGCAGCTGGCCAGTCCTTCGCCCGGGTCTGGATGCACAACGCGATGGTCAACCTCGGCGGCGCCAAGATGGCCAAGTCCGTGGGCAACACGCTCCTGGTCAGCGAGGTGGTCAAGCGCGTGCCCCCGATTGCGCTGCGCTACTACCTGGTCGCAGCGCACTATCGCTCGATCATCGAGTTCAGCGAGGAGTCGCTGGCCGAGGCGGCGGTGGCGTGGGATCGGATCGAAGGATTCGTTCGTCGGGCGCACGAACTCGTGGGGGACACCGGGCCAGGCGAGGTGACCGATGCCTTTGCCGCGGCTCTGGACGACGACCTGTCGGTCCCGGCGGCACTTGCCGACCTGCAGGCGTCGATCGCGCAGGGGAACAAGCTCATTTCGGCGGACGATGCCGGCGGCGTGCGTCCGATTCTGGCGACCGTGCGGACCGAACTCGGCGTGCTCGGTTTGGACCCGTTGGCACCGACTTGGCAGACTGGGCAAGCCTCAGCGGCGGCGGACAAGGCCCTCGACGTCCTGATTGGCGCGTTGCTCGATCAGCGACAGGCCGCCCGAGCGGCCAAGGACTTCGACGCCGCCGACCTCGTGCGCGACCAATTGGCTGCGGCCGGCGTTGAGATCGAAGACACGCCTCAAGGGCCCCGATGGAGTGTGAGTTAGTCATGGCTGGCAACAGCAGCCGCCGCGGTGCGGTCAAGAAGTCGTCCAAGGGCAACCCGACGGCCGGTTCTGGCGGCCGCCGCCGCAAGGGCTTGGAAGGCAAGGGGCCGACGCCCAAGGCGGAGGACCGGCCGTACCACAAGCAGCAC
This sequence comes from uncultured Actinomycetota bacterium, assembly GCA_963795105.1. Classification (GTDB taxonomy): domain Bacteria; phylum Actinomycetota; class Actinomycetes; order Propionibacteriales; family Nocardioidaceae; genus Aeromicrobium. The sequence continues at coordinate 1,947,152 of CAWCGD010000001.1, forward strand.
AAGATGGCCCGGGCCGCCGAACGCCGAACGGCCAGCAAGCCCAAGCGGGCGTCAAGGGACTCCGGGCCCGAGTGGGTGGCTGGGCGGAACGCTGTTGCCGAGTTGTTGCTGGCTGGCGTTCCGGTCAAGGCGATCCATGTTGCCGAGGACGTCCGCCGGGACGAGCGGATTGCCGAGATCTTCCGGCTGGCCGCCGACCGGCATGTCGCGCTGTTGGAGGTGCCCAAGTCCGAGCTCGACAAGTTCACCGGCGCCGCCGTCCATCAAGGCGTCGCGGCGAAGCTTGAGGCGTACGAATACGCCCATCCGGATGAGTTGCTGGAGCGCGCGGCCGAGCTCGGCGAGCCACCGCTGGTCGTCATGCTCGATGGCGTCACCGACCCGAGGAACCTGGGCGCGGTGATCCGCTCGGCGGCCGGATTCGGTGCGCACGGAGTCGTCATCGGCGAACGCCGGACGGCATCGATGACGGCGTCGGCGTGGAAGTCGTCGGCGGGCGCCGCCGCCCGGATACCCGTCGCTCGGGCCACGAACCTCACCCGGCAGCTCAAGGCGTACAAGGACGCCGGGCTGATGGTCATCGGCTTGGCGGCCGACGGCGATGTCGCACTTCCGGACCTGCAGTTGGGTGATGGGCCACTCGTGGTCGTCATCGGTAGTGAGGGCAAGGGGCTTTCCCGTCTCGTTTCCGAGACCTGCGACCAGCTGGTGAGCATCCCGACGGCGTCGACGCTGGAGTCGCTGAACGCCGGTGTGGCCGCGGGCATCGCGCTCTACGCGATCGCCCAATCACGCGCCTGACTACGATGGACGGCGACCCGATCTGGGTCATGCCGGAGTGGCGTAGTGGTAACGCAGCTGCCTTGTAAGCATCTGTCGCGGGTTCGATTCCCGCCTCCGGCTCTTGAGGTTTCTGCATCGACGGGCGATGTCAGTGGCGCGTTCTACGTTCGGATCATGGCGAGAACGTGTGAAGGCTGTGGCGTAGAACTCGTCCGACGCCATCAGCAGAAGTTCTGCAGCAACAAGTGTCAGCGAGCCATGGAGCGAGCCGAGAACACGCGCCGGGGGCTTGAGACTGGCGGAGTCCGATACGTGAGTGGGAACCGTCGCCACTTCGTCAAGCGCTACGTATTCGAGGATCAGCACAGGTGCTGCGCCATTTGTGGCTCACCGGCCCACTGGATGGGCATGCGCTTGATCTTGGTGCTCGATCACATCGACGGGGACTCGACCAACAATGCTCGCGAGAACTTGCGCATGGTCTGTCCGAATTGTGACTCGCAGCTTCGGACGTTCAAGTAAGAACCGGGGCAACGGCCGGCACTTTCGTCGGGAACGCTAAGCCAACGGGCAGTCCTACTAGGCGGTGTCCACAGCCTCATCCGGGTACACCTCGGGTACGTCTGGCTCCGCCGGCTGCTCTGCTCGGGTGGCTTCGGTGATGCGCTCGTTGACGTAGCGGAACACCTCGGCGACGGTGGCTGCCACCGGCACCGCAAGGAACGCGCCGGTGATGCCGAACAGGGAACCGCCGAGGGTGACGGCCAGCAGGATCACGGCCGCGTGCAGGTTGAGGCTCTTGCCCTGAAGCCACGGGGAGACGACATTGCCCTCGAGTTGTTGGACCGCCAGCACGAGGATCAGCGCGATGAGCGCGTCCTGCGGTGAGTTGGTGACCAGCGTGACGAGCACCGTGAGGATGCCGCTGATCAGAGCACCGAGAATCGGGATGTAGGCACCGAAGAAGGTGATCACTGCCAGCGGAATGGCGAGGGGGACGCCGATCAGCGTCAGGCCGACGCCGATGACGATGGCGTCGAACAGGGCTACCAGGCTCTGCGTCCGGATGAAACCGCCGAGGGTCCGCCACGTACGGGACATCAGCGTCGCCGCGTGCTCGCCGGCGCGCGCACCACCGAGCTGCGTCACCCACGGCAGGAACTTGTGGCCGTCCTTGATGAAGTAGAGCGTCAGGATCAGGACCAGCACGATGTTGATGAGGGCCGACGTGGCCGCACCCAACGTCGAGAAGACGCCGGAGCTGATGGCGGCGGCGCTCTCTTGGAGCTTGTCCTCGATCGCTTCGATGGCGCGGGCTATCTGGCCTTCGGACACACCCAACGGCCCGGCGCTGAGCCAGTCGCGCACCTTCTGCAAGCCGGTCGACGCGCTTTGGACGAGTTCGGGCGCCGCGCCGGCCACTTGGGGCGTCAGGACGGCGATCAGCCCGGTAAGGACGAGGAGGAACGCGAGCATCATCGTGAGCGCGGCGAGGGCCGACGGCACCTTGTGCCGGCGCAGCCAGGTCGCTCCGGGAGACAGCAGGGTGGAGACGATCAGCGCCAGGATCACCGGGAAGACGACTACCCAGAGCGTGCCGATCGTCCAGCCCAGCACGAACACACCGGCTGCGATGAGGACGATCCGGAGGCCCCATCGCTGGAGCCCCGCAAAGCCGTCTTCGATGACGGCTGCCCGGTCGCGAATAGCGACATCATGTGTACTGCCGCGGGGCTTCATCATGGGCTCACCCTATGGATTCGATGGACCCTGCGGTGGGAGTTGCCAGTTGATCGGTTCGGCGCCGAGCTCGGCGAGGAGCGTGTTGGCGCGGCTGAACGGCCGCGAGCCGAAGAAGCCGCGCGACGCAGACAGTGGGCTGGGATGGACACTCTCGATGGTCGGGACCTCGCCGAGCAATGGCTTGAGGGTTTGGGCGTCCCGCCCCCAGAGGACGGCCACGAGCGGGCCGCCGCGTTCGACGAGCGCGCTGATCGCTCGTTCCGTGACCTTCTCCCATCCGCGGCCACGGTGGCTGGCCGGGGACCCGGCACGCACCGTCAGGACCCGGTTCAGCAGCAACACGCCCTGCGCCGCCCACGCCGACAGGTCGCCGTGCGGCGACGGCGGGATCTCCAGGTCGTCCTGGAGCTCGCGGAAGATGTTGGCCAGGCTCGGCGGCAGCGGTCGGACACGCGCATCGACCGAGAACGACAGCCCCATCGGGTGACCAGGCGTGGGGTAGGGATCTTGGCCGACGATGAGCACCCGCACCTGCGCCAGCGGCTCACGGAATGCACGCAGGATGTCCGGTCCGGCGGGAAGGTACGCGTGCCCGGCGGCGATTTCTGCGCGCAGGAACTCACCTGCGGCGGTGATGGAATCTTGGACGGGCTCGAGCGCATCGGCCCAATCTGGGGCGGCCAGAGTCTTCAGGTCTGCCATGTGACCAGTGCCAATTCAGCGGGGGCTGAGAGCCTTGATGAACTCGTGGGCCCACGCGTCGATGTCGTGCTCTATTACGACGCGACGCATGGCGCGCATGCGGCGGGCCAACTCCCGATCCGACGCCTGCGTGGCCTCGAGGAGCGTCGCCTTCATGCCGTTGATGTCGTACGGGTTCACCTGGTACGCCTGCTTGAGCTCGGCAGCCGCGCCCGCGAACTCGCTCAACACCAGCGCGCCGGTGTCGTCGAAACGACAGGCGACGTACTCCTTGGCGACGAGGTTCATGCCGTCGCGCAGCGGGGTGACAACCATGACATCGGCCGCTCGGTAGAGCGCGGCCATCTCCTCGCGTGGGAACGACGCGTGCACGTACGTGATCGGCTGGGCGCCGATGCGGCCGACGTCGGCGTTGATGCCACCGACCAGACGGTCGATGTCGGCGCGCAGGATCCGGTATTGCTCGACGCGTTCGCGCGAGGGCGTGGCCACTTGGACGAATACGGAGTCGTCGACCGGGATCGAGCCGTCGCGGATCAACTCGCCGAATGCGCGCAGCCGCAGGCGCAGGCCCTTCGTGTAGTCGAGACGATCGATGCCGAGCAGGACGGTCTTCGGGTTGCCGAGGCTGGCGCGTAGTTCCTTCGCACGAGCCTCGACCTCGGCGCTCTGCGCGAGCTTCTCGAAGGACTTGGCGTCGATTGAGATGGGGAACGCACGAGCCTCGACCGTCCGGTCGTCGGGCAGGAAGATCATGTTGCCCTTGGTCTTGTGACCGACTCGGTCCCGGACCAGCCGGATGAAGTTCGCGGCGCCTCCGGGGAGCTGGAACCCGACCAGGTCGGCACCGATGAGGCCCTCGAGGATTTGCCGACGCCATGGAAGCTGCTGGAACAGTTCAGTGGGCGGGAAGGGGATGTGCAGGAAGAACCCGATGCGCAGGTCAGGCCGCAGTTCGCGAAGCATCGCCGGCACAAGCTGGAGTTGGTAGTCCTGTACCCAGACCATCGCCTTACGCTTGGCGACGCGGGCGGCCGCCTTGGCGAACCGCTGGTTGACCGCGACATACGAGTCCCACCACTCGCGGTGGAACTGTGGGGGAGCGACGACGTCGTGATACAGCGGCCAGAGCGTCCCGTTGCTGAAGCCCTCGTAGTACTCGATGACCTCTTGGGTCGAGAGCCGGACAGGCACGAGCCGGATGCCGTCGTGTTCGAAGGGACGGAGCCGCTCGTCGGCCGCGCCGTGCCAGCCGATCCAGGCGCCGCCCTTGCGTCGCATGACCGGCTCCAACGCCGAGACCAGACCGCCTGGAGATGTGCGCCACGTGGTCGTTCCGTCGGCATTGAAGTCCCGATCAACGGGCAGGCGATTCGCGACCACCACAAAATTTGCGAGCCCAGCCGCCATGTGTGCACACTATCGGCGACACGGCCGCGTGCGCGTCGGCGATCAAATGACACTGGTGTGATTCATCGGTAAGGTGTAGCCATGAGCGCTGCCGAGGAGACAACGCACGACCATGCCGTTGCGGGCTCCGGCCTCACCCAGCGTGAGTGCGACATCCTCGCGATGGAGCGGTTGTGGTGGCAGTACGCCGGCGCCAAGGAACAGGCGATTCGCGAGCAGTTCGACATGTCGACGACGCGCTACTACCAAGTGCTCAACGCCCTGATCGACCGGGATGAGGCCCTCGCCCACGATCCGCTGCTGATCAAACGTCTGCGGCGCATGCGCGCTCAGCGTCAGCGCAGTCGGTCGGCCCGGCGGCTGGGCATCGATCTGTAATCGATCTGTAGATGATCGACCACCGCAGGACACCGAGCCAGCGGGCCTACCAACTCCCCGGCTGGTTCTTCGTCCTGACGGCTGTCCTCAGTGTCGTCGCTTTCGTCGTCGTCGGCTGGGTGTTCCTTGCCGACCGCGTCGACCTGACGCGCGGTGTTCCGCAAGCCACGGCCTCCCCGTCCGCGTCCGTAGCCGAACCTGCGCCAACCCCAACCGACGCGCGGCCGGCGGCGAGCGCTCCTGCGGGGGAGGAGAGAGACGATGGCGAGCGCTCCGGGATCGACGTCGTGGTGCTGAATGCCTCCGGGACGCCGGGTCTGGCGCGCGATGTCGCCGACGTGGCGAAGAAGGCTGGCTGGACGATTGGCGAGGTCGGCAACTGGGTCTATCCGGCGGCCGTCAACGCCGTGTACTACCCGGAAGGTCACCAACAAGAGGCCGAACTTCTGGCCGATGACGTCGGCATCGAAAGCGTGCGGGCGGCCCGATCGGGCATGAGCACCGACGAATTGACCGTTCTCCTAGTCTATTCGCCATGACCGCGCCGGACCTCGCCCTGGTCGTCGCGGATCCGGGCGGGACGCTGCTTGCCCTGGACTTCGACGGCACCTTGGCGCACATCGTCGACGATCCGGCCACCGCTTTCGGACACGCGCATGCCGTCGATGCCCTGGCTCGACTGGGGCCGCTGCTGGGCCGCGTGGCCATCGTGACCGGCCGACCGGTTCACCAGGTTCTCGAGCTTGGCGGCTTCCTGGGCAGGCCTGGTTTTGAGCACCTCGTCGTTTTTGGCCAGTACGGCGCCGAGCGGTGGGACGCAGCCGACGGGGCGCCACCACCGTCGGAGCTTGTAGCGCCGGTCCAACAGGCGCTCGACACGCTGCCGGGCTGGCTCGTTGAGCACGGTGTGCCCGATGCGCGGCTGGAGTCCAAGGGCCTGGCGGTTGCCGTCCACACGCGTGGGCTGGGCGAAGGCGTCCGTGACCAGCTGATTGAACCGCTGACCGCGCTAGCTGCCGCGCTTGGACTCACGGTCGAGCTCGGCCGCGAGGTGATCGAGTTGCGCCTGCCCGGCTGGGACAAGGGCCGTGTGCTCGAGGGACTGGTGGACGAGTTCGACGTCCGGCACATCGTGTTCGCCGGCGATGACCTGGGCGATGTCCCGGCCTTCGACGCCGTCGACCGACTGCGTGCCCGCGGTTATTCGGCGGTCCTCGTCTACTCGGCGTCGTCGGAGCAGACCGCGCTGGCGGAGCGCGCCGACCTCGTGGTCGACGGTCCAGACGGGGTGGCGGCGTTCCTCGGTGGGCTCGCGGACTCGTTGCAGGCTCAGGACGAGGTGGCCCCCGGGGCCGGTCCGGGTGCTGGCGAGTTTGGCTAGAGGTGCCCAGTCCCCGTACTCTTGTGTCACTCATCAAGAGGGGCAGAGGGAACCGGCCCAGTGAAGCCCCAGCAACCAGTTGAAAGTCAGCCAGGTGCTAACTCCGGCCCGGACGAAGGTCGATCTGGGACAGATGACTTGGAGCGACGAGTGACCATCCCAGCGACATTGAGCTCTGGGCCCCCGGCTTCCACCCGCCCGCAGCCTCGCGAGGGCGCTTTCGGACCAGCCCGCGAACTGGTGTGCCGCGAATGTGGCGCGACGCGTCCGCTGGGCCAGTTCTACGCCTGCTCGGAGTGCTTCGGGCCGCTGGAGATCGGCTACGACTTCGGCACCGTTACGCGCCAGCAGATCGAGGCCGGCCCGAACAACCAGTGGCGCTACAAGGCGCTCCTACCGGTGCCCGACGACATCGAGTCCAGCCCGAACCTCGAGCCCGGCTTCACCCGCCTGCTCTCTGCCGAGAATCTGGGTCGGGAGCTCGGCATCACGAGGCTCTGGGTCAAGGACGACAGCACCAACCCCACGAACTCCTTCAAGGACCGGGTTGTCGCCGTCGCGCTGAGCGCTGCCCGCGAGTTCGGCGCCAAGGTGTTTGCCTGCCCGTCCACCGGCAACCTCGCCAATGCTGTTGCCGCTGCTGGTGCGCGCGCCGGCATCAAGACGGTGGTGTTCATCCCCAGCGACCTGGAGACGCCCAAGCAGGTCAACTCGGCGATTTACACCGCCAATCTTGTTGCAGTCGAAGGCAACTACGACGACGTCAACAAGCTCGCCAGCGAGATCGCCGGCGAGGACGACGGCTGGGCGTTCGTGAACGTCAACATTCGGCCGTACTACGCAGAGGGCTCGAAGACGCTCGGCTACGAGATCGCCGAGCAGCTGGGTTGGCGCCTTCCCGACCAGGTCGTCATCCCGGTCGCGTCCGGCTCGCAGCTGACCAAGGTGCACAAGGCATTCCAGGAACTCATCAAGCTTGGCCTCGTCGAGGACAAGGTGGTCAAGGTGTTCGGTGCACAGGCCACCGGGTGCTCGCCGGTCTCGGCGTCGTTCAAGGCCGGCGTCGACGCGATCAGGCCGGTCAAGCCGGACACGATCGCCAAGTCGCTGGCCATCGGCAACCCGGCCGACGGCATCTACGTCCTGGACATCTGCAACACCACGGGTGGCGCGGTCGAGGACGTCACCGACGACGAGATCCGCGACGCTATCGTGCTGCTGGCACGCACCGAGGGGATCTTCACCGAGACCGCTGGCGGCACCACGTTGGCCGTGCTCAAGAAGCTCGTCGAGACCGGCCAACTCGACCCCGAGCTGGAGACCGTCGTGATCAACACCGGTCACGGGCTCAAGACCTTGGACGCCGTCGCCGACCTCGTCGGTCCGGCAGCCACCATCGCCCCCACGTACGATGCCTTTGTCGCCGCTGGCATCGCTTGATCAGTTTGTTCCACGAGGAGTACCCCATGGCCGTCTCGGTCCGAATCCCGACCATCCTTCGGTCCTACACGGGTGACCAGTCCCAGGTGCAGGCCGAGGGCGACACGCTGTCGGCCGTCATCGATTCCCTCGAGGCGAGCTTCCCGGGCATCCGGGCGCGCGTGCTCGACGACGCCGGCGCGCTGCGTCGCTTCGTCAACATCTACGTCGCCGAGGAGGACGTCCGCTTCGCCGAGGGACTCGACACCCTGACGCCGGACGGCACCCAGGTCTCGATCATCCCGGCCGTCGCAGGTGGTGCGCCGGTGCAGGGCGTCGTGAAGTGGTTCAACGCCGACAAGGGTTTCGGCTTCATCGAGGTCGAGGGCCAGGACGACGTCTTCGTGCACTGGTCGAAGATCAAGTCGGACGGCTACAAGACGCTGGAGGACGGCCAGAAGGTGGAGTTTGAAGTCGTTGACGGCCCCAAGGGCCGCGAGGCACACGACGTCGTCTCGCACTGAACCGCGCTGAACCTACAGCGGCGTAAGAAACCTCACAATTGGCGGCGATCGCCGCTGCGGTGATTGTTGAGCGACCTCCGCCTGTGGGATGTTGCGGCTATGCATCTTGCGGACCCCAGTACGGCCCCAGTCGGCGGCGCGGCACTCGACCAAGTCATCGGACTGACCGCCGGCGCCGGCGTCGTCACCGCGGTCCTGCTCTTCATTGCCTGGCAGCACCGTACCCATCGCATCGAGTGGCTCCAGAAACTCGGCGACGCGACAGGGCGTACCTTCGGCACCTCCTCATGGGGTGCATTGCCGATCATCTTCATCACTGGTTCCCTCCTCACGGCGTATCTCGGCTTCATGTGGGACGTCAGCCTGCATGCCGGCCGTGGTCGCGATGAGGGGCCGCTGGCAAACCCAGCGCACTACTTCATTCTGTTCGGCCTGTTCTTCTTGTTCATGGCGGGCATGTCCGCGCTCGTGTTTCCGCGCGACGGTGAGAAGCCGAGCCCGGCAGCCGTGCGCATCACCGGCACATGGTTCGCGCCAGTCAGCGGGATCTACCTCGCCGGCTGTGGCCTGTACGCGCTGATCGGATTCCCGCTTGACGACGTGTGGCATCGGTTGTTCGGCCAAGACGTCACCTTGTGGGGGCCGACCCACCTCATGCTGATCGGTGGGGCCGGGCTGTCCACGCTCGGCATCATCCTGTTTCAGCGTGAGAACGAGTTCAGTTACCAGGAAGGAGCCGGTTCGGCGCCCACATGGCTGCGGACGATCACGCTGTCGACCGCCTTCGGCGCTGCGCTCATCGGATTGTCCGTTTTCCTCGGTGAGTTCGACTTCGGCGTCTCGCAGTTCCGGATGGTCTTCCACCCGATGCTGACCGCGTTCGCCGCGACGCTTCCGCTCGTCGCAGCGCGACTCTTCGTCGGGCCAGGAGCTGCCTTCTTCGCGGCCTGCGTCTACTTGGGTGTCCGAGGCGTGGTCTCCTTCCTCGTGACGGACTTCTTTGGACAGGCCCACTACGTCTTCGCGCTCGTGCTGGGCAGCGCCCTTCTGATCGAGCTCCTGGGCGCCACGCGCCTGCGCCGCAAGCCGCTGTGGTTCGGGGCGGTCGGCGGCCTCCTCATCGGGACGGTCGGCACCGCGATCGAGGGCGACTGGACGCGTCGCGTCTACGCGTTCCCCTGGCCGCGGGACATGTGGGCAGAGGGCTTGGCGATGACGGTTCCGGTCGCCATTGGCGCTGGCCTCTGCGGCGCGCTGTTCGCGCTGGCTTTGAATGGGCGCCTTCCGGTCAAGCGGGTCTCCGTCGCGATCGTTGTCCTCACCCTGCTGGCCATCAGCGGTGCGACGGCAAATGGCTTGCATGCCACCGTCCCGGAGAACGCGAGCGCAACCGTCTCGTTGCAGCAGGTCGGCATGCCGGGCAAGCCCGAGGTCATCGCCAATGTGAAGCTTGAGCCGGCCAACCTCATCGACGAACACCCGACGTGGGTCACCATCCTGTCCTGGCAGGGCGGCGGCGAAGGGGTCATCAATGACCAACTCCGTCGTACTGGGCCCAACACATGGGTGTCGACCAAGCCGATGCCCGTCTACGGAAACTGGAAGACATTGCTGCGCCTGCAGGATGGTCGGATGCTGGCGGCGGTGCCGATCTTCCTGCCGGCTGACCCCGCGCTCGGAGCGCCGGAAACCCCCGCGTCGGCCCAGTTCACCCGAGCCGTCGTCCCCGAGATCTCAATCTTGCAGCGCGAACGCAACCTTGACGTCCCGGCGTGGTTGTGGGGCATCTCCAACCTCGTCGTCCTGCTCTGTAGCATCGCGGTCGTCGTCGGCCTCTGCCTAACAACCTCTCGGATCTCGCGGAGCATCGCCGAGGTCCAGACCAGCGAGGCCGAGGCCAGTCGGCCGGAGACGTCCCTGACGTGAGGTTCGCCGAACACCATGCGGCCGTCCTCGCCATCCCAGCCGTGCTCCCAGCACTCGTGGTGGTCGGGGTCGTTGTGATGATTGCGGTGCGTGATCGACGCGAGCAGCGCCGGAAAGCCGAGAATGCAGAGGACCCGGAATGATGCGACGGACGTGGTGCTTGCCGATGTTGGCGTTGGCGGTGCTGGTTTTGGCGGGGGTCGCCGGGTGCGGCACGACGACCACGACGGACCAATCGACCACTTCGCAGGCGACGAACGAGACTACTGAGGGCACGAAGCCAGGGCCCGTGGTCCTGGACGTGACGATCATCGACGGCGAGGTCAGGCCGCGTGGAGCTCGCATCGAGCTCAAGGTGGGCCAACCGCTGACACTTTCAGTGCATTCGGACTCCGCCGACGAGCTGCACGTCCACACCGACCCGGAGCAGGAGTTCGAGGTCAAGGCCAACAGCAACCAGCGATTTACGTTCACGGTCGATCAGCCCGGCAAGGTCGCCGTCGAGGTGCATCACCTGGACGCCGTGATCGCTGAAGTCCTCGTCCGGAAGTGACGCTCTCCGCCACGCTCGCGGCGCACGGCGTCGGGGGTCCGACAGACCTGCCGGTGCCGCTGCTGTACTCGATCGTGGGCGCGACGTGGGCCCTGACGTTGTCGTTTGTCGTCCTCGTCTTCGCCTGGCGTGAGCCGAGGTTCAGCGCGGGTCCGGAGCGGGCCAGGGCGCGGCGGCCTTGGCTCGCCGTGGTCGGGCTCGGCCTGGCCACGTGGCTGGTTCTTCTGCTTTTCTTCGGGCCAGACGAACGCACGGCCACCGGCCTGCGCGCGGTGTACATCTACCTGTGGGTCGGGTTGGTCCCGTTAGCGTTGGTGTTTGGGGACGTCTGGCGCGACCTGTCGCTGTGGCGCACGATTCAGGCGCTCGTGGGACGCCTGACGCGGCGGCCGGACGGCGTGATTCGTTACCCGGACGCCTTGGGCTACTGGCCGGCCGCGGCGGGGATCTTCTCGTTCGTCTGGCTGGAGCTGGCCTCGCCCGATCCGACGAGCATCACAGCGGTACGGGCCTGGGTGGCGTCGTACGCGGTAGCGATGATCATGGGGGGCGTCGTCTTCGGCCCCCGCTGGTTCGACCGGGCGGACCCGTTCGACGTCTACAGCGCCGTCGTCGCCCGCGTCGGGCGCTGGCGGCTGGCGTCGACGCCCGCCGCGGCGGGGCTGGTCCCTTTGCTGGCCACCTTGGTCGGGTCGACGGCCTTCGACAGTTTCACCGGAACCGCTTACTGGCAGCGCGTCGACCGGTCCGTGCTCGAATCGAGCCTCTGGCTGCTCGGCTTCTGTGCGACCGTTGCCGTCCTGTTCGCGCTGGCCGCGATGGCAACCGGAGGCGTCACGCTGCGGGAGCGGCTCCTGCTGCCGCGGTTGTACGCGCACTCGCTCGTCCCCATCGCGGTCGGATACGTCTTGGCGCACTATCTGACGCTGCTGCTCGACGTCCTGGGGGCGTACCCGACGCCGTTGGCCGTGGTGAAGGTTCTGTTGGTCGTGACCGGACACGTGCTGGCTGTGGTCGCCGCACACGACTGCGCGCTTCGTGTGCTCCCCGCTGAGCATCGCCTGACCGGCCAGCTCGGAATGCTCCTGCTCATGGTGGCGATCACCTACACCGGCCTCTTCCTGCTCCTTACAGCCTGAGCGCCCCGCATCCCTGCACCCCGGGTGGCGGCCCTTGATTAGCACTCCTATGATGTGAGTGCTAAGTCCACCATTCTTTCCCACCCGTAGTACGCAGGGAGTTATCCATGGCCAAGTCCATTGCTTTCAACGAGGAAGCGCGTCGCGGTCTCGAGCGCGGCATGAACCAGCTCGCCGACGCGGTCAAGGTGACGCTCGGCCCGAAGGGTCGCAACGTCGTCTTGGAGAAGAAGTGGGGCGCGCCCACCATCACCAACGACGGCGTCAGCATCGCCAAGGAAATCGAGCTTGAAGATCCGTACGAGAAGATCGGCGCCGAACTCGTCAAGGAAGTCGCCAAGAAGACCGACGACGTCGCCGGCGACGGCACCACCACCGCCACCGTTCTCGCTCAGGCATTGGTCCGTGAAGGCCTCCGCAACGTCGCAGCCGGCGCCAACCCGATCGAGCTGAAGCGCGGCATCGAAAAGGCCGTCGAGGCGGTCAGCGCCCAGCTGCTCGGTATGGCGAAGGACGTCGAGACCAAGGAGCAGATCGCGGCGACCGCCGCCATCTCCGCGGCTGACCCGGCCGTCGGCGAGATCATTGCCGAGGCCATGGACAAGGTCGGCAAGGAAGGCGTCATCACCGTCGAGGAGTCGAACACCTTCGGGATCGAACTCGAACTGACCGAGGGCATGCGGTTCGACAAGGGTCACATCTCGGGCTACTTCGTCACCGACCCGGAGCGCCAGGAGACCGTCCTCGAAGACCCGTACATCCTCGTCGTGAACTCCAAGATCAGCTCGGTCAAGGACATGGTCCCGGTCCTCGAGAAGGTCATGCAGTCCGGAAAGTCGCTGGTGATCATCGCCGAGGACGTCGAGGGCGAGGCGTTGGCCACTCTGATCGTCAACAAGGTGCGCGGCACCTTCAAGTCGGTCGCCATCAAGGCTCCGGGCTTCGGTGACCGCCGCAAGGCCATGCTCGCCGACATCGCGATCCTCACCGGTGGCGAAGTCATCAGCGAGGAAGTCGGCCTCAAGCTGGAGAACGCCGATCTGAGCCTGTTGGGCACGGCCCGCAAGGTCGTCACCACCAAGGACGAGACCACTATTGTCGAGGGCGGCGGTTCGGCCGACCAGATCGCCGGCCGGGTCAACCAGATCCGCAGCGAGATCGAGAACACCGACTCCGACTACGACCGCGAGAAGCTGCAGGAGCGGCTGGCCAAGCTCGCCGGCGGAGTCGCCGTCGTCAAGGTCGGCGCGGCTACTGAGGTCGAGCTCAAGGAGCGCAAGCATCGCATCGAGGACGCCGTCCGCAACGCGAAGGCTGCCGTCGAAGAGGGCATCGTCGCTGGCGGTGGCGTTGCACTGGTCCAGGCCGGCAAGGCTGCGTTCGAGAAGCTCGAGCTGGTCGGCGACGAAGCCACCGGCGCGAATATCGTCAAGGTCGCCATCTCGGCTCCGCTGAAGCAGATCGCCATCAACGCCGGCCTTGAGGGCGGCGTCGTAGCCGAGAAGGTTTCCGGACTCGACCTCGGTTGGGGCCTCAATGCCGCGACCGGCGAGTACGTCGACCTGATCGCCGCGGGCATCATCGACCCGGCCAAGGTGACGCGTTCGGCGCTGCAGAATGCCGCATCGATCGCCGCGTTGTTCCTCACCACCGAAGCCGTCGTGGCCGAGAAGCCCGAGCCTGCTGGGGCTGCCGGCGGTGCGCCGGACATGGGCGACATGGGCGGCATGGGCTTCTAAGCCCTAACAACGCTCCAAGCCAGCGGCCTCGAACCTCTAGGTTCGGGGCCGCTGCCGTTTATCCGATGATTGCGTCGGCGTTGCGTCCGACCCAACGCAGCAACGGCACCATCACGTCGGCGAGTTCCTCGCCGAGCGGTGTCAGGCTGTAGTCGACCCGCGGCGGCATCACCGGTTGCTGGTCACGATGCACGAGGCCGTCGGCTTCAAGCGTCTTCAGCGTCTGGGCGAGCATCTTCTCGCTGATCCCCTGAGCCCGTCGGCGCAGTTCACTCCACCGCTGGGGGCCCTCGGTCAATGAGACCAGCACGAGCACACCCCACTTGCTCGTCACGTGGTCGAGCAACACCCGGCTAGGGCAGGCCGCGGGGAACACGCCGCCCGGGAACTGTTCGAAGATCCCTTGGGCGGTAGCACTCTCTGTCACGGAAGTACCTTACTTCAAAGTGCGTACTAACTTCTGGGAAGCGACTCTCCGATTCCTGCGTTGACGACGAATGATTGCCCACCCTTCGAAAGGAACCGCCATGTCCCTGGTCATCACAGGAGCCACCGGCCAGCTCGGCCGTCTCGTCGTCGCATCACTCTTGACCAAGGGCGTTGCCGCCGACCGAATCGTCGGCCTCGGCCGGGACGACGAACGCCTCGCCGAACTCGCCGGCCTTGGCGTCACCACCCGCAAGGTCGACTACTCGGACGCTCAAGCCGTCTCCGATGCCCTGACCGACGCCGACCGCGTGCTCTTGATCTCTGGCAATGAGATCGGCCAGCGCCTCGCCCAGCATCAGAACGTCATCGACGCGGCCAAGGCTGCGGGCGTCAAGCTGCTCGCGTACACGAGCGTCGCGCATGCCGACACCTCGGGAATCGCGCTCGCTGCCGAACATCGCGCCACCGAGGAAGCCATCGTCGCCTCTGGCCTGCCGTACGCCTTCCTGCGCAACAGCTGGTACCTCGAGAACTACAGCGATCAACTCGCGACGTACACCGAGCACGGCACGATCCTCAGTTCCGCCGGCGACGGTCGCGTGTCCGCCGCCACGCGGGCCGACTTCGCCGCGGCGGCCGCGGCGGTGCTGCTGCTCGAGCGGCCGAAGGCGGTTTATGAGCTCGGCGGCGCGGCGTTCAGCTTCAAGGAACTGGCTGACACCGTCAGCGAGGTCACTGGCGTCGATGTCAGCTACACCGATCTACCTGCCGACGAGCTGGTCAAGGTGCTCGTTGGCTCCGGACTGCCTGACCAGTACGCAGCGATCCTCGCTGACGCCGACCTCGGCCTCGGACGTGGCGAGCTCTATGTCGAGCCAACCGATCTCGAAGACCTGCTCGGCCGCCCGGCGACCTCCCTCGTCGACAGGCTAAGGGCGGCTCTGACTCCGCTGTAGTCGTGCCAGGGTTAAACTCCCGGACGTGACAAACCCCGTCAGCGACATGGCTTACCGGCTCAAGATTTTTCGTCAGATCGGCTTGGTGAAGCCACAACTCCCACATCGGCTCGCGAAGGCCGGCCTCGAACTCGTCAAGTGGGGTCCGGCGTTCCCGTCAGGCATCGGTGCGTGCGCTGCTCGGTTCCCCAACCAGATCGCGATCATCGACGACCTGGGCGAGATCACCTGGGCCGAGCTCAAGCGTGAAATCAACCAGTTCAGCCACGCTCTGAGCGAGCGCGGTGTCACTGCCGGCGACTCGGTCGCATTGTTGGCCCGCAACCATCGCTTCTTCGTCGTCGCGATGGTGGCGATCATGCAGCTGGGCGGCCGCGTGCTGCTGCTCAACACCATGGCCAGCGGCCCGCAGTTGGCGGAGCTGGCCGATCGCGAGGACGCCAAGCTCGTCGTCCTCGACGAGGAGTTCGTCGAAGTCGGCGAAAAGGCCGGGCGGGACAAGCTCATCCTCGCGTGGACGGACTCGGAGACAGTCGATCTGCCGTCGCTGGCGTGGCTCAGCAAAGGCCAGTCGACGGCGGCGCCGAGCAAGCCCACGCGGCCCGGGCAGGTCATCATCTTCACCTCGGGCACGACCGGACTACCCAAGGGCGCCAAGCGCGAAGAGCCGGACGGACTCGACCCGACGGTCACCTACTTCGGCGCCATTCCGTTCCACGGCAACACGACGATCGTGCTGGCCTCGCCACTGTTCCACTCGTGGGGTCTGCTCAACTTCGGCTTCGGCCTGCTGTCGGTGCCCACGTTCGTCATGCGCCGCAAGTTCTCGGCCGAGCAGGTCTTGGCCGACATCGAGGCCTACAAGGCCGACGCCCTCGTCGTGGTTCCGCTGATGATGCAGCGTCTCGTGGACGCCGACCCGGACGTCATAGCGTCCACCGATGTGTCGAGCCTTCGCATCACCGCGTCGAGCGGTTCTGCGTTGGCCGGCGATCTGGCGACAGCGTTCATGGACACCTTCACCGACTCCGTCTACAACCTCTATGGCGCGACCGAGACCGGATGGGCCACCATCGCGTCACCCACTGACTTGCGAGCAGCGCCCGGGACCGCCGGCCGCCCGCCGTGGCGCACGACCGTGAAGATCCTCGATCAGACGGGCCATGAGTTGCCGCAGGGTGAGACCGGAACGATCTACGTCGGCAACGACATGCCGTTCGGTGGGTACACCGATGGCAACACCAAGGCCTTTGCCGGCAACCTCATGAGCACCGGCGACTTGGGCTTCTTCGACGAGGACGGCCGGCTGTTCGTCTCAGGCCGTGACGACGACATGATCGTCTCCGGTGGCGAGAACGTCTTCCCGCGCGAACTCGAGGATGCGCTCGCGACGCACCCGGACATCGCGGATGTGGTCGTCACCGGCATCCCGGACGAGACCTACGGCCAGCGCCTGGCGGCCTACGTCGTTCTGCGCGAGGGCGTCAAGCTGACGCACGAAGACGTCGTCGTCTACGCGAAGGACCGCGTGGCGCGGTTCGCCGTGCCGAAGGCGACGCAGTTCCTCGACGAACTGCCGCGCAACCCCACCGGAAAAGTGATGAAGCGCGAACTGCCGCCGCTTGATTGATCTGCGCGCTCAGCGGTTCTGTAGCGCGTCGCGAATCTCGGTCAGCAGTTCGACCTCCGACGGGCCTGCGGCTTCGCCGGGGAAGAACCTCTCTTTGGCCTTCGTGTACGGCAGGACAATGAAGAAGTAGACGACCGCCGCCAGAATCAGGAACGCGATGAGTGCGTTGAGGAACGCGCCCAGGGAGTTGGGTTCGTTCGAGAACACCTTCGATGCCGAGGACGGCATCTGCCCGGTCAGCCACGCGACGAAGGTCGTGACCACCGAGGCGAACGCAGCGCCGACGATGAAGGCGACCGCGACGTCGACGAGATTTCCACGGAGGACGAAGTTCTTGAATCCGGACATGGCTCTCCTTGGCGGCATGAGAACGGGAGCTTCACCCCCGGTGACGGCCACGCTAGAGCAAACGTGAAGGTCACGGCGAGGTCCCGACAGCCGGAAGTCGCGGTGTGGCACGCTTGCGACGTGGAGATCGGCTACCGGCCTTCGGACAACGGTCGGGCCGATCCCGGCGAGGTCGTGTGGGCGTGGGTTCCGTTCGAAGACGACCCGCGGCAGGGCAAGGACCGCCCGGTGCTCGTGCTGGCCGTCGAAGGCGACGACGTCCTCGTCCTGCCCATGACGTCGAAGGATCACGACCGTGACGCGGCACAGGAGGCTCGCGAGGGCCGGCTCTGGATGGACGTCGGCTCCGGTTCTTGGGACGGACGCGGGCGACCGAGCGAGGTGCGGTTGAACCGCACCGTCCGGATACCGGCGGCCGAGGTGCGTCGCGAAGGCACCGCTTTGGGTCCCGAGCTGTTCGCTGCCGTCGCTGCCGCATGGAAGGTAGCCCAATGAGCAGTTGGGTGCGCGAGGTCGACCGCTACCAGCGGCGGCATCCCGTCGCCGGCTTCCCGATCGCCGTGGTCTACAAGTACTTCGACGACCATGGGCCGTACCTGGCCGCGATTCAGACGTACTACTCGTTCATCGCCATCTTTCCGTTGCTGCTCATCTCGTCGTCGGTCCTCGGTTTCGTCCTACAGGACGATCCAGAATTGCGCGACCGGCTGCTGAATTCGGCTCTCAGCCAGATACCGATCGTCGGTGACCAGCTCGGCCGGCCCGAGGGCTTGCGTGGCAGTGCCTCGGCGATCGTGGTCGGCTCGCTCGTTTCCGGCTACGGCGCTCTCGGCGTCGGCCAGGCGTTCCAGCACGCGGCGAACATCGCGTGGTCCGTGCCACGCAACAGCCGCACGAACGCGGTGCTGCAGCGACTGCGAAGTGTCGTTCTGTTGTCCTTCGCGGGCCTGGGGGTGCTGGCGCTGGCTATCACGTCGCTGCTGTTGGCCAACCCGGGCTCGGTCGGTGTGGAAGCCAGGCACCTGGCCTGGCTGTCCCGGCTCGCCGGCATCGTCGTCACGCTGCTGATCTTCACCGGTCTGTACCGCATCGTGGGGTCTCGACGGGTGCCGCCGCAGGCCGTCCTCCCCGGCGCTACCTTCGCGGTCGTGTGTTGGCAGGTGCTGCAGATCGGCGGCACCACGTTCGTCTCCCAGGTGGTCACCAAGGCCACCACCAGCCAGATGAACCAGACATTCGCCTTGGTCCTTGGACTCTTCGCGTTTCTGTTCCTGGTCAGCGCGATGGTCGTCTTCGGCCACGAGATCAACGTGGTCGCCTACCAGCGGCTGTACCCACGCGCCTTGCTGACGCCGTTCACGGACAACGTCTCGTTGACCGAGGCCGACCGCCGCGCCTACACCCGCTACGCCAAGTCACAGCGGCACAAGGGCTTCCAGTCAATCGAGACGCGCTTCGACGGGCCTCGGCCGGAGCGGCCGCCCCAGCAGACAACGCCGCAGGCAGCGCCACAGGAGGGTGCGCCGGACGAGTAGGCTTCTGCCACTTGAGGAACTGACTCGGAAACAGACGGGGTTGGAGCAATGCCCAGCGGCAAGGTCAAGTGGTACGACGCTGAGAAGGGATTTGGATTCCTGTCCCAGGACGACGGCGGTGATGTCTACGTTCCGGCTGCGGCACTGCCCGAAGGAGTCACCACGCTGAAGGCCGGCAGTCGCGTCGAGTTCGGAATCGCCCAAGGCCGACGGGGCGACCAGGCGTTGCAGGTCCGCGTGCTCGACCCGGTTGGTTCGGTGTCGCGCGCGCAGGCGCAGGCACGGCGCAAGTCGCCCGAAGACATGGTGGTCATCGTCGAGGACACCATCACCATGCTCGATGGTCTCGGCGAGGCGTACCGGCACGGTCGTCATCCGGAGGGCAAAGCGGGGCACACGGCCGCCCAGCTGCTCCGCAGGCTGGCCTCAGAACTGGAAGGCTGAGCGGCTGCGCCGCCACTTCGCGCGGCGGCGCAGGATGCGGGCCAGGACGAACGCGGCCCAGACGATGAGGATCGCCGCCAGCGCACCGAGGCTCAACCGCAGGGGCGCCTCCAGGGTGAACAGCCCGATGCCCAACAGGCCGCCGAGTACCCACGCGAGCTGAAGCAGCGCCTCGGAGCGAGCAAACATGCTGGTGCGCACCTCCTCGGCGACGTTGAGCTGGATCAGCGCGTCCAGGCTGAGCTTGCCGACGGATTGGGCGAATCCCGCGACCAGGCCGAGGGCGACGGCTGCCGGCCACCACCCGATCAGCGCAGCCACCGCGAGCATGCCGGCATCCAGGAACAGCGCGGCGACGACTACCCGGCGCGGATTGTGGGAGCGCGACCACGTGCCGAGCGCGACGCCGATCACGTTGCCGAGCCCGGCGGCGCCGATGACCAGTGCCATCAGGAGCGCTGCCGGCCCGGGCCAGGCGAGCGTCGGGGGCGGCTCGCGCAGGATGAAGGCCATGTAGATGGCCAGGAAGCCGGACATCGTGCGCAGGCCCACGTTGCTGCGCAAGCCGTCGACGACCGAGCGCGGGATCGTGGCGCCGCGGTCGGTCGCCAGGATCGCGGGCTCCTCGCCTGCGGTTGAGTCGACTTGAGTGGGCAGCAGGATGGCGACGATCGTGCCGAAGACGAACACGACGAAGGCGTAGCGCAGCGACCACGCCGGGCCGATCGCCGCGAAGCCGATGGCCAACGGAACCGAGATGGCGGCCGCGAACGTCCCGGTCAGCGAGATGCGCGCGTTTGCCTTGACCAGGGTCAGGCCACCGGGCAGCACGCGCGGGACGGCGGCGGCGCGGGTGACGCTGTACGCCTTCGACGCCACGAGGCACAGCAAGGCAGCGATGTAGAAGCCGGCCGATTCGTCGACGACGGCGTCGGCCAAGACCCAGCAGCAGAAGCTGCGAATGGCGAGCGTCGATCCGATCGCCCAGCGCCGACCACGCCGGAATCGATCGATGAACGGCCCGATGAGGGGAGCGACGATCGCGAACGGGAGCATCGTAACCGCGAGGAAGAGTGCCACCTGGCCGCTGGCCTGTTCGGTGGGGACGGTGAAGAACAGCGTGCCGGCCAACGACACGGCAATCGCGGCGTCGCCGGCGGCGCTCAGCGCGTGCAACTCGAGGATGCGGGCGAGGCCAGACTCGCCGGCGCCGTCCGCCCGGGTGAACCGCTGGGCTCCGGACCAAGCGGCCCGGCCGCTCTGGGCGACTGCCCGACCGGCGCGCGCCGTTCCCGCCCGCGACTGCGCACCTACCTGTCCCAAGAACCGTTTACGCGGTAGCTCGGACATGTTCACAATCCTGCCTCACACTGGGGACAGCCCCGAAGGCGCGCGGTTGGGCGGGATGCAGGACAATCGAGGCATGACGGAACCGCGCATCGCCATCGCCAACGAGGCGATCATCGCGTTCGCGCGTGCGGCGGCCGACGAAGTTTCCGACGCCGGTTCCGTGGGCGACTACGTCGGGTCCAGCGACGAAGGTGGCTCCATCGTCGCTGGTGAGCTGACCGCCCATCACTTCATCTGTCTGCAGCCCGGCTACGCGGGTTGGTTCTGGTCGGTGAGCGTTTCGGCCGGACCCACGGTCAACGACGTCGTTCTCCTGCCCGGCGAGCAGGCCATCGTCGCGCCGGTATGGACGCCCTACCGCGAACGGATCCGGCCGGGCGATCTCGGCCCCGGCGATCTGCTGCCGCCGGAGGAGGACGACATCCGGCTCGTTCCGGCGTGGTCCGCCGGTGATTCGCAGGACACGGTCGACCGCTACTTCGCCCGCGAGGTCGGGCTCGGACGCGAGTGGGTCCTGTCCCTCGCCGGGCGTGGCATCGCCGCCGACCGGTGGCTCGACAGTGACTACGGCCCGGGTTCCGCCATTGCCGAGCAGGCGCCTGCCCCTTGCGCCACGTGTGGGTTCCTGATCAGCCTCGCCGGTCCGCTGTCTGACCGGTTCGGTGTGTGCGCCAACGGCATGGCGAACGCGGACGGCCATGTGGTTGCACTGACGCATGGATGTGGGGCGCACTCGAAGGCCAAGCTCAGTCGGTCGGCTGCCCCGCAGACGTTGCCGCCCCCGGTCTTCGACACCCTCGACGTCGACGAGATCGAATCCTTCTGAGCTGGGGGTGCCCCCTGCACGAAGTGCTTGGGGACTAGGTGCGCGAGCGACGGCGACCCGTACCGGGTCGTGCGCGGAGGGCGTTGCGCCGGACCTTGCAGTATTCGACGCCGATCAGGCCGAGTCCGAATCCGGCGACGGCGGTCCAGAACCACCAGCCGCGGCCGGCGTCCTCGAGCCGACCGAGGAACGGGAGCATCGCCGCCGCCGCGAAGCCCCACAGGATCGTTCCGACCGTCATGGTGCGGACGCCGTCGACGTCCATGGGCTGCACCTCGGCCACCCGGTGGGTGGTGCCGCCAATCTCAATTTCGGTGACGTCGGGGCGGCCCAACTCGTGAATTCGCGACCGCCGCTTACCCTCACTCACATGTCCACATTAGACCTCGCCGTCCCGGGTACTGGCATGCTGGGCGAACCATGAAGCCGGGTCGGCGCCGTCTCCTCATTCCGGGGCTCTTGATCGCGCTCTTGATCGTCGTGGCGCTTGCCGCAGCCATCCGGCGGGCTGACGCGGAGACGACGCCGTTGCCCGTCGTTCCGCACACCCAGGTGTCCGTGATGACCGATCCGCGCATCACTGAATCGAGCGGGCTCGCCGCGAGCCAACAAGCACGCCGGGATCGTGTACACGGTCAACGACTCTGGAGACAAGGCGCGCGTCTTCGCCGTCGACATCGCCAGCGGCGCGGTCGTCGGGGTCACGACGGTGGAGAACGCACTGTGGCACGACGTCGAAGCGATGACGCTGTGGGGTGGGGTGCTCTGGGTCGCGGACGTCGGGTCCAACCGCGGCGCCGGCACGGAACGGGCAATCTATGCCTTCCGCGAGCCCGGTGCCGGGAACCACAAGGTCGCTGCTGACCGATACCCCATCACCTTCGACGGCGGCGCAGTGGAGATCGAGTCGCTGGCCGTCGTGCCCGGTCGGGTCGACCTCTACAGCAAGGGATGGCCGATCGGTCGCGCCTTCCAGATTGTTGGCGGGCTGACGAAGCCCGGCCCGAACGTCGCCCGGGTGACGCCCCGCTCGACGCCTGCGTGGACGGCGGACGCGACCGTCACGCCAGACAACCGCTATGTCCTGCTGCAGCGGTGCCGTGCAGGTTGAGGTGCGCGACGCACGGACCTGGCGGCTTGTGCACGCTGACGTGATCCCGATGCTCAGCCAAGGCGAGACCATCACCATGGAAGCGTCCGGCAACGTCTTACCTGATCGGCAGCGAGGGAGCGAACTCGCCCTTGGTGCGAGTTGCCTTTAATCCAGGCGACGTTCACGACTCCGCCTCCGTCGATCGACCCCACGGTCCAGATCCGAGCGCAGCACCCGGTGAAGTCGATTCTCTGGGAGCACCAAGCACAAGCGTTGCGGGCCGCGCCGTACGTCCTCGGCGGCGTCGTGCTCCTGGGCGCGGTGTGGTGGACGCGGCGTCGCCGTCGACGGTCGAAAGTGTTCTCCGGAGGCGACCTAGGGTGACTCGCGGCACCAGTCACAATGGAGCCCATGGGAACCGAATTGCGTCCGACCTTGCTGGCCTTGGGATCAGATCGACCCCAGATCGCTGAGAGCGCCTGGGTCGCCCCGACGGCAACGCTCGTGGGCGCCGTTGAGGTCGCCGAGGGCGCAAGCGTCTGGTACGGGGCGGTGTTGCGAGGCGACAACGAGCCGATCGTCATCGGGCCGGATTCCAATGTGCAGGACAACGTCGTGTTTCACACGGACGAAGGCATCCCGGTTTCGCTGGGGCGGGGCGTGTCGGTGGGACACAACGCCGTGGTGCACGGCTCGACCGTCGGGGACGACGTGCTCGTCGGCATGGGAGCGATCCTGATGAACGGCTCCGTGATCGGCACCGAGTGCCTGATTGCCGCTGGTGCGCTGGTGCCGGAAGGGGCCAGCATCCCGCCGCGGTCGCTGGTGGTCGGTGTCCCGGCCAAGGTCGTGCGCGAACTCACCGACGACGAAGTTGCCGGCCTGCGCCGCAACGCCAGCCTGTACACGGTCCACCGAGACCGTCATCGCGCCGCGACGGATGCGCGGTGACCCGGACCGCAGTGAGGCGCACGCTCCTTCTCGTTGTCGCTGCCCTCGTGTGGACGCTGCCGTCCGCCGCCTCGGCCGCCGTCGGAGACGTTCCGAGTAGCACGATCGTCAGCCGCATCGCCGACGAGCGCATCCAGGAGTCGAGTGGTCTGGCGTACAGCGTGAAGTACCCCAATCTCGCTTACACGATGAACGACTCGAAGAACCGGGCCGTCGTATATGCCGTCCAGGTTTCGACCGGGCGGGTTGTCGGACAGGTTGACCTGGAGCGGTACAACCTGGAGGACCCAGAGTCGATCGCCGTGGATTCGCAGGGGCGAGTGTGGCTCGGCGATCTTGGTGACAACGACGGTGACCGCAATGACGCATCGATCTTGGTGTTCGACGAGCCCGGGATGGGCAGCAAGGCACCCAACGCTCTCCAGCGGTTCCCGATCGCCCTTCAAGGTGGCCCCGAGAACGTCGAGGGAATGTTGGTCAGCCCGTCCACGCGGCAGGTCTTCTTGATCAACAAGACCGAGGGTGGCGCCGCCTCTCTGTTTGTCCTGCCACAGTCGCTCCGCAACGGGGCGGAGAACGTGGCGACCAACCTGCGTCGGCAAATGCCGGCTCGGGTTGCCGATGCGGCGTTCACCCCCGACGGGCGCTTTGCCTTGGTGAAGACGGCCACCGGAGTGGTCGCCTACGACGTCGAGACTTGGAAGCCGATCAACTCGTTCCGGACTCCCGAGCTCGACAAGGGTGAGTCGCTGACGGTCGAGCCGGGTGGGCGGTCGATCCTGCTGGGCAGCGAGGGCGATGACTCTCCGATCGTTCGGATGACGTTGCCGTCGGCCCTGGCCCCGGCCGCGACCACGGCCAGCTCTGCGCCGTCATCTGGCGGCCCACAAGACGGTGCGACAGCATTGCCGCCCGTTGGCCCGATTGCGCCGGTCGTCACTCCTGCCGAGCCGGCGAACGTGACTGCCTCGATGCTCTTCGCCATCGGGGGGCTAGCGTTGATCGTCGTGGCCGGCGGCGGGGTCCGTGCCGCTCGCCGCCGGCGGCGGATCGTGGAGCGCCATCGACGCATGGCACAGCACGGTCGCGTCTGACACGCGTTCCCGCCGTCACGCGAACTCGTCAGTAAACCTCCCCCATTGCGCGAAAAACAAGCGTCGCAGCGGGCGGTACCCCCACCGACGATGGGCAGGGGAGGGCGAACTCATACGATTTGCCCATGGCCAACCCGGTGCACGTGCCGCTTGCTGACGAGCAGGATTTCAGCGCGGCCGACTGGGAGGCGGCAACGGCGGGCGTCTTGCGCAAGATGCGCCGGCTCGCCGAGGACGCTCCCGATGCGGACGCGTGGCCGGCTCTCACGCACACCACTCTCGACGGGCTCGCGATTACCCCGCTGGGGACACCTGCCGTCGAGGTTCCCGACCCCGGTGTACCGGGAGCGGCTCCCTTCACCCGCGGGGCAGGGGTCGCCAGCGACGCCGAGCTTGACGGTTGGGACGTTCGCGCCTGGTTCGCCGATCCGGACATCGAGATCACGGTCGACCACGTGCACACCGACCTGGAAAACGGGGTCAACTCGCTTTGGCTCGCCGTGGGCGAGGGTGCCATTCCCGCAGACGCGCTGGCAACCGTGCTGGAGCGGGTGTTCGTCGATCTTGCGCCGGTCGTACTGGACGCGCCGGATGCGCCGCTCGAAGCGGCGCAGGCACTGGATGCCGTCTTCGCCGATAAGGCCGTGACGCCGGCGGCCGGGACGAACTATGGCGCCGATCCGATCGGCGCCTCAGCGCGTGGCTTGGGCGAGCCTGACACCGCAGTGGCCGTCGCGGTGGCGCAGATCGCCGCGGCGCGTGGTGCCCGCGGCATCGTCGTCGATGCCACGGCTGTGCACGACACCGGCGCTTCGGAGGTCCAAGAGCTTGCCTACTCGTTGGCGGCCGGCGTCGCGTACCTGCGGGCTTTGGTGGCGGCTGGGTTCAGCGTCGACGACGCAGCGGCGCAGATCGATTTCCGGTACGCGGTCACGGACGAGCAGTTCGTCACGATCGCGAAGCTGCGGGCCGCCCGCCGGTTGTGGAGTCGCGTGCTCGATCTCAGCGGCGCGACACCCACGGGCCAGCGCCAGCACGCCGTGACCTCGCGTCCGATGTACAGCGCATACGACCCGTACGTGAACATGCTGCGCTCCACGGTGGCCGCATTCGCCGCCGGCGTCGGCGGTGCCGAGGCCGTGACGGCTCTGCCGTTCGATGAGCCCGTCGGCCTGCCGGTGCCCTTCAGTCGCCGCATCGCGCGCAACATCTCCAGCCTTCTGATCAGCGAGTCGCATGTGGCCACCGTCGCCGACGCTGGCGGCGGCTCGCACTTGATCGAGCAGCTCACCGACGAAGTCGCGCAGGCTGCGTGGTCATTGCTCGGCGAGTTCGATGCCGATGGCGGCATCGTCGCGGCCTTGGCCGACGGCCGGTTGCGCGGACGAATCGATGAGGTCGTTGCCGAGCGCGAGCGCCTCATCGGGACGCGTGCGCGGCCCTTGACCGGCGTCAGTGAATTCCCGAACCTTCAGGAGGAGCCGCTCGATCGCCGTGCGTACGGCCGCTCCTTCCCGGTTCGTCGGTGGGGCGCTTCGTTCGAAGCGCTGCGCAGCGACCCGGCAACGTCGCCGGTGTTCGTCGCCACGCTCGGCACGGTCGCCCAGCACACGGCCAGGGCAACCTTCCTCACCAACCTGCTGGCCGCCGGTGGCGTCGACGCCGCCATCGCCGGGGCCACGGCCGATGTCGCCGAGGTCCTCGCCGCGTACAACGCGGCTGGTCAGCCGGATGTCGTTGCTCTTGCCGGCCCCGATGACCTGTACGCCGAGCGCGGCGCCGAGACGATCGAGGCCTTGCGCGGTGCGGGTGCGCGCCACGTCATCCTCGCCGGGAAGCCCAGACACCTGAAGGTCGACGATTCGGCCGCGATGGGCGTTGATGCGCTCGAGTTCCTGCACCGCACGAGGGAGGCGCTGGCATGATCCTCACTACGGTCGTCAACGCGACTTCACCTCCGCCCCCTGCGCCTGACGGCGCGGGAGGTACCCCCAGGCCACAAGCGAGCTCCGCTCGCTCAGGCGCTCGGAGGTTCGTCGCGTGAGCATTCCCGAGAGCTTTGCGGGCCTGCCGCTGAACGATGGTGGTTTTGACGGCAGCTCCGCTGCCACTTCAACGAACGCCGACACTTGGCACTCCCCGGAGGGCATCGAGATTCAAGGCCTCTACACAGCCGCTGACCTCGACGGCTTGGACGCCCTGGACACCTACCCCGGCTTGGCCCCTTTCCTCCGCGGTCCCTATCCCGCGATGTACACCACACAGCCGTGGACGATCCGCCAGTACGCCGGCTTCTCGACCGCCGAAGAGTCCAACGCCTTCTACCGTCGGAACCTGGCCGCCGGCCAGAAGGGTCTGAGCGTTGCCTTTGACCTAGCCACCCACCGCGGCTACGACTCCGACCACCCGCGGGTGCGCGGCGACGTCGGCATGGCCGGCGTTGCGATCGACTCGATCTACGACACGCGTCAGCTGTTCGACGGCATTCCGTTGGACCAGATGAGTGTCTCGATGACCATGAACGGAGCGGTGCTTCCGGTACTTGCGCTCTACATCGCCGCGGCCGAGGAGCAGGGTGTTCCGCCGGAGAAGCTGACCGGGACCATCCAGAACGACATCCTCAAGGAGTTCATGGTCCGGAACACGTACATCTATCCTCCGGCGCCAAGCATGCGGATCATCTCCGACATCTTCAGCTACACGTCGGCGAAGATGCCCAAGTTCAACTCGATCTCGATTTCCGGCTATCACATGCAGGAGGCCGGAGCGACCGCCGATCTTGAGCTGGCCTACACGCTCGCCGACGGCGTCGAGTACATCCGCAGCGGTCTTGCCGCTGGCCTCGACATCGACGCCTTCGCGCCGCGGCTGAGCTTCTTCTGGGCCATCGGCATGAACTTCTTCATGGAGGTCGCCAAGCTGCGTGCCGCCCGCGCTCTGTGGGCGCGACTGGTGCACCAGTTCGACCCGAAGAACCCCAAGTCGCTTTCGCTGCGCACGCACTCGCAGACGTCCGGCTGGTCGCTGACCGCGCAGGATGTCTTCAACAACGTCGGCCGCACGTGCATCGAGGCGATGGCGGCAACCCAGGGCCACACCCAGAGCCTGCACACCAACGCGCTCGATGAGGCCATCGCATTGCCCACTGACTTCAGCGCGCGCATCGCTCGCAATACCCAACTGCTGCTGCAACAGGAGTCGGGAACGACGTTCAGCATCGACCCGTGGGGTGGCTCGTACTACGTCGAGAAGCTGACGCACGACCTCGCCGACCGCGCCTGGGCGCACATCCTCGAGGTGGAGGAAGCCGGCGGCATGGCCAAGGCCATCGAAGCTGGCATTCCGAAGATGCGCATTGAAGAGGCCGCCGCGCGTACGCAGGCCCGCATCGACTCCGGCCAGCAGAAGGTCATCGGCGTCAACACCTACCGACTGGCCGATGAGGACCCCCTGGACGTCCTCAAGGTGGACAACGCCTCGGTGTACGCCCAGCAGATCGCGAAGCTGGAGCGACTCCGTGCCGAGCGTGACCAAGCCAAGGTCGATCGCGCGCTCGCCGCGCTGACCGCATCGGCCGAGCGCGGCGACAGCGTCGACGGAACGCTCGACGGCAACCTCCTCGCGCTGGCCGTCGACGCCGCCCGCGCCAAGGCCACCGTCGGCGAGATCTCCGACGCGCTGGAGCAGGTGTACGGGCGCCACCAGGCGGTCATCCGTACGATCTCGGGTGTGTACCGCTCCGAAGCCGGCGACTCAGGCAAGCTCGCCAAGGTCATCGAGGCGACCGATGAGTTCGAGAAGGCCGACGGCCGACGTCCGCGCATCCTGGTCGCCAAGATGGGCCAGGACGGGCACGACCGCGGCCAGAAGGTCATCGTCACGGCCTTCGCGGACATGGGCTTCGACGTCGACGTGGGCCCGCTGTTCTCAACGCCGGACGAAGTGGCTCAGCAGGCGGTCGATGCCGACGTGCACATCGTCGGTGTGAGTTCACTCGCCGCCGGCCACCTGACGCTTGTGCCCGAACTCAAGAAGGCACTCGCGTCGCTCGGCCGCGAGGACATCATGGTCGTCGTCGGCGGCGTCATTCCGCCGGACGACGTGCCGACGCTGAAGGAGATGGGCGCGGCCGAGGTGTTCTTGCCGGGCACCGTCATCGCCGACGCAGCACTGGGCCTGCTGGAGCAGCTTCGCCGTTAGTGCGACCTAGGCGCCCGAATCTTCAAGACGTGGCGCGCGATGGCCTGCACGTCGCGGTCGAGGAGATCGATCTTCGACGTGAGCCGAGCTTCAGCGGCGCCGAGTTCGGCGCGAAGCGTCACCTCAGTTACCTCTCCATTGTGAGCCGACGTCGCCCACGCTGTCATGTGACGGCGACACGTCGACAGCCACGACGTCAGCCTGTGGATGCGCCAGCCCTAGACTCGCGGGTGTGGATG
This sequence comes from uncultured Actinomycetota bacterium, assembly GCA_963795105.1. Classification (GTDB taxonomy): domain Bacteria; phylum Actinomycetota; class Actinomycetes; order Propionibacteriales; family Nocardioidaceae; genus Aeromicrobium. The sequence continues at coordinate 1,975,944 of CAWCGD010000001.1, forward strand.
TGAGCGCACTGGCCGAGGGAGTTCTCGCTGGCGAGCGCTCTGCAATCTCCAGGGCGATCACGTTGGTCGAGTCGAGCCGCGCCGATCACCGGACGGCCGCGCGCGAGCTGCTGGAGAAGCTCGCGCCGCATGCCGGGGGAGGGGTCCGGGTCGGCATCTCGGGCGTTCCTGGTGTCGGCAAGTCCACCTTCATCGAGGCGCTCGGCACCTATCTGGTCGACGAAGGCCACCGCGTCGGTGTCCTTGCCGTCGACCCGTCGAGCATCCGCACTGGCGGTTCCGTGCTCGGTGACAAAACGCGGATGGCCAACCTCGCGACCCAGGCGGACGCCTATATCCGGCCCTCGCCCAGCGCCGGAACGCTCGGCGGTGTCGCCCGGGCCACCGTCCAAGCGTTGACGGTTCTGGAAGCGGCGGGCTTCGACGTCGTCCTGGTCGAGACGGTCGGCGTCGGGCAGTCCGAGATCACCGTGGCCGGCATGGTCGACACCTTCCTCTTCCTGACACTGGCCCGCACCGGTGACCAGCTCCAAGGCATCAAGAAGGGCATCCTCGAGATCGCCGACGTCATCACGGTCAACAAGGCCGATGGCAGTCGCGAGCAGGAGGCCGAAGCGACGGCGAAGGACCTCGCCGGAGCCCTGCGCTTGGTCTACTCCGGATCGAACGCTTGGGTGCCCCCGGTGCTGACGTGTTCGGCCCTCGAACACCGCGGGATCGACGTGGTCTGGGACCGGGTCATTCGGCATCGCGAATCCCTCGGTAAGCAGGGTCTCAGCGACAAGCGCGCCCAGCAGCAACTCGACTTCATGTGGGCGCTGGTGCGCGACGAACTGGACCACCGGCTGCGGACAGACGCCGATGTCGCGGCAGTGCGTGCGGCGCTCCGTGACGAAGTCGTGGCCGGCCGCCTTTCCGCCGTCGCCGCCGCGGACCGCATCCTGCAGGCATACGACTCTTGAACGTCCGGTGACATAGTTCCCATGAACTAGTTCTTTCGGGTAGTCTCGAACGCACCGAAATGGCCGCCTCTCTCCGGGATGTTGGAGCGCAGTCATTCGGGACTTGGAGGGCCCGGCATCTCGGGGGGATGCTGGGCCCTCCCTTTTGCCCTCGTCGTTCGCAGCCCCGACTAATGTCCGGGATATGGATCAGAGTGCTTTCTATGGCGTGGTTTCAGCCATCAACTTCACGCTGGCGGAGTGAGTCAGCTGCCCTGAGCCCAGTCCGGGTTCCAGCCGACGACTTCGTCTGCCTTGCGCGCGGCGGGACCGGTGTAGATCGACGACGGGCGGATGAGACGACCGGTCTGGAACTGCTCGAGGATGTGAGCGCTCCAACCGGCGGTGCGGGCTGACGTGAACATCGCGGTGAACATGTTCGGCGGAACCTCGGCGAAGTCGAGAACGATCGCAGCCCAGAACTCCACGTTCGTCTCGAGAACGCGGTCCGGACGACGCTCGCGTAGCTCGGCTAGGGCAGCCTCCTCCAACGCCTCAGCGACCTCGGCGCGGGGCGCGTTCAGTTCGCGGGCGGTGCGGCGGAGCGTGCGGGCGCGCGGGTCTTGGGCACGGTAGACGCGATGGCCGAAGCCCATGAGCCGTTCGCCGGAGTCGAGGACGCTCTTGACGTAGCCGACCGCGTCGCCGGACTTCTCGACTTCGGAAATCATGTGCAGCACGCGCGACGGCGCGCCGCCGTGCAGCGGGCCGGACATCGCGCCCACGGCACCGGACAGTGCCGCGGCGACGTCAGCGCCGGTTGAGGCGATGACACGGGCAGTGAACGTCGAGGCGTTCATCCCGTGCTCGGCGGCCGAGACGAAGTAGGCGTCGATCGCCTTGGCGTGATCAGGGTTTACTTCGCCCCGCCAACGCATGAGCATCCGATCGACGATGGTGTCGCATTCGTTGATGCGCGCCTCGGGGACCGCCGGCTGGCCAAGGCCGCGGGCGGCTTGGGCGACGTAGGAGAGCACCATGACAGCTGTGCGGGCGAGATCTTCGCGAACTTCGGCCGGATCCTCGATGTCGTACAGCTGACGGAGGCCCCAGTACGGCGCGGTCAGCGCGATGGCGCTCTGCACATCGGCACGAATGTCGCCCGAGTGCACGGGAATGGGGAACGGCTCGGCTGGCGGCAGACCCGGTTCGTATGCGCCGTCAACCAGAAGTCCCCACACTCGGCCGAACGGCACCCGGCCGACGAGGTCGTCGATGTCGACACCGCGGTAGCGGAGTGCGGACCCTTCCTTGTCTGGCTCTGCGATCTCGCTCTCGAACGCAACAACACCTTCAAGGCCGTGGTGCACTACGACGCCGTCACTCATGGCCGTCATTCTGCCGTGTGCTGTCGTCTCGGCCCACAGCGAGGTGGGCCACTACCGTGGGAGCCATGGAGTCCCCGGACCTGGCCGCCATCCGGCACGAGTACACCGCGCGGGGCCTGACCGAGGACGAGGCGGGGGACGACCCGCTCGTCCTGCTGCGGCAGTGGATAACCGAAGCCGTGGCGGCCGGGATCGACGAGCCGAACGCGATGGCCCTGGCGACGGCCGACGGACGGGGCCGCCCGTCGGTGCGCACGGTGCTGCTCAAGGGTCTCGACATCGACGGCGCTGTCTTCTATACGAATATCGACTCCCGCAAGGGTCGCGAGCTGAGCGAGAACCCGTGGGCCGCGGCGGTCCTGCTCTGGCGGCCCCTGCAGCGGCAGGTGCGGATCGAGGGACCGGCGCTGCCGGTCTCCGACGATGAAGCCGACCGGTACTTCGCGTCGCGTCCGCCCGGGGCCCAGATCAGCGCAGCCGCGTCACAGCAGTCCGAACCGATCGCGAGTCGCGAGGATCTGGAACGTCAGTACGCGGCGGTCGAGCAGGCGAACGCCGACGGGGAGATGGCACGCCCGCCGTTCTGGGGTGGCTACCGGCTGGCGTTCGATTCGGTGGAGTTCTGGCAGGGCAGGGCCGATCGGCTGCACGATCGCATCCTGTTCGTCCGGGGCGTTGGCGGCTGGACGCGCGAACGCCTGCAGCCGTGATCGCGCCTCCGGCGCTCAACGTTTGTCCCCCGCAAGTGGGACGTGCCCCCACGCGCTGCACGTAGCCGATCTCGCGTCAGGCAGAGACGATCTGTGCGCCGTCGACCGCTACGGCCTTGGCTTTCAGCGGTGCGCGCGCTGGTCCGGCGACGACCGAGCCATCGGTGATGGAGAACCTGCTCCCGTGACACGGGCAGTTGATCGTTCCGTCGGCCACCTTCGCGACGACACAGCCTGCATGGGTGCACACGGCGCTGAATCCCTTGAACTCGCCCTTCGTCGGCTGCGTAACAACGACCTTGTCGGCCTTGACCACGACGCCGCCACCGACGGGCACATCGGCGACCGCCGCGATCGTCGTGCCGGTTGGAGTGGTGGCTTCGGTCGGCTTTTCGCTTGCGGGATCCTCGACGGATGTGTCGTACACGGCGCATCCGGTCAGTGCCACGCCAGCGGCGGCGCAGGCGCCGACAGCGACGGCGCGGCGGCTGACTCCAAGGGGCGATTCGACAGGCGCATCGGTCATGGCGAGTCTCGTTTCTCGGGATTGGGCAGCAGGAGCATTGAGGTCAGAAGGTGACACCGAAGGTGGTGAAGAACCACAGGGATGAGGTGGCCCAAATGACGGTCAATGCCGCGAAGGCAGCCCCGCCGGCCACGGGCAACGCCCAGCCGGGCGAGTTGTCGTCGCTGAGCGCGAGCATCTTCATGGTGAACACCCCGTAAAAAAAGCATCCGGCGATCGAGTGCAGCAGGACGCGTGCATCCGTTGCCATGAATCCGGCGATGTAGAGGCAATGCGCGGCCACTGGAAGGCTGGCCGCCACCGCGGCACGCCCGCTCCACCGGTGGAGGAAGTTCATGGTCGGGCCGCCGCCGCTGAGCTTCCCGTAGATCTTGAGCGCGGTGATGAGCTGCAGGATCGCGAGTACGAGCACAAGAGTTGCCAGCCATGCCTTGACCGCGAGAAAGCTTGAGAAGCCGGCGATGTTGATCGCCACGGTTCCCGGAGGATGTACAGCGCCGTAGGTACCGAGGCCGACGGCCACCATCAGCCCGATGATGGCAGCGATGAAGAAAGGGGACTGCGGGTTCGCGTCCGAGTCAGTGGGTTGCGCGGCGGTCATCGAACAGCCTCCTAAGTGTCAGCGGGTCTCGCCGGTGACGAGTTCGGCGGCGTCGGTCTCAGGATCGAGGCGAGGTGCTGGCGACAGTGTGCCGTCAGTGTTCTTGATGCCCACCTGGCTGCCGTCGGGGAGGACAATCCAGCCGATGGTGGTCGAGTCGCCCTGCTCGCGGTACAGGCCAGCCGGCGGATCCGCCTCATCGAGATCGAAAGCGTACTGGTCGTCGCCGTCGGCCGCGACCCCGGTAACGCGCTCGCCATTGAATCGAGCATCCACAGTGGCACCGCCGGCTTCGGCTTCAAGCGACACACGGCCGCCGTCGACGGTGCCGGTCAGCCATGCTTCAAGCGACCGGCCGTCACACAGGTAGGCAACCGCACGGTCGCCCTTGATGGCGACGGCGACAGCCACCTTGCCCGTCGTGTCCTTGCCGGCGTACACGGCCTCGTCGGGGAACTGAGCACCCTCCCGGGCGGCGGCGGTCGGCTGGTCCGCGGGCTCCTCGGCCGACGTTCCCGTCGGCGCTGGGGCCGCGCCGGGTTGATTCGGGATCAGCGCGTCGTTCAGCGAGAGGATGACGACGAGCGCCCCCAGGGTGAGGACGAGAGTGATGAGAGGACCTCTGCGCTTCACGGCTTCTTCCTCGAAGTATGCGACTCACGCGGACTCGGTTCGCTTCACTCGGAACACTAGGGCGACAGCGGGGCCAGGTTGCAGAAACCCGGAAATCAGCCGCCGATCATTCCAACCGCCAGCCCCAGAGCAGCGCACACGCCGAGAATCCTGAAAACGCCCCAGCCGCGCAGCACGGCCGCGAACCCGACGACGGCGATCGCGACCGCCCACCCATGGGCGCTGGACAGCACCGGCACGTCGAGGCGTACCCACCCCCACGCGTGCCGAGTCAGGTCTCCGAACAGCGTATGAAGGGCGAAATACAGGGCCAGGCTGGCGATTACGCCGACGACGGCGGCGGTGACCCCGGCCAACGTGGAGCGCAGGCCGACGAGGTGCTGGAGTCGCTCGACGTATGGCGCCCCGACGGCAATGAACAGGAATGACGGAGCAAACGTGACCCACGACGTGACCAGAGCCGCCGTGATTGCTAGCGTCCACGGGTTGGCATCGCCCGCATGGCGGAACGCCGCGATGAACGCGACGAACTGCACCACCATGATCAGCGGCCCGGGCGTGGTCTCGGCAAGGGCCAGGCCGCGAACCATGTCCGTCGTGGTCAGCCACCCGTAGTGACCGACCGCCTGCTGTGCGACGAACGCGAGGACGGCGTATGCGCCGCCGAAGGTGATGAGTGCCGAGCCGGAGAAGAACAACCCTTCGTCGACGATGACACTGTCGTGGCCGAACACCAGCGCGGCTATCCCGACCGGGGCCAACCACAGCGGGATGCCGACGGCAAGCAGGAGAAGCGTCCGCCGGGGATCTGGCGGAGGTGCCGGGGCGTCGTCTTCGATGGCGTGGGCCTCGGCGGTTTCGGGGTACCGGTTCCCCACGGCCCATCCGGCCAGTGCGGCGGCAAGCACGACCAGCGGGAAGGGAACTCCGAAGGCCGCGATGGCCACGAATGCGGCGACTGCGATGGCGACCCAGCCCGGATGCGTCAGGCTACGTCGCCCGATGCGTACCAGGGCATGGACGACGATGGCGATGACAGCCGGCGCCAGCCCCAGGAAGAGCGCCTCGACGATCCGGGTGTCGCCGGCCGTGACGTAGACGGCGGACAGCGCCAGCATCGTCACCACGCCGGGCAGGACGAACAGTGTCCCGGCGATCAGTGCACCGCGTAGGCCATGCAGGAGCCAGCCGATGTAGGTCGCCAGCTGCTGCGCTTCGGGGCCGGGCAGCAGCGTGCAGTACGAGAGTGCGAACAGAAAGCGCTGTTGGGTGATCCAGCGGTGGTCGTCGACCAGCGCCCGCTGCATGACGGCGATCTGCCCGGCCGGCCCGCCGAACGTCTGTAAGGAGATGGCCGCCCACGCCTTGGTCGTCGCGCGCAGCGAAGGAGATGCACCGCGATCCCCGTCGGGCGGCCCGCTGGTCAAGAGACGGCGATCCAGACCTGTTCGGATCGGCCGACCAGGCTCCCGTCGTCGGTGTACAGGGCCGTCGATGTCAGCCGCTTGCGACCGTCGCGGGCGCGTTGCCAGCCGGTGGCCAACAGTGACTCACCAGGGAGCGGAGGCCGGACGACCTCGGCGGTCAACCGGCCGAGCAGAAGCACGTCGTCGGGGAAGCCAGCCGCCCAGCCGCCGGGACAGTCGAGTCCGGCCCAGGCGACCGGCGTCGGGATCAGTCCGGCCTCGTCGGCAAAGGCAGCGTCGACATCCCACGGTGCTGCCGTCCGGTCGGCGGCGATCGGGCCGCTGAAGATGCGCAGGCCGTCGCCCGGGTCGCGGGCGGTGCCGCAGGTGAAGCAGTGTGCGAACGGATGGTTGGTGTGGCCCGGGTAGGCCGCTGCACCGGCGGCGGCGTCGGCGCGCGAGACGACTGGGGGTGGGTCGGCGGTGAACTGGCCCGGGGTGGCCGTGCCGATCACGGCGCCGCCCGCAGTCAGCAGGCGCAGCTCGGCGGCGTCGTCTTCCTCCCACGTGAGCGTCGTATCCAGCGGCGGTGGCTGGAGCAATGTGCTCGTGACGACGGTCGGACCATGGCGCCGCACCCATTCGTCGGCGAGGAGTCCGCAAACCCACCCGCCGTTGCCAGACCTGAGCGGGCCGTTGAACTGCGCCGGGATCGTGACCATGGCACAACGGTACTGGTGGGTGCGGCGACCGCCAGTCAGGCAGAATGGGCACGTGAGCGACCTGATCGACACGACCGAGATGTACCTCCGCACGGTGTACGAGCTGGAGGAGGAGGGCATCGTCCCGCTGCGTGCGCGGATTGCCGAGCGCCTCCACCAGAGCGGACCCACCGTGAGCCAGACCGTGGCCCGCATGGAGCGTGACGGACTTCTCGCCGTCGAGGGCGACCGCCATCTCGAGCTGTCGCCCAAGGGTCGCCAGCTCGCCACCCGGGTGATGCGCAAGCACCGCCTGGCCGAACGGCTGCTCCTCGATGTCATCGGCCTCGACATCGAGCTGGTGCACGAGGAGGCGTGCCGCTGGGAGCACGTGATGTCCGAGCAGGTCGAGCGGCGGCTGCTGGAGCTTCTGAAGCATCCGAGTGAATCGCCCTATGGCAATCCCATCCCGGGCCTTGAGGAGCTTGGCGAGCCCGGCATCGCGGGTGGCCCGGCCGACATTTTCCTCGACGGAGTGCAGCCGTTGACCGAATCGGTGACCGGCGAGCCGGCGCGCTGGATCGTTCGCCGGATCGCCGAGGAGCTGCAGTCCGATCCGCAGGTGTTGTCGGTGTTGCGCCGCGTTGGCGCCCTCCCCGGCAACGACATCCTGGTGTCCAAGGGGCACGAGGGCATCATCATCGCCCGCCAAGGCGAGTCAGCTGAGATCGACGCCGAGGCGGCCAACCACATTTTCGTGTCCAACTGATCCGCGATGGCGAGCTGGTTCCAACGCACCGGCAGCGAGGTTCTCGGATGGAGCCTCGTCGTGGTGGGGATTGCGCTCTTGGTCCTGCCGGGGCCGGGGATGCTCGCGTTGGTTGCCGGCGTTGCCCTCCTGGCCCCGCATTACGCCTGGGCCCGGCGGATCCTCGACCCGCTGCATGATCGAGCGGTTGAGGCCGCGAAGCGCGGCGTCTCGACGAAGTCGCGCGTACTCGTCGGCGCTGCGAGCGTGCTTTGGCTCCTGGGTATCGGGCTCATATGGCTTCTTTCTCCGCCCATCCCCGAGTTCTCGTGGTGGGGCTGGGAGGTCGGGCCCCGACTGCCCGGCGGCCGTGCCGCGGGATTCGGCCTGTTCGCGTCGGGCGTCGCTGGTGGGGCGCTCCTCGCTTACAGTGTGATGCGGTGGTACCCAGGTTCTGAGTCGTCCGACCGGTAAACTCGGTTGTTCACGCGGGTGGTTGTGAGGAGTTCGCTATGCGTCGCATGAAGGCGTTCGCTGTCTTGCTCGGCGCGGTCGGCGCGACGATCGCCACGGCGACGCCGGCGGTTGCCGACGAGAAGGACAAGCTCGTCGACCGAATCGTCGCGAAGGCCGACCCCCGTGTGATGGAGGTTCTCATCACGACCCGCGACAAGGACGGGGTGCCTCAGTTCGACACCGTCAAGGTCCCCGATGCCGCAGCCGCCAAGCGTGTCGTTCGCGACATGCTCGGTAGGGATCGCGTCGTCGCCGTGGAGATGAACCAAGTAAGACGCGCGAACGTCAATGATCCGCTGTATCGGCATCAGTGGGCGCTCGACCCGGCTCACTTCGACATCAACACGCTCTACCGGGTGACCGCCAAGGACACTCGCCGACCGGTCGTCGCTGTCGTCGACTCAGGAGTCGCGGCGAGCCATCCGGATCTGACCGGTCGTGTCTCCTCCGGCTACAGCGTCCTGTCGGGAGGGGCCGGGACGTCGGACGGCTGTGGCCACGGCACGCATGTCGCGGGTGTGATCGCCGCCAAGACGAACAACGGCGGCGGCATTGCCGGGATGTCGCGGACCGCGACCATTCTGCCGATCAAGGTCTTCGACTCAAGCTGCGAAGGTTTCGTCGACGACGTCGCCGCCGGAATCGTCAAGGCCGTGGGCCGGGGAGCACACGTCATCAACCTGTCGCTGGGCGGCGACGTGGCCGTCACTGCAGAGGCGCAGGCGGTGGCGTACGCGCGCAGTAAGAACCGGATCGTCATCGCCGCAGCGGGTAATCACACAGGCGGATTACTGGGCACACCGAATGTGCGAACGTACCCTGCCGCCCATGCCGGAGTGATCGGAGTGGCCGCGGTCGACCCCAGCTGGGCGCCGGCGTCATTCTCGAATTTCGGCGACTGGGTTGACGTCTCGGCTCCGGGAGTGGGCATCCTGTCGACGATGCCGCCCTCGTCGGCGGATGGCTGCGGTTCCAATTACTGTTGGTTGAACGGCACGTCGATGGCGACACCACACGTAGCTGCGCTCGCGGCAATGGCGTTGGCGCATTGCTCGAACTGGTGGTCCCGAGCCACAACAAGGGACAACATCATCATCGATCGAATCCAACGGCGGGCATCCCATTTCCCGACGAGGGACGCAGAGACCGGCTACGGCTACATCAAGCCCAAGTCCGTGCTGAACTGCCAGTAACATGCGCTGAATGATTCGGATCGTCGCGTTTCTGCTCGTGGTCGGGGCAGCGATGGGCGTGGGCGTTGCCGCCAGCGACGAAGAGTCCCGTTCGTCCACGCGGGAGATCCCGCTACCGGCGCCGTTGGCCCTGGCCGAGCGTGCGCAGAAGGGTTGCGGGGGTGTCCTGACGCGTCCCGGCGGTGCCAGCCTGTGGCGGTGCGTGCTGTCCGACGAGTTCGACGGGTCGCGGCTCGATCTCACACGATGGTCGGTGGTGACGACGGCCGAGACCGGGTTCAGCTCAGGGATCCCGCCGGCCTACGCCTGCTACCTCTACGACCCGCGCACCGTTTCGGTCGCCGGCGGATACCTCAACCTTTCCGTCGAGAAGCTCGACGACGAGATCCAATGCGGCGGCGCGGCGGCCCAGCCCACCGAGTACATCGGCGGCGCGGTCTCGACCCGGAACCGGCTCGCGCAGAGGTACGGCCGGTATGACATTCGAGCTCGCTTCCCGACCAGTGAGGATCCGGGTTTGCAGAGCTCGCTGATCCTCACGCCGGAAGCCCCTGCCTACGGCCTGGGCTCGGGCGAGATGGACATCGCCGAGTACTTCTCGGCGTGGGAGGACCGCGTCATCCCGTACGTCCGGTACGACCATCCCGGTGACGATCCGACCGAAACCAACGAGGACTGCACGGTGGAGAACCTTGACCAGTTCCACCGCTACACCCTGGAGTGGACCTCCAAACGTATCGAGGCCTTCGTCGATGGGCGTCGCTGCCTGTCGACGACGTGGTCGATGGGGACGACCTTGGAGCACCCGGCCCCCTTCGACCAGCCGTTTGTCCTGTCGATGTTTGAGGCGCTGGGCGTGAGCAAGGCGGCCTTCGATCTCGAGGACCCGCCGGACATGCCGGCAACGATGCAGATCGACTACGTCCACATTTGGGGCGTCCGCCCGAACTAGAAGGAGATCCGCGATGTCCCGCACCTACAGCTACGTCGTCGAGCGACGCGGCCGTGCCTCCGCAGCCGAGGCGTTCGCGCTCATCCGTGATGCCGAGGCGTGGGCGAGGTGGGCCGGCCCGCCGATCACGTATGCAGCGTGGAAGGAAGACGGCAGCGCCGACGGCAATGTGGTCGGCCGGACGCGTCTGGTGGGGAATCGCCGATTCCCTGCCGCCGAGGAGATCACCATCGACGAAGCCCCGCACACGCATGGCTACCGCATCCCGGCCAGATGGCCTGTGCGTGACTACACGTCCATCGTCAACTTCACCGAGGACGGGAAGGGTGAGTTGACGGTGCGCTGGAGTGGCCAGTTCACCGAGCGCATCCCTGGAACGGGCGTCCTCTGGCGTAGGTTCCTCACTCGACTTCTGGGCCGGTTTGCTGAGCGGCTCATCGCCCACGCGGGCAGGTAGCCGGCCACTACGCCACGAAGGCCCAACTCAGCTGGGTGACACCGCCAATGAGCGTGACGCCAGAGATGACCAGCAATGCGCGCGTCACCCCTCGCTTGTCGAACACGGTCGAGATGCCTCCGAAGAACAGCGTGAGCGCGAACAAGACGGTCGAAAGTTCGAACTTGTCGGCCTTCTTGTCTGCCTTGGCCGCGGCCTTGAAGAGTTGGTCGGCTTCCTGCTCGAGGTCGTAGGCCTCACCGAAGTCCTCGACTTGGTGGGGATTCTCGTCAGTTTCGTCCAGAGCCGTGACGGCGTCGTCGTTTTCCTCCCACCACGCGATGCCCTCGCGGAGTTCAGGGCGCATCAGCGTCTTGAGGTAGTCGGCCAAGTCGGTGTCGCCGTGCCGTGCCGCTGTTGCGTAGGCGATGAACAGCTGCTGGTCCATGGCTGTTGTCTGGTTGCCCTGCGCGTAGAAGGCGTTGGCATCACTGAGGGTGCGGGTGGAATTGGTGTAGCCCTGCAGCGCGTCGCCGTCGAGCAGTGAGGCCTGGTAGGCCGACACGGCAGTGAACGTGGCCGCCAAGCCCAGCAGGATCGCGGCGAAGATCTGCTGCCGACTGTCGGCGACTTCTGCCGGGGACTTGATGAAGGTGTCGCTCACACGGGGGACTTTATCGATTCGCCAGCCAGATCGGACGGATTCTCTTATGGTTCGCTACAGAGGCTCAGCGTTGCATGGCAGCCACACTCCGGGGGGTCTCGTCCGAAGGAGTTCAGCGCGAGAAGCGAGTTTGGCATGGTTTCTGCAACGGCATGTGCGAAGTGGTTTCGACAGGCAGTTGGGTTGGTCGTTGCCGTCCCGGCGATGCTGATTGGCGGTGCGGCGTTCGTTGTACCGGCGTCACCGGCCTGGGCGGCGCCGTTTGGGTGTACGAACGACTTGTATTACGCGTCCGGAACGACCGCGATTTCCGTCCGGAAGCCCGACGGCACGGTTCAGTCGGTCTCGACCGCGCCGTTCGCACCTTTCACCATCGCCATCAGCCCGTCAGGGGTGCTGTACGCGTTCACCAACGTCGCCGGGCTCCGCAACCACCTATTCACAATCGCTGACGACGGGACGGTGACAGATCTCGGTGTGGTTGCCGGGTTGATCACCACCACCGGCGTTGGCGGTGCGGGGTACACCGACAGCGGAGATCTGCTCGTGTTCCAAGATGTCGGGCGCCTCTTCCGCGTCGACGTGGGTGCGTTGACCGCGACGCAGGTGACTACTAGCAACACTCATCTGCCGGGGGACCTGGTCTCCGCCGGGGGTGAGCTCTACGGCTCGGGACCGAACGGCGCCAGCCTTGCGCGTTTCGACCTGACCACAGGGGCCGTCACATCGGTGCCGATCTCGAACGCGCCAGGGAGCGGATACCCGGCGCTCTGGTCGGTTGACGGCCACATCTATGCGTCAGTGACATTCTCGACAAACCTCTACGAAATCGTTGACTTCGCGACAGGCACAGCACGCCGTGTCACCGTCGGTTCGATCGCCGCGAATGCCGGGGACGGCGCGTCCTGCCTGACGGGCCCCTCGCCGTTCCTGAATGCTGCCGATGACGACTTCACGGCCGCTCCGGTGCGTGTGGTCCAAGGTGGCGCGGTGGGCAACGTGTTCGACAATGACACCCTGAACGGGCAAGGGTTCACCTCCGGTGATGTCACGTCGACGATCACCGACGACGACGGGGCGACCGGCGCGACGATCACCGCCGGGGTCCTCTCGGTCGCGGCAGGCACCGCCGCAGGTACCTACAACTTGGTCTATGAGATCTGCCAGACAAGCAATGCCGACATCTGCGACTCCGCAACAGCCACGTTCGTCGTTGAAAGTGACCCCGTCGTGGCAAACGACGACGCTTTCGGCAAGGCCGGCGGAAACGTCCTGACCAACGACACACTCGATGGCACCACCATCGACCCAGCAGAAGTCACCCTGTCACTGACCAATGATGGTGGGCTCACCGGCGCGACACTGGACGCCGACGGCAAGCTCAATGTTCCCACCGCTGCCGCCCCGGGCACTTACACGCTCACGTACCAGGTGTGCCAGAACGGCGATCCGACCAATTGCGACACCGCAACGATCACCGTGACCGTGCCGGATCCGAACGCCGACGCCGATAAGGACGGTCTGCCGGACCCGAAGGAAGTGGCGTTGGGTTCGAACCCGCAGGACCCCGACACCGACAACGACGGATTGAAGGACGGCCGTGAATACTTCGGATTCGTGATGGCTAAGAAGGTCCTGCGCTGCAACCGCACCAGCGCCGCCATCGGGAAGATCCGCACGAGCCTGCTGCGGCCTGACACCGATCGGGACGGGCTCAAGGACGGCCAAGAGGTCTTTGGCGTCAAGATCTTCCAGATCGTCCGCACGCCGCATGGCCGCAGCTACACCCTTGGCTTGTTGAAGTCTCACCCCGGCAGGCCGGACACCGACTTCGACGGTCTGAAGGACAAGGTCGAAGTACGTGGGACCGCGGCCGGCAAGTTCAACTTCGCCAAGACGAACCCGGCGAACTGCCACACCGACTTCGGACTACGCAGCGACGGCTATGAACTCAGCCGCGGCAAGAACCCCGTCCGAGCCGGCGAGTACTAGGTCAAACCGAGGCTATTTCGCCGGCCTGTGCCCCCGGCAGGATTCGAACCCTGAGGAATCCGTCCCCCGGATGCCGCCCCGCTAGTCACGACAACGGCGGGGCGGTGTCCTGCTATTGCCGGCTGAGGGCGAGCCCGTCGATGTAGACGGGTTTGCCGGTCGATTTCGTCACGACCGAAACCGTCCCTGTGCGCAGACTGACCACCGGCAACGAGATCAACTGCTTGTACTTCGTCCTCGACGAAAACAGGTTGACCGATCCGATGGTCGTAGAACCCACCTTCACCGCAACAGACCCACACTTTGCGCACTTCGTGGCCACCAGCCCAACGCGCTTGACCTGAGCTCTGGCCTTGGCCAACGTCCGGCTCGCCGACGATGTGCCCGTGTAGGTCGAGTTGAAGTAGGCACCCGACCTGCCCAACGACCAGCCGGCCGAGCGACTCAACGCCCGATCATCCAACGGCAGGCTCGTACACCGCCAAGCGGAGAAGGCACCGACGTTGATGGCGTTGTCGGTGGCGCGGATCCTGAAGCAGTCCGTTGCTCCAGCGGCCAACGACGCCGTCATCGACCTCACCCCAGCAGCGAACGGAACGCGCGAGACGGCACCGAAGGTGCCGTTGTACTTGGCACGCTTACGCTCCAACTCGAAGCCCCGGATCCCCGAACCCGAACCATCCGACGCCGTCCACTTCACCGACGTCTTCGACCCCAACTGTGCCCACGGCACCGGCGATGTCAATATCGCCGTCGGCCTTGTTGTGTCCGGTGGGGCTGGAACCCTGGAAAGATCCAGGATTCCCGCGCCACAGTCGGGCGCCGTGCATGCGTTCCCGACGCTGGACGGGAATGGCGCGACCGCGTCCTCGATGGCGAGCTCGGCGTCACTGGGCGTGACCGGGCCAAGTGAGTACAACAGCGCGACGGCACCGGAGACCACTGGTGTCGCCATGCTGGTGCCCTGGTACATGTCGTAGCCCGGCCCTTCTGGCGCTGTTGTACCCACATCGACGGTGGACCAGATCTGCCGGTCCGGGTTGGTGGCGACGTCACCCCCGGGGGCCGCAACGTCTGCGCCCGCGCCGTGATTGGAATAGGTCGCACGGCTGCCATACTCGCTCGTCGAGACCACAGTGATCGTGTCGTTGCAGTTCCCGGGCTGCGAGATGGTTGAGCTGTTGTTGTTGCCCGCTGCGACGACCACCGTCGTGCCCACCGCCACCGCGGCATCGATGGCCTCTTGGTACGTGTTCGCGCAGAGACCGCCACCCCCGAGCGACATGTTGATCACATCCGCTGGATTCGGATTGAGTGGAGGATCGGGGTTGTCCGGGTCGTCCGAGGTGACGGGAAGCCCAGCTGCCCAGCGAACTCCAGCCGCGATGTCGGCAATCGTCCCACCACACACGCCAAGCACGCGCACAGCCAGAAGCCGAACACCCGGGGCCACACCAACGATTCCTTCAGCATTGTCATCCGCTGCTGCGACAGTCCCTGCCACGTGGCTCCCGTGCCACGAACTCGTTGCCGAACCGCAACCCGTGTAGATGTCGTTGTAGTCGCCGGCGTCGTGCCAATCGTTGTCCCAGCCATCGCCGTCATGACCGTCGTTCCGTTGCGTGCCGAACAACGACACGGAGCGTGAGACGAAGTCGTGACCGCCGACAATACGATTTGTCAGTTCCGGATGTTCGACGGCTCCCGTGTCGACCACTGCGACGACGACATCGGACTTCCCCCGCGTGGACCGCCACAAGCTGGGCGCCTTCACGCTGTATCCACCAACCGGGAAGTTGTTCGCGCCCAACTGAGCGACGACGTCCGCGTCGTCGGGCTCGCGGAAATCCCAAAGGTTGGTCAATTCGCCGAACATCGGGTCGGTGGTGCTGACCGGCGGAGCTGCCGCGATGGTCATGCGCGCGTTGGGCTCGGCCCACAAGACGTCGGGTCGCCTCTCCAGCGCCTGGGCCACTTTTTGCGCTTCCTTGAGTTTCAAGCCGCGGTTCGCGCGGATGATCGAGAACGCCGATCCCCTCCGCTCAATGTTCGCGACGTCGGCATCGGTGGGCATCGCTGAGTCAGCGTCGTCCGACACCGGCTCCTTCACCGTCCCGCCCTGAACCTTGACGATGACCCCGTCAGCCTCCGGCGCCGGGACAAGATGTCGGCGAGGAGCGCCCTGCGCCGTCTGGGCCAAGCCGAGAGGCAGGACGACCGCGGCCAGCGCGCCGAGTGCAAGTTTGCGAAGCATCGCAGAGAAATCCGTCGAGTAGTCCCCGAACCGAGCCCCAGCGTAGCTCCCCACTCGAATCCCTGCGGATTGTGGACCAGAAATCCGGCCTAGCAATCAAATCGTGTCCGAAAGCGGCCAGCAGTCCGTTGATCAGCGCCAATGCAACGTGCCCCCGGCAGGATTCGAACCTGCGACGCACGGCTGAGGAAAGGTGCGGCGCGTGCGCCTTACGTGGTCGCTAGGCGCTGGTTGGAAAGCGCGGCCCCGTAGACACGCTTCAGGCTGACCTTGCGCTCCAGGTCCTCGACGACTGTGTGGGCGAAGTCGACGCCGTAGAGACCTTGGCAACTGCCGAGACCGCCGGGGCTGAACACGTTGATCTCCATCAACTTGTCTCCGACGATGTCCAGCCCGACGAGGAACATGCCGTCGCGTATCAGCTTCGGCCGGACCGTCTGAACCAGGTGAAGCATCTCGTCAGTCACCTTCACCTTGCTTGCCTTTCCTCCAGCGGTCATGTTGGAGCGCAGGTCCGGCCCGGCGTTCACGCGCCGGAAGGCGGCGTACTTCCCGTCGCGCATGAGGGGCTCTCCATTCATGACGAACAGTCGGACGTCGCCCTGGTCAGCCTTCTCCAGGAACTCTTGGGCAACGACGTAGCCGTCTCGTGAGATCGCCTCGAAGATCTGTGCGAGGTTGGGCGACTCGGCGTCCGATATCTGAAATACGCCGGATCCACCCGATCCCTGGAGAGGCTTGAGTACGGCTCGGCCGCCGAGGTCAGCAACGAAGTCGTTAATCGACTCCTCGTCCCGGGAGATGAGAGTCCTCGGCCGGACGGACTCGGGAAAGTGTTGGAAGTACGCCTTGCTCAGCGCATCGGCAAGATGCCCGGGGTCGTTGACGACGAGGACGCCGCAACCGGCGATCAACTGCCCGAAGGCAATGCCTGCGGTCCCCGCCCAAGGGCGCTCTTCCGCGTCGTATGCCGGGTCGGCGCGCAGCAGGGCGACGTCGAGGTCTCCGATGTCCATGTGCTTCCTGCGCCGCCTGTCCTGAACGGCTGAAAGGAAATCCTCGGCGGTACGGGAGGACTTGGTTGTCCTCGACGGTGCCCCATGGACGTGGGCCGACAACGAGCCGTCCGGCTCGAACGCGAAATCACCCACACCCATGTACACGACTTCATGGCCCATCCTTGTCGCCGCGGCAGCCAGGCGCGTGGTGGAGTAGATGGGCAGCTCGGTGCTGACCTCATTGACGACGAATCCGATTTTCATGTGATTGCTCCAACCAGTTTCGACAAATCAGCGAGGGTGGCAGCTTCGCCCATCCGCATGGACGTGGCAGGTTCGTTGAGGTAGCGCGGCAGCAGTCTCGGGGGCGTGAGAACACCGCGCTGGGAGAGTTCGTCAACGAGCGGGAGGTCGCTCAGGGACAACTTGCCCAACCAGAGGTTGTCGAGGCGTCCGTTGTTGTGGAGATGCGTCAGGAGATCGAGCAGGCCCCGCAGGTAGATTGCGTCCTTCGTGAGGCCACCGGCACGGAATGCCCTCATCGTCGTCGTGAAGGCACTTCGGGCCGAGAACTCGTAGTTGATGAGCGTGGTGAACACATCGCGAAATGGTTCGCCGGCCACCATCCGATGCGCGGCAAGCACCCGCGCCGCCAACTGGCGCAGCCGAAACCGGGAAAGACCGCCGACAAGAAATTCGGCTAGGACAGCGAGACCCTCTTGGGTGGCCTCGTAGCCCGCGAGTCCGGTGGCCAACATTCGTATGGGCTGGAAGCTTCCGTTCACATAGGTGAGCAGGTGTGTTCCGACTTCGTGTTGCAGAACCGCATCGACCCGGCTGGTTCGGATGCAGGCCGCCGAACTCACAAGGAGGACGTTGCCCGACACCATGACCCCGGCGACGTCGGGCCGGATTTCGACATGGACGCCGATGTCCGGCTCGGCAGACCTGTAGTACGCGAGTTCCGACTCAGCCAAAGCCGCGAACTGGACTGCCTCGATGCACTCAAGGTCGGGCGTCCCGGGTGGTTCGACGCGGTCAAGGATGGTCGTGGAGTGCTGTAGCAATTCGGTGCTCACCGATCCGTACAGGTCTTGGCTGAGCAACCGAAACGTGGGCGTGCCGCGAGAACGCAGCATGGCGAGCTGCAGATCGAGTTCGCGTCGCTTGGCCTCGAGGAGACGGCGTAACGAAACGTCCTCGACGGCTCCGATCTCGACCTGGTCCAGTGTGGACGCGAGGACGGCTGGGTCGTCGTCCAGTTCGCGGTACATGAACGCCGGCTCATTCAGACCCCCACGCAGGAACTCCCGGCGTTGCTCTTCCACGTTGACTGGCGTGACGTCGAGAATGAAGCGGAACGATTCAGCGACGCCTGCCAGCTGCCGTTCGATCGTCAGATCCCCGACCGCCAGTGTGGATGCTTTCATCACGCGACCCGACTGAGTGAAGCGCGAACGGGATCCTGCGCGGCCCGCAAAGCATCGGCCAGCGCATCGACGTGCTCGAGGTCGACTGTGCCGGTCCACTCGTCCATGAAGGTCTTCTTGAACTCGAGTGCGACTGCGCATCCTGCATCCGGGTATCGCTGATGGACCCAATGCGCCAGGTGGCCGCCCTGGAATCGGACGTTCTCGCGAACGTCCAACGGCCGGCCGTCGGGCCGTGAACTAGTGAGGGTGGAGATCAATGTCTCGACGACGGGGCGCCAGCGCGAGTCCATGGAACCGGTCCCGACGTTGACTTCGGGATTGTCGTCCGCCGACGCGGGAGGGGCGCCTTCGGCCTCGCGGCGATGGTTGTAGGAGTGCACATCGAAAACGACGAACGTGCCGATGGCGGCCAAGCCGTCGAGATGGCGGCACAGATCGGCATAGAAGGCGTCGTATGTGTCGAGGGATCGATCGATGACGTCGGCTGGGAGTTGGTCTCGCCAAACCTCCAGGTCCCAGGAGTCGTCCGGTGTTCGGTACACGGCATGGTCACGACTGCGGTTGAGGTCCACCTCGAACCGGGACCGTGAGACGGCGATGTGTAGGTCCACGCGCGCTGCGATTCGATCCGTGAAGGGGTCCTCTTCTCGGAGGCGGTCGGCCTCGCCGATCTTGAGCAAAGGGGCGATCTCCGGACGGACGTCGTGGCCGGCGTGGATGGCAGTGGCGATGAGGTTGGAACTGAGATCGCCGGCAAAGGCGTAGGGCTCGCGTAGGCGACGAAGGGCATGCGTCGCCGTTGCGCGTGAACACATGTCACATCCGTACCCGTGATGAATCCGGGAGAAACGGCCAACTAGGCCGCCACGCGGCATGAATCGTTGCCTACCGGGTAGTCACCGAGGGTCAACGAAAGGACAAGGACGATGGGTATTGGCGGAGGTATCACGCTGATCGTGCTGGGTCTGATCTTCCTCACGGGAGTCATCCAGTTCGATATTCCAGGCTTGAATGAGCAAGCGCTGGGGGTCATCTTGGTTCTCGGTGGTATCGCGGCAATTGTGCTGGCGCAAACCGTTTGGCGCGACCGCGGAGTTCGGAGCACTCCCGTATCACAGCCGACCCGCGGCCGGGTCGTCGAGCGCGAGGTCATCGAGACCGACGTACCACCCGAGCGCCCTCTGGCGTAGCCCGCTGACTGGGCAATAGCCGACAGCGGTCCCGCCACTCCTGCGGCGGGGCCGCTGCGTTTGGCTTCGAACTGGGTAGGACCACCATGGGTGGCGAAGACATTCAAAACAAGGCAGAGGAACACAAGGGAGCAGCCAAGGAAAAGTTCGGCGACGCAACTGATAACGAGGACCTCCAAGCCGAGGGTGCTGCCGAGAAGGCCGCGACCGATGCCGCTGCGGACAAGGTCAAGAGCGCGTTCGATCGCTGAGCTGATCACGCGGCTTCTAAACGCCGATGGTCCTTGGGCGTCCTTGTTCGGTTGATACCCCGTTGCACGGGTATGCGGTACACGGGTATGGGGTATCTGTCGAACCACGAAGTAGATGCATCTTCTGCGGGGTTCGAGGTGCCTCGGGCACCGCGGATGGCCGGTTGAAACTAACAGCCCGGTCATCCGCCATTTCTCGGGGCGCATAGCCGGCCACCTTCGGAACCGCGACCGCGCCGCATGTTTTTTGCCTTCGATCGGCGGGTATTCAGATGCAAGCAAGATGAAGGGAGTCGCAGATGGTCGCCGGTGCCGCTACCGCAGCAGTCGCAGCGGTCCTTGTAGCTGGCTTTGCTTTCGGTCTTGAGCATGAATCGGAACCCGCACCCAGTCAGCTCGTCGGAGTCATACGCCAGGGCCACCCCGGCCCGGCAGCAATTGAGCGGACCGAACGTGCTGGACCGTTGTCGGCCGCGCGTGCGGCTTCAGACCTGACTGTAACGATGACAGCGGGATCTGGTCAGGATGACTGGGCCGCAATCTTCGGAGTGCTCGGCGATGTTCGAGTCTTGGAAACGCAGCTTGACCCACTGGGCACGACTGGCGAATCAGTTCAGGAGGACACACTGGGCAGTGCCTATGGGGCACTCGACACGTCGTGGACCGTGTGCCGGATCTTGCGCTCGCACAAGATGAGCTCTCCAGACCCCTCAGGCGGATGCCGACTTCCTACGACGAGCCACGGGAGCAGTGCCTGATTCTTGGCAACATTCTCGTGTCGAACCCGTGCGGATCTGTGCTTGGCCGGGGCGGTGGCGCCCACTGTCGCCGGCCCCATTGTTTCTATCGCGGCTCTTCCCAGCGGCCTGCATCGGAGCGGCGCGTCCAACGTCGATCTAGGCGCACATACCAGTCGGAGCGGGTGCGTCCATCGAAAGCCACGACGTCAATCTCGAACGCTCGAGTCAAGATCCATCCAGCAAGCTGTCGCATTGCTATGGCACCCAACCCCTCGACCATTGAACAGGGGCAGATCTACCCACAACCGAGTAAGAAATGCGTCGCACCAAAAGCAGCCCGTTCGATTGGTGGAGGGTCCTTGTGCCAGCACAGCAATCGGGAGTACAAATGTGCCGCAAGCCGCAATGGTTGCGTGCTGCAGGAGGGTCGGGTGGACAACATGTGGCTGATTGAAATCTACGACCTCGACGCCGGAGGCCTCGTACAAGTCGAGAATGCAATCCACTTCATGGAAGGCGTGACAATGGCTTCGGCACTGCGTGACGGCCAGCCCTACGTAGTCGTGGGATGCCCGACCGAACGCGACGCGATTCGGGTTCAGCACACCGTCGCCGCAGTCGACCCAGCCGCCATCGTGATCCATACGACAGAAGGGGCAGGCGAGTCCCAAGAACTAGTCGGGCTCTGAGCCAGGTCAGTGCCGCCGCACGACGAGCAATGCCACGTCGTCACCTGGCGGCTCTATGGTGAGCATCGAGTCGAGAATTCGCGAACAGACCTTGTCGGCTGCCCCCGAGCGAATCGCTCGGCTCAGTTCGGCCAAGGCCGAGTCAATGGACTCGAACACGTCAGCGCCACGGGTCGTGGTCGTCGAACGGCGTTCTATCAAGCCGTCTGTGAAGAGGACCAAGGTGGCGTCGTCGTCGAACTGGACCGACGCACTGGTTCGTTCGCATGTGGGCTGAACGCCCAGCGGGAGGCTGATCGGGATGTCCACTTGGGTCGGCGCTTGTCCCGGGTACGCCAAAATCGGCCGGAAGTGCCCAGCGGAGGCGATCCGGACCTCGTCGAAGGGCGGTTCGGTGACCACGTAGATGGCGGTGGCCATGGCCCCCGGCTCGAAGTGGAAGATCTTTGCGTCGAGTCGAGCCAGCACCTCAGCCGGGTCGTCGTACTCCAGTGCATAGGCGCGCAACGCGCTGCGCAACCTTCCCATCACGACCGAAGCGGCCAGCCCATGTCCAGCCACGTCGCCCATGACCATGCCGACACGGCCGTCTGGGAGCTCGAACACGTCGTACCAGTCGCCCGATACTCCACCTTCGCCCGGCACGTAGCGGCCGGCCAACTGCAGACCATCGACCAACGGCAACTTCTGCGGGACCAGGCTGCGCTGCAGCGCAGTAGCAGCGGCCCGCTCTTCTGCTGCGTCGTAGGCATCGAGCCCGCGGATGACCTCCGCCGTCAATGCTTCCGTCTGCTGCACATTCTTGGCGCTGAAGTGGTGGGCATGGCGGCTACCCACCTTGAGTACTCCGAGCAACCGGTTGCTAGCGAGCAGCGGTAGAGCCAAAACCGACCGAACGCCCATCTCATACAGAGCGGGGTTGAGTAGGTCATCGTCTGCAACGTCGTCGAGCGTGATCGGCGTGCGAGTTTCAGCCACACGCCCGACCAGCCCCCGGCCAACGGGCACGCGGTGCTGACCAATACTCACACTTTGCTCGCTGACGGTAAGCATGGTGACCAAGTGGTCGGAGGCGGCGTCGAAACGCAGCACGGTGACGACATCGACCTCAAGCCGGTCGAGCAGATTGGCCAGCAGTACACGAAGATTAGCTGCAGCAGCTTGCGCCTCAGCGACCTCCATCTGAGCCGCCGGCTGCGAGTCGTAGGTGGGACGCGCCTCAGCCGGGGACTCCATCTCGGCCCAGACTGCCTTGCCCCCATCGTCAAGCCGGTCCACACCCCATGCCGTCGAGAGTGAGGAGACGATGTGCATGCCACGTCCGCCGTATGCCAGCGTGCCCAGATCTTCCAGGCTCGGCGTCCCGGTGCCGTTGTCCACGACAGCCATCCGTAGCAAAGAGCCACGGCGGGTGAGCTCCAACGCGCACGGGCCTGGGACGTGGCGGACCGCGTTGGCGACGAGCTCAGTTGTCACCAATGCCGCCGAGCCAACGAACTCTTCAGTCTGGCCCTGACTGAGGAGCTGGGTAACGAGGGTCCGCGCCAGCGGCACGCTACTCGGATCACCGGGAAGCTCCAGTCGGGCCTCGAGCATCGGGGGGTTCCTCTGTTCGGCCACTGCGGCGATCATCCGACTCAGCCACTGGGTGTTGCCTGGTGCGACGGTGGAGGCGCCATTGGCATGCATCACGATGCGCGCCCTCGGTGCGACACCTCGTAGCTTTCCCATGACGTCCTTCTCGGTCACCTCGGTAAGCCCAACGCTCAACACGACGATGTCGGGGCGGGATTGCCGTGCAGCTCTCACAGCCGCGCGAGGATCGGACACCTCGCTGATGCTCTCCAGCAGCTCCGAACGCGGTGCAAGAGCCGTCCTGAGTCTCGCGCCCGCAGCGCCTTGAGGCTGGACAAGCAGGATCTCAGTGACGTCGGATGCTCGCCTGTCCATCAAGGTTGACTCAGATCTCAGGGCGCAGGAGGAGGCGGAGCATCATCGTCGATCGCGAGGAGTGATTCCAGGGCGGTTATTTCCAGCAGCCGTCGGAGCATCGGCGAGGGCCGACGAAGTCGCAGGGATCCGCCGGCTTGCTCCGCTTCTCGATGGCCCCAGACGAATGCGTTCAGCCCCGACGAATCGATGAACGCCACCGCGCCCACGTCCACGATGACGGTCGCTGACTTTTCCAGCGCTTCGACCAGCGCCTCCCGCAGCGCCTTCGATGTCGCGAGGTCGATGTCACCCTCGGCGTAGACAACGGCCTGCCCTTCAGCATCGACTTCAACGCGGGTGACTAAGGACACGGGTTCCATCAACTGCCTCCTGCGACCGCGAATCGGTCTCGCACCACAGTACGTTGCGGGGCCAGCAGGCTCCCGAACGCCGCTAAACGCGACGTGCCCCCGGCAGGATTCGAACCTGCGACGCACGGTTTAGGAAACCGACGCTCTATCCCCTGAGCTACGGGGGCGGGACATGCGTAAATGCCTGCGTAAAACCGTCCCACGACCGCGACCGAGTCTAGAGGTGAGCAGGTCGTGGTTCGTGCGGCGGTCACCAAGTAATGTCCGCCAGATCATGCCGATGAAGTCTCGATGACTAGCGTGCTCAATTCGGATACGCCTTGGAATCTCTGCATCACCTGTGGCAGGGGGCTCGATCCCTGCGAACCTGCATCGCGCGGCGGGCCCGAACCAGAACCGGTACCGGCATCAATTGAAACCGACTGAAACCGGCCAAAACCGGCCAAACCGGCCACTCCTCGGCGGGCCAGGTTCCTTCCGAAATCAGCGCTTCGCCCTTCCCGGCAAGCGCCCGCCGGTCGTCAACGCCGAGGCCATCGAAATGCCTACAGTTTTACGCACGTCCTACGGGGGCCCGCGGCGAGCCTATCGGGCTGAGGTAACGTGGTGTTTCTGCTGGCCAGAGCGGTGCTTGTCTGCATGCCGATGACCTCAGTTGGGTACTCACCATAATCGCGAAAGGACACCACCATGACCATCGGAGCTGGAATCACGCTCATCGTGCTGGGACTGATCCTGCTGTTGGGCGTCATCGAAGTGGACATTCCCTACGTCGACGAATACGCGTTGGGCGTCCTGTTGACCCTGGCCGGGATCGCGGGGATCGTGCTGAGCCTGACGGTGTGGCGTAGCCGGTTCGGTGACAGCCGTGGCACGCGCGTGGTTGAGCGTCGCATCGAACGCGACATCGACCCGCCCATCGTCTGACGAGGGCCGCTGCACGAGCGCCTACGCTTGCGACGTGAGCAAGTCCGAATCGGAGAGCGCCCCGGACATCCGACAGCGCTGCCGAGCGTGCACGGCGCAAGCGCGCGGAGCGGCTGCTGGGCGGCTTGCTGCCGGACCAGACGTCGGACGAAACGGACGACGCGTGGGGCGAGCGCGAGGGCATTAGTTCGCGCGACGACGAGATCAAGCGCGACGTCCCTCCCCATCACGGGTCCTGATTCACGGCGCCTGAGCAACGACGACCGCCAGTCGCGCGTCGAGCGTTCGCTCGGCCAGGTCCAGCGCCACACGGTGTGAGACTGCGAGCCCGACCGGCGCCCCGTCAGAGAACGTCGAGCGCTGCCGCGGCACGGTGACCACGATCGCGCCGCGAACGACGCGGGATGCCTTGGGAGAGTCATCGCCGGTGACGGCGACCACGTCGACCCGGTCTCCGGGACGCAGGAGTGCAAGGACGCTGGGATCCGTCACGCGCACGACGGACAGCACTCGGCCCGGTCCGAACCCGTCCAGGGGTCCGGCCCGGACCGTGCGGCGGTCGGTCAGCACCTCGCCGCGGCGTAAGGCGCCGGACGTCGTCCGGCCAACCACGTCGCGCGCGTTGGCGGCGGCACGAGTCGGGACGGCCGCGCGCGGCAGCTCGGTTGCGCGGACGTCCGATGTGCGCAGTCGCGTGCCGCTGTCCAAATCCCGGCTGGCGACGACGACTGCACGTCCCTCAGGTTCGGCCGTCAGCGCCGAAAGCGCAAAGAAGACGGCCAAGCCGGTTGCAATCGCTGCCAGCAGTCGGCGGTGGCGCAGGACGAAGCGGAGATATCGGTCCATTGGCGGACCGTACGTCGGAACCGTTGACGATGGCCGTCGGCCATCCACAGCCGCCGGTCAGCTGGCGGGGCTTGCGGCGCCGGACGTGGCGGGGCTAGGCGACGAGGACGACTTCGCAGGCGCGGACGAAGACTCAGACGACGACGATGACGTGCCGTCCGACGACGAACCGTTCGAGTTCGATCCGGCACTGGCGGCTCGGCTGTCGGTCCGGTAGAAGCCCGACCCCTTGAACACGACGCCGACCGCGTTGTAGACCTTGCGCAGCCGGCCCAGGCAGGCAGGGCACACCGTCAGCGAATCGTCCGAGAACGATTGCTGTACTTCGAGCGCTTCGCCGCAGTCGTTGCAGCTGTATTGATAGGTCGGCACGGTGTCCAAGGGTACAGTTGCCGCCATCGTGGAGTGGATTCTGCTGGGCGTCTCCGCTGTGCTCATGGTCGCGTGCGGCTTGTTCGTGGCCGCCGAGTCTTCCTTCCTGGCCGTCGACCGGCCACTCGTCGAACGTCGCGCCGCAGCCGGCGACCGCGGGGCCCAAGGCACGCTCGTCGCCCTCCGGTCGCTGTCCACGCAGCTGAGCGGCGCCCAGCTCGGCATCACGATCACCAACCTGGCGATCGGCTTCCTCGCCGAACCGGCGCTCGGCACGCTGCTGCGCGGACCGATGGGGGCCATCGGCACCCCCGACGCCATGGTTCACACCGTCGCCTACGCAGTCGCGCTCGTCATCAGCACGATCGTCACGATGCTCATCGGTGAACTCATCCCGAAGAACATCGCCGTCGCGCTCCCCGATGGCCACGGCAGCCGCTACCCAGTGGCCGCAGCGGGCGTTCACGCGGGTCATGTCGTGGCCCATCCGGCTGCTGAACGGTGTCGCGAACGCCGTCGTGCGAATGCTGGGGGTCGAGCCCAAGGAGGAGCTGCGGTCGGCCCGGCAGCCGACCGAACTGCGCTCCCTGGTCCTGCGGTCAGCCGCACAAGGCGCGATCGACGACGAGACCGCCGAGCTGGTCGCGCGCAGCATCGCCTTCGGCGACCGCACCGCGGCCGACGTGCGGACGCCACGTGTCCGCGTCACGTTCCTCGAAGCCAAAGACACGGCGGCCGACGTCATCGAGGCCGCCCGGGCGACCGGGCATTCGCGGTTCCCCGTCATCGGCAAGGGCCCGGACGACGTTGTCGGCATCGTGCACATCAAGCAGGCGGTGAGTGTCGAACCGGAGCGCCGGCGCAGCGTCCGCCTGAGCGAGATCGCCGACCCAGCAGCGACAGTCCCGGACAGCATCGAGCTCGACCCCCTGCTCACACTTTTGCGCGAGCAGGGCATGCAGATGGCGGTCGTCGTCGACGAGTACGGAGGAACCGACGGCGTCGTCACGCTCGAGGACCTGGTCGAGGAGATCGTCGGTGACATCGCCGACGAGCACGACCGACTGTCTGCACGCAGCCGGCATCGCAGCGACGGAACGTGGTCCCTGTCAGGTCTGCTTCGACCCGACGAGGTGGCTGAACAGACCGGAGTGCTGCTCCCCGAAAGCGACGACTACGAAACGATCGGCGGGCTGATGCACGCCGTCCTTGGCCGCATCGCCGAGCGCGGCGACACTGTCGACCTCGAGGCCGTGCCGACGCAGGAGAACGGCGACGAGGTCTCAACCCCGGCGGTGCCGGTGCGCCTCACCGTCGAGCACATGCAGGGCCGCCGGATCGACCGCATCGCGCTGACTCGAATGCCCGGCGCACGTGGCGCAGACGCCGACTCCTCGCGTGAGGCGCGACCATGAGCACCCTGAGCGCATTGATCCTGGCGGTGGTCTTTCTCGTCCTCAATGGCCTATTCGTCGCGGCCGAGTTCGCGCTGATCCTGGCTCGCCGAACACAGCTCGAACCGGCAGCAGCCGCCGGATCCCGCACGGCACGTATGGCCCTACGCGGCATCGAGAACCTGACGACGGCGATCGCCGCGGCACAACTGGGCATCACCATCTGCTCGCTCGGCCTCGGCGCCGTGGCCGAGCCGGCCGTGGTGCACCTCCTCGACCCGGTATTCCGAGCGCTCGGGATTGGACCGACGGCCTCCCACGTCGTGGCCCTCATCATCGCCCTCGGCATCGTCACCTTCGCGCACGCGGTGATCGGGGAGATGGTCCCGAAGAACCTCGCGCTCGGCGGGCCGGACCGGGCGGCTCGCATTCTCGCGCCCTTCATGCTGACCGTGATCGCCGTGTTCCGTCCGATCGTGGTGGCCCTGAGCGTCATCGCTCGCCTCGCCGTCCGCATGGTCGGCATCGAACCGAAGCATGAGGTGTCGTCGGCGTTCACCGCTGACGAGGTCGCCGGCATCCTGGAGGAGTCGCATCGCGAAGGCCTGCTGGACGAACACGAGTACGAACTGGTCACCGGCGCTCTGGAGTTCCATGAAGGCACGGTCGCGCAAGTTGTTCTTCCGCGTGACGGCTTGGTGACGATCTCGCCGAACGCCACGCCGGTCGACGTCGAGCGGGCCTGCGCAGCGACCGGGTTTTCGCGGTTCCCCGTCGTCGACGCGTCCGGCGACTTCGCTGGCTACCTCCACCTGAAGGACGTCCTCGAAACCGACGAAGCGTCGCGCTCCGAACCGATCGCCGACAAGTGGGTGCGTCCGTTGGCGACGGTCGGGATCGACTCCGGCCTCTCGGCAGCGCTGCGCACCATGCAGGCCCGCGGTTCACACATGGCGCGGGTCGCCGACGCTGATGGCGTCGTGGCCGGTGTCGTCATGCTGGAGGACGTGCTCGAGGAGCTAGTGGGCGAGATCCGCGCCGCCAGCAACTGACCACACGCCTCAGCGGTTGCTGACACCATGAGCGCATGCGCCGGGTCGTGATCACGCTGGTGGCGGTTGTGGCCGTCATCGTGTCCGGCTTGGGGATCACGATCGTCGCAGCAGTGCGCAAGCCGATGCCGGACACGTCCGGCACGGTCAGCCTGACCGGCCTCGACGGAACGGTCACGGTCAGTCGCGATCGCCACGGCATCCCGTCCATCGTCGCCGAGACCGACGAAGACCTGTTCTTCGCCCAGGGGTACGTCCACGCCCAGGACCGCTTCCACGAGATGGACGTGCGGCGACACGTGGCCAGCGGAACTTTCAGCGCCCTGGTGCGCCATCGAGGCGCTGACGTCGACCGGCTCACCAAGGACATGCGCTTCCGGGACGCCGCCGAGCTCGAGCTCAAGCAGCTGCCGGCGACGTCTCGGCGGGCACTCGATGCCTACACCCGGGGCGTGAACGCGTACATCGTCGGCAAGGCGGGTTCGTCCCTGTCCTTGGAGTACGCGGCCAAGTCACTGATCGGGCGCGACTATCGGCCTGACCCGTGGACGCCTCTCGACTCGGTCGGCTGGGCCCGCCTGCTCAGTTGGGACCTCGACGGCCCCATCACTGACGAGATCGACCGTGTGGTGATGGCGCGCAACATCCCCGCCACGCGCATCGCCGAGCTGTACCCGGGATACCGGATGTCCGACTCGGCCGCGGTGACGTCGTCGAAATGGGTTGAGGAGTCTGCCGACGTGAAGCGGCTGCAGCGACTGAGTGATGCGATCGCGACCGTCTCCCGTGTGACTGGTCTGCCGAGCACCACAGGCACGATGACGCGCATCGAGCAACGCAAGACGGGCGGCGCCGTCCTGACGAGCACCATTGCCTCCTCGATCAGCCTGCCCAGCCCGTGGTACCAAATCCGGCTGCGCTGCGCTCGGGTCACGGCGGCGTGCCCCTACGACGTCGGCGGCCTGTCGCTGTCCGGCCTGCCGGGCGTCGTCGTCGGCCACAATCGGGCGGTGGCGTGGGGCTTCGGTCCGGCGCTGCCCTCCGGTGCACGGCTGGCCATGGTGTCGGCGAAGAAGAAGACCAAGGGCATCGTCGTCGCTCGCCTGTCCAGCGGAGCCAAGGTGACGCTGGAGTGGAAGCAGGACGCAAAGCGCAGCAACATCGCAGGGCTGCTCGCTGTCGACCAAGCGCGTGACGAAGGCGGTGTCGAGGCCGCTGCCGACCGGGCCGCCCTGCCGTTCGCTCTGGTCTGGGCCGATGCTTCGGGGGCGACGGGCCAGCGGCCGAGCGAGCCGGAGCCGCCCGTCGCCGCAACCGAGCGGAGTCCGCTCGCCGATCTCCTGGTGCCGAGCCTGCTGCCAGTCGAGGTCAGCACCGCCTTCGCCCAGGAGGGCAAGGACACGCTTCCCACCTGGAATCGGGAGATGTCGGCGGACGCACCCGCGGCCGCCTACTTCGCAGCCGTGTGGCGCAACGTTCTTGCCCTCACGTTCCACGACGAGCTGCCAGAGGCCCAGTGGCCCGACGGCAGCGCGCGCTGGATGATCGTGATCCGGCGGTTGCTGGCCGATCCGGACGCGGTCTGGTGGGACAACCTGTTGACGCCGAGCACGGTTGAGCGGCGCGACGACGTCCTGCGGCAGGGCATGGAGGATGCGCGTGACGAGCTGACGCGGATCCGGGCCCGCGACGTGACGCAATGGGACTGGTCGGACCTGCACGCTTCGCCGCTGCGCAATCCGACGTTGTCCGGCCGGCTGTTTGACCGTGGACCTGTCGAACTGGACGGGTCCAACGACACCATCGAGGCGACGTCGTGGAATGCCGCGGGTGGCTACACGGCGGTGACGGCACCGGCAGCGCGCTTTGTCATAGATGTGGCTGATCCGGACAAGTCCCGCTGGATCGTGGCCACCGGCGCATCGGGCCACACCTTTGCCGACGACTACACCGACCAGGTCGACCTCTGGGCCGTCGGGCGGGACCTGCCGTGGCGATCCACCACGGCAGCGGTGAGCAAGCAGGCCCACAGCACGCTGACCCTCA
Organism: uncultured Actinomycetota bacterium; assembly: GCA_963795105.1. Classification (GTDB taxonomy): domain Bacteria; phylum Actinomycetota; class Actinomycetes; order Propionibacteriales; family Nocardioidaceae; genus Aeromicrobium. The sequence continues at coordinate 2,005,846 of CAWCGD010000001.1, forward strand.
GCTCGCCGACGCGCTGACGCCGCGTCATGGGACGCGGAAGATGCCGGCTTCGGTGACCACGAGGTTGACCGGGATGTCGTGATCCTCGTGCGGTACGGCGGGGAGCAGCTCGTCGGCGTACACGAGTGCGCAGATCGGCCCACCGGCGCGCACCAGGGCGCGATCGAAATAGCCCGCACCGCGCCCGAGCCGCCAGCCGGATTGGTCGACGGCGAGAGCTGGCGCGATCACCAGCTTGGCATCGCCGAGCGAATCGGCGCCGAGCCGCGGCCCGTCCGGCTCCGGCACGCCGAGCGCGGATGGGGTGAGGCTGGCGTCCGGCGTGTAACGGACCCAGTCGAGTACACCGCCGGTCGACGTGACAGGGACGATGACCTCGGTTCCGCGGGCCAGGAGCGCGTCGATGAGCGGGCCCGTCCCGGGCTCGCTTCCCATCGACAGGTACGCCGCCACCATCGGGACCTGGGCGAATGCCGCGCCGGCCAGGTGCGCCGCGATCGCGTCGGCGGCCGCGGCGCGGTCGTGGTCACTCCGGTTTGCGCGACGCTGCAGGATCGACTCGCGCAGTGCGCGCTTCCCGCCACCGTCGCCCACCGGCTCCTGCATGGTCGCGACGCTAACCTATGCCGGTTTTCCCTCGTTTCGCTCGGTCAACGGGCTGTCGGCCACTCGGCCACGAGCAGCAACCTGTTCGGGCTCTCGGTAATCGCGTCGCGGTGCGACGCTCAACCCTCGCTCGCTCGGCACCCGTGCGCGAGCGCCCGGTGCCTCACTCGCTACGGGTAACCTCGGCCCGTGGACCCGGTGAGCGGCCTCGAGCGCGCGATCGACAAGATGCGCGCGGCAGGCGTTCCGCAGCGGGCCATCGACGTCTTCGCCTACTACTACGGCGAGCTGGTGGTGGGCGCGACCGGCATGATCCCGGAGGACTCGGTGACGGGGCTGACCGATGTGGCCCGCGCCGATGAGGAGGTGCGCGCGTACGTCGGAACAGGCCCCCGCAAGCGGGAGGTACCGCCAGCGGTGCGTGCCGCCGCGGCACAGACCGTCGTCGTCAAGCTCAACGGCGGCTTGGGAACGACGATGGGTCTGGACCGGGCCAAGTCGCTCGTTCCCGTCCGCGATGGTCTGTCGTTCCTCGACGTCATCGCCACACAGGTCAAGCACGTGCGCGCGAAACTCGACGTCGCACTGCCGATCGTCTTCATGAACAGCTTCGCGACCCACGACGACACGATGGACGCGATCGCGAAGCACGACCTCGCGGTCGGCGAGCTACCGCTCGCATTTCTGCAGAACCAGGAGCCGAAGCTGCTCCTCGACGACCTCACGCCCGTCTCCTGGCCGGCCGATCCGCGTCTCGAATGGTGCCCGCCGGGCCACGGCGACCTGTACACCGCGCTGGAAACGTCCGGCGTTCTCCAGGCTCTGCTCGACGCGGGGTTCCGCTACGCGACCGTGTCCAACTCCGACAACCTCGGTGCCGTCCCGGACCCGGCGATGATGGCGTGGTTTGCCGCCACCGGTGCACCCTGCGCGATGGAGGTGTGCCGACGGACGGCGGCCGACGTCAAGGGCGGTCAGCTTGTGGTGCGACGCTCCGACGGGCGCCTGGTCCTGCGCGAGACTGCGCAGACGCCGGAGGACGACGCTGCTTTCGCCGCCGACATCGACCGGCACCGGTACTTCAACACCAACAGTCTCTGGTTCGACCTGGAGCAGGTCGCGGCGGCTTTGGCCGACCGGGACGGTGTGCTCGGACTTCCGCTCATCCGCAACGTCAAGACGGTCGACCCGACCGACCCGGAGTCGCCGAAGGTGGTGCAGATCGAGTCGGCGATGGGCTCGGCCATCGAGGTGTTCGAAGGCGCGGTGGCGCTCGAGGTCGACCGGTCCCGCTTCCGCCCGGTCAAGTCGACCGACGATCTGCTCGTGCTGCGCTCGGATGTGTACGAGCTCGGCCATGACGGCGTCCTGCAGTCGGTCGCCGAGCCACCGCTGGTGAAGCTCGATGCCCGCTACTTCAGGACGATCGCCGATTTCGAGGCGCGCGTCCCGGTAGCCCCGTCGCTGCGGGACGCGAGCTCTTTCACTGTCGAGGGCGATTGGTCACTCGGCTCCGGCGTGACTGTCACGGGCGACGTGCGCCTGACGGATGAGGGTTCCGAACAGCGCGTCCCCGATGGCGCGCGGCTACTAGGGTGAATGGCATGTCGACCCCCTCAGACGGAGCTGTGCGGGTCAGGCCGTCCAGCGTGCCTGACGGCATGATCACCGTCGAGGATCACCTCGAACGCATCCTGCGCGCCCTCGGGCCGCTCGAGGCCTACGACCAGCCGATCGTCGAATCGCTTGACCTGCCGCTGCACGAGAACCTCATCGCACCGATCGACCTCCCGCGGTTCGACAACTCCGCGATGGACGGGTACGCGGTGCGCGCTGAGGACGTCGCCGGGGCGTCGGCCAGCAGCCCCGTCACCCTTCCAGTCGTCGGCGAAATCCTGGCCGGTGGCGCGAAGCCGTTCGCCATCAGCGCCGGCACCGCCGTCAAGATCATGACCGGTGCCCCGGTACCGCGTGGGGCCGACGCCGTCGTCCCGTTCGAGCAGACGAACCGCGGCTCCGCCAGCGTCGACGTGCACGCCGCAGTCGCGCGGGGCGCCAACATCCGGCTGGCCGGCAGCGATGTCCAGGCCGGCGACCTCGTCGTGCCGGCCGGGACGATCCTGGGACCACGCGAGATCGGCCTGCTGGCGTCATTGGGATCGGCACGCGTCCGGGCCCGCCCGCGGCCGCGGGTGGTCGTCCTGTCCACCGGCAGCGAGCTGCGCGAACCGGGCTCCCATCTGGATTACGACTCGATCTACGACGGCAACAGCTACATGCTCGCCGCAGCTGTGCGCGCGGCCGGCGCCATCGCCTATCGGGTCGGTGCGGTGCCCGACGATCCGCGCGCGTTCCGCGATTCACTCGCCGAGCAGCTTGTGCGCGCCGATCTGGTCGTGACCAGCGGCGGCGTGAGCGAAGGCGAGAAGGACATCGTCAAGCAGACGTTGTCCCCTTTGGGGACCGTCCAATTTGATCGGGTGGCCATGCAGCCCGGAAAGCCGCAAGGGTTTGGAACCCTCTTCGAGGAGGAGACGCCGATCATCACGCTGCCGGGCAACCCGGTATCGGCGTATGTGTCGTTCGACGTCTTCGTCCTGCCGGCCATCCGGCGCATGATGGGCCGCACGCCATATCGCCGTCCGATGGTGCACGCCGTCCTTGCTGCCGACATCGATTCCAAGCCCGGCTTCCGCCAGTACGTCCGCGCCTTTTTCGAGGTCACGCACCGGGGTGCCAAGGTCACGCCCATCCAGGGTCATGAGTCGCATCGCATCGGAGCCTTGGCGAGGGCGAATGCGCTGATCGTCGTCGGGGAAGACGAGACCGCCCTCCACATGGGTGACACGGTGCGGACGTACGTGCTGGATCGGCCGTTCTGATGTTCTCCCATGTCGACGATGCCGGGGCCGCACGCATGGTCGACGTGTCCGGCAAGGACGTCACGGTGCGGACCGCTGCGGCCCGCGGTCGCGTCGAGGTCTCGCCGGAAGTCGTCGCGCTTCTCCGCGGTGACGGTGTTCCCAAAGGTGACGTCCTCGCGGTAGCGCGCATCGCCGGGATCCAGGCCGCCAAGCGGACGCCGGACCTGGTGCCGCTGTGCCATCCGCTGGCGATCGATGCCGTGAAGGTGGACGTCGAGGTGTCCGACACCTCCGTCGACCTCCGTGCCGAGGTGCGCTCGACTGGTCGGACCGGCGTCGAGATGGAAGCTCTGACGGCGGTGGCCGTCGCTGCGCTGACCGTGATCGACATGGTCAAGGCCGTCGACCCGCATGCCACGATCAACGGAATAGAGGTCATCGCCAAGTCCGGCGGCCGCAGCGGGACGTGGAGCACGGAGTGAACGCGCGCGTCATCGTCGCCTCCAATCGGGCGGCTGCCGGTGTCTACACCGACGAAACCGGGCCGCTCCTGGTGCAGGCGCTGACGGATTGGGGATTCACCACCCCAGAAGCTCTCGTGGTTCCAGATGGCGCGCCGGTGGCGGATGCGTTGCGAGCCGCGGTGATCGACGGAGTCGCCGTCGTGCTCACCACGGGCGGCACGGGAATCAGCCCGACCGACCGGACGCCCGAAGCGACGGCCAACGTGCTGGACCGCCAGCTGCCGGGCGTCGCCGAGGCGATCCGCGCACACGGGGTGGCGAAAGGCGTGACTACCGCCGCGCTGTCGCGTGGGCTGGCCGGCGTCGCCGGGGAGACTCTCGTCGTCAACCTGCCGGGATCGCGCGGGGGAGTGGCCGACGCCATCGAACTGTTGGCTGCAATCGTCCCGCACGCTGTCAGTCAGATTCGCGGAGTGGACCACTGAACGCGGCTTGGCCGGCGTCGATGCGGCATGAGCACGTCGGGGTCCGTTCACTGCGCATGCGGGATGCAGCCGCGTGGCAGCAGTTACGGGGCGCGCACGTCGACTGGCTCGGTCCGTGGGAGGCGACGTTGCCGCCGGGGACTCAACCACCGTTCGCGTCGCACCGCGCCATGGTCCGGGCGATGCTCGCCCGCGCCAAAGACGGCCAGTCGATGCCCTTCGCCGTGACGTGGGACGGCGCCGTGGTCGGTCTCCTGACGGTCAACGGCATCACGATGGGTTCGAGCCGCAGCGCCAACCTCGGGTACTGGATCGCACGGACCCATGCCGGACGCGGCATCATCCCCGCGGCAGTGGCCATGGTCTGCGACCACCTGTTCGACGTCGCCGCTCTGCATCGGATCGAGATCGCCATCCGTCCCGACAACGCCCGCAGCCTGCGCGTCGTCGAGAAGCTCGGCTTCACCGAGATCGGCCTGGCACCGAGCTACCTGCACATCGCGGGTCAATGGCGGGACCACATGGTGTACCAACTCGTGGTCGACGACGTGAAAGGTCGCGTCATCGATCGCCTCGGCTCAGCCGGTGGTTGAGGTTCTCGAAACCACTTGAGTCACACAAGTTGCACGCGACACGGCCGGGTTGCCGCGATTCGAGGCGTGGCGGGCCTACGGTTTTTCCGTGGGCACCGGCTTGATCGTCGCATTCGTCGTCACCGTGTGGGCGGCGTATTTCGTTCCGCTGGCTCTACGTCGATACGACGAGGCGCACAACCACTCCGCGTTGGAAGTCCTGACGCCGCTGAGCCGGTTCATCCGTCGCGCGTCGGCGGCCGCCGAAGTGGACGACTACGCCGAATACGGCGAGGACGCTGACGACGAGCCGATTGCCCAAGCCGATGCCGACGTGGCGTCGCGCCGTGCTCGTCCGGGCCTCACCCGTGCGTCGGCTCGCCTCGCTGCTCGCCGACGCCGTCGGGTGCTTCTGACGCTGCTGCTCGCCAACGCCGTGGTCGGTGCACTGGTCGGGTTCGCGGTCATCCCGCTCTGGTCGGTGGCCATTCCGACCGGCCTGCTGGTTGCCTGGCTGGTGGCGTGCCGGATCCAGGTGCGCAGTGAGTACGGCATCTCATCGACGCGCAGGCCGCGAATCAGCCTGCCCAAGCTGCGGGTTCCCCGCCTCCGCGTTGGCCGGTCGGCCGTCGAGGACGAGGACACCGTCACGATCATCGTGTCCGGACAGCTCGAGGACGTCGATCCCGGCCGCAAGCACGTCATGGAGAACGCGCCGCTCGAGGCCGATGCGCTCGACGAACAACTGGTCATCGCGGTCCCGTCCGCGGCGAGCCACGGGGAGCTGGTCTGGGACCCTTTACCGGTGACGCTTCCGACGTACGTCACCAAGCCAAGGGCCGGACGTACGGTTAGGACGATCGACTTCGACGCGCCGGGGGTCTGGACTTCCGGCCACGTCGAAGGTGAGCAAACTGAGCTTCCGTTGGCCGCCGATGAAGAGTCGTCGAGCGACGACCAGCGGCGTGCTGCCGGCCAGTGATGCACTGATATTCTCGATGCCCTTGGGGCATTGGCGCAGTTGGTAGCGCGCTTCGTTCGCATCGAAGAGGTCAGGAGTTCGAATCTCCTATGCTCCACCGAGTTCGAGTAAGAACACTTTGCTCGACCTAGTAGGACAATTTATCGAACCTGGCTGACCACCGGTCGGACACCAAGGATCGAACTCGCGCAGCAGGGCCGATCGGTACGCCGCCGTGCTAACTGTCGTTGGCGTGGTACTAGACCCGGCATAATCAGGCTGCGATCGAGTGCACTAGTCGCCCGAGAGCCCAGCGACCCGAGGAGAATCCGATGGCAGGACTTGAGGGCTCGCACAACTGGGAGCCGGAGCCGGAGGAGAAAGAGACGACCCGTTCCCGCACGATTGCCATCGTCGTCGTCGCAGCGATCGCCTTGGTCGCCGCAGGACTCGTGATCGTGCAGGTTGGCTTCGACCGGGAGTCCTCCGTGCCCAAGCCTTCGTTCTCGAAGAAGCACGGCTTCCACTCCGCGTCGTTTTCACTCGAATTGACCGCCGAGGGCAATCGCTCGATCCGCTACACGACCGATGGATCCACCCCCACGGCGCAGAAGGGTGTCAAGTACTCGTCGCCCATCTCGATCAAGGCCACCACTCCGGTCCGTGCCGTCGCGTACGACGAGTCCGGGACGTCTGCAGTGGTCACTCACACGTACATCTTCTTGTCCCAAGTGCGCCGACAAGGCAACTCTCCCGAGGGGTTCCCGAAAGCGTTTGCCGCCGACGATGGCTACGGCCCCTATCCGGCCGACTACGAGATGGACCCGGAGATCGTCGACAACCCGCGCTACTCCGGCCAGATCAACAAGGCGCTGACGTCGATCCCGACCCTGTCGATCACTACCAACCTGGACAACTTGTTCGACCCCGCAACCGGGATCTACTACAACGCCAACGAAAAGGGCGACAAGTGGGAACGTCCTGTCTCGCTCGAACTGATCGATCCGGCCGGCCGAAAGGGGTTCACGACGAACGCCGGTCTCCGCATGCACGGTCAGGCAAGCCGAGGAGCGTTCAATACGCCGAAGAAGAGCATGCGCATCTACTTCAGGTCCGAGTACGGCAACGGCAAGCTCAAGCAGAACCTGTTCGTCGAACGCGGCGAGAAATACGCGCCCGTCGGAAAGTTCGACCACCTGATCCTCCGCAACGGCGGCAACCGGTCGTACCACTACTGGGACCGCGACCAGCGCCGCGACGCTGACTACGTCAACGACCAGTGGGCCCGTGACGCGTTCCTCGACATGGGCTGGCTCGCACCGCACGGCTCCTACGTCCACCTGTATCTCAACGGCGTCTACTGGGGCCTCTACAACTTGACGGAACGCCCCGACTCGAAGTTCTTTGCGTCCTACTTCGGTGGCGACGAGGACAAGGACTATGACGTCATCACCGCCGATGACGTCAACAACGAGCCTGAAGCCGACCCCGGTGACCTGAAGGCATTCGATGCGGTGTTCGCGCTGGTCAAGGGCGAGGGCGACGTTTCCGACGCGACGTACGAGAAGCTGTCCGGCAAGGTCGACATGACCAACCTCGTGGACTACCTGCTGTTGACCCAGTACATCGGCAAGACCGATTGGCCACACCATAACTGGAACGTTTGGCGCAAACGCAAGGGCAATGACACCCGACTGAAGTTCACCACCTGGGACAACGACAACGGCCTGTGGAAGGTGGACCAGAACAACACGCTGGCCGACGACCCGGAGCGACAGGAGACCCCTGGTCACCTGTTCCTGCGGCTGACAACCAACCCAAAGTTCCGCCAGCTGGTGGCAGAGCGCGTGAAACTCCACACGCGTGATGGAGGCGCGCTGAGCCCGCAAGCGTGCGCCAAGCGATACACCCGATTGTCCGACCAGATCAGCTCGGCCATCATCGGCGAGTCGGCGCGGTGGGGCGACTACAGCCGCGATGTCTACCGCGACCGCAGGCCGGAACGGCTGGCGAAATCGGGGCCGAGTTACTTGCACTCCAAGGACCTGCCGGATGAAGTCGCCGACCCGACCGGGCAGGTGGAGCCGAAGTTCCAGGTCACGTGGGACGAGGTTCGACAGGCGCACCTGTCGACGTACTGCCCGCAGCGCACGGGTGTGCTGCTCGGCCAGTACCGAGCCAACGGATGGTATCCCTGACACCGTGCCGGATCCGCTCGCACCGTAGGAGAACACGCCGGGAAGATGGAAGAGCTCGGGGCTCCGAGACGGCCAACACATCGGCGGTTCAGCGCGTTCGACTTCAAGAATCATGGGTAGTTGTCCTGTTAGGTCCACCGGACCCAAAGTTGACGTGCGCAGTTCCCGATGGTGTTGTATCCGTCGCCCAGCACTTACAGATGCTTGAGCCCCGGCACCTGTAACGCCGCTCAGTGGTCGACCTGTCGGGCGTCCGAGCTTCGCCGATGCGCCAAACCAGCCACCGATGCCCTATCGTGGAGTTGTTGAAGGGATGGCTGAGTGAGCCGTCCTTGCCGCACACCAAGTCGCGGCCTGTATCTCGTACTTCTCTGGTTTTCGGTTCGCTGGATGTCAGCTCAAGTAGATGTCTTCAGCAGCATGGGGCACAGTGCCCCAGCACGTAACCAAAGGAAAAGAACATGGCTCAGGGAACCGTCAAGTGGTTCAACGCTGACAAGGGCTTCGGCTTCATCGCTCAGGATGGTGGCGGCGAGGACGTATTCGTCCACTTCTCCGCTATCCAGACCGAGGGCTACAAGTCGCTCGATGAGAACCAGAAGGTCGAGTACGACCTCGCCGCTGGCCCCAAGGGCCCGCAGGCCGAGAACGTCCGCGCCATCTGATTCACCGCGCAGGGGCCCCGATCGCACACGCGGTCGGGGCCCTTTCGTTTGTCACACCGGATTATCTGCTCGGACAACGTGACATGTCCTAGGCTCCCCGCATGACACGGGAGTTCGAGGTCTCAGGATCCATCGTCATCGCGGTTGACCCGGCGACGGCGTACGAGGCAGTCAGCGATGTGCGCCAGATGGGGAGATGGAGCCCAGAGAACCGTGGTGCCGTCGTCGAGGACGGCTTCGACCATGCGTACGTGGGCATGCGGTTCGTGGGCGACAACAAGCGTGGGTCGATGCGTTGGCAGACCGAGTGCGTGGTGACGGCCGCCGAGCCCGGTCGCCGATTCGCCTTCGACGTGCGGCGCTATGGCTTTGGCCGGTTCATGGTGCCGGTACGGATCGCGTCGTGGGCCTACGACTTCGAGCCGGTCGAGGGCGGTACGCGGGTCACCGAGACGTGGTCCGACGGACGCACCGGCTGGCCGGACTTCACCACCCGCGTGTTCGATCCGCTGGCTACCCGCAAGCCCTCGTTCGCGGAGTTCCAGAAGGGCAACATCCGGCGCACGCTGGCCAACCTCAAGACGGAACTCGAAGCCGCCGCGTAGGTCTCGGGCTGCCTCGGAATGCTGCCAGTACGACTGCAACGGTTCGTCGCCGACGCTGTAGTGTCAGCACATCGACATCGCGCCTGGCGCAGGCCGCAGCGCCAAGCAGCTGTGGTGCGCGGAAGGGACGAGCATGAAGCCGACGGTCGCCGTCATCGGAACGGGTTTCGGGGGCCTCGCCGCCGCCATCGAGCTGAAAAAGCGCGGGCACGACGACATCGTCATCTTCGAGAAGGCCGAGGACGTCGGCGGCGTCTGGCGGGAGAACACCTATCCGGGCGCGGCCTGCGATGTGCCGTCGCCCTTCTACTCCTACTCGTTCGAACCCAATCCGCGCTGGCCACACCGCTTCTCCCGACAGCCGGCCATCCTCGACTACATGCACGATGTCGCCGACAAGTACGACCTGCGGCGCCACATCCGGTTCGGTACGGAGGTGACGGCGGCTTCCTTTGACGAGTCATCGGGCACGTGGACAGTCGAAGTCAGCAACGGTGACCCCGTAGTGGTCGACGTCCTGGTCTCGGCAGTCGGCCAGTTGTCCCGGCCGGCCTATCCCGAGATCGCGGGTCGCGAGAAGTTCGCCGGCCCGGTGTTCCATTCGGCCACGTGGGATCACAACGTGGACCTGCGCGGCAAGCGCGTCGCCGTCATCGGGACCGGTGCCAGCGCCATCCAGTTCATCCCGGCGATCCAGCCCGAGGTCGGCCAAATGACCGTGTTCCAGCGGAGCGCGCCGTACATCATTCCCCGCCCAGACCGCGAGTGGCACGCGCGGCACCACAAGGTCTTCGAGAAGCTGCCGGTGACGGAGCTGGCCGAACGGCTCACCTGGTACGGCGTGACGGAGTCCCTGAGCTTCGCGTGGGTCTATTCGCCGCGTTTGGCGAAGGTGGTCAAGGCGTGGTCGCGGCGGCACATGCGCAAGCAGTCCGAACCCAGGTCGGGCCTGTTCGAGAAGGTCTGGCCGGACTACCCGGTCGGGTGCAAGCGGATCCTCTTCTCCGACAACTACCTGCCTGCGCTGGCCCAGCCCAACGTCGACCTGGTGACGGACAAGATCAGCGAGATCACGGCCGACGGTGTCGTCACGTCCGACGGCACCGAGCACGCGGCCGACGTCATCATCTGGGGCACCGGCTTCAAGGTCCAGGAGTTCCTGGCGCCGATGGCGATCAAGGGCGCCGGCGGGCGCGACCTGCACGACGAGTGGCGCGACGGCGCACACGCCTACTACGGCCTGGCCGTCCCGAGCTTCCCGAACCTTCTGGTCATGTACGGGCCCAATACCAACACCGGCGGCGGCTCGATCATCTACTTCCTCGAAGCCCAGGCGAAGTACCTCGGTGACTTCGTCGACCGGCTCGCCCAGACGGGCAAGCCGATGGCGGTGCGCGCCGACGTCGAGCAGAAGTACGACGACCGCATCCAGCAGGAGCTGTCCGGAAGCGTGTGGAGTCGGTGCGCTTCCTGGTATCGCACGGCCAACGGGCGGATCACGGCCAACTGGCCGTGGCTCGGCATCCAGTACCGGAAGCAGACCAAGTTCGATCCTGCCGACTATGAGGTGGTGGCCTGATGAGCGCCTATGACTACGACGTCATCGTCGTCGGCTCCGGCTTCGGCGGTAGCGTCTCGGCGCTTCGGCTGACCGAGAAGGGCTACCGCGTCGGAGTTCTCGAAGCCGGTCGCCGGTGGAACGACGAGGATTACCCCAAGACGAACTGGAACGTCCGCAAGTCGATCTGGGCACCGCGGCTCGGATTCACCGGCCCTCAGCGGATCAGCGCGCTCGGCAAGTGCCTCGTTTTCAGCGGCTCAGGTGTCGGCGGTGGATCGCTGATCTACGGAAACACGCTGTACGAACCGCTGCCGGCGTTCTACACAGGACAAGGCGTGGGCCCATCTGACCGATTGGAGGGACGAGCTGGCCCCGTACTACGACCAGGCCAAGCGCATGCTCGGCGTCGTCACCAATCCGCGCACCGGGCCCAAGGACGAACTGCTGCTCCAGGTTGCCGAGGACCGCGGCGTAGCCGACACCTTCCATCACACCGAGGTCGGCGTGTTCTTCAACGAGGGGCAGGAGGGCATCGAGGTCGACGACCCGTACTTCGGCGGTGCCGGGCCTCGTCGTTCCGGCTGCATTCACTGCTCGGAGTGCTTCACCGGCTGCAAGCACAACGCCAAGAACACGACCACGACGAATTACCTCCACCTCGCGGAGGCGAACGGCGTCGAAGTTCATCCGCTGACCACTGTGACGTCCGTGGAGCCGGACGGCACGGGCGGCTACGTCATCGAAACGGTCCGGTCGAACGGAAAGCTTCGCCGAGGCCGTCGGACGTTCACCGCCGAACAGGTCGTCTTCGCCGCGGCCGCCCTCGGCACGCAAAAGCTGCTGCACAAACTCCGACACGACGGGACGCTGGAGAACCTCTCGCCGCGGCTCGGTGAACTGACCCGCAGCAACTCCGAGGCGATCCTGGCGGTCGGGACATCGTCCCGGACGGACTTCGCGCAGGGCGTGGCGATCACGTCGTCGATCCATCCGGAACCGCAGACGCACGTCGAGGTGTGCACGTACGGCAAGGGCCAGAACGCGCTCAACATCCAGACCGTTCCGATGGTCGACGGCGGTGCGTTCCGGTTCCTGCGCCTGCTCATGAGCATCGTCTTGCACCCGGTCAACTTCCTGCGGACGCAGAATCTGTACCGTTCCTCGGAGCGCGGCGTGATCATGCTGGTGATGCAGTCGCTGGACAACTCGCTCACCTCATTCCTGAAGCGCGGGAAGCTCGTGACCAAACAGGGCATGGGCGAGCCGAATCCGGACTGGATCCCGCTCGCGCACGAGATCGCACGTGAGTACGCGGTCAAGATGGATGGCTTCACCGCTAACGTCGTCACGGACATCTTCAACATCCCGGCCACGGCGCACTACATCGGTGGCTGCACGATCGGCGACGGGCCGAACACCGGCGTGATCGATCCGTTCCAGCGTGTCTACGGCTACCCGGGGCTGCACATCGCCGACGGCAGTGCGATCACGGCGAACCTCGGCGTGAACCCGTCGCTGACGATCACGGCGCAGGCCGAACGGGCCATGGCGTTCTGGCCGAACAAGGGGGAGGCCGATGCCCGCCCGGCGCTCGGTTCGGCGTACCAGCGCATCGCACCGGTAGAGCCCAACCATCCGGTCGTCCCGGCAACCGCGCCCGGCGCGCTTCGCCTCCCGGTCGGCTAGCTCGTCCGCCGGCGGCGGGCACGCCGGATGCCCCACCAGAGCAGTCCGGCCACGGCGCCGATGCCAAGCCACGGGACGGCCGCACCGGCTGCAGTGACGACGGCCTCGACCGTGTCGAGCAACGCGTTCCAGCCCGCGATCAACCCGCCACGAAATCCGCCCGGAGCAACGGAGCCCGGCTTGCGCTCCTGCTCGAACGAGACCGAGAGCGTCGACAGAGACACCTGATCGGTCAGCGATCGGCGCTGCAATTGCAGCGATTCCAGCTCCTGCTGGCGTTCGCTGAGCGCCGTCTCGGCTTCGATGACCTCGCTGCTGGAGCCGGCGCGCTCGAGGATGTTCTCGAGTCGCTCGATCGAGATCTTCAGGGCCTTGATCCGGCCGTCCAGGTCGGCGCCCTGGGCCGTGACGTCGTCGCGCTGTAGGTCGACCGACATGACCTCGCCCTGCGTGCGCAGCTCGGCGATGGCGGTGGTGATGTGCTTGCTCGGGATCCGCGCCGTCACGTGCGCCGAGGTGTGGCCCTCGTTGTCGCGCGACTCGGAACGACCGTCGACACGTCCGCCGCGACCCTCGACCCACGCCGTGAACCGATTCGCTGCCTTGGCGGTGTCGTCGACCTTCACGTTTGCCGACCCAGTGGTGATGACCTCCCGATCCTTGCCGGGCGCCGTGAGCGGCGGCTGGTCCGGCGGGGTGGGAGAGATTTCGCCGCCTTCGGGCAGGGCCTTGGCATCCAAGCGTTGAACGTCGTCGTATGCGGCTCCGCCTGGTTCCTGCGCGGCGACATCGGGCTCCGGCATGGCGACCGAGGTGTCGCCGTCGGTCGTCTGCGATGCGGTCACGTCCGAGCCAGACGTGCCGCCGGTGAGGGCGGGGAGGCTGACGCCCAGAACGGTGATGAGAGCAAGGGCGCCGATGCCGCCGGCGACAGCCTTGCGGGTGCGCCGGCCGCGCTGCTTGAGGTCGCCGTCGACGGCGGACAGGACGTGGTCGCGCATCGCGTCGATGCGCTCGTCAGAAAGTTGGATGTTCATGCGGTCCCCCTCAGGGCGCTGAGATCGGCACGCAGGCGCGTGCGGAGTCGATGTATGCGGTTGCGAACGACGCTGTGGCTCACGCCCAGCGCCTGCGCGGCTTGCTCGTACGTCGCGCCGCCGTCAAGGCAGAGGGCGTAGAGCTGTTGATCGACAGGGGAGAGGGCCGCGACCGCTTTGTCGATCTCGGCGTGGATCAGGGCGTTCTCGACCTCGGTGTCGGCGCCGGGTCCGCCGATGGGGTCGCGGTCGAGGTCGTCGGCAGCGCGGCGCTGCTCCTTGCGGGCGGCGTTGTACGCGGTGTACCGCGCGGTGACGAGTAGCCACGGCAGGATCGAGCCGTCGACTGGCGTGATGGATCGGATGCGCCGCCACGTCGTCACGAAGACGTCCTGCGTTACGTCCTCGGCGAGGTTGCGATCGCGCACGACCGAGTACGCCTGCCAGTAAACCGGGCGCACGTGTCGGTCGTAGAGACCGGCGAACGCGTCGCGGTCTCCGACCTGCGCTCGCGCCAGCTGGGTCAACTCGTCTGTCACCAGGTTCTCCCGTCGTCCGACACCTGAATATGTCGCGCTAGCGCCGACCGTCTCACGGATATCAGAAGAAAAGTTCTCGCTTGACACAAAGAAGGGACTTGTCAAGTGGCTTGACAAGTCGTACCTTAATGTCAAGTGCTCGTTGCAGTACGCCTGATTTAGGGAGAAACACGATGTACGAAGCAGTGACTGCCGAAGGGCAGAAGGTCACGTGGCGGGATCCGAAGCGCCACTACTGGGTCTTGAGCGGCATCATTCCGCTGATCCCGGTCATCATCTTCCCGCTCTGGGGCTTGACCCACTGGACGCCGATTTGGTTCTTCGGGCCCTTCTTCGTCTTCGTGATCATCCCGCTCATGGACCTTGTCCTGGGCCTTGACCCGAACAACCCCCCGGACGAGGTGCTTGAACAGGTCGAGAACGATCGGTTCTACCGCTGGGTCACCTACTTGTTCATCCCGCTGCAGATCGCGGGCTTCTTGGTGGCGTGCTACCTGCTGGGTGGTGGGACCGTCTGGACCGTTGACGAGCCACTCAACTGGGTCCAGAAGCTGGGTCTTGCCACCGGCATCGGCATGGTCGCCGGCATCGGCATCAACACCGCGCATGAGCTGGGCCACAAGAAGGAGAAGCTCGAGCGCTGGTATGCCCGCGTGGCGCTGGCGCAGACGGCGTACGGCCACTTCTACATCGAGCACAACCGCGGCCACCACGTCCGTGTGGCCACTCCGCCGGATCCGGCCAGCTCGCGGCTCGGCGAGACGATCTACGAATTCCTTCCGCGCACCGTCCTCGGCAGCCTCAAGAGCGCATGGGAGCTGGAGAAGAAACGGCTCGCACGCAAGGGCCAGTCGCCGTGGAGCTTCCACAGCGACCTGATGAACGCGTGGATCTTCACCGTGATCCTGTGGGGCTCGGCCATCGCCGTGAACGCGGCCCTCGGCCTGCAGACGTGGCAGATCCTCCCGTTCCTCGTGGTCCAGGCGATCATCGGCATCAGCCTGCTTGAGGCAGTCAACTACCTCGAGCACTACGGCATGAAGCGCAAGATGCTCGACTCCGGCCGCTACGAGCGGGTCAACCCGAGCCACAGCTGGAACAGCAACAACATCGGGACGAACATCCTGCTGTACCACCTGCAGCGCCATAGCGATCACCACGCCAACCCGACTCGTCGGTACCAGGCGCTGCGGGACTTCCCCGAGGCGCCGGTGCTGCCCACGGGCTACGCCGGCATGATCGTGCTCGCCTACGCGACGCCGCTGTGGCGTCGGGTGATGGACCGCAAGGTCGTCGCCCACTTCGACGGCGACATCTCGCAGGCCAATCTGCACCCGCGCACCGCGGCGAAGTACCTCAAGAAGTACCCGGTGCCAGCTTCAGCGCAGGAGATCGCCGCGTGAGCAAGTTCATCTGCCCGAACTGCGAGTACGTCTACGACGAGGCCGTCGGCGATCCCCACGAGGGATGGCCGGCCGGCACCCCGTTCGCCGACATCGACGAGACGTGGACGTGCCCGGACTGCGGCGTCCGCGAGCAAGTCGACTTCATCCCGATCGAGGAGTTCGTCCACAACGATCAGGACGGCAACATCATCTCCGCCGAGACGCGCTCGCAATCGAGCCAGCCGTAGGGTTCAGGTACTGACATGGACCTGACCCTGCGTGACTCCAAGCCCGGCTCGATTCGCGAGCGGCTGCTCGATGCTGCCAAGGCGCTGATCGAGAAGTCCGGGTGGGCCTCAGTCACGATGGGCAAGTTGGCGGCGGCTGTCGGCGTGAGTCGCCAGACCGCGCACACCGAGCTGGGCACGAAGCACCAGCTCGCCGAGTCGCTGGTCCAGCGTGAGCTGCTCGACTTTCTTGCATTCGTCGAGGCGCGCCTTGCTGCTGAGACCGACTTGATCGCCGGTATCCGGTCGGCGGCTCAGGGCGTCCTGGAGCAGGCAGAGGAGAACCTTCTCCTGCGCACCGTGCTGGGTTCGATCCCGAACGAGACGGACGACGAACTGCTGAAGCTGCTCACGATCGATTCCGGGTTCATCGTCGACACGGCCGTTGAGGCGGTCCGCGCGAATGTCGTCGCGTACTACTCGCCGCTGCCGTTCTCGGTCGCCGAGCTGGAGATGGCCGCTGAGGCCATCGTCCGGCTCGTGCTGTCGCACGTCGTGCGGCCGTCGAAGCCCCCGGCCGAAGCCGCTGCGGACATCGGCCACATCGTGGAGCTCGTCGTCCGAGGGACACAGGCGCGACTCCCGGTCGTCAGTTAGACCCCGACCATGGCCGGGCGCAGCCCGGCAGCCGGGCAGCGGTGTGTACTGGCGCACCGCGAGTGAGCGCGCCCGAAGGGCGTGCGGCCCGGGTACTAGATCCAGCTCGGTAGCCACATGCGCTGGTGCCAGGCGTCCCACGTCGTCAGGCCGTGTGTCCAGACCGGCCAGAAGTAGACGGTGGCGACGACGGTCAGCAGCACCAGAAGGGCGGTGGCCAGGGCGGTCGCGTAGCGCTGTCGAAGCGTCGACGAGCCCGCCCAGGCGGCGTGCAGAGACAGCGCGAGCGCCAAGACAAGGAACGGCAGCGTCGCCACGGCATAAAACCCGAAGATCGGCCTGTCGACGACCGAGAGCCACGGTGCCCATGTGCCCAGCAGCCCGACGAGGGGGACGGAGTACTTCCAGCTCCGCTTTCTCACCCAGAGCGCGACGCACGCCAGCATGGCAAGGACACCGGACCACCAGACGGCTGGGTTGCCAAGGATCAGCGTCTCCCGCATGCAATAGGAGCTGGCCGGTGCCCCACATTGCTTGGCCGGGAGGTTCAGGTCGGCGGCGGCGCTGACCGGCCGCCACTGGATCAGCCAACCGATGGCGTTGGACTGGTACGGGTGGTCCTGCTTCGCCAGGTACTCGCCGGTGTGGAAGCGATAGGACATCGCTTGGTAGTGCCAGAGCGAGCGGAGGGCGTCGCTGGTTTCGCCGATCGGGCCGGCGTGCGGATGGTCGACGTACGCACCCCACTTGGGTTCGTCGCCATAACCGTGGCCGAAGCGCTTCTCGTAGACGTCGTGGTTGACCAGCCAGCCGAGGCAAGTCAGGACATATACGCCGGCCGCGACGACGACCAGCCAGCCGAACGCCGGAGCTCCGACGCCGAACGCAGCGCGGGCGGGTCGAATCGGCCCATACGACATGCGCAGGAACAGCTCCCACAGCACCACGGCGACGCCGAACGCGGCAAGCGCATACACACCGTTCCACTTGCTGCCGCAGGCCAGCCCGAAGCAGATTCCCGCGGCCAGCTGCCATGGCCGCCAGCGATGGTAACGGTCGGTCGCGCTGGACAAACGCGCTGCGATCCAGTCCCGGTCGGCGGCCAAGCAAGCGACCGCGCAGACGATCCAGAAGGTCACGAAGATGTCGAGCAGCGCCAGCCGCGACATCGTCAGGTGAACACCGTCCAGCGCCAGCAGGAATCCGGCGAGGCACGCGAACGGCAGGGAACCGGTGAGCCGGAGCACCAGCCGGCACAGCACGAACACGGTCAGGGTGCCGACGATGGCCGACGCGATGCGCCAGCCGAACGAGTTGAATCCGAACGCAGCTTCGCCGGCTGCGATGAGCCACTTCGCAGCGTCCGGGTGGACGACCTGGGTCGGCTGGCCGACGACGAACAGGTTGTGCAGGTCGCCGCGCGCAATGCGCGCCTCGGCGCCTTCGACGAAGTCCTGGGCGTACCCGACCTTCAACATCGACCACGCGTTCTCCGCGTAGTAGCGCTCGTCGAAGGAGAGCCCGCGTGGTCGGTCGAGGTGCCACAGCCGTAGGCCGAGCGCGAGCAGAGAAACGGCGGCGGGCCAAACCCAGCCCTTCACCCGTTCGCTCACGCAGCAAGGTTATGTACAGCGGGACCTGCGCGGGGTCAGCGCGTCCGGTTGTATGGACGCGTGTTGATCTTGGCTGCCACTCCGATCGGCCGGCCCGACGACGCCTCGCCGCGCTTGGCCGAGGCGCTGGCCACGGCGGACATCGTCGCGGCGGAGGACACCAGACGCCTGCGCCGGCTTGCCGCTGACCTCGGCGTCACGATCTCCGGCCGCGTCGTCTCGTACTTCGACGGCAATGAGCGCGAGCGCACGCCTGACCTGATCAACGCACTCACCGACGGACTGACAGTCGTGCTCGTCACCGACGCTGGCATGCCGAGCGTCGCCGATCCGGGCTATCGCCTGGTGGCGGCCTGCGTCGAGGCCGGGCATGAGGTGACCGCCCTCCCAGGACCGTCGGCCGCCCTGACGGCGCTGGCCGTCAGTGGGCTGCCGGTTCACCGGTTCTGTTTCGAGGGGTTCCTCCCGCGCAAGGCGGGGGAGCGAACGCGCGCGCTGGGCGGGCTCGCTGGCGAGCAACGGACCATGATCTTCTTCGAGGCGCCGCGCCGGACGGCCGAGACGCTGGCGGCGATGGTCGAGGCCCTCGGCGCCGACCGACCGGCAGCGTTGTGCCGTGAACTCACCAAGACCCATGAGGAGGTCGTTCGGGACACGCTCGGCGGGCTGGTCGACTGGGTCGCGGCGCAGGAGCACGGCGTTCGCGGCGAGGTGACGCTCGTCGTCGCGGGCGGTACCGCATCCGAACCCGACGCCGACGAACTGCGAGCGCTCGTCGCTGCTCGTGAGGCGGACGGGCTGAGCCGCAAGGACGCGGTCGCTGCCGTGGCGGCAGCCACCGGAGTCCGGCGCTCGGTCGTCTACGCGGCGGCTCACTGACCCCCTCTAGGATTGGCCGGGTGCCAGAGAACGAGCAGGGTCGCACCTTCTACGTCACGACGCCGATCTATTACGTCAACGACGCCCCGCACATCGGTCACGGCTACACGACGGTCATCGGCGACATCATCACTCGGTGGCACCGCCAGCGCGGCGAGGACGTCTGGTACCTCACCGGCCTCGATGAGCACGGTCTCAAGGTTCTGCGCAAGGCGGAGGCCAACGGCAAGACGCCGAAGGAATGGACTGACCATCTTGTCGAGACCGAGTGGCTGCCGGTGCTCGACGACGATCGACGCCGCCAACGACGACTTCATCCGCACCAGCGAGGGGCGGCATGAGTCTGGCGCGCAGAAGTTTTGGCAGGAACTGCACGACAAGGGCGCGGTCTACAAGGGTGAGTTCTCCGGTTGGTACAGCGTTGGTAGCGAGGAGTTCGTCGACGAGGCTGACGTCCGCGACGGCGAGGGCGACGACGCCGGGCACAAGGTTTCGGCGCACGACGGCAGCCGGCTCGAGCACATCACCGAGGAGAACTACTTCTTCCCGCTCAGCCAGTTCCAGCAGGCCTTGCTCGACCTCTATGAGTCCAACCCCAACTTCATCCAGCCCGCCTCGGCACGCAACGAGGTCGTTGCGTTCGTCAAGCGCGGCCTGAAGGACCTCTCGATCTCGCGCTCCACCTTCGACTGGGGCGTGCAGGTGCCGTGGGACACCAAGCACGTCATGTACGTGTGGATCGAAGCGCTGCTCAACTACATGACCGCCGCCGGATACGGACAGGACGACGAGAAATTCGCTCGGTTGTGGCCCGCCAACATCCACCTGGTCGGCAAAGACATTGTGCGCTTCCACGCCATCATCTGGCCGGCGATGCTCATGGCGGCCGGCCTCCCGTTGCCGGGCCAGGTGTTCGCGCACGGTTGGCTGCTCGTCGGCGGCGAGAAGATGAGCAAGAGCAAGCTCAACGGCATCCGGCCGGACGAACTCGTCAACGCCTTCGGCTCCGACGCCTACCGCTACTACTTCGCGCGAGCGATCACGTTCGGGCAGGACGGCTCGATCTCGTGGGAGGACATCCACGCGCGCTACCACGCCGAGCTGGCCAACGGCTTCGGCAACCTGGCATCCCGCGTCGCCTCGATGATCGGCAGCTACTTCGACGGCAGTCTGCCGGCTGCCGGTGAACTCGGTCCGGCCGAGAAGCGCGTCATCGAGACGGTCGCGGAGGCGGTCGCCGAGGCCGACGCTGCCATCGATGCCGTCGCACCGCAGGATGCCCTGGCTGCCGTCTGGCGAATCGTCGATGAGCTCAATGGCTACCTGACCGAGCAGGAGCCGTGGAAGGTCGCCAAGGACGAGTGCTCAGAAGGAGCGTCTCGGCACCATCTTGAACTCGGCCGCCGAGGGCCTGCGCGTGCTGGCCGTCGTCCTCAACCCGGTGATGCCGAAGTCGTCGGCCGCGCTTTGGCAAGCGCTCGGCGCAGAGACTGCCCTGGGCGCATTGGCCGGGCAACGGATCGTCACCGTGGCCGAATGGAGTCAGCTGCCGGTTGGCACGACGGTCACCAAGCCGCCGAGCCTGTTCCCCCGAATTGAGGCGACCCGCGTCGTGACGTCCGCCGAGACGACTTGGCCGGAGGCCCCGGAAGCACTCCCAATCCCTGTCGTCGACAACCACTGTCACCTCGATCACTGCATCCGAGGAGGTCAGCGGATCGAGCCCGCCGACGCGATCGCGCAGGCCGCGGCAGTCGGCGTCACCCGCATCGTCCAGGTCGGCACCGATGTCGACTCGTCACGCTGGGCGGTTGAGGCGGCGCGTGAATTCCCGTCCGTTGTGGCCGCCGTCGCCCTGCACCCGAACGACGCCCCGCGCCTGGGCGACGACTACGAGGCGGCGTTCGCCGAAATCGCTGCGCTTGCCGCCGACCCGCACGTTCGCGCGGTGGGGGAGACCGGACTCGATCACTTCCGAACCGGACCGGACGGCCGGGCCGCGCAGGAGCAGTCGTTCCGCGATCACATCCGGCTGGCCAAGGAGCTGGACCGCACGCTCGTCATCCACGACCGCGACGCGCATCCCGACGTCCTGCGCGTGCTCGATGACGAAGGCATTCCGGAGCGGACGGTGATGCATTGCTTCTCCGGCGACAGCGCTTTCGCCCAGGCTTGCGTCGATCGGGGCGCCTATCTGTCGTTCGCCGGCACCGTGACCTTCAAGAATGCCGAGAACGTGCGAGATGGCCTCCGAACTGCGCCGATGCACCGAATCTTGGTCGAAACGGATGCGCCGTTCCTCACACCCGAGCCGTTTCGAGGCCGTCCGAATGCCTCTTTTCTTATTCCGCTGACAGTTCGATTTATGGCTGGAATAGTGGGGGTTTCTGTTGTGGATTTGTGTCGAGACATTGCTAAAAATACCGAACAGGCGTTCGGTGGATCATGGCCAGAGTGGGTTTGACCAGTGATTAAGCGTTCGTATGGTGGGCGGCCGGCCCATAAAGCCGGAGTCCAGTCCCCTAGACACAAGGGCGAACCCATGCGGATCCCACAGGTCCCTTCTCACCTGCATCCGAAGCACCTCAACCGGGTGCCGCACAAGAAGAGCCTCTTCGTGGCGGCCAACGCCGCGGTGCTCCTCGTTCTCGCCGGCAGCACGGCGGCCTACGCCAGCCTGAGCAAGGACGTCACGGTCAGCCTCGACGGCCAGACGCAGAACGTCCGCACGATGAGCGGCACCGTTGCGTCGGCGCTTGCGTCCGAAGGCATCACGCTCAGCCCGGCCGACAAGATCAAGGTCGACGGCAGGCCCGTAGCGAAGACCGCGCCGGTCGACGACGGCGACACGGTCGCCGTTGCTTTCGCCAAGCCGGTCGTCGTCGCCATCGATGGCAAGACCGAGAAGCAGGCGACTGTTCACGACCACACGGTCGGCGACGTGCTCGACCGCTTCGGCGTCAAGCCGAGCGAGAAGGCGTTCGTCTCCGGCGATCGATCCGAGCCGCTGTCCCGCAGCGGCACCCGCATCGTCGTCAGCAACCCGAAGGACCTCACCGTCGAAGCCGACGGCAAGTCGAAGACGCTGACCAGCACCGCACCGACCGTCGGCGCTGCGCTGAAGGAAGCCGGCGTCGAGCTGGACGACAACGACGAGGTCGAGCCTGCCGTCGGCGAGCTCCTGTCCAACGGCGACGAGGTCAAGGTGACTCGCATCGAGCTGGACAGCAAGACCGAGGTCGTCGACATCGAGCAGCCGGTCACGTACAAGGACGACAAGACGATGGAGAAGGGGACCACCAAGGTCCTCGATCCGGGCCAGGAAGGCCGCGCGCGCGAGCACGTCCTCGTCACTGAGGCCGACGGCAAGGAACGCAGCCGCCTCGTGCTGGAATCGGCGAAGTTGGCCGAGCCGGAGATGAAGGTCGTGGCTCGTGGCACCGCCCCGGCCCCGGCCGCGCCCATCGGCGTCTGGGACAAGATCGCGGCCTGCGAGTCCGGCGGCAACTGGCACATCAACACCGGCAACGGTTACTTCGGCGGCCTGCAGTTCAGCGCGGCCACGTGGAAGAGCGTCGGTGGGCCTGGCTTGCCGCACGAGCAGAGCCGCGAGGTCCAGATCAAGTACGCAAAGATTCTGCAGGCCCGCTCCGGCTGGGGCCAGTGGGGCTGCGCGCACGCTCGCAACTAAGTGACACTGCTGGGTGCGGCCGATGTCCGGCGGATTGCCGCGGACATCGGCCTGCGCCCGACCAAGCAGCGGGGGCAGAACTTCGTCATCGACGCCAACACGGTGCGCCGTATCGTGCGGACGTCGGGCGTGGGCCCCGAGGACGTCGTCGTCGAGATCGGTCCTGGCCTTGGCTCACTGACGCTTGAACTGTTGGCGACGACGGCGCGCGTCGTCGCGGTGGAGGTTGATCCCGTCCTCGCCGAGCAACTCCCGAAGACCGTCGCTGAACGGGCGCCCGAGTTCGCGTCGAAGCTCGAGCTGGTGCACGCCGACGCCCTGCGCGTCGAGGAGCTGCCTGGTCCGGCGCCGACAGCGCTCGTGGCAAACCTTCCCTACAACATCTCGGTCCCGGTGCTTCTGCATTTCCTCGAGCGGTTCGACTCACTGGAGACCGCGCTGGTGATGGTGCAGTCCGAGGTCGCGCACCGATTGGCGGCCGGCCCAGGGTCGCGCACCTACGGCATACCGAGCCTCAAGGCGCGCTGGTGGGCCGACGTCGAGCTCGCGGGCAACATCGGTCGGTCGGTGTTCTGGCCCGCTCCCAACGTCGACTCCGCGCTGGTCGCGCTCCGCCGACACGAACCGCCGGCCGCTCCGGACCTTCGCTTACGCACCTTTGCGCTTGTCGATGCGGCGTTTGCCCAGCGACGCAAGACGTTGCGGGCCGCGCTGGCATCAACGTATGGCTCGCCCGTTGCGGCCGAGAGTGCGCTGATGTCGGCCGGCATCGACCCAGGTGCCCGTGGCGAGCAGCTGACCATCGCCGACTTCGCTCGCCTGGCTGGATAAGTTGGGTGCGTGACCTCAGCGACTGCGCGTGTACCCGCGAAGATCAACCTAAGTCTCGGGGTCGGGCCGGTCCGCAAGGACGGCTTCCACCAGCTCGCGACGGTCTACCAGGCGCTTGACGTCCACGACGAGGTCCGCGCCACCCTCATCGAGGACAGCGACGAGATCGAGGTCGCCGTCCACCTCGAATCGTCGTCGGCCGAGTTTTCCGAGGTCCCTGAGGACAAGGACAACCTGGCCGTGCGAGCCGCTCGCGCGCTGCAGGAAGCAATGGGTGTCGAGATCGGCGCGCGCCTCGCCATCCGCAAGGTGATCCCCGTTGCCGGTGGGATGGCTGGCGGCTCGGCTGATGCCGCGGCAGCGCTCGTGGCATGCAACGCCATCTGGGGCACTGGCCTCGGGCGCGATGAGCTGACCGAACTGGCCGCCGACATCGGCAGCGATGTGCCGTTCCTGCTCCACGGCGGCACCGCGATGGGCGCTGGCCGCGGCGAGAACATCAGCCCGATCCTCGGACGGGGGAGTTACTACTGGGCCATTGCTGT
Source organism: uncultured Actinomycetota bacterium (assembly GCA_963795105.1). Taxonomy (GTDB): domain Bacteria; phylum Actinomycetota; class Actinomycetes; order Propionibacteriales; family Nocardioidaceae; genus Aeromicrobium. Next base: position 2,029,917 of record CAWCGD010000001.1, read on the forward strand.
TTCCGATCAGGGCCTGTCGACACCCGCGGTCTACGCCGAATTCGACCGGCTGGTGGAGGGTAGCGAGCTTCCCCAGCCATCGGTCCCGGAAGCTCTCCTCGCCGCCCTTCGCGCCGGAGATCCGGAAGCGCTGGGCGACGCGCTGTCAAACGACCTGGCCACGGCCGCGCTGTCCCTGCGTCCCGACCTGCGGGACGTCCTCGCCATCGGCGCCGGCGCGGGTGCACTCGGCGCGATCGTCTCCGGTTCGGGCCCGACCTGCCTGTTCCTCGCCCACGACGAGTCCCACCGCCTCGACCTCGCCATGGCCTTGGCCAGCTCGGGCGTCTGTGCCGACGTGATCCAGGCCCGCGGCCCGGTCCCCGGTGCGCACCTGATTACCTGACCGGGGCCGGTACTGTTTCTACGTCTGAGGACGATCCCCGGTTGGTCTGTCGGCAGGGCCCGCCTGACTTTGAATCAGGATTAGCGACGCAGGTTCGACTCCTGCCCGGGGAGCCAAGGCGCACGTTGTCGCTGCTCAGCGCAAGTTTGCGTTAGCCAGTGGAGGCCAGCCTCGTCTCGATTTCACTAAGGTCGTGGTCACAAACAGACGCCATCGCGGCCGCCGGCGATCAACTCGTCCCGTTGCGAACATCCGGCCACCTGCAGCTGTGATTGGACTAGGAGGGCCATGATGGGGAGGTGACTCCTGCGACAACGGTCCTAGTGACAGGTGCGACCGGCTTTGTGGGAAAGCGACTGGTCCCGAGTCTGGTAGAGCAGGGCTTTATGGTCCGGGCGATGACGCGGCACCCGGATCGCTATACCGGTGGCGCCGAAGGCGTCGTGCGTGGGGATGTCGACGACCCAACGACGCTTCCTCAAGCGCTGGCCGGGGCCGATGTGGCGATCTACCTGATCCACGCCCTTGACCATCCCGACTTCGAGCGGCGTGACGCCGCAGCGGCCCGCGCCTTTGGTGCTGCGGCAGCGGAGGCTGGGGTGCGCCAAATCGTCTACCTCGGTGGACTGGGCGCTGATAACGAGAGGCTCTCTCCGCATCTGCGTTCGCGGCGGGAGGTCGAGGGGATTCTTGGCGAGGGCGGTGTTCCGGTGACCGTCCTGCGCGCTGCGATTGTGGTTGGCAGTGGTGGCATCTCCTGGGAGCTCACCCGCCAGTTGGTCAAGAATCTCCCTGCGATGGTCGTACCGAAGTGGGTGTCCACGCTGACGCAACCGATCGCGCTCGATGACGTGGTCCGCTACATCGCCGGCGTGATCGACCACCCCGACGCACTCGGGAGGGTCTTCGAGATCGGCGGCACCGAGCAGCTGACCTACCTCGAAATGCTTCAGGTGGTCGCCGAAATCTCGAAGGGATCTCGAGTACCGATTGTCCGCTTGCCCGTCCTCACACCCAGGCTTTCGTCGTACTGGCTGGCGCTCGTCACCGATATCGATGTCACCACGGGGCGAAACCTGATCGACTCGATGGGTACGGAGGTCGTCGTCACTGACACAGCGATCCGTGATGTTGTGCCCGGCGAGCCCATGTCGTATGTCGAATCGGTGCGGCTCACGCTCAAAGAGTCCGGACGCTGACCGGGTCAGCCGAAGAGCATCGCCAGCGACCACGTCACATGCGTGAGCAGCGGCGCCAGAATCCCGCCGGATGCTCGCCGTTCGAGCCCGACCACGGTGCCCAGTACAGCGGCCCGGGGAACACTCGCCGGCAAGTTCAAGGTCGACCAGTTGCGGTGACGGTCCCGGCCTCGGTGCCATCCACGGTCACCGAGTAGGTCTCGCCGGACGTGATGCCCTTGGCCATCACGAGACGCGCCCCGGGTTTCGTTGCGGCGAAGCTGGCGACGATGCCGCCGTCGGTGTCCTTCAGTTCGACCTTCCCGGGTGCGCCCAGCGAAATCGTCACCTCATCCGGGGACTGGGTGGCGCCGAGTACGTCGATCGTGTTTTTACCGACCTTGCCGATCGTGACAACACCACCAGTGATGGTCGACGAGCCCTTCGAGTCGATGCCGTCGCCGCCGGCGTCGATGCTGACGGTGCCGCCGCTGACCGTCAGCCCGACGCCGTCCTGAACCGCCTTTGCGGCACCGGGCGCAGTGTCGCGGCTGGTCTTGATGCCGTCGTTGGTTGCGGTGACGGACACGGTGCCGCCGCTCACCGTGATCATCTGTGACTGGAGACCTCCGTCGGACTTCGCGACGTTCACGGTGCCGCCCGTGACGGTGAGAGAACCTTCGGCGGCCAGCCCGTCGGAGACGGCTTCGATCGTTGCGGCGCCCCCGTCGAACCGAATCCAACCGAGTTCCCCGGGGGTGTCCTCGTTCGACTTCAGCCCATCGCCGCCGGCGGTGACCGACAGGGTGCCGTCGTCAATGACGAGGTAGTCCTTGCCGCCGATCGCGTCGTCGACCGCGTCGACCTTGATGGTTCCGGAGAGGACCACCAATCCGTCTTTGCTGGCGATGCCGTTGTTGCTCCTGCCGGTGACGGTGAGGGAACCGGCTCCCGCGATGGTCAGGTCGTCCGCCGAGTACAGCGTTGCGGTCGGCGCGTCGGGTTCCTCGTCGTCTGCGCTGGCCGCAACGGAGTCTGAGAGCGTGTTCTTCGCGCCGTCGGCCAAGATCACGACCGCCTCGTCTGCGGCGGTGATGACCAAGGGAGATGTCGAGGCGGAACTGATGTCGACGCCGCCGAGAACAAGCTTGACCTTGCCGTCGTCGACGCTGTTGACGTTGACCTGGCCTTCACTCAATGAGCCGGAGAGGAGGTACGTCCCGGCCTTGCTGATCGTCACGACGTCACCCTTGACCTTCGCTCCTGAACCTACGACCTTGCTGGATCCGTCAGCGAGCCTGACGGTGGTGGCGCCGGTCGTTTCGTAGTCGCCGTCGCCGACCTTCGCGTGTGTCTCGGCGATCGCCGGCGTTGGGGCCTCGTAGGTGCTGCCGGTGCCGTCTGTGCCTTCGGCGTCATGGGTGGCCCTTTCACAGCCGGCCGGGGCCAGCAAGACGAGGGCGAAGGCCGCTGTGCGGACACGATGCAGACGGGTGGCGCTGGTCATGGTCGAATCTCCTGGGGCGAGCTGGATGGGGTCATTCTGTTCGGGCCGGATCGACGTGCCGGTTGATGGAATGGTGCCAGTTGAGGTGCTGGAGTAGTCAATGGCAACAGACTTTACAAAGTACGATAGGTGTGTAAAGTATGACCTCGTCATGGTTGAACGCCGCACTCGAGGTCCCGCAGCAGACACCCGCGAACGCTTGCTCGCGGGTGCGCTTGCGTGTTTGCGCGAGTTCGGCGTCGAAGGCACGACGATCGCAGCCGTCTCCCGGGCGTCGGGATTGTCCCGACCAACGATCTACGCGCACTTCAAGACGCTCGAAGAACTCATCCACCGAGCGGTCGAGGACACAGCCATCGAGCTCAGTGGGCGCATCGCCGCCGGGCTGGCCAGCGCCGAGTCCCCGGGCGACGCCATGGTCGAGTTCGTCGTCGACGGCTCACCGCGAGTTCAAGGCCGATCCGGTCGTCGCGCTCGTCGTGGACATGAGTGTTGATCCGGGGCTGGCAGGGCATGGCGAGATCTCGCCAGGCCATGTTCCAGCTCACCCGCCGATCGATGCGGGCCATGCTGGCCGGCGAGGTCGATGCGCTTGAGCGTCTCGACGACATCACCGAGACATTGGTTCGCTTCTTGCTCTCGGTGCTGAGCTACAGCTCCGAGAACACGCGCGATGACGCCCGGCTACGCGCTTACCTACGTCGCACGATGCTGCCCGCCTTGGGCCTGTCGTACGCCCCCGACCTGGCTCGCGCCTGAACAGCGCGCAGGCCATCACCCTCACGGAGAAACCATGACCCTTGTCTACGAACAGACGCACCTGGATCGGCTTGAAGTCCGAGTCGGTCCACATCTTCCGCGAGGTCGCGGCCACCATCGAGCGCCCGGCGTTGCTGTTCTCCGGCGGCAAGGATTCCGTGGTCATGCTGCACTTGGCGCTGAAGGCGTTCTGGCCCGCGCTCGGTGCCGTTCCCGGTGATGCATATCGATACCGGGCAGAACTTCGACGAAGTGATCGCCTACCGGGATCGCGACGGTGGAGCAGCATGGACTTCGGCTGGTCGTGGCGCAGCGTTCAGGACGACATCGACGCCGGTCGGGCTCACGAGGAGTATCGACGGCGCGCCTCGCAACCGACTCCAGACGATCAGCCTGCTGCGGGGGATCTCGGAGCACCAGTTCGGCGCCGTCTTCGGCGGTGCACGCCGCGACGAGGAGAAGGCCCGGGCCAAGGAACGCGTCTTCTCGTTCCGGGACGAGTTCGGCCAGTGGGACCCGCGCAACCAGCGCCCTGAGCTGTGGAGTCTGTACAACGGACGCCACCGCAAGGGCGAGAACATCCGCGTCTTCCCGCTGTCGAACTGGACTGAACTCGACATCTGGTCGTACATCGAGCGCGAGTCGATCGAGCTGCCGGCGCTGTACTACGCCCATCGACGCACGGTCGTCGAGCGCGACGGAATGCTGCTCGCCGTCAACCGGTTCATCGAGCCGCAGGCCGGACGAGACGCCGTTCGAGGCAACCGTCCGCTACCGCACCGTCGGCGACGCCACCTGCACCGGCTGTGTGGAGTCGGAGGCCGAGACCGCCGCCGACGTCGTCGTGGAGGTTGCAGCCGCCCGCCTGACCGAACGCGGAGCCACCCGCGCCGACGACCGGATCTCCGAAGCTGGAATGGAAGACCGCAAGAAAGAGGGCTACTTCTGATGAGCGAGTTGCTGCGCATCGCCACGGCCGGCTCGGTCGACGACGGAAAGTCCACGCTCATCGGACGGCTGCTCTTCGACTCGAAGGCCATCTTCGAGGACCAGTTGGACGCCGTCTCTGCGACCAGCAAGGCTCGCGGGTCCGGAGGCGCCCGACCTTTCACTGCGTCACCGACGGCCTGCGGGCCGAGCGGGAACAGGGCATCACCATCGATGTCGCCTATCGGTACTTCGCGACGCCCAAGCGAAAGTTCATCATCGCCGACACGCCGGGCCACATCCAGTACACCCGCAACATGGTGACCGGCGCCTCGACCGCCGACGTCGCGATCATCCTCATCGACGCCCGCAACGGCGTCCTGGAGCAGTCCCGCCGCCACGCGTTCCTCGCGACGCTGCTGGGCATCCCGCACTTGGTGGTCTGTATCAACAAGATGGATCTCGTCGACTTCGACGAAGGCATCTACCAGGAGATTCGCACCGAGTTCGAGCAGTTCGCCGCCAAGCTCGAGGTGCATGACCTGAGCTTCATCCCGGTGAGCGCGCTGACCGGCGACAACGTCGTGACCCGCAGCGAGAAGATGCCCTGGTTCGACGGCGCCTCGCTGCTGCACCACCTCGAGGATCTCCACATCGCCTCCGACCGAAACTTGGTCGATGTCAGGTTGCCGGTGCAGTACGTGATCCGGCCGCACCAGGCGCGGGACGAGTAGTTGCACGACTTCCGCGGATACGCCGGCACGATCGCCGGCGGAGTCATGAAGACCGGCGACGAGGTCACCGTCCTTCCCGCGGGTCGGACGACGACCATCTCCGCGGTCTGGGGTCCCGGGTGGCACCAAGCTGGACGAGGCGTTCGCTGGTCAGGCCGTCACCGTCGAGTTGGCCGACGACATCGACATCTCGCGTGGCGACATGATCTGCCGTCCCTTGAACAGGCCATTTGTGTCTCAGGACCTCGACGCGATGGTGTGCTGGTTGAGCGACCAGGCCTCGCTGACTCGTCGGCGCGAGGTACACCATCCAGCACACGACGCGGTCGACTCGAGCGAGCGTCGAGGCATTCGACTACCGGCTCGACATCAACACGCTGCACCGTGACGAGGAGGCCGCGTCGCTCGCCCTGAACGAGATCGGGCGTATCCGGCTGCGCACCCAGCAGCCGTTGCTGTTCGACGCGTACCGGCGCAGCCGCGAGACGGGTTCGTTCATCCTCGTCGACGAGGCAACGAACAACACCGTCGCCGCCGGCATGATCACCGGCCCGGGCTACGAGCACGACACCGTCGTCTGGCACTCCGGCGCCATCGACCAGCAGGATCGGCCCACACCGACCCGGGGCGATGGACTGACGCTGTGGCTGACCGGGTTTGTCCGCATCAGGCAAGTCGACGGTGGCTGCCGCGGTCGAGAAGGCTCTCGTCGAACGTGGTCGGTCTGCCTACCTGCTCGACGGCGACAACCTCCGGCACGGACTCAACGCCGACCTCGGCTTCTCCCTGGTGGACCGCGCCGAGAACGTCCGCAGGACCGGCGAGTTGGCCAAGGTGCTCGCTGACGCGGGCGTGGTGGCCATCGCCGCGCTGGTTTCTCCAGACCGTGAAGCACGCGATCGGGTCCGTGCCGCCCACGAGGCGGCCGGACTGCGTTTCGTCGAGATCTTCGTCGACACACCGATCGAGGTCTGTGAAGACCGCGACCCCAAGGGCATGTACGCCAAGGCGAGGATGGGCGAACTCTCACACTTCACCGGCATCGACGCGCCCTACGAACAGCCGCAGAGCCCAGAGGTTCGCCTGACTCCTGACGACGGTGACGTCGCAGCCATGGCCGCCGCCATTCTGGCCGCCATCGACGATGAGGCCCCGCAGGGATGAGGTGGCGGTGATGACCGCGCATGGGTGACGCTGCGTCGTTGACCGAAGTACGCTCGCCGACATGAGAGCGGTCGTCATCACCAAGCATGGTCCGCCGGAAGTGCTCCAAGTTCAGGAGCGTCCGGACCCGGTCCCCGGTCCCGGAGAGATCCGTATCGCAGTCAAGGCAGCCGGCATCAACTTCGCCGACCTGCTGGCGCGCACGGGGATGTACCCCGATGCCCCCAAGACGCCGTCGGTCGTCGGCTACGAGGTCGCTGGCGTGGTCGAATCGCTCGGCGAGGGCGTCACCGAGTACCAGATCGGCGATCGGGTGGTTGGCGGGACGAAGTTCGGCGGCTATTCCGAACTGGTCGTGTCGACGGTCGCACGACACGTTTGCGTTGGCCGACCGGCTCAGCTTCGAGCAGGGGGCAGCCATCCCGGTCAATTACGGCACGGCGTACGCCGGGCTGGTGATCATGGGTGGGCTGCGCACGGGCGACCGCGTCCTTATTCATGCCGCTGCTGGTGGTGTCGGAATTTCCGCCACTCAGGTCGCCAAGAGCGTCGGCGCGGAGGTGTTCGGTACGGCGTCGCCGTCCAAGCACGACGCCATCCGCGGCTTCGGTGTTGACCACCGATCGACTACCGCAACGAGGACTTCGCCGACGTCGTCATGCGCCTGACCAATGGCGAGGGCGTCGATGTCGCTTTCGACGCCATCGGGCCGTCCAGCTTTCGCAAGGATTACAAGATCCTCCGCCCCGGTGGACGCCTGATCTGTTACGGACTCAGCGAAGTCCAGACCGGCGAGAAGCGGAATTTGCCCGGACTTCTCAAGGGCGTCGCCAAGATGACGACAGCCACGATGCCGTGGTGGAAGAGCCTGATGATCCTCAACGAGAACAAGGGTGTGTTCGGCCTCAACATGCTCTGGTGGTGGGAGCGCGAGGGCAGCCTCAGTCGCGTGATGGAACCGCTCGCCGCAGGATTCGAATCCGGCGTCTACGACCCGGTCGTGGCCGCATCGTTCCCGTTCGAGAAGGCCGCGGACGCACACCGCTTCATCCACGAGCGCAAGAACGTCGGCAAGGTCGTGCTCGTCCCTTGATCGTCGAGAATCCGCGCCGCATGGACTAGAACAGGTTCTACTATCTCTGCCATGGACCTTGTCGCCCTCGAAGAAATCCGTCAGCTGAAGTCACCGCTACTTCCGCACGCTCGACATGAAGGAGTGGGAGGAGTTCGGCGACTGTCTGACCGAGGACATCAGTGCTCGGTATGGCACGCAGGCCATGCCGGAGCCGCTGCACTTCGACAGCCGCGACGACGTCGTCGCCTACATGTCGGAGAACCTCGGCACCAGCGTCATCTCGATCCACATCGGCAGCCACTCGGAGATCACGGTCGACGGTGACGTCGGCGTCGGGCTCGTGGGCGTTCGAGGACACCGTGATCGTCCCGGACTTCAAGATCCAGATCCGCGGAGGCGGCTACTACCAGGACGAGTACCGCAAGGATCCCGATGGGAAGTGGCGGATCGCATCGACGAGGTACGAGCGGATCTACGAGGCGATGATGTCGCTGGAGGACCTGCCGAGCTTCAAGCTCATCGCCAACCGCTGGGACCCGAGCCTCAAGCACTGAACCCGCTGGTCGGGCTTCAGTCGAGAGCGGCTGCGATCTGCTCGAGTTGAGTCAGGTCGGTGCTGGTGGGAATCAGCTGGACCTCGTCGGCGCCCAGGTCCTCGATGCGACGGAGCAGGTCCGTGAGCTCGCTGACGGTTCCGGCGAAGCCGGCCGTGGCAGCGAACGCGTCGACGAACTCTTCCGGAATCCAGTTCATGTAGTGGCGCAGATGCCGATGCACCTGTGCGCGAGGTTCGTCCCCGACGGCGAACCAGAATGAAGTGGTGAGCCGCGGCTGAGGCCGACCGGCCTCCTGCCAGTCCTTCCGGGCCTGATCGAAGATCCCACCGATCGCCGCCAGGTCGACTTCGGGTGCGACGCCGGCCAGCCCGTCCGCCCATCCGGCGGCGTGCCGGATGGTCTTGGGCCCGAGCGTGCCGACGAGGATCTCGGGTCCGCCGGCCTGTGCGGGCTTCGGTCCGACCGGACGAACGGCCTCGGTGACCTTCTCCCCAGCCCAGACACGACGCATGATGGCAACCCGGTCAGCCATCTGCTGCATGGTGCGGGTCGACGGGTCGACTCCGGCAGCGCGGTAGTCCTCGTCCCGGCCGCCCACACCGACGCCCACCGACAGCCGGCCGCCGCACAGCATGTCCGCCGTAGCCAAGGACTTCGCGAGACTGATGGGGTCATGCAGCTGTGGCACCAGAACCGTGGTGGATATCCGCACGCGCGACGTCCACGCGGAGACCGCGCCCAGCAGGGTGAGGCTATGCGGATTGTCGAATGCCATGCGTTCGCCGAAGCACAGGGACGAGAACGGGCCCTGGTCGATGCGCATGCTCCACGTCTCCAACGTCTGAGCGTCGATGTCGGGCTCCATCACCGGCAACGTCATTCCGACCTGCATGCCTCCGGCGCGAGCTGGGGACGACGATGCGGACGGTGTGGCGGCCATGACGTCACCTTCTCATTCGACTGTATGAGTGGTTTCGTCACTCCCATGCGTCGGATCTGCAAAACTGACGCAGCATGAGCAGGGTGGAGCGGTGGGAGCGGCGCGCGGAGGTTCCGCTGATGCTGCTGGCCCTCGCTTTTCTCGTGGCCTACGCGTGGCCGATCCTCGATCCGCGGATAGACCCCGGCATTCGGTCGTTCTTCATCGTCCTGTCGTGGGCGATCTGGGCTGCGTTCGGTGTGGACTTCGTGATTCGACTCGCGCTGGCCACCGAGCGGGGCTCCTACGCGCTTCGGCACTGGTACGACCTCCTCTTGATCTTGCTGCCGCTCATTCGACCGTTGCGCCTGCTGCGGTTGGTGGCGCTCGCGCGCATCTTGGATCGGTCGGTCGGTGACTCCGTTGCTGGCAAGACGCTGGTCTACGTGAGTGGCGCCGCGGGACTGGCCACCGGGCTCGCCGCCGTGGCCGTTCTCGACGCCGAGCGCGGAACGCCGGGAGCAAACATCCAGACCTTCGGCGACGCGCTGTGGTGGGCCACGGCGACGGTGACCAGCGTTGGCTACGGGGACCGATTCCCGGTGACGACCGAGGGACGCGTGGTCGCGGTGGCGCTGATGCTCGTCGGTATTGGCCTGATTGGCACGGTTATGGCATCGGTGGCGACGTGGATGGGTGGCCGGACAGCGAAGGCCGAGCCGGACGCTCGTTCCTGACGCCGGCCGCTTGTGTGGTGAGGCTCTCTTCTCCGAGGCCCCGTACGGATCTAGTCTGGACGTATGTTCACACTCGATTTGAACGACGAGGAGCTCCGGCTGCTGCGTTCGGCCGTCGGTTCATGCGTGCGGGACTACGGCCACGATGAAGCCGACGTTCGGCGTGCGTACCAGGCGCTGCTGGCTCGCCTACCAGCGCCGGCTGCCAAGGTAGGTTAGCCGGACGGTCCGGCGGCTCCACGGGCCCGCGTCCGCGGAGTGGCCATGCTGTGCGCCACGTCTTGGCGTAACTTTCAGCGGCTGTTCAACGATCAACTTTGCAGAACCTGTGATCTCGGGGGAGACCATGTCCATCTTTGAGCCGATTTCACGTGAATCCCGCGCGGACGACGGTACTCACGAATTCGACGACGCCGCGTGGGACGAGGACTCCGCCCCCACCGGCGGGTCCTTCGACCCGCGGTCGATTTGGATCGCCGGGCTCGTGGTGTCCGGGATCGTCGCTGCCGGGCTGGTGGTTTCCAACGCGTCCGACCCCGAGCCCCGGACGCGCCCGGCGGTCGCGTCGCGCGTCGACCCGGGCGCTGCCGCAGTGGAGCAGACCGAAGTGAAGCAGAGCGTGCCGACGGCGGGCCCATCCGCGTCGCCCACGGTCGAACCGGTCGACGAGACCAGCGACACCGACACCGACGATGCGCCCACTTGGCAGGCGCCGGAAGAGTCAAGCGACGGCTCGCGGTCTGGCAAGCCGGACAAGCCCGGCAAGGGCCACGGCCACGGCCGGGACTGACGTCTCAGCCGTCGTCTCAGCCGACGTACTCGTCCAGGTCCAGCCCGTAATCGCGGCCGATCAGTTCTGCCGCCTTCTCGCCGATCATGATGCAGGCGGCGTTCGTGTTGCCGCTGACGATGTCGGGCATGACGCTCGCATCGGCCACGCGTAGGCCCTGAACGCCGTGCACCCGCAGCTGGGGATCCACGACTGAACCGATCCGGCACGTGCTCGTCGGGTGATAGACGCTCCACGAGTAGTGCTCGGCGATGTCTTGGATCAGCTCGTCGCTCATCTCGGCGCCGGGCGTGTGCTCGTGCCTCGCGGCCAGCGTCGGCGGAACCTGGACCGGGCCAGCGCCGTGGGCCTCGCGCAGTCTGTTCTGGATGTCCAGGCACTTGCGGTAGATGGCTGTCATGACCTTCATGTCATGCGGGTCGCCGTAGAAGTTGAACCGGATGTCCGGGGCGTCCAGCGGATTCCCGCTGGTCAGACGAATCTCACCGACACTGTGCGGCTGGACCGGGTTGGCCAGGATCATCATGTTCTCGGCCGTCGGGGCGAACGTTGTCTCCGGATCGGCGAGGTACTCGCCGGGTGTGATGCGCATCAGCGCGTTGAGGATCTCGCCGTTGTAGCCGCAGGCGAACAGGCCGATCTGCGCGTCATGCGTGTGCAGGTCGCCCAAGCCGGTCGAGTACCAACCACTCGCCTCGTACATCGAAGAGGACACCAGGCCGCTGCCGGTCGTGGCCCATTCGGTCAGCTGCCGTTCTGCTTCGGCCTTGAGGCCGGCCAGTTCCGGCGGAAGGTTGACGTCCTCGGCCGGATCGGCAGGGAGCGGGCCAGCCGGCGCGCGCAAGGCGTCTGGACCCATGGCAACGCCGAAGGCGCCCATCGACGTGCCGAGCCCCGGTGCGTCGAAGAAAAGGGCAAGCTGCAGGTGGTCCTTCAAGTTCTGGCCGACGTCGGGTGCGTCCACGAGGCAGTCGATGCCGACGCTGGCCAGATGGTCGGCGGGGCCAATGCCCGACAGCATCAGCAACTGCGGCGACTGGAACGCGCCGGCGCTGATGATGACCTCGTTGCGTGCCTCAAGCTGGTGTGTTTGGCCGTCAGTGCCGACGTATTCGATGCCGGTTGCCCGGAGTGCGCCCGGGTCGCCCTCGAGCACGATGCGTGTCACCTGAGCTTCGGTGACGATCATCAGGTTCGGACGAGTCTCCGGTTTGCCTTCCAGGAATGCATGGAAGGTGCTGGCGCGCTTGCCGGCCAGCGTGCTCGTCTGCAGCAGGGAAACCGCGCCGGCGGGCCCGCCGCGGTCACGGCCGTTGTAGTCGCCGGCAGGGATCCCGGCCTCAACTGCGGCCTTGACGAACGCCTGCGCGCCGAACATGACGGGCTGGCGGACCGACACACCCAGCGGCCCATCGGTTCCGTGCGCTTCGGCGTCGATGGGAATGTCGTCCGACGGGACGAGCTTCTCGCTCTTGCGGAAATACGGCAGGACGTCGGCGTAGCTCCATCCGGCGGCACCGCCCTCGGCCCATGCGTCGAAGTCCCCCGGATGGCCGCGGACGTAGGCCATGTAGTTGATGCCGGACGAACCTCCCAGCATCTTGCCGCGGGGTACGAACATGCGGTTGCCCGCGAGTCCCTTGCCCGCTTTGCCGGGATCGCCGGTGAACATCCAGTCCGTCTCCGGGTTGCCCTGGAGGGCCGGACACGCTGCCGGCATGACTTCCTCTGCGGGCGGCCGCCCGCCGGCTTCGACCAGGATCACCCGGGTTGCCGGATCCTCGCTCAGGCGGGCGGCGACAACCGCTCCGGCCGAACCTGCTCCGACGACGATGAAGTCCGCCGTTTCGTTCATGAAATCTCCCGTGGTGATGCCCCGTGGATGCCCGCTTGATCGTGCCACCAACCTCGGGCTGTGTCATGCAGCACGGTGCACAAAGCATCGCCTGCGCGACGTGCGTGACGTACGTACACTTGGACCTTCCTGATTTGGAGAGAGTTCATGAAGCTTGAGCCGCGCACGATTGTGGTGATCGGTGTGATCATCGCCGTCATCGGCGGTATCGCCATCGCCAAGAGCCGGGGGGATGACAACCTCCTGCCGTCACCGTCCTCTGCGAGCGGCGGGCCGGGTGCTGCCGCGGTCGAAGATGCGGAGTCTGCGACGCCCTCACCGACGCCGTCGTCGACGGATGACGTCGATGACTCGGACACCGACTCGGACACCTCGGACTCGGACTCCGACTCGGACGCCGACAGCGAGGACGAAGGCGACGAGAGCGACCTCGACAGCGATAGCGATAGCGACGACTCTGACGAAGACAGTGACAGCGACTCGGACTCCGACAGCGAAGACGAGGACGAGTAGGACTGACGTGCCCCGTTGCGTGCACAGCGTCGACGTCCCGGCGCAGGTCAGTGGGCCGATACGCTTGGCTCGTGACTGAGCCCGCGGTGACGGCCATCGTCCTCGCTGCTGGCGTGGGGACCCGAATGAAGTCGTCCCGCGCCAAGGTCCTGCACGAGATTGGTGGCCGACCCCTGATCGCCCACGCCTTGCTGGCCGTTCAGGGCGTTGGTGCCGTCACGACGGTGACTGTGGTCGGTCACGAGCGCGAGCAAGTGTCGGCGGCCATCGCCGACCTCGACCTCGGTGTCATTGAGGCGATCCAGGACGAGCAGCGCGGCACCGGCCACGCCGTACAGGTCGCGCTTGAGGCGCTGGACGGCCCGACGCTGGATGGCACCGTGCTGGTCACCTACGGTGACGTGCCGCTGCTGACCAGCGAGACGTTGGCCGGACTCCTCGAGGACCACCGGTCGTCCGGCCAGTCCGTCACCGTCCTCAGCGCCGAGCTCGTTGACCCGAACGGCTACGGCCGTATCGTCCGCGACGCCGACGGCTTCGTCGTGGCGATCCGGGAGGACCGGGATGCCGATGGCGTAGAGCGCGCGATCTGCGAGGTCAACAGCGGTGTGGTTGCGGTGGACGCGAAGTTCCTCCGCGATGCCGTGACTCGGCTGGCGCCGGCGAACGCTCAGGGCGAGTTGTACCTGACCGACATCGTCAGCCTCGCCGTCGAGGACGGGCTTCCGGTCGGAGCCCACGTGCTCGAGGACGTTTGGCAGACCGAGGGCGTGAACGATCGCGCCCAACTCGCCCGCCTCGGTCGCGAACTCAACCGCCGGCTCACGACGCACTGGATGAGCGAAGGCGTCACGATCGTCGACCCGGAGACGACGTGGATCGACTCGGCCGTCGTCCTCGCCCTGGACGTGACGATCCACCCGGGCACGCAGTTGCTCGGTGCGACCGTCGTCGCGTCCGGCGCCACCATCGGGCCGGACACCACACTGCGCAACGTCGAGGTCGGCGCTGACGCGACCATCATCCGCACCCACGCCAACGACGCCGTCGTCGGTGCCGGCGCGACCGTCGGGCCGTTTGCGTACCTGCGCCCGGGGACCGAGATCGGCGCTGGCGGCAAGATCGGGACCTTCGTCGAGGCGAAGAACGCCCAGCTCGGCGCCGGCGCCAAGGTGCCGCACCTGTCGTACATCGGTGATGCCGAGATCGGTGACGGCGCCAACGTCGGGGCTGGGACGATCGTGGCCAACTACGACGGCGTCAAGAAGCACCGCACCAAGGTGGGCAAGCACGCGCGAACCGGCTCGAACAACGTTTTCGTCGCACCAGTGACCATCGGCGACGGCGCCTACACCGGCGGCGGCACGGTCGTGCGCGACGACGTCCCGCCAGGGGCGCTGGCCACGAGTGCCGGTCCGCAGAGGACCATGGAGGGGTGGGTGCCGGCCAACCGAGCCGGCACGGCAGCCGCAACCGCTGCGGACGCGGCTGCTGACGCACCTGACACTGCGAGCGAACAGAAGGACGACGCCGGTGAGTAGCCTGCTGAAGAAAACGCCGACGAAGACGATCATGCTCTTCAGCGGTCGGGCTCACCCCACGCTGGCCGAGGAAGTCGCCGAGCTGCTGGAGACCGAACTCATCCCGACCACGGCCTACGACTTCGCCAACGGCGAGATCTACGTCCGCTTCGATAAGTCGGTGCGCGGCTGTGACGCCTTCGTCATCCAGAGCCACACTGCGCCGATCAACGACGCGATCATGGAGCAGCTGATCATGGTCGACGCGCTCAAGCGGGCGTCCGCCAAGCGCATCACGGTGATCCTGCCGTTCTATGGCTATGCCCGGCAGGACAAGAAGCACCTCGGCCGTGAACCCATCTCGGCCCGCCTGATGGCGGACCTGTTCACGACGGCTGGCGCGGACCGCTTGATGACAGTCGACCTGCACACGGCGCAGATCCAGGGTTTCTTCGACGGCCCAGTCGATCACCTGCTGGCGATGCCGATCCTCACCCGCCACGTCAGGAAGAAGTACGGTCGCCGCGACCTGGCAGTCGTCTCACCCGACGCCGGCCGAATCAAGGTCGCCGAGTCGTGGGCGAACCAGCTGCAGGCGCCGCTGGCGTTCATCCACAAGACCCGTGACCCGCGCAAGCCGAACGAGTCCAAGGCCAACCGCGTGGTCGGTGAGGTCGAGGGCCGCACATGCGTCCTCGTTGACGACCTCATTGACACCGGCGGCACGATCGTCCAGGCGGTCGAGGCGTTGATGGAGGCCGGCGCGCAGGACGTCGTCGTCGTGGCGACGCACGCCGTCTTCTCCGATCCAGCCGTCGACCGGCTCAAGAACTCCTCGGCCTGCGAAATCGTTGTCACCAACACCCTTCCGCTCGAAGATGACAAGCGCTTCGACAAGCTGACCGTGCTGTCGATCGGCCCGCTGCTGGCGCAGGCCACGGCCGCGGTGTTTGAGGACGGCTCGGTCACCTCACTGTTCAAGGACAGTTAGCCCCACGCAACCGCGGTGCACAGCCATTGGGCGACATGCCGATGGTTGTGGCGCAGCTCGAGCCGAACGGCGATGGCGCGCGAGCGCCCGCGCTGCACGAAGCGGGCCGCGATCTCGGCATTCTCCTCGTCGACCATCGCGACGTGGACCGACACGATCCGGACGCGATGCTGTGTTGTCGGACGTCGGCCGGCACGAGCCCGGATCGTCAGCCGCTGGGTGAGCTGGCCGTAGACGTCAGTCGACATCCAGGCGGCCAGCTGCCGCGGCGGTCGTTCACCGGCAAGGACCTCGACGAGTGCCTGCATGAAGTGGCCCGCCTTCTGGCGCAGGACCGTCGTTCCGGCGAGGGCGTCTCGCTCGATGGGTGCGGGCACGACGGGCGTCGCGTCGGGAAACGGGAGCGGGATTTGGCCGAGCACCGGTTCGGCCGATGCGTAGAGCAGGGGAGCGGGGCGCACCTGAAGTGCGTTCGCGGACCTCATCGTGCGCCCTCGGCATCCGGCGCAGTCAGCTGTTGTCCGGGACGGATGAGGTCAGGGTCCGCGCCGATCGTTGATCGGTTTGCCTCGTACCAAGCCGCGGAGGTGCTGGCCACCTGTGCCGTGGTCGCCTCGGGTGGAAGTGCGTCGGCAGCGATGGTCCAGAGCGACTCCCCGGCCTGCACAACGCGTTGACCGCCGGTCGAGACTGGGGTGGGCTCGGCAGTGGGGCCACGGTCCGGGAACGGCAACCCGTCCAGGTCGCTGTCGGCATGCGCGGAGCTGATCGCGAGCGTCCCCGTGATCGTCGTGAACACGGCTGCGCGAATGAGGCGAGGCGTGAGCGCCATCGCGATGCGTTTGGTCGGGCGCCATGACGCGAGCAGTGCGACGAGCGCAGCCCACACGGCGACCCCGAGGAACGCCGAGGTCGTGAGTTGCAGCAGCGCGGCCGGTAGATCGACCAGTTCCCCTTGGTTATTCATGTGACTATCCCCCCGGATTGATCTGTTTGACGACGTTTGATGACGTTTACGTGAGTTTGAAGGCTGTCTGGGTTCACCGGCAAGCCGGGTGTCCACAGGGGAATTAGGCTGCGCGCATGCGCTGGGAGCGGCTGTTCGGGGAGCTGGAGGGCTACGCCGAACACCTGCGATTGGAAGAGCGTGACGCGCTCGTCACCGATCTCCGCGAGGGCGAGTGGGCTGAACGTTCGTGGATCGACGCCCTCGCCGGCGGCGACATCGAGGCAGAGGTCGCTGTCAGTGGCATCGGTGTCCTCGCCGGGCGCGTGCGGATGGCGAACGATCTCGTGATTCACCTGGAGACACCCACCGCCGTGCAGGTCGATCGCTGCCTCGGCGGTTCAGTGGGTGCGCGCCGGAGGCCGTTCGCCGGGACTCGATCGCGAGTCCGTCTCGGCCCGGCTGGGATGGGGACCCGTGTTCCGCGAAGCCCAGGACGAGGGCGATCAGGTCCGCCTGATGCTGGATGGCGGCGCCGTTATCGAGGGCTCCGTGTCAGCGGTTGGCGCCGACTTTGTCCGCATTGCGGTGAGTGAGGGCCGGCATCGCGACGTACCGACGACGGCCGTCGTCGTCGCGACCTTCCCGCGTTAGCCGAAGTGCTTAAGAAGAGCTTCGGCCACGGCCGCCGGCTGCTCCAGCGCCAGCGAATGCCCCGCCGCGGCGACTGTCGTCTCAGTTCCACCGCTTGCGTCGGCGATGTTGGTTCCCGAGATCGGCTGAGGATAGACGTGGTCCTCGTCGCCAGCGATGGCGAGCACCGGAATCGGAACCCCTTTGAGCTCCTCCAGGATGCGGGTGCGGTGAATGACTTGGTGAGCAGCGTCGCCGATTGACGGGCCGAGCTCCGACATGAAGGCCCGCCAGTGTTCAAGGACGGGTCCACCATTCGCCAGCGCGGTGTCGCCGAACATGATGTAGAGCAGGGTGTCGACCGAGGCCGCCGCGCCGCCGGGCTCTCTGAGACCCTCGACCAACGGCGCGAACTCTTCCCGCTTGTACTCCTCCTCGGCCGAAGACCCGAGTGCTGCGGCCGTCCGGACCAGTTCGGGATGGCGGATCGCCAGCCGCAGGGCGACGAACCCGCCCATCGAGTTGCCGACTGCGTGAACGGGCCCAAGACCCAGCGCCTGGATGAGCGCTGCCGCATCTTCGGCGAGGGCGTCCATGGAGAGTTCTTCCAGCGTGCCGGGTGCGCTGGCGCCCTGGCCACGATGGTCGTACGCGATGGTCCGGTAACCAGCCTCGTTGAGCAGGGCCGACAGCGGATCGAACATTGAGCGGTTGAAGAAGAGGGAATGGCTCAGAAGGACGGCCTCGCCCTCGGTTGGACCGGCGTCGGAATACGCAATGCGCGCGCCGTTCACCTCGATGTGCTTCATGCGTCGCTCCGTTCGGGCGGTCGGCTGTATTCGGATGCTAGCCGCGGCACCTGTGGGGCCGCCTCGGCAACCGTGCCTCAAAGTTCGACCCACGCCTGTGCATGCTGAACAAGCGGGAGACCACGGCGTGGTGCGTGGAAGGAGTCCGAGACCGGTCCTAGTCTCGATCTGTGGCCGACCTGACCGAGCCTTGTCCAAACTGCGGCACGCAGATGCGTTGGGAGACTTCACACGAACGCTGCGACGGCTGCGGCTGGATCCGTCCGTGCTGCGAGGGTGCACCCTGCCCGACGTGAGCCACGGCAACGCGGGCATTGAGACGAATCAACGGCCCTTCTTGCGTTCCGATATGCCGGTCGCCGGCTTCGCGGTCATTGAGGCTGCTGACATGGACGAAGCGATCCGGCTCGTCGCGGGTACGCCTTGCGCGGTCGCCGACGGTGTCGTCGAGGTCTGGCCACTGGCGACGCCCTAGTTCGCCCCGACTTGGGTTGGCCGGGCTCGCTCCCGTACACTTAACTTTCGCATCGCGGGGTGGAGCAGTTCGGTAGCTCGCTGGGCTCATAACCCAGAGGTCGCAGGTTCAAATCCTGCCCCCGCTACCACGTTCGGAGAGGGTCCGACTCAGGTTGGGCCCTCTTTGCGCTTGTGGCGCATTCGCGCGGGTGCACTAGGCGCGCGGGCGTTGCAGCAGTCGCGACATCACGATCGAGGTGCGCGTGCGGGCGATGCCTTGATTGCCGCGAAGGCGCTCGACCGTCGCCTCAATCTCGGGGATTCCGGCGGCGACCACATGGACGATTGCGTCGGCTTCACCAGCCACAGTCCAGACGCCAACCACTTCGGGGATCTGCTCGAGATCTGTACGGATGCGTGATTTGGAGACGTTCTCGGCCCAGGTGACTTCCACGAACGCCTCGGTGTCGCGCCCGAGCGCGGCGGGGTCGACGACGGTGGTGAACCCGGCGATCTCGCCCCGAGCGAGCATGACATCGACTCGTCGCTTGACCGCTGGAGCCGAGAGGCCGACCGCCGCGCCGATGTCAGCGAACGTGGCCCGCGCATTGGCCGTCAACTGCCCGATGATCGCGCGGTTGAGGTTGTCCATCGATCTGTTGCGCTCCTTCGTCCAAATCAACAAATTACACCTATCGCGCGCAACAACACGCGATATGTTGCGCAGCATCTCGAAACGTACGCTGTTTGTATGACAATCACGAGTGTTCGGGCACAGGTGGCGCCACGGTTCGCCACCCGCCGGCACTTCCTGATGTGTCCGCCGACCTACTTCGACGTCACGTACCGGATCAACCCGTGGATGCACCCGGAAGGACGCGTCGATCGTCGGCTCGCGATGCGCCAATGGGAAGCCCTGCGGCAGTCCTATCTGATGGCTGGCCACGCCGTTGACGTGATCGAGCCGATCGACGGGCTGCCTGACATGGTGTTCGCCGCCAACGGGGGCTTCGTGGTTGACGGCCGAGCTGTCTCGGCCAAGTTCCGCTTCTTCGAGCGGCTGGCCGAGGCACCTGCCTACGCCCGCTGGCTCAGCGAGGCCGGCTTGGTCTCGCTTGAGACCGCGGCCACCAACGAGGGGGAGGGCGACTTCCTGATGGCCGGCGACGTGATCCTGGCCGGAACGGGTTTCCGGACCGACCGCGCGGCCCACGCCGAGCTCCGCGCGCTGCTGGGCCGTCCCGTCGTATCGCTCGAGCTCACCCAGGATCGGTACTACCACCTCGACACTGCGATGGCCGTCCTGTCGGACACCGAGATCGCGTACTACCCGGAGGCGTTCTCGCCGGACAGTCGACGCGTGCTTCGGGATCTCTTCCCCGGCGCGCTGATCGCCACGGCCGAGGATGCAGCGGCCTTCGGGCTGAACGCGGTGAGCGATGGACGCCGGGTGTTTCTGTCGGCGGGTGCGACGCACTTGGAGCGCCAGCTGGTCGACCACGGATTCGAGCCGCACCCCATCGACATGTCCGAACTGATGAAAGCCGGAGGAGGAGTGAAATGCTGCACGTTGGAGATTCGGCGATGAGCAGCGTGCCGTTTGTTGACGTAGCGAACATGGCGCGGTGGATGGCCGACCGCGGCGTCGAGCCGCTGCTGGCGAGGCTGACCGAGGCGATTGAGGCGGACTTCCTCCGGTGGGACTCCTTCGACTTGGCTCCACGGATCGCCACGCATTCGGTTGACGGTGTCATCGAGCTGATGCCGACGAGCGACGGAGAAACCTTCGGCTTCAAGTACGTCAACGGCCATCCGATCAACCCGTCGCGGGGGCTCCAGACGGTCACCGCCTTCGGGGTCCTGGCCGACGTTCGCACCGGCTACCCGACGTTCCTCGCTGAGATGACGCTCCTGACCGCGCTGCGCACCGGCGCCACGTCGGCGCTGGCCGCACGCTGGCTGGCCCGGCCGGACTCGCGCGTTATGGCCCTGATCGGGACCGGATCGCAGGCCGAGTTCCAGGCGCTCGCGTTTTGCGCAGTCTGTGGGATCGACCAGATTCGGGCCTACGACATCGATCCCGATGCGGCGGCCAAGTTCGTCCGGAACGCCAAGCGCTTCGGGCTCGACGTGTACGTGGCCCGCGACGTCGCCGACGCTGTCGAGGGGGCCGACATCATCACGACCTGCACGGCCGACAAGCGGTCGGCGACGGTACTGGCCGACGATCTCGTGCGCCCGGGCGTCCACATCAACGCGATCGGCGGTGACTGCCCCGGAAAGACAGAGCTCGACGCGGCAATCCTGGCGCGGGCTCGCGTCGTGGTCGAGTACGAGCCGCAGACGCGCCTCGAGGGCGAGATCCAGCAGATGGATCCCGCTTTCGAAGTCAGCGAGCTGCACGAGGTGATCGCCGGCGGGCAGCGGCGCCAGTCCGCCGACGAGATCACGGTGTTCGACTCGGTCGGGTTTGCAGTCGAGGACGTGTGCGCACTGCGGTTCGTGTGTGCTGACGTCCTGGGTACGGAGTATGTGACCGAACTCGACTTGGTGGCGTCGCCGAGCGACCCGCGGGACTTGTACGGGCTCATCGCCGCAGCACGCCCCATCGGTGCTCAACGGTCGCTTCGCGCCTCGTAGCCCAGAAGCAAGGGCGTCAGTTCGATCCGTCGGCCGGCCGGTCGGGGATCCGCATGGCGAACATCATGATCTCGTTCTCGGTGTACTCCCGGTCGGGATGTTCCTTCGCCAAGTGCTCTTGGACGGTGGTTACGAAGGTGTCGTCGGGAGCCGTGATCGAGACACCGCAGGGGCATCGCATGTTGTAGGCCATGGGCTTCTCCGTTCCGTCTTCTGGGATCACAGTAGGCCGCCGTCCGGGCAGCGCGGCGCGGGTTAGCCGCCGACGTCGGACAGCTTCACCAGCCGCGCCGCCGGTCGATCCGGTACCTCGGAGGTCAGGAAGAATCGCAGGGCCAGGTTTCCGCGCGGCAGGTCGAGGGTGGTGATCGCGTTCGGATGGTCGACCAAGGTTCGGGCAAGCACCACAGTGACCGTTCCGTCGGCGTCGGCCGTGGCGGTCTCGCCGTTGATCGAGGTCTGGCCGTCGCCGGCGTTGTTCCCGGCCATGAACTCGTTCCACACCGTGAGGTTCCAGAACCGGCACGGGGGCGGCCGGAACGTCACCACAAGCGCTTCGTCGGGCTCGAGTGCGAAGCTGCCAAAGGCGTAGCACGCATCGGTGGCCGACCATCCGAAGACGGCGTCCTTGACTTGGTAGGGCTCGGCGAACTCATTGGCGCCGTGTGCGGTGACGTGGCCGAGCGCATCGTCGCCCCGGCTGGCCAGCGGTGTCGGCACGATGGCGAACATCGTGCGCATCCAGGCCAGCGTTGAACGCAGACCGCGAGCGACGTCGGCATCGGAGCGTGCAACTGGGCCCGGGTCGTCAATAGCGGCGATGTTCCACTCGGCGGGCGTGCCACTCAGCGGATCGGCTTGGTAGTCGCGGGTGAGCGCTACCAAGGCGTCGGGCGTGAGCTCGATGAACGGTCCGGTCCAGCCCTTGGGTCGCTGCGGGCCGAGCACGAGCTCGAACGAGCCGTCCGGCCCGATGTCGAGGTCGGTGTCGTTGAGGACCCCGACGGCGCGGTCTGACCACGCGCCGGGCGCGGGCTCGTTGTAGACGGTCAGGGAGAGGTAGACGCTGTCGTTGCGCTGGCCCCATACGCGGTACGTGCGGGCGGGGTCGAGCGTCGCCGTGAAGTACCACGCGTCGGTGTTGTCACCACCCCAGCGGCGGTCGCGACGCCGGGGAGTCACCGTCTCCACGAATCCCGGACGCGCGGTGTCCGGGAACAGGTAGGTGTCGAAGCCGACGCCAAGGATGGTGGCCAGCATCTTGTAGCCCGCTGCCACTCCGGCCTCGTCGGGGACGGCTTTGTCGCCGGCCAGGAAGGCGGACTCAAGCTCGGCGAGGCCCGAGGTGAGGTCGTGCCACGCAGCCGTCGACTGCCATCGGGGGTCGGGGGTCGGTTCCGTCATGCTGAGATTCCCTTCCAGAGTGTCTCCGTAAGCCATTCGGCCCATGCGTCGTCGAGGCCTTCGGGCCCCAGCAGGACGCCGACCAGGATGGCCCCGATGGCCACCCGCACGAGGTCCTCAGCGCTCACATCCGCACGCGTCTCGCCGCGAACAGCCGCGCGATTCAGCCGTTCGTTGAGCATGGCGAAGCCGTCTGAGAAGCGGGCCAGCAAGGACGCGTGCAGCTCGGGCTGCACGGAGAACTCAGCAAGCAGCCCCGGGAGGGCGGCCGCGACGACCGGACTGGTGAACAAGTCCCGGATCCCTCGGACGATGCCGGCGAGGTCGGTGTGGAAGTCATCCGAATCGACGTGGAACTCGAGAGCGAGCTCGTCCGGGAACGCCGCTTCGTAGACGAGCTGGGGGAGTGAGGGCCAGCGGCGATACAGAGCCGGCTTGGTGGTGCCCGCTCGCGCCGCGACGCCGGCCATGCTCAGCCCGGCCCAGCCGTCCTCCAGCAGCACGGCCCGCGCGGCCTCGAGTGCGGCGGACTCGATGCGTGGGTCCCGCGGTCGTCCGGAGCTTCGAGGTTCGACGGTCATTGGCTCTTCCCCTATTCCGATACTCACCGTAACGTATGGTCGAGACCGTTGAGGAGGTCACCGTGTCGAATTCATCGTCGAGCTCCGTGGCTGACGTGGTCGAGTTGAGCGACCTCGCCGAGCCGAACTTCTCGGCGGAGGCCCAGGAGATGCTTGGGATGATCGCTTCGGTCGTGGACCAGTGTCCGCTCGACAGCGAGGCGATCCATCGCCAAGCCTCGGCCGACCTCGGGCTCGACGACTTCGGTCCGCGCGACTACCTCGAGCGACTCGACCTGCTGCTCGGGTGCTACCGCGACCTACCCGGGCTCACGCCGACCGGCCAGGTCAATCTCTTCTTCCAGATGGTGCAACTGCTGAAGAACCGGCTGCTGCTGACGGACCTGCTCCGGCGCCATCCGGAGATCCACGACGTGGACCTCATTCCCCCGGTGGTCATCGCAGGGCTTCCGCGTTCGGGCACCACTCACCTGCAGCATCTGCTCGCCGCGACCGGTCGGTTCCGGGTGCTGCCGTACTGGGAGAGCCTCGAACCGTTCACCATTCCCGCCGAACGGGGTGTCGTGCCGGATCCGCGGTGGCAGCGCTGTGAAATGGGCATGACCGTCATGCACGCTGCTGTGCCACACCTGGTGCTGATGCACGAGATCGACACACCGGACCACATCCACGAGGAGATCGCGCTCCTGGCGAATGACTTCTCGACGATGTACTTCGAGACGATGGGGGACCTCCCGGCCTGGCGTGACTACTACCGCTCGCACGACCAGGAGCCTCACTACGCGTACCTGCGCCTGCAGCTCCAGGCGATGCAGCACCAAGGTGACGGCCGGCGCTGGCTGCTGAAGTCCCCGCAGCACCTCGAGCAGCTGCCGGTTCTCGACCGCGTCCTGCCCGGCGCGACCATCGTCGTCACCCACCGGGATCCCGTTCATATCGCGACGTCGATGGCCACAATGATCGCGTACGCCGACCGGATGTTCCGTTACCCTGCGGCTCCGCAGCGGGTTGGTGCCGTCTGGGCTGATCGACTCGCGAGCATGCTCGACGACCTGCTGCGCGACCGAGACGAACTCACCCAAACTGCGTCGATCGACGTCCGCTTCGAGGACTTCCTGGCCGACCAGGTCGGGACGGTCGCGGAGATCCTGGCACTGGCCGGCGAGGAGTTCACCGACGACGCTCGCGCCGGCGTCGCCGACTACCTCACGAGCCACGAGCGCGGCCACCTGGGCCGCGTCGCCTACCGACCCGAGCAGGTCGGCCACGATCCGGAGGAACTCCGGCAACGCTTCGCTAGGTACGCCGAGCGGTTCCTCGCTGACGGCGGCAACAAGAAGGAGAATTTGTGACCCAGGAACCACTACCCAGTGACTTCACGATGCAGCGATCCACGCGAGACGTGGGTTCCCTGCAACAGCGGATGGAGGAATGGCTGGCGACGCAACTGCCGCCGGGTGCTGGGCCGCAGGTGACCTTCCACGCTGGCATCGAGGCAAATGGGATGTCGAGCGAGACTGTCGTCCTCGACGTCGAGTGGACCGAGGACGGCGAGCAGCGAAAAGGCGAGTACGTCGCCCGCGTCGCGCCGGCGGCCGAGGACATTCCGGTCTTCCCCAAGTACGCATTGGCCGATCAGTACGAGGTGATTCGACTGGTTGGTGAGCTCACGGACATCCCGGTCCCCGCCGTTCGCTGGCTGGAGCCGACCGGCGACGTCATCGGGTCACCGTTCTTCCTGATGGACCGAATTGAGGGCATTGTCCCTCCGGACGTGATGCCGTACACGTTCGGCGACAACTGGCTCTTCGACGCACCTGCCGAGCGCGGGCGGCAGCTGCAAGACGCCACGGTGGACGTGCTCGCTCGTCTCCATGCCATCGCTGAGCCCGAGCGAACCCTGGGCTTCCTGGCCCCAAGCCATCCCGGCGACACCATGCTGGCTCGCAACCTGGCGGCGACCCGCGCCTGGTACGAGTGGGCCGCCGCCGACTTGGGACGATCCCAGCTGGTCGACCGGGCGCTGAACTGGCTGGAGGCCAATCGCCCGAACGCGTCGGAGAATGTCGTGACGTGGGGCGATGCCCGCATCGGCAACACGATGTATCGCGACTTCGAGCCGGTTGCGGTTCTGGACTGGGAGATGGCGACGCTCGGCCCGCGCGAACTGGACGTTTCGTGGCTGATCTTCGCCCACCGCGTCTTCCAGACCATCGCCGAGGTCATGGAGCTGGACGGCATGCCGGACTTCCTGGCCGAGGGCGACGTGCGCGAGACGTACGAACGCTTGAGTAGGGCGACCCTCGGGGATCTGACGTGGTACCACCTCTACAACGGGGTGATCTGGTGCATCGTGTTCATGCGCACCGGATTGCGTCAGATCCACTTCGGCGAAATTGGGCAGCCTGACGACATCGAGGGCCTCTTCCACTGTCGCCCGTTGATCGAAGAACTTCTGGCTGAGGTTGGTGCCTGACATGGCTGGACCCGCAGGTGAGCAGGGCCTCCACGGCGAGTACGTCGGGCTGGGCCCGCTCGACGAGTACCCCATTCACCAGCTGCCTCGGCCCGTGGCGTGGCCCGGCAGCAGCGACCGCCACTTCTACGACCGCTCGTACCTGAACTGCCACGATCGCACCGGTGACATCTTCCTGATCACCGGCATGGGCTTCTATCCCAACCTCGGAACCAAGGATGCCTTCGTTCTTGTCCGGCGTGGCGACACCCAGACCGCGGTGCATGTCTCCGATGCCGCCGACCCTCGTGCCGCCGATCGGATGGAGCACCAGGTGGGGAACTACCGGATCGAAGTCGTCGAGCCGCTGGCCGAGCTTCGGGTCGTGCTGGAGGAGACGGAGGGCATTGCGGTCGACCTCACCTGGCACGGGCTCTACCCGGTCATCCAGGAGCTTTCCCATGTCATGCGCCAAGGCTCGGGCACGACGCTGGACGCGCAACGGTTCGCCCAGGTCGGCAGCTGGGAAGGATCGATCAAGATCGACGGCGAAGTCATCCCGGTCACACCGGACGTGTGGACCGGTTCTCGCGACCGGTCGTGGGGCATCCGTCCCCAGGGTGAGGCGCTCCCCGCCGGGAAGCCCGCGGACCCGCCCTTCGAAGGAATGTGGTGGCTCTACGTGCCGATCGGGTTCGACGAGTTCTGCGTGTGCCTGATCATCCAGGAGGCACCGGACGGATATCGCATCCTGAACGACTGCACGCGGGTGTGGAAGGACGGGCGGGTCGAGCAGCTCGGTTGGCCGCGGGTCCAGGTCCACTACACGGCCGGCACCCGGATTCCGACGGGCGCGACGATCCAGTGCACGACTCCGGCCGGCGACGGCCTCACGTTCGAGGTGAGTTCGAAACTCGGCGTCCCCATTCACGTCGGCGGCGGTTACGGCGGCGACTCCGACTGGGCGCACGGCGTCTGGAACGGGCCCGGATTCGCGGAGCGTCGCACCTACGACCTCAACGATCCGCAGGTCGCCGGACGGGTGCCGTTCGGCGTGCTCGACCACGTGGGCCGGGCAACAGTCCACGGACCCGGAGCAGGGGTCCCGGAGGGGTCCGAGGGATGGGGCCTGTTCGAGCACGGCGTCTTGGGGCGGCACGATCCGAGCGGCTTCAAGGACTGGTTCGACGCCGTGTGACCGGGATGGCCGTGACGCTCACCGACGGCTGGCGAGTGCCTCACCCTCGGCGAAGTAGGCGACCAGATCGTCGATCTCGGATATCGGCCGCGCGGCACCGAACGGCGCGTTCCAGAATGGGCCGCTGAGGCCGTCGCGGGACCACGGCCCGACGTAGGCGTAGGGCACCTCAAGGAAGCCGTCGCCGGGAGAGACGCCGTAGTTGGCTTCGTTCCGGCTGATGCCCACGTCGAAGTGCTCGGGCCAGAGCGATCGGGTCGTGTCAGGCGCAAAGGCGGCCAGGGCCGCATCGCCGCGGCTCAAGGCGTCGCAGATTTCGGCGGCCGCGTTCGCATCGATCGTCAGGAGGTGGTCGTCATCGAGCCCGGGCCCTTCGGAGTAGACGTCGCCCAAGGAATGGGGGACGACGTCGGCGTCCTGCGCCACCGCGGCGACTGTGCGGCCGTCGAGCGGGATGCGCCGGCCGTCGCTGGTCACGAGCTCGGTTCCGCTGACGGTCAGCTCCGGCTCAAGAATTGTCCCGAAGCCCTCGGGCTTCACGGTGAGGACGATTCGGCCGGTGAGGGCATGTTGCGGTCCGGCAAGAACCAGTTCTGCGAGAGCGTGCAGAGATCTGCGGGTCGCAACGAGATCCGACATGCCC
Organism: uncultured Actinomycetota bacterium; assembly: GCA_963795105.1. Classification (GTDB taxonomy): domain Bacteria; phylum Actinomycetota; class Actinomycetes; order Propionibacteriales; family Nocardioidaceae; genus Aeromicrobium. Next base: position 2,057,293 of record CAWCGD010000001.1, read on the forward strand.
CTGACGGTAGGTGAGATTTCAGTCAAAAGGGCGTCGCAAATACTTACGAACTGGGGACGGGACGACGATGTCGCTTCCCCAATCGCGCCAAACTCGTCAGCCTGTTCGCATGGAGAACGTGTGGTGCCGCGTTGCGTCCTCGGACATCCCGGACGAGGGCCGTGTCACGACGTCGGTGGTCGACGGCCGGTCGGTCGCTCTCACCCGATGCGCCGGACGCTTGGGCGCGCTCGAGAACCGATGCCCGCACCAGGGTGGGCCGGTCGGGGAAGGATCGATCGAGAACGGGTGGCTGCGCTGCCCGTGGCACGGCTACGACTACGACCCCGTCACCGGGCGACCGCCTGCGGGATTCGACGACAGCGTCGTCGCGTACGACGTTGAGGAACGAGCCGACGGCATCTATGTGCGCCTGCCCGCGCAGCCGGCTCAAGTGCGCACCGTTTCGGATGTACTCGTCGAGACGTTGGTCGCCCATGGTGTCGACACCGTGTTTGGCATGGTCGGCCACTCGAACCTGGGCTTCGCGGATGCGCTGCGTCGCGCAGAGGATCGAGGCGAGATCCGGTTCGTCGGCATCCGGCACGAGGGAGCGGCGGCTTTCGCGGCCAGTGCCTACGGCAAACTCACGGGCCGACCGGCGGCCTGCTTCGCCATTGCCGGCCCGGGATCGACGAACCTGCTCACCGGCCTGTACGACGCACGGCTGGACGGAGCGCCGGCGATCGCCATTTCCGGCCAGGTGCCATCGGCCGTGCGCGGACGAGGCGCGTTCCAGGACCTCGACCTATCCGCGGTCTTTCGTGACGTGGCCGTCTCGACGGCAACCGTCGAGGCCGGGTCGGATCATGCTGAACTGGCCGCCTTGGCCGTCAAGCATGCGATCGACGGACGTGGTGTCGCCCACCTCGTTCTACCCGACGAGGTCCAGGAGCTGCCGTCCGATGCAGCTCCGGCGGCACCGGCTGGCAGATTCGGAACCGGATCGCTCATCCCTGCCGCCGCTGATGTTGAACGCGCAGCCGAGCTTGTGCGGAACGCAGAGCGCCCGGTGCTTGTCGCCGGTCAGGGTGCGCGAGGGGCCCAGCGCGAGTTGGTGGCGTTTGCCGAGCGGCTCGGAGCGCCGGTCCTGACCACCTTCCGGGGCAAGGGGATCGTGCCGGACAGCCACCCGCTGGGTGCCGGCGTGCTGGGGCGCAGCGGGACGCCGGTGGCGAGTTGGCTGATGAACGAGTCGGACTTGTTGATCGTCGTCGGTGCCTCGTTCTCAAACCACACCGGCATCGCGGCGTACAAACCGATCGTGCAGATCGATGACCGGGTCGCCTCGCTCGGTCGGTTCCACGCGGTGGCCGTCCCAATCCTCGCTGATGCGGTCTCCGGGTTGGCGGCGCTCGACGCGGCCACGCCAGAATCACGGCCCCGGGATCAGCGGTCGGACATCGCCGCCCGGTGGGAACTGTGGCGATCCGAGAAGCGCCGCCGGGCTCGCGACGATCGAGGTCTCGGCGTGCCGGCGGCGGCTGTCTTCGCCGCGCTCGGGTCGCATCTGCCGGCGGATGCCGTGATCACTGTCGACGTCGGGAACCATGCCTATTCGCTTGGCCGCTATCTGGAGTCGGCCGGGCAGCCGGTGCTGATGTCGGGCTACCTCGGGTCGATCGGGTTTGGGTATCCGGCGGCCATCGGCGCATGGGCGGCGGACCCGTCGCGCCCGGTCGTGGCAGTGACCGGCGATGGTGGCTTCGGCCAATACGCGATGGAGCTGACCACCGCGGCGAAGTACGGCATCGGCATCAAGCACGTCCTGCTGAACAACAATGCGCTTGGCAAGATCGAGAAGGAACAGGTCGCCGGGCACTTCCCGGTGTGGCACACGTCGCTGAAGAACCCGGACTGGGCTGCCTACGCCGAGCTGTGTGGGGCGACCGGGATCCGCGTCGAGCGCACCGACGAGCTCGACGATGCCTTCAGTCGGCTGTTCGCAACCTCCGGTCCCGCGCTGCTCGTGGTTGAGCAGGACGCAGCGTTGCTCTGAGGTATGCCGATGCCTGACGTCGAGTTCCTCAACCTGCTCGGGATCCTGGTGATTGCGGTAGCTGCACCGCTGTTCGCGGCGGGGTTGCCGCGGGGGTGGGTGCCGGCGGTCGTGCTCGAAATCGGTCTGGGAATCGTCGTCGGCCCACACGGATTGGGTTGGCTGGAACCCGATTTGGCCGTGCAGGTGGTTGCGCTCCTCGGCTTGGCGATGCTGCTGTTCCTGGCCGGGCTGGAGGTCGATGTCCGCGCCTGGCGGGGCGGCCTTCTGTGGGTCATCCTCTGCGGCTACGGCTGTTCGCTGGCCGTGGGCTACGCCTTGGGCTTGGCCCTTCGGCCGGTCGGCTGGATCGACCATCCCGTGCTACTCGCCGTGACGCTGTCGGCGACCTCGCTCGGCCTGGTCGTGGCGGTGCTGAAGGACGCCGACTTGCTCGGCACTCAGCTGGCCAGCGTGACGATCGCCGCGGCGTCGCTCGCCGATTTCGCCGCCGTGGTGCTGCTGTCGATCCTGTTCTCGATGGACGGCGGCAGTGCGGCTGCGAAGCTGTCGCTGTTGGCGCTCTTCGCCATCCTGATTGGTGCGGTGATTGTTGCCGCTATGGCGTCAGCGCGGAACATGCAGCTCGCGAGCGTCGTCGTCTCGCTGCAGGACGGAACGGCGGCGATCCGGGTTCGCTTGGCGGTGGCCCTGATGGTGGCGTTCGTCGTCCTGGCTGAGCGCGTAGGTCTGGAGAGCATCTTGGGTGCGTTTCTCGCAGGCGCGGCGGTGGCGGCCGTCGACCGGGATTCGACCTCCCACCCACACTTCCGGCTCAAACTCGAGTCATTGGGTTACGGCTTTCTGGTTCCGGTGTTCTTCGTAACCAGTGGCATGCGGCTCGACGTCACCGGGCTGATCGAGTCACCGGAGGATCTGCTTCGCGTTCCGGTGTTCGCCCTGGCCCTCCTGGCGGCGCGTGGGCTACCGTCGCTGCTCTTCCGACGGCGCCTCGGATCATCGGCGACGGCGGCCACCGGCTTGTTGTTGGCCACCAGCCTGCCGTTCATCGTCACCGCAACCCAGATCGGGCTGCTCACCGGTCGGCTGTCGGAGATCACCGCGACCTCGTTGGTGTGCGCCGGATTGCTGTCGGTCCTGGTGTTTCCGGCGGTGGCCATTGCCATCGCAAAATCAACTGCGCCTTCGCAACGCTCGTGAGGGTGTCCTGTCAGACTTCGAGCAGGACGTTGCCAGGAGGGCACCCATGGCTGGCTACTTCGCGACTGATTCGATGGTGGTCCGCGCCTTACGGCAGCGCGCCGTTGCCCTGACCTACGGACAGCGTGCACTCGTCATGGGGGCGCTCCACCCGCGGCTCTTCGTGGGCACCGCTCAGCACACCGAGCACCGGGAAACGCCCTACACCCGGCTTGGCCTGACCGCGCGGCTGTTCGAGGCAGTCTTCCTGGGCTCGAAGGCGGAAGCCGACCGGGCGCTCCAGTTCGCCGCCAAGCGGCACGCTCAAGTACGCGGCACGATGGACGTGCACGGCGGTGACGCCCATCCTCTCGGTGCTCCTTACTCGGCGGCCGATCCGGGTCTGATGTGGTGGACGGCTGCGTTCACGCTCGATTCCGTCGAGTACATGTACGACGCGCTGGTACGCCGCCTGCGCGACCACGAGCGCGAGGAGCTCTTCGAAGGGTTCATCCGATGGGCCGAGCTGTTCGGCATGCCAAGCGAAGCCGCGCCCGGTTCGTACGCCGAGTTCCGGCAGACATTCGACGGGTGGCTCGCGTCCGACCAGCCGTTCCTGGTCGACGAGGCGTACATCGTCGGCCGGCACATTGCCGGGACGTCCGGCTATCACCTACTGCTAGGTGACTTCAGCTCTCCGGTGCTGCGGACGCTGATCCAAGGCAGCCTCCCGCCGAAGGTGCGCGCGGCCTACGACCTGCAGTGGGGCCGGAAGGACGAACTCGCCTGGCGGACGCTGAGCACGGCGATCCGGACGGGCCACAGCCGAGTCCCGCTGCTCGCGCGCACTCCCGTGCTCCGCGGCCGCAGCGCCGAGTTCTACAAGGCGGCTGCCCGCGGTGAGAAGGCCGCCTTGCGCCGCGGCGCCGTGAGCATCCCCGGCGTTTCTGACGTGCCGTCAGTCGCGAAGTCCGCTCGCGCCTGAACCAGCGGCTGGCGACTAGCGAACGTCGTGGGGCCGCCGGACCAGCGCCGCAGCGAGCAGCCCGCCGGCGGCCAGCAGCCCGGCGCAGATCCACATCGTCATGACGAACGCCGGTCGCAGCGCCGCCGCATCGTCGAAGCCATCCGGACCCAGGGCGGTGACGAGCGGAAGGACGGCGATCGCGAGCAGGCCACCGATGCGAGCGACCGCATTGTTCACGCCGCTTGCGATCCCGGCGCGGTGGTCGGGCACGGCGGCCAAGGCGGTCGCAGTCAGCGGCGTCACCATGAAGGCCAGTCCGATGCCAAAAACGACGGTCGGCACGATGACATCAACCAGGTAGGAGATCTGGCTGTCGACGCGCGTGAGGGCCACGACGCTGGCCGCCATGATCAATGGTCCGACGGTCATCGGGACGGTCGGGCCGATGCGCTCTGACACCGAGCCCGCCAGCGGCGACAGCAGCAGCATGCACACCGTCAACGGGAGCAGCGCGAAGCCGGCCCGCATCGGGGACTGGTGGGCGACGACTTGAAGCGCGATCACCAGCCACAGGACCATTCCGCTGAGCGCGGCGTACACCAGGAAGGTGACGAGGTTCGTCGCGCTGAACGCGCGCGAGCGGAAGACGTCCAGCGGCATCATCGGCATCGTGGTCCGGCCCTCGTGCACGACGAACGCGATCAGGCCCACGATGCCGACCAGCGTCAGCGGGAGGGATCCTACGGTCAGCCCGTAGGTCAGGCCACCGAGTCCAACCACGGCACAGAGGACACCGACGACGTCAGATCGCTGCGGCGCATCGGCATCCTTCGTCTCGGGGATGTGTCGGGCGAGGAACAGCACGAGTCCGGCGACCGGCAGGTTGACCAGGAAGATCCACCGCCAGCTCGCGATGTCGAGCAGCCAGCCGCCCAGGAGCGGTCCGATGACGGCGGCGGTAGCACCGAAGCCGGACCAGATCCCGATCGCGCGGCTGCGGTCCTCCGGCCGGAAGGACGCCTGCAAGATGGCGAGGCTGCCCGGTGTGAGGAGGGCACCGCCGATGCCCTGGAGGCCCCGAGCCGCCACCAGCAGGCCGATGTTGGGGGCGATGCCACACAGCAGGCTGGCCAGCGCGAACCAGATCACGCCGGCCACGAAGACCCGTCGACGCCCGAGCCGGTCTCCGAGCGATCCGCCTAGAAGGATCAGCGCAGACAGCGTGAGCGTATAGGCATTGACCGTCCACGTGAGCCCGGCCGTGCCCGCGTCGAGGTCCCGATCGATCGCCGGGAGCGCGATGTTGACGATCGTCATATCGAGGAGCGCCATACCGGAGGCCGCGATGGTCGCGGCGACCACCCAGCGTCCGCGCGGCTCGTCGAGGGAAAGGGCGCTCACGGGTCCCGCCGTAGTAAATAAGAACTACTTCGGGGGTAGTCAATGCGGGCTAAGATGTGCAATATTTTTTCATCAAGCCCATAGGTCATACAGTCGGCCGGCCGGGTATCTGACTCCACGAGGAGTAGACGATGACGCATCGACTTGTTCAAGTCTTTGAAGTCTCGGATAGTCGCGCACAGGAGCTGATCGTTGGTCTGTTGCGCGGTGTCCAGGACATGGGAGTCGAGGCCGCTCAGAGCGGACCAGACTTCTTTGTGATCACCGAGTGCGACGATGCCATGCAGGCTGATTCCGTGGCTCGCATTGTGAACTCGATTGACTTCGACGCCCGGCTGACTCATGCAGGGTACGACCCGCAGGAGACACTTTCGGCCTGACCGGTCATGCGGTGACGGCGAGATTCGCCAAGACGTCGTTGGCGAGCTCGGTGTCGCCACTGATGGCGGTGGTCACCTGCTCAGGCGTCCGGCGACCGCCGGACAGCACGATAAACGTCTCGAAGTCCATGCCGATGCGCGCTGTCGGGTCAGCTGGGATCGTGTCAGGTCGCGCCGCACGTCCGTCGTCGCCCACCATTGCGGCGAGAGTGGCCGGGTGCTCGCCGGTGATGTCGAGGACGACCGTGGTTCCCGGCGGTGGGGCGACCCGCTTCCCAACGACAAAGGTCAGGCCGCGGGAGAAGACCGCCAGCGCATGTCCGCCGCCCGGCCCCGCGAGGCCGCCAGGCTTACCCACGGCACGACGGATGTCCTGCTGGTGCATCCACTGGTCGACGGCGCGGTTCGACAGCAACGTCGACCAATTCCAGCCGGCCAGCGCGGCAAAGCCGTCGCCCGGCGCGGTCGGATCCAGCGGCATCATCGCGCGCAGGTGGTCGTCCCGCTTGGCGGCCGACGATTCGATTTCTTCGATGACCGCGTCGGTGGTCCAAGCAGCGCGCGCCAGCGGCCCAGATTCGGTGAACACGTTCATCGGGCCCTTGATGTGCGGCGCTTCGGGAACGTCGACCGACTTCTGCGGGTTGCCGGCGAGCTCCGATTCGAGGTGGGCCAGATGCGCCGCGATGTACCGAACGTTCCAGCCGGGCAGGTCGGTCGGCTTGGCCCAGTCGTCGGCGTCCAGTTCGCGGAGTAAGGCGACGTTCTCGGCGACCATCACGCGCCACAGGTCGATGTACTGCTGCAGCCGGTCTGCCTCGCTCATGTGGCCACATTAGGGGGCTTGGAGCCGATAGCGTGCGGGGCGTGGGTGACGACCTGATCGGTTATGGCGAGTGGGGGGCGCGTTTCTTCGAGGCCGCCGTGACCGAGGAACGGGTGCTTGCCGGCGTCAACGCGATGGCTGGCCAGCAGATCGAATTCGGCCCGCTCGGTGTGGGGCCCGGCCGGGTCGCCAAGGTGACGGCAGTCGGCCACATCGGTACGGCGAGCGGACGGCGGACGTCCCTCGATCCGGTACAGGTCGAGGTGAGGCTGCCTGTGACGCTTCAGTTCAAGCTCGATCTCGGCGTGGACGTTCACCGCTTTGACGCCGACGTCGAGGTCCCACTTCGCTTGTCCGCTCGGGCCCGCGATGACCTCGCGATTGTCATCGACATCGATCCGCCGACGAAGGAAGACATCACCGTTGCGCTGAAGGCTCAGGGCCTGCGCGCCACTGTCACGCAGTACGCGGCGAACGTCGACGGTGAGCTCCGCCGTTTCATCGCCAAGTACGTCGGTCGCGAAATCGAGAAGCCGAAGATTGTGGCTGCACGGATCATCGACATCAGTGCGGCGATTGAGCGAGGCGCGGGCAGCGTCGTCCCGAGTGGGGGCAGCGCTGATGTCCGATGACATGAACGCAGCGGCACTCTACGAGGTCCGCGATCGGGTCGCGATCATCACGCTCAACCGCCCAGACGCAATGAACGCGGTCAACGCGGCGCTGTCCACGGCGGTGGGCGAGTACCTGGAGTCCGCCGCGGCAGAGCCAGATGTCCGGGCGATCGTGGTCACCGGTACCGGCCGCGCCTTCTGCGCCGGCGCCGACCTCAAGGAGCTCGCACAGGGCAGGTCGATCCATGCCGAGGGGCACGCGGAGTGGGGCTTTGCCGGGCTCATCCAGCATTGGGTCGACAAGCCGGTCATCGCGGCGGTGAACGGCTTCGCGATGGGCGGGGGCACCGAGATCGCGCTGGCGTGCGACTTGGTCGTGGCGGCCGACACCGCGAAGTTCGGTTTGCCAGAGGTGAAGCGCGGTCTCTACGCCGCCGCGGGTGGGGTCATCCGGCTGCAGCGCCAGATCCCGATGAAGCGTGCCCTCGAACTAGTCCTCACCGGCGAAGGGATCGACGCCGAGACCGCTGCCGAATGGGGCCTGATCAACCGGGTCGTGCCCGCGGGCAACGAACTGGACACGGCGCTGGAACTTGCAAACCTGATCGCCGCCAACGCTCCGCTGGCCGTGCAGATCTCCAAGAAGATGGTTCATCGCACATGGTCGGGGGCGTCCGACTGGGACGCCGACTGGTCCAATGAGGACCCGTGGGACGCCAACAACGAGGCTCTGGGCGTTGTGTTCACCAGCAACGACGCGCTCGAAGGCCCGATCGCGTTTGCCGAGAAGCGCGAACCGCGCTGGTCGGGCACCTGACGACGGACCGCTGGGCCATGGTCTGATGGTCGCGTGACATCGGCTTTTCCGGCGAGGCACCAGGGCGAGTCGCGTTCTCCGGTGCTGCGGGTCAAGGGCTCGTCGCTCGCGGTCGAGGGCACCCTCGTCATGGGCGTCGTCAACGCCAGCCCCGACTCGTTCTCCGACGGACGGGCCACCGACCTCGACGCCCAGCGTGCGCGCTGTGATGAGCTGATCGCCGCTGGCGCCGACATCATCGACATTGGCGGCCAGTCGGCAATCACCAATCGGCCCGAGGTCGACGCCGGGGTCGAAGCCGACCTCGTCGTCCCGTTGGTGAAGTGGATGGCCGCGGAGCACCCAGACGTCCTGGTGAGCGTGGACACGTACAAGCCGCTCGTCGTCGAGGCTGTGCTCAACGCTGGCGCGGCGATCATCAACGACGTCAGCGGACTGCTCCACCCCGAAATCGTCCCGTCGGTGATTCGGCACGATGCGGCACTGGTGATCATGCACACGGCGGCGAAACCGAAGGTGCGGCGGCAGGATCCGGAACTGTATGCCGACGTCGCCGGCGAGGTGCGCCGATTCCTGGCCGAGCGCCTTGACCAGGTGATCGGGCTCGGACTGCCGCGCGAGTCGGTGATCCTCGATCCGGGTCCCGACTTCACCAAGACCCCACACCAGACGGTCGAACTGCTGCGGGCCATCGACGGCGTGCGCGAACTCGGCCGGCCGGTCCTCCTGGCGCTGTCGCGGAAGGACTTCCTCGGCGCCATCACCGGCCGCAGCCCGCGCGGGCGCGACGCGGCCACCGCCGCTGCGATCGCCTTCTTCGCCGGCACCCCCGGCAACATCGTGCGCGTGCACGACGTCGCCGCCGCGCGTGACGCCGTTGTCACAGTCGAGGTTCTCGCCGGTCTGCGCGACATCCCCCGCGACTACCTGCTCCCGGACGCCATCCGCCATGAGCCCCAGCAGTAGCGACCTCGACCCGCGGGCGCGGGCCTGGTTCGCCACGCACACGTCGAGCTGGCAGGACTGGCCGGTGGCCGACGTCGTGGCCGCCAAGGGCGTGCACCGCGTCGCCGTCGTCATCCCCGCGCGCGACGAGGAACCGACAATCGCCGATGTCGTGACCCAGATCCGGCGAGACCTGGTGGAGGACGCCCCCCTCGTGGACGAGCTGGTGGTCATGGACTCACTCTCGAGCGACGACACCGCAAAGGTGGCAGCTGACGCCGGCGCGGTCGTGCATTCGGTGGCCGATGTCCGCCCGGATCTCGGCGTGCGCGCCGGGAAGGGCGAGGCACTCTGGAAATCGCTCTTCGCCACCACGGCCGACCTGCTGGTGTTCATCGACGCCGACCTAACCGACTGGGGGCCACACTTCGTGACCGGCTTGGTCGGTCCACTGTTGGCATCCGAAACGACGCTGCTGGTCAAGGGCTTCTACGACCGCCAGCTGGACTTCGGTGAGGGCGTCGCTACCGAGGGTGGGCGAGTGACCGAACTGGTTGCCCGGCCGTGGCTTGCCCTCAACCGGCCCGAACTGTCCGCGGTCGTCCAGCCGCTGGCGGGGGAGTGGGCCGTGCGCCGGGCCCACATCGAGCGACTGTCCATCCCCGTCGGCTATGGCATCGAGATCGCCACGCTCATCGACACCGCCGATCGGGCTGGTGTCGATGCCGTCGCGCAAGTCGACCTCGGCCAACGTGGGCATCGGCACCAGAATCTGCACGACCTCGGAGCGATGGCCTACGAGCTCCTGGCTGTCGCCGGGCGACGCGATGGTCACCAATCCGTGTCGGCGACGGGGGTTATGCCGGCCATCACTCGCGACCGGACGTGGCAGCTGCGCGCCGTCGACCTCACCGAGCGCCCGCCGGCCGTCGAGAGCTGACGCCCGCGTGTTCGACTCCGCCTCAGCCGGGTTCCTCACCGGACTCTCGCTCATCGTGGCCATTGGCGCGCAGAATGCCTACGTCCTGCGCCAAGGCATCCTGCGCGCGCACGTACCTGCCGTCGTGGCGGTGTGCGCCATCTCGGACCTGGCGCTCATCCTCGCCGGCGTGGGCGGCGTCGGCGCCGTCGTCGATCGGGCGCCCATGCTGCTCGACGTCGTTCGCTGGTTCGGAGTTGTGTTCCTCCTTTGGTACGCGGTCGGTGCCCTGCGCCGCGCATTCGCAACCGAAACGCTGTCCGCATCCGGCGACGTTTCGGGTGCCGAGTCGCGCCGACAGATCGTGGGCCGGGCTGTCGCCCTGACGTGGCTCAATCCGCACGTCTACCTCGACACCGTCCTGCTGCTCGGCTCCATCGCCGCCACGCATGACCATGTCGCGGGCGGCCGGTGGTGGTTCGCTGCCGGCGCCGGGCTCGCCAGCATCGCCTGGTTCATCGGACTGGGATTCGGCGCCCGTCGGCTCGCGCCGCTTCTCGCCCGACCGCGAGCGTGGCAGGTGCTCGAGCTGGGCATCGCCGCCACGATGATCTTCGTCGCGGCGAAGCTCGCTGTCGGCTGAAGTCGAAGCTGGGCCGTGTTGACAATGTGTCGATATCTGTACCTAGTATGAGACATGTCAGCAAATGTGTCTCACACCTCGGCGATGCCCGCCGTGTTCGCGCCGCGGTCCGGAGCCTCGTGGTCGGATCCCTGGCCGATGTACCGCGCGCTGCGCGACCATGACCCCGTCCATCATGTCGAGGACGGCGACTACTGGGTCCTGACTCGGCACGGGCACGTGTACGACGCAGTGCGCGATCACGAGACGTTCTCCTCGGCCGACGGGCTCACCACTGAGTACGGGGAGCTGGAGCGCATCGGCCTCGTCGACAACCCGCCGATGGTCATGACCGACCCGCCGGTGCACACAGACTTCCGCAAGCTGGTCAGTCGCGGCTTCACCCCGCGCCAGGTCGAATCCATCGAGCCAGTGGTCGCAGAGTTCGTCATCGAACGGCTCGAACGACTGCGCGCGGACGGCGGCGGCGACATCGTGCGCGAGCTGTTCAAGCCGCTGCCAAGCATGGTCGTCGCTCACTACCTCGGCGTCCCGCGGGAAGATTGGGGCCGGTTCGACGGCTGGACCGATGCCATCGTCGCGGCCAATGCTCAGGACCCGTCGGCGGCCCCGGCCGACGCTGTCGCCGAGTTGATGGGCTACTTCGCCGAGCTGATCGAGTGGCGTCGCCTTCACCCGGAGGACGACACGGTCTCGCACTTGGTCGCGGCCGGTCAGGGCGACGACGGAGACGGGATTCTGCGCATTCTCGCCTTCACCTTCACGATGGTCGCCGGGGGCAATGACACGACGACCGGGCTGCTCGGCGGGAGCATCCCATTGCTGGAGCAACGGCCGGACCAGCGGGCACTCGCGCTGCAGGATCTCCCGGCGGCCGTCGATGAGTTACTCCGCCTCACGTCGCCGGTCCAGGGCCTGGCTCGAACGACCACCCGCGACGTCGAGATCGACGGCGTCATGATTCCGGCCGGCCGCAAGGTGTTGATGGCGTACGGCGCGGCAAACCGCGACGACCGGGCCTTCGGCCCGACGGCCGACGAGCTGGACGTGACCCGAAACCCACGACACATCCTGACCTTCTCGCATGGCGCCCACCACTGCCTGGGAGCCGCAGCTGCACGGATGGTCGGTCGCGTCGCGCTCCGCGAGTTCCTCACCCGGATTCCGGAGTTCGAGGTCGATCACGAGCGCATCGTGTGGGCTCCGGGCAACTACGTTCGTCGCCCGCTCTCGGTTCCGGTGGCGGTTGTCGACCGAGGACAGGCATGAGCTGGCTGGCGACAGAGCGATCTGAACTCGGTGGTGAGCGAATTCTCGATGCGGCCGCCCAGCTCTTCGCAGACCAGGGCATTGGTCAGCCCGGCATGGAGGACATCGCCCGTGCGGCCGGTTGCTCGCGCGCGACGGTGTATCGCTACTTCGAGAACAAGCAGGTACTGCTGCGCGCCTTTGTGCACCGGGAGGCGCGGGACGTCACCGAGCAGGTCGCGCGCGAGCTTGCGGAGCGCGCCGATCGGCCCGATGCCGTGGAGGCTGTCGTCGCCACCCTGGCGGCGGTGCGCGCGCGTCCGTACCTCGAGCCTTGGTACACCGGCGCGGCCACTGATCTCCTCGAGGTGTTCCACGAGTCTCCAGTCATCGCGGCTCTGGCAAGCAACTTCCTGTCGCCGAGCGGTGGCGAACCGGACGCCGACTTTGGCCGCTGGTTGCTCCGCGTCGTGATGAGCTTCTTGCGCGAGCCGGAAGACAGCCCCGAGGCCGAGCGGCGGCTGGTGGAGCGGTTTCTGACGCCCGTCCTTGCCGAGCCGCACTAGCTTTTGGGCCGCTGGCCTGCGGTTCGACGACGCATCGTCCCTCAAACGGGGGACGAAATCGACTCCCGTCTCGCGGCCACTCGGGAGCCGGAAGGACTATGTTTCAGGCAACGGGGGGCGTGAAGAGCACGACCATCCTGAAAGGCGCCCCGGTGGAACAGAGCCAGGAGTCCTCGACCCCAATTGTTGTCGCGGCCGTCGATGATCGCCCGGTCATGTTGGCCGGCCTGACTCAGCTCTCCTCGATCTCGCCGAGAATCAGCTACGCCGCGAGCGCCAGCTCTGTCGACGCCCTGCTTGCCGGCGGGACCGCCATCGACGTGGTCCTCCTCGAGTTGAGCCTTGCCGACGGGTCGAGGCCCTGCGACAACGTCGCGCGGCTGGTCGCCGCCGGGACGCGGGTGCTGGTCTACACCGATGGCGGACGGCCCGCATGGATCGCCGATGCGGTTGCGGCCGGGGCATCGGGAGTCCTACTGAAGTCGGCCGCGTTGGATGCAGTCGCGAACGCGGTTATCTCCGTGTACGGCGGCGCCCCGGTCCTGACGGCCGACATGGTCGACGCGCTCGCCCGTGATGAGATGCTGAGTCCGGCCCTGTCCGAACGCGAGCTCGAGGTGTTGCGTGCGGTCGGCATGGGACTTGCCGACAAGCAGATCGCCCGCCTCATGGGGATCTCCGAGGACACCGTCAAGGAGTACCTCCGCAGGATCCGCGCGAAGTACACGGAGCGGGGTCGGCCAGCGAAATCTCGGGTGGACCTGTTCCGGAGGTCACTGGAAGACGGGGTCTCGGACGATCCCGGCCGACTGCGCGAAATCCGCTGACGTGGTCTTGACCCCTGATGCGTCGCGGGCGTAGGTATGGAGAAGACCCATGGTCCTACGGGTTGGCCAGGCTGGGTCTGAGGTTCGAGGGGACCAGACCGATGACGACGGCCATCGGCTCCATCCGAAGTACTTCGCACGACAGCTCGTGGCTGACGTTCGCCTACGCCGCCAGCAATCCGGACGCCCAACACCTGATCGCGGACGTTCTTGGCAATTTGGGTCAGTGTTCGGCTGCGGCCTTGAGGTCTTGGGCCAGTTCGTCCTTGGACTTGCCTGACGCGCCGCTGAGGTTGGCGTTCTCCGCCTGCTGCTCCAGTTCGACCTTGGTGATGTCGTCCGGCATCTTGCCGAGATGATCCTCACGGCTGGCCAGGAATGCTTCGCCAAGCTCATCCAGCCGCGCGGCTGACAGGCCGTTCTGCATGCCCGGCAGGACGGTCGATTCCTCTTCCTCAAGGTGGTGTTTGACCGCGTCGACCAGCTTGGTGAGTTTCTCCTCGAACTCCGGTGCATCGACCGGCGTGGCCGCTAGGTCTGCGGCGAGCTGGTCGGCCTCGAGGTGCTCTTTTTGGCTGTGCTCGACGTCCTCGTCGATGCCGGCCTCGGTCGCCGCTGGGTATACCTCGGCCTCTTCGGCCCGGCTATGGGCGGTCAGCAACGAGATCATCACGGGCAGCGTGTTCGCTCGTTCGTCCGGCTGGTTTTGCAGCTGGTCGAAGAGCCGCTCGAATTCGCGATGGTCGTTCATGATGAGGTCGACAACGTTTCCCATGGTGGTCTGCTTTCGGTCCGTGACCTGCGGGTGCGGGCCCCCGCCATATACCCGGACGATGGGGCAGGGATGCGTTGCGAATGGCGCCTGCATGCCCGAAGGCCCAAAGGGGTACAGGGTCGTCATGTACACACTTCTGTGGATCGTCGCCGCCGTACTCGTCATCGCCGGAATCTTCGGCATCGTGCGCGGCCAAATCATCTGGGGGATCGCCCTCATCGTGGCCGGACTCCTGATCGGGCCCGGCGGCGTGAGCCTGATCGCTTGACGTGCGACTTGCGCGTGGCGTCGTCCGACGTCACGCGGTGAGGAGTGCCACGACGGCCTTGTCCACGTCCTTCTCGGAGCGTGCCGGGCCGATGGTGTGCCCATCCTCGAACAGATCGATTACCCGCGGATCAACGTAGGACGACTTCGCGACCGACGGAGTGTTGCCGAGTAGTTCGGCTGCCTGATCGATTGCATCGCGCACTTGGCGGGCGCGGCCGGAACTAGACGTCGCGCGCTCGACGCCAGCGAGTTGGCGGGCCACCGTCGTGGTCGCCTTCCAGGTGCGAAAGTCCTTCGCCGTCACGTCGAGCTTGAAGAGTTCACGGATGTGATCATTCACCTCACCGGCATCGATCGGACGCCATCGCCGGCCCTCGCGTGTCGCCAATAGCCGGCCATCGGCGCGGCGGCGCTCGATGAGCGTGTCGACGATGCCGACGACGGCCCGGTCGGCGATGACGATCTCGTGGTCGATGCCGCTCTTCCCGACGAACTGGAAGATCCGGGTTCGACCGTCGCGCCGGACGTGACGCACTTGCAGGGTGGTCAGGCCGTAGCTGCCGTTCTCCTCAGCGGATACCTCCGAGCCGAGGCGGAAGCATCCCAGGTCTACGAGGCGGACTGCCGCCGCGACGATGGTGATCCGATCTTCCGGGTCGTTGGCCAACTGCCGCTTGAGCGCTGCCCGCGCGCGGGGGAGTCGACGGCCGAGGTCGATCACGCGGTCGAACTTCTGCTCATCTCGCTTGCGTCGCCATTCGGGGTGGTAGAGATACTGGCGTCGCCCGGCGGCATCGGTCCCAACGGCTTGTAGATGGCCCCGCTCGTCGGAGCAGATCCACACCTCGGTCCACGCTGGTGGGACGGCCAGTGCTTTGACGCGGTCGACCTGCTCGGGCGGTAGGGCTTCGCCGCCTTCGTCGAGGTAGCGGAAGCCGCGGCCGTGGCGTACGCGTCGCCAGCCCGGGCCCTGACACGAAACGGTGCGCAGCCTCACACGTCTGTATTACCCGTCGGCGTTACCGGGGAACCGTGCGTCAGGTCAGTTGGTGCGCCAGCGGGGGATGGCGGCATCCAGCCAGGCGGCCGCCCCCTCCGGTAGCGCGTCGTGGCGGTCGGCCGCGCGGCCCCACGCCTCCAGCATTGCCACGAACTTGGCCGGGTTGTACACGTCCTCCTCGTAGTTGAAGAGGTTGTCCCCGGCGTAGCCGAGGATCGTGATGTTGGTCGCCTCGTGGACGCTGCCGTCACCGGGGTCCGGCATCAAGTTGCGGATGTCGCACACGATCCGACCGCGGTCCTCGTCGATCACGGACCACGCCGGCGGGAAGCCGGTCATCCAGCTCCCAGGGGGTGTTGTCATCGTCTCGATCGCCCAGTCGCGGATTGCGTCTCGCCCGTGGAACGTTCCGTAGGCGTGTTCGACGTAGGTCGCGTCGGTCGTGAAGAGATTGGCGAACAGGGACCAGTCGCCGGTCGCGCTCGCCTGCCGCACCTGCTCTTGGTAATGCTCAAACGCAGCCTCGAGTTCTGCGCGCGTCCATTGGTGATCCATGGCCGACACGATAGATGCACGCCGAGCCGACCCAGCGCTATTGACATGCTGACAACAACGCTATGCTGGTCGCGTGAACATGAGGAAGGCCCCATCCATGAGTGCAACGGAGCCGGCGAGCACCGCCCGGGACGTCCCGGTGCCAGAGGGCTTCAAGATGTCGCGGCACATGTCGATCATCGGCGCTCGCCTTGCCGGCCCGGCGAACTTCACCATGCAGCTGGCGTGGCCCGGCGTCGGCTACGGCGTCCTCAACAGCCGTGTCGAAAGTGGGTCGGCGCTGAAGCACCCGATCAAGCGCTCGCGCACCACATTCACCTACCTCGCCGTGGCCATGCTGGGCACCGGCCAGGACCGGGCTGTCTTTCGCAAGGCGGTCAACCGGCAGCACGCGCAGGTCGTCTCCACGCCCGATGAACCCGTCCAATACCGGGCCATGGACCCACGGCTCCAGACCTGGGTCGCGGCCTGCCTGTACTACGGGACGGTCGACATGATCGAGAAGATGCACGGACCGGTCGACGACGACACCGCGGACGCGCTCTACGCCTACGGCGCACGGTTCGGCACCACATTGCAGATGCCGGCCGAGGCGTGGCCGGCCGACCGGGCGGCGTTCGACCAGTACTGGGAAGACTCCCTGGCCGAAGTGCGCATCGACGAGCCCGTCCGGGAGATGCTGATGACGCTCATCCGGCTGGACAACATGCCGTGGTGGCTCAAGAACAAGCGCAGCGCTGCCTTCGGAGTCTTCATCACGACCGGCTTCCTACCCCCCGCGTTCCGCGAGGCGATGAAGTTGCCGTGGACGGACGGGGACCAGGCGAAGTTCGATCGGCTGATGCGTCGCTATGGCCGACGCGAGCGCCTGATGCCGCGCTTCCTGCGGGCGCTTCCATTCCGCATGCTCCTCTGGGACATGCGCATCCGGCAGCGCTTGGGCCTAGCGCTGGTCTGACGCCACCGCCAGAACGGTCATCAGCGTCGCGACGAGCATGGTGCGGACGTCGCCCTTCGTGAGCGACTTCTCGGCGAGCCACTGGTGGATGGACCCCTTCGCCAGCCCGCCCCACGCGATGACGAGTGGCAGCAGTCGCTTGGCGGGCGCGTGCTCGCCGAGCTCGAGGGCATCGATGAGTCGCTGCGCGACGAGTTCGTCGGCTTCGCGCAGTACGGCCGCGACGGCTGGGTCGGCGCCGGGCCCACCGGACGCCGTGAACGTCAGCCAGATGTTCGGCCGCCGGGCCACGCCGGCCAGCCATCGGTCCAGCAGGTGGCCGGCCCGCTCTTCGAGTGTTGCGCCGGGAAGCTCCTCCGGCTCGACCGGCGGGATGAAGTACAGGTGCCGCAGGACCTCGATGTAGAGGTCCTGGCGGGTGCCGAAGTAGTGGTGGATCAACGGTCGCGCAACGCCGGCTGCGGCGGCGATCTCCGTGGTGCTCACCGACGTGTGTGGGCGCTCTTCGAACAGGCGGATTGCGCTCTGCAGGATCTGTTCGCGACGCTGCTCGGGTGGGAGCCGCGCGGGCGTCGGTTCGGCCGTCACACCAGGCTCCACGGCGCGCATCGATGGCGCAGGTCAGTCGTCACGGCCATCACCTCATCATTGTCCCGGTGCCGCCCGCCTCAAGGCGACGCGACTCGTCAGGGACCAAATCTGCCGGAACTGTTGACAATGTGTCAATATCGCTCGATGCTGTCCAGCGCAAGCGATCGGTACGTGGCAGGAGGAACCTCGCTGATGGGACCGCGTAACCTGCCACGCGTGAGGCGCGCGGTGATGGCCATCGTCCTTGCCGTCGGCCTCTTGACGTCGGCGTGCGGCGGGACCGATTCGGAGTTGCCCAGGTTTGACGACCCGGTCAAGGGTGATCGGGTGGAGCTGGAAAGCTTCTTGAGCGCTCTTCGGGCCAGTTTTCGGAGGGGTTCCACGGCCGCGGTGAGTTTCGACGTCCGCGGCGGCGCGGGCCTGCGCGGCGGCGGCTCCGTCCGCTATCAGTCGGACGACATGGACGCCAACCTGCGGATCGACGACTGGCAGGCCGAAGGTGCGTCGATCGAGATCCGAACTGTGGGCGGGACGACCTACATGCGTGTTCCCGAGTCCCGCGGGCTGTGGGTGAATCTCAGTGACGGCGGGGCAGGGACTCCCGGTGCCGATCTTGCGGAGGACGCTGATCCGCGTCGAGCCGTCGGCGACCTGCGTGACTCTGTCGACGAGGTCCGGTTCGGCGGCACGGAGGCGGTCGATGGCGTCCGTGCCCGGCGGTTCCAGGTAGTCACGAAGCCGATCGCCACGCCGGGGTCTGGGTCCGTCGACCCTGGTCACCCCACGGTCACCCAGTACTGGTTCGATCGCAACGGCCGAGTCGTACGCCGCCAGACCGAACTGGCACAAGCCGGCAGTGTGACGTTCACCTGGACTAACTGGGGCAAGCCGGTGAAGATCGTGCGACCGAAATCGGACACCGTCATCACGCTCAAGCGGCTTGAGCAACTGCGCGAACGGCAGGCAGGGCCTTCCCAGTGAAAATTCAGTGGTGTAAATTTCGCAATCAATCGCGTGACAACGTGATTTTGATTACAGTTTTGCGGATTCTCCCCTCAGCACCGGTTGGAGCGCGTTCCTTGCCTGCGTTCAGCGGTCTGTCCAAACGAAGCCGAGAGTGGTTGTGAGCAACGTTCTGACCGGGACCCGTGGTGTTGCCGACTTCCTCATCGGCCACACCCGCGTCGGCATCCACACAGCCGGCGAGATCGTCCTGCTGGCCATCGATGCTGCCGCCTCAGCGTTCACCTCGATCGTCCGCGGAGAGTTCTCGTGGGACGAGTTCTTCGAGCAGGCGTGGTTCATGACCCGGGTCTCGCTGCTGCCGGCGATCCTGGTCTCCATCCCATTCGGTGTCATCGTCTCGGTCCAGGTCGGTGGCGTCGCCCGTCAGATCGGCGCTGAGTCGTTCATTGGCGCCGTCAACGCGATCGGTGTCATGCGCCAGGCGGCGCCCCTGGTGTCCGCGGTCCTGATCGCCGGCGTCGTGGGTGCTGCCGTCACGGCCGACCTCGGTGCCCGCGCGATCCGCGAGGAACTGGACGCCTTGCGCGTCATGGGCATTTCACCGGTGCAGCGGCTTGCCGCGCCGCGGGTGGTGGCGGCGGTTCTCGTCGGCATCTGCCTGAGCGCCGTGGTCGCCACGACCGCCATCATCACCGGCTACATGATCGTGGTCGGATCGGGATCGGTCAGTTCGGGCACCTATTTGGGCGCGTTCATCTCGTTCGGCCAGACACTCGACCTCGTCATGGCCGTGCTGAAGGCGATCATCTTCGGGTTCGTGGCCGTCGTGGTTGCGGCCCACAAAGGGATGAACGCGCGCGGCGGGCCCAAGGGCGTCGCCGACGCGGTCAACCAATCCGTGGTGCTCAGTGTCATCCTGCTGGCCCTGATCAACGTCGGCATCACGCAGGTCTACGTCATGCTCATCCCGCAGAGGCTGGCGTGATGGCCGGCGCGACCGCAATGACGAGATTCACCGGCCCAGCGGTCAGCGGACTGGCCCGGATGGGTGACTTCGGGGCGTTCTCGGTCAAGGTGCTGAGGGCTCTGCCGACGACGCTGCGCCGGTATCCCGGCGAGTACATGAACCACCTGACCGACATCGCGTGGGGCACTGGCGCGTTGCTGGTCGGCGGCGGCGTCATCGGCATCATGGTGCTGTTGTCGGTCGCGGCCGGCACGTCGCTCGGCATCGAGGGATTCAGCGGGTTGGAGCTGCTCAGCCTCGGGCCGCTGGCCGGCGCCGTGAACGCCGGCGTCAGCACCCGCGAGCTCGCTCCACTCATCGCCTCGCTCGCGCTCGCCTCGCAGGTGGGCTGCCGGTTCACGGCACAGATCGGCTCGATGAAGCTGCACGAGGAGATCGACGCACTGAGCGTCATGGCGGTCCCGCCGACGTACTACTTGGCGACCACCCGGGTTGCCGCGACCATGACGGCGATCCTGCCGCTCTACTACATCGGCCTGATCGGCTCCTGGATCGCGTCCCGAGGTGTCGTCGTGTTTCTCTTCGGCCAGTCAGGGGGCACCTACGATCACTACTTCGGTCAGTTCATCTCCGGGCGCGACCTGGCCATCTCGACGCTGAAGATCCTGGTCTTCACGCTCCTGGTGGCGCTGATTCACTGCTGGTACGGCTTCAATGCCGCCGGTGGCCCTGCTGGCGTCGGCGAGGCGACCGGCCGCGCGATCCGGGCCAGCATTGTCACGGTGATCGTCATGGACATGTTCTTCACGCTGTTCTTCTACGGCACCGATCCCGGCGTCAGGTTGTCCGGCTGATGGCCCGCCTGTCCTTCCAGTCACGCAGGCACCGAGAGCCCACCGAGCGCGATCTTGCAATCAAGGGCATCGTCTTCGTGGTCGTTGCTGTGCTGCTCGGCAGCCTGCTGTCCATGAAACTGAACGGCGACTTCGACGACACCATCCCTGTCTCCGCCGAACTCCAGTCGGTTGGCGGGTCGCTGCGTCCGGGCGTCGACGTCAAGATGCGTGGCATGGCGGTCGGCAAGGTTAGTGGCTTGGCCGCCGAGGGCGGTCACGTCACGCTGGACCTGAATATCGACCGTAAGCAGGCTGGTCGGATCCCGAACAGCGTGCAGGCGAGAGTGTTGCCGGCATCGGTGTTCGGGACGTCCTATGTCGACCTCGTCATCCCGGAGGGCACCGACGGCGCCGCGCCACTCGAGCCGGGCGACGTCGTCCGGCAAGACTCCTCGCAGGCCACGGTCGAGCTGCAGACCGCGCTGGACAGCATCGATTCACTGGTCGACGCACTCGGCCCGAGCGAGCTTGCGACCGCGCTGCACACCGTTGCGTCCGTGCTGGACGGCCGCGGCGACGACCTCGGCCGGGCGATCGACGAGTTCACCGTTCTGGTCGACCGGTTCGAACCGCTGGTACCGAAGCTCCGCAAGGACCTGCGTCTTCTCGC
The DNA here is from genome assembly GCA_963795105.1 of uncultured Actinomycetota bacterium. Lineage (GTDB taxonomy): Bacteria > Actinomycetota > Actinomycetes > Propionibacteriales > Nocardioidaceae > Aeromicrobium. The sequence goes on from CAWCGD010000001.1 coordinate 2,078,251, forward strand.
GGTCAATCTTGAGGCGGTCCGTCGCAACGCGCCGGACCTGCTCGAGGCCACCGACGATGGGCGCATCACGCTCAATCGATTGGCCGATCGCCAGGACGAGTTCGACGAGTTGCTTGACGGCGGCACGGCGTTGATGCGGGAGTCGGAGGCGTTCCTGACCTCCAACGAGGCTGACTACCTCAAGGCACTTGGCCTGTCGGTGACTCTGGTCGACGCCCTCTATGACAGCCGAGCCAACCTGCGCAGGTCGCTGATGGAGACCGGGCGCGTCTCGCGGTCGCTGCTGTCGGTCCTGGAAGACGGCTACGGGCGGGTCGAGGGATACATCCGCACCAGCGGTCCGGCCGATTACACGCGCGCCGACTGCCCTCAGTACGGCTCGCTTAAGGGGGACAACTGTGGCTAGGCCCCTCTCGACGTTTCGCTTCCGGCCGCTCTACGCCAAAGTCGTCGCCTTCTTCGTGTTCTCAGCGTTCCTGCTGCTCCTGCTGGCCAACACCATGGCCGACGATGTCGGCGGCGACACCTTCGCGTACGACGCGCGGTTCACCGAGGTGAGCGGTTTGCGCTCTGGCGACGACGTGCGCGTGGCCGGAGTCCAGGTTGGCAAGGTGACTGCCGTCGAGGTGGATCCGGCAAGCGGCAACACGGCCTTGGTCGGCTTCACGCTCCGACGGGATCAACCGCTGCGGGCCAATGCGACGCTTGTCATGCGCTATCAGAACCTGCTCGGCCAGCGTTACCTGTCCTTGGTGCAACCCAAGGATCTCGGCGCGGTGATGCCGGAGCACTCGACCGTGCCGATCGACCGCACCAGTGACGGCTTCGACCTCACCGAGCTCCTGAACGGGTTCCGGCCGCTGTTCGACGTCCTGAAGCCCGCTGACATCAACAAACTCACCGAGTCGGTGATCAAGGTGTTGCAAGGTGAAGGCGCGACGGTGGCCGACCTGCTCGACCAGACCGCGCAGCTCACCAACTACCTCGCCAATCGGGATCAGTTGTTCGGGGCCGTCTTCAGCAACCTGACGCCGGTGCTCAACGACCTCGCGGGCCAAGGCGACGAACTGCGCGAGACGGTGCACGCCCTGGGCGAGTTCATGGACGGCTTGGCCGACGAGCGAAAGAGCTTCGGCAACTCGATCGAGGAAATCTCCGAGGTCGTCGACGAAACTGACGAGTTGCTCAGCGACATCCGTAAACCATTGGCAACGGATGTCGAGAAGACCAGGAGGCTACTGCGGATGTACGGGGCCGAGGCGCCGAGGCTCGGCCAGTCCATCGAAGGTCTCGGTTCCCTGATGGAGACCTTGGCGCGGGTTTTGTCGTATCGCAACGGGTTGACCAACTACTTCTGCGCGCTCGACCTCGACCTCGGCGTGTACACACTGAAGACCAGCGACCTACCCGCGGAGTACTCGGCGGTGTGCCGATGAAGCGCTTCTCCCGTGACGACCCGTTCCATATCGGAATTGCCGCCTTCGTCGCCCTTGGCGTCTTGAGCGCCCTGATTCTGGTGATCAGCCTCATCCCGTTCGGGGCCAGTACCTATCACGCTCAGCTAGCCCACACCGCTGGACTCCGGGTGCCGGAGGGCGTGCAGATTGCCGGTGTGGAGGTCGGCGAGGTCAAGAGCGTGAAGGTGGTCGGCCAGCACGTCGACGTCGTCTTCACCGTCGACAAGGACGTACGGATGGGCGCGCAGACCACGGCGGCGGTGAAGGTCGGAACTCTGCTGGGAACGCACTATCTGGCGGTCGAGCCGCACGGCACTGGCAGGCTGCCGAACGACACGATCCCACTGGCCCGCACGGCCGTGCCCTTCAACTTGCAGGACGTGATTGACGAGGGGACCGAAGCCGTCGAGGAGCTCGACGGCGCCAAGATCGCCGAATCACTCAGTGTTGTTGGCGACACGCTCAAGGCGGCTGGCCCCAGCTTGGGACCGGCGTTCGAGGGGATCACCCGGATCTCTGAGGTGATCACAAAGCGGGACGACCAGATCGCCGAGCTGCTCGAGGCGTCGCGGTCGATCTCCACACAACTGTCGGAAAGCACTGGCGACCTCACCGAGCTGATGCGTCAGTCCAATCTCGTGATCGAGGAGCTGATCAAGCGGCGCGACGCCATCCGGGACCTGCTGTCCGATGTGTCGTCGATCACCGCCAGCATCGAGGGAATCCTGGACGAGAACGCCGACAAGCTGGGCCCGACGCTGAAGGATCTCAAGGCGATCACCGCAGTCCTCAACGCGCGTGACGACCAGTTGCGTACCGCTCTCCACAACCTGGCGGTCGGATCTCGCTACTTCGCCAACGCGACCGGCGACGGTCCCTTCATCAATCTTTACTTCACCGACAGCATCCCGAACAAGCTCCGCTGCGGCCTCCCGGGGACGTGTTGAGATGAAGCGTCTACTCGGTTCCGGCCTCGCGATCGCGCTGATCGCGGTCCTCGGTGGGTGCTCGCTCCCCGGTGCTGGCGCGCGCGAGATCACCGCCTTGCTGGGCGACGGCGCCGGCCTTTACGTCGGCAACGACGTCGGCGTCCTTGGCGTGCCCGTCGGCAAGGTGACCAAGGTCGAGCCGGCCGGCAAAGTCGTCAAGGTGACCTTGAAGGTCACTGATCCGGACGTCAAGATCCCGGCGGACGCGGCGGCCGTCGTGGTCTCCCGATCGGTGGCGACCGACCGCTACATCGAACTGACACCGGTCTACGACGGCGGTGCGGTCATGCCCTCCGGCACGGTCATTCCGGTGGAGCGCACCCGCACGCCGGTCGACTTCGACGAGGTGCTCGGCTCGCTGTCCGAGCTTGCCTCGGACCTGACCGACACGCCCGGGGCCACGAACAGCCTCAGCGAGGTGCTTACAACGGTGGCGGCCGCATTCACCGGCAACGCCGACGACCTCAACAGTGCGATTCACGGGCTGGCGGGCGTGGTCGACACGGTGCACGGACATCGTTCCGACCTGTTCGACACCACCGACGCGCTCGATGAACTGGCTACCGAACTCGTGGACAACAAAGAGCTCATCGAGACCTTCGTCGAGAACCTCGGCGACGCGCTCGACCTGTTGAACTCCGAGCGCGACGAGATCGGTCATGTTCTGCGGGCTCTGTCGGACACGCTCGAGAAGCTGACCGAGGTCAGCAAGGAGAACCGAGGCGCCATCAAGGTGGGCGTCCAGGACGTCACGCGCCTGTTGCAAACGACGCTACGGAGCCGTGCTGACCTGATCGAAACGTTGGAGGTCATGCCACTGGCCACGGACAACGTCGCCAGGACCCTGAGTCCGGACAACCACATCTGGGTCCGCACCGTCCCGGCGCAGATCCTGGGTCTGGGCCCACAGTTCGAACAGTTGTGCCAAGCGGTCGGCCCGGTCTGCAATCTCGCCAGCTTCCCCGACCTGACGGGCCTGCTCGGGGGTGCGACGCCATGACGCGATCACTGCTGCGCGCGGGCCTGGCCATCGCGGTTGCCGCGAGCCTCGCCGGTTGCGGGATCGGATACAAGCAGTTGCCGCTGCCCGGATCGAAGGTGCGTGGCGACGTCTACCAAGTGCAGGCGACATTCGACCAGGCGCTCAACCTCGCGCAAGGTGCCCAAGTGCGCATCAACGGCGTCTCGGTCGGTCGCGTCGCCTCCGTCGAGGCAAAGAACTACCAAGCCGTGGTGACCATGGACATCCGGGAAGGCTCATCGATCCCGGAGGACTCCAAGGCGCGGTTGCGTTATGACACGCCCCTGGGCGAACTCATCATCCAGGTGACTCCGGGTGGCTCAGCCCGCGATCTCGCGGACGGCGACGCCTTCGAATCGGACAAGTCGACCACGGCGCCAACTGTGGAGGACACGTTGTCCGCAGCCTCGACGCTAATCAACGGCGGTCGCTTGGGTGAACTTCAGATCATCGCCGAGGAGCTCAACGCCACTCTGGGTGGGCGCGAAGACAAGATCCGGCACACCAATGAGCAGGTGAGCTCGTTCCTGCAGGACGCCAACGCCAGCACCGGCGACCTGACGCGCTCGCTCGAAGCACTGCGTGACGTGTCGGAGGTTCTCGACGACGAGCGGGCAACGATCCGGAAGGCGCTCGACGACATCGCGCCGGCCACCGAGACCCTGAGCCAGAACACTGACGAGATCGTCACCCTGCTCGAACGGGCCGAGCAGCTGGCGCGCACAGGCCAGCGTCTCGCAATCAAGGTCGACGACCCGCTGCTGCAAATCCTCGCCCAGCTTGGGCCGATCGCTGACGCCGTCCTCGCGACGCAGCCGGAACTTCGTCCGGGATTGGTCAACCTGGACAAGGTGGCCGCGCAGATGCGACGCACGGTCCCGGGTGACACGCTGCCGCTGCTGGCGCTGGTCCACGTCGACGAGACGCAGATCGACGGCCTCACGACACAGAGTGCCCAAGCCAAGGTCGCCCGAGCGACCCGCCCGGAGGCCAGCAAGCTGCTCGGCGACAAGGCGCCGAACCTCTTGTCCGACGCCATCAAATCGATCACGGACATCCTGTCGAAGGCGGCCCCGAGCGGTGGCGCGACCGACCGGAAGCCGCTTTTGCCGGATCTCGGCGGCTTGCTGGGTGGTGGCCGATGACGCGCAAGCATCTCGTCAGCTCCGCCGGCATCGGCGCCGTGTTCGTCCTCTGCGTGCTGTACATCTTTGCGGTTGCCTTGAAGGCGCCGCTGACGGAGAAGCCGATCGAGGTCGGCGTGACCCTCCCCCGCAGCGGCGGTCTGTATAAGGGCTCCGAGGTGACGTATCGCGGCGTTCGCGTCGGCCGCGTGACAGAGCTCAACCTCACCGACCGGGGAGTCAGCGCCATGGTGCGGTTGGAAAGTGCGGCGCAGGTTCCGACGGATGCACGACCCAAGGTGCGAAGCCTGTCGCCGGTCGGTGAGCAGTACATCGACTTCCAGCCGGGCTCGGCTGAGGGTCCGTTCCTGGCCAGCGGCGACGTTGTGCGGGGAACAGCGGCGGACCTGCCGACCGCGTTGGCGACGACCGCGATCAACCTCGACAAGTTGATCAAGCAAATCGACCCGGCGACTGTCCGGGTGGTGCTGACCGAGACAGCGAAGGGTCTTGAGGGGTCCGAAGAGGACCTGCAGCGGCTGCTCGTCCAAGGTTTGGAGCTGCTGGAGGAGTTCAATGCCCGATGGCCGCAGACCGAGCGCCTGATCAACAACGGTGACCGGCTGCTGCGTCTCGGTGCCGACCTGATCCCAGACTTCAACTCGATCACCGACGACGCTGAGACCTTTACCGCCTGGCTCCGCAAGATCGATCCGGTCCTGGTCGACATGCTCGAAGACGGTCCGGGACAAATCGAGGAGCTGCGTCGGTTGGTCCGCGATGTCGATCAGGTGCTCGGAAGCTATCTGGATCCGTACATCACGCTCGCGGACATCAACGCCGCTCGGGAGCCGCACCTGCGTGCCCTCCTGCAGAACTACCCCCGTGGATTCCGGGCGCTCAGCGCTGGCATCCACGGGGGCGCCGCCCACCTGAATGCGTTCTTCGAGCACTTCGAGTACTGCGGCTACAACCAGGACGAGCATGAGGCGCTTGATACGACCCGCCAGCCGTTCCAGGACGACGGTCATTGCCCGCGGGACTGGCCCGGCACTCAGCGCGGGGCCCAGTGGGCACCGGGCCCCCTAAGGTGAGTGCCCGTGAGTGCAGGAGAGAACATGACGAGCGCAGCTGATAACGCGACGGGTGTGGCCGCCGCCGAACGGAACTGGAACCGCATCAGCATCGTTCTTGCCGGGCTGCTTGCAGTGGCTCTCATTGCGTGTGTCGGGCTCGCTGTCAGCCGGGCCCAAAGCCAAGGGCGGGTTGATGCTGATCGCTCGGCCACGCGCGCGGCCGAGCGAGTGGTCGTCAACTGGCTTACGTACGACTACCGCACCTATCGCGACGACATGACCTGGATCACGAAGAGCGGGACGCCGAAGTTCAAGAAGGAGTTCTCGGCCGAAGCGCTCGAAGGCATGCGCAAGCGCATCATCGGGCCGCGCCAGCTGGTGAGCCGGGGCCGCGTCGTGAACTCGGCAGGGACGGCGACGGACGCCGACCACGTCAAGGTCCTTCTCTTCACTGACCAGACCCTGACCGACAAGGAAATTCGCGAAGACGGCACCGCCCCCCTGCATGCCCGCAGTGGCGTTGAGCTGACCATGGTCCGGGTCGACGGCACCTGGCTCGTGAACGACATGGTGCAGTTGCAGTTCCAGTAGCGGTGGATACTGACAGTGGTACTGTCAGTATATGGATTTCGAATTACCCGAGACCGCCATCGCCGTGCGTGACGGCGTGGCCGCCGTGGCGGCCAAGTACGACAACGCGTACTGGTCACGGTGTGAGGAGGACCATCGCTTCCCACAGGAGGCGTACGACGACCTCGCCGCCGGCGGCTGGTTTGGGCTGGCCGTGCCGGAGAAGTACGGCGGCGGTGGCCAGGGGATGCTCGAACTGGCGGTGGCCAACGAGACGTTGTGCGCGTCCGGTGGCACGGCGGGTTCGTTCTTCTACGTCACCACGCCGGGCTTCGGCAGCATGACCGTCACCCGGCACGGCACTGACGAGCAGAAGCAGCGCATTCTGCCGGGCTTGGCGACCGGCGAGTCGCAGTTCTGCCTTGCGCTCACCGAGCCGGACGCCGGCAGCAACGCCATCGAGATCACCACGGCTGCGCGCCGCGATGGTGACGACTTCCTGATCCGCGGGCAGAAGGTGTGGATCTCCAACGTCGAGCGCGCGGAGTGGATGGTCGCCGTGACCCGGACCATCCCGGCTGCCGATGCCAAGCCGCGCACGGCCGGGTTCACGCTGTTCCTCGTCGACGTCAAGGAAGCGTTGGCCGCCGGGACGCTGACCTTCCAGCCGATCCCGAAGATGGGCAGCAACATCCTGTTCTCGAGCCAAGTCTTCTTCGACGACGTCCGCGTCCCGGCCGAGAACGTGATCGGGGAAGTCGATCACGGCTTCGGCGTCCTGTGGGATGTCCTCAACCCCGAGCGGATCCTGGCTGCGGCCGGTGGCGTCGGCTCCGCGCAGGCCGCCCTCGACGTGGCGGTCGACTACGCCCGTGAGCGTCGCGTGTTCGGCCGGCCGATCGGTGCCAACCAGGCCATTCAATTCCCGCTCGCCCAGATCAAGGCCAAGACCGAGCTCGGTCGCTTGATGACCTACAAGGCGGCGTGGCTGTTCGACCGCGGGATGCCATGTGGGAACGAGGCCAACATCGCCAAGCTCACCGGCGCCCAGGTCGCTTGGGAGGCTGCGAACCAGGCGTTCCAGACCCTGGGCGGCATGGCGTACAGCAAGGAGTACCCGGTGGAGCGGATGTTCCGCGACGCTCGCATCGGCAAGAACATCCCGGTGGCCGAAGAACTCGTGTTGGCGCACATCGGCACGCAGGTACTCGGCCTGCCGAAGTCGTACTGACGAGGGACGCGTGACGCATTCGACCGGAACCAATCCACTACCCGTAAGGTCTGACCGTGACGACATCTGATCTCGACGCCGCTTCGATGGCGATCCTCCAGAACATCCCGATCACCGCCGCCATGGGCGTCCAGGTCGTCAGCCTGGAGCCGGGCACCGGAGCGATTGAGGCGCCGCCGGAGCCGAACATCAACCACGCCGGGATGATGTACGCCGGAACGCTCTTCACCCTGGGCGAACTGCTTGGTGGGCTGCTCCCACCGGTCACGTGGGACATCTCGGGCTACGTCCCGGTCGTGGCCGGGTTGGACATCAAGTTCCGGCGCCCCGCGTACGGGACGATCCGCGCCACGGCCACCATCGCGGACGAGGACGTCGAACGCGTCCGCAACGAACTTGCGGCCGGCGAGCTGAAGGTCCGCTTCCCGCTGGCGTCCTCACTCACTGACGAGTCCGGCACAGAGGTCGCGACCACGGTGGGGCAGTACGTCCTGTTGAAGCTGGACGCGCTGGGTTAAACGCGCCAGCGAGCGACGTCAGCGGTCGAGCAGCTGCCAACCGACGCGCAGGCCGTCGGCGGGGTGAAGCCCGGTGCCGTGCTCCATCGGCGGCTCGTATCCGGGCTCGACGCTCCACTCGTGGGACAGCAGCAACTGGTGCAGGATCGCCTTGACCTGCATGCCGCCGAAGTACAGCCCGATGCACTTGTGCACGCCGCCACCGAACGGCGACCACTGGTACCGGTGGGCGCGATCCTCCTGACGTTCCGGAGAGAACCGATCGGGATCGAAGACGTCTGGCTCTGACCAGTACTCGGCCAGCCGGTGCATCGCGAGCGGGGACACGAAAACCTTGGTGCCGGCCGGGACGTATTTGCCCGCGATGGACGTGTCCTTGACGGCCTCGCGGATCAGCATCCCGACCGGCGGGTTGATGCGTAGCGCCTCGCGGAACGCCTGGTCCATCAGCGGAAGCTTCGCCAGGTCGTCATAGTCGAGCGTCCGCTTGCCGAGCGCCTGCGACTCCGCGCGCAGCTTGTCCTGCCATTCGGGCTGCTTCGCCAGGTAATAGGCCAGCGTCGTTGCTGTGATGGTCGACGTGTCGTGTGCGGCCATGAGCACGAAGATCATGTGATTGACGACGTCTTCATCGGTGAATCGTTCGCCGTCCGGCGTCTCGGTGTGGCACAGGACGCTGAAGAGGTCGTCGGTGCGCTTCGCACGCTTGGCCGGGAGCTGTGCGTAGAAGTACTCCTCCAGCACCTTGCGGCCGACGAGTCCCCGGTGCCAGCGGCCGCCGGGGATGTCGGCCCGCACTGCCGCCAGGCCGCCCACCACGGTGTCGATGAACGCCTTGTTCAGCCGATCGGTCTCGGGCCCGAGTTCGGTGCCGACGAACACCTCGGCGGCTAGGTCGAGGAGCAGTTGTTTGGTCGCGTCGTAGAGTCGGAAATCCTCGGTCGGCTGCCACTCGGCGATCCCGCGGGCGATGCCGGCGTTCATGGTGCTCAGGTAGGCCTGGAGCCGGTCGCGGGTGAAGGCCTCCTGCATGATGCGCCGGTGCTGCATGTGCTCCTCGAAATCGAGCAGCATGATGCCGCGGGTGAAGAACGGGCCGATGTAGTAGCCCCAGCCGGGACCATTGGCGAACGCTTTTTCCTTGTTCGTCAGCACCTCGCCGATTGCGTCTGGGCTCGCCACCCACACGCCACGGGCACCCATGAAGCCTCCCCAGCTGACCGGGCCGAACTCGGCGTAGCGTCGCCGGGCAGACCCGATCGGGTCGGAGAGGACCCCCAGTGCGTCGCCGAGGTACGGCAGTCGCTGCACGCCGAGCATGGGCTCCAAGCCACTTCCGGCAGGTGGATCCGCGAGCGGCTTGGCCGACCGTGGCGGCAGCTCGGAGATGCGAGCGGCGGAGTCCCGGGCCTTCTTTAGGCTCTTGTTCGCCATTTCCTTGAGCATCTGGTCTCCTCCGGGACTTGGGTCTGGCCGATTCCGCGAAATGTAGGCTACATTATGTTTCAATCCCGTGCCAAGGCTTGGAGGAGGCCCGTGACCAACGCCACGTTGCCCGGAAAGCGCATCGTCATCACCGGCGGCGCCCGCGGCATCGGACTCGCGACGGCGCGCGAACTGAGTGGTCGCGGCGCGACCGTGTTCATCGGTGACGTCGATGAGCCGATGGCCGTCCAGGCGGCTACACAGATCGGCGGCAATGCCGTCGGGCTGGCGTTGGATGTCGCGGATCCCGAGTCGTTCGACCGATTCATTCGGGCGGCGTCGGCGGACGGTCCGTTGGACGTCCTCATCAACAACGCCGGCATCATGCCGATCGGCTCGTTCGTCGAACAGGCGCCGGAGACCATGCGACGCGCGTTCGAGGTCAACGTGCTCGGCTGCCTGCACGGCATGCGCGCGGTGTTGCCGGCGATGGTGGAGCGTGGGACGGGCCACATCCTCAACATCGCGTCGACTGCTGGCAAGGCGCCGGTGCCGGGGGGCGTCGTCTATTGCGGAAGCAAGTCCGCGGTTGTCGCAATGACCGAGACGGTTCGCGTCGAGTATGCGGACACCGGCGTACAGTTCACCTGCGTCATGCCGCACTTCACCAACACCGAGCTGATCGCCGGCACGACGCCGACGAAGTTGGTCCCGGTCATCGAGCCGGCGGATGTGGCGAAGGCGATTGCGCAGGCCATCGTCCGGCCGACCGAGGACGTGTTCGTCCCGAAGATGATCGGCTCTATGTTGAGAGTCAATGGCTTGTTCGGGCGGCGATTTCGGGACAGGGTGAATCGTCGACTGGGTGCGTACGACACCTTCCTGCACTTCGACAAGAACCAGCGGTCGGTTTACGACAACCGCGTCAGCAAGCCCTAGGGAGCACGAGGACATCATGACCAGCACCCACGTACGAGAGTCGATCGCCCCACAGGCAACAGCAGCCTCGGAGGTGGCGCGGCTGCGAGCCACGTTTGCGAGCGGCAAGACGCAGAGTCTTGAGTGGCGTTTCCAGCAACTCGATGCGCTCATTCGGATGCTTGAGCAGGGCGAGGATGCCATTGCCGCTGCCTTGGCCAGCGACCTCGGCCGACCGGCGGACGACTCCTGGATGGGCGACGTCATGCCGCCGGTCGCCGAAGCCAAGTTTGCCAAGAAGCACCTCAACAGCTGGGCGAAGCCGCATCGCGTCTCGCTGCCGATCTCGCAGCTGCCGGGCAAGGCTTGGTATGACTTCGAGCCGCTGGGCGTCGTTTTCATCGTCGGCCCGTGGAACTACCCCGTCCACCTCATCCTGGCTCCGCTCGTCGGCGCGATCGCCGCCGGCAACTGTGCGCTTCTCAAACCGTCCGAGCACACGCCCGCCTCGGCCCAGGTGGTGGCCGACCTCGTCCCCAAGTACCTCGACCCGGACGCGTTCTCCGTCATCCTTGGCGGTGCCGAAGCGACGCAGGACGTCATTGCGCAGGGCGTCGATCACGTCTTCTTCACCGGTGGCCCCGAGATCGGCAAGGCGATCATGGCCGCGGCAGCGCCGCATTTGACGCCAGTCACGCTCGAACTCGGCGGCAAGTCCCCGGCCGTCGTTGCCGCGGATGCCAATCTCAAGGTCACAGCGCGGCGGGTGGCCTGGACCAAGCTGCTCAACTCGGGCCAGACGTGTGTGGCGCCGGACTACGTCCTCGTCGATCGCACGGTCAAGGACCGGTTCGTAGAGCTTCTGAAGGAAGCAATCGTGGAAATGAGCCCAGCCGGCGATGGTGGCAAGGCGATGCCGATCGTCTCGTCGCGTCACGCCGAGCGGCTGGTGGGCCTGTTGGACGGGCACGGCGGTGAAATCATCCATGGTGGAGGGTCCGCCCCGGCGAGCCGCGCAGTGGACCTCACCCTCGTCAGTGAGCCTGACCTCAACTCGCGCTTGATGCAGGAGGAGATCTTCGGGCCGATCTTGCCGATTCTTGCGGTCGACTCGGTCGACGACGCGATCGGCCGGATCAACCGTGGCCCCAAGCCGCTCGCGGCTTACATCTTCAGCACGTCCAAGAAGCTCATCCGCAGTTACGGCAAGCGGGTTCCGGCCGGGGCGATCGTCGCCAATCATGCGGCCGTCCACGTCCTCGCTCCCGACCTGCCGTTCGGTGGCGTGGGCAACAGCGGGATGGGCGCGTACCACGGCAAATGGGGCTTCGAGGTGTTCAGCCACCGCAAGGCGTACCTCGCGCGGGCGCATCGGGTCGACCCGAAGATGGTCTACCCGCCGTACAGCCCGATGACCAAGCGCATCATGCGCAAGATCTTCTGAGCCGAGGAGCACGCGTGCGGCTGTTGGTGACTCGGGACGACTACTACGAGGCTGCCATGCGCGTCCTCGGGACCGAGGGTGCCGGCAGCCTCAAGATCAGCACCCTGTGCGCAGGGCTGGGGGTGACGACGGGGTCGTTCTACGGCTACTTCGGCAGTCTGGACGGGTTCGTTCAACAGTTCCTCGAGTACTGGTGGGAGTCGCAGACGACGCGCATCGCCGCGATCGTGACGGACGCCCAGGACGCGCTCGAACGCATCCACCTGGTGAAGGACCTGACCTCCCAACTGCCGCATGCCGCCGAGGGCGCGATCCGGTCGTGGGCGCACACTCATCCGGCCGTTGCGGCCATGCAGTCCAAGGTGGATGAGCGGAGGCTCGAGGTGGTGACTGAGCTCCTGCGGCCGGTGGCGTCCTCGCCGACGGAGGCGCGCCGGCTGGGCATCATGGCGCTGACGCTGCTCGTCGGCCTGCAGCAGTGGCGCCAGCCCATCACCGAGCACGACTTCAACTTGGTGTTCAACGAGTTCGAGGAACTCGTGCTCAGGAGGGTTCCGAACACCTCCGCCTAGCTCCCGATCGGCCGCCGTCACCTCGGGAAAATCAGCAAATCCTGACAGATCTGCTGTTACTGTCTTGGCTGTGATGGCTGACGCGGTCGCGCCGAAAGGTCGCTGGTCCCGACGGGTTAACACCATTCTCGACGCTGACGAAACCGTCCGGGAAATGAACGGGACCATCACCCGGCTGAATCGCACGCTCGATGACTTCGACATCGTGCTCTCCGAGTTCACCGTGACGTTGAAGAGCTTCGAGATGTCCGTCGGAGGCTTCGACCGAGTCGTGGAGCGCATGGACGGCAATCTGATGCCGCGCGTCGACGCGATCGTCGCCCGGGCAGAGTCGATCCTTTCCGGGGCGGCCATTCCGGCGCTGGGTGCGTACGTGCTGTCTAGCCTGCTCAGGAGTGTGGCCGGCGTGGCCGCCGTGGCCGGTGTACGGGGGCGTTCGCAGGACGACGAGAGCTAGGGAATCGCCGTGAACCTGCCGTATGACGTCGAATCGCATGTCCCGTCGCTGCAGAGCCGGACGTGGAATGCCGTCCTGCGGCCCACCTTCAAGCAGCTGACCCGCATCCTCCCGGGCAGCCGGTTCGAGGTGCGGTTGGTCCGCATCGTGTCCGAGTGGGGGAGCGTGCTGGCCGGGGCCGACGCGATCCCGCACGCGGTGGTGCGCGAGACCACGGACGAGGGCGAGCTGCGCGGCGAGTGGGTCGGCACCGCACCTGTCCCCGGCGACAAGGTCATGCTCTACGCCCACGGCAGCGCCTACGTCATGTGCTCGCCACGCACCCATCGGGCCTTTATCGCAGCACTCAGTCGGCGGACCGGACGTCGGGCGTTCAGTCTGGACTACCGGCTGGGGCCAGAGCACCAGTTTCCGGCCGCCCACGAGGACATCGTTGCTGCGTATCTGTGGCTGCTCGACCGCGGCCACCGGCCGGAGGACATCATCCTCGCCGGCGATTCGGCGGGCGGGCACCTGTCTTTGAGCCTGTGCGGCGAGCTGCGTCGCCGCGGATTGACGATGCCAGCCGGGCTGGTCTTGTTCTCACCGCTGGTCGACGGCAGCTTCAGGACCGCCATGGAGGAGTACCGCCGCAACGGTGATCCGATGGTCGTGCCGGCCTTTGCGCGCCGGCTGATCCGGCACTACTTCCGGACGCCAGCGCCGGACGATCCCAGGTTCGATGTCTCGCTGGAGGCGGGTCCGGACCTGCCTCCGACGCTGATCATCTCTGGAAAGGGCGAGATGATGCGCGGCGACGCAATGCTCTGGCAACGCGTGCAGCAGGAAGCCGATGGGGGCCACTGCGAGGTGCAGATCTGGCCGGCGCAAGCCCACGTGTTCCCGATGTTCGGCTTGGTGCCCGAAGCCCGGTTGACCATGGTCGAAGTCGCCCGGTTTGTCGCTCAGCTCGACGACGGCTGGTTCGACCGGAACCAGGGCGACGAGCGCGTGGCCGCCAAGGCGTAGGACCTCAGTCGACGGTCCATGTGTCACGCCCGGCGACGAGCGCGGAGAGCGCCGCCATGCGGTCGTCGACTTGTGCGGCAGCGGTGTCGACCTGCTGGCGGGCCAGATCGTCGTAGGTGGGTCGGGCAACCTGGCGGAAGACGCCGACCGGGGTGAGCGGAAGTTCGGCGTCAACCAGGCGCGAGATCGCGAACGCCTGGGACGGGTCGGGGTCCTGGGCGTTGTGGACGAGGAGCCGGTCGGCGCCGACGTCGGCAACGCGCACAGCCTCGACTCCGCCGGATGCCGATCGGACGAGGCCCTTGCCACCCAAGCCGTCCTCACCGGGTTTTCCGAACCGAATCGCCTCACCATGCGTCAGCTGGATGAGCGCCTCTTCCTTGGCATCGTTGTCCTTGATCGCCTCAAACGCGTCGTCGTTGTAGATCGGGCAGTTCTGGTAGATCTCGACGAAAGAGCTGCCCCGGTGGGCGGCAGCGGCGCGCAGCACCGAGGTGAGGTGCTGACGATCGGAGTCGATGGTGCGCGCGACGAAGGAAGCCTCCGCCCCCAAGGCGAGCGAGATCGGGTTGAACGGATGATCGATCGAACCGAGCGGTGTCGACTTCGTGATCGTGCCGGGCAGAGACGTGGGGGAGTACTGCCCCTTCGTCAGGCCATAGATCCGGTTGTTGAACAGCAGGATGGTCAGGTTCACATTGCGCCGCAGGGCATGGATCAGGTGGTTACCGCCGATCGAGAGACCGTCACCGTCGCCGGTCACGACAAAGACCGACAGGTCCGGCCGGCTCGTCGCCAGCCCGGTGGCGATGGCCGGAGCGCGGCCGTGGATGGAGTGCATGCCGTAGGTGTTGAGGTAGTACGGGAACCGCGAGGAACAGCCGATGCCGGAGACGAAGACCGTGTTCTCGCGCTTGATGCCCAGTTCGGGGAGGAAGCCCTGCACGGCAGCGAGCACCGCGTAGTCACCGCAGCCGGGGCACCAGCGGACCTCCTGGTCGGAGGTGAAGTCCTTGCGCGTGAGTGGGGTGTCGGACAGCGGCACGCCCACCATCCCGGTCCCCGGCATGCCGAGATCAACCCCAGTCATCGGACGCTCCCCACCACGTCGAGATCGACGTCGACTCCCTCGGCGTCGGCGACCAGGCTGCCGATTGCGCGGGCGATGTCGGCAGCCTTGAGCGGCAGGCCCCGCACGTGGTTGTAGCCCTGCGCGTCGACGAGGTACTTGGCCCGCAGGAGCAGAGACAGTTGGCCGAGGTTCATCTCGGGTACGAGCACGCGTTCGTAGCCCTGCAGGATCTCGCCAAGGTTTGTGGGGAACGGGTTCAGGTGCCGTAGGTGCACCCGAGCCACGTTGTGGCCGGCCTTGCGGACGCGACGCACGCCGGCGCCGATCGGGCCGTACGTCGACCCCCAGCCGATGACGAGCACCTTCGCTGCGCCTGACGGGTCATCGACCTCCAGCGGTGGAATGGACTTGGCGATCGCGTCCACTTTGGCCTGCCGAAGCCGGACCATCAGGTCGTGGTTCGCTGGCTCGTAGGAGATGTTGCCGTTGCCGTCGGCCTTCTCGAGGCCGCCGATGCGGTGTTCGAGACCGGGGGTTCCGGGGATGGCCCAGTTGCGGGCGAGTGTCTCCGAGTTCCTCCCATACGGCAGGAAATCCTCGCCGCCCGCGACCACCTGGGGTGTCGCGAAGTTCGGGTCGATGTCGGGCAGCTCGGCGATGTCCGGGATGCGCCACGGTTCTGAGCCATTGGCGAGGTAGCCGTCAGACAGCAGGACCACCGGCGTCCGGTACGTGACCGCGATGCGGGTGGCTTCGAGCGCCGCGGCGAAGCAGTCGCCCGGGGACTGGGCCGCGATCACTGGAAGCGGGGCCTCACCGTTGCGGCCGAACATCGCCTGCAGGAGGTCCGACTGCTCGGTCTTGGTTGGGAGGCCGGTCGACGGGCCTCCTCGTTGCACGTTGACGACGATGAGCGGCAACTCGGTCATGACCGCCAGCCCGATCGACTCGGACTTGAGCGAGAAGCCAGGGCCAGATGTCGTCGTGACGCCCAAGGCGCCGCCGAAGGATGCGCCGAGCGCGGCGCCAACACCGGCGATCTCGTCCTCGGCCTGGAAGGTGGTGACGCCTAGGGCCTTGTGCTTGCTGAGCTCGTGCAGGATGTCCGACGCCGGCGTGATGGGGTACGAGCCGAGGAAGATCGGGAGGCCCGTCTTTACGCCGCCGGCGACCAGGCCGTAGGCCAGCGCCAGGTTGCCGCTGATGTTGCGATAGTGGCCCGCCGGGAAGGTGGCTGGCGCCACTTCGTATTGGACGGCGAAACTCTCGGTCGTCTCGCCGAAGTTCCACCCGGTCTTGAGCGCCGTCACATTCGCGGCCGCGATGGCCGGCACCTGGGCGAACTTCCGCTCCAGGAAATCGATGGTCGGCTCCAGCGGGCGTCCATACATCCAGGAGAGCAAGCCGAGTGCGAACATGTTCTTCGACCGGCTGGCGTCCTTGCGGGACAACTCGAACTCCTTGATCGCCTCGACCGTCATGCCGGTGAGGTCGACCGCGTGGACGTGGAAGTTAGCGAGCACGTCATCCGCCGTGCCGACCAGGTCGAGTGGATTGACCGCGTACCCGGCTTTGCTGAGGTTGCGCGCCGAGAAGTCACCGGTGTCAACGATGATCGTGGCGCCCTTGTGCAGGTCCGACACGTTGGCCTTCAGCGCTGCCGGATTCATCGCCACGAGGACGTCCGGGGTGTCGCCGGCGGTCAGGATGTCGTGGTCGGCGAAGTGGATCTGGAACGATGAAACGCCCGGGATCGTCCCTTGGGGGGCGCGGATCTCGGCCGGGAAGTTGGGCAGCGTCACCAGGTCATTGCCGAACACGGCCGACTCCTGCGTGAACCGGTCGCCGGTCAGCTGCATGCCGTCGCCGGAGTCGCCGGCGAAGCGGATGATGACGCGGTCGAGTCGCTCTCGTGGCTTCGAATCGTTCATGCCGAGGCAATATCCTGCGTCTTGGTTGCAGTTCTCATATGAAGCCTAGTCTTCGAGGGGTGAGAAACCGGGCCTTGACGAGGATTCGAACGTCGGACAAGGCCTACGTGAGCGCCGTGAGAATCTCGTCGGCGGTCGTACGCCCAGACCTGACGGCACCCTCCATATAGCCGCTCCACTCGACGGCGTACTCGGCGCCTGCCCAATGCAGTCGGCCAACCGGCTCACGCAGGACGTCGCCGTAGCTGGTCCACACGCCGGGAGCAAAGTGCGCGCCGTAGCAGCCGCGGGTGAATTCTTCGGCCGTCCAATCCTTCTCCAGGTAGGACGTCGGGTTCGCGGCCCCCGGGCCGAAGTACCGAACGAAGCAATCCAGGACCTGCCGACGGCGCTCTTCCTCGCTCAACCGCTGCCAGCGGCGGCCCTCGCCGCCTTCGATGAAGCCGAGCAGCAGGCCCACCTCCGCCTTCGGAGGCGACACGTCGAACGTCACCTTGACCGGGCCTCGATCGGAAACGGCTTGCCCGTTGAGGCCGGCATCGCGCCAGAACGGGGTCGGGTACGCGGCGAAGGTCTTGATGACGGTGCCAGCGGGCGTCTTCTGCGTGAGCTGATCCCGC
The DNA here is from genome assembly GCA_963795105.1 of uncultured Actinomycetota bacterium. Taxonomy (GTDB): domain Bacteria; phylum Actinomycetota; class Actinomycetes; order Propionibacteriales; family Nocardioidaceae; genus Aeromicrobium. The sequence goes on from CAWCGD010000001.1 coordinate 2,095,684, forward strand.
CATGCCGGCAGTACGGGGTCGTAGTGCAGGCGGCCGGCGATCGTCGGCGGGACGGCGATCACCGCCCGCTGCGCCCGATATGTACCGCCAGCGCGAGTCGTCAACATCACCCCGGCGTTGTCCTGTGCCACCGTGACCACCGGCTCGCCAAGTCGGACGTCCAGCCCGGCGGCGAGTCGCTGCGAGACGAGAACTGAGCCGCCCACGACCCGGTCCCGTTGCGCGCCGTCGTCCGTCGAGACCAGCGTCTCCATGTCCACATTGCTCGCCGTGTAAAAGAGCGCGTGCAGCAGGGAAATGTCGCTGGCGTCCGCCGAGAAGATGCCTTCGGCCAGCACGCGAAAGTAGTTGCGCCCGGTGCGGGTGCGCAGGTTTCGGCGGATCCACGTCTCCCACGTCTGGCCATCGAGGTAGTCCGCTCTGCGGTGCGCCCATGGCTTCGTCGGATCGATGCTGCGCGCGAGCCGCTCCCATCGGGCGAGACCCTGCGCGAGATCGACGAGGGCAATGGGGTTGAGCTTCGGCGTCGCGCCCTTCTTGCTGCTGACGCGCGACTGCTTCCCGCCGAGATCAACTATCAGTTGGCCCGCGTCGTTCCACGTCGGGAACGTTTTCAGCCCCAGTTCGATGACGAGCGCGTACATGTCGTCATGCCCGGCACCGATCCAGGTGCCGCCGAGTTCGACCGGCGCGCCCTCGATTTCGCCGCCCTCAGTCCGGCCGCCGACGCGGTCGCGCGCTTCCAGAACGGTGACGGACCTTCCGGCGGCAACCAGCTTCCGAGCGGCACTCAGGCCGGCAAGCCCGGCTCCCACTACGACGACATCGACGTCCTCCATGGTGTACCTCTTCACATGTCGGTCATCAGGAGTCGTAAAGCGCGCTGATCCTGTCCGCGTACTTCTCCGCGATCACCTTACGCTTCAGCTTCATCGTCGGCGTGAGCTCGTCGCCGCCGGGCATCCACGGCGTCGGCAGGATCGTGAACTTTTTGATCTGCTCGACCCGGGCCAGTTTGGAATTCGCCTGATCGATGCCGGACTGAACCAGGGCCCGCACGCCCTCGTCCTGCGAGAGCGTCTCCGGCGTGGCGTCGGCGAGTCCGGCCTTGGCCGCGTACGCCGCACAGGCATCCGGGTCCAGCGTCAGTAGCGCCGTGATGAACGGTCGGTCGTCCCCGATCGCCACCGAGCTCAGCACCATCGGGCAGGCCACCTTGATGGCGCCTTCGATGTTCTGCGGCGACATGTTCTTGCCGGCCGCATTGATGATGAGCTCCTTCTTGCGATCGACGATGCGTACGTAGCCGTCGTCGTCGATGGTCGCGACGTCGCCGGTGTGCATCCAGCCCTCGGCGTCAATCGCTTCGGCCGTGCGCGTCGGATCGTTGCGATAGCCGCGCATCACGAGCGGGCCGCGCACCAGCAGTTCGCCATCCTCGGCCAGCGCAATCTCGGTCCCGCCAGGCACAACCTTGCCCACCGTGCCGATGCGGATGGCGTCCGGCGGATTCATGGTCACGACGGCCGACGTTTCCGACATGCCCCACACCTCGAGCACCGGGATGCCGAGTCCGAGCATGAACGCGAGTGCATCCGGCGCAATCGCCGACGCCCCGGTCGCCGCCACTTTCACGCGGTCGAGGCCCATCTTGGCGCGGAGCTTGCTCAGGACGAGCCGGTCGGCGAGCAGGTGCTGCGTCCGGAGCGAGAGCGGGATCGGCTTCTGGTCCGACTTCCGGCGCGCCACCTCGGTGCCGGTGTTGATGGCCCAGGTGGCGAGCTTGCGCTTCCGGTCGTCCGGCTCGGCGGCGAGGGCGGCCTCGATACCGGCTTTGACCTTGTACCAAACGGCCGGGACGGCCCCGAAGAACGTCGGACGGACTTGGGGCAGTGCAGCGATCAATTCGCGCGGGTCCGAAACCGTGACGATCTGAACGCCGTAACGGGCGTTGCAGTAGTGCGAACCCCAACGGTTGGCCACGTGCGCGTCGGGCAGGTAGGAGACGACGGAGTCCTCGTGCTTGAGGTCGTACACGCCTTCCAGTGCATCCATCTCCGCGAGCAGGTTGGAGTGGGTGAGCTCGACGCCCTTCGGCGGGCCGGTGGTGCCCGAGGTGTAGATCAGCGTCAGGACGTCATTCGGCTCCACCGCGTGCCAGGCCGCGTCGAAGTCGAAGGATGGATCCCCGCTCGCTTCAAGATCCTCGAGCGTCATGGCACCGTCTGCCGAAACCGTCGACGACGACAAGATGCTTCACCTGGCCGTCGACGTTGGCGGCCCGCAGCGATGGCAGGAACGCCTGCTCGGTGATGACGACGGTGTTGCCGGCGTTGCTGAACAGGTACGCGATCTGCTCGGGAGCAAGCGTGTTGTAGATCGAGAACGGGGTGGCGCCGGCGTGCAGGGCGCCGAGGTCGGCGATGTGGAACTCCGGCCGGTTCGTCAGCATGATCGCCACCGTGTCCCCGCGGGAGACGCCGAGCGAGGCAAGACCGGCGGCCACGTTGCGGACGCGCGTGGCGTACTCGCGCCACGTGACCACCGTGGTGTTCTGGTGGTCGCGCAGGGCCACGAGGTCCGGCTTGGCGGCGGCCGTCGTCTGGAAATGCGAGCACAACGTGCGATGTGGAGCTGTCATGAGTTCTCTTTCTAACGCAGAATCTGGCGGGCGATGGCGTACTTGTGAACTTCGGTGGGTCCGTCGTAGAGGCGGAAGGCGCGGATATCCCGGAAAATCATGGCTACCGGCGTCTCGTCGCTGATGCCGATGCCACCCAGGACTTGGACGCAGCGGTCGGCCACCTTGAACAGTTCCTCGGACACCATCGACTTGACCATCGACGATTCGTGTCGACCCTGCGCGCCCTGATCGAGCGTCCAGCAGGCCCACCAGATCATCAGGCGGCACTGCTGCAGGGCGACCTCGTTGTCGGCGAGCATGAAGCCGACTCCTTGGTGCTCGCCGATCGGCTTACCGAAGGCCGTGCGTGTACCGGCGTACTCGACAGCAATCGATTGGGCGCGGGACGCTGCGCCGAGCCAGCGCATGCAGTGCGTCAGTCGGGCCGGCGCGAGCCGGAGTTGGGCGTACCGGAAGGCCTGTCCCTCCTCACCGAGCAGCGCAGATGCGGGCAGCCGAAGGTTGTCGAGCACCACGACGCCGTGGCCTTCGACGTAGTTGCGGTCCATCGTGTCCATCGTGCGCTCGATGACGATACCGGGCGTCTCGCCGTTGCAGAGGAAGAGCGTGGCGCCGCCGTGCCCATTCCCTTGGGCGTCGAGGTTGGCCATGATGATCCACGTCTTGGCACCGTTGGCGCCGGTGATGAGCCATTTGCGGCCGTTGATGACGTAGTCGTCGCCGTCCTTGACAGCCGTGGTCTTCAGCTGGCCGGGATCGGAGCCGGCTCCGTCGGGCTCGGTCATCGCGAACACCGAGCGTTGGTGACCCGCAATGACCGGGCGGAGGAACTCTTCGACCTGCGCGTCGTTGGCGATCCGCGACAGCAGGAACATGTTGCCCTCGTCCGGCGCGGCGCAGTTCAGCGCCACCGGACCGAGCGTCGACCAGCCGGCTGCCTCGAAGAGCACCGCCTGGTCTAGGTGGCTCGGCTCCAGCCCGCCGAACCGCTTGGGCGCCTGGAAGGTGAGCAGCCCGGCTTCCCGGGCCAGCGCCACCAGCTCGTCCCGGAGCTCCTCGGTCGGGCCGTGCGCGGTCAGCCGAGCGTCCTTCTCGAACGGGACGATCTTTTCCGCCACAAAGGTGCGGATCCGCTCGGCCAGCTCAGCTGTCTCGGCCGGGATCTGGAAGTCGATCATGACGCCCCTTCAGATGTCGTGGTCAGGATGGAATGCGCGCGGTCGGACAGCGCGATGGCAGTGGCATGCAGGCGGTCGCCGATCTCGGCGGGCGCCTGTCCCGATCTTGCCCGCGCGAAACTGCCCTCGAGGATGATCGCGAGCTTGAAGCAGGCCAGCACGGTGTACCAGGGCAATTGGTCGAGGCTGCGGGCGGAGCCGCGGGCGTACCGTTCGGCCATTTCCACGGCCGTCGGAAGGCCGCCGGCGCGGGTGAGCCGGCCGGCGAACTCCTCGGGCGCTCCGTCGAGGTGCCACGTGGCCATCAGCCATCCGAGGTCGAGCAGCGGGTCGCCGATGGTTGCCATCTCCCAGTCGACGATCGCAGCCACCGCTGGTGCGTCCCGGCGGAACATGACATTGCAGGCGTGGAAGTCGCCGTGCATGAGCCCCGGTTCCCACGCAGTCGGGACACGCTCGCGCAGCCACCCGGCGACCTCGGGGACGTGCGGCAGCTGGACGTCGGGATAGCCAGGCAACGTCTGGTGGGATGCCAGCTCGCCGAGCCAGCGGTCGACCTGTCGATCGAGAAAGCCCGCCGGCCTACCGAAGTCGGCCAACCCGACCGCTCGGTAGTCCACGCGGCCGAGCCTGACGAGCGAGTCGACGAGGGCAAATCCGAGCTCGCGACGGAGTTCTGGCGTGCCGGCGGCGGCATCCGGCAGTTCCAACCCGGCGTTGAAGCCGTCGACCGGTTCCATCAGGTAGAACACTGCGTCACCCAAGACGCTGGTGTCGTCGCACGATGCGATCAGCTCGGCGTGCGGAACGTCGGTCCCACGGAGCGCACGCAGCACTTGGAACTCGCGGCTGATGACCTTGTTGCTCCCCGGTCGCAGGTGTTCCGGTCCGCGGCGTAGGACGTACTCGCGTCCGTCGCGCGCGAAGCGGACCATTACGTTCTGCGTACCGCCGCCGATCGGGCTGGCGTCCTCGATGGGCCCGGATCCCAGCCCTTCGTCGTCCATCCACGTCGCGACGGCGGCCTGGTCGACGCCGGCGATTTGGGTCTGGCTCGTCATCGTCAGTCGTTCAGTGGCCGGTCATGCCGCCGTCGACGGCCAGGGTGATCCCGGTGACGTACGACGCAGCATCGCTGGCGAGGAACAGGATGGCGGCGTCCAGTTCGTGCTGCTCGCCCATGCGCTGCAGGTCGGTGATCAGCTGGACGGATTCCAATTCGCCGGGCGGGAGGGTGTCGGTCATCTCGCTCGCGAAATATCCCGGGGCGATGGCGTTGACACGGATGCCCCGCCGTCCGGCCCACTGTTGGGACAGGTCGCGGGTGAGACCGATGACTGCCGCCTTGCTCGAGGCGTAGGCGGCTTGGGGCAGATTCGACTTCACGAGTCCGAGCACGCTGGAGACGTTCACGATGCTCGAACCGGGCTCCATCACGCGGCCGCACGCCTGCGCCATCCAGTAGGCGCCCATCAGGTTGACGTCGATCACGGAACGAAACTGTTCTGGGGTCTCGCGCAGTGCGGGGACTGCCGTGCCGACGCCGGCATTGTTGATCAGTGAGTCAATCCGACCGAACTCGTCCATCCCTGCGGTGACGAGGTTCGTGCAGGAGTCTGGGTCTGACACGTCGGTGACCCGCGTGACGACCTGATGCCCGGAGCCGCGCAACTCGTCGGCGAGCGCGGACAGCTGTTCCTCCCGGCGGGCTCCGAGAACGACGTGGGCGCCGGACTCGGTGAACGCCCGCGCGAACCCACGCCCCAGCCCGGAGCTGGCGCCGGTGATGACGACGACCTTGCCGTCCATCCGGAACCGGTCGAGCAGCGTCACAGGCCGAGGCTCCGACCGATGATTTCCTTCTGGATCTCGGTGGTGCCGCCGTAGATCGTCGAGATCCGGCTGTCGAGGAACGCCCGGGCGATCGGGTACTCGAGCATGAAGCCATACCCGCCGTGCAGCTGCACGCCGCGGTTGACCATCGAGTTCTGCAGTTCGGTCGCCCACCATTTGGCCATCGAGGCACCAACCGAATCGAGGTCGCCAGTCAGGTGCTTGCGGATGCAGTCGTCGACGAACGTCTGGACCACCCTGGCCTCGGTCGCCATCTCGGCAATGAGGAAGCGGTTGTGCTGGAACTTGCCGATGGGCCGGCCGAACGCTTCGCGGGTCTTGGCGTAGTCGATGCACAGCTCGTAGATGTACTGGCACGCAGATGCGGCTTGGGCGGCGATGATCAGGCGTTCTTGGGGCAGGTTCATCATCAAGTAGATGAAGCCCTGACCCAGCTCGCCGAGCACGTTTTCCTTGGGGACGATGACGTCGGTGAACGAGAGTTCAGCGGTGTCCTGGCCGTGAAGACCGATCTTTTCCAGATTGCGGCCGCGCTCGAAACCCTCCATGCCGCGCTCGACGACGACCAGGCTGTAGCCGTGCGCTCCGGCGTCCGGATCGGTGCGGGCGACGACGATGACGAGGTCGGCGAGGATGCCGTTCGAGATGAATGTCTTCGAGCCGTTGAGCAGGAAATGATCGCCCTTGTCGACGGCCGACGTACGCACACCCTGCAGGTCTGAACCCGCGCCGGGCTCGGTCATGGCGATGGCGGTGATGATCTCGCCGGTCACGCAGCCGGGCAGCCACCGCTTCTTCTGCTCGTCGGTTCCGAGCTTGATGAGGTAGGGAACGATGATGTCGGTGTGAACGGAGAAGCCGGGCCCGTTCGCGCCGACGCGGCCCTGTTCCTCGGAGACGATGACGTTGTAGCGGAAGTCGTCGACGCCCGGCCCGCCGAACTCCTCCGGAACATCAAAACTCAAGAGTCCCGCTTTCCCGGCCTTGATCCACAATTCCCGGGGCACAATCCCATCTGAATCCCACTGCTCGCCGTAAGGCTCCACTTCCTTGGCCATGAACGTCCGGACGGAGCGGCGGAAGTCCTCGTGCTCAGTCTCGAAGAGGTCACGCATTGATGAGTTCCTTCACCGTCGTGACGAGCGCCGGAGCGTCGTCGGCAATGGGCATGATCTGCAGGTTCGTCACGCCGCTCTCGCGATAGGCCGCGATGCGTTCCTTGACGTACGACTCGGGTCCGACGAGGTTCGTCGCCTCCAGGAAGTCGAGCGGGATCAATGCTTCCGCCTCCTGCTTCTTGCCGTCGAGGTAGAGGTCCTGGATCTCCTCGGCTTCCTTCTCGTACCCGTACTGGCGGAAGAGCGTGTTGTAGAAGTTCTTGCTCCGGGCGCCCATGCCACCGATGTACAGCGCGTACAGGGGGCGGGCGAAGTCCAAAAGCGCTTTCGTCTCTGGACCCTCGCCGATGGCCACCATGCCGCCGGCGACCACTTCCAGTGGCCCGAGGCCGTCCTGCCGCTTGGCGGTGCCCGTGGCGAGCGCGTCGCCCCAGACTGAAGTAGCCCTTTCCGGGTGGTAGAGGAAGGGAATCCAACCATCGGCGTACTCGGCCGAGCCGGCCACCGACTTCTCGCCGAGCGCGGCGATGTAGAGGGGAATCGACGGGCGCTCGGGGGAGACCAGCAGCTTGAGTGGCTTGCCGAGCCCGGTGACCGCGCCTTGTTCCTTCGTCAGCGGGACGTTGAAGGTGCCTTCGTGCTGCAGTTTTTCGCGACGTAGGCCGCTTCGGATGAGCTCAATGATCTCGCGGGTGCGGCCCAGCGGATTCGCGTATGGGAGACCGTGGAAGCCCTCGATCACCTGCGGACCCGAAGCGCCCAAGCCAATGATCGCTCGTCCGCCGCTGACGTTGTCGAGGCCGGCAGCCGTCTGCAGGAGGGCGCCCGGCGTCCGGGAATAGACGTTGAGGATCGCCGAGCCGATCTCGATGGTCTCGGTCTTCGCGGCGAGGTAACCCATCAGGGTGGGGGAGTCGAAGCCGTACGCCTCGGCAACCCAGATCGTGTCCAAGCCCGCCTTCTCCAAGGCGGTGACTTGGTCGGCTGCGTCGCGGGGGTTCCCGGCATACATCAGGGCGCTGGAGAGCTTCATGGCTACCTTTCTCAGTGCATTCCTTGGGGGAACTGACGATGACAGTAGCACTGTCACGGTCTAGTATCACTACCCATGACATATGAGTTGGGGCTGGGCACAGGTCCGTTACGCGGAATCAGGGTCGTCGAGTTGGCGGGTATCGGTCCGAGCCCGCACGCGGCGACGATCCTCGCCGATCTGGGTGCTGACGTCATTCGCATCGACCGGCCGGGTGGCGGCGGAACCGGGATGCCGGTGGAAACGGACTTCCTGACCCGTGGTCGACCCAGCATCGCGCTGAATCTGAAGGACCCGGCCGCGGTCAAGGTCGTGCTTGACCTGATCGAGCACGCTGACGTGCTGCTCGAAGGGATGCGGCCCGGGGTGACCGAGCGCATGGGCCTTGGCCCGGATGTCTGTTTCGAGCGCAACCCGGGATTGGTCTACGGACGCATGACCGGCTGGGGCCAGACGGGCCCGTGGTCGCAGGCTGCCGGTCACGACATGAACTACATCGCCATCACCGGCACGCTGCACGCCACCGGACAGGACCCGAACATGCCGCACTTCGCCCAGAACCAGGTGGGCGACTTCGGCGGCGGCTCGGTGTACTTGGCCATCGGCGTCCTCGCGGCACTGGTCGAACGACAGCAGAGCGGCAAGGGGCAGGTCGTCGACGCGGCCATCGTCGATGGGACCGCCCACCTCAACATGATGTGGGCCGCGATGATGGCCGGTGGCGTGGGAACGGAGACGCGTGGTGCCAACCTGCTTGACGGCGGCATCCCGAACTACTCGATCTACGAGACCGCTGACGGCAAGCACATGTCCGTCGGTTCGCTGGAGCCACAGTTCTACGCCGAGCTCCTCCGACTGCTCGAGCTTCCGGCGGAGACGCCGATGGACCCTGTCGCAGCGCGCGAGACGCTGACCCAGACGTTCCTCACCCGGTCCCAGGCCGAGTGGGCCGAGCTCTTCGACGGCACCGATGCCTGCGTCGCCCCGATCCTTCCGTTGAGCGAGGCAATCGACCATCCGCACATTGCGGCGCGCGGCATCTTCGTTAAGCACGAGGGACACGTCCAGCCGGCACCGGCTCCGCGCTTTTCCCGCACCGAGGCGACGTTGACCACCGGGCCGTCGCGGCCCGGTTCCGATACGAAGGCGGCACTCGAGGCGTGGGGCATCACGGACGTCGACGGCCTGATCTCCTCGGGCGCGGCGGCTCAGCAATGATCCGGACGGAGATCACCGGAGTCCCGGGTGTGCCTGAGACGGCACTCTCGGCCGACCTGCTCGGGGGCCTGCCAGAGAACCTCGCGCCCGCACCGTGGGACGTCCAATGCGCGGGGCTGGTCTGGCATGGTCGCGGAGGACGTGCGGTACGCGGGGCGTTCGCCCCCGCCCTGCGCAACTCGCGGGCGCTCGCGTCGATCGGCGGATTCGTCCGCTACTCGGACACGCCCGTCGGAACGTATGACGAAGTGTTCGGCCTGGTGGCATCGGCCGACGGCGTGAAGTCGTGGGGGACCGTTTCGTTCATGGCCGTGGACTCGGAAGCGAGCCTGGTCGGCGGGCGCACCAACTGGTCGATGCCCAAGACGCTGGCCAGCTTCGACGGCGAGATCGGACACAAGCAGACCATGGCCGGCTGGGGTGATGGGCCGGTTCGTTGGCGGATCGAGGCGACTCCGACGGTCATCGGCCCGCGGATCAAAGTGCGGTCGAAGATGCCGACGCGGCAGGAGTTCCCCGACGGCGTCGTGCGCAACAGCCAGATGGCTGCCCGCGCCGTCATCCGTCCCGCCCTCGTGCGGGTCGAGGTCGTCTCGGACGGACCGCTGGCGTCCTGGCTGCGGCCCGGGCTGCACGCCGGCGCCGTCATCGAGTCCGCCGAGTTCACCCTCGGCGAGCCCCTTTAGGCACCTACTCCCGTTCTGACCATGGCGTGCCTCAAAGCGCCTACCTTGAGTCATGAGCTTTGTTGGCGCCGCAGAGAAGAGCCTCTGATGACGACGCTGCAGATCGAAGGCGCCGACCTCTACTACGAAGAGCGCGGTAGTGGGCCGCCTCTGTTGCTCATTCACGGTACGGGCGCGTACGCCGACCTCTGGACGCCAGTGCTCGACGGGCTCGCCGGCTCGTACCGGGTGATTGCCTACGACCGTCGAGGCTTCGGTCGCTCGTCGTCGGTGCCGGCTCGGAAGTTCGCTCAGCACACCCGCGACGCGGCGGCACTGCTGGAGGCCCTCGGGGCCGTTCCCGCGTCCGTGGTTGGTTGGAGCGGCGGTGGTGCGATCGCCCTGGATTTGGCGTCGACGCGTCCGGAGTTGGTCACGGAGCTTTTCCTGGCCGAGCCCGCCGTCCACCTGAGCACCCGCCCAACGAGCTCCGTGCTCCTCATGCAGACCACATCGTCGATCCGTCGATATTTTCGGCGCGACGCTGGTGCGGCGGCGCAGACGATGTACCGATGGGCAAGCCGATCCATCGCCGGCGGCAACACGTTCGACACCCTGCCGCAGGCTTGGCGGGACCAGATGATCCGCAACGGGCCCAACACGGTCCGTGAGATGGATCAGCTGATTTTGCCCTACCCCTCAAAGGCGGCGATCCGTTCGATCGCGTGTCCGGTAACCGTCATTGAAGGTGACCTCAGCGACCCAGTGTTCAGGAAGGCGGATGCACTTGTCGCACGCCTCCTCCCGCACGCGCGAACCGTGACCCTGCCAGGGTCTGCGCACTTCCTGCAGATCGACCAGCCCGAGGCGTGGGTCAAGGCGATCGCACCCGCTTGAACCGATGGCTTTGCCGGGGACTACTTCGGAGGCATCCGAATGCCGCCGTCCACCCGGACGACTTCGGCGTTCATGTACGAGTTGGTCACCAATTCGACAGCCATGCTGGCCAGCTCGTCCGGCAGGCCGAGGCGGTTCGGGAAGAGGACGTTCTTGCCCAGGTTCGCCTTGAACTCCTCCGAGGCCTCGCCCTCGCCGTAGATCGGGGTGTCGATCAAGCCGGGCGCAACCGTGTTGACCCGGATCCCCGACGCGGCCAGGTCGCGGGCAACCGGCAGGGTCATGCCGACGACGCCGCCCTTGGATGACGAGTAGGAAGCCTGGCCGATCTGGCCGTCGAACGCGGCGACGCTGGCCATGTTGACGATGGCACCGCGGTCTCCCGAGGCGGTCGGCTCGTGCCGGCTCATTGCGGTCGCGGCGAGCCGGATCGCATCGAACGTGCCGATCAGGTTGATCTCGATGACCTTTTTGTAGGCGCCGAGGTCGTGTGCCGAATCGAACGAGCCGTCGCGGCCGATCGTCCGCTGGGCCCAGCCGATGCCGGCGGAGTTGACGAGGACGCGCAGTGGGGCAAGAGCGTCCGCCTGCTCCACGGCCGCCTTGAGGTCGTCGGTGTTCGTGACGTCGACGCGGGCGAAGGCGCCGCCGAGTTCCTTCGCCAGGGCCTCACCCTTTTCGGCGTTGAGGTCGGCGATGACGACGGTGGCGCCCTTCGCGGCGAGAGCGCGGGCACAGGCTTCGCCGATGCCGGACGCGCCACCGGTGACGATTGCGCTGGATCCAGTGATGTCCATGGGGGGAAACTACTAGCCGGTCTGACTCGCTGCGGACCCGGCACTCGAGCGGCGAGCGACGATCGCGCGGCGGGCATCGGTGATCGCGTCGCTGAACGCCTCAACGACGATCGCCGCGCCGGCCTGCTCCCAGTTGTCGAGCATCGCGAGCAGCTGATCAGCTTGCATCTCACCCGACTTGTACGCCGGCCACAGTGACTCCCGGAAGAGCTTCTCGAGCTCTGCTGCCATCGCCTGCCCATGGCGGCGGTAGATCTCACCGGTCGCCAGCACGACGTCGATGGGCATTCCCCGGTCGATCATGCCGAGCGCAGACCGCAGCCGACTTTCGTTGACCGAGAACTTGCTGCCTTCCACTGCTTGGACGGCACCCAACGTGGAGAGCTTCGCGATTTCGCTGCTGCTGAGGCGCCGACCTGCGCGCGCGTCGAGATCGCGGCGGCCGACCACGACGGCCTCGGAGGTGGCCAGCGGTCGAAGGGTCACGCGGTGCAGGGCGATCTGCTCGGGCGTCGCGTCGTCGGGGATGCCGTCGAAGAACCGCTCGATCGCCGAGAGGCTCAGTCCGTGGCCCTGCAGCTCCTGCAGCAGTTCGAAGCGGGCGACGTGTTCGCCGTTGTAGACGGCCGTCCGACCCCGCTTCGTCGGGGGAGGGACGAGTCCCCTGGTCGTGTAGAAACGCAGATTGCGGACGCTGATGCCGGTCCGAGAGCTCAGCTCCTCGACCGTCAGCTCATCGGATGCCGCCATCGGGACCCTTCCGCAAACCGTTACAGTGATGGTGTCAATGTCAGTCTGGCACACTCGGGCCGACACGATCGACCACCGCGACGACAACACAGTTGGGATACGGCATGCCGCCTGAAGTCACGACGCCGGGAACCGGCGAGTTTCCCACCGATCTCCGCGTGGCGGTGCTCGGTGGCACCGGACCTCAGGGGCGTGGACTCGCCCGCCGATTTGCCGCTGCCGGGCTCGACGTCATCGTCGGCAGCCGCAGCGCCGAGCGGGCTTCCGGCGTTGCCGCCGAGCTGAGCGAGGCCACCGGGCGGCCGGTGGGTGGCGCCGACAACCTCAGCGCGGCCGAGGCCGGCGACATCGTCCTCGTCGTCGTCCCGTGGGAGGGCCATGGTGAGCTCCTGACGGAGCTTGCTCCAGCGTTGGCCGGCAAGGTCGTCGTCGACTGTGTCAATCCGCTGGGCTTCGACAAGCAGGGCGCGTTCGCGCTCGACGTGCCCGAGGGCTCGGCCACCCAACAGGCCGCAGCCATCCTGACCGAGTCGACCGTGGTCGGTGCGTTCCACAACCTCAGCGCCGTCCTGCTGGAGGACCCAGACGGCAAGCCGCTCGACACTGATGTGCTGGTGCTCGGCGACGAGCGGGAGGCGACCGATCTCGTCCAGGCCCTGGCCGACACGATCCCCGGCGTCCGGGGCGTCTTCGGCGGACGGCGCCGGAACGCTCATCAAGTCGAGGCACTGACGGCCAACCTGATCAGCGCCAACCGGCGCTACAAGGCCCACGCCGGAATCCGGATCAGCGACGTCTGACCGCGTGTCGTACCCGTGGGATGCTGATGGCGAAGCAGGCCAGGGCAAGCGCCGCGGTGCAGGCCCCACCGAGCACCACTGCGCCGGGACCATGCGGCACCAGCAGGCCGCCGACCACCGGAGCAATGGCCAAGCCGATGTACATGGCCGTTGAGTTCCACGCCAGTGAAGCTGACGCGTAGTCGGGCTGCGCCTCGATGAGCCGATGCTGCTGCGGGACGCCAGCCATCGAAAGCGTGAATCCCCACGCCAGGAATGCTGCCGAAGCGGTCAGGAGCTCTCGGGACCCGGCAAGGGCCGCCAGCACCAACACGAGTCCGAGCAGGGCGCCCATGCCCGTGCGCCCGGTCCCGCGGATGTCGCTGAGCCAGCCACCGGCGATACCGCCGAACACACCCCCGAAGCCGTAGGCGCTCATCAGGATCGCGAGCTTGGTGCCGTCGCCATCGGTGAAGTCATAGACAACAAACGCGCTGTACACATAGACCATCTGGAATGCAGCAGTCATGAGTAGCCGCACGACGAGCAGGAGCACCAGCTCGGCGGACGCAAGGCTTCGCATCGTTGGAACCGGTGCGGCAACCCGGACTGACTCCGCAGCCGACAAAACGCGCGGCATGAACAGTGCGATGGCGGCCGCGCACCCTGCGAGGACCGCCAGCGTCACCCGCCAGCCGCTCACGGTGGCAAGCGCGGTGCCTATGGGTGAACCGACAGCGAGCGCCAGGGCGAAGCCGACTCCGGCGAACGCCAAGGCGCGCCCCTGACGCTCCTTGGGGACGAGCGTGGGGGTCACCGCGAACGCCGTGGGCACCAGGGCGGCGGCGCCGACGGCGGCTACGACCCGTCCGGCCACGAACCAGCCGAACGTCGGGCCGAGCGCGGTGATCAGGGTTCCGGCTGAGATGACCAGCATCCCGCTTGTCATGACCGTCACCCGAGACACCGAGCCCATGTACTTCGACATCGGCGGCGAGATGATCGCGACGATGACGGCATACACGGTGAGCGCGTAGCCAACCGACACGATCGAGACGTCGATGGCGTTGGCGACATCGGGCAGCACGCCGGCGATGACGAAGGCGTTGGTGCCCACGAGAAACAGCGCGGCGGTGATGAGGAGGATCTGCGGGTTCGCAGTCCTTCCGGCCGTGGTCACGGCGCCATCCTGCCAACCCGGTGGCTGTCGCGGACATAAACTCGGTGCCGAAGGTGGCCCGTCCGACGAAATGAGGCGCGGTGGATGGCGTGCGCTCCGCACTCGCGGTTGCTGCGATGCTGCTGGCTGGCTGCGCCACCAGCGCGCCGGTTCCGGAGCGAGGCGAGGTCCAGATCGAGTACCGGAAAGTTCCGCACAAGCTCGAGTCGCTGCAGAATGCCCTGCGCACAAGCGGCCGCCTCGAGCGGGTGGTGGCGCAGTTCGAGAAGGTGGCCGGTCTGTCGGAGGACGTGACGGTGCTGGTGCGGTCATGCAAGGACGGCACCCAGTACCTGGTCGACGAGAACCGGGTCGACTTCTGTGTCCAGGATTTCGCCGAGGTCCGCAAGGAGATGAAGGACGCCGGCGAGGAGGACCTCATGGCAACGGTCCTCAGCGATGCAGCGGCAACGCTCTTGCATGAGCTCGCGCACGCCGTGATCGACGTGCAGAACCTGCCGATCACCGGACGTGAGGAAGACGTTGCCGACCAGTTCGCCGTGTGGCAGGCGGTCGAGGGCCTCGACGATCCCGACATCGTCCTGTCCCAAGCGTTCGAATACGGGCTGTCCCAGGATCTGTACGAGCAGGTGGCCGACGACGAACACACGGCCGATGGGCAGCGAGAGGCGAACCTCCTGTGCTGGCTCTACGGCTCGGATCCGCAGGCCTGGGACCATCTCGTTGACGAGGATCCGCTCACCGACGACCGCGCCGATTTGTGCGTGGACGAGTGGGACTTACTCGTGCACGGCTGGACGACGATTCTGGGACAGTCGCGGCCGGCAGGAGCTGAGCCCGAGCGGAGGTGACCGCACGCAGGGCTGATTACTCCTCGTCCTTGGCGCCGACCTTGTCCTCGAGGCCGACCGCGGCTCGCAATTCGCCGAGGGCGTCCCGCAGCTCGTCCTTTGCGTCTGATTGCACTTTGTCCATCAGGACGCTGAGCCCTTCAGCGATCGCGTTGAGTTTGTCCTGAAGGGCCACGTTGTCGCGGGCCTGAGTGTTTTGCAGGAGCGCGACGAGTAGGAACGTGATGACCGTGGTGACCGTATTGATCTGCAGTTGATACGTCTGGTCGAGGAAGGCGCGCGGTCCGCCCGCCGCCATCTTGAAGATGCCTTCGATCAGCCAAGCAATGACGATCGCGACCGCGGCAGCGAAGAACGGCGCACGGCTGACCAGATGCCCGATCCGTGTCGCGAAGCGGTCGAACAGGCCCAGCCGACCGGACACGCTGGACGGCAACCGATCGCTGGGCCCGTTCGTCACGGCTTTCCTTACTGGGTCTGGTCGGGACCGGGGTCCACGCCGCCGGTCGGCTTGATCGACCCGCGCCACGCGCCGGTTTCGGCTTGGCGATGCTCAATGAAGTCCTTGAACCGGTGCAGGTCACGGTCGACCTGAAGATCCACCAGGTGGAGGACGTCGGCCGCCTTCTCGGCGAACCCCTCCGGCTCGAAGTCGAGCCGCATCGTGACGTGGGTTCGGTCCGGGCCGATGGAACCGAACGACACCGTTCCGTCGTTCTTGGCGCCGCTCGTGGCACGCCACGTGACGCGCTCGTCCGGTTCCTGGTGCACGATCTCGGCGTCCCACTCCCGCTTGACGCCGGCGATCTCGCCCTCCCAGTGCAGATGGCTGTCGTCCAGCTGGCGGACGTGGTCGACGCCCGACATGAACTCGGGGAAGGTCTCGAACTGTGTCCACTGGTCGTAGGCCGTGCGTCGGGGCACGTCGACTTCGATGGATTTCTCGATGACGCTCATGCGATGTCCTTTCTCGCTTCTCGTCGGTTTCTTCCATTCCTCTGGCCGGTACCCGGTGCAGCCCGCAGCATGAGCGAAGCGTCTCTCACTGCCGTCAGCCTTGAGTTCAGCGCGGCTGCGGTCCCACGGGCCCGGCGTCCGGCGTCTAATGGCGGGAGTTGCGGCGGCGGACGGCAGCCGTAGCGGCCACGGTCGACGCCACTGCTCCGGCGGCCAGGACCGCCTTGGTCTTTCGGTGGCGCTTGGGCTTTGTTTCCGACGTGGTGTCGTCGGCGACGTCGGGCGCGGACTTCTTTCCCATGGTGAGCAGCTCCTTCGTTGGTGTTCGGGAATTCGTTACCCGGGCCCCGTGGGAGCATGCGCATCGGTCGGCTTGAGCCGACAAACGCATGCTTGGGTTGCTGCCGGGTAGGGGACGACCATGTCGGTGTCCGGTTCCGTATGGAGAGACCGCCCGTCATCGGTTGTGGCGGACGCCGTGCCCGACCGCGTGCAGGATCTCGTCATCGGGGCGGGCATCTCCGGTTTGGTGACCGCCTTGCTACTGGCACGAGCCGGCCGGCGGGTGGCGGTCCTCGACGCCCGCGACGTGGCTGCCGGGACCACCGGTTCCAGCTCGGCGAAGGTCACGGTGTTGCAGGGAACCCGCCTGAGTTCAGTAGCACGTCGTCACACGCATGAGGTCGCGGCCGCGTATCTCGACGCGAATCGCGAGGGTCACGCGTGGCTCCGTCGGTTCTGTGAAACCCACGGCGTGCCGATGCAGATCAGGCGGGCCGTCACCTTCGCCCGGTCCGCCGATGAGGTGTCTAAGCTGGAACGTGAGTTCGAGGTCGAGCAGAAACTGGGCCTCGAATCGGCATGGTCGACGCGCGAGGACGCGCCGTTCGATGTCCAAGCCGCCATCGTGTTGCCCGACCAGGCACAGGTCGACCCGATGGCTTTGGCCGACGCGCTGGCAATCCAGATCCAGGAGCATGGCGGAGCCGTCTGCACCCATCAGCGCGTGGTCGACGTCGACATGTCCAGAGGTCCAGTTCGAGTCAAGCTCGCCGCCGGCCACGAAATCACATCCACGCATGTCATCCTGGCGACGGGCTCGCCGATCCTCGACCGCGGATTTCATTTCGCGACCCTGCAAGCACAGCGGTCGTACGTCATCGCCCTATCTGGGGCCAAAGCGCCGGACGGGATGTTCCTGTCGGTGGGCGACCCGGTCGTGTCGGTGCGCGACGAGCCCGAGCGCGGACTCGTCCTCGTCGGCGGCTATGGGCATGTCACTGGCCGAGCGAGCTCGCCGCAGCGCAGCCTCGACCAACTACGCGGGTGGGCCGCGGAGACGTTCCCCGATTCGACCGAGGAATTCGTGTGGGGGGCACAGGACTACATGCCGTTCGACGCGGTCCCCGACGTCCAATGGCTTCCGTGGTCGGACGGTCGCGTGCATGTCGCTACCGGGTACGGCAAGTGGGGCTTTACGAACGGTGTAGCCGCCGCACTCACCATCAGCGCCGACACTTTGGGCGATCTGCCCGGGTGGGCCGAGCGCATGCGTGGTCATGCCAATGGCCGTGCCGTCGTTGACCTCGCCGCGTTCAATGTCGGGGTGGCGGCTCGGATGGTCAACTCACTTCCGGCGCGGGTCGCCAAGACCCGGCCAATCTGCACTCATCTCGGCGGTGTCCTGTGCTGGAACGACGCCGAAGACTCGTGGGACTGCCCGCTCCACGGTTCGCGATTCACCGCATCCGGTGAGGTCATCGAAGGGCCGGCCGTGACTGCGGCGAAGGTCGACTGACGGCTAACTCGCCGGCTCGGGCGACGGGTCCACTGGATCCTGCGGCTCAAGCGGCATCTCACTGGGATCCTTGGGCTGCAGATCCTCCTCCGATCCCGGCTTGGGTCTGGGCCGCGGATCAGAGCGGCTTGGCTTTCGTCTGGTGGGCTGGTCCGACATGTCAGGCAGCCGGGGCGATGCGAGCCGCGAGTAGTTGCTTGGCCTCGTCAGCGCCCTTGCGACTCTCGCGCTGCGCGCGTTGAAAAAAAGCCACCAGTTCTTGGTCGTTCGCGTCGAAGGCGTCAGCGATGTACTGGTCGAGGCGAAGGACGTTCCTCAGACAGGCTTCCGTAAACCATAGGATGTTGTAATCCTTGTCCGGAGTTCCCGTAAGCGTTCCGCCGTCAGAGGGGTACAAAGTCATGTCGTTTCCTCTCATTGGAAGCAACGTTCCCTGCCCGCCGCGTACCCGGTTGACCCCGGCGCATGCGGGATCGGCGACCCAAAGGGTGACGATCCATGCCTGACACGCCTGCGGAGGAGTTCGCCGAACTGGCCGTGCGGCTTCACGAGGAGCCGACTGTCGTCGAGACCGTAGAACTCGTCGTTCAGTCCGCGTTGAAGGCGGTTGACTGCCAATACGCAGGCGTCATGCTCGTGCACGGCGACAAGATGGTCGAGACGGCTGCTGCCACCGACCCACTGGTCGAGGAACTGGACCAGTTCCACGTGTCCTGCGGTGAGGGCCCCGGTTTAGGGAGCACCGTCGACACCCTCTCCGTGAGAGTGGCGGACACCCGGTTCGACCTGCGCTGGGAGAAGTGGGCTCGCTGCTTGGACGAGCGCAACATCCGCAGCGTTATCACCGCGCGGATGACAACCGGCTCGACTGATCTCGGAACCTTGAATCTCTTCCATTCCGAGCCGGACGCCTTCGACACCGACGACGAGGCGGTCGCCGCGATTCTCGCTCGGCATGCGGCCGTCGCGTTGGCGTCGGCGCGGAGGGCCGAGAATCTCTGGATGGCGATCGACGCTCGCAAGCTGGTCGGTCAAGCCCAGGGCATCCTTATGGAACGGTTCGATCTGAACCCCGACCAGGCGTTCTCCGTGCTGCTGCGCTACTCGCAGTCCAAGAACATCAAGCTGCGCGACGTTGCTGAACTGCTCGTATCACGACGGAGTCTGCCCGACTGAGACACCGTGGCCGTTGCCGTTTCGGGTAGCTAGCCATGGCGTGCCCGCCCAGAGAGCAACGAGGCTGACAAACGTCACTGAGGCGGCGATCAATCCGGCCAACCATGAGACCACGACATCAAAGACGAGCAAGATGACGCCAGACGTCGTCACGGCCAGCAGGAGAAGGCCGATCTTGGCGGTTGTGTCCGCTGCTGCAACGAGCCATGGCTTCTGACGTTGCCGGAACAGCAGGCGATGAAAGGCGACCGGGGAAATGATGAGGCCGGTGGTGACCACGGATCCGACCAAGGTGGCCAAATAGGTGATCTCCTGCCGAGCGCTCAGGTCGGCAAAGCGCGGGGTAAACGGGAGGGTCAGGAGGAAACCGGTAAGGATCTGGGTCCCGGTCTGCGTGACTCGCAACTCTTGGAGCAGTTCGTCCCAGTTGCGTCTGAGGCGCTTGTCGTCGGCCGCGCTGTCCCGAACGCGCCCGTCGCGCGTCATCGGTGGCTGGACCTGTGTGACTGCCACCGGCGGTTATGAGTCCGGCGGGGCTGTTCTTCAACGCGCTCCGGGTCAGCCGCGACGCGCTCGGCGCGGCGAGCGTCCATGAGCCAGAGGACCACGACGCCCGCCGTGACGAGCAGCAGCAGGCCAAGGCCGGCTGCGACGATGAACGCAGTTGTCATCGGTCGAACGCGCTTTTGGCCTTTTCCTTCGCCGCGTGTCCCGCGTCCTCAAGGGTGTCCTCGGCGTTCTCGACTGCCTGCGCGGTCTTCGCCTTGGCCTTGTCGGCGGCGCCTTCGGCCTGGAGGTCTTCGTTGTCGGTCGCGTCGCCGACGGTCTCCTTGACCTCGCCCTTCCATTCGTTTGCCTTGTTCTCAAAGTCGCCCATGAGTCCTCCTAGGTCGTCGTTGTGTTTCGTCCTTCGGGCATAAATCGACTACCCAAGTCGAATGCACTCATGCAGTTTCAATCGAAGCCCGCCAGCCGCGTGGGTCAGGGCACGTCGCGTTCACGCTCGACGACGTGTGTCGAGCGACGACCCGATGTGCCGAGAACCATGGATCGTCGACAAGATCCCCAACTGACAGTCCTCCACCCACGGCAAGTCCACCTTGACCACACCCGGCAACAGGATCAGTCCGAGCAGCAGCAGAGATGCTCATGGTGGTGTCCTTTCCTCATTGCAGGTAGACGTACCCGCTCGCGGGTGTGGGCATGCCTGCGGTGCCGATGGGTAGGGGACCAACACACCCTCGAATCGGAGGAGACGGCACATGCCGCAAGAAGCGTGGAGCAACAAGCGCGAACGTCAGTACGACCACATCAAGAAGTCGTTACGCGAACGCGGGCACAGCGTCGACGAATCCGAGGAGATCGCCGCGCGAACCGTCAACAAGGATCGCGCCCGTCACGGTGAGGCCAAGGAGTCGTCGAGTACCTCGACGCGCGACATCTCGTCTGGTCGACGTGGCGGACTTCGATCGCACAAGGGCGACGGTGGACGCACCCGCGACCAGCTGTATGCCGAGGCGAAACGTAAGGGCGTCAAAGGCCGGTCGACGATGAACAAGGCCCAACTTGAGCAGGCGGTCGGGCGCTGACCGGTTGAACCTGACCCCCAACGGGAGTAGAACAGAGGCGCGTACCCACGGTCACAAAGTCGGCTGTGTTGGGTTCGTCTCCTCAGAGGAGCCGATCGATGAACGGCATCTCACATCAATCGAAGTTGTCCCCTGACATCACGAACGACGGCGAACCGCCGACGGTCGAGTTGTTGAATCAGTTGGACGATCTCACCGGCGAGACGCCGGCGACACGGGCGCAGCGCCAGCGGCTCTGCGATGAGATCATCACCCGAACTCTGCCGGTTGCCGACCGGTTGGCCGCGCACTACGGCGGCCGCGGCGTTCCCATGGACGATCTACGCCAAGTGGCCCGCACGGCCTTGGTCCAAGCGATGCGTCGCTTCCGCGGTGGGGGAGAGCATGCCTTTCTCGCCTACGCGGTGCCGAGCATCCGGGGCGAGTTGAAGCGGTACTTCCGCGACATGGGTTGGATGGTGCGGCCGCCACGCCGCATCCAAGAAGCCCGGCTCGCCGTTAACGACGTCCAGTCCGACCTGAGCAGCGAACTCGGCCGGGAGCCGACCATTCAGGAGCTGGCCGACCAAACCGGGTTCGATCCCGGCACGGTGAGTGCCGCTCGCGGCGCCGACCACTGCTACCGACCTGAGAGCCTCGACCGGCCGCGCGGTGGGGACGACGACCAGGCCCGGACCGTGGGCGACGCGAAGGGCGATTTCGATCCGGGATTCACTCAGGCCGAGGCACGAGTCGTCATCTGGCCGCTGCTGGAGCAGTTGGGATCGCGTGATCGCAAGCTGATCATCCTGAGGTTCTTCAACGGGATGACGCAAAGCGAGGTTGGCGAGCGCATCGGGATCAGTCAGATGCAGGTCTCGCGGGTGGAGGCCCGCATTCTCCAGGGCTTCCGAGAGGCTCTGGCCGCGTAAGCCCTCACCGAGTTCGCCGGGTGCCGGAATAGGCACCCGGCGAGCGGGGTTGCTCAAACCGTGACCTCTCTCTTCGAGCCCCTGTCTGTGGGCGACCTGAAGTTGGCCAATCGCATCGTCATGGCACCCCTGACGCGGATGCGCGCCACCGTTCCGGGCGACGTCCCGAATGACCTGATGGTCGAGTACTACCGGCAGCGTGCTGGTGCGGGCATGATCGTGAGTGAGGGCACCCAGATCTCTCCCATCGGCAAGGGGTACATGGACACCCCGGGCATCTACAGCCCGGAGCAGGTTGCCGGCTGGACAAAGGTGACCAGCGCAGTGCATACCGAGGGCGGTGCCATTGCGGCGCAGTTGTGGCACGTCGGGCGGGTCTCGCACGAGTCGTTCCACGACGGCGAGCTACCCGTGTCGGCATCAGCCGAGCCGTACCGGAATCGCACCACGATCCGTGGCGCCGACGGCAACCCGACTCGGGTTGACTGTCCTACGCCCCGGGCGCTGAGCGCGGCAGAGATCGCCGAGACGGTCGGCGACTATCGCCGGGCGGCCGAGAACGCCCGCGCCGCCGGCTTTGATCTCGTTGAGTTGCACGGCGCGCACGGCTACCTCCTCCACCAGTTCCTGAGCACGACGAGCAACCACCGTGACGACGCCTATGGCGGATCGCAGGAGAACCGCGCCCGCATCGTCCTTGAGGCTGTCGACGCCGTGATCGACGTGTGGGAGCCGTCCCGTGCCGGCATCCGTTTCTCGCCGTTCGGAAGTTTCAACGGCCTGACCGAGACTCCCGAGGGCGGAGAGATGGCGCTGTATCTCGCCGCCGAATTCGCTGCTCGTGGGCTGGGGTTCGTCCACCTGTCTGAGCCGGACTGGGCCGGCGGGCCGGAGGTAGACGACGATTTCCGACGTCGGCTGAGGGACGCGTACGACGGTGTCATCGTCGGTGCCGGCAACTACGACGCGGCCAAAGCCGAGCGCCTGCTCGGGGCCGGTCTGATTGACGCGGCAGCATTCGGGCGCGACTTCATTGCGAACCCCGACCTTCCCGAGCGGCTGCGGGTCGGCGCCGAGCTCAATCCGCCGAACCCGGAGACGTTCTACGGCGGTGGCGAGGCCGGTTACACCGACTACCCGACGCTGGGCTGAAACTCTTCGGTCAATTGCGCTAGTCGTTTGCGATCATTCGCGCATGCACCAGGGCGGGAGCGACGAGCGTCCGGCGACCTTCTTCGAAGACGCCGAGGAGTTCCGCGCATGGTTGGAGACGAACCACACTGAGGCCACCGAGCTTTGGATGGGCTTGTACAAAAAGCACGTCACGCCGCGGGGCCTGACGTGGGAAGCCGCAGTCCCCGAGGCGCTGTGCTTCGGGTGGATCGACTCACGCGCCGAGCGCATCGATGATGACGCCGTCCGCCAGCGCTGGACACCGCGTCGCCCGACCAGTGTGTGGAGCAACGTCAACGTCGACCTGGTTGGGAAGCTGACCGCCGAGGGTCGCATGCGGCCGGCCGGGCTGGCCGCGTTCGCCAAGCGGAAGCCGGAGCGGTCCGGCATCTACTCCAGCGAGTCTCCTGAACGCGACTTGCCACCAACCTATGGAGCGCTCTTAGCTGCTGACCCGCGCGCAGCCCGGTTCTGGGACGCGGCCACACCGGGGTATCGGAAGGTTGCCAAGCACTGGGTCCTGTCAGCGAAGCAGGAGGCGACGCGGGATCGGCGGATGGCCGAACTGGCCGCGGATTGTGCCGCCGGCCGCCTGATCAAGCCGCAGCGATACGGCGCCGAACCGGTATGGGTCGCCCGCGTCCGGAACGAGTTGGACGTGGCCGACCGGGACTAATCAGGACAACGCCGAGAACGCGGCCGCCGCCCCGTACAGCTTGTACAGCGCATACGAGCCGGCTTCGAACGTGTTGCACCGGTCGTCGAGCAACTGCATGGCGCGGGCGTCGGACATGGCGGCGCCATAGCCGGTGGCCTTCGTGCCGTCCACCCGGCCGCTGGCGAAGGCGCGGATGCGCTGCACCATGCCGAGCTGCTCTTCGTCGTCGGCCTTGCGCCACCAGCTACACGTGTACGTGCCGAGAGCACCGTCTGTCGACGCCGTGGCCGTCGTCGGAACCGGCGGCGGCTTGAGCATCGCCAAGACCTGCTTGCTGGGCAGCGTCAGCGCGCTCAGCAGCGGCGAGCAGGTGCGCGCGGCCAAACCCTGGGCGCAGATGGAGGCGAAGATGGAGAGCTGCTCTTCCCTCAGGATCGGCAGGACGGTGTCGCCCGTCGGCTTCTCTGGCGTCGTCGTCCAGCTGCAGGTGTTCGCGTCACCCTCGGGGTAGCCGCTAACCGTGAACCCGGCCAGGCAGGCCACGAGCTCGGCCTCGTTGAGCAGGTCGCCGAGGCCGATGCTGGTGGCCGGCAGCGTGCCGTTGGCACAGTCCGGCAGAAGCAACGGGGATGTGACCAGCCGCTTGCCCGGTGCGGCCTTGTTGCCCCACCAGCAGTTCCCGGTGTTGGTCGGGAAGGCGTCCCACCAGAAGTCGACCCCATTCGGCCTGACCTTGCCATCGGGCGCGACACCCATGATGTTGTCGTACTGCCTGTTGCCGTATGACGTGGAGACGCCCAGCGGGTTGCATCCGGGCACAGGCGTGCTGCTGCCGATCGGCTCGGGGCCGCAGACGGTCGCGTCGGGAACGGCGAACAGCATCGTGCCCCGTCGCCAGTTGTCGTAGAACCGGTTGTTGCGCACGATGTTCTCGTTGCCGCCGGCCAGCCAGAGGCCGGTTCCGACGGGCGCTGGGATGAACGGCTTGACGTCAGAGTCTTCGGCGAACACGTTGAAGTTGTTGCTGTAGAAGTTGTTCTTCTCAACCGTGTTTCCGAACTGCGGGAAGCCGGGGTGGCCTGGCGCGGTGAAGACGTCGGTCGTGAAACCGAGCGAGTTGTCGTAGAAGTTGTTCTCCGTGATCAGCGTCCCGTGGCTGTTCGTGCCGGAGAAGCCGCCGGTGTTGTGCCTGCTGTCGCACCTGCGGAAGATCTGGCTGTAGCGCTCCTCTGGATAGAAGGCCTTGTAGCGCTTGGCGGTCGTCGAGTCGGCGCCGGAGCCGGGGTAGAGGCCCGAGTCGCCGTGACCGGCCGCATCGCAGTTCTGCACGAGTCCGTGGTCGCTGACGAACGTGAGGACGCCATATCCACCGGCGTAGTAGACCTTGAACCGGTCGAGAACGTACCCGTCGGTTTCAAGCACGTAAATGTCGTGCTCGTTCGCGTGCCGCACGTTGACGTTGCGGAGCACGAAGCCGTCGGCCCGGTCGACGAAGATGCCGACGTGCTTGGCGTGGCCGACGGCCGACGGCCCGCCGTTGCCGGCTGACTGGCTCCCGACCTCGACGATGACGTCGTTTGCACTGACCCCAGAGCCTTCCAGCTGCAGGTTGCACCGAATGCACTTGCCAGGGTTCGGCACGCCGTGGCGGTCCTCACGCGGGGTCTCCGGCAGGGGACCGGTGTCCGGCCCACGTCCGATCACGGCGACGAGGTTGGCGTCGTTCGGGCAGTGCAGCTGGAAGTCGTGCGACAGCGCCCCGGGATCGCCGCTGTCGGCCGACGTTTTGTACTTGTCGCAAGCCGGGTCGTTGGTGGGTTTCGCCCGTGCAGTCGGCTCCCGGTACAGGCCGGGCATGACGACCACGCGGTCGTTGTTCCGCGACGCGGTGACCGCTGGCTGGATCTCCCTGTACTTGCACTTGGCGAACAGCTTGGTGTTGATGCCGAGGAGCGCCTTCCCTGCGGCGGCACTGAATCTGCGACGATCGGTGGGGCGAATGAAGTACCCGCTCTTCCTGGCCTTCGCAATCGACGCCTTAACGTGCTTGAGCGAGTCCGGCTTGCAGACCACCCGCGTATTGCCTGGCTTGGATGCATCGAGGGCGGAGCGCAGGGTCCGGATGGTCGGAATCTTGCCACCTGCGCACGGCTTGATCGTGCAGTCCGGGCTGGGGTGCGGCCAATACGACGGACGCTCGACGTGCGCGGCGGCCGGAGATGCGGCGAGCGCCGACATCAGACCAAGCAGGAGTCCGATCGCGCTTACACAGGCGCTGATTCGGCGCGGACGAGGTGTCGCAAGACGGCGTGGGGTTCCGCGCATGAAGCAAGATCCTTCGGGGCCGGTGGTCACATTCGGCTGGATACACCAATGTATCGAACAGTGTCTTGACCCGCGGGAGATCTGTCAATCGACTTCGGCATTTCTCTTGGCTGCGTCGCTTGCCAATACACCGGTGTATCGAGGAGACTCCTGTGCTCATGAGTACCGATTCCAAACCCGTCACGCGTCGGCGGGCAGAAACGCGGCAGCGGTTGCTGGACGCGGCGCGCGAGGTGTTCGCCCGCGAGGGCTTCGGCCGGAGCACCGTCGAGCAGGTGTGCGAAGCCGCCGGATTCACCCGAGGCGCGTTTTACTCGAACTTCACCAGCTTCGACGAGTTGTTCCTGGAGATGTGGGCTCAAGAATCGGCGTCGATGCTGAGCCGACTGCAGGCCATGGCGGACGATGATGCGCCGACGGTGAAGGACCTGCGGTCGGCGGTGAAGCGTGTGTTGGAGGCGCTTCCGGTCGACACCGAATGGTTCCAGATCACTGCGGAATTCACGGCGCACGCCGTCCGTACGCCCGGTCTCGCGCAGGTTATGGCGCGGCGGGAAGATGCCATCCAGGAAGCCTTGTTCCCGGTGATCGACCGCTTGCTCGCTCAGATCGGTCGCCGGGTAACGAACCGCGCGGCGCTGGGGCGCTCGTTGGTGGCCGCCTATGACGGCACACTCACCCAGCTGGCCGTCGAGCCGGACAGCGGGTCGGCCCGGCGTCACCGCATCGACCTGTTCACGCTCCTGGTCGAGAACTACTCCGAGCCGTCGTGGCCCCGGCGGAAGTTCCTGCTCTAGCGAGCGACCGGAGCGAGGTCCCATGACCCGGTGCCGGACAGCTCCAGCTTCTGGGTGTGGTGAACGTCGACGGTGCTGCGGTGCGCGACGCTGACGAGGATCGTTTCCGGCAGTTCGGAGCGGATGAGCTGGTACAGCGCATATTCAAGGCCCTCGTCGATGGCCGACGTCGCCTCGTCGAGGAAGACAACGGCCGGACGAATCAGCAGGATGCGGGCGAAAGCAATGCGTTGCTGCTCGCCGGGGGAGAGCACCTTCGACCAGTCGTCCTGCACGTCGAGGTGTTCGACCAGATGCGGCAGGGACACCTTGATGAGCGTCGCCTTGAGCGTTTCGTCGTCGATGTCCTCGACCGCGGCGGGATAGGCGACTGCCATCCGGAGGTCGCCCAGCGGTAGGTAAGGGATCTGGGACAGGAACAGCGTCTCGTTGCCGGTCGGCGCCGTGATGGAGCCCTCGGCGTACGGCCAGATCTGGGCCAGTGTGCGCAGCAGCGTTGTCTTGCCGCTCCCAGATGCGCCCTTGACGACGAGCGCATCGCCGGCGACGAGACGCAGGTCGAGATCGTCGATGAGGACGACGCCGTCGGGCTTTCGGACGTCGACGCTGGAGATCTGGACGGCACCATCACCAGCCGTCGCCGAGATCTTCGGGAGATCGCGGGACTGGTCGTCAGCCTCCAGCAATCCGTTGAGACGCAGGGTGGACGCGCGGTAGGCCGCGAACTGGTCGTAGGCCTCGCGGAAGAACGACAGCGAGTCGTGGATCTCACCGAAGGCGGTAGCCGTCTGCGTCAGGTCACCGAAGGTCACCTGACCTTGGAAGAATCGCGGGCCCTGAATCATGAACGGAAAGATCACGGCCACCTGGTTGACCGAGAGGTTCCAGCCGTCGAACTTCAGCGTCCGGTAGACGATTTGCCAATAGTTAGCGATGACGGCGCGAAAGCGGGCGAACAAGCCGGCTCGTTCGACGTCCTCACCGCGGTAGAAGGCGATGTTCTCGGCACCGTCCCGAACGCGAACCAGTGCATAGCGGAAGTTGGCTGTCACGGCCTCGTAGATGAAGTTGAGGCGGATCAGCGGCCGGCCGAGCCAGAACGCCACCACGGTCGTCAGGAGCACATAGATGAGGACCAGGAACATCATGGCGCGCGGAATTTCGACGCCAAAGAGATTGAGCGGACCGGACAGGTCCCAGAGCACTTTGGTGAACGAGATGACCGTGACCACGGAGCTGATCGCGCCGAAGGCGAGTGATCGCGACGTCGAGACGAAGCTGGTGACGTCGGCTTGGATGCGCTGGTCTGGGTTGTCGATCGTGTCGTCGATGAAGCGGTTGCGGTAATAGGCGTTGCCGGTCAGCCAGTCGGCGGTGACGTGGTCGGTGAGCCAGAGTCGCCAGCGGATCTCGAAGGCTTCGCCGATGAAGTAGGCGATGAGCGCGCGAACGACGTGGATCGTGGCGAGGATGCCGAAGAGCCCGAGCGCGCTCCAAAAGGCGGCTTGTGACTGGGTCAAGCCGGCGTCGTTCTTCGTGGCGATCGCCTCGGCGCCGAACTGCAAGGAGTTGTAGAAGTCGTTGCTCCAGTAGGAGAACAGGACATTCATCCGGACCGAGAACAACGAGAAGGCCAACAGAACAGCGAGAAGGGCGTATACCTTCCACGCGTCTGGCCCACGGAAGAACCCGCCGGAGACGTTCCAAACCTGTCGTCCCCACTTCGTCGTCCTCAACAGGATTGCGATGATGACGGCCGACACCACGAAAGTGAGTGGGAAGACCCACGACAGCCAGATCAGCGAACTGACGAGCTCATGCGCCCAGTCCCGCGAAGTTTCCATGGCCCGCGAGCCTAGGCCAATCCGGACCCGCCGGCGCGGTTTATGCCTGCGGCGTCTGGCCATCGTCCCCACCGACGCCGTACTTTCGCAGTGACAGCCTGTTCCGCGTATCGAAAGGCACGCCATGCGTCAGAAGGTTTTCGTCGTCGGGGTCGGTATGACGAAGTTCGAGAAACCGGGCTCGCGCGACTGGGACTACCCGGACATGGCGCGCGAGGCGGGCACCGCGGCGCTCGACGATGCCGGCATCGACTACCGCGAGATCGAGCAGGCGTACGTGGGCTACGTCTACGGCGAGTCCACCTCCGGCCAACGTGCGGTGTACGAACTGGGCATGACCGGCGTGCCGGTGGTCAACGTCAACAACAACTGCTCGACCGGCTCGACCGCGCTCTACCTGGCCGCGCAGGCCATCCGTGGCGGCCTGGCCGACTGCACGCTCGCGCTGGGCTTCGAGAAGATGCAGCGCGGTTCGCTCGGAACGACGTTCGAGGACCGCGAACAGCCGATGATGAAGCACCTCATGGCCGTGGCCGAACTGCACGAGTTCGCGATGCCGGCTGCGCCGTACATGTTCGGCGCGGCGGGCCGCGAGCACATGGACAAGCACGGCACGACCCCAGAGCAGTTCGCGAAGGTCGGGTACAAGAACCACAAGCACTCGGTCAACAACCCGTACGCCCAGTTCCAGACCGAATACACGCTCGACGACATCTTGAATGCGCCGACCATCTACAGCCCGCTGACCAAGCTGCAGTGCTCGCCGACGTCCGATGGATCGGGTGCGGCCATCCTCGCGAGTGAAGCCTTCGTGGAGAAGCATGGGCTGGGCGATCAGGCGGTCGAGATTGTCGGCCAAGCCATGGTCACCGATCTGGAAAGCACCTTCGCGGACAAGTCGGCCCAGTCCCTCGTCGGCAAGGAGATGACCCGGGCCGCCGCCGCAAACGTGTACGAGCAGGCCAGCATCACCCCCGACGACGTCGACGTCATCGAGTTGCACGACTGCTTTTCGACGAATGAACTGCTCACCTATGAGGCGCTCGGCCTCTGTGGCGAAGGTGAGGCGGGCAAGCTCATCGACAACAACGACACGACCTACGGCGGTCGCTGGGTGGTGAACCCCTCCGGCGGCCTGATCTCCAAGGGCCACCCGCTCGGTGCCACCGGCCTCGCGCAATGCAGCGAGCTCACGTGGCAGCTGCGCGGCACCGCCGATGCGCGCCAGGTCGAGACGGCAGCCGGCCCGGGAGGTGTCGCGCTGCAGCACAACATCGGACTGGGCGGCGCGGTGGTCGTCACGGCATACCGGAAGGCCAACTAGGTTCGCTCGGGGCCGAGTGAGAAGATCACTGAACTCCGCGGCGCGGAGCCATCACTGAGGAGCTTGATCCATGGGACGTCGTGATCTGACCGGCAAGGTCGTGGCCATCACCGGTGCCGGCAGCGGCATCGGTCGTGCAGTTGCGCGCTTGGCCGCCGAGCGTGGGGCAAGCCTTGCGCTGTCCGATTGGAACAAGGTCGGCCTCGACGAGACGGTCGACCTGATCGGTAAAGATGTGGACGTCATCGGCACGCAAGTCGACGTTGCCGATCGGGCAGCGGTCGCCGCGTGGGCCGCTGAGGTCGTCCAGCACTTCGGCCAGGTCAACATGATCGTGAACAACGCGGGCGTTTCGGTGGCCGGCGACTTTCTCGAGATGGGCTATGACGACTTCGACTGGATCGTGGGTATCAACTTCGTTGGTGTCGTCAATGGGACCAAGGAGTTCCTGCCGCATCTGATCGCGTCCGGCGACGGCTACCTCGTCAACATCTCATCGCTGTTCGGGCTCATTTCGATGCCGGGCAACTCCGCGTACAACGCCACCAAGTACGCCGTGCGCGGCCTCACGGAGGCAATTCGCGAGGAGATGCTCATCGCCAAGCATCCGGTCGGTGTCACCTGTGTGCACCCGGGCGGCATCAAGACCGGCATTGCTCGTCACGGCCGCAAGACCGCCTCACAGGACGCGGACGCGCTCGACAAGTTCTTCGACGAGAAGCTGGCGCGGATGAGTCCAGAGAAGGCCGCGCAGATCATTCTCGACGGTGCACTGGCGCACAAGCCGCGTGTGCTGGTCGGGCTGGATGCCCATCTCATCCACCAATTCGCGCGCATCACGGGGGCGCGCTATCAGGATGTCTTTGCTGCCGCGTCCAAACGGTTGATGCCGACGCCGACGTCCTGACCCGAGGGGCCTAGTCCCATCCCTCCAGCGTTTCGGCCACGCCGTCATCGATTCTGACGGTCGCCAGGTCGTCGCCGCGGGTTTCTCCTCGGTTGACGATGACGATCGGAATGGTGCGCTTGGCCGCGCGGCGGACGAACCGCAAGCCACTCATCACCTGCAGGGACGAGCCGAGAACCAGCAATGCCTCGGCATCGTCGACGAGCGCGAAGCAGTGGGCGACGACGTCCTTCGGCACGTTCTCGCCAAAGAACACCACGTCGGGTTTGAGTCGTCCGGCACAGCGTTCGCACTCGGCGAGCACAAACCCCTCAGTGGCCTCCAGCGCGACATCTCCGTCGGGCAGCACCACGGCTTCCTGGGCGGACCATCCCGGATTGAGGACGTCCAGTCTTTGATGTACGGCCGCCCGCTCAGACGCGCTGCCGCAGTCGAGACACCGGACACGGTCGATGCGGCCGTGCAGGTCGATGACGCCGCGGTGCCCCGCACGTTCGTGCAGCGTGTCGACGTTCTGCGTGATGAGGCCGGCCAATGCGTCTTGACGGTCGGCGAGCCACTGATGCGCGGCATTGGGCCGAGCACCGCTCATGCGTGACCAGCCCACGTGGGCCCTGGCCCAGTAGCGACGGCGGTTGGACTCCGAGCCGAGGAAGTCCTGGTACGTCATCGGCGATCGGGCCACCGAGCCCGGCCCACGGTAGTCAGGAATGCCGGAGTCTGTACTGACTCCGGCACCGGTGAGCACCAGCCAGCGGCGACCGGCCAGGACGTCAGGAACCATCGAGCGTCAGGCTACCGACCCGTGGCGAACAACTCCCGAAGCGCGGTGGACGGGTTGAGCTCGATCCCGATGTCCTTGGCCTGACCAGCCACCTGGAACCACAGTGAACGAGACAGGATCCGCGCGAGATCACTGGCCGACGGTTGGCGGGGCGAGGAGCGAATCCAGTGGCCGACCGTCCCGCGGATCTGGCCGATGATGCCGTAGGCAACGGTCTCCAGTGTCGCGTAGTCGACGGCGCGGGCCTCCATTTCCATCATGTCGGCGCCCAATCGGACCATGGCGAGGATGCGCTGCGCCAAGTGGTCAATGCCGCCCGAGAGTTCACTCGGCTCGCCGTCGGCGACTTCGCGCTCGATGATCGCGTAAAGGTTGGGATTCTTGTCCGCCCACGACACATAGGTGGCCACGGCTGCGTTCAGGATTTGCTGAAGACTCCAGTCCAAGCGCAGGTCGGTGTCCAGAGCGTCGCGCAGGTCAGCGACGATGTGCGCCTGGACGGCGCGAACAAGCTCAGGTTTTCCGTTGAAATGGCGGTAGATAACCGTCCGGACCAGACCAGCTTCGTCGGCGACACTCTGCACGCTCAGGTCTGCGCCGGCAGGCGCGGCCTCGACCGTACGGATCGCTGCCGAGACGATCCGCTGGCGTCGTTCGGCGTTGTGCTCTCGCCAGCGCGTAGCGCGGCCCGAGACTGCTGCAGGTTCGGCCACGCGACGAGGGTAGCGCTTGCCTGTGCGCTCGGCGGCGTCAGCCGAAACCAGCAGTTGCGGTCCAGTTCGGCCGCGTGATCGGCCATGCTGACCCCATGACTGAAGCGAAGCACCTCGACGTCCTCATCGTCGGGGCCGGATTGTCCGGCATCGACGCTGCGGCGCACATCGCGAAAGCCTTCCCCGGCCGCAACTACGCCGTTCTCGAGCAGCGGCACGAGCTCGGCGGGACGTGGAGCCTGTTCAAGTACCCCGGCATTCGGTCGGATTCGGACATGTTCACGCTCGGCTACGGCTGGAAGCCCTGGGACGGCGACGCCGCCATCGCCGACGGCCCGGACATCCTCGACTACCTGCGTGAAGCGGCCGGTGAAACCGGAGTGGATCAGCGCATTCGCTACCACCACAAGGTGACGAAGGCGTCCTGGTCCAGCGACGACAAGCTGTGGACGCTCGACATCGACCACACCGACAGTGGCGAGACGTCGCAGCTCACCGCCAACTTCGTCTGGTGGACGTCGGGCTACTACGACTATGACGAGGGCTACACGCCCGAGTTCCCCGGAATTGAGAAGTACAAGGGCACCGTCATCCACCCCCAGTTCTGGCCGGAGGACCTCGATTACACCGGCAAGGAGGTCGTCGTCATCGGCAGCGGCGCGACCGCTGTCACTCTGATCCCGTCGATGGCGCGGGACGCGAGGCACATCACGATGCTCCAGCGCACACCCACGTACATCATCAGCCAGCCACGCATGCATCCCGGCGCTCAACTGGCGCGCAAGGTCATGCCGCGCGCCGTGGCCAACAGGTACCTGCATAAGACCTATGCCGCGGGGACCATCGGGATGTACCAGTTCATGCGCCGCAACCCGAAGCTCGCCAAAAGGCTCATCAAGCGCTGGGCGAAGCCCCACCTGCCGGCCGACTTCGATTACGACACCCACCTCGTGCCGCCGTACAACCCATGGGAGCAGCGGCTCTGTGTCGTGCCGAGCGCTGACCTGTTCCGGGCAATGCACAGCCACAAGGTCGACCTGGTCACCGATCACATCGAGGCCTTCACCGAGAAGGGCATCCGGCTCATGTCTGGCCGCGAGCTCGAGGCGGACATCGTCGTCACCGCGACCGGCCTCAAGGTTGTGATCATCGGCAAGGCAGAGGTCGAGGTCGACGGCAAGCCGGTCAGTCCCGGGGACGTGTTCGCCTACAAGGCCCTCATGCTGAGCGACATCCCCAACACGGCGTTCATCGTCGGGTACTCCAACGCGTCGTGGACGCTCAAGGCCGACCTGGTCTGCGAGTACGTCGTCCGCCTGCTCGACTACATGGACGAGCACAACCACTCCGTCGTGACTCCTCGCGTACGGACGGCACTCGAGCCGCGTCCGCTCATGGACCTGAGTTCGGGCTACCTGCAGCGCGCCCAGGGCGCCCTGCCGCAGGCGGGTGACAAGGATCCGTGGCGGCTCAAGAACAACTGGTACTTCGACCGGCGCATGATCAAGAACCAGCCGATCCCGGACGAGTCCCTCGAGTTCAGCTGAGGTCGCGCACTGCGTGTGGTGCGGTGCGGCGTCGAAGGATGGGTTGTTTAGACCGACATGGCCGCCTCATCACAGTTCCGGCTCGCAACCACACGCGGGACCGATTTGAAGACCTAGTACGGGTTTGAACCGGAGGAACGCGCACCAACACTTCAAATCTGGGCGCGAACGCCGAGCGCGCGTGCCGCGGAGGCAGCGGCGTGACGACTCAGCGCAGCTGGTTCGCATGGCGCAGGAACTGCGCGATCCGAGGCGCAAACTCGTCGGCTTTGACGACGAGGCCGAGGTGGCCGTCGTCGTACGTGTGCAGCTCGGCGTTGGGCATCAGCGTCGCCATGATCCGTGCGTTGACCAGCGGGATGATCGGGTCGTCGGTGCCGGCCAAGATGAGGGTGGGCTGTCGGATGAGGCGGAGGAACGGCAGGCTCGTCCAGCCAGACGCGGCGAGCAGCTGGAGCATGTAGCCGCGGCGGGACCCGATTGGGGAGTGGCTGTCGAGGAGCACCTTCGCCAACTCAGGCTGGTCCCGCAGGCTGCCACCGTAGATTTCGGCGGCGATCGACTTGGCGTACTCCGGATCGCGGTAGCGGCGGGGGCCGATCATGCGGCTCAGGACGCGGGGGTTGGCGGGGACCATCATCCAGCCGGTACCCGTGCTCACAAGAACGAGGCGACGGCAGCGGTACGGGTTCTGGAAGGCGAACTGCTGAGCCAGGCCGCCACCCCACGAGATGCCGAGCACGTCGACGTCGCGGTAGCGCAGCTGGTCCAGCAGCGATCCCATAATCCCCGCGAGCGACGAGAACACGTAGGGCCTCCGGGGGAGCGGAGAGCCGCCCACGCCGGGCACGTCGAAGCGCACCACCGGGATCGCCGGGTCGAGCGCATCGACGAACGGCTGAAGCAGATCGATGCTGGCACCGATGCCATTGCACAAGACGAGCGGACGGCCGGATCCTGGCCGATGCGCGACGCGGATCTGATGTCCGCGGACCGTCATCATCTGGACGGTCTCGCCCGTGCGGGAGCCCACTGTTCGAGGGTAGAGCCTGAGCTGAGCGCACGCCTGTGCGAAATGACCAATTGGTGTCAGGGGATTGTGCGGTTTTCGGGTATGCAGATGGCGCCATCGAGGCAAACATGAACAGCATGACGCGAAATGGTGCGGAGCCCGGCCAGTATGAGGCGTCGGCGCCGCTCGACCTGCTCCTGACGCAGGCGTCGCACGGCGCCCTCCGCAGATTCGTGCCCGTGCGCTCTGGGACATCGTTCGTCGGTGCCCTTGCCCGACGCCCGGAACGGGTAGCCGCCCGGGTGGCCGACCTCGTGAACGAATGGGCGAAGATCGTCATCGGCGCATCCGAGGTGGCACCGCCGTCCCACGACCGGCGCTTCGCCGACCCGGCGTGGACCGACAATCCGCTGCTGCGTCGCCTGGTCCAGGCCTACCTCGCGGCGGCCAACACGGCCGAAGGCCTGGCGCAGGACGTCCCGATGGACTGGCGTCAGTCCGAGCAGATCCAATTTGCCGTGAGCAACCTCATCGAAGCGCTGTCTCCGAGCAACAACCTCTTCACCAGCCCGGTGGCGTGGAAGGCGGCAATCGACTCCGGTGGCGGCAGCCTGGTCAACGGTGCGCGAAACTTGATTGGTGACCTGGCGCGACCGCCTCGAATTCCCTCGATGGTGGACAAGTCGGGCTTCAAGGTTGGCAGGGACCTCGCCGCCACTGAAGGGGCCGTCGTCCATCGGTCGAGCATCTTCGAGCTGATGCAGTACAAGCCGACGACCGAGGACGTCCGTTCGGTGCCGCTGATGATCATCCCGCCGACCATCAACAAGTTCTACGTCCTCGACCTGTCGCCGGGCCGCAGCCTGATCGAGTACCTCGTCGGCCAAGGCCAGCAGGTGTTCGTGGTGTCGTGGCGCAATCCGGACGCGCGGCATAGCAAGTGGGGCTTCGACGAGTACGCCGAAGCGATTCGCGAAGCGTTCAACGTGGTCGACGACATCAGTGGGGTCAGCTCAGTTCACACCGTCGCGGCTTGCTCCGGCGGGCTGCTCGCCGTGATCACCGCCGCCCGTCGCGCCGCTGAGACAGACGCGAAGAACATGGAGCGCGTTGCCAGCCTCAGCCTGCTCGTCACCATGATCGACCAGTCCGAAGGCGGGACCGCCGGCGCCATGGTTGACGAGCACGTGGCCGCAGCGGCTGTGGCCAAGTCGCGTCGCCGGGGCTACCTCGACGGCAAGCAACTGGCCGAAGTCTTCGCGTGGCTGCGGCCAGGTGACCTCATCTGGAACTACTGGGTCAACAACTACCTGCAGGGCAAGAAGCCGCCGAAGTTCGACATCCTCTACTGGAACAGCGACACGACGCGCATGACCGCGAAGCTGCACCGCGACTTCATCGACGTCGCCCTGGGGAACAAGCTCGCGCATCCGGGTGCCCTGAGTGTCATGGGGACCGAGATCGATCTCGGCAAGATCGTCTGCGATTCGTACGTCGTGGCCGGTTCTGCCGACCACATCTGTCCGTGGGCCAACTGCTATCGCAGCAGCCAGCTGCTGGGCGGCAACGTCCGGTTCGTCCTGTCCACCAACGG
Source organism: uncultured Actinomycetota bacterium (assembly GCA_963795105.1). Lineage (GTDB taxonomy): Bacteria > Actinomycetota > Actinomycetes > Propionibacteriales > Nocardioidaceae > Aeromicrobium. The sequence goes on from CAWCGD010000001.1 coordinate 2,131,757, forward strand.
CCACATCGCCGCGCTGGTGAACCCGCCGACGAACCAGAAGTCCAGCTTCCAGGTCTCTGACGACAACAAGCTACCGGCCGAGGAGTGGCGCGCCAGTGCCGAGACCGTCCAGGGCTCCTGGTGGCCGGACTACGCCGCGTGGTTGGCCGAGCGGTCGGGCACCTTCCAGCCCGCGCCGTCGGAGTTGGGCAGCGTCCAACACCCGATCATTGGCGAGGCGCCGGGGAGCTACGTCCTCGACCAGTGAGTCAGGACGGGATGGGGTAGCGGTACACCGGCGAGTTCTTGCCTTCGCTGCCGAACAGGAATGTCGTCTGGCCGGACTCGATGGTGACCGACTCCGGATTCTTGAGGGCCGGGACATCGAAGACGGCGTAGCGATTCCACGTTGGGATGCGGAAGAAATGGACGTCGTCGTCGGTGCGCACGATGGCCGTCCGTCCATCCCGGCTCATGACGCCGTCGCTGACGTTCGCCGGCATCGAGACGTTGGTTGGGGTCGCGAGGTTCGTTCGGCCGGCGACCAGCGTCGCCGGTAGCCGGTAGAGCGAGGCCGTCGACGACTCGCGCTTGCTGATCAGGTAGACCTGATCGTCTACCGGGTTGACGAGCATCGCCTCGACGTTCGGTTTGCCGTTGCTGTACCTCACCGGGAAGCGGACGAGGCCGGCCGGTGTGCGATTGCCGGGACCAGGTTCGGTGAAGCGAACGATGCCTGCATCGGTGCGCTTGCCGTCGTTGTCGCCGAGATCGCCCACCCACAGGCGTCCCTTCGGGTCGGCATAGATGGATTCGGTGTTGCCCCGCTTCGGGTACGGAAGCTCGGTCTTGCCAAGGACCCTGCCCGTGGAGATCCGGAACGAATAGACCGTCTGCCGGTCCTCGGAGTTGTCGTTCAGCGTGTAGCCGACGTCGGGATAGGTGTAGCTCGCCGCAATGCCGCTGGACTCAGTGATGCGGGAGCTGACGAAGTGGCTCACAAGCCCGAGCCTGACCGCCGGCGCAGACGTGGGTGCCGACGTGGCTGCCGGTGTGGCGGCAAAGGTCGAGGAGGTTGTCGCGGCAAGTGCGCCAATCACGCCGACTACGGCGGCAGTACGCCGGGATCTGCGCAGGACGTGGCGCATCGACTTATGGCCAGGGGAACTTGGGCCATGGGAACGGGACACCGTGCACCATCCTTGGGGAAGTGAGGAGGCAACGCGGTCCAGACTAGGCGGCGGCATGCCGGAATGGGCGGATCGACGCGCCGTCGGGGCGTCGTGCCAGGCGGAATGCGCGCCTCAGCGGCCCTCGATCTCCACGAGCGCGTGGAAGGCCCGGGCGCACCGATCGACCTCCGACGTGAGCGTCGGCCGGTCGCCCTTCGGCTGGCCGGACCATTGCAGTGCGCGGTCCTCGACATACGCGATCCAGCCGTGGACCGCAGGCAGAAGCGCGTCGTCATGATCCAGTGCGTCGACGACGCGGCGTGCTGCCGTCACACGTAGCGAATCGACGCCCTCGCTGCCGAGAGAGATCGTTCCGTTGCCGAACACCAGCGCGAGGTAGAACGTCCGGCGTCGTTCGATTTGCGTATAGAAGCGCTCGACGAAGTGCCGCACGGCGGCGTCGGCGTCGACGCCCTCGTCCGGCGCAATGTTGCGCAGGACGCGGCGGACGGCTGCACCGATGACGGCGTCGTAATAATCGGTCTTGGTGGGGAAGTAGTGGAATAGGAGGCTGCGGGAGATGCCCGCCTCACTGGCGACGGTGTCCAGCGACAGATCCTGGATGGGCTTGTCGACCAGCATCCGCAGGCCGATGCCCAGCAGTTGACGACGCCGGTCCTCCGGGCTGAGCCGGGTTCGTGTGGCATCACTCACGCTATTGAGCATTGCTCAACAGGTGTGGCATAGTCAAGCCCATGGATTTTGCACCTTCCGCACGGGCCGAGGAGCTCACCGGCCTCGTCAAAGAGTTCATCGAGGTCGAGGTCGAGCCCATTGAGGCCGAGTACTTCGCCGAGATCAAGCGCCGCCGCGAGGCCGGTCAAGGGGAGAACTGGCTGGAACAGCCGATCATGAAGGAGCTTCAGGCCAAGGCTCGCGAGCGCGGGCTCTGGAACCTCTTCTTGCCGGCCGGCCACGAGGGTCCGTACGCCGAGAAGTACGGGACTCTGGGCGGATCGGGCCTCTCCAACGTCGACTATGCGCCTTTGGCGGAGTTGATGGGTCGGTCGTTCGTGGCGCCGTACGTGTTCAACAGCAACGCGCCGGACACCGGCAACATGGAGGTCCTCCTCAAGTACGGCTCGCAGGAGCAGAAGGACGAGTGGCTCGACCCGCTGTTAGAGGGCCGGATTCGCAGCGCCTTCCTCATGACCGAACCGGGCGTGGCCTCGTCCGATGCAACGAACATGGAGCTCACGGCGACCGTCGATGGAGACGAGATCGTGCTCAACGGACGCAAGTGGTTCTCCACCGGCGTCGGTCATCCGGATTGCGAGATCCTCATCGTGATGGGCCTGACCGACCCAGACGCGAACCGACATCGGCGGCATTCGATGGTGCTCGTGCCGCGCGATGCCCCCGGTGTCAAGGTCGAGCGGATGCTCACCACGATGGGCTACTTCGACGAGCCGCACGGGCATGGCGAGGTGTCGCTGACCAACGTCCGCGTGCCGGTCACCAACTTCATCGGCGGTCCGGGCGAGGCGTTCGCGATTGCACAGGGACGGCTTGGCCCGGGACGCGTCCATCACTGCATGCGGCTGATCGGACTCGCCGAGAAGGCGCTCGAACTGGCCATCCAGCGCGGCACCGACCGAGTCGCCTTCAGCAAGCCGCTGGTGAACCTCGGCGGCAACCGTGAACGGATCGCGCAGGCGCGCATCGCCATCGAATCGACGCGTCTGCTCGTGCTGAATGCTGCCTGGAAGCTGGACGTCGGCGGTCCGATGAACGCCATCAGTGAGGTCTCGCAGATCAAGGTCCTTGCCCCGAAGATGGCGTTGGACATCATCGACTTCGCCATGCAGATTCACGGCGGTGGCGGGCTGACTGACGACTTCCCGCTGGCGGCGGCCTGGACCGGAGCCCGGTCCTTGCGCTTCGCGGACGGTCCGGATGAGGTGCATCTTGGCCTGATCGCCCGGCTGGAACTCATGAAACATGGGCACGAACGGTGAGCGGTTCGGACGGACGTCGCGTTCTCGTCACGGGAGGAGCCTCCGGACTCGGTGCTGCGCTCGTCGACGAGTTCCTGAAGCGTGGTGACCGGGTGCTCGTCACGGATCTAGCCGAGGCGAACGAGGTACCGGCCGGCGCCGATTACCTGCGGCTGAACGTAACCTCGGACGCCGATTGGGACGCCGCCCACGCGTGGGTCGAGTCCAACTGGGGCGGTCTGGACGTCCTCGTCAACAACGCCGGCATCGCCACCGGTGGCCGCATCGACGTCGTCACGCTCGAGGAGTGGCAGGGCGTCATCGACATCAACCTGCTCGGCGTCGTGCGCGGGTGTCGCGCCTTCGTCCCGATGATGAAAAGCCAAGAACATGGGCACATTGTGAACACGGCGAGCCTGGCCGGGCTCGTTCATCCGCCGGGCATGGCCTCCTACACAGCGGTGAAGGCCGGTGTTGTCGCCATCAGCGAGACGCTGAGCTACGAGCTCAGCCCGTGGAACATCGCTGTGTCGGCCGTCTGCCCCGGCTTCTTCCGCACCAACCTGGCGTCCTCGTTGGCCGGTTCGGACACGGCCGTCGACCAGGTCGCCGCCCGGTTGATCGAGAAGTCCACGCTCACTGCGCCCCAGATCGCCGCCGAGGTGATGAAGGGCATCGACGCCCGCCGTATGGTGATCCAGCCGGACGTTCCGGGGCGCCGGGCGGTCTGGACGAAGAAGTTCGCCCGACCGCTCTATGACCGCGAACAGCGTCGTTTCGCCGCCCGAATCAAGGCCATCACCGAGTCGTCAGCAACGAAGAAGGAAGAAGCATGAGTAAGGGAACGATCTTGATCACCGGTGCGAGTTCAGGCCTCGGCGAGGAGATGGCACGCCAGTTCGCCGATCTCGGCTATGACCTGGGCCTGGCGGCTCGGCGCACGGATCGACTGGATGCGCTGAAGGCCGAGATCACAGCGGCTCACCCGGACCGCCGAGTGGAGCTCAAGGCGCTCGACGTCAACAACGACGAAGCCGTGTTCCGGGTATTCAAGGAGATCGCCGCCGAGTTCGGCACGCTGGATCGCGTCATCATCAACGCTGGCCTCGGCAAGGGTGCTCCGCTGGGCACCGGTCGGTACGACGCCAACCGGCAGACGGCGATGACCAACTTCGTCGCCGCGCTTGCGCAGACTGAGGCCGCGATGGAGATCTTCCGGGCGCAGAGCTCCGGACACTTGGTGATGATCTCCTCGGTCTCCGCGATGCGTGGCATGCGCAAGACCATCACCACGTACGCAGCCACCAAGGCGGGCGTCGCGGCTCTCGCCGAGGGTCTCATCAACGAGAACGTCAAGGCCAAGGGCATCGACGTATCGATCATCTACCCGGGTTACATCAGGTCCGAGATGAACGAAAAGGTCGCGCAGCAGGCCAAGTTCATGGTCGACACCAAGACCGGCGTCAAGTCGATGGTTAGCGCCATCGAGAAGCGCAAGGAGAAGGCGCTCGTGCCGGCCTGGCCATGGGTGCCGCTCGGATTTGCCCTGAGGAACCTGCCCATGGGCGTCGTCCGGAAGCTGATGTGACGGTGCCCGATGGGAAGGTCGCGGGCGCTCAAGTCGTTCGCGAGGAGGACGCCTTCGACGTCGCTGCGGTGGACGGCTGGCTGAGGGCGAACGCCGACGCATCGGGCTGGGGCGAGGGTTTGCCGGAGGTTCAGCAGTTCTCGGGGGGTGCGTCGAACCTGACGTACCTGCTGCGCTATCCGGGGCAGGACCTCATCCTGCGTCGCCCGCCGTCGGGCACCAAGGCCAAGGGCGCGCATGACATGGGCCGGGAGTACCGGATCCAAGCCGCGCTCAAGCCGGTGTTCCGCTACGTCGCGCCGATGGTCGCTCACTGCGAAGACGACTCCGTTGTGGGCTCGGAGTTCTACGTGATGGAGCGCGTCGCCGGGCACATCCCGCGCAAGGACTTGGGCATCGAGCTGTCGTCGGATCAGGTGCGTGTGCTCTGCACGAACGTCCTCGACCTGCTCGTCGACCTACACTCCGTCGACCCCGGCGCGGCTGGACTCGACGAGCTCAGCAAGGGCGACGGCTATGTCGCCCGCCAGGTGGGTGGGTGGATTGGCCGCTTCGCGAAGGCCAAGACGTGGAACGTCCCGTCGTGGAAGAAGGTCATGGCCTGGCTGGACGCCAACCAGCCGGCGGACCGCGGCGCCGTCCTGATCCACAACGACTTCAGGTTCGACAACATCGTCTTCGATGAGGCCAACCCGACCAAGCCGGTCGCGCTGCTGGACTGGGAGATGGCCACCATCGGCGATCCGCTGATGGACCTGGGCAGCACCGTGTCGTACTGGATCGAGGCCGGCGACCCCGGCCTGCTGCAGAAGTTCCGGATGCAACCGACCAACCTGCCCGGAATGCTCACGCGCCGCGAAGCCGTGGACTACTACTCCGAACGGATGGGCTTCGAACTCACCGACAAGGAATGGGCCTTCTACGAGGTCTTCGGGCTGTTCCGGCTCGCCGTCATCCTGCAGCAGATCTACTACCGATACCACCACAAGCAGACGACCAACCCACGGTTCAAGATCTTCTGGCTCGCCTCGCACGTCCTGCACCGCCAGGCCCGCCAGATCATGCGGACGGTGTCATGAGCAGGGGTCGTGAGGCAGGGGTCTTGAGGAGGGGCCGTTGAGCGTCCTGCTTCTAGTCCGCCACGGCCAGGCCTCGTTCGGCAAGCGCAACTACGACGCGCTGTCCGAGCATGGGCACGAACAGGCCCGCATCCTTGGCGCTGCCCTCGCTGCGCGCGGCGTGCGGCCGACGCGCATTGTGACCGGCGGCATGCGGCGTCACGCCGAAACGGTGGAGGGAATCCTGACCGGTTTGGAGGATGGTCCCGAGGTCGTCATCGATGACGGCTGGGACGAGTTCAACTTCGAGCACGTCGTGCAGGTGCACAAGCCGCTGTACCGGTCGAAGGCACTGATGTTTGCCGACTTCGCACGCACGCCGGCTGCCGACCGGCGTGCTCGGTTCCAGGCACTCTTCGAGGAAGCCACCGAGCGGTGGACCGGCGGAACCTCCGATCACGCCTACGACGAGTCCTTCCCGGCGTTCTCCCAGCGGGTCGATGATGCGCTGCGCCGAACCACCGAGGCCGCGGAAGGAACGGTGCTCGTCGTCAGTTCAGGCGGACCGATCGCCTTGGTCGTGTCGCACCTTCTGATCGGCGATTCGACGCTTTGGGCGCGCCTCAACCGCGTTGCCGTGAACACCGCAATGACGAAGTTGATCGCCGGTCGTTCGGGCGTGACACTCTCAACCTTCAACGAGCACAGCCACCTGGAGCACGACCGCGCTCTGGTGACCTACCGCTGAGGCTGAGGAGCTACGCCATCGCCGCTTTCGCGCGCGCGGCCATCTCCTCAGGCGGGACGTCTTCGACGTGGGTCGCGACGTTCCAGCGGTGGCCCCAGGGGTCGTCGAACTGACCACTGCGGTCGCCGTAGAACTCGTCGGTGACCGGTCGCATCTCGGTCGCGCCTGCGGCGATGGCCCTCGCAAACACGTCGTCAACGTCCTCGACGTAGACGTGCAGGGTCACAGGGGTGCCGCCGACGGTGCGCGGACCCAAGGCATTCCAGTCCGGACTTTCATCGGCGAGCATGATGACGGAATCTCCAAGGTCGAGCTCGGCGTGGCCGATCTTTCCGTCAGGCATCTCCATGCGGTCACCGCGCTCCGCCGCACCGAACACGGCAGTGTAGAAGTCGATCGCGGCGGCCGCGCCGTCCACGATGAGGTAAGGCGCAACTCGCGGGTATCCATCGGGAATGGGCTTGACCATCAGGCTCTCCTCGGGTCGGGCGTACAGGATCGCCTCAACGCTACGTCGGCCTGGAGTCAACGCCTTGTACCGCGAGTTAACAGTCAGGTCTGATTGCGCCGGGATCGGCTGAAGAGGGCCTGCCCGAGAGACTGACCTTGCTCGATGCCCGGCGGAACCGCGAACACCGAGGACTGCGTGAAGCGCAGGTACTCCGTCAGGATGTCGCTCCGGGACATCGCCATCTGGATGGGCACGAACTGCTTGCCGGGGTTGCGTACGAAGCCGATGAAGAAGAGCCCGGCGTTCATTCGGCCGATGTCGTTGGTGCCGTCGGCGATGTTGTAACCGCGGCGCAGGATGCGGGCACCGCCGTGGTTGGTGGGGTGGACGACGCGGACGTGGGCATCCTCGGGAATCACGAACTCACCCGCGGCCTTGGCCCGGAAGTCCGGTTCGTCGAACTCCTTGCGACCCGTCAGGGGAGCACCTTCGCCCTTGGTGCGGCCGATGAACTCTTCCTGATCGCGCAGCTTCTGGCGATCCCAGAGCTCGACGGTGATCATGGCCCGGCGGGTGACCAGGTAAGCGCCACCGGCAAGCCATGATGCCGAACGATCGTCACCGGTTGCGACCCAGACGTGCTTGTCCAGCTCGTCGGTCTCGTCGGCTCGGATGTTGGCGGAGCCGTCCTTGAAGCCCATCAGATTGCGTGGAGTTACCTGCTCCCGCGTCGTCGACGAACTGCGGCCGAATCCGTGCTGGGACCAGCGCATGCCCACGGTGCCGAAGCCGATCCGGGTCAGGTTGCGGACGGCATGGACAGCGATCTGTGGATCGTCTGCGCATGCCTGGACACATAGGTCGCCGCCGGAGGTCCCCGGCGTGAGCGTGTCAAGTGGAAAACGGGGGAGCGGGCGCAGAGCCTCGGGCTGGTGGCGCGCCAATCCGAAGCGATCCCGGCCAGCCCGGTCACGGAACAGGCCTGGCCCGAACCCGATGGTGATGCTGAGGTTGGCCGCTTCGAGGTCCATGGCTTCGCCGGTGTCGTCCGGTGCGAGCTCGGGCCGCCCCCCGACCGGCCCGAGCTGCCCGGCCGGCTGACCGGACATCATGCGTTCAGCGGCGACGGTCCACGCCATGAGCATCTGCTCAAGCTCGTGCCGTGACCTCGTGGTGACGTCGAACGATGCGAAATGCAGGTTGTCCTGGACTTCGGTGGTGATGCCGGGCTGGTGCGCTCCACGCAATGAGTACGTCGAGACTTGGCGCTGGTGGGCCGGGAGGACTTCCCGACCCACCAGCACACCGGCCGCACCGGCGGCGAGGCCTGCGCCAATCGCCGCCCGCCGGCTTATGCCGTCTGACGTCACAAGACTGCCGAGACCTCGGCCAACGACTCGCCGAGTGCGTTCACGGCATCGGACATGGCCTTGACCTGCTGCTTCGTCAGCTTGTCGTAGGTGACGAACTCGTCACCCTTCTTGGTGGCATCGAGCAGGCCCTGAACGGCGCCGAACTGGTACTGGATCTTGGCGGCGAGCTTCGGGTCGCGACCCTTGATCACCGGCTCGAGCAGCTCGAAGCCCTTGTTGGCCCCGTCGAGGTTGGCCTGGAAATCCCACAGGTCGGTCCGCGACCAGTACTCCTCTTCGCCGGTGACCTTGCCGCCGGCGATCTCCTCGAGCAGGCCCTGCGAGCCTTCGATGATGTCGGTCGCGGTGATCTTCAGGTCCTCGCCCTGCTTCTGGATCGTCTTGGTGTCAGCCAGCAGCTTGTCCGCGAGCTCGGCCTGTTGGGCGTCGGTCAGCGGCGTGTAATGCGGTGTCATGCTTTGGGCGCGGGCGGGCCAGAGGTCCTTCTCAAGGCGGTGCCAACCGGTCCACTCGTCGCCGTCCTGAAGGCCGGCCTCGCGGGCATCGATCGCCGGGTCCAGGTCGCCGAACTCGGCGGCAATCGTCTCAACGCGCTCCCAGCGGGTGCGGGCGTTCGGGTAGATGGCCCGAGCCCGGTCATCGTCGCCGGCCTTGAGGGCCGTCACGAACTCAGCGGTCTGGGTCGTGAGTCCAGCGAGCTCGTCCTGGACGTAGGCCGTGTAGGCCGTCGTCGCCTTCGTGACTTGGGCGCGTTCAGCGGCGGTGAGTGCCTTGGGCTCGGCTGAGCCGGCGGATTCGGGCGCCTTCTCGGCGGTCGTACCGCAGGCGCTCAGCGACAGGCCGAGCGCAGCAGCCGCGAGTGCCAGGGTGATGGGGCTTCGCATGGTTCCTCCTTGGTCGGAGGAAAGGTTAGCCTAACCTTAGCGCGGGTCGGTGAGGAGCCCTCACGGAAAAATGCGCGGCAGCTCGGACGCCTTGGATGCGAACTGTGGGTCGCGCTTCTCCAGGAAGGCGGCCACGCCCTCCTTGCCGTCGCCGATGCTGGCGTAGAACATCGCCAGGCTGTCGACCTTGTGCGCCTCGACCGGATGCGCTTGGGCGCTGTTGCGGTAGACCATCTGGCGGGTGAGGGCGATCCCGACAGGAGAGCGGTTTTTCGTGTAGCGCTCAGCCAGGGCGTGCGCGGCGGGCAACAGGTCCTCCGGTGCGTGGATGGACCGGACCAGGCCGCCGCTCTTCGCTTCCTCCGGAGTCAGGATGTCGGCGCTGTAGAACCAGTCCAACGCCTGCGGGATGCCGACGATGCGCGGCAGGAACCAGCTGGAGCAGGCCTCCGGGACGATGCCGATCTTGCCGAAGACGAACCCGATCCGAGCCTTCTCCGATGCAAGGCGCGCGTCCATCGCGCAGATCATCGTCGCGCCGATGCCGACTGCTGGTCCATTGACGGCGGCGATGACGGGCTTTGTGCAGGCGTGGATAGCCAGTGTTACCCGTCCGCCGGTGTCGCGGACGCCACGGATGAAGTCCTCGTCCTCGAATCGAGTCTCCATCTCCTCCGGCGTCGGCCGGGAATCCTCGTCGAGGCCGAACACGTTGCCGCCGACCGACAGGTCCATGCCAGCGCAGAAAGCACGTCCTTCGCCGGTCACGATGACAGCTCGGACGTCGTCGTCGGCACTTGCGCGCACGAAGGCCGCCTCGAGGTCGTCGGCCATCTGCACGGTGAACGCATTGAGCTGGTCCGGCCGGTTCAGGGTGAGCGTGAGGATGCCGTCGGTGACCTCGTAGCGCAGCGTTTCGTACGTCATGACTGACTTCCTATTCGATCGTGGCGTCGGACGTCGGGTCGACCAGGATCTTGGCGTGCTGCTCGGGATCGCCGAGCGCGGCGAACGCGCCGGCCACGCCGGCCAGCCCAACCGTTCCGGTGTGTAGGGGACTGGGGTCGACCTTCCCGGAGGCGATCATGTGCAGCGTCTGGACGAACTCGCCCGGGTCATAGCCGAGGACGAACCGCAGGTCGATCTCCTTGTTGATGGCGATCGACGGGCGCAGTGTGTCGGGCTCCATGCACACGCCGACGACCACGACGCGGGACATCATCGGCGCGCTGGCGATGATCTGGTCGACAATCCCGGGCACGCCCACGCACTCAAAGATGACCGGTCCGGATGGGCCTCGGCCCGCCTGCTTCGCGACCTGCATCAGCTTGGGCCACGGGAGCCCCGGGACGCGACGGGCTTTGGTGAGCGCGTCGATGCCGAACGACACGACGCTGGCAAACGAGGCCATCGGCCCCGTCGTGGGGACGACCGTCAGCGGATCCTGCTCGCGTGGGTCGACCACGACGTCGGCCCCGCACCGCACGGCGAGCTCGCGGCGCGTCGGTGAGAAGTCGGAGGCGATGACCTTCTTCACGCCACCTGCTTTGAGCATGAGGATGACGGCCAAGCCGATCGGACCACAGCCGACGACGATCGCGGTCTGTCCTCGCCCGACGCTGCCGCGCCGGACGGCATGCAGTGCGACGGCCAGGGGCTCGGTGAACGCGGCCTTCTCGGCCGGTACGTCCGCCGGGACCGGGAAGGTGAAGGCCTCCTGCAGGACGACCTGCTCTGCATAGGCCCCCGGCGACGCGGTGTCGAAGCCGACCGCGTGGGCGTCCTCGCCATGCCGGACGATCGGCAGGCCGACGACGCGTGTGCCCGGTTTCCACTGCGCTCGCGTGCCCGGACCATACGCCGCCACCCGGCCGACAATCTCGTGACCGAAGATGATGCGGTCGCCCGGCTTCATGATCGTCTCGTAGCCGACCGCGGCCGCGGAATCGGCGAGCTGGTCGGCATGCACGCGGGCGTGCAGATCGGAACCGCAGATCCCGCAGCGCTCGACGTCGATGACGAGTTGGCCGGGCCCCGCCGTCGGCGCCTCGACCTTGACAACCTCGAGCTCGCCGTTCTGGCACGCAACTGCTCTCATGGTTTCCTCCAACGCTCGAGCGGCAGTCTGTCAGTGGTCCCAGAAATGCGGCTACCCGACTTGCTCCACGACCCGCAGCGCATGGAGTTCGCCAGCGACGCGGACCTCAATGAAGAACATGTACAAGCCGGCGAGGCGCAGACCGGCCGTGGATAGCTGGAGCGTCGTGGTGCCGTCGTCCACCGTCGGCGAACCCGTGGGCCGCAGGAGGGCGACGTTCCCGCTCAATTGGTGGAAGGCCGTCACGTGTGCGGTCGTGCCGAGGTACGTGCCGAACCTTGCGCGGCCACCGTCTCGACGGGTGACGCGGAGCGTGAGCCACCCGGACTCGGAGGCACGGTCTGCGCCCTCGATGGACACTTCGACGGCATCGTCCTTCGAGCCCATGCGCGGTCCGGCGCCGGCTGAGTCCGGCACGGTCGCCTCGCCAGCCAGATAGATGTGGTCGTTGTGGTTGCCGGCGTCGACCGTGAAGTCGGCAATGGCGCGGTAGGTGCCGCCGGCGGGCAGAGTGAGCGGCGCTGACCACGTGCCGTTGAGCAGGCGGGGGTACAGGTGCCGGAAGACGGAGTAGTCGTCGCGGACGACGTAGAGATGCAGGAGCTTCTTCCGCTCGCGGATCATCGCAGTCACGGGGCGAGCCGCGGCGTCGAGAATCTCGAAGCTGACGACACCCGGCGTCTGAGCCTTCGACGGCAACCGGAGATTCGCCAGCCGGAAGTCATGCGCTTCGGAGGCTCGACCGTCGCCGTACACGGGAATCGTCTCCGTGGGTGTCGGACCCGGGGGCTTTTCCGCACTGTCGCTCGTCGAGAGCACCGCCACGACGACGGGAACGGTCAGCGCCACCGCCACGACGGCCGCGATGAGGAGGCCTTGGCGGCGTGACTTCACGGGTCGATCCTGCCAAAGCCGGTTGGCGAACTCTCACGTCACCCTTTACGCTTGTCCCATGCGTAACCAGTGGACCGACGCCAGCGCCTTTGCCAAGACGGCAAAGCGCTACCACGTGATGCTCGCGCATCGTTTGGAGTCGCCATAGGGCAGGTGCACAGCACCCGCAGCGAACGGGCCGCTCCAGCGAGACGCAAAGTCTCACCGGAGCGGTTTTTGTTTGTCCCAATATCCGACGTACGTGCCACGACAAGGAGGTGACGGCACATGCGAATCAACACAGAACGGTCTGCCCAGGCGGTACTGACAACCAAGGGAGTGACGGTGGCCTACCGGCACCCGACGCCGACGACACCTGAACTCGGGTGGGCCTGCGCCGGCATCGACCCGGAGCAGTTCTTCCCGGAGGACGAGGCGACGCTGGCTGCGGCCCGGCGCATCTGCGCCGATTGCCCGCTGCAAGACGTGTGCCGTGACCTGGGCGTCGCTCGCGGAGAATCGGGCGTGTGGGGCGGCCTGCTGCTGGAGGGCGGCCGGGTGCTGGAGCGCGTCCCGGTCCTGGGCCGTCCACGTCAGGCCGTTGCCGTGGCCTAGTGGCAATCCGTCAGGATGCGGTTTGCGCCGAGTCCGGCTTCTTGCGGCGATCAGCCAGCGTGCTGATGCCGATCGACCATCGGAATCAGGATGGGCGTCAGCATGAGAAAGACGATCGGCCCCAAGGTTGCCGCGCCTTCGAGGATTGCTTGGAGCATCGTGACCTGCCTCCACAGGGGGCCTCTCGTCTCGATTTCGGCCCCTGAGGCGTCGGGCTTGAGAAGTCGGCACGAACCTGTGCGCTCGCCGTTGTGCCCGCACACCAAAGGGGCAGCGGGCCGATCACGGGCGGTTGCGGCCGAGATCGTCGTGCGCCTGGACCCACTCCTCGGCGACGACCGCTGAACCGAGGGAGAGTTCCCCGGCCAGGACGGTGGCAGCGATGATCTCGGCCAGCTTCCGCACTTTGCCGGCGCCGTAGCAGTCCAGCAGCTCCAGACACTCGCGCTGCGTGGCCAGACCGGTCCCACCGCCGTACGTCGCGACGATGAGCGACGGCAGCGTCACCGACGCGTACAGGTCGCCGTTGGGAAGCAGCTCGGTGAAGCCGTAGAGCGCTGAGCTCTCGGCCACGTTGGCGACGTCCTGGCCAGTGGCGATGAACACGGCCGTGATGCCGTTCGCCGAGTGGTTGCCGTTGTTGTTCGTCACGGACATGATCGCGCCGAGCTGGCCGCGGAGGCGTGCGGCGAACAGCTTGTCCGTGCTCACCCGCATCTGCTCTTGGACGAGATCGGCTGGCAGCGTGATCTCGGCGACGACGCGCTTGCCGCGGGTATGCAGCATGTTGACGACCGACGTCTTCTTGTCCGTCGCGAACTGGCCCTCCAGGACGAAATGGAGTTCGCCGGGGTAGTTCCGCTTGATCCAAGCGCAGGCGTTGAAGGTGGCCTTGCCGGTCATGTTCTGGCCGGCCGCATCGCCGGTGCTGTAGTTGAACCGGGTGTACAGAAGCTTCGACGCCGAGAACTTCTGGATGTCGAGGAGCTTCCCGGTGGAAGTCGTCTCCTCGGCCGCCGCCGCAATCTCGGCGAAGTGCTCATCGAGCCACGCGGCGAAGTCGCGCGCCTCGCGTGCGTTGTTGAAGCTGAAGACGGGCGCTCGTTGCATCCGATCGTCCACGACGGTTGTCGTGACGCCGCCGGCCAGCCGGCACAGTTTCATGCCCCGGCTGTAGGACGCCACCAAGGTCCCCTCGGTCGTGGCCAGGGGGACGAAGAACTCACCCTGCGCGTGCTCGCCGTTGACCAAGATCGGGCCGGCCAACCCGATGGGTACCTGCGCGACGCCGAAGAAGTTCTCGACGTTGCCCGGCAGCGTGGCCGGGTCGAGCGAGTAGGCGCTGGTGTGTTCCAGGTCGCTGTCGGTGTGCTCGCGGATGAAAGCTTGCCGCTGCTCAATGGCTTCGCGGCCGTAGTCATTGGTCGGGTCGCGCGGGATGGTCCGGTCGGTCATGCCGGGAAACGCTAGTCCTCCCGTCGTCGTCCTGAGTTCATCCACCCCGTGATCGCGCCTATCCCGATGGCGAGCGTGAGTCCAGTGGCGAGGTAGGAGATGCTCTCCAGGGGTTGGGAATCCAGCATCATGAGCAGGAGCAACGGCAGCGTCAGGAGAAATGCGCCGACCGACGCGGCAATCCCGTGGAGCGCCGGAACCGCGGCGTTGCCGACCTTGCGGGCCGCGACGTACGACCCGAGCACGTACGGCGCGAAGACCACGGCCAGCGCTGGGCTTCTCGGTGCCAAGACCAGGATCAGCTGGCTCAGCAAGACTCCGATCACGAGGACGCCGAAACCGCTCGAAGCGCCGCGAACCGCGACCGGAAAATCGATGCGTGTCGCTGGCAACGGGGCTCTACCTGTTGGTGGCACGGTTGATCCTCTCAAGGGCCCCTGAACTGCGTAGGTGCTCAATGCACAGGTGGTTTGAGCGTTGTTGTGTGGACAGCACAATGATCTCCGTCACACTGTTATGGGACCATCACACGGCACTTTGATTGCAATTGGGTAACAAATCGCGGCGGCACTGGGAGGCAAGGGTGGCGAAGTCGGCTCACGCGTCGGCTCAGGCGCGTCGTCAGTTCACGGTCTTGACCGGCCCCAAGAACTTCGTCAACGATCTCGGTGAGATGACCAGACTCGCCGGCCAGGTCATCAAGATGGCCTTCCGCGGTCCGTACGACTACTGGGGCGAGTCCCGCGAGATCATGTTCCAGGCGCTCAAGCAGTGCTGGGTTCCCATGGCCGTGTCCTGCGTGTTTTTCGGCCTGGGCGCTCCGGGACTCCAAGGCGGCAACATCTACCGCCTGTTCGGCATGCCCGAACGGCTCGGTTCCTTCTTCATCATGGCGAGCGTGCGTGAGTTCGCCCCCTGGGTCAACGCGATGGTGATCGCCGGCGTGGTCGGCTCGGCCATGACCGCAGACCTCGGTGCCCGCCGCATCCGCGAGGAGATCGACGCCACCGAGGTGCTCGGTGTCGACCCGATCCGATCCCTCGTCCTGCCCCGCGTGGTCGCCGTCACCCTCATCACCGGCCTCATGGACGTCATTGCGCTGTGCTTCGGTGTGATCGGCGGGTACATCGCGGCGGTCCCGGTCCTCGGCGCCAACCCCTGGGCTTTCTACAACAGCCTGTTCGCCAATATCACCACGCCCGACCTGTGGGGCAGCGTGGTCAAGACCTTCGGCTTCGGCCTGATCATCGGCGTGGTCTGTTGCTACAAGGGCCTCGCAGCCAAGGGCGGCCCGATCGGCGTCGGGCGCGCGGTTAACCAGGCCGTCGTCATCGCGTTCGCGATGATCTTCGCGTTCAACGTGGTCTTCACCAACATCCTGTTGGGACTCAACCCCGAGATTCAGGTCTTCAAGTGAGGCGCGCACGATGACCATGGCACCCGAACAGCGTCCCCTCGGCGGGAAGCGCACGCCCCCGCAGCCGGTCGACACCGTCGTCTCCGTCGGCTCGGTGGTCAATGCAGTCAAGAACGGACTGATCACCGGCGGCCAGATCGCACGCTTCTCCGGCCAGATCATTCGGAGCCTCCCGGAGACCCTCAAGTTTTGGCCGGAGATCTTCCGCCAAGCGGCGATCCTCGTCCTCGGCAGCGCACTGATCATCTGGCTGATGGAGTTCATCGTCGGCACCATGTGCGGCACCGAAGCCATCTACACACTCAAGCAGGTCGGCGCACCGCTCTACTCCGGCATCTTCAACGCCTGGTGCGCGGTGCGCGAGATGACCCCATACATGTGGGGTTACATCCTCGCCGCCAAGGTCGGCTGTGGCCTGGTGGCCGAGATCGGCTCGATGCGCATCGCTGACGAGGTCGACGCCATCGAGGTCATGGGCATCGACTCGATGGTCTATCTCGTCGGCACGCGCATCGTGGCCGCGTGGATGACGTTCCCGTTCCTCGCGGCGGTGAGCTTGGCCATGATGTCGCTCGGCGAGATCCTCGTGACGGTGTACGTCGTCGGCGGCGTGTCACCCGGCGGGCACAACTACATCTTCTGGCTGTATCAGAACCCGCTCGACTACATCTTCTATCTGTGTAAAGCCATGGCCATGGGGACGGTGATCGTGTTCGTGGCCTGCTATTACGGCTACACCGTTCGCGGCGGCTCGGTCGAGGTAGGCAAGAACACCGCGAAGTCGATGATCCTCAACATGATCATGGTCCACGTCGTCGGTGCCCTCGGAACCCAGCTGTTCTGGGGCGTCTCACCCAACGCACCCATCGGCAACTGACGTCGTCATCAACCGCAGCACCGAAGGAAGGGAGTCCCGCCATGTCCGTTGATGTGAGCCCGGCCGCCAAGGCGATGAACGCCGGCAACGGTACGCACTCGATGGAAGTGCGGGACGTCCACAAGGCCTTCGGCCCGTTCGAGATCCTCACCGGCCTCGACCTCAACTTCCACGACGACGCGATCACCACGATCCTGGGCCCGTCAGGCACCGGCAAGAGCGTGCTTATCAAGCACCTCGTCGGCCTGCTCGAGCCGGACCAAGGCGAGGTCCTGATCCACGGCAAGGACATCTGGAAGATCTCAAAGGCCGAGCGTTACGAACTGCGCAAGCGGTTCGGGGTGTTGTTCCAGGACGGAGCGCTGTTCGGTTCGATGAACGTCTTCGATAACGTCGCCTTCCCACTGCGCAAGCACACCGACATGCACGAAGACGAGATCGGCGACAAGGTGATGGAGCTCCTCTCCGAAGTCGGCCTTGAACAGGGCGCCAGCAAGCTCCCCAGCGAGATCTCGGGCGGTATGCGCAAGCGTGCCGGCTTCGCCCGGGCCATGGTGCTCGATCCCGACATCGTCCTGTTCGACGAGCCCGACTCCGGCCTCGACCCCGTCCGCACCAGCCTGCTCAACGACGTCATCCTGGCCATGCACGAGCGCCACAAGGGCACCTACATGGTGGTCACGCACGACATGAAGACGACGCGCAAGGTCAGCGACTACGTCGGCGTCATCTGGAAGGGCAAGTGCATCCACTACAGCTCGGCCGATGAGGCGTTCGAGTCCGACAACCCGTTTGTGCGTCAATTCCTGGCCGGCGATTCCGCCGGACCGTTGGGAATGGACTGACCGCGTGCCGAAGCTCTCACTCCCAGTCTTCGCTGTCGCCGCAGTTTTGGTCTGCGGCGGCGCTGTCTTGGCAAACTCCGCCGACTACGAGGTATCAGTCGTGCTCGCCAACGCAACGAACGTGGTCAAGGGCGGCTCAGTCATGCGTGAGGGGTACCGCGCCGGCACGGTGGAGGATATCGAGGTCGTCGACGGCAAGGCCAAGCTTCGCCTCAGCCTCGACGACGATTTCGGCAAGCTGCACGACGGGGTCCGGGTCGATGTGTCCTGGAAAGGCACGATCGGCGAGCGCGTCATCACCGTGACCGACGGCCCGAAGAAGAACGCCGAGATTCCTTCGGGAGCTCTTCTCACCGATGTTGCCGCCGAGCCGGTCGAGATGGCTGAGGTTCTGTCCGCGCTGGACGCGCCGACGCGCAAGAACCTGAACACGTTCATCAAGCAGGTCAATGCCACCACGACGGGCCATGAGAAGGACATGAATGCCGCGCTGACCACCGCCGGCCCGGCAGTCGAGCA
Organism: uncultured Actinomycetota bacterium; assembly: GCA_963795105.1. Classification (GTDB taxonomy): domain Bacteria; phylum Actinomycetota; class Actinomycetes; order Propionibacteriales; family Nocardioidaceae; genus Aeromicrobium. The sequence goes on from CAWCGD010000001.1 coordinate 2,149,706, forward strand.
GCTCGGCGGGCTGCTGGGCGACCTGGGCACCGACGGCGATGCGATTCGCCAGATCCTCACCCAGTCCAACCGGACGATGGGCATTCTCGCCAATCGGCAGCGCGCGTTGTCGCAGGTGGTCAACAACCTCAGCGACATGAGCGCGAGCGTTGTCACGCGGCGCAAGGAGCTCGGCCAGACGCTGGAGACGCTGCCGGAAGTCCTCGAGGAAGGCGAGAAGACCTTCGACGCCGTGCCCGATGCCGTCGACGAGACGGTCCCACTGCTGGAGGACCTGGAGCCGGCCGCCGACAAGCTGGCCGACACGTCCAAGCACCTGAAGCCGGTCCTCCAGGATCTGCGGCCCGCGGTCAAGGACCTCCGCCCTGCCCTGACGTCGCTGGCGCAGCTGCTGAACGCGACGCCGCCCATGATGGATGCCGGCACGGTGACCTCGCCGGACATCACCAAGGCCGTCACGACCACACAGCCGATGGTCAGCTTCCTGCGGCCCTACACGCCCGAAGTGGTCGGCTGGCTGTCCAACTGGGCCTCGTTCGCCGGTAACTACGACTCCAACGGCCACTACGCCCGTTTCCACATCTTGAATGGGTTCGAGTCGGTCATGCCAGCCGTCGCCAAGGGGCCGGGTGTCTCGCAGAACCTGCGCCCGAAGCCCGGCGAACCGGTCGGGCAGCCGTGGGAAGACGCCTACGGGGATGGTCTGCGATGAACGGCATCAGTCGGATGGGGGTCGCCTGCGCCTTGGCGCTCGCGGCAGCAAGCCTCAGCGCGTGCGGCAACGACGGCACCGAGGTCACGGCGCGTTTTGTCTCGGCCGCGCCGCTGGTCGAGGGAAACCAGGTGAAGATCGACGGCATTGTGGTCGGGACCATCGAAGGGCTACGCGTGCGCGACGGGCTCGCCGAGGTCACGATGAACCTAGATCGGGAAGCGATGCCGCTGCACGACGACGCCACGTTCACCATCCGGCCGGCCAGCTTGCTCGGTGAGCGGTACGTCGACCTCGACCGTGGCACGGCGAGTGCTCCCGAGCTCGACGCGACCCGGGTCGTGCCGGTCTCCAGAACCGGTGTGAACGTCGGCTTGGATGACATGCTGAACACGATGGACGACCCGGCCGGCGAAGGCCTGGCCATGTTGGTCGACACGCTTGGCAACGGCGTCAGTGGCAACGGGGAGAAGGTCGACCAGACCATCACCGGCCTTGCGCCGAACATGAAAGAGATCCAAGCGCTCACTGCCGTCCTGAAAAACCACAACGAGCTGCTCGGCGCTCTGGTCGAGGACGCCGAGCCGATCGTCGGTGCCCTTGCCGATCAGGACGGTCAGACGCTCGATCAGTTGGTCGCCGCCTCGGACTCCGTCCTGGGCGTCACGGCGGACAACCAAGACGATCTGGAGCGGACGCTCAAGGAGCTCCCGGGCACGCTCAAGGTCGGTCGCAAAACTCTCTCCGCGCTGTCGGACACCGCAGACGAGGCCGCTCCCACTCTCGAGGCGCTGGAGCCGTTCACCGAGGATCTCCCGGAGATCTCCGAGGAGCTCGATGATTTCGCCGACGCACTCGACCCGGCCCTTTCGAGCTCACGGCCGGTCCTCGACCGGGCCGACGAGCTACTGATCGAAGCGCGTCGGCCGGCCGACGACCTGCGCGTCGCCGGCCCGGAAGTGGCAGAGACCGTTGGCAGCGCCAAGACCCTCATCCACGGCCTGACGGTCAACCGCGAGAAGGTCTACACCTTCATCCGGAACTGGGCCCTGAACGTCAACGGATCCGACGGGGCCTCGCACTACTGGCGGATTGTCATCACCGTGCATCCTGACTCATGGACGTACCTGCTGCCCATGCTCACCGGTGGCGCATCGCTGCCCGGCCTGCCGACCGGGGTCGCTCCTGCGACTGAGAAGGCGAGCGCCGTGCGCGCGGCTGAGGGACCCGGTGCTCCGGTTGATGTCCCCGAGGTCGTGAACGGTGTGGTCAAGCCACTGACCGGCTTGACCGACAAGGTCCTGGGCGGCGGTCTCCTCAAGCCCAACAAGGTGGAGGACGGAAGCACCGGCCTGACCGAAAAGCAGGAGTCCCACCTGCTCGGATTCCTCTTCGGTGGGGGTGAGTGATGAGCAAGTCGACCATCATCGGCGTCAGCACGCTGGGGACGTTCATCGTGGCGATGATCTTCGCCCTCAATGCAACCCATGGCTCGCCGGTCAAGGAGCGCACCACTGTGGAGGCGGCGTTCGAGAACGTCGCCGGCCTGATGGTCGGCGACGACGTCCGAATCGCGAGCACTCGCGTCGGCTATGTCGAGGAGATGAAGATCGACGAGGGCCAGGCCGTGCTGGTGCTCCAGATCGACGACCCGGAGCGCAAGATCTACGCCGACGCCACGGCAGCGGTGACGGATCGCTCCGGCTTCGGGCAGAAGTTCGTGAACCTCGATCCCGGCTCCCCGGGTGCGGGTGAGCTGACTGGCCGGATCGATCGCAGCCAGACCATCCGATCTGAGGACATCAACGAGCTGTTCAACGTGTTCGACGACAAGACGCGCGGGGCAGCCAACACGACGCTGCGAGAGTTCGGCGGCGGCATGACCGGCCACGCCCAAGATCTCAACGACCTGCTCGATTCGGCTCCCGGCATCCTGGAGGACACCGCCGCCGTTTCCGACGCGCTCACCGTGAACCAAGGCAACGACTTCGTCGGGCTCCTGCAGTCCTCGGACCGGCTGGCCGCGCGGTTCCGCGGGCGCGAAGAGCACGCGGCCGACGTACTCAACCAGATGGCGACCACGCTCGATGCCATCGCCGTCGACAACGGCGGTCCGGAAGCTGAGACCATCCAGGACGCTCCAGAGACGCTCAAGGACGTCAAGTCGGTGCTCGATGATCTCGAGCAGCCGTTGGAGCACACGGCGTCGGCCATGGACGAACTGCGGCCCGGTGCCGAGGCGCTCGCCGATGCGACACCCGACCTGCGTGCCTTCATGAAGGACGCCGTGGAGCCGTTGGACGACCTGCCGCGCGTCAACAAGCTGGCTGTTCCGGCGCTGGAGTCGCTGACTGACCTGGTGCACGACGCGCGGCCGTTGGCCCGCCAGCTGATCACCACCGGCGACAGCGGTGCGCCGCCGGTCGGCAAGCTCGGCGAGTTCACGCCTGAAGTAGTGCGCTGGTTCGACTGGCTCGGCGACACGCTGAAGTACGACACCTCCGACGGCAAGTACGCACGCATCCTTGCCATCGTCAGCGACGAGTCCGTCGGTGGCCTCCCCATCCAGTCGCCCACCACCAAGCGCAATGTGTACGGCGCTCAGGGCACGACCGACCAGGGAGACGAGTGATGCGCTTCCTGCGGCCCCGCAACATGTCCGAGCTGCGTCTCGGCATCGTCTTCATCACCATCGCGGTGGTAGCCGGCCTGCTGCTGTTCCAGAAGCAGCGGATCATGACCAGCATCAAGCCGGGCGAGACGATCTCGGCCGAGTTCTCCAGCAACCACCGGATCAGCCCGTTCCAGGCGCCGGTCAAGATCGCCGGTGTCCCGATCGGCAACGTGACCACCGTCAAGCACCTCGACAACGGCCACACCCGGATCGGGCTCAAGGTCCAAGACGAGTCGCTGAAGCTCATGGGAACCGCGCCGTCGGTGGCCATCCGCCCGACCACCTTGCTGGGCGGCAACTACTACGTCGACGTCGTTCCCGGCGGACGCCGCGGCGAGTTCCGTGGCATCGTCCCGACCACGCGGACGCACCTGCCGGTCGAGCTCGACAGCATTGCCGCAGCCCTGAACCGGCCCGCCCGGGAAGGCGTCCGCACGTCCATCCGTGACCTCGGCGACACCTTGGACGACGAGGGCAGGAAGGCGCTGCAGGATCTCAGCGCCCATTCACCCAAGACGCTCCAGCCGGCCGCTGCGGCACTGGGGGCAACCCGCGGAACGAACCCCGGAGTCGACCTGCCGCGGCTCGTGCGCGGATTCGAGGCGACGTCGCGAGTGTTGTCGGAACGAAACGGTGAGCTCGACAGCTCCGTCGCCAACCTGGCGAAGACGACTGCCGTCCTGGACAGCCGCCGTACCGACATGCGCGAGACGCTCGACGACATGCCGGAGACGCTGGAGTCCACCGACAAGATGCTCTCAAGGCTGCGCAAGACCCTCCACACGCTTGAGGACACCTCGGACGACATCCGCCCGTCGGTCCAGGAACTGGATCAGCTGCTCGAGGACCTCGATCCGGTGCTGGAGAAGGCGAGCCCAGTCATCCGCGATCTGCGCGTGGTCGCTCGGGATCTGCGGCCCGTGGTCGACGACCTGACGCCGATCGCCGCGGACTTGACCGGCGTCTATAACAACCTGCGCGGTCCGGTGCTTAACCGGGTCAACGGCCAGATTCTGCCAAGGCTCGACAGCGGCTGGTCCGGCACGGGCCTTTACGAGGGCAATGGATCCGAGGACGAGCTGTACAAGGTCATCGGCTACACGCTGTCCAACCTGACCCAAGGCAACATGGCCGACGCCAACGGCGCGATGGGCAACGTCCAGAACGGCCACGGACCGGGCTCGCTGATGGGCCTTCCGATGTCGACCGACGTGGTCTCGCAACTACTGGACCAGCTGGCAAGGGGAGCGCAATGAGCGCGCGAACGGGTGGCTTCTCGAAGTTCATCGAGCGGGCGCGCAGCGAACCGGGCCTCGGCCGCAGCATTATTGCCTGGCTCGTCGCCGTGGCCATCGGCGCTGCCGCCGCCGGGTACTTCCTGGCGCACCAGCGCTTCAATCCGCCGTGGGAGAATCGCTACTCGGTCTGGGCCACGTTCGACCAGGCTCCCGGCGTTGCTCCCGGCAAGGGCCAAGAGGTTCGCATCGCCGGTGTCGACGTGGGAGACATCCGCTCCTCGAAGGTCTCGGCGGACGGCCAGGCGCAGTTGGAGCTGCGGGTCGATGACCAGCAGAGGATCTACAGCAACGCCCGGTTTGTCCTGCGGCCCAAGAGCCCCCTCAACGACATGTACGTCGAGATCAGCCCGGGTGGCCCGCCCGCCAAGCCGCTGCGCGACGGCAGCACCGTCCCGGCTTCGCAGACCGTCCGGCCTGTCCAGATCGATGAGGTTCTCGCGCATCTCGACACCGACGCACGCAAGGGGTTGACCGCCCTGATGTCGGAAGCCGACGTGGCCCTCGCCAACGCGCCGTCCGACCTGCCGGCCGGCTTGGTTGAGACAGACGTGGCAACGGCAGACCTGCAGCCGGTCATGGAACAGCTGGAGAAGCGCCGGACGTTGTTGGCCGAGCTGATGACCTCCCTGTCGGAGATCGCCGCGGCCACCGGCGAGGACGACCAACGTCTCACCCGCTTGGCGACCTCGTTGCAGGAGACGCTCGCCAGCGTCGGTGCGACCGACGACGATCTCGACGACGCGCTGGCCGAGATGCCGGAGTTCGCCGAGGAGCTGCAGAACGCGTCGAAGGGCGTCCGCGAACTGGTTGACGAGCTCGATCCGACACTGCGCAGCCTGGCCGACGCCGAGGACGACCTGCCGGACGCATTGGAGCGGTTCGATGACTCCGTCGAGGAGCTCGACACGTTCCTCGACCACGCGAAGCCGGTCCTGCGTGATGCCAAGCCGGTCCTGGCCGACCTGCGAGTCGCCAGTCCGCATCTGCGGTCCACGGTTGCTGACCTGCGCCCGATCACAAAGGACTTCGACCCGTTCACGGAGATTACCGTCCGGAAGTTCGACGACCTGAACGCGTTCTTCCGGAACACGAACAACGTGGCGAGCCTGCGCGACGCGAATCGTGGCTTGGTCCGGCTTCTGGTCGGCACGTCGCCGGAAGGCATCCCGCCGGACATTCTCGCCCTTCTGACGGAATCGCTTGGTGGTGCGCGGTGAAGATTTCCTACCAACGGATTCCGGCCATCCACGGCATGGTGGTGCTGGCCTTTGTCGCCCTGTGCGCGGTGATCTTCGGCTTCCTCTGGACGCAGGCCGGCGGCAAGATCCCGCTGATCACGCAGGAGGGCTACCGCGTCTCGGTGGCGTTGCCGGATGTCGACAACCTGGTCTTCCAGTCCGACGTGCGCATCGCCGGCGTCGCGGTCGGCAAGATCGAGGAGCTGCGGGCCGACGGCCGCCACGCGACGGCAACCATGGAGCTCAACGACGACGTCGCGCCCCTGCACGAGGGCGCGAAGGTCACGGTCACCGCCAAGACACTGATCGAGGAGACCTACCTCGCCGTTGTCGACGGGACGGGGCCAGAGATTCCGAACGGGTCGACGCTCCCGAAGGGCTCCGGCACGGAGAGCGTCCAGCTCAACGACGTCTTGACCAGCCTCGATCGCCCGACACGCCAGCAGCTGCGCGGCATGGTCCGCTCGTCCGCCTTGGTCACCGACGGCACGCAGGAGGAGGTCGACAACCTCCTGACTGGCCTTGGCAGTCTCGGTCGGGACGGCAGCGGAGCGTTGGAGGCCGCCGCCGATCAATCACAGGATCTCGCTGAGCTCACCCGCAACCTGGCCGCGGTCATGCGGTCACTCGACCAGCGGCACGGCCAGATCGTGCAGTTGGCCGAAGACTCCGACGCAATCACCGCCTCGATGGCCGCTGAGAAGGAGAACATCGAGGAGTTGATGCGCGAGCTGCCGCCGTTCATGGACTCCGCCCGCGACGCCACCGAGGACCTGGAGCGATTGGCTGAGCCGCTCGATGACGTGGCCCAGAACCTGGACGAGGGCGCGCCGGACCTTGCCGCCGCGCTCAAGGAGCTCCCAGACACGACGAAGGAGCTTAGGCTCCTGGTCCCTGATCTGCAGCGGGTCGTCGATCGCGCCCCGGCCACGCTCACGCGGACGCCGAAGTACGTCGACGCGACGCAGCCTGTGGTGAAGTCGCTCAGCGGCCTTCTGCAGGACGCCAACCCGATGTTGACGTACATGAAGCCCTACGGGCCTGATATGGCGGCGCAGTTCCGAAACATCAGCCTGGCTGTCAACTCGACCGACTCGAGGGGTCACATCCTGCGTGTCCGCACGGTCTTTACCGGCCACTCGATGAACTCGCCAGTCAAGGCGATACTTCCGGGCATGTACTTCAACCCGTACCCGGCGCCCGGTGCCGCCCAGGACAACCCCGGCGTCTCCTTCACCGGCCAGTACCCGCACATTCTCCGCGATCCACTCCCGAAGTGACCGCGTCCGCCGGCAACCGCCGTCGGTTCGCGATCCTCGGAGTGGTCGTGGGCCTCGTGCTCACTGTCCTCGGGCTGACGCGGGTGTCCATCGACGCTGGTGTCGACTCGTTTGTGGGTCCGGACGATCCCACGCTGGCGGCCACGAACCGGATCGCCGAGTCATTCGGCGGTGACCCCATCGTCGTCCTGCTCGAGTCGGAGAAACCGCGGACGCTGTTGGCGAATGCCAATCTCAGTGCGATGCTCCGGCTGGAGGGCAGCTTGGCTGGGCTCGACAACGTCGCGACCGTCTATGGGCCGACCACGGTCCTCAACCAGATCGCCGGGCAGGCCCAGGACTTTCTTGCCGAGCTGGTCGGGATGCGCGACGGTCTCCGGCGGAAAGCCGAGCAGGAGGCCCGGGAGCGCGGCGCCGGGCCGGCCGGTGTGAAGGCGGCCGGCGACGAGGCAGCCGCCGCGTTCGATGAGCGCTACCTCCCGTTGATGGCCAAGGCCCTGCCCGGCGGCCTGCCCACCTTGCGCAACGAGAAGTTCGTGACCAATGTCGTGTACAACGCTGAGGGCGATCCGCGTCCACAGTGGGACTTCGTCGTGCCGAACGCGAACGCAGTCGCGATCCTGATCAGGCCCAACGCTGGCTTGCGCCAGGCCGAGGTCGAGACGCTGGTGTCCGAGGTAGAGCGCGCCGTCGCCAAGCGAGAGGTTCAGGACGCCACCGTCACGATCTCGGGCGTCCCGGCTGTCGTGGCGACGCTTGGAGAGCGGATCCAGCGCGACGTCCTCGTCCTGGGCGTTTTGGCCTTGGTTGGCGTCGGGGCCTGGTTCCTCCTGACTCCGTGGACAGCGCGCCGTCGACGGCTGCTTCCGCTGGCCGTTTCGTTCGCCGGAACCGCGGTGACCCTGGGTGCCGCCGGCTGGCTGAGCATCCCGATGTCCTTGGGTGTGGTCGCGTTCCTGCCGGTTCTGTTGGGCGTCGGCAGCGACTTCATGATCTATCTGTTGACCCACGTGTCGCGTCGACTGGTCATTGCCGCGGCGCTCGCGACGTCGACCAGCTTTGCCGCGCTTGCAGCCATGCCCATCACGGCTGTCCGCCAACTCGGTTGGACGTTGGCGATCGGCATCGTGGTCACGCTGGCGGTGAGTCTCCTTGCAGTTCGCGCGCTGAACGTGAAGGACGACACCGGGACTGAACCAGCACAGGTCCCGTCCGAGCCCCGGCAAGCCGCACCACGGAACCAGCGGATCGCCGCTGCCGCCGTGGCGTCCGTCATCGCTGCGGTGGGCTGGGCCCTGCTTCCCAAGCTTCCGCTCGATGCGGACTTCCAGTCGCTGGCCCAGAACCTCCCCGCCTACGACGACGCGCGGCACGTCCAGGAGGTGATGGGTTCCTCTGGCGAGGTCGCCGTGGCGCTGGTCGGACGCGATGTCGTCTCGCGCGAGACGCTGTCATGGATGCGCAAGGCTGAGGCCTCGATCGTGACCAATCACGGCGACGAGGTGCGCCCGATCCTGTCGTTGCCGACCCTGCTGCGGTTCCTCGGAGCGAATCCCACCGACGAGCAGCTGGCTGCCTCGCTGCGGCTGCTGCCGAGCTATCTGACGTCCAGCGTGGTCCGCAACGACCACCGTATGGCGGTGATGTCGTACGGCGTCGACCTCGGCGATGCCGAGCGCCTCAAGGCCTTGCGCGACGCCATCCTTGCCGACCTCCCGCCGGCGCCGAAGGGTCTCGACGTCGAGCTGGTCGGCCTGCCGCTCGTGGCGGTCTCGGCCTACGAATCGCTTGCCGGCGACCGTTACCTCAACGCTGGCCTGGGCATCGTTGCCGCCGGCTTGACGCTCCTGATCCTGCTGCGGCGTCGTCGCGACGCCGGCTACGCGGTGGCCGCAGCGACGGTGACCACCGGCGTCGTCCTGCTGGGCATGGCGCTGTTCGGGATCGGACTGAACCCGATCACCGCCGCGGTCGGCTCGCTGGCGGCCGCGGTGGCTTGCGAGTTCACCGTGGTGCTCACCGACGCCCGGCGGAAACACGGCACACACCGGACCGTGCCGTTGGCAGCCGCCGCATCAGCCACCGGTTACGGTGTCTTGGCTGTCTCCGGCGTGGCCAGCATTCGTGATTTCGGCCTGCTGTTGGCGGTGACGGTCGTGGTGGCGGCCCTGGTGGCCCACCTGACCGTGTGGGCTGGTGCTGTCGGTACGGCGAAGGAAGAGGCGTCAGGATGAGCAAGAGCCGAGTTTGGCTGGCCGTGATCGTGGTTGCGATCGTCGCGGCGCTGGTGGCCGTCGTGACCTTGACTCGCAACGACGTCCCAAAGGATGCGGCGTTCGTCTACGGCGACCGAGTGGTCACGAAAGCGGAGCTGGACAAGCGCATCGACGCCCTGCGCGCGCTGTACGGCATTACCGCGCCGAAGTCGGCCAAGGATCGCGACGGCTTCCGCCGCAGCGCGGCGAAGTCCTACGCGGTGACGCTCATTCTCGACCAGAAGGCAGGCGAGATGGGCGTTCGCGTCTCGGAGAAGAAGGCGCGCGACCTGCTGGACAGATTCATCGACACCCAGTTCGGCGATCGCGACGCGTTCGTCGAGGCCCTGGGCAACGTCGGCACGTCCGAGCGAGCCGTCCTGGACGAGATCCGCCGGCAGGGCGTCACGGTTGAGCTGCGGACCAAGGTGATCGGCGACGTAGCCATTTCAGACGCCTTCCTGAGGTCCTCATTCCAGCGCCGCAAGGCAGAGTTGGCCACGCCGGAACGGCGTCGCCTGAGCAACATCGTCGTCCCATCGAAGGACGAGGCGCAGCGGGTGGCCGAACGATTGGCCACCGGAGACTCGATCGAGACGATCGCGGCCGAGGTGAGCATCGACGAGTCGACGCGCAAGACCGGCGGTGATCTCGGATACCTCGCCGCCGCGCAGCTGGAAGCCCCCGTTGCCAGGGCGGCCTTTGGCGCCGAGAAGGGCGACGTCTACGGACCGGCGAAGAGCAGCCACGGCTGGAACGTCGGCGTCGTGCAATTGGTGATCCCACCGAAGCCGGCCGCGTTCGCCGACGTCAAGGACGCCTTCCGTACGCGACTCCGGCAGGAGCAGGAAGTGCGGGAGTGGTCCCGCTGGCTGGGCAAGGTTATTCGGGAGGCTGACATCCACTACGCCGACGCATACCGCCCGTCTGACCCCGATGCACCGCCGCCACTCATACCGACCACGCCGCCGGTACCCCAAGGAGCTCAACCATGACGATCAACGACGCCGACATCCTCGCCTACGTCATCTCGTTCGTCGTCCTTGGCGGTCTCTGCATCGTCCTCGGTTTGTTCCTCCGCGGTCGCCTCGAGAGCCTGATGGTCGATCCGAAGCTCGGTGACCGGCTGTCCGAGGACGAGCAGGACTATCGCTGGTCCCAGCTCAACACCGGCGTGCTGACGCTGCTCGTCGCCGGCGTTGTTCTCATTCTGGCGGCGCTGGGCCTGTACATCTGGTGGGTTTGACGAGCTCAGCCTCGGACGAGGACGGCCTTCCCCAGCCAATGCGCGGCGGTGAGGGCGGTGTGTAGTTCAAGCGCAACGTCGGCGTCGTTCAGGTCGCGCTCGCAGAGTTCGAGCGCACGTTGGACGCGGTACTGAACCGAATTGCGGTGCAGCATCATCGCTTGGGCGGTCGCCGCGTAGCTGCGGTTGTAACCGAGGAAGGCAAGGAGGGTGTCGCGTAGCGTCTCTTCGCGTTCTCCGTTCTTGGCGAGTGCGCCGAGCACCCGCTGAACGAAACGACGCAACGCGTCGATGTCGGCCGTCATCAGCGCCACTGGGCCCAGCTGGTCGTACATGACAGCCTGGGGGAGCTTCTTCGCGGACACCAGGAGAACGTCCCTCACCCGCTTGGCCTGATCACTGGTCCGGCGGAATCCCTCGATGCCGGACTCCGGTCGGCCGATGGCCACGTGGACGGGGAGTGCTCGGAACTTCTCGAGAGCGCTCCCGAGTTCGGCTCCGGTTACGACGGCACCGGCCCGGACCGGGAACCACGCGTGCATCTCTCGCTCGTCGCGGGGAACCATCAGCGGTGGCGCAACGGGGGACAGGGCACTGGTCAGTTCCCGGCGTGCCTCCTCGAAGGCCGCGCGCGTGTCGACCGCGGCGTGGCGTGCCGGCAGCCACATCTGGACGCCGACATGCGTGGCGGAGAAGCGGTAGCCGAGCGCACCCTCGGCCTCGCCCAGATCGAGCGTGCGGCCGGACAGCACCTCGGCGACCCAGTGCTGCCGGATGCCGCCGCGGTCGCCGACCCACTGGTCGCGCTCGTCCTCGTAAGCCCGGCCGACCTGCTCGCAGACCTTGTCGATGAAGTCGACCGATCGGCCCAGCAGCCGTTGGGTCAGTGGGAGGTGCTGGGCGGGATCGAGCTCGGCGATGACTTCGATGCCCAGACGGACGAACATCGCGTGCCCCAGGTGGTAGGCGCGAAACAGGGAGGAGAGCGGGACGTCCCGCTGGGCGAGAGTTCGGGCGTGCGCCAGCGCGCCCGAGGATGCATCGAGGTCATCGATGCCGGTGCCGCCTTCGAGGAAGTTGATCGCCGAGACGATGTTCTCGCTCACCGACGCCTCGAGCAGGCTGGCCAACCGCGGATCATCGGCCAATTCGCCGATCTCCTTGCCGATCGTCGCGTAGAGCTCGGCGATGATCGACTCACGCTTCTGGGCGAACAACTGCCGCCATGCCTGGACGAACTCGTCGTTCGGCGTCGCAGTCTTCGATTCGGCCACCGCTTGGTCTCCTGTCACGTCTGCGTGTGACTCAGGGCACGCACGTATCGTCCCACAGCGCTCAGCAGGACAAAGCGTTTGGGCGCACAGCACAAACCGTCGGCCTGAGATTCGGCGGTCTGGGCCGATGACACGGGGGCGCCCCGGTGAGAATCTGAAAGGGCAAGCTCCCCCGCTGGGAAATGAGGTCTCCCAGCGGGCGGTGCCCCCAAGGAGGAAGTCATGGCACGCACATACATGAACACGTCGGGTGTTCCCGTCGCTTGGCGCGACTCGAAACGGTATCTCTGGGTGATGGGACTGATTATTCCGGTTGCCCCATTGATCGGCCTGGCGCTACATGGCTCGACGGGAATGGGAGTATGGCTGTGGCTGCTTCCGATCCTCTACTACGGCGTCATTCCGCTGACCGACCTGATCGCCGGCTACGACAGTGCCAATCCGCCGGAAGAGATCGTCGAGTCCCTCGAAAAGGATCGGTACTACCGCTGGGTTGTCTACGCCTACATTCCGGTCCAGTACGTCGGGTTCGTCCTCGCCATGTACTTCCTTGCGACCAGCGACAGCCTGACCCTCATCGACAAGATCGGGTTGACCTACTCGGTGGGCATCGTCGGTGGCGTCGCCATCAACACGGCGCACGAGCTCGGCCATAAGCGCGAAGACGCAGAACGTTGGGCGTCCAAGATCGCCTTGGCGCAGACCTTCTACGGCCACTTCTTCATCGAGCACAACCGCGGTCACCACGTACGGGTAGCCACCCCGCCGGATCCGGCGTCGGCTCGGATGGGCGAGAACCTCTACCAGTTCGTCCCGCGCACGGTCTGGGGCTCACTCAAGAGCGCGTGGCACCTCGAAGCCAGCCGGTACCAGCGCAAGGGCCAGCATCCGTTCCGGATCGGCAACCACGTGCTCAACGCCTGGCTGATGTCCGTCGTCCTCTGGGGTGGCCTGATCGCCTGGCTCGGTTGGGAGATCCTGCCCTACCTGATCCTGCAAGCCGTCGTGGGATTCACGATGTTGGAGATCGTCAATTACCTCGAGCACTACGGGATGATGCGCCAGCTGGTGGGACCGGTGGACAAGCAGCGGTACGAGCGCGTCACGCCCGCGCACAGCTGGAACTCGAACAACATCGCGACCAACGTCCTGCTGTACCACCTGCAGCGGCACAGCGATCACCACGCGAACCCCACGCGTCGGTACCAGGCGCTGCGGGACTTCCGTGAGGCGCCGGTGCTGCCGACCGGCTACACCGGCATGATCGTGGTCAGTTACTTCCCCTTCTGGTTCCGCGGGATCATGGACAAGCGGGTCTACGAGCACTACGAGGGCGACCTCACGCGGGCCAACCTGTCACCGCGCAAGCGGGAGAAGCTGCTCAAGAAGTGGCCCATGCGGGAGCACGGGGAGATCGACCACTCGGTCGACCCGACGGTCCAGCACTTCGCCGGTGTTGTCGAGGCGGCTCGTTGCCCCGGCTGCGGCTACACGTACAGCGTCGAGGCCGGCGATGAGGCAGAAGGCTTCTCACCGGGCACGACCTGGGCCAGCGTTCCTGACAATTGGTGCTGCCCCGACTGCGGAGTCCGTGAGAAGGTCGACTTCGTACCGCTGACGAAGCAGGAGGTCTGAGATGGGTTTGCGGATCGTCGCCGATCGTGACGTGTGTGAAGGGCATGGCATGTGTGAAGCCACATCCCATGAGTACTTCGAGCTCGACGACACGGCCACCGTGGTTGTCATCGATGAGAATCCGCCGGATTCGGAGCGGTCCTTCGTGCAGGCTGCAGTTGACGCCTGCCCGGTCGCGGCGCTCACGCTGATCGAGGAGTAGCCGGCCGCGCTCCTGTCGTCACGCTCGGTCGCGGTGCACCCGCGTGCACCGCTGCCCTGCTGGCGGGCGCGCGCCCGCCCTATGGGGCTACGGCGAACAGGCGCCATGCGTCCGGGATGCCCTTGAGCGTGTGTTCTCCGCGATCGGCGAATACGATGCCGGATCCGGCGACGAGGTCTTTCACCGTGCCGGAAACGAGTACCTCGCCGGCCGTGGCCTTCGCGCCCACGCGCGCGGCGATGTGAACGGCGATGCCGGCCACGTCATCGTTGTCGCCGTCGCCGCTGACGAGCTCGACCTCTCCGGTGTGCAGGCCGACCCTCACCTCGATCCCGAGCGGGCGCACGGCTTCGGCCATGGCCAGCCCGCAGCGGATGGCCCGGGCTGGTCCGTCGAAGGTAGCCAGCATGCCGTCACCGAGCGTCTTGATCTCGCGGCCGCGGAAGCGGTCGAGTTCGTGGCGCAGTACGTCGTTCTGCGCGTCGAGCAGGTCGCGCCACGCACGATCGCCCATGGCCGACGCGCGTTGCGTCGAGTCGACGATGTCGGTGAACATCACCGTGGCCAGGACACGGTCGATCTCGACAGCGCGGCGACCACCGGTCAGGAACTCCTCGACCTCGTCCACCACTCGGTCGCTGTCGCCGACGTACATGAGGTGGTCGCTGCCGGGAAGCTCGACGTACTTCGCACCGGGGATCTGGCCGGCCATCCACTCGGCTGCCCGCCGATTGACCGCCATGTCGCCGCGGCGATGCAGGACCAGCGTCGGTACCTCCACCGACGGGAGAATCGCACGCACGTCGATATCGAGGAACATCAGGAAGTTCTGCTGGAGCATCGACGGCGTCGTGGCATAGCGCTGGAACCGAGCGAAGGCCTGTCGGGCCTGTGGGTCGTCGGCGATGCTTGGGGCCATCACCTCCAGCGCCGCGCCCTCGAACAGGTAGGGCGCCATCTCCATCGACGACTCCAGGAGCGCGTCGGCTGGTGACGCCCACGGGTAGTCGGGAGCCCACGTCGAGCGGGCCATGCCGCCATACAGCACCAAGGACGAGACCAGCTCTGGATGGGTGGCGGCGAACAGCAGGCACATCGGCGCGCCTTCCGACGCGCCGAACAGCACGGCGCGCTGTGACCCGGCGGCTTCCATGACGGCGCGGACGTCATCGATGCGCTCCTCCAGGATCGGTGCCCCGTCGACCGGGTCGGACAGGCCGTTCCCACGCTTGTCGAACATGATGAGCCGCGCGAACGACGCGATCCGCTCGATCATGCGGACCGCTCCCGGGAAATCCCAGATCATCTCGACATGCGACACGTAGCCGGGGACGAGAACGACATCGATGGGCCCGCCGCCGATCACCTGATAGGCAATGGAAACGTCGCCGGAGCGGGCGTACTGCGTCGGTGGCATCGAGATCATCAGGTTCACAGTCTGACGTGAAAACGCCGCCGGTGGACCACGAATGCGGCGTCGCCTGCGGAATCATGGAGGCGTGCGCGCATCGATCCCCGTGGCTGCCTTGCCACGGCTCGTTGTCTCGCTCTTCGCCGGACTGGGGGCATCGCTCCTCGGCGCCACCTCTGGCACGGCCGCCCCAGGCGTGCTCATTGGCGTCGCGGTGGCCGGCACCTGCTTCGTCGGTACCGGGTGGTGGGTGCTGTGGCCGATGGATGCAGAGGCCACCCGGCGCAACGCCGGCCGGGAGGACTTCCGCCCGCACATCGACGAGGCCGTAATCGTCGGCGTCGCGCTCCTCGGGCTTACCGGCATCGTGGGCCTGCTGCTGGTCAACCGCGAGGGTGTCGCTGTGTGGCCCCCGGCGGTGGCCGTCCTGGGCGTATTCATGGCGTGGGCGTCCCTGCATCTCATGTATGCCACGCGCTACGCCTTCGTCTACTACGCGGTCGACGAGCCCGGCGGCATCGACTTCAACGCCGAAGCGCCGCCGGCGTTCCGCGACTTCCTCTACTTCAGCTACAACCTCGGGATGACGTATCAGGTCTCTGACACGGACGTCCAAAGCTCAGCGATCCGGGCCATCGTCCTCAGGCACTGTCTCCTGGCCTACCTTTTCGGCACGGCAATCCTGGCCACCATGATCAACCTCGTCGTCGGGACGCTGGCCGCCCGATGACCAAGCGGTTCGACCATTCGGTGCGAGCCTTCCGGCACTACACCGCCCGGAACGGTTCGATGCTGGCCGCTGCCGTCACCTACTTCGCATTCCTGTCCCTGTTCCCACTGCTCGCGCTGTCCCTCGCCAGCGTCGGGTTCGTCGCTCACTATCTCCCCGACGCGCGGCAGGTCATGGATGCGGTGATGCAGGGCCTCCTGCCCGGCATGATCGGCGACGAGCCAAACCAGATTTCGCTGACCACCATTCAGGAAGCGGCCGGCGCCGCGGCTGGCATCGGCGTGCTCACCATGCTGTACGCAGGCCTCGGATGGATCTCGGACATGCGGGACGCACTTGCTGCCATGTTCGACGTTGAGTCGTCACGGGCCCCCTCGCTTGGGCGAAACAAGGTCGTGGCGTTCGTCGTTGCGCAAGCGCGCGACGCAGTGGCCCTCATGGCGATCGGCTTGGTCCTGCTGGTGAGCGTCGGCGTCTCCGGTGGGCTGCTGAACTTTCTGCGGCACCTAGGCCGCGCGATCGGCGTAGACGACGACCTCGGCTTCGTCGTGCCCGTCCTTCTGGTGGCCGCTGGGGTCGCCACCGGAACGGTGCTCTTCTTCGCGATATTCAAGGTGCTGGCGGCCCCGGAGGCGACCAATCGCGCGCTTTGGTCGGGAGCGCTCGTGGGCGCTCTGGGCTTTGAGCTGCTGAAGCAGGCGTCGACGTGGCTCCTGGGCACGACCGCCCAGCAGCCGGCGTTCCAAGCGTTCGGCATCGCTCTGATCCTGCTCGTTTGGATCTACTACTTCTCGCGCGTCCTCATGTACGCCGCCGCGTGGGCGGCGACGGCTGTGCCGAAACGTACAAAGTGACCCGGAATTCGGTGCATCGAGACCCAAATGGGCCTCACCCCCAAGCCTTTAGGGTTGATCCATGAGCAGTGCCGTCGTCGTCGGGAGCGGCCCGAATGGGCTGGCCGCCGCGGTGCGGCTGGCCCAAGCCGGGGTCGCCGTCACCGTCCTGGAGTCGAGTGACCGGCCCGGCGGTGGCACGAGAACGTCCGAGTACGGCCATCCTGGCGTCCTGCACGACGACTGCTCGGCATTCCATCCGACGGGTGTGGTTTCGCCGTTCCTGAAGGCGCTCCCACTGCAGGACTTCGGCCTGGAATGGCTGTGGCCGGACCTCGACTTGGTCCATCCGTTGGACGACGGTCGGGCCGGCGTCATTTCGCGGGACATGGATCGCACCGTTGCATCGCTGGGTCGCGATGGCGAGAAGTGGCGCCGACTCTTCGCGCCGATGGTGAGCAACATCGACGCCCTCATCGGCGAGGTGTTCCAGCCGGCCCTGCACGTGCCGAGCCACCCGATCACGTTGACCAAGTTCGGGATCAACGCATTGCTGCCGGCGACGATGACCGTGCGCCGGTGGAAGGACGATCCGGCCCGGGCCCTTTACATGGGTGTCGCCGCGCACGTCTTCGGCAAGCTCACGACGCCGCTCAGCGGGTCAGTTGGCCTGATGTTGACAGCCGTGGGCCATGCCGCCGGGTGGCCCGTGGCCAAGGGTGGCAGCCAGGCCATCGCAGCATCGCTGATCGGGCTGTTGGAGTCGCTGGGCGGAGTTGTGAAGACCGGTGTGACGGTAGACAGTCTGGACCAGTTGCGGGACGTGGCGGGATCGGCGCCCGACATCGTCATGCTCGACACCGCGCCGGCGGGTGTCCTGCAGATCGTCGGTGAGCAACTTCCCCCTCGCGTCCGACGTGCCTTCACCAAGTACACCTATGGACCGTCGACGTACAAGGTGGACTTTGCGATCCGGGGTGACATCCCCTGGACCAATGAAAACGCGCGTCGCGCCGGCACCGTCCATCTGGGCGGTACGGCGGAGCAGATCGTCGCAGTCGAAGCGGCCACGGTGCGCGGCGAGATGCCCGAACAGCCGTTCATGCTGGTGGGACAGCAGTACCTCGCCGACCCATCGCGATCGGCCGACGGCCTCAACCCGATCTGGAGCTACGCGCACACGCCACACGCCTACCCGGGCGACGCCACCGAGACCGTCATTCGCCAGATCGAGCGCTTCGCGCCTGGCTTCCGCGACACCATCGTGGAGACGCACGTGCGCAACGTGACCCAGATGGCGGCCTACAACGCCAACTACGTCGGTGGCGACATCGGCGCCGGCGCCAACACGTTCCGCCAGATCGCATTCCGGCCGCGACCGGCGCCCAATCCGTACACGGTGGGGGTGAAGGGCGTCTACCTGTGCTCGGCTGCGACGCCACCGGGGCCGGGCGTGCATGGCATGGGTGGATTCAACGCGGCTGAGACAGCCCTCAAGCGGCTCTGACCCGCGCGAGTGGCGGTGGGTCATCCAGACTTGAAACCCCTCGAAGCCTGAACAACCCACCGCCGGGTGGGCGCGGTGCTCGGGTTAACCGGCCCACCGGTCCTCACGCATCAGCGGAGGCTTCGGCCTCCTGGACCACCCAGGACGCCGGCGTCGAACGCCTTCAGGACAGACGCCTTGTCGTCTTTCGTCAGGTTGCCGTTCTTGACGGCGGCATCGAGCCGATCGCGCAGCGTGTCCCGGCGCTCGGCGGCATGCGCCTTGTGCACCTTCTCGAACGCGGCCTCGACCTTTGCCTCGCTCAGTCCGAGTTCCTTGGCCAGCGCGGCCGTGAGTTTGTCGTGCTGAGTAGTGCGCTCGGCCTTGGTCGGCGGACCTTCGCCCCTGTCGGCCGGCTTGACGTCGTCACGAATCGCGTTGAACGCAGACTGCAGCCTTTCCTCAGTGACGCCGAGCGCCCTGGCAAGATCTTCGCCGCCGGGGCGTCCCGGTGCACCTGGGCCGTCGTGTGGGCCGCCGTGGTGGCCGCGTACGATCGCCGGCCCGTTGGCGGGCGCTGGGTCGTCGGTCTCGTCGGCTGCCTGCGCACCGAGGGTTCCGGCCAGGATTCCACCGGCGATCACGCCGGCGGCCACCAAGCCGGTTGCTCGCAATGGTTGCTTCTTCACCGAACTTCTCCTTCGTCGTGCCGGCTCCGACGAGCGGCTGTCGAGAAGCCTGTTCGGCCGAACTGAGATGGACCGGTGTGCAACCTATGTGTGGGCTATGAGTCAGACGTCGTTTCGGTTAGCAGCTTCTGCAGCTTGGTCGTGGTGTTCCAGTTCCGGATGGTGATGGAGGGATAGATCGGTGAACTGGCAATCTGCCCCAGCCGGCTCTTGGTGGCTAGGGCCGTCAGCCGGGAGGCGTACACGCATCCGGCCGGGCCCTTGCCCCAGTGGTCCACACCCTCGCGGGGCGACGGGAGTGCGTCGAAGGCATCGTCGGCGGTCAGCGGATGCTTGAGGAAGATGACGTCGCATCGATGGTCCGGCCCGCCAAACCACGCGGGGGCCGCTGCAACCGTCGCGTCCATCTCGGCAAGGCTTCGGACCACGACGGGGACCGGGAATCCGAAACGTCGCTCGATGCGCTGTTCGAGGTCGAGCTCGACGGCTTGAGGATCCGGCCCCTCGGTTGTGAACACAACGTTGCCACTTTGGATGTAGGTCGCCACGTCGGCGTAGTCGCCCGCCTCAACACACGCCAGCAGGTCTTTCATCGGGACCTTGTTGCGCCCGCCGACGTTGATACCCCTGAGCAACGCCACGTGGGGTACCCGGGCGCGTGCTTCGGCGGACATGGGCCGATCGTAGATCAGGCGGCCGACAGTCGGGCCGAGCCGCTGTAGCCGAACATCCACGGCCGCATCGGGCCAAACTCGCTGATGTAGCCGGTCTGGATGTCGGTGTCGGTGAACCCGGCCGAGTCAAGCATCAGGATGGGGTCGCGGGTGAGGTGACAGCCACCGAAAACCCGCTGCTGCATCGGGTCGAGCCGTCGTTGCCAGCGTGCAACCGACGGATCGGGCGACGCGCCGTGCTCGGCAATGTGGACCGAGCCGCCGGGCTTGAGCACCCGGGCGACCTCCTGCAGCGCAGTGTCCACGTCGGGGATCGTGCACAGCGTGAAGGTGATGAGCGCGGAGTCGACCGAGTCATCGGCTAGGTCGAGCCGCTGGCCGTCGAGCCCTGCCCGCGAGACGGGTGCGGTGCTCTCGGAGCGCCGTTTCGCAGCCATGTTCCATGCCTGGTCAGCCGGTTCGATGGCCAAGACGCTGGTGACGGCCGCCGGATAGAGCGAACAGTTCAGTCCCGACCCGAACCCCAGTTCAACGACGGTGCCCGTCAGGTCGGCGCAGGCGTGTTCGCGCAGGGGCTGAATGTCCTTGGACCCGCAGGCGACATTGATGACGTGCGGGAGCAGCCGATCTTCCCAAATAGCCATGGGCGTCAGCGTACGGGGGGAACCCGATACTCCACAGGCGCGCCGAGCTGAACCGTCCGCGAGACCGTGCAGATCCGATCGTGGCTCTTGGCCATGGCTGCCGGCAGGAAGTCGCGGGCGGACTGGCCCGCCTCACCCTCCGGGAATTCGGCGTCGAAGGTGATCTGAATGTTGACCAGGTGGTTGCCGTTGTCGTCGCGGACCTTGTCGGCGCGGGCATTGATCCCGAAGAACTCGAACTCGGCGCGCTTGCCGAGGATGGCGTCGAGATCCAGCCCGGAGCAACTGCCGAGAGCCGCCAGCAGGAGCTCGATCGGTGTGAACAAGTCGCCCTCGACTCCGTCCCCGATGTCGATGGTCCCGCCGCGCACATTGGTGGCGGTGAAGCGGGCCTTGCCGCTGCGAACGAGGTCAACGGTGCGTTCCGGGTTTCCCATGCGGCAAATCTACCTGCGACCCAAGTAGGACTCAGCTCTCCTTCGGAGGATGGACGCCGATCCAGCCGACGTGTGTCAGCATCGGGCCATGAAGCACATCAAGGTCGTCCGGCCCTGGCATGTGGTCTTGCAGCAGTGGGCGGCAAACACGTTCGGAATCGTCATCACGATGGTCAGCTATTTGTATGTGCTGCCCATTCCGGCTGCGGCCGACACTCCCGAAGTCTTCCGCGCCAACTTGATCATCGGCTTGGCGTTCACCGCCTTCAGCTATCTGACCGTGGTCGTGCTAGTCGTGCCGCGCACCAAGCGCGCCCTCAGCTGGACCGTGCGCGGAACCGAGCCGACGGCGGAGGAGTGTGAGCGCACTCTGCGCCTTCCGGTGCTCCTGTTCCTTGTATCCGCCGCGCTCTGGGTCATACCGGCGATCTTCATCCTCTTCTACAACCTGCGGATCAACACGGCCTTTGCCTGGATCGTCTTTCTCGAGGTCATGGCCAGCGGCTTGGCGACCGCAGCGATGTCTTACCTGTTGCAAAGCCGGCTGTTGCGGCAGCCGACGGCTCGCGTTCTCGAGATCGCGCCGCCCGACGGCCGCTTCACCAACAGCGTCGGCGTTCGTGCGCTGACGACTTGGCTGCTCACCTCGGCCATCCCCGCCCTTGCAGCTGTTTCCGTGGCGGCGTTCGCACCATGGACCCAGCCCTCCTTCGAGCGGCTCTCTTGGACCGCCATCCTGTTCGGTACCGGGTTCTTCGTCACGGGGCTGGTGGCGGCAGTCCTGTTCGCGAAGTCGGTGGGTGAGCCGCTGTGCGAGCTGACGACTGCCCTGAAGGCGATTGAGGCCGGTGACCTGAGCACCCACGTCACCGTCAACGACTCCGGCGAACTGGGCCAGCTTCAAGCCGGGTTCAATCGGATGGTGCTTGCCATGCGCGAGCGGGAACAGTTGCGCGACCTGTTTGGCCGGCACGTTGGGGAAGACGTGGCGCGCCAGGCGCTTGAGCACGGTGTGCAGCTGGGCGGTGAAGAGATCGAGGCCGCGGCCCTGTTCGTCGACGTCATCGGCAGTACAACGTTGGCTGCGACCCGGTCCCCAGGTGAAGTGGTCACCGCGCTCAATCGCTTCTTCGAGGTGGTAGTCGATGTCGTCGACACCCATGGCGGCCTCGTGAACAAGTTCGAAGGCGACGCCGCGCTGTGCATCTTCGGTGCGCCGCTGGTGCTGGACGACCCCGCGGCGTCGGCGCTCTCCGCCGCCCGTGAGATGGTCCGGCGGCTCAGGGCCGAGGTTCCCGAACTGGACGCGGGCGTCGGCGTCTCCCAGGGGCTGGTCATCGCCGGCAACATCGGCGCGACGCAGCGGCTGGAGTACACCGTCATCGGCGACCCAGTGAATGAGGCGGCACGCCTGACCGAACAGGCAAAGGACCGCCCAGAACGGATCGTCGCGTCACAGCGGATCGTCGATCGTGCGCGCTCCGACGAGCGCCAACTGTGGACGTTCCTTGAACCACTGACGTTGCGGGGGCGCCTCGAGCCGACCGTGATGGCCGTCCCGATCTAGTCTTCGAAGTCCGGCTCGCTGCCGCAGATTCCGAGTTTCACGTTCAGGTCCGAGCTCGTGCACTTCTCCCAGCGCTTGTGACTTGGTCCTTCAACCGGCTCGGGAGGACTGGTGGTCTTCGTCGGAGTGGGGGCCGGGGTGGTCGGTGAGGATGTAGTCGGCTTCGGGTTCGGCGCAGAGGTGGTCGGCGAGGTCGTTGGCTTCGTGGTGGGCTTGGTCGTCGTCGCCGTCTTCGTGGTGGAAGCCTTCGTCTCCTCGTCGCTGTCTTCGTCGCTGTCTTCGTCGTCATCGTCGCCGGTCAGCGAGAAGCTCGTGGTGTCTTCTGGGCTGTAGTCGGTGAGATTCAGCGAGGACAGCAGGTCGCTGGAATTCAGTAGAGCCGCGCTCGCAGGCGGAAGCACCTGGCCCTCGACGCTCGGGCGTGCTTCATCGGTGCCGGGAAGCGCAGAGCGCTCCGCGGACGACGGCGTCTCAGCCCCAGCGGAGCCGAAAGTGACCAGCGTGCCGCAGGCGACCAGCGCCATGACGGCGACGACGGCGATCTTGTAGGGCCAAGCCAGTGCGCCTGTGGAGCTCAAGCCTTGCATCGACCCGAGGGCGCGCAACCCAGGCACCCTTCCGAACTTGCCGGCGAGGGCAGACTTGAACCACGTGGCCTCGGGCACACGGAAGTCAAGCTGAGGAAGGCCCACGGGTCTCTCTCCTTGGGATGGCGAACCCCAAGGATAACGGCAATCCAGCACGCCTGTGACCAGATGTCCGATTTCCCTATGCTGAGCGGGTGAACGCGCAGCCGGGATCCGTGATCGTCGTGGGAGCCGGGCTCTCCGGCTGGCGAACTGCCAAGGATTTGCGCAGGCACGGGTATACGGGGCCGCTCACCTTGCTCGGCGACGAAGACGAGCTGCCCTATGACCGCCCGCCGCTGTCGAAGGCGGTGCTGACCGGCGAGCGGGAGCCCGAAGCGGTTCGGCTCACGACCGACGACGAGATCGCCGAGCTCGACATCGACTACCGACGTGGTGTCCACGTGGCGACCGTGTCCGATGGACTCGTGGTGACCGAAGACGGCGAACGGCTGGAGGCCGACACCATCGTCATCGCCACCGGATCGCGTGCCAACGTCCCGCCCTTCATCGCGGACATGCCCGACGTGCGGCCGCTGCGCAGTATGGCGGACGCGCGGCGGATCAAAAACGACTTCGGCCGGATCTCCTCGGTCCTGATCCTGGGTGGCGGGTTCATCGGCGCCGAGGTGGCCGGGTCCGCCCGCAAGTTGGGGATCGAGGCGACCATCGTCGAGGCGATGCCGAACATCCTCGGTCCGCTCGGCCCGGAAATCGCGGCGGCCGTCGAGCAGATCCATCGCGAGCAGGGCGTCACGGTCGTGACAGACGCCCCGGTCGAGATCGTCGACGCCACGTCGGACGACGGCGCCACCGTCGTGCTGGCCGACGGTCGAAAACTGACTGCCGACATTGTCGTGGTCGGCTTTGGAGCCCGGCTCAACGTCGAGGCTGCCGGCGATCTGGCGACGCCGCAGGGCATCGAATGTGATGAACACGGCCGGGTGGTCGGCCATCCGGGCCTGTACGCCGTCGGTGATGTGGCCGCATGGTGGGATCCGCGGCTCGGGCAGCATGTGCGTCGCGAGCACTGGCAGACCGCCGGGGACGGCGCCGCCATCGTCGCGCTGACGATCATGGGACAGGATGCGTCTGCTTACCTGTCCGCGCCGCCGTATTTCTGGACCGACCAGCCGGGCGTCAAGGTGCAACTCCTGGGCTGGCCATCGCTGGGTGAACGGCAGGGATGGGTCGAGGGCGAGGACGTAGATTCGGGAACGGTGTACGGCTGGTGGAAGGGCGAGACCCTGGTGGCCGTCGCTCTGCTCGGCCGCCCGCGCTTCATGGCCCGCTACCGCAAGCAGCTCATGGAGCTGGAGATCTGACGCCCAGCACTTGCGTCAATCCCAGCCGGCGTTGCGGTCGCGTTTTGTCTGCGAGCGCTTCTTCTTCGACGCCAGTCGTCGTTCGACGGACCCTCGTGACGGCTTCGTGGCCCGTCGCTGCTTGCGCGGGATGAGCGCCGCAGCGACGAGCTCTTCGAGTCGGACCCTGGCGGCTTCGCGGTTGCGGTGTTGCGAGCGGTACTGCGATGACACGATGGTGATCGTCCCGTCGACGAGCCGGTGACGCAGCTGCTGTGCAACCAGGCTCTTGTGCACGTCGCTCAGCGCATTGGACGTTGCCGGTGTCCAGCTCAGCTCGACGCGGGTGTCCGTGGTGTTGACGTGCTGCCCGCCGGGACCTGAGGACCGGCTGAATCGCCACGTCAACTCCCGGTCAGGGAGGTGGAATCGGGGAGGGTGACTACTGCCCATGCAGGTAGTGGGTCAACTGGTCGCGTTCGAACTCAAGCTGATCCATCCGGCTCTTGACGGCGTCGCCAATGCTGAGCACGCCGACGAGCACGTCGCCATCGAGAACTGGCACGTGGCGGACGCGGTACTCGGTCATGATTCCCATGAGCTCGTCCAAGGTGTCGTCAGGCTCGCAGATGCGCACATCCGATGTCATAATCTCGCCGACGGTCACGTTTGCCGACTGGCCGAAATCGCCCAGCTTGCGCACGATGTCGCGCTCGGAAACGATCCCCTCCATGTGTGAGCCGTCCGAACTCACGACGAGGGCACCGATGTTGAGGTCGGTCAGCGTCGTGAGGAGCTCGGCAACCGTCGCATCCGGTCGAATGGTGAAGACCTGGCCGATGCTCTTGGCCGAAAGGATTTCCCGCACGCGCATGGTGCCTCCTGCTTCCGCTATTCCGCTGGGTCCATCGTGCGCTCCCCGCCGGCTGGAGGGAAGTTCAACACATTGTTGCGATTCCGGGGTCCCTTTCCCGGTTTCGCGGCGGGCTCGAGTTCTTCGTCGGCCGCGCCGTCAGGAAAGTGGCCCAAGTAGGCCAGTGCCGCATCGTGCAGTCGTGCATTGGTGGCAATGGCGTTGCCGCTCCACGGGCCGTCACGTCCGTCGAGCCCCGTGAACCGGCCGCCGGCCTCCCGAACGATGACGTCGAGTGCGGCCATGTCCCAGAGCTCCAGGTTCGGCTCAGCGGCGATGTCGACGGCACCCTCGGCAAGCAGCGTGTACGACCAGAAGTCCCCATAGGCACGGGTGCGCCACACCCGGCTCAGGAGCGCGTCGAAGCCGGTGCGCTTGTCGATGCGATCCCAGCCGCCGGTCGACGAGTACGAGAACGATGCGGCTTCGAGCTCGGATACGGCCGACACCCGGATCTCGCGGGCGTTCATGAACGACTTCCCGGTGAAGGCGCCGCCGTCCTTCGAGGCCCACCAGCGGCGTCCGAGCGCAGGCGCAGAGACCAGCCCGGCGACGATCTCGCCAGCTTCCTCCAGCGCGATCAGCGTGGCCCAGACGGGGACGCCGCGGACAAAGTTCGACGTGCCGTCGATCGGATCGATGATCCAGCGACGTTCGTGCGAGCCGGTCGATCCCTCGATCTCGCCCTGCTCCTCGCCGAGGACGACGTCGCGGGTCCGCGCGGACTTGAGGTGACGCCGAATCGCTTCTTCGACCGCTTGGTCGGACTCGGTCACGTACGTCATATCCGGCTTGGTCGAAACCGCCAGGTCGATGGCGCCGAACCGGTCCATGGAGAGGTTGTCGGCGTTGTCGGCCAAGACGTGTGCAAGCCGCACGTCATCACTCCAGGAATGCGCCATGGTGGCTACGTTAGTCCCGTGCACACTTCGATCGTCGATACCTTCAACGGACTGCCGTTGCATGTGCTGGTGGTTCACGCCGCCGTGATCGTGACGCCCGTGGCGGCTCTTGCGGCACTGGCTCTCGTGCGTCCTTCGTGGCGCACGCGTCTTCGTTGGCCCGTCGCCCTGGCCTTGGTCGTTGCCTGGCTGCTGGTTTGGCTCGCCCGGGCCAGCGGTGAGGCCCTGCAGATGGCGATCAAGGATCAGCTCTCGGTGAACAAGGCCGTCGTCTCGGCGCTGGACGTCCACATCACCCTCGCCGACAAGCTCAACTCCGTGCTTTTCGTACTCGTCGTGGTGGCCATCCTGTTTGCGTGGCTGCTGCCCAAGCTCCCGCATGCCGCCGGAACGGTGGGCGCCGTGGTCATCGCGGTGCTGGCAGTCCTCGTGATCGGCCTGGCGGCACAGACCGGCGAGCAGGGCGCCCGCACGGCGTGGAATGCGGATGGCTCGCAGGACTACTCGGTCAGTCAGTAGCTCGTCGCTCGCGCCGTAAGAATGCGGCGCAGCGAGTCCACCCTTTCGACGGTGATGGCCCCGGCATCGACCGCGGCGTCCAGCGCGCACTCCGGCTCGGACGCCAGGTGCGTGCATCCGCGCGGGCAATCCGCGCAGATCGCGGCGATGTCGGGGAAGGCAGCAACGATGCTGTCGATGTCGACGTGCGCCAGCCCGAACGACCGGATGCCCGGAGTATCGATGATCCACCCACCGTCGGGCAGGGCGAGTGCGAGCGCGGACGTCGATGTGTGGCGCCCACGTCCGGTCACTTCGTTGACCACATTTGTGGTGCGATGTGCGTCGGGCACCAGCGCATTGACCAGCGTCGACTTGCCGACGCCGCTGTGACCGACGAGCACCGACGTGTGGTCCTTCAGTACCGAGCGAACGCGCTCGAGGTCACCGTCGCGACGGGTCGCAACCACGGTTACGTCGAGTGGCTCCAGCAGGCCGAGCATCTCGTCCGGCGCGGCGAGGTCGGACTTCGTGAGAATGACGACTGGGCGCATACCGGCGTCATAGGCCGCGACGAGGCAGCGGTCGATCAGGGCCGGCCGCGGTGGCGGATCGGCCAAGGCGGTGACCACCACGAGCTGATCGGCGTTGGCGACGACGACGCGCTCGATGGGGTCGTCGTCATCGGCCGTGCGCCGCAGGACCGTCGTGCGGGGGAGGACCTCGGCGATGCGCGCCAGGCTGCCCTCGACGCCGCTCACGTCGCCATCCACGCGCACTTCGTCGCCGACGACGACGCCCTGGCGGCCCAGCGACCGAGCCTTCATCGCGGTGATGGCCACACCCTCGATATCGACCGCGTATCGGCCGCGATCGACCGTGCGGACGCGGCCCAGAGGGAGGTGCTCGTAGTCCGGGCGTTCCTTGGTCCGCGGCCGAGTCCGGCGACGCGGACGGTCGAAGTCGTCGTGTTCGTCCTTCATCGCCCCGCCCCCATGACACCGAAGCTCACGTGACCATCCAGGCCCAGTCAGTCACAAACCCCGGGTACGTCTTGGCGGTCGTGCCGACGTTCTCGACCAAAACATCCGGAACGGCAAGCCCGATCACGGCAGCCGCGTGCGCCATCCGGTGATCGTCGTACGTGTGGAACGTTCCGCCGTGGAGAGGCCGAGGTCGGATGATGAGCCCGTCGTCGGTCTCCTCAACGTCGCCGCCGAGCCGGTTGAGCTCGGTCGCGAGTGCCGTCAGTCGATCGGTTTCGTGGCCCCTGAGGTGAGCAATGCCGTGCAGCCGCGACGGTCCGGATGCGAGCGCTGCCACCGCTGCCACGACCGGGGTCAGTTCGCCGACGTCGTGAAGATCGAGGTCGACGCCCTCAAGCGTCGCTGGACCGGTGAACTCCAAGTCCGTGCCGTCATGTGTTGAGCCGCCGCCGAACTCGCCAGCGATCATGCGCCAGGTATCGCCGGCCTGTGTGGTCTTCTCGGGCCAGTCGGCGACGCGCACGGTTCCGCCGGTCACGAGAGCCGCGGCGATGAACGCGCCTGCATTGGAGAGGTCCGGCTCGACGGTTGCGTCGACGCCGGCGATCGGACCGGGCTCGACCCGCCACGTCCCCGGGATGGAGTCGTCGACGGCGACTCCACGCTTACGCAGCTCTGCGACCGTCATGTCGACGTGGGGCTGCGATGGAATCGTCCCCCGCAGGTGGGAGGTACCCCCACGGGGGACGTGGTGGAGCGTCAGGCCGTGCTTGAAGCGGGGCGCGGCCAACAGCAGGGCCGAGACGAACTGGCTGGACGCCGATGCGTCGATGCTCAGCTCACAGGCGGTAACCCGACCGTGACCGCGGACGGTGAACGGCAGCGTGCTGTCGCCGTCGATCTCGATGCCCAGGCCGCGCAGCGAGGCGATCGTTGTGTCCATCGGGCGTTCGCGCGCTCGCGGATCGCCATCGAAGGTGACGGCCGCTTCGCTCAGGGCCGCCACGGGCGGCACGAAGCGCATGACCGTGCCGGCTAGCCCGCAGTCGATCGAGATCTCGCCCGCCGCCGGTGGTGTGGGCGTGACCAGCCACGCCTCGTCGCCTTGGGCGATGTCGGCGCCCAGGGCGGTGAGCGCGTCGGCCATGAGGGCGGTGTCGCGGGCGACCAGCGGATGGCGGATGACCGAGGGTGAATCGGCAAGCGCTGCCAGCACGAGCAGGCGATTGGTCAGCGACTTGGAGGAGGGCAGTGTGACTCGTGCATGGGTGGGGCTCTCAAGCGTCGGCGCCGCCCACAGGTCACTCACGGGCTCAGTGTCTCAGGTAGGTGGCATCGTGGATGTCATGTGCGGTCGCTACGCCACCACCCGAACTCCGGACGATCTTGCCAATGCGTTCGGTGCTCAGTTGGCCGACGCGCTCACTGATCGCACCGACGAGCTCGAGGCGGACTGGAACATGGCGCCCACCAAGCCAGCGCCCATCGTGATCGAGCGCCCGGCCAAGGACGACACTCCTGTCCGTCGCGAGGTCCTGGTCGCCCAGTGGGGGCTCGTCCCCAGTTGGGCCAAGGACCCGAAGATCGGCAGCCGCATGATCAATGCCCGCAGCGAAACCGTGGCCGAGAAGCCGGCATTCGCCAAGGCCTTCGCTTCGCGTCGGGCCATCGTTCCGGCCGACGGCTATTACGAGTGGTACCCGGGCGAAAAGAAACAACCGTTCTTCATCTGTCCCAAGGACCGCGGGGTGCTTGCCATGGCGGGGTTGTACGAGTTCTGGAAGGCGAGCCCCGACGCCGATTGGCTCATCACATTCACGATCCTCACGACGTCGGCGAGCGACGATCTCGGGCATCTGCATGAGCGCACGCCGATGATGTTGGCCGGCGACGAGATCGACGCCTGGCTCGATTCGACGCCCATGACGGTGGACGAACGCCTCGGACTTCTCGTGCCGGCGGTGCCCGGTCGGCTGGATGCGTGGCCGGTCTCGACTGAGGTCAACAACCATCGCAACAACGGTCCGCAGTTGATCGAGCCGATTCCCGCGGAATAGGTCTGCACCTCCACGACGTTGACTCCACCATGCTGTCCTGCATGGAGCGCCCCGCCGTAGACTCATCGGCGATGACTGAGGACACAGCGTTCGAGGACGCAGAAGTCAATCTCGAGACGGAAACCCCCGTAGAGCGGCAGGCCCGGTTCGAGCGCGAAGCGATGCCCTTCGTCGACCAGCTGTACTCCGCCGGCCTGCGGATGACGCGCAACCCGCATGACGCCGAGGACCTCGTCCAGGAGACGTACGCCAAGGCGTTCGCCGCGTTCCACCAGTACACGCCGGGCACCAACCTCAAGGCGTGGCTCTACCGCATCCTCACCAACACGTACATCAACACCTATCGCAAGAAGCAGCGCCAGCCGCAGCAGATCAGCGACGAGCTGGACGACTGGCAGATTGTCGCGGCCGAGGCGCACACGTCCTCTGGCCTGAAGTCGGCCGAGATGGAGGCCTTGGAGCACCTTCCTGACTCGGACGTCAAGGAGGCTCTGCAGGAGCTTCCAGACGACTTCCGGTACGCGGTCTACCTCGCTGATGTCGAGGGATTCCCGTACAAGGAGATCGCGGAGATCATGGACACGCCGATCGGGACGGTGATGTCCCGTCTGCACCGCGGCCGCCGGATGCTGCGCGATCGGCTCGCTGACTACGCGCGCGAGCGCGGCATGGCCGTAACGGGAACTGGGGAGTAAGGCAATGGACCCGACGAAGGACACGAAAGACGGCGAAAACTGCGGCTGTGACTGCAACACCGCCCGCGAACGCCTCTACCTGTTCCTCGATCACGAGATCGACACCGCGAGTTGCGAAGAGATCCAGCAGCACATCGAAGCTTGCTCTTCGTGCCTGAGTGAGTACGACGTCGAACGCATCGTCAAGTCCCTGGTCCACCGGTCCTGTTCCGAGCGTGCCCCCGAGACGCTCGTCCAGAAGGTCCAGTTCGCCATCCGCACCGTCGAAGTCCAATACGAGGGCTGAGCGAACTCCCAGGCAAAGCAAAACCCCCGCCAGCGGCGGGGGTTTTCTTACGCGTTGGGGCGCTTGCCGTGGTTCGCGCCCTTCTTGCGACGCGCGCGGCGCTTGCGGCCGGTCTTACCCATGCGGGCCTCCATGAACTCGAGAACGGCGTCTAGTCTCCCACGTGAGGCACGCGGGCGAGGAATCGGTCGCGGTTGACGACGATGCGACGGATCTGTCCGGAGCCGACGAGCGCTCCGGACGTGTCAACCGCTTCGACCCTGAATGTCACGAGCCGGCCGTCCCGGGCGATCATGTCGGCGTTCGCGATGATGGTGGTGCCAACCGGCGATGGGATCAGGTGCTCGATCTCGACCCGCGCCCCCACACTGGTTTGCTCGTGATCAAGCGACAGCGCATCGCAGGTGGCCTCTTCGAGCCATGCCAGCAAGACGGGAGTACCCAAGACGTCGACATCGCCGCTGCCTACGGCCCGAGCTGTGTGTTCCGGGCCGACGGTGCGGGTGATCGATGAGCTTCCCATCAGATCCCCAACGTGTTGCGTGGGTACGCCGCGTTGACGTCGGTGATGACGTTCACCAGGTAGGGAACCCCGGAGGCGAACGCGCGGTCGAGCGCTGGCCCGATTTCGCGCGGATCGGTCACCATCTCGCCGCCCCCGCCGAGCGCGGTGACGACTTGGTCGTATCGGGTGCTCGGGGCGAGGTCGGCAGCCACGTCGTAGCCGTAAAGGAACTGCATGGGGCCCTTCTCCAAGCCCCACGCGGAGTTGTTGCCGACGACCATGACGACCGGCAGGTTGTGCCGGACCAAGGTGTCGACGTCAATCAGCGACATGCCGGCGGCGCCGTCGCCATAGAGCAGCACGACTTGGCTGGACGGACGGCTGATGCGGGCGGCCATGGCGGCTCCCATGCCGGCGCCGAGGCAGCCGTACGGGCCCGGGTCGAGCCAGCCTCCCGGACGCTTCGGCTCGACGTACTTGCCGGCGAACGACACGAAGTCCCCGCCGTCACCGATGACCACGGCGTCATCAGCCAGCCGGGGCAGCAACTCGCCGTAGATGCGAGCCGGATGGATCGGATCCGCCTCGGCCAGCAAAAGTTCTTGGTCTCGGCGTGTGGCCTCGACAACATGGCGCTGCAAGTTGTTGAGCCAAGTGGTCCAATCGGGCCTTGCGCCAGCGGTAAGCGCGGTGAGAATTCCGTCGAAGCACGCTGAAAGGTCGCCTGCAGCCGAGGCGGCGAGGGTCGCGTGCTGTGCGACCTGGCCGGAGGAGTCGGCGATGTGGACGACCTTCGCCGGCGTCCCACCGTCCTTGCCGCCGAAGACGCCGTATCCGAGCCGGAAGTCCAGCGGCGTGCCCACGACGACCACAACGTCGGCGCCGTGGAGTGCCGCCGAGCGGGCTTTCGTGACCAGTTGCGGATGCCCGCCGGGGACGATGCCGCGGCCCATGCCGTTGGGAATCACCGGGATGCCGGTCTGGTCGACGAACCGCAGTGCGGCTTCCTCGGCACGGTCGGCCCACACATCGGTGCCAAGAAGCAGCACCGGCTGGGTGGCGCCGGCAAGCACTCGTCCGATGGCAGACAGGTCGTCGGAATCGGGCTCGATCGGACCAACCACCGTGTGCGGCGTCGTGCCGATCGGCGCCTTGCCGAACAGCTCATCCATCGGCACGTCGACGAACGTCGGGCCGCGGTGCGACGAGCCTGCGGCGGCGAAGGCCGCGTCGACGGTGGGCGCGACGGCGTCGATGGTGTGTGCCGTCGTCGACAGCTTCGTGATGGTCTCGAAGATCGGCGGATGGTCGAGCTCCTGCAGGCTGCCGCTTCCCCAGCGACCGGCCGGCGCGCGGCCACCCAGGACCACGAGCGGTGAGCCGGCGAACATGGCCTGAGCCACCGGGCTAACCCCGTTCGTCACGCCCGGACCGGCGGTGAGGACGGCGAGGCCGGGTGTCCGCGTCAGCTTGCCGATGGCCTCGGCCGCGAACACCGCGCTTGGCTCGTGCCGCACATCGATGATGGGCATAGGCGGGTCGGCAATGACGGCGGCGTCGTAGAGCGGGAAGACGTGCGCGCCGGACAGGGTGAACATCGTCGAGGCGCCATGGGCGCGGGCAACATCGAGCCCCTGGACTCCACCATGCGAGGTTGCCAGTGCGTCGGTGTGGACGTCGTCAACGTCAGTCATAGACGCGAGGCTAGTCGGACAGAGGCTGCGCGCGGGAGGTCGGGCGATAAAGCCAGGGGCTCTCGGCTCGAATCTGGTCGAGCACCACCAGGATCAGGTCCGCGCGGTTCGCCGGCTGCTCCGCGAACAGCTCCGCATCGTGAAGGAGGCCGGGCCGACCTTGGACGCCGAGCGCCAACTGGAGGTGCAGGGCGCGGAGCAGGCGCGAGGTATTGAATGCCGCCGCGGACGGCCACTCCGACATCGGGCCACGGGTCCGCGGCGGCTTTATGCCCTCACCGAGTCGCTTCAGCCACGGTTCGACGAGCGACGTGTCCAGCGCGTTGCGGTGCAGCAGGGCCATCACGGCGAAGGCCAGCCGGTCGTCCTCGCCGTGCCGCCAGATGTACGACGTCGGCGTCAAGACGCGGTCGGCGACGACGTCCAGCAAGACGGTGAGCTCGAGCCGCCCGAAGTGCCGTGAGCGGGCCAAGGCCGCGAGCAGGTCGGCGCCGTGGGCGATGGCGTGAGCCCAGCCCTGCTCGGGAATCCACCCGCGGTGGTCCTGCTCGCGCACATACCAACTGGTGGCCCGATCGCCCCACTCCAAGACTGAGGATGCGCCGAGCAACTGCTGATCGTTGTCTCGTCCGAGGATCTCAGCGAGCATCAGCGCACTGTAGCTCCGGCGGATCACCGAACTGTCACCGTCGTGGCCAAGTCCGTACTGGAGGCCGGGGACGAGGCCGTTGCCCAATCCCGACAGCAGATCGTCGTACACACCTTGGTCGAGCCAGGCGGTGAGGATCGGGTAGGCAATGTCCTCGCGCAGTCGCGGGTTTGGAGTGCCCAGCATCTCGACCAGTTCAGCGGTGAGCTCGTCCAACGGCCGGTCGTCCGGGAGCGCGCGGTTCGACTGCAGCACGCGCTGCCAGTAGGCGGGGGCCCAATGAACCTGAGACATCTCCACAACCATAACTAGTCTCGGCCCGTGCTCCTCCCCCACGCCGGTGGCGTGGGCGGTACCGCCAGCGTGGTCGTCAACGGCCCATCGGCCACTCGGCCACGAGCCGCAAGCGGCTCGGGCTCTCGGTAACCTCGGGCCGTGCCCTCCCTGGACGAGATCGCCCGCAGCCGGACGACGCTGCAGCCGGACGACATCGCCTGGTTGCATGCGGTCGTCACGGATTGGCAGATCGTTGCCGATCTGGCCTTTGCAGATCTCGTCCTATGGGTGCCGGATGCCGAGGCGAAGGGGCACTGGGCTGCAGCGCAGATCCGCCCCACGACCGGGCCGACGACGCTGCTGGAGGATGTCGCCGCCTCGTTTCGATCGGCTGAAGCCAGCGCGGCTGGCCACCTCGTTCCCGTCGTCCACGGCGACCACTCGTTGGCGATGATCGAAGTTCGCGCGGGCGGAAACGAAGGCCGAACGACGAGTGCGCTGGAGACGGCATACCGCTCGTCGGCAGATGACCTGCTCGCCATGATTGCCGCGGGAGTCTTCCCGTTTGCCGGAGCGCGCTCCGACTTGGCAGATTCGCTGCGTGTTGGAGACGGTTTCATCCGGCTGGCGGCAACCGGAATCGTCGAGTACGCCAGCCCCAACGCGCTTTCAGCGTTCCGGCGACTCGGACTCGTCGGCGACCTCGAGGGCGCCGACCTCGGAGGCGTCACCGCCGAGCTCGTCGACGCGCGGCCTACCCACCGCGGGGTTCGCGGACTACTTCACGGCCGCGGGCCCGGCGAGGCCGAGATCGCCAACGGCGACGTCTCGGTTGCGCTGCGACTCATCCCGCTGCGTCGCGACGAAGTCCCAGTGGGAGCCATCGTGCTCCTGCGCGATGTCACCGAGCTGCGGCGACGCGAGCGTCAGCTCGTCTCGAAGGAAGCGACGATCCGCGAGATCCATCACCGGGTGAAGAACAACCTGCAGACCGTCGCCGCATTGCTGCGGTTGCAAGGGCGTCGCACGGCTGAACCGTCGGCGCGCGAGGCACTCGACGACGCCGTGCGCCGAGTCGGATCCATTGCGCTCGTGCACGAAACGCTGAGTCAGTCGTTTGACGAGACCGTCAACTTCGACGACGTCGCCGACCGGCTGCTGCGCAGCGTCCTCGACGTGGCCGGCGACGGCGAGCGTGGCCGGGTCGCCGGTCAGCGCATCGGAGGCTTCGGATCCGTTCCGGGAGAGTCAGCGACTGCGCTCGCCATGGTCCTGACCGAACTGATCCAGAACGCGGCACAGCATGCCTATCCCGAGGCGCCAGGCCGCGTGAGCGTGGCGGCCAACCGCATCCGTGATCGGCTGCGGGTTCGCGTCAGTGATGACGGCGTGGGCATGCCCACCGACTTAGATGCCGGCGCCAGCCTGGGGCTGTCGATCGTGCGGACCCTCGTCGAGTCAGAGTTGAACGGAACGCTCCGATTCGAACGCGGTCGGCGCGGCGGCACGACCGTCACGATCGAGCTTGAGGTCTAACTCAAGCTCGAATGCGGGCGCGGGCGTTGCGGCGCTTGAGCGCGCGACGCTCGTCCTCGCTCAAGCCGCCCCAGACACCGTGGTCTTGGCCGGACTCGAGGGCCCACTGAAGGCACTGCTCATTGACGTCGCAACGACGGCACACCAACTTGGCCTCCTCGATCTGGAGGATGGCCGGGCCGGTATTGCCGATTGGGAAGAAGAGCTCCGGGTCTTCGTCGAGGCACGCGCTGCGATGGCGCCAGTCCATGACGATCTCACTCCCTTTCCCGGTGGTGTTCCCGGTTGCTCAGGCTGTCGGCTGCACCCGGTCCGTCCGTCTTGACGGGCCATTTAAGAGGGCACACCAGTTGCCTCAGGCTATGGTTCCAAGAATTCCGGCCCCAAACAAGGGATATTGCCCACTTCCTTAGTGTCGAGTCGGTCACACTGCACATGGCGAAACGGCCCATCTGACCTGCGATAATGGCGGTGCGAGGGGCATCCATGCGGGGACGCATGGGGCATGTGAGAGACTGGCAGTCGGGCAAAACCCGCCGCCGCCGGCGCACTGCGTGACGCTGGCGCACCCTCCGGCCGGACCTGATCGGTTCGCGAATCCGCCCAAGAAATTCGCTCCGAGAGCACGCCCTGCGACATTCGCATCGCAGGAAATGCGCCGACAGGACCAATGCGCTGATGGTTGCCACTGACATCGATGCCCGGCCGGACGTCCCTGATCGAGAGGACGACCCGGTCTTTGCGCTGCACCGCGGCGGCAAGATGGAAGTCGCCTCGACCGTCCCGCTGCGCGACGCCGACGACCTCTCGCTGTCGTACACGCCGGGCGTCGCCCGCGTCTGCGAGGCGATCTTTGCCGACCCGGAGCTGGCTCACGAGTACACCTGGGTCTCCAACACGGTCGCCGTCATCACTGACGGCACGGCGGTGCTTGGCTTGGGCAACATCGGCCCGGCGGCGTCGATGCCGGTCATGGAGGGCAAAGCCGTCCTGTTCAAGCAGTTCGGCGGGGTAGATGCCATTCCGGTCGCCCTGAACACGACCGACGTCGACGAGATCGTCGAGACAGTCACCCGGCTCGCGCCGACCTTCGGCGGGATCAACCTCGAGGACATCGCCAGCCCGCGCTGCTTCGAGATCGAACGGCGCCTCATCGAGGCCCTCGACATTCCGGTCTTCCACGACGACCAGCACGGCACGGCTGTCGTCGTGCTTGCCGGGCTGTTCAACGCGACCCGCCTCACCGATCGCTACCTCGAGGACTGCAAAGTGGTCATCTCCGGCGCCGGTGCGGCCGGCGTCGCCATCACCAAGATCCTCATGTCGGCCGGCGTCCGCAAGATCAGCGTCGTCGACCGCCAAGGCGTGATTCACCAGTCGCGCGAGAACCTGGATGAGGTCAAGTCCTGGCTGGCCACCAAGACATCCGAGTGGGCCAAGCCCGGTTCTGTGGCCGACGCGCTGGTGGGCGCGGACGTCTTCATTGGCGTCTCCGGCGGAACGATTCCCGAGGACGCCGTGGCGAAGATGGCCGATGACGCCATCGTGTTCGCACTGGCCAATCCGAACCCTGAAGTCCATCCGGACATCGCCGCCAAGTACGCCCGCGTCGTCGCGACCGGGCGGTCGGACTTCCCGAATCAGCTCAACAACGTCCTGGTGTTCCCCGGAATCTTCCGTGGCGCCCTGGACGTCCGCGCGACGGTCATCTCGGAGTCGATGAAGCTGGCGGCCGCCAACGCCATCGCCGACCTGATCCAACCTGAGGAACTCACCGAGTCGTACGTCATTCCGTCGCCGTTCGACCCGCGCGTGGCGACCGTGGTGGCGCGCGCGGTGACTGACACTGCCCGCCGCGAAGGTCTGGCCCGGCGGCCTTACTGAACCCTTCGGATTTCCGCCTTGCCACTCCCTGAGGAGCGTCTGTGTTCGCTGTCTACGCCGAATCGTCCAACTTCGATGACCCGCTGGCGGGGCTTGGCGTGGGGGAGCGGCCCGACCCCGAAGTGCTCGACGGGTGGACCACGGTCACCGTCAAGGCTGCCTCGATCAATCACCACGATGTGTGGAGCCTGAAAGGCGTCGGCCTGCCGGAAGAGCGGCTGCCCATGATCCTCGGCTGCGATGCGGCCGGCTACGACGAGGACGGCAACGAGGTCGTCGTTCACGCCGTGATCAACGACCCGGCGTGGACCGGTGAGGAAATCCACGACCCCAAGCGCTCCCTGCTCTCCGAGCGATTCCAGGGAACGTTCGCCGAGAAGGTGGCGGTTCCGCGGGCAAATCTCATCCCGAAGCCAGCTGGCCTGTCCTTCCAGGAGGCGGCCTGTCTCCCAACGGCATGGCTGACGGCCTACCGGATGCTCTTCACGAAGTCCGGGCTTCAGCCGGGAGACACCGTGCTGATCCAAGGTGCCGGCGGCGGCGTGGCGACTGCTCTGATCGTCTTGGCCCGGGCTGCCGGACTGACCGTCTGGGCGACCAGCCGGGACGAGGACAAGCGCGCCCGTGCGTTGGGCATCGGAGCGCACGAAGCATTCGAGTTCGGTGCCCGGTTGCCGCGCATGGTCGATGCAGTCATGGAGACGGTGGGGGCCGCTACCTGGTCGCATTCGGTCAAATCCCTGCGTCCGGGCGGATCGATCGTCCTCAGTGGCACGACGTCCGGACCGAACCCGGAGAACGCCGAGTTGATGCGGATCTTCTTCCAGGAGAAGAACGTCGTTGGCTCGACGATGGGCACGCGGGCCGAACTGGGCAAGCTCGTCGCATTCCTCGCGGCCACCGGCGTGCGACCGCTCATCGACCGTGAACTGCCCATGGATCAGGCGGCTGAGGGAATCGCCGCGGTCGCATCGGGCGAGGTCTTCGGAAAGATCGTCCTGACGCTCTGAGCGCCCTGCACTATCTGCGGCCGAGTCGCACGGTTGGGACGAAGGAATCTGCATTCGTCTGACCCGGTCCGGACGGATGCAGATTCCTTCGTAGCTGGCACGTTGGTTGCGAGCCGGAGTTGTGGGCAATAGGCCCATCCAGAAAACCCGGTGTCCACAATGCTCCTCACACGTGAGGCTGCACCCATGTCTAAAGATGCTTCCCCAGTCGACCGATCATCGGTGCGATGGAACGGGCAGGTCAGTTGTCGTCTTCGTCGTCGAGACGGGCCAGCCAGGTGGCCAGCCGCTCGACGGGAACCTCGAATTCCGGGTTGAGGTCGACGAACTCACTCAGTCGATCAGCCAGCCACCCCAGCGAGATTTCCTCGTCGCCGCGGCGGTCGACGAGTTCTTCAATGCCCCTGTCGGTGAAGTACATCGGTTACATCGGTCAGGCGAAGGCCTGCGCCATCAGCGCTTCCTGCTCGTCAACGTGGCGGCTGTGCGAACCGACGGCCGTTGTGGACGATTCAGCGCGCGATACCAGCGACAGCGGCAGGTTGCGCTCCAGGTTGCCCGGGAAGTGCAAGGCGAGATGCGGCCACGGACCTTGGTTGGCCGGCTCGTCCTGGACCCAGCGCACTTCGGTTGCGTTCGGGTACGCGGCGAGGATCTGGTTGATCTCGGCAAGCGGGCGTGGGTAGAGCTGCTCGAGTCGGACGATGGCGGTGCGCTTGTCTTCGCGCCTGTCCCGGTCGGCCATGAGATCCCAAGTGATCTTGCCCGAACACAGCACCACGCGCTCGACGAGTCCGGCGTCGAGCGAGTCGTCGTCAATCACTGGCCGCCACTGGCCGGACGTGAAGTCGTCCGGCTGCGATGCAGCAGCTTTGCTGCGCAGCATCGATTTCGGCGTGAAGACGATGAGCGGACGGTGTTCCGTTTCCAGCGCGTGCTTGCGCATCAGGTGGAAGTAGGACGCCGGTGTCGACGGCTGGGCAACGGTGAACGCATCTTCCGCGCACATCTGCAGGAACCGCTCGATACGCGCTGACGAGTGGTCCGGACCTTGGCCCTCGTGCCCGTGAGGCAGGAGCATGACCACGCCGGACTTCTGGCCCCACTTGGTCTCGCCCGAGGAGATGTACTCGTCGATGACCGACTGCGCGCCGTTGACGAAGTCACCGAACTGGGCTTCCCAGATGGTCAAGGCCTCCGGACGGGCGACCGAATAGCCGTACTCGAAGCCGAGGGCGGCGTACTCGCTGAGCAAGGAGTCATAGATGTAGAACGGCGCCTGGTCGTCGCTGAGCTTCGTCAGTGGCGTCCATTCGTCGGCGTTGTTCCGGTCGATGATCGTCGCGAAGCGGGACGAGAACGTGCCACGTCGCGAGTCCTGGCCGGCCATGCGGATGGGGCGACCGTCGAGGAGGAGGGAGCCGAAGGCGAGGATCTCGCCGGTGCCCCAGTCGATCGGGCCGGCCGTGATCGACTGCGCACGACGTTGCAGCTGGGGCCAGACCTTCGGGTGGACCGTGAAGCCTTCCGGCGCGTTCGTGTACGCGTCGGCGACGGCCTTCATCGTCTCCGGCGAGATCGCCGTTTCAAGTTGGGTCGCCGGCTTTGTCGGATAGTCCGGGGTGCGCGAGTAGCCCGATTCCTCAACGTCGTCGCGGACGTCGGCGAAGTTGGCCTCCAGTTGCGACTGGTAGTCGGCGAGTGCGGCTTCGGCCTCTTCCAGCGTGATGTCGCCGCGGCCTACCAGCGCCTCGGTGTACAGCTTGCGTACGGACTTCTTCTGCGCGATCGAGTCGTACATCAATGGCTGGGTGAAGCTCGGGTCGTCGCCCTCGTTGTGACCGCGTCGGCGGTAGCAGACGAGGTCGATGACGACGTCCTTGTTGAAAGTTGCCCGGTACTCGTAGGCCAGTTGCGCCACCCGAATGCACGCTTCCGGGTCGTCGCCGTTGACGTGGAGGATCGGCGCCTGGATCGTGCGCGCGACATCGGTGCAGTAAGTCGACGAACGCGACGCCGCTGGCGCCGTCGTGAACCCGACTTGGTTGTTGACGATGACGTGGATCGTGCCGCCGGTGCGGTAGCCACGCAGTTGCGACAGCTGCAGGGTCTCGGCGACGACACCCTGCCCGGCAAACGCCGCATCGCCGTGGACCAGGACCGGCATGACCGGGTATTCGGCGCCACGGTTGAGGCGATCCTGCTTGGCGCGGGTGATGCCTTCCAGCACCGGGTCGACCACTTCGAGGTGCGACGGGTTGGCCGCGATGGAGACCTTAATCTTGTCGCCGTTCTGGGCGGTGAACTCGCCCTCGACGCCGAGGTGGTACTTGACGTCGCCCGAGCCCTGGACGGTGCGCGGGTCGATGTTGCCCTCAAACTCGCGGAACACTTGGCTGGGGCGCTTGCCGGCGATGTTGACCAGCGCATTCAAGCGACCGCGGTGCGCCATGCCGATGCAGACCTCGTCGAGGTCGTCGGCCGCCGCGGCTTCACAGATCTCGTCCAGCAGCGGGATCGTCGTCTCGCCGCCCTCCAGACTGAACCGCTTCTGCCCGACGAATTTCGTCTGCAGGAAGGTCTCGAACGCCTCGGCCTGGTTGAGCTTGAGCAGGATGCGCAGCTGCTCCTCACGAGGCGGCTTGACGAAGCCGCGCTCGATGCGCGCCTGCAGCCAGTGACGTTCGTCCGGGTCTTGCATGTGCATGTATTCGAGGCCGATGGTGCGGCAGTACGAGTCGCGCAGAACGCCGAGGATTTCGCGCAGCTTCATGAACGTCTTGCCGTGCTCCCTCGCGAAGGAGCCGGTGGCGAACTCGCGGTCGAGGTCCCACAGCGTGAGGCCGTGCGACGCCGTATCGAGGTCGGGGTGACTGCGCTGCTTGTATTCGAGCGGGTTGGTGTCGGCCATGAGGTGGCCGCGCACCCGGAACGCGTGGATGAGCTCGAGCAC
Organism: uncultured Actinomycetota bacterium; assembly: GCA_963795105.1. Taxonomy (GTDB): domain Bacteria; phylum Actinomycetota; class Actinomycetes; order Propionibacteriales; family Nocardioidaceae; genus Aeromicrobium. The sequence continues at coordinate 2,190,765 of CAWCGD010000001.1, forward strand.
GCGGGCCTGCCGGTGCAGCTGGTCATCGTGGCTGACCGCGATGTCCTGCGCCCAGCGGATGGGCTCGTAGGGGATGCGCAGCTCATGGAAGATCTCGTCGTAGAAACCATCCTCGCCCAGCAGGCTCTGGTGGATGCGACGGAGGAACTCGCCGGACTGAGCACCCTGGATGACGCGGTGGTCGTAGGTGGAGGTCAGCGTCATCATCTTCGAGACCGCCAGGTTGGCGATCGTGTGGTCCGACGCGCCTTGGAACTCCGGTGGGTACTCCATCGAGCCGACGCCGACGATGACGCCCTGGCCCGACATGAGGCGTGGAACGGAGTGGTTGGTGCCGATTCCGCCGGGGTTGGTCAGGCTGACCGTGGTGTTTTGGAAGTCGATGACCTCCAGCTTGCCGTCGCGAGCCTTCTTGACCATGAGCTCGTAGGCCTGCCAGAACGCGGCGAAGCCCATCGTCTCGGAGGCCTTGATCGACGGCACGAGCAGCTGACGGGTGCCGTCCGGCTTCTGCAGGTCGATCGCGAGGCCGAAGTTGACGTGCTCAGGCTTGAGCTGGACCGGCTTGCCCTTCTCGTCAACCGCGTAGCCGGTGTTCATCTCCGGCATGGCCTTGATGGCCTTGACGACGGCGTAGCCGATGAGGTGCGTGAACGAGACCTTGCCGCCGCGCGCGCGACGCAGGTGGTTGTTGATGACCGTCCGGTTGTCGAAGAGAAGCTTGACCGGTACGGACCGGACGCTGGTCGCCGTGGGGACGGTCAGGCTGACGTCCATGTTCTGGGCCGTGCGAGCAGCTGCTCCGCGCATCGGGACGCGCTCGACCTCACCGGGACTCGCCGGTGCCGTACTCGGACTCGGTGCGGGCTGAGCCGGCGTCGCAACTGCCGGTGCCGGGGTGGGGGCCGCTGGAGCTGGCGGAGCGGGCTGAGCCGGCGTCGATACTGCCGGCGCAGGCGTGGGGGCCGCGGCGACCGGTTGGGCCGGGGCAGCAGGTGCCTCCGCAGGGGCTGAGGCGCCGTTCGTTTGGGCTGGGCCGCCATTGGTGAAGAACGCCCGCCAGGTCGGATCGACCGACCCCGGATCGGACTTGAAGCGGTCGTACATCTCCTCGACCAGCCACTGGTTGGTTCCGAAGTCAGGGCCGGAGGGATCCGATGGTGCCACGGGCTCGATCGCCTCTTCCGTGTCAAGCGCCAATTACCGACTCTCAGCCTAACGCGTGTCTCCACCAGCACAGCGGCCGATCGGCTAATTGATCTGGAGCGTGATCGCCCGCTCAACGAAGGCGCCGTAGCGCTCGGCCTCGGCCTCGATCGCCGCCCTGACCTGTCGCCCCAGGGGCAGTCCGGTTTCGACCCGCACATCGACGTCGTCACGTCGCATGCGTCGGGTCCACGAGCCAGCAAGTGCGCCGTCGACGAAGAGCAGGCCGGTCGATCGCATCAGGATGCTCCAGTCCCGGCCGCCGAGCTCGGTGTAGTCCTCTGGATCGCGAGCGTAGGAGATGAACTCGTCGAAGTTGGCAAGAAGCAGGGCGCGGGGAACGTCGACCTCGACCAGCGGCTCTGACGTGAAGTGGATCTCGCCGTTGAGCTCGACCGAAGCGAGTTCGGCCAGCTCGATCGCTCGGCGGGCCTGCGTGAGGGTGAGCGAGGTCCACCACGCGAGATCCTTGTCGCGGAAAGGCCCGTGTCCACGGCCGTAGGTCTCCGCGATCCAGACCAGCCGTTCGTCCTCGGTGCGTCCCGAATCAGGCAGGTCTGCTACGGCGTAGGTGTGTTGCTTACCCTGGATCGGGCCGTTGTGGATGCGTCCGGTGAGTTCGGCATTCATCACGTGGTGAGCCAGGGCGTTGTTGACGTTGGGGAACCCGGCAGCGTCGAGCCGGCTGCCGAGCTCGGCGCGGGTCAGTGGGCCGTCCGCGGTCACGGCCTCGATGACGAGCTTGGCGGCCTCGACCATGGCGTCAGCCTTCAGCCCGAATCGCTTCAGTGTGCCCGAAGCCGTGAGGCGCTCGATGCGAGGGCCTGTGACCGCCAGTAGATCGCCGAGGTCCTCGCGGAGCACGTCATGCCAGGTGGGGCGAAGCACATGGGTTCGGACGAAGTCTCCGCGTTCGAAGGCGGCGCTGACCTCGGCGAGCGTCGCACCGCACCGGCGCCCGATCGCCCAAAGCGCCATGTCCGGGAGCTGGGACTGGACGGCGCCCAGATGCCCGACCACCGCGTCGGGGGAGGCCAGGGGTTCTCCCACTAGCCGTTGGGCGCCAAGGCGGTATCGTGCGAGCGCGGATTTCATCCGGCGATGGTGCCACGCGGTGCGCCCTCCGTTGTGATCTCTGTCTCACCACCCGAACAAACATGAGGTTTTGCTCATCTAATACTTGAGGAAACCCTCATATTTTGTCACGATGTGTTGGTGACTCTGACGCCCCATCGCCCCCAGGTTTCGCCTATTGATCCAGCCAGCCTTGTCCACGCCCGGCATCGGCTGCTGGACCGGCTCGCCGCCGGCACCCCCTTCGGGATTGTGTTTGGTGGCCAGGGGGAGGCCGCCTGGCTGGACCATCTCGCCGACGTGCTGCGTCGGCACGACGTTGAACTCGCGCCCCTGGTTTCTGCGGTCGACGACCAACTCGCGCCCGTCGCCGACGAGCTGCGTCGCGCTGGGTCGACCTTCGAACCGCTGGTCTGGGCCGATCGCATCGCCGCAGGGGAGTCAGCGGTCGATGAGGAATGGCCGGCAGTGCCATCCACCGAAGTCCTGTTGATGCCATCCGTCGCCATCCCGGGTGTCACGCTCAGCCAGATCGCCGGGCTGCGTGCCCTGCTGGCTCTGGGGCTCGACCCGGCCGGCGCTGTCGCCGTGGCTGGCCATTCACAGGGGGTGCTCGCGGCTGCGGCGGTTGAGGACCTGCCCGACGTCGAAGTTCTTGCGATCGCCCGGTTGGCCGGGGTTGCGGTTGAGCAGGTGGCACGGCGCCAGGGTCTGCTCGGCGCGACGATGCTCAGCGTCACTGGCCCGAGCCCCGACGAGGTCGCTGCAATCCTGCGCGACCTCCCCGAATCGGCACGCGTCGTGGCCAACGTCCGCAACGGGCGTCGTTCGACCGTCCTCAGTGGCCCCGCCGACGGCATCGCGCGGGCGGCCGAGCTCTTCGAGGTGTCCTGGACTACGGAACCGGTTGCCGCGCGGGCTGCGTTCCACCATCCCGATCTCGACCAGGCAGCCGAACTCGTCGCCGTGTGGGCCGAGAAGTGCGGCCTCGACCCGGTCCGGGCCGCCGAGCTCACCCGGGCAGCGATCATCGCTCCGGTCGACTGGGTCGACTCCGTCGAGGGATTGGTTCAGGCCGGCGCGCGCTGGCTGGTCGACCTCGGCCCCGGAGACCTCGCCACGCGTCTCTCCATTCCGGAGGCCACTGCGCACGGACTCGGTGTGGTTGCGCCGACGACCCGCCGCGGCTTCCGCGCCTTGACGGTCGCCGGGGACGCGCCGCACCCGCGCCAGGCCTGGAGCACGTTCACCCCGACCGTGGTGACGCTTCCGGATGGCTCGACGCGGGTCGAAACCAAATTCACTCGCCTGACCGGTCGCTCGCCGATCCTGCTCGCGGGCATGACGCCCACGACAGTCGACCCGGCTATCGTCGCCGCCGCAGCGAACGCCGGCTTCTGGGCTGAGCTCGCCGGCGGCGGCCAGGTCACCGAGCCGATCTTCGCCGCCAACGTGGAGCGCCTAGACGCTCTCCTCGACGACGGCCGCACGTATGCCTTCAACTCGCTCTTCCTGGACCCATACCTCTGGCGGCTGCAGGTCGGGGGTCGGAAGCTCGTCCAGCGTGCCCGAGCCGCCGGCTCGGCCGTGGACGCCGTTGTCGTCACAGCCGGCATCCCGGATCTTGATGACGCTGTCGAGATCGTCGAGGACCTAGGGTCCTCGGGCATTGAGTACGTCGTGTTCAAGCCCGGCACGGTCGAGCAAATTCGCCAGGTGCTCGCCATCGCTGACGCCGTCGCACCGCTGGACGTCATCGTCCAGATCGAGGGCGGCAAGGCCGGTGGGCACCACTCCGACGAAGATCTGGACCAGCTGCTCATCGCGACGTACGGCAAGCTCCGCCAGCGGGACAACGTCGTTGTCTGCGTCGGTGGCGGGATCGGCACGCCGGCGGATGCGGTGCGCTACATCACCGGTTCGTGGTCGGTCGACCTCGGCTTCCCAGCCATGCCGCTCGACGGCGTCCTCATCGGAACCGCGGCCATGGCGACGCTGGAAGCGACGACGTCGCCGGCCGTCAAGCAGCTACTGGTCGAGACCACGTCCGACCAGGTGATCTCCGGTCGTAGCCAGCTCGGTGCGTCAATTCACGAGATCGACAACGCCGCGTCTCGCACCGGCCGCCTGCTCGACGAGGTGGCCGGCGACGCAGATGCCGTCGCAAGTCGACGCGACGAGATCATCGAAGCGCTCAACCGCACGGCGAAGCCGTACTTCGGCGACGTCGCCGCCATGACCTACGGGCAGCTCCTCGAACGCTTCGCCATCCTCGCGAGCAAGCACGGGACGCCGGATACTCCCCCGCTGGACGGAGCCATCGTTCCAGCGGGTGGTGCCCCCAGCTGGCTCGACGTCACGTTCCGGGACCGCTTCCACGAACTGGCCCAACGCGTCGAGGCCCGGCTGCACCCGGTGGACGAGGGTGCCATCCCCACGATCTTCGACAGCGCCGACGACGTCGACCACGCCGCGGCAGCGCTGACGCGGTTGCGTGCCGCGTTCCCGTCCGTCGACGACGTGATCCTCCACCCCGCCGACGTCCACTTCTTCATCGACGTGTGCCGGCGCCCGGGCAAGCCGGTGCCGTTCGTGCCCGTCGTCGACGCCGACGTTCGCCAGTGGTGGCGCAGCGATTCGCTGTGGCAGGCGCACGATCCCCGTTTTGCTGCCGACGCTGTCTGCGTCATCCCCGGCCCGGCCGCGGTCGACGGCATCACCCGGGTCGACGAGCCCGTCGCCGATCTTCTGCGCCGCTTCGAGTCGGCCGTTGTGGACGCCGTCGAAACGCCGTCCACCCGAGTCGACGCGCTTCGCCGCTCGGACGGCATCGTCGGCCCGGTCTCGCTGGCCCTGGCTGCGCCCGACGTCGCCTGGGCGGGCCGCATTGTTCGCAACCCGGTCAAGGCCCTTGGTAACGACTGGGTCGTCGTCAACCCCGAGCGGGTCGAGCATCCCGAGACCGGGGCGATCCTGATCGCATTGAGCGATGCCACCGCTGGGCTCGCTGTCCCGGTTGGTGCGTCAACCCTGCGGTTCACCCTGCGGGTCGATGCCGCCGTAGCTGCCGGTGCTGCACCGGTGATCGAGGACGCCGACGTCACGTTGGGTGCTCTCCTCGAATCGATGGCTGGTGGCGGCGCAGCCGGCGAGCCAATTCGCTGGACCCCCGACTTGATCGCCGACCACGCTGCCGTGACCTCGGTGGCGAGCTTTAGGGCTGTCGCGGTGCCCGACGTGTTGGTGGGCCTGACGTGGCCGGCCGTCTTCGCTGCCTTGGGGGAGCGGTCCGACGTCGTCAGCGGCATCCTTGACCTCGTTCACCTCGACCACAGCATCAGCGGCAAAGTCCCCGCCGATGCGAGCCTGTTGGCCGTCTCGGCCGAGGTGCGCGACGTCGCCGACACCGAGTTCGGGCGGGTCGTCACGGTTGATGTGGCCCTGACTGAAGGCGACGCGGTTGTCGCGACGCTGGTCGAGCGGTTCGCGCTGCGTGGCCGTCCGGGCGACGCAGCGTTGGAAACGCCGCCGGTGGCCGGCGGCGCAACGGATGACGTTCACGAAACGCCGCGCCGGCGCCGGGCCCGGGTGAGCGTCCACGCGCCCACCGACCTGCGGCCGTTCGCGGCAGTCTCCGGCGATCACAACCCCATTCACACCAGCTTGGCCGCTGCCCGCATCGCGGGCCTCGGCAGCCCGATTGTGCACGGCATGTGGTTGTCGGCCGTGGCGCAACGCGCCGTGTCCGAGGAGACCGGCCGCACCCTGACCGGATGGACGGCCCGCTTCCTTGCGCCGGTTCGCCCGGGGGATGCGGTGGACATCACGGCCGACCGGATCGGCATAGTCAACGGCGACGAGATCGTCGATGTGGCCGCCCGCGTCAACGGTGAGGTCGTCCTGACCGCAACCGGCCGTCTGGCACCGCCGCGCACCGCGTACGTCTTCCCCGGCCAGGGCATCCAGAGTCGCGGCATGGGCATGGAGGGCTACGCCCGCAGCCGGGCCGCACGTGAGATTTGGGACCGCGCTGACGCTCACACGCGGGAGCACCTCGGGTTCTCGATCCTCGAAGTCGTTCGGGAAAACCCGACCGAGCTGCGGGTGCACCCAGCTAATGGGTCTGCGGCCGAGACCTTCCGTCACCCCGACGGCGTGCTGTTCCTCACCCAGTTCACTCAAGTCGCCATGGCTGTCTTGGCGTCAGCGCAGGTGGCCGAGCTCCGTGAATCGGGGGCGTTCGTCGAGGGTGCCCTGACCGCCGGACATTCGGTGGGCGAGTACAACGCCCTCGCCGCCGTCACCGGAACGCTGACGCTTGAAGCGGTCGTTGAGGTCGTGTTCCAGCGCGGCTCGGTCATGCATGGGCTCGTGCCCCGCGACGCCGCGGGTCGTAGCGACTACCGACTCGCCGCCATCCGACCGTCCCAGATCGGGCTCGATGACGACGACGTGCAGGACTTCGTCGCAAGCATCGCGTACGAGACCGGCGAGTTCCTCGAAGTCGCCAACGAGAACCTGCGCGGCTCGCAGTACGTCATCGCCGGCACGGTTCGTGGCTGCGAAGCGCTCGAAGCCGAGGTGGAGCGCCGTCGCGCCGAAGCCGGTGGCCGGGGCGCGTTCATCCTCGTGCCGGGCATCGACGTCCCCTTCCACTCGCGCATCCTGCGCAGCGGCGTGGACTCGTTCCGCGCCCGGCTGGAGGAATTGCTTCCGCCGGCCATCGACCCAGAAATCCTGGTCGGGCGCTATGTCCCGAACCTGGTGGCCCGCGCCTTCGCCCTCGATGACGACTTCCTGCGTTCGATCCTGGACGTCGTCCCCGCCGAGCGCATCGAAGCGGTGCTCGCCGACCGCGACGCGTGGGTCGGACGTGAGGGTGAACTCTGCCGCCTCGTACTCGTGGAGCTGCTGGCTTGGCAGTTCGCCAGCCCCGTGCGCTGGATCGAGACGCAGGACCTGTTCTTTGCCTCGCCCGCCGACCGGGTCAACGGCGAAGCCGGTCTCGGCGTCGAGCGGGTCGTGGAAGTCGGGGTCGGCGCTGCGCCGACGCTGGCCAACATCGCTTCGTCGACGGTCAAGCTCCCGCGGGTGGCTCGCCGCCTGGCCGGCCCGGTGGAGGTGCTCAACGTCGAGCGCGACGCCGCCGCCGTGTTCAGCACCGACGAGCAACCTCAGGAGGACGTCGACGACGAGGCTCCGGAGGTTGAGGACTCGAGCAACCAGTCGAGCGGCCCGGCCTCCGATGCCACGTCGGCCGCTCCAAGCGTTTCGCGCGGCCGCTCGGGAGACGACCCAGTGGCGGACCTGGCGTTCACCGCGGGTGACGCGACCCAGTTGCTGATCGCCTGGTGGACCAAGGTGCGTCCGGACCAGTTGGGCGCGGCTGACTCGATCGAATCCCTGTGCGACGGAGCCTCGTCCCGGCGCAACCAGCTGCTGGTCGATCTCGGCGCTGAGTTGTCGCTCGGAGCCATCGACGGCGCCGCCGAGGCCGCCCTGCCGACGCTCACCCAAACCGTCACCGGCCTGGCCCGGGGCTACCGCCCACTCGGCCCGGTCCTTTCCGCCACGGTCGCCGATCACCTCAAGGACGTGCTCGGCCCGACCGGTGTCCGGTCGGCCGGGATCGTCGACCGGGTGGCCAACCACTGGTCGCTCGGGTCTGGCTGGGGCACGCATGTGCTTACGCGGGTCGCTTTGGCGACGCGCGACGGCGCAAGCGCCCGTGGCGAGTCACTGCGGACGGCCGAGCCGCCGGCGACGTCGGCCGACGTCGACGCGCTGGTCGATTCGATCGTCTTGAGTCTTGCTGCCGAACGCGGCGTCGCCATTGAGCCCGCCGGAAGCAGCGAAGCGCTCGCCGTCGACGCCGAGGCCCTGGCGGCCATGACCGGTGGCATCACCGGTGCCCTCGTGGCGTCGGCCCGCGAGCTGCTCGAGCGACTCGGCGAAGAAGACGTGACGGTTACCGCCGCGCCCGCGGACGATGACACGGCCGAGGTCCTCGCTCGTGTCGAAGCCGAGTTGGGGCGCGATTGGGTCAAGTCGACGGCGCCTGCCTTCGACGCCCAGCGCGCGGTCCTGCTGGACGACCGCTGGGCGAGCGTCCGCGAGGATGTCGTCCGGATCGCCGCTGGTCAGGCCTGGGGGCACCTCCCGCTTGCGGGGGACAAGACCGACTTCGCAGGAGCCGGCACCGAGGTCGGAGCGATCGCCCGCTGGTTCGGGTTGACTGACATCGCCGACGCCGCGGCGTCCGGGGAGCCGGGCGTCTGGGCCGACGATGTCGCCGTCGTCACCGGAGCCAGCGACGGGTCGATCGCGGCCTCGATCGTGGCCGACCTGCTGCGCGGCGGCGCGACTGTCGTCGCGACGACGTCGTCGCTCGACGCGACCAAGCTGGCCTTCTTCAAGAAGCTGTACCGCACGCACGCTCGGGTGGGTGCCACGCTGTGGGTCGTCCCTGCGAACCTCGCGTCCTACCAAGACGTCGATGCACTCGTCGAATGGGTCGGCACCGAGCAGACGCGCTCGGTCGGACCGACCACCCAGGTCACCAAGCCGGCGCTGCGCCCGACGTTGCTGTTCCCGTTCGCCGCGGGTCGGGTGCTCGGCGATGCTGCCGACGCCGGTTCGCGCGCCGAGGTCGAAGCCCGGATCCTGCTGTGGTCGGTCGAGCGCCTCGTGGGCGCTCGTTGGCACGGTGTCTCCGAGACCGATCGCCTGCACGTCGTCCTGCCGGGCTCGCCCAACCGTGGCATGTTCGGTGGTGACGGCGCCTATGGCGAGACGAAGGCCGCTCTCGATGCACTGGTCGCCAAGTCGGCCCGGGAGTCGTGGGGCCGCCGGGTGACCTTGGCGCACGCCGTCATCGGCTGGGTGCGTGGCACCGGGTTGATGGGTGGCAACGACACCTTGGTCGCGGCGGTGGAAGCCGCCGGCGTCCGCACCTGGAGGCCGGACGAGATGGCTGCCGAGCTGCTCAACCTGTGCTCGCCGTCGGCTCGTAGCAACGCCGTCGATCAGCCGCTGCACGCCGACTTCGCCGCCGGCCTGGCCGACGTCGATTTGTCGGGGCTGACCCCGATGTCACCGCTCCCTGAGGAGGAGGTGTTTGACGGCGTCACGATCGACGCCCTGCCGCCGTCACCGGCCGACGTCATCGAGCCGGCCCATCTTCCCTGGGATGAGGTCTCGCTCCGCCCGGAGGACATGGTCGTGATCGTCGGCGCCGGTGAACTCGGTCCGTACGGATCGTCGCGCACCCGGTACCAGATGGAAATCGCCGACGCGCTGTCCGCGGCCGGCGTGCTGGAGCTGGCCTGGGTGACCGGACTCGTCCGCTGGGACGCTGCCGGCCGCACCTGGTTCGACGTCGAATCCGGCGATCCCGTGTCGGAGGCCGCCATCGCCGAGCGTTACCGCGATGTGGTTGCCGAGCGTTGCGGCATCCGCTCGTACGTCGACGACGGCACGATGGTCGACCACTCGGCGCCGTTGCTCTCGTCGGTCTTCCTCGATCGCGACTTGACGTTCAACGTCGCCAGCGAAGCCGAGGCCAAGGCCTTGCAGGCTGCGGCTCCGGAACAGACCGTGGTCGAGCCGAGCGCGGACGGCGACTGGGTCGTCCGGCGCAACGCCGGCACGGAGATCCGCGTGCCGCTGCGCAAGCCGATCACCCGGACCGTCGGCGGACAGATCCCGACCGGGTTCGACCCGGCCGCGTGGGGCATCCCGGGCGAGATGGTCGAGTCCGTCGATCGCGTTGCCCTGTGGAACTTGGTCTGCACGGTCGATGCGTTCCTGTCCAGCGGCATCACACCGACTGAGCTGATGCAGGCGGTCCACCCGGCCCGCGTCGCCAACACGCAGGGCACCGGGATGGGTGGCATGACCTCCATGCAGTCCCTCTACATCGACAACCTGCTCGGCAAGAGCGTCCCGAACGACCTGCTTCAGGAGGCGCTGCCGAACGTCATCGCCGCCCACGTCGTGCAGTCGTACGTCGGCAGCTACGGATCGATGATCCACCCGGTCGCCGCGTGCGCCACCACGGCCGTTTCGGTCGAGGAAGGCGTCGACAAGATCCGCGTCGGCAAGGCGGACGTTGTCGTCGCCGGCGGGTTCGACGACCTGAGCACCGAGGGCGTTGTCGGCTTCGCGTCCATGTCCGCCACCGCCGACACCGAGGCGATGCGCGCCCAAGGCATCGACGACCGGCGCTTCAGCCGGGCGAACGACCGGCGTCGCGGCGGCTTCGTCGAATCGCAAGGCGGCGGCACCCTGCTGCTCGCCCGCGGTGACGTCGCCCTGCGGATGGGATTGCCCGTCCTCGGTGTCGTCGCCTACGCCGGTTCCTTCGGCGACGGCATCCATCAGTCCATCCCGGCGCCCGGCTTGGGCGCCTTGGCCGCAGGCCTGGGCGGCACTGACTCGATGCTCGCCCGGTCGCTCGCCGCGCACGGCGTGACGGCCGACGACATCGCCGTCGTCAGCAAGCACGACACGTCCACGGCGGCCAACGACCCGAATGAGTCTGACCTGCACGAACGCCTGGCCACCGCCATAGGACGCGATGCCGGCAACCCGCTACTCGTGGTGTCGCAGAAGTCGCTCACCGGCCACGCGAAGGGCGGCGCCGCTGCCTTCCAGCTGGTCGGGCTGTGCCAGACGCTGGTCGACGGGGTCGTTCCGCCGAACCGGAGCCTGGACTGCGTCGACGAAGCGCTGGCCAAGCATCAGCGCCTCGTCTGGCTGCGGGAGCCGCTGGCCACCGGACCGCTGAAGGCGGGCCTGGTGACCAGCCTTGGCTTCGGCCACGTCGCCGGACTCATCGCTCTGGTCCACCCCGAGGCCTTCCTCGCCACGCTCGACGAGGGCGAGCGGGAGGCCTACGAGGCTGCTTCGCGCCGGCGTCGTGTCGACGGCCGGCTCCGGATTGCCCGCGTCATGCTCGGCGAAGACGGTTACGTCAAGCCACGCGGACGGCGGATGGGCAGTGCGGATTCAGCGGGCAAGGCGGACCTCGAAGCCGCCATCCTGCTCGATGCCACTGCGCGGCTCGGCGAGGACGAGGTGTACGCATGTCAGTGACCACAGATTCGGTGATCGAGGTGGCGGCCCGAGAGGCCGCCCTCGAGATTACGTCCGACGCGCGCGTCCTGGCTGTCGGCGTGGACCTGGTCCACGTCCCGACGTTTGCCGAGCAGCTGGACGTTCCCGGTTCCCGGTTTACCGGCGTCTTCACGCCGGGGGAGCGGTCCGACGTCGCTGAGCGCAGTGCCGACGGTGGGGGCGACGCGCGGCACTGGGCAGTCCGCTGGGCGGCCAAGGAGGCCGTCGTCAAGGCGTGGTCGACCTCGATGTTCGGCCAGCCGGCCGTGATGGGGGACGACGTGTTCGGCTTGATCGAGACCGTCACCGATGCGTGGGGTCGGCCGCGGATACGTCTCCACGGCGAGGTCGCGCGTCATCTGGCCAAGTGTTCGGTCGACGTGTCACTCAGTCACGACGGCGAGCACGCGATCGCCTACGTGGTCCTCAGTTCAGTGTGAACTTTCGGCCTGCAGCAGGTAGGCGGACAGCAACCGCTTGAGTTCGATGACGGCTTCGCGGTGTTCCTGGCCGTCCCGGATCGAGAAGTTGAACATCGAGTACGCGACGTGAACGATCACCTCGGCAATGATGCGCCGCCGGTCGCGCGGCGTTCCCGGGGTCAGCGGTGCCAAGACGCGGGCAATGTCGGCAGCGAGCTCGCGCTCTGTCACGGCTGCCGTGGCCCGCGTGGCCGGCGTCGACTGGACCGCGTGCCAGACCGCACGCCGGGAGGGGTCGCTGCGCCACAGCGCGCCGACGTGGTCGAGCAGGCGATCCAGCAGCTTCAGCCAGTTGAGGGATGGAAGTTGCTCGGCGAACTTCGCGACTTCGTCCCGTACGGCCTGGGTGTCGACCCGGTCAAGTTCGCACACGATGACGTACTTGTTCGCGAAGAATTGGTACAGCGTGCCGATCGGAACCTCGGCGCGGTGCGCGACTTCCTCGCAGGTGAACGACTCGAAGCCGACCTCTAGCAGGAGTTCACGGGAGACCTCGAGGAGCCGGTCGAACTTCTTCTGGCTGCGCTCCTGGGTGGGGCGCCGCCGCGGCTCGAGGATCTCAGGAGTGCTGGTGGTCATTGTTGGCTGAGCCTAGTCGGTTGAAGGGGAAAGAGAGTGACGTACGAAACATGAGGATGTGCTCATGATAGTGCTAGAATATGAGTACAACCTCATGTTTGGAGTTTCCATGACGATCGCACCGACTCACCCGCACTTCGTGTCCCATCCTCGACGGACGGTGTTGGAGCGCCGCGAAGCCGCCGCCGAGCGCGTCGAGCCGCGCGGTCGTCGCACGATGACTGCCGAGGAGCGCGCCTGCGCGCTCGTCGATCGCGACACGTTCACGTGGATCAATCGCCAGTACGCCGCAAAGGCCGGCGTGGTTACGGGCTGGGGACTTGTCGATGGGCGGCCGGTGGTCGTGACCAGCCAGGATGCGGCAATCGCGTCCGGTGCCATCGGCACCGAACTGGCCGACGCCGTCCAGTCGGCGCAGCGCTTTGCCATCGACCACGGTTATCCGATCGTCTACCTCAACGACTCCGGTGGTGCCAGGATTCACGACGGCATCAAGGCGCTGCATGGCTGCGGCGGCATCTTCAACCTCAACGTCAAGGCCACCCGGCGCATCCCGCAGATCTCGGTGATTCTCGGACCGTGCGCCGGAGCGGCCGCCTACTCGCCTGCGCTGACCGACTGGACGATCATGGTCCGCGAGCTTGGCCAGATGTTCCTGACCGGCCCTGACATCGTCAAGGCCGCCACGGGTGAAGACGCCACGGCCGAGGAGATCGGCGGTAGCGGGATGCACGCTGCCAACAGCGGCGTGGCCCACCTGGCCGTCGACGACGAGGAGGCCGCACTGGCAGCTGCCCGTCACCTTTTGTCTTTCGTGCCGTCGCACGCCGGGGCTGCGTTGCCGAGCCTCTCGTCGATCGATCCCGACCCGATTGCCGAAGCGCGGCTGTCGACGGCTGTCCCGGAGAAGGCAAGCATCGTCTTCGACATGCATGAGGTGCTCAACGGCATCCTTGACCGTGGACCACGGCTCGAACTGATGCCGGACTACGCACCCAGCATCATCACCATGTTGGCCCGGCTCGACGGACGCCCGGTCGGCATCGTGGCCAACCAGCCGAAGGCCCGGGGCGGCATCCTCGACGCGAAGTCGTCGGTCAAGGCGGCGCGGTTCATCAACTTCTGCGGTCGGTTCGGAGTCCCCGTACTGACGTTCGTCGACGTGCCCGGCTTCCTCCCCGGCACGGTCGAGGAGTCCCGTGGTGTCATCACGCACGGGGCCACACTCCTGCGTGCCTACGCCGAAGCCGACGAGGTTGCCAAGCTGACCGTCATCGTCCGCAAGGCCTATGGCGGCGCTTACATCGCGATGGGCTCGCCGTCGATCGGAGCCGATCGTTCGTGGGCCTGGCCCGCCTCCGAGGTTGCGGTGATGGGCCCGGGCGGTGCTGTCGGGCTCTTGCACCGACGCGCGCTGGCCGCCGCCGACGACCCGGCCGCCCTGCGTGACGAGTTGGCCGCCAAGTACCGCGAGGAAGTCGCGTCCCCCTACGTAGCCGCAGACGCCGGTATCGTCGACGACGTGATCCTGCCCGAGGAGACCCGCGCCCGTCTGGTGGGCGCGTTGCGGGTGATGAGCGTTCGTCCATGACCGATTCCGTGCCGCTGCCTGCGCCCGTCGTGGCGAACGTCTGGCAGCTGCGCGTCGCCGTCGGTGACGCCGTCGACATCGGCACGGTCGTTGCCGTGCTGGAGTCGATGAAGATGGAGATCCCGGTCGAAGCGCACGTCGCCGGCACGGTCGTCGACCTGCCCGCGCCCGAGGGCACGATCGTCCAGGAAGGCGATCCGGTCGCGGTCATCGAGCTGTGACGCGACCGTGACGGCTGCTTAGGCCGTCTCGAGTGCGGCGTCGAGCGTGATCGTCGTTCCAGTGAGGGCCTTGCTCACCGGGCAGCCGGCTTTGGCGTTGTTGGCGGCTTCCTGGAAGGCAGCGTCGTCGATGCCGTCGACTTCGGCCCGCACCGTCAGGTCGATCGTCGTGATCTTGAATCCGCCCTCTGGGTCGGGGCCGAGAGTCACCGCGGCGTTGACGTCGAAGCGAACCGGCGTGCCGCCCGCCTTCGCAACCTCGTTGGAGATCGACATGGCGTAGCAGGCCGAATGTGCCGCTGCGATGAGTTCCTCCGGCGTAGTGACTGATCCGTCGTTGTCGTCCGATGCTCGCTTGGGGAAGGAGACGTCGAACGTGGCGAGACCGGAGCTGGTGAGTTCGACCTGACCGGACCCGTCTTGGAGGCCGCCATCCCAGGCGGTGCGTGCTTGTCGAGTAGGCATGAAAAAGAACGTACTCGGCTCAGTGGTCACCGGCCGGTCGGACGACCGTGTACTTCGCATTGATGAACTGCTTGGCACGACTGACCTCGTCGAGCCTGAGCCGCGTGGAGTCAAGAACGCGGGGGAGCAGCGGTGCGCCGGCGCCGAGTGTCACTGGCGCGATGGAGACGTGGACCTCGTCGAGCGCATCGGCGTCGGCAAACTGGCCAACGAGATCGCCGCCGCCGACGAGCCACACGTCTTTGTCGCCGGCGGTGTCGCGGATGGCGGGAAGTTGCGTGCTCACCTCGCCACTGACGAAGCGAATGTCGGCGCCGGGGATCACCGGCAGGTCGGTACGCGACGTGAACACGAACGTGGGGCGGTCGCCATGGAACTCCCGCCACTTCTCAGGGTGCTCGAGCAGGTTCTCGTGCTCGACGATCCAGAGGTACGTCGACGATCCCTCGACCATCACGCCGACACCTTCGGCAAAGGTGTTCATGTCGGAGAGTGACTCCTCACCGCCGTCGACGACGAACAGCCAATCCAGCGAGTGGTTGGGATCGGCCAGGTAGCCGTCGAGGGTGGTCGCGGTGGCAAAGACGAAGCGCGTCATGGTGCGACGGTAGGCCCGAGCGCCGACGGTTGCGAGCCGCCAGTCGATCAGGTGTCGATGGTGCTCAAGTCGGCGTACCGATCGCCGGCCACGGCACCGCGCGGTACAGCGGCATCGACAGCGGCCAGGTCGTCGTCCGTGATCACCACGTCGAGCGCGCCCACGTTCTCATCCAGGTAGCGGACCCGTTTCGTTCCCGGGATCGGCGCCACGCCGAAGTCGCCGGTCCCTTGTGCCAGCACCCAGGCAAGCGCGAGTTGGCCGGGTGTACAGCCCTTGGAATCGGCAAGGAGGCGTACCCGATCCACGAGTTCGAGGTTCGCAGCCAGGTTGTCGCCTTGGAATCGGGGGAAGCGTCCTGCGGCCCGGCTGTCGTCTGCGGAGAGGGTCGCCGGATCGATGGCGCCGGTCAACATGCCGCGGCCGAGCGGCGAGTAAGGCACGAGCCCGATGCCGAGTTCGCGCAGCGTGGGGATGATCTCGTCCTCGATATCGCGCGTGAAGAGCGAGTACTCGGTCTGCAGTGCGGTGATCGGATGGACAGCGTGGGCACGCCGGATCGTCTCCGGCGAGGCCTCAGAAAGACCGAGGAATCGCACCTTGCCCGCATCGACGAGCTCCTTCATGGCGCCGACTGTCTCCTCGATGGGCACGGACTTGTCCACGCGGTGTTGGTAGTAGAGGTCGATGTGGTCGACTCCGAGGCGTTGCAGGGAGGCGTCGCAGGCGGCCCGAACATATGCGTTGTCGCCTCGCACACCGCGGAAGCTCCCGTCTTCCCCGCGTTCATTGCCGAACTTGGTAGCCAACTGCACCTCGTCACGACGGCCGGCGATCGCGCGGCCTACAAGTCGTTCGTTGGTGAACGGGCCGTACATGTCGGCGGTGTCGAGGAACGTCACACCCGTATCCAGGGCGTGCTGGATGGTGGCGATGCCGGCCTGTTCGTCGGGGGAGCCGTAGAACTCCGACATGCCCATACAGCCGAGCCCAAGGGTGGAGACGGTCAGTGGCGCCGTGGAGCCCAGGGTTGTGGTGGGGATTGTCTCCGTGGTCATGCATTCCAGAAAACACCTTGGGGTGAAATCTGCGGTCACAGAGGGGCGGCCGCTACGCGACGACCCCCACTTCACGAGCGCCCCCGGCAGGATTCGAACCTGCGCTCCCGCCTCCGGAGGGCGGTGCTCTATCCCCTGAGCTACGGGGGCCCAAACGACCACGTGAGCCTACCAGCGGGTGCGCCGCCCAAAGCGTCGCCTAATGCTCAGTGACTCGCGCTGCCGGTCGTCGCCAGCGTCGCGCCGAGTCCGATCATCATGGCGCCGCCGGCCGTCCCGAGATGATCGAGTCGCCGTGGCTTGCGGGCGAACCAGTCGCGGGCCCGCGAAGCGGCGACGACCCAGCATCCGTCCGAGACGATCGCCATGGCACAGAACAGGGCACCGAGAGCAAGGAGCTGGACCGCTGCGGGCGCAGATGTGTCGATGAACTGCGGCAGGAAGGCGGCAAAGAACACCAACGTCTTCGGGTTGGTGACGCCGACGACCATGCCGGTGCGAATCGAGCCCCAGGCTGATGCGGACTGTGGCATTCCGGACATGCCAGCCAACGCCAGCCGGGCGTCCCCGCGGTGCCGGATGGCCTGGACGCCGAGGTAGGCTACGTAGGCCGCGCCGGCCAGCTTCAGGACCGTGAACGCCGTCGCCGAAGCCGCGACCAACGCGCCGAGCCCGATCGCCAGCGCGACGATCTGCCCGAACACGCCGATGCCGTTACCCACGGCCGACAGCAGTGCATCGCGGCGGCCCACCGTGAGCGCGCGACCGATGGTGAACAGCAGGCTTGGCCCCGGCACTTGGATGAACAAGATCGATGCGAAGACGAAGGCGACGAACTGGCTGGTGGATGACACGAATCCATCATCACCTATTTGTGCTTCGGGCTACCGTGAGGAAATGCCCCCCGCGCAGGCTCCCCGCGTCCTCGTCGTCGATGACGCACCGTCGATCAGACTCCTGATCCGGACGAATCTGGAGCTGGCGGATTTCGACGTGGACGAGGTCGAGGACGGAGTCGCGTGCCTGACGCATCTGGCCGCTGCTGAGGTGTTGCCGGACGTCGTCACCCTCGACGTGATGATGCCCAAGCAGGACGGTCTCGCCACTGCTGCCGCCATCCGTTCTGACCCTCGCACTGCGGCGGTCGGCATCGTCATGGTCACGACGCAGAACCTGCCCAGCGACATCGCGCGTGGTGAGCGAGCCGGCGTCGACGCCTACCTCACCAAGCCGTTCGACCCTGACGAACTGGTGGCGACGGTGAAGGCGGTGGCCGTCCGGGCATCGGTGCGGTCGGAGGGGCGCGGGTCACCAGGGGCGCTGATCGCACCCCGGGCCCCCGCGTTCCCGCCGGTACGCTTGACCGGTGACTCCGGAGCAGCTCTCTGACGCCTTCGTGGCCGCCCTCGCCGAGCTCGTCGCCGAGGGCGCGATCACGCTGCCCGACGGCGTTCCCACGGCCGTGCTGGTGGAGCGGCCGAACGTCAAGGAGCATGGCGACTACGCCACCAACGTGGCCCTTCAGTTGGGCAAGAAGGCCGGCCTCAATCCACGCGAGTTCGCCGGGCTGCTCGCCGACCGCCTCGCCGGGCGCGAGGACATCGCCTCTGTGGAGGTGGCCGGACCCGGCTTCCTGAACGTCCGGGTCGCGGCGTCTGCCCAGGGCACGGTCGCGGCCGACGTCGTCGCGGCCGGCGCCGCCTACGGCACGAGTGACGTGAACGCCGGCCGGACCATCGATCTCGAGTTCGTCAGCGCCAACCCGACCGGGCCGCTGCACCTCGGACATACCCGTTGGGCGGCCGTCGGCGACGCGCTGGGACGCGTACTGCGGGCGTCCGGCGCCGAAGTGATCGCCGAGTTCTACATCAACGATCGCGGCAGCCAGATGGACAACTTCGGTGCCTCTCTGATGGCCCGCGCGCACGGCCAGAAGCCACCCGAGGACGGGTATCAGGGCGACTACGTTGCCGGCCTGGCCGCACGCATCGTCGACGAAGTCCCCGGAATCTTCGACTTGCCGGATGATGAGCAACTCATCGCGTTCCGGGAGGCGGGGTATCGGTTCCAGCTCGCGGAGCAGCAATCCGAGCTCGCCGAGTTCGAGACGCATTTCGATGTGTGGTTCTCCGAGCGCTCCCTCCATGACGCGGCCCAGGATGAGCAGAGTGCCGTCGAGCACGGCTTCGACCGGCTGCGCGAGGAAGGCCACATCTACGAGGCCGCGGGCGCCACGTGGATGCGGACGACCGACTTCAAGGACGACAAGGACCGCGTCCTCATCAAGGCCGACGGCGAACTGACGTACTTCGCGTCCGACGTCGCCTACTACGTCAACAAGCGTGAGCGCGGGTTCGGCCGCTGCATCTACATGCTCGGAGCCGACCACCACGGCTATGTCGGACGGCTGCAGGCCATGGCCGCCTGCGTCGGCGACACTCCCGGCGAGCACCTCGAGGTGCTCATCGGCCAGCTCGTCAAGATCATGCAGAACGGCGAGGAGCTCAAGCTGTCGAAGCGGGCCGGCACAATCGTCTCGCTGCGCGAGCTCATCGATCTGATCGGCGTCGATCCGCTCCGGTACACGCTCAACCGCTACCCGGTGGACACTCCACTGACGCTCGACGTCGCCGAGATGACGAGCAAGAGCAACGACAACCCGGTCTACTACGTGCAGTACGCGCACGCCCGCCTGTCCAGCATTCTGCGCAACGCCGCTGACCTCGGCATTGCGGTCGACGTCGAGGCGTTCGACGCCGCCGAGCTGGCCGCTGATCAGGAGGGTGACCTTCTGCGGGCGCTGGCCGAGTTCCCGCGTGTGGTGGCACGAGCGGCCGAACTGCGCGAGCCGCACCGGGTCGCCCGCTACCTCGAGGCGACCGCCGCCGCCTTCCACCAGTTCTACGACACCTGCCGTGTGCTGCCCCAAGGCGACGAGACCGTCGCGCCGGTTCACCGGGCGCGGCTCGTGCTGGTCGCGGCCACGCGTCAGGTGATCGCCAACGGGCTCGGCCTACTGGGTGTCACCGCGCCGGAGCGGATGTAGTCATGGGATCGACTGGCTCGACCCATTGGTTGGAGATCCCCGAGGATGTCGGCGCACTGGTGCCCGCGCTGTGGCCGTCCGGTGTCTCCAAGGTCGACGGTGTCCTGACCGTCGCCGGCATCACCGCGACGGAACTCGCGGAGGAATACGGGACCCCGACCTACGTCATCGACGAAATTGACTTCCGGGAGCGCGCGCGAGCGTTCCGCGATGCCTTCGGCGACGTCGGTACTGACGTGTTCTACGCCGGCAAGGCGTTCCTCTGCGTCGCCGTCGCGCGGTGGATTGCCGAAGAAGGCCTGCACCTCGACGTGTGCACCGGTGGGGAGTTGGCCGTCGCCCTGCGCGCCGAGTTCCCTCCGGCCCGAATCGCGATGCACGGCAACAACAAGTCGGTCTCAGAATTGCGGAGAGCGCTCGAGTCCGGCGTCGGACGCATCATTGTCGACTCGGTCGATGAGATCGATCGACTGGCCAAGCTGACCGCTGAACTCGGCACGAACGCCGCAGTCCTCATCCGCACCACGCCCGGCGTCGAGGCGCACACGCACGAGTACATCGCGACCGCGCACGAAGACCAGAAGTTCGGGTTCTCGATCACCGGCGGCGCCGCGATGGCTGCCGTGCGTCAGATCGCGGATGTCCCGAGCCTGACGCTTCTCGGCCTGCACTCACACATCGGATCCCAGATCTTCGACACCGATGGTTTCGACGTGGCCACGCGTCGCGTGCTCGGCCTGCACGCCGACATCAAGAAGGAGCTCGGGCTTGAACTGCCCGAGCTGGATCTTGGCGGGGGTTTTGGGGTCGCCTACACGACCGGCGACGATCCATCGACGCCCAAGCAGCTGGCCGCCGGCATGCGGGCGATCGTGGAGGCCGAATGCGATGCGCTCAGCATCGCGATGCCGCGACTCTCCGTCGAACCTGGGCGAGCCATCGCGGGCCCGTCGACCTTCACCCTCTACGAGGTCGGCACGGTCAAGGAAGTGGAACTCGACGGTGGTGCGAGTCGGAGGTACGTCTCCGTGGACGGCGGCATGAGCGACAACATCCGGCCGGCGTTGTACGGAGCGGACTACTCCTGCACGCTGGCGTCTCGCTCGTCGTCGGCCGAACCCGTGATGAGCCGCGTTGTCGGCAAGCATTGCGAGTCCGGCGACATCGTTGTTTACGACGAGTTCCTTCCGGCTGACACGCGGCCGGGTGATCTACTCGCGGTCCCGGTCACCGGCGCCTATTGCCGGTCGCTGGCCAGCACGTACAACCACGTCCCTCGCGCCGCAGTCGTCGCCGTGCGGTCGGGCGAGGCGCGCGTCATCCTGCGTCGCGAAACCGAGGACGACCTGCTCGCCCTGGACGAGGACTAGACCTCAGGCCTCGCAGAACTGGACCGGCGTCTCGCTGGTCGTCGACTGCGTGTCCTTCTCTTCGCCGTCGATGGTGATGACGCAAGTCGAGTGGATTCCGCGGGTGGCGCTGCATCGCAACCTGGACTACTGGGAATCCACTGTTGACCGTGCGGCTGCGCCTGCACGTTGCCCAAACCCCACTCGGGTTCGGGCTTGTCACGCCACGCGATGCGCATAGACCGCTCCGCCGCGAACGCTCACCTCGACCTTGTGCTTGCCGCGCTTTCCGAACTCGCTGTCGAAGGAGTTGGGCCGCAGGATCTTGGGGATCCCGGCGTCCTTGGCCGGACCGGGGTTGAACGGCGGAATGGCTTGGACCTTCTCGTCGTTCGGGAACGCTCGGACGACCGAGGGGGCTGGCCGAGTTGGCGCCCAAGGCGGCAGCAGCCACCAAGGCCAGCCCGAGAATGACGACGATGCCGGCCGCGACCGTACGAACGATGCGACGCATGCTGCAAGGATACCGAGCGGTCCACGCCGATACCCTTGTGCGGTGAGCTCCCTCAAGGTCGCGCTGCTTGGCTGTGGCGTCGTCGGTTCCGAGGTCGCGCGCGTCCTGACGAAGGATGCGGGCGAACTGGCGAACCGGATCGGCGTGCCGCTGGAGCTCGTCGGCATCGCCGTGCGTGACCTCGATCGACACCACGGCCGCGGACTGCCCGACGAGCTGTTCACCACTGACGCGCGTGGCCTCGTCGCCCGCGGCGACCTGGACATCGTGATCGAGTTGATCGGCGGCATCGAGCCGGCCCGGGAGCTGATCCTGTCCGCGCTCGAGCACGGCGCGTCCGTCGTAACCGCCAACAAGGCACTGCTCGCCCAGGACGCGGAGTCCATCTACAACGCTGCGGCCAAAGCCGACCGTGACCTCGCGTTCGAGGCGGCTGTGGCCGGAGCGATCCCGATCATCCGGCCGCTGCGCGAGTCGCTTGCCGGCGACGCGGTCAAGCGCGTGCTCGGCATCGTCAACGGAACGACCAACTTCATCCTCGACGCCATGACGACGACCGGCGAAAGCTTCGAGTCGGCGCTCGCCGAGGCGCAGCGCCTCGGGTTCGCCGAGGCCGACCCGACCGCCGACATCGAAGGACACGACGCCGCCGCCAAGGCCGCCATCCTCGCCGGCCTGGCGTTCCACAGCCGGGTGACCATCGCCGACGTTCACTGTCAGGGCATCGTCCGGAGTGACGTCAGCCGATGTCACGCTGGCCGGCGAGATCGACAGCGTGGTCAAGCTGCTCGCGATCTGCGAGAAGATCGACACCCCAGACGGCCCGGCGATCTCGGTGCGCGTTCATCCGGCGATGATCCCGAACACTCACCCGCTGGCCAGCGTCCGCGGCGCCTTCAACGCGGTCTTCGTCGAGAGCGAGTCGGCCGGAGAGCTGATGTTCTACGGCCCGGGCGCCGGTGGCTCACCCACTGCAAGCGCGGTGCTCGGCGACGTCGTCTCGGCGGCCCGCAACCGGGTCCGCGGCGTCGTCGGTCCGGGGGAGTCGACCCATGCCGACCTCGAAGTGGTCGACATCGGCCGCACGCGCACGAGCTACCACCTGGCCATCGACGTCGACGATCGCACCGGTGTGCTCGCCGCGATCGCCCACGTGTTCGCTGACCATGGCGTGTCCATCAAGACGGTGCGGCAGGACGGGTACGACGAGGATGCTCAGCTCGTGATCGTCACCCACGAGGCGCTCGACGCCAACCTGGCTGCGACGGTGGCGGCGCTGCGCGAGCTCGACGTCGTCCGCGATGTCTCGTCGGTCATGCGGGTCGAAGGCGCATGAACAGCTCTGTGAGGATTCTGGCGGGAAGCGTGTGATGGGGTCTCAAGAACAATGGCCGGGTGGGATGCCGTGGCGCGGCATCATCACCGAGTTCCGTGATCGGCTGCCGCTCGCGGCCGACGCTCCGGTCATCACGCTGAGTGAGGGCGGCACCCCGCTCGTCCACTCGGCGTGGCTGTCCGGGCTGACCGGCGGCGATGTCCACCTGAAGGTCGAGGGCAGCAACCCGACCGGCTCGTTCAAGGACCGCGGCATGACGGTCGCGATCTCGCACGCGGCCGGCGAAGGCGCCAAGGCCGTCGTCTGCGCGTCGACCGGCAACACGTCCGCCTCGATGGCGGCCTACGCGGCCCGCGCCGGGCTGACGCCCATCGTGCTCGTGCCGCATGGCCGGATCGCGGCCGGCAAGATGGCCCAAGCCGTCATGTTCGGCGCCGAGATCATCCAGATCCGCGGTGGCTTCGACGAGTGCCTGCAGATGGCGCGGGAGCTCGCCGACGAATACCCGGTTTCGTTGGTCAACTCGGTCAACCCGATGCGCCTGCAGGGTCAGAAGACGGCGTCGTTCGAGATCATCGCCCAGCTCGGCAAGGCGCCGGACCTGCACGTCATGCCGGTCGGCAACGCCGGCAACATCGCGGCGTACTGGATGGGGTTCGGCGAATCCGGGGCCGCACCGCGGATGTGGGGCTTTCAGGCAGCCGGGGCTGCGCCCCTCGTGGCTCGGTCATCCGATTGCCAATCCGGAGACCGTCGCCAGCGCCATCCGCATCGGCAACCCGGCATCGTGGGACCTCGCCATCGCGGCGCGGGACGAATCGGGTGGACGCATCGACGCGGTGACCGACGAGCAGATCCTCGCCGCACAGCGTGCGGTCGCTCGGCACGACGGCATCTTCGTGGAGCCGGCATCGGCTGCCGGCGTGGCTGGCTTGGTGGCATGCTGCCGAGGCCGGCGAGGTCGATCCCGGCATGACCATCTCAGTGACTGTCACCGGCAACGGGCTGAAGGACATCGAGACCGCGCTGTCCGGCATTGACTCCGTCGTGGACTCCGTCATCGACGCGGACGTGCACGAGGCGGCCCGGGCGGCCGGCCTCGCATGAGTCCAGCGAACCGCGCTAGCGCGGTCGACGTCCCGGCCTCCAGCGCGAACCTCGGCCCCGGATTCGACGCCTTCGGCCTCGCCCTCACGCTGCGCGACGAGCTGATCGCTACCGAGATCCCGTCCGGCCTGGAGATCGAGGTCACGGGTGAGGGTGCCGACAGACGTCCCGCGCGGACCCGAGCATCTCGTGGTGCGGGCGATGGAGGCCGCGTTCGCCCATGTCGGCGCCCGGCCAACCGGCATCCGGCTGACCTGCACGAACGCGATTCCGCATGCCCGCGGGCTCGGCTCGTCGTCAGCTGCGATCGTCGGGGGACTGGCGCTCGGCGGGCACCTCGTCGGTCAGCCCTTGGATGAGCGCGACCTGCTGGTGCTGGCAACGAAGCTCGAAGGGCATCCCGACAACGTCGCTGCGGCGATCCATGGCGGATTCACCATCGCTTGGACCGAGCCGACCGGCCCGCAGGTGCTGCGGCTGGACGCACAGCTGCCGGTCACGGTGCTCGTCCCGCCTACCCCGGTGTCGACGGACATGGCGCGACGACTGCTGCCGGCCCGCGTTCCGCATGCGGACGCGGCCTCGAACGCGGGCCGTGCCGCACTGCTGGTGGCGGCGCTGCAGGGTCGTCCCGAGCTCTTGATGGCGGCGACGGAGGACCTGCTCCATCAGCCGTACCGCGCCGAAGCGATGCCGCAGTCGTATGAGCTGGTGCAGGAACTGCGGGCCGTGGACGTTGCGGCCGTCATCTCGGGCGCTGGCCCCACTGTGCTTGGCGTTCGCGCGCGAGCTTGCCGGTGCCGGATGGCTGGGTGGCCCACGAACTCGACGTCGACGAGAACGGCGTTCAAGCCCGCTGACACGGGCCCTGTCGTACATACCCGCGGGTCACTGACTTCCGATCCACTCAAGGGTGCGGCGCGCGATCTCGACTCCGGCGTCCTCTTGGACGAAGTGGCTCCCGTCGAGCCGGGCGTGTGGTTGACCTTGGCTACCTGGCACGTGGGCACGAAGCGGTGCATCGAATTTGCCGAGGATCGGGTCGTGCTTCCCGAACAGGGTCAGGAACGGCTTGTCCCACCCGCCCAAGGCGTCCCATGCCTTTCGCACCGTCGCGGGGCCCCTCGTCGACGTAGTGGAGCCGGAGCCCGGCCCCGACCTCGGCGTAGTTCTCGACGAAGTCGTAGTCGGGCAGGCCGACGAACCGCTCGGGTGGTGTACGCAAAGTCCCCGTGGTGGGCCCTTCCAGCTCAGGTAGTGAACGCGTTGTGCACCGGCAGCGACTGTCAGCGTATCCGCGCGGCAAGATGACCTGTTACAGTTGACACGTCGGAGTTGAGATCTCTCTCCCCGACAGCATCACTTCTGATGAACCAGCCCATTCGGGCTGACCATGTGACGTACTCCGGTTCGCAGTCTCGCTGCGGCGCCGGAATCGTTCAGCAAAGGAACCACGTGTCTGACAAGACGACCGAAACTGTCGAATCCCCCTCGCCGGAGAGCACCGCGCCCGCGCAGGCGCCGGAAGCCGATTCGACCACAACTTCCGCGCCGGAAGCCGCGCCCAAGAAGTCCGGTGGCGGCCTCGGCGGCAAGGTGCTCGCCGAACTCCAGGACATCGCCGCCGAGCTCAAGATCGACGGCGCATCCAGCATGCGCAAGGGCGAGCTGATCGACGCCATCAAGGCGGCGCGCGGCGACGCCAAGCCGGCTGGCGACCAGCCGGCGAAGGCGGCCAAGGCCGACGAGTCGGCCGACGCCGACCCGGCCGAGAAGCCCAAGCAAGGCGGCAACCAGAGCTCCGCCAACAGGAGCGGTGGCCGTCCGTCGCAAGCGGGAGGTGCCCCCGGCCAGCAGAACCGCGGCGGCGACGCCGACGGTGACGAAGGCCCGGGCCGGCGCCGCAATCGCCGCGGCCGCAACCGGGGTGGCAACCGCGGCTCCGACGGCGATCCGGTGATCACCGACGACGACGTGCTCGTCCCGGCCGCCGGCATCCTCGACATCCTCGACAACTACGCATTCGTGCGCACCACCGGCTACATCCCCAGCGAGAGCGACGTCTACGTCTCGCTGTCGATGGTCAAGAAGTGGGGTCTGCGCAAGGGCGACGCGATCGTCGGCCAGGTTCGCCAGCCGCGCGAAGGTGAGCGCAAGGAAAAGTTCAACCCGATGGTGCGCGTCGACACCGTCAACGGCATGACGATCGACGACGCCAAGAAGCGCGTCGAGTTCGCCAACCTGACCCCGCTCTACGCGACCGAACGCCTGCGCCTCGAGGGCCAGGCCGCGGGCTTGACCGGCCGGGTCATCGACCTAGTCGCCCCGATCGGCAAGGGCCAGCGTGGCCTCATCGTTTCGCCGCCCAAGGCCGGCAAGACGATGGTCATGCAGCAGATCGCCAACGCCATCACCGAGAACAACCCTGAGGTCCACCTCATGGTCGTGCTCGTCGACGAACGTCCGGAGGAAGTCACTGACTTCCAGCGCTCGGTCAAGGGCGAGGTCATCGCTTCGACGTTCGACCGTCCGGCGACCGACCACACCACCGTCGCCGAACTCGCGATCGAGCGGGCCAAGCGCCTGGTCGAGCTCGGCCACGACGTGGTCGTGCTGCTCGACGGCATCACCCGCCTCGGACGCGCCTACAACCTGGCCGTGCCGGCGTCGGGCCGCATCCTGTCCGGCGGCGTCGACTCCTCGGCGCTGTACCCGCCGAAGAAGTTCTTCGGTGCCGCGCGCAACATCGAGGACGGCGGCTCGCTGACGATCATCGCCACCGCGCTCGTCGAGACGGGCTCGCGCATGGACGAAGTGATCTTCGAGGAGTTCAAGGGCACGGGCAACATGGAGCTGCGCTTGCGTCGCGAGTTCGCCGACAAGCGCATCTTCCCGGCCATCGACGTCTCGGCGTCGAGCACGCGTCGCGAGGAGCTCCTCATCGACAAGGATGAGCTCGCCATCGTCTGGAAGCTGCGTCGTCTGCTTGCCGGCTTGGAGGGCTCGCAGGGTCTCGAGCTCGTCCTGGACAAGCTCAAGAAGTCCAACACCAACGCCGAGTTCCTGCTCCAGATCAACAAGACGATGCCTGAGGTGGCTGCGGAATAGGGTGTGATCATGACCTCTGTCTACGACTTCTCGGTCACCGACATCAGTGGCGTCGAACAAGCCCTCACGGACTACCAGGGCAGGGTCTTGCTCATCGTCAACACCGCCTCGCAGTGCGGCTTCACGCCGCAGTACGGGCCGCTGCAGGAGCTCTACGACACGTACTCCAGCCGTGGGCTCGTCATCCTGGGCTTCCCGTGTGACCAGTTCGGTCATCAGGAGCCGGGGAGCGAGGGCGAGATTTCCGCGTTCTGCGAGAGCGAGTTCGGCATCACGTTCCCGATGTTCAGCAAGATCGACGTCAACGGCAAGGACGCCCACCCGCTCTACCAGTGGCTCAAGTCGGAGAAGAGCGGCGTCCTCGGTGGCGCCATCAAGTGGAACTTCACCAAGTTCCTCATCGATGCCGACGGCAAGGTGGTCAAGCGCTATGGCTCCACCACGACGCCCGACAGCATCGCGGCCGACATCGAGCAGCTGCTGCCGGTCGAGTAGGGCCGCCGCCCGATTTCGCTTGCCCCGATTCGTGAAACTGCGAGTCGACTGGCAGAATTGACCCTTGGCTCTGGTTCACCGGCAGACGGCCGGACCCAGCGCCCCAGAGAGGAACTTCCCATGAAGCGCGACATCCACCCCGAGTACGTGGTCACCCAGGTGTCTTGCACCTGTGGCAACACGTTCACGACTCGGAGCACCGCCACCGACGGCACCATCAAGGCCGAGGTGTGCTCGAACTGCCACCCGTTCTATACGGGCAAGCAGAAGATTCTCGACACCGGCGGACGCGTCGCCAAGTTCGAGAAGCGCTACGGCAAGAAGTAACTCAGGCGTGTTCGAGGCCGTCGAGTCCCTCGTCGCCGAACACGCGTCACTGGAGCAGCGTCTCGCCGACCCTGCGGTACACGCGGATCAGGCCGAGGCAAAGCGTCTGGGTCAGCGGTACGCCGAGCTGACCCAGGTCGTTCGCGCCTACCAGGAGTGGCTGCAGGCCACCGACGACCTCGCCGCCGCGCGCGAGCTGGACGATCCGAGCTTCGTCGACGAGATCGCCACGTCTGGAGCAGCGCATCCCGGCGTTGGAGGAACGGCTTCAACACTTGCTCGTTCCGCGCGACCCGGTGGACGGCAAGGACGTCATCCTCGAGATCAAGGGCGGCGAAGGCGGCGAGGAGTCGGCGTTGTTCGCCGGCGACCTGCTCCGGATGTACTCCCGCTATGCCGAGCGCCGGAACTGGAAGGTCGACATCCTCGACGCGACCGAGTCCGCCCTGGGTGGCTTCAAGTCGGTCACCGTATCCGTCAAGGCGAAAGGTACGCCTGAACCGGGCGAGGCGCCGTTCGCACTGCTGAAGTTCGAGGGCGGCGTCCATCGCGTCCAGCGGGTGCCGGTCACCGAGTCGCAGGGACGCATCCACACGTCGGCAGCCGGCGTGCTCGTCCTGCCCGAGGCCGAGGACGTCGACGTCGACATCGACCCGAACGATCTGCGCATCGACGTGTTCCGTTCGTCCGGTCCCGGCGGGCAGAGCGTCAACACGACCGACTCGGCCGTGCGGATCACCCACCTGCCGACTGGCATCGTCGTCAGCTGTCAGAACGAGAAGAGCCAGCTCCAGAACAAGGAGCAGGCGATGCGGATCCTGCGGTCACGCATGCTCGAGGCGGCTCAGGCAGCCGCCGATGCCGAGGCGTCCGACGCCCGACGGTCTCAGGTCCGTACGGTCGACCGGTCCGAGCGCGTCCGCACGTACAACTTCCCGGAGAACCGCATCTCCGACCATCGCACCGGTTTCAAGGCCTACAACCTCGACCAGGTGATGGACGGCGCGCTCGACGACATCATCGCCTCGCTTGTCGACGCGGATATGGACGAGCGCCTGTCGAACGTCGATCAGTGAACCCGAAGCAACTCCTCGATGAGGCGGTCGCGACGCTGGAGGCCGGGGGAGTGGAGTCGGCGCGCAACGATGCCGAGATCCTGCTCAGCCACGTCATGGGTATGCCGCGAGCATTGGTCGCACTGACCGCTCGGCCGTCCCCCAAGGACGCTGCGCGTCCAGGGTGGTGCCCCCAGCCGGAACAGCTGGCGGTCTTCCAGCGCATGGTCGACGCGCGTGCGACCCGTGTCCCGCTGCAGCACCTGACCGGACGGGCCGGATTCCGATACGTCGACCTCGAGGTCGGCCCCGGTGTCTTCGTCCCGCGTCCAGAAACCGAGCTCTTGGCCGGGTGGGCGATCGATGCCGCGCGAACAGCGTCGGGGCGCACCCGTCGTCGTCGACCTCTGTACCGGGTCAGGCGCGATTGCGCTGTCGCTGGTCGCACGAGGTTCCGCCCGCCACGGTTCACGCAGTCGAGCTGGACGAAGGTCGCCCATGGCTGGGCCCTGCGCAACCTGTCGGGAACCGGCGTCGATCTACGGCTCGGCGATGCGGCCGACGCCTTTCGCCGATCTCGACGGCACCGTCGACGTCGTCGTCGCGAACCCGCCGTACATCCCGCTGGACGCGTGGGAGAGCGTCGCGCCGAGGCGCGCGACCACGACCCGGCGCCTCGCCCTGTGGTCCGGCGATGACGGTCTGGACGCGATTCGCGGCGATCGAGACGACGGCTTGGCGACTGCTCAAGTCGGGCGGAGTCGTCGGCATCGAGCATGCGGACGCGCAGGGAGACAGCGCACCGGCGGTGTTCTCCTCGCGGACGGTCACGCCTGGCGCGATGTGCGCGACAACGTCGATCTGGCGCCGGTACGTACCGCCCGCAACCGTCACGGCGCGCAAGCCCTGACGGGAGTGGTCAGCGCCGCGCTTCTGACGTGACGACTCGCCGATCGCGAGGCGATGTCCGGCCAGGATCGGACCGGTGAGGCTCTCGACGTAGCTGCCGCGTTCCGGCCGGTCGAGCGCGGCGGTCGGGGTCGTGATCAGCGAGACGACGATCCGGTAGCTCCACTCGGCAGCCTCGCGGGGGGTGAGCGGGGTCGGTGCCGTCTGCTCGAGCGCCCGTCCGAGTTGGTCCGCGAAGAGGTCGACGACGCGATCGATCAGTGGGTCGGCTTCCGTCGTCAGCACGGGAAGGATCAGTTCGGGATGGTCGACGGAGCGCCTTCTGCAGCAGGACGTGGCTCCGGGCGTAGTCGACGACGAAGACGATCGCGTCGATCAGGTGCGCCTCGAGATCGTCGCTGCGGCGCATGATCGGGACAACGGCGCCGAAGAACGGTCGAGTTCGCGCTCCAGGATGGCGTTGACGATGGCGGTTGGTCGCCCACGTACTTGTAGACCGTGGGCCGCGAGATGCCGGCGCGTTCGGCGATCATCGCGTGCAGCCGGGCGTCGAGTCCCTCGGCCAGCAGGCACTCGGTCGCCGCATCGAGGATGCGCTCGCGGATGCGCTCAGCGGCGTCCGGGTCGGCCGGGCCCGGGCGAAGCGGAGCGACACGATCGACATGCACACATCGTACGATGCTCGACAGAGTCATTGACGAAGTGATATGAATGTGTAAACATCTTGCAGCAGCTGTCGAGAGGACCCGCGGCATGACCGTCACCGCAGAACGGACCAGCCTGGCGCCCGACGTCGTCGCCACCCGCCTGATCGGCGGCTCGGTGCGCCGCTCCTACGAGCCGATCGTCGCGATCGACTGGGACGCGCCGTTGGTCGAGGGCAGCGTACTTCCTGCCGAAGGAGGTGCTCTCGCTGTACGGGACGTCCTACTGGGACGAACTCACCGAGGAGCAGCGGATCGCACTGTCGCGCGAGGAGCTCGCGAACGTGCTGTCGGTGGGCGTGTGGTTCGAGAACATCCTCAACCGCGCCCTGCTGCTGCAGCTCCTGCGGGAAGACCCGACGAGCCCGTTCTGCGCACTACGTGTTGACCGAGATGGGCGACGAGTGCCGGCACATGACGATGTTCGGCAAGGTCATCGAGCGGGTGGGGGCGCGGTCGTACCGCATGGGCCGCGTCGACCGGTTCCTCACTGCCGTTTTGCCGTTCTTCCTGCGCGGGTCGCTGCTGTGGGTCGGCGCCCTCATCGGCGAAGAGATCTTCGACGCCCAGCAGCGGCGAAACATGGCTGACCCCGAGCTCCAGCCGATCGTCGCCCAACTCATGCGGATCCACGTCACCGAGGAAGCCAGGCACATCAAGTTCGCTCGCGAGGGAGTCGTCCACCGGATGCAGAACGCGTCCCGGCTCGAACGGTTCCTCGTCGTCCAACCTGAACGGACTCGGCGGGCCGGTCCTCCGGCGCTCGCTCACTCACGCGGGCATCTACCACCGCGCTGGCCTCGACGCCGAAGCGTGCCGTCCGCGAGATGCGGGACAATCCGTACTACAACGAAGCGGCCGTGATCGGGTTCGCGCCGCTCGCCGCGTTCCTGGAGGAGAACGGATTGATGAGTCGCGTCAGTCGTTACCTGTGGCGCCGCAACGGATTCCTGCCGTGAGACGCCGCCAACGCCGGCATCCGCGGGGAATGGCGTGGTCGCCCCCTGAGGAGGGACACCGGATACGACGGCAAAGCGACCCTCGTCGTCGACAGATCAGGCGATCGAGGTGACGGTCCACGTCGACGGGCATCTTGAGCCGCTCGACGGACTCTTCCACTGGTACGGCCGGATCGAGCGATCCGCTGCCGTCGCAGCAGTCAAGGACGCCGGCGCGACGACCGGCAGCCTGGTGATCGCCGATCGAACGCCCGCGGTACTTCGGCTGGCCGAGTACGACCCGTGGGGCCACGTGCAGGTGAGCGGAACGGGCGCTCCGCCCTATCCGATGGATCTCGTCGAGATCGATCTTCCCGCGCGCGCCGTTACTTCTTGACGGCCGCGTGGATGGCGTCGAGCTTCTCGACGATGGCCGGGAACCTGATCGAGCAGATCCAACTTCGACTCGAGCGACGCCAGCAGTTCCTCGACGTTTCCCAACGTTGTCTTGGTTTCGTC
Source organism: uncultured Actinomycetota bacterium (assembly GCA_963795105.1). Taxonomy (GTDB): domain Bacteria; phylum Actinomycetota; class Actinomycetes; order Propionibacteriales; family Nocardioidaceae; genus Aeromicrobium. The sequence goes on from CAWCGD010000001.1 coordinate 2,222,563, forward strand.
CAGGGTCGACTTGGTTTCGGTCAGGGTGGTCGAAACCGTGCTCAGCGTCCCATCGACCGACGTGAGCGTGCCGTCCACCGAGGCCAGGGTGGTGTCGACCGAGCTCAGGGTGCCGTCGACGCGGGCGAGGACGACGTCAACGTTGCCCAGCACCTTGTCAGCGCGGTTGAGGATGCCTGCCGGGTTGGACAAAAGGGCCATCGGGAGCTGCTCCTAAGGATCGGTTGAGGTGTAAACGCTACAACGTGTTCCATTTACCGGTTCGGCGTGGCGGCCGAGCCCCTCGTGGCGCGGCGCGGTTGGATGGGCGACGTGAGTGGGGCGCTGGGCGAACTCGCGCTTTACGCCGCAGCCTTCGCGTTCGGCGTCGGCTCCGGTGTCCTCCCGGTCATCCTCAACGCCGAGCTCTACATCGTCGGCATGGGCGCCTTCGTCCCGCACCCGGAACTGGTGTTCGCCGTCCTCAGCCTCGCGGCGGGCACCGTCGTCGGCAAGGCGATCGTCTTCCAAGCGGTTCGGCATGGCTCAACCAGGCTCAAGGTCAGGCGGCCGGCTGACCGGCACGAGCGCCAACCACGTGCTCACGAAGACGCTGCGGCGGTGGGGTGACCGACTTCTCGCCCTGCTCAGTCATCGGTACCTCGGCTCGGCGACGGTGCTCGTTTCGTCCTCGACCGGTGTGCCGCCGCTCGCGGTGGTGACGGTTCTCGCCGCCGCCTCCCGCCAGCCCCTGTGGCTCTTCCTGCTGATGGTGGGGATCGGACGCACGTCGCAGTTCCTGGTGCTTGCGTACATCGTCTACTCGGTCGCGCCCTAGGCTGACGCTGATGAGGTTCGACTGCTCCAACCCTGCCGACCGCGCTGCTGGCATCGATGCCGCGACCGCCGCGATCGCCGCCGGCGACCTCGTCGTCCTGCCGACCGACACCGTCTATGGCCTGGCCGCTGACGCGTTTTCTGGCGACGCGGTCCAACGCCTGGTGACCGCCAAGGGCCGCGGACGCGAGATGCCGCCGCCGGTACTCATCGGAGCACCCGCCACGCTCGAGGCACTTGCGGTCGAGGTGCCGACGTGGCTGCGCGCGATGACGGCCGAGCTGTGGCCCGGCCCGCTGACTGTCATCTGCCGTGAGCAACCCTCGCTCAACTGGGACCTCGGCGAGACCCGTGGCACGGTGGCCGTCCGCGTACCGAACGATGACGTGGCGCTGGCCGTGTTGAAGGCCACCGGACCGTTGGCCGTCAGCAGCGCCAACCTGACCGGCGAACCCGCGGCCACGACGATCGAGGATGCCGAACGCATGCTCGGCGACGCCGTCGCGGTCTATCTGGACGCCGGCACCAGCCCGGGCGGCGTGGCGTCCACGATCCTCGACGTCACCGCGGCCGCGCCGCGGATTCTTCGTGACGGACCGATCGGCCTCGACGTCCTCCACCGTTTCAACAACACGATCGAGGCAGGTGGTTGAACGCCGTGCGCGAGTACATGGTGGTCTTCGGCATCGCGCTCGGCGTGACGTATCTCTTCGCGTCCATCGCCCGCATGCTGGCCGAGCACTTCGGTGCCGTCGCCCGGGTGCGGGACCGCGACGTCCACGCGCGGCCGACACCGTACTTCGGCGGAATCGCAATGCTCGCTGGCCTCTGGGCGGGATACCTCACCGCCACCCACCTGCCGTTCCTGTCCCGGTCTGAGGATTCGGTCTTCGGCGATGCCCGGGCGGTCCTGATCGGCGGGTCGGCGATCTGTCTGGTCGGCGTGATCGACGACCTGTTCGAGCTCGACGCACTGAGCAAGCTGGCCGGTCAGGTCTTCGCCGGAGTGCTCGTCGTTGCGTTGGGGGTGCGGTTCGTCTACCTCCCGCTGCCGGGCGGCGTGTTCGGTCTCGACGTGGTGCAGTCGGCCATCTTCACCGTGCTGTTGATCGTGGGGACGGCGAATGCGGTCAACTTCGTCGACGGGCTCGACGGTCTCGCTGCCGGCATGGTGGCCATCGGCGCGGTGGCGTTCTTCATCTATGCGTTCCTGTTGGCCGTCGAGAACGGCGAGTCGCGGGCCATCGCCGGCGCGATGCTCAGCGTCGCGCTGGCCGGCGTCTGCATCGGCATCCTGCCGCACAACTTCTTCCCGGCCCGCATGTTCATCGGCGATTCCGGGTCGATGCTCGTCGGGTTCGTCCTCGCCTGTTCGTCCATCACTCTCACGGGGCAGTTCCCGGCGAGGAACATCTCGGAGGGCATCTTCGGTGGTCAGGCGAACCTGCTTGCCTCGCTGCTGCCGCTGATTCTGCCGGTCGCCATGCTCATGGTGCCGTTCGCCGACCTGTTGCTCGCGGTGGTTCGGCGCACCCGCTCCGGCCGTTCGCCGTTCAGCCCGGACAAGCTGCACCTGCATCACCGGCTCCTCGAGATCGGCCACACGCACCGCAATGCGGTCCTCAGCATGTACTCGGTGGCGGCGCTGGTGGCGTTCGGCACGGTTGCCCTGAGCCTCATCAGCGGGTGGCTGTCCATCGTCGCGGTGGCCGTCCTTGCGGTGCTGACCGCCGTCTTCCTGTTCCTTGTCCCGCGCTGGTGGCCGGCCCGATAGTCGGCACAGTAGCCACGCGCACAGCCCATCTCGCATCGGGTGGCCCGGGTGTGAGATGCCCGCGGGTGCCGTGATACTTTTCGACCACCCCGAAACGTCGCGGAAATCTTCGATTTCTGCAGCGTGCACGGCAGACTCCCACGGAATTCGCCCCAAGAAATCGCCCAGAGAAATTGCACTGAGGACGGCCGCCCCTATGACGACCGATATCGCCTGCTGACCGGTGACTGACGATGACGTTGAGCATGCGGCGAGTGGTGCGCCCTCCAGTGAGGGTCCGGGCATCCGTGACCTCCTTGGCTTGGGCGGCATGCTCGTCGGTTGCATCGTGGTCGGCGTCGCGATCGGTTTGTTCGCTCGATGCGCGTCTCGGCTCCTCGCCGTCAGGCGTGCTCGTCGGCACGGCCTTCGGCATCGTCGCGGCCGGCATCGGGTTCTGGCTTCGCGTCCGCGTTTACCTCAGGGGCGGTGACGCGTGAACGACGTTGACGTCCCGAAGGACGCCCCACACGTGCCGGCTCATCCGGCCTCGGTGGGTCGCGCCGTCATCAACCAGCGACGCGCCGCAATCCTTGCCGCCGTACTGATAGCCGGGGGCCTCTGGGTTGCCGGCCCGATGGGTGAGTGGCAATCCGGGGGAATGTTCGCCGCTGGCGTCTTTCTCGGTCTGGTCAACCATGTGATGACCGAATTCGCCATCCAGAAGGCCATAGCCGCGGAAGACGCGGTCACCCGCAACGCGTACGCGCGCAGCTCGCTCATCCGGCTGGGCGTCATTTCGCTGGCCGCCTTCGCACTGCACCGCCGCCTTCTTCGACAAGGGCGGCATTTTCGTCCTCTTCGGGCTGGCCATCTTCCACCTGATTGCTCTCACTCTGACGGCAATCCCGCTCCTGAGAGAGGTGCGCAACTCATGATGGTCGCCGCGAGCGAACTGGATAACATCGGGAGCCACCCGACCTGGCACTACGGGTCGTTGGTGTTCAACTCCGACACCATCATCGCCACAGTGATCTCCGCCGTCGTCGTTCTGTTGCTCGGCTTCCTCGTGCGTTGCGAAGGTTTCGGCGGAAAACCCGGGCAAGCTGCAGCTGGCGCTCGAAAGCCCTGATGTCCTGGGTCAACGAGACCGTCGAGGCCAACCTGGGCCGTCTGCACCCGTTCGTCGTCCCACTGGCGTTCGCGCTGTTCATCTTCATTCTCATCGCGAACTGGATTCACTTCCTCCCGACCCACCACTTCCTGGTGCCGGCCAACGCCGACACCAACCTGACCTATGCAATGGCTCTGCTGGTGGTCGTCGGCGTGCACATCTTCGCGGTCAAGCATCACGGCATCGGCGAGTACCTCAAGGGCTACCTCAAGCCGTACCCGGTCATGGCGCCGCTGACGATTCTCGAAGAGCTCATCAAGCCGTTCACGCTGGCGCTGCGACTCTTCGGCAACATCTTCGCCGGCGGCATCATGCTCGCGCTGATCGGCCAGATGCCGTTCTACGTACAGTGGCTACCGTCGATCATCTGGCAGCTGTTCGACATGTTCATCGGACTCATCCAGGCGTTCATCTTCGCGCTGCTGACCATCCTGTACTTCGGGATGGCGGCCTCGGGCCATGGCGGACACGACGAGGCTCACGACGGCGGTGCTCACGATGACGAGGACGACGCGGTCCGCGACGAGCACGAATCCAGCGAGGCAAAGGAAGGCGTGCTCCAGCCCGCCTGACGTTCGACCCAAAACTTCATACCCCCAATCGTTCGTCGGGACGTCCGACGAAAAGCCAAGGAGAGACATGGCAGCGGAATACATGATCAGTGACGAGGCCCTCAAGACTGCTGGTGCCTTCATCGGCGGCGGCATCGCGTTGGGCGGCGGCGCCGTCGGCGCGGCCATCGGCGACGGCTTGGCTGGCAGCTCGACCATCCAGGGTGTTGCTCGTCAGCCCGAGGCGCAGGGTCGCCTCATGACGATCTTCTTCCTCACGGTCGGTTTGTGTGAGGCGATGTACTTCATCAACCTCGCGTTCATGGCCCTGTTCGTCTTCGTCCTGAGCTCGTGATCCCAGTGTTCAGCACTGGGCTCATCGCGGCGGCAGAGGGCGGCGAGGAGGCCCCGAACTTCCTCCTTCCGAACGCGACGTTCCTGGTCGAGCTGGGCATCTTCGCCCTGCTGGTCTTCATCCTGGCCAAGTGGGTCATTCCGCCGATCAACAAGGCGATGACCGACCGGCAGGCGGCGATCAAGGCGCAGTTCGAGGAGGCCGCCAAGGCCAAGGCCGAGGCGCAGGCCTCGCAGGAGGCCCACCAAGCCGAACTCGCCGCAGCTCGTGCGGAGGCTTCGCGCATCCGCGACGAGGCGCGTGAGCAGGGTGCCCAGATCATTGCGCAGCAGAAGGAGCAGGCCCAGGTGGAGGCCGATCGGGTCACCGCCAATGCGCACGCCCAGATCGAGGTCGAGCGGGCCCAGACGCTGGCCCAGCTGAAGGCGGAGGTGGGCACCATCGCCACCTCGCTGGCTGGCCGCATCGTGGGTGAATCGCTGGACGACGACGACCGGCAGAAGCGCACCGTCGACCGGTTCATCGCGGACTTGGAGAACAGCAACTGATGTCGAGTCAGGTCAGGGGTGTATCGGCAACGTCGCTCGCGGCGGTCCTCCAGGTCGTGGAGGACACCGAGGGCGATCTTTCCCGCGTGGGTGACGAGCTGTTCTCAGTCGCCGCCGCGTTCGATGCGACGCCGGCCGTGCGCCGCATCCTCACCGATCCGTCGACCGAGGCGGACGCACGTTCCGGGGTGGCGTCGTCGCTGCTCGATGGCAAGGTGAGCGCCGAGACGTCAGCCATCGTCGATGTGGCCGCGCGTGGTCGCTGGACGGGCGGACGTGCCCTGACCGACGCTGTCGAAGTGGCTGGCTTGGCCGCCCATGTCGCGGCGGCTGACCGCGCCGGCTCGCTCGACGCCGTCGAGACCGAGCTGTTCGAGGCCCAAGGCCTCATCGATGCTGAGCGCGAGTTGCGGGCTACTCTCAGCGACCGCACCATTCCGGCTGATCGCAAGGCCGCTCTGGTCGACACGATTTTCGGCGGCAAAGTCGCAGCGGCCACGTTGGCGCTGCTCCGGCAGGCGGCTGCCGGCCGGACGGGGTCATTCGACGCGGTGCTCTCGCGCTTCGCCGATCAGGTTGCGGCTCGCCGCAGCCGCACCCTGGCCGAAGTCCGAAGCGCGACGGCACTCAGCGACGCCGAACTCGAGCGACTCGCCTCCGCGCTTTCGGCCAAGTACGGCGAGGAAGTGCACCTCAACACGATCGTCGACCCGACGATCATCGGCGGCATCAACGTTGCCATCGGTGACGACGTCATCGATGGCACGATTGCCGGCCGGATCGAAGACGCCCGCCGGCAACTAGCCGGCTAACCCCAGACATTCCGAAGACAGACAGAAGAAGGCAGGACACATGACCGAGCTGACGATTCGCCCGGACGAGATCAGGGACGCGCTGCAGAAGTTCGTCGCTGACTACAAGCCGAGCGCTGCCTCGGTGGAGGAAGTCGGCAGGGTTTCCGACGCCGGCGACGGCATCGCCCACGTCGAGGGCCTGCCGTCGGCCATGGCCAACGAGCTCCTTGAGTTCGAAGACGGCACCCTCGGCCTCGCCCTGAACCTCGACACCCGCGACATCGGCGTGGTCATCCTGGGTGACTTCTCCGGTATCGAAGAGGGCCAGACGGTGCGTCGCACCGGCGAGGTCCTGTCCGTGCCGGTCGGCGATGGCTACCTCGGGCGCGTCGTCGACCCGCTGGGCAACCCCATCGACGGACTGGGTGAAATCGACGGCATTGACGGCCGTCGCGCGCTCGAGCTCCAGGCACCCACCGTGGTCCAGCGCCAGAGCGTGAGCGAACCGATGCTCACCGGCCTCAAGGCAATCGACTCGCTGACCCCGATCGGCCGCGGCCAGCGGCAGCTGATCATCGGCGACCGCCAGACCGGCAAGACCGCAATCGCGATCGACACGATCATCAACCAGAAGGACTTCTGGGCCTCGGGCGACCCGACCAAGCAGGTGCGCTGCATCTACGTCGGCATCGGCCAAAAGGGTTCGACGATCGCCGCCGTCCGCGGCTCGCTCGAGGAAGCCGGCGCGCTGGAGTACACGACGATCGTCGCCGCTCCGGCCTCGGACTCGGCCGGCTTCAAGTTCCTCGCCCCGTACACCGGCTCGGCCATCGGCCAGCACTGGATGTACCAGGGCAAGCACGTTCTGATCATCTTCGACGACCTGTCGAAGCAGGCCGAGGCCTACCGCGCCGTTTCGCTGCTGCTGCGCCGCCCGCCGGGCCGCGAGGCATACCCCGGCGATGTCTTCTACTTGCACAGCCGTCTGCTCGAACGCTGCGCCAAGCTCAGTGACGACCTCGGTGCGGGCTCGATGACCGGCCTGCCGATCGTCGAGACGAAGGCCAACGACGTCTCGGCGTACATCCCGACCAACGTCATCTCCATCACGGACGGCCAGATCTTCCTGCAGTCCGACCTGTTCAACGCCAACCAGCGCCCCGCAGTCGACGTCGGCATCTCGGTGTCGCGCGTCGGGGGTGCCGCGATGACCAAGTCGATGAAGGAAGTCACCGGTTCACTCAAGGTCGAACTCGCGCAGTACCGCGCCATGGAGGCCTTCGCGATGTTCGCCTCCGATCTTGACGCGGCGTCCAAGGCGCAGTTGGCCCGTGGCCAGCGCCTCATGGAGGTCTTCAAGCAGCCGCAGTACGACCCGTACCCCGTGGAGAATCAGGTCGTTTCCATTTGGGCTGCCACGACCGGCAAGTTCGACCCGGTTCCGGTCCAGGACGTCAACCGTTTCGAGCGTGAGTTCCTCGAGTACGTCAAGTTCAGCCACGCTGACGTCTTGGACGCGATTCGTGACTCGGGCAAGTTCGAGGAAGCGAGCGAGACGACTCTGGATGCGGCCTATGAGGATTTCCTCAACCGGTTCGAGACCAGCGATGGCGAGCGCATCAAGGCCGGCCACGAGGAGTTCGAGGCACTTGCCGACGAGGACGTCGAGCAGGAAAAGATCGTCAAGCAGAAGCGCTCCTGAGGTTCTGACTGATGGCCGTTTCCCTCCGCGAATATCGCGCGAAGATCAAGTCGACGCAGTCGATGAAAAAGATCACGCGCGCCATGGAGCTCATCGCTGCCTCGCGCATCATCAAGGCCCAGCAGCACGCGGCGGCTGCCGAGCCGTACGCGCGTGAACTCACCCGTGCGGTCTCGGCGGTGGCGACGTTCTCCAATGTCGACCACCCCCTCACCACGGAAAAGGAGAACCCGACGCGGGCAGCGGTGCTCATCATCTCCAGTGACCGTGGTCTCGCGGGCGCCTACTCGTCGAACGTGCTCAAGGAAGCCGAGCGCCTGGCCGAGAAGCTTCACGCCGAGGGCAAGGAGATCGACTATTACCTCTCCGGGCGCAAGGCTGAGTCGTACTTCAAGTTCCGCGGGCGCGAGTTCGTCAAGTCCTGGACCGGGTTCTCCGACAAGCCACAATTCTCCGACGCCAAGGAAATCGGCGACATCCTGACCGACTCGTTCGACGAGTCACGCGAAGGCGCGGCGACAGCGGCGGGAATCGAGGACGTGGACGAGCTGCACATCGTCTTCACTCGGTTCCGGTCCATGCTGACACAGGAGCCGGACGTCATCCGGCTGCTGCCGCTGGAGGTCGTTGAGGAAGAGGAAGCTCCTGCCGAGACGGATCTGCTGCCACTCTACGAGTTCGAGCCGGACGAGTCCGACGTGCTGGACGCGTTGCTGCCGAAGTACGTCAACAGCCGCATCTACTTCTGCATGCTGCAGGCGGCGGCGTCAGAACTGGCCGCTCGCCAGAAGGCCATGAAGTCCGCGACGGACAACGCGCAGGACCTCATCGAGAAGTACACCCGGATCGCCAACCAGGCCCGCCAGGCTGGCATCACCCAAGAGATCAGCGAAATTGTCGGCGGCGCCAACGCCCTCGCCGACCTGACCGCCGCCGACTGACCAACCAGCAAGAGTGAGTGAGAATCAATGACTGCCACTGCAACCGAAACCAACACTGGACGCGTCGCCCGCGTCATCGGACCGGTGCTCGACGTCGAGTTCCCCAGTGACTCGATGCCGGAGATCTACAACGCTCTGCTGGTCGACACCGAAGTCGCCGGCACCAAGGAGACGCTGACTCTCGAGGTCGCGCAGCACATCGGCGACGGCATGGTCCGCGCGATCAGCCTGCGTCCGACCGACGGCGTCGTCCGCGGCTCGACCGTCACCGACACGGGCGGACCGATCATGGTTCCCGTCGGCGACCAGACGCTGGGACGAGTGTTCAACACGACCGGCCAGGTCATGAACCTGCCCGAGGGCGAGACCTTCGAGGTCGGCGAGACCCGTGGCATCCACGGCAAAGCGCCGGCCTTCGATCAGCTTGAGGCCAAGACCGAGATGTTCCAGACCGGCATCAAGGTCATCGACCTGCTGACGCCGTACGTCTTGGGCGGCAAGATCGGCCTGTTCGGCGGTGCCGGCGTCGGCAAGACCGTCCTCATCCAAGAGATGATCGCGCGCGTCGCCAAGGACCACAGTGGTGTGTCGGTGTTCGCCGGAGTCGGTGAGCGCACTCGTGAGGGCAACGACCTCATCGCCGAAATGGAAGAGGCCGGCGTCATCGACAAGGTGGCCTTGGTGTTCGGCCAGATGGACGAGCCGCCGGGAGCGCGTCTGCGCGTTGCCCTGTCGGCCCTGACCATGGCCGAGTACTTCCGCGATGTGCAGAAGCAGGACGTGCTGCTGTTCATCGACAACATCTTCCGGTTCACGCAGGCCGGCTCCGAGGTGTCCACGCTGCTCGGCCGCATGCCGTCGGCCGTCGGCTACCAGCCGACGCTGGCCGACGAGATGGGCGTCCTGCAGGAGCGCATCACGTCGACCCGCGGTCACTCGATCACGTCGCTCCAGGCGATCTACGTCCCGGCCGACGACTACACCGACCCGGCCCCGGCGACGACGTTCGCGCACCTGGACGCCACGACCGAGCTCTCGCGTGAAATCGCGTCGCTGGGCATCTACCCGGCCGTGGATCCGCTGACGTCAACGTCGCGCATCCTCGACCCGCGGTACATCAGCGCCGAGCACTACAACTGCGCCAACCGGGTCAAGGGCATCCTGCAGCGCAACAAGGAACTTCAGGACATCATTGCCATCCTCGGCGTCGATGAGCTGTCCGAAGAGGACAAGACGATCGTCTCCCGGGCGCGTCGTATCCAGCGGTTCCTGTCGCAGAACACTTACGTCGCCAAGCAGTTCACCGGCATCGAAGGTTCGACGGTTTCGATCGACGAGACCATCGACGGCTTCACCAAGATCTGTGACGGTGACTACGACCACGTGGCCGAGCAGGCCTTCTTCATGTGCGGCGGTCTGGACGACGTCGACCGCAAGTGGGCCGAGATCCAGAAGAGCCTCGGGCAATGAGCTCGCTGCAGGTCGAGTTGGTTGCGGCCGAGCGCATCGTATGGTCGGGCGAAGCGTCGTTCGTCGTCGCCCGCACGGCTGAGGGCGAACTCGGCGCGCTGCCGGGCCACACCCCGGTGCTGTCGGTGATCAAGCCGTCGGTCGTCGAGATCACGACCGTCGACGGCGCGAAGGTCAAGGCGGCCGTCGAGGACGGGTTCCTGTCGATCGCCAACGACCGGGTTTCGATCCTGTCCGAGGAGGCCGTGCTGGCCGACGAGATCGACGCGGAGGCCGCAAAGGCCGAGCGTGAGGCGGCAACTCCGGACTCCCTGGCGTGGCAGTTTGCCGACGCCAAGGTGCGCGCCGCAGAGTAATTGCACTGGGAAGTGATTCGGTAGGGAGTTCACGGATTGCCGCTGTGGATCTGGCTGCTGGACTCGCTTGCCCTTGTGGTCGTTCTGGCCACCGGGTTGGTGAGTCTGCTCGTCGTACGGCGTCGCCTGGTTGCGCGTCGCAGCGGGACGTTCGACCTGAGCATCTGTCGACACGCCGGCTCCCAACCGGCCGGCTGGGTGATCGGCGTCGGGTCGTACGGGCCAGAGTCGCTTGACTGGTACCGGACGTTCTCCTTTGCCTGGTGGCCGCGCTACCGGTTCTTTCGCGGCGACCTGGAGATCCTCGAACGCCGTGATCCCGATGGCAGCGAGGCTTTCGCCTTGGATGACGGCGACGTCATCGTCCGGATCCAGCATTTGTCCGGCGTGCAGCAGCTCGCCATGAGCCCGAGCGCACTGACTGGACTGCTGGCCTGGTTGGAGTCGTCTCCGCCGGGCCGCGGCGTCAACAACGTGGTCTGAGGGTTCAGCGACCTGAGCGCCCGTATGCGATCGTTCCGCCCGGAGCAACCACTGTCTACGTCGGCGGTCAGAATGCGGTCGACCCCAGTCGGTCCGACGCCCCGGCCTTGGTCACCGCAGCTCGTGTGGCGGGCTTGGCGGTCCCCGGAGCTCTGCTCGCCGCCGTACTGGATTGGGCAGGCTCGCTAGCGCTCGCCGCCGTACTGGATTGGGCAGGCTCGCTAGCGCTCGCCGCCGGGGACCCAGAGGATGTCGCCCTCTGCGCGATTCGCGTACCTGGCGAGGATGAACAGCAGGTCGCTGAGCCGGTTGAGGTATTTCGCGGTGAGGACGTTCATCGTGTCGCGGTGCACCTCGATCGCGGCCCACGCCGATCGCTCGGCACGGCGCACGACGGTCCGGGCGACGTGCAGCTGGGCCGCGGCCGGCGTCCCGCCAGGCAGGATGAACGACCGCAGCTTCTCCAGTGGCTCGTTGTATTGGTCGCACCAGCCCTCAAGGCGGTCGATGTAGTCCGGTTCGACCCGAAGTTGCGGGTATTCCGGGTTCTCGACAACCGGGCAGGACAGGTCGGCTCCGACGTCGAACAGGTCATTCTGAATATGCGTCAGCACGGCGACGACGTCATCGTCGAGTTCGCCAGTCGCGAGGGCCACCCCGATCTGGCTGTTGGCCTCGTCGACGTCTGCATACGCTCCCAGGCGCAGGTCGAGCTTCGATGTCTTACTCAGGTCGCCGAGATTCGTTGAGCCGTCGTCGCCGGTCCGCGTGTAGATCCGGGTGAGGTTCACCATGCTCCGAGGGTATCTGGGGGGCGATACGCTTGCAGGTATGCCAGACAAGCCTTGGGTGATGCGTACCTACGCAGGTCACAGCTCCGCAGCGGAGTCCAATGCCCTGTATCGACGCAATCTCGCGAAGGGCCAGACCGGCCTCTCGGTCGCCTTCGACCTGCCGACGCAGACCGGCTACGACCCCGACCACGTACTGTCGCGGGGCGAGGTCGGCAAGGTGGGCGTCCCGATTCCCCACGTCGGCGCGATGCGGCGGCTGTTCCAGGACATCCCACTGGACGAGATGAACACCTCGATGACGATCAACGCGACCGCGATGTGGCTGCTGGCCATGTACCAGGTCGCGGCCGAGGAGCAGGGCGCCCATCCGGACAGCCTGTCGGGGACCACGCAGAACGACATCATCAAGGAGTACCTCTCCCGCGGCACGTACGTGTTCCCGCCGGAGGCCTCGATGCGGCTGACGACGGACATGATCGCGTACACCGTCCACGAGATCCCCAAGTGGAACCCGCTGAATATCTGCAGCTACCACCTGCAGGAAGCCGGCGCGACGCCGACGCAGGAGCTCGCCTACGCGCTGTGCACGGCCATCGCAGTGCTCGACTCGGTCAAAGCCTCCGGCCAGGTTGAGGAGAAGGACTTCGAGCAGGTCGTCGGCCGCATCTCGTTCTTCGTCAACGCAGGCGTCCGGTTCATCGAGGAAACCTGCAAGATGCGGGCGTTCAGCCAACTTTGGGACGAGATCACGCGCGAGCGCTACGGCGTCGAGGACCCCAAGATGCGCCGCCTGCGCTACGGCGTGCAGGTCAACTCGCTCGGTCTCACCGAGGCCCAGCCTGAGAACAACATCCAGCGCATCGTCCTGGAGATGCTGGGCGTCTCGCTGAGCAAGAACGCTCGTGCCCGCGCCATCCAGCTGCCGGCATGGAACGAGGCGCTCGGCCTGCCCCGTCCGTGGGACCAGCAGTGGTCGCTGCGGTTGCAGCAGGTGTTGGCGTTCGAGTCCGACCTGCTGGAGTACGAGGACATCTTCGACGGCTCGCACGTCATCGCGGCCAAGGTCGCCGAGTTGGTGGCGGGCGCCAAGGCTGAGGTCGATCGGGTGCAGGCCATGGGCGGCGCTGTCGCCGCGGTCGAGTCGGGCTACATGAAGGGCGAGCTTGTTGCGTCGCACTCCGAGCGTCGGGCCCGGATCGAGAACGGCGATCTGAAGGTTGTCGGCGTCAACGTCTACACCGAGACGGAGGAGTCTCCCTTGACTGCCGGCTCGGATGCCTCAATTCAAACGGCCGACCCTGAGGCAGAAGCTGCGGCTATCGCCGACATCGAGGAATGGCGTGCCCAGCGCGACCAGGGTGCTGTGGAGGAGGCGCTCGACCGGCTCCGCGCCGAGGCCAAGACGGACGCGAACCTGATGGACGCGACGCTGCAGGCGGTGCGGGCCGGCGCGACCGTGGGAGAGTGGGCCGGTGCGCTGCGTGAGGTTTTCGGGGAGTATCGGGCACCGACCGGCGTCAGTGGTGCCGTCGGTGTTGCCGACGCAGGTGCGGCCTTGACCGCGGTCCGTGACCGCGTCGCCGGTACCGGCAAGGAGCTCGGCACGCGGCTGCGGCTACTGGTCGGCAAGCCGGGGCTGGACGGGCACTCCAACGGTGCCGAGCAGATCGCCGTTCGCGCGCGTGACGCCGGGTTTGAGGTCATCTATCAGGGCATTCGCCTGACGCCCGAGCAGATCGTCGCGGCCGCCGTGGCCGAGGACGTCCACTGTGTCGGCCTGTCGATCCTGTCCGGGTCGCATATGGAGCTCGTTCCCGAGGTGCTCGCGGGGCTCAAGGACGCCGGCTTGGCCGAGGTGCCGGTGATCGTCGGCGGCATCATCCCAGAGTCCGACGCCGAAGCGCTCGAGGCCCAGGGCGTGGCGGCCGTGTTCACGCCGAAGGACTTCGACATGACGCAGGTGATGAACCGCATCGTGGACGAGATCCGGCGCGCGAATCAGTTGGATCGCGCGTGAGTCGCTCGCATGCCGGCTTGGCTCTGGCCTGCCTTGCGCTGGTGATGGCCGGCTGCGGCGCCGGCGACGAACCTGAGCAGTGGGCCGCACACCTGACCATCACGGTGGTGAAGGATCAGAAGGCCAAGGAGAAGTCGGCTGTTCTCATCTGCCCAGGCCGCACCTCCCACGAGCGGGACGTGTGCGCGGCACTCGACGTCGTGGCTCCGCGCGTCTTCCAGCCCGTTCCGGAGGACCGGGTGTGCACGATGATCTACGGCGGCCCGGCAACGGCCACCATCCGTGGCACCTACGGTGAGGACGACGAGCTCGCGAACGCGTCGTTCAACCAACAGAATGGCTGCGAGATCGGTCGGTGGAACCAGATCGTGCCGGTGCTGAAGGCGCTGAAGCTCTCCACCTAGAACAGTCGCAGGCTTGGGTCGTCCAAGCCGCGCAAGGTGTCGTAGTCGACTACGACACATTCGATGCCACGGTCCTCGGCCAAGGTGCGAGCCTGCGGCTTGATCTCCTGGGCCGCGAAAATGCCGCGCACCGGTCGCAGGGCCGGGTCCCGATTCATCAGCTCGAGATAGCGGGTGAGTTGCTCGACGCCGTCGATCTCGCCGCGTCGCTTGATCTCCACGGCCACCGCGCCGGCGGCGTCGCGGCACAGCAGGTCGACCGGGCCGATCGCCGTCATGTATTCGCGCCGGACCAGCGAGACTCCCTCGCCGAGCGCGACGACGTGCTCGGCCAACAGCTCCTGGAGATGCTTCTCCACCCCGTCCTTCTGCAGGCCGGGGTCGACGCCGAGCTCGTGCGCGGAGTCGTGCAGGACCTCGTCCAGCCGGATGCGCAGTGTGTCGTCGGACTTCGTGGCCGACACTGTCCACACCAGCGTCCCGTCCTCGTCGGCTTCGCGCAGCGTGCAGGGCGGGCTCATCCAGTTCAGCGGCTTGTAGGAGCCGCCGTCGGAGTGGATCAACACCGAGCCGTCAGCCTTGACCATGATCACGCGCGTTGCAACGGGGAGGTGAGCTGACAGCCGGCCGCTGTAGTCGACCTGGCAGCGCGCCACCACCAACCGCACCCGTGGTCTCCTCACATCGCTACTGACCAGTAGAGATAGTCTGTCACGACTGCCCCGTGAAGGAGACCCCTGCATGTCCGAGATCGTCGAGCGCATTACCGCCGAAGATCGTGGTGCCGAGATTGCTCGCACCCTCCTTTTCCCGTACCTGAATCACGCCGCCACCATGCTGGCCAGCGGCTATGCCACCCGCGACGACATCGATGCGGCCATGCGCTTCGGCTGCGGCTACCCGGTCGGCCCGCTGGCGCTCATCGACGAACTGGGCTCGCAGACGGTCATCGACGGCCTGAACGCCCTCCACGCTCAGACCGGTGACGCACTGCACGAGCCCGCTCCGGCGCTGTCGAACCTCGCCGACGCGGGTGTGGCGCCCGACTCGGCCCACCCGCAGCTGCGCCACAACGTCACGAAGGTTGGCGTCGTCGGCACCGGCACCATGGCCTCCGGCATCGTCCAGGTCTTCGCGCAGGCCGGCTACGACGTCGTCTACGTCGGTCGCTCGCAGGACAAGCTCGACGGCGTCCTCGGCTACATCACCAAGAACCTCGATCGCGCCATCGAACGCGGCAAGCTCGACGAGGACGGCAAGTCCAGCGTGCTCGGGAGACTCACTGGCTCGACCGAGCGCGAGGCTCTCGCCGACGCAGACGTGATCGTCGAGGCGATTGCAGAGGACATGGACATCAAGAAGGAGCTGTTCACCGACCTCGATCGCATCGCCAAGCCCGGCGCGATCCTTGCCACGACAACCTCCTCGCTCTCGATCGGCGACCTGGCCGCCGTGACGAGCCGCTCGGGCGACGTCGTGGGCATCCATTTCTTCAACCCGGCGCCGGTCATGAAGCTGGTCGAGGTTGTCTCGGCCGAGTCGACCAAGCCTGACGTGGCTGAGACGGCCAAGGCGCTCAGCCTCAGTATCGGCAAGCATCCGGTTTCCTGCGGCGACCGCGCCGGCTTCATCGTCAACTGCCTGCTTTTCCCGTACCTCAACGACGCGATCAAGCTGAACGAGGCCGGCGGCGGTTCGCTTGAGGAGATCGACACCGCACTCAAGGGGACGCAGCTCCCGATGGGGCCGTTCGAGCTCCTCGACGTGGTCGGCAACGACGTCTCGCTGGCCATCCAGCGAACGCTCGTCGACACGTTTGGTCATGCCGGTTGGCAGCCTGCGCCGACGTTGGTCAAGTTGGTGGAGGAAGGCAAGCTCGGTCGCAAGACCAAGCAGGGCTTCCACACCTACTGAGTCGATGCCTCGACGGCGCGTGCCTCGGAAGCCGGCCACCCGGCTGTTCGACAACGCACGGGTCGTCGACAAGTACGACGGGCAGTGGCACGTCCGGCCGATCACCGGGGCCGCGTCGACCAAGGCGTACACCTGTCCCGGCTGTAGCCGCTCGATCCCGATGGCCACGCCCCATGTCGTCGTGTGGCCGGTGGAGAAGGCGCTGTTGAGCAAGGATGCTCTAGACGAGCGACGGCACTGGCACACGGCCTGTTGGGAACGGCGTAACTAGGGATGGGTAGCTGATGTCCGAAGTCATCCGCGGGAACTCCGTCCTCCCGGCGAGGCGCCAGCCGATCACGCTGGAGACGGCGGATGGGCTCAAGCTTGTCGGCGAACTGGCGCTGCCACCCCACGGCGATCCGGTTGCGACGATGATCTGCCTGCATCCGCTGCCGACGCACGGCGGGATGATGGACAGCCACCTCTTCCGGAAAGCGTCGTATCGGTTGCCGGCGCTCGCTGGCATCGCGGTCGTACGGTTCAATACCCGTGGGACGTCCAGCGTCCAGGGCGCCAGCGAGGGGGCGTTCGACGGAGCGGTGGGGGAGCGGTTCGACGTCGCCGCCGCCATCGAGTACGCCGAGTTCAGCGACCTGCCGAACATTTGGCTGGTCGGCTGGTCGTTCGGCACCGACC
Organism: uncultured Actinomycetota bacterium; assembly: GCA_963795105.1. Classification (GTDB taxonomy): domain Bacteria; phylum Actinomycetota; class Actinomycetes; order Propionibacteriales; family Nocardioidaceae; genus Aeromicrobium. The sequence continues at coordinate 2,239,313 of CAWCGD010000001.1, forward strand.
TCACTCTGATGCACGGACTCGATCCGGCCATTGAAGGCGCGATCCTGCTCTCGCCGCCGCTTCGGCACGCCGAGCCGGAACATCTGGCGGCCTGGGCGGCCTCGGACAAGCCGGTCGTGGCACTCATCCCCGAGTTCGACGACTACCTCCAACCGCCGGCAGCTCGGGAGCGCTTCGCCGCGATCCCGCAAGCCGAGGTCATCGCCGTCGAGGGTGCCAAACACCTGTGGGTCGGCGACACCGAGCGGGTGCTCGACGAAATCGTCGCGCGGCTCGCGCCAAGCATTCCGCTGCCCCTGCCGACGACCTGGGACGGCCCGATGGATCGGGCTGATCCGTCTGCCTACCGCGACCAGACGACCGCGGTCTTCAAAGACGTCCCTCGCTGAGCAGTAGTCACTTGCGCGAGCGGGGGTCGAGGTCCTCGAAGTCGACGAGTTTCGCGGCCTCGGCGTCGAGGTCGTCTTCGGAATCCTCGAACTCCTCGAGTTCCGCAACTTCCTCAACAGGCGCTGATTCCTCGACGACGGCTTCCTCGACGTCGGCGTCTTCATCACCTTCGTCGTCGTCCGGCTCATCCAGGTCGTCCGACTCGTCGACGTCGCTGGCCACTCCACCGACGATGTCGCGGATCTGCCCGAGCTGGGCGAGGATGGCAGCCCGGCGGTCCTGGAGGTCTTCGACCTCGCCCCGCAGGCTCCGGGTCTGACGCTCGAGGTCGGTGGATGCCGTCGCGCGTACATGCTCGGCCTCCGACTTGGCCTGGGCGACGATGGCCTCGGCCTGGGACTGAGCCTCTTCGACGATGCGGGCTGCATCGGCGCCGGCAGCGTCGCGGGCTGACGCGGCCTGAGCCTGCGCCTCACGGGCTCGGTCGTCTGCGGCCGCGGCGCGGGCCTCGGCATCGGCGACGAGCTTGGCGGTCTGGTCGGTGGCGGCGGCGTGGGCGTCGGTGGCCTCGCGGGCGAGGCGCTCCTTCTCGACGGCGAGGGTGCGCCGGGCCTCGGTGACCTCGCGGTCGGCCGAGGCCTGGGCCTGCTCGACCTCACGCTGCGCTCCCTGACGCAGCGCCGTGGCCTCCTGCTCGGCAGCCAGCTTGATTTGGGTGGCCTCACGCTCGGCCTGCGCGCGCGCGTCTTCGACGTGTGCATTGATATCGGCCTTGGTAGCGGCAGTTTCGTCGGCGAGGGCCTTTCGCTGCGCCTCGATGTCGGCGAGCGTGTTGGCCCGTAGTTCGTCGGCCTCACGCGTGGCGGCCGCACGGGTGGCGGTGGCCTCTTCATCGGCGTGGGCGACCAGATCGGCTGCTTCGCGCTTGGCTCGGGTGCGAACGTCCGTGGCCTCCTGCTCGGACAGCTTCAGCAGCTGCGCGGCGTGACCGCCGAGTGCGGCATAGCTCGGGCGTCCGACCGACTCGATCTGCTCGGTGAGATCGGCGATCTGTGATGCGAGCGTGGAGCGCTCCGAGCGAAGCTCGGCGATCTGATCGCCGGCACGCGCCAGTTCGGCTTCCTGGTTCCGTGCCCAGGCGTGGACGGCGTTTGGGTCGTACCCGCCGCGACGGGCCAATGGGAACGGCGACGTGCCCTTCGCGGCGTCAAAGATGGATTGTCCGGACTCGTCGGCCATCGGGGCTCCCCGTTTGTCTCGATGCTGAAGGTTCGGGGACCACCATACCTGCGGTGTGTGACCCCAAAAACTGCAGTTCAGGGGCCGAACGAATCAGATACCTCGGAACCGGCTAATTGCGTCCAGATGCTGCGCGCGGAACTCCTCGTTGCGCACGCCAAGGCCCTCTTCCGGGGCCAGCGCGAGTACGCCGACCTTGCCCTGGTGCTTGTTATGGTGCACGTCGAGCGCGGCCTGGCCGGTGTCCTCAAGCCGGTAGGTCCGTGACAGCGTCGGATGGATCTTGCCCTGTGCGATGAGGCGGTTGGCCTCCCACGACTCGCGGTAGTTCGCGAAGTGCGACGAGATGATCCGCTTGAGGTTCATCCACAGGTAGCGGTTGTCGTATTCGTGCATGTAGCCCGAGGTAGACGCGCAGGTGGTGATGGTGCCGCCCTTGCGGGTGACGAACACCGAGGCGCCGAAGGTTTCACGGCCGGGGTGTTCGAAGACGATGTCGATGTCTTCGCCGCCGGTGAGCTCGCGAATGGCCTTGCCGAGACGCAGCCATTCCTTCGGGTTCTGCTGGGTGCCCTCCTCGTTCCAGAACTTGAAGTCCATCTCGGAACGGTTGATCACCTTGTCGACACCCATACTGCGGACGATCTTGGCCTTCTCCTCGTTGGAGACGACGCAAACCGGGTTGGCGCCGCCGTTGAGCGCGTACTGCGTTGCGAAGCCGCCGAGGCCGCCCGACGCGCCCCAGATCAGGATGTTGTCGCCCTGCTTCATGTTGCCGGCGTTGGCGGAGACGAGCTGGCGGTAGGCGGTGCAGTTCACGAGGCCCGGCGATGCCGCCTCTTCCCACGTCAGGTGTTCGGGCTTGGGCATCAGCTGGTTGGCCTTGACCATCGCGATGTCGGCGAGACCGCCGAAGTTCGTCTCGAAGCCCCAGATGCGCTGGGACGGGTCAAGCATCGTGTCGTTGTGGCCGTCGGGAGCTTCCAGCTCGACCGACAGGCAGTGCGCAACGACGCGGTCGCCGGCCTTCCACTTGGTCACGCCGGGTCCGGTCTTGAGCACGACGCCGGACAGGTCGGAGCCGACGACGTGGTACGGCAGGTCATGCCGCTTGCCGTACTCGGACTCACGGCCGTAGCGCTCGAGGAAACCGAACGTCGAGACCGGCTCGAAGATCGAGGTCCAGACGGTGTTGTAGTTGATGGCCGAGGCCATGACGGCGACGAATGCTTCGCCCGGGCCGATCTCGGGCAGCGCGACCTCGTCGATGTGCAGGGACTTGCGCGGATCCTTGTCCCTCGACGCGATGCCCTCGAACATGTCGACCTCGTCCTTGTGGACGGTGACGGCGCGATACGACTCGGGCAGGTCAAGTCCTGCGAAGTCGTCAGCAGTGGTGCCGTCGGCGAGGATGGCGTCACGGATGGTCTCGATGGTCACAAGGGCCTCCCGGGGGGTGGTGTGAGATCCGATCGATCGTACGCGAAAGTAACTTTCCGGACGCAAGGTGGTCCGGCACAGCGGTCCGGCACTGGGGCCCGGGTGCTGGGAGACTGCGGTCATGCTCGCGTCCTGGCCCGACGGCATCATCGACCCGCACATCCACCAGTGGGACCCGCTCACGACCGAGCGCGTCCAGTCCAAGGAAGCCCGGCTGGTTCGTGCCCTGCCGCGGATCCCTCGGTTCATGGGGGCCATCGCGTCGAAAGTCGATCGGGAGTTCGTCGGGCATCCGCACCACATCCTCAAGCCCTACCTGCCGGACACCTACCACGGTGACGCTGCGTCCGTGCCGGTCCGGACGGTCGTCCACATCGAGGCCGAGTGGCCGGCAGAGAACGCCGCTGGATTCGGTGGGCGAGACGGAATGGCTCGCCACCCTGCCGTTCGGGCGCGACGGCGCGCCTGATCTGGGCGCGATCATCGTGGCGGCGGACCCACGGTGGCCCGACGTCGGCGACAGTGCTCGACGCCCACCTGGCCGCGTCGCCGCTCGTGCGGGGCGTCCGATCCAAGGCGGCCCATCACCCCGACCCCGGCGTCCGCTGATTTCACCGACGCGCCCGGCTTGTGGCGCGATCCGGCCTACATCAAGGGCTTCGCCGCCATCGCAGAGCGCGGTCTCAGCTTCGAGCTGTGGTGTTACGGGCACCAGCTGCCGGATGCGGTCGGGTTGGTCCGCGAGTACCCGGAGACCACCTTCGTGCTCGACCACTACGGCACTCCGGTGGGCCTGTTCGGTCCCCGGGGCCAGCACACGGCGCGCACGGACGCGGAGCGTTCTACGATGCTCGACCGCTGGCGCGACGACGTCGCCGCGCTGGCCGAGTTCCCGAACGTCGTCGCCAAACACTCAGGGCTCGGCATGCCGCTCGCGGGTGTTATGCCGCGCAAACAGCGCGGGCTCGAGGCGGTGGCGCTCCTTGCCGACCAATGGAGTCCACTCATCCGGCATCTGCACGATGTGTTCGGCGCCGACCGGACAATGTGGGCGTCCAACTTCCCGATGGACAAGGCGACGGTGACGATTCCGGCGTCCGTGGCCGTCCTGCTTGACGTGCTCGGCGCCGATGCGGACCCGAACCGACTGTTGCGCGACGTCGCGGCGCGGACCTACCGAATCGCGCCCTAGTGTCCTGAGCCCGGCTCCACGAGCTCGACCAGCACGCCGCCGGCGTCCTTGGGATGGACGAAGTTGACGCGGCTGCCTGCCGTGCCGTTCTTGGGAGCGTCGTAGAGCAGGCGCACGCCGCGTTCGCGCAGCGTGGCTGAGACGGCGTCGATGTCGGCGACCCGGTAGGCGAGCTGCTGGATGCCCTGGCCGTTGCGGGCGAGGAACTTGGCGATGGTCGACTCGTCGCTCAGAGGAGCGAGCAGTTGGATGCAGGAGCCGGAGTCACCCACGGCCAGCATGGCCTCGCGAACGCCCTGTTCGTCGTTCACCTCTTCATGGACCGAATGAAGGCCGAAGGTCGTGGCGTAGAACTCAAGTGCGTCGTCGAGGTCGGGTACGGCAATGCCGACATGGTCGATCGCGAGCAGCAGATGGTCGGGCACGAGTACGTCTGGCATGGGGAAAACACTAGCGTCCGATGTTTGCGACCGATCGGACGTGATTTGTCTTACACTGGCTGTCAGCAGCCGGAACGCCCGAGTAGGGTTGACCCGATCCCACGTTTTGCAAGGAGTACCCCATGACCAACGTCATCGTCGCCGGAGCCCGCACTCCGATCGGCCGCCTGCTCGGCGGCCTCACCAGCCTGTCGGCCGCCGATCTCGGCGGAATCGCCATCAAGGGCGCGCTGGAGAAGGCCGGCGTCACCGGCGATCAGGTCGACTACGTGATCATGGGCCAGGTCATTCTGGCCGGTGCGGGCCAGAACCCGGCGCGGTCGGCGAGTATCGCGGGCGGCATCCCGATGAACGTCCCGACCATCACCATCAACAAGGTGTGTCTGTCCGGCCTGAATGCCATCGCGCTTGCCTCCACACTGGTCACCGCTGGCGAAGCCGAGATCATCGTTGCCGGCGGTATGGAATCGATGACAAACGCTCCGCACCTGCTGCCGAAGTCGCGCGAGGGCTACAAGTACGGCGACACCACGCTCGTCGACTCGATGGCCCACGACGCGCTCTACGACCAGGCCACCAAGCAGGCCATGATCAACCTGACCGATGCCTGCAACGCCGCCAAGGACAACTTCACCCGCGAGGAGCAGGACGCGTTCGCGGCTCGCTCGCACCAGTTGGCTGCTGAGGCGCAGAAGAACGGCGTCTTCGACGACGAGATCGTGCCCGTCACCATCGCGTCCCGCCGCGGCGACGTCGTCGTCAGCGAAGACGAGGGCGTCCGTGGCGACACGACGGTCGAGACGCTCTCTGGCCTGCGCCCGGTTGCCAAGGACGGCACCATCACCGCCGGTTCGGCCTCGCAGATCTCGGACGGTGCTGCTGCGGTTGTCGTCATGAGCAAGGAGAAGGCCGAGTCGCTCGGCCTCGAATGGCTCGCCGAGATCGGTGCGCACGGCCAAGTGGCCGGCCCGGACTCGTCGTTGCAACTGCAGCCGGCCAACGCCACGGCCAAGGCGCTCGAGAAGGAGGGCATCACTGCCGCCGACCTCGACCTGGTCGAGTTCAACGAGGCCTTCGCGGCCGTGGGCATCGCGTCGGCGCGTCAGCTCGGCATCTCCGACGACATCGTCAACGTCAACGGCGGAGCGATCGCGCTGGGTCACCCGGTCGGCATGTCCGGCACCCGCGTCGTGCTGCACCTGGCCAACGAGCTCAAGCGCCGCGGTGGCGGCATCGGTGCGGCTGCGCTGTGTGGCGGCGGCGGCCAGGGCGACGCCCTGATCGTCCGGGTTCCCAAAGCCTGAGCCTGAGACACTGCCTGCATGGCCCGCGCGATCGACGTCTCTGACCTTGTCGCGCGGGCGCAGCAGGGACAGGCTGCGGCCGTCGCGCGGCTGATTTCGCTGGTCGAGGACGACTCGCCGGCGTTGCCTGAGGTCAGCGCTGCGCTGGCTCCGCACACCGGACACGCGCACATCGTTGGTCTCACCGGGTCGCCGGGCGTTGGCAAGTCGACGTCGACCTCAGAGCTCGTCGCTGGTCTGCGTCGGCGGGGCAAGCGCGTCGCCGTGCTGGCCATTGACCCTTCGTCCCCGTTTTCGGGTGGGGCGCTGCTGGGTGACCGGATCCGAATGTCGGAACACGACACCGACCCCGACGTCTTCATCCGATCCATGGCGAGCCGGGGTCATCTCGGCGGGCTGGCTGGGGCTGCACCGCAGGCGCTGCGCGTTCTCGATGCCGCCGGCTGTGACGTGATCCTGGTCGAGACGGTCGGGGTGGGGCAGTCGGAGGTCGAGATCGCTGGGATCGCCGACACGACCCTGGTGTTGTTGGCGCCCGGCATGGGCGACGGCATTCAGGCGGCGAAGGCGGGGATCCTCGAGATCGGCGACATCTTCGTCATCAACAAGGCTGACCGGGATGGCGCCACGGCCACGCGGCGCGAACTGCGAACGATGATCGGCATGCGTGCTGACGAGCGTGACTGGACACCGCCGATTGTCCTGACCGTCGCCACCAAGGGCGAAGGAACCGACGAGGTCGTTGACGAGATCCAGAACCACTTCGTTCACCTCACCGATTCGGGAGAATTGATGCGCCGACGGGTCGGGCGCGCACGCCGGGAGATCGAGGCGCTGGCGCTCGCGTCCGTGCAGCGTCGCCTGGGGGAGTACGCCGCTGGGGCCGAGCAACTCGCTGCCGAGGTGGCCGCCGGCTCGCTCGATCCGTTCGCTGCCGCCAGCCGTCTGCTCGACCACTCCTAGGCGGTTACGCCGGCGCTCATAGGATGGAGCAATGAGTTTCTCCCGACCAGGTGCCGTCGACTTGTCCGGATTGGCCGAGCCGGCGGCCGACGGAACGTCGGTTGGTAGCGGCCGGTGGGCGTTCGACGTCACCGATCAGAACTTCCAGACCGATGTCCTGCAGGCGTCGATGCGTTACATCGTCGTACTGCATCTCTGGTCGCCGCGATCACCACAGAGCGAGGCGTTAAACGACGTCCTCGGGTCCGTTGTCGACGGGTACGAAGGACGGCTGGCCCTCGCTCGGGTCGACGTCGATGCGAATCCGACGATCGCGCAGGCGCTCGGCGCGCAGGCGGTTCCGCTCGCCGTCGCCATCCTCAGTGGCCAACCAGTACCGCTCTTCCAAGGCACGGTGGGCGAGGACGAGATCCGCCAGTATTTTGACCAGCTGGTCACCGCCGCCGTCCAGAACGGCGTGACCGGGCGCGCCGAGCCCGTCGGTGCCGCGGATGCCACAGCAGCCGAGGATGAGGTGGACGACGCGCCCGATCCACGGTTCGCGGCAGCCGACGAAGCACTCGGCAACGGCGACATCGACGCCGCCATCGCCGAGTACGAACGGCTCCAGGCCCAGCACCCGGGCGACGACGAGATCACCGAACGACTAGCCGGCGTTCGACTCATCGCGCGCACCCGCGGCGCCGACCTCAATGAGGCTCGCGCCGCAGCCGCCGAGCGGCCCGACGACATCGACGCGCAATTCCTCATCGCCGACCTCGACGTCAGCGGTGGCCATGTCGACGACGCCTTCGGACGGCTGATCGAGCTGGTCGGACGCCTGTCGGGCGATGACCGTGAACGTGTCCGGGCTCGTCTGGTTGAGCTCTTCACCGTGGTCGGAGCCGCTGACCCGCGGGTTGCCCAGGCGCGTCGCGCTCTGGCCTCACGCTTGTTCTAGCGTCGAGACCCAGGTATCGAGAGAAGCGACGACATGTACAACAAGGCGATCGGCACGGCTGTGCTGGCCCTCGGTGCGGTCGTGGCTGTCCTTGGACTGGCGCTCATGGCGATTCTCGGGCCGGACGGCCGCTTCACCAGCGGGCCGCACGCCGTCGATGCCCAGGGCGTGGCCGTGGTCACCGCCCCGACGGTGCTCTCATGGAAGAACGTCGAGGTCGAGATCCTCGCCGAGGTCCCGGCCAACAAGCCGGTCTTCGTGGGCGTGGCCAACAGCGTCGACATTCAGGCGTATCTGAAGGGGGTCAAGCGGCTGGAGGTCACGTCGTTCGAGACCCCGTGGAAGGTGCGCACGCGGCAGGCGGCCGGCCGGGACGCCTTGCCCGGCGCGCCCACAGCCGTCGACTGGTGGCGGGCCCGTGCGGCTGGCCTCGGAGGCGCGGCCATCAAGACCCGCTTGCCAGACGAGACCGTTTCGGTCGCCGTCCTGTCGGTCGGTTCGTCGAACCTGCGCGGCCTGAAGGTCACGATTGCGTACGGAGTGCAGGGCGCCTTCCTCAAGGGGCTGGGCTTGTTGCTCGCCGGTGGTGGCCTTGCGTGGGCCGGGCTGCTGGCTCGCCGTGGCGAGTACCTGTGGGAGTCCGAAGGCGACGATGACGCCGACGAATCGTGGAGCGGTGACGAGAGCCCGACCGTGATCCTGCCGCGCCAAGGTCGGGTGACTCGAGGTGCGGACGAGGAAGTCCACGAGGTCTACGTCTATGTCGACGAGCACGGCGTCGAGCATGAGATTTCGGCCGAGGAGGCCGCGCAGTACGAAGTGGTCCACGAGGTCGAGCACATCGTGGCGGGGGAGCCAGAACCCGACCCAGAGCCGAGAACGTATTTCTGGGTCGACGAGCACGGCGTCGAGCACGAGGTGACGAAGGACGAACTCCACGAGTTCGAGTTGTACGAGGACGAATCATGAGCCGCGCGGTGCGGGCCGTCGGCCTTGTCGCCCTGGCCGTCTTGGCCGCCGGGGCGCTGTCCGGCTGCGGCGCCATCCCGCAGCCACGCACCGACGTGGCGCTCGAGCAGTCCGCCAATCCGGCGGACGTTGCGGAGATCCTCGACCGCTACCGCGAGGTCCGCAACACGGCCATCAGCCTGCTCGATCCCAAGCCACTGTCCATCGTCGAAAGCGGCCCAGTGCTGGCCATCGACAACGGCTCGTTCGACGTGGCGCAACGGCTGTCCCGCACGCAACCCGAAGATGAGCGCCAACTGCAGGTGGCGTCGATCGAAACCCCGAAGTTCACGCAGTACCCGCTGTGGTTCATGGTGACGGCATTCGACCCGGCGTCGCGGGTCAACGTGGTCCAGATCTTCGAGCGGCTCACACCGGTAGACCCGTGGCTGCTGGTCGCTGCGCCGCAGACGTTGCCGGCGACTGAGCTTCCCGGGCTGCGCCACGACGACGGACACGTCATTCCGGTCGCGGCCAGCAACGGCAAGGGCATGTCCATGTCGCCGCAGCGGGCCGCGGCGGCGTACGCCAAGGCGCTGGCCAGCATGTCGGGATCCTCGGCGGTCGAACGGGACGACTTCATCAAGAAGCGGCGGGCCGCCTTCGATCAGGCGAACCGTTTGGAGGGTGTCCGCGTCACGCAGACGTGGGCGGCCGAGCGGGTAGAACACGCACTGCGGGCCGACGACGGGGGAGCGCTGGTGTGGATGACGCTGCTTCAGCTGGACACCTACACCGTCGAGCCCGGCATCAAGGTGTCCTGGCCTGACGGATCCCCGGAGCAGGCCTTCTTGGCTGACGGCATCTCCGGGTCGGGGAAGTTGCGTTACTACCGCCAGGTGCTGCTTTACCTGCCGGGGGGAAGCAACGGCAAGCCGCGCGCACTCGGTCACTACGGCGGCGTCATTGGCGGTAGTGCGCAGGCTGCCCTGTCGCCGATTCCAGCGCCGGGCTCCGATTCTCTCGCGCAGATCGACCCGTTCCCAATCCCGAATCAAACGGCTGCGGCGGGACAGCCGACGCCGACGCCGACGCCGGCGCCGTTGCCGACCGGCCGAACCCACATCGACCTGGGTGCCGGCTGATCAAACTCCGGACTCGCGATAGGGCGCGATGTCGCCAGCCCGCACCGCGTCCAACAGCTCGCGCGCCGCGGCCGCGGCATGGATGGCGATGGTCTCCTCGTCGCACCATTCGACACCGGCGATCTCCGTAGGTTGCAGGCGCATCGTGTCGATGACGGAGGCATCGGCCACGCCGAGATCGAAGAGCATGACGCACGCATCGTCCCATCCACGCCAGGCCGGAAGCCAGTTCACGGTGATGAGGCCGTTCACGCTGACGGTGATGCCCAGCTCTTCCTGCAACTCGCGCACCAGCCCGTCGGCTGGAGCCTCGCCGACTTCGACGACGCCTCCGGGCAGGTCCCACTCCGGCTTGTAGGTCAGGCGGCACAGCAGGATGCGGCCGTCGGCGTCGCGTAGCAGCCCTTGGGCGATGATGCGCTTCGTCGGTAGGCCGGCGTTGAGCAGGGCGATGAACCCTTCGCGGCTGTTGGCGGGCGGGTCGTCGACGAGGCGCGCCAACAGAGCCCGGTCGACATCGCCAGCGGCACCGCGGAGGATGCCCTCGCGGCGCAGGCCGCAGATGGAGGCTGCCCGGACGTCGGTGAGGTCATCGACCGGAATCCGAGCCTCCACCCGCTGGAAGCCGAGGTCGTCGAAGGCGTGCGCCAACGTCAGCTGAAGGATGCGGATCGCCATGCCCATGTCGGGTGCGCCATCGGCGTCGGCGACCTTCCACCGCAGGGATGCGGTCGTTCGGGACTCCCGACGCAGAGCCACTGAGCCGCGTCGTTCGCCATCGACGACGACCGCCCAGCCATCGAAGCCCCAACCGGAGGGATCGGAGTCTCCCCCAGTCGGCTCGAGGGTCAGGTCACCAGACGTCAGCGGGTGCACGGCCGTCATGCGTCCACCCTAGTGTTGAGGTGTGGAGTCGCCTGAGCAGATCGCCCATCGGAACGCGATGGAGGCTGCACTCGTCGATGTCAAGGGATTCATGCCGCCCGACGAGGGCGCGTTGCTGCACCGGTGGGCGTTGGAACAGCTGCCGCAGGGACCCGCGCTCGAGGTGGGGACCTATGCCGGCAAGTCGGCCATCTACCTGGGTTCGGCCGCCGCGCAGGTGGGCGGGACCGTGTTCACCGTCGACCACCACCGGGGCTCTGAGGAAAACCAAGCGGGCTGGGAGCACCACGACACCTCCACCGTCGATCCTGAGTTCGGGCTCATGGACACGCTCGGCATGTTCCGCAAGAACATCGCGCGGGCAGGCCTGGAGGACTGGGTGGTTGCCATCGTCGGCGCTTCGGCGACGGTCGCGCGGTGGTGGCAGACGCCGTTGAGCCTGCTGTTCATCGACGGTGGCCACGGGGTCGAGCCGGCACGTACCGACTACCGATGCTGGACGCCGTGGGTCGCACCCGGGGGAGCCCTGGTCATCCACGACGTGTTCCCAGACCCGGCCGACGGCGGCCGTCCGCCATACGAGGAGATCTATCTGCCCGCGCTGAAATCGGGGCTTTTCGACGAGGTGGAGGTGCTGGGCTCGATGCGTGTGCTGCGCCGAGTTACCGACGGCTGGGCACCAGGCAGTCGCAGTCGACTGACAGTTCCGGAACGGCCGGCAGCGAATCGCCCCGCATGATCCCGGCGCCCGGCGTGGCCGTGCCAAAGGTGCTTCCGAGAGCGTCAGTCGCCAGGATGACGGCTGCCGCCGTGTACGTCGTCTGCTCGACCGGCCAGAAGACGTCGCCCTTCTCAGGATCGCCGTACACGACGCCAGTCCAATAGGCGCCGGACGCGTGCCGCATGCGCTGCATGTCGGCGTACACCTCGCGGGCTCGCGCGTGATCGTCGAGCGCGTCAAGCGCCATGGCCAGCTCGCATGTCTCGGCACCGGTGACCCAGGGATTGTCGTCGACGCAACGCACTCCGTAGCCGGGCGTGACGAAGTCGGACCACCGTGGGGCAAGCAGGTCGAGCCCGGCACCGCCACGCACGGCTCCACCCAAGACCGGGTAGTACCAGTCCATCGAGAACCGCGACTTGTCAGCGAACAGGTCCTGGTGGTGGCGCACGGCGTGGCCGAGGCGACCGGCAGCTAGCTCCCATTCCGGTTGCGGGTCTCCGAGCAGTTCGGCCAGCGCAACGCCGGCGCGCAGTGACTGGTAGACCGAGGACGAGGCGGTCAGCAGGCAGAACTCATCGACCGGGGTCCACTGGATGCCGCCGAACGGCACCTGCAGCGAGACGACCCAGTTGAGGCCGCGCCGAACGCTGTCCCAGTGCCGCTCAAGGAGCCCGCGGTCCTGTCGGATGAGCCAGTGGTGCCAGAGCCCGACAGCGAAGTAGGCGCTGCAGTTGGTCTCGCCGCGTGCGTCGTCGACCTCGCCGTTGACGATCTTCATCGGCCACGAGCCGTCGGGCCGCTGCATCGTCGGTACCCAATCGAGGGCGCGCTCAGCTGCCTCGACCTCGCCGCCGATCAGCAGGGCCATCGCGGCCTCGACATGGTTCCAGATGTCGACGTGCTCGCCCGGCGACCACGGGATCGCGCCCGAGGGTTCTTGGACGGCGACGATCGCGGCAGCCGTCGCGCGAACGTCGGCTGCCGACAGAACGCCGGGTACGGACGGCAGGGTCATGCGGCCGGCTTGTGGAAGTAGAGGACCAGGCTCTTGCCGATCACTGGATCCAGCGCCGCGCTCGCCCACTGCAGGACCTTGGGCTGCTTGACGATCTCCCACACCAGCACCTGGTGGTAGGCCTTCACCAACGGGTGCTTGTCGTTGTTGACGCCGACCGCGCACTTGATCCACCAGTACGGGGTGTGCAGACCGTGGGCGTAGTCCTGTCCGTCGAACGCCATGCCTGCCTTAGTGACCTTGTCGATCAGCTCGGCGTCGGTGTAGATGCGGATGTGGCCGCCGGGCGCGTTGTGATAGTCCGCCGACAGCTTCCAGTTGATGATCTCGGGGAACCAGCGTGGAACCGAGACGGCCAACGTCCCACCCGGGCGCAGCACGCGCACCAGTTCGTGGATGGCCTGGATGTCGGCCGGGATGTGCTCGAGCACCTCTGCCGCGACGATGCGGTCGAACTCGCCATCGGCGAAGGGCAGTGCGAGCGCATCGCCCTCCTTTACGTCGGCTTCGGCGCCCTCAGGCACCTCGCCTGCGTCCTTCATGGCGCGGAACAACTCGCGTACGTTCGACAGCTCGTCGGCGTCCTGGTCGAGGGCGATGACGTCACCGCCGCGGCGGTAGGCCTCGAACGCGTGGCGGCCGGCGCCCGCACCCATGTCGAGGATCCGCTCGCCGGGGTTGAGCCCCAGGCGATCAAAGTCGACGGTCAGCATCGTGTTCCTTCCGATATGCGGCGATGGCGTCCTCGTAGGCGACGACCATCTGTTTGGCGACGGCGCGCCAACTGAAGAGTTGTTCGACGCGGGCCCGGCCGGCGGCGCCGTAGGATGCCCGCTTGGCCGGGTCGTCGAGCAGGTCGGCGATGGCGGCGGCCAGTTGGTTGACGTCGCCCGGCTCGACGAGCGTCGCAGCCTCGCCGGACGGCCCGGTTACCTCCGGGATCGCGCCGGCACGTGACGCCACGAGCGGCGTGCTGCACGCCATCAGTTCTGCGGTGGGCAACGAGAACCCCTCGTACAGCGACGGCACGCACGCCAACTCGGCCGACCCCATGAGATCGACGAGTTCGGCATCGCTGATGCCCGAGACGAACCGGACGGAATCGCCGATGGCCAGCTGGTCGATCAGTTTCTCGGTGCGACCGCCGCGGGCCGGCTTGGTCACCAGGACGAGCTCAATTTCACGCTCGGTGCGGAGCTTCGCGAATGCCTCGAGCAGCGTCGCGATGCCCTTCATCGGAGCGTCGGCGCTGGCCATGGCAATGATCCGGCCGGGCACGCGGGGTGTGGTCGGTGGGACGAAGTTGTCGTCAACTCCGAGAAGGATGCTCTTCGTCTTGGTGAGGTCGACGCCGAACTCGGTGGCGACGTCGCGGCGCGAGCTTTCCGAAGGGGTGATGACGACCGGCAGTTGCTGGGCCACCTTGGCCTGCATCCGAACGAAGGAGTACCAACGCCGCAGGCCGAAACGCTTCTTGAAACCGCGCCAGCCGCCACCCTTGGCCGCAATGAGTTCAATGCGGCGGTCGAACGAGATCGGGTGATGGAGCGTGGTGATGAGCGGCAGTCCGAACTTCTCAATCTCGAGCATCGGGGGCGCCAGCGTCTGGTTGTCGTGCACGATGTCGAATTCGCTGGCCCGTGGCCGCAGCAGCTTCACGACACGGCGGGCGAACGTCAGCGGCTCCGGGAAAGCACCGGTGCGCATCCGTGCCCACTCTTCGACATCGATGCGGTCGCGGAACTCGCTGGGCCGCGGGTTGCGGAACGGCGTTGGCTCGGCATACAGATCCATGCTGGGCACCTTGGTGAGGCGCACGCCCGGATCGAGATCGGGGTACGGCTGTCCGGAGAACACCTCGACGCGGTGCCCGAGCGCCGTGAGTTCGCGCGACAGGTGCCGAAGGTAAATGCCCTGTCCACCGACGTGCGGATTGCTGCGGTAGGACAGCAGCGCGATATTCAACTGACCCATCTGTGGGGGTCTCCCTTCGGTTCGACCGTGGCCCACTCGGTCGACGTCCGGCAATCCTACCGAGGGGTAACGAGCCGGGGGACCCCATATCTAGAACGTGTTACAGATTTCACACCCGCGTCGTGAAGCTCCATGTCGCGGTCACCGGCCAAACCAGTCGGACATGCACAACGGCGCTGGGCATGCCGTGAGTAGTCTCGCCCGCATGGGAGAGTTCGTGCGCCTTGAGGTAGATGGCGGCGTCGGGACGATTCGTCTCGATCGCCCGAAGATGAATGCCTTGGATGCCCAAGTGCAACGTGAGTTGATCGACGCTGCCAAGGAGGCGGACACCCGCGCGGACGTGGCCGCAGTCGTCCTTTACGGCGGTGAGCGGGTGTTTGCCGCCGGTGCCGACGTCAAGGAGATGGCCGACATGACCTTCGAGGTCATGGACCAGCACTCCCATCTGCTGCAGGACTTCACGAAGGCTCTCGCGGCCATCGGCAAGCCGACGGTCGCAGCGATCACCGGCTTCGCTCTCGGTGGAGGGCTCGAGGTTGCGCTCACCGCGGACGTACGGTTCGCCGCCGAGGACGCCAAACTCGGCCAACCGGAGATCCTGCTGGGCATCATCCCGGGTGCCGGTGGGACGCAGCGGCTTTCCCGACTGGTCGGCCCGGCCAAGGCCAAGGAACTCATTTACACAGGGCGGTTCGTCGGTGCTTCCGAAGCACTTTCCATGGGGCTGGTCGACGCAGTTCACCCTGCGGCTGACGTCTACGCCAAGGCGGCGGAGTGGGCATCGCAGTTCGTCGGCGGCCCAGCGTTGGCGCTTCGCGCGGCCAAGGTCGCGATTGACGAGGGCATCGACGCCGACCTCGGCGGCGGACTCGAGGTTGAGCGTCGCGAGTTCGCCGGGCTGTTCAAGACCCACGATCAGAAGGCCGGGATGGACTCCTTTGTCGAGAACGGGCCGGGCAAGGCGACGTTCGAGGGACGCTGAAGCCCCCGAAAGACCTGCGGGGACCGTGTGACGTAAGTAACGAACTGGGGCATACTGATCCACGACATGACCCCGGGCGAGGGAGATGCTGAGTCATGGCTGACGCCAAACAGCCGGCTGACCGCCGACATGATCCGCTGGCCTTTGCCGCGGAAATGATCGAGCGCGCCGAGCACGAGGCGGCCGCATCAGCCGATGAGGAAGCCGGCACTCCCGAGGAAGCCGAGCAGGTCGAGGCAGCAGAGAGCGACGACGCGGTCGACGAACCGGTGTCCGTCGACGAATCGCCTGCGATCGAAGAGCCGGCCGACGAGCCAGCCGAAGCGCCGGTCGACGAACCGCTGGATGAGGCGACGGAAGCACTGGGGGAACCCCCCGAAACTGCCGAGGCCGAAGATGTGGGCGACGAACTCGACGAGGATGCGCACGATGCGCGAACCCGTCGGCGCGGCAGGTCCAGGCGCCAGTCCACGATGGAGAAGCGACGGCGTGACCGTGCCTCCGCCCGTGCGCTGGCTGGCAAGCGTCACGCACGCGATCGCGACGTCGAGCTTCCCGCCAATGAGCCGGTGCCCGAGGCGCAGCCGGCCGCTGTGCCGGTTCTGGATGAGCTCGACGGCGAGGTCGTCGAACCGGCCGCTGAGCCCTCCGCGGCTGATGAGCTTGTGCAGGTGCCGGAGGTTACGCTGGACGAGACGGCGACCATTCCGACGATCGATGACGCATGGGCGCCGGCCGACAGCCCACACCCAAGCACTTGGGTGAGCCCGGACGTAGGCCAGAATGCGGGCCCAGAGGAAGACATCGCGGCTGAGGCTGAGCCGGAAGCTGAGTTGAGCGAGGCGGGGTCAAACCCCGCCCCTGATGAGGGGGAACCACCGGTGACCGAACCGGAAATCATGCAGGACGAAATTTCAGCGGAAGAATCGGAACCTGCGGCGGACGCGCCGGTGCCGGCGTCGGCCGGCGGCACGGGCGATCTCAGCTTCGCCGAGAAGCTCGCCGCCGCCAGCGCAGCCGCCCAGGAGCGGGTCCATGCGGCCCGGCTCGAGGCGAACCGCCTCATGGAGCAGGCAGCGCAGGAACGTCAGGACGCCTCCCGCCGTATCGAAGCCGAAGAAGAGAAGCAGCGTGAGGCCTCCGCAGCCAAGTTGCGGCAGGCCGAGGAGGCCGCCGAGGAGCGCGTCGCCGCCGCTCGGCTCGAAGCAGAACGCGTCGCCGCGGACATCCAGCGCGAGCGCGAAGCCGCCGCCGCCAAGATCGTCATGCTGCAGCGCGACGCCGACGAGCGCGTCGCCAAGGCCAAGATGGACACCGAGCGCGAAGCGGAGGAACGACTCGCTGCGGCTAAGGCCGAGGCCGACCGTCGCCTGGCCGAAGCCGAACAGCAGGCCAAGGACGAGTCCGCTCGTCGGCTGGCGCGAGCTGAAGCCGAGGCCAAGGAGTCAGCCGCCCAACGTGCGGAGGCCGCCGAGGCTGACGCCCAGCAACGCATCGAGGAAGCACAGGAAGAGGTCGCCCGGCTCAAGGCGCAGACCCAGTCGGAGCGCGAGTCCGCGCTGAAACAGCTGGAAGCCGAGCGCACCGCCACGGCGACGCAACTCGCCGAGGTCCGGATGGAGGCCGAGCGCATCGCCGACGACGCGCGTAGGACGTCAGCGGACCACGTGGCGGCCGCCAAGGCCGAAGCGGAGAAGATCTCCCAGGAGATCGCCTCCGAGCGCCTCGCCATCGCTGTGCGCGTCAAGGATGCGGAACGGGCCGCCGAGGAGAGGTTGGCGCTGGCCAAGGCCGAGGCCGATCGTATGCAGGCAGATGCCGATGAGCGCCACCGCGCCTCAACCGCCGAACTGCAGAAGGAGCGGGACGAAGCCCGAGCCACGATGGCCAGGGCGACTGCGGAGGCCGAGAAGGTCGCGCAGGACGCCGCCGCCGAGCGCGCCCTCGCCCAGAGCAAGTTGGCCGAGGCCGAGCGGGCCGCCGAGGAACGGGCGCGCGAAGCCGAACGCCGCGTCGCGCAGGCTGAGAAGGAATCCGCTGAACGCGTCTCGCGGGCCGAGGCGGAAGCACGCCGCATGGTCGGCGAGGCCGAGCAGGACGCCAAGGCTCGTGTCGAGGCCGCCAAGAGCGAAGCCGAGATGGTCACGGCCGAGTCGAAGCGCCGCGCGCAGGAGCGGCTGAGCCAGGCGGTCTCCGCCGCCCGCGAAGCAGCCGAGGAGAAGTTGCGCGAAGCCGAGCAAACCGCGATGGAGTGGGTTCGCGCTGCCGAGGCTGAGGCAGAACGGGTCGCCCAAACGCACATCGTGGCCGCCAACCAGGCCAACTTCGACGCGCCGCTCCTGCCACCGCGGGCGGAGTACACGGAGTTCGCGGCCGCGCCCCCTGCCATCGAATCTCCGGCGCCGGATGCGCCGGACGTCGACGACACTCCGGAGTTCGAGCAGCCGACCGCCGAGGATGCGGACGACGATATTGAGCCCCAGGAGGTGAGCGGGGACGAGGGGGCACTCGCCTCCGCCACGAAAAGAAGAGTCGTCCGTCGCCGCTGACGTCCTGACTGCGGGCGACTTTGCTGCCACCGAGCCGGAAGCCGAGGAACCCGAGGCACCCGAGAGCCCCGAGGCGCACGTCGAGGAACCCGTCTCGCGCGCCGAGGTGCCCGTCTCGCGCGCCGAGGTGCCGGAAAACCTGCCGCCGCCGGTCGTCCCCGCCACGCCGGTCGAGGAGGACACGCTCGAGGCAACCGGCCGGATGAAACCGATCAAGCCTGCGACCGAGTCCGAAATCGACCCGCGTGAGCTTAAGGCGCTGTCGCGTCAGGAGCGCAAGGAAGCCAAGGCAGCGCTCCGGCGTGAGCAACAGGAAGCACGCAACGCCGCGCGCCTGGCGAAGGCCAGCGCCAAGGCCGCCGCCAAGCTGGGTGCCGCTGCTCCGGCCGCCAGTGTCGCTGCAGACGCGGCGAGTGACCTCGCCCCCGACGAGCTCGACGCCGATGAGGATGTCGTCGACGAGATCTCCGAGGACGTCGACGAGCCGACCGTGTCGGACGCTGCCGAGCTTGACGAGGCCGACGCGGCAGCCGCTGGGTCGGCCGACGCGACCCCGGCAGCGACCGATCCGCGCGCTCGTGCTGCCCAGCGCGTACAACGCCGCTTGGGGAAGGATGCGGAGAAGCTGTCCGCTGCCGAAGCACGTGCGCTCGCTCGCGAGGAGGCCCGTCGCCGTCGAGCGCAGGCCAAGGAGCAGAGATCGGGTCCGGTCGCCGAGGAGGCGGTTCGCCCCCCCGAGGAGCCGGCCGAGGGGAACCTCACTGAGGACGTCTCGGTCGTCGAATCTCTGACGGATCAGACGATCGAGGCTGAGTCGTTCGTGGTTGAAGCGGACGTGGAGCAGACGGTCATCGCGGAGCCCATCGTCGACGAGCTGGTCGCCGAAGAGCCAGCGGTTGAGGTCATCGAGGACCAGGAACCTGAGTCCGACCTCCCCAAGCCCGTCGTCGGGCAGCGGATCGACCAGCCAGCGCCGGTCGACGTCGCGGAGCCGGAGCCGGTCGTCCTCGAGGAGCCGGAGCCAGTCGCGGACGAGCCTGAGCGGCTCACCGAGTGGACATCTGTCGTCGAAACACGTGAGATCCCCAAGCCCGCGCCGGTGGACAGCGGCCAAGAGTCAAAGAGCCGGATGTCGTTGGCCCCCGTCGCCGGGGTTGTCGGCCTGATTGCCTTGGGCATCTCGGTGTTGCTGGCCGTCGGTGCGCTGCTGGTTGCGCTGGGCTTCGACTCAGGTGGGCTCTACGAGGGTCTCCGGACTGTCGCAAACCTGCTGGTCGGCCCGCTTGAGGGCGCCTTCGACTTCAGCGGGGCCAACGCCGAGCGCAAGGAACACTTCCTCGCATGGGGCGCGGGTTCGGTCGGCTACCTGCTGATCAGCTTCATCGGGCAGGCCGTTCAGCGCGCCAACGACGACGAGTAGCCGACATCGATTCACCGGTCAGCGCGAACCCTGAGTTCGCACTGATCAGTGCGGATGGGTAACATCCCCCGGGGGTCAGGCGCGCCTGGCTCGTGTTCCCATCTGACACAGGAGGGTCATTCGTGACCAACATCGTTGTCGCGGTGAAGTACGTCCCAGACGCCACCGCAGACCGCAAGTTCAACGCCGACAACACCGTCGACCGTGAAGGTGTCGACGGCCTGTTGTCCGAGCTCGACGAATACGCAGTCGAGCAGGCCCTGCAGATCATCGAGGCCGGCGAGGGCGAGGTGACGGTCCTGACCGTTGGCCCGGCCGACGCCGCAGATGCCGTCCGCAAAGCGCTGCAGATGGGTGCCGACAAGGGCGTTCACGTTGTCGACGACGCCGTGCACGGCTCGGACGTCTTCGCCACCGCGAAGATCCTCGCTGAGGCGATCAAGAAGATCGACCACGACCTGGTCCTCTTCGGGATGGGTTCTACCGATGGCGCCACCGGCGTCGTGCCGTCGCTCGTCGCCGACATCCTCGGCGTCCCGGCCGTGACGTTCGGTAGCAAGCTGACCGTCGACGGTGGCACCGCCACCATCACGCGTGACGGCGACACCGCGACGCAGGAGATCCAGGCGTCGCTGCCCGCGGTCATCAGCGTGACCGACCAGACCGACGAGGCACGCTACCCGTCGTTCAAGGGCATCATGGCCGCCAAGAAGAAGGAAGTCCTCGAGTGGTCGCTCGGCGACCTCGGCCTCGACGCCGGCTCAGTCGGTCTCGACGCGGCGTGGACCAAGGTCGAGTCGAACGAGCCGCGCCCGCCGCGGACCGCCGGCGAGATCGTCACCGACGAAGGCGACGGCGGCGCGAAGCTCGTCGAGTTCCTCGCCTCCAAGAAGTTTGTCTGAGAAGGAGCACAGACCATGAGTGAAGTTCTCGTTCTGATCGACGTCGTGGATGGCAAGGCCACCAAGCCGTCGCTGGAGCTCCTGACCATCGGCCGTCGCCTGGGCACGCCCTCCGCGGTTGTGTTCGGCTCGGCCGTTCCGGACAACATCGCCGAGTACGGCGCCGAGAAGATCTACCAGCTCGACGACGCGGCATACGACGAGTTCCTCGTCGGCCCGAAGGCTGAGGCGCTCGCCCAGCTCGTCGCCGACAAGTCCCCGGCCGCGACGCTCGTCGTCTCGTCCAACGAGGGCAAGGAGATCGCTGCACGTGTCGCCTTGAAGTCGAACTCCGGCTTCATCGCCGACGCGGTCGACGTCGAGGCTGATGGCACCACCACCCAGTCGGTGTTCGCCGGCGGCTTCACCGTCAAGGCCAAGGTCACCAACGGTGCACCGGTCATCGCGGTCAAGCCGAACTCGGCTGCTCCGGAGGCCGCACCGGCCGCTGGCACGGTCGAAGCCGTGACCGTCTCGGTGTCCGACGCCGCCAAGGGCGCCAAGATCGTCGCGTCCAAGCCGAAGGAAGCCTCCGGTCGTCCCGAGCTCACCGAAGCCGCGATCGTCGTGGCTGGCGGCCGTGGCACCGGTGGCGACTTCTCCGAGGTCGAGGCTCTGGCCGACACCCTCGGTGCTGCCGTGGGCGCGTCGCGTGCGGCCGTCGACTCCGGTTGGTACCCGCACTCGTTCCAGGTCGGCCAAACCGGCAAGACGGTGTCGCCGCAACTCTACGTCGCGGCCGGCATCTCCGGTGCCATCCAGCACCGCGCCGGCATGCAGACCTCGAAGACGATCATCGCGGTCAACAAGGACGAAGAAGCCCCGATCTTCGAGCTCGTGGACTTCGGTGTCGTCGGCGACCTGAAGGCGGTCCTGCCGCAGGCCACCGAGGAGATCAACAAGCGCAAGTAGATCCACACCGCTGAACGAAAGCCCCGGGTCGTCCCTGGGGCTTTCGTCATTCAGCGTTCGTCGCGCAGGCGCGGTTTGAACGTCACCTTGAGGTGACGGATCAAACCGTCGGATTCCGGAATCAGCATCGTCTCGTGCACTGAGGCGACCAGGCGTCGCCGACCGAGCTTCAGCTTCGTGACGATCGTGAACGTCGCGTGGACATTTTCGCCGTCGACGGCGAAAGTGCGGTCCGTCGCCGCCCCGATGATGCGGTATTGCGGCCCTCGGTTGAGACTCCGACGGAGGTGCTTACCCGAGAACCCGGTCTTGAGGCCGTTCTCGATGCGGATGCAGTCCGGTGAGAACGGGACCGAGTCTGCGGCGTGACTTACGAGGGCGTCCACATACGACTCGGCGGCGGCGATGCGCTCGGCGTCGGACACGGTTCCCACGGCCCGAGCATAGGGACTCGGGCCGTGGGCCAATCGATGTGTCAGGCGAGGATGTCTTCCAAGCGGGCGTAGCTGGTCTCCATGCCGTCGGTCATGCCGGTGGCCAAGACGATGTCTCGCACCTCGGCGCTCGGGTACGTGATGACGACCGCCATCAGCGTGCCCGACTCCTGCGCGGTGAGCGTCAGCTCGTTGCGGGTCGGTTCGGGGCTCATCCCGCCGGTGTCGCCGTTGAACAGCTCGGTGGTGACGCTCCGATGTGGGGGATCGATCGCGAGCACCTCACCGGTGAAGCCGAACTTATCGCTCCCGTCCTCGCGTGCCCACTCGTAACGATAGGAACCGCCGACCTCGGTCGCGACTTCGCACACGGGCATCGTCCAACCGTCCGGACCGAGCATCCACTGCTTGAGCAGTTCCGGGTCGTGATGTGCGCGCCACACGTCTTCGACGCTGCCACGGATGACCCGGCTGACGCGGATGACCGTGTCGCTCAAGATGTCGGTCTTCGTCCCGACGCCGTGCGCGAACGATGCGAGGTCGGCGAGGACGTCGTCAATCTGGCCCATCGCCTCGCGCATGCCCTCCTCCTGGCCCATCTCCACAATCAGGGCGAAGTCATCAGCGGAGTTGTGGAAGGACGTGATGATGACGCGCGAGCCGACATCCGTCGGCTCAAAGTGGAACACCATGCGCCCCGTCGGCATCTCGGTGTTCGGGGCGCCGTCTGGCTTGGCGAATCCGTCCTTCACCTCGAAGGAAGCGCCCTCGCCCTCGGGGGCTTTTACATCGATCCACTCCCAGAAGCCACCGTGGGTGGAGCCGTCCGGGCCAGTCATGACGTAGTTCGATCGGCCGCCAGGGAACACATCGTGACGGGTGAAGGTGGCCGGGAAGGTCGGCGGGCCCCAGAACTTCTCGAGCTGGCGGGGATCGGTGTATGCGTCCCAGACACGCTGCACGGGAGCGGCAAAGTCGGCGACGACCGTCATCGTCAGGTTTTCGGGATCCTTGGTGATGGATGTGACGGGCATGAGATTTCCTTTCGATTTCAGTGGGGCTGGTCTTCGGCCAGCAGCGCGTCGAGACGTTCGACGCGTGCTCGCCAGATCTGTTCGTACGAATCCAGAAGGGCCTGGGCCCGCTGAATCTGGGTGGGGTTGCCGTGGACGATGCGCTCGCGGCCCCGGGTTTCCTTGGTCACCAGCTCGGCTCCTTCCAAGACGGCGACGTGCTTCTGCACCGCCGCCCACGACATGTCGTAGGCAGCGGCCAGCTCGGACACCGACGCTTCACCCACAAGGGTGCGGCGGACGATGTCGCGACGGGTGGCATCGGCCAAGGCCCGGAACATCCGGTCGACCTCCGCGTCGGAAAGTTCAATATCTACAACCATTTGGTTGTACGTTAGGTCGCGACGAAATCTTTGTCAAGCGTGTGTCGATCGCTAGCGAAGAAGCCCAATCAGCTGCTGGATCGTAGCCAGCAGTCGCTCCTTCTCGAAGCGGGGCGGATTCTCGAGCGCCAGCCGGCCGAACTCTTCGGCGATGGCCAGGACGACGTGGGAGAGGACTTCTGCATCCAGGTCCGGGCGGCCACGCAATCGGACACCCGCGTCCAAGGCGTCGGCGAGGTAGGTGCGAATGACTTCACGCGTGTCGGTGATGCGCTGGGACACGATCGCGGGGGCGCCTTGGACCAGTCCGAGAGTGGGCCGCCAGATGTCGGGCTCGGCGCGCACTTCATCGATGAGGGCATCGGCCGCGCGGAGTATCCATTGGTCGACGTCCGACGGGTCGCCGGCAGCCGCGATGATCGCAAGTGATCGCTCCAGGCCGCGCTTCTCGGTCCGGTCCAGCAGCGCGTTGAGGAGCGGCTCCAAGCCGTCGAACGCGCTGTACACGACAGGTCGGGTGACATCGGCTTCGCGCGCGATGGCCTCGATGGTGACGTTGCCGTATCCCTCACGCACAAGCACAGTGAGTGCCGCGTCGAGCAGTTGCTCCCGTCGTTCCTCGGCTGGGAGGCGCGGAGCGTAGCGACGCCGCGCTGGTGCTGAATCTGTCGTCTTTGTCACGTTGGCCACAGTTGCCGACCTTACTTCGCCGCTGTAGATTGATGCGAACCTACACTACTGTAGTAATTGGAGTTCACCATGCCGCTCGCCCTCACCCGCAAGCAGCTCGCGAGACAGTATGAGCCCCCGGCCGACTACGGCTTCTTCGGGCCCGATTCGGTTACGTGGAAGGTCTGGAGCTACCCGACCTCGTTCATCCTCGGCTTCGTTCGGTCGGTGACGATCGAACATCTCGACCCGAATCTCGCGGCAGCCGTGATCCAGTCTGGCGGCGTCAAGTACCGGCCGAACACCCGCTACACGCGCACACTGCGGTACTTCGGCATGGTCATGTTCGGCGCCACCGAGCCCACCGCCAGGGCGGCGGACGTCCTGGTCAAGGTGCACTCCAAGGCCATCGGCAACGATCCCGTCACGCATGGCACCTATGACGCCAACAAGCCGTCGTCACAGTTGTGGATCCACGTGACGGCGTGGCACTCGATCCTGCGTTGCTACGAGATGTTCGGACCCGGTCGCCTCTCGGAGGCCGAAGAGCGGCAGTACTGGGCCGAATGCGCCCGGGCCGCCGAACTGCAGACCATCGACCCGGCGACGGTTCCTCGCTCGCGAGAGGACGTGCGTCAGTACTTCGACGACTGGCGTCCCCACCTCGCTGCGTCCGAGGGCGCGCAGGACATGGTGCGATTCATCCTCGGGCTGGACGTGGCCCTGCCAGCCAACACCCCACGCTCGGCGCGCCTGCTCATGGCGCCCGCGCTCGCCGTGCTCCGGCGTGGGGTCATCTCCACCTTCCCGCAGTACATGCGTGACCTGTTCGGTCTCAAGCAGGGCCGTTTCACCGACGCGCTGGTCCGCTGGCCGCTCAAGATCTCGCATGCGATCGTCAGGCGTTCGGTGCTCCTGACCTACGCGCTCGGGCGCCTCCTTGCGCCGGCGGCCTTCGAGACGCTCGCGCCGGTCATCCTCAAGGTGAAGCCGCTGAGCGAGATCACGATGACGCCCCGCGAGGCGCAGGCCAAGTACGGCTTCGACATCCCGAGCGAGGCGCACCCGGATCTCCGGCAGCATCAGCGTGATCGCGTGTTCGGTGCGGGGGAGAAGCCGAGCGACGAGGGCCTGATCGAGTCCGAGGAGCACATCGGCCCGATGGACGCTCGCGACGCCGTCCGGATGGTCAAGTCGGCCTGACGAGATCGGTGGCGTCGATCGCCAGGGTGAGCGCGCCGATGAGGGACGCTCGCTCGCCGAGTTGAGCCGCGACCACTTCGGTCGGCTCTGCATCCGGCAGGGCGTGCCGACGCATTCCGGTCAGGGCCGGTCCGAGCAGCAGGTCGCCGGCGCGGGCCATGTCGCCGCCGACGATGACGACGTCAGGAGCGACGAGGTTGACCAGGGCGGCGAGCCCCCAGCCGAGGTGCAGACCAGCATCCTCGATGACGCGCCTCGCGGATGCGTCGCCGGATCGCGCCGCGGCGATCACGGCGTCGAGATCGGCACCGGGCATGTGGTCGTTCAAGAGGGTGAGTGCTGTGCGGCTGGAGACATAAGCCTCGAGGCATCCCCGACTGCCGCAGCGGCACAGTGGGCCGCGCTCGTCGAGCGTGACATGTCCGATCTCGCCGGCCGTGCCGTCGGAGCCGCGGAACAGTTCACCGTTCAGGATGAGACCGGCGCCGAGCCCGGACGACGCCTTCACGAACACGATGTTGCGGTGGCCGCGGCCGAGACCGTGGCGCCACTCGGCGAGGGCGCCGAGGTTGGCGTCGTTCTCGATAAGGACAGGTGAGGCGAGCACCTCGGCGGCCGTGTCGCGTGCGTTCAGCCCAACCCAGCCGGGGAGGATCGCCGAGCTCATGACGATGTCATTGGCGATCGGTGCCGGCAGGCCAAGGCCGATGTTGCGGATGGCTTCGGGATCGGCACCCGCCTCACGGACCAGAGAGTCCATCAGGTCCTTCGCGATCTTCAGGCCTTCGGTCGCTTCGTGATTCGGGTCCAGCAAACGTCGGGCCTCGGCGAGCACCGAGCCCGCCATGTCGCCGACCGCGGCAGCCACGTGGTGGTGGCCGAAGTCGATGCCGGCCACCAGACCGGCGCCGGGTGCCAGCCGGACGGCGGTACCGCGGCGGCCAGAGCCGGCCACTGTCGTGACGATGCCCGATGCGGCCAGGTCACGCACGATCGTCGAGACCGTTCCCGAGGCCAACCCGGTCTGTCGGACGAGGTCGGCTTGGCTGACCGATTCACCCGAGCGATCCCGCAGCTCAGCCAGCACCCGTCGCTGGTTCGCGACGCGCAGGGATGCGGCCGAGCCAGGGGAAAGCGGCGGCCACGGCGCCGGCGAATGGGCCATGGAGCAAAGGGTGGGCCATCGCCTGCTAGTCGTCAACCCTCATGCACTAAATGACTCTCAGGAAATTCTTGAAGAACGTTGTGTTCAAGTCTTGACGACTACCGGTGTGACCCAGCACACTCGGACCACGGGGGCGTCCGGAGGGGGTGCCCGCCCGTGTCAAGGGAGAAAGTCGTGTCCATTACCCGCCGATTCGCCATCACCGGTGCCGCCGCCGTCGTGGCCACCGCTGGCCTAGCCGCCTGCACGAGTCCGAACAGCGCTGAAGGTGGCGGTGACGCCAAGACGATCGCGTTGCTGCTGCCCGAGTCCAAGACAACGCGCTATGAGTCCTTCGACCGGCCGATCTTCGAGAAGACCGTCAAGAAGTTGTGCGCCGACTGCACGGTCAAGTACTACAACGCCGACCAGGACGAGGCGAAGCAGGCGCAGCAGATGGAGACCGCCATCTCCGTCGGTGCCAAGGTCATCGTTCTCGGCCCGGTTAACGGCCCCGGCGCAGGCGGCATGGTCAACTCCGCGCATGAGGCCGGGGCAAAGGTCGTCGCCTACGACCGGTTCATCAAGTCCGCCGACTACTACATGTCTTTCGACAACGAGACGGTCGGCAAGCTTCAAGCGACCGAGTTGGTCAAGGCGATGGGCGACAACGGCGGCTACCTCCAACTCAACGGCGCCCCGAGTGATCCGAACGCCGCGCAGTTCAAGAAGGGTGCAGAGAGCGTGCTCAAGGCGAGCGGCCTCAAGCTCCTGACGAACACCTCCTACGACAACCCGGACTGGTCGCCGAACAACGCCCAGAAGTACGTCACCGACCAGCTGAGCAAGTTCAGCCCGGCCGACATCCAGGGTGTCTATGCCGCCAACGACGGGCAGGCTGGCGGCGTCATCGCCGCGCTCAAGGGCGCCGGTGTCGCGGCTGCCGATCTCCCGCCGGTCACGGGGCAGGATGCTGA
This sequence comes from uncultured Actinomycetota bacterium, assembly GCA_963795105.1. Lineage (GTDB taxonomy): Bacteria > Actinomycetota > Actinomycetes > Propionibacteriales > Nocardioidaceae > Aeromicrobium. The sequence continues at coordinate 2,266,542 of CAWCGD010000001.1, forward strand.
ACTGGCGGCGATCCAGCGCATCGTCGCCGGCGAGCAGGAGATGACGGTGTTCAAGTCCTACTTCATCGAGGCGGCCGAGGCGGGCGAGCTCGCGGTCAACCTCGCCACCGGCAAGGACATCGGCAAGACCACCGACTTCGAGGGCGTCAAGTCCTTCATCTTCAAGCCGGTGGTCGTCACACAGGACAACGTCCAGGACACGATCGTGAAGTCCGGGCTGTTCTCGGCCGACGACATCTGCACCGAGGCGTATGCCGCAGCGTGTGAGAAGGCCGGAGTCTCCTGATGACGGTCGCCGTGGAGTCGGAGAGGCCGGTCACCGAGCCGGTTCTCTCCCTCACTGGCATCAACAAGCGCTTCGGCGCGGTGCAGGCGCTCACCGACGTGCAGCTGGCGGTTATGCCGGGCGAGGTGGTGGCCCTCGTCGGTGACAACGGCGCGGGCAAGTCCACGCTCGTCAAGGTGATCGCCGGCGTCTACACACCCGACACCGGCAGGATCACGTTCGACGGACGGGAGGTTGCGCCGCGTGGCCCGTCACAGGCGCAGGCACTCGGCATCGCGACTGTGTTCCAGGACCTCGCGTTGTGCGACAACCTGCACGTCGTCGCGAACCTCTTTCTCGGCCAGGAGCACAAAATCGGGCCGATCATCGACGAGGTGTCGATGGAGAAGGAGGCCTGGCGGCTGCTGAAATCGCTGTCGGCCAAGATTCCATCGGTGCGCATCCCGATCGCCGCGTTGTCTGGCGGTCAGCGCCAGACGGTCGCGATCGCGCGCAGCCTCGTCGGCAGCCCGAAGATCGTGATGCTCGACGAGCCGACGGCCGCGTTGGGCGTCGCCCAGACGGCCGAAGTGCTCAACCTGATCGAGCGCCTCCGCGACAACGGCCTGGGCGTCATCCTGATCAGCCACAACATGGCCGATGTCCAGGCGGTCGCCGACCGCATCGTCGTCCTCCGGCTCGGCCGGAACACCGCGGAGTTCAACGTCACCGAGACGAGCACCGCGGAGATCGTCGCCGCGATCACCGGTGCATCCGACAATGTCGTGACCGAGCGGGCCGAGCGCCAGCGGTTCAAGGATCGAAGTGATGACTGACTTGCGCGCGGTGGATGAACCGGGGCCGGCCGTCCCGCTGCCGACCGACCTGACCGACGAACGCTTGGTGCAGGCCACCGGCCTGACGGGATGGCTCGGCAGCGCCCGGTCGCGCATCAGGGGCGGTGACCTCGGCAGCCTCCCCGTCGTCGTGGGCCTGATCGTGATCTCGATCGTCTTCTACCTGCAGGAGCCAGCGTTCCTGTCGTCGCGCTCGCTGGTGACGATCTCGCAGTTCGCCGCGCCGGTCGGCATCATCGCCCTCGGCATCGTGCTCGTGCTGCTGCTCGGAGAGATCGACCTGTCCGTTGGCTCGATGAGCGGCTTGGCGGCCGCAGTCATGGCCGTACTCGTGGTGAATCACGGCCAGTCGATGTGGGTTGGCCTGCTGGGCGGCGTGCTGGCCGGCGTCGCCGTCGGCCTGTTCTACACCGCGTTGTATGTGCGGGTGGGCGTGCCGAGCTTCGTCATCACGCTGGCCGGTCTGCTCGGGTTCCAAGGCCTGCTCCTGTATGTGCTGGGCAAGGACGGCACGATCAACATCCCGGACGACTCCGGCCTCGTGCAGTTCGCGCGGTACTCCTTCGTCAAGGGACCGGTGGCGTATGCGCTGGTCCTTGCGATCATCGCTCTCTACGTCATCGCCCATCTGGTTGGCATGCAGCGGCGGAAGGCGGCCGGGCTTAGCGCCCCGTCGGTTGCCGGTCTGGCGATCCGCGCCGGCTTGCTCGCGGCCGGCCTGCTGTTCCTGACCTATTACCTCGGTCTCGACCGCGGCTGGGGCGTGCTGTGGCTGTTCTTCGTCGGCTTGGTCGTCGTCATGGACCTGCTGTTGCGCAAGTCGACCTGGGGGCGGCACCTGTTCGCCGTTGGTGGCAACGAGGAAGCTGCCCGTCGGTCGGGTATCAGGGTCGGGCGCATCTACCTGAGTGTGTTCGTCCTGTGCTCGGTCTTCGCTGCTGTCGGAGGCCTTCTGGCCGCCGGGCAACAGACGTCGGTGTCGCAGGCGAGCGGCACGACCGATACCAACCTGACCGCCATTGCGGCCGCCGTCATTGGCGGCACCTCACTGTTCGGTGGTCGCGGCTCGGCGTACTCGGCGATGCTCGGCATCGTCGTGCTGCAGGCGATCCAGTCCGGCCTCAACCTGATTGGCGTCGACTCGTCGGTGCGGTTCATGGTCACTGGCGCCGTACTGCTGCTCGCCGTCGCGATCGATTCGGTGGCCCGCCGGGCACGGACGTCGTCCGGTCGCGGCTAGCGCGCGCACGTGGTCGATTCGTTGCGCGTCGGACTGATCGGGTTCGGTCTTGCCGGCCGGGTCTTTCACGGGCCCCTGCTTGCGGCCGATCCACGGTTCGAGGTGGCGGAGATCGTCACCGGCGACCCGGATCGGCAGGCCGACGCACAGCTCCGGCATCCGGGCGCGGAGGTCGTCGCATCGGCTGAGGCATTGCTAGCGCGGGCCAACGAACTCGACCTCGTCGTGATCGCGTCGCCGCCGACGACGCATGTGCGGCTGGCGAAGGCGGCGATCGACGCCGGACTCGCCGTGGTCGTCGACAAGCCGCTGTGTGCGACGGCGGCGGCGGCCGAGGACCTCGTCGCGCACGCCGCTGCGGCGAGCCGGCCCCTGACCGTGTTCCAGAACCGGCGGTGGGACAGCGACTTCCTGACGTTGAAGCGCGAGATCGCGGCTGGTTCGCTGGGCCAGGTTCGCCAGCTCGAGTCGAGATTTGAGCGATGGAAGGTGCCGGGTGATACGTCGAAGCCGTGGCGATCCGAAGGGCCGGGGCAAGCAGGCGGGGTGGTCTATGACCTCGGCTCGCATCTGATCGACCAGGCAATCCAGCTGATGGGCCCGGTCGACGACGTCCATGCAGAGATCACGTCCTACGGCGGTTCGGCCGGGCCGGACGACGGGTTCCTGTCCTTGCGGCACGCCGGCGGTGGAGTGTCCCGCTTGTGGATGAGTTCCGTGGCGGGCCAGGTCGGCCCGCGGTTTCGCATGCTTGGCTCGGACGGTGCATTCCTGTCGTGGGGCCTCGACGTGCAGGAACCACAGCTGGCAGCGGGAATCAGCCCGAGCGACCCGGCCTACGGGTGGCCACCCGAGGAGAGTTGGCCCACGATCGGGGTGGGAGATGCCGCCGCATCGGTGCGGCCGGAGCGCGGTGCCTACCCGGCTTTCTACGCCGGCGTCGCCGACGCACTGGCGTCCGGTACCGCGATGCCGGTGGATCCGTGCGACTCGGCCGAAGTCGTCCGGGTCCTCGAGGAGGCGCACCGAGGTTTCGTCGGAGCTGACTCCTAGGCTGCGGGCTATGCCCGCCGAATTGCTGGTCGGACCCGACGGTGTTGCACGCTGTCCATGGCCAGGCAGCGACCCGCTCTATGTCGCGTATCACGACGGTGACTGGGGGCGCCCCGTCCGGGACGAGTGGGAGCTCTTCGAGAAGCTCATCCTCGACGGCGCCCAGGCCGGGCTCGCCTGGATCACGATCCTGCGCAAGCGCGAGGGCTACCGGCAAGCCTTCGAGGGCTTCGATCCCGAACGCGTGGCCGCCTACGGTCCGGACGACGTCGCACGGCTGCTGGCCGACCCTGGCATCGTCCGCAACCGACAGAAGGTCGCGGCGGCGATCACCAACGCGCAGGCATTGCTGGCCATGCACGACGCGGGTGAGACGCTCGTCGACCTCGTCTGGTCGCACCAGCCGGCCGCCCACGCCGTGCTGCGCCCCGGTGACGACTATCCGGTCACGTCACCTGAGGCCGAGGCACTTTCGAAGGCGCTGCGTGACCGCGGCTGGAAGTTCGTGGGGCCCACGATCGTCTATGCATTCATGCAGGCCGTGGGTGTGGTGAACGACCACCTCGAGGGCTGCGCCTTCCGCGAGCGATGACAGCGGCTCTGAAACTCGTGGTCGACCGAACTGAAACGTGATCTACTTCTGGGCAACTGTTGTGGAAGGCATCCAGGATGCGTGCGTTTCTTTGGGCGTTGTCGGCCATCGCCCTTGTCGTAAGTGGGCCATTGCCCGCTCAGGCCGGCGAGGACGAGAGCTCGCTGGGCTCGGATTTCTTGTGGGGTGTCGCCTCGTCCGGCTTTCAGGCCGAGGGGTACTCCCCTGACAGCAACTGGTTGCGGTACGCCGAATCCGACAAGGCTGCCGACCGGATCGGCAACTCCATCGACTTCTTCCATCGCTACAAGAGCGACATCGAGCTGGCTCGGCAGATGGGCGTCAAGGTGTATCGCATCGGCGTCGAATGGGCGCGAGTCGAGCCGCAGCCGGGCGTCCACAGCGCTGAGGGGCTGGCGTTCTACGACGACCTGATCGCCAGCATCGTGGACGCGGGCATGCGGCCGATGATCACGATCGATCACTGGGTCTACCCCGGCTGGCAGGCCGACCAAGGCGGCTGGAAGCGCGCCGGCATGGTTGACGACTGGCTTCGCAACGCCCGGTTCGTCGTGGATCGGTATGCGCACTACGACCCGATCTGGATCACGATCAACGAGCCGTTCGCGTATTACCTGCGCGAGACGAAGATCGGTGCGCTGACCCATCTCGACCTTTTGACGTTGGCCAATCGGCTGGTCAAGGCCCACAACACGATCTACGACTACATCCATGCAGAACAGCCCGGCGCGATGGTGTCGTCGAATGTCGCCTACATCCCCGGTGTCGAACCGGTGCTCGACGCGATCTTCCTCGACCGGATGAGCAAGAAGCTCGACTTCGTCGGCATCGACTACTACTACTCGGCGTCGCCAACCCAGGCGCGGACGCTGTACGCGTTCATCGACGAGTTCTGGAAGGCCGATTCCTCGGCCGACGGCATCTACTACGCCTTGAAGCACTACGCCAAGAAGTTCCCGAAGTTGCCGCTGTTCATCATCGAGAACTCCATCCCCACCGAAGACCACAAGCCGCGGTCGGACGGCTACCTGCGCGAGGATCACCTGCGCGACATCGTCTACTGGCTGGAAAAGGCGAAGGCCGATGGGATGAACGTGGCGGGCTACAACTATTGGAGCCTGACCGACAATTACGAGTGGGGCAGTTACACGCCTCGCTTCGGGCTGTACACGGTCGATGTGAAAACCGATCCCACGTTGGCGCGCGTTCCGACGCCGGCCGTCGCGGCGTATCGCGACATCATCTCCGAGAACGGCGTCCCGGACGCCTACACGCCGAGTCGGCCACCGACGTTCTGCTCGCTGGTCGATGGGGTCAGCAGCTGCCTGGCCTCATTGAGGTAAAAATCTTGACATGTTCGAACATGTGTTCGAACATGAATGAATGACCGTAGCCCCCTCCATTCCGACCGATCCGCTCACTGAACTACGGGTCCAAGTCAGTCGGATGGAGGGCCGGCCGGCGGCTCAACCGGTGCGTACGCACCCGGCGTTGAACGGCCTCCTGCAACTGCAAACCGGTGCCACTTACGGCGTCACGTCGGCCAGCTTGGCGGCCTTGCTCATGGCTGGTCCGTCGGTCGACGGCGCTTGGTGTGCGGTCGTCGGCACTGGCGAACTCGGAGTCGAGGCGGCAGCGATGTTCGGCGTCGATCTCGACCGCGTTGTCGTCGTGCCCGAGCCGGGTGACGCCTGGCTGGAGGTCGTTGCGGCTCTCGTCGATGTCCTCGGCCTCGTGGTCGTCCGTCCCCCCAAGGACATGCCCGCACCCAAGGACATCTCGCGCCTGTCCGCCCGGCTGCGCACGCGGGGTTCGATCCTCGTCGTCTGGGGCGACTGGCCGCGCTGTGACGCCCGGGTGGGGCTCACTGATGTCGAGTGGCACGGTGCCGGCTGGGGCAACGGGCACCTCAAGGCGCGGCAGGCAACAGTCGAAGTGCGCAAAGGCACGTCGCCGGCGGCGCAGCGTCGATTGTGGCTGCCCGACGTTGACCTGTCCTGTCGCCCAGTTCAGGAGCGCGTACTGCGGAGCGTGTCTTAGTGCGCACGATGGCCGTCTGGTGTCCCGACTGGCCGGTCATGGCCCCGATGGCCGAGCATCCGGCGGGCACGGCGGTGGCCGTGTTCGAGAGGGGCATGGTGCTTGCGTGTAACCCCAGTGCCCGGGCCGACGGAGTGCGGCGAGGCATGCGCCGGCGTGATGCCCAGTCGCGGTGTCCTGGTCTGGTCGTCGCCGATCATCGGCCCGAAGCTGACGCGCGCGCGTTCGAAGATGTCCTGCTGGCCATCGAGGAGCTGAGCCCGGGAGTGGCGCCGCTGCGTCCCGGGCTGTGCGCCCTGCGGGTTCCGGAGAAGTTCTACGCCAAAGAGATCGGGCACAGTGAGGCCGAGTCGGCGGCCGTCATCGCCGAGCGGTTGGTCGACCTCGGCGTGTGGGATGTCCGGCTCGGCGTGGCCGACGGGCTGTTCTCCGCCGAGCAAGCGGCCCGGCGCGCGCTCGCGCAGGACGTCCTCATCGTGCCGGCGGGGGAGTCGGCTGCGTTCTTGGCCGACTTGCCGATTGAGACGTTGGACGCCGCGGAGTTGGTCAGCCTGCTGCGACGGATGGGTATCACCACGCTGGGTGCGTTCGCCCGGCTGGCGACAGCTGACGTACACACCCGGTTCGGCAGTCATGGAGCACTGCTCCATCGCTACACGCGCGGACTCGACCCTCATCCCATCTCGCGACGGTCGGTCCCGCCCGAACTCACCGCGGCACTGGCGCTGGAGCCGCCGCTGGAACTCGTCGACCCCATCGCGTTCAGCCTGCGCACCACGGCCGAGCGATTCGTCACTGATCTCGCTGCCCATGGGCTGGTGTGTACGACCGTGCGCATCGAGGTCGATTCCAACTCGGTATTGGGGAGTGCTCGGTCGTGGATGCATCCACGCTGGTTCGGCGCCACCGACCTCATCGACCGGCTGCGCTGGCAGCTCGCAACTGGCATGCCCGGACCAGTGGACGGGGTGCGACTCATCCCTGAGGTGGTCGAGCCGCTGTCCGACCATGCCGACAGCCTGTTCGGCGGCGCTCCGGACGACCGCGTGGTGCGCGGGATCTCCCGAGTGCAGGGCATGGTCGGGCACGAAGGAGTCCTGTCCGTCGGTGTGCAGGGCGGACGCGCCCCGGCCGACCGGACGCTCACCGCACCCTGGGGCGAGCAGCCGGCCGAAGTACGGCCCATCGAACGTGCATGGCCCGGACGCATCCCCGCTCCGGCACCGGCAACGGTGTTCACCAGGCCGGCCGAGGCGCTCGTCGTCGGGGCCGAGGGCCAGCCGGTGGTAGTCACTGGACGCGGCTCGGTCACCTGCCCGCCGGAGCGGTTTCGCGCCTCGTCCGATGTGCCGTGGCAGCCGGTGGCCTCGTGGGCGGGGCCGTGGCCGATCGAAGAGCTCTGGTGGGACGAGGTGGCGAGCCGCCGCATCGCCCGTTTTCAGGTCGTCGGTGTCGACGGCAGCGCCTGGCTCATGGTCGTCGAGAACGGCTGCTGGTTCACCGAGGCCAGATATGACTGAGGAGCAGGACTGATGGGCTGGTCGAATCCCGATGTCTCATGGGCTGAGCTCGAGCGTCGGATGTCCGGAAAGGCTGGCCTGTCCGACGGGGCCTTCAGTCGCAAGCGGGAGAAGTACGAGCGCCCGCCAATCGAGCCCCCGCCGGACGCCGTGCCGTATGCCGAGCTGCACTGTCATTCGTCGTACAGCTTCCTCGACGGCGCCAGTGAGCCGAGCGCGCTGGTCGAAGAGGCGGTGCGGCTCGGCCTGACTGCCGTGGCCATCACCGATCACGACGGGTTCTACGGCGCGGTCCGGTTTGCCGAGGCAGCGCACGAGTATCCGACGTTGCGCACGATCTACGGCGCCGAACTCTCCCTCGGCCTCACCGCACCGCAGAACGGTGTCCCCGACCCTGAGGGCACTCACCTCCTCGTCCTGGCCCGCGGTGTCGAGGGTTACCACCGGCTGGCCGGCGCCATCACTGAGGCTCAGTTGCGTGGCGACGAGAAGGGACGTCCGGCGTACGACCTGGAGGAACTGGCTCAGCGTGCTGACGCTCACTGGCAGATCCTGACCGGCTGTCGCAAGGGCATCGGCCGGACCCCAGAGGGACTCGGCATGCTCGTCGACCTGTTCGGCCGCGACAACGTCGCCGTCGAACTGACCGACCACGGACATCCCGGTGACGACGTCACCAACGACACGCTCGCCACGTTGGCTGCCGAGCGTGGGCTGCCCATCGTCGCCACCAACAACGTCCACTTCGCGACGCCGGCCGATCGACGGCTGGCCCAGTCGGTCGCTGCCGTCCGGGCCCGACGCAGCCTGGCCGAGCTGGACGGGTGGCTGCCCGCGTCCGGGCAGGCCTTCCTGCGGTCCGGGCTGGAGATGCAGCTGCGGTTCGCCCGACATCCAGGGGCGGTCGGTCAGTCGCTCGCCATCGCGCAGGAGTGTGCTTTCGACCTGCGCAAGGCGTCGCCGCGGCTGCCCAAGCAGAAGGTTCCACCTGGCCACACTCCGATGACCTGGTTGCGGGAGCTGGTTCGGGTGGGTGCCGACCGGCTCTACGCCGACAATCGGAACGAGGCCGAGCAGCGGTTGCAGAAAGAACTCGCTGTCATCGACGAGAAGGACTTCCCGGGGTATTTCCTCATCGTCCACGACATCGTCGCCTACGCGAAGAGTCGCGGCATCCTCTGCCAGGGCCGGGGTTCGGCGGCCAACTCGGCGGTTTGTTACGCGCTCGGCATCACCGCGGTCGACTCGATCCTCTATGAGCTGCCGTTCGAGCGGTTCCTCTCGGCGACCCGCGACGAGGAGCCGGACATCGACGTCGACTTCGACTCCGACCGTCGCGAGGAAGTCATCCAGTGGGTCTACGAGACCTACGGACGCCGCAATGCCGCGCAGGTCGCCAACGTCATCAGCTACCGGCCGCGGTCGGCGGTGCGCGACATGGCCAAGGCGCTGGGCTACTCGGTCGGCCAGCAGGATGCGTGGAGCAAGAGCATCGAAAGCTGGTCTTCCATCGACCCAGAAGCCGGCATCCCGCCGCAGGTTCTCGATCTGGCCAACCAACTTCTCAAGGCACCCCGCCACCTCGGGATTCACTCCGGGGGCATGGTGCTCACCGAGCGCCCGGTCGGCGAAGTGGTGCCCATCGAGCGTGGCCGGATGGACGCCCGCACCGTCCTGCAGTGGGACAAGGACGACTGCGCCTGGATGGGCTTGGTCAAGTTCGACCTGCTCGGCCTGGGCATGCTCGGCGCCATCCAGCACACGTTCGATCTGGTCGCTGAACACGCCGGCGTCCGGTGGGAGCTGGCGACGATTCCCAAGGAGGAGTCGGCCGTCTACGACATGCTCTGCAAGGCCGACTCCATCGGGGTCTTCCAGGTCGAGAGCAGGGCGCAGATCGGCACGCTGCCGCGGCTCAAACCGCGCTGCTTCTACGACCTGGTCACCGAGATCGCGCTCATCCGGCCGGGTCCTATCCAGGGTGGGGCGGTGCATCCGTACATCCGGCGACGGACGGGTGAGGAGGACATCGACTACATCCATCCGGCGCTCCAGCCGGTGCTCGAGCGGACGCTGGGTGTGCCGTTGTTCCAGGAGCAACTCATGCAGATTGCCATGACCGTCGGCAATTGCACCGGCGCCGAAGCCGATCTGCTGCGACGTGCCATGGGGTCCAAGCGAGGGGTCGAGAAGATCGAACGGCTGGAGGCCAAGCTCTATGCCGGCATGGCCGAGCACGGCATCACCGGCGAGTTGGCCGACTCCATCTATGCCCGCATTCAGGCGTTCGCGAACTTCGGCTTCGCCGAGAGCCACGCAATCTCGTTCGCGCTCTTGGTCTACGCCTCGTCGTGGCTCAAGCTGCACTATCCGGCGGCGTTCCTCGCCGCGTTGCTGCGCAGCCAGCCGATGGGCTTCTACTCGCCGCAGTCCCTCGTCGCCGACGCCCGCCGCCACGGCGTCCGGATCCGTCGCCCCTGTATCGAGCTTTCTGGCATCTGGGCTGACTTGGAAGGCATTGAAATCGTGCGGTTGGGACTCACCGAGGTGAAGGGGATCGGGACGGCGGACGCGGAGCGCATCGTCGCCGCGCGCACTGAACTCGCCTTCGTCGACATGGCCGACGTCGCGCGTCGTACAGGTCTGACGGTTGCGCAGATGGAGTCGCTCGCCACGGCCGGCGCCTTTGATTCTTTCGGCATCACCCGTCGGCAGGCGCTGTGGAACGCCGGCTACACCGACGCTCCCGACCGGCTGGCCGGCACGGCTGTCTCGGCCCCGCCGCCGACGCTGCCGGGCATGAGCGACATCGAGCTCACCGCCGCCGACTTGTGGGCCACGCACATCTCGCCAGATGGCCACCCCATGCAGTTCCTCCGCGAATCCCTACGTCGGGGAGGGCATCCTCTCAGTCGCCGACGCCGAAACGCATGAAGCCAATCGACGCGTCCGGGTTGCCGGCCTCATTACGCACCGGCAACGCCCAAGCACCGCGGCAGGCGTCACCTTCCTCAACCTGGAGGACGAAACGGGGATGCTCAACGTCGTCGTCTTCGGCGCGGTGTGGCAGCGGTTCCGCCGGGTGGTGCGCAGCGCGGCTGGTGTCATCATCCGCGGCCGGCTCGAACGCCAGGACGAGGTGGTCAACTTGGTCGCCGAAACCATCGAGGTGCTGCCCATACCCGTTCGGCACACGAGCCGCGACTTCAGATAGGACTGAACGCATGGACCCGCGCGTCAGCTTCATCACCCTCGCCGTCGATGACCTCCACGCCACGCGTCGGTTCTACGTCGAGGGCTTGGGCTGGCCCACCGAGCTCGACGTTCCCGGCGAGGTCATCATGATCCGTGTCGGCGAGCGCCTGATCCTCTCGTTGTGGGCGGCGGCCGAGTTCGAGAACGAGGTCGGGCAGATCCGACGCGGCGTAGGGATCGTGCCGATCACCCTCGCCCACAATGTCGGCTCGCCCGAGGAAGTCGATGCCGTGCTCGAGGCGGCGCGGGCCGCCGGCGCCGACCCGGTCGGTGCGGGGGAGTACCGCGATTGGGGCGGCTACACCGGCTACTTCGGTGACCCCACCGGTTTTCGCTGGGAAGTCGCGTTTAACCCGTCCCCGATTGGCCAGGTTGTTCTTCCGCCCACTTAGGGTTGTATTGACCAAAAGGTGCTGGTAGGTTGGACCTACTTAGAGTCACTGTGACTCGAAGTAGGAGATGACCATGACGGAGCAGCAACTCGCAACGAGCCAGCGGGTGGATCTCGCCGTCTCGACGGTGATCTTCGCGCTGCGCCCTCATCCGAAGACGGGCACGCTGACGCTGTGGCTGCCACTCGTCCGGCGCATCCGTCAGCCCTATGAGGGCCAGTGGGCCCTCCCGGGCGGCCCGCTGGGTCCCGAACACGACCTCGCGACCTCGGCTCGGAACACGCTCGATGCCACGGTGGGCATCTCCGAGACGTACCTGGAGCAGCTGTACTCGTTCGGTGCAGTCGATCGTGGTGGGAACGATCGCACGGTTTCTGTCGTCTACTGGGCCCTCGTCCCGCGCGACCGCGAGCCGGCCGTCAATGACGGCGTCGAGTGGTTCGTAGCCGATGACGTGCCACGGCTGGCGTTCGACCACAACGAGATCGTCGACTACGCCCTCGCTCGGCTGCGCGCCAAGATCACCTACTCACCGATTGCGCTGGCTTTCGTCGGTAGCGAGTTCACGCTCGCCGACCTTCGCACCGTTCACGAAGCTGTCCTGCGAAAGCCGCTCGACCCAGCCAACTTCCGTCGCCAAGTGCTCGCCGGCGGGACCGTTGTCCCGACCGGTTCATCCCTGCAAGGCACCAGTCACCGTCCGCCCAAGCTCTATCGAGCTGCCGCACCACTGGCAACGAAGGAGCCCCAGTGACAGTACCCACAACAACGGGCACAGCCTCGGTCAACGATCAGATCGTCACCACGCCGGCTGCCAGCTGCGACGTCGAATTGGCTGCGGGTCCGTGGATCTTCGACCTCGTTCCGGGTTACGGTCCCGGCTGTAGCGAGGATGACGTCATCCCGGAGCCGGTCACGCGTCCGGGGCAATTGCCAGTCGAGTACCAGCGGATGTCCGACGACGAACTACACGCCCGCATTCGGGCCGCTCGCGAGACGCTGGGCGACAAGCTTGTCATTCTCGGCCACTACTACCAGCGCGACGAAGTGGTGCAATACGCCGACTTCGTCGGCGACTCCTTCCAGCTCGCCAACGCCGCCCTCACCAAGCCAGACGCCGAGACGATCGTGTTCTGCGGGGTCCACTTCATGGCCGAGACCGCCGACATCCTGGCGCGCCCCGAGCAGCACGTGATCCTGCCCAACCTCGCCGCCGGATGCTCAATGGCCGACATGGCCGATGAAGACAGCGTCGAGGCGGCGTGGGATCAACTCATGGCGCTCTACGCCGACGAAGAAAACGTCGACGGGAAGCAGTCCGTTGTCCCGGTCACCTACATGAATTCCTCTGCTGCCCTCAAGGCGTTCTGCGGCCGTAACGGCGGCATTGTCTGCACTTCGTCCAATGCGGCAGTCGTCCTGGAGTGGGCCTTCGAACGGGGCCGTCGCGTGCTGTTCTTCCCGGATCAGCACCTCGGCCGCAATACCGCCAAGGCGATGGGCATCTCTCTGGAACAGATGCCTATGGTCAACGCCCGCAAGCCAGGCCTCGGTCACGACGACCCGCAGGTTCTTCGCGACGCCAAGGTCCTGCTCTGGCCCGGCTTCTGCTCGGTCCACAAGCGCTTCACCGTCGAGCAGATCGACAAGGCGCGGGCCGAGTACCCGGGCTGCAAGGTGATCGTTCACCCCGAGTCGCCAATGCCCGTCGTTGATGCCGCCGACGCGTCTGGCTCGACCGAGAGGATCCGTAAGTTCGTCGATGCCAGCCAGCCTGGCGACGTCATCGCGATCGGCACCGAGATCAACATGGTCAACCGGCTCGCGGCGCAGTACCCGGATCGGACGATCTTCTGCCTCGACCCCGTGATCTGCCCGTGCTCGACGATGTACCGCATCCATCCGGGCTATCTGGCCTGGACGCTCGAGGGCCTTGTCGAGGGCGAGGTCCGCAACGAGATCGTCGTCCCCGATGACGTCGCGCGCGACGCCAAGGTCGCGCTCGAGCGGATGCTGAAGGCGGTACCGCGATGAAGGTCATCGTTGTCGGCAGCGGGGTGGCCGGGCTTGTCGCTGCGCTCGAAGCGTCGGAGGCGGGCCACGAAGTCACGCTGTTCTCCAAGTCGGACCTGGCGACCAGCAACACCCGCTTCGCCCAAGGAGGCGTCGCCGTAGCGCTCGGCGGCGACGACACTGTCGCTGAGCACGTCCAGGACACCCTTGTCGCCGGAGCTGGGCTGAGCGATCCCGACACGGTCGGCATCCTCTGCTTCGAGGGTCCCGACGCGATGCGCGAGCTTATAGGTCGCGGCGTTCAGTTCGACACCCACGATGGGCAGTTGGCGCACGGGCTCGAAGCAGCCCACTCGCACGCCCGCATCCTGCACGCCGGGGGAGATGCCACCGGTGCCGGTATTGCGTACGCGTTGGTCGATCAGGTGCGCCAGAGCCCGGTTGCGATCCGGGAACGCACCACGGCCGTCGACGTGATCGTGCGCGATGGGCGTGCCGTCGGCGTGGTTCTGCTGGGCGGCGAAGATATCCTGGCCGATGCTGTCGTGCTCGCCACCGGCGGGGCGGGCCAGCTTTTCCCGTACACGACCAACCCAGAGGTTGCGACCGCCGACGGCATCGCCATGGCGCTGCGCGCCGGAGCCGTCGCTGCGGACCTCGAGTTCTACCAGTTCCACCCGACGTCGCTGGCGGCGCCGGGCAACTTCCTCGTCTCTGAAGCTGTACGCGGCGAGGGTGCTGTGCTCCTGGATTTCGACGGCAATCGCTTCACCGAGGAGTTGGCTCCCCGCGACCAGGTCGCGCGAGCCATCGCCGCCCAGATGGCCAAGCAGGGCGGCACCCCCGTCCGATTGGATGCGACCAAGCTCGGTGGCGAGTTCCTGGCCAAGCGCTTCCCGAACATTGACGCCGCCTCGCGCGCGCAAGGCTTTGACTGGGGCGTCGATCCGATCCCCGTCACCCCGGCCGCTCACTACTACATGGGCGGCGTCCGGACCGATGCTTGGGGCCGCACCTCGGTGCCCGGGCTGTACGCCGTCGGAGAGGTGGCCTGCAACGGGCTGCACGGGGCAAACCGGCTGGCGTCCAACTCGCTGCTGGAAGGCGCGGTCTACGGCCGGCGCGTGGTTGAGGCATTCGCGATGGGCGATGACCAGGATCCGTTCGAGCCGACGTGGGCCGATCCGACCGTGGTCGATCTCGTCGGCGGACGTCCGGACGGCGAGCCGTTCTCTCGCTCTGACCTGCAGCAGTTGATGTGGGATGTGGCCGGCCTGTCGCGCAACGCGACCGACCTCGCCGAGGCTGCCGCCGAGCTCGCCACCTGGCGGGCGCCGGAGGTCACCGACGCCAAGGCGGCCGAGGACGCCAACCTGCTCGTCGTCGCCCGCGCAGTCGTGACCAGCGCGCTCGCCCGGCAAGAGTCGCGCGGCGGCCACTTCCGCAGCGATTTCCCGGAAGCCGATCCGTCGAAAGCCGTCCACCACTCTGTGGTGGCCAGATGACGCTCTCGCGTGCGCACATCGAGGCGACGGTCGACGCGGCCCTGGCCGAGGACGCACCACAGGGTGACGTCACGTCGACGGCGTTCGTTCCCGCGTCGGCCATCGCGACCGCAGACCTGGTAGCCCGGGAGCCCGGTGTCTTCGCCGGCGCCGAAGTGTTCGAAGTGGCGATGACACGGCTCGACGATCGGGTGAAGGTCACCAACCTGGCGGCGGACGGTTCTCGCTTCGAGGCCGGTGACGTTCTGGCGACCGTCGAGGGCCCGGCCCGCGCCGTGCTGCAGGGCGAACGCGTGGGGCTCAACTTCGTCCAACGGATGTGCGGCATCGCGACCGCCACCTCCGGGTACGTGCAGGCGGTCGCGGGCACCGGGGTTCGCGTACTCGACACCCGCAAGACCACCCCGCTGCTGCGCGCATTCGAGAAGTACGCAGTCGCCTGCGGCGGCGGCAAGAACCACCGATTCTCACTGTCCGATGCCGCGATGGCGAAGGACAACCACCTGGCCGTCCTCCTCGATGAATTCGACGGCGACCTGACCAAGGCGATCACGGATGGGGCCTCGCGCCTGCCGGAGGGCATCAGCCTCGAGGTCGAGGTCGATCGGCTCGAGCTGATCGCGCCGGTGCTCGCCGCCGGTGTCGTTCGCACGATCATGCTCGACAACTTCAGCGCGGACGAACTGCGTCAGGGTGTCGCACTGGTGGCCGGCCGGGCCGAGATCGAAGCCAGCGGGGGCATCACGCTCGACACGATCCGACGCGTCGCTGAGACCGGTGTCGACGTCATCAGCGTCGGTGCTCTCACGCACCACATCGACTCGCTGGACCTGGGACTCGACGTCCGGGTGGGCTGATGATCTACCTCGACGCGGCCGCCACAACGCCGCTGAAACGAGACGTCCTTGCGGCAATGGGCCCGTATCTCGGCCCGGAGTTCGGCAACCCGTCGAGCCGCCATGAGCCGGGGCTCCATGCCAAGGCCGCACTGGACGAGGCGCGCGCATCAGTCGCTGGCGTGCTCGGCTGCCGCTCGTCGGAAATCACGTTCACCTCCGGCGGCACCGAAGCCGACAATCTCGCGCTTAAGGGCATCGCACTCGGTCAGCCGCGTGGGCAGCACGTGGTCGTCAGCGCCATCGAGCACCCGGCAGTGCTCGAATCAGCCGCATGGCTTAACCGGCTCGGATTCCAGGTGACGACGCTCGAGGTCGACCGCGACGGACTCATCTCGCCCGATGCCCTCGCCGAAGCGCTGCGCGACGACACCACGATCGTGAGCATCCAGTACGCCAACAACGAAGTCGGGACGATTCAGTCGGTCGCCGACCTGGCAGCAGTCGCAACGGCGAAGGGCGTGCCGTTCCACACCGATGCTGTTCAGGCAGCTGGGTGGCTCGACCTCGACGTCAGCGGTCTCGGCGTTCAGGCCATGAGCATCTCCGGACACAAGCTCGGCGCACCGAAGGGCGTCGGTGTCCTGTACGCGAATCGATGGGTCGAGCTCGAACCGCTCATCCATGGCGGGGGTCAGGAGGCCGGCCGACGCTCGGGCACAGAGAACGTGGCAAGCGCCGTCGGCATCGCGAAAGCGCTGGAGCTGGCCGATGGTCGAGGTGGGAGCGAAGCGATCCCCGAGACCTCGGTCCGCCGTGATTCCTTCGTCAAGCGGGTTGAGGCCCTCGGCGGCGAGCTCACCGGACACCGCACGCAGCGTCTGCCCGGCAATGCCTCGTTCGTCTTTCCCGGCCGCAGTGGCGAGTCGATCCTGCTCGACCTCGAACGCCGCGGCGTCGTGTGTTCGTCCGGCTCCGCTTGTGCCGCCGGCAGTGACGAGCCCTCGCACGTCCTGACCGCGATGGGCTACGACCGACAGGTCGCGCAGACTGCAGTGCGGTTCACCTTTGGCCGGGAAACGACGGACGAGGAGCTGACCGAAGCGGCGAACGTTCTTGAGTCGGTTGTTTGAGCCGGGTCGTCGTTCCGTTGGACCGCCGTGACGACGACAGGCAAGCGCTCGGGGAAGCAGCGTTCGACGCCGGTCCCCGGCCTGACCCGTACCCTTGGACGGTGCCCGAAACGACTGCCTACCTCGACCATGCGGCGACGACGCCGATGGCCCCTGAGGCGATTGCCGCGTTCGCCGAGCACGCCGGCCGCGCCGGCAACGCATCGAGCCTGCACGACGCCGGCCGCAGCGCACGTCGTGTCGTGGAGGAGTCGCGCGAGCTGATCGCCGATCGATTCGGGGCCCTGCCGACCGAAATCGTCTTCACTTCCGGGGGCACTGAGGCCAACAATCTTGCACTCAAGGGATTCGCCTGGGCCGGCCACGCTGTGGGACGCGAACGCATCATCGTGAGCGCAATCGAGCATCACGCCGTACTCGACCCGGTGGACTGGCTGCTGGAGCACGAAGGCGTCGAGGTCTCCACGATCCCGGTCGACCAGTCCGGGCTGCTCGACGTCAAGGCGCTGTATGACGAACTCTCCGACGATCCGGCCTCCGTTGCCCTCGTCTCCGTCATGGCCGCCAACAATGAGGTGGGAACCATCCAACCCATCGCCGACGTGGTCGCGGCCGCAGCCGAGCACGGCATCCGCGTGCACAGCGACGCGGTGCAGGCCACCGGCCACCTCCCGGTCGACTTCGCCGCGTCTGGCCTCGACGCCATGACCATCACCGCGCACAAGCTCGGCGGCCCGATCGGCGTTGGTGCGCTGTTCTTGCGGCGCGAAGTCGATCCCGTCCCGCTGCTGCACGGTGGCGGGCAGGAACGACAGGTGCGGTCCGGAACGGTCCCGACCGCGCTGATCGCGTCGTTCGCAGCCGCTGTCGACGTCGCCACGACTCATCGGGCCGTACGTTCGGCCCGGCTGGAGGGACTGCGCAACCGGCTCGAAGAGGGCATCCGCCGCGCCGACCCGCTGGCGCTCGTCAGTGGAGCCGACGCCGGCGCCGAGAACCGCCTGCCCAACATCCTGCACGTCGCGTTCCCCGGCTGTGAGGCCGAGACCCTGCTGCTCATGCTGGATGCCGAGGGCATCGCCTGTTCGGCCGGGTCGGCGTGTGCGGCCGGCGTGCCGCAGGCCAGCCACGTTCCACTCGCCATGGGCCTGGATGCCGCCACCGCGCGGGGCTCGCTGCGGTTCAGCTTCGGTCACACGTCGACCGACGCCGACGTCGACGCCGTGCTCACCGCGCTCCCGGGCATCATCGAGCGCTCCCGTGCGGCCAGCTTCTTGAGGACCGGACGATGAGAGTCATTGCCGCCCTGTCCGGTGGTGTCGACTCCGCCGTCGCCGCGGCTCGCGTGGTGGACGCCGGCCACGACGTCACCGGGGTGCATCTCGCCCTGAGTCGCAACCCGCGGTCCTATCGCTCAGGCGCGCGCGGCTGCTGCTCGCTGGAGGACTCGCATGACGCCCGGCGCGCGGCCGATGTTCTGGGCATTCCGTTCTACGTGTGGGACATGAGCGACGAGTTCGCCGACGCCGTCGTCGACGACTTCGTCAGTGAGTACGAGGCGGGGAGGACTCCCAATCCGTGCCTGCGCTGCAACGAGAGCATCAAGTTCGCCGCCGTGCTCGACCGGGCGTTGGCGCTCGACTTCGACGGTGTGGTGACGGGGCACTACGCGAAGCTCGTCGACGGCCGGGATGGAATCGAGATGCACCGGGCCGTCGACGCGGGCAAGGACCAGTCATACGTCCTGGGTGTCCTCACCAAGGAGCAGCTCGAGCACTCACTCTTCCCGCTGGGCGACACGGTCAAGACGGACGTACGCGCCGAAGCCGCAACGCGCGGCCTGTCCGTGGCGCAGAAGCCCGACTCGCACGACATCTGCTTCATTGCCGACGGTGACAACGCCGGGTGGCTGGCGGACAAGCTCGGCCGTCGGCCCGGCTCTGTCGTCGATGAGTCAGGCGAGATCCTGCGCGAGCACGACGGCGCGTACGCCTTCACGATCGGCCAGCGGCGCGGGCTCAAGCTCGGCGTCCCGGCCGATGACGGGCAGCCGCGCTACGTCCTCGACATCGAGCCGGTCTCCGGGACCGTGACCGTCGGCCCGCGCGAACACCTGCAGGTTGACGCATTGGAGTGCATCAAGCCGCTGTGGGCGGGCGCGGCGCCGCAGGGCGTGCTGGAATGCACCGTCCAGCTGCGTGCTCACGGCGGGGAACACCGGGCGATGGTCGAGGTGGAAGGGTCGGCCGTTCGTGTTCAGCTGCTTGATCCGGCCGCTGGTATCGCGCCAGGCCAGGCCTGCGTGATCTACGACGGCACTCGGGTCGTCGGGTCGGCGACGATCGACCGTACGAACCGTCTCGTCTCGCACGCGTGAGGGTCGTATGAGAGCGTCCGGCGTCGGCGGAATGCCGGGTGAGGATGTCCGCGAGGCGTTCCAGATCGTCCTGGGAGAGGTCGGCGAGCTGCCGTTCGTGCCCGAGCTCCCGGAGCGTGGAGTCGGCGCCGAGATGATCGGCCGTTCGCTGGCCATGCTCGACGGGCTGGGCGTGGATCTGCAGCCGGCCGGATGGCGGCTGACGACGGCGGAGAGCCGCGACCAGCGGCGAGCGAGAAGTCTCCTGGCTCAGGACCTCGATGCGGTCGAGGAGCTGCTCCCGGCTTCGGCGTCGGTGGTCAAGCAGCAGGTGGCTGGGCCGTGGACGCTGGCGGCCACGGTCGAACGCCCGCGCGGCGATCGCGTCCTCGCCGACCACGGCGCCCGTCGCGAATTGGCCGAGTCGCTTGCCGAGGGGATAGCCCATCACATCAGTGACCTGCGCAAACGTGCACCGAACGCGAGCTTTGTGATCCAGATCGACGAGCCCGCGTTGCCCGCAGTGCTCGCCGGGGCGGTGCCGACGGCGTCGGGGTTCGGGAAGCACCGTCGGGTCTACGACTCCGACGCCGACCGGCTTCTGCGCATGCTCACCGAGGCCATCGTGCGGTCCGGCGCGGCCGCCGTCGTGCACTGCTGCGCTGCACGGGTTCCGGTGGAGCTCCTCGCCGGCGCCGGGTTTGGTGCGATCTCCTTCGACGCGACCTTGGCGCGGCCCGACGAGCATTGGGCCGCTGCGTTCGAATCCGGCGTCGACCTCTGGCCCGGCGTCATTCCGGCCTCGGAAGCCCTGCCGACCGCAACCGACATCAGGGGTCGGGTCGACCGCTGGTTCGCCGACTTGGGGTTCGACGACGCCGCCTATGGCGAACGGACGGTGATCACGCCCGCTTGTGGCCTTGCCGGAACCACGCCGAGCGACGCCCGGGCAGCGTTGACGCTCGCCAAGCATGCCGCCGAGACGGTCTGACCGGCTCGCTAGGCTCAGAGCGTGAGTCGGGAGGATGAGCTGCGGCAGCGGCACAAGGAGCTCTCCGAGCTCATTGAGGAGCACCGCACCCACTACTACCTCGACGACGCCCCCACGGTCTCCGATGCGGAGTACGACCGGCTCATGCGCGAGCTGGAGGGACTGGAGCAGCAGCTTCCCGAGCTGCGCACGCCGGACTCACCCACCCAGAGCGTCGGCGGCTACGCGAGCAGCACCTTCGAGTCCTACGAGCATCGCGAGCGCCTGCTCAGCCTCGACAACGCCTTCTCCTTCGACGAGCTGGACGCCTGGTACGCCCGGCTCGTCAGGGACGACATCGATGACGCCGAGTTCCTGTGCGAACTCAAGATCGATGGGCTCGCCATCTCGCTCACCTACGAGAATGGGCGCCTCACCCGCGGCGTCACCCGCGGCGACGGTCGCGTCGGCGAAGACGTCACCAACAACGTCAAGACGATCAAGGCCATCCCAAACCGACTGACCGGCACCGACGCCCATCCGGTCCCCGCCTATGTGGAGGTGCGCGGGGAGGTCTTCTTCCCGACCCAGGCCTTCGACGAGTTCAACGAGGCGTGGGCCGAGGCCGGCAACACGCCTTTCTCCAACCCCCGCAACGCGGCCGCCGGCTCCTTGCGGATGAAGGACGCGTCGGTCACGGCCAGCCGACCGCTGTCGATGATGTGCCACGGGCTGGGCTACCGCGAAGGCTTCACCCCGACCAGGCAGAGCGACGCCTACGCCGCCATGCGTGACTGGGGACTCCCCACGTCAGACCGAGCCAAGGTGCTCGACTCCGCGGACGCCGTGAAGGAGTTCGTCGAGTACTACGGCGAACATCGGCACGACGTCGAGCACGACATCGACGGCGTCGTCGTCAAGGTCGACCAGATCGACCTGCAGGGTCGACTCGGCTCCACCTCGCGAGCGCCGCGCTGGGCGATCGCGTTCAAGTACCCGCCCGAGGAGGTCAACACCCGGCTGCTCGACATCCGGGTCAACGTCGGACGCACCGGGCGCGTCACGCCCTATGGCGTCATGGAGCCCATTCGCGTTGCCGGATCGACGGTCGAGATGGCGACGCTGCACAACCAGCACGAGGTCAAGCGCAAGGGCGTCCTCATCGGCGACATGGTCGTGCTTCGCAAGGCCGGCGACGTCATCCCCGAGATCGTCGGGCCGGTCGTCGCGTTGCGCGACGGCTCTGAGCGCGAATTCGTGATGCCCACGCACTGCCCGGTGTGCCGCACCGAGCTGCGTCCTGAGAAGGAGGGCGACGCCGACATCCGATGCCCGAACACGCGGTCGTGTCCGGCGCAGTTGTGGGAGCGGCTGACGCACGTAGGGTCGCGCGGCGCCTTCGACATTGAGGTCTTCGGTGGCGAGGGCGCGGCAGCGCTGCTGGAGTCAAAGGTCCTCGCCGACGAAGGTGGCCTGTTCGCCCTGGCGAAGGACGACCTCCTGCGGGTCCCGCTCTACACGACCAAGGCCGGCGTCCTGTCGGCCAATGGTGCCAAGCTGCTGGAGAACCTGGAGAAGGCCAAGTCCCAGCCGCTCTGGCGGGTGCTCGTTGCGCTGTCCATCCGGCACGTCGGCCCCACGGCGGCGCGCGCGCTGGCCACACATTTCGGGACCATCGAAGCGATGCGCGCCGCGAGCGTCGACGAGCTCTCGGCGGTCGAAGGCGTCGGTCGGACCATTGCTGAGGCGATCATCGACTGGTTCGCGGTCGACTGGCACGTCGGCATCGTCGATTCGTGGGACGCCGCCGGCGTGCGCATGGCCGACGAGCGAGACGACTCGATTGCCCGCACACTCGAGGGCCTGACGATCGTCGTCACCGGATCGCTGGAGAACTACACCCGCGACTCGGCCAAGGAGGCCATCATCAGCCGCGGCGGCAAGGCGGCCGGCACCGTGTCCAAGAACACCGACTACGTCATCGTCGGCGAGAACGCGGGCTCCAAGGCCGACAAAGCCGAGCAACTCGGCTTGACGATCCTCGATGAAACCGGTTTCGAGCGGCTTCTCGCTGACGGCGAACTGACCTGACGGCGGGGCGGCGAGGCCTCAGCCCATCGACCCGCCCATGGCAGCTTCCGGCTCTTCGGCGCCTGCGCTCGACCCAACCTCGTCCTGGCTGATGATGTCAGCACTTCCCTTGAAGCCCTGCGACAACAAGAACTCGTAGTACTCCCGCGACTTCTTCGACTTGGTCGACTTGCCGGCAGCGCGCGGAAGGGTGTACTCGTTGCTTTCGGCATACGTCGAGACGAAGAAGTACCGCGGCCCGGTCAGGTACTCGCCGGCGTGCAACATGGCCGAGTTGGAAATGATCACGTCGCCCGGATCGGCGTAGGCCCAGCACACGTGACGCTCCATTTCATCAGCCTCGACGAAGTCCCTGCGCTGCCGCGCGTCCCGCAGGACGTCGCGGTGTCGGTCGAACCAGGCCGTGTCGTGGGTCAAGCCGACGCGGCTGGCCTGCTCGGCAAACTTTCTTTCGTCCCACGAGAAGGGAATGAAGCCCAGCGCGCCGCCATTCTGCCCGCAATAGTGCAAGACGCGCACGATGTGCTTCTCCGGATGGTGGACGTTGTACGGCGTGTCCGCTTCGACCAGGTCTCGGTAGTCGCGATGCAGTCCCCGCGCTGAATAATGCGCAGCGATGGCGCTGCCGAACTCAAAGCTGTTCTCACCAACGAGAAGTTTGATCACCTCGGCGAGCCGCGGCTCGACCACGTAGGGCCAGAACCGCTCGTCGTGGAGCACCGGCGTGCCACCGGTTCCCCACACCTTCTCCTTGTTGAAGACGGCGCGGTAGTCCAGCGGCTCCAGCCCCGAGAAGTCAATGCAGTTCTCCCACAGCTGGCGCGACTTCTCCGGTGTGTAGAGCCGGCGGAGCTTGACGATGCCGAACCGCCTGAACAGGTCCGCGATGTGCTCGGGGGAATCGGTGATGTCCGCGACACCGTGCGTCTCGATTTCAGAGAACGGGTTGATGCCGCGCGACAGCTCGTCGTAGGCGATTCCGATCGGACGCTGCGCGCGCGCCGACGGGTACACCTTTGGCGCCGCAGCGGCCGGCTTCTTGCCGGTGGGCCTCTTCGGCTGCTTCTTCGGTGCCGGCGGCGTTCCGCCGAGGGCTCTGACGAGCCGATTCCGGACCTTACGGGCTCCCCGAGCGCCGGCTGGCCACCGCTTGTTGAGCTCCCGCCGCAGACGCGGGGACACCCCATCACGAGATTTCATGCGGTGGAGACTACCAACGATTCGTTGGCCATGAATGAGGTGAGCCTAACTTCGGCAGCGCGAGATGATGGCGTCTGCAACGTCGCCCGGGCGCTCCTCGAGCAGCCAGTGGGAGCCGGCGATCTTGACGAATTCGTAAGGGCCGGTGACGTACTTGGCTGTCAGCTCGGCCATCTTCGGGCCGAGGACTGCATCGTCGTCGCTCCAGACGAACGTCGACGGGACCGAGACGCGGCCCAGGTCCTTCGGCGCGATAAGGGGGAGCGACCGGTACCAGTTCAGCCCGCCACGCAGGGCACCATCGCCGACGATCTCGCGCCGGAACTGGTCGAGGTGCTCCTCGGCCATGCCGGTCTCTTTGAGGTTGCGTTCGGCCCGCGCATCCTGTCTGCTGAGCGCGCGTTCCGGCAGTAGCGGAATCTGGAAGACAGCGATGTAATACGACCGTCGGGCCTGCTCGCTCGTGACTACAGCGCGCAGGAATGCGCGGGGGTGGCCGACGCTCACTGCCGTCAGCGACTTCACCCGTTCTGGGTGTCGAGCCGCCAGCGACCAGCCGATGGCCGCGCCCAGATCGTGTCCGGCAACGTGAGCCGAGCCGCCGATTTCATCGATCAGTGCGACAGCATCGGCCACGATGGCACGGAAGCTGTAGGCAAAGCGCGACCGTGGTCGGGCGCCGGGGGAGTAGCCGCGCTGGTCCAGCGCGAACGTCCGGAACCCTGCCTCGTGCAGACGCGGTGCCACGTCACCCCACGCGCTCGCGCGCTGCGGAAATCCGTGCAGGAGGACGATGGGCGTCCCATCGATCGGCCCGGAATCGATGACGTCGAACGTCAGGTTGTTCCGACGGAACCGCTCAATGCGTTCAGAAGTCACGCGTCCGAGCCTATGACCTGACCTCTACCAATCGACGTCGTCCGCGTATCGCTCGAACAGGTCCGACGCAGCACCGACGATCAGGGGGTCTGGATCGCGGGCGATTTCGAAGTCCTTGTTCGGGTACTCGAAACGGCTGAGGACGTACCGCATCGCCTCGATCCGGGCGCGCTTCTTGTCGTTGCTCTTGACCACTGTCCAGGGCGCCTTGGACTTGTCAGTCTTGCGGAACATCTCCTCCTTGGCCTCGGTGTATGTCTCCCACCGATCGAGCGAGGCAAGGTCGATGGGCGAGAGTTTCCACTGCCGCACTGGGTCGATCTGTCGGATCGTGAATCGAGTCAACTGTTCGGAGCGCGAGACCGAGAACCAGAACTTCATCAAGTAGATGCCGTCGTTGATGAGCATCTTCTCGAAGGCCGGAGCCTGCTTGAGGAACTCGGTGTACTGCTCGGGCGAGCAGAACTCCATCACGCGCTCGACGCCGGCCCGGTTGTACCAAGAGCGGTCGAAGAACACCATTTCGCCCGCTGAAGGCAGGTGTGGGATGTACCGCTGGAAGTACCACTGGGTGCGCTCCACCTCAGTTGGCTTGACCAGGGCGACCACGCGTGCGCCGCGCGGATTCAGGTTCTCGGTGAAGCGCTTGATCGTGCCGCCCTTGCCGGCCGCATCGCGTCCCTCGAACAGAAGGATGACCCGCTGTCCGGTTTCCTGAATCCAGTTCTGCAGCTTGAGCAGCTCGATTTGGAGCAGCCGCTTCTCGTAGTCGTACGTCGGGCGATCGAGACGTGCCTCGTAGGGAAAGTCCTCGCGCCAGGTGTCCAAGGCGACTCCAGCGGCATCCAGCAGGACAGGATCGTCATCATCGTCGTCGATGACCGTGTAGCCCTTGGGGATGCGGTACGGGAAGGGAATATCCAGCATGACGCGAGAGTACGCCTGACAGGTGAAAATGTGCGTACGTTCGTGTTACTAGGATGGGTCGGGTCTTTCCCCTAGTCAGACACTCTTTCGAAGGATTTTGCATGCCCGAATCCGCCATCACCCGAGCCGAGGTTCAGCACCTCGCGGGACTGGCGCGCATCAGCCTCAGCGACGACGAGCTCGATCACTTGGCGGACGAGCTGCCCGCCATCCTCGAGCACGTGCGCGTGGTCCAGAGCGCGGCGGGCGACGACGTCCTCCCCATGAGCCATCCCTTGCCGATCAGCAACGTCTTCCGGGCCGATGCAACGCGGCCCAGCCTGCCGACCGACGACGCTCTCGCCGGCGCTCCGGCCAGTGAGCAGGATCGCTTCCTTGTGCCCAAGATCTTGGAGGAAGCGTGACCTCGCCGTCGTCCGACCTGACGCGACGTTCGGCCCATGAGTTGTCGCAAGCCCTCCGAGCCCGCGAAGTCTCCTCCGTTGAAGTCGTGGAAGCGCACCTTCGGCGCATCGAGGACGTCGACGCCACGATCCATGCATTCCTGCACGTCGACGCCGAGGGAGCAGTCGCGACGGCGCGCGACATCGACGCTCGCCGCGCCGCCGGCGAGGAGTTGCCGGCGCTGGCGGGGGTCCCGATCGCCGTCAAGGACGTGCTCACGACGAAGGGACTCCCGACGACCGCCGGTTCGCGCATCCTCGAGGGTTGGATCGCCCCGTACGACGCCACGGTGACGGCCCGGCTCAAGACCGCTGGCCTGCCGATCCTCGGCAAGACCAACATGGACGAGTTCGCCATGGGGTCGTCGACCGAGCACTCCGGCTATGGCCCCACCCGCAACCCGTGGGACACCGACCGAATCCCCGGCGGTTCCGGCGGCGGCTCGGCCGCGGCCGTGGCGGCCTTCGAAGCCCCGCTGGCCATCGGTACCGATACCGGCGGCTCGATCCGCCAGCCGGCCGCGATGACCGGCTCGGTCGGTGTGAAGCCGACCTACGGCGGAGTCTCGCGGTATGGCCTGATCGCACTCGCCAGCAGCCTCGATCAAGCTGGGCCGTGCACGCGTTCCGTCCTCGATGCTGCACTTCTGCATGAGGTCATCGCCGGCCACGACCCGTGCGACTCGACCAGCATCGACGGACCGGTTCCGCCGGTCGTCGATGCCGCTCGCCGCGCTGACGTCAACGGCCTGCGCATCGGCGTCGTCAAGGAACTCGGCGGTGAGGGCTTCGACCCGGAGATCGTCGCCCGGTTCGAGGAGTCGCTGGAACTGCTGCGCGGTGCCGGTGCCGAGATCGTTGAGGTCTCGTGCCCCAGCTTTGTGCACGCCCTGGCCGCGTACTACCTGATCCTGCCGAGTGAGGCCTCGAGCAACCTGGCCCGCTTCGACGCCATGCGCTACGGCCTGCGGGTCACTCCGGACGGTGATCCGAGCGCCGAGACGGTCATGGCCGCCTCCCGCGACGCCGGGTTCGGCGCTGAGGTGAAGCGTCGCATCATCTTGGGTACGTACGCCCTGTCCAGCGGCTACTACGACGCGTATTACGGCTCGGCGCAAAAGGTCCGTACCCTCATCGCCGAGGACTTCGCCAAGGCATTCAGCGTCACTGACGTCCTCGCCTCGCCCACGTCGCCCACGACCGCGTTCAAGTTCGGCGACAAGCTCGACAACCCGCTGGCCATGTACGCGCAGGACGTCGCGACGATTCCGGCGAATCTCGCCGGGGTGCCCGGGCTGTCGCTGCCGTCTGGTGTTGCGGCGGATGGCTTGCCGACCGGCATCCAGTTCCTCGCCCCGGCGATGGCCGACGACCGGCTGTACAACGTCGGCGCCGCCTTGGAGCGGATGTTGCTCGACCAGTGGGGCGCGCCCATCCTGCGTAAGGCTCCGGAGCTGGAGGTCGTCCGATGACGGTCACTCTTGTCGACTTCGACGAGGCCCTCGCGCGGTATGAGCCCGTCATGGGCCTTGAGGTCCACATCGAGCTGAACACCGAGTCGAAGATGTTCTGCGGCTGCGCCACAAACTTCGGTGCTGAGCCGAACTCGAACGTCTGCCCCGTGTGCCTCGGTCTGCCGGGTGCGCTGCCCGTCGTCAACGAGGCTGCTGTCGAGTCGGCCATCCGCATAGGCCTCGCCCTCAACTGCCAGATCGCTTCGTGGTGCCGATTCGCGCGGAAGAACTACTTCTACCCGGACATGCCGAAGAACTTCCAGACCTCCCAGTACGACGAACCCATCGCGTTCAACGGATGGACTGACGTAGATGTCGACGGGGAGATGTACCGCATCGAGATCGAGCGCGCGCACATGGAGGAGGACACCGGCAAATCGCTGCACGTGGGCGGGTCCACCGGACGCATCCACGGCGCTGACTACTCGCTCGTCGACTTCAATCGTGCCGGGATCCCGCTGATCGAGATCGTGACGAAGCCGATCGTCGTGCCGGGTCACAAGGCCCCGGCGGTCGCCCGCGCCTACGTCAACCACCTGCGTGACCTGATCGGCGGGCTCGGCGTCTCCGACGTGCGGATGGACCAGGGCTCGCTGCGCTGCGACGTCAACTTGTCCCTGCGGCCGCTCGGTCGCGAGGCCCTCGGCACCCGCACCGAGACCAAGAACGTCAACTCGTTCAAGTCGGTCGAGCAGGCGGCGCGGTTCGAGATCCAGCGTCAGGCCGCGCTGCTCGACGCGGGCGAGAAGATCGTTCAGGAGACCCGGCATTTCCACGAGAAGGACGGCTCGACGTCACCCGGCCGGGAGAAGTCCGACGCCGACGACTACCGCTACTTCCCCGAACCAGACCTTGCGCCTATCGCGGCGTCCCGCGAATGGGTCGACCAACTGCGCACGACGCTGCCGGAACCCCCGGCCGCCCGCCGCCGTCGGCTGCAGGCCGAGTGGGGGTTCAGTGACCTCGACATGCGCGACACCGTCGGCGCCGGCGCGCTCGACCTCGTCGCGGCGACGATCGAGGCCGGTGCCGCCCCGCAGGCGGCTCGCAAGTGGTGGCTCGGCGAGCTCGCCCGGCGCGCGAACGAGGCCGACGTTGAACTGACTGCACTGGCCATTACGCCTGCCCAGGTCGCCGGCATCCAGGCGCTGATCGATGAGGGCAAGATCAACGACAAGCTCGCTCGCGACGTGTTCGACGGCGTGCTGGCGGGCGAAGGGTCGCCAGCGGAGGTCGTCGCGGCCCGAGGCATTGCGGTTGTCTCCGACGACGGCGCCTTGTCCGACGCTGTCGATCGCGCCATCGAGGCCAACCCCGACGTCGCCGACAAGATCCGCGAGGGCAAGGTCGCCGCGGCCGGCGCCCTCATCGGGGCGGTCATGAAGGAGATGCGTGGTCAAGCCGACGCCGCCCGCGTCCGCGAGCTCATCCTCGAGAAGCTGTCGTAGCTAGTCTTCACCCACGCGCTTGAGGACATTCTTCAGTTCGGCCAGCACTAGTTCCGGCTGGCCGAACGGGATGAAATGCGTGGCGTCGATCTCGATGAAGGTGACGTCGTGCAGCCGCTCGGCGGCGGTGCGCATGGCAACCGCGCTGGTGAGCATGTCGTGGGTGCCCGCGAGCATCGTCACGGGCACCTTGACCGAGGAAAGGGCGACGCGCCGGTGCGTGGTGAGGCCGAGCGCAAGGTTCGCGTACCAATCAGGGTCCGTCGCGAGCATTTCCTGGACGGTTTCGCGTACGACGTGCGGATCGGAGCTTCGGTCGACGATCCGCGCCCACCGCAGCAGGTTCGCCGTCGTCGCCGTCACCGGGAGGCCCGTCGTGATTGCCGAGAGGTACCGGCCGGTCGCACGGCCGGCGTGTGCAAGACCGACCATGACGACCTTGGCCACTGGGCCGGGCAGGTGGAGCGGCTTCAACGACGTCCCGAGCGTGTTGCCGGGCACGCCGTTCACCGCGAAGATCCCGGCCACGCGATCGGGGTGGCGGCCGGCCAGCTCGAAGGCGACGGTGACGCCGGCAGACCAGCCCATCGCGACACACCGCTCAACGCGGGCGTCGTCCATGACGGCAAGTGCATCCTCGACGAACGCGTCCAGGTCGACCCGGCGTCGGTCCTTCGGCCGGTCGGAGCCACCAGTACCGCGGTGGTTCCACGAGATGATCCGCACGCCACAATCGGGCCGTGTCAGCGACGGCCAGGCATACGGGTTCGTGCCCAAGCCGTTGCAGAGCAGCACGGTCGGGCCGTCCGCGTCGTTGGTCCAGGCCCGGAGACGTGTGCCGTCCGCGCTGTGCACGTCGTAGTAGCGAACGCGCGTGGTCGTGGGAGTCACAAGCCTGAATTCTGCCGCACGGCGTTCGGACCGCGTTTCTCGGCCGTTCACCTCGGCCAGCGACGATCGCATCATGGGCAAGTCGAAGGACGATCCACAGGCCAAGGCGGTCGCGAAGCAACGCAAAGAAGTCGCTCGCCTCGAAGCGACCATCGAGGCCTACAAGGCTGAAGTCAGGCGGCTCGCACGAGCCGTCGAGCGGGCCGAGGAAGACGCCGCGAAATGGCGGCGTAAGGCGAAGAAACTCAAGAAGCGCGAATCCACGGTCATCGCGGAGGCCGCGCCGGAGTTGGCTTCGCTACCGGAACTGGGCGACGCTCTGAGCGCCTAACGTCCGGTCTTCTGATGCCGCGGTTTGCGCGAGTTACGCGCCGCCGGCGGCCGGCCCGCTTCATTCTTCGGTTTGGAGTTGTACTTCTGCTTGGCGCGTACGTCGGCCGGGCGCCCACTGTCCGGTTGCAGGTCGATCAGGATGCCTGAAATCCGGGTCGTGGAGAGCCGGCGCAGCGTCTCGGCGGGAAGGTTCGGCGGCAGCTCGACCAGCGAGAACGTCGATTTGATCTCGATGCGGCCGAAGTCGTCGCGGCTGAAACCACCTTCATTCGCCAAGGCGCCCACGATCTGGCGCGGACCGATCTTCTGGCGATGTCCGACGGAGATCCGATAGGTGGCCCAGGCCTTGCTGTCGGCCGAGCGCTGCGTCTTGCTGCCGCTTCGAGGGCGCTCCACCGGCTCGGGCAACGCCGCCATGAGTAGCGGTTCGCCGTCTTGGGCAAGCACGGCGATCGCGGCAGCGATATCTGTGGCCGGGACGTCGTGAGCCTCTTCGTAGCCGGCGACCAGCTCGCGGAAGACATCCATCTGCTCATCGCCCAGGGCCTGGGTGATGGCTTCGGTGAATTTGGTGACGCGGCTGGCGTTCACGTCCTCGACCCGTGGCACGGCCACCTGCTCCAGCGTCGATCGGGTCGCCTTTTCGATGGCCGTCAACAGGCGTGTCTCGCGCGGCGTGACGAAGGAGATCGCCGCGCCGCTTCGTCCGAACCGACCGGTGCGGCCGATGCGGTGGACGTAGGACTCGGTGTCGGTCGGGATGTCGTGGTTGACGACGTGGCTGATGCGCTCGACGTCGAGGCCGCGCGCCGCCACGTCGGTGGCGACGAGGATGTCGAGCTTGCCCTTGTGGAGCTGGTCGATGGTTCGTTCGCGCTGCGCCTGGACCATGTCGCCGTTGATCGCCGCAGCCGAATAGCCACGCGCCCGCAGGCGCTCGGCAAGTTCCTCGGTGGCTTGCTTCGTGCGGACGAACACGATCATCCCGTCGAAGTTCTCGACTTCAAGGAGCCGCGTGAGCACGTCGAGCTTCTGGGCGTGCGCGACCTTGAGGTAGCGCTGGCTGATATTCGCGGCCGTGGTCGTCTTTGACTTCACGCTGACCTGCACGGCGCCCGGTGCATGCTGTTCGGCGATCTGGCGGATCTGTCGCGGCATCGTGGCCGAGAACAGCGCAACCTGCTTGTCGTGCGGCGTCGTGGAGAGGATCTGCTCGACGTCCTCGGCAAAACCCATCTTGAGCATCTCGTCGGCTTCGTCCAGCACCACGAATCTGATGGCCGACAGGTCGAGCGTGCCCTTCTCGAGGTGGTCCATGATCCGGCCGGGCGTGCCGACGATGACGTGGACGCCGCGCCGCAGAGCGGACAGTTGGACGCCGTAACCCTGACCGCCATAGACCGGCAGGACATGCAGGCCCTTGATGTGCGCGGCATAGCGCTCGAACGCCTCGGAGACCTGCAGAGCCAGCTCTCGGGTGGGCGCCAGCACGAGCGCCTGCGGGGTGGGGTCGGAGACGTCGATCCGGGACAGGATCGGGAGCGCAAAAGCGGCCGTCTTGCCCGTTCCGGTCTGGGCGAGACCCACGACGTGGCGGTTCTCGATCAGGAGCGGAATGGTCTCGGCCTGGATGGGTGACGGAGATTCGTAGCCGACGTCCTTGAGGGCCTTGAGGACCTTCGGGTCGAGACCGAGCTCGTCGAAGCGGGGTGAAGCAGAGTTCTCGGTCACCAGCCAAGGGTAGGGGCCTGTGTTCGCGGCGACTAATCTTGAGCTGTGCCAGA
This sequence comes from uncultured Actinomycetota bacterium, assembly GCA_963795105.1. Lineage (GTDB taxonomy): Bacteria > Actinomycetota > Actinomycetes > Propionibacteriales > Nocardioidaceae > Aeromicrobium. The sequence continues at coordinate 2,298,100 of CAWCGD010000001.1, forward strand.
GACGCCAGAGATCGATATCAAGCCACGCAGCCGCGACGTCACCGACGGGTTGGAGAAGACCGCCGCCCGCGGGATGCTGCGCGCCGTAGGCATGGGTGACGACGACTGGGAGAAGCCGCAGATCGGCGTCGCGTCCAGCTGGAACGAGATCACCCCGTGCAACCTGTCGCTGGACCGGCTGGCCAAGGCGGTCAAAGAGGGCGTCCACACCGCCGGGGGATTCCCGCTGGAGTTCGGGACGATCAGCGTCTCGGATGGCATCAGCATGGGCCATGAGGGCATGCACTTCTCGCTGGTCAGCCGGGAGATCATCGCCGACTCGGTGGAGACCGTCATGATGGCCGAGCGCCTCGACGGCTCGGTCTTGCTCGCCGGCTGCGACAAGAGCCTGCCCGGCATGCTCATGGCGGCCGCGCGGCTCGACCTTGCCAGCGTCTTCCTCTACGCCGGCTCGACCATGCCGGGCAACGTGGACGGCAAGGACGTCACGATCATCGACGCGTTCGAGGCGGTCGGTGCCTGCATCAAGGGCCTCATCACCCGCGAGGAGGTCGACAAGATCGAACGCGCCATCTGCCCCGGCGAGGGCGCCTGCGGCGGCATGTACACCGCCAACACGATGGCGTCGGCCGCCGAGGCGCTCGGCATGAGCCTGCCGGGCTCCGCCGCGCCGCCCGCGCCGGATCTGCGGCGGGACGAGTACGCGCGCAAATCCGGTGAGGCGGTCGTCGAACTGCTCCGCCGAGGCATCACCGCTCGCGACATCATGACGATGGAGGCGTTCGAGAATGCCATCACCGTGGTCATGGCGCTTGGCGGCTCCACCAACGCTGTGTTGCACCTGCTTGGCCATCGCGCGCGAAGCGGGCGTCCCGCTGACCCTCGCCGACTTCAACCGCGTCGGCGACAAAGTTCCGCACCTCGGCGATCTCAAGCCATTCGGTCGCTACGTCATGAATGACGTCGACAAGGTCGGTGGCATCCCGGTCGTCATGAAGGCCTTGCTCGATGCGGGCCTGATGCACGGCGACGTCATGACGGTGACCGGCAAGACCATGGCCGAGAACCTCGCCGACATCGACCTCGGCCTCGACGGCGACATCATCCGCCCGCTCGATGCCCCGATCCACAAGACCGGCGGCATCACGATCCTGCACGGCTCACTCGCGCCGGAGGGTGCGGTCGTCAAGAGCGCGGGCTTCGACAACGACGTGTTCCGCGGCACCGCCCGCGTCTTCGACGGCGAGCGGGCCGCGCTCGACGCGCTCGAGGACGGCACGATCGTCGCCGGAGACGTCGTCGTAATCCGCAACGAGGGCCCCAAGGGAGGCCCGGGTATGCGCGAAATGCTCGCCATCACCGGCGCTATCAAGGGCGCGGGTCTGGGCAAGGACGTGCTGTTGGTCACCGACGGTCGGTTTTCCGGAGGCACGACCGGGCTATGTGTCGGCCACATCGCGCCGGAGGCCGTTGACGGCGGCCCGATCGCGTTCGTCAAGACCGGCGACCCGATCATTCTCGACGTTGCCAACCGCACCCTCGAGGTGGAGATCGACGACGACGAACTCGCAGCCCGCAAGGTTGGCTGGGAGCCTCTGCCGCCCAAGTACACCTCGGGCGTCCTCGCGAAGTACCGCAAGCTCGTCTCCTCGGCCGCCGAAGGCGCTGTCACCGGCTGATGTCGGGCATCGACGACGGTGTCATTGATCGGGGGGACCTCGAGACTGCGCTCCGGGTTCTGAAGGCGGCCGGGGCGTACGACAACGACGATCCGGACTTCATCGCACTTCGCCGCGCGACCGCAACCTTCTTCAAGGACGCGAAGAGGCAGCGGCGTTTGAAGAAGCGTCAGGCCGAGGCGGCCGCCGATCGCGCCATCGTCGAGCTGACGGCGACCGGCTCGGCGGCTCGTATCGACGACGAGACGGCTGGCCTGCCCCTCACCTCCGCAGCCAAGGGCGCGAGCGCGGGGACGCTGATCGTGCCGCGCGGCTGCTACATCTGCAAGAAGAAGTACATCCAGGTCGACGCGTTCTATCACCAGTTGTGCCCCGAGTGCGCAGCCCTGAGCCACGCCAAGCGCGATGCGCGCACCGACCTCACCGGACGCCGCGCGCTGCTCACCGGAGGACGCGCCAAGATCGGCATGTACATCGCCCTGCGGCTGCTGCGCGACGGGGCCGAGCTGACGATCACCACACGATTCCCGAACGATGCGGTGCGCCGTTACGCCAGCCTTCCGGACAGCGCCGACTGGCTGCACCGGCTTCGGGTTGTGGGTATCGACCTGCGCGACCCGGCTCAGGTTGTGGCCTTAGCCGATGACATCTCCGGTCAGGGCCACCTCGACATCCTGGTCAACAACGCGGCGCAGACGGTCCGTCGCCAGCCAGGTGCCTACACGCCGCTCGCCGAGGCCGAGCGCACGCCGTTGCCGGAGCACCTCCGGGCCGAGAACGGCGGGGTCCCGATGCTGACCTTCGGTCACACCTCGGACCTTCACCCGGCCGCGCTCATCGGAGAGCTCGACGCTCACCCGGTTTTGGCTGCCACCGCCGACAAGGCCGATGAGCTCACGGCCATGGCGATGACCGCCGGCTCTGCCGACCTGTCCCGCATCGACGCCGGGGGACTGGTCCCGGATGTCGTCGACACGAACAGCTGGGTTCAGGGCATTGGCGAGGTCAGCGAACTCGAGTTGCTCGAGGTGCAGCTCTGCAACCAGACCGCGCCGTTCATCCTCATCAGTCGGCTGCGCCCCTCCTTGGCCGCCTCAGCGGCTCGGCGTACCTACGTCGTCAACGTCTCGGCCATGGAAGGCCAGTTCGGACGCCGGTACAAGGGGCCGGGACATCCGCACACCAACATGTCCAAGGCCGCGCTCAACATGCTCACCCGCACCAGTGCGGCCGAGATGCTCGAGACCGACGGCATCTTGATGACCGCCGTCGACACTGGCTGGATCACCGACGAACGTCCGCACACCACGAAGGTCCGGCTCGCCGACGAGGGCTTCAAGGCCCCGCTCGATCTCGTCGACGGCGCGGCTCGCGTCTACGATCCGATCGTGCGCGGCGAAGGCGGCGACGATGTGCACGGCGTCTTCTTGAAGGACTACGTGGCCTCGCCCTGGTAGCCCGGCGGCGGTCGCCGAGTGTCATGCTCGCGGCATGAAACTCCTCTGGGTCGCGGGCGCGATCGCCGCACTGACCGCCACTGCAGCCTGCAACTCGACGACCTCGGATCCATCAGCCGCGCCGCCTGGGGTCGCCAAGGCCATCGACTATGGCGAAGAGGGAGCCGTTCTAGGCGGTCCGGAGGACATCTTGAACCTGGGCGCCGCGCCTGAGGACTTCAAGCAGTTCATCGGCGGGAACATCAATGCCTTGCGCACCTCGCACGGAGACAACGAGGAATGTGCACCGTCTATCACCGTTGTGGGATACGACCCGAAGGGCTTCGGCACCGGCAGCATCAACGGCTGCGGCGGATATGCAGCCATCTGGCAGAAGAAGGACGGCGCATGGCAGGAGATCATCGGTTCACAGATGGGGTGGCCGTGTGACGAACTCAAGGAAATTGGCGTGCCGATCAACATCGCAGGAGACGAGTGCTTCGACGGCGAGGAGAACGTCCCCTACCGCCCATAAGCGCGAGGGAACTTGAACTTTCGTGGGGGAGCGGCGAAACTAGCCCGGTGCACTCGCTGCTCGTAGTTCTCGCATGACGCGCTGATCCTTCAGACTGCGCGTCCCCCTCGCTTGCCTTCGGGCCGAGGGGATTTTTCATGTAGGACCCCGAACCACCCGTAAGCACAACCAACAGGGAGAATGACCGAATGACGGAATCACCAGCCGGGTCAGCAGTTGACTCGGTGTCCGCACCGACGCCCGTCGTCGCTGACGAGCCTGCGCAGATCACTGGCGCGCAGAGTCTCATCAACGCGCTCGAGCACGCTGGTGTCGACGTCATTTTCGGTATCCCCGGCGGCGCGATCCTGCCGGCCTACGACCCGCTGTTCGATTCGTCGATCCGGCACATCCTGGTCCGGCACGAGCAGGGCGCCGGTCATGCGGCCCAGGGCTACGCGATGGTCACCGGACGCGTCGGCGTCTGCATGGCCACGTCCGGCCCCGGCGCAACGAACCTGGTCACCGCGATTGCCGACGCCCACATGGACTCGGTTCCGATTGTCGCGATCACGGGTCAGGTACCGAGCGGCGCCATCGGTACGGACGCCTTCCAGGAAGCCGACATCCGCGGCATCACCATGCCGATCACCAAGCACAGCTACCTTGTGACCAACCCGGACGAGATCCCGCGGGTCATCGCCGAGGCGTTCCACATCGCGTCCACCGGACGTCCGGGCCCGGTGCTCGTCGACATCGCCAAGGACGCCTTGCAGAAGCTGACGACGTTCAACTGGCCGAACGAGCTGGCGTTGCCGGGCTACCGTCCGACCACGCGCCCGCACGGCAAGCAGGTCCGCGAAGCCGCCAAGTTGATCGCCGAATCGAAACGGCCCGTCCTGTACATCGGCGGCGGCGTCATCAAGGCCGACGCGGCCTCCGAGCTCGCCGCCCTGGTGGCGCAGACGCGCATCCCGTTGATTACGACGCTCATGGCGCGCGGCGCGTTCCCCGACTCGCACGAACTGCACATGGGCATGCCTGGTATGCACGGCTCGGTCGCCGCCGTCGGCGCGCTGCAGAAGTCCGACCTGCTCATCACGCTCGGCGCCCGCTTCGACGACCGCGTTACCGGGCACCTGCCGTCGTTCGCGCCGGATGCCAAGGTCATCCACGCCGACATCGACCCGGCCGAGATCGGCAAGAACCGGCAGGCCGATGTCCCGATCGTCGGCGACTGCAAGGAAGTCATCTCCGAGCTGGTCCTGATGCTGCACAAGCAGGCCGAGGAAGACGGCCTCGTCGTCGAGTGCGATGCCTGGCGTGCGCAGATGCTCGCGCTGAAGGCGAAGTACCCGGTCGGCTACGAGAAGCCCGAGTCCGGGCTCGCACCGCAGAAGGTCATCGAGCGGATCAGCGATCTCTCCGGCCCCGAGGCCACCTACGTTGCCGGCGTCGGCCAGCACCAGATGTGGGCCGCGCACTTCGTCGACTTCGAGCGTCCTCGCCAATGGCTCAACTCCGGCGGCGCCGGCACCATGGGCTACTGCGTGCCCGCCGCCATGGGGGCCAAGGTCGGCACGCCTGACGCGGTCGTCTGGGCCATCGACGGTGACGGCTGCTTCCAGATGACCAACCAGGAGCTCGCGACCTGCGCGATCGAAGGCATCCCGATCAAGGTCGCGATCATCAACAACTCCTCGCTCGGCATGGTCCGGCAGTGGCAGACGTTGTTCTATGACAGCCGCTACTCCAGCACCGACCTCAACACCGGGCCGGAAGAGATCGGTGCGCTGCGCATCCCGGACTTCGTCAAGCTCGCCGAGGCCATGGGTTGTGTCGGTCTGCGCTGCGAGAGCGAAGAGGACCTCGACGCCACCATCGAGAAGGCCATGGCCATCAACGACCGGCCGGTGGTCATCGATTTCGTGGTCGAGCGCGACGCCATGGTGTGGCCGATGGTCGCCGCGGGAACCAGCAACGACGACATCAAGGTGGCGCGTGACCTCGCGCCCGAGTGGGACGAGGAGATCCTGTGAGCCAGCACGTTCTGTCGGTTCTCGTCGAGAACACCCCGGGTGCGCTCGCCCGCGTGTCCAGCCTGTTCATGCGGCGCGGATTCAATATCGAGTCGCTGGCGGTCGGACCGACGGAGATCCCCGAGGTCTCCCGCATGACGATCGTCGTCAACCTCGACCTGCTGCCTTTGGAGCAGGTGACCAAGCAGCTGAACAAGCTGATCAATGTGCTCAAGATCGTCGAGCTCGACGACACGGCCGTGCAGCGCGAGCTGATGATGGTCAAGGTCAAGATCGACAGCCAGACTCGCGGCCAGGTGCTCGAAACCGTGCAGCTGTTCCGCGCCAAGGTCGTCGACGTGGCCACTGACGCCATCACGATCGAGGCCACCGGCGACTCCGGCAAGCTCAGGGCGATGCTCGACGTCCTCGAGCCCTTCGGCATCCGCGAGATCGTGCAGTCGGGCCGCGTGGCCATCGGCCGCGGCTCGCGTTCCATCACAGACCGCACGCTCCGCTCCGTCCCGGGCGGCTCGGTCGCAATCTGAACCACCACCAACCCGCCAGCCCTCAACAAGGAGATTCCCCGTGGCTGAACTGTTCTACGACGACGACGCTGACCTGTCGCTGATCCAAGGCAAGAACGTGGCCGTCATCGGCTACGGCAGCCAGGGCCATGCGCACGCGCTGAACCTGCGTGACTCCGGTGTCGACGTGCGCGTGGGCCTGCGCGAAGGCTCCAAAAGCATCGCCAAGGCCGAAGCCGAGGGCCTGCGGGTTGTCGGCGTTGCCGAGGCGGTCGAAGAGGCCGACGTCATCGTCATCCTCGCGCCCGACCAGTTCCAGCGGCACGTCTACGCTGAATCGATCGAGCCGAACCTCGCCGACGGCGACACGCTCGTCTTCGGCCATGGCTTCAACATCCGGTTCGGCTACATCAAGCCACCGGCCGGTGTCGACGTCATCCTCGTCGCGCCGAAGGCTCCGGGCCACACCGTGCGTCGCGAGTACGTCGCCGGTAGGGGCATCCCGGACATCATCGCGGTCGAGCAGGACGCATCGGGTCAGGCCTGGGACGTCGCCAAGTCCTACGCGAAGGCGATCGGTGGCACGCGCGCCGGTGTCATCAAGACCACCTTCGCCGAAGAGACCGAAACCGACCTGTTTGGTGAGCAGGCTGTCCTCTGTGGCGGCACCTCGCACCTGATCCAGGCTGGGTTCGAGACGCTGATCGAGGCTGGCTACCAGCCGGAGATCGCGTACTTCGAGGTGCTGCACGAGCTCAAGCTCATCGTCGACCTCATCTGGGAGGGCGGCATCGCCAAGCAGCGCTGGAGCATCTCGGATACGGCCGAGTACGGCGACTACGTCTCTGGCCCACGGATCATCGGCCCGGAGGTCAAGGCGACGATGAAGTCGATCCTCGCCGACATCCAGGACGGCTCGTTCGCCTCGCGCTTCATCGCCGACCAGGACGCCGGTGCCCCGGAATTTTTTGCCCTTCGCGAGAAGGAAGCCGGACACCCGGTCGAGGAGACGGGCAAGGCACTGCGCGCCCAGTTCGCGTGGAAGCAGTCCGACGCCGATTACGTCGAGGGCAGCGCTGCTCGCTGACGCTTCGCGTCAGAGCGGCTCGGCGTTCGCCTCGCCGGGGGCTGCTCGCTAGCTAATACTTCGCCTTTTCGCCATAGGAGCAATGGCAGCAGCGGCAGGTAGTACAGCCGCTGGGGGCCTTACCGAGAGCGGTTCAGGCTGCGTCGGGATATGCGAAGTCGATGATGAAGGTCGGTCGGCTTGGTGGCCCCGGGCTGTCGGACATCCCGACGGAGTGGAGTGGGGTGTTGCGGGACCGCCCTGGTGGTGAGGTGGTTGTGGGTCCGACGTCGATGAGGCCGAAGCCCTTCTGCTTGTGGTGGCGCCGGCAGTAGGGGCCGAGGTTCCAGGCCGCGGTGGGACCGTCGGCGCCGTGGGGGATCCGGTGGTCGATATCGCATTGGCTGGCGGGTCGGCAGCAGCCGGCGGCTTGGCAGACGCCGTCACGGAACTCCAACGCCTTGGCGAGGATGGCTGGGGCGAATCGTCCCTTGTATTCGTGGGCGAGGACGTCCTCGGTGACTGGGTCGAGGACCATTCGGTGCCAGACGAGGTTGTTGGCGTCGTTTTCAGCCAGATCGAGGATCCATTGGACGGGCGCGATCCAGGCGCCGTCTGCCGAAGCGGCGGGCAGATCGCCGGCGCCGGCGAGGGTCGAGGCCTGGATCATGACGGCGATGTCGGCGTTGACGGCGGCTTGGCCTGCTTCGTTGGTGGTCAACCAGGCCGCGGCCAGATCCGCTCGACGCTGCTGGAGGGTGCGGGGGTCTTCGGCGCCCAGGGCCTTGGCTTGTTTGGTCAGCCGTTTGTCGATGGCGGCGATCGCGACAGAGGTGTTGTACATGGTCAGCCAGCTCATGCCGTCGTCGCCGTGGATGACGTCAACACCGCGGTCGGTTCGCTGCCGCTCGGCGCGTTCGTTGGATAAGTCAGCCTCCACGCGGGCGACGAACAACTTCAACCAGCGCCGCAATTCTGTGGTCGTGTGGGTTTCGGCGTAGGCGACCACTTGGCGATCGAGTCGAGCAATCGATGCATGGCGTTCGAGCCGGTCGATCGCACCCGAGATCTCGCGAGTCTTCGCCCCATCAACTCGGCCCTCGGCGAACGCGATCCACACTCCAGGAGCGTGATCGCGCACCCGGCGCGCTTGTGCGACCCGGTGCGAAACCTGCGCTTCGGACCACAACACCGTCCGGCCAATGTCGCCGGCAATGGCCGACAGTTCGACTTCGCGGACCAGCACGGGTGCGTCGCCCGCACGAACGGCAGCCTCTTCCGCGTCGGCCAACGCGGCCAGGGTCGACCACTCCAACCACTCAGCCCGAGCTCGCGCCATCGAAGCCTCAGCCAGATCGGCATGAGTCGGAGGGTTCATCAGAGCTGCTTCCATTACCTCGAAACTAGCCGCCACCACTGACAAACGATTTCGGCGACAATGGCGGGCCCGACCACCGATATCGTGCCTCGGCTCCGTTGCCGCCCCTTGGCGTCTGCCTCCCAGGAGGAGTAGACAGGAAGGAACCGGCGGTGCCGGACCTGGCGCTGCCCCGTCCACAGGGAGTGGGCCATGTACGCACGTTCCACAACGTTCCATGGGAGGCCCGAGAACATCGACGCGGGCATCAAGTTCTTCAAGACTGAGGCCGCGCCGGCGCTCTACCGGATCGACGGCTGTCGGGGGCTTTCGTTGCTGGTTGATCGACAGACCGGCGAGAGTGTTGCCACGAGTTCGTGGGAGTCCGAGGAAACAATGCTCGCCAGCGACAAGCAGCTCCGTCCCATTCGTGATCGCGGCCGGGACGTCCTCGGGGGCCCCATGCAGGTCGATGCTTGGGAGGTTGCAGTCATGCATCGAACCCATCACGGAGCGTGTGCCCGGGTCAGTTGGCTGAAGGGTGACCTTGACGCGATGATCGGGACGTTCCGCGTCGGGATCCTTCCTCAGCTCGAGCAGACCCCGGGATTCTGCAGTGCCAGCCTGCTGGTGAATCCGTCCGGCGCCTTGGGTTGCGCCACGACCGCATGGGAGGACCAGCCTGCGATGGAGGCCAGCCGGTTGGCGGCCGACGAGATGCGCAGCCGCGTGGCCAGTGACGCGAGCGGCGAGGTTGTCCAGGTGCACGAGTTTGAACTCGCCCACTCGCATCTGCACATCCCCGAGATGGTCTGACTCAGTCGCTGCCCTGCCGGAGGTACAGGCCGACCGCCTCGACGCGGTTCGTTACTCCCAGCTTGCGGAGGATCTGTCCGACGTGTGACTTCACCGTCGCTTCAGTGATGAACAGTCGCTCGGCGATCCGCGGATTCGTCCACCCGTCGGCCGCGAGTTCCAACACCTCGATTTCGCGGCGACTCAGAAGCTGGTGAACCGGCGAGGTGGGATTGCCCAAGAGCGCGGCCGCGGCACCGGTTGCCGTCGTCGCCAGTTGTTCGTCCTGCATGACGAGTTCGACGTTGCTCTGCAGGAGGTCGCTGACCACGGTCCGCATCTGCGACATCAGGCGGTCGGCCTCGTCGAGCTTGCCGCGAATCCGTTCGCGCACGTGGGCCCGCTCGATGACGCTGCCCAAGCCTTCGACGAAGGCCCACAACGCGTCCCGGTCGAACTCGTCGACGCCGGCTGGGTCACCCGGGCTTTGGATGGCCTTGTCGGCGTTGATGAAGCCGATCACGCGACCGTCGGGCATGATCGGCGCCGTCACGTAGCTGTGGGTTCGGTAGTGCTCGACCATCGGCTTGAAGGTGTCCGGGTGGTTCAGCGCATCGAGAACCAGGAGCGGAATCCGTCGGCGCACCATCTCGGACTCGAGGATGCGGTCTTGGAGCGGCCCCGGGTTGGCGCGGCTCCATTCGAGAAACTCCCGTGAAGACTCCGGATCGTCCCTGACGTACGCCGCTTCGGCGTACATGTCGTTCCCTCGGACCCGGTAGATGATCGCGCGATCCAGGCCGCACGCCGCGCAGGCAGCCTGTGGTGCTCGGGAGACGATCGCCTCGACCGACTCGGCCTGCCGCACCCTGGCGAGTTCCCGATGGATACGGGTGAAGACCTCGAGTCGACGCGTGAATTCCTCCGCCGAGTCCATGGCCGTGACTCTATCGGCGACGGAACCATCCGAAGGTCGTACGACTTCTCCACCTTCGGGCGATGCCGTCGCGGGGTATGGACCCCTAATGTCGAGGGGTGGGAACGCAGCTGGCTTCGGTGAGTGAGGGCGTTGGGGCCACGACCGTCGACGAGATCGAGTCGATCGAGACCGACTACTTGGTGATTGGCGCCGGGGCCATGGGCATGGCATTCATCGACGTCCTCCTGAAGGAGGATCGAAAGGCCGATGTGGTGGTTGTCGATCGGCATCCCGCGCCGGGCGGCCACTGGAACGACGCGTATCCCTTCGTGACCCTGCACCAGCCGGCTGCCTTTTATGGCGTGTCCTCCGCGCCGCTGGGCAGCGGAGGGACTGATCTGGCGTCGTTGCCCGAGATCATCGCCTACTACCGCGAGGCGATGCGGGGCTATGAGGGAACGGGTCGCGTGCGGTTCCTGTCGATGAGCACCTACGAGGATGGCGTCGTGACCTCGATCCTCAATCCGGATCGCCAGACCCGTGTTCGGGCACGCCGGCGCATCGTCGATGCCAGCTACTACAAAGTCCAGGTTCCGTCGATCGCCAAGCCGGCCTACGACGTGGACGAGGATGTCGAACTCATCCCGCCGAATGGCTTGGTGCGTCTCACCGATGCGCACGACCATTACGTGGTGGTCGGGGCCGGAAAGACCGGCATAGATGCTGCGCTGTTCCTCATGAATCGCGGTGTTTCGCCGGATTCGATGACGTGGATCATGCCCAACGACTCGTGGTTCTGGGACCGCGAGAAGTTGCCACCGGCCACCATCATGAGGGAGTTGGTGGGGATGCAAGAGGTGGCAGCAGACCATGATTCGCCGGACGAGATGTTCGATGCGTTGGAGGAGCGGCAAATCGTGTTCCGCCTCGATCCCGACGTCAGGCCCACCAAATGGAAGTGCGCCACGGTCTCCCGGCCCGAGTTGGCGCAGCTGGTCCAACTGGCTCACGTCGTTCGGCTGGGACGGGTCGAGAGGATCTCGCGAGGCCGCATAGACATGGTCCTGGGGCGGCACGATGTTCCCGAGCGCTCCTTGTTCATCGACTGCACGGCCAACGGCCTGGCATCCAAGGAGCCCAGGCCGATCTTCGCTCCTGGAGTGCTCACGCTGCAGTCGGTGTTCATGTGCCAGCAGGTCTTCAGCGCTGCGCTCATTGCCCGGCTCGAAGCGGCTCGTCTGACTGACGCCCAGCGAAATCGCTTCGTGACGCCGGTGCCGCACCCGGAGGTCGTCGGGGACCTGCCTAGTCTCCTGCTTGCGAGTGCCCAGAACATGATCCGGTGCCACCTGCGGCTGCCGTGGTGGCTGCGCCGGAACCGGCTCTTTTTCGGTCACCACGCGCCGGCGCACCGGTATTTGCGCGCCAGTGCCAACATGATTCGTTACCAACGCCGCGCGATCGCTGCGGGAAGGTGGAGCTCATGAACACGCAGCAGCGGCGGATGGTGGCGCACGGCGCCATCATCATCCTGATTGCTCTAGCCGCCGGCTTCGGCCTCGTGATCAGCCTGATCGGCGGCTTCGAGGTCTTCCCCGGGACGATCATCGAGTTCGACTTTCCGGGCAATCCGCGCGCTTGGGCGCGAACTCACGCCGGCGGCATCATGAACGGACTGCTCGTGATCGTTGGTGCGCTGGTCATCCATGCCATGGACCTGCCGCAGAAGACGGGATCGCGCCTGTATTGGATGCTGGTCGGTACCGGCTACGCGAACACCGCGTTCTACTGGGGAGCGCTGTTCGCGCCCAGCCGTGCCGTGTCCTTCGGCAGCAACCGGCTCGGAGAAACCAACTTCGCCGGCATGCTCGGATTCGGTCCCGCCCTGGTGTTCGCGTTCATCACCATGATCGCGATGGTGATCCTGATCCGGCACGGGTTCTCAAGGCAACAGCAACGCTGAGTCGCCGAACTCGTGCCACCGGTAGTGGGCGCGCACGGCTGCGTCGTATGCGGACTGGGTGAGATCGGGCCCGGCGACGGCTTCGACCAACAGCAGGTGTGAGGCGTGCGGGTCGTGCCATCCGGTGACGAGACCGCCGACGAGCTGTGGTGGGTCATCAGCGGTGACGAGGCGCTCGGTCCACCCGCTGCTCGGCGCGGCCAGCCCGCGCTGGACTGATGACTCCAGAGCCCGGGTGACGGTGGTGCCCACGGCTATCACCCGTCCGCCCTCTGACCGGGTCGAGTTCACGACGGCGGCGGTGGCGTCCGGAACCTCGAACCATTCCGGCTGAGGCCCTTCGCCGGCCTCTTGGGATGACACGCCGGTGTGCAGCGTGATCGGAGCCATCCGGATGCCGCGGGTGACGAGCCGAGTCACCAGGTCACGGGTGAACGGCCGACCCGCCGAGGGCATCTCCGCGCTACCCGGGCGGGCGGAGAAGACGCTTTGATAGGTGGCGAGTGGATACGCACGATCGAGATAGCCGTACGCGATGGGTCGTCCACGACGCCGGAGGTGGCGGTCTAGGTCGCCGGTCACTGCGGCGCGCCAGAGCCGGTTGCCGTCACCAGTCGGCGACGAGTTCTCCTGTGGGTATGGCGCGACCAGCCGGGCCGCCACGCGGCCGAGCCGGATGACGTCATTGGGCTGCGCGTCCAGGACGGCGCGGCTTGCGTCTGGCGCGGTCCGTAGCTCGATGACGCGCTCGCCGGAATCCAGCGTCGTGGCGACATGAACGACGACCGGTCCGCGACCGACGAGGACCCCGTCGGCGGCGGCGTTGATCGTTGCCGAGTCGTTGAAGACCACCAGATCGCCCGGGACGAGATGGTCCGGCAAGTCCCGGAAGGTGGCGTGGATCAGGCCGTCGGGCCGTGCCACGAGCATGCGGACCTCGTCCCGGGCGATGCCGCGAGCCTCGGCCGGCGCCGGTGCGGTGGCATCGCGGGGCGTCGGGAAGTGCGTGCGGGTTCGAATGAGGGTGCTCATCGGACGACCTCGCGCACCGGCAGGTCAGCGGTCCGGTAGCGACCGGATGGCAGGCCCGAGGAGATCAGGAACAGCAGTGCCGGTACGACCGTCTCGGGGCGCGGCCGGTCGGAGATGTCCTCGCCCGGGAACGCCGCCTGGTGCATCTCGGTGCGCATGTCACCGGGATCGACGGCGTAGCCCGTGATGCCGGGGTTCTCCGCCGCGTACTGCAACGTGAGGTGATCGAGTGCCGCCTTCGAGGCGCCGTACAGGCCCCATCCGGGGTAGTGCTCGATCGCGGCGTCCGACGAGATCGACAGCAGGACGCCTCCGCTGGTGACCAGCTGCGGCAGGAGTTGGGCGGTCAGGACGAGTGGTGCGCCAATGTTGGGGCGCCAGACCGACTGCAGGTCCTCAATGGAGACTTCCTCCAGGCGGGGGAGCGGGCTCGGTCCGAGCGTGCTGGCGTTGTGGATGAGAAGGTCCAGGCGCCCGTGGCGCGCGACCTCGTCGCTCAGTGCGGTCCGGTGCGTGGCGTCAGTGATGTCGCCGCTGAGCGCCATCGCCTCCGGCGGGAGATCGACGAGACGGTCGCCGTGGCGAGCGTCCGTGATCACGGCCCAGCCGGCGTTCACGAGCCCGGTGACGAGTGCGCGACCGAGCCCCGCTGAGCCTCCGGTGACGAGCGCAACAGGTTGAGATGACTGATCGAATGTGTTCATGGCGCCATTGTTCAAGTTCAAGTAAACTTGAAGGCAAGGAATTCCTGGAGGCAATGTGGACACCCACGATCTGATCACCATCGGCGACGTGGCTCGCCGCAGCGGATTCGCTGCTTCTGCCATTCGGTTCTACGAGGGCCAAGGGCTCCTCACCGCACATCGCACGGCGGGCGGCCAACGGGTGTTCGAGCGCGGCGTTCTACGGCGGCTGGCGTTCATCCGTGCTGCCAGCAACGTCGGCTTGTCGCTGGAGGAGATCCGCGCTGAGCTGGCCGAATTGCCTGCCGGACGAACGCCGACCAAGGCCGACTGGGTGCGGATGTCACGACACTGGCGCGGCCGCCTGGACGAGCAGATCGCCGGGCTAGAGCGCCTGCGCGAGGGACTCGACTCCTGCATCGGCTGCGGCTGCCTGTCGTTGAAGCACTGCGGCATCGCGAACCCGGGCGACGTCGCCGCCCCCGGTCCCGGTGCCGCCTACCTGCCGCGGGCGCTGCGTCGAACGCCGGTGCGCTGATCGCGCTCACGCGATGAGGTCGAGAGTCGAGGATTCGCGGCGTTTGGCGCCCGAATCATCCAGCGCCGAATAGGCCGACGCCAAGCGGTCCACGGCCTCGGTCAGGACGTCCAGCGACTGCGTGTAGGGGAGTCGCAGGTTTCGCTCGCCGCCGTTTTGTACGAAGAACCGGGCCCCGGGCGTCAGGAGGAGGCCGTGCTGTGAGGCGCGTGCGACGAGCCGCGTGGTGACGGGCTTGGGGAACGTGAGCCACAGGTTCAGGCCGCCGCCAGGCCTCGTCGTGCGCACGTCAGGGATGGCGCGGGACAGTGCGGAAATCAGGTGATCGCGGGCCTGTCGCGCCTCGGTCAGCCGCGCTTCAGCGATGTCAGCGCCGCTGCGCACGAGGTCGGTCGCCACGAGCTGGTCGAAGGCGCTGGCGCCGAGGTCGATGTACATCCGTGTCTGCAGCATCGCGGTCCGGCGGGCTTGCGGTACGCGTGCCCAACCGATGCGTAGTCCGCCCCAGTATGCCTTCGACAGCGATCCGAGGGTGATCGCTCGCGGGTCATAGCTGGCAAACGGTGGGGGCAGCTCGACGCCGTCGAGGTTCACGTGGCGCAGCGTCTCGTCGACGATCGGCAGGACATCGTGTCGACGCAGCAACGACGCCCACGCGGTGCGGTCGGCGTCGGACATGACGGCGCCGGTCGGATTGTGGAAGTCCGGGATGAGGTAGGCGGCCCGGTGGGTCGAGCCTCCCAACAGGTCTTTCAGGGCGGTCGCGTCCCAGGGATCGTTGGTCAGCGGCAACGGAGAGAGTCGCCCGCCGGCGGCGATCAGGGCGTCTTGGCCGTGCGGAAAGCTCACGCCCTCGGCCACGACGCGTGCGCCGGGCGACAGGAACGTCTGGGCGGCGAGGTTGATCGCGCCCATTGCGCCGGCCGTGACGATGATCTGGTCGGGGGTGGTCGGTAGCCCGTCCGCCGTGTGGTGGTCCGCGATCGCCTCGCGCAGCTCACTCAGGCCGTCGGGAAGATAGCCGGTCGTGGCTAGGACGCCGGGGAGCCGTTCGGCAGCCGCGGTGAAGACGCTGGCCAGGCCACAGGGTGCCGGTGACGCCGAGTACGTCATCGCGATGTCGTCCGGGGATTCGGGATCGACGATGAGGCTGCTGACCGCCGACGCCCTGTACGGCACCTGGATGACGCTGCCGGAGCCCTGGCGCGACGCGACGAGGCCGGCTTCGCGCAGCTCGGTGTACACCCGCGTTGTCGTGGTGCGGCTGACTCCCAGGGCCGCTGCCAGCTCCCGTTCGCTCGGTAGCCGAATGCCGTCCGGCAAGCGACCATCGATGACGAGCACGCGCAGGCGGTCGACGAGATCGCGATACGCGGGGGATCGGAGCGGCTCGTCGCCCACCAAGCTGGCCACGCGGGCTGCGGACATCATCATGAAGCCAGTATGACTCAATTGGCTATGGATTGAATAGCCAATTGCCACGAGAGTGGCTACATGTTTGCGCGCCTGTCCCGCCTCGTTGTCGGTCTCCTGCTCTACGGATTCACGATGGCGCTCATGGTGCAGGCTGGCCTGGGGCTCGACCCGTGGGACGTCTTCCACGAGGGCCTGACCCATCATGTGCCGCTTAGCTTCGGCCAGATCGTCATCGTGGTCGGCGCGATCGTGCTTCTGCTGTGGATCCCGTTGCGCCAGCGCCCGGGCATCGGAACGGTTCTGAACGTCATCCTCATCGGGCTCGCCGCCGACGCCGGCATCGCCCTGATCGAACGTCCCGACGAGATGTGGGCGCGAATTGCCCTGATGCTGGTCGGCATCGTCGGCAACGGGGTGGCTGGAGCGCTGTACATCAGCGCTGCGCTCGGTACGGGTCCTCGAGACGGGCTGTGGGTCGCCCTGGTGGCGCGGACCGGACTCAGCGTTCGGCTCGTACGCACGGCGATTGAGGTGTCCGTGCTCG
Organism: uncultured Actinomycetota bacterium; assembly: GCA_963795105.1. Taxonomy (GTDB): domain Bacteria; phylum Actinomycetota; class Actinomycetes; order Propionibacteriales; family Nocardioidaceae; genus Aeromicrobium. The sequence continues at coordinate 2,314,587 of CAWCGD010000001.1, forward strand.
TTGCCGGATTCCTGCTCGGCGGCACGCTTGGCGTCGGCACCGTGCTCTACGCGTTGGCGATCGGGCCCCTCGTCCAGTTCTTCCTCGAAGTCCTGCCCGGACCTCGTCGCAGCCGAGAGGAGGTGCCCGATGTTCGCTCTCGTGTTCTCAACGGTCCTGATCGTGCTGATCGTGCTGGCGCGGTGCACGTCCTGTAAGGACGCACGCGGCAACTTGATCACGGGCCGACCGACCGACCCGTTCGACCTGCATCGGCCCCGCTAGTTGCCCCCACTAGTTGCACAGTCAGCGCAGCAGGAACCCCAAGGTCGTCGGCATGGCGCCGAGCAGGATCCACGGCGATACCAATGACCGGCCCAGGATCAGCCGCACGCCGACGTACTGGAAGATCGACAGCAGGCCGGACATGACGAGAAGCCCGGTGGCGTCGCCCTGGCGTCCGATGTTGTCGTAGTGCCGGGACAAGCCGATCAGGGCGATGATCGCGTGGAGGGTGACCACGCCGAACACGACCGCACCGACCCGGCGGCGGACCTTGTTCAAGGCGTCCTGCTCGGCCTGGGTCAGGCGGCGCGGTTGAACGGGGCCTTGCTGGTGAAGGGACATCATCAGCGACGGGTCGCTATCACCAGGGACGCGTCTGCGTCGATGAGCAATTCGACCGCGACGAAGCGGTCGTCCTTCAGCCATTGCTCCCGGATCGTGTCGACATGGCCATCCACGATCGGCGGCCAGTGGGACGACGTGACGAAGTCGTCGAGCACCGCGATGCCGCCCGGCTCGATGAGGTCGGCGAGGGCGTCGATGTTCGCCATGACTTCGCGCACGTCGACGAAGAGCAGCGAGAAGGGCGCGTACTCGCCGAGTGTCGACCAGTCGCCGGAGGTGATCTCGACGTTGTCGACGTCGGCGAACAGGCTTTGCACTTCCTCGGCGAGCACTGAGTCGAGCTCGGCGCTGACGATGCGTGCTTTCGGTCGTGCCCCGGATGCCAGCCAGGCCGAGCCGACGCCGGTGCCGGTGCCGAGTTCGGCCAAGGTGCCCTCGCGAGACGCTGCCAACGCCGCCAGCAACCGGCCGGTCTCGTGGCGGGTGGAGGTGATGAATCCGCGCTGGCGGGCCAGGTCGAGCGCCTTGGCGACGAGCTCGGGCACAGCGGGCGGTCCAGACACAGGGGAATCCTCGCATGGTCGCCCGTGGGATTCGGACGTCATCCGTTATGTGGGTTATCGTTGGGGCCTATGCGGAAGCAGCTCGTAGTCATCGCTTGCCGCGGCAGGTCCATCTAGGGCCGTCCTGCCGCGGCGTTTGGCGTTGGCCCGAACGATTCCGCCGCAGGAACTCTGATCCATCCGATCTCCATTTCGGTCACGAACCGAATCGGCGGGGACGTTCACCCACCGATTCGATCACTGACCTATTAGGAGATACTCATGCCACCGGAACTGCTGGAATGGGGTCCGGCTCACCTGCGCGACGAGGCCCAGCCCGTCGAAATCGAGCCTGACGACCTACCCGACGACAATTGATGCCTGCCTGAAGGACCACGTATGACCCGCACTTTCTCCCTTGCCGTCGTCCCGGGCGATGGCATCGGCCCTGAGGTCACCGCTCAGGCGCTCGCCGTGCTTGACGCCGTGGCCTCGCGCCACGACGTCGCCTTCGAGCGCACGGAGTACGACCTCGGTGCGCGCCGCTGGCATGCCACGGGCGAGACGCTGCCCCAGGCGGTTCTGGACGAGATCCGCGGGCACGACGCCATCCTGCTCGGCGCCATCGGCGACCCGAGCGTTCCCTCCGGCGTGCTCGAGCGGGGGCTGCTGCTCAGGCTGCGGTTCGAGCTCGACCACTACGTCAACCTTCGTCCGAGCAAGCTCTTCCCTGGCGTTCCCACGCCGCTTGCCAATCCGGGTGCGATCGAGTTCGTCGTCGTCCGCGAGGGCACTGAAGGCCCCTACGTCGGCAACGGCGGTGCGATCCGCGTGGGCACGCCCCAGGAAGTCGCCACCGAGGTCAGCCTGAACACGGCCTTCGGTGTTGAGCGCGTGGTCCGCGACGCCTTCGCCCGCGCGCAGGCGCGTCCGCGCAAGAAGCTGACGCTGGTCCACAAGAACAACGTCCTCGTCCACGCCGGGCATCTGTGGAGCCGCACGGTCGACGCCGTGGCCAAGGAGTTCCCGGACATCGCGGTCGACTACCTGCACGTCGACGCCGCCACGATCTTCCTGGTGACCAATCCGAGTCGTTTTGACGTCATCGTGACCGACAATCTGTTCGGCGACATCCTCACCGACCTTGCTGCTGCCGTCACCGGTGGCATCGGCCTGGCCGCCAGCGGCAACGTCAACCCGGACAAGACGACTCCGAGCATGTTCGAGCCGGTCCACGGTTCGGCTCCGGACATCGCCGGCCAGGCCAAGGCCGACCCGACGGCCGCGATCCTCTCGGCCAGCCTGCTGCTCGACCACCTTGGCCTGCCCGAAGCGGCCGCAGAGATCACCGCGGCAGTCGAGGCAGACATCGCCGAACGGGGGGCGTCAGTACGTTCGACGCCGGAGATCGGCGAGGCGATTGCCAAGCGTCTGTAACCCCCCAACGAATACGGTGCACTTATGACTTTCACCAGCAGATTCGAGCCGAACCCGGCCGCGCTGGACGATGCGCAGCGCGAGGAAATCCTTGCGAACCCGGGCTTCGGGCTGTACTTCACGGACCACATGTTCCTGGCCAAGTGGACGCCCGAAGAGAGTTGGTCTCATGCCCGCGTCCTGCCCTACGGGCCACTGACCCTCGACCCGGCCACGGCCGTCCTGCACTATGCCCAAGAGGTCTTCGAGGGCCTCAAGGCCTACTCACACGCCGATGGCTCGATCTGGCTGTTCCGACCCGAAGCGAACGCGGCGCGTATGCAGCGGTCGGCGCACCGGCTCGCGTTGCCGGAGCTACCGACCGACTGGTTCCTCGGGTCGATCGCGGCCCTGCTGGAGGCCGACGGAGCATGGGTTCCGCATGGCGAGGAGAAGAGCCTCTACCTGCGGCCATTCATGTTCGCGTCGGAGCGGTTCCTCGGAGTCCGCCCCGCCCGCCACGTCACCTATGCGCTCATTGCGTCCCCCGCCGGGGCCTACTTCCCGGGCGGAGTGAAGCCGGTCGACATCTGGCTGAGCGCGGAGTACGGCCGCGCTGGTGCGGGAGGCACGGGTGCGGCCAAGTGCGGCGGCAACTACGCCTCGAGCCTCCTGCCGCAGCAGGAGGCCTTCGAGCACGGCTGTCAACAGGTCGCGTTCCTGGATTCGGCCGAGCACAAGTACGTCGAAGAGCTCGGCGGAATGAATCTGTATTTCGTGCACGCCGACGGCTCGATCGTCACGCCGACGTTGTCCGGATCGATCCTGCCGGGAATCACCCGCGAATCGATCCTGACTCTCGCCCGCGACCTGGGCCATGAGGTCACCGAGAAGCGCATTGCGATCGACGAGTGGCGTGAGGGCACGGCCGACGGCTCCATCGTCGAGGTCTTCGCCTGTGGCACCGCCGCTGTCATCACGCCCGTCGGCGCGCTGAAGTGGGAGGGCGGCGAAGCGGTTGCCGCCGAGTCCGAGACGTCTAAGGTGGCGCACGAGATCCGTCAGGCGCTCGTCGACATCCAGTACGGCCGCGCCGAAGACCGGCACGGCTGGATGACCAAGGTCCAGTAATGCGGACGCTCGCCGTGCCGGTTGTCGCGACGGGCTTGTGGGTGGTGGGCCTCGGATTCCTCGTGATCAGCGCCGGCTCGGCGCTCGCACTCGTGACGGCCGCGGTGATTGATCGTTCACGGGACTGACATCGGTTCCGTGCTTTGATCGGGGTATGCACGGGCCGACTCGCAGGGAGCATGACCTGCTGGGCTACCGGGAGGTCCCGGCCGACGTCTATTGGGGAGTCCACACGCTGCGGGCGCTCGAGAACTTCCCGATCACGGGTATCTCGATCGACAACATTCCGTTCCTGATCGAGGCGCTCGCCGCCGTCAAGGAGGCGGCAGCAACCGCGAACTACGAGCTCGGCCTGCTCGACGATGCGCGGTTCAACGCCATTCGCCTCGCGTGCGAAGAGATTCGTCAAGGCGCGTTGCACGACGAGTTCGTCGTCGATGTGATCCAGGGCGGGGCCGGCACGTCGACCAACATGAATGCCAACGAGGTCATCGCCAACCGGGCATTGGAGCTCATGGGCCACCAGCGGGGCGAGTACCAGTACCTGCACCCCAACGAGCACGTCAACCTCAGCCAGTCGACCAACGACGTCTATCCGACGGCCGTCAAGGTGGCGGTCATCTTGGCCGTCCACTCCTTGCTCGAGGCCATGGCGATGTTGGAGCTGTCGTTCGCCCGCAAGGCCGACGAGTTCCATGACGTCCTCAAGATGGGCCGGACGCAGCTGCAGGACGCAGTGCCCATGACGCTGGGGCAGGAGTTCGCCACCTTCAGCGTCATGCTCAGCGAGGACCGCGACCGGCTTTCCGAGGCCGTGCTGATGTTGCACGAGATCAACCTCGGCGCCACCGCCATCGGCACCCAGCTGAATGCGCCCGAGGGCTACGTGAAGTTGGCATGCGAGCACCTCGCGTCACTCACTGGCCTTGAGCTGGTGACAGCGGTCGACCTGATCGAGGCGACGCAGGACTGTGGCGCCTTCGTCCACGTTTCTGGCGTGCTCAAGCGCGTCGCCGTGAAGCTGTCGAAGATGTGCAACGACCTGCGGCTACTCTCGTCCGGTCCGCGCGCGGGTCTGAACGCGATCAACCTCCCGCCGGTTCAGGCGGGCTCCAGCATCATGCCCGGCAAGGTGAACCCGGTGATCCCGGAGGTCGTGAACCAGGTGGCGTTCCAGGTCATCGGCCACGACATCACCGTCACGATGGCGGCCGAGGCCGGGCAGTTGCAGCTCAACGCGTTCGAGCCGATCATCTGCTATTCGCTCGCGTCTGGCATCGGCCGCCTGCGCGAAGCGATGATCGTGCTGGCCACCCGCTGCGTCGACGGCATCACTGCCAACACGGAGTTGCTGCGGGCCGAGGTGGAGGATTCGATCGGGCTCGTCACCGCGCTCAATCCGTTCATCGGCTACGAGGCGGCGACCGAGGTCGCCAAGGAGGCACTGGCCACCGGCCGCGGAGTGGCCGAACTCGTGCTGGAGAAGGGACTCCTTCCGCCGGCCGAGCTCGAACGCATCCTCAAGCCGGAGACGCTGGCCCACCTCACTCCGCGCAGGGTGGAGCCTCAGGAGGGTTAGGAGAACAGAACCTCGGCAGGATCCTGCAGGAGCTGGACGACGAGACGGTGCGGCCCGGGATCGTAGGCGATGAGCAGATCGAGGGTGCGGTCCTTCGGCGTTGTCGCAGCCTCTGGGTCGCCGAGACCGAATGCGATGTCGCGCAGCGTGACGGTGGCCGGTCCGACGGGGTCGTTCTCCGGCCACTCAGCGATGAGCCGGTGCGCCAGGCCGGCGACGACCGCGTCGGCCATGGCATGTGTGGCCGGGTCGACCTCCACGACCATCACCTCCGGCAATCCGAACTGGGACAGGCCGTCGGTACGAAGCAGTCCGTCGTCGAGGTCGTCGTAGTCGAGCACGTACCACTGCTGGGCATGAGCGAGGGAAACCTGCTCAGGCGTCAGCTCCAACACCCGCGGCGGCAGCAGCTCGACGACGACGCCGTCGTGCTCCGCCGCGAGCTGGAGCGCGTGAATGCGAGCGTCTCGAACTGCCTCAGCCATGTCCTTGGTTGGAGCTTGGCAGGTGATGAGCAGCTGGTGCCCGCGCTCACGCAGGCGATCGAGTGCTTCGGCCGAACTGCCGAAGCGTCGCAGCAGCGCCTCGTTCGGCATCGGGAAGTCGTCCTCGTGCTCCAGGGGCGCAGCCGTCATGAGCGCGTACGAGGCTGTGCTGATGTCCGGAACCGGCACTGGTCTCGCGCTCATGGCGCCGTCAGTCTAGACTTTCTGGTGATGTACACGATCACCATCATCATTGCGAAGCGCGCCGGGCTCTAGACCAGAACCGCCCGACGCGCTGCCCTCCATGTCTGGGGGGCTTTTTTGTTGCCCAGCCAGTTTCAGTTTCAGTGTCAGTTCAGGAAAAGGAAGCCGTGACGTGAAGACCGTTCACATCTTCGACACCACCATGCGCGACGGTGCGCAGCAGGAGGGGTTGAACCTCTCGGTGCAGGACAAGGTGCACATCGCCCAGCACCTCGACGACCTCGGCGTGGACTTCATCGAGGGCGGCTGGCCGGGCGCCATCCCGAAGGACACCGAGTTCTTCCGCCGGGCCACGACCGAGCTCACCTTCGAGCACGCCACGCTGGTCGCCTTCGGCGCGACGCGCAAGGCGAACGCGCGGGCGTCCGAGGACCCGCAGGTCCTCGCGCTACGTGATTCGAATGCGCCCGTGGTCTGTCTGGTGGCCAAGAGCCACGACAAGCACGTCGTGAAGGCTCTCCGCACCACACTCGAGGAGAACCTCGAAATGGTCCGCGACACCGTGGAGTTCCTGCGCAGCGAGGGTCGGCGAGTCTTCGTGGACTGTGAGCACTTCTTCAACGGCTACCTCGACAACCCCGAGTACGCGACTCTGGTGGTACGGACCGCCGCCGAGGCAGGCGCAGAAGTCGTTGTGCTGTGCGACACGAACGGCGGCATGCTGCCGCACCAGGTCGGCGACATCGTGGGCAAGGTCTTGGCCGACACCGGCGCAAAGCTCGGCATCCACGCCCAGGACGACACCGGCTGTGCCGTCGCGAATTCCGTCGCCGCGGTCCTCGCCGGGGCGACGCAGGTGCAGGGCACCATGAACGGCTACGGCGAGCGCACCGGCAACGCGAACCTGATCAGCTGCATCGCCAACCTGCAACTCAAGCTCGGTATGCAGGTGCTTCCCGAGGGCAGGCTGGCGGACGCCACCCGCATCTCGCACGCGGTCGCCGAAATCACGAACTACCCGCCGGACGCCCGCCAGCCGTACACCGGATCATCAGCGTTTGCCCACAAAGCCGGTCTCCATGCCAGCGCGATCAAGATCGACCCCGACCTGTACCAGCACATCGACCCGGCCCAGGTCGGCAATGACATGCGGCTGCTCGTCTCGGAGATGGCCGGGCGGGCCACCATCGAGTTGCGCGGCAACGATCTCGGCTACGACATGGCCGCCCATCCGGAATCGATCGCTCGAGTGACCGACCGGGTCAAAGAGTTGGAACAGCGGGGTTACACCTTCGAAGCCGCGGACGCGTCCTTCGAACTACTGCTGGCCGAGGAGATGGGAACACGGCCGACCTACTTCGAAATCGAATCCTGGCGCGTCCTCGCCGAGTCGACGCCCGGCCTTCGCGATGGTGCCATCGCTGAAGCGACAGTCAAGCTCCGCGCCGGCGGGCAGCGTCTCGCCGTCATCGGCGAGGGCAACGGCCCGGTCAACGCCCTGGACCACGCCCTGCGGCAGGCCATCGAACAGCTCTATCCGGACGTCGCGCGATTCCACCTGATCGACTTCCGGGTCAGGATCCTCGACCAGGGTCACGGGACAGACGCGATCACGCGGGTGTTGATCGAAACGACCGATGGCAAGGACTCGTGGGTCACGGTCGGTGTCGGCGCGAACATCATCGAGGCCTCGTGGGAGGCCATGCTCGATGCACTCACCTATGGCCTGCGCTTGCACGGAGTGGCAGCCCTGCCGTCCTAAGGTTCAAAACGTGAGCCGGGGGACTGCGAGTCGCGTCACGCTGGGGCTTTTGCCGGTCCTGGCGATGCTTCTCGCTGCCGGCGGGATCTGGGCCTCGGTCGCCGAGCGTCGTAGTGAGTCGGTCGGTGAGGCCAAGGCCGCCGACGCGGCCGCGGGGCACTACGTGTCCGACGTTGCCACCTTTCGGGCGCGCGTGATCGGCGAGCTCGCCCGCCGCCGCGGCTCTCACCCGGCGGAGTTGCGGGATGTGCTGGACCGAGAGATCCCGAAGTTCCCATCCCTTCCGTCGCCTGCGCCTCCGGGCGCCGAGGACTCGCGGTCGTACCAGTCCGCGGTCAAGACGTCGCGCACCGGCTTGAAGCCCCTCACGGACTTGCGCGCGCAGCTGAACACGGCTGCTCAGGCCGAGGCATTCGTCACCGGCGCGAGTGCAGCACTCGATCGCTCGACGTCAGCCCTCCTCAGCAGCGCGTTGGTGTTCGACTCCACACCACTCACGAAGCGCACGTTGCCCGAACTGCGCGGCGCGCTCGCCGACGTCCGGCGGCTTACCGTGCCGGACAAGGGTCGGCCAGCAGCACAAGCCGTCGATGCGGCGATCTCCCGCGCCATCGACGAGATCGAAACGATGGTCGACAGGCTCGATGACGGCAAGGCGCATTCGTTCGACCTCAGCGACGAGTTCGCGGCAGCCGACACGCAGGTGAAGAACTACGCCATTGACGTCGATGGGGACGTGCGCGAGGCGGTGGCACGGCTGCGCGACAGCGCCTGATGGCGTCAATCCTCGGCGTTGATCAGGAATTGCGCTGCGCGCTGGACGTACTCCCAGAACTGAGCGTCCTGTTCCGGCGTGAGGTCGACCGCGTCCAAGCCTTCGCGGAAGTGCTGGAGCCAGCGATCGCGGGCTGCTGGCGTCACCGCGAACGGCGCGTGCCTAATCCGCAGCCGCGGATGGCCGCGTTGGTTCGAGTACGTGCTTGGCCCGCCCCAGTACTGGACCAGGAACATCGTCAGACGGGCCGCCGCAGGGCCGAGATCCTCATCCGGGTACAGCGGTCGCAGCACCGGATCCTTGGCGACGCCGTCATAGAACACCTCGACGACGCGCGCGACCGTTTCGTGTCCGCCGATCTCGGCGTAGAACGTCTGCTCAGTCGTCATTCGGGCCTGCGACGTTTGTGCCGGCGTCGCTCACGCGTCCCTGGCTCTCGTTGCCGATGCGCAGGACCTCGCCGTTGCGCACGTACCAAATGGTGCCCTGGTCGTCCCGCAGCCGGGTGACGCGCAGGCCGACCGCTTCGACCGTTCCTGTGGCATGCCCGGTGTCGACGACGTCGCCAACGCCCAACTGGTCCTCGAGGATCATGAAGATCCCGGCGAGGAAGTCCTTGACGAAGTTTTGTGCACCGAAGCCGAGCGCGACCCCGACGATGCCGGCACCGGTGAGGATCGGCGCCACGGGCACGCCGAGCTCGGCGAGGATCATGATGGCGGCAATACCCACGATGACGGCGGACGCAATGCTCTTGAGCACCGAGCCCATCGTCATGACGCGCTCGCGCCGTCGATAGGCAGCACCCGGCCGCAGGTCGCTGAGCATCTCGCCAGCCTTCGTGCGCGCCAGGACGGACGGTACGGATCCTTCTGAGGCCCTGCGGACAACGCGGTCGATCGCACGCCGCATGAGCCATCGGAGGATCAGCGCGATGATGACGATGAGCAGGATCGAAACGGGCCGCGCCACGAACCACTCGTAGGCCTTGGCGGACGGGAGGTCCCAGAGGCGCCATTCCCACGGGGGCGTCTCGATCCAGCGCTGAGCATTGGGGGAAGCCATACCCACCAGCCTAATGAGGGCCGATAACATGTCGGCCATGACCGCTCTCCGTGCTGCCGCCTCGGTGGTTCTCGCGTCCGTTGTCGTCGGATTGGCGTCCCCGGCCTTCGCCGATTCGCCCAGCACGTGGAACGCTGGCCCGTCGCGCAGTGTGCTGGAGAACATCGTGTTCTTCGGTGGCAGCGTGATCGGCCTGTTCGTACTCGTCTCGCTGTTTGCCTTGCTCACGGCCCGCAACAACTTCGTGCCGGAGCCGCCGGAACCGGGCTCCGAGGTCGACGCACACGGTCACCACTGACCGGTCCCCGGCAGGCGCTGTGGAAGTTGCCTGGCTGTCCACAGCGTTGTTCTGAGGCCTGACGCCGGGCGCTGACGCTGCCCACCATCGGGCGCATGGGATTCGTGCGCGTGTGGTGGCCGTCGGTCGCGGTGGGTTCGGTGGCCGCGTTTCTCGGGATCGGCGTGGCCGAGGTCGCTGGGATGCCGGCAGGAGGCACGCCGGTAGCGGCAAGTGCATCGGCTCGGCCACAGTCGCGCCCGTCGAGCGTCGCACCGGCAGCCATCGAACGACTTGACGATGCGGCCCCGACTGAGTCCCGACCGATCCCGACGGCGCGAGCGCGCCCGAAGCCCACAGCAAGGTCGAGTCGCTTTGTGACGCCGCGTGCCACGCCGACCGCTCACAATGAGCCCGCACCCAAGCCTGGTCGGTCGCCGGTGCCAACACCTGCGCCAAAACCCGTACCGAAACCCGCGCCGAGACCGGTGTTGACACCGACGCCCGCTCCGGTGGTGCTGCCGCCGAGTCCGTCGCCGACGGTCCCGCCGCCAACTCGTCCCGCCCAGGTCCTCGACCTCCGGTCGTGGAAGCTGACCCTTCCAGCGGGCCGGGAGGGTCGCCCACTGGACATCCGCCAACCGCGCCTGGGGGTCGCCGGGAACGGATCGTATTTTCGCCTGCGGGCCGACCGCGGCGTGATGTTCCGCGCTCCCGTCGGCGGAGTCACCACCGAGAACTCGAAGTATCCCCGCGCCGAACTGAGGGAGATGTCGGCCGACGGACGACGTGAGGCCGGGTGGACGAACGCCACCGGCCGCCATGTCATGACGATCAGCCAAGCCATCACGTCGACGCCGCAGGCGAAGCCGCACGTGGTGGCGGGCCAGATCCATGACGACGAGGACGACGTCGTCATGATCCGGCTCGAGGATCGTCGGCTCTTCGTCGAGTCCGATGGCGACGATCTCGGCCTACTCGACCCGAACTACCGTCTGGGCACGAGATTCACCGTCTCGATGATCGCGACCCGAACCGGAATCCGGGTCGTCTACAAGCCCCCACGCGCGCCGCGCGCGGGAGGTACCCCCAATGTTCGGTCCGTGCACGTCCGGAAGGTAGGCCGCGGCTGGTACTTCAAGGCCGGTTGCTACCCGCAGTCCAACCCCGATCGCGGTGATCGTCCCACCGCCTTCGGCGAGGTTGTCATTTACGCACTCACCGTTCGACATCTAGCCCTGTGATGCGACCTGCGCGCGCAGTGCTCGTGCGAGGTCGTCGCGGCCCTCGCTGACGTAGCGCACAGCGGCCGCAGGTGCCTGCGTCGACGCCAACCAGGCGTCGACCTTCGCCAGGATCTCGGCGGACGGGTTTGCGAGCGGGAACAGGTAGACGAGCGCCGTCTGGCCGATCCACACGCCCAGCTCGTCCACGATGGTCTCAGCCATGGCGAGGTACCGGTCTACGTACGGTTCCAGCACGTCGGCTTGTCCGGCCACCTGAAACGCCGCGGCGATCTGGCGACGCGTCTCGTTCGGGGTGTCGGCGTCGACGGCGGCTCGCTGCCAGGCCTCAGCCTTCGCCTCGGCCAGTGGGCGGACAGCGTGGGCCGCCGCGGCGTTCTCCCGTCCGGAGTTGGTGTCGTCCCGGGCGAGCTCATCGGCGATGTCCTGCTCGTCGGCCTCGCCGATGCGAGCGAGGGCCTTGATCAGGGTCCAACGCAGGTCAGCGTCCACCTCGAGGCCGTCGAGCTTGCCGTCGAGCAGCTTGCGGAGGTCGCCGGGGCCGGATGCCGCGCCAGCGTAGGCGCGGACGAAGGCGAGCTGGTGATCGCTGCCCGCCTTGGCCTTCTTGACCAGGCTACGCAGGCCGGCTTCCCAGCGTTCGGCAAGCTCGGGGCGATCCTCGTCCGACGTGAAGAGGCTGACGGCGCTTTGGCCTTGGCGCAACAAGGCCCCGACGGCAGTGAGGTCGGACTCGCCGCCCACGCCGGCGAGCACCAGCTGGACGAACTCGCGAGCTGGCAGCTCGGCGTCGCGGGTCATGTCCCAGGCTGACCCCCAGCACAGTGCGCGGGGGAGCGAGTGCTCGAAGGTGTCGATGCTTTCGACGAGGGTCTCGAACGAGCGGTGGTCGAGGCGGATCTTGGCGTACGTCAGGTCGTCGTCGTTGAGCAGGATCAGGTCGGGCACCTGGTGGTCGATGAGATCGGCCACCGGCGTCGACGGACCCCGCACATCGACTTCGACCCGCTCGGTACGGACGAGCTGGCCCTCGATCCGGTTGTACAGGCCGATGGCGATCCGGTGGCGGCGCAGCGTGGGATAGGCGTCGATGGCCGTCTGCTCGATGGCGAAGCGGGAGAATACATCGTTCTCGTCCACGTCGAAGTCGGCGCGCAGCGTGTTGACGCCCGACGTCTGGAGCCACTCCTCGGCCCAGTCACCGAGTTCGCGGCCGGAGGCTGTCTCCAGCTCACCAAGCAGGTCGGACAGCTCGGTGTTGCCGTAGGCGTGCTTGGTGAAGTACGCCCGCAGCCCGGCGAAGAAGTCCTTCTCGCCAACCCAGGCGACCAGTTGACGCAGCGCGGAGGCGCCCTTGGCGTAGGTAATGCCGTCGAAATTGGCCTCGACCGCGTGCAGGTCGTAGTTGTCGGCAGCGATCGGGTGCGTCGACGGAAGCTGGTCCTGGCGGTAGGCCCAGTTCTTGCGGTTGTTCGTGAAGCCCGTCCACGCGTCGGTGAAGCGGGTCGCCTGCGTCGAGGAGTGGTGGGCGGCGAACTCGGCGAACGACTCGTTCAGCCACAGGTCGTCCCACCACTTCATCGTCACGAGGTCGCCGAACCACATGTGTGCCATCTCGTGCAGGATTGTGTTGGCTCGCTGCTCGTACGCCGCGATCGTCTGGCGGCTGCGGAAGATGAGCTCGTCCCGGAACGTCACGCAGCCCGCGTTCTCCATGGCGCCCATGTTGTATTCAGGGACGAACAGCTGGTCGTACTTGCCGAACGGGTAGCCCATCTCGAAGGCGCCCTCGAAGAACTCGAAGCCCTGCTTGGTGATGGTGAAGATCTCGTCGGCGTCCAAGTGCTCCACCAGCGACTGCCGGCAGAAGACGCCCAGCGGAATCCGCTCGTACCGTCCCTCGTAAACATCGTCCACGCGGTGGTAGTGGCCGGCGACGAGGGCCGTGATGTACGTCGACATCTTCTTGGTTGGCGCGAAGTTCCAGACCGAGACGCCCTCGCGGACCGGCTGAGGCTCGGGTGTGGGCGAGTTCGACGTCACCGACCAGTCGTCGGGCGCCGTGATGTGGAACTCGAAGGTTGCCTTGAGGTCCGGCTGCTCGAACGTCGCAAACACGCGGCGAGCATCCGGGACTTCGAACTGGGTGTAGAGGTACACCCGGTCGTCGACCGGATCGACGAACCGGTGCAAGCCCTCGCCCGAGTGCGAGTAGAGGCAGGTGGCCTCCACCCGCAGCTCGTTCTCGGCCTGGAGGTTCGGCAGCGGGATGCGACTGTCGGCGTAGGTGGCCGGGTCCAACTGAATGCCGTTGAGCACGATCGCGGCGATGTCGCCGTCGACCAGGTCGGCGAACGTCGAGGATCCGGGTGTCGCGCTGAACTGGATGGTCGTGATCGACCCGAAATCCACGGTCGAATCTCCGGAGAGATCCAGTTCGACCACGTAGTGGCTGGGTGTGACGACGGCGGCGCGCTGCTGCGCCTCTTCGCGAGTCAGGTTCGTTCCGGGCATGCCGCCAACCCTATGTGCGTCAAACTGATGGCGTGCACATCCCCTTTGCCGTCTCGGAGCGATCCACCATCGGGATCGAATGGGAGCTGGCGCTCGTCGACTCCGATTCCGGCGACCTGCGCCAAGTGGCCATGACCGTGCTCGATGCCGTCCGGCCGCCCGATGGGGGCGAGCACCCGTCGATCAAGCAGGAACTGCTGCTGAACACGGTCGAGATCGTGTCGAGCGTCGGGCGCAACGCGCGGGAGGCCGGTGCCGACCTGCAACGCGCGATCGACGAGATCCGGGAGGTCACCGATTCGCTGCGGGTGGAGCTGATGTGCGCCGGTACGCACCCGTTCGCTCGCTGGGACCACCAGAAGATGACAAACAAGGCGCGCTACCAAACCCTCATCGACCGCACTCAGTGGTGGGGCCGGCAGATGTTGATCTACGGCGTGCACGTCCATGTAGGCATCGAGGACCGAGACAAGGTCCTGCCCATCAGCGCGGCCATGCTGTCGTACTACGGCCACCTTCAGGCACTGAGCGCATCGTCGCCGTTCTGGGGCGGTGAGGACACCGGCTACGCCTCCAACCGGGCGCTGATGTTCCAGCAGCTTCCGACGGCGGGACTTCCGTTCCAGTTCCAGCGGTGGTCGGAGTTCGAGGCCTACGCCGCCGACCTGCTCAAGACTGGCGTCATCGACGTGCTTGACGAGATCCGTTGGGATCTGCGGCCGTCACCGAAGTTCGGGACGCTGGAAGTCCGGGTGTGCGACGGCATCCCGACCATTGACGAGGTAGTCAGCATCTCCGCGCTGACACACTGCTTGGTCGAGCACTTCTCCAGCGAGCTCGATGCCGGGCACACGCTGCCGAACTTGCCGCCATGGTTCTCGCAGGAGAACAAGTGGCGTTCGGCGCGCTACGGCATGGACGCGATCCTCATCCTGAACGAGCAGGCCGACGAGGACCTGGTCACCGCCGACCTCAAGCGACTGTTGGCCCAGCTCGAGCCAGTGGCTGACCGGCTTGGCTGCCTCGACGATCTGGACGGCATCAACCGAATCATCGAGACCGGCGCGTCCTATCAACGGCAGCGGGCGGTCGCAGCAGAGCACCCCGGCGAACTCGACGCCGTGGTGGCCTCGCTGGTGGCCGAGATGCGTGCCGGGCATCCGCTTTAGGAGCTCTTCCTCGATACGCTGCGACGCATGCGCGTCCACCTTGCCGCTGACCACGCCGGCTTTGAGCTGAAGACCCACCTCCTCGCCTGGCTCGCTGAGAACGGCTACGAGCCGGTCGACCATGGCGCCTTCGAGTACAACGCGCTCGACGACTACCCCCCGTTCTGCGTCCATGCGGCCCAAGCCGTGGCGGACGAGCCCGGTTCGCTCGGCATCGTCATCGGTGGCTCCGGAAACGGTGAGCAGATCGCGGCGAACAAGGTCGAGGGCATTCGCGCGGCGCTCGCGTGGAGCACGGAGACTGCGTCGCTGGCCCGCCAGCACAACAACGCTCAGGTTGTCTCAGTCGGCGCCCGGATGCACACGCAGGATGAGGCGACCGCCATCGTCGACGCCTTCCTCGCCACGCCGTGGAGTGACGAGCCTCGACACCAGCGCCGCATCGACCTTCTGCTGGACTATGAGCGGACCGGCGAGATCTGATGACCGCGGTGCGGGTCGCAATCGTCGGGGGAGGACCCGGCGGGTACGAAGCGGCCCTAGTCGCCTCACGACTCGGCGCTGAAGTCACATTGATCGAGCGAGACGGACCGGGCGGTTCGGCTGTGCTCACCGACTGCGTGCCCAGCAAGACGCTCATCGCCACGTCTGACCTGCTCAACGAAGGGCGCGCTGCCGGCGAACTCGGTGTGGACGTGCCGACCGGCGCCCATGTCAACCTGGCAGCCGTCAATGAGCGCGTACTCAAGCTGGCCGCGGCGCAGTCCGACGACATCGCCGAGCGCCTTCAAGTCAGTGGTGTCGAGGTCATCGCCGGCATCGGCCGTCTCGACCGCACTGGCGGCGTCGTCGTGACGTCCGAGGCGGGGGAGCGGTACGTTCCGGCGGACGGTGTCCTCATCGCCACCGGTGCGCACCCGCGCGTCGTCGACGCGGCTCAGCCCGACGGCGAGCGCATCCTCACGTGGGAGCAGGTCTACGCGCTGCAGGAGATTCCCGAGCACATGATCGTGGTGGGTTCCGGCGTCACTGGTGCCGAGTTCGCGAGTGCGTACAACGGTCTCGGCTGCCACGTCACGCTGGTTTCGAGCCGTGATCGAGTCCTTCCCGGCGAGGACCCGGATGCCGCAACACTTATCGAGGACGTTTTCACCCGTCGCGGGATGACGGTCCTGGGAAAGTCGCGCATGGCGTCGGTGCAACGCGATTCCGACGGGGTGACGGTGACCTTGGACGACGGTCGCACGGTCGACGGCAGTCACTGCCTCCTTGCACTTGGTTCGATCCCGAGTACCGAAGATCTCGAGTTGGAAGCCGTCGGCGTCGACCTCGACGACCACGGGTTCATCAAGGTCGACCGCGTCTCGCGGACGTCGGCACGTGGCATCTATGCCGCGGGGGACTGCACCGGCGTGTTCATGCTGGCGTCGGTCGCTGCTCAGCAGGGACGCATCGCGATGGCGCACCTGCTCGGCGACGCCGTCCATCCGCTCGACCTGACCAAGGTGTCAAGCAACATCTTCACCTCGCCGGAGATTGCGACCGTCGGACCGTCGCAGTCAGATCTGCAGGAAGCCGGCCTCCACGTCGATGTGGCCATGCTTCCGCTGGCGACCAACCCGCGCGCCAAGATGCAGGGCATCCACGACGGTTTCGTGAAGCTCTATTCCCGCAAGTCGACTGGCACCGTTTTGGGCGGGGTGGTGGTCAGCCCGCGTGCCAGCGAACTGATCCACGTGGTCTCGCTGGCGGTTTCGATGCACCTGACCGTCGACCAGGTCTCGGACGCCTTCACGGTGTATCCCTCGCTGTCCGGGTCCGTCGCCGAGGCCGCGCGCCGACTGCATAGACAAGTGGTTCCCTGACGAGGTCCGGGAAATCACACATGTGTAGTTCCGCAGGTCAAGCGCCGGTGTTTGTCAAACAGAGAAAACTAGTGTGCAATTTTCCCTCAAGCGGCACTTTTAACATCCGTCACACTAGTCACAGCTTCCCCAACCCACCGCTTGATTGGATTTGATTCTCATGCGTTCTCGGCGCGTGATCGTGCGACTCGCCCCCTACGTGCTGACGTTTGGGCTGCTCGGGTCGACCTTGGCATGGCAGGACGTCGTCGCCCAGCGGGTGGACGAGGACCTTGGCACACCGCGCGTCGTCGTGGACCAGCTTGCCGTGCCCACCGTGAAGACCGACGTCCCGGTCGAGCCGGCTCCTGCCCCCTCGGGCGCCAGCCGCTCGGCCGCCGGGCAGGGTGGTGCCGAGGCGGAGGCTGACGGATCCAGCCCGGAACCCAGCGCTCAGGCGCCGGTCGTCATCGCCGAGCTGACGCCGCGCGAGGTCGACCCCTTCGCGCTCGTCGGAGTGACGTGGGCCTCGGGTGTCCCCGCAGCCGCGGAGGTCTCCGTGCGTTGGCGCGGCAAGCAGGGCTGGTCGGACTGGACCGAACTTCACCAGGAGAACAGCACGCCAGAGGAAGGCCGCCCGGGCACCGAGCCGCAGTGGGTCGAGTGGGCTGATGCCGTCTCGGTGCGGGTAGAGAGTCCAGTCCGGGCCGTACCCAACGACCTGCAGATCGCCACCGTCGACCCCGGCGATGTGCGCGGTGTCACGCCGGCCGCGGTCGGCCAGCCCGGCATCATCCTGCGAAGCGCGTGGCGTGCGCGGGCCTCGGGCGACTGCTCCAGCCCCCGGTACGGCTCGGCGACTCAGGCTGCCGTGATCCACCACACCGTCGGGTCGAACAGCTACTCCAAGGCCGCGTCCGCTGGAATCGTCCGGTCCATTCAGGCCTACCACATGGAGGCCAACAACTGGTGCGACATCGGCTACAACTTCCTCGTCGACCGCTACGGCCAGATCTTCGAGGGTCGTGGCGGCGGCATCACCCGCCCGGTGCGTGCCGCGCACTCCGGCAACGCCAAGGTAAACGAGCTCACGATGGGCGTGTCCCTGATGGGCACGTTCACCAACGCGGGACCGACGACTGCCATGAAGGCGGCGGCGGCTCGCCTGGTGGCGTGGCGATTCTCCCAGGCTCGCGTCCCGGCCAAGGGCAAGGTCTCGATCGGCGGGGAGACGCTGAACCGCATCGCCGGTCATCGTGACGTCGTTGGGACGGCGTGCCCGGGCCAGTACGCGTACGCGTGGCTTGGCGCCAGCGGCGGGTTGCGCGACACTGTCGCTCGCATACTCGCCACCGGCGGAGCGGCCACGCCGACCATCGGCGGCTTCCACGCGACCGTGCGTGGTCCGTCGGTCATCGACTACGACTGGAATGCGGTCAAGGGTGCGGCCAAATACCAGCTGGTCGTTTCACGGTCATCGAAGTGGAGCAAGGGACTGGTGCGCTCGGTGGCCGGGACGCAGACTCGAGTCGCTGGGCTGGGCGCCGGAACGACCTACTACGCCAAGGTGCGCGCATTGCGTTCGAACGGAACGGCCCTGACGAGCTTCGGGATCACACTTCGTCGGACTACGCCTCCGCCGCCTGGCACTGCGGGCATTCCCAAGAACCTTCGGGTCGTGGGCCGGTCCGCGTCGCACCTGACGTACGCCTGGAACGCGCCGAGCGGGGCCACGACGTATCAGATCCGGCTGTCCCGATCGAAGTCGATGACGAGCTCCTCGGCGAAGAAGATGACTTCGACGCGCGCGAGGTTCACGGGGTTGTCGGCCGGCACGTTGTACTACGCGCAGGTTCGGGCATTCAACAAGCACGGATCGGTTCTAGGAGTATGGTCTTCGCGGTTGCGCGCTCGGACCTCGAGTGAAGGGACGACGACGGCAAACCGGGCGGTGGTCGTTCCGTCCAGCGGGACGTACACCTTTCGAGGACACGGTTACGGCCACGGCATAGGGATGGGCCAGTACGGGGCCGCTGGTGCAGCGCGCTCGGGGAAGACGTACTGGTCCATCTTGAGTCGCTACTACCCGGGCACGACGCAGGCGACCCGGTCGGGCACAATCCGGGTGCTCGTATCCGGTGACACGACGCGCAACGTCAAGATCGTGGGCAAGTCGGGGATCAGGTTTCGCATCGGTTCCGGAGGCGCAGTAACGCTTCCGACGACGATCGGCGATGCGACGGTCGAACGCTGGTCGATCGAGCAGGAGGGCGGCCCCGCATCGAGCTTGCAGTATCGGACCGACGGCGATTGGCACACGTTCAAGACATGGTCCGGGTCAGCGGGCAGGTTCGACGCCACCACTCTGGGGCTGATCCTTCCGGATGACTCCGTTCGCACGTACCGTACGTCGCTGGTCGCGGCTCAGCCGGCGGCGGGATCGTCCGGGCGCGACACGGTGAACGTGCTGTCCCTCGACGACTACACGCGCGGTGTGGTGGCTCGCGAGATGCCATACACCTGGCCCGCGGAGGCGCTGAAGGCACAGGCGGTGGCCGCGCGTACCTACGGCACCCGAGCCATTCGCTCCGGCTCCTACTACGACATCTGTGACACCACGGCGTGCCAGGTCTACGGCGGGGTGACGTCGGAGAAGCCGTCGACGAACGCGGCCGTGACAGCCACAGCCGGCAAGATCCTGACCTACCAAGGCCTGCCCGCCTACACGCAGTTCTCGGCGTCGACCGGCGGCTATAGCGACCGAGGCTCGATGCCCTACCTCCGCCCGGTCGCCGATCCATGGGACAACTGGTCCGGCAACAGCCGGCACTCGTGGACCATCGCGGTGAGCGCGGCGAAGATCGCTGCCAAGTACTCCTCGATCGGCACGCTGAAGGCTCTACAGGTGACGAGCCGGAACGGCTACGGCGATTGGGGTGGCCGCGTCACGGGTCTCAAGCTCATCGGCTCTGCGGGCTCGAAGACCATCACCGGAAACGACGCACGCTGGGCCTTCGGCCTGCGCAGCAACTGGTTCGCCTTCTGAATTGGCGGGCGGCGATCGCCCCGAGGCGACCGCCAGCAGCCCAAGCAAGCCTGAGGTTGGATTCGCGACCAGCGAAGCCGGATCGCTCGTAGAGCGATGCGGCCAGTGACTGCCATACTTCGGCCATGAAGTCGTTGCCCCGGTCGCTGGCACTGTCTTTGGCGCTATCGGCCGTCGCCTACGGCGTTGCGCTGACGCTGGCTGCCTGGCTGTTCGACGGTTTCCGCGCCGAGTTGTTGTGGCTGATCGTCGCCGTGGTCGTTTTCATGGGCTCGAACGTCGCGCTGCGACGGATCGTCGTCAACACCGTCGACCGCTTCGTGCGCGGCTACACGATCGCCGGCGGGCTCGTGCTGACGTTCGTGGCGCTCGTGCTGACTGACTTGCTGGTCCCGCGCGCCGGCTTCGACATCGATGGCGGATGGACCTGGGCCGGCGTCACGGCGATCGTGTGGGCGGCCGGTGTCGCCTTCGGGGAGGCCGACACACGGCTCCCGCCGGAACCCCGGGCCAGAGCCCGGCTGTGAGTGCCTAACTGTCCTTGATGTCGGCCACAACTGCGCCGGCACCGATGGTTTCGCCGACGGTGGCCGAGAGATTGCTGATCGTGCCCGGCTTGTGGGCGTTGATCGGCTGCTCCATCTTCATGGCCTCGATGACGACGACGAGATCGCCCTCGGCGACCTCCTGACCGTCCTCGACGGCGATCTTGACGACAGTGCCCTGCATGGGCGAGGTCAGCGAGTCGCCGCTGACGGCTGCTGCGCCGCCGCCGCCGGCCTTGCGTTTCGGCTTCTTGGCGCCCCCGGCAGTCGTCACGGCACCCAGCCCGCCCGGCAGAACGACCTCGACCCGCTTGCCGCCGACCTCGACGGTCACCTTCTGGCGCTCTTCCGGCTCATCGACCTCGGCCGCGGCGCCGTCGTACGGCTGGAGCTGGTTGTCGTAGTCCGTCTCGATCCACGTCGTGTAGACATCGAACGAGCCAGCGCCAGATTCGGTGGGGGCCGCGTTGTACGCCGGATCGTCGACGATCGAGCGGTGGAACGGGATCACCGTCGGCATGCCGTCGACGACGAACTCGTCGAGCGCTCGTCGTGACCGCTCGAGCGCCTGCTCGCGGGACGATCCGGTGACGATCAGCTTGGCCACGAGCGAGTCGAACGAGCCGGGAATCGTTTCGCCGACCTCGTATCCGGAGTCCACGCGAACACCGGGGCCGCTGGGCGGGTTCCAGGCAGTGAGCGTTCCCGGCGCGGGCAGGAAGCCGCGGCCGCCGTCTTCGGCGTTGATGCGGAACTCGATGGAGTGGCCGCGAATCTCGGGGTCGTCGTAGCCGAGTTCTTCACCGGCGGCGATGCGGAACATCTCGCGCACGAGATCGATACCGGTGACTTCCTCGGAGACGGGGTGCTCGACCTGGAGGCGCGTGTTCACCTCGAGGAAGCTGATGGTGCCGTCGTGAGCGACGAGGAACTCGCAGGTGCCGGCGCCGACGTAGCCGGCTTCTTTGAGGATGGCCTTCGAGGACGAGTACAGACTCTCGATCTGGTCGTCGGACAGGAACGGCGCGGGCGCCTCCTCGACGAGCTTTTGGTGACGACGCTGGAGCGAACAATCGCGGGTGGATATCACGACGACGTTGCCGTGCTGGTCGGCGAGGCACTGCGTCTCGACGTGGCGTGGCTTGTCCAGAAACTTCTCGACGAGGCACTCGCCACGGCCGAAGGCGGTGACCGCTTCGCGGACGGCCGATTCGTAGGCCTCGGGGATCTCCTCAATCGTGCGGGCGACCTTGAGGCCGCGCCCGCCACCACCGAAGACCGCCTTGATGGCGACTGGAAGTCCATACTCCTTGGCGAAGGCGACGACCTCGTCGGCATCCTTGACCGGATCCTTCGTGCCCGGTGCGAGGGGAGCGTTGGCCTGCTGCGCGATGTGCTTGGCCTTTGCCTTGTCTCCGAGCGCGTCAATGGCGGCCGGCGACGGACCGATCCAGATCAGGCCGGCGTCGAGGACGGCCTGGGCGAACCCGGCATTCTCGGCGAGGAAGCCGTAGCCCGGGTGCACGCTGTCGGCGCCGCTGCGCTCGGCGATGGCGAGGATCTTCTCGATGGAGAGGTAGGACTCGGCCGGCGTCGCACCTTCGAGGCTGTACGCCTCGTCAGCGAGGCGCACGAACAGCGCATCGCGGTCGGGCTCGGCATAGACGGCGACGCTGCCGATGCCGGCGTCCTTGGCGGCACGAATGACGCGGACTGCGATTTCGCCACGGTTGGCGATCAGGACCTTCTTCAGTGCCTGTGGGGAATTACTCACAGTTCTCCTCGAGCGGTGCGGGCTGCGACGGCAGTCTAGTCAGTAGGCTCAGGGGGAGGAACGGGAGGAGTTCTGATGAGGTCTCGCGGGTTGTTGCTGCTCGTCATTGTCGTGATCGGTGCTGGTGCTGCGTACTGGTACCTGCAGCCCAAGGCAGGGGCGACGACGGAGTACACCTCGAAGCACGGTGACTCGGTCACGATCACTGCTCCGAAGGCCGGTGATCGGGTCACAAGCCCGCTGACGGTGAGCGGCGTGGTGCCCGGCCCGTGGTCGTTCGAGGCCAACTTCCCGGTCGAGATCGTCGATGCCGACCACAAGAAGGTCGCGGAGGGCTACGCGACCGTTTCAGGCGACTGGATGACGACCAAGCCGGTCGCGTTCACGGCGACCGTGCCGTTCGATCCGCCGGTGACCGACGACGGCTTCGTGGTCATTCACAAGGCCAACCCGTCAGGCGATCAAGCCACCGACGACTCGGTCGAGGTGCCGATCAAATTCGGGCCCGGTTAACGATCGTTAACAGAGCACGTTAGGCTCGGGCCATGGCCCATTCCCCGACAGAGTCCGCTGAACATGCGGCTTTTCGCCGGACCGTTCGCGAGTTTGCGGAGGCGGAAATCGCGCCGCATGTGGCCCAATGGGACCGAGATCACCACTTTCCGGTTGACCTCGTGCACAAGATGGGCGACCTCGGACTGTTTGGTCTCATCGCGCCGGAGGAGTACGGCGGCGCTGCCGGCGACTTCACCAGCCTCTGCGTGGCCATCGAGGAGTTGGGCCGCATCGACCAGTCGATCGGCGCGACCCTTGAGGCCGGTGTCGGCCTCGGAATCAACCCGATTCTCGAGTTCGGCACAGCCGAACAGAAGGAGCGTTGGCTCCCCGACCTGGTTGCCGGCCGCGCACTCGCCGGTTTCGGGCTGACCGAGCCGGGAGCGGGCTCTGATGCCGGAGCGACGCGCACCAAGGCAGTTCTCGACGGCGACCATTGGGTGGTTGACGGCGCCAAGCAGTTCATCACGAACTCGGGCACGGAGATCACGTCGTTGGTCAACGTCACGGCTCGGACCGGCACGCACGAGAACGGCTCCCCGGAGATCAGCACGATCACGATCCCGGCCGGCACGCCGGGATTCATCGTCGAGCCGCCGTACGACAAGCTCGGGTGGAACATCTCGGATACGCACCCGCTGTCGTTCGAGGGCGTCCGAGTTCCGGCCGATTGCCTATTGGGCGAGCGCGGACGGGGCTACGCCCAGTTCCTCGCCGTACTGGACGACGGCCGCATCGCCATCGCGGCGTTGGCCGTCGGTTGCATCCAGGCCTGTCTGGAGCTGTGCGTCCAGTACGCCGGCGAGCGCTCCACGTTCGGCGGCCCGATCGGTCGCAAACAGGGTGTCGCCTTTCCGATCGCCGACCTGGCCGTCATGGCTCAGGCTGGTCGTGCGCTGACCTATCAGGCCGCCGCGCTGAAGGACGCCGGGGTGCCAGCCGCCCAGTTGAAGCAGGCTGCGTCGATCGCCAAGCTCTACGCCTCTGAGGCCGCTGTTTCGGCGACCCGCATCGCCACTCAGGTCTTCGGCGGCTATGGCTTCATGGAGGAGTACCCGGTCGCGCGGTTCTACCGGGACGCAAAGATCCTGGAGATCGGCGAGGGTACGTCGGAGGTCCAGCGCATGCTCATCGCGCGGGGTCTCGGCCTGCCGGTCGAGTAGGGCTGGCCCCCAAGAGAATGACACCGTGAGAATGGCACCGTGAGAATCGTCGTCCGCGTTGCGGGCTTCACCGCCCTGCTGGCCGCCTATTACGGGATCGCCATCCTGCTGCCGAGTGAACGCCAGTCCGTCGCCGGACTGGTGGCGATCGTGACGGTGGCGGTCGGTGAGTTCGTGTGGGCGCGGCAGGACGGTCGCACAGTTGACCTCGCGGATGGCCTTCGCGACTGGCTGGTGGTCGCCGCGGTCATCTCCGTCTTCTGGTGGGTGACGCTGCTGATCTTCGAGGGCGCCGAGGACGTTGCCACCCGGCTGAGCGACCAGTTCCTGTCCGTCGTCCTCACCGCTGCCGTGCTGTTCGTGGCGGCGGTCGTCGGGCTCCTGCTGGGTCGCGACGCTCGAGGGGCCTGACCGAGCGGTCAGCTCCGCGCCCAGAGGTCGGTCCACGCGATTCCGAGGTCGCCGACAAGTTCGCGCAGCAACGGCACGCTGATGCCGACGACGTTGTGCGGATCGCCTTCGATTCCGCGGACGAACGCGGCGCCCAAGCCGTCGATCGTGAACGCCCCGGCCACCCGTAGCGGCTCGCCGGAGGCGACGTACGCGTCAATCTCCGCGTCGGTGACGTCGGCGAAGTGGACCACGGTGGACGCTGTCTCGACGAACTCGCGGCCGCCGAGGCGCACGCAGTGCCCGGTGTGCAGGATGCCGGACTTGCCGCGCATCCTTCGCCAGCGCATGGCGGCTTCGTGGGCGTCGTCAGGCTTGCCGAGGATGCCGTTCTCGAACGCGAGTACCGAATCGCAGCCGATGACGAGTGCGTCGGCATCGTCGAGGCTCGCGGCGACTGCCCGACACTTCATCTGGGCGAGCGCCGCTGCCAGATTGGCTGCATCGTGCGACTGGACGCTGTCCTCGTCGACACCAGAGACGACGACTTCGGGATCCAACCCGGCCGCGACCAGGGTCGCCAGTCTGGCGGGAGAAGCCGATGCCAGAACGACCCGTGTCACGGGTTACGCCCATGCCGAGCGACGCCAGGCGTCGGGTCCGGGTCGGTGCGTGCCACGGACTGCTCGGGCCGGGTGGCCCCATTCGCTGCGCAGCGGCTTCTTCGCAGGCGTACCGGCGGCGCTCTGTGCAGCCACGACGGCGATCAGTGCCGCGAGCTCTTCTTCGGTGAGGTCGCCCTTGACGACGCGCAAGAGCCGCGGCGGCTCAGCCGCCGCTTCCACCATGGTCGGGTCGTCGGTTGCGTTGTCTTCAGTCGTCACAGGGGGATGTTCCCGTGCTTCTTCGGCGGCAACGTCTCGCGCTTTGTCTTCAGTAGGCGCAGTGCTTTGACGACCTCGGCCCGCGTCTCGGCCGGCTCGATGACGGCGTCGATGTAGCCGCGCTCGGCCGCGAGGTACGGGTTGCACAGCGTGTCCTCGTACTCGGTCATCAGCTTGGCGCGTTCGGCGTCGGGATCGTCGGCTGCGGCGATCTCCTTGCGGAACAGAATGCCGACGGCGCCCGACGCGCCGACGACGGCGATCTGGCCGGACGGCCACGACAGGTTGATGTCGGCGCCGAGGTGCTTGGAGCCCATGACGTCGTAGGCACCTCCGTAGGCCTTGCGGGTGATGATGGTGACCAGCGGGACGGTCGCTTCGGCGTACGCGTAGATGAGCTTCGCGCCGCGACGGATGATGCCGTTCCACTCTTGTTCGGTGCCGGGCAGGAACCCGGGGACGTCGACGAACGTGAGAACCGCGATGTTGAACGCATCGCAGGTCCGGACGAAGCGAGCCGCTTTCTCCGAGGCGTCGATGTCGAGACAGCCGGCGAACTGCATCGGCTGATTGGCGACGACGCCGACGCTGCGTCCCTCGACCCGACCGAAGCCGATGACGATGTTGGGGGCGAAAAGCGGCTGGACCTCGAGGAACTCCTCGTCGTCGACGACGGCCTCGATGACGCGGCGGATGTCGTATGGCTGGTTCGCGGAGTCCGGAATGATCGTGTTGAGTGAGAGATCGAGGTCCGTTTGCCCCAGATCGGCCACCTCGTCGTACGGCTCGGGTTCTTCGAGGTTGTTTTGGGGGAGGTAGGACAGCAGCGCCTTGACGTACTCCAGAGCGTCGTCCTCGTCGGCACCCATGTAGTGCGCGTTGCCGCTGCGGGTGTTGTGGGTCCGCGCGCCGCCGAGCTCTTCCATCGTGACGTCTTCGCCGGTGACGGTCTTGATGATGTCCGGTCCGGTGATGAACATGCCCGATGTGCCGTCGACCATGATCGTGAAGTCGGTGACTGCCGGGGAGTAGACGTGACCGCCGGCGCAGTTGCCCATGATGAGGCTGATCTGCGGGATGACGCCGGAGGCGTGCACGTTGCGCTTGAAGATCTCGCCGTACAGGCCGAGCGACACCACGCCTTCCTGGATACGGGCGCCGGCGCCTTCGTTGATGCCGATGATCGGGATGCCGCTCTTGATCGCGAGATCCATGACCTTGACGATCTTCTCGCCGTAGACCTCGCCGAGGCTCCCGCCAAAGATGGAGAAGTCTTGGGCGAACACCGCGACCTCGCGGCCGTCGATCGTGCCGTAACCGGTCACGACGCCGTCGCCGATCGGCCGGCGATTCTCCAGGCCGAAAGCATGGCTCCGGTGCCGGGCCAGCGCATCCATCTCGACGAACGACCCCTCGTCGAGAAGGAGTTCGATGCGCTCCCGGGCGCTCTTGCGGCCCCGCGATGCGGCTTTCTCGTGCGCCTCGGCCGCGTGGGTGACCTCGACCTCCTCGCGGCGAGCGCGGAAGTCGTCCAACTTGCCGGCGGTGGTGTGGAGGTCGAAGTCGCCGGCAGGGGGGACTCCACCGGCTTCGGTCGGAACAGCCTCAGTCATAGGCAGCAGGGTATCTGTGCGGTTTCGTGCGTGGGCCGGGTGGGACGCTGGGGGCATGGATTGGGATGTGCGGCACGTGGCCGAGACCGAAAGCACCAACATCGACGTGGCCGCGGCGGCTCGCGACGGCGCACCGGAGGGGACGGTGATCGTTGCTGATCACCAGACCGCCGGGCGGGGGCGTCTGGACCGAACGTGGGAGGCGCCTCCGGGCTCAGGACTCGTGATGTCGGCCCTGGTCCGACCGCACGGACTCGATCCGGTGGGGTGGCCGTGGATCCCGCTCATGACCGGTGTCGCCGTCGCCGACGCCGTCCGGGACACCGGACTGGAACCCAGCCTGAAGTGGCCGAACGATGTGGAGATCGACGGCCGCAAGCTCGCCGGCATCCTCGTCGAGCGGGTCGAGACGCCGGACGGCCCGGCTGCGGTGATCGGCATCGGGCTCAACATCGCGATGACCGCGGATCAGCTTCCCGTGCCTGCGGCGACGTCGCTGAGCCTCGAGGGCTCCGAAGCCGCGCGCGACGACGTGCTCGTTGGCATACTCGCCAGCTTGGCGACGCGCTACGAGCTCTTGCACGCCGATCCGGCGGCGCTGCGGGCCGCCTACCTGGCGGTGTGCGGCACGGTTGGTTCAACGGTCCGGGTGAACCTCCCCGATGACCAGACGCTCACCGGCGCGGCCACCGACGTCGACGAGCACGGCCGCCTCGTTGTGGACGGGCGCCCGATCACTGCTGGCGACGTTGGCCACGTGAGAACATGAAGCCATGACGCTGCCGCGCAAGTTGATGATCGACGGTGAGCAGACCGTCATGACGTCGCGTACGCACGTCAAAGCGTTGCTCGTCCCGCTGATCATCCTGCTCGCGGTGTCCGCCGCGGGCGCGTTCCTGGCCGGGACAGTGTGGGACGTGCTGTGGGGCGGGCGGCCCATCCTGCGGTGGCTGATCACCGGCTTCTCGCTGCTGCTCATCCTGTTCGGCTCGGTCATCCCGTTCCTGCGGTGGTACCTCTGGACCTACACGCTGACGAACAAGCGGATCGTCGAGCAACGCGGCATCCTCACCCGATCGGGCCGGGTCATCCCGCTGAACCGGATCAACGACGTGGCGTTCGAGAAGAACCTGAATGACCGGATCCTCGGATCGGGCACGCTGGTCATCCACGACGCCAGCGAACAGGCCGGCCTCGAGCTACGGGACATCCCGCGCATCGAGGACATGCACCGGACCGTTACGTCGCTGGTCGACGCCGCGCACGCCGACAACGAGTCCATCTGACCGATGGGCCGATCGCATACCGACCTCGCCGTGATCGGCGGCGGCCAGCTTGCTCGGATGATGCAGCCGGCGGCCATCGGGCTCGGAATCCAACTCCGCCTGTTGGCCGAGGCACCCGATGTATCCGCGGCCCAGGTGATCCCCGACCACCTGGTCGGCGACTACCGCAATCTCGACGACCTGAGGCGGGCCGCAGAAGGCTGTGCCGTGGTCACCTTCGATCACGAGCACGTCCCGCCGGAGCACCTGCGCACTCTCGAGGCTGAGGGCCACGTGCCGCGGCCCGGCCCGCACGCCCTGCTCTACGCCCAGGACAAGGCACTCATGCGATCGCGGCTGTCCGAACTCGGCTTTCCTGTTCCTGCGCACCGTGTCATCGATGGGCCTGAGGCCTTGGCTGATTTCGCTGAGACCGTCGGGGGCTACCCCGTCGTCGTCAAGACCACCCGCGGTGGATACGACGGCAAGGGTGTTTGGGTGGTGGACTCCGTGGACGATGCGGAGGAGGCCTTCGCGTCGGGCCAGATCATCATGGCGGAGGAGCTGGTGTTCTTTGCGCGAGAGCTGTCTGCGCAGGTCGCACGACGTCCGTCCGGCGGGATGGTCAGCTACCCAGTCGTCGAGTCACGGCAGGCGGACGGCATCTGCAAGGAGGTCGTCGCGCCGGCCCCGGAGCTCAACGCCAGCCTCAAGGTCGAGGCCCGGGCTCTGGCGCGTTCGATCGCCGAGGCGCTCGACGTCACCGGCATGCTCGCCGTTGAGCTGTTCGAAACCATGGACGGACGCATCCTGGTCAACGAGCTGGCAATGCGTCCGCACAACACGGGCCACTGGACCATCGAGGGCGCAACGACCAGCCAGTTCGAGAACCACCTGCGGGCGGTGCTCGACCTGCCGCTCGGCCCGACCGAGTCGCGCGCTCCGTGGAGCGTGATGGTGAACGTGCTCGGTGGCGCCGTCGAGGACCTTGAGGCGCAGCTGCCGGTCGTCCTGGATGCCGTCCCCGAGGCTCGCGTCCACCTGTACGGCAAGGTCGTGAAGACGGGACGAAAGGTCGGCCACGTCACCGTGCTTGGCGACGACCTGGCGCGGACGATCGTCCGGGCCCGCCGAGCTGCTGATCTCCTGGAGAAGGGAACTACCCCCGATGAATGACCTAGCTGAGGTGCCGCAGGTCGGGATCGTCATGGGTTCCGATTCGGACTGGCCGACGATGGAGGCCGCCGCACAGGCGCTGGCCGAGTTCAACGTCCCCTACGAAGCCGACGTCGTGTCGGCCCACCGCATGCCGGACGAGATGCTGGGCTACGGCCGCGAAGCGCATCGGCGCGGCCTGAAGGTGATCATCGCCGGCGCCGGGGGAGCGGCGCATCTGCCCGGCATGCTCGCAGCGGTGACGCCGTTGCCGGTCATCGGTGTGCCGGTGCCGCTCAAGTACATGGACGGCATGGACTCACTGCTGTCGATCGTCCAGATGCCGGCTGGCGTGCCGGTGGCGACAGTCGCTGTCGGCAACGCCCGCAATGCGGGCCTGCTCGCAGTTCGCATCCTGGCCGCCGGCAATCCGGATCTCATCGAGAAGATGCTGAAGTTCCAGGCGCAGCTCGCCGACACCGCCCGCGCCAAGGGCGCAGTTGTGCGCGACCGTCAGTAGTCCCAGCCGCGCGCAGCCAGCACCGCGGTCACAGCCACGATGACGGCGCCCAAGATCTCGCGTGGCCACGTCGTGTTCCCGCTTTCGTCAGGATCCTCGGCGACCGCGCGCAGCACGCCGAGAAGCGCAGGCGGGACGGCGATCAGCAGGAAGGCAAGCCGGAGGCCGGTCAGCCCTCCGCCGCCTTCGCTCATGGCGAAGCGGGCGGCCAAGGTACAGGCCACAACGAGAATGAAGATCTCCACGACGCCGCGTGGCAGGATCCGCCGCACCATCCCGACGTTCGGGAAGGCCTCGCGAATGTGGTCGATGAGCTGAGGAATGAAGAAGAGCCCGATGCCCAGCCACAGCTGCCAGCATGACCCGATGAAGGCGTAGCCGATGAAGCCGAAGATCGCGGTGCGGATGAAGGCACCCAGGATGCTCGAGATCAGCAGCGGTGGTGGGGGATCCTCGCCTTCCACCTGCTGCAAACGCAGCGGATAAGCCGACACGGAGAAGTGCTCCATGGCGACGCGGAGGCCCACGGCGCCCATCACCACGAGAGCGACGGTGTTCGCATGCTCGGGCAGTCCGGTCTTCTGGCCGGCGAACAGATCCATGGCTTGAGTCAGCTTCTGGGCGACCCAGCCACACAGCAGTGCGGCAATGAGACCGTCACCGACGACATCCCATCGATGCCGGAGTGATCCGTCGCCGAGCCGGCGGAACGGCCGGATGGCCGATCCGATCAGCGGGATCGCCATCCAGAGGAAGCCGATGGCCAAGATGACGAGAAGCGAGTGGACGGTGTCTGGCCCGCCCTCAACGGCTCCCAACCCGCCCACGAGAGCTGCGCCGGCGAAAAGCGTCACAGCCAGGGCCCCGGAGAAGGCATCGAACGTCGCGAGGACTGCGCCCGCCATGACCAGCCATGCGGACGGTGGAAGGGCACGCCCACCGGCGGCAGCCGCGCTGGCGAGGCCCAGTGCGATCCCGGCCAGCGGTGTCGCCAACCACAGGGTTCCGAACATTGCGCGGAACTCCGAGCCGTCCTCAGCGATTCGGCCGACGAGGGGGCTGAATCGGAAAAGCCGGTCCGGAAGGACCACGCTGGCCGCGTCAATCAGGCGGTGTCCCGGGAAGCGCCACGTGAACGACCGGTCGCCCCAACCCTCGGCATCGCGCGCCGCGACGTGCCGCTGGATGGTGTTCTCATCGCGGTCGGCGACCAACGCGACCCTTCGTCCCGCCATCGACAAGCCACCGAGGGAACCGATGACGGCCGCGAGAATCATCAGGGCGATCCCAGCCGCCGGCGCACCCTCCCCGGTGATCCAGCTGGCCGGCTTCGGGTCGACCGTCTCGGTCGGCGTCGTCGTGGTCGGCTTCGCCGACTGGGTCGGAGCCGGGCTCGGCTCGGTCGGTTCGGGTGAGGGTTCGTCGGTCAACGGCGGCTGGTTCGGCGGAAGGAAGACGCCAGTGACGTCGTCGCCGTCGTCGTCAGAATCGTTGGAGTCGCCATCATCGTTGTCGGAGTCGTCATCGTCACCCGGTGTGGGAGTCGGCGCGATGACCGGCGCCTTGGTCACGGTGATGGTCTTGCTGGCGCTGCTGACTTCGCAGTTGCAGCCCGGGTCGAACACGGCTGGGCCACTGAACTCGGGGCCGTCTGTCTGCTCCGGCTCCGGGCCCGGAAGTGGTGGCGACTCGACCGTCAGTGTGATCTTGCACTTGCCGACCGTTGTGAAGGTCTCCGAGAACTGCTTCGCAGTGGCACTGGCGTCGCCGCAAGCTGGGCCGTTGAAAGCCCATGATCGACTGCCGATGTCACCGGTCGACGTGTCCTTGAACTTGACGCTGAGCGGCGCCGGACCGGAGCTCGGGACGGCCGTGAAGGAGGCGTCCGGCGGCCCTGTGAGTGTGACGGACTTGGTCGCGGTGTCGCAGTGGACGCGGTAGGAGATTTCGTCCTCATGCAGGCCACAGCTGGGACTTGAGTCTTCGGCTGCGGCCGCGGCCCGTTCGGTGAAACTAAAGAATTCGACGTACTTAACGGTCAGACTCACCTGGTAGGTCCCGGGTTTGACGTAGGTGACGTCGGGCGGGTCCTCCTCGTCGGACGTCTGGCCATTGCCAAAGTTCCACCAGTAGTACGAGCACTCCTCCTCCTCCCCGTCGCAGGTTGATTCATTCGTGAATGAGACGGTCAGCGGCGCGAGGCCGGAATCCGGCGTCGCGATGAAGGACGCATCGGCCCGGTTGTATTCCTCGTCAGCGGCGACAAAGCGGAGGCCGGCCGGGATGTAGCGCTGAGGCTCGCCGGTAGTTAGGTCGATTGTTCCTGGGCTGCCGCTCGGCGGGGACGCGTCGGTGGTCGGATCGCCGGGCTCGTCGGTGGTCGGTTCGTCGTCAGGCGCGGGCTGGTCCTCGGAATCGTCCTCGTCCGAGTCATCGTCCGAGTCCTCGTCTGAGTCTTCGTCCTCGGAATCCTCAGAGTCCTCAGAGTCCTCGCCCTCGTCGTCGGGCGCTTCTGCCGGCGTCGGGCTTGGAGAAGGGGACTCGGTAACGGTGGGGGTCGGCGACGGCGAGGGCTCAGCAGTCTGCGTCGGATCCGGGGATGGGGACTCGGATGGAGTCGGTTCCGTCGGGGCGGTGGTGGGGGAGTCCTGCGGCGCCTCGGTCCCAGCCCAGGCGCCGGTCGTCGTCAATGCGAAGAGCACCGCGAGGACACCAACGGCGCCGGCTGATCGACGGCGCGCGGCAGCGCGTGACGCCATGGTTTGGGAGGCATTGGCCTGTGGGCGCCTGGACAGAACCGATCGGGGGTCGGTACGCATAAGTACCGGAATTCTGCCATGCCGGTGCCTCGTGTCACCACATTCGCCGAATGTGAGTCTTATAACGCGCTCTCAGGACGGTGGCAATCCGTCCTTCGTGCACAAGTCGTCGAGGTCGTCGGTGGTGTCGGTGCGGAGATGCTCGAAGAACGCCGGTGCGCGGGTGGAGTCCCAGTTCACAGCGAGGTCGGCGATCGGCACGTTGCAGTTGCGGCCGTTGGAGCCCATGGCCCCCGAGAGCGCAAGCGCGAATCGAGCCATGTCCGGAATGCTCGCGGTGTCGTCGACCGACACGGAGGAGGCGCCGCCCGTCACGACGCGGAGGTAACGGATCGGGTCGATGACGGTCATCGGTGACCGCAGCTTGCCGCCGAGACCGGCGATGACCTCGCGTTGGTTCTGGACTCGCTGGATGTCGCCGCTGGCGAACTTGCGGGTGCGCGAGTAGCCGAGTGCGGTCTTGCCGTCGACCTCCTGACAGCCCTTCTCGATGTCGAGGCCTGCCTTGTCGTCGTCCATGTCTTGCTCTGGGCAGATCTCCACGCCACCGACCGCGTCGACCAGGCTGACCACGCCGGCGAAGCCGATCTCGACGTAGCGGTCGATCCGTACGCCGGTGTTCTCCTCCACGGTCTGGACAAGCAGCTCCGGCCCGCCGAAGGCATATGCGGCGTTGATCTTGGTTGTGGAGTAGCCGGGGATGGCCACGATCGAGTCGCGTGGAATGGACACCAGCGTCGGTTTGCCGGCGCCGGTGTGCAGCAACATGATCGTGTCGGTGCGGCCTCCGCCGATGTCGGTGTCCTTGCCGGTCTTCAGGTCCTTTTGTTGTTGCTCGGTCAGGCCCTTGCGGCTGTCGGAGCCGACGACGAGGTAGTTCGTGCCCGGCTGCTCGGTCGGCCGGTTGCCAGCCGGCCAGGCCTGCAGCGTCGACACGCTCGACCACGCCATGACGGGGACAATGACGAGATAGACCACCCAGACGACCGGGATCAGGACCAGCGTTGCGCCCGTTGACAGGCGCCACCACTTGGGAAGCTGAATCCGGGGCTTGCTGCTGCTCCTGGCTTTGACCGGCTTCCGCGGTGGGGGGAGATTCGGGGGCGGGAGCGTGGATGCCGGCGAACTCGCCGGAGGCGGCGTCGTCCCAGATGGGATGTTTGCGGTCGGCGGGGCAGACGATTGCGATGCCGGCGATTTCCGGCCCGGCACGCCCTTGGCGTTCGGGTCGAACAGCCAGTCGTAGTCGCCCTTCGGCCGATCGTCAGACATGGAGCAGACGGTATCTGACCAGCCCACGCCCGAGACACCGCGGCGTGGGCGGCGATCCTGCCTCGGCGTTAGCGGCCGTCGGCCTCCAACGCCTTCGCTCGCCTCGGACAAGCAAACGAGGTTTGCTTGCCGCTCGGCTCCCTCGGCGTGTCGAACCTCAGCCTCGACTTTCGGTCGAGGGTTTTGTGGTTCGATCGAACCGATTTCACCATCAGTCCCACGAGAAACACGAGAGTGCGTGATGCGCGAACCCCGCACGGGCGTCTTCGCCCCGTCGCGAGCACAGATGTTGCGGGCGTCGCAGCGGGTCAAGTTCCGTCGGGCCCTGACGCTGATTGCCTTCACCCTCGTCATGCCCGGTTCGGCCCAACTGCTGATGGGCGATCGCCGGATAGGTCGTATTGCCATCCGGGTCTGGGTCGGGTTCCTCACCGTTGGCGCAGTTGTGGCCGCGCTTGCGTTCGTCTGGCGGCCGGGGCTCTACCGCCTCGCCGCCAGCCCATCACTCATGGTTGTCGGTCGATGGGTGCTTGTCGCGGCCGCGATCGCGTGGATCGCGCTCATCCTCGACGCCTGGCGTCTTGGGGCTCCGCTCCAGCTGGCCCGCAAGCAGCGGCTCTGGATGACCGGCCTGAATGGCGCCTTGTGCCTCGGCGTCGGCAGCGTGATGTTCTTCGCCGCGCACCTGGTGAGCGTCCAGAGCGAAGTGCTCGGCACCGTCTTCGTCTCGAACACGGTCTCCGGCCCTAAGAACGGTCGCTACAACGTGCTGCTGCTCGGCGGTGACTCCGGCAAGGGACGCGATGGCCTCCGTCCCGACTCCCTCACCGTGGCCAGCATCAACGCCGAAACCGGCAAGTCGGTCCTCATCGGTCTCCCGCGCAACCTGCAGGACGTGCCGTTCCCTGAGGGCTCGGTCATGGCCGAGAACTTCCCGACGGGATTCACCTGGGGTGAAGGCGAACTCAACGCCGTCAACACCTGGGCGACGAACCACAAAGACCTTTTCCCGGAGTCCGAGACGCGTCCGGCCGGTGTGCAGGCGACCATCAGTGCGGTCGAGGCCATCGCCGACATGGACATCAACTACTACGCGATGGTCAATCTCAAGGGCTTCTCCAGCTTGGTGGACGCCGTCGGCGGCGTGACCATCAACGTCAAGGAAAAGACCGCCATCGGCGGCATCGGCTCGCCCATCCGAGGGTGGATCCCTGAGGGCAAGCAGAAACTCGACGGTGAACAGACGCTCTGGTACGCCCGGAGTCGCGTGGCCAATGACGATTTCTCCCGCATGGGACGGCAGAAGTGCGTCATGAGCGCGATGCTCCACCAGATGAGCCCGCAGAAGGTGCTCTTCAACGCGCAAGCCATCGCCGAATCCGGGTCGAACCTGGTCACGACCGACATCCCGGCCCAGCAGTTGGGTTCGTTCATGGACCTCGCACTCAAGGCTCGTGCGCAGGACATCTCAACCGTCTCGCTCGTTCCGCCCGCGATCTACACCGGCAACCCGGACTACGAGAAGGTGCGCCGCATCATTCGTAAGGCGATCGACAAGGCTGACGGCAAGGAAGTCGGCGGCATCCTGGATGCCGAGCTAAGCATTCCGCAGCCGAAGGCCGAGGCCAAGAAGGACACCAAGTCCTCGAACCAGAGCGAGGATCTGGACGAAATCTGCTGAGCGACGCGCGCTGCGCGCTACTCCGTCAGGCGTCCTCGTAGGCAGCGATGACCTCGTCCGGGTCGCCGTCCATCATCATGTCGCCCTTGTGGATCCAGATGACGCGCTCGCAGGTGTCGCGGATCGACTTCATCGAGTGACTCACGAGGAACACGGTTCCGGCGGCGTCACGGATCTCGCGGATCCGTCCTTCGCTGCGCCTGCGAAAATCGCGGTCACCGACGCCTAGTGCCTCGTCGACGATGAGGATTTCGTGCGTACGGGCTGTGGCGATGGCGAATTTGAGCCGGGCGGTCATGCCCGATGAGTACGTCCGCATCGGGTACTGGATGAAGTCGCGGATGCCGGCGAAGTCGATGATCGCGTCCGACTGCTCGGTGATCTCGTCGTAGTCCATACCCAATGCCAGTCCGCCGAGCATGACGTTGCGCTCGCCAGACAGGTCACGCAGTAGCGCGGCTCCGACGCCGAGCATCGCCGGTCGTGCCGAAGCGTAGATCGAGCCTTGAGTTGTGGGGGTCAGCCCGACGATCGCGCGCATCAGCGTCGACTTGCCCGAGCCGTTGGTGCCAATGACGCCGATGCTCTCGCCCTCATGCGCCACGAACGACACGCCCTTCAGGGCATGGACGCGCCGCGTCTTGCGCCCGCGCTGGAGCAGCTTGCGTCCGGAGTCGGACCCCTTGAGCCGCTTCCCGGTGGCGAGCACTTTGTACTCGACATGGACGTCATCCACGATGACGGCCGGGGGTCGGGTATCGGTCATCGAAGCCTCAGTCGACTCGGCCATAGCGCTCCTCAGCCGCCCAGAAGAACAGGGATCCGACGATGATGGACGTGAATGCCCAGAGCGAGGCGTAGAGCCAGAACTCGGGCTTGGCGCTGAAGCCCGGCTCGTCGAGGAACACCGAGCGGCCCAGGCTCAAGAACTGGTGGACGGGATTGGTGTCGATGATCCTCAGGGCCGTCTCATTGCCCTTGAGCAACAGCTCGAGACTGTAGAAGACGCCCGACGTGTAGAAGAGAATTCGCGCGGCGAACGGCAGCAACTGGGTCAGGTCGCGGAAGTGGACCGTCAACCTGGCGGCGAACATCGTCACCCCGGCGTTGAAGATCGTGAACAGCACCACGATCGGCACCATGAGCAGCCACTTGAGGGACGGAAGGACCCCGGAGACCAGGGCCGTGGCGAAGATGATCCCCAGCATGGGCACGAACAGAAGCAGTTTCTCGGTCACGAGGGCAAGCGGGAGGGCCAATCGCGGAAAGCTCAGACTTTGGACGAGGTTCGCGTTCTTCGTGATGGATTTGGCGCCGTCGACGAAGCAGTTGGAGAAGAAGTCGAACATGAACACGCCCACAACCAGGAACAGGATGTAGTGGTTGGGGATGTTGCCGCGCATCAGGAAGAAGCCGAAGACGGTCCCGTAGACCGCCGCATCGATCATCGGCTTGAGGAGTACCCATGCCATTCCAAGCCGGTTCTGGCTGTTGTTCGCTTCGATGCGGTAGCGCGCGACCTGGTAGATGAAGCGCCGACGGTGCCACACCTGGCGAAGATAGATCCAGAGCGGGGGTCGTGCGCCAACCTTGTGCAGCCCGGCGCGCGCCGCGTCTTCGGCGAGGCTCATCGAGTCTGACCCCTTCGTCTTGTGCCTCCGCGAGTGTAGTGGATTGCCTCAGGCGAGCAGCGCTTGCTCCTGGCCGGCGAGCCGGTCGACATCGGTCGGTGATCCTCCCCTGACCAGCACGATTGATCCACCGCCCAGAGCCGCCGCAAGGGTGGCGGTGACGTCGCGGGCGAGGGTCCCGGGT
Source organism: uncultured Actinomycetota bacterium (assembly GCA_963795105.1). Taxonomy (GTDB): domain Bacteria; phylum Actinomycetota; class Actinomycetes; order Propionibacteriales; family Nocardioidaceae; genus Aeromicrobium. The sequence continues at coordinate 2,351,700 of CAWCGD010000001.1, forward strand.
GTCAGGAGCAAACGGCTGGCGGACAAGGGCGTCGCGGAATCGAGCTCGCCATACGTCAGCGTCAGGTCGCTGACGTCGACCGCCCGGACGTCGGCGGTTGGCTGGTTCAGGGGGAAGAACGCGTCGGGCTGGCTGGGCAGTACAACCCCGAGGTCGACGACACCCGCCGGCGCCATCGGGAATGGCACGGCGAACGGGAGAAGCGCCGAGGCGACGCGGTGGCGCGCGGGGGAGGGATGCTCCACGGTGTCCGGGCCGGCCACGAAGACGTCGCCGTCGGCGTCGACGATCGTTCCCCCCACGGCCCAGGTCGCCAAGATCCAGACGATCCGGAGCCAATGCGTCGGTAGAGCAACCTCGAGGCGCGTCGCGGGCTCGGCATCGAGCTCATCGACAAGGAGATTCGCCGTCTTCGCGACCCAGTTGGCCGTTGTCGTGCCGCTGAGCTCGGTCCGTTCCCCGGTCGCGACGTCGTAGTACGTGACAAATGGCCGCCCGGCGCCGCCCGGCTGGACGGTGGACCAGCGCGTGAGAAGCTCCATGGCGCCATCGTGTCATTGCCGCAAGGCTCTACGAGGCGATGGCTGGTGGGGGCACCGGGAGGCGACTGTCGCCGACAAATTCAGCTCTGTCGAGCACCGACACGCCCGATGCGACAAAAATCTCGGCAAATCTCTTGACGTGACCTAGACAACGGCGGTGTAATTCCAAACATGTCATTCGATGTGGGTTTGGCTCTCGTCCAAGACGAGGAGCTTATGTGGCAAGAGCGTGCGTTGTGCGCTCAGACGGACCCCGAAGCCTTCTTCCCCGAGAAGGGCGGATCCACGCGCGAGGCCAAAAAGGTGTGCCTCACGTGTGACGTCCGCTCCGAATGCTTGGAGTACGCCCTGGCTCATGATGAGCGGTTCGGTATCTGGGGAGGACTCTCCGAACGCGAGCGCCGCAAGGTCAAAAAGCAGGCGTGAACGCGCGCGCTTCGCGCACGCTCACTCCCGGTTTCGCCTGAGCGAAACCGGGTCACGCACCTCGGCGCTCTGCGCCTCGTTATGGTCGGGGCTGTGAGTGTTGAGCAGGGTGGGCTCGCCGGACCGGATTGGCCTGAGTTTGAGCTGCGCGACGACGAGGCTCCGCCCGAGGAGCACCACTGGTTGGACAACCCGCCAACCGTGGGGGCCGTGGTCGTGGCGCACAACGGCGCCCGGTGGTTGCCCAAGGTGCTCGGTTCCTACTCCTCCATGTTCTACGCGCCGACGGCATGGCGCGCCGTTGACGTCGGCTCGACCGACGGAAGCGGAGATCTGCTCCGTGACGCGTTCGGCGACGAGCGGATCAGCTTCGCACCCTCCGGAACCGGTTTCGGAGAAGCCGTCTGGATGGGCGTCGAGCAGCTGCCGCCAACCGACTGGATCTGGCTGCTCCACGACGATGCCGCCGTCTTGCCGGGGACGCTGGCGGGCCTGCTCGACGTCGCCACGTCGGCCGACGACATCGCCGTCGTCGGGCCCAAGTTGCGGGAATGGCCGTCGCTGAAGCGATTGCTCGAGGTCGGTGTCTCCATCACGAACACCGGAACTCGCGAGACCGGGCTGGAGACCGGCGAGCCCGACGCCGGTCAGCACGACTGGCCGCGCGACGTGTTGGCGGTCAGCTCGGCCGGGATGCTCGTGCGTCGCGACGTGTGGGAAGACCTCGGTGGATTCGACCCGGCGCTCCCAATGTTCTTTGACGACGTCGATTTCGGTTGGCGGGTGGCCCGCGCCGGTCACCGCACGCGCACGGCGCCGAGTGCGGTCGCATTCCACGCGGAGGCTACCTGGCGTGGCACGCGGCGCCGGACTGCCGGCGACGTCCCCCATTGGGAGGCGCGTCGGGCCGCGCTGTACACCCTGCTTGCCAACTGTTCGCGGCGTCGCTTCCCGCGGCAGTACGTTCGGCTGTTCGTGGGCTCCCTCCTGCGGTTCTTCGGCTTCCTCCTGGGCAAGGACCCGGAGTCGGCAAGTGACGAGCTGCTGGCGCTGCGCTCGGTCTACGCGCATCCGTTCGAGCTGCGCGAAGCCCGACGGACTCGCGCCGCCATGGCGACGCGCAATGTCACCGACTTCCGACACCTCTTTCCGCCGTTCTGGCTGCCGTACCGCCACGGCTTGGACGCGATGGTGGAGGCGACCATCGCCATGGTCAGGCCCGAATCGGTGGAGAGCACCGGGCGGCGCTCCGCCTTTGAGGATGGGACGCCGCTGGACCAGCAGCCGGAGGAGCGGCCCAGTTTCGGCTGGCGGCATCCGTGGCTGATCGTGTCGCTGGCGCTCTTCGCGCTGGCCATTGTGGCGGGACGTGGCTTGTTCTCGGGTCCCGATGCGGCTGCGGTCCTTTACGGCGGTGCCCTCCCGCCCTCGCCGGATTCGGCTGGTGACTGGTGGCGCGTCATCGTTGAACGCAGCCATTCGGTGGGGTTGGTGAGTACCGCGATCCCGCCGGTCTTCCTGATCCCACTGGCTCTCGCGGCGACACCGTTCTGGGTGGCGCCCGGCATTGTGGTCAGCACGCTGATGCTCTTCGCGGTTCCGCTGGCCGGCCTCACTGCGCACCGCCTCGGTCGCCGTCTGACCGCGCGCAGAATCCATCGCATCATCTGGGCCGTCTCCTATGCCTTGTCGATCGTCGCTGTCGGCGCCGTGGCCGAGGGGCGGCTGGGAACCGTTGTTGCGCTGATCGTGCTGCCGATCGTGGCCAACACCGCCATCCAGATCGCCGACGATCCGGGTTGGCAGAAGGGCGTACGCCTCGGCATCTGGATTGCAGTCGCCTCTGCATTTGCGCCCGTCGCCTTCCTGCTCTGCGTCCTCGGCTTGGCACTGTTCGTGTTTCTCGAGCGCACTTGGGTGCTGCGCGACGTGCTCATTGCGCTCGTGACGTCAGCAGCGCTGCTCGGGCCGTGGTTGGCGCAACGCGTCCTGCATCCGGCCCGCATGTGGTGGGAGGCCGGGTTCCCGGTCGAAGCTCACGCCAGCGCGCTGGAGCTGCTGTTCGGCCGGGGCGGAGGTCCCGGCGCAGCACCGATCTGGTTCAACGTCGCCCTACCCGTCATTGCGGCGCTCGCGATCGTTCCCCGGCGGACGCGGCACGACGTGCTGCTCTGCTGGGTGGTGGCTTTGTCGGGTCTCGCCGTCGCCGTCCTTGGCAACGCCATGGCATTCACGACACCGTTCGGGCCCGCCCAGATCGCGGCATGGGTCGGCGTCCCCCTTGTCATTTGGGTGGCCGGTCTGCTCACCGCCGTCATGCTCGCCCTCCCCGAGGTCATGGGGTTGCCGCAGGCAGCCCTGGTCACGCTGGCCGCCGCCGTCATGCTTCTTCCCGTCGGGGTCGGCGGCTGGTGGCTGATCCGCGGTACTGACCAGCCGCTGATCAACGACGTGCCCGATCGGGTGCCCGCCTACATCGCGGCCAACGCCGGTGCGACGCTCGTCGTCACGGGCACGGTCGAGCAGGGAGCTGATGCGCGGGTCGTTACTGGTGCGGGACCCTTCCTGGGTCTCGAAGCAGCCGCCCCCGACCGAGACCGCGCTCGGACGATCCAAACCACCGTGGCCCGCTTGCTCGCCCGGCCGGCGCCCGAAGATGTGGCACGTCTGTCCGGCCTCGGCATCAGTGCGATCTACGCGCCCGACGTCGATCCCGGCATCGCCCGGCGCATCGACGGCGCCCCTGGACTTCGACCGGCCGGCAGCGACAGCCCGCAGTCGCGGGTCTGGGTGCTCCCAGGCAAGCCGGCGGAGCTGTCCGGGGAAGCGCCGCGCTGGCGCTGGTTGGTTGGCGGCAGCATGATCGCTGCCTGGTTCGTGGCCATCTTGCTCACCGCACCGGTGCGTAGGCGGCGCACACTGCCGACGCTCGGCGAAGAAGGTGATGATTTGTGAGGCGTCGGGCCAAGGCTCCCCGGAGCACACCAGGGATGCGGGTTCGCGCGACAGCGCCGCCGGTGCTGGCAATCGCTCTCATCGTCACGGCGATCTTCCTGCCCGACCCGCGCGAAGGCGCGCGTGATCCGCGCCCCGTCGCTGTCAGTCGGACGGCGTACGCATGTCCAGGCGACGTCAACGTCGCGGCCGGCCAAATCGCACGGGCGCGCGCGGTGAAGGCGGTGAGTCTGCCCGGCCGACGAACCGTCCGCAGCCTGGAGCGGCCGGACCGATGGCGCCTGACCAAGACCAGTCGGTCGACCGTGGTGGAGCAGTCTGGCCGCGGGTCCGGCGGCGCTGGATTCTTCACCACGACGGCTGGCGAAGACGACGGTGGCGGCCTCATCGTCGCGAGCTGCCCGCCCACGGTGGACGAGAGCTGGTTCGTCGGTCTCGGTTCAGGCGCGAAGCACGAGTCGCGGCTGGAGCTGACCAACCTGTCCGACGTCGTCGCCGTCGCCGATATCAGCATGTGGGGGGTGGATGGGCCCATCGAGGCGGTCGGCGCCGAGGGCATCGTTATCAAGCCGGAGCAGACGCAGACGCTCACGCTGAGCAAGCTGGCCGACGGCGAGCCGGAACTCGCTGTGCGGGTGGAGCGGCGTCGCGGCGCCTTCGCGGTGTCGGCATTCGACGGTTCCGGCCGCGTCTACGCCGGCTCCGAGGTACCCGCGCCGACGCGCGCGCCGCGGCGCGATCAGATCGTGACCGGGCTGCCCGCGGGAGCACGCAATCGCACGCTCCTGGTCGTCAACCCTTCCACGGCCACATCGCGGCTGTCGGTGTCCGTGCTGGGACGACGTGGGACGTTCGCGCCGCGCGGTCTCGAGGCAGTGCGGGTTCCGGCGGGTCGCGTCACCACCCTGGAGTTGCCGGCAAGCTTGGGAGCTGACGGCACCTCACTGCGGATCAAGTCCGAGCAGCGGGTGGCCGCCGTCGTGCGCGTGGCCGAGGCCAAGGACGACTACGCCTACGCCGCCAGTGCGCACAAGCTGGACGGCCCGGCTCTGGTCCCCGTTGATCTCGGCGGCGGAACTTCCCGGCCGCGGCTGACCCTCACCGCGCCTGCCGGCAAGGCAGCCGTCACAGTGACGGGCTTCGACGCGCAGATGAAGCGGCTCGCGTCGGAGCGCCATGAGCTTCCGGCGGGCACGACCTCAACGGTGGCGCTGACCGGCCTCACCGACTCGGACCGGTTGGCCTACGTCGTCGTCGAGCCGCGGGGCAACGTCGTTGGCTCCGCGACGTTCCGCAAGGACGAGGGCATCGCCTCGATCCCACTGGAGGCTGCGCCGGTCCGCGTGCTCGGGCCAGACGTCAGGCTGGTGGGATGACTAGCTTTGCAGCCTTCAGCTGCTGTGCACATCTTGCAGCTGTCAGCTGCGGGGATCGATGTCGTCTGGCGACATCTCCCAGAGTTCGGCCAGTCGGTCGAGAATGACCTGCCACGTGCTGTCCTCGACCTCTTGGCGCGAACTGCACCGCTTGGTCAGCGGCAATCGGTAGAGCACGATTCGCGCCGCGTCCGGCCCCCGAACCAAAGCGCTGGTGGGCACGGCGTCGGTCCATCCGTCCGGCAGCAGCGGCGCCTCCTCGGTGACGACGTCGACGCGATCGGGTTCGGCGTCGAAGTGCTTGGCCATCGCCGTGAGGATCGCGCCGACGAGCCCGTCGAAGTCCTCGCGCGGGTTCACGTGGGCGGGCACGCTCTGGGGCGACAATGGGCCGGGCAGCGCCAGCGGGCCGCGCGCCCCTCGTCCTCGGCGCTCCCGCATGCGTCCGGGTCGCGGACCGGTCACCACGCCGTCGAGGTGAGCCATGCGCACCCGGGGCGCCGCCAACGCGTGCACGGGCTGCGGCTCGTGTGCATCGTCGGGGTCCACGGTAGAACGCTAACTCCGCCGGACGGAGTGTTGGTGAAGGGCGCGCCCAGCCGGGCGTTACCCTCAGAATCGTGGCAGCTTCTCGTCGGTGCACGCGGGCCGCGTGTTCTTCGCCAGCCGTAGCGACCTTGACGTACGTGTACGCCGACCAGACGGCCGTACTGGGGCCGCTCGCGACGTATGCCGAACCGCATGCCTACGACCTGTGCATCGAGCACTCCGAACGCCTGTCGGCGCCGCGCGGGTGGGACATCCTGCGGTTGGCGCCGGACCTGTCCACGCCAGAACCAACCCATGACGACCTGCTCGCACTGGCTGACGCAGTACGCGAAGCGGGCCGGCCGATTCCCCCGGTTCCGGGAGAAGCGCCGGTCCTCCGGCTGGTCAAAACCGACACCGATACCTGACACCGACCTCTAGCGAGTTTCCTCATGCATCCACGCCTTGCGGCAGTGGTCAAGGCGTATGACGTCCGTGGCCGCTCACCTGAACAACTCGACGCCCAGTTGGCACGCGCTCTGGGCGCCGCCTTCGCCGACGAAACCGGAATCGCAGCCAGTGCTGAATCCGCTGGGGGCAGGGCTGTCGTCGGTCGCGACATGCGCACGTCGTCGCCGGAGATCGCGGGTGCCATTGCCGACGGCATTCGCTCGCGCGGCGCCGACATCGTCGACATCGGGTTGGCGTCCACCGACATGCTCTACTGCGCGTCGGGCGTACTCGACCTCCCGGGCGTCATGGTCACGGCCAGCCACAACCCGCCCGGAGACAATGGACTGAAGATGTGCCGCGCGGGCGCGCGGCCGATCGGCATCGACACCGGTTTGCGGACGATGGCGGAGGCCGCCAGCGAATTGATCGACCAAGAGCTTGCTGAGCCGACGGGTGAGCTGGAATCGGCCGACTTTCTCTCGATCTACGTCGAGACGCTGCTGCGCATCGCGCCGGTGAAGGGTCGGCCGCTCAAGGTCGCCATCGATGCCGGCAACGGCATGGCCGGACACACGGTGCCGCCGGTGTTCGACGCGCTGCGGGCCGCCGGCAACGACATCGATGTCATCCCGCTGTATCTCGAACTCGACGGGACGTTCCCGAACCACGAGGCGAACCCGCTGGATCACACCACCTTGGTTGACCTGCAGGCCGCAGTTCGCGAGCACGGGGCCGACCTTGGCCTGGCGTTCGACGGCGACGCCGACCGCTGTTTCGTCATCGACGAGAACGGCGATGTCGTATCTCCCTCGGCCATTACCGGCTTGATCGCCACCCGTGCCTTGGCGGTCGAACCGGGCGCCACAATCCTCTACAACGTCATCACGTCGAAGGCAGTTCCGGAGATCGTCGCGGAGCGTGGCGGGTCGGCCGTCCGGACGCCGGTGGGCCACTCGCTGATCAAGGCCGAGATGGCGCGAACCGGAGCCGCGTTCGGCGGCGAGCACTCGGGGCATTTCTATTTCCGCGATTTCTACCTCGCCGACTCCGGAATGCTGGCGGCGCTCCACGTCCTCGGCGCTTTGGGCGAGCAAGATCGCCCGCTATCGGAACTGATGGCCGAGTTCAGCCGCTACGTCGCCTCCGGCGAGATCAACTCTCGCGTCGACGACGTCCACGCCGTGATCGAGAAGGTCGCGGGGTCGTACTCCGAGTTGGCCCAGGACCGGATGGACGGCCTGACCGTCGAGGCCGACACGTGGTGGTTCAACGTGCGGCCGTCCAACACCGAGCCGTTGCTGCGCCTGAACGTTGAGGGTGCCGACGACGACACCATGGCGCAGGTACGCGACGCCGTGCTCGCCATCATCCGCGGCTGAACCGAAGCGCAACGTGCGGGAGGATGAACGGGTGAAGCCGCGTCCACCCGCTCCGCACGTCAGCGGCGCAAAGCCGCCGGTCCTGCCGAAGGAGCAGATCCCGCGGCATGTGGCCATCGTCATGGACGGCAACGGACGCTGGGCCAAGGCGCGCGGCCTGCCGCGGACGGCGGGCCATGCGGCCGGCGAGGCGGCACTGTTCGACGTGGTCGAGGGCGCGATCGAACTCGGGATCGACGCCGTGACGGCCTACGCCTTCTCGACCGAGAACTGGAGCCGCTCGCCGGACGAAGTTCGTTTCCTGATGGGATTCAATCGCGACGTCCTGCGTCGCCGTCGAGACCAGATGAACGAGCTCGGCGTGCGGGTCCGCTGGGCCGGCCGCCGGCCCCGACTGTGGCGCAGTGTCATCAAGGAGCTCGAGATCGGCGAGGAGCTGACCAAGCACAACAAGGTCATGACCCTGACGATGGCCGTCAACTACGGCGGACGTGCGGAGCTCGCCGACGCGGCTGCCGCTCTGGCTCGCGACGTGATGGCCGGCCGCGTCGACCCTGACCGCGTCACGGAACGGACGCTGGCCCGTTACCTCGACGAGCCCGACCTGCCTGACGTCGACCTGTTCTGGCGGACGTCGGGTGAGCAGCGCATCAGCAACTTCCTGCTGTGGCAGTCGGCGTACGCCGAGCTCGTATTCGCCGACGTTCCGTGGCCGGATGTTGACCGCACTCACCTGTGGACCGCGGTCGAGGAGTACGCCCGCCGCACCCGCCGGTACGGGACTGCTTGAGCGGTGGGGTCGCCGGTCACTTCGCGCTGACGGTCGCTTTCTCGACCACGACGGGTCGAGAAGGCTGCTCGCTGGGTGTCCCGAGCGCCTCGATGCGTTTGACGGCGTCCATCCCCTTGGTCACCGTGCCGACGATCGCGTACTCCGGCGGCAGGCCCGAGTCCTCGGCGGTGACGACGTAGAACTGGCTGCCGGCCGTGCCGGGAGCGTCGCTCGCTGACTTGGCCATGGACGACGACTCCGCGGGTGTAGGCGGCGTCGCTCGGCGGCTCGTCGACCGTGTGATAGCCGGGACCCCCGGTACCAGTTCCGGTTGGGTCGCCGCCTTGGATGACGAAGCCCGGCACGATGCGATGGAACATTGTGTTGTCGTAGAAGCCGCTGCGCGCCAATGAGGCAAACGACGCGCGTCGTGCTCGGCGCGCTCGCGACATCGAGGGTGACCGTGAAGTCGCCGCAACTGGTCTCGAAGGTGACTGTGTTCGTCTTGGCCGGGTCGAGCTTCGTCGTCGGTTCGGTTGCTCCGCCGTCGGGCTTTGGGTCCGGTGCCGCGACCTGCGCGCATCCGCTGGCGTCGTCGAGGGCGGTCGTCGACGTGGTCGAGCCGCCGCTCGATTGGGGGTCGTCCGCGCCGCAAGCAGCGACGACCGTCAGTGCGGCAAGCAGGGCCAGGAGGCGCATTGGCGTACGGATCACGGAGGGAGCCTAACGGCGCCCTGGTTGCCGCCATCGAGGCCCGACGTCCACCCGACTAACCTTTCGGGGTGCGCGTAGCCAGATTTGCCGACGGAGATGACCCACGATTCGGCGTGGTGGGGGCCGAAGAAGGCGTCGAGATGCTCGCGGTCCTCAAGGGGGATCCGCTGTACGCCGGCTTCGAGCTGACGGGGCAGAAGATCCCGCTGGAGGACGTCCGTTTGCTCGCGCCGGTCATCCCGCGCAGCAAGGTCGTCTGCGTCGGCAAGAACTACGCCGCGCATGCGCTGGAGATGGCCGCCATCCTCGGCGGCGACGGCAAGGTGCCGGACGAGCCGCTGGTCTTCCTCAAGCCCAACACGGCCGTCATCGGTCCGGGTGACGCGATCGTCCGACCGAACTACACAACGGACATCTCGTTCGAGGGTGAGCTGGCGATCGTCATCAGCCGCATCTGCAAGGACGTCCCCGCGGCCGACGCCGAGAAGGTGATCTTCGGGTACACGATCGCCAACGACGTCAGCGCACGCGACCTGCAGGTCAAGGACAACCAGTGGGCCCGCGCCAAGGGGTCGGACACCTTCTGTCCGCTCGGACCGTGGATCGAGACCAACCTCGACCCGGGCAACCAGAACATCACCACGGCGGTCAACGGCGAGGTGCTGCAGCGCGGGAACACCGGCGAGATGACGTATCAGGTGCCGGCCATCATCGAGTTCATCAGCGCGTTCACCACGCTGCTGCCGGGTGACGTCGTCCTGACCGGCACCCCAGCCGGTGTCGGCACCCTCGAGCCCGGCGATGACGTGACCGTGACGATCGACGGCATCGGCACGCTGCAGAATCGCGTGGTCGGGGCGTGACCGTGGGCGGCAAGGAAGTCGTGGCCCGGTTCTGCCCCTCGCCGACCGGCAACCCCCACGTCGGCATGGCCCGTACGGCACTGTTCAGCTGGGCGTTCGCGCGGCATCACGGCGGCCGCTTCGTGTTCCGCATCGAGGACACAGACGCCACCCGGGACTCGGAGGAGTCCTACGACCTGCTCGTCGACGTCATGCGCTGGCTCGGCCTGGATTGGGACGAGGGCGTCGAGGTCGGCGGCCCGAACGGCCCGTACCGGCAGAGCGAGCGGATGGACATCTACGCCGACGTCGCTCAGCGGCTGCTGGACGCTGGCCTTGCCTACAAGGCGTACGACACCGAGGAGGAGTTGGCCGAGCGGCGGGAGAACGCGCGCGCCGAGGGGCGCCCGAGCGGCTACGACGGCCTGCATCGTGACCTGACGCCCGAGCAGCAGGCCGCCTACGAGGCCGAGGGTCGCATGTCGGTCATCCGCTTCAAGATGCCGGCCAAGGACTGGACGTTCACCGACCTCGTCCGTGGCGACATCACGTTCGGCGCCGAGAACGTGCAGGACTTCGTCATCGTGCGCGCCAATGGCCAGCCGCTGTACACGCTGACCAACCCGACCGATGACGCGCTCATGGGCATCACCCACGTGCTGCGTGGCGAGGACCTCCTGTCGTCGACACCGCGGCAGATCGCCCTCTACGAGGCGTTCGCCCAGATCGGCGTTGGCGACGGCGCGACGCCGGAGTTCGGCCACCTCCCGTACGTCATGGGAGAGGGCAACCGGAAGCTGTCCAAGCGCGACCCGGAGTCGAACCTGCTCGGCTACCGCGAGGGTGGCTTCCTGCCGGAGGGCCTGCTCAACTATCTGGCGCTGCTCGGCTGGGCGATCGCGGACGACCGGGACGTCTTCACCCTCGCTGAGATGGTTGAGGCGTTTGACATTTCCCGGGTGAACCCGAACCCGGCTCGGTTCGACGCGAAAAAGTGCGAGGCCATAAACGGGGATCACGTGCGCTTGCTGGCGCCCGAGGACCTCGCTGTGAGGCTCATCCCGTATTACGCCGCCGCCGGCATGGACGTGAGCCCAGCCGACCTCGCTCCGGTGGTGCCCCTGATCCAGGAACGCATGGCCGTACTGACCGAAGCGCCGACGATGACACGATTCCTCTTCGTCGAAGACGTAACGATCCCCGAAGAGCTGGCCCTCGACGACGCCGGACGCGATGTCGTAGCGGCAGCGCATGAAGCGCTCGTGGGCGTGGGGGAGTGGACGACCGAGGCGATCGAATCTGCACTGCGGGGTGCGCTCATCGACGCGTTGGGCCTCAAGCCGCGCCTCGCCTTCGGTCCCGTGCGCGTGGCCGTGACGGGCTCACGCATCTCGCCGCCGCTGTTCGAGTCCTTGGAAATCCTCGGCCGCGACAAGACGCTGGCCCGCCTGACGCAAGCCCTCTGACCTCGGTTTGGGCGGCTCGCAGGTGGTCCGGTAAAGTCTTCCCTCGGTCTCGGAGTCCCAAAGATGTTGGAGCTCTGATACCCCGGTGGGGTATGGTGTAATTGGCAACACAGCGGTTTCTGGTACCGCCATTCTAGGTTCGAGTCCTAGTACCCCAGCGAAGCCGAGCTATCGCATCCCCTCGTGGTCGCTTTGGTACGGTTTCATCCGGCCTTCGGGCCACGGCCCCGTTGTGTAGTGGCCTAGCACGCCGCCCTCTCAAGGCGGTAGCGCGGGTTCGAATCCCGTCGGGGCTACAAATGAAAACGGTCCGCCCATTGGGCGGGCCGTTTTCACGTTCAGCCAACGAGGGTCAGGCAGACCAGCGCCCCGAGATTGGCGACCGTGCGGAACCAGTTCCACGCGATCCAGCGTCCCTCGCGGAACCCCTGGCGCGCGGCTGTCGCCTCCGGACCGGTTACATCTCCGCGGGCCTTGAGGGCGTTGTTGAGCGGCACATTGACCGCCATCGTGATCGCGACGATTGCTGCGTTCAGGACGAACGACGCCAGGATCCAGCGATAACCCAGCTCGCCCCGCTCGGTGAACGCGGTGATTCCGCATACCGCCGTTGGTGCGAAGAACGCGACAAGAAAGATCGGGTTGATGATCGCCCGGTCGATGGCCTGGAATGCGGCGACGAACGCACTGTCGTCGAGGCGTCGCAGGCCAGGCATGATCGCGACCGCATAGATGAAATAGACGCCGGCCATGAGGCCGGTGGCGACTGTCGCGGCATCGGTGAAGGTGAAGATCGCGTCGTTCATGGAGTCACACTGTCCGCGCTCCGGTCCATACTCAAGCCATGGACAACTTCTCGTATCTCGCAGTCGTGGTTGGTGGCCTTGCGTTTTTCCTTCTGGGCGCGATTTGGTACTCGTTCCTTTTCCAGAAGCCGTGGATGGCCGACATGGGCATCGATACGTCGGGCGGAACCGGCAAGCCGCCGGTCGTCCCGCTGCTGGGGACGCTCGTCGTTGCCCTCATCGTCGCCTACATCGTGGAGTTCTTCGTTCGCGACGGCGACCTCGGCTTCGGCCTGTGCCGTGGTGCCCTGATCGGAATAGCAATGGGCGCGGTCGTGGCACAGAACGGGTTCTTCGATCCGCGGCCGAATCGACTCACGTGGATCAATGCCGGATTCCCGCTGGTCGGGGGCATCATCGTCGGTGCGATTGCGGCTCTGCTCTGATCCGTCGGACCCGCCGGTCATGATGGACCCATGACCACGCGTTGGATCGACACGCCGCTGGGCGGGCTGCGCCTGCACTCCGACGCAGGGCTCCTGACCGCTATCGACTTCGACGCCCAGCCGCGCGGCACCCGCGCGCCTGACACCGTGCTCGACCAGGCCGAACGGCAGTTGAGCGAATACTTCGACGGCACGCGGACGGAGTTCGACCTCCCGCTGGCCAGCGAGGGCTCGGAGTTCCAGAAGAAGGTCTGGGCCGAGCTCCGCCGTATCCCCTACGGCGAGACCGCGACGTACGGTGACATCGCACGTCGGCTCGGCTATGAACCCGTTATCTCGCGAGCAGTCGGCACCGCCAACGCATCCAACCCGCTGCCCATCGTCGTGCCGTGTCACCGCGTCATCGGCAGCGACGGCAAGCTCACCGGCTATGCCGGCGGCATCGAGCGCAAACGCACCTTGCTCGAAATGGAGCAGCCGGGTCTCTTCTGAAACGCGGCTGCGTCCGCATGATGGCCGTCATTGACCGGAGCGGGAACTCGGCGCATGCTGGACTCGTTGTCTGAGTGGAGTTCCGGGGGGAGCCATGTACGGACCGACTCGAGTAGTCACGCCGCGCCGATGGTGGCCGGCTTCGCAGCACAAACCACATGAGGTGCCTGTCGACCACCTCCCGCCGCCGGGAGCTACGGTCACGTCACTCGGCGCGAGACGCCAGACGACCGGCATGCACGGCTCACGTTCTGGCTAGGCAGGTGCAGGCGAAGACCGGGGCCTGCGGCTAGGGTTCGCGTATGAATCGGAGCCTCAAGGCCGCTGTGGCCGTCGCCATCTCTGCTCTCACGCTCGCTTCCTGTGGAGGAAGCAAGGACAGCGCGCCGTCGGGGTCCGGCGTCACTCTCGTCAAGCCGGGCACGCTCACCGTTTGCTCGGACGTCCCCTACCCACCGTTCGAGGACTTCGACAAGTCGGCTGCCAGCGGTTTCAAGGGCTTCGACGTCGACATCGTCCAGGCGGTCGCCGACGGGCTCAAACTCAAGCTCGCGATCAGGGACTCGTCCTTCGACGGCCTGCAGAGCGGCCAGGCGCTCAACGCCGGCCAGTGCGATCTCGGGGCCAGCGCGATGACCATCACGGAGGAGCGGAAGAAGAATCTTGACTTCTCCACCCCGTACTACGACTCCAAGCAGTCCCTCTTGGTGCCGATCGGCTCGGACATCGAGTCCATCGAGGACCTCGCCGGCAAGACCGTTGGCGTGCAGCAGGGCACGACTGGCAAGACGTACACCGAGGAAAACGCGCCCAAGACGGCCAAGATCCCGAGCTTCCCGAGTGACGCCGAGATGTACCAAGCCATTCAGGCTGGTCAGGTCGACGCGCTGCTGCAGGATCTCCCGGTGAATTTGGAGCACACCAAGGGGGGCAAGTTCGAGATCGTTGACCAGTTCGAAACCAACGAGTCGTATGGCTTGGCATTCAAGAAGGGCAACGCTGCGTTGGTCAAGGACGTCAATGCCCAGCTGGCCGAACTGAAGTCCAGCGGCGAGTACAAGAAGCTCTACGACAAGTACTTCACGGCCAACTGACGGACCGGCTGGTCCCACGGTGAAGCGCTCGACGCGGCGGCGGCTGACGCAGGGGATCCTGTACGGACTCCTGCTCTTCGCCGTCGTCGCGCTGGCCTTCGCCGCGGACTGGGCCGCGATCAAGGAGAACTACTTCGACGTTGCGGTCCTGCGGGAACTGTGGCCGGAGATCCTCACCGTCGGCGTGCGCAACGTGATCGTCTTCACCGCGATTGCCTTCGCCGGGGGCCTCGTTCTGGCGCTACTGCTGGCGTTGATGAAGCTCTCGCCAGTCGCGCCCTATCGCTGGATGGCCACGGCATACATTGAGTTTTTCCGCGGCCTGCCGGCTCTGCTCGTCATCCTCGCCGTCGGTTTCACGATCCCGATCGCATTCCATTGGAATCCGCCGGGCGGCACAGTGGGTGCCGGTCTGTTCGCCCTGACCCTCGTGTCGGCGGCGTACATCGCGGAAACGCTGCGGGCAGGCATTCAAGCTGTTCCAAAGGGGCAGACCGAGGCGGCACGCTCACTCGGCATGAGCGGCCCGTGGACGACGGTGTCCGTAGTGCTGCCTCAGGCGTTTCGCATCGTCATCCCCCCGCTGACAAACGAGTTCGTGCTGCTGATCAAGGACACCAGCTTGCTGTTCGTCATCGGCGTGGCCATGAACCAGCGGGAGCTGACGACGTTCACGCGTGATGCCGCGAGTTCGTATGGCAACTCCTCGTCGTACACAGCGGCGGCGGTCGCCTACTTGGTGATCACGCTGCCGCTGACGCGCCTGGCGGCACGGCTCGAGCGTCGACAGGGGCGGGCGCGATGAGCTTTACGCCGAGTCCCACGGCCAGGGCCATCGAGGTGCGCGAGCTGCACAAGTACTACGGCTCGAATGAAGTGCTGAAGGGCATCGACTTCCATGTCGACTTCGGTCAGGTCGTCTGCGTGATTGGCCCGTCCGGGTCGGGCAAGTCGACGCTGCTGCGCTGCGTCAACCGGCTCGAGGAGCCGTCCTCCGGGACGATCCTGGTCGAGGGCGTCGACATCTGCGATCCAGAAACTGACCTCGACGCGGTGCGGTCACGCATCGGCATGGTCTTCCAGCAGTTCAACTTGTTTCCGCACCTGTCCGTCTTGCGGAATCTCACGCTCGCGCAGCAACGGGGGCGGAAGCGCTCGAAGGACGAAGCGGTCGCCATAGCCAGGGCCAATCTGGACAAGGTGGGGTTGCGCGAGAAGGAGGACGCCTACCCGTCCCACCTGTCCGGGGGCCAGCAGCAGCGGGTGGCGATCGCGCGGGCGCTCTCGATGGACCCGGACATGATGCTGTTTGATGAGCCGACCAGCGCCTTGGACCCCGAGCTCGTGGGCGATGTGCTCGCCGTCATGAAGCAACTGGCCTCCGACGGCATGACGATGATGGTTGTGACGCACGAGATGGGCTTCGCCCGCGAGGTGGGCGACAAGCTCGTCTTCATGGACGACGGCGTCATCGTCGAGTCGGGCGATCCGCGCGCGGTGCTGAGCAACCCGCAGCACGCCCGGACGCAGGGATTCTTGTCGAAGGTGCTGTGATTCAGCTGGCGCGCTTGAGGTTCTGACTCATCCGCTCAGCAGCGGCGACGACCGCGGGCGCGTGCATGCGTCCGGGCTGGCGGGTGAGGCGTTCGAGCGGACCGGACACCGACACCGCGGCGACGACCTTGCCAGAGGGGGAGCGGACCGGCGCCGAGACTGAGCCGACGCCGGGCTCGCGCTCGCCGATGCTCTGCGCCCAACCGCGGCGGCGAACGGCGGCGAGCTCGGCGGCGCTGAACGTCGCCTTCATGAGGCCCTTGTTCATGCGCTCGGGGTCTTCCCAGGCGAGCAGGATCTGGGCCGCAGATCCGGCCGCCATCGTCAGCTGACTGCCGACGGGGATGGAGTCACGCAAGCCGGTCGGTCGGTCCGCTGCGGCGACACAGATCCGGAAGTCGCCCTGACGGCGGTAGAGCTGGGCAGATTCGCCGGTGATGTCGCGCAGCCGGGCCAGAACAGGGGCAGCTGACGCCAGCAGCCGGTCCTCGCCGGCGGCCGCAGCGAGTTCACCCAGCCGCGGGCCGAGCACGAAGCGCCCTTGGATATCGCGGCCAACGAGGCGATGATGTTCGAGGGCGACCGCAAGTCGATGGGCCGTCGGGCGCGACAACCCGGTGGCCGTCACGAGGCTGGCGAGGGTTGCCGGTCCCGGTTCGAGTGCGGCAAGCACAAGTGCGGCTTTGTCGAGGACGCCGACTCCGCTAGAGTTGTCCATGCCTTGATACTGCCGTATCGAAATATGAGACGCAACCCCTAGTGGGACCGACGGAAATGAGGAGGCGTCATGGGTAAGACGCTCGCGGAGAAGATCTGGGACGACCACGTCGTCCGGAGTGCAGCAGGCGAACCGGACCTGCTCTACATCGACCTCCACCTCATTCACGAAGTCACCAGCCCGCAGGCGTTCGAGGGTCTGCGCCTGTCCGGCCGTACCGTCCGTCGCCCTGATCTGACGCTGGCCACTGAGGATCACAACATCCCGACGACCGACCTCGACAAGCCCATCGCCGACCCGGTCTCGCGCACTCAGGTGGAGACCCTTCGCAAGAACGCCGAAGAATTCGGCGTCCGGCTGCACCCGATGGGCGACGTCGAACAGGGAATCGTCCACGTTGTCGGTCCGCAGTTGGGCCTGACCCAGCCGGGCATGACCATCGTGTGCGGCGACTCGCACACATCAACGCATGGTGCCTTCGGCTCGATCGCGTTCGGTATCGGCACCAGCGAGGTCGAACACGTCTTGGCCACCCAGTCGCTCTCGCAGGCCAAGCCGAAGATGATGGCCGTCGACGTCATCGGTGACCTGCCGGCCGACGCCACCGCCAAGGACCTGATCCTTGCGCTCATCACGCAGGAGACGACCGGCGGTGGCCAGGGCTACATCGTCGAGTACCGCGGTGAAGCGATCCGGAGGCTGTCGATGGAAGCCCGCATGACGATCTGCAACATGTCGATCGAATGGGGCGCCAAGGCCGGCTTGATCGCACCGGACGAGACGACCTTCGACTACCTCGAGGGCCGACCGAACGCGCCCAAGGGCGAGGCATGGGACGAGGCCGTCGCGTACTGGAAGAGCTTGCTGACCGACGACGACGCCGTCTTCGACAAGGTCGTCACGATTGATGTCTCCAACCTGGGTCCGTTCGTAACGTGGGGTACCAACCCCGGCCAGGGCGTGCCGTTGACGCAAAGTGTTCCGGACCCGGCTTCGTTCGACGACCCGAACGAGCGCGTAGCGGCTGAGCGAGCGCTCGAGTACATGGGCCTGACCGCCGGCACGCCGATGAAGGACGTGAACGTCGACACGGTCTTCATCGGTTCGTGCACCAATGGCCGCATCGAGGACCTGCGGACGGCCGCCGGCTTGATCAAGGGCCGCAAGGTCGCTGACGACACGCGCATCCTCGTGGTGCCCGGTTCCGTTCGCGTCCGGTTGCAGGCCGAGGAAGAGGGCCTGGATGTCATCTTCAAGGAGGCCGGCGCCGAATGGCGTGGGGCCGGATGCTCCATGTGCCTGGGGATGAACCCCGACCAGTTGATGCCGGAGGAGCGGAGCGCGTCGACGTCCAACCGCAACTTTGAGGGCCGCCAGGGCAAGGGCGGCCGCACGCATCTGGTGTCGGTGCAGGTGGCCGTTGCCACCGGCATCTTGGGTCATTTGGCCTCGCCCGCAGATCTGGAGGAGGGCTCCTATGTCTGAGAAGTTCACTACTCACACCGGCATCGGCGCCCCGCTGCGGCGCAGTAACGTCGACACCGACCAGATCATCCCGGCGGTCTACCTCAAGCGTGTGACACGCTCGGGGTTCGAGGACGGCCTGTTCTCAGCTTGGCGCCAGGACCCGGAGTTCGTCCTGAACAAGGATGGGTTCAGGGACGCCACGGTGCTGGTCGCCGGTCCGGACTTCGGCACCGGCTCTTCGCGTGAGCACGCCGTTTGGGCGCTGCAGAACTACGGCTTCAAGGTCGTTCTTTCGGCGCGATTCGCCGACATCTTCCGCAGCAACTCTGGCAAGGCCGGTCTGCTCGCGGCGCAAGTCGACGAAAAGACGATCGAGCGGCTTTGGGACCTGTTGGAGTCGGCACCCGGTACACAGATCACGGTCGACCTCGAGAGCCGGACGCTGCGCGCAGGCAGTGCCAATTCTCAGGGGGGTGAGGACGCGATCGAGGACTCGTTCCACATCGACGACTACACCCGCTGGCGCCTGCTCGAGGGCCTCGACGACATCGGCATCACGTTGTCGCACGAGGACGACATCGAGGTGTACGAGAACCGGCGTCTTGCCTTCAAGCCCGCTACTTTGTCGCGATGAGTTTCGTCCAGCGTTCGTCGCTGGTGTCGGCACCGGCGGCAGACGTCTGGGCGCGCGTGGTTACGCCGGAAGGCATCAACGACGAGTTCTGGCCGTGGCTGACCATGTCGATGCCTGCGGCGGCGGCTGACCTGTCGATCGACACCCTCGAACTCGGCAAGCAGGTCGGACGCTCATGGATCCGCTTGTTCGGCGTGCTGCCGGTCGATTACGACGACCTGACGATCGTCGAAGTCGACCCGGGCCGCCGATTCCTTGAGCGGTCGCGCTTGTTCAGCGCTCCACAGTGGCAGCACGAACGCACCGTCGAGCCCGTCGATGCCGCTGGTAGCCGCGTCACAGATCGCCTCACGTTCACCCCGCGACGCGGATTCGGTCTTCTCGGCCCCCGGATCATCCGGTTGATCTTTTGGTACCGGCATCGGCGCCTGGTGCGTTACTTCACCAAATCCTGAGTCCGGTGATGCCCGAGTCACCAAACTCGATGTGGACGCGTTGGCCAGGTCGCAGGTGTCGGATGTACTCGGCCAGCGTCTCGCCGGCAAAGTCGAGCGTTTCGCCCTGATCGGTGACGACGGTGCCAGATCGGGTGGCTTCGTCGTATGACGCGACCGTGGCTTGCATGGTCTGAGCCTAACCAGCATCGCTAGGCTCACCCCATGAGCCGCCGCGAAAAGGTACCGGGAATGACGCGAGCGCTGGAGGCGCTGTTGCGGCCGCCGTTGGCGTTGCTCACCAAGCGCGACTATCGCGGGCTGGAGCACCTTCCCAAAGCGGGCGGCTTCATCTTCGCGGCGAACCACAACTCGCACGTCGACCCGATCCTGTTGGCCCGATTCGTGCTCGATGTCGGCTACGTGCCGCGGTACCTCGCCAAGGACGGCCTGTTCAAACACAAGTTCACCGGGCCGATTCTGCGGGGCGCCGATCAGATCCCGGTCGCGCGCTTTTCCGGGAGTGCGGGCGACGCGCTCGTTCCAACCGAGGATGCGCTTCGTGCCGGAAAGCCGGTGATCATCTACCCCGAGGGGACGATCACGCGCGATCCCGAGTCTTGGCCGATGACCGGTCGCACCGGTGCGGTCCGAGTTGCCCTGTCGGCCGGCGTGCCTCTCATTCCCATCTGCCAGAGCGGAGCTCAGGAGATTCTCTTCCCCTACACGAAAAGGCCGAGGTTCTTCCCGCGCCGCACGCACCACGTGTGGGTCGGCCCGCCGATGGACCTGTCCATGTACGAGGGCAAGGTCATCACTGAAGAGATCCTGTACGAAGCCACCGACCGGCTCATGGACATACTCACGGACACGATGAGCGAAATCCGCGGCACCAAGCCGACCGGACCGCGCATTGACGTCCACACCGTCAAGAAGGTGACCAAACTGGGCGAGGACAACTCCTGATGGCGCGTGTCAGTGTCATGGGTGCGGGCTCGTGGGGCACAGCGTTCGCGCTCGTGCTGGCCGACGCCGGCAACGACGTGACGATGTGGGGTCGCCGGCCGGAGCTGTGTGAGGCGATCTCCACGAAGCACGAGAACACCGACTACCTACCTGGAATCGCGCTGCCCCGGGTCATTCGAGCCACCAGCGATCCGGCCGAGGCGCTCGACGGTGCCGACGCGGTCGTGCTCGCGGTGCCCTCCCAGCAACTGCGCTCCAACCTGGACGGCTGGGGAGCCCACGTCCCATCCGACGCACCGCTGGTGAGCCTCATGAAGGGCATCGAGCTGGGCACGCATCTTCGGATGAGTGAGGTCATCGCCGAGCTGACCGGGGCAGGGCCGGACCGCATCGCCGTGGTCACGGGGCCGAACCTGGCCAAGGAGATCGCCCTGCGTGAGCCGGCGGCCAGCGTCGTCGCGTGCGAAGACCTCGCCGTCGCCGAATACCTCCAGAAGCTTTGCCACACCGGTGCCTTCCGTCCGTACACGCTGACCGACGTGGTCGGCGCCGAGTTGGGCGGCGCGGTCAAGAACGTGATCGCTCTGGCCGTGGGCGTCGCCGTCGGACTCGGTTATGGCGACAACTCGAAGGCGTCGGTCATCACGCGTGGGCTCGCCGAGACGGCCCGACTCGGCGGTGCCATGGGCGCGGACCCGATGACCTTTCTCGGGCTTGCCGGCCTCGGCGACCTCGTCGCCACCTGCTCGTCCCCCTTGTCCCGCAACCGGAGCTTCGGCGAGAAGCTCGGCACCGGCATGACCGTCGACGAAGTCGCTGCTGCAACGCGACAGGTCGCCGAGGGAGTCAAGTCGTGTCAGTCGGTGAGTGAGTTGGCACGGCTTCACGGTGTTGACATGCCGATCACCGAACACGTGGCTGCGCTGATCGCCGGCGAACTGAAGCCGGACGAACTGGTGTCCCGGCTGATCTCACGGGGCGCGAAGGCGGAGACTGAGTGACCACCGACGAGGGCGGCCGCCGGCGGTTGGCCCCCCTGAAATTGGCACTGGTCTTTGGCGGCCAGTCCAGCGAGAGTGGCGTCTCGTGCCTGACCGCCCGGAGCGTCATGGCGAACGTCGATCGTGAGCGCTATGACGTCACGCCGATCGGCATCACGACGGACGGGGACTGGGTCATCGAGCCCGCCGACTGGACCGACATCCCGCCCGGCGAGCTCCCGCATGTCCGGCCCGACGGCGAGCCGTTCGCGTGGGAGCGGCTCCGCGAGTTCGACGTCGTCTTCCCGCTGCTCCATGGCCCGTGGGGTGAAGATGGGACTGTTCAGGGTCTCTTCGAGATGGCCGGCGTCCGCTACGTCGGTGCCGGCGTCCTCGCCAGTGCGGTCGCGATGGACAAGCCGTTCACCAAGGCGCTGCTGGCTTCGGTCGGCCTACCACAGGTCCCGTACGTCACAGTGACTCCGCGGCAGTGGACCAACGATCGGGAGCGCGTCCTGCACCGCATCCAAGCGCTACAGCTGCCCGTCTTCGTCAAGCCAGCGCGCGCCGGGTCGAGCTCCGGCGTCACCAAGGTGGAGACGTTCGACGATCTCGAGCCGGCGATCCTCGCTGCGCAGGCGTTTGATCCCAAGGTGCTCATCGAGGCCGCGGTCACCAACAAGCGCGAGGTCGAGTGCGGTGTCCTGCAGCAGCCGGACGGCACCGCTTTGTCGAGCGTGGTGGGGGAGATCCGGACGGATACCTCGCACGAGTTCTACGACTTCCAATCGAAGTACCTCGACGGCACCAGCACCAACATCGTGCCGGCCGACATTCCCCAGACCGTGGCCGAGCGCATCCGGGATTACTCGGTGAAAGCCTTCGAGGCCGTGGGCGGCGAGGGGTTCGCGCGGGTCGACTTCTTCCTCGCCGGCGACGAGTTGGTCGTCAACGAGATCAACACCATCCCCGGCTTCACCGCGTTCTCGATGTTCCCGCTGCTGTGGGAGGCGTCAGGCGTGCCGTACCCGGAGTTGATCGACAGGTTGATCAGTCTGGCCGTTGAGCGTCCGCTCGGATTGCGCTGAACTCATTCGCGGCCGGCGGTCGCCCCGAGGCGCCCGGCCGCAGCCCAAGCGATCCTGGCACCGATGCGCGACTGGCTAAGCCGGATCGCTCGTAGGGCCTTGCGGCTTCGAATGCTCAAGCGCACGCCCGGGTCACCGGCAGGTGACGGGCGATGAGGTCGGCGACGTCGGCCAAGGCGTCTGCCGCGGGCTCGTAGTCCCCGGGCACCTCGAGGCTGACGTAGTGCTTGCGCCCGATCGTCGTGAACAGGTACCCATCGGACTGGCGCTCGGCCAGCCAGCCCACCCCGTTGATCTCGTGGCATGGGGAGGTCGGCTTCAGGCTCGCCGGCTTCTCGACGCCACAGCGCAGGATGATCGGCGGATCACCCCAAGCTCCGGCGATCTTGCCGTCGACGAGACGCCGAGCTTGCCCGGCGACGGTGGGCGGAAGGTCGCCGAGGAGCGCCGCGCAGTCGAGGGGCGACGACTTGGTCGTCGGGTAGGCGTCGACGTGGACACTGTTGCCGCCTTGGCAACCTACGAGCAGGAGGATGGCGAACGCCGTGGCCGCGACCTGAAGCCGCTGCGTCATGTCAGAGGGTGACGATGGGGCAGGTCAGCGTACGGGTGATGCCTGGTACAGCTTGGACGCTCTTGATCACCAGGGCGCCGAGATCGTCGACGTTGGCGGCGCCGGCCCGCACGATCACGTCGTAAGGGCCCGTGACGTCGACCGCCTCACCGACCCCGTCGATGGCCGCGATGGCTTTTGCCACGTCGGCAGCCTTGCCGACTTCGGTCTGAACGAGGATGTACGCCTGCACCGACATGCGGGACACGCTACCGGACCCCTCGGATGCTGATGCCCGCTACGCAAGGATGGGACCCGTGAACGCACGTGGTGCTGGGACAACGGTTGCCGATGTCGGCGAATTCGCCCTGATCGCACTGATCCGAGAGCGGCTCGGTGCAGTAGCAAACGCGGCTGAGTCAGGCCTGATCATCGGGCCGGGGGACGATGCGGCGGAGATCCCGGCGCCCGGCGGATCGCTGCTGATCAGCAGCGACCTGCTGATTGAGGGTCGGCACTTTCGGCGGGACTGGTCGTCGGCCGAGGACGTCGGTCACAAGGCGGCGGCGGCAAACCTGTCAGACATCAACGCCATGGGCGGCTCGGCCACTGCGCTGACGGTGTCGCTGGGGCTGCCGGGTGACCTGAGTGTCGATTGGGTGCTGCAGCTCGCTGACGGTCTCGCGGCCGAATGCGCCCTCGTCGGAGCGGAGATCGCCGGTGGCGACGTCACGGCATCCGACGCCATCGTCATCGCGATCTCCGCGGTTGGTCACGCGACCCGCACGGTCCGGCGGGACACGGCTGCACCGGGCGACGTCATCGCCTTCGCCGGCAACCTCGGCCTTGCCGGTGCCGGGTACGCAACCCTGAGCCGCGGGTTCCGGTCGCCCCGCGCCGTCGTTGACGCTCATCGCGTTCCCACTCCGCCGTACGCCGCTGGGCCGCAGGCAGCCGCGGCCGGAGCGACGTCGCTGATCGACGTCAGCGATGGGCTCTTGGCCGACCTCGGGCACATCGCTCGCAGTAGCGGCGTGGTCGTCGATCTCGAGTCGGCTGCCTTCCCGATCTCTGAGTGGGTGTCGACGGTCGCCGATGCGCTCGGCAGCGAGCCGCTGCGTTACGTCCTGACCGGCGGGGACGACTACGCGCTGGTGGGCTCGTTCAGTGGTGACATCCCCGAGGGCTGGACCCGCATCGGCACCGCGCGGCATCCCGAACTAGGCGAGGAACCCGGCGTCCTCGTGGACAGGGCGCCCTACGAGGGCGCGCAGGGCCACCAGCACTTCCGCTGACTGGCCTTAGAAGACTCGCTACGCCAGCAGCGACGGGAACGGCCGTGCAGCCTCGAGCTCGTAGGCGAGCTCCAGCAGGGTGCGGTCTTGGCCGAGTTTGGTCGACAGGTGGATGCCGATCGGCAGGCCCTCCTGCGTGAGTCCAGCCGGCACCGAGATGCCCGGCGCGCCCGACGCGTTGTGCAGCGGTGTGAACGCGACGTAGCGCTGGAGCCGATCGAACATCTCTGGGAACCCGGCCTCAGCCGACAGGTAGCCGAGTCGAGGTGTCGTGTGGGCCAACACCGGTGACAGGACCGCGTCGACTCCGGCCTTCTCGAAGGATGCCTCGTAGACGGCAGTGGTGCGGCGTAGGCCGGCGATCGCGCGCGGGGTCCGCCACGCCTGGCGCACGAATCGCTTGGCCAGGAAGAGCGTGAGTTGGTCGAGCTGCGTGGGGTCAAACTTCGGCCCCTGGAGACGCCTGCCGAAGCGGCGCATGCTGAAGGCGAGCAGCGACCAGAAATGGCTGAAGTCGGCGATGAAGCGTGCGTCCACTGGCGTGGGGACCTCGAGGACCTCGTGGCCCAGCTTCTCCAAAAGGAGCGCAGTGTCCTTGACTGCCGCACGGGTTTCGTCGTCGGTCGGCGTGCCGGTGATGGAGTCGACGATGAGGCCAATGCGCAGGCGCCGATCGTTTGGCCCCTCGACGCGGCCCACGGCGGGCATCCCGACCGGCGGCCGGAAAGCCTCGGCGGCTTCGATGAACGCGGCCGTGTCGCGCACGGTGCGGCTAACGATGCCGTTGGCCAGAATGTTGACCGGCAGGCTGGCCGACTCGACCGGATCGACGATGCGGCCGCGGGTGGCCTTGAGGCCGATGAGCCCGCAGGCTGCCGCCGGGATGCGGATGGAACCGCCACCGTCGTTGGCGTGCGCGATAGGCACCACGCCGGCGGCGACCAGGGCTGCCGATCCGCCGGACGACGCTCCGGTGGAGTAGTCGAGATTCCAGGGGTTCCGGGTGGGCGGGGCATCGTCGAACTCGGTGCTGGCATTGAAGCCAAACGCCGGCAGCGTCGACTTGCCGATGACCACAACGCCGGTTGATCGGAACTCCGAGACGAACGGGGAGTCCGCTTCGGCCGGCGTGTCCGGCGTCGCGCGGGAACCGCTGCGCGTGGGCAGCCCGAAGACGTTCTCGTTGTCCTTGACGAAGGTCGGGACGCCGGCGAACACCCCTTGGCCCGGTGCTGCGGCGTGAGCCAGGGCGCGCTCGAAGTCGGTGACGACCACCGCGTTCAGCTCGGGGTTGAGCGTCTCCACCCGGCCGATGGCGGCCTCAGTGGCCTCGCGGGCGCTGACGTCGCCGCGAGCGATCGCACCAGCAAGCCCGACGGCGTCATGCCGCGCGAGTTCGTCCGAGGCGTGGACCGGCATCAGGCAGACAGACTTAGCGGCTGACCTTGCCGGCCTTCAGGCACGACGTGCACACGTTCAGGCGCTTCGGCGTTCCCGACACGACGGCGCGAACGCGCTGGATGTTCGGGTTGAAACGCCGCTTGGTGCGCCGGTGCGAGTGCGACACGTTGTGGCCGAACCCGGGCGTCTTGCCGCAGACATCACAGACCGCTGCCACTGGGATCACTCCTGAAGAAATGAGAGGTAAAAACTGAGGGCCTGCAGTGCGCAGGCAACCGGAAAAGAATAGCCGACCCCCGCCGATGGAGGCGAATCGGTGGCGAACGACATCAAGCAGGGGCTTCGCCGGGTGGCCGCCCGTGTGCCAGCAGTGTCGCGCCCGGACCGGCCGCCGACCACGGACCCGCCAAGCCGATCACGGCCAACGAGGACGTGGGCATGGCGACCCATCCGCCGGTCAGATGGCCGACGAGTTCTTCCATCGCCGGGTTGTGCCCGACCAGCGCCACAGTGCCGAAGTCATCGGCAAGGTCGTGAATGATCGAAATCAGGCCGCGAGCATCAAAGGTGTACGCGCGGTCGTCCACGATGATGGGCGGCGGATCAGAGAGTTCAGCTGCGACGAGGTCCCAGGTGCTTCGCGCCCGCTGTGCCGGGGAGACGACGGCCTGCTCAATGGGTTGGAGGTTCTGGGCCAGCCATCGCCCGGATTCTGGGGCCTGTCGCTGCCCGCGACGGTTGAGTGGGCGCTGGCGGTCGGAGGCGTTTGCAGACCAGTCCGACTTCGCGTGTCTGATGAGAACGAGCGTGTGTTCTGCCCGATACCCTCGGCCCATGGGCCTCACCTTACGACCCGAAGCGTTCCGCGCGTGGGTGACGCTGTGCGTCGAGGGATTGGGTGTGGCCCGGGCTGAGATCGACGCTCTCAATGTGTTCCCGGTGCCCGACCACGACACCGGCACCAACGCCTACTTGACGTTCGTCGCCGGCGCCGAGGCTATCGCGGCCCAAGCCGCAGACGCTGATGTTCCCATCTTGGTGAAGGCCTTCGCCGACGGGCTCCTGACCGGCGCCAAGGGCAACTGTGGGGTGATCCTGTCCCAGTTCGTCCGCGCCTTCGTCGCTGAGATCGGCGACGACTTCGACCTCACCGGGGAGCAGGTCGCCCGCTGCTTCTCGGCGGCGGCGCGCGCGGGTTACGCGGCCGTCGGTCGGCCGGTCGAGGGCACGATTCTCACTGTTGCCGCGGCGGCTGCCGATGGAGCGCTGGCCGGCGCGGAGTCAACGGGTGGGGACGTGCGCAAGGTCTTCGCCAGTGCGGCTGCGGCGGCCCGCGAGGCACTTGTGCGCACGCCCATGCAGATGGAACGACTCGCTCAAGCCGGCGTGGTCGACTCCGGCGGTCGTGCGTTGGTCGTGGTGCTCGACGCGACCGAACAGCGCTACACCGGGCGCGTCCCGGACCGTCCTGCGCCGTTCCTGCCGACGCCGTTCGCTGACGACACCACCGGCGACCTCACTGAGGGTGGGCCCTCATATGAAGTCATGTTCCTGCTGGAAGCCGACGACGACCGTATCCCGGCGTTGCGCTCCACGCTCGACGGCTTGGGTGACTCGCTCGTCGTGGTCGGAGGCGACCGGCTGTGGAACGTCCACGTGCACGTCGACGACGTGGGCGCCGCCATCGAGGCCGGCATTGCCGCCGGCCGGCCGTATCGCGTCGCCGTCACGCACTTCGCTGATCAGATCGCCGAGCGCGAACATCATCGCGGCCGTCAGCGCGCCGTGGTTGCTGCGGTCACCGGCACCGGGCTGGTCGAGTTGTTCCGGGAGGCGGGTGCCGACGTCCTGGAGTTCACGCGTGGCGAGCCGCTGACGGCCGACGCGATGCGGGAGGCTCTGCGCAGCGCTGACGCCGACGAGCTCGTCGTGCTGCCGAACAACGCGCGCTATCGCGGCCAGTTCGAAGCAGCGGCCAAGGAGTTGCGGGCCGATGGGGTCCGCGTCGCGGTCATCCCCTCGCTGGCACAGGCACAAGGGCTCGCGGCATTGGCCGTGCACGATCCCGGGCTCGGGTTCGACGACGATGTCGTGGCCATGTCGAGTGCTGCCGCCGGGGTCAAGCACGGCGCCGTCACGGTGGCCTCGGAGCCAGGCATGACGATGGTGGGCCCCTGCGCCGCCGGAGATGTGCTGGGCGTTGTGGCTGGCGAGTTCTCCTTCGTCGGCCAAGATCTCTGCGCTGTCGCGTGCGATGTCGTCACCAGCCTGCTCACGCGGCGCTCGGAAATGGTGACGTTGGTGCGGGGTGTGGGCGGACCGGCAGACCTCGCCGAGCAGGTCGAGCAGTTCGTCCGGTCCGAACGCGTCGACCTCGACGTTGTCGTATACGAGGGCGGCCAGGAGAACTACCCGCTGTTCATCGCGGTGGAGTAGCGCATGAGGAACCGTCCGTGACGAGCCCGGATGCCAGGCTGCGAAACGCCGTTGGCGACAAGACCGCCAAGAAGCTCGAGACGGCGTTCGACATGGCGACGGTCGACGACCTGCTGCGCCATTACCCGCGTCGTTACGTCTCCTTGGGCCAGTTGTCCGACCTGTCGGAGCTCGAGGTGGGGCAGTACGCAACGGTCCAGGCGCGGGTCGAGCGCGTCGCCACGCATTCTTATCCGTCGCGTCGTCGACCCGGGAGGCGCGATAGTCGGACCGAGATCGTCATCACTGACGGCACGGGCCGTCTGATCGCAACGTTCTTCAACCAGACGTGGCGTGCCGAGCAACTGGCAGAAGGGACCGTCGGCCTGTTCGCCGGTACGGTCGGCGAGTACAGGGGCAAGCCGCAGCTGACGCACCCGCTGTTCGAACCTGTCGACGAGGGGTCTGACGGGAATGGACGTGTGGCCCGCGGCATCATCCCGATCTATCCGGCCAGCGCTGCCGTTTCGTCCTTCGCGCTTGAGAAGTGCCTCGCCATGGTCCTGGACACCCTCGACGTGCCGGACGACCCACTCCCGGACGCCATCCGCGATCTACGCAACCTGCCGGGCTTCGACTCGGCGCTCGAGTACATCCACCGGCCTCGGTCGAGCGAACAGTGGCAGTCGGCGCGCGATCGGTTCCGGTTCGAGGAGGCCTTCCTCCTGCAAACCGTGTTCGCTCGGCGCCGGCTGGCCCTCGAACACGACCCTGCGATCGCGCGCCCGAAGCGGGAGGGCGGCTTGCGGGAGCGGTTCCTGGATCGCCTGCCGTTCGACCTGACCGACGGCCAGAAGGCCGTGCTCGACGACATCAGCACCGACGTTGCGCAGACACATCCGATGCACCGGCTGTTGCAGGGCGAGGTCGGCTCGGGCAAGACCGTCGTGGCGCTCCTGGCCATGCTTCAGGTGGTGGGCGCTGGCGGGCAGGCAGCCCTGCTCGCGCCCACGGAGGTGCTTGCCGCACAGCATTACCGAGCCGTGACGACGATGCTCGGCGATCTTGCGCAATCCGGCATGTTGGGAGGAGCGGACGACGCGACCCGCGTGCGGCTGCTCACTGGCTCCATGGGAGCGAAGGCGCGCAAGGAGTCGCTGCTGGACATCGCGTCGGGTGCAGCCGGCATCGTCGTCGGCACCCACGCGCTGCTGCAGGAGCACGTGCAGTTCGCTGACCTTGGCCTGATGGTCGTCGACGAGCAGCACCGTTTCGGCGTCGAGCAGCGCGCGGCACTCGCAGACCGCTCCGAGGTGAGGCCCCACACGCTGGTCATGACGGCCACCCCGATTCCGCGGACGGTCGCGATGACGGTGTTCGGCGACCTGGAGACGTCAACGCTGCGCGAATTGCCGGCCGGTCGCAAGGAGATCCAGACGAACGTCGTGCCCACCGCCCTCGCGGCATGGGTCGACCGTGTCTGGGAGCGCGTTCGCGAGGAGGTTGGTCGCGGTCGCCAGGCCTATGTCGTGGTCTCCCGGATCGGTGGCGACGATGAGGCGAGTGAGTCGGACCGTCCCCGCTGGCCGGCGCCAGCGTGCCAGCGGGAGGTGCCCCCAGTGCCCTGGTGGACGTCCACGCCGAGTTGACCGGCGGCCCGCTGTCCGATCTGCGCGTGGCCGCGCTGCACGGACGCATGCCCGCCGACGAGAAGGACGCGGTGATGACTTCCTTCACCCGAGGTGAAGTCGACGTCCTCGTGGCCACGACCGTCATCGAGGTCGGTGTCGACGTCCCGAACGCAACCGTCATGGTCGTCATGGACGCTGACCGTTTCGGCATCTCCCAGCTCCATCAGATGCGTGGCCGCGTCGGCCGCGGCAACGAGCCCGGCCTGTGCCTGCTGATGACGTCCAGCGCGGAGGACACTCCCGCGTGGGAGCGGCTTCAGGCCGTCGCCGCAACCACCGACGGCTTCGAACTTTCGAATGTCGATCTGGAGCTGCGGCACGAGGGTGACGTCTTGGGCTCGCGGCAGTCGGGCGTTCGGTCGAGCCTGCGGCTGCTCTCTGTCGTTCGGGACGAGGCGGTCATCGCCGACGCGAGGGAAGCGGCCGTGCAGGTGGTCGCCGATGATCCCGAGTTGGCCGCGCACCCGGCGCTGGCAGCCGCGGTGCGTGAGCTGGAGTCGACCGAGCAGGCCGAGTTCCTGGAGCGCACCTGATGACCCGGGTCATCGCCGGCATTTGGGGTGGCCGGCGCCTGGCGACACCCCGCGGTTCGGACACCCGACCGACGTCCGACCGCGTTCGCGAGGCGCTGTTCTCGTCGCTGGAGTCGGAGCTGGGCAGCTTTGACGGCGTTCGGGTCCTTGACCTGTACGCCGGCAGCGGCGCCCTCGGGACTGGAGGCCCTGTCGCGCGGAGCCGCCCACGTCGACCTCGTGGAGTCAGGACGTACTGCGGCCGCGGCGATTGCGGCCAACATCGCCGAACTCGAGACTCGCGCGGCTCGGCTGCACCGGACGACCGCCGAGCGGTTCTTGGCGACTTGCCGGGACACCTACGACCTCGTCCTGCTCGATCCGCCTTACTGCGACGACCCGACTGACGTGCTGGCGGGCATCGTCGGTGTCCTCCGGCCGGTGGGTGTCGTGGTCGCCGAGCGATCGTCGCGCAGCTCCTTCGCCTGGCCCGCAGGCCTGACGGGTATTCGCGACAAGGCATACGGGGAGACACGCCTTTGGTACGGTCAGGCCTCGTGACGACCGTCGTTTGCCCCGGTTCGTTCGATCCGGTTACCAATGGCCATCTCGACATCATCGAGCGGTCATCGAATCTGTTCGACCAAGTCGTTGTCGCTGTGCTGGTCAATGAGAACAAGGCCGGGCTCTTCACGCTGGACGAACGGCTTGACATGCTCGCCACGGCGACAGCCCAGTTCCCCAACGTCTCGATCGATTCATTCAAGGGTCTGCTCGTCGACTTCTGCCGGGAGCGCGGCATCACGGCCATCGTGAAGGGCCTGCGCGCGGTTTCTGATTTCGACTACGAACTGCAAATGGCGCAGATGAACGACCGGCTCTCGGGCGTCGACACGTTGTTCATCCCAACCAGTCCTGCGTACTCCTACCTGGCGTCGAGCCTGGTGAAGGAAGTGGCCAAGGGCGGCGGAGACGTCACAGGACTTGTGCCAGACCACGTACTGGCTGAGCTGAACGCCCGGTTCGACCGATAGCAACGGACGCCGGCCCGATCGACGCCGTCCCGAACTTGTCCCGCACTGCATCGACGGCCTGGTCGACGGTCCCCCGCAAGCGGGAGGTGCCCCCACCGCTGGAGGTGGGCTCGAACGGCAGCATCAGCTGCGTGCCGTGCCGTCGAGGCCGCTGAGCGTGATGCCCAGCAGCGTGCAGCCGCGGGAGTGGATCTCCGGAAGCCGCTGCGCCAGCAGTCGGCGCGCGAGGTCGAGGACGAACGCGCTGTTGATCGGTCGGCCGTGCTGTCGTGTGGGACGTCGTCGAACGGCTGAAATCGCCGAACCGGAGCCGCAGCACCACGGTGGTGCCGGCTCGGCCCGAGCCTCGGAGCCGCCGGCTCACTCGATCGACGAGCGTCTGCAGCACACGATCGAGCGCGGCATCGGTGTGGGCGCCGCGACCCAGCACGTGCTGCGATCCGATGGATCGCCGCCGGGTCGCCGTCCGGACACGACGCGGATCGCGGTTGTGCGCGAGCGCATGCAAGTGGTGAGCTGCGCCGGGTCCGATGAAGTGGGCGAGCTCGGCCGGCTCGAATGACGCGATTTGTCCGACTGTCGTGATGCGCGCGGCATGCAGCTTGGCCGACGTCGCCGGTCCCACGCCCCACAGCCGTTCGACCGGAAGAGCGTGGAGGAACGCGAGTTCGTCCTCGATCGGCACGACGCGTAGTCCGTCCGGCTTGCACAGGGCACTGGCGATCTTGGCGAGATGTTTGGTCCGAGCGACGCCTACCGAAATCGGTAGGCCGACCCGCTCACGAACCTGGTCGCGGAGCCGCGCGGCGATGACGGAGGGCTCTCCGCTCAGCCGGCGCAGGCCGCCGACGTCGAGGAAGGCCTCGTCGATCGACATGCCCTCGACGAGGGGCGTCGTGTCGTGGAAGACCTTGAATACCTCGCGGCTGGCCGTGACGTAGGCGTCGAAGCGCGGGCGAACTATGATCGCGTCTGGACACAGGCGCAGCGCTTGTCGTCCGCCCATGGCGCCTTGCACGCCGAAGGCCTTCGCCTCGTAGCTGGCCGCGAGCACGACTCCGCCGCCGACGATGACTGGCTTGCCCCGAAGTTGCGGATCATCCCGCTGCTCGACCGAGGCGAAGAAGGAATCCAGATCCGCATGAAGGACCGTTCCTTCTGTCACGGCCTCCACCGATGGTTTGTCTGCCAGATTCCGTTGATCCGAAACTCGGTTTGACCATCTCTCCGTCGAATGTGTACGTCCTTGGAGTGCACCCAGTGGTGATGCCGGGCGCACAGCAGGGTTCCTCGTTCGAGGTCGGTGGCGCCGCCATCCTTGGCCCACCAATCGATGTGGTGAGCCTCGGTCCATGCTGGTGGCCGGTCGCAACCGGGGTAGGTGCAGCCGCCATCGCGGTCGGCCATGGCCAGGCGCTGGGCCGGCGTGAAGACTCGCTTCGATCGCCCTTGGTCGAGGACTTGGCTCGTGCCGTCCAGGACGCGGGGCAGGATCTGCTGGTTGCAGGCGAGCCGGCGGACCTCGGAGGCACTGATACGGGTGCCGGTGCTGAGGGTGGCGGCCGTAACCTGCGACTTCAGGTCGTCGAAGTCGATGTTGACGGTGAGTGTGGCGGGCGTCCCGCCGGTGGTCGGGAGTGCATCCGTCGGGATCTTCTCGATCCAGTGACAGAACGCGCGCCCCATCCGCTGGTTGAAGGTGAGTTCGGAATCGGTGCCTTGGTTCCGCCGGGGTGCGGCGATCGCGCCCAGGTGATTCCTCAGCAGGTCTGCGTACAGGGCCGGCAGTTCGCCACCAAAGCGCGCCTTGCCGTCCTTGACCGCGCCGATCCAGAACTCGGTGTCCTGCCACGCCCGTGCCTCCTGGCGGCGGAGCTTGGTGTCTTCGTCGACGTTGGCTTCGTCGCGGGGCCGGTAGATGTCGGAGACGCGCATGACCCGTCGACGCAGGTCGGGCAGGCTCAGCCGCTTGGCATCGCCAATGAGGCGCTTCTCCACCCGAACCCGCGTGAGCTCGTCCAACGATTCCGGCAGTCCGGCAACCGTGCGGGCAATGATCTCGGCCTTCTCGAACGTGATCTCGCCGGCCTCCAGCGCCTTCTCAGTCAGGGTCGCGGCCTTCAGGTTCAGTGCCGTACGTACCTGCCGCGAGCACGTGGCTTGATCGCCGCCGAAGTCGTTCGAAAGCATCGAGCTCGTCGACGTCGATCCCGACTCCTTGGCCAAGTCGGCATGGTCGACGTTGCGAATGTGGTTCATCTTCCGCGCGGCCATGATCGATTCGAGTCGCGCGATCCGCCCCACGGCTTCACGTGACACTTCGGCTGGCACCGCGGGTTTGTCGGCGATCGAGAACGCAGCCTCGGCAGCATCCAGCCACGCCAGTTCAGGCGGTGTGGGGAGCGGGGTTACGGTCACTATCCTCCAATAGATCGAATCCATGTTCGATACTAGCCG
Organism: uncultured Actinomycetota bacterium; assembly: GCA_963795105.1. GTDB lineage: Bacteria > Actinomycetota > Actinomycetes > Propionibacteriales > Nocardioidaceae > Aeromicrobium. The sequence continues at coordinate 2,385,169 of CAWCGD010000001.1, forward strand.
AGGGCTGCGACAGAAACAACGTTCAGAGAGAACCTTCTTGAAGAAACGCTCCGGAGCCGAGGATCCGGCTCAGTACTTCGCGGTCTTGACGACCTTGCCCGCCGTGTTGAAGGTGACTCGGACGGCTTGGAACGATCCACTCGAGGTCTTGGTGCAATAGGCGAAGTTCGTGCCTAGGCGCTGGTGCGGGATGCCGGCTCGCTTGAGTACGTCCGTCACGGAGGTTCCCTTCGCGATGCCGAACACCCTGCTGGTGCCCTTGCGCACCGAGGCCTGGCGACAGCCGTCGTTGCTGATTCCGGAGCCCCGCTCCCACATCTGCAGGTAGGCCTCGGCGCCGCGCGCCATGTCGTCGGCGATCTTCGCCCCACCCTGACGCCGCAGATCTTCGATCCAGTCCGGATAGAGCCCGTAGTGCGCCACGCCATCGGTGTTGATGTTGTACCTCCGTTGGCCACTGAGCTGCTTGTCGATCTTGACGCCGCCCAGGCCGGTAAAGGGGTACTTGACCGGATTCGATACGCCGCCACCACGTGGGTCGCCCTGGGCACCGAAGCCGTTGATGTCGGCTCCGAAGCCGATCGCCCAGTAGAAGCGCGGGTCCACCCACGTCAGATGACGCTTCCACTTCGAGACGAAGCCCGAGCTGTCGCCGGCGTATGGCGTGATGAAGCCACCGCTCTTGTAGATCCGCGGATAGGCGTCCGGTGTGGCCCACGAGTGGCTGGACACGACGCCCTGGTACTTCAGCTCCTCGATGAGGTCCATCGACTCCTGGCGCGCCTTGACGCTCATGTGGTCAGGGTCGAAGATCATGTGCTTCGCAACGAGTCGACGGATCGTGTGCTCGCCGAGCTCGGTGAGGCCGCGGCTGTTGCACGTCGGCCCCGATGGATAGATCGGGAGCGACGGAACGCCGAGCCCGTAAAGGCCGACGATGGCGCCGAACAGCTCGTCCTGCGCCGGGATCTCGCCGGGGAGTGCGGTGAACTGTGTCTGGTCGTGCACGCCGTCGGCGCCCCCGCACGCACGCATGTCCCAGAAGGTGCCGGTCTCCAGGAAGTTGGCGCCGTTCACCAAAGGAGCGATTGCCCCGGAGTCACCGGCCACGCCAGCCAGGGCGTTGTCGAACTTGTTGACCAGCTCCATCTGGCGAACGCCCAGGCCGTAGACCTCGTCGAGCCGGTCGTCGATCTGGTCCTTCGTGCAGCCGGGGATGTCGAGCTTCTTGGAGCACCCGAAGATCACACTGGTCTCGATGCCCATCACGACGGCCATCCGGCCGCCGTTGATGACCTTCCGGGCCTGGAACGGATCGGTGACGATCCGATAGAAGCCGCGGCCCGGCCCGCCGTACTGCGCGTCGATGTAGCGCGCCATCTGGCGCATGTCCGACGCTTGCAGCCGCACGGCATCCATGTCGTCGCACGACGTGCGCTTGAGCGGGTAGAGCTCGCACAGCTTGTTGTTCTGGACGAGGAGGTTGACCAGGATCCGCTGGCCGCCGCGCCACGACCGCTCCAACCACTTCCAATACGTCCCCTCGTGCGTGAGCGAGTCCGGTGCCGGCCAGTCCTTGAAGGTGGGCCAGCCGATGGGATCGTGGCTCCCGGTCGGCGTGCCGTGGCGCAGGAAGTTCTCCAGCACGGCGCCGTTACCGTTCGCGATGGCGTGGTCCGGGCAGTCCACGAGTGCATACGCGGCGCCGTAGCGATGCCACGGCCGTCCACAGTGAACGCTGCCGCCGAGGAACTCGAACGCCATCCCGTGGGTGTGGGCGTCGACGTAGCCCCGGACCTCCTGGTACCTGGTCTTGCCGCCGAACGGCCCACCGCTGACGCCGACGGAGACGTCGGGCCACTTGGGGCAGCCGCTTGCCTTCGTCAGGTAGTAGGACGTCTGCGACGACGTGCTGAGGGCGCCCTGCGAGTTCACCCCGAGAGGCTTGCCGGTGAGGGAGGAAAAGGTGAACCGGCCCCTGTTGCGAAAGCTCGAAGCCTTCCACTCTGCGGCCGATGCCGGTTTGGTTGCGCCAGCGGCTGCGCCGTTGGTGGCGGTGACGAAACGGCGCTGACTGTCCCACAACAGGTAGGTACCGAGGTCAGTGGCTTGGAAACGGAACTTCTCGGCGGTGCTCGACGATCCGGCCGCGGCGCGGTAGCCGGCGCCGTTGCGGACGACCCACTTGCCATTCGATGCCGCGCGCAGGACGTAGCAGCCTCGGGCCATCGCATAGCGATCCTCGGGAACCGTGGCGTGCGGCCGGTAGCCAGCGCTGGACCTTGTGACGAGGGTCGGATCCGGTTCGGCCCGCTGCCTGGCGGCGAAATCGATCGCCGCGGCAGCCTGGGCGCGGGTTGTCGGGTCCGCCGTGCCGGGGGTCAGCGGAGCGCGAGAGATCGCATTCTTTGTACCTGGGAGGTCGCCGTGGCCGGAGCTGGCCGTGGGAGTGAATGCGAGCGCCATGGTCAGACTCCCCATCAGCGCGCGCCGCAAAGTCCTGCTGCTCATCGTGCTCCTTAAGCGGCCGAGCGCCCGGATGGGGCGGGCCGGCGAGTTCACGATAGTGGCGGGTGTCGTGAGATCAGTGAAAAACCCCGAATTGCTCGCTCGCTAGGGTGAGCGCATGAATCTGGACCCGACGTTGCTCGACATCTTGGTGTGCCCCCAGTGTCGGACCGCGCCGTTCGTCGACAACGATGCCGATGAGCTGGTGTGCAACTCCTGTCAGCTGGCCTACCCGGTGCGTAACAACATTCCGGTCATGCTCGTCGACGAGGCGCGCGACCTGGCTCGGGACGCCTGAGATGTCGGCGTCCGGGGGTACGAAGGCGGTCGTCGCGGCACTGCTTGCGAACACCGGCATCGCCCTGACCAAGTTCGTCGCTTTCTTGCTGACGGGCTTCTCGTCGATGCTCGCGGAGTCGATCCACTCGGTCGCCGACGCGGGCAATCAGGCGCTGCTGCTCGTCGGCGGGAGGCGGTCCCAGCGGGAGGCAACCGATACGCATCCCTTCGGCTACGGGCGGGAGCGGTACATCTATGCCTTCATCGTGGCGATCGTGTTGTTCAGCATCGGTGGCCTCTTTGCGATCTACGAGGCGTATCACAAGTTCCACGAGCTGGCGGCGGGCCACGGCAGCGATGTGTTGGAGAGCCAGTGGCGCTACGTCCCGCTCGTCGTGTTGGGCGTAGCCATCGTGTTGGAGTCGCTGTCCTTCCGTACCGCCATCATCGAGACCAACAAGGTGCGCGGCAGTCACGGGTGGTTCGCGTTCATCCGCAACGCGAAGGCACCGGAGCTCCCGGTGATCCTGTTGGAGGATCTCGCTGCTCTGTTGGGACTCGTCGTCGCCTTCGCGAGCGTCTCGCTCGCACTGCTGACGCACAACCTCTACTTCGATGTCATCGGTTCGGCCGTCATCGGCGTCTTGTTGGTGCTCGTCGCCTTCGTGCTGGCGATCGAGGTCAAGAGCCTGTTGGTCGGTGAGGCGGCGACCCCCGAGTCGGTGAGCAAGATCCGCGAAGCCATCGAGAGCACCGAGGGTGTCGACCGGCTGATCCACCTGAAGACGCTGCACGTGGCGCCCGAAGAACTGCTGGTGGCCGCAAAGATCGCGGTAGCCGCCGACTGCCACGGGCGAGAGCATCGCCCGCACCATCGATGCGGCCGAACGCAACCTGCGAGAAGCCGAGCCGATGGCTGTTCAGGTGTTCCTGGAGCCGGACATTTTCCGCCGTGACTACGAGCCCGATGCGCGACCGGAACCTCCCGCTGCTGCGTCTCACTGATCCCGCTTAGGATGAGCACCCATGGATTTCAACGTCGCTGACTTGTCCTTGGCCGATTTCGGTCGCAAGGAGATCGAACTCGCCGAGCACGAGATGCCGGGCCTGATGGCCATGCGCGAGCGGTACGGCGCCAGCCAGCCGCTCAAGGGCGCCCGCGTCGCCGGCTCCCTGCACATGACGATTCAGACCGCCGTGTTGATCGAAACGTTGACCGCGCTCGGCGCTGACGTCCGCTGGGCGACGTGCAACATCTTCTCCACTCAGGACCACGCCGCGGCCGCCGTCGTCGTCGGTACGAACGGGACTGCCGGAGAGCCCGCAAGGTACGCCGGTGTTCGCCTGGAAGGGCGAGACGCTCGGGGAGTACTGGGACGAAGCCGAGAAGGTCTTCAACTTCACCGACGAGAACGGCGACGCCATCGGGCCGAACGTCCTGCTCGACGACGGCGGAGACATCACGCTGCTCGTCCACCAGGGCGTCGAGTTCGAAAAGGCCGGCGTGGTTCCGTCGCAGGACAGCACCGACAACGAGGAGTACAAGGAGGTGCTGCGCGTGCTGGCCCGCTCGCTCGAGGCCGATCCGCAGCGCTGGACCACGATCTCGGCGAGCATCAAGGGCGTTTCGGAGGAGACGACGACCGGCGTGCACCGTCTGTACGAACGGTTCAAGGAGGGCTCGCTGCTCTTCCCGGCGATCAACGTCAATGACTCGGTCACCAAGAGCAAGTTCGACAACAAGTACGGCTGCCGCCACTCCCTGGTCGATGGCATCAACCGTGCCACTGACGTCATGATCGGCGGCAAGGTCGCCGTCATCTGCGGCTACGGCGATGTTGGCAAGGGCTCAGCAGAGTCGCTGCGCGGCCAGGGTGCTCGCGTCATCGTCACGGAGATCGACCCGATCTGCGCCCTGCAGGCCGCCATGGACGGTTACGAGGTCCGGCGTCTGGACTCGGTCGTCGAGACCGCTGACATCTTCATCACGACCACCGGAAACTTCGACATCATCCGGGTCGATCACTTCCAGAAGATGAAGCACCAGGCGATCGTCGGCAACATCGGCCACTTCGACAACGAGATCGACATGACTGGCTTGGCGAAGATTCCGGGCATCGTCAAGGATGAGATCAAGCCGCAGGTCCACCAGTGGATCTGGCCGGACGGCAAGAAGATCATCGTGCTGTCCGAAGGCCGTTTGCTGAACCTGGGCAACGCAACCGGACACCCGTCGTTCGTCATGTCGAACTCGTTCACCAACCAGGTGCTGGCGCAGATCGAGCTGTTCACCAAGGCCGACCAGTACGAACTCGGCGTGCACGTGCTGCCGAAGCACCTCGACGAAGAGGTTGCCCGGCTCCACCTCGACGCTCTGGGCGTCGAGCTCACCGAGCTCAGCAAGGAGCAGGCCGAATACATCGGTGTCGATGTGGCCGGACCGTACAAGCCGGAGCATTACCGGTACTAGTAATCACCCCGAGCGAGCCAACAACGTGACGTATCGCAGCAAGTACGACAAGGTCCTGATCGTCGACGACGATCGGGCGCTCGGCGAGATGCTTTCGTTGGTGCTCGACTCCGAGGGCTGGACGAGCCGCGTGGTTCGCACCGGTGACCAAGTGCTGCCCGACGTTCCTCGACTTCAAGCCGGACGTCGTGCTGCTCGACTGGATGCTTCCGGGGCTCGACGGTGTCACCGTGTGTCGGCAGATCCGATCCACGTCGGGTGTGCCGATCATCATGCTCACCGCCCGGTCAGATACCCGCGACGTTGTCCATGGCTTGGAGGCCGGGGCCGACGACTACATCACCAAGCCGTTCAAGAACGCCGAACTGGTCGCCCGCATCCGCGCGCGCCTTCGCCGGACCGACCACCTTGAAGCGGCGCTCGAGTTCGGTGACATCGTGCTCGACCCGGTCGGCCACAGCGTCACCCGGGCGGGGCAGCCGCTCGAGCTGACGCCGTTGGAGTTCGACCTGCTCGCGTGCCTGCTGCGCAGCCCACACGAGGCGTTCACGCGGGAGAAACTGCTGGAGCGGGTGTGGGGGTACCACCACCACGGCGACACGCGGCTGGTCAACGTCCACATGGCACGGCTGCGTTCCAAGATCGAGGACGATGCCGACAATCCGAGCGTCATCCGGACCGTCCGCGGCATCGGCTACCAGGCCGTCATCCCGGACTGACCGGCCCCGATGCGTCGCCTAGCCCGCCTGTGGCGTCGTTCGATCCAGTTCCGTGTCGTCGTCAGCACGGTGCTGCTGGCCACGGTGTTCATCAGTGCGACCACTTGGGCAGTTGCGGTCGACGTCATCGAATCTGTGGAGTCGGCGCGTCGTACCGCCGCCATCCAGCAAGCACGCCTTGCTCTCGCTGAAGCTCAGTCGGAACTGAACGCCCCCGAGGCCACCGACCCAGCAGAAGAGGATCGAATCCTGCAAGGCATGGTCGATTCGGTCTCGAACGTGCCGGGTGGCCCTTACGACCTCATCGTGGAAGGTCCGCTGGGCGGTGAGTCCGGGCCCGTTCGCACGTCGGTCCCGCTATCCCCGGACGCGGTGCCGGCTGCGCTTCGGCGGACGGTGGTCAGCAGGGACGGGACGTTCACGCGGTACAACGCCGTATCGAGGAGCACGTCGAGCAAGCCGAGCCGGGTCCTCGTAGTCGGCGGTCGCTTACGAGCGCCGGCGACTGGCGACATATACGCCTTCTACTACCTGTTCTCCCTCGTAGAGCAGGATCGAATCATCGGCCTCGTGCGGCAGGCGGGCCTCCTGGGCGGGTTTGCCTCGGTGTTCATGATGAGCGCGATCTCCTTCATCGTCTCGCGCCAGGTCATCAGGCCAGTACGGGGTGCGCGCCGTATCGCCGAGCAGTACGCACAAGGTGATCTGAGCAAGCGGATGCCCCCTCGCGGCGACGATGACATTGGACGCCTCAACGAGTCGTTCAACGTCATGGCCACCAACCTGCAAGGCCAGATCACCCGACTCGAACAGTTGGCCGTGCTCCAGCAGCGGTTCGTTTCGGACGTCTCGCATGAACTGCGCACGCCGCTGACCACGGTGCAGATGGCTTGCGGCCTCCTGTACGAAGCGCGAGACAGCTTCGACCCGGCGACCGCGCGATCAGCCGAGTTGTTGAAGACGGAACTCGACCGATTCGAACTCCTGCTGATCGACTTGATGGATCTGAGCAGGTTCGATGCCGGCGCGGCGCGACTGGAGGTCGAGCCGGTCGACCTGGTCGAGGTGGCGACCGAGTTTGCTGCCGACGTGGCTCTCGCACCTGTCGAGGTCAGCATCTTGGGCGCGGACAAGCCGGCTGTTGTCCAGGCGGACCGTCGGCGGATCGAACGGATCCTTCGCAATCTGGTGACCAATGCCGCCAAGTACAGCCAGACGAGTCGCGTGGAGTTCGAGATCGACCAGTTGGACGACCGGGTGTCGTTTGTGTTCCGAGACTTTGGCATCGGCCTGATTCCCAGCGACGCCGCGCGCGTGTTCGACCGGTTTTGGCGAGCCGACCAGGCACGGACGGAAGGTGGCACGGGACTCGGCCTGGCGATCTCGCGGGAGGACGCCTTGCTCCACGGCGGATCGCTGCGGGTCTACAGCCGGGTCGGCGAGGGTACGGAGTTTGTCCTGACGCTGCCGCGTCGGCCGTTTGCCGGTCCCGACGAGGGCGACTTCCGTCCGGTCTTGAAGCCGATGTTCGCCTGAGGCTGTCCACACCTTCGTGGTGCCCTCTGTCCCACGTGGCCGCGGCCGGGTCGAATCTTGCTGCATGGGATGGTTCGACGATGTGGCCCACGTGGTGGTGGGAGCGAGGTGCGTCGCCTGCGAGAACGTCGCGCTGGGACTCTGCGCGCGATTGCGCGCTGGCGGTGCGGCCCGAGGCGCGGGTCGTTCGAGAGCAGCCCTGCCTGATCGCGGCGTCGGGAAACTACGACGGGGTGCTGCGATCCGCGTTGATCGCGTGGAAGGAGCGTGGCCGATTCACCGTGGAGCGGACGCTGGCCCATCTGCTGGCAGCGGCCGTTCTCGCACTCGAAGTCGATCCGCCGATCACGCTCGTGCCGATCCCGTCTCGTCCCGATCGTCGACGCGCCCGCGGTGCCGACGTCATCGCCGACGTCGCGCGGTGTACGGCAAAGCTGCTCCGCGGGATAGGCGTCGAGACGCGTGTTGAGCCCTCGCTCGGGTTCGTGCGGCGGGTCCGCGATCAAGCGGGACTCTCGGCTGCAGCCCGAGCCGAGAACCTGCATGCATCACTGGCGGTGCGCCGAACACCGTCCGGAACTGTCGTCGTGGTTGACGACATCGTCACCACCGGAGCGACCGTTGGGGAGGCAGTCCGGGCGCTTCAGGCTGGTTACGTTCGCGTTGCCGGCGCTGCGGTCATCGCGCATCGGGCAGCTGAGTTGACGCGAACTATGGTGCGCGACCTCATCGGGGTTTACCGTCGGCCTAAGAGCATCCGACGTAGACCGTTGGAGGTTGTTCTCAACCGCGGGAGGCCGTATGGAAATTGTCGTCAAGGGCCGCAACAGCGAAATCTCGGATCGGTTCCGAGAACACGTAGTCGAGAAGCTTCAGCGCATTGACAAGTACGACCAGCGCAAACAGATCCACCGGGTGGAGGTGGAGATCACCCACGAACGGAATCCGCGCCAGCACGACCGTGCCGCTCGGGTCGAGATGACGCTGCGTTCGCGCGGACCGGCTGTTCGAGCTGAAGCCGCCGCCATTGACCAGGCGTCCGCGCTCGATGCAGCACTCGACAAGCTCGTTGCTCGATTGCGCAAGGTGCGTGACCGTCGCCGCATCCACCACGGACAACATGCGCCGCGGTCGCTGTCACAGGCTGTCGCTCACGTGCCCGATGATGTCGTGTCGGCCGGGCTGGCGCCGGTCGAGTCCGACGTCCATCTGGTCGCCGGCGTGCATGTCGAGGGCGACGCCTGCCCGTTGGTCGTGCGCGAGAAGACCCACGACGCCATCCCGATGACGCTGGAGCAGGCCCTGCACGAAATGGAACTCGTCGGCCACGACTTCTTCCTCTTCGTCGAGAAGGACTCGATGCGGCCGAGCGTCGTCTACGTGCGACGCGCATATGACTATGGCGTGATCCACCTCGACGTCAGTGAGTGAGTCGGTCGATCCGCGGGAACGGCTGATCGCGTCGCTGCGCGACGCTTCAACCCTTGCTCGCTCGGGACCGCGCGCGGGCGCGCGTCCCTCGCTTCGCTGCGACTAGTCTCGGGCTTGTGACGGATCCGGATACGACCGTTCGGGTGCTCCTGGTCGACGACCAGGAACTGTTCCGGCGCGGCGTCAAGATGGTCCTCGAAGCCGAGGGTGGACTTGAGGTCGAAGAGGTCGACGACGGTGACAAGGCACTCAGGTCGGTCGAAGCGAACCCGCCGGACGTGGTCTTGCTCGATGTCCGCATGCCTGGTCGCAGCGGGGTCGACACCTGTGCGGCCATCAAGGCGGCGTCGCCGTCGACGGCCATCATCATGCTGACGGCCAGCGACGAAGAGCAGGATCTTTACCAGTCCATCAAGAGCGGTGCGTCGGGCTATCTGCTCAAGGACGGCTCGACATACGACCAAGTGGCCGAGGCGGTCCGGCTCGGCGCGAGCGGCCAGTCACTCATCACGCCGAGCATGGCCACGAAACTGCTGGACGAGTTCGTGACGATGACCAAGACGCCCGGTGCCGGTGCCCAACTCACCGCCCGCGAGCTTCAGGTGCTGCGGCATGTGGCCAAGGGCCAGAGCAATCGCGAGATCGCCGAAGACCTCTTCATCAGCGAGAACACGGTCAAGAACCACATCCGGAATCTGCTGGAGAAGCTCCAGATGAAGTCGCGCATGGAAGCCGCGATGTACGCAGTGCGCAGCAACCTGCTCGAGTAGCCGAGTCGCCTTACCGGACGAAGCGGATGGTCAGCGGTGACCAGTGCTCCTCGCCGTTGTACGCCTTGATGGCGCCGATGACGTGCAGGACGGTAGCGACGATGGGGACGACGGCCAGGATTGCAAACCCAATGAGGACGATCGCAAGGATGAAGCCGGCGATGGCCCACAGCAGCGCGTTCAGCTGGATGTTGACGGCGTCGGCGGCATGCTGCCGAACGAACGGTCCCTTGTCCTTGTAGACGAGGTAAATCGACCAAGGCCGCGACGAAGCCGAGCGTTCCGGCGCTCAGGATCATCGCTGCGCCTGCGACGCCGTGGGTCACGGTCGCCCACGTGCGCTCCTGCTCCGCCGACATCGGGGTTGATCCGTTCCGGGCGTAGTTCGCCGGTTCCTGACTCTCGGTCATGCGTCAAGTGTGCAGCACCCTGGGTAGCGTCGGTGGACGGCGATACCGTCCCTCTCGTGACGCGGCTGACCCAACTCCAGGCCCGGCGGATCGCCTTGGCCGCGCAAGGGTTTGGTCGGTCCCGCCCCACGGCGAGCGTCTCCGCTCGCCACGTCAACGCGGTCATCGGACGGCTCGGCTTGTTCCAGATCGATTCGGTCAATGTCCTGCAACGGGCCCATTACCTGCCGCTGTTCTCCCGCCTGGGCGTCTACGACGTCGAGCTCCTGCATCGCGCCGCCGGTCGCGCCCCGCGGCGACTGTTCGAGTACTGGGCCCACGAGGCTGCGCTCGTCGACGTCCGGTTGTGGCCGGCGCTGCAGTGGCGGATGGAGGACGCCTCGGGCATGTGGGGCGGCATCCAGACCCTCGCCGACGAGAAGCCCGAGGTGGTGGCGCGCGTGCTCGACGATGTCCGCGACCGTGGTCCGCTGACGTCCAGGGACATCGAGCAGGACGTCGCGGACAGCAAGGACCAGTGGGGCTGGAACTGGTCGGAGGCCAAGCGTGCGCTCGAGTACCTCTTCTACACCGGGCAGGTCACCGCTGCCCGTCGCAACGGGGCCTTCGAGCGCCTCTACGACATCCCGGAACGGGTGCTTCCGCCCGACGTGTTCGCCTTGCCGCGTCTCGATCTGCACGACGCACACGTCGAGCTCGTCCGGCATGCGGCCCAAGTCCTCGGCGTCGGGACCGCCCAGTGCCTCCGGGACTACTTCCGGCTTTCGCCTGAGCCCACGCGCGCGGCCATTGACGAACTCACGGCCGACGGGGAGTTGGTACCGGTCGAGATAGCCGGGTGGAAGCGCCCGGCCTATCTCCACGCCGAGGCACCGAAGCCACGGCGGATCCGAGGCAGAGCCCTGCTGAGCCCCTTCGATCCGCTGGTGTTCGAGCGCACCCGGACCGAGCGACTCTTCGGCTTCCGCTACCGCATAGAGATCTACGTCCCCGCGGCCAAACGCGTGCACGGCTACTACGTGTTGCCGTTCCTGTTGGGCGACGACCTCGTTGCGCGCGTAGACCTCAAAGCCGACCGGGCGGCCGGCGTCTTGCACGTGCTCAGTGCGTGGGGCGAACCCATTGCCCCGGCCGAGACGGCCGCGGAACTCGCCGCAGAACTGCACGTGATGGCCCAGTGGTTGGGTCTGTCAGAGGTGCAGGTCGCCCGTCGGGGTGACCTGGCTGAGGCGTTGGTGGCCTGCACCTAGACTGAACCGGTGCCGAAAGTCATTGACAAAATTCTTCGCGCCGGCGAAGGCAAGATCCTCCGCCAGCTGACGGCCATCGCCGATCAGGTCAATGCGTTGGAGGACGAGTTCCGCGCGATGAGCGACGACGAACTGCGCGGTATGACCGCGGAGTTCCGGGCCCGGCTCGACAAGGGGCAGACGGTCGACGACCTGATGCCCGAGGCCTTCGCGACCGTCCGTGAGGCGGCCCGGCGCGTTCTCGGCCAGCGGCACTTCGACGTCCAGATCATGGGCGGCGCGGCACTGCACCTCGGCAACATCGCCGAGATGAAGACCGGCGAGGGCAAGACCCTCGTCGCCACCCTGCCGGTCTACTTGAACGCGCTGGCCGGCGAGGGTGTCCACGTCGTCACCGTCAACGACTATCTGGCCAAGTACCACGCCGAATGGATGGGCCGCGTCTACCACTTCCTCGGCATGACCGTCGGCATGATCCTTCCGTCGATGCCGCCGGCCGCGCGGCGGGAGGCTTACGCCGCCGACATCACGTACGGCACGAACAACGAACTCGGCTTCGACTACCTCCGCGACAACATGGCCGACGACATCGCGACCTGTGTCCAACGCGGTCACGCCTACGCGATCGTCGATGAGGTCGACTCCATCCTCATCGACGAGGCGCGGACGCCGCTGATCATCTCCGGCCCGACTGACGACGAGGTCGAGTGGTACGGCCGCTTCTCCGAGATCGTCGGCCGGATGACGCGTGACGAGCACTACGAGGTCGACGAGAAGAAGCGGACGATCGCCGTCACCGAGGAGGGCATCGATCGAGTCGAGAAGGAACTCGGCATCGACAACCTTTACGACGCCGTGAACACGCCGCTTATCAGCTTCCTGAACAACGGCATCAAGGCCAAGGAGCTGTTCCGGCGGGACAAGGAGTACGTCGTCATCGAGGGCGGCGTCCTCATTGTCGACGAGCACACCGGCCGCATCCTCGAGGGCCGCCGCTACAACGAGGGCCTTCACCAGGCGATCGAGGCCAAGGAGAACGTGCGCATCCGCGAGGAGTACCAGACCCTCGCCACCATCACGCTGCAGAATTACTTCCGCCTCTACGAGAAGTTGGCCGGAATGACCGGTACGGCCATGACGGAGGCCTCGGAGTTCGACAAGATCTACAAGCTCGGCGTCGTGCCCATTCCCACCAACCAGCCGGTCGCCCGCGCCGATCAGCCGGACCTTGTTTACCGGACCGAGGAGGCCAAGTTCGCCGCGGTCGTAGACGACATCGCCGAACGCCACGCCGCCGGCCAGCCGATCCTGGTGGGCACCACCAGTGTCGAGAAGAGCGAGCGCCTGTCGAAGCTGCTGCGCGGGCGGGGCGTCGTGCACGAGGTCCTCAACGCCAAGCAGCACGAACGCGAGGCCGCGATCATTGCGATGGCCGGCCACAAGGGCGCGGTCACCGTGGCAACCAACATGGCCGGCCGTGGCACCGACATCATGCTCGGTGGCAGCGTCGAGTTCCTCGCCGACCAGGAACTCCGCAAGCAGGGCCTCGACCCGTTGGAAGACTCGGAGGCCTACGAAGCCGCCTGGCCGGCCACGCTGGAGCGGATCGAGAAGCAGGTGGCGGCCGAGCATGACGAAGTGACCGCCGTCGGCGGCCTCGCCGTCATCGGCACCGAGCGGCACGAGTCCCGCCGCATCGACAACCAGCTGCGCGGCCGTTCTGGCCGCCAGGGCGACCCGGGCGAGTCCCGGTTCTACCTGTCCCTCGAGGACGACCTCATGCGGCTGTTCAAGGCCGACTGGGTCAACTGGGTCTTGCAGACCATGAAGATCCCGGACGACATGCCGATCGAGAACAAGCGGGTTACCGGCGCCATCGCCTCAGCACAGGCGCAGGTCGAGTCGCAGAACTTCGAGAGCCGCAAAAACATCCTCAAGTACGACGACGTGATGAGTCGCCAGCGTGAGGTCATCTATGCCGAGCGACGCAAGGTGCTCGAGGGCGAGGACCTGCAGGAATGGGTCCGCACGATGATCGGGGAAGTGGCCGAGGCCTACGTCAGTGGTGCCACCGGCGGATTCCCGGAGGAGTGGGACCTCGAACAGCTCTGGACAGCGCTGGGCACGCTTTACCCGATCTCGCTGACCGTTGAGGGAGTCGAGAACGAGGCGGGAGGACGCGAGGCACTGACCCGCGAGCACCTGCACCAACTCGTCCTGGACGACGCCGTGGCCGCCTACGCGAAGCGCGAAGAGGAGCTCGATTCGCCGATCATGCGCGAGCTGGAGCGCCGCGTCGTCCTGAGCGTGCTTGACCGGAAATGGCGCGAGCACCTCTACGAGATGGACTACCTGCGCGAGGGCATCGGACTGCGCGCGTACAGCCAGCGCGATCCGCTTGTCGAGTACCAACGTGAGGGATTCGACCTATTCACCGCGATGATGGACGGCATCGCCGAGGAGTCGGTTGGCTTCCTGTTCAATCTGGAGGTCCAGATCGAAGCTGAGCCGGCCGAAGGCACCGAAGACGGCGCGGTAGAGACGCACCTTCAGGCTCGCGGCCTTGAAGCGCGTCGGCAGCAGCAGCTTTCGTACTCCGCGCCCTCGGAGACTGGCGACGCGGAGTTCGTCGCCGACGACGGCTCCGAAGCCAGCGGCGAGGCCGCGGCGCGGCGCCAGGCGAACGCCAAGAACAGGGCACGCCAGAAGGCCAAGCAGCAACGCAAGTCGCGCAAGCGCAACCGGTAGTCCTCGGCAGACGTCTTACGGTCCGGTGACGGGTCCCCCTCGACGGTCGATCTCACCGGTAGAACGGGCCATATCGCCGTAGTCTCATTGGGTGGCCAGCGTTCTTGTCGTCGATGACGACCCAACCGTCCGCGAGGTGGTGGCGACTTACCTGCGTGCCAACCACCACGAGGTGTCCGAGGCGGCCGACGGCGAGTCGGCCATCGAGGCGATGGCGAAGAACCCGTCGGACCTGCTCGTTCTCGACCTGATGCTGCCGGGAGTCGATGGCCTGGAGGTCTGCCGCCGGATCCGCCAGATCCGCGAGGTGCCGATCATCATGCTCACGGCGTTGGGCAGCGAGATGGATCGCGTCGTGGGGCTGCAGCTCGGTGCGGACGATTACGTGACCAAGCCGTTCAGCCCGCGCGAGCTCGCACTGCGGGTCGAGTCGGTTCTGCGGCGGACGTCCGGCCGGGTGCCGGACATGGCCGACATCCTGACCGACGGTGATCTCGTGATCGATCACCCGCACCGATCCGCGACGCTCGATGGCGAGAAGCTGACGCTGACCACGCGGGAATACGACTTGCTGCGGTTCCTGGTGGGTCATCCGGACGTGACGTTCTCTCGCGATGAACTGCTCGAACGCGTGTGGGGGTGGTCGTTCGGCGACCGCTCGACAGTGACGGTGCATGTGCGTCGGCTGCGCGAGAAGGTCGAGCAGGACCCGACCCATCCGGTGCGGCTGCTGACGGTCTGGGGCGTCGGCTACCTCTGGCAGGCGCATACCGACCAGCCGGGAGGGCCTGATGAGGTGGGCTGATCAGTTCGACATCATCGTCGTGGCCGCGACCGCGGCGATCGCCGTGGGTATCGCGGGATTCGTGGTCAGTTGGCTGCTGCGCGCCCGTTCCCTGCGCTGGCACCTAGCCATCCTGGCCGTGGTCGCCGTGGTGGCGCCCTACCTCGGGCTCATCGCCATCACCCAGCAGATGTTCATCTCCTCGCACGACCTGACGGTGGCCACGTATGTCGGCAGTGTCGCTGCCGTGGTGACACTCCTCGTCGCACTCGGCTTGGGTTCGGCGATCGGACGCTGGTCGAGCGCCGTACGGACGAACGTCCTGCGGCTCGGATCCGGCGCCGACATCGAAGATCCACGACGCGTGCCGGCGGAGTTCCGCGACCTGACGCAGGCGCTGCACGAGGCCGAACAGGAGCTGACGGCATCCCGGGAGCGTGAACGGCTGCTCGACCAGTCGCGCCGCGATCTCGTCTCGTGGGTGTCGCACGACCTGCGTACGCCGCTGGCCGGTCTGCTGGCCATGACTGAGGCGTTGGAGGACGGCATGGCGGCCGACCCGCAGCGCTACCACCGTCAGATTCGGCGGGATGCTACCCGGATGGCGACGATGGTCGACGACCTCTTTGAGCTGTCGACGTTGCACGCCGGCGTGATGGTCCCGCAGCTGGTCCCGGTCGATCTGCGTGACTTGGTGAGCGAGACGATCGCCAGCGCAGACCCGGTCGCACGATCTCGTGGAATCAATCTCGGCGGAGAAGTGCCCGACGGGGTGCGGATCAGCGCAGACCCGGCCGCTCTCGGCCGCGCCATCTCGAACCTGCTCATGAACGGCATCCGGCATACGCCGGCGGACGGTTCGGTCCAGATCAGCGCGACAACCCGTCCGGACGGCGTGGAGCTGTGCGTGACCGACGGATGTTCCGGCATCCCTGACGCCGAGCTGCAACGCGTCTTTGAGGTCGGTTGGCGCGGCTCGTCGGCGCGCACACCGGACGACGACCACGGTGCCGGCCTTGGGTTGGCCATCGTGCGCGGCATCGTGGAGGCCCACAATGGTGAGGTCTCGGTGGAGAACCTCGAGCCTGGGCCAGGCTGCCGATTCCGCATCCTGCTGCCGGCATAGGGCAGGCTGGGCGCGTGGCTATTCCCGACATCGCCGTGATCGGTGGGACCGGCTTCTACTCTTTTCTGTCCGACGCCGAATCCATCGACATCGACACTCCGTTCGGCCCCCCGTCAGGCCCTGTCGCGGTGGGCGAAGTGAAGGGTCGAGCCGTGGCGTTCTTGCCGCGGCACGGACCGCACCACGAGTACCCGGCGCACCGAGTGCCGTACCGCGCCAACCTTTGGGCGCTGCGTTCACTCGGCGTCCGCCAGATCTTGGCGCCGTGTGCTGTCGGCGGCTTGACGCCCGATCTCGGCCCAGGAAGCGTCGTCGTGCCAGATCAGATCATCGACCGCACGACGTCGCGGTTGCAGACCTTCTACGACACCGGGGCCGTGCACGTGTCCTTCGCCGACCCATACTGTCCGCGGTTGCGCGCGGACTTGGTCGCTGGGCTGTCCGGCCTCGATCCGGTTGACGGCGGGACTATGACTGTCATCGAGGGACCTCGCTTCTCGACGCGCGCCGAGTCGCGCTGGTACGCGGCGCAGGGGTGGTCGCTGGTGAACATGACTGGGCACCCGGAAGCGGTCCTCGCGCGCGAACTGGCTCTCTGCTACGCCACCGTCGCGCTGGTCACGGACTACGACGCCGGTGTTGAGCACGACGACGGGACGCGCTCGGCCGAGGTGAGCATGGATGAGGTGTTCCGCGTCTTCGCCGAGTACACCGATGCGCTCAAGTCGGCGATGGCGAGCGTCATCGACCGAGTTGAAGCACAGGGGGACTGCATGTGTGGTCGCGCTGTGGACGGCATGGACCTCCCGTTCGAGCTTCCGGGCGCATGAGGGTCCTCGTCACCGGCTCGGAGGGGTTCATCGGATCCTGCATCGTGGCCGTGCTGCGGGAACGCGGACATGACGTCATCGGGCTGGACCGGAGGGCATCGACCTCCGTTGACCTGCGTGTCGATGACCTCCACTCGTTGCTTCGCGGCATCGACGTGGTGTGTCACCAAGCGGCGATGGTCGGAAACGGAGTCGATGCGCAAGATCTCCCCGGTTATGCGGACCATAACGACGTGGGGACAGCGCGCCTCCTCGCGGCGATGGCGCGGGCTGGACTTGACCGACTGGTGCTTGCATCGTCGATGGTCGTCTACGGCGACGGGCTGTATCGGTGTGCGAGTGACGGCGTCGTCCCTGCGGCGACCCGGACGGCTGAACGCCTTCGTGACGGCGATTTCGATCCCCGATGTCCGGTGTGCGACGGTCCGGTCCAGTGGACGTGCGTGGACGAGCAGTCGCGATTCCGTCCGCGGACGTCCTATGCGGCGTCCAAGGTCGCGCAGGAGCACTACGCAGGTGCGTGGTGCACCCTTCAGGGGGCACGAGCGATCGCGCTGCGGTATCACAACGTGTACGGCCCCGGATTGCCGACGGACACCCCATACTCGGGCGTTGCCGCGATCTTCCGATCCGCGCTGGAGCGTGGCGTTGCGCCGCGAGTTTTCGAGGACGGCCGGCAGACGCGCGATTTCGTCCACCTCCACGACGTGGCCCTCGCAAACGCCTTGGCGATTGAGCAGGTCGCGGATCACCCGGAGGGCGTAACGCCGTACAACGTCGCGTCGGGAACGCCGTTCACGATCGGACAGATGGCCGAAATCCTCTCCGACGCCTTCGGCGGGCCGGCCCCCATCGTCACAGCGGACTTCCGTGCATTCGACGTCCGACATGTCGTCGCCTCTCCCCAGCGGGCGATCGACGGTCTCGGATTCCATGCCGAGGTCCGTCCTGAGGACGGCATCGCACGGCTGGCATCCGACCCGCTCGGCTGACGCTCACCAGCGCGTCAGAAGGAGCGCCTGAACGGCTACCGCCGTCACGATCTGGCTGAGCAGCGCCGGACGGAGCCAGCGCGACGGCACGAGTCCGCCCGCGGCGAGGACCCACACGGTAAACGGAAGCCAGATGCGCTCGACCTCTGCCTTGCTCATGCCCGATGCCGTGGCGACGACGACCGCCACGAGCGCCGAACTGACAACGACGGCCGCGGCTGACCGACTGCGTACCAGTCGACCAAGGAGCGGGAACGCAGCGCAGGTGGCAAGGCCGAGCGTGAAGATCCATGCGCCGAAGTTGGCCCAGACCCAGTACTCGTACGCGCGCTCTGCGGCAATGCCGGCGTAGTACCGGTCATGCAAGACGGGGAACGCCTCCCACCAGGCGAAACCCGCAGTCCAGAAGGCTGCCGTCACCGCGAGCGCTCCACCAAGTGCCCATGGAAGAGTCCGCCAGCCGGCCCGTACCCAGAGCACGGCCAGCGCCGGGAAAGCGAGCAGGACGAGGCCATAAGACAGGAAGACGCACCACCCCAAGAGGACGCCCGCAACAATGCCGACCAGAGCCGATCGTCGGTGGCAGGCCCAGGTGAGCAGGAACAGGCCCCATGCGGCGATGGCTGCGAAGTACCAGTCGGCCGAAACGCCGGCCCAGACCGCGGCCGGTGCGAGGGCAATCCAGATGCCGGCTCGCCGTGCGAGGGTCTCGCCGGCCAGCACGTTCAGGGTGAGCATGACCGCAGCGACGGAGCTCGCTCCGACCGTGACGACGACGACGCCCACCCAGAATGCGCTGGTGACTCCGAGCCGATCGAGCAGGACGAACGACAGCAGCGCTCCGGGCGGATGACCCGCGACATGCGTGTGCCAGTGGTCCACCGTGTCCCGCGGGATTCGGTCGATGAACTCGGCCACCATGCCGGGAACGTCGTCGATCGTCTGGGCGTCGTACAGGTACTCACCGCGGCGCGTGAATACGCGTGAGATTCCGGCAGTTCCCTC
Organism: uncultured Actinomycetota bacterium; assembly: GCA_963795105.1. Taxonomy (GTDB): domain Bacteria; phylum Actinomycetota; class Actinomycetes; order Propionibacteriales; family Nocardioidaceae; genus Aeromicrobium. Next base: position 2,404,027 of record CAWCGD010000001.1, read on the forward strand.
GCTCAGCGCAAGGGCCATGGTCCAGATCCAGGAGATCGCCGTGGTCGCGGCGACGGCGAAAGGCCAGCGGAGCCGGTCGATGAACGCGGGCGCGACGAGCGCAAGGAGGAGTCCCAGCAGAGCCGCGCCGATCAGGTACGGCGGAATGATTTCCCGGGGGTCGGCGTGTAGCGGCGGCCAATGAACGCGGACGTCAGCGCCCACAGCGTGTGGTGCGGCGATTGCGGCGATCACGACTACGACGGCGACGCCGACGCTCGTCCACGTCCATAGGGTTGACGGTTGGGGGGCTGACGGGTGGGAGGCGAACTCGTGGGGCGCGTGCTGGTCGGGCGCCTCCATGAGTTCAGACTAGGCCGGACGACATCAGCGTGCTCGTCACCCGACCAGGGACGTAACGGGTTCGTAAGCCGATCCGTCTGGAGCGGTATGTGTCAGGCCTCTACGGTCGAATCCATGGTGCACATCGAATGCGACATTGTCGTTCCCTGTCGCGACGAAGCCCGCGCGCTTCCCTCGGTGCTTGCCGACGTGCCCACCGGCTTTCGAGCCATCGTCGTCGACAACGGCTCGACTGACGGCACCGCCGCAGTCGCCAGGAGTCTGGGCGCCACAGTCGTCGTCGAGAATCAACCTGGCTACGGTGCGGCTGTCCACGCCGGGGTCTTGGCTGCCGAAGCACCGTTCGTTGCCGTGATCGACGGTGACGACTCGATGTCCTTGGATGTCCTCGCGCCCATGCTGGCTGCCGTGCGGAACGGGGACGCGACCATGGCAGTGGGTCGCAGACGACCCATCCGCCGAGGTGTCTGGCCGTGGCACGCCCGGATCGGCACGAAGATCCTGGCGACGTGGCTGCGCTTGGCGAGTGGACTCGCCATTCATGATCTTGCCCCCGTCCGCGTGAGCCGGCGGACCGAACTGCTTGACCTCGGAGTCCAAGACCGCCGATTCGGCTATCCACTCGAGCTGATGCGAAAGGCCGCCGTCGCGGACTGGACCATCCGGGAATTTGATGTCGATTATCGACCCCGCGCTGCGGGAACGAGGTCGAAGGTGTCCGGATCGCTGCGGGGGACACTCCGAGCCATCGTCGATTTCGCGAGGGTCATGCGATGAGCCCGACCCTCCTCATCGTGGCCAAGGCGCCGGTCCCGGGATTCGCGAAGACGCGGGTTGCGGAGAGTGTCGGCCCCGCCGCGGCCGCCGATCTCGCGGCTGCGGCCTTCCTCGACACCATTGACGTCGGCGTGTGTTGTTTCGTCGATGTGGTGGTCGCCCTCACCGGCGACCTCGGCGCTTCGGCCCGGGCCGATGAACTCGTCGAGGCCTTGGCGGACGTGAGGGTGATTCAGCAGCGTGGCGACGACCTCGCAGAGCGACTCGCGAACGCACATGCCGACGCCGCTGGCCGGGGACCCGTGGTGCAGGTCGGCATGGACACTCCGCAGGTCTCGGTCGATGACCTGGTGGCTGCCGAAGCGCTCGTGCAATCCGATGGGGCAGTTCTCGGGCCCGCTGTCGACGGAGGCTGGTGGCTGCTGGGCCTTGCCGACGCGACGCGGGCAGAATCGCTCATCGGCGTCCCGATGTCGGCGGACGACACCGGAGCCCGAACGCGCGAGGCCATCGGAGGCGATTTTCCGTTGCTCCGAGAGCTACGCGACATGGATACCTGGGCCGACGCCCTCGCCATCGCGGCTGCCGTCCCCGGCCGGCGAATCGCCGAATCCGTGCGGAGGTGGGCGTGAGGAACTTTGATGCAGCGTTTGCGGGCTCCTCCGTCGCGGTGCTCGACCACACCGGATTGGAGGCACCGTTGCAGATGGAGCGGTGGGCAGGCCGTGCGTCCGCCGACGACCACCTGCTGTTCGTTGACCGGTGCGCAGGCCCCACGATCGACCTCGGATGCGGCCCCGGACGGCTCGTACGCGCCCTGCTTGAACGCGGTGTGAACACGGTCGGCGTTGACAGCTCGCCTGAAGCCGTGCGGCTCGCGCACGCCCACGGGCTCCCCGTGTTGCGACGCAACATCTTCGATCCAGTACCACGAGAAGGGGACTGGTCCCACGCACTTCTCGCCGATGGGAACATCGGAATCGGAGGCCGGCCCGTTCGACTCCTCCGACGCGTTTGGTCGATACTCGCGCCCGGGGGACGGCTCCACATCGAACTGAGTGAGCCAGGCTTCGGAGTCGCGTGCGGGTGGCGGCAACTTCGGGTTGACGGTCACCTCGGGCCGCGCTTCTCCTGGGCTGCGGTCGGCATCGACGCCATCGGGGACCTGGGAGCTCAAGCCGGGTTCGACCAAACTGACTCCTTGGCCCGGGGCGGCCGGTACGTCGCCGTCCTCACGAAGGCCGTCCGGTGAAGGTGCGGATCCCGCGACTGGAGGACTTCACCAGCCAGGCGCGCGGACCGGCGACCACCGCGCGTGTGGGGATCTGGCTCGGCCTTGCGTTTGCCATCTGCTTCGCAACAGGGATCTGGAGCCACCTGCAATACGACCCGCCGCACTGGCTGCCGCTCGGGCCGTCCCCGGCTTGGCTGTATCGGGTGACTCAGGGCTTACACGTCATTTCTGGCGTGGCCGCCATCCCGCTGCTCCTGGTGAAACTGTGGAGCGTCTTTCCCCGACTGTTCATCCGCCCGCCGCTGCGTCCGGTTCACGCCGCGCTCGTCCACGGGCTTGAACGAGGCTCAGTGCTGCTCCTTGTCGGCGCGGGGATCTTCCAGCTCGTCAGCGGATCCTTGAACGTCGTGCAGTGGTATCCGTGGGAGTTCTCGTTCCGGGCTACCCATGAGGCGTTTGCCTGGATCGCCATCGGTGCCCTCGCGCTGCACGTCGCGGTGAAGCTGCCCGTCATCCGGTCGGCACTCGGTGAGGACGTCGCAGCGATCGACCCGGAGGATGGACCGACTCGTCGTACCGTCCTGCGAGCGGCGCTGGTGTCGTCGGGTCTCGCCGTGCTCCTCACGGCTGGCCAGAGCGTCCCGGGCCTACGGAAGCTGTCGGTGTTCGGCATACGAGACGGGGATGGCCCGCAGGGCCTGCCGGTCAATCGCACCGCCCGGGCCGCCGGCGCCGTCGTCGGGGCCACCGACCCGGCGTTCGCACTCGAGGTCCGATCCGGCGATCGCGTGGTGAACCTGAGCCGTGAGCAGCTTTCCGCGCTTCCGCAGCAGACAGAGCGCCTGCCGATCGCCTGTGTCGAGGGGTGGAGCCGCGATGCCGAGTGGACCGGTCCGGCCGTCCGCGATCTTTTGGAGCTGGTGGGCGAAGGCGCTGATGCGTCGGTCCTGATTCGTTCGATGCAGACGCGCGGCGCGTTCCGCACGTCGGTCCTTCCAGCCGCCTTTGCCGCCGACGAGCGGACACTCCTTGCGCTCAAGCTCAACGGAGAGGACCTCGCTCTGGACCATGGCTTTCCGTGCCGCATCATTGCGCCGAACCGGCCCGGGGTCCTGCAAACGAAATGGGTCCGGAGCCTGGAGGCCCGGACATGATCCGGATCCCGCTGGCCATCGCAGGAGCAGCAGCAATCGGCTGGGGTCTGTGGCTGATGCGCGACGACGGGCCTGAACGATGGCAGTCGCAGGTCGCGTGGTTCCTCGGCGGAGTGGTGGCGCACGACGCCGTCATCGCCCCCTTGGTGGTTCTCCTCGGCGTCGGCGCTTCGCGCATCCTTCCATCGCGGTATCGCTCGTCCGTGGCCGTCGGCTTCATCGTGTGGGTAACCGTGACGGCCGCCGTGGCAAATGTCCTTCTCCCGGTGGGCGGCAGAACGGACAACCCGAGTCTCATGAACCGTCCTTACGCACTCGCCTGGCTCGCATTCACCGGAGTCGTGCTGGTGCTCGTCATCGTCGCCGCCCGGCGCGGCCGGGAGCGCAATCGACCAGGTGTTGCCAACTGAATGCGGTTATTACAGGGTCATTAGCAAGCACCGAATTCGCTTTTCCTGTCGTTGACTTCGCGGCATTGTCTGATGCAGTCGGTAAGCAAGAGCACATACGCCTGACCGATTAGAGGGAGATCCTGATTCACATGAGTTCCGACCCAGTCGCCCTCCTCGACCGCTATGCCGAAGTGCGCGCCTACACCGAGCGGCTCGCGGCGCCGCTTTCGCCGGAAGACCAGACCGTCCAGTCGATGGCCGACGTGTCTCCCACCAAATGGCACCGGGCACATGTGACCTGGTTCTTCGAGACCTTCCTTCTGGCCGACCACGAGCCCAACTTCAGCCCCTTCCAGGACAAGTACTGGTTCCTGTTCAACAGCTACTACGAGTCCGTAGGGCCGCGATACGACCGGCCCCTGCGCGGCGTCATCAGCCGCCCAGGTGCACATGACGTGGGCCTCTACCGGGACAACGTCGATGCCCGCTTCCGCGACCTGATCGACCGGCTTGACGACGGCATGCTCGGCAAGCTCCGGCCCCTGATCGAGCTGGGCTTCAATCACGAGCAACAGCATCAGGAACTGCTGCTCATGGACATCAAGCACGTCCTGTCGCTCAATCCGCTCCAACCCGTCTACGGCGGCATCGCGCCCGATCTGGCGCAGCCGGACCGCATGGGCTGGGTCGATTTTGACGGTGGCCTCATCGAAATCGGGCACGACGACAGTGCCGCTGGTGGAGGCTTCTCCTTCGACAACGAGCTCCCACGGCACCCCGTGTGGCTGGCTCCTTTCCGGCTTGGCAGATCGGCTGGTGACGAACGCCGAATGGATGGATTTCATGGCCGACGGCGGCTACCAGCGTGCCGAGCTGTGGCTGTCCGACGGCTGGGCCCGGGTCAAGGAGGAGGGCTGGCAAGCGCCGCTGTACTGGCGCAGTGCGGATGGCGTGGGGGTCGACGGCGTCTGGCTCGAACACACCCTGCACGGCACTGGGCCGGTCAACCCGGGTCTGCCCGTCTGCCACGTGAGTCACTACGAAGCCGACGCCTTCGCTACATGGGCCGGCCGCCGGCTGCCGACCGAAGCCGAGTGGGAGCACGCGGCCTCGCTGCAGTTGTCCCGGGTCGCGATCTCCGCAGCGTTGGAACCGCCCTTCCATCCGCTGGTTGCTGAGCCGGCCGGCGGTGGCGTGCGGCAGTTGCTCGGCGACTGCTGGGAGTGGACCTCGTCGGCCTACCTCCCGTACCCGGGCTTCCATGCCGCGGAGGGCGCCGTCGGCGAGTACAACGGCAAGTTCATGTCGAACCAGATGGTCCTGCGCGGCGGCTGCGCCCTCACACCGCCTGGCCACGCGCGGATCCCGTACCGGAACTTCTTCCCGCCCGCAGCCCGCTGGCCAATGACCGGCGTCCGGCTCGCCCAAGGAAATTCGGCACAGGGGGAGGCGGCATGACGACGCATTTCCTTACGGCGCAGACCGATCTGACCGGCACGCTGATCGAAGATGCCCGCCGCGGGCTGTCGGCTGCACCGCGGTGGCTGCCGCCCAAGTACTTCTACGACGACCGCGGCAGCGAGCTGTTCGACCAGATCACGCTGCTGCCGGAGTACTACCCGACGCGGGCCGAGCGCGCGCTGCTCGCACAGTACGCCGACGACATCGTGCACGCGGCCGACGCACACGTCCTGCTTGAACTGGGGTCGGGATCTTCGGAGAAGACGACGATCCTGCTGGACGCGCTCGATCGCTCGGGCAGGCTCGAGTCCTATGTTCCGGTCGATGTCAGCACAGGTGCGCTACGTGGCGCTCTCGACGACCTGGCGCGCACGCGACCAAATCTGCCGGTCTACCCCGTCGTGGCTGACTTCGAGCACCACCTGTCCAACCTTCCTGTTCCTGGGCGGAGGCTGGTGGCATTCCTCGGCAGCACCATTGGCAACTTCGCGCCCGCTGAACGGACGGAGTTCTTCGGCCAGCTCGGACAGGCTCTGGGCTCGGGGGAGACCTTCCTGCTCGGCGTTGACCTGGTGAAGGACACCGAGACGGCTGGTTGCGGCCTACGACGACGCCAGCGGAGTCACGGCCGAGTTCAACCGGAATGTGTTGCGCGTGCTCAATCGCGAGTTGGACGGCGACTTCGTCCCCGAGGACTTCGACCATGTTGCGCTCTGGGATGACGAGCAGGAGTGGATCGAGATGCGCCTGCGCGCACGTCGTCCCATGACCGTCAGCCTTCCGGGCGCCGACCTGGAGTTCGAGCTGAGCGCCGGCGAGGAAATCCGTACCGAGATCTCGGCGAAGTTCCGACGGCTGACCGTCGAGTCGGAACTGGTGGCGGCGGGCTTCCGTCCGCTCGACTGGTGGACCGACGGGGACTATGCGCTGGCACTGGCCAGGAACTGAGGAGTAGGACATGACCGAGTGGGACTTCAGCGGACTACGAGCGATGTACATCAACTGCACGCTCAAGAAGAGTCCTGAGCTCAGCCACACGGCCGGTCTCATCGACGCGTCGGCGGCGATCATGCGCAAGCACGGCGTCGACGTCGAAGTGCTGCGGGCGATTGATCATCCGATCGCCACCGGCGTGTATCCCGACATGCGGGAATACGGATGGGCCGAGGACGCCTGGCCGGACATCTTATCCGCGGGTGCTCGACGCGGACATCCTCGTCGTTGCCGGGCCGATCTGGCTGGGCGACAACTCGAGCATCACCAAGCAGATCATCGAGCGGCTCTATGCGCTGTCCGGGATGCTCAACGACAAAGGCCAGTACGTGTTCTACGGGCGCGTCGGCGGCTGCCTGATCACGGGCAACGAAGACGGGATCAAGCACTGCGCCATGAACGTCCTCTACAGCCTGCAGCACATCGGCTACACGATTCCTCGCCAATGCCGATGCCGGCTGGATCGGTGAGGCAGGGCCAGGCCCGTCGTACCTCGACCCCGGCAGTGGGGGACCGGAGAACGACTTCACCAACCGGAACACGACCTTCATGACGTGGAACCTCATGCATCAGGCGAAGGCGCTCAAGGACGCGGGCGGCGTACCGGGCTACGGCAACCAGCGGTCCGCGTGGAACGCCGGAACCCGCTTCGACTGGGAGAACCCGGAATACCGATCCTGACCCCTCAGTGACGAGCCAACGGGAGGAGGGGAGAGCTATGAGACGAAAATATGTCGACTGCCGGGAGACGCCGAGCGAGTCCGGCTGCACGCTCGCCATCGTCGGCGATGCAGACGAGGTCGTTGCGGCCGCTGTGCAGCACATGAAGAGCGTCCACAGTCACACCGAGCCTGACGCCGATCTGGCCGAGATGGTCCGAGCGGAGCTGAAAGACGCGTCTGGTGTCTTGGCCTGATTTCCGCAGGTGGAGGCGCTGCGGTAGCCTGTCGAGGTTGCCTCGGCGAGGGTGCACGTGCACCGTGATCGACGAGCGCCTGGGCAGCAGCACGCATTGAATCACCTCTGACTGCACAGGAGCTTTCCCCGTGGCTGAGATCAACATCGCCGCCGAGGCGCGCACCGAGTTTGGCAAGGGCGCTGCCCGCCGAATCCGTCGCGCCGACAAGGTCCCCGCCGTTCTCTACGGCTCGGGCGCCGACCCCATCCACATCACGCTGCCGGGTCACGAGCTCGCACTCGCGCTCAAGCACGGCGCCAACGCGCTGTTGAGCATCGAGCTCGACGGTGATTCGCAGTTGGCCATCCCGAAGCAGGTCCAACGTGACGCGCTGAAGGGATTCATCGAGCACGCTGACCTGCTCATCGTGAAGAAGGGCCAGAAGGTCACGGTCGATGTCCCGATCCACCTGACCGGCGAGGCTCATCCGGAAGCGCTGGTCGTCACCGAGAACGCCACCGTCTCGCTCGAGGCTGAGGCGACCCACATCCCCGAGTCCATCGAGGTGTCCATCGAAGGCGCCGAGGTCGGCACACAGATCCTGGCCAAGGACCTCGTCCTTCCGTCCGGCTCGACGTTGGCCGTCGACGAAGACCACATGCTCGTCAACATCATCGCCGCTCCCACGCAGGCCGAGGTCGAGGCCGAACTGGCCGAGGCCGAAGCCGAAGCCGGCATCGAACACGATGCGCCGGAGGCCGCCGAGGGTGAAGGCGAAGAAGGCGGCGAAGGCGGCGCTGAGCCCGCAGAGGGCGATGGCGAGGCAGCTGAGCCCGCACCGGAAGGCTCTGAGGGCGAGTGACCTGGTTGGTCGTCGGGCTGGGCAACCCCGGCCCGACGTACGCCAGCACCCGTCACAACGTCGGCTACCTGGTGGCCGACGTCCTCGCCGAACGCATCGGCGCCACGTTCAAAGCGCATGCCTCGAAGCGGGCTGATGTCGTCGAAGGACGGCTTGCCGACCAGCGAGTGGTCCTCGGCCGGGCGCGCTCATACATGAACGAGAGCGGCGGTGCAGTCTCGACGCTGGCGAAGTATTACGACATCGAGCCCGATCATGTCGTCGTCATCCAGGACGAGATCGACATCGCTCTCGGACAGCTCCGGGTCAAGTTCGGCGGTGGCGACAACGGCCACAACGGCCTGAAGAGCCTGCGCAAGTCGCTCGATACCGGTGATTTCTACCGGGTGCGGGTTGGCGTCGGGCGACCTGACGGCAGCGGTGGGGTCCACGACCACGTACTCAAGGCCTTCAACGCTGCCGAGCGCAAGGAGTTGCCGTTCCTCGTGTCCGAGGCGGCTGATGCCGTGGAGTCGCTGATCAGCAAGGGCTTGGAGCCGACGCAAGCCGCGTTCAACCGATGACATCTCTGGCCGACCTCACCTCGTGGGTGGCGCCGGCGCTCGGGTCCGAGGCCACGATCCAGGCACCGGCGGGCGCGCGTGTGTTCGCCGCGGCCGCACTCGCCGAGCGTCCCTCGCAAGCGGGAGGTGCCCCCACGCTGGTTCTCGTCGTCACGGCCACGGCGCGCGAGGCCGAAGACCTCATCGACGAGCTTGGCGACGTCGTCGGACCGGACCTGGTTGCCCTGTATCCGGCTTGGGAGACGCTGCCGCACGAACGGCTGTCGCCGCGCTCGGACACCGTGGGACGCCGGCTGGCCGTGCTCCGCCGGCTCGTCCACGCGGATCCGGTGCCCGTCCGGATCGTCGTCGCGCCCGTGCGATCGATCCTCCAGCCGCAGGTGCGCGGCCTCGCCGACATGGAGCCGGTTTCACTCGCCACCGGCGATGAGTACGGCCTCGACCGACTCGTAGCAGCCTTGGCTGACGCGGCCTACGTGCGCGTCGACTTGGTGGAGCGACGCGGCGAGTTCGCCGTGCGTGGCGGCATCGTCGACGTGTTCCCGGCCACCGAGGAGCACCCGCTGCGGGTGGAGTTCTTCGGCGACGAGGTCGAGCAGATCCGGCCCTTCGCGGTGGCCGACCAGAGGTCCCTGCCCGATCGAGGTCGAGGACCGGCTGTGGGCGCCACCATGTCGGGAGCTGCATCCTCACTGACGATGTCCGACGTCGCGCAGCCGACGCTTGGAGAGCGGGAGCCCGGACTGCGCGAGATGCTCATCAAGATCAGTGAGGGCCATGGCGTCGAGGGGATGGAGTCGCTTGCACCCGTCCTCACCGACGGCATGGAGTTGCTCGTCGACCTCCTGCCGGACGACGCCAGGCTCCTTCTGTGCGATCCCGAACGCATCCGCGCCCGCGCCGCCGACCTCGTCTCGACGAGTGAGGAGTTTCTCCAGGCTTCGTGGGCGGCCGCCTCGGCCGGTGGTGACGCACCGATCGATCTGTCCGCTGCCGACGTTCCACGACCTCGACGACGTGTTGTCGGGGCGACGGACGATGAGCATCGCTCCGTTCGGGTTGGACGCGTCGACCCTTCGCCCGGCGCCGGGATACCGCGGAGACCTTGATCAAGCCCTTACCGACATCAGGGAGTGGCTGGCCGCCGGCAAGCGCGTCGCGATCGTTGTGCCCGGTCATGGCCAGGAGCAGCGCACCAGCGAGTGGTTGGCTGAGCATGAGGTTGCTGGGGTCGACATCGTGCGCGGTGACCTCACCGAAGGTCTGCTTGGGCCCGGGTTCGCGATCGTCACGCACCACGACCTCGTGGGACAGCGCGCCGCCGAGCGGGCGGATCGCACCGCCCTCCCTTCGCGTCGGCGCAAGCAGATCGACCCGCTTGAGCTCAAGGCCGGCGACTACGTCGTGCACGAGCAGCACGGTGTGGGGCGATACGTCGAACTCGTCACGCGCACCGTTCATGGGGCCGCGCGCGAGTACCTCGTCCTCGAATACGCCCCCGGCAAACGCGGGCAGCCGGCCGACCGGTTGTTCGTGCCAATGGACCAGCTCGACCACGTCAGCCGCTACCTCGGTGGTGAGCAGCCGTCGCTCGACAAGCTGGGTGGGAGTGATTGGTCAGCGCGGAAGGGCCGCGCTCGCAGGGCAGCCCGGCAGATCGCTGGTGAGCTCATCAAGCTCTACGCCGCGCGGCAGGCGACGAAGGGGCACGCCTTCGGCCCGGACTCGCCGTGGCAGCGCGAGCTCGAGGACGCCTTCGTCCACGTCGAAACCCCCGACCAGCTGTCAACCATTGACGAGGTCAAGCGCGACATGGAGCGGACGGTGCCCATGGACCGGCTGGTCTGCGGCGACGTCGGGTTCGGTAAGACCGAGATCGCGGTCCGGGCGGCTTTCAAAGCCATTCAGGACGGCACGCAGGTCGTCCTCCTCGTACCGACGACGCTGCTTGTCCAACAGCACTTCACCACCTTTGCCGAGCGATTCGGTCAGTTCCCCGTTTCCGTGCGGGCGCTGTCGCGCTTCCAGACGGACCGCGAGGCGAAGGAGGTGCTGGCCGGTCTCGCCGATGGCACGGTCGACCTCGTCATCGGCACACATCGCCTGCTCCAGCCGGGGGTGAAGATCAAGAACCTGGGCCTCGTCATCGTGGACGAGGAGCAGCGATTCGGCGTCGAGCACAAGGAGGCGCTGAAGCATCTGCGGGCTGCCGTCGATGTGCTGAGCATGTCGGCCACGCCGATCCCTCGGACGCTGGAGATGGCGGTCACCGGCATCCGCGAACTGTCGACCATCGCCACGCCGCCGGAGGAGCGTCACCCGGTGCTCTCGTTCGTGGGTGGCTATGACGAAGCGCAGATCACTGCGGCGATACGGCGCGAGCTGCTGCGCGAGGGTCAGGTCTTCTACATCCATAACCGGGTTCAGTCGATCGAGAAGGCTGCGGCGCGGCTGCGCGACCTCGTGCCTGAGGCGCGGATCGCGACGGCACACGGGCAGATGGGCGAGCACCAGCTTGAGCAGGTGATGATCGACTTCTGGGAGAAGCGATTCGACGTGCTCGTGTGCACGACCATCGTCGAGTCGGGCTTGGACGTCTCCAACGCAAACACGATGATCATCGAGCGAGCCGACATGCTGGGGCTGTCCCAGCTGCACCAGCTGCGCGGCCGTGTCGGACGCGGGAGCGAGCGCGCCTATGCGTACTTCCTGTACCCGCCGGACAAGCCGCTCACCGAGACCGCCCACGACCGGCTGGCCACGATCGCCCTGCACAACGAACTGGGCGGCGGCGTGCACGTGGCGATGAAGGACCTTGAGATCCGTGGTGCCGGCAACCTCCTTGGCGGCGAGCAGTCCGGCCACATCGCCGACGTCGGCTTCGACCTGTACATCCGGCTGGTCGGCGAGGCCGTCTCGGAGTTCAAGGACGACGACGGGGTCGAGCCTGAGCGGGACGTCTCGATCGAGCTCCCCATCGAGGCGCACCTGCCACATGACTACGTGTCGAGTGAGCGGCTGCGCTTGGAGATGTACAAGCACCTCGCTGCAGTGCGTACCGACGACGATGTCGCGGCATTGCGTTCGGAGCTCGTCGACCGCTACGGCGAACCACCGGACGTCGTGGAGACGCTGCTGGATATCGCTCGGCTGCGGGTCCGGCTGCGTCAAGCAGGCCTGGCCGAGGTGACCTCGGCCGGCTCGAACATCAGGTTCGCTGGAGTTGAGATCCCTGAGTCGGCGCAGCTGCGACTCAAACGGGTCTACAACGGCCTGTACAAGGCCGGCCCCCAGATCGCACTTGTCCCGCATCCCAAGACGGCCGCGATCGGCGGGCGCCCGATCGCAGGCCGCGAACTCGTGGAGTGGGTGCGCGCGATCATTGACGCCATGGTTCCGCCTGCCGCCTGACCATCCGCGAAGACGAAAGAATCTGCATCCGTCAGTACCGGGTCGTACGTATGCAGATTCCTTCGTCCCGAGAGGGCGCGGGTAACCTCACCCCGTGCGCATCCTCGTGCTGAGCCCCCGCATCCCGGTCGGCCTCATGACGGCCGCCGCGTGGGACGCGGTTCGGGAGGCGTCGTCCGTCGTGTCGGCAACCGACGGGCCGCACGTGCGGGCGATGCGGGACGCGGGCGTCGAGGTCTCTGTCGGCCCACGGCCGAGCACCCCGGACGCGGTCTGGATCCCGGAGCCCGGCGATCTGGCCTGGGCCAGTGAGCTGGCCGAAGCAATGCTCGACGGAGTGGAGTCAGACGTCGAAACCGAGGTGATCACCGGCTCCTTCGACCCGCCCGGCGCCCGCTTTCTTGACTTGGTCGAGGTCATGCGGCGGTTGCGGCGGGATTGTGCGTGGACCCGCGAGCAGACGCATGAGTCGCTGGCTACGTACCTCGCCGAGGAAACACAGGAGACCCTCGAAGCGATTGAATCCGGGGATCGCGACCACCTGCGCGAAGAACTCGGCGATCTGTTGCTGCAGGTGGTCTTTCACGCCGAGATCTCCGACTGGGACGTCGACGACGTCGCAGCGGGCATCACGGAGAAGCTCATCCGTCGCAATCCACACGTCTTCGGCGACTCGGACGCGTCCACCATCGACGAGATCGCCGAGCAGTGGGAACGCATCAAAGCGGAGGAAAAGCGACGTGGCTAGGCTGGGGGTCCCCCCGCGCCCGCAGGGTGTGGGGAGTTAGGCCGGACCGGAAGACCTACGAGGAGCAGAGCCTTGGCCAGCATCGAAGCCGTCGGCGCCCGCGAGATTCTTGACTCGCGCGGCAACCCCACCGTTGAGGTCGAGGTGGCCCTCGATGACGGAACGATCGGCCGTGCGGCCGTGCCGTCCGGTGCCTCGACCGGTGAGTTCGAAGCTGTCGAGTTGCGCGACGGTGGCGACCGCTACCTCGGCAAGGGGCGTCCAGAAGGCTGTTGCTGCGGTGAACGCAAAGCTCGGCCCCGCCCTGGCGGGCTTCGACGCCGATGATCAGCGGGCCATCGACCAGGCGCTGCTGGCCATCGACGGCACCCCGAACAAGGCCAACGTCGGCGCCAACGCCATCCTCGGCATCTCGTTGGCCGCGGCCAAGGCGGCGGCCGAATCGGCCCGCCTGCCGCTGTTCCGGTACGTCGGTGGCCCGAACGCGCACGTCCTGCCGGTCCCGATGCTGAACATCCTCAACGGCGGCGCGCACGCCGACTCCAACGTCGATGTCCAGGAGTTCATGATCGCGCCGATCGGCGCGTCCTCCTTCGCCGAGGCGCTGCGCACCGGCGCCGAGGTGTACCACGCACTCAAGTCCGTCCTGAAGGCCGAAGGGCTGTCCACCGGCCTCGGCGACGAGGGCGGCTTCGCGCCCAGCCTGTCGTCCAACCGGGCCGCGCTCGACCTCATTGCCACGGCCATCGACAAGGCTGGCTTCACGCTCGGCTCGGAGGTTGCGCTGGCGCTCGACGTCGCGTCCAGCGAGTTCTGCGACAAGGGTGTTTACACGTTCGAGGGCAAGGAGCGCTCGGCGTCGGAGATGTCGGAGTACTACGGCGAGCTCGTCGACGCCTACCCGATCGTCTCGATCGAGGATCCACTTGACGAGAACGACTGGGACGGCTGGATCGGCCTGACGTCGGACCTCGGCGACAAGGTCCAACTCGTCGGCGATGACCTCTTCGTCACGAACGTCGAGCGCCTGACCCGCGGCATCAACGAGGGCGCCGGCAACGCATTGCTCGTCAAGGTCAACCAGATCGGCTCGCTCACCGAGACCCTCGACGCCGTCGAGCTGGCACACCGTCACGGCTTCACCTCGATGATGAGTCACCGCTCTGGTGAGACCGAGGACGTCACCATCGCCGACCTGGCTGTCGCCACGAACTGTGGGCAGATCAAGACCGGCGCGCCGGCTCGCTCCGACCGCGTGGCGAAGTACAACCAGCTGCTGCGGATCGAGGAATTGCTGGGCAGTTCAGCCACCTACGCCGGTGCGTCGGCGTTCCCGCGCTTGTCGCTCTGAGGGACGATGGGCGCGTGAGTCCCAGCGCCAGACGCGGCCCTGGCCGCCCGTCTAACCGCCGTCCGGCGGGATCGGCAAAGGGTGTCCGGAGGCCACAGCCGACCGCGCGTATCCGTGCGACGGCGGGCGACACGCGGCCAGGTCCGCGGTTCACGGGACGGGCGATCATGCTGCTGTCGGTGGTCGTGCTGCTGGTTGGCTCGTACACGTCAGCGCTGCACGCGTGGTGGGATCAGCGTTCGGAGCTCACCGAGAAACGGGCCGAGATCGTCCAACGTCGTGAGGCGATCCGCGACCTCGAGAACACCAGGCGCCGTTACGACGACCCGGCGTACATCCAGCAGCAGGCGCGAGAGCGCTTCGGCTGGGTGATGCCGGGCGAGGTCGGCTACCGCGTCATCGGCATCGACGGGAAGATCCAGGGTGAGTTGTCGGCACCGACCGACCTGCCCGAGCCGACGGTGACGCGCTGGTACAACGTCCTTTGGGGCACAGTCGAAGCCGCTGGGCGTCCGCCGAACGCGACACCGGTGGCCGACCCGGACAAGGTGCTCAAGGACATCGAGGAGTAGTGCCATGGGAGTCTTGTCTCGTGGCCGATTCCGATATTGACCCGGCCGATCTGGCCGCGGTTTCCGAGCAGTTGGGCCGCCCTGCCCGCGGAATCGTCGAGGTCGCCTCGCGGTGCCCGTCCGGTCACCCGAACGTGGTCAAGACCCTGCCGCGGTTGCCCGATGGGCCCCCCTTCCCAACCCTGTATTACCTGACGTGTCCCCGGCTGTCCGGCGCCATCGGCACCCTGGAGGCCGCTGGCATCATGACGACGATGTCCGACCGTCTCGCAGACGACGCCGAACTCGCCGCGGCTTACCTACGGGCGCACACGTCGTATCTCGCCGACCGGGCAGGACTAGGCGAGGTGGTCCCGGAGATCTCGGGCATCTCGGCCGGCGGTATGCCTGCCCGGGTGAAGTGCCTCCACGCACTCGTCGGCCACAGCCTTGCTGTCGGTCGTGGCGTGAATCCCTTTGGCGACGAGGCACTGGACCTGCTCGGCGACTGGTGGACTGGGACCGACTGCGCCAAGGTCGCCGAGTGAACGAACGTGTCGCCGCCATCGACTGCGGCACGAACTCGATCCGACTGCTCATCACGGACGTATCAGACGGGGGCGCCGAGGAACTCGTGCGCGACATGCGCATCGTCCGGCTCGGTCAGGATGTCGACGCCACTGGCCGATTGGCGCCGGAGGCGATCGAGCGGACGCTGGCGGCCACCCGCGAGTACGCCGAACTGATCGCGTCGCTGCATGCCGACCGGGTGCGGTTCTGCGCGACGTCGGCGGCGCGAGACGCGTCGAACGCCGAGGACTTCGCGGCGGCGGTGGAAGCCATCGTCGGCGTCCGTCCAGAGATTCTGACCGGTGCCGAGGAAGCACAGGCGTCGTTCGTTGGTGCCACGCGTGGACTCGGTTCGGCCGGGGATGTGCTGGTCATCGACATCGGCGGTGGTTCGACCGAATTGGTCGTGGGCCGTGATGAGCACGTTGAATGGTCGACGTCGTTGGACGTTGGGTCGGTGCGGATGACTGAGCGGTTCCTGCCGACGGACCCGCCGACGGCGGGCGAGGTCAAGGCGTGTGCAGACCATCTGCGGGACGTGCTCGGCGGGGCTGTCGCGGGACTGTCACCCATCCCGACGCTCGTGGGCGTGGCCGGAACGATCACGACGGTGGCGGCGCACGCACTGAATCTTCCGGAGTACGACCGGGATGCGATCCATGGGGCGCTCCTCACCATCGACGAGACGCGTACCGCGTGTGAGTCACTCGTCGGGATGTCCGTTGACGAGCGTCGCGCTCAGCCCTTCATGCATCCCGGTCGCGCCGACGTGATCGGCGGCGGAGCGCTGGTGCTCGACGCGGTGCTCACGTTGCTGCCACTGGCGACGAACGAACTGATCGTGAGCGAGCATGACATCCTCGACGGCATCGCGCTCGCGTGACGAGGCCGCGCGTCCTGGGACGCATCTAAAGACATTCATGCGTCTCAGCCCTGTCTGCGCCGATCATTTGACGTTGAGGCGGCTATGTCGGTCTAAAACATGCGTCACCCCTGGTGCTCCCGATGGGATTCGAACCCATACTGGAGCGGGTTTAAGCCGCTTGCCTCTGCCCTTGGGCTACGGGAGCCTTGAAAGCCTAGCCCCGCCGCAGGCGGGTGACCCAGATGCCGGCGGATGTCTGCTCATCGGCGACGGGGTCGAACCCGAGGCGGCGGTAGAGCGCGATGCCGGGGGCGTTGTCGCGGCCGGTGATGGTCTCGACGGGCGTCGCTCCGGCTTCGTCGAGCACGACCCTGACCAAGGTGTCGGCCACCCCGCGTCGTCGGGCGGGTGGGTCGACCATCACGCGATCGATGTCAACGACCGCCCCCGGACGCCATGCGACGGCGCCCAGCAACTGCGTCCCCTCCCATGCCACGAGATAGCGCCCGCGCCACGCCGGAAGCGAGTCGTCGTCGACGGCCAGCGCGACGAACCGGTCGTCGCCGATGAGCTCGGCCTGGCTCCGGTACGCATTGTGCTGCAGTCGTAGCAGAGCCGCGGCAAATGCGCGGTCGAGCGCCGGGTCGGGAGACGACAGGATCATTGCGCTTGAGTGTGCCGCACCCGCGCTGCGAAATCATGGATGGTTCGACCAACTGCCGTGCCCTTGCGTTCGAACCGAGTCTCCACGCGTCCGGCGAACCGCGGAACCGGTCCGCCCTCGACGGAGGGTGACGTCGTCAGCACGCCGCTGATCCATTCGGCGTAGTCGTCCCAGTCGGTCGCGATGCGCCAGATGCCCTCGGGTTCCAGCACGCGCGCCACGAGCTCGGTGAACTCGACGGTGATCAGCCGTCGCTTGTGATGCCGCTTCTTGTGCCACGGGTCGGGGAACCACGTGTGCACCTCGCGTGTGGACCTCGGAGCGAGCATCGTCGCGAAGGCCTCGGGCGCGTTGACGATCGCCATGCGGAGGTTGCTGACGAGGGGATCGCGGTGTGCGCTCACCAGCGTCTGCGCAACGCCCGGCACGTACACCTCAAGGCCGAGGAAGTTGACGTCTGGCTGAGCCCTCGCCGCGGCGACCAGAGCGTCTCCCCGTCCACTGCCGATCTCGACAATGAGCGGCGCTGACCTGCCGAACGTCTGCGCAACATCGAGCTCGAATGACGGGTCCACCGACGTGCTCGGCCCGAAGCGCGGCACGTCGATGACGTGGGTTGCGGCCAGCACTTCCCACACCGCCTGTTGGCGGTCGCTCAGGCGCCCACCGCGGCGAATGAAGGAAACCGGTTCGGTTCGCCACCTCGGGTGTGCGCCGGTCCCAGACATGACGGCCAGCCTAATGTGGGCCGCATGGACGACTTCGACGCGATCGTGCTGGCCGGCGGCACGGCCAAGCGGTTGGGCGGCACGCCCAAGCACACGGTGGTCGTCGACGGCCAGACGTTGCTGGCGCGGACTCTTGAAGCCGTCGCGAGAGCCGCGTCCATCATCGTTGTGGGGGACGCGGACCTCCGGCCGCTCGTTGGTGAGGCCGAGATCGTCCGCGAAGACCCGCCGCTCGCCGGTCCTGCAGCCGGCATCGCCGCAGCGCTGCCGTCCGTCACCGCCGAGCGGGTCATCGTCCTGGCCTGTGATCACCCGTATGTCGCCGATGCCGTCGAGCCGCTGCTCGGCGCGGTGGGGCCAGACGGCGCGATCGCGATCGACGCCGAAGGTCGTCGGCAGAACCTCACCTTTGTGGCGCGAACCGACGCTTTGCGCGCCGCAGTCGCGCGTCGGCCGAGCATCATCGACCTCGCCGTGCACAGCCTCATCGAGCCGCTCGACCTCACCGAAATCGGCGTCCCGGCGCGCGCTCTGGAAGATGTCGATACGTGGGAGGATCTCGGCCATGGATGAACTCTCAGACTTCGCCACGGCGCTCGCGGAGGCGCTGGAACTCGAGGGTGTGGAGGTCGACGTGGCCCGCGTCTTGTCTCTTGCGTCCGACGCGGCGCACGCTTACATCCGGCCGGCGGCCCCGGTGGCGACGTTCCTCGCCGGGTTGGCGGCTGGGCGCGCCGGCGGCACCGCCGAATCGGTACAGGCGGCGCTGGATCGCGCCGCCGATTTCTGCGCTCGACCGCCGGAAAATCTCGGCTGATTCGGGATCGCATACGTCGTCCCAAGCGTTGGATAGGCTAGAGGCACCGAACTCCTCGGTACCCAGCCCTCATGGAGGACACGATGCGTAGCAGCAATCCGGTATTCAGCCGTACGGACGGCTTCAACGGAGCCGCTCCGGTCGGCTTCGACCAACATCCGACCCACACCGAACTCGGCCGCGACACCGGCCGAATGACGCTCGAAACGGTCATCGAGAAGACGGCCATCACCGCCGGAACCCTAATCGTCACCGCGGTCCTTGCCTGGATGCTCGTTGGCAGCGTGGTTGAGGAAAGCAGCGAACGCGCGATCGGCTTGGCCGGCACACTCTCGTTGGTCGGCGCACTCGGCGGGTTTGTGCTCGCGATGGTCAACTCGTTCAAGAAGGTCATCAGCCCCGCGCTCGTCCTAATCTACGCAGCAGTCGAGGGACTGTTCGTCGGTGCGTTCTCGTGGCTGGTATCGGCCATGTTTGCCGGCGGCAATCTGGATCTCGTCTTTGGCGCCTTGGCTGGCACGCTGGCTGCCTTGGCTGGCACGCTCGCCGCCTACAAGTTCTTCAACATCCAGGTTGGCGACAGGTTCCGCAAGATCGTCATCGCGTCGATGTTTGGCTTCGTCGCCGTCAGCTTGCTCGACCTCCTCCTGAGCTTCTTCGGCAAGAGCTTCGGCTTCAACGGGTTCGGCACGATGGGCCTGATCTCCAGCGTCATTGGCGTGGTCATCGCGGTCTTCATGCTGATCCTCGACTTCGACTTCGTCGAGCGCGGTGTCGCCGCTGGCCTACCGGAGCGTGAGTCGTGGCGCGCGGCGTTCGGCCTGACCGTCACGATCGTCTGGCTCTACATCGAGCTGCTGCGCATCCTGGCCATTTTGCGAGGGAATGACTGACGTCCCTGCCCTCGCGCAGGAACTCGGCCTCGAACCTCATCCCGAAGGCGGCTGGTACCGCGAAACTTGGCGGTCGTCCGTCGAGATCGTCCTGCCGGACGGCCGGCGCCGATCGTCAGCCACGCTGATCTGGTTCCTCCTACCGGCCGGAGCGTCGTCGGCGTGGCATCGGGTCACGTCCGATGAAATCTGGCTGGCGCACACCGGATCGGTCCGGCTGGAATTGGGTGGCGACGCCCCGCAGCCGACGCCACTCGAAACGGTGACCGTGGGAACCGGCAACGGAGAGTCGACGCAGGCGCTGGTCCCGGCACGCGCGTGGCAACGGACGGTTCCAGGACCGTCTGATGCGCTGGTCAGTTGCCTTGTTTCTCCGGGGTTCGACTTCGGCGATTTCGAACTGGCTTGATCTTGCGGCGCCGCTGGACCGCTGCGCGCCGACCCTCGCGGCGCACCTCCGTGCCCGCGTGGAGTTCGGCGACTGCCGCTGCGTGCTCCAGCGGCATGGTCGTGGGGATCGTCTCCTGCTCTTCCGGCTCGCGGATCGCTGCGGCGATCGACGGCACGAGAAAGCTGACCATGTTCGCGTAGCCGGTGGCCGACGGATGGAACCGGTCGGTGCCGAACATGACCTCGGCCTTCGCCGAAAAGACTGGACCGAGCAGGTCGCCGAGCGACACGGCGCGCCCGCCGGCTGACACCGTGGCCATCATCTGCGCCCGGGCCAGGCTGCGGCCTTGCCAACGGGCGTAGGCGCGTAGCGGCTGGGGGATGGGCTGGATAGTGCCGAGGTCGGGTACCGTCCCGACGACGACGTCACAGCCGGCCTCGACCAGCCGGCGCACGGCGACGCCAAGGCGTCGCGTCGCCAGCTGGCGCGGCACTCTGTGGGTGATGTCGTTGGTGCCGATGACGATGACGGCCACGTCCGGTTTGAACGTGAGGCCGCGGTTGATCTGCTCCCGCAGGTCAGCCGAGCGAGCGCCGACGACTGCTTCGCTGTGGATGTGAACGGGCGCGTCGAGCAAATGCGACAGGCTGATGCCGATGAGTCCCGGGGGAGTCGCGTCGGCCTCGGTCAAGCCGTAGCCGACGGCGGCGGAGTCGCCGAGGATCAGGCATCGCACCGGTCGGCCGGGCAGGTCGTCGCCGTAGACGCCGTCGGCGGTCGGCGGACGTGCGTCCGACATACCGATGGACCGCTTGGCCAACTCGACCTCGCCGGCCAGCAACGCCGCGACTCCCACGGTCGCGGCACCCGCGCCTACGGCGGCGGTCTTCAGAACCGGGTGGAACTGGCGGTGGGAGTTGGGCACACCTCAAGTATTACCCGCGACTCCCTACGATTGCGGTATGCCCGTACACGTGCCGAACTTGCGCGATATTGGGGGTGTCGCCACCCCCGAGGGCCGCCGTGTGCGCTCCGGCCTCTTGTTGCGGAGTGCCCTGCCTGCCACCGACGACCTCGTACCGGAGGACTTCGCCTGGCCGCCGACGGTGGTCATCGACCTGCGCTCCCCGCTTGAGCTGCTTGAGGGCCATCCACTCGACGCGCTCGGCGCCAAACTGGTAAACCTGCCGCTGCTCGATACGTTGCAACCCGGCGACCGCCACGCGCACGACGGAACTCTTGCAAGCCTGTACCGGCAGGTGCACGACTTTTCGGCCCACCTGTTGGTCGACCTGGTCACCGAGATCGCCGAGGCGGACGGCCCGGTCCTCGTGCACTGCTCCGCCGGCAAGGACCGCACGGGAATCGGCGTCGCACTCGTCCTGCGCCTGCTCGGTGTCAGCCACGACGAGGTCCTCGCCGACTACCTGCTCACTAACGATGCGAAGGAGGCGATCGACCACCGGCTCAACCGCACCTACGGCGGTTTCGGGATCCCGGACGCGTACTACCTGGTCGTCCCCGAAGCGCTCAGTGAAGTGATGGACATGTGGGACAGGCATCCGGGCGGCGTCGAAGGCTGGTTCCTCGCCTCGGGCGGCGACGCCGACATCGTCGAGCGACTCCAGGCCCGCTTCCTGTCCTAGGGTGTGCGCCATGGACGACCGCATCATCGAGCCCCGTGAGGTCCCGCTCGGCGGAATCCGTGCCCTGAACGTCTGGCGCACGCTTCCCCACCGGGACCTTCCTACGGTCGGCGCGTGGTGCTTCCTCGACCACTTCGGTCCGACCGATGAGTCCATGACTGTCCTCCCACACCCGCACACCGGGCTGCAGACGGTGACCTGGCCATTGGCCGGCGAAGTGCGGCACCGCGACAGCCTCGGCAGTGACGTCGTTCTTCGACCCGGCGAGCTGAATCTCATGACGGCAGGTGGCGGCGTTTCGCACTCCGAATTCTCGGTTGGTGAGCCCGGACTGATGCACGGCCTCCAGCTGTGGGTGGCGCTGCCGGACGGACCACGCACCGGTCCGCCCGCATTTGAGCACATCTCCGACCTTCCGCGGGTGTCCGGAGAAGGCTGGCGCGGCATCGTGCTTGTCGGCGAGTTCGACGGTGCCACGTCGAAGGCAACGACGTATACGCCGCTGGTGGGAGTTGAGCTGACGATTGCGGCACGGTCTCTGGTCACGATCCCGCTCGACCCGGGCTTCGAACACGCCATCCTGGCCGTCGACGGGCCGGTGTCTGTCCAGGGCTACACCGAGGTCCAGCACCGGCAGGTGCTCTACCTCGCACCCGGTCGCGACCGCGTCGCTGTCGACGCCGGCCGTGACACCACGCTTCTCCTGCTCGGTGGTGAGCCGTTCACCGACCCACTCGTCATGTGGTGGAATTTCATCGGACGCGACCACGATGAGATCGTCGCAGCGCGCGAGGACTGGGAGGCCCAGCCAGCCGGAGGACGGTTCGGGTCAATCGGCGGGCACGATGGCCAGTTCATCCCGGCGCCGCCGATCCCGGCCCTGCGGCTCAAGCCGCGGGTCCGGCGGGCATAACCTCGGCGTCGTTTTCGCCCTAGATGTGCGGAAATACCCACTGATCTGCGCAATTAGCAGTTTGATGGATTCATGACGCCCCCTGATACGAGATATCTCGATCGTGAGGGCGCTGGTCTCGCTTACCAAGTCTTCGGGACAGGCCCCGGAGAGTTCGTGTATTACGGCAGCGAGATCATGCACCTCGACCTGCTGTGGGCCGACCCGCACGCGGAAGCCAATCTGGCTGCCGTGGCGCGCAACGGCCGCCTCGCGCTCTTCCAGCGACGCGGCTTGGGCCTGTCCGATCGAGTCGACTACGTGCCGACGCTTGAGCAGCAGGCCGACGACATCCTCGCGGTCATGGACGCGGCGGGAATGCAGCGTGCCGTCATCGGCGCACCTGGGAGTGCCTGCGGTCCGGCCGCGCTGGTTGCCGCGCGCTACCCGGAGCGTGTCGCCGGCTTGTGTCTGTGGCTGCCGTTCCCGCAGCCGATAGATGGATCATGTGACGACCCGTGGGCCAGCAATGCCGAGGTCGCGCACATGGCGGACGTGGTCAACCGCATTGTCGAGAACTGGGGCCGGGGTCGGACCATGGACATGTGGAACGAAGAGATGCGGTCCGCAAACAACCGCCGACTGATGGCGATGCTGGAGCGCAGTTCGATGTCGCCGACCGAAGCGCGTGCACACTGGGACTGGTCTGCGGGGCTCGACTTCACGCACCTGCTGCCCGCGATCCAGGTGCCGACCCGGGTGCTGATCCAAGACCGGGGCGTCTGCCCGTTGTCCTCGGCCGAACGGATGGTCGCGCAGATTCCGGACGCAAGCCTGCATGTCATGCCGGTTCCGGCGCCGGGCTCGTCGATTGGCGAGGCGTACTACCCGGTGGCCATGCACCTGATCGAGCTCGCGTTGGGCCCCAGGAAGGTTGCTGAAGACAACCGATTCTTCGGCACTGTCCTGTTCACCGACGTGGTGGCGTCGACCAGACTGCTTGCCGACATCGGCGATGAGGAGTATCAGCGAGTGAGGACCGCCCACGAACACGCTGTGCGGGCGGCCGTTTCTGACGCCGACGGGGAGGTGCTGAGCATCAGCGGAGACGGGACGTTCAGTTTGCTCGACATGCCGGGTGCCGCTGTCCGCTGTGCTGAACGAATCGCACACGAAGCGAGGGCGGCGGGCATCGGAGTTCGCTGCGGTGTGCACGCGGGCGAGTTGCAGCGAGAAGTCGCCAACGCCACCGGGCTCAACGTCCATGTCGGGGCTCGAGTCATGGCTGCGGCCGCTCCGGGCCAGGTGTATGTCTCGCGTACGGTTCGCGATCTCGTGGTTGGTTCGGGCCTGGAGTTCGAGCGGATCGGTAACAAGCGGCTCGACGGCGTCCCCGGGGTATGGGACCTGTACCGCTTCGACCACGCGCGCAGCCCCCGAAATGTTCCGGCGACCGAGTCTCTCCAGACGCCGATGGACAAGGTCGCGGTGCAGGCCGCGCGGCGCGCGCCCCGCCTGATGCGCGCGATGGCCAAGCTCGCCAATGCGACCGATCGAGGCGCCCGCGCCTCATGACATCGCGGATCACCGGCCTCAAGCGCTTCGTTGAGGTGACCAGCAGCGGTCGGCGAACGCTTCACATCGGGTCAGGGGAGCCGTTGGTTCTGCTTCACATGGGCGCGAATCCGTGGAGCAAATGGGAGCCCGTGCTGCCGTATCTCCTGGACAGGTTCGAGATCATCGCGCCGACTTTGGCCGGCTGGGAGGGCGGGAACCCGCTGGCCGGGCCCATCACGCTGGACTCTGTGACCCGCGGTGTTGTCGAGGAAATGGACAGAGCAGGGTTTCAATCCGCGCACATCATTGGATGCTCCATGGGTGGTACTGGTGCGCTCGGCGTCGCGAGAGCCGGGAGAGCGCGCAGCGCGCTAGCCATCTGCCCCGCCGGAGGCTCGGGTAAGGAGCAAACTCAGCGGCTCGTGCAGCACTTCGAAATGCTGAACAATCTGTCGTGGCTTCAGCGCCTGCTCGCACCCGTCGCTCTTTCGCGCCCGCAAACGAGGCGCATCTTGCTGCGCGCAGTACTCGAACACGGCGACCGGATTTCAACTCGACAAGCGATTGCGCTTCGCAGGAACAGCGCGAACGGAGACTGGGACAACATCCTGCGGGGCTTCGCTGCCTTTAAGCTCGATTCGACCCCTGAGGTGACGGTCCCGTTCATGTTGGCGTGGGGCGAACTGGACCGATTCACGCCGATGCTCCACGAACAGCCCCTGTGGCAAAAGGCCGTCCCGCACGCTGAATCTCATGTTCTGTCGGGAGTCGGTCACCTCCCGATGTTCGATGACCCACACCAAACGGGACGGTTGATGCGAAGTTGGCTCAATCGGCAGGCGTTGGAGTCGTAGTCGACGGCTAGCGCGGTTTCGCGTCGCCGAAGGGCTCGTCCCGTTCGCGAACGGCTTGTCGGAAGCCGGCTTCGGCGGCGCGCTGCTGGAAGGCGTAGCCCTCCTTGGTGTGCCGTGCGACGCCGTCGAACACGGTGCTGACCATGCCCGACGTCGCGACGCCCTGCGCGAGGAGCACGCTGTTGAGCGCCAACTTGGCCATGATCAGCTGGTTGGCTGGCATCTGTGCCATCCGTTGGACGAATGCCTCGGTGCGTTCGTCCAACTCCGCGGCCGGCCACGATTCGACGGCCAAGCCCCACTCGACGGCAGTGCGCCCGTCAATGCAATCGCCGGTGAAGAGCAGACGCTTGGCGCGGGCATCGCCGATCCGGTGCGCCCACATGCCGGCCGCCGGGATGCCCCACACCCGCGCCGGCGGGTAGCCGATGCGGACGTCGTCGGCGCAGATGATCTGGTCGGCGAACAGGGCGATGTCGGAGCCACCCGCGACGGCGAAGCCGTGCAGCTTCACGACCGTCGGCTTGTTGGCATACAAAAGGCTGGCGAAGCCGCGGTTGAAGCGACTCATCATGGCGTAGTCGACCATGGGGTCCCAGACTTGGCTCGGGTCGTGGTTCGCCATCTGGGTCATGGGATCGAGCACTGTTCCGGCCAGGTCGGCGTCGGCCGGCGGGTTCGCAGCATTCTCGGCAAAGACGTCCAGGTCGTATCCGCCGCAGAATCCTTTGCCGCGGCCCGACAGCAGGATGACGTGGACAGCCGGATCGATGTCGGCGCGCTCCACCGCGTCTGCGAGTTCGCGGGGAGTGTCGGTGGTAATGGCGTTGCCCTGGTCGGGCCGGTTGAACGTGATGCGCGCGATGCGGCCGGTCACCTCGTACGTGAGGGTGCGGTACCCGACGGTCCCCGTCACGCGATGAACTCTTCGTTGTCGCCAGTGCCCTTGAGGGTCGCCCGCTCCAGGATCGGCGAAAGATCAAGCCCAGCCGGCAGCGTTCCAAAGACGTCACCGTGCTGCCCGTCGAGTCGGCTGGCGATGAATGCCTCCGTCACCGCGGGATGGCCGTGCCGCAGCAGGTGCGACGCCTGAAGCGCGACGGCAAGGTCACCGACGATCCGGCGGGCACGCATCTGCACCGTGTCCGGGTCGGCGAACGCCGAGCCGAGGCCGTCGACGAAGGCGTCGTAGCGAGCGTCGTTGCCGCGTGCACCTTCGAGTTCGGTCATCAGGGCGGCGACGGTCTCCGGCTCCTTGGCCGCCGCACGCAGCGTGTCGAGCGCCGCCACGTTGCCGGAACCCTCCCAGATCGACATCAGTGGTGCCTCGCGATAGAGCCTGGGCATGCGGGAATCCTCGATGTAGCCGTTGCCGCCCAGGCACTCGAGCGCCTCGGCCGCGTGGATCGGCGCGCGCTTGCAGACGTAGTACTTGGTCACCGCGATGCCGATGCGTCGAAGCCGCTCGCTCTCGTCGTCGCCAGCCACCGAGCGATCCGTCAGCGAGGCGAGCCAGAGCGCGGTTGATGTCGCCGCCTCGGCCTCGATCGCCAGATCCGCAAGCACATTGCGCATGAGGGGCTGGTCGACCAGGGCCTTCCCGAAGGCATGCCGATGGATCGCGTGGTGCACGGCCATCTGGACGCCTACGCGCATCGATGACGCCGAGCCGAGAGCACAGTCGAGGCGGGTGGCGTTGACCATCCGGATGATCGTCGGCACGCCGCGACCCTCGTCGCCGAGCCGCCAGCCGACGGCATTGACGTACTCCACTTCGCTGCTGGCGTTTGAGTGGTTGCCCAGCTTGTTTTTGAGCCGCTGGAGCAGCAGGCCATTGACGGTCCCGTCCGGCAGGACGCGGGGGAGGACGAAACAGGTGACGCCGGCCTCAGTGTTCGCCAAGGTCAGGAAAATGTCCGACATCGGTGCCGACGTGAACCACTTGTGGCCGTTGATCAGATACGTGCCGTCCGGCTGGGCGACCGCCGTCGTGGTGTTGGCCCGGACGTCAGAGCCGCCCTGCTTCTCGGTCATCGACATACCGGCGGTGAGGAACGGCTTGTCCTGCGGCGCCCGGAACGACGGGTCGTAACCGCGGGCCGCGAGCTTGGAGACGTAGCGCTCGGCGAGTTCCGGGGTCTCCCGCAGGGCGGGGACGGCGGCGTACGTCATCGTGATCGGGCACTGGTGCCCAGCGTCCACCGCGCCCCACAGGCTGAGGCCGATCGCGCGGACGACGTGGGCGTTCGCGTCGTCGGACAGCCACGGTGTGCCGTGCAGGCCGAAGCGCGTCGCCGTGGTCATGAGCTCGTGGTAACTCGGGTCGTACGCGACGTGGTCGACCCGGTAGCCGAATCGGTCGTGGGTGTGCAGGACTGGTTGGTGTGCCTCGGCGCGGTCGCCGAGGGCGAACGCGCGCGCGCTGCCGGCCGCCTGGCCGATCTCGTGCAGCGAGTCGGATTCGCCGGCCGCACCGAAGCGCTGGAGCGCCTCCTGGAACACGGGGTAGTCCATGCCGTTGAAGCCGACGAGCGGTGGGACCTGGTTGAGGACGTCGTGGGTCATGTCAGCGCTCCTTGCCGGCCCAGGATGTGCTGGACCAATTGGCTTCGATAGTCGTCATAGGCCGCACGCATCTCGTCGGCCGGCCAGTCTCGATGGGTGAGCTCTCGTGGGAGCACGGGGTCGGTACGGAGGTGTCGCACGAGGGCGGCGACGGAGGCGAGTCGATGCCCGTCCAGATCGGGCCGGCGGGAGACCGCCAGCAGGGCTCGCCCTCGGTCGGCCCATGCGTCGAGGTCCCACAGGGACTCGACGATCCAGTCTGGTTCCTGGGGGTGGGATACCAAGGTCGTCGTGTGCGGATCGCTGAACGGCGGGCGCTCGAGATTGGCGGGGCGCATCCAGACGCCTTCACGAAGCTCGCCGAGCCGAGCGTGAGCCAGGTCGCGGCGCAGACGGGCGCGATCGACGGCGTCGCGCCCGCTTTCGACGATGACCACCGTCTCCCATTGGCCGTTCCACGGCCGCAGGCGGGGCGCGATGTCCTCGTGCTGAGCGCGCAGGCGCGCGAGGTGGTGCGGCGACAACGTGTACTCGCCGTCGTCCACGGTCAGCTCACCGCTGCCCACCAGGCGTGACAGCGCGACGCGCATGGTCGGCGGGGTGATATCGCACATGACGCCGGTCGCCACCAGGTCGCGGACCGGTAGGCGTCCGTCCGGGGCGCCGAGGAGCACGCTGAGTGCGACTGATCTGGCTGACAGCGGGGCGAGTTGCATGGTGTATTCCCTCAGACTTTTCTTGACGACGTCAGCGTTACAAACGATTGACAGGCGTACTGGAAATGTAATACGGATGTTGATCGCCGGCAACCGAAATCAGCATCTGTGTATTCGCTAGCGTGGCGGCATGACCTCACTTGCGTTGTTGATCGCTCGTATCGGCTTGGGCATCGTGTTCGTCGCCCATGGCTGGCAGAAGTTCGACGAGATGGGCGTGAAGTCCGTCGGAGCCGGCTTCTCGAAGATGGGCGTTCCCGCCCCAGAACTCTCGGCCTACTACGCCACGTTCGCCGAACTCGTCGGCGGCGCGGCGCTGATCCTCGGTGCTTTCACAGCCATCGCTGGAGTACTACTGACCCTGGACATGCTCGGAGCACTACTCATCGTGCACCTCAAGAATGGCGTCGTCGTCGGGGAAGGCGGCTACGAGCTCGTCGTGGCGCTCGGTGTCGGGACTCTGCTGCTGGCCGTCTTCGGTGCGGGCAAGTACTCGGTAGACGGGCTGCTCGGCAAGAAGGTCGGTCGGGCGGGGGCGCTCGGCGGTTCCTGATCGCCGATCTGCTCGGTCGTTGTTGACAGGCGGTCAACTGCGCTCCTAGGGTGCTCTCCATCCGACGGTGCTCAAGGGTGGGTGCCGGGCACAGTTCGGAGGGTTCGCGTGTCTGAACAAGTGCAGGCGGTCTCTCGCCGTTCAGTCCTGAAGGTGGGGGCGGCGACGGCCGGAGCCGCAACGTTGACCGGTGGCCTCCCGCTGCCGGCCTTCGCGGCCACTCCCGGACGACGTGTTGCGGTGTTCGGCGGGGGGCCGGCCGGTATGACCGTCGCGCACGAGTTGGCCGAACGCGGTTTCTCGGTCACCGTCTTCGAGCCCACTGCATGGGGCGGCAAGGCGCGCAGCATCAACGTGCCGAAGACCGGCACGGGCGGCCGCAAGCCGCTGCCCGGTGAGCACGGTTTCCGGTTCTTTCCCGGCTTCTACCACCACATTCCCGACTCGATGCGCCGGACGCCGTTCGGCGGCAATGAGAACGGCGTGTGGGACAACCTGGTCGCGGCTCAGGGTGGGAAGTTCCTGCGCACAGAGCCGCACCTGGATGCCTTCATCTTCGGAATCGGCCCCGACCCGCAGGCACTGCTGACGCTCGTCGGACTGCGGAAGTACTTACTGGAGAACTTGAACGGGCAGAACGTCCCCCCGGACGAACTCACCTACTTCGTAGAGCGGCTCCTGGTTTTCATCACCAGTTCCGACGCGCGCCGGTTCGGCCAGTGGGAGAACGTCTCCTGGTGGGACTTCGTTGGTGCGGCGACACGCTCATCGGACTATCAGAAGGTGCTCGCCGCCGGACTTACCCGCAACCTCGTCGCCGCCAAGGAGACCGTGGCGAGCACGCGCACCATCGGCACCATGGGTGAGGCCTTCGTCCACACCCTGGCCGGCCAAGGAGCTGACGGCCAGATCGACCGCGTCCTCGACCTGCCGACGAACGAAGCGTGGATTAATCCCTGGTACCGCAAGCTCAAGGCGCTGGGGGTCACGTTCGTCGGTGGCCGCCGACTGGCCCGCTATGAGGTTTCGGGTGGTCGGATCGCGGCAGCGTGGGTCCAGGACGGGGCCGGCAACAAGACGCGCGTGACCGCCGACTGGTTCGTCAGCGCGATGCCGGTCGAGCAGGCCCGCAAGTATGTGTCGTCCGACATCCGCAAGATCGACCCGGCGCTGGCCGGCCTGAGCCGGTTGAAGACCGACTGGATGACCGGCATCCAGGTTTTCCTCCGCGAGAAGATCAGCCTGGTCAAGGGCCACATCACGTTCATCGACTCACCGTGGGCGCTCACCGCGCTCACGCAGGCGCAGTTCTGGTCGGAGGTCGAGTTCGATCGCACCTACGGCGATGGTTCGGTCAAGGACTGCCTGAGCGTTGACATCTCGAATTGGGATGCGCCGGGCGTCGTGTACGGCAAGCCGGCCAAGCGATGTTCCCCCGCGAGGTGGCCACGGAGGTGTTGACACAGATCCGGCGGCACCACACGTTTGGCGACCTGATCCCGAGCTCGGTGATCCACTCGTGGTTCCTCGACCCCGGCATTCATTGGAACGCTTCGCTCGGGCGCAACACCAACGCCACCCCGCTGCTGGTCAACACGGTCGGCTCGTGGAAAGACCGGCCGAACGCGTCAACGAAGGTCCCGAACCTGTTCTTCGCCGGCGACTTCGTCCGCACGAACATCGACCTGGCGACGATGGAGGGCGCCGGAGAGTCTGGTCGTGCCGCGGCCAACGCGATCTTGGCTGCCGCCGGGTCGAGTGCCACTCCGGCGGCGATGTTCAAGCTCTGGAAGAACCCGGCGATGGCCCCGCTCCAGCAGGTCGATGCGACGCTTTACAAGGCCGGCCTGCCGAACGCACTCGACCACCCGGTGCCCGGCCGCTTCTGACGCGCCGCGCCAAGCCAAGTTTAGTGACGGCCGCCACACGAAATTAGTTCGGATGTCATGCGAAAACGTGACAAATCCATGCCTTTTGTTGTCATACTCAAACCGACTCACAGTTCTCGAGCCGGTTGATCGGGCAACCACCCTCCTCAGGGGCGTTGAAGAACGACGAGCCCCCCACTATTCGAGGTCAATCCATGAAGCGATCATTCTTCCGAGCCGGCACTGCTGTGCTCGCCGCGTCCGCGGCCATACTCGCCGTCTGCGCTCCCGCGAACGCGGTAACGCCGAAGTACGTCTACAACGTCTACGCAGGTGCGACGCAGGTGAGGGCGCTCGGCGTCGCCGTGCAGTCCGAGCCGACGGCCCCGTCGCAGATCTTCGGATACGTCAGTGCCACCGACAAGAACAAGATCGCTTCGGCGAGGGTCGGCACCGTGCTCGCTGCAGGCGTCGCCGAGACCGACGTCTCAGCGACCACGAACTCGTCCACGGGTGGTGTCACGCTCGTCTCGCACGCCAAGACCACCGGTGTGTCGCTGTTCGGTGGTGCGATCAAGATCTCTGCGATCGAAACGACGGCGACCATCGACGCCGACAGCGCAGCGCCGACGACCAAGATGACGACTGACGTGTTGGGCCTGACCATTCAGGGGAAGGCCTACAAGGGCGGGGTCGACCCGAACACCGGCATCACCATTCCCGGTGTGCTGAGCATCACGCTCAACCAGCAGGACACGGCG
Organism: uncultured Actinomycetota bacterium; assembly: GCA_963795105.1. GTDB lineage: Bacteria > Actinomycetota > Actinomycetes > Propionibacteriales > Nocardioidaceae > Aeromicrobium. The sequence continues at coordinate 2,435,104 of CAWCGD010000001.1, forward strand.
GCGAACGACGAATCCGCAGCTATCGTCGGTGCTGGCCTGCGCGTGACACTGCTCGGCCCACGCAATGGCACCTCCGCTGGTGCCACCGTCGCCATCAACCCGGTCGTGCAGCTCCTTCAGCCGGGATTCGACAACTCGAAGCCGGGCTTCCCCCTGCAGGGAAGCGCATACGGTGCGTACGTCTACGCGAACGCCGGTGACGAGATCGAGGCCGAAACCGGCCGATTCGCGCAGGTCGACATGCCGACGCTCGGCACGGACGGCAGGGACGAGAGCAACGCCACCGCGAAGGCCTACCTGCAAGGCGTCCTTAGCCTGGGTGCCATCTACACCCAGCAGAATGGCATCCGCACTGACGCGTTGTCGCAGTCCAAGGAGGAAGCCTCCGTCGCCACCGTGAACCTGTTCAACGGGCTCATCTCGGCCAAGTCGCTCGCCACGCACTCGGAGGCCGCGGTCACCCAGGATGGGGACGAGGTCGAGGGCACGGTGGATGGCGGGACGACGTTTGTCAGCCTGACGATTGCGGGCCAGAAGATCCCGGTCGACGTAGGACCCAACACGAAGATCAACGTGGCCAACCTCGGTACGGTGACGATCAACAAGCAGATCAAGGCCATTCAGGAGGATCCCAGTGGCGCCCGGTACCACGGTCAGCGAACGGTTGGCTTGGAGATCGTGCTTGACACCAAGCGTGCCGGCCTGCCGGTCGGCGCAGTGGTCGAGGTTGCATTTACCCAGGCCCTCGTCTGGCGGTGACCGCACGAGCCTGAGCGGCGCGAGGGCAACCTCGCGTCCCTCAGGTGGTTTCGCCCGGCGTCGGAGCGCCGTGCTCGGGAAGGTGCTGATCTGCCGCGGTGGATTCGTCGACCAACGCAAGCCGTACGAACTCTGCACCAAACGGAGTGAGGTGGATGCTTCGGCGAACCACCTTGGCGAATCTCACGGATTTGAGTGCTGCCAGCACGTCGGGTTGCGCCTCAAGCACCTGGTACTCCTGATGCTCGCTGACTGATTCGCGGGACAGCCAAATCAGTCCGAGCCGGTCGAGGTTGTTCACGTAGGACGGAACCTGATCGAGGTACCGGACGCCGGCCCTCGGACCCAGCATGTTCAGGCCTTTGGCGAGCAATTGGCTACTGACCGTGGCGAGTGGGCCACCGGTGCGTACGTCGACGGTGGGCTGGGGCCCGTTCTGGAGCAGCATCACCAGAATTCGTGCCTCGTCCGGTGCGAGTTCGTCGAGGATGCGGTCGTAGGCCGGGTGCCGGGTCTCCACGCTCCACACGTCGCGCGACCGTTCCAGCAGGTGAGTGCCTCGGTCGCGCAGGGCGGCCGCTGGTCGTAGGAAGTTGCGGCCGCCGGCGACAGCCGAATCGATCGGGTTGTCGAGCCACCGTTCGGATTCGCCACCCAACGCCTCGCCGGCTTCGAGAAGCGCCGATCCAATCGATCGACCGTCAGCCACCTGGCGGGCCAGCTCGCCGAGCACGCCCACATAGCCGCCGACGTCGCGGACCAACGCCGCGGCCTCCTTGCGGTCCGTTGCCGCGCGCCCGACTCGTGCCCAGTTGCGCACCGTGGTCTTCACACCCCATTGGCCGGTGTGCCACGCCGCCAGGGCAGCGATACGGGCCAAGCCCGGTACCGAATCGGCCGCAAACGGTTCGTATGCCGGCAGGCGGGGCAGCCCGTCGTTGTCCAAGCTGCGGTCTGAGTTCACGTCGTCCGCCATGTCAGAAGATCCCGAACACGTTCCAGGTGAACACGGCCAGGTGCAGGAAGCTTCCGGCGGCACCCATGATCGCTCCATGCGCGTAGAGCATCCATTCGTCCTCCTTCACGGCCGCGCGCATCATCTCGACGAAGTCCTCTGGCGGCAGTTCCTTGGTACGACGTGCGACCAACGCCTGCATTCTGTCAGCCTGTTGCCGACTGAATGCAGCATCCCGGAACGGCGTGATCGTGCGCTCGACTGACTCCTCCGCGAACGCGTCGCGGATGCTCGCGAAGCGGTTGGCGCCCAGTGCCACGCGCACGGCGCCACGCAATGGGCCGGCCGCCTTCTCAATGGCGGGACGTAGCGCCGTCGCAAGCATCTGTCGGGTGCGATCACCCCGTGGGCCGTCGACGAGGAAGTCCCCGATCCGTTCGAGTGTGATCACCTCGTCGGCGATGAGTCGCGCATAGTCCTCGGCACATTCGTCTTGTCGGCGGAGAAACAGGCCTTGGATCTTGACGCCCAGGATTCGCTTGGGCTGCGCCGGCTCGAAGATCAACTGCATGCCCAGCAGGTTCGTCGTCCATCCCACGAAGACCCCAAGGATGGGTAGGAGCCACCATTGGTGGAAGGCCACGTCAATCAGTGCGACCGGAATTCCGAGCAGGAATCCGAAGATGAAACCAAAGGCGACCATGAGGTCGAGTTCGCGCTTGCCGACATCCCGGAATGACCGGACCACCAGGTCGGGGTTCTGCTTGAAGTGGTCGATCACCAAGATCTTCGGGTCGAGCAGTTGATCGATGTGCACCCCGATGTCCTGGGTGATCTGAGTGACGACGCTCGGCAGTTGAGCATCGACTCGGTCGATCACCGCCTGCCGTACGGGTCGCGGAAGATCGCGCCACAGCCGGGGCTGCTCGCGGTTCATGACCTGATCGACAAGTTCAGGCAGGTCCGGACGGAAGACGTCGACGATGTGCTCGGCGATTCGTTCGGGCTCGAGTTGCTGATAGAAATCCGCCGGCGTCCCGAGCTTGGCAATCACCTTGTCCACGGCGATGCTGCCCATCTTCGCCGCGCGCGCCGGAACGATGCCCTGCCACCCGACCTTCCCCTCGGGCCACCCGGGTACCTCTTGCAATTTGCGCGGCATGATCGTGGCTAGCTCGCGCATTCCGGGGACAGTGAAACCGTAAAAGCGCAACGGGCTGAACAGCATCCATAGGCCTGACCAGTTGATCAGCCAGCCGACAACTCCGGTGAATAAAGGGATGGTCGCAAAGGTGATCCAGTCATGGGTGTCCCACGCGGTCATGTCGAACCCGCTGAGCCACTCCATGTTCCGTGAGGCTAGTGCACCGGGAGCGGTCCGTGGGAGATCCGTGTCGGGGAGTAGTTTCGAGGCGTCGGGGACCGATTGTGTCGATCCTGGGGAGTCCTGATGAGCACGATTGACAACTTCGGAGGTTCACTCCTCCACGACGGCGACGACGGCTACGACGACGCCCGAGCGATTTTCAACGCGATGATCGACCGGCGTCCTGCCCTCATCGCGCAGTGCGAGTCGACGGACGACGTCCTAGCCGCATTGGCGCATGCGGCGGCTACGGGTCTCGAGGTCGCCGTTAGATCCGGCGGCCACAGCGTCGCCGGCGCGAGCAGCGTGGACGGTGGCTTGGTCATCGACATGCGTCGCATGAACGGCGTTGAGGTCGATCCCGACGCGCGGACCGCCACAGTGGGTGGCGGCGCGACCTGGAGTGACTTCGACCGGGCCACGCAACCGTACGGGCTTGCCACGACTGGTGGCCGGGTCTCGTCCACGGGTGTGGCCGGACTGACATTGGGCGGTGGGTCAGGCTGGTTCGAACGGGAGTGGGGACTTGCATGCGACAACCTGATCGAGGTCGAACTCGTAACCACTGACGGCCGCGTGGTGACGGCATCAGAGGGCGAGAACAGCGAACTGTTCTGGGCGTTGCATGGGGGTAGCGGCAACTTCGGGATTGCCACCCGCCTGGTCTTCCGGCTCCACCCATTGCCTGCCTCGACTCTGGCGCTCCTGCTTTGGCCGTCGGATGTGGGCCCGGAGCTTGCGCGCACCTATCGGAGCCTCATCGAGGGTGGCGCGCCGACTCGGCTCGGCGGAGGAGTGGCTTACCTGACCGGTCCGCCGGAGCCGTTCGTCCCGGAGCACCTCCAGGGCGAACGCGCGGTCGCCGCGCTCGGAGTGTTCGCCGGGACGGAGGCGGAGCTCCGCGATGCGCTGGCACCGATCTACGCCTTGGAGCCCCAAGGTGGGCTGACTGCCGAGTTGCCATATGCGGACATCCAGTGCGCCATCGACGACCCTCCCGGATTCCGGAACTATTGGTCGGCCTCGCATCTTGCTTCCCTGCCGGATGAGGTTCTTGACCTCTTCTGCGGCCAGGGGGAGGACATGATCGTGCCCTCGCCTTCCCAGCATCTGTTGATTCCGTGGGGCGATGCGGTCGCCGCCCGAGCCACGGACTGGCCGATGACGCACCGCTCGGCGTCGTGGGTCGTGCACCCGTTCGGCCTTTGGGACTCTCCGAGCGACGACGAGCGCGGGAAGGCCTGGGTGCGCGGCTCCGTCGCGGCGTTGAAGCCGTACGACATCGGCTCGGTGTATCTCAACTTCGTCGCGGATGCGGCCGACGATCAGGTGCGCGCGAGTTACGGCGAGGAGAATTACGCGCGGCTCGCAGCGGTCAAGGCCGAGTTCGATCCCGACAACGTCTTCCACCGGCATCACGCGATTCAACCGGCGGCCTCGGCCTAGCATCTCGACCATGGGCCACTCCGCAAGACCAATTCGACACGCGCCGCATGGGTGACCGGATCGACGAACTTCTCGCGCAGAGAGCCCGAAGCGAACTGCAATCCCCATGTCGTTAGATGGGGGAATGACCATAATAGACATCGGCCCCGAGCCCCAGAGCTTCAACCTCGAAGAGGCGACGCTTGACAACGCCAACTACCGGGCTGTCGCCTGGACTGGCAAATATCTCCAACTGACGCTCATGTCGATCCCGGTAGGCAAGGACGTCGGCTTGGAGGCTCACCCGGAAACCGACCAGTTTCTCAGGCTCGATGCTGGGCGCGGTCGGGTCCAGATGGGCCCCACGAAGACCCAGCTCGACTTCGACCGAGAGGTGGAGGACGGGTGGGCAATCCTCGTCCCGGCAGGGACGTGGCACAACGTCACGAACATTGGCGACGAGCCGCTGCAGCTGTACGCCGTCTACGCACCGGTCCACCATGCTCCCGGCCGCATCCATCCCACTGCCGAGGATGCCGAGCACGATGAGGAACTAGGCGAGGACGAGCCGCCGAGCTGGTCGGCGCAGCCTGTCGAGCAGTCGGACGACAAGCACGCCTGATCAGGAGCGGCGCGGCCTCAGATGTCGTACCTGACTCCGGTGGCGTGCAGCGGGCAATACCCGTAGGGATTCTTGAACAGGTACTGCTGGTGGTAGTCCTCGGCGTAGTAGTACGCGTCCAGCGGCTTGATCGAGGTGGTGATCGTGCCGTACCCGGCCACGGTCATCTGCTGCTGGTAGTGATCTCGCGACGCCTCGGCCTCAGCCTGCTGTTCGGGCGTCGTCGTCAGGATGATCGAGCGGTATTGGCTGCCGCGATCGTTGCCCTGGCGCATGCCCTGGGTCGGGTCGTGGTTCTCCCAGAACGTCTGCAGGAGGTCCCGGTAGGTAAGGACGCTGGGGTCGAAGACGATGCGGACGACCTCGGCATGGCCGGTTCGGCCGGTACACACCTCTTCGTAGGTCGGGTTCGGCGTGACGCCGCCGGCGTACCCCACGGAGGTGGACCACACGCCGGGAATCTCCCAGAACGTCTTCTCCTCGCCCCAGAAGCAGCCGAGCCCGAACACCGCTACCTCGAAACCGGCCGGTGCGTCGGACTCGACCGGGTTACCGAGGACAAGGTGACGCGCGCCGAGCGAGAAGGGGCGATCAGGGCGACCCTTCAGTGCCGAACCGGCATCCGGAAGGTTGCTCTTGTCAGTGCCGAAAAAGCCCATGCTGGTGATCCTTCCTCAAGGTTGGCCACGCTGGAAAGAACGTGCAGAATCGTGGGCTTGTTCCCGCCTCGGACATTGCGGGCACGCCCGCATGCCTCTCGGCTCAATCGCCCGTAGGCTTCGGGGCGTGACCAGCAAGCGGCCCAGCTACATTCCGGCAGGGATCGACATCGCCGCCGGGTGGTCATGGCGGCTCCTCCTCATAGCCAGCGCCAGCGCGCTGGGCATCTGGTTGCTCCGATACTTCTCCGACGTCACGGTCCCGATTGCAGTCGCCGTGCTCCTCACAGCGCTGACGGCTGGCGCGGTGAATTGGCTGAGTCGCCACAGGGTGCCGCGGCTCATCGCGACGTTCATCGTCGTGGTCGCCATCTTCACTGTTCTGTTCGGCCTGCTGACGCTGGTCGGCCAGCAGCTGGCCAGCCAGCTGGACGACTTGAAGGCCAGCGTCATCGCGGGCATCTCACAGCTGCAGGAGTGGGCCCGCACCGGGCCGCTCGGCCTCAGCGATGCGCAGCTACAGACCTGGATCGACCAGGCCAAGGCGGCCATCTCGTCCAGCGACACCTCGATCGTGACCCGGGTGACGGAGGTCGGGCTCCGGATCGGCCACATCGTCGCCGGCTTCTTCATCACGCTGTTCGCGACGTTCTTTTTCCTTTACGAAGGCGACCGGATCTGGAGCTGGATCGTGGTGCTCTTCCCGAGCACGTCGCGGGAGCGGGTCAACTCCTCGGGGCACACAGCGTGGAATTCGTTGACCGCTTTCGTCCGGGCCACCGTCGTGGTCGCACTCACTGACGCGCTTGGCGTCATGCTGGCGGCGTGGATACTGGGTGTCCCGCTCACCTTCGCCATTGGTGTGCTCGTGTTCCTGGGTGCCTTCATCCCCATCATCGGTGCGCTGATCGCCGGGTCAGTGGCGGTGCTCGTGGCACTGGTGGCCCAGGGACCGTGGGTGGCGCTGTTCATGCTGGCGGCGGTGGTGATCGTCCAGCAGACCGAATCGCACGTTCTGCAGCCGTTCCTCATGGGCAGGTTCGTCCGGCTTCACCCGCTGGCGATCATCATCGCGATCGCTGCCGGTGTCGTGATGGCCGGCATCGTCGGAGCCCTCATCGCGGTGCCGCTGGCGGCTTGTCTCAACGGCGTCGTCCGTCACCTGGCCGAGGATGCCAAGGAGTTCCAAGCCGCACCCGAAGATGCCGCCCCGATCGGCGGCGCTTAGCGCCTGCCCTTGCCCGCTCGTGGGTGCACCGTTCCCGCTCGCGACCGCACGTCGCGGAATCGATTTGAAGACCTAGTACGGGTTTCGACCGGGGAAACCCGCACCAACACTTCAAATCGGGCCGTGAAAGCCGCGGTCACCGCGAGTGTGCGCCGACCCGGCGCGCGACTAGAACGGGACGGCGTCGACGATCTCGACCGTGATGGTCTTTCCGGTGGGGGTCTCGTATGACGCCTTGTCGCCGACGCTCTTGCCGCTGATGGCCGCGCCGAGCGGTGAGGTGGGGGAGTAGATGTCGAGGTCCACGGCGCTGTCCAGCGAAAGCAGCTCGCGTGAGCCCAACAGGAACGTCTCGGTGTCGGAGTCTCCCGCGAAGCGGATCGTCACCTTCATCCCGGCCTCGACGAGCCCGTCGTCGGCCGGCTTCTCGCCGATCTGGGCACGTCGCAGGCGGTCCTCCAGCTGGCGGATGCGGGCTTCGTTCTTGCCCTGTTCCTCGCGCGCAGCGTGGTAGCCGCCGTTCTCGCTCAGATCACCCTCATCGCGGGCCTGGGCAATCTTCGAGGTGATGCCGGATCGAACCTCGCCACGTAGGTGGTCGAGTTCCTCCTGCAGGCGCTCGTAAGCCTCCTGCGTGACCCAGATGGCCTCGGCGGGCGATACGTCCTGCGTCATGGCTGCTCCTCACAACATGGGGCAAAAAAACGTGGCTCACCCCAGGTGATTCCACCCGGGGCGAAACACCAAGCCTAACAAGTCAGGTGAGTGGACGACAGCCCCGTAGCACTCCGTTCACCGCACGTCGCTCGGTCGTGATGGTGGTCTTGACCCGGGTGTTCTCCGTCGTGCCGGGCGGCACGGTGATGGTTCGCTCACCGACGAGGGAGTGATCCTGGGCCTGCGCGAAGACGGTGCACTCGACTGCGAGCGGGTCTGGCCGGTGGAGGTCGAGCGTCACCTGAACGCGATGGTCATCCAGCACTTCGTAGCCCCAGAGGACTGCGTTGACCGGTCGTGGCTGGAAAGCTACCCACGCCGCCCATGCGACTGTGGCGGCGATGCCGATGACGGCGACCACCGGCCAGACCCAGCGTCGCCGTGCTCGTCGTCCGTACCGTGCGTCCAGATCCGACATGGCCTCATTCTGACCCCCGTTAGGCTGGCCATGTGATCGAGCTCCTGTCCGCGGCCAACCCCCCGATCGATTGGCGGAACGCCGAACCGGGCTTCACGGCACTGATCGTCGTCGGAGTCCTCTTCCTCGCAATGGTCTTCCTGGTTCGTTCGTTCCTCAAGCACGCCAACCGAGCCCGCGAGCCCTGGGAGGGCGAGGGAGCGGACGAGGGCGACTGACGCATGCCCAACCGCCTCGGCGAGTCGACCAGTCCGTATCTGCTTCAGCACGCCGACAATCCAGTGGACTGGTACGAGTGGGGCGAGGAGGCGTTCGCGCTCGCGAAGTCGCTGGATCGACCGATCCTGCTCAGCGTCGGATATGCCGCCTGCCACTGGTGCCACGTCATGGCGCACGAGTCGTTCGAGGACCCGGTCACCGCGGCCTACATGAACGACCACTTCGTGAACGTGAAGGTCGACCGCGAAGAGCGCCCGGATGTCGACGCCGTCTACATGCAGGCCACCCAGGCGATGACCGGTCACGGCGGCTGGCCGATGACGTGTGTGTTGACGCCAGACGGCGAGCCCTTTTTCGCTGGGACATATTTCCCGCCGGAACCCCGGCAGGGAATGCCCGCCTTCACCCAGATGTTGCAGGCCCTTGCCGAAGCGTGGCGGACGCGGCGTAGCGACGTACTCGGCGCCAGTCGCGAGGCGGTCGAACACTTGCGCACCAAGTCGGCGATCTCGTCGACGCCGGTTGACGCCGCAGCGCTCGACGCGGCCGTCGAACTCCTCGCGACGCAGTTCGACGGCACCGCCGGTGGATTCGGTGGTTCGCCCAAGTTCCCTCCGACGATGGTGCTGGAGTTCATGCTCCGGCAGTACGCGCGGACCGGCGACGAACGCGCCATCGCGATGGCACGTCGCACGGCCGACTCGATGGCACGAGGTGGGATCTACGACCAACTCGGCGGCGGGTTCGCCCGTTACAGCGTCGACCGATTCTGGCGGGTCCCGCACTTCGAGAAGATGCTCTACGACAACGCCCAGCTCCTGCGGTTCTACCTCCATGTGGCGACGGCCAGCGAGCCCACCCAAGCCGACTCAGTCTGAACGGATCGCCCGCGAGACGGCCGACTTCCTGCTGGCCGAGTTGGCGACGTCTGAAGGTGGATTCGCTTCGGCGCTGGACGCCGACAGCGCCAATGAGAAGGGGGACGTCGACGAGGGCACCTTCTACGTCTGGAACCCGGACCAGTTGATCGACGTGCTCGGCGCCGACGATGGTCCGTGGGCAGCAGACGTTCTCTGCGGTCACGCCCGAGGGAACGTTCGAGCGTGGGTACTCGACGCTGCAGCTCCCGGCTGATCCTGTCGACCCGGAACGCTGGGCGAAGGCGCGCGCGCCAGTTGCTCGACGCCCGCGCCACGCGCGACGCGGCCGGCCCGTGACGACAAGATCGTGGCGGCGTGGAACGGCTTGGCCATCACGGCGCTCGCTGAGGCATCCGTTGCTCTCGACGAACCGCGCTACGCCGAGGCCGCCGTCGCTGCCGCCGAGTTGTTGGTGACCGTCCACGTGCCGGCGGGGACGCGTTCGTGCGGACGTCCCGTGACGGCGTTGCCGGCCGATCTGCCGCGGTCTTGGAGGACCACGGGTGCGTCGCCGAGGCGTTCCTCGCCGTCCTTGGCATCACCGGCGACGCCGTTTGGCTCGGCCGCGCCCGCAGTGTCCTGGATCGCGCTCTTGACCACTTCGCCGACGGTGAGGGCGGGTTCTTCGACACCGCCGACGACGCCGAGACTCTCGTCATCCGCCCCCAGGATCCGTCGGACAACGCGCACCCCTCGGGTGCGTCCGCGCTGCTGCATGCCCTGGTCACCTTCGCCGCGGTAACCGGCGAACGGCCGTACCGCGAAGCGGCCGAAGCTGCACTCGGCCGCCTCTCGACGCTGATCGAACGGGCGCCGCGCTTCGCCGGCTGGTCGATGGCTGCAGCCGAGGCGATGGTGGCCGGACCGATCGAGGTGGCGGTCGTCGGCCCTGATGGGCCGGCGCGACGCGAACTGCAGCGAGCCGCGCTGGCTCTGCGGAAGCGCCGTCGTCATCGCCGGCGAGCCTGGCCTGGACATCCCGCTCTTCCGCGACCGCACCGAGATCGACGGCAAGCCGGCCGCCTACGTCTGCCGTGACTTCGTCTGCGAGCTGCCGGTTACGGAACCACGAAATCTCGGTATGCCAGCAGGCTGATGCCGATGTAGTGCACGACGAAGGCCGCGATGGTCAGGGCGTGGAACACCTCGTGGAAGCCGAACCAGCGCGGCGATGGATTCGGCCACTTGAACCCATAGACCAACGCGCCGATCGAGTAGAGGCCGCCGCCGACGATCATGAGCACCAGGACGTCGGTCGGCGATCGCCGTACGAACTCGCCTGCGTAGATGATTGCGGCCCAGCCTAGAAGCAGGTACAGCGGCACATAGAGCCAGCGCGGCGCGGTCACCCAGAAGATGCGGAAGATCACCCCGAGCAGGGCTCCGCCCCAGACCAGCGTCAGCATGATCGCGGCGTGCGTCGGCGCCAGCAGCAGGAGGGCGAACGGCGTGTACGAGCCTGCGATGAGAATGAAAATGCTGGCGTGGTCGAACCGCTTCCAGATTGTCTTGGCGCGTTCGCCCCAGCGTCCGGTGTGGTAGACGGCGCTCACGCCGAAGAGGAGCACGGCGGAGAACATGAACACGGCGGCGCCGGCCCGGACACGCACGCTCTCCGCCAGGACGAGCAGCACCAGGAATGAGAAGAACGCCAACGGCGCGATCGCGGCGTGCAGCCAGCCGCGAAGCTTCGGCTTCAGATCCGTCGACCGCTTCCCGCAGCGCGTCGGGACGAGTAGGTCGACATGTGGTGAGATTACCCCCATGGGTTTCGGAGGACTGCTCTACGGCGCGTACGAGCGGCGGCTGGCGCACGAACTCCGTCCCGAGCAGATGCCGCAAGCACGTCGGCGCCATCGTCGACGGCAACCGCCGGTGGGCCAAGGACGCCGGAACCGACCTGACGAAGGGCTACGCGGCGGGCGCGGCGAAGGTCGACGAGTTCCTCGGTTGGTGCCACGACCTGGGTGTCGGGACGGTCACATTCTGGGTCCTGTCCACCGACAATCTGCAGCGTCCACCGGGGGAGTTGGCGAGCATTCTCGGCGCCGTCGAAACCCTGGTCGACCGCTTGGCCGACGACGGACGCTGGCGCCTGACGCTCATGGGCAGCCTCGAACTTCTGCCGGCTGAGTCGGTGATCCGGCTCAAGGAGGCCTCCGGACGCACCGTCGACAACACCGCCATGCGGGTCAACGTCTGCGTCGGGTACGGCGGACGTCAGGAGCTAACTGACGCGATCCGCTCGCTGCTGCTGGAGAAGGCGGCCGAAGGTCTGGAGCTTGAGGATGTGGCTCACACCCTCGAGGTCGACGACATCGCCGAATACCTCTACACCAAGGGCCAGCCCGACCCCGATCTTGTCATTCGCACCTCCGGTGAGCAGCGGCTTTCCGGGTTCCTGCTCTGGCAGAGCGTCCACTCTGAGTTCTACTTCAGTGACGTCTTGTGGCCGGCCTTTCGCAAGGTTGATCTGCTGCGTGCCTTCCGGTCGTACGCGGCGCGGCAGCGTCGTTTTGGACGGTAGCCGATGGTCGGCGACGGTCGCCTGGCGGCGATCGCCGACGCCCAAGCGATCTTTCTGGCGCGTACGCGACCGTCCCCCACGCCAGATCAGCGCGGGAGGTACCCCCACTAGCCGGATCGCTCGGAGAGCCTTGCGGATCTAGCTCGGGTAAACGTTTCATGTCCCTGCGTGTCGCAGGCGCGTTTCGGTTGCGCGCGGTCGTAGTTTCGAGGTGTGTTGAAGCTCGCCCCTGAGCCCCGCCTCCCCGTCTGCCAGAACGACTGACCCTGGGCTCGCGCAGGGCGCGCGCGGGCCACCGAGGAGATCTCCGTGCCGGTGAAGACCACAGCAGCTCCACGCACCTACGTTCTCGACACCAGCGTTCTTTTGGCCGACCCGGCCGCTATGTCGCGGTTTGCAGAGCATGAGGTCGTCATCCCCGTCGTCGTCATCACGGAGTTGGAGGCGAAGCGACACCACCCCGAACTCGGTTATTTCGCCCGCACCGCGCTGCGATTCCTCGACGACCTGCGGATCAAGCACGGAACGCTCGACGCGCCGCTGCCGGTCGGGCAGGTCGGCGGCACACTTCGGGTCGAGCTGAACCACACCGACGCGTCATCGCTGCCAGCCGGCTTCCGACTCGGCGACAACGACACCCGCATCCTGTCGGTCGCACGCAACCTGGCCAACGAGGGGCACAACGTCACCTTGGTCTCCAAGGACCTGCCGATGCGGGTCAAGGCGTCTGCCGTCGGGCTCAGCGCTGAAGAGCCTCGAGCCGAGCTTCCGGTCGAGTCCGGCTGGACCGGCATGGCCGAGGTCGAGGTGGAGAGCGTCGACCTGGACGAGCTGTACGAGTCCGGCACCCTCGACCTCGCCGAAGCGCGCGACCTCCCGTGCCACACCGGACTCGTGCTCATTTCGGACAAAGGGAGCGGACTCGGCCGGGTCACCGCCGACAAGCAGGTCCAGCTCGTCCGCGGCGATCGCGACGCTTTCGGCATCCACGGCCGCTCCGCCGAGCAGCGGGTGGCGCTTGACCTCCTGCTCGACCCCGAAATCGGCATCGTGTCGTTGGGTGGCCGCGCCGGAACCGGCAAGTCGGCCTTGGCCATCTGCGCCGGCCTGGAGGCGGTCATGGAGCGTGGACACCATCGCAAGGTGGTGGTCTTCCGCCCGCTGTACGCGGTCGGCGGCCAGGAGCTTGGCTATCTCCCCGGCAGCGAGTCGGAGAAGATGGGGCCGTGGGCGCAGGCCGTGTTCGACACACTGGGCGCCGTAACGACGGCACCGGTCATCGAGGAGATCCTCGATCGCGGCATGCTCGAAGTCCTCCCGCTTACGCACATCCGCGGCCGTTCGCTGCATGACGCGTTCGTCATCGTCGACGAGGCGCAATCTTTGGAGCGCAACGTGCTTCTTACTGTCTTGTCCCGCATCGGAGCCAACTCCAAGGTGGTGCTCACGCACGATGTCGCACAGCGCGACAACTTGCGGGTGGGGCGCCATGACGGCGTCGTAGCAGTCGTCGAGCGGCTCAAGGGGCACCCACTTTTCGCCCACGTGACCCTCACCCGGTCTGAGCGTTCACCGATTGCGGCGCTCGTTACCGAAATGTTGGAGGACGTAGCGCTCTGAACAGGGGTTCCGAGCACCACCGATGTGGCAAAGTTGCGCCGGTGAGAACGCGGCATTTCGTCCAATTTGTTCTCGCACTTTCTCTCGCTGCATCGCTGGCCGGATGCGGGGGTAGCAAGACCAAGACGCTGACGTGGTGGACGCTGCCCGATCGCGTCGGTGAAGAGGCTTTGGCCCAACGGTGTAGCGACGTCGCTGGCGGCTACCGCATCGAGGTTCACGTCCTGCCGCCTCTGCTCAGGGAACGGCGCGCAGATCTTGTTCGCCGGCTGTCGGCGGGCGATGAAGACATCGACATTCTCACGTTGGATTCGGCCCTGACAGCCGAATTCGGTGCCGCGAAGTTCCTCGCACCGCTGCCGGAGGACCTGAGGTCGGACGCCGGGATCGTCTCGACGGCGGCCGATGCAGCGACGTACCGAGGCAAGCTGGTCGCCGTACCGTGGTGGATCGATCCGCAACTGCTGTGGTTCCGCGGCGCATCCGCCGAGCGGGCTGGCATCGACACGAGCAAGCCGGTCTCCTGGGACTCGTTGCTGGCCGGCGCCGACCGCATCCGTGCCTCGGTGCAGGTCGACAACGCTGACGGCACTGGTGTCAGCGACTGGGTGCTCGGGCTCGTTGCTGAGGCTGGCGGTCAGGTGATGACCGGTACCGGGCGCAAGCCCAAGGTGGGTCTCAACTCTGATGCCGGCCGGGTTGCCGCCGGGCTCGTTCAGTTCTATATGGCCTCTGGCCTCGGCGTCGGACCTTCAGATCGCGCGCTGACTGAGTTTGCCGGGACGCGCGGCGCTTTCCTGGTGGCGCGGGCATCAGCGCGGACAGCGCGCGAGGTCGTTGCCGTTGCAGCCGACATGCGACCACTGCGCTACCCGGTGATCGGCGGGTTGAGCAAGTCCCCGATGGCTGCGGCCGCGTTGGCCGTGCCGGCGTCGTCGGATAGCCGCAAGGCGGCTTTCGCGGCCGTCAGGTGCCTGACGTCTGCCGATGCGCAGGCGGAGATCATGGTGAACTCGGGCCGGGGAGCTGCGCGCTCGTCGGTTTACCAAGACGGCAATGTCCGCCGCGTCGTCCCCTACGCCTCGACCTTGCTGTCTGCCGCGCGCGGCGGGGTGAACGTGCCGTCCACGCCATACTGGCACCTGGCCGAGAAGGCGATCGATTCGGCCTGGACCCCGCTGTCGGCCGTGGCGCCCAGCCACACGCCCAAGGAATCGGCCGACGCCGTCGCCAGTCTGGTGAGCGGGGGGCTGCGATGACGGACTCCGTGAACGGCCGCAAAGAGGACGAGGCGCCTGACGTGGTGGACGAGTCCGTGTCCGGCTCGCTGGACGAAGCTGTCGAGGAGGCCCTGGACGAGCTTCCGGACGCGAAGCTGGAGGAGTTTCCGGACGACGAAGCCGACGACTTCGACGAGGACGACACCGGCGACGACGACGGCGAAGTCGAGGACTTCGAGGAACTTCGAGGACGACGAGGCTGCAACCGACGCCAACGACGACGAACCTGAAACAGACGACGACGCCGAGGACTTCGACGAGGACGCCGACGAGGACGAAGCTGAAAGCGACTACGATGCCGACGACGACGAGGCTGCACCCAGGCCGAAGAAGATCCGTCGGCAGCGGAAGCGCTCTTATGCTCCAGCGGGCCGCGTTGAACGCAGCCCGTGGGTCTACCTCGGCCCGCTCGTCGGCGTGCTCGTCGTTCTCACCCTGCTGCCGCTCCTGCGTCTCATTGTGGTCTCGCTGTTCGAGCGATCGCTCACCGCGCCAGACGACGGCACGTTTTCGCACGTTCGCAACTTCATTGACGTCGTCGACGGGCGCGACTGGTGGCTCGCGGTCGCGTTGACCTTGGTGGTCGTCACGGTCGCGGTTCTCGCCCAGCTGCTACTTGGCGCCGCGTTCGCCGGGACACTGCGGCGTATCACGTACGGCGGCCCATGGGTCCAGGTGCTCCTGCTCGTGCCGTTCGTCCTCATGCCGGCGGCTGTCGCGACGGCGTGGAGCAGCGGCTGGGTCGACGGGTTCGCGCCATCTTGGTTCCGTGTTCAGCCGGGCGGTGGTCAGCTGACCGCGCTCGCCACTCTGCTGTCGCACGAGGTCTGGCGCGGAACCGGCATCACGACGGTGATCCTGTTGGCCGGCCTCAGCCGGGTCAAGCCATCGCTGCTCGACGCGGCGATCGCCGACGGGGCCACCGCACGTCAACGGCTCACCCACGTCGTGCTGCCTGCCGTCGCGCCGGCCGTCGCCGTCGCAGCGCTGTACCGCTCGCTGGACGCACTACGATCCATCGAGGCGCCGCTCCTCGCGGGCGACTCACTGGGCGACCTCTCGACGGCCTCGAAGTTGGTCTGGACCACGTCGTTCACCGACTTCGAGATCGGATTGGGTGCGGCCATGGCGCTGCTGCTCATCTTGTTGGCCGCGGGCCTTGGCCTGCTGCTGACGCTCCTCATGCAAGTGAGGAGAGCTCTATGAGGTGCGCACCGTGAGTCCCACCGTTCGTTCCCGGCTTGCCGCCTCCGCCGTCGCGTTCCTTCTGGGCTTCGTCCTGGCGAACTATGGAATCTTGCGCGTCGTTGGCCCGGATCGCTCGCTCTGGCTCGCCTTGGCCGTCGTGCTGATGGTGACGGGCGCGGTCGGCGTCATCATCTCGGACTCGCCGCGGCGAGTCTCGGTCTGGTCCGTCGTCGGTTTTGAGCTCATGATCGTGTTCACGCTGGCGCCCCTGCTGTGGATGTTCACCATTGCCGTCGCGCCCAATCTCGGGACGCCCACTGCGATGCTGCCGCAGCGGTTCGACTGGTCGGCTTTCGGCGAAGCACTGGGGGACGCCAATCTGCGCGGCGCGCTCTTGAACTCGTTCCTGGTGTCGTTCGTGGCGACGTTGATCTCACTGGCCATCGCGATCCCGGCTGGACGCACGCTCATTCGCGAGCGCAGCAAGCTGGCATCAAGGATCTACCTCGGCGTCGTCACGTTGATCCTGGCCCCGCTCATCGTGTTCCAGGGCGCGATCGCCGAGCAGTTGCGCGTGTTCGGACTGATCGGCTTCCGGCTAGCGGCTGTCATCCCGATGTTGCTGCTGACCGTTCCGCTGGCGACCTGGTTGTGCGTGTCTGTGCTGCGCGACGTGCCGTGGACGCTGCGCGACGCCATCCGCGTCGAAGGTGCGTCGACCGGCGATGAGTTCCGCCGCTTTGTCGTGCCGATCATCGGCCCGGGGATCCTGGTGGCCGGCTTCATGACGTTCATCGTCGCGCTGAACGACCTCGCTGTGGGTGCCGTGATGATGTCGAGCCAGTCGTCCCGTCTCCTTCCGGCGACGATGATCTTCGCCTCCGGAGACGCCGGCGACTCCGGTGATTCCGCCGTGATGGCGCTGGCTCTGCTGTTGTTGCTTCCGTCGCTGGTCGTGTTGTTGGCTGTGCCGCGGAAGATCCTGCTCCTGCTGGGAAGGACGTACCGATGACCGACATCGAGTTCCGGAACATCACGCTCGATCTGCTGGATGGGACGCGGGTGCTCGACGACGTCTCACTCGCTGTGTCATCCGGCGATCGCCTGGCCATCTGCGGGCCCCCACGGGCCGGCAAGACCACGTTGCTACGCATCCTGGTCGGGCTCGAAGACCCGACCGAAGGCGATGTCCTGATCGCCGACACCGTGGCAAGCCGCATGAGCCCGCGCGATCGCAACCTCTCCATGGTCTTCGCCGACTACCTGCTCCACCCGCACCTGGACGCCTACGACAACATGGCGTTCGCCGCGCTGCTGCGGCGTGAGCAGCCCGAGGATGAGGTTGACGCGCTCGTGGAGGAGGTCGCCGACCTACTGGCGCTGGAGCCCGTGCTGGACGAGCGGCCATCCACGCTGGACGAGGCGCAGCGACAGCGCACGGCCCTCGGCCGTTCGCTCGTCCGGGACGCGTCCGCCTACCTGTTCGACGACGCTTTCTCAGCGCAGGAGCCGCGCATTCGCGGGCACGTCCGGTCGGTCACCGTGCAATGGCAGACCGACCTCGAGCGCACGTCGATCTTCACCACGACGCAGCCGGAGGAGGCCGCCACGCTGGCTCACCACGTGGCCGTCATCAACCTCGGCTGGGTCCATCAGGTGGGCTCGCCGCGAGAGATCTACGAAACCCCGGCCGACTTGTTCGTCGCCGGCTTCATGGGCTCACCGGTGATGAACCTGATGCCCGCGAGGGTCGACGGGTCGAAGCTCAGCCTTCCGTTCGGCGACGTGCGGCTCTCGGGCGAACAGGCCGACCGTATCGGCGAGCGTGAGCTCGTCGTCGTCGGTATCCGGCCGGAACACTGCTTCGACGCATCCAAGGCCGAGTCGTACCGGCTGACGCGTCCGATCGAGTTCGAGGGCCGCGTCGACGACGTCGAATGGGGCGGCAAGACGCAGTCGGTCTACCTCGGTTACGAGATCGACTCCGAAGTCGAGGAACAGCTGACTGCCATCGAGGATGACTTCGAGTTCGACTTGTTCCAGAACTTCTTCGTCGCCCAGCTCTCCACCGATACTCCGGCGGAGACCGGCAGCACCATCAAGGTGGCCGTGGCCGGCGACTCGCTGCACTTCTTCGACCTGGAGACGGCCGAAGCCATCTGAACTCGTTCGTGGCTGGCGGTCGCCCCGAGGCGCCCGGCCACGCCCAAGCGAGCTGGGACGAGCGTCCACGACCGTCCCCCACGCCAGATCAGCGTGGGCGGTGCCCGCACTGGCCGGCTCGCTCGATCAGCACTCGCGCCTCGAAGCCAGTACTAGGGGTGCGTCATGCCCAAGACATCCAAGGCGCGATCGAGTTCCGCCAGAGTCAGGTCGCCGCGGTCGACGTAGCCCTCTTCGAGGACGACCTCGCGGATCGTCTTGCGTTCCTTGACCGCCTTCTTGGCTACCGCCGCGGCGTTCTCGTAGCCGATGTAGCGATTCAGTGGCGTGACGACGGACGGGCTGGACTCGGCGTACTCGCGCATCCGCTCGGCGTCGGCGGTGATGCCGTCGATCGTTCGGTCGGCAAGCACCGTCGACACGCTGGCCAGCAGCCGGATGGACTCAAGCAGATTCCTGCCGATGACCGGCATGGCCACGTTCAGCTCGAAGTTGCCCGACGCCCCGGCCCACGCGATCGTCGCGTCATTGCCAATGACCTGGGCGGCCACCATGAGGGTGGCTTCCGGCAGGACCGGATTGACCTTGCCCGGCATGATGCTCGATCCGGGTTGCAGGTCGGGCAGGTGGATCTCGGCGAGGCCGGTGCGAGGTCCGGAACTCATCCAGCGCAGGTCGTTGCAGATCTTCGTCAGGCTGACCGCGATCGTGCGGAGCTGGCCGGACAGCTCGACGAGTCCGTCCCGTGCGCCTTGCGCCTCGAAGTGGTCTGTCGCCTCGGTCAGCGGCAGGCCGGTCTGTTCGGCCAGAAGTGCGATGACGCGCTGCGAGAACCCAGGCGGGGTGTTGATGCCAGTTCCGACGGCCGTCCCACCCAAGGGGACCTCGGCGACTCGGGGGAGCACGGCCTGGAGCCGGTCGATTCCCTTGCGGATCTGGGCGGCGTAGCCACCGAACTCCTGCCCCAGGGTGACGGGCGTGGCGTCCATGAGATGCGTGCGCCCGGACTTCACGGCATCGACGAACTCAGCGGCCTTGCGCTCGAGCGATGCGGCGAGGTGTTCGAGTGCGGGGATCAGGTCGCGCAGCGTCGCCTCGGTCGCGGCCAGGTGCAGCGACGTCGGGAAGACGTCGTTGCTCGACTGGCTGGCGTTGACGTGATCGTTCGGGTGGACGTCGCGGCCGAGCCGGTGCGACGCCAGCGTCGCGATGACCTCGTTCGCGTTCATGTTGCTGGATGTCCCAGAACCGGTCTGGAAGGTGTCAACCGGGAACTGGGCGTCGTGGCGTCCGTCGGCAACTTCACCTGCGGCCGCGACGATCGCTTCCGCGACCTCGCTGTCCAAGACACCGAGCTCGGCATTCGCCTGGGCGCAGGCGCCCTTGATGAGCGCGAGGGCACGAACCTGAGACGCCTCGATAGGCCGTCCCGAGATGGGAAAGTTTTCGATCGCCCGCTGGGTCTGCGCCTGCCACAGTGCGTCGATGGGCACCCTGACCTCGCCCATCGTGTCGTGCTCGATCCGGTAGTCGGTCACGAGGTCAGGTTAGTCCGCACCGTGCAGGAGTTCGTCGCGATGGCGCCACGACCAGGTCAGCACGGTGATCGAAAACAGCCATGTGAGCAGCACGATCACCAATTCGAAGGCGCCGCCAAATCCATGGCTGAAGATGCCGTGTTGGAGGTCGTAGAGCAGATCCATCGAGCCCAGATAGAGGCCTGCTCCGCCGGCTGCGATCAACCACAGGAGCGCTTGTGGGCGGCGACGCTGCAGCGCGACGAGCGCCAAGAGACACGCCAAGCCCAGCCAAAGGTCGGCGAGCGGAAAGGCGTTCTCGAATTGGTAGTACGCCTCGGTGTCCAAGCTGGCAATCGCCGACCGGTTGGTAAACCACAGGGTCCAGTAGACGACATCGAGCACGATCGCTCCGACGAGCAGGAAGGTGATGGTGCGACGCATGGTTACTCAGCGCTTCGGACGCGAAGTCCGCTGATCGGGACGTTCACGGCGCCACTGGGATCGGTGAAGAAATCGTTGCCCTTGTCGTCGACGACGATGAAGGCCGGGAAGTCTTCGACCTCGATCTTCCAGACGGCCTCCATGCCGAGCTCGGGCCACTCGAGCACGTCGACGCTCTTGATGCAGTCTTGAGCCAGACGAGCGGCCGGTCCGCCGATGGAGCCGAGATAGAAGCCGCCGTGCTTGTCGCACGCCTCGGTGACCACTTTGGACCGGTTGCCCTTGGCCAGCATGACCATGGAACCGCCGGCGGCCTGGAACTGGTCGACATACGAGTCCATGCGCCCGGCGGTCGTCGGACCGAAGGAACCGGACGGCATGCCCTCGGGTGTCTTCGCCGGTCCGGCGTAGTAGACGGGGTGATTCTTGAGCCAATCCGGCATCGGCTGGCCGGCGTCGAGCAACTCCTTGATCTTGGCGTGCGCGATGTCGCGGGCCACGACCAACGGGCCGGTGAGCGAGAGGCGTGTCTTGACCGGATGCTGCGTCAACTCGGCCAGGATCTCCGACATCGGCTGGGTCAGGTCGACCTTGACCACCTCCCCACCCTGGATGAGGTGCTCCTCGGCGATGTCCGGCAGGTACTTGGCCGGGTCGGTTTCGAGCTGCTCCAGGAACACGCCGTCAGGCGTGATCTTGCCGAGCGCCTGCCGGTCAGCCGAGCACGACACGGCAATCGCAACCGGGCACGAGGCGCCGTGGCGGGGGAGGCGAACCACGCGGACGTCATGGCAGAAGTATTTGCCGCCGAACTGCGCGCCGATGCCGAAGGATTGGGTGAGCTTGAAGACCTTTTCTTCGAGCTCAAGGTCACGGAAACCGTGCGCGCTCATGGAGCCCTCGGTCGGCAGGTTGTCGAGGTAGTGCGCGGAGGCGTACTTCGCCGTCTTCAGCGCGAACTCCGCTGACGTACCGCCGATGACGACGGCCAGATGGTAGGGCGGGCAGGCCGCGGTGCCGAGCGAGCGGATCTTCTCGTCGAGAAACTCCAGTAGGCGCTTCGGATTGAGGACGGCCTTGGTTTCCTGGAAGAGGAACGACTTGTTGGCCGAGCCACCGCCCTTGGCCATGAAGAGGAACGTGTACTCCGGCTTTCCGTTCTTTGAGGGTGTCGAGTAGAGCTCGATCTGGGCCGGCAGGTTCGTCCCGGTGTTCTTCTCCTCGTACGTCGTCAGCGGAGCCAGCTGGCTATAACGCAGGTTGAGCTTCGTGTAGGCGTCGTAGACGCCGCGGCTGATCCATTCGGCGTCGTCGGCTGCGGTCAGGATGCCTTCGGACTTCTTGCCCATGACGATGGCCGTCCCGGTGTCCTGGCACATGGGCAGGACGCCACCCGCCGAGATATTGACGTTCTTCAGCAGGTCCAAAGCAACGAAGCGATCGTTGCCGGATGACTCGGGGTCGTCGATGATCTTGCGAAGCTGGGTCAGGTGCGCGGGCCGCAGGTAGTGGCTGATGTCGTGCATTGCCGCCGCGGTCAGCCGCTGAAGCGCCTCCGGCTCCACCTGGAGGAAGGTCCGCACCGTGCCGTCCCGCTGAGGGACCTCGAGCGTCGAGACTCCCTCCGTCGTGATCAACCGGTAGGGCGTGTCGTCCTGCCCCGTCGGGAGGAGGTCGGAGTAGCGAAATTCAGCGTCAGTCATGGCCCGATGACAATATCGACCAGCGGTTGGCCGTGACACCATGACTGTGTGTTTGTGCGCTCGTTCTTCCTGATCGGCGGTGTCGAATGATCCGGTTCGGCCCGAAGATCTCCGCGCCGCCAGAGGATCTGGACGACGACTCCCAGGAACGGCTCGACTACTTCCTGCGGCTGGCAGGGGAGGGCGACCTCATCCCGACGCGGCGCTTGGTCTGGTTGGCCGTGATGGCCGCGAAGCGACTGGATCTGAAGGATCAGGGCGGGTTCAAGAGGACCGGCGAGACCATCCTGCTCCGACCTCACACCATGTTGCTCACGCCGCAGGAGGCCATCGGTGCGCCCAAGGTGAACTTTTACCTGACCGAGCTGCAGGAGGGAAAGGGCATCAAGCCCCTACGCGTCACCGACGTCGGTCCCCAGGGACTTTGGCACCTCGACGGGCTCCACCGATTGCTCGCCGCCCGCATCCTCGGTATGAGTGTCGAAGCGAAGATCTACCGCTGAGCCCGCGTAGCGGGCGATCATCGCTGAGCGCGGCGGGCCGTGCGGACGATCGTGTCGATGTACGTCGGCCACAACTGTCGTGGCAGGTCGTGCCCCATGCCGGGGATCTCGAGGTGCTCGGCGTCCGGAATGGCGCGTGCCGTCGCGCGGCCGCCGGATCGGTGCACCAACGGGTCATCCAGCCCATGGACGACCGCCGTTGGCACGCCCACACGACTGAGGTCCTTGGTCCGGTCGGGCTGGGTAAGGACCGCCATCATGTGTCGCAGGACGCCGCTGGCGGCCCAGCCGCGGTCCCATGTCTCCTCGGCTCGCGCGATCATCCGCTCGGGCGTGGTCGGAAATCCGGGCGAGCCGATCCGCTTCCACGAGCGCTGCGAGTTCTCGAGGTAGCCCTCCCGACCACTGCCGGACGACCCGAGCAGGGTGGGGATCAGCTTGGGGTTTTGCCAGCCCACCGTGCGCCGGCCCGTGGTCGACATGATCGAGGTGAGGGACAAGATCCGGTCAGGATGCTCGATCGCCAGCGTCTGCGCGATCATGCCGCCCATCGAGACGCCGGCAACGTGCGCCGCCGAGATGTCGAGGTGGTCGAGCAGGCCAATCGCGTCCTCGCCCATGTCCATCAGCGTGTACGGCGGGCGGGCCCGGCCCGCGAATGCCTTGACGAGGTCGGACCGCGTGACGCGATGCTGGCGCAGCTTGGTCGAACGACCGGTATCGCGGTTGTCGTAGCGAATGACGAAGAAGCCGTGTTCGGCCAATCCGGTGCAGAGTTCGCTGTCCCACCAGCCCATCGGGCCGCCGAGGCCCATGATCAGCAGGA
Source organism: uncultured Actinomycetota bacterium (assembly GCA_963795105.1). Classification (GTDB taxonomy): domain Bacteria; phylum Actinomycetota; class Actinomycetes; order Propionibacteriales; family Nocardioidaceae; genus Aeromicrobium. The sequence goes on from CAWCGD010000001.1 coordinate 2,458,163, forward strand.
CGGCGGGATCGTCCGGCGAACCGAACGTCTCGTAACAGAGCTCGATGCCCGACTCAAGGTGGGCGAACTGTTCGCCGCTGCTCAACCGCGAATGCTCACTTCTCGTAGTCGACGCGGGAGTACTTCTTGAGCTTGGCCAGCTTGTGCTCGCTGGTGATGGTGCGAATGGTGCCGCTACGCGAGCGCATGACGATGGACTGCGTGACCGCCCGGCTGGGGCCGTAGCGGACGCCGTCCATCAACTCACCGTCCGTGATGCCGGTCGCCACGAAGAAGCAGTCGTCCCCGCTCACCAGGTCCTCGGTGTACAGCACCTCGTCGAGTACGAGGCCGGCGTCGACCGCGCGCTGACGCTCCTCGTCGCCCGTTGGCCACAGCCTGGCCTGGATCACGCCGTCCAGGCACTTCATGGCGCAGGCGGTGATGATGCCCTCGGGCGTGCCGCCGACACCGATGAGCATGTCGACGCCGGTGCCGGGCCGCGCGGCCATGATGGCACCGGCCACGTCACCATCAGTGATGAACTTGATGCGGGCGCCCGTGGCCCGGATCTCCTCGACGATCTGTTGGTGCCGGGGGCGGTCCAGCACGCAGACGGTGATGTCGCTGGCCTGCACGCCTTTGGCCTTGGCCACGATGGATATGTTCTCGGCGACCGGGAAGCGGATGTCGACCAGTTCAGCCGCTTCGGGGCCGGTGACCAGCTTCTCCATGTAGAACACCGCGGAGGGGTCGTACATCGCGCCGCGTGGCGCCACCGCCATGACCGAAATGGCATTGCTCATGCCCTTGGCGGTGAGTGTCGTCCCGTCGATCGGGTCGACCGCAACGTCGTACTCGGGACCGGTGCCGTCGCCGACCCGCTCGCCGTTGTAGAGCATGGGGGCGTCGTCCTTCTCGCCCTCGCCGATGACGACGATGCCGTTCATCTCGACGGTGTTGATGAGGGAACGCATTGCGTTGACGGCGACGCCGTCGGCGCCGTTCTTGTCGCCGCGTCCGACCCATCGGCCGGCGGCCATGGCGCCGGCCTCGGTGACCCGCACCAGGTCGAGGGCGAGGTTCCGGTCAGGAACACTGGCGTCACGGTGCAGGCTCTCCACGGAGCACAGCCTACCGGTGACATGATTTCCGAATGGCATCTGCAGGCGGTTCCCGTGGCCGCACTTTCGGTGACGCGCTGCGCACGACGGCGATCATGGGAGTGTTGCTCATCGGCGCGTTCGTGGTCGGCCAGCTGGTCACGGTAACCCCGGATCGACCCGAACGCCGCGTCGAACTCGCCGACGCCATCGCGGGTGCCCAGGCGTCTGCCACGTTCGATGTCATCGCCCCGCCGTCGTTGCCCAAGGGCTGGATCGCCAACTCCGCCCGGTTCGAGCCTGACGCTTGGCACCTTGGGGTGCTCACCACCCAGGACAAGTACATCGGGCTCGAGCAGGCAACAACATCGGCCAACGGGATTGTCGACGATTTCGCACCGCAGAGCCGGGCTGTTGGCGAGGTGCGGCTCAACGGGAATGCGTGGCAGGTACGAACCGAATCGGACGGCGACCGGGTCTATGTGCGCGACGTCGGTGAGACGTCGGTGCTCGTCATCGGCAGCGCCCGGCGCGCTGAGCTGGAGCGTTACGTCTCGTCGCTGGTCCCGGCGGCGGCTGCGTCCTGACCGGCCGTCTCGAGGCGCTTGCGGACGCCCTCGAGCCGCTCCTGGCAAATCGCGGCAACCGCCTCACCCCGTTCCCAGAGCTTCAGTGACTCCTCCAGTCCGAGGCCGCCGGCCTCGAGTTTGGACACGATCGCGATGAGTTCGTCGCGGGCCGCCTCGTAGGACAGTTCCTCGGTCATGTGAGCTCCTCGGTCGAAACCTTGTGGGCGACGACGCGACCATCGGCCAGTCGCACAGTGAATTCGTCGGGCACCGCGCCGACGGACGTCAGCACCGCTCCCTCGGTGGTCTGTGCCACGGCATAGCCGCGTTGCATCGTGGCCAAGGGGGAGAGGGCCTGAACCCGCGCCAGATGATGGCCAACCGCGTCGTGTTCGCGGTCGACCAGGTGGCGTAGGGCGCGCCGCGTCCGGCTCAATGCATCGCTGACAACTTCGTTCTGGGCATCGACCAGGACGTGCGGCTGCGCGAGGACGGGTCGTGAGCGCAACGCCATGATTGCGGCCAACTCATGCTCGAGGAGCCGACGGACGGCATGCGCAGCCCGGGAGCGCGCCTGAGCGAGGCCGGCCAGCTCGTCAGTCAGCGCCGGGACGACGGTCTTGGCGGCGTCGGTGGGCGTGGACGCGCGGTGGTCGGCTACGTGGTCGAGGATGGGGGTGTCGGGCTCGTGCCCGATCGCGCTGATGACCGGCGTTGTGCAGGCAGCCACGGCACGGATGAGGGCTTCGTCGGAGAACGGCAAGAGATCGTGCAGCGAGCCGCCGCCGCGGGCGACGATGATGACATCAACCTCGTCGTTGGCGTCCAGCAGTCGAATGGCCTCGATGACGCTTGCGGCCGATTGGGCGCCCTGCATCAAGGCGTACTGGACGACGAAATTGACCGACGGCCAACGCTTGCGGGCGTTCTCCAGAACGTCGCGTTCGGCGTCGGATGCCTTGCCCGTGACTAGCCCGACGCCACGAGGCAGGAAGGGGAGTGGTCGCTTGAGCCGTGTGTCGAAGAGCCCCTCGGCAGCGAGGGCGCGCCGGCGGGCCTCGAGCTGGGCAAGCAGCTCACCTTCGCCCTGGGGCCGGATCTCGCGGATGTCGAGCGAAAGGCTGCCATTGGCCTCCCAGAACGATGGCCTCGCCAGGACCACGACGCGGGCGCCCTCCATGATCGGCGCGGCGAGGCGATCGAGCACGCTCACGTGGCACTTGGCCTGAATCGAGATCCTGGCCTCGAGATCGCGCAGCGTCAGGAAGCAGATGCCGGGCCGACGCTTGAGCTCGGTGACCTCGGCTTCGAGCCACACCGCACCCATCCGGCCGACCCACTGGCCGATCAGCATCGAAATCTGGCGCAGCGGCGCCGGCGACTCCGGGCTGGTCTCAAGAGCCATGCGCCGACACTACTCATGCGGCCAGACAAAACACCGGCCCGTAGACTCGGTGTCATGGTCGAACTCGGGATGCCAGCGCTTGGCGGAAGCGTCCTGCTCGCCGACCCCCGCGGCTACTGCGCCGGCGTCGACCGCGCGGTCATCACGGTGGAGAAGGCGCTCGACCTCTATGGCGCGCCGGTCTACGTGCGCAAGCAGATCGTGCACAACAAGCATGTGGTGCAGAACCTGGCCGCCCGGGGCGCCGTTTTCGTCGAGGAGCTCGACGAGGTGCCGGAGGGCGCCATCGTCGTCTTCTCTGCCCACGGTGTCTCGCCGGCTGTGCACGTGCAGGCCGCCGAGCGGCGGCTCAAGACGATCGATGCGACCTGCCCGCTGGTCACGAAGGTGCACCATGAGGCGCGGCGCTTTGCCAAGGACGGTTATCACATCCTCCTGATCGGCCATGACGGTCACGAAGAGGTCGAGGGCACGGCCGGTGAGGCCCCGGAGAGCATCACGCTCGTCGAGCATCCGGACGATGTCGACAGCCTGGACTTCCCGTCGGATGCGAAGTTGTCGTGGTTGTCGCAGACGACGCTGAGCGTCGACGAGACGATGGAGACGGTCCGGCGGCTGCGTGAGCGCTTTCCGCAGCTGGAGGACCCGCCGAGTGACGACATCTGTTATGCGACCCAAAACCGGCAAGTGGCGGTCAAGGAGATCGCCGCCAAGTCGGACCTGGTGATCGTCGTCGGATCGTCCAACTCGTCCAACTCGGTGCGCTTGGTCGAGGTTGCTCTCGAGGCGGGCGCCAAGACGGCTTACCGCATCGACGACATCACCGAGTTCGACCCGGCGTGGCTCGAAGGCGTCGAGCGCGTTGGCGTGACATCAGGTGCGTCCGTGCCAGACGACCTGGTTCAGGACGTGCTGGCGTATCTGGCCGAACACGGGCACCCCGATGCCGACGCCGTGCGGACGGCCGATGAGAGCCTGACCTTCGCACTGCCTCCGGAGCTGCGCCGCGATATCAAGCGCGCTGGAAACTGAGCGCCCGGGCGCGTGACGCCCAGACGTTGCGCACGACAATCATTGCGAGCGCCAGCGCATGCCCGATGACCAACGCGACCCCGTGATCAAGGGTCGCGGCAATCGTGCGCGTGACGGCGCCGGTGTCGGCTGCCAGGCCCGCGACTTCGATGGCCCCCGGCTCGATGAGGACCACGCCGAAAAGTGTGAGGATCAGCAACGGCGGCGGCAGCACCCCGGTGCTGACAATCGACCTGAGGTCGACGGCCATGGGCGCGGTCAGCGCGACCAGGATGAAGCCCGCCGTGAACGCGGACCCCAGCGTGCCGTCGGTGAGGTCGAGCCAGACCACGGCGGCCATCGCGACGAACGCCATGACGATCACGGCGGCCCCACTGAGATCACGGCCTGTGCGACCGCGTCCGTAGCTCACATTCTGACGGTAATCCGAGGGACCGACATTCTCGTGTCACCGCGCCGACGTGTCAGTTTTCAGTACGGTTCCGGCCCGAGCAGGAAGTATGTCGGCATCGCGCCTTTGCCCTTGATGTCCGTCTCGTGGGGGTCACCGAACGCGTAGCGATCCTTCAGCAGTTCGTACGTCGGTTCCGACACCTGGATGCGGTTTGGTAGGCCATGCGATTCCATCCGGCTCGCGGTGTTCACGGTGTCGCCCCACAGGTCGTACGCGAACCGCTTGTGCCCGATCACGCCTGCGACGACCGGCCCCGAACTGATGCCGATGCGCAGCATGAGGTCGGTCGGCCATAGCGGCGCGATGGCGGTTGCCGCACGCTGCATGTCGAAGGCGAGCTCGACCATGGAGGCCGCGTGGTCGGGGTCGGGCCGCGGGATGCCGGCCACCGCCATGTAGGCGTCACCGATCGTCTTGACCTTCTCGATGGCACGGTCCTCGCAGAGGTCGTCGAACTTGCCAAAGAGGAGGTCGAGCAGTTCAACCACCTCGTCGGGCGGGAGCTCGGACGAGAACGGGGTGAAGCCGACGATGTCGGCGAACAGGACGGTTGCCGCATCGGCGGATTCGGCGATCGCGCCTGGGTTCTCGCGCAGTCGCTGGGCAATGGGCTCCGGCAGGATGTTGTGCAGCAGGTCGTCCGACCGCTTGCGTTCTTCGGTGAGTTCCCGCTGAGCCAGGAAGGCAATCCGCTTGGACCGCTCCAGTACAAATGCCACGGTCAGAGCGAGGATCCCGAACGTGATCAGACCCAGGCTTTCCAGCAGGGCGGCATCCCACGATTCGCGTTGCGCGATCAGGACATACTCGACGGGTGGCACCGTCAACGCCGTGGTGATCGCGGCCGGACGGAACCGGACACGCGTGACGCCGACCAGGGCTAGGAGGAGCAGCGTGGTCGCCGTTCGCGCGTACTCGCGTGGCACGTCGCTCGCCAGCGCGCCGGCCACTGCGAACCATGCATAGAACACCGTTGCGCCGCAGGCGATCCATTGGATGTATCGGTAGGCCGACTTCCACCAAATGCTTGCGGCAACCAGGGCGAGGAAGCCGGCCATGGCCGTGATCCGAATTCCAACCAAGAGCCATGCTGACTCCCGCGCGATCAGTAGATCGGCCACGGAGAAGGGGAGGCTGAGGATGATGGCGAGGATTGCGGTGAGGCGGGCCCGTCCGACAGCCGCCCGGTTGTCCTCGTCCCGGAAATCCTGCTCGACCTCGAAGTCGTCGAACGTCAGGTATCGCTCGATCCCGACCGCGATCGGACGCGGCAGACTCCTAGCCTTCATGTCTGATGATGCTGCCAGAGGAACTGCCCCTCCGGTGCCGTCGTGACCATCCTCACCAGCGGTCACTAGGCTCACTCCGTGGCCTTGACCCTTGGCATCGTGGGACTTCCGAACGCGGGGAAGTCGACCCTCTTCAATGCTCTGACCCGCAACAACGTGCTCGCAGCCAACTACCCGTTCGCGACGATCGAGCCCAACGTCGGTGTGGTCGGCGTGCCAGATGACCGCCTGCCGGTCCTGGCGGAGATCTTCGGCTCGCAGAAACTCATTCCGGCCACGGTGCAGTTCGTCGACATCGCCGGCATCGTGCGCGGTGCATCGCAGGGCGAGGGACTCGGCAACAAGTTCCTGTCTCACATCCGCGAGTCGGACGCGATCTGTCAGGTCACGCGGGTCTTCCGTGACGAGGACGTGACTCATGTTGACGGCGAGGTGAACCCGGGCAGCGACATCGAGACGATCAAGACTGAGCTGATACTCGCGGACCTGGAAACCGTCGACCGCGCGATCCCTCGTCTCGAGAAGGAAGCCCGGATCCAGAAGGACAAGGTGCCGACGCTGAACGCGGTGAAGTCAGCCAAAGAGGCGCTGGAAGCCGGCACTCCGATCATCGCGACAAGCATCGAGCGGGCCGCCATCCGCGAACTGATGCTCATGACGTCCAAGCCGTACATCTATGTCTTCAACTGCGACACCGACGAACTCGGCGACGAGGAACTGAAGCAGAAGATGCGCGATCTGATCGCGCCGGCCGAGGCGATCTTCCTCGACGCCAAGCTCGAGTCAGAGCTTGTCGAGCTGGACGAGGACGAAGGCCGCGAGCTGCTGGCCGAGGTGGGCATCGACGAGCCCGGTCTCGACGTCCTCGCCCGCGTCGGGTTCGACACGTTGGGCCTGCAGACGTATCTCACGGCGGGGCCGAAGGAGGTCCGGGCCTGGGAGATCAAGAAGGGCGCCACGGCGCCCGAGGCGGCCGGTGTCATCCACACCGACTTCCAGAAGGGCTTCATCAAGGCCGAGATCGTCTCCTATGACGACCTCGTCGGGCTCGGCTCGATGCTGAAGGCCAAGGAGGCCGGCAAGGTGCGCATGGAAGGCAAGGACTACGTCATGCGTGATGGAGACGTGGTGGAGTTCCGATTCAACGTGTAGCTGGTGCAGGCATCACTCACCGGCGCGGGACGTTGGTTCGGTCGCGGCGCAGCCACAATCGCGCGGCCCGCAAGACGCGCGACGCCCGCGTGTGACGGCTAGGCGGTGCCGAGCGTCTTGACGTAGCGCGCGGTGTCGTTGAACAGGCTCCTGAAGATCAGCGAGTTCATGGGTCCACCGGCCTTGCCGACGAGGGTCGGTTCGCCCGCCAACTTCCAGATGAACCGGCAGGAATCCGGACCGGTGGGCTGGACTTCGTAGTACTCGCCGAACCGGCGAAACAGCGGAAGGTTGGCGCGGGTGAAATGGAATGCGAAACGCACGCCTTCCTCCCAAAGAAAGAAGTGCTCGTCGGCCTGGATCGCCCCGAGCACACCGACGTGGCGGGTCGTCCCCACGCCGAAGGGTCGCGGTGACGTCCATTTGATCTTCAACCCGCGGCACCAGTGGAGTGGGTTGTCGACCAGGTCAGGCCAGAACTGCCTGGCAGACACGTTGATATCCCACTGGTCCTGGTACACGTTCGGTGCCGAGTCGAAGAACGAAAGGTCGATGGGTTCGGTGCGTGGCATGGCGGCCTCATTCGGGTCTGGCGGGGCCGTGCAATCCCCGCGTGCCTGAATGTCTACCGTAGATCGCGTGGAACGCACCCTGTTCGAACCCGAGCATGACTCCTACCGCGCCAGCGTGCGGACCTTCATCGAGCGCGAGATCGCCCCGCGCTACGACGAGTGGGAGAAGGACGGCATCGTCCCGAAGTCGCTGTTCCAGGGTCTCGGCGACCTCGGTGCCTTCGCTGCCGTCCCGGAGGAATTCGGCGGCGCCGGCGTCAGCGACTTCCGCTACAACGCCGTCCTCCTGGAGGAGGGCGCCTACGCCGGCGTCTCACCCGCCCTGCTCGGGCCGACATTGCAGGCCGATATCTGCATGCCGTACCTCCTTGAACTGACCACCGACGAGCAGAAAGAGCGGTGGCTGCCCAAGGTCGCGACAGGCGAGTCGATCGTGGCGATCGCGATGACGGAGCCGGGCGCCGGCTCGGACCTCTCCGGCATGCGCACGAAGGCGGCCCGTGAAGGTGACGACTACGTCATCGACGGTGCCAAGACGTTCATCACCAACGGCATCAATGCCAATCTCGTCATCACCGCGGTCCGCACCGGCGAGCATCCACATCGCGGGATCTCGCTGATCGTCATCGAGGACGGCACGCCAGGTTTCTCCCGTGGCCGCAACCTAGAGAAGGTCGGGATGCACGCGCAGGACACTGCTGAACTCGTCTTCGAGGGGTGTCGTGTGCCGGCGGCCAACTTGCTCGGCAATGAAGGCGAGGGGTTCTTCGGGCTGACGAACAACCTCCCGCAGGAGCGCCTGTCCATCGCCGTCGGTGCTATCGCCGGTGCGCAGCAGGCCCTGGAGTGGACGCAGCAGTACGTCCGTGACCGCAAGGCGTTCGGTGAATCGATCGGGTCGTTGCAGACGATCAGGCACCGCCTTGCCGATCTGGTCACCGAGGTCGAAATCACGCAGGTGTACATCGACCGGTGCATCGTCGCGCTCAATGCGGGAAGCCTCAGCGTCGCCGACGCTGCGAAGGCCAAACTGTGGTCGACCGAGTTGCAGGGCCGCGTGGTCGATGCCTGCGTGCAGCTGCATGGCGGCTATGGCTACATGCTCGAATACCCGATCGCCAGGGCCTACCTCGACAACCGGATCCAGCGAATCTACGGCGGGACGTCGGAGATCATGCGCGAGATCATCGGCCGCTCCCTCAAGCTGGGCTGAACTGAATTGTCGGTGAGGGTCTCCCTTCGGGAGATCGCCGACGCCCAAGTGATCCTGAAATTGCGTCCGCGACCCGCGAAGCCGTATCGCTCGGAGAGCCTCGCTGGTTGTCAGTCGGACGGAGGATCCTCGAACTGCGCACGGTCCATCGCGAAGAAGCAGCGACTGCCGGGATGCTCGGTCTGGGACCAGAACTCGTCGCGAGCCGGCCAATAGGCGATGTCCTCTGGGCCGATCGGCAGGGCTTGCGGATACTTGCGAAACTCGCCGGGCGTGCCTACCTGCAGCTGGCCGAGCGCGGATGGGCCGCGTGACTGCGTCACGTACCACGTGCCGCCCACCGTGACGGCCCCCTGCATGTGTGAGACGCCGCGATCGTCAAACAGCGTCGGTGCGGACGCACCGGCGGCCTCGGTCGTCAGGTGGTCGCCGTCCACCTGGAACCGCGCCAGACGTGTCGGCATCGTGTCTTTGCCGTACTCGCCCGCCACGATCTCGGGTGGAGCGACGCTGCGGTCCAACGACAGGAACGAGTAGCGCATGTCGCCGGCAGCGGCGTTGTACGCAAACCGGACCGGCAGCACGTAGTGATGGCCGAGCGTGGCGCGCGATGGTGGCACCTTGAGGATGTCCTGCATCCGGCAGGTGAAGATGCCGCGACGGGCGCCGGCGACGTGCAGGTACGACGGTCCGTACCAGACCAGTCCACCGGCGTGCACGCGCAACGGCCGGAAGATTGCCCGTCCGCGCCAAAGAAGTGGCCGCACGAGCAGGACGTGGCGGTAGCGCAGCGTGGCAAGGTCGACGACCGTGATCCGGCTAGCCACCGTCAGGCCCACACGGTTCTTCGCGTATGCGCTGGTCACGACAACGCCGTCGGCGGCACTGACGTCGGTGGACCAAGTGATTCCCTGCGGCCACCAGCGCGAATCCCAGTTGTCGCGTTCCTCCCAGGCATACGCGCGGGTGACAGCTGAGCCGTCAGTAGTCGTCGTACGCGCCTGCCGGCTGAGGTTGGCGATGACGCCCTCCACGCCGACGGCTCCGCCGAATCGTTCGGCCAGAGCACTGATCTGTGCGGCGTTTTCCTCGGTGCGGCGCAGCTCGATGCGAGGAGCGACGTCAGCCATGGCGTCACTGTGCCAGAGAGCGCTGGCACACCGTGCGACTCTGAGGCGGGGCGCTCAGGCGCGGGCGGCTTCGATCGTGCGCAGCAGTTCGGCGGCGGCCTGTTCCATCGGCTCGATGGAACGCTGGGCCAAGCTGACGATGACTGCGCCCTCGATCGCCGACAGGATCAACGATGCAAGTGCAGCGACGCGCGTCGCAGGCACGCGGGAGATCAGGAGCATCTTCTCGATGGACTCGGCCCATTCTGTGAATCCCGCTCCGGCCTTCGTGCGGGCGCCTTCGGTTTCGTCACCGGACAATGCGGCGGCGGCGACAGGGCAGCCGCCGGCGTAGTCGGTGGCTTCCACTTGCGCGCGCCAGTAGTCGACGACTGCCGGGATCGCCTCAGCGGCGTCCATGGTCTCGATTAGCGAGAACGCCGCACCGTACTCCGCGCACGCGACGCTCGTGGCCTCCTCGATCAGCTGGGCTTTGCCGCCGGGGAAGTAGTGATACAGGGAACCGCGCGACGCGCCGGCGTCGGCGATGGCATCCAGCATCGACGTGGCTGCTACGCCGTGACGTCGCATCCGCTCCTTGGCACTCTGGACGACGCGTGCGCGGGTTTCCGCTCCAGCCTTACTCATGCGACCCCCTCATGTGCACTGGTCACTTCGACCGACCGCCTTGGCGCACGGCGTCGACTCCATGTCGGTACATGTAGATCGCGACGCTGACGGCGGCATTGCGGTTTGGCTTGGGCTCCTTGCGGTTGCCCATGCGCCACATGTTGACCGTGTAGTACGTCAACTCCGTCAGGCTGTCGATCAGTCGGATACCGGTGTGGTGGACGGGAACCGGTGCTGTCCCAGCCGAGCCATCCAGGAGCGTTCCGGGGACGTCCGGGTCCAGCGTGAGTACGCGGCCGAGGCCGATGATGTCGATTCCGCCGCTGGCCACGGCGTCGTTCATCGCCTCGGCTGTGCGGAAGCCGCCGGTGAGCATGAGGGGGAGCTCGGGGTGCGCGGCACGCACGCGGAGCGCGTAGTCGAGGAAGTACGCCTCGCGCTGTCGGGTGCTTTCCCGAAGGCTGTCATCCACACCCAGCATGGCGGCCGACGAATAGGTGCCGCCGGAGACCTCGAGGAAGTCGATGCCGGCTTCTACGAGTGCATCGACGACCTCCAGCGACTCGTCCTCGCTGAAACCGCCCCGCTGGAAGTCGGCGGAGTTGAGCTTGATCCCCAGGATCTTGTCACCGATCTCGGCCCGCATCGCCTCGACCAGCCGCAAGACGAAGCGCCGTCGGTTCTCGGGCGACCCACCCCACTCGTCGGTGCGCTGGTTGGCCAAGGGAGAGAGGAATTGGCTGACGAGGTAACCGTGCGCCCCGTGGATTTGGACGCCGTCGAATCCGGCTTCGGTCACGATCCGGGCCGTGGTGGCGAACCGGCGGATCGTGTCCTCGATCTCGTCGTTGGTCAGTGGCCGCGGCATGGCGAAGGAGCCGGCCATTCCAGGCACGGCAACTGCCGAGGGGGCGACCGGCTTGGAAACCAGGGTGCGAGGCGTCTGGCGGCCGGGATGGTTGATCTGGACGATGCCGACGGAGCCGCCGGACTTCACGATCGATGCCCATTCGATTAGGTCGTCGAAGTGGCGCTCGTCCTCGACGACGACGTTGCCGGGCTCGCCGATGTATCGCTCATCGACCATGACGTTGCCGGTGATCGTCAGCCCTTGACCGTTGCCGGCCCAGCGTCGGTACAGCGTCTTGATCTCGGCGCCGGGTGCGAAGCCGGGGGAGGAGAGGCACTCACTCAGGGCGGCCTTGGCGATGCGGTTCGGCAGCACGGTGCCGTTCGGCAGGGTCAGCGGTTGGGTGAGCGCGGTGACATCGGGCTGTACGGCGGTGGCGGTCGTAGTCGTCATGTGCGACAAACTATGCAGCGCTGCATAAGTGTGTCAAACGAGTGAGACCAGCGTCACTCTCGTTCCCAATCCTGGCAGTCGTCGGTCTCGAACCATTCGCCGTCGCGGAGCGTCACCGAAACGGACGTCTTCGTCGACTCGTCGGTGGTCGGGTCGTCGGCGAACTCGTCGTCCGAGACCGAGTACTCACACTCGATCAACGGATCACTCGGACCACTGGTGCGGTACGTCCCCTCGCGAACGTCTGTGCCGACGAGGACGCGGTCGTTGCCGTCGATCTCGGTTTCGCTCGCGGTCGATGTTGTCGTGGGCGTCGGAGTCGGCGTCGTTGAGGCGCGGCGATCGAGCTCACTTTCTCGGTCGTCCAGGACTTGCTGGCGTTCGTCCAGCTCGGCTTGGCGCTCTTCCAGCTGTTGACGAATCGTGTCGATGTCGCTGCTATCGGCGTTCACCGCTGGCGGAATGGGTTCGGTCGTGCCTGGCGGGTCGACGGAGGTCCGCCCGCCGATACCCATACCGAGAAAGAACGCAACGAGTCCGACCACGGTCGCGGTCATCCAGATGCGGCGATTGCCGCCGTCGTCCTCCTCGATCGGCTCCTCGACTGTCTTGGGATAACTGATGGTCCGCGCTGGTCGGTGAATCACAGCGGTTCCGGCCGACGCCGTTTCAACCGGCGGAGTCGCGAAGGTGGCGGTCTCCGACGCATAGCGTTCGAGGGGATTGCGCACCTGCGCTTCATCGGACAGGTGAGCATCTTCGACGTGATCGTCTTCGACCAGCTTCGTGGCGTAGGTCGCCATGCTGCCGGTCGCCGGTGCCGGTGCCGGTGGCGTCGGCGACAGCCGGCTCCGGCGAGGTGTCGATGGGTGCGGCCGCATCGGTCAGCTCGTGCGCCGGGACGTCCTCGATCGGCGCTGGCGGTGTGGTCGCCGTACTGGAGCCGTCCCGGACATGATCGGTCCACCGCTCGCCGTCCCACCAACGAACAGTTCCATGGATGTCCGGATACCACCCGGCGGGGATGTCGTCTGCCATGGCTCCCTCGGTTATGTCCCAGCCGAAACCCTACCTGCGATTCAGTGATGTTACCTGTGAGTCACCTATCGAATACTGTTGAAAATATGGACGGTGTTCACCTGCCTGGCCAAGCAGGCGGGGTCGAGCACGTTGGCCGAACAGTGCGGCGCCCGACGGGGCCATGGACGCCCGCCGTTCACGAGTTCCTGCGATATCTCGCTGCTGAGGGCCTGCGCGGTGTGCCCGAAGTGCACGGTGTCGAGGGTGACCGCGAGGTGCTCACGTACGTCACCGGCCGCAGTGTCCCGGTCGACAAGGAGATCGTCCTCGACGACGTTCTGGTTGAGGCGGTGGCGTGGCTGCGGGACTTCCACGACATCGCCGAGGGCTACCGGCCCGAGGGCGCGCGCACCTGGCGATCGGGCGAGGCCGAGCTCGTTGATGGGGCGATCATCTGCCACAACGACCCCGGGACGTACAACTGGCTCATCGAGGGTGGGCATTTCGTGGCCATGATCGACTGGGACATGGCCGGGCCGGGCAGACCCATCGACGATCTCGCTTTCCTCGCGTGGACCGCGATCCCGTTCAACCGCCCAGAGGTGCTGGACGAAGTCGGCGACGATCAGGTGCTACGGCGGCTCGACCTGGTGGTGGACACCTACGCCGAGTGGGGACCGCTCACCCTTCTGAAGTCCGTGGGTGAACGGATGGAACTGGCGTGCGAGCGCATCGCCGCTGGTCAGGAACGCGGCGATGTTGCGATGATCAACTTGGGTCGGGCCGGCGAGCCGCAGCGCACGCGCGAGCGGCTCGAGGCCTTCAACGACCGACGTGAGCGATGGGAGTCCCGATTATGAGCATCATTCAGTTTGCTGCCGAGGAAGATGCGGCCGAACTGATCCGCGAGCTCAAGGGCGAAGGGTTCTCGGCAGACCTGCGCCAGGTGTCAGACCAGGTCTGGGAACTCGACGTCGATCCCTGGGACGACCGAGTCGTCGCCATGGTCGACGTTTATGGCGGCTGGCTGCCGGGCGATGCTCACCTGCCAGACGGGGAGTAGCCACAAACGACGTATCCGCGGCAGTTAGCTCGAGAGCTCGCTCTCGGGATCGGTCTTGATCACTCCGGGTAGCGGCGCATTGTGTCTAGGGACATTCGTGTCAGCGCACCGTGCGGCTCCCCACGGTCGGCTTTCAACAGGTCTTGATGGCGCCATCAGTGAGCTGCAGGTTCAGCGCGGGACCGGAGGTGGGGTTCCCATGCTGCACTACCCGCCACTTCTTACTGATGGGGTCCGCGCCCATGACGGTGGCAACACTGGGGTAGAAAGCATCTCCCATGCCACTGGAGTCCTCAGACCAATGCAGCACGAGTTGGTCGCCGTACAGCAAATGCATGCTGGGAGACCTACGTAGGCTGACGTTGCTGCTGTACCCGTCGACCAGCGGGTTGTCGAAGGTGCCCGGTAGCGTCGGAACGCACCGCCCAGTGCCAATGCGCACAGCCCGATCGGCATTGACGATGCTGCCGTACAGGGCGCCTTTCGCGGCATGATCAGCCAATCGGATGACGACCGGCAGATTCGGGCGAACGTCGTAGGAGCCATCTGCCTGACGAGCCGAGATGGTGCCACTGAGAACCCTGCCTCCGAACGTGTGCGTCAGGATTGCCTCCTCGGTCACCCGCAAGATCGGCTCAAGCGATGTTGCGACACCGTCCACGACCTTGGCGCGGTAGACGGTAGTCGCGTAACTGCGGTCGATCGTCTCCGGCGGTCGCTTGGCTGGCTCCAAGCCGAACCTTTCGCCGCGGCTGTCGATGAAGAACTGTCCACTGCGGGAGATTGCTCCGAAAGGTTGGTCGGCCGTGTTGGCAGGCAGCCGGACACCCGCCGACTTGTCGAACAGTCGAGTGCACAGCGGCACGTCTCCTGACATATCAACCTTCGGGCAGGCTGTGGACAGGCCGTCCCCACGGTTTAATGCGCCGCTGCAACCGGTGGACAACAGCGAAACCAGGATTACCGCTACGGCACATCCGAGACGACGTGCGAACGCCAACTGCATGGTCATCCCGCGGGCAGCGCCGGTGCCTTCGAGGACTACGGCGGTGTTCGAACCCATAACCGATGAGCGCACAGACATGTAACTCCTCTTAAAGATCTCGAACGTGCGACTCTCCTCCTGCCACCACGCGAGCGCAGCCGAACGCCAAACAAACCTGCCCGCAGTCGTCGTGGCGAGTGAGGGCGGCTTGGCAATGTTGAGCGTGCCGGCGCTCGCGTCGAGTCGGGCCCGTCTTATCGCATCGGCGGTTTCCAACATTTTGAGGTAATCGCCCAAGTGCGACGGGGCGTAGTCTTCGCGCGTGAAACCACCCGAAAGTTTGCGATGGATTGCCCTGTTGTGCTTGGTCCTCGCCATGGTCGGATGTGGTGCACCGCCAAGTGCGCCAAGTGAGCCGAGTGAATCGCAGGCTGAACTGCAGGCCATCGTCGACGAATACATCAAACCGGACGGGCCGGCAGTGAACGTGCGGGTGGAGTCACCAACCGTGGGAGACGTGGCGGCCCACCAGGGGTTGGCGGACCTCGCCGAGGACACAACCCTCCACAACTCGGACCGCTTTCGTATTGGCAGTGTCTCCAAAACCTTCGTCGCGGTGATCATGCTTCAGCTTGCTGAAGAAGACCTGCTGAGCCTCGATGACCGGGCGGCTAAGCACTTGCCCGACGAAATCGCGCAACGCATCGCCAACGTCAAACAAGTCACGATCCGTCAACTGTTGGACCACACCAGTGGCATCGACGACTACTACAACACCGACGACTTCGATGACGCAATCGACGGGCACGAAACCGAGGTGTGGACGCCCGAGGAAGCACTCACCTACATCTATGACCTGCCCGCGTTGTTCGAGGTGGGCGACCGCCACTCCTATTCGAACTCGAACTATTTGCTGCTGCAAATGATCATCGAAAAGGTGGGCGAACAGGACTGGGGCGCGGAGCTCAAGGCGCGTATCGCGAAGCCGCTGGATTTGAAAGACACCTATGTAGAGCACTTTGAAGACCGCAAGGGTGGCATCGTTCGCAGTTACGCCGGCAAGACCGACGATTGGGACGACGTGACCGATCGCGATGACGGCACAGGGCTTGCCGACGGCGGAGTTATCACGACCACCGCCGACCTGGCCACCTACATGCAGGCGCTGATCAGTGGCGAGGAGTTGCTCTCGGAGCAGAGCCGCAAAGAAATGCAGGACTGGGTCGACGACGGTGACGACGACCGGTACGGGCTCGGCCTTCAGGCGTACGACTACGGCGACGACGGCATGCTGATCGGGCACTCGGGCTCGGCAGCAGGCTTCGGTGCCGAAATGTGGTTCAACACTGCTTCAAAGTCAACGATCGTCATCCTGTTCGCATCCGACGACCTCCAAGACGACGTGCAAGAGGATCTGTTCGCGGCAGTGGACACCTGGGCATCGAAGCCGTAGCGCCCGCCGATGCCGCCGAAAATGCGCCGACCGCTTCGAAACGATGTGCTCCAAAGCCAGCGGAAAGACGCTCCTCCAACATCCGTGCGACCACGCGTCCGAATCGGGCGAACTTCGGCAGATTGTGACGGTTCTGATTCCGGGTGTGGTTGTGTGGCCGCGCTGGGTGGGGCGGCCTGTGGGTTAGCTGGTTCGTCGGCGGCGCCGGGTGCGGAGGGGCCAGCCGGTTTTGGTGTAGCCGGGGATGTTGAGTCGGCCGGCGTGGATGAGGGTGTGGCATTTGCTGCAGCGTCCGTCCATGTCGTCGAGGCGGGTGCGGCCGCCGTTGGACCACCAGTGGCTGGTGGTGGTTGTGGGCGATGGGGTGGTGGCAGCCGGGTGAGGCGCAGGTGCCGTTTTGCCTGAAGTTGATGGCGCGGGCTTGTCTGGGTGTGGCGCGGCGGTGGGTGCGGCCGACGTCGAGGATGTCGGGGTTGGGTTCGATGTCTTTGACCAGGATCGGGGTGATTTGGCCGTCGTCGAGCAGGACCGACAGCAGGACGGGTCCGATGGGTCCGAAGCCCTGCAGGATGGCCGGTTCGAGTTCGCCGATTGTGGGGCGGTTTTCGGGTCCTTTGGCGATGGCTTTCAATGTTTCGGCGGTCACGACGACGGACAGGTGGGGTCGGATGCCGTTGTCGGAGGGTAGGCCGTGTTCGACGGTGGTCTTGAGGAGTTGTTCGAGGCCGTCCATGCGGCGGTCTGCCGGGGATCGGTCGTCGCCGCCTTTGCGGGGGACCGAAAGGTTGCGCAGAACGGTGTCGAGCAGGGCGCCGACTTCGATGTCCAGGAACCCGGTCAGGTGCCAGCCGCCGAGAGTCTTGGACAGTTTGAAGTCCCGGCGGGCCATGCCGTCGAGGTAGGCCTTGTCGAGGTCGTCGGGCAACAGCCGGAACCGCAGGTGCCGGATGCGCTCGTGGAAGTCCTTGGCTGTGGAGGAGGTTGCGGCGTCGACCATCTCGGTTTCCCGAGCGAACACCTGGCCGGCGCCGCAGTGCGCGATGGCGTAGGCAAACGACTGCAGATGCCGCATCCCGATCCGGCCTTCGACGGCAGCCTGGTGGACCTGATGCAGCGTCCTTGTCATCGACACTGAACGGACGAGCGCACGAGTGAGCCCGGCGTCCTGCTGAATCTCCCGGCGCGCCCACACCGTGACCGATGCCGCGCCTTCGGATTCGTGGGCCCGGGTGGCGTCCATCTGGGCCAGCTTCTCGGCCTTGGCCATCGCAGCGGCCTTCTCGGCACGGTCCAGCGCTCGGATCTCATCGCCCAACGAAACAGTGGGGGACTGCAGGGTGCGGGCGGTTTCGGCCATCACCGCCAGCGTCGTGTCCGTCCCCGAGATCATGTCTCCATATTAGTCGAACACACTGACGAAAAACAAGAGATCTGGTCAAGAAAGTCCCTGAAATACCAACATTTTCGTGATCGAAAATCGTTGTCGGCGGCAGATGCGAAAATGGGAGCGACGGCTATGCCCCTACCCCTGCAGATGCTGGGCGAAGAACTCCATCTGCGCCTCGGCCAGTCCAGCCGCAACAGCCTCCTGCGACGCCATGTGGGTGATGCCAGACAGGGGCAGCACCGCGTGCTGGCGCCCGGCCGCGAGCAGCGCTGCCGAAAGTTGCAGAGTGTGCGCGGCAAAGACGTTGTCGTCGGCCAGCCCGTGCACCAAGAGAAGCGGACGCGTGAGGCCTGGCGCGAGCGGAATCAATGACGTCGCGTCGTAGGCCGCACCGTTGTCGCGTGGGTGCCCGAGGTAGCGCTCGGTGTAAGCGGTGTCGTACAGCCGCCAGTCAGTGACGGGCGCCCCCGCCACCGCGGCGTGGAAGACCTCAGGCCGGCGAAGCACAGCCAAGGCCGCCAAGTAGCCGCCGAACGACCAGCCGAGGATGCCGACGCGGCCGGGGTCGACGTCGTCGGGGTACGTGTCGACGACCGCCTGGAGCGCCGCCACCTGGTCGTCGAGCACCGGCGTCGCCAGGTCGTTCAGCACGGTGCGCTCCCACTGCGGATCGCGGCCCGGTGTCCCGCGGCCGTCGGCCACGACCACGCAGTAGCCCTGGTTCGCCATCCACTGCGGTTCCAAGAACATGCGCGACGACGCGAGCACCCGCTGCGCGTGCGGGCCACCGTACGGGTTCATCAGGACGGGCAAGCGCCGCGACCCGAGCTTGTGGCCGTCGGGGAACAGCACCGCGGTACGGAGTTCTGTGGCGCCGACACGCAGCAGCGCAACCGACGGCCGGAACGGCGGATCCGCGCTCACGACTGGGATCTCGTGGGTGGCGTCACCAGACTCCACCCGGATGGATGTGGTCGGGGTCGCGAGGTCCGAGCGGACGATGAGGGTCGTCGAGCTGCCCGCGACCGCGCTGTGCACGGCCGGTCCGGACGTCAACGTCTCGGTTGACCCGTCGTAGCCGAAGCGAACGAGCTGGACCTCGGTCGGTTCGGTCGAGGCCAGGGCCAGGACGGCATTGTCGTCGGCGCTGACGAGGTTGCGGACCTGCCACGCCAAATCGCTGACGGGAACGTCGTCGACGACAACGCGCCGGCGCCCCCCTTGACGATCCTGCGTGTCCTCGAGCGAAACCAACCGACCGCCGGGAGCGAAGCGCGGTGCGGACATGACGTCGATCCAGGCCGGGTCGGAGAGCTCGCGCAGGAGCGCCGTCGTTCCCGATTCCACGTCGACCGAACGGACCTCGGCGCGTTTCTGGTCGCGGCTCAGCACCTGGATGACCGGGTCACCGTAGTCAGTCCAGGTCACGCAGCTCAGGTACTCGAAGGCCGAGCGGTCCCAGGTCACTTCGGTACGGCCGCCATCCAGCCGGACGTGCCAGAGACTCACTTCGGCGTTCGCGGTCCCGGCTGCGGGGTAGCGCTGTGGAGTCGGTGGTGAGGCCGGATCGGCTGGATTGCTGACGTGCCAGATGTCGATCGGGGACTCGTCGAACCTTTCGACCAACAGGGACTCTCCGTCCGGCGCCCACCAGTACCCGCGGTGCCGGTTCAACTCTTCGGCGGCGATGAACTCGGCGAGTCCCCACGCCTCGGTGGGCGATGCCGGGCTCACGAGCGCGCGGTCGTCGGCGCCGTTCACCGCGACGACGCGAAGCTCGCGGCCGGCAACGTACGCGATGTGACGCCCAGTTGGGTCAACGCGCGGATCGACGGCCCCGGCCTTCGTGGGCAGGGAAGTGGCCGCGTGTGCGCCGAGGTGAATTGCCCAGACCTCGCCGGACAGGACGAAGGCGGCCCACCGGCCAGTCTCGTCGACGGAGAAGTCCACGATGCCGGCGCCGCTCACCCGGCTGCGTTCGCGGCGGGCGCGTTCCTCCGGCGGGAGTGACTCGGTGTCGTCGGCGGGGTCCCGCCGCAGCAGGCGTGGATCGGCGAGGACAGTTTCGGATCCGCTGACGACGTCAAACTCGAAGAGCAGGCCGATATTCGTGACGCCATCAGGCGAGCGGAGATACCACACCTTCGACCCGTCTGCCGCCAAGGCGAAGTTGCTCGGGATCCCCAATGTGAACCTGGCCGTGCGCGCGGCCAAGCGCGGGTACGAGTCAGTCACGCGCCCGATACAACCATGCGGCTAGCGTTTGCCGGGTGAACGACCACAGGGCAATCGCTGATCGGCGGCTGATGCTGGTCCATGCCCACCCGGACGACGAGACGATCTTCACTGGCGCCACCATGGCGCGTTACGCCGCCGAAGGGGGGCACGTGACGCTGGTGACCTGTACGGCCGGCGAGGAGGGCGAGATCCTCACACCCGATATCGCCCATCTGTCGGCCGAGCAGGAGGACGGGCTGGGCCCGCACCGGGTCGAGGAACTCGCTGACGCGATGCGGGAGCTCGGAGTCGTCGACCACAGGTACCTCGGCGGGCTCTTCCGCTACCGCGACTCCGGCATGCAGTGGGGGCCCGACGGACACGCCATGCCGCGAGACGCGACCCGCGACGATACGTTTTGGCGGGCCGATCTGACGGACGCCGCCGACACTTTGGTCGCGATCATCCGGGAGGTCCGCCCGCAGGTTCTCATCACCTACGACGAGTTCGGCGGGTACGGCCATCCGGATCACATTCAGGCCCACCGGGTCGCGACGTACGGAGCTGCACTTGCTGGAATCCCCTCGTACCGGCATGACCTGGGCGAGGCATGGGACATTCCCAAGGTCTATTGGGCGGCCGCATCGCGGCGACGGATGGTCGAGTCGGGCATGTGGGACGAGGACCGGCTCCCACGGTTCGCGGTGGACGACGCGGACCTGTCGGCCGTGATCGACGGGTCAGTCTGGCTTGATCAGAAGATCGCCGCACTGCGCGCCCACGCGAGCCAGATCGCCCACGACGGGCCGTTCTTCGCCGGTGACGCGGCCAAGTGGTCGCACGAGTACTTTCGGTTGGCCAAGGGAACGGCGGCGCCGGATCCGGGCGAGGCCCTGGAATCGGACCTGTTTGCCGGCCTCTAGGCCTCCTGAGGTGTGGAGATGACCGTCGACGATGGATTGAGGCACTCCGGGTCGGCAACGTTCGCAGTGCGAGGATGTCTGCGTGCCCGACGCCGTTGAGACCCCCGGTTCGCACGCGCGGTCCACGTCAGGGCGGACGGTGCTCACGGCCGTCGTCATGGGTTTTCTCGGGCTGTTCGCGGTCGTCGGGTTCGTTGGCACCGGCCTGCGGATGCCCGCCCATGCCACGGTCGGCGGCATCGACGTCAGTGGCCTGGACCCGACCATCGCCGAAGCGAAGGTTGCCTCCGCGCTGGGGTCCCGGTCGGCCGTGCCGATCACCGTCGTCGGGGGCGGGCGATCGTTCGTGCTCCACCCGGAACGCACTGGCCTCGGTGTCGACGTCGAGGCGAGCGTTCGTAGCGCCGGAGGATTCCACTCGGTCAACCCGCTGCGCGCGCTGCGTCTCGTGAGTGGGGAGGTCGACGCCCCACTGGTGGTTACGGCTGACGACGCCAAGCTGTCGGCTGCGGTGGAGAACATCGCTGCCGCGCTCGACAACCCCCCGGTCGAACCGCTCGTCACGTTCAAGGGGACCGAGCCGGTCGTGCGGAAGCCTCAGCCCGGGACGATTGTCGATCGGGAGGCCGCCGCGAAGGCGATCCGGGAGGCCTACCTGGTGAAGGATCGGATTGAGCTGCCAGTGACTGGAGCGAGACCGATTGTCGGCCAAGCTGCGCTGGATACAGCGCTCAAGCGCATCGTGGAACCGGCCGTGAGCGGCCCAGTGACCGTGCACGTTGCGGACCAGGAGATCTCGCTGCCGGTCAGCGCCTACACGCCGGCGCTGAGTGTGCGCGTTGTGGGCGTCGCGCTGCGCCCGCACCTCGATCCGAGGCTGCTCGCCGGTCCTCTCACCAGTGCGACCACTGGTCTCGCCAAGGAGGCGGTGAACGCGACCATCGTCATCGAGCAAGGCAAGCCGGTCATCAAGCCGGCCAAACCGGGAGTGGGCCTGCGGTCCGAGGAGATGGCCGTCAAACTGATTCCAGCCATCACCCAGACTGGCTCCGCACGCAGCGTGACCGTTGACTCGAAGGTCGTTCCGCCGACGTTCACCACCGCCGACGCCGAGGCCCTGCACATCACGCAGAAGATCAGCGAGTTCGTGACGTACTTCCCGTACGCGCGCTACCGCAACATCAATCAGTCGCGGGCAGCGAGCCTGATCAACGGCACGATCCTCGAGCCCGGTCAGACGTTCAGCCTGAACAACACCGTTGGCGAACGAAGCAAGGACAACGGGTTCGTCAAGGGGATCGTGATCGGCGAAGGTGCAACGTTCGTCGAACAGTACGGCGGCGCTGTCTCGCAGGTGGCAACGACCGTCTACAACGCCGCGTTCTTTGCCGGTTTGGAGGACGTCGAGCACCACCCGCACACGTTCTACATCGGACGCTACCCGCTCGGTCGGGAAGCGACCGTCTGGTGGGGCAAGCTCGACCTTCGGTTCAAGAACACCCTGGCGAACGGCGTGATGATTCGCAGTTGGGTGGTCAAGGGATCCGATACGAGACGTGGCGAGATGCACGTCGAGATGTGGGGCACCAAGGAGTGGGACATCGCGTCATCCATCTCCGATCGCTACAACGAGCGCGACCCGGGTAAGCGCTACAACGACACCGACGAGTGCATCGAGCAGGACCCGATGGAGGGCTTCGACCTCGACGTCACGCGGATCTTCCGGAAGACCGGCTCAACGGAGGTCGAGAAGACCGACGTCACGCACGTGTCGTACGTGCCGAGCGACGAAGTGGTCTGTGGACCCGCCCCGACCCCGACGATTGCGGCGGTAGTTCCCCAGCCGGTCTATCCGGCCCAGGGGTTCCCCGCTCGCTGAGGCGGATCGGGGACTGGTTTCCACGTGACGGCGTCGGCCCGTTGGATGGTCACGCGCTGGCCGTCCCGGCGCTCGACCACCACGTAGCCAGGTGTGACTTCACGCACATGTCCGATGACGTCGGTGAGCTCCGGCCGGCCGGATGGTGCGGTCTGACCAGTGCGGTAACGCACGACGACGCGACAACCCAACGTCCGCGAATCGGGCCACGGTGACAGCACTGTGCGAGCGTTCCATACACTGGGAATTGCCCCGGGACGCGGGGCCCCTCGCAGTGCCATTGCTTTGGGGGGCTTTTCTCGAAGGAGACGCCGTGACTTACGTGATCGCCCAACCGTGTGTGGACCTCAAGGACCGTGCTTGCGTGGACGAGTGCCCGGTCGACTGCATCTACGAGGGCAACCGGATGCTCTACATCCACCCGGACGAGTGCGTCGACTGCGGAGCCTGTGAGCCGGTGTGCCCGGTCGAGGCAATCTTCTATGAGGACGACACGCCGGAGGAGTGGAAGCAGTACTACGACGCGAACGTCCATTTCTTCGATGAGATCGGTTCGCCGGGCGGCGCCGCCAAGACTGGTGTCATCGACGCCGATCACCCGATCATCGCTGCGTTGCCTCCGCAACCTCACGACGAGTGACACGCGCGCCCGGCGGCGGGCTGGCTCGGGGCATGGGCACCGTCTCCGGCCGGTTTCCCGACTTCCCCTGGGACACGCTTGCCGACGCAAAGGCCCGAGCGGCCGCCCATCCCGATGGCATCGTTGACCTGTCGATCGGAACGCCAGTCGACGACGCGCCCGCCGTCGCGCAGCAGGCGCTTTTGTCTGCGGCGAATGCTCCGGGATATCCGACCGTGCTCGGACCGGAGCCGATGCGTCGAGCCGCGGTCGATTGGCTGGGCCGCCGATTCGGCGTCACCGGGCTCGGTTCTGAACACGTGCTCGCAACGATCGGCTCCAAGGAGCTGATTGGCAACCTGCCCGCACAACTCGGGCTCGGGCCGGATGATCTCGTCGTCGTCCCTGAGCTCGCCTATCCGACGTACGAGGTTGGCGCTCGGTACGCCGGCTGTCGCACCCTCGCCGCCGACTCGACCGTTGCGCTGGGACCGGAGCATCCAGCACTCGTCTACGTCAACTCGCCGGCCAACCCGCACGGCAAGATCCTTGGCGCCGACCACCTGCGCAAGCTGGTGGCGTGGACGCGTGAGCGCGGAGCGCTGCTCGTGAGCGATGAGTGCTACCTCGAGTTCGGCTGGGATTCCGAACCCGCAACGGTCCTCCATCCCGACGTCAACGGTGGATCGCTCGACGGTGTCCTGGCGGTGCACTCGACGTCCAAGCGGTCGAACCTCGCCGGCTATCGCGCCGCGTTCGTGGCCGGGGACGCCGCGGTGGTCGCCGAGCTGCTGGCCGTCCGCAAGCACCTCGGCTTCATGGTGCCCGCACCGGTCCAGGTCGCATTGGCTGCCGTCCTTGCCGACGACTTTCACGTCGACGAGCAGAAGGCGCGCTATCGCGAGCGTCGGGCCGCCCTCCGGAAGGCGCTTGAGCAGGCTGGCTTCAGGATCGACGACTCCGAGGGCTCTCTCTATCTGTGGGCCACCCGCGACGAGCCGTGCCGCGACACCGTCGCATGGCTGGCCGAGCGGGGCATTCTCGTCGCGCCGGGGGAGTTCTATGGTTCAGCGGGCGTCCGGCACGTGCGCGTGGCGTTCACCGCGACGGACGAGCGTATCGTCGCCGCTGTCGCCCGCCTCACTGCATCCTGACCACCACCCGATCCGGCCGCGCCGCCGGTGTCGGGAGCCATCCGTCGGGGGAGTCCGCGGCGGACCACTGCTGGCCGTCGAAGCTCACCGACGCGATCTGCAGCCGGGCCGCGTTGCCGACGGCGTAGTGCGCAAAGGCCCATCCGCGGGCCTCGACATCGGGAGCTGGTCCGGTCAGCGGCAGGACGATGGCCGTGTTGGACGTCCTGACCGGGATCTGGCCGAACGCCGCGAGCAGGTCCGTGCTGACCGCGGCGGTCAGTCCACCGCCGGTCGGATTGATGCTGCACGTGAAGGCAGCGGTGCTGTATCCGCGTAGCGCCGACGCCAGCGCCCGCGCGTAGTCCTCGTGCTGGGCGTAAGCGCCCGGGAAGCCGGACAACTGGACCTTCTGAGCGGCATCAGTGATGACCATGGTCTCGTAGCCCTCGACCTTGATGAGGGCGTCGTAGAACGCGTTGATCGCATACGTCGGTTCCATCAGTTGTGCCGCCGTGCCCCAGCCCTGTGATGGCCGTTGTTGGAACAGCCCGACGGAGTCGCGGTCGCCGTAGTCGATGTTGTGGATCCTTGACTCCTGGAAGGCCGTCGCTATGGCGATCGTCGTGGCCCGCGGCGGCAGTCCTCGGCGCTGCGCGATGGCCGATATCAGCGTCACCCAGCGCGCTTGCTCCATGTCGATCTGCGCGTGCGTCGCGCCGACGTCAGCCGTGCAGTACTCGCCGCGCACCGGCTGGCGGTCGGTCAGCACGATGGCGACGAGGGTGCCGGCGACGAGCAAGGCCCCGAGGAGGACCCAGCGAAATTGGAGAGGGGGCGGCCTCATCGATTCTCAGTTCGCGTGGAGGTCGGCGTTCAACTCGATGCCGACGCGCTCGCCGCGGGGGCGGGCCTCCAGGATGCCGGTCTCGGAGTTGACCAGGAAAAGCAGGCCGTCCTGCCCGGAGAGCTCGGCTGCCTTGACGATGCGACCGTCGGGAAGCGCCACCTTGCTAGCGGCTGTCACATACGTGCCGGCCGCAACGACGCAGTCGTTGCCGAGTGAGATGCCGATTCCGGAGTTCGCGCCAAGCAAGCTGTTCTCGCCGACGCTGATGACTTCGGTCCCGCCGCCGGAGAGCGTCCCCATGATCGACGCGCCACCGCCGACATCTGATCCATCGCCGACGACGACCCCGGCGGAGATGCGACCTTCGATCATCGCTGTGCCGAGGGTGCCGGCGTTGAAGTTGACGAATCCTTCGTGCATGACCGTGGTGCCTTCGCCGAGGTGGGCGCCGAGCCGCACCCGGTCGGCGTCAGCGATGCGCACACCGGATGGAACGACGTAGTCGGTCATCCGCGGGAATTTGTCGACGCTGGTCACGGATACGACCTTGCCGGCGGCGCGGGCCCGGGCACGGGCCCGTTCGAAGTCGGGCACGGGACACGGACCGATCGAGGTCCACACCACGTTGCTCAGCAGGCCGAAGATGCCGGTGAGATCGATGCCGTGGGGCTTCACCAGGCGGTGCGACAGGAGGTGGAGCCGCAGGTAGACGTCGTAGGCATCGGCCGGCGGCTCCTGCAGGTCGTCAATGACCGTGCGGACGACGATGCAGCGGACCTGGCGAATCGGGTCGTCGCCGGACATTGCGGTCAGCTCGTCGGGCTCGTGGTAACCGCGCTCGGGCACCGCGCCGAGGTGGGGCTGGGGATACCACGCGTCGAGCACCGTTCCCTCCGGCGTCACCGTGGCGATGCCCCACGCATGCGCGCCGGGATGTCCGCCCCCGGAGAGTTCAGCCCGGAGTCAGCCCGGAGAGTTCAGCCCCGGAGAGTCCAGCCCCGGAGAGTCCAGCACGGTCTGGCTGCGCATTCTCCATGGCCACACGGTATCGGCCATCCCACAGCGGCTCGGCAAGCCATGGGAGAGTTTGAGTGTGTCCCAGCTCGACCTTTCCCGTGACGTCGTCGCTCTGACGGGCGATCTCGTCGACATCGCCTCGGAGAGTCGGGACGAGCAGACGATCTGCGACGCTGTGAGCGCGGCACTGACCGGATGCGACCACCTCGTCGTCGAGCGCGACGGCAACACCCTCGTTGCTCGGACCGACCTCGGCCGCGACGAACGCGTGGTCATCGCAGGCCATCTCGACACTGTCCCAGCGAACGACAACTTCCCGTCACGGCTGGTCGGCGACGAGCTGTGGGGTCTCGGCAGCTGCGACATGAAGGGCGGTGTCGCAGTTGGTTTGCGCCTTGCCGCGCGTGCCGCCACGGCCCAGCGCGACGTCACGTTCGTGTTCTACGAGTGTGAGGAGATCGAGCACGTCCACAACGGACTCGGTCGGATCGCGCGCGACCGGCCCGAACTATTGGCCGCCGACTTCGCGATCCTCATGGAGCCGACCGGCGGTCGGATCGAAGCCGGCTGTCAAGGGACGCTGCGAGCTGAGGTGGTGACGCGCGGCGTCCGTGCCCACTCTGCACGTGCCTGGATGGGGGAGAACGCCATCCATGGGACCAGCGAAATCCTGACGCGATTGAACGAGTACGAGCCGCGACGGCCGGAGGTCGACGGGCTCGAGTACCGCGAGGGACTCAATGCCGTCGGCATCAGCGGGGGAGTTGCCGGCAATGTCATTCCCGACGAGGCCGTCGTCACCGTCAACTTCCGCTTCGCGCCTGACCGATCCGAGGACGAGGCCGCCGATCACGTCCGGGAAGTGTTCAAAGGCTTCGACGTCACGATCGTCGACTCGGCGGCCGCCGCCCGGCCAGGCCTGACACTCCCCGCCGCTGCGGCGTTCGTCGCGGACCTGGGCGTCGAGGTCGCTCCCAAGTTCGGCTGGACCGACGTCGCGCAGTTCACCCAGCTCGGCATCCCGGCGGTGAACTTCGGCCCGGGTGATCCGACGCTGGCTCACCGAGCCGACGAACGGGTGCCGATCGGCCAGCTTCAGGCTGTAGACGCAGCGATGAGCCGCTGGTTGCTCAACTGAGGCCGCGTCCGACGCGCACTGCCCTGTTCAAACCACTTTTGTCCGCTACGGCGCGTCACCGGCGAAACACCAGTCACAGTTCCTAACGTGAATCGCATGAGTTCAGCTGTATCCGAGCGCCCGCACCGGGCGACTCGTTCGGGCCGGTGCATTGCTGCCGCCGGCCTCATCGCCGTCATGGCCACGGTGACGACCCCCCTCGCTTTTGTGGCGGGCGTCAGCGCCGGTCTCGTCGTGGTCCTCAACCTGATCTTCGGCAGCTTGGCGGCTGCCTTGCTCCACTCAGTCATTCTCGAGATCCGCCAGACGTCTGCCCGGGACCGCGCAGAGCTCGCAGTGCACAATGCGACGCAGGCACGCGAGCGCTCGCAGCAGCACATCGAGTTCGCCAATGCGCTAGGTCGCCAGCTCAAGGCCCTTCACGTTCAGAACGCCCAGTTGGGCGCGCGGACACGCGAACTCGAAGCCCACCTCAGCGAAGCCGAGACCGAGCTCGCCCAAGTGCGGGATGCACTCTGGATCAGCGAGACCGCGGAGAAGCGGGCTCGAGCCGCCCTGGTCGCAGCCGAGCTGGCCGAACCGACGGTGGGGCAAGCGGGACGTCACCTGCGTCCCGCGTAGCGACGCCCTAAACTTCGGGCTTCATGGCGAACGCGAAGCCCGGGCCTGTGCGGGCTGACATCCAAGGGCTGCGGGCGCTCGCGGTCGGCGGCGTCATCGCCGATCATCTCCTGCACTGGCCACGCGGTGGGTTCGTCGGCGTCGACGTCTTCTTCGTCATCTCCGGTTTCCTGATCACCGGGTTGCTGATGCGCGAGTTCGAACGCCGTGGATCGATCTCGTTCACGCACTTCTACGTCCGGCGTATCAAGCGCATCCTCCCAGCGGCCCTGTTCGTCCTGTTCGCTACGACGGCCGTCTCCTATGCGCTGCTCGGTGCCAGCCGATTCGCGAGTCTGGCCAAGGACGTCGCCTGGAGCGCCCTGTTTGGCGGCAACTGGCGGTTTGCCGCCGTCGGCGTCGACTACTTCGAACAGTCCCGCCCGACGTCGCCAGTTCAGCACTACTGGTCCTTGGCCGTGGAGGAGCAGTTCTACGTCGTATGGCCGTGGCTGATGCTCGGGCTCCTGCTGCTGGGCATGCATACCCGCTGGTGGGGTGCTGGCCATGCCCGTCTGGTCGCTGGGTCGGCCATCGGCCTCCTGTCGATCATGTCCCTCGTTTGGGCCGTGGTCCAGACGCAGACCAACCCGACGTACGCGTACTTCTCGACGCTGACGCGGGTGTGGGAACTGGGCGTCGGTGCTGCGGTGGCGTTGGCGGCGCGTCCAGTAAGTCGGCAGCTCAGACGGACGCCGGCGGCACGACGCCTCATGGCGTGGGCCGGTCTCGGCGGGATCGGCGTTGCCTACTTGGTCGTGCCCGCCAGCAACTTCCCAGCGCCGTGGGGGCTCCTGCCGGTGCTGTCGACGGCCGCGGTGCTCGCTGCCGGCCTCGTGCCGGGTGCCCCGCAGCCGGTGGTGCTCACGAATCGCGTGGCCGGTTACTTGGGGGACATTTCGTACAGCCTGTACCTCTGGCACTTCCCGGTGATCATTCTGCTGCTCACCGTCATGGTCGGGGGGACGACGAAGTTCCAGCTCGTCGCGGCCGCGCTGATCCTCGTCCTGTCTGTCGCCTCGTTCCACCTGCTGGAGCAGCCGGCGCGCAATCGGGAATGGATCCGTCGGAGCGGGCGCCGTGTCGCGGTCCCCGCCGCAGGATGGGTGGCCGTGGCGCTCGCCTGCATCCTCGTGGTCGCCGGTTCGGCCGCGTTGCGCGACACGGTGCAAGCTGGGGAGGAATCGGCGCGGGCCGGGCCGAGCCGGTGTCTGGGTGCCGCGGCGCTCGACCCAGCTCGGTCGTGTCCGCTCAACGCGCCCGGCTTCCTGGCCATCAGCCCGAGCGAAGCCGCCGACGATACCGACGATGCCTACGACTGTTACGCCGCTCGCGGGGCGTTGATGAAGCCTTGCAGCTTTGGGCCGACGACCGCCGACGCGCGACGCGTCGCCGTGGTGGGCGACAGCCACGCGGCCGCGCTGCTGCCCGCCCTGTGGCCGCAGTTGGACAAGGTGGGGTGGCGAGTCACCGCGTTCGTCGGCCGAAACTGCGGATGGGCGAGCGCGCCCGGCACGTGCACGTCGAACAGTCTCCGTCATAAGGCCTTGACAAGTGGACAGTTCGATCTCGTCATCGCCGTATCACGTCGTCAGCCGGCGACCGCCCTGCACTCGGATGTCCTGGCCGCTCGGATGCGCGCCACCATTGCGTCAGGGACCAAGGTCGTCGTGGTCGAGGACAACCCACACGTGCCGGCTGAACTGCTGGAATGCGTCTACCGGGTTGGGTTCGGGCCCGACCGCACGTGCGACATGTCGCGTGCGGTGGCCTACGGCGACGGGGTTGATGAGTTGGTCAGGGTGGCGCACACCGTGAAGGGGGTCGGAATCGTGCCGACGCGCGATCTGTACTGCACGCCCCAAAGGTGTCCGGCGCTCGTGGGCAACGTGCTGGTCTATCGAGACGCAGGAGCTCATGTGACGCCGGCGTACCAGCGGACGGTGGCGCCCTATCTGGTGGAGCGCGTCCGGGACGCTGGCGGAATGGAGTGAATTCGCCGGACCCTCTGCGAACCCGTTGGATTCATGCGCGATAATGGTCCGTGCGCGTCCCGCCGTACGGCGAGGACGTTCTGGACGAGAGGGGAATCGATGGCGGCCATGAAGCCGCGGACCGGCGACGGTCCGCTGGAGGTCACCAAAGAGGGTCGGTGCATCGTCATGCGCGTTCCGCTGGAAGGCGGAGGACGGCTCGTCGTCGAACTCAACAATGAGGAAGCGTCCAACCTTGGCGACGCGCTCAAGGCGGTCTGACTCGCACCATGCGAGGGTTGACTGTCCGCTGGTCGCTGGCCGACACACCCATAGAGTCCCTGGACGAGCTCCGCAACTACGTCGACGACGTTTCGCATGCCCGCTTCAGTGAGCTGCCCGGCCTACGGTTCAAGACGTGGCGGGCGCGCCCGGGTGAGTGGTTCGAAGGCACGTACGTCTTCGCCGATGAGGCCGCTCGGGCTGAGTTTCAAGCCGGATTCGCCGGCGGTGCTGCGGACTCACCGGTGAGCAAGATCCTCGGCCGTGCGCCGAGTCTGATTGAGCCGTGCGAGGTGGTCGCGGTGGCCGAGGGCGCCGCGGGATTCGAGGCGTCGTCGAGGCTGGACTGAGCGGCTAGCTGGCGTCGTCGGCCAGTTGAGCGAGCAGCAGCCCGTCGCCGGTCGGCAGGAGCAGTGGCAGGAGCTCGTCGTCGCCGGCAACCTGACGCAGCAGGTCGCGGATGGCTGACGTGTCTGGATCTCGCTGACTCGTGTCGGCAACCCGGTCGTGCCACAAGGCGTTGTCGAACGCGATGACGCCGCCCGGCCGCACCAGCCGCTTGGCCTCGAGGAGGTACTCGCTGTACTCGGTCTTGTCGCCATCGACGAACACCAGGTCGTAGCCGTCGCTGTTGAGTCGGGGCGCAACGTCGAGGGCAGACCCCGTAATCAGCCGGAAGCGCTGTGGGGCAATGCCGGCCTCGGTGAAGGTCTCGCGGGCCAGCCGCTGATGCTCAGCTTCGCGATCGATGCTCGTCAGGACGCCGTCGGGAGTCAGACCGCGCAACAGCCAGAGCCCGGAAACGCCTGCTCCGGTACCGAACTCGGCGATCTGCTTGGCGCCGAGCAGGGAGGCGAGGAACTGGAGCGCGGCGCCCGATGAGGCGCCGATGGGAACGGCGCCCACCTCGGTCCCGCGCTGCCGCGCGGTGGCCAGAAATGCGTCTTCGGGGACGTACGCCTCGACGTACGCGAGGCTCTCTGCGCTGGTGATGTCCGACTCCTCTTTCTGGGCTTTCTCACAGCTTTGTCAGGGCTTGGCCTCAGCATAGTGTGATGAAGATGACCGTGCGGATTGTGGAACACCGCGCACGTTTCATTCGTTGACAACGTCAGATGGCCGAGAATCGGTCCTGAATGACTTTGCATTAATGGCAGGGCAGACATGAGTGAGCAAACAGTGACCGACTCGGAGGACACGGTGCTTATTTCGGGGCTTCTTTCGGGCCTTTCCCCTTCGGGGCTTTCAGAACGATCGGCGGAGTGGGCTGCGATCGTTGCCGAGCACTCCGCTCGGGTGTACCGCCTCGCCTACCGCCTGACTGGAAATCGTCAGGATGCAGAAGACCTCACCCAGGACGTCTTCGTGCGCGTTTTCCGCTCGCTCGACTCATTCGAGCCCGGCAACTTCGCCGGCTGGCTGCACCGGATCACCACCAACCTCTTCCTCGACCGCGCCCGCCGCGCTGCTCGCATCCGCATGGACGGCTTCGCTGAGGGCGCCGAAAGCCAGCTTCTCGGCAGTGACGTCCTGCCCGAGGATGCCGTCAACGATGCCGGTTTCGACCCTGACGTCGAGGCGGCGTTGGCGTCCCTCCCGGAGAAGTTTCGGGTCGCGGTCGTGCTCTGTGACATCGAAGGTTTGTCGTACGACGAGATCGCCGACGTGCTCGGCGTGAAGGTCGGGACCGTGCGTTCCCGCATCCACCGAGGACGCATGCAGCTGCGCGATGCGCTGGCGCACCGCGCCCCTTCGCGCGGACGAACTAGGTTCTTAGGTCCGGTCGGTATCTGATGGCTCACCTCGGGGGAGACATCGCCGCCTACGTCGACGGTCAGCTGTCACCCGAGGCGGCGAGCAAGGCGGACGAGCACTTCGCGCAGTGCGAACGGTGCCGGCGATCACTGGCCCAGCAGCGTGCGCTCAAAGCCCGCATCGGCGGCACGGGTAACCCGGCTCCGCCGCCGACCCTGCTCGCATCTTTGGAGGATGTGCCGACGTCGCCTGCACACAGCTACAGCCTGCTGCCGAGCGCCATTGGCGCGGCGATGGTGCTTGTCGGGGCATCGCTCGTCGTCGTCGCGGCTGCCTACGCCATGGCGCCAACCACCCGCGCTGCCGACCCCGTCCGCCCGGCGTTCGACCGTTTTGCCACGTTGGCATCGTCGGTCAGCACGCCGCGTCGCCACCTCTCCTCGGCCGACATGGACGAACTGGACGAGTCTGGGTGGCCGAGCGCGCGGAGCCTCGGCCCCGGCTTCGTCCGGATCGATGGGCACCTGCACGAGAACCATGAGGTCGTGGCCCAGGTCTATGTCGGTCACGGCGAGTCCGTCCTGCTGTTCGAACAGGTCGGGACGCTCGAGGACGACGCGACGAAGTCGTTCGAGCGGCACCTCATCACCGACCGCTTGGTGTGGGTACGCGAAGGACGCCCGCGCATCGTCACCTGGGATTCCGACGGGCTGATCTACACCGTCGTCAGCAACCTGCCCGACCACCATCTGGGCCAGTTCCTCGAGGACCTGCCTGCACCGCTCAAGGAGCCAACGGGCCTCGACCGGGTCCGCTCCGGCCTGCTGCGCATGTCGTCGTGGTACCCGGGCCGCGCTCCCTGACGGTCGCGCTCACCCGCGGCGCGCCCCGTGCGCGCCGCTGCCCGCCTGTCGGGCTTCGCCTGTGTCAGGTTGCGTCTGGGTCCACTGGAGGTGAATCTCCTGCTTGCGGGAGCTGTGGCGCCGTGGGAGGCGTGATCGGCGGGGGTGAGTCGTCCAGAATCGTCCGGCGGACCACCTCGCGCGGGTCTAGGTCTCGTAGCTCCAACCTGGAGAGGTCGTGGCCCAGCTCTCGGCCGAGGTCGTTCTTGGCGTCCTGTGCCATGCGCCGGACCGTGCGGATGAACCGCGCCGACTGGCGGGCGAACTCGGGCAGTTTGTCCGGGCCGAACACAAGGACGCCGACGATCCCGATCAAGAAGATCTCCGACCAACCCATCCCGAACATCGGACGTGGCCCTCGGCTACCGACCGGCCGGTGACAAGCCCAGCTGCATCCCGGCAAGGCCGCGCGAGCGTCCGGTGAGATGGTCGGCGACGCGTTGGATGGCCTTGGAGGCGTCGGCATCCGGGTGCGTGGCGACGATCGGCCTGCCGGTGTCGCCCCCTTCGCGCAGCTTCAGGTCCAGCGGGATCTCGCCGAGGAGGGGCACGTCGTAGCCGAAACGCTCGCTCAGCGTGGTCGCCACCCTCTGGGCGCCGCCGGAGCCGAAGACCTCGAGTCGCTGACCGTCGCCCGTGTCGAGGTACGACATGTTCTCGACGACGCCGACGACGCGCTGGTGCAGCATCGACGCCATGGTGCCGGCCCGCTCGGCGACGGTCGCTGCGGCGGCCTGCGGTGTGGTAACCACGACGACCTCGGCATTGGGCAGGTGCTGTCCCAGGCTGATGGCCATGTCGCCGGTGCCCGGCGGGAGATCGAGCAGCAGCACGTCGAGGTCGCCCCAGAAGACGTCGCTGAGCATCTGGACGAGGGCGCGGTCGAGCATCGGGCCGCGCCATGCGACAACTTGGTCCTTCCGTGGCTTGAGCATGCCGATGCTGATGACGCGGATGTCGGTTCCCGACGGGGTCTCCACCGGCACCGGCATGATCATCTCTTCGACCTGCGTGGGACGGCTGTCACCGACGCCCAGCATGTCCGGGATCGAGTGGCCGTAGATGTCGGCGTCGATCAGGCCTACCTTCAAACCGCGGTTGGCCATCGCGATCGCCAGATTCACGGTCACCGATGACTTGCCGACGCCGCCCTTGCCCGAAGCGATGGCGAAAACCTTGGTCAGGGATCCGGCCTGGGCGAACGGGACGTCCTTCTGGCTCCGCCCACCCCGCAGGTTCGTCTGCATGGACTTGCGCTGCTCGTCGGTCATGACGCCAAGTTCGACAGAGATCTCCGCGTCCGGTGCGACGGTCTTGATGGCCTCGGTGACGTCGTTGGTGAGCCGCTCCTTCATGGGGCACCCGGCGACCGTCAACAGGATCTTCGCGGTGATGGACGATCCATCGACGATGACATCTTCAACCATGCCGAGATCGGTGATCGGGCGCTTGATCTCGGGGTCATTGACCTTCGCGAGCGCTTCACGGACCAGTTCGACGGTGGGGGACGGCATGTCCCTTATCGTACGTGGGTCAGTCTGAGGCGGACTCCGCCGACTCTTCGGCTTCGGATTCCTCGTCGGGCGCGGCCTCGAGGGACTCCGCCAGCTCGCGCAGCTCACCGCGGATGAAGTCACGGGTGGCGACCTCGCCCAGGCCCAGGCGCAGGCCGGCGACCTCGCGCGCGAGGAACTCCATGTCGGCGTGCGATTGGGCGTCGGCCCGACGGTCGCGTTCGTACTGCACGCGATCGCGCGACTCCTGCCGGTTCTGCGCCAGCAGGATGAGCGGAGCGGCATACGACGCCTGGAGGCTCAGGATGAGCGTCAGGAAGATGAACGGGTAGTCGTCCCAGCGCGGCCGATCCGGGCCCCACGGGCCGTTCCACGCAAACCACATCAGGATGAACACGGTCATCCAGAACAGGAAACGGGCCGTGCCCATGAACCGGGCGAAGGCCTCGGCAAAGCGGCCGAAGCGATCGGTGTCGGAGCGGCTCAGTCGACGGCGAGTGTCGCGCGGCTGGTCGAGCCGGGCTGCGACATCGCGGGGGCGATTGCGATCAGCCACTGCGCTCCACCTCCCGCTCGCGCCAGCCATGCGGCAGGAGGTGGTCGAGGACGTCGTCGACGGTCACTGCGCCGACTAGGCGGTTCTCGTCTACCACCGGCAGGGCGACGAGGTCGTAGGACGCGAGCAGGCTGGCGACTTGCTCGAGGGTTGCCTCAGGCCGTGGCCATTCGATGTCGGAGTCGACGAGCGTGCCGACCAAGGTCGAGGGGGGTTCGCGCAGCAGGGCTTGAAAGTGGACCACGCCGAGGAACCGACCGGTGGGGGACTCCAGCGGCGGGCGGCACACGTAGACCATGGAGGCGAGAGCGGGGCCGAGTTCGCGCTCCCGGATCCGCGCGAGTGCCTCGGCAAGAGTGGCCTCCGGACCCAAGATGACCGGCTCGGGCGTCATCATGCCGCCCGCGGTGTGCTCTTCGTAGATGAGGAGTCGCCGAACGTCCTTGGCATCCTCCGGCTCCATGAGCTTGAGCAGCTTCTCGCTCGTCTCAGACGGCAGCTCGGACAGCAGGTCGGCGGCGTCGTCTGGGTCCATTTCTTCGAGGACGTCGGCAGCACGCTCTTGATCCAGCACGAGCAGGAGCTCGACCTGGATGGCGTCCGGCAGCTCCTCGAGCACATCGGCGAGGCGTTCGTCGCCGAGCTCCTTGACCACTTGTTGGCGGCGCATCGGCGTGAGGTCGGCCAAGGCGTTGGCGAGGTCGGCAGGGCGCATCTCGTCCATCGTGGCGAGCAGGTGCGTGGCACCCTGCGCCGAATCCTCGGTCGTAAGGCCGGTGACGTCGGTCCAGTCGAGCACATGGCGCTGACCGCGCCGGGCGAAACGGGTCGAGCCTTCGTGGACGGCGACGTCGGCAATGTGCCAATCGCGCCGCGAGTCCTCGATCATCGAGAGGTCATAGACGGTTCCGCGTCGGCCGTCGCTGAAGGTGACCGCCCGGTCGAACAGCTCATGCATGGCGAGCGTCTCGGCGCGATGCTTCTCGAACTTGCGCAGGTTCAGAACGCCGGTGGTGATGACTTGGCCGGAGTCGAGGGACGTGACGCGGGTGATGGGCAGGAACACGCGGCGACGTCCCAGGACCTCGACCACCAAGCCGATCACGCGCGGCCGTTGACGGTCGGTGCGCATGGCCACGACGACGTCGCGGAGCTTGCCCACCGGATCGCCCGCGGGGTCGAAAACACCCTGCCCGACGATGCGGGACAGGAAGATCCGACCGTGTGCTGAGCTCACCCTGAAAACACTACCGAGGATTGAGCGAGGGACCGTCGAGCAACGCTCGGACGGTCCGAACGATTGAGCCGGACGCGGCGGCTAGGCTCGTCACCACGGCGAAGATCGTTACTTTGTTGGGGTGGAGCGAGTGGGCAATTCAGATGTCGCCGAGCGCGGACGACTCGAGGTGCTGCGTCAGCGGGCAACGACCGGGCAGGTGCGCATCGTTCACATCCTGTTCGGGTACGCCGCGGCCAACCGCTTTTTCTGGGTCGCTCCACGCAAGGGAGACCCGACGTGGCCCGATGTGCGCAACCGCGTCGACTGGCTTGCGCGACGGGACAAGGCTGCGGCTGCTCATTTCGTCCAGCTGAGTCTCGATCGCACGACCAGTCCCGGTGTCGTCATCGGGTTGGCGCACCACCTTCCGAGTCGCGAGGCCGCGCGCGAGGCGTTGGTGGCGCTCTTGGCCGACCTGAAGACGCTCTGGCGGCGGATCGAGGACAACGGCCGACTGGCGGGTGCCTTCGGTGGCGCGGCCCGTTTGCTCTTGCCGCCAGATACGGTGCAGTCCTTTGTGTCCTGGCTGGTGCGGAGCTACGACGTTCTCTCGGCGGACACGTTCCAAGCCATGGACACGGTGGGCTACCGGTTCTCAGCGAGCGATGACATTGACTCGCGCACCGCCACCGGCGACGGGGCACGGCACCGCCTGATCATCACCGAGTCCTTGGATGACCATGCGGCCATCGGTGGCCTGTTGCCTGGCGCCAAGTCGGTAACGCTCCTGGCGACGTCCGACACCTACGGGCACGCCGACATCGAGCGATTCAAGGCGCCGAAGGGTGCTGACGTCGTGGTTGAGCACGTGCGGAGCCGGATCACCCGCTTCTCCCAGGACTACATCGACCTGCACAATGCGACTGCGGATATCGGCGTGCGCCTCGCGGCGGAGTTCTTTCGCACCACCGACCTGATCGATCCGGCTTACCGGCCGGTGATCGAGGCCAAGCTCGCCGACTTCGTGTTCTTTGTCGCGCTCCGGCTGAGGGCGGTCGACCTGCTGTTCGACGTCGCGGACATCGACCACATCGTCGTAGCGACCGAAAATCACGCCGTCGCGGACCAATACATCCGGCTACTTGCTGCCCATGAACGGATCGGCGTCGATCCGCGCGTGGAATTGGTGTCGGTGTCGCGTCAGCCGTCGTCGTTCCGCCGATTCTGGGAGTTGGCCGATGTCATCGCACAGGGCAGCGAGATCCGGGCGGAAGCGCCTCGTGTGCGAACTCCGGCGGATGTGATTCGCCAGAAGGTGATGGCCGATGCGGGAAATCGCGCAGACCGGCTGCCGGTGTTCCCGACGGGCGGCGCCAAGCCATCGGTTCTGCTCGCGACGGCCGACAGCCCGGCTTACAACCGGGCGACCGCCGCATACGCGGGCGTACTGTCCGATTTCGGTGACGTGCGCGTCGTGCATTTCGGCCCTGCTGTGGGGAACCTCGTCGACCTTGTCGAAAAGCAACTCGGTCCCAGGAACCCCGTGACCGTCTTGGAGACACCGCCGAAGGCTGATGCGCTCCTGAGGCGTGTTGTCGAGGAGGCATTGCTCCCGGCTCTTGCCGGCTCGCCACCCGGAGCAGATGCCCCACACGCTCAGCGCACGGCGTGGGCCGCCGCGCATGCCGACACCGAGCGCATGGCCAGCACTCTGGCCTCCTACCTGGTGCAGCTGCAGGCCATCAGCGCTTGGTTCGATCGCATGGCCCACCAGCGCAGCCTGCCTGACGCGCTGGTGCTCACCCCGCAACGAAACCTGGGCGTGAGTGCTTTTGCGGCGGCCGCGCGGCTGCATGGAGTTCCGTCGATCGCGGTCGAGCCGCACGCGCAGGACGCCAACTACTGCCGCTATCTGAAGGTGGGGACCGACTACTACGGCGTGCTTTCCGACTACTTCCGTGACCAGACCGCGGGCACGTTCGGCATCGACGCCGGGCGGATTCGGGTTCTTGGATCGCCGCGCCAGATCGCGCCGGCCGCCTTCGACCGGGCCGGCGCACACGCGGCGGCGCGGACAGATCTGAAGGTCGATCACGACCGAGCGCTGATCGGCTTCTTCAGCCAACCGTCCGCCTGGGAAGGCATCAGGGCCGTGTGGTCCGCGGTGCTGGAAGCGGCGAGGTCGACCGGATCGGCCGTGCTGCTGAAGCCGCATCCGGAGGATTCGCACAGCCGGATCCGGCAGTACCTCGCGCTCGCTGAGAAGGATGAGGTGCTCGTCTTCAACGGTGACGTCACCAAGGCCATCGACGCATCGGACATCGTGACGACGACGTACAGCATCGTCGGTCTTGACGCCACGCTGCGGCGCGCGCCTGTTGTCGCGCTCGCCGACGGTGATACCGATTACCCGCTGGATCTGGCGTCGATCCTCGGTGTTCCGGTCGTCCGATCCGCCCAGGAACTTGCGAAGACGATCGAGGCGTTCAAGGCTGATTCCACGCCCTTCGTCGAGCGCGCCGAGCGGTTCCTCGCCGAGGAGTCGCAGTTCGTCGAGGGCCCGGGCCCTCGTCTCCGCCAGCTCCTCGATGAGGTGGTGCAGCGGGGGGCGTCCGGCATCCGGCCCGAAGCAGACCTTCCGAAGCACTACTTCCTCGACGGCCCGCACCAAGTCTTCCCGGTATAGGAGCGGTCAGCCGAGCTCGGCGACCCGGTTCGGTCGATCCTGGTCTGAGTCCGCGCGGAACAGGCGCACCGGCGTCTCTGCATCGGTGACCCGGTAGGCGAACTCGATCTCGACGTTGCGTCGTTCGAAGGGTGAGAAGTAGTTCGGCAGGATCAAGCCGTCTGTCCGGCCCACAGTGAGGAACCCGCCAGCGTCCAGCAGAGCATCATCGATGCCGGTCTGGACGAGGTCGATGTATTCGGCGTCGTACTCGACGGTCAGGGCTTGGAAATGCCCCTGAGCGCGGGCGAGCCAATCGACCTCGCCGACGATGTCGACGATGCGCAGCACGCGTGCGCCCTCGGCTTCGACGGTGCGCCACACGATGACGGCCACCGCCCGGCCGGAGACGCGGATCAGCCGCAGTTGGTAGCGGTACCAGGGGTGATCGACGTAACGCTCCACCAGATAGCGGTGGCTCTTCGCCGGGACCTGGCCCGACGCCAGCGCTTCGATCGCGGCGAGCGTGCCTGGCGACTCGTCGATGAGCGCGAACGACAGCTCTGGGTCGGGCTCGGCTGCGGCGGACTGGCCGTTGTTGGCCGGCACGCCGTCGGCGATCCGGTACTCGGTGGCATCAGGACGAACGACGGCCGACTGAACCATCGAGCCGACCTCGTACTTGAGCAGCCCGTAGAGCGGCTTCACAATCTGCGAGATGCCGATGGCGCCGACCAGGCGTGCAGATAGGTCACGCTCGGTCTGCTTGAGCAGGCGCAGGCCGAGGCCCGGCGGTGCATCGTCGCGCACCTTCCAGATGGCCAGAAGCACATCGCGGTCGCCCAAGGACGGGTCGAACCGACCCATCGGGATGAAGCCCAGAATGCCGAGGACTGTCGAGCCCGTTGTCCCGGATTCAGTGTCCCGCACATCCGCGGCGAGGATCATGTTCACACGCTCGCCTGTTCCGTACTGCCAATCGAACACGTCCGGCCGCTCGGCGAATACGTGAGTCGACGACCAGTGGTCGCGGATGAACTCGACGAGTGCAGGCTGATCGGCGGGTTCGGCGAA
Organism: uncultured Actinomycetota bacterium; assembly: GCA_963795105.1. GTDB lineage: Bacteria > Actinomycetota > Actinomycetes > Propionibacteriales > Nocardioidaceae > Aeromicrobium. Next base: position 2,498,257 of record CAWCGD010000001.1, read on the forward strand.
CCGGATCTGGATCACCATGCGGTGAGGCCGCCGTCGACGACCAGGTTCTGGCCGGTGACGTAGGCCGCGCCTGGCGACAACAGGTATGCAACCGCTGCGGCGATGTCGTCCGGAGCGCCCATCCGGCCAAGCATGGTCCGTCGGCTGTAGTTCTCGGTGAACGTGGCGTTCTGGCCGCTGAACACGCCGCCCGGGGTCACGGCGTTGACGCGCACGCCGTGGCTGCCCCAGTAGCTCGCCAGGTACTTCGTGAGACCCCAGAGGCCCGCCTTGGACGCGCTGTAGATTGCCGGCGTGTTGATAGCGCGACCCTCGTACTCCGAGCCCTCGTAGATGCGCTGGTCCGGCGCGACGATGCCGTAGATCGACAGGATGTTGACGATCGCGCCGCTGCCCTTGGCTGCCATGGGTTCGCCGAAGACCTGCGCGCACAGCATCGGGCCGGTCAGATTGGTGGCCATGACCTCGTTCCAGTCGGCCAGCGGGAACTCGGCGAACGGCGTGAAGAAGTTGTCGGACTTTGTGGCCGCGTTACAGACCAGGCCGGTCACCTCGCCGAGCTCGGTGGTCACCTTGTCGCGCAGGGTCACCAGGGAGTCGCGGTCGGATACGTCGGCGCGGAACGGTTTGGCCGTGCCCGGCCCGGATGCGCGCGCAGCGGCAGCAGTGGCCGCGTCGAGGTCACGGTCGACGACAGCCACCGAATGGCCGGCCGCGGTGAGTGCGAGCGTCATCGCCGATCCAAGGATGCCGCCGCCTCCGGTGAGCAGTACGACGTCGGACGTGGTCATTTTCCAGCCTCCCCGAGTAGCAGTTCGACGAGCTTGAAGTCGACCTCGCTGTCGATGTCGATCGACCGTTCGCGTGGCATCTCGTAGAGCCGCGTCCGGCCACCCCACAGGCCCTTGTCGACCGTGGTGCGGTGCCACACGTAGATGGATGCGTTCATCGCGAAGACCTGCGGCGCGCTCTGGCGAGACACGGCGCTCGACGGGACGACGAGGCCGACGTTGCCGTCGTCCTTGCGCTCGACCATGTTGAAGTAGGGGTTCTTGTCCGACGCGTAGGCCGTGATGACGGTGTCGGTGGCATCGTCCAGCAGCGCGACGGCGCTCTCGATGTCGTCGATGGCGCGCAGCGGAGACGTCGGATCGAGATCGACCACCCGGTCGATCTGCTTGCCTGACTGCTCCAGGTGCTCCAGCAGGTGAATGATGACCGGCACCTTGGCAGCCGCGGACGTTGCGAGCTCGGCCGGCCGGCGATACGGAACGGTTGCGCCGTACTGGGCGGCGATATCGGCGATCTCCTCGTCGTCGGTCGAGACGAACACGTCGTCGATCGACGGTGCTGCCAACGCTTGCTCGATGGTCCACGCGATGAGCGGCTTGCCGCGCAGGAGTCGCACGTTCTTGCGGGGGACGCCGACCGAGCCTCCGCGCGCGCAGATCGTGCCTATGGTCGTCATGCTGGTTCGCTTCCTGCTCGGACGGCCAAGGCGAGGCGGGTGGACGCCACGCCGTCGGACAGCGACTGGATGCCGTTGTCCGCCCCGGTTTCCACCGATCTCATCACGCTTTGGATCAGGTCGACGTACGTCGATGGAACGTCGAACGCCGTGTCGCCGACTTCAAGCGTCCGGCTGCCCTGCTCGGTGTGCTCTTCGAGGACGCCGTCGAGGTCCCAGACGACCCGGCCGCCTTGGAGGACGACTTCGTAGCGCCGCACTCGGGGCCGCGAAACGTAGTCGAGCGAGACGGTGACCAGGGGTGGTCGGTTGTCCGCTCCACGCAGGACGGACACGGAGGTGTCGTTGGACTGCAGGTTCAAGCCGCTCAAGCGGCCGGCTGCCGAGAACGCCACCTCGAGCTCGCCGAACAGCCAGCGGGCCGCGTCAATCTCATGGCAGAGGTCGAGTTCGACACCGCCGCCCCGGTCCTGGTGCGCTGAGTACCCGGCGCGGTAATCCGCGTGGGGGCGCCACGACGGCAGCCACTGCCCGGCGACTAGGTCGGCACGCACCGGGGCTCCGAGGCGTCCGCTGGTTACTGTCTCGCGGAGCGCGCGCAGCGAACCGAGGTAACGCAGGTTGAAGCCCGCCGCGCGCACCGCGGTTGGTGCCTCCGCCAGCGCCCGCTCGATGGCGTCGCAGTCGGCCAATGTGGTCACGACGGGCTTCTCCACGAGCAGCGGGCAGGCCCGAGCGATCAGGTCGGGCAAGACTGCGATGTGGTCAGCCGACGGTGTTGCGACGACAGCGAGGTCGATCGGCTCGTCGGCAGTCTCGTGGAGCGCTCCAACCACGTGGGCACCGAACTCAGCCCCGAACCCGTCGCCATCACCGTCGTGGCGAACGAAGGTGAACCTGGCATCGGGGGCATGATCGCGGAGGTTAAGGGCATGGCGGCGCCCGATCGACCCCAGACCGACGACAAGGAAGTGTTTCATCGCGCGGCTAGGCTACCGCCATGCCGCAGAGCCTCACGGTCGTGATGTATCACTACGTTCGGGACTACTCCGCGACGCGCTACGCGGGGATCAAGGGCCTGGACGTCGCGGGATTTCGGCGTCAGCTGGACCATCTGGAGTCTGAGTTCTCGATCGTCCGCATGGAGGACGTCATTGCGACGGTTCAGGGTGGCGCCGAACTGCCGGACAATGCCGCGATGCTGACGTTCGACGACGGCTATGCCGAGCACTTCCACACGGTCTTCCCGATCCTCCACACCCGTGGCCTGCAGGGATCATTCTTCCCGCCGGTCGCGCCGGTGCGCGACCGCGAGCTTCTCGACGTCAATCGGGTGCACTTCATTCTCGCTAGCGGCGCGCCCGTTGAGGAGATTTCGCAATCCCTCGACAAGGAGGTCGAGTCGGCCCGCGACGAACATGACCTCAAGGGGCTGGCCGAGTATCGCGAGGAGTGGGCGCACGCCAACCGGTTCGATGACGCGGAGACGATCTACGTCAAGCGGATGCTGCAGACGGCTTTGCCGGAATCGCTGCGCAACGACATCGCCGGGAAGTTGTTCGCGGAGTTCCTTGACGTCGACGAAGCGACGCTGTCCAGCGAGCTTTACATGACCACCGAGCAGATCCAGACGATGGTCAAAAGCGGCATGTTCTTCGGGTCGCATGGCACCCGCCATCTGTGGCTAAACCTGACCGATCGCGCCGAGGTCGAGAAGGACATCGACGAGTCGATTGAGTACCTGGCCCATGTCGGGATGCCCGCCGAAAACTGGGTGATGTGTTACCCGTTTGGCGGCTACGACGACGTCGTGCGGGAGGTCGTGCACGACCGCGGCGCGAGTCTCGGTTTCACCACTGAGGTGCGCACCGCCGAACTCGACAAAGACGACCGGCTGACCCTGCCGCGCTACGACACCAACGACTTCCCGCAGTAGAGAGCGGCCGCACGGTTCGAATGCGAGAACCGGGCCAACGTGCCGAAGTTAATGCTGATCTCGAGTTTGGGCGACGCCAATATCTGGAATCGTTGGGCATGGCCTTGCGATGCTGGCTTACTGCGCCCATCGATCGTGCCGCTAGTCTTCGCACTGATGGACGGCACGCTTGGCGACAACCGGTTCGGTCCCTCTCCCAAAGGTGTCGCCGGCACGGCGGCTCCGGCGCCCTCGCCGACCTGACTCGTCTACGTCCTACGGACGGGCGAGAACTGGAACACGGGGGTGACCCAGTTGGCGCGGTCGGCGCATTTGCCGTAGTCGGGTCACATCTACAGCAATATTCTCCCATGGCTTTGCGCTCTTCGCCCTTCCCTTCCCGGGGGACCGCAGTCAGCTGCTTGACGTTGACCTTGAGCTGGACGGTGGCGCCTGAGGGCCCGTTGAAGACCGACTCGTATCTGTCGAAAAGACCGCCTGGAACTCGGTATTGGCGCTACGTTGCGAACGTAGTCACGCTTCCAGGAGAGGAAGGCACGTATGTCGTTCCAAGAGGCAATCAAGGCTGTGCTCGGAAACTATGCGAAGTTCGACGGGCGCGCCCGTCGAAGCGAATACTGGTACTTCGTCCTGTTCTATGCGGTCGTCGTCATCGTGCTCCAGGTTCTCGGAGCGCTTACTGATCCCATGGTGGGCAGTCTTCTGGTGGGCTTGTTCGTGCTCGCCGTGATCATTCCTATGTTTGCCGTTGGTGTGCGCCGGATGCACGACACCGATCATTCGGGCTGGTGGCTGATTGTGCCGATTGTGCCGCTGGTCTTTGCACTGATGGACGGCACGCCTGGCGACAACCGGTTCGGTCCCTCTCCCAAAGGTGTCGTCGGCACGCCGGCTCCGGTCCCCCCGCCGGCCTGACGCGTCGGCGTCCCACAGGGCAGTTCCCCCGCGCCAGGCTTGGAGCGCGGGAATCCGAGCGGTGAAAATTTCGCTGCGATTCCACCTATGGCCGAAGCCGTGGGTGGATGCTGGCCCCATGACTCTTCGGGGTTTCACCGCGGCGATGCTTCTCGGCGTCGGAGTTCTAACCGGGTGCGGCGACACTTCGACGAAGCCGAGCGCGACCTCGGCCCCGCCGCCGCCCCGGACGGTCACGTTGCGTTTGGCCGACTTGGCTCACGGGCCCAAACCGAAGGTGGAATGGTTCGACGGCACGACTCTCTTCTCCGCCGGCAGGACCGTCGAACTTGGTACCGACAACATTGTGGATGTCGGGACGACCCACGATTACATCGTCACCCACACGTTCAACTTCGGCAGCAGTGTCGTGCGCGTACTTGACTTCGCTGGCAGATTCGTCGCGGAGTATCCGGGCCAGAACAGTCGCCTGGCGACCAATGCCGACCGCTCGATCGTCGCATGGATCGGCGGGGGCGGTTATCCGATGGCCGTTCAGGATGGGTACGACACGCAGATCACATTGCCCGGAGCGGACCGCGGAACGGACGGCGATGCGATCGCTGTTCGAGGCAAGGATTGCCTCAGCCGCTCCAATGACGCAGAAGACGTGGGCTGCAGCATCTACTTCACCGTTCGGCGAGGCGAACAAGCCGCGTCCCTGGTCTCTACGAACCACGAGTCCGTAACCGGCGTCAGCCGCACCATCACGCAACTGAAAGATGTGTCCAAGGACGGCGCACTGATCGGCCTCACCGCTGCCGCCAAGGACCATCACATCTGCAGCCGCTATGAGAGCAGGACGAAGTCCTACGGAACCTGCGCATTCCTCCCAGAGTCGTTTTCACCCAACGGGAGGCACTTCATCGCGGCTCCGTCGCGGGTGATCGAAGGTGTAACGACCAACGAATTCAGCATTCGCGATGCCAAGACCGGTCGGCCCGTAGTGACAGCCCGAAGCCCGAAAGAGACTTGGTCATTTTGGAGCGCAGTCTGGGAGAACAACGACAACATCCTGATCCTCGTCGAGAAGGGGGATCAGTGGGCGGTCGTTCGCCTCAGCCTGGACGGCGAAGCCGAAATAGCGCTTGGTCTCAGCTGGACCGACGTCAGCGCCTTTCGGTTCGTCACCCAACCGTGAACCGACCCGTTCACGCCCAGTCGTAATCGACGCGGTCGTGGAGGACCGATAGCGTCACGGCATGGAGGCGCGACGTGGCCGGCCGCGTGCGGGAGCACCTGTGACGCTGCTGCTAGGGATACTCGTCCTGTCGTCCTGCGGCTCGGATGGGCGACCCCAAGTCGAGCCGAGCATTGAGGCACAGGCGCCGGCCAAGTCAGGCAGGACGGTCACCGACCTCACTGGCTTCTCCTCGCCCGACGGCAACGTCGGGTGCTACATCGATCCAGAAATGGTGCGCTGCGACATCGAGCACCGCGATTGGGAGCCCCCAACCGCGCCGCCGTCCTGCGAACTCGACTATGGCCAGGGGATCCTGCTCGACGGTGGCGGAAAGCCCGGATTCGTGTGCGCCGGAGACACCACCTTGCGGGCAGGCGAGCCACTCGCTCCAGGGGAAAAGATTCGCTCAGTCCGCCTGTCGTGCACAGCCAAGCCCACAGGGGTCGACTGTACTTACGGCGACGGCGTACACGGGTTCCTGATTTCGAAGGAACATTACGAACTGCGCTGACGTCGACGGCTCGACCCGCCCTCGAAAAAACCGGGCGCCTTACCCAGTTTGAGAAGAGTCAGAGCCTGATTGGACGACGCCCTGCGGGTCGCTATGAAGGCGGGCATAACTGGGATTCGCTAGAAGGCGAATGCCTCAACTCGAACGGGCGTGCCCCCGTCGACGACAGCGGAGTCGTCGACAACCCGGACCTTGTCTCCCTTCGCGAGTCGCTCAGGGACGGTATCGGACTTGTTGACGAAGCCCACTCCCACAATTGCGTCCCTCTTGTCTCGAAAGACGAAGCTCACTTCGACGTCCTTGCCAGCCATGTCCCCCTGCGCGGTTACGACAGCGGACGCAATGTAAGTCTGCGCCCCCGACCAGAAATCGTGTTCGGCTCGCTTGAAGGAAGCGTCGCTCACGGTCGTGCGCAGCGTCGGCGGCCACATCACCAAGTGACCCGCATCCGCAATGGTTACGGAGAACTCCTTCGCGTTTCCATCCAGGTAGCTGGCACCTCCGACATAGATGATCGACTTGCCCGGCGGAATCGGAGGCTGCGCAGCTTCGAGAGATCCGACGATGACGCCGTCCGCATCGAGAGCCTTCCAGAGCGTCTTGACGCCCGCTCTGGTTCTGTCTGCGGGGTTGGAGATTTCGACCGCGAAGAAGGCGTCCTTATCGTCACTGAAGTAGGTGTAAATGGCTTTCGCCGTTGGCTGGTCGGTGGGTGCGTCGGACTCGACCTTGGAGATGGCAGGCTTGGATTCTGGCGCGGTGCATCCAGCACCCACACCGACCAGCACCAACGCAAGTGCGAGGGTCCTGCGCTTCATGGCGCGACCGTACTCGGCTGACGACGACTGCTCCATGGGAATGCCGCCTCAAACCGAGTCAGGAGACCGGCGGCAGCTTCAAGCCGAGCGGAATGCCGGCATTGGCGTCGTTGCCGCGCGGGATGTCGGCATGGGCGATTGCATGCCAGATGACCTGCCCGTGGCGTCCGCTCTGGTTGGGCAGGGCGTCCGCGGGCAGGGTCAGCGCAAACGGAAATGTTTCGCCAACTCTCAGTTGCCCGGTCGCAAGTGGCGCCGAGCCTATCCGCAGCACTGCGCCGGAGTAGTCGGAAGTTTCCTCGTGATACACGAGCTGGGCGGTGAGTTCGCGCACCTCACCGCCCTCGAGCACGTGCACAACACCGGACACCTGCCCGCCCGGCGCGAACGGCCCCGCCTCCACCGTCACGTCCAGCTTCACGGCGTCACCCACACGGGTACTTGGCTGCGGGGGTCGAGGCGCCGGCCGCGAACCTCGCGCGCGATCACACGCCAGGCCAGCGAGAAACACTCGCCCTCATACGAGCAGTACTTGTCGGCCGGCATGTCGATCCGGAATGACTGGCTGGCGAACGCGGGATCTGCGAGCACCCACTGCTCGTAGATCGGGTTCTCAATCGTCTGGCGCTGCGTTGAGGTCACGCCGTTGTTGTAGGTCGAGACCTCCTGGTCGTAGCGTTCGACCGCGACGAGGCCGACCTGGAGTTTGCCGGTCACCTTCTCAGCGTTATGCACCGTCAGCGTCACGGCAAGGGGCTCGCCACGGCGCAGTTCTTGGCGATCAACTCCGATCGTGAAGTGGCGAGCCATCTGGGGCCGCCCCCGCCGGGACCTCAGCCCGTAGGCGAGGCCAAGCACGAACACGCCACATCCCGCCAGGAAGGCCTCGACGCCCAGGATCGACCTGCCCTCCCATGCGTCGCTGTGGCGCAACGTGTAGAGGTAGACGCACATGACGAAGAAGAAGGCGGCGGCCGAAACGCACAGCCAAAAGATGAAGCCGCCGGCCAGCCGGGCTGTCTGGCTTTGCTCGCCCGGCAGCCGGTGTGGCGGCAGATGCGGGTACTTCGGGTTGGCCACTCCCACGCACCGAGCCTACTCGCCGGGCGGCGGCCCAGTCGGAACCCCGGCATGGCGCCGGATCCGCAGCGCCCGAAACTCCTGCGGGTTGACGACGTTGAGATCAGAACTGTTGAAGCGGGAGTACAGCTCGAGAGGGCGGTGTTTCGAACTGACCACGTAAAGGCTTTCCCGCCCCTGCCCTAGGCCGGGCTACTGATTTGGGTTGCGCGAAGCGAAGCCGAACGCCGAAGACGAACAGTCGCCCTACTCCGGGGTCGTCCGGCGTCGTGCTTGGCTGCAAGCGATTCAGTTCTCCGTCGCCAGCGGAGTTCTCTCGGTGTTGCAGGAGATGATCTCGGTTTCAACGCAGTCGTCGTTCCACTTCTCAATCGAAGCGACCTTCTCGTTGATTGAATCCTTGGTCTGGAGAATGCTCGCTGCATATCCGCTCAGCGTGGCCTGGTCCTCGTCGCTGTCATTCTGTCCAAGAACCGACAACAGCCACAGCCCATCTGGCGGCGCAACCTCGTCAGTCTCGTTCACAGCAGCCTGGTTCGAACTTTCAAGCGATGCCATGCGATCAAAGAGTGCCTGCAAACGGCGAAGGTTCTCGTTCCACTGCGCAAACCCGGAACAAGTATCGGAACCGAAGCAATCAGACTTCTGCATCACCGACACCAAGTCCCCGACGTCCTGCTGCAAACCCACGATCTCTCTGAGGGCGCCGTCGCGCTCCTGATACTGCTTCAGCACTTCCTGGCGGTTCGCTGTTTCTTGTGCGGCAATGTCACGGTATGCGGCGAGTTCGCTGGCTTCGGACCTGTATTCCACGACACCAAGGAGCAGTGCCGCTGCCGCAATGCCTGCAGCTATTAGGATCACTCGCCGTCGCTGCACCTCCCCAAGCGCTGACGGTGAGGTTGCGCCTCCGGAAGCATGTGGTTGTTGCGGTGCCGTGACGGCGCCTAGGTCGACGACCTGCTGCCCAGTCTTGGGATCCACCGCGGGCGAGGCTCCCGGACCGACGCCGAGATTCGACGTTGACGGAAGCGGTGAAAATGACAGCGCTCCATTGGTGCTGACGTGGGGAGTCCACTCGGTGCCGTCCCAGTACCGATAGTCAAACGTGGCCGTTGGGTCCGGGTGCCACCCGGGCTGCGTTGCTCCGGACACGGGCACTCCAATTCCTCGAGGAGCCCGAGCTATCCCGATAGATCTCGTTCTGTGCCGCACGGTACATGAAGGCGGATTGTCCAACACCCCGTTTCGCACAACGCAATCGGAGCCAATGACGTTCCAGTCATTCCCGTCGTTCCATCAGCGAGGCTGAATCACCGAAATCCGAGCTGGCACCAAACCGTCCGGGACGGGCCGACATCGACGGAAGCACCCGAAAGGCTCGGGCACATCGCTTGGCGGTCGCGCCGCTGTCGCGCCGCTCGGCTCGATCGACCGGTCGAAGCTGAACGTGAAGGGTTCGTCGCTGCCGGCCGACCACCCGTTCGCGGCAACCGGCGCCCGCATCGTCGCGAATGCAGCCAAGCTGCTCGACGACAAGGGTTCGGCGCGCGCGCTCACCTCCATCTGCGCCGCAGATGGCCAGGGCATCGTCGCGATCCTGGAGAAGTAGGACACTAGGAGATCTGGTCCCAATGGGCTCTTGTCGGCGCGTAAGGGGCGGCGAAGAATCGCGGCCATGAAGCACTTTTTCGTCCTCGCCGCGGTTCTGACCGTGATCGCCTCATGTAGCAGCGGGCCACCTGTCATTCCGGCGAAGACGGTGAGTCAGCAGGCGGACGCCCAGCTCCGCAAGCAGAACCCGAAGGTTGTGGCGGGCACGATGAAGTGTCCCGAGTTGGTCGGCGAGGTCGGCCACAAGATTCGATGCGTGCGGTCGGCACACGTCAGCATCTGGGATATGACGCTGAACGGGACGGTCCGTGTCACCAAGGTCGAGGGCGACCGGGTTGACTTCGCGATCAAGATGGACGACGACCTCGCCAGCTTTGCGGCCGACCGCGAGACCAACGAGAGCATCGTCGCCGACGGGTTCGGCATCGACAAGAAAGGCATCTCCTGCCCGAAGCCGATCTCCGGCAAGGTCGGGTCGATCGGCTATTGCACGGGGACCGACACCGACGGTACGAAGCACAAGATCAAGCTGACGGTCACCAGCTCGAGCTTGGATGAGGGCGACGTGCACTACAACATGCGGGTCGTTGACTGACGCCTCGAGACTGTCGGCGGGCCACGCATTGATCTATCTGCGCGCAGGTGGCCAGGGCGTCGTCGCGGTCCTGGAGAAATAGACAGGCAAGCGGAGGTTTGCACCTTAGTGCGTTTGGGCCACAGAAATCTGGGCCCAATGGCCCTCGTCGGCAAGTGCGGTGAGGCGAACAATCGCGTCCATGAAGGGCTTCGTTTTCGTCACCGCAGCTCGCACCGTGCTCGCAGCCTGCAGCTTCGGACGAGAGGTGCGCTCGGCGGAGGTCGTGAGTCAGGCCGCGGGACACTTCATCGTGCCGGGCTCTCGGGCAAGGTCGGCTCGGTCGGCTACTGCTTCGGCACATACAGTGCCGGCAGCAATTTCGACGATTGTCAGAACCCGCACGACGTCTCGAACCATGCCTCGTGTGCCCGCCGTACCGCTTGATCACGTGCGCAACCAGGTTGCGCCGTTCGAGGTGGTTTCGGACTGCCAGCCGGCCGGAGACCAGCCGGCGGCCATCGCTGAAATCGAGCGCCGACTCAACGCGGGCACCAAGGACGTTGTGCTCATGGGAGCCACGGGCACCGGCAAAACAGCCACCACAGCCTGGCTGGCCGAGCGGTTGCAGCGGCCGATGCTGGTGCTGCTGCCGCACAACGCAGTCGAATACTTCGTCTCGTACTACGACTACAACCAGCCCGAGGCCTACGTCCCGCAGACCGACACCTATATCGAGAAGGACTCCTCGATCAACGAGGAGGTCGAACGGCTCCGGCAAGGCAGAACTGGAATGGACGAAAACCGTTGGAATAGCAGAGCTCAAAGGACCCTGGCCAGCACGTTCACTCCGGCTCATCGACCTGCCGGGGCACCGAGCAATTCCTGACCCGCCACGACCATCTCCCGATAAAGTTTCCCCCGTGCGCACCCCGCCCCGAGCCTGAGGAGAGAACCGTGAGCGACACCTTCATCAGGTCCCCGGAAGAAGCTGCCGACAGTTTGCAGCAGATCATCGCCGCGATCCTGCTGGGCCTGGCGGCCACGTTCACCGCCCTGTCGGCCTATCAGGCCTCCCTGCTCGACGGCGACGCGCTGCAGGGCTACACCAATTCCACCCGCACCCTCAGTGATGCCAACGCCTTCTTCGCGCAAGGCAACCAGACAACAGCCATGGACCAGCAGCTGTTCATCGCCTACGCAACAGCGGCACGGCACGGCGACACCGACTTGGCCGACCACCTCAAGACGCTGATGCGCCCCGAACTCCGCGAGGGCATCGCGTGGTGGGAGGCCAATGACGACGCCGTCACTGCACTGGACGAAACTGACAAAAATCCCCACCGGATCGACGACTACAGTGAGGCCAACGACCTCGAGCAGGAAGCCGGAAAGCTCTTCAAGGCTGCGACCAAGGCAGACAACAAGGGCGACAAGTTCGAACTTTCAACCGTCTTGTTCGCGCTCACCCTGTTCTTCGGAGGCATCTCGACCGTGTTCGACAAGCGAGGGGTGACGCGCGCGTTGCTGGTCTTCTCCGCGATAACGCTCGTTACCGGCGTCGCCCAGCTGAGCTGGGCCTTCGTGGCGTAGGCGCCGGCTACCTGCCCAGGAGCCGGGTGAGAAACCGCGCCAGAGTTAGGTCGTCGGTTCGATCCCGCCCCTGGCCACGAGGAAAGGAGCGCCCGCCGCAGGAGACGACGTCGCGTGGTGCTCCCCGCTCATGAACTCGAACGGTGGCTGTAGGCGTGCATGTCAGCTGCCGCCGATAGTGCGGTATGGCTACGCGGTCGAACCGGCGTCGACGGTGAGTGTCGTGCCGGTGACGCCTTTGGCCTCGGGAGAAAGCAGGTAGGCGACGGCGGCGGCAACCTCTTCGACCTCGGCGAATCGGGAGAGCGCCGCGCGGCTCTTGATGCGCTCGAGATTGTCCTCACCCAACACCGACGTCATCTCGGTCGTGAGGAATCCGGGCGCGACGGCGTTGACGGTGACCTGTCGGCGGCCGAGGTCGCGGGCGAGGCTTCGGGTGAAGCCCTCCATCGCCGCCTTACTGGCGCCATAAGGGGCGAGACCGCGGTACCCGGTGCGGGCGACGATCGACGAAATGTTGACGATGCGACCGGACCTCTTGGCGATCATGTGCCGCGAGATGTACTTCGTCAGGACGATGGGCGACGTGACGTTGACCTGCATCAACCGTTCGATGTCCGAATTGTGCATCGTCGGCAAGAGGCCGTCCGTCCCGATGGCCGCGTTGTTGATCAGCGCGTACGGCGTGCCGTGAGTCTTGACCAGGTTGCTAACCAGTTCGCTGATCCGGTCGATCTCGCCCAGGTCGAACGCGACGTGGTGGTACTGATCATCCGTGAGGCCGAGGTCTGCGGGCTCCACGGTGCGCCGAGATATGCCGACCACGGTGTACCCGTCGTTGGCGAGCCGACGGGCCACTCCCTGTCCTAGTCCACCTGACGTTCCGGTGATGACGGCGAGTTGAGTCATCGGGCAACCTTCCCAGCTTGCGTGAGTGTGAGTTCGTCGACCACCGCGACTGAGGCCGGAACGTGCGGCGCGGTGGCGCGTTCGCGGACCCAGGCGCGCAGTCGCTTGGAGACACCTTCGCGGTCGGCGTCATCGGTCAGCGTGACCTTGGCGACGAGCGTGTTGCCGACGAGTGCGTTCGCCTTTGCGGCGACCACCGCCTCGACGACGTCCGGATGCTCGCGCAGGATCGTCTCGACCGCCTCTGGCGACACGTTGGTGCCACCGACGTTCACGATTCCCGAGGCCCGGCCGCGGAAGTGAACGCGTTCTCCTTCGGTCTCGACGATGTCGCCGGTCGAGACGAACCCATCCGCGTCCGCGACGCTCGAGCCGGGGGCCTTGACGTGCAGGATGTCGTCGCGGATCTGCAGCTCGACGCCACGTGGCGGGTCGGTCAGGTAGGAGAGAGGAAAGCCGCTCAGGCCGTCGGTGACGGAGAAGGCGGTCCCCGTCTCGGTGGCGGCAAAAACGTGGACGATACGGGCATCAGGGAACGCAACGCGAAGCGCGTCGAGGATGAGTTGGTCGGCGATCTCGCCGCCGAGGGTGATCTGGCGCAGGGGGATCTCACGAGCGTTCGGCGCCTGAAGCATCTGCCGCCATTGCGAGGCCGATGCCGAGATGGCTGTCACGCCGGCCTCGACGAACATGGCGAGCCGTTCGGGCAGGGGAGCGTGGAGCGATGGCGCGATGATGGGCGCACCCGAGCGCAGGCCCTGAAGAAGTACCTGGGTGCCGGCCATCCGGTTCGGATCGTAGAGCAGACCCCAGGTGAAGTCGCTGCCGCCTTCGGCGCGGACGCCCCGGCTCAGCGACTCAAGCGTGTGCCCGATTTGCTTCGGGGCGCCGGTCGTCCCAGACGTCGACAGGAGCCAGTGAGTCGGCTCATCGCCGGCGCCGCCGTTTTCCGACATCACCGTGGCGCGCTCGGCGACCGGGCCCGACGCGGAGGCGTCAGCGTCGGGCGACTGCAGGTGGACGTCGTCAGCCCAGCCCTCGAGTGCGATGAAGGCAGCGGCCACTTCGGCAGCGTCGCTCGTCGACAGCCGGACCGAGCTGCCGCGCGGTATGACGTCGCGGAATCCCAAGGCATCCGCGTCGAGATCCTCGACCGTCAGCGTGTGGCGCGGCGAGCGGATCGCCAGCCGGGCGTCTTGCGTCATGAGCTCGCGGGAGCGAACTTCTCGTACAACTCCACGAACTCGACGAAGGTCGTCGGGTAGACGGGCTCGTCCATGAGCGAGAACGGGTCGTAGCCCAGTTCTTCCTCCAGGCGCGTGACCAGGACGGCGAAGCCCAGGCTGTCGAGGCCGGTATCGAGCAGGGCGGTGTCGTCGGCGATCTCTGGCATTTCGAGCTCTTCTTCTTCGAACAACTCGGTCAACTGCTCAAGAATCTTCGAACGGATTTCCACGTACACCCCCAGGGACTCGAACCCTGAACCCGCTGATTAAGAGTCAGCTGCTCTGCCAATTGAGCTAGGGGTGCTCGGTCGGGACTGCGTCCCTCCCCGCGCCTACGCGCGACCAGCAACTTTAGCAGCGAGCGTGGTGCCCATGAAATCGGTTCACGGCGTCGCCTGGGCCCCGCGCTCGACCCAATACGCACCGGCGGTCAAAAGGCCGTAGGCCGTCAGCGCAGTGACCGCAAACTGCACTGCGGACGCCGGTGTCGGGCCGAAGTTCGAGTACACCTGCAGGGCCATCATGACGCCCACGAGGATCCATACACGCGTACGGCGCGTCCGGTCGGCTCCCCGGGCGTAGAACCACGCAGCGAGCACGAGCAGGAGGAGTTCGAGCGCCAGGCCGATGCCCAGGTGGTTCCACAAGCCGAGTCCGACCTTCGTCGGCCCAGCGATAATCGGCAGGTCGGGTGTGTGCATGACCAGGTCGAGCAGCCAGTGCGAGAAGCTGGCCAACCACACCAGACCGAGCCCTGCGCCGCTCCGCGCAGCCGGGAACGCTGCGGCGACGAGGACGGCGAAGATCGCTGACATCACCGTTGCACCGAGCAGTCCGTGCGTGTAGGGCATGTAGTAGAGGTCGAGCGGGTTCGCCTCGGTGAACCCGGGAACGATGCGAACTTTCTCGACACCGAACAGGACAAACGTCATGAACCCGAGGTCTAGCCATTGGACGGCGACGAACCAGACCCAGAGCGGCAGGTCGACGCTGGTGCGGCGCGCGGCAAGGGAAACGCTGTAGTGCCCAACGAACATGCGGGAACCCTAGGGGCAGCGCTGGGGAATATCGATGATGGTTGAACGTTGAACTAAACTGACACCGATGTGAGGAGCTCGAAATGCCTGCTGTCACCGTTGACGATTGGACCGTTTTGCCACGCACCGTGGCCGCCCGTCCCGATGCCGAGGACCGAGCGCCCATCAGCGTCACGACGGCGCCGCGCGGCTATGAGGGCGAAGGTTTCCCGGTGCGCCGCGCGTTCGCGGGCGTCGAACCCCGGCATCTCGACCCGTTCATCCACCTCGACCAGATGGGCGAAGTCGAGTACGCGCCGGGCGAGCCCAAGGGAACGCCATGGCACCCGCACCGTGGCTTCGAAACCGTCACGTACATGATCGACGGCGTCTTCGACCATCAGGACAGTCATGGCGGCGGCGGTTCCATAACGGACGGCGACACCCAGTGGATGACCGCCGGCAGCGGCTTGCTCCACATCGAGGCGCCGCCGGAGTGGTTGGTCGCGGAGGGCGGCCTGTTCCACGGGTTCCAGCTGTGGGTCAACCTGCCCAAGCGCAGCAAGTGGCTGCCGCCGCATTACCAAGACATCCGGGCCAGCCAAGTCGGCTTGGGCGCCTCGCACGACGCAGGCGCGCTCATTCGCGTCATTGCCGGTGAGGTGGACGGCATCAAGGGGCCCGGCAGTACACACACGCCGATGACGATGGTTCACGCCACGGTCTCAGCCGGTGCCGAGATGACGATTCCGTGGCGCACCGACTTCAACGCGCTCGTGTACGTCATGAACGGCGACGGCTACGTCGGCACGGAGCGCCGACACATCGGTACCGGGCAGCTCGCGGTGCTCGGCCACGGCGAGACGATCACCGTCGGCGCAGATCAGGTCCAGGAGGGTCGCCACCCTGCACTGGACGTGGTCATCCTTGGCGGCGAACCGATCCGTGAGCCGATCGCGTGGGCCGGCCCGTTCGTCATGAACACCCGGGCTGAGGTGCTCCAGGCCTACGAGGATTTCCAGAAGGGCAAGCTGGGGACAATCCCAAGCGTTCCGCACGCCGAAGTCCGAGGCGAATACCTGGGGGACTAGCGACCGTCACTCGAACGGATGGGGCCTGCGGGACGGGATGGGCTCACGTGGAACATAGTGTCGCACTAGGCTTTCTCGCATGGTGGACCAAGCAACCGAGCCTCGGTACGTCGGGGCCATAGACCAGGGGACAACCAGTACCCGCTTCATGGTGTTTGACCACGGGGGGCGGGAGATCGGCCGACATCAGCTCGAGCACGAACAGATCCTGCCCCAGGCGGGCTGGGTCGAGCATGACGCGAGCCAGATCTGGGAGCGGAGCGAAGCGGTCGTCAAGGGCGGCCTGCGGGCGGCTGGGGTTGAGGCCGCTGACCTGGCTGCGGTCGGCGTCACCAACCAGCGCGAAACCACGGTGGTGTGGAATCGGTCGACCGGCGTGCCGTACGCGAACGCGATCGTCTGGCAGGACACTCGCACCGATGATTTCGTCCAAAACCTGGAGGCCGCCGGACACGGTGACCTGATTCGCCAACGCACTGGGCTCCCGCCGGCCGCGTACTTCTCCGGCGGCAAGATCGCCTGGTTACTTGAGCACGTCCCCGGGCTACGGGCTGCGGCCGAAGCCGGCGATGCCATGTTCGGCACGATGGACACCTGGGTGATCTGGAACCTGACGGGCGAGCACGTCACCGACGTCACCAATGCCAGCCGGACGATGCTGATGGATCTGGAGACGTTGGATTGGGACGACGAACTGCTCGCCATTTTCGGTGTCCCGCGCGCGATGCTGCCGCGGATCGCGTCGTCATCAGAGGTGTACGGCACGACGGATGCATCGGGTCCCTTCGGCCATGAAATCCCCGTCGCCGGCGACCTCGGCGACCAACAGGCCGCGCTCGTCGGCCAGGCCTGCTTCGCGCCGGGCATGCTCAAGAACACCTACGGCACCGGCAATTTCCTCGTGCTGAACACGGGCGAGAAGATCGTGCGCTCGTCGCGCGGACTGCTGACGACGCTTGGCTACAAGTTCGGTGACGAGCCGGCGGTGTACGCGCTGGAAGGCTCGATCGCCGTCACCGGTTCGGCCGTCCAATGGCTGCGTGACCAGCTGGGCATCATCGAGCACTCCGCCGACGTCGAGCTGCTCGCGATGCACGTTCCGGACAACGGAGGTGTCGCCTTCGTCCCGGCCTTTTCCGGACTGTTCGCGCCGTACTGGCGCCCCGACGCGCGCGGGGCGATCGTCGGGTTGTCCCGGTTCAACACCAAGGAGCACCTCGCCCGCGCCACGCTTGAGTCGATCTGCCACCAGAGCGCCGATGTTGTCGCCGTCATGGTCGAGGAGGCCGATCTCGAGCTCACCGAGCTCAAGGTCGACGGTGGGATCACGCAGAACATCCTCTGCATGCAGACTCAGGCCGACCTCCTCGGCGTCGACGTCATCCGGCCTCAAGTGGCCGAGACGACGGCACTGGGTGCGGCCTACGCGGCCGGCCTGGCCGTCGGGTTCTGGAAGAACACCGACGAGCTCGCCGCCAACTGGGCTGAGGACCGTCGCTGGACATCGAGGATCGATGAGAGCGCGCGAGATGTCGCCCGCGCCCAGTGGGCCAAGGCAGTCGAGCGGTCGCTGGGCTGGGTGTGACCGTACGGCTGGCGCACGTTTGACACACTGACCCCCATGCGTTCGGTTGCCTTGTCTCCGCAGAATCGCCAAGCTGCGCTCGATGCCATGCGCGCCGAACCACTCGACATCCTGGTCGTGGGCGCTGGCGTCGTCGGTGCGGGCATCGCGCTGGACGCCGCAACCCGCGGCCTGAGCGTCGGGCTCGTCGAGGCGCGCGACTTCGCGTCGGGCACGTCCAGCCGTTCCAGCAAGCTCATCCACGGTGGCCTGCGGTATCTCGAAATGCTCGATTTCCGGTTGGTCGCCGAGGCTTTGGGCGAGCGGGCGCTGTTGCTGGAAAAGCTGGCGCCCCACTTGGTGCGCCCGGTGCCGTTCGTCTACCCGCTGACGCACTACGGCTGGGAGCGGCTGTATGCCGGGTCCGGCGTGATGCTCTACGACACGATGGGATATCTCGCAGGACGCTCGCGTGGCGTGCCGCGCCACCGACACCTGACGCGTCGCGGTGCACGAAGGCTGATTCCCTCACTCCGCCACGACGCCTTGACCGGCGCGATCCACTACTACGACGGACTGGTCGACGACGCCCGGCACACCATGTTCCTTTCGCGCACCGCGGCCGCCTATGGCGCGCATGTGGCCAGCCGTACGCGAGTCACCGCACTCCAGCGAGAAGGTGATCGGGTCACCGGCGCCCGAGTCTCCGACTTGGAGACCGGCGAGGAGTTCGACATCGCGGCCAAGCAGGTCATCAACGCCACCGGTGTGTGGACCGACGAAACCCAGGCGTTGGCCGGGGAGCGTGGGCAGTTCCACGTGCGTGCGTCGAAGGGTGTGCATCTCGTGGTGCCGCGTGACCGCATCCGCGGCGAGGCCGGCTTGATTCTGCGGACCGAGAAGTCGGTCCTGTTCGTCATCCCGTGGGACCGGCACTGGATCATCGGCACGACCGACACCGACTGGAACCTGTCGAAGGACCACCCGGCGGCCAGCGCCAAGGACATCGACTACCTGCTCGAGCACGTCAACAAGGTGCTCGTCGAGCCCCTGACCCACGACGACGTTCAGGGCGTCTACGCAGGTTTGCGTCCGCTGCTGGCTGGGGAAGATGCGTCGACCAGCCAGCTCAGCCGGGAGCATGGCGTCTCGACGGCCGTCAAGGGTCTCACCGTCATTGCCGGCGGCAAGTACACGACGTACCGCGTGATGGCGAAGGATGCCGTCGATGCTGCGGTCAGCCAGCTCGCGTCGTCGCTGGATCGGCGGGTGCCCGACTGCTGCACTGAAGACGTCCCGCTGTTGGGCGCGGACGGCTACGAGGCGCTGTGGAACCAGCGACAGAAGCTGGCCCAGGAGAGTGGCCTCGGGATCGGCCGGATCGAGCACCTGCTGAAGCGCTACGGCTCGCTCATCACCGAGATCATCGACCTCGTCGCCGAACGGCCCGACCTCGGCAAGCCGCTGGCCGGCGCCGATGACTACCTGCGTGCGGAAATTGTCTACGCGGCATCACACGAGGGTGCGCGGCATTTGGGTGACACACTCACGCGTCGCACCCGCGTTTCCATCGAGTACTTCGACCGCGGCACGAACGTCGCCGAAGAGGTCGCCGAGTTGATGAGTGAGGTGCTCGGGTGGAGCGCTGAACAGCGCGTCCTTGAGGTTGACCACTACCTGAAGCGGGTTGAGGCCGAGCGGGAGAGCCAGACGATGCCTGACGACGAGACGGCCGACGGTGCTCGTATGGGTGCTGCGGACGTCGTCCCGGTCGTGCGCGAGACGCCACTCAAGCGGGCTCGGAAGGCTCCGGCCAAGAAACCGATCGCGTGATGGCCATCCGGGATTTCGATTACGAGCCGGTCGGGCTGGTGCGGAGCGCACTGCGGATCGTGGCGTCGGCCGCCGCAGCGTTCGCCGTCGTTGGCCTGCTGTCGTTGGCGTCGCTCCTGATCCGGTCTGAACGCGTCGCGGTGAACGAGCTCGACGTGAGTGATAGTTCGCAGGTCGCCATCCGGTCGACCAACTCCGACCTCAAGATCATCGAGGGCACCAGCGACCGGCTGGTGATCCGCGCGAAGGTCACCGACGGCCTTGATTCGACCGACTACGAGCTCCACCGCGTCGACAATCAGGTCGAGATCGTCGGCCGATGCATGCGCTGGCTTTCCCCGGGCTGCGGCGTGAAGGTCACCGTCGCCGTGCCGAAGGACTACCCGCTGCTCATCGCGACCGGCTCGGCCGATGTCCGCGCCGAGGGGCTCGCTGACCGCGTCGTCACGATCGGCACCGGCAGCGGCGACGTTGTCGGCGTCAAGCTGCGCGTGCAAGAGTTCTCCGTCGACTCCGACAACGGCGATGTCTCCGCGACGTTCGCCAAGGCCCCCTACGCACTCAAGGTGACGACCAAGGACGGTGACATCGCCGCCAAGATTCCGAAGGGCAAGATCCGCTACCTGGTCAACGTCGACAGCAAGTCCGGCAAGGTCGACTCGAACCTCGTGGACCAGAAGAACGGGCGTGGCATCATCCGGCTGCTCACCGACGGTGGGGACATCAGGGTCGCGAAGGCTGGGTGAGGGTTCGGTTCGCAGGTTGCTCCACGGGTTTGCGATGTCTCCGACGTGCGGCGCTCCGCGCCGCGGCTGACGGGACTTCCCGCAGCACTTCGCTTCGTTCGTGCGCGGAGGACCCCCACATCCAACTCGCGTCTACCCACCCCCACATTGAAGAAGGCCCCGCACCAACGGCGCGGAACCTTCTTCAGTTGGGGTGGCTGACGGGACTTGAACCCGCGACCACCGGCACCACAAGCCGGGGCTCTACCAACTGAGCTACAGCCACCATGTCCGGGGCTGGCCCGGAACCGGAGCGAGTCTACAACCCCGCGTTGCCGCTCAAGAAGCGCCTTCGGCCACCTCGGCGGCCAGAGAACGCGCGGTCTCGCTGTCCGGTCCGGGCTGTGGCACGAACACGGCCTTGCGGTAGTAGCGCAGCTCGTCGATGCTCTCGGCGATGTCCGCCAAGGCACGGTGGTTGCCCGACTTTGCCGGCGCGGCGAAGTATGCGCGCGGATACCAGCGCCGCGTCAGTTCTTTGATCGAAGACACGTCGACGATGCGGTAGTGCAGCCACGACTCAAGTTCCGGCATGTCCCGCGCCAGGAAAGCACGGTCGGTACCGACGGTGTTGCCTGCCAGCGCCGCCTTGCCGGGTTCGGGGACGTACTCGCGGACGTATTCGAGCACCCGCTCCTCGGCCTCGCGCAGGGTGACCCCGCCCTCGAGTTCGGTCAGCAGCCCTGAGTCCGAGTGCATCTTCGTGACCAGTTCGTTCATCTGGTCGAGCGCGGCTGCCGGCGGCTTGATGAGGACGTCGACACCGTGGCCCAGGATGTTCAACTCGTAGTCGGTGACGAGCGCGGCGACCTCGACGAGGGCGTCCTGCTCCAGGGACAGGCCCGTCATCTCGCAGTCGATCCACACCAGCCGGTCGTTCACGGTGAGTCACCTTAGCCCCTACGTAGTACTCGGATCGCTGCGCGATCCTCAACTGGGGGTACCCCCGCTTGCGGGGGATTGTTCGCCGGAGCCGGCACGCGCGCGTGCCGCTCCTTGCTCACTGCGGGTACCCTCTCCCGCGTGACCAACGGACGCGAAGAGCGCGCTACCCGCGCCGAACAGATGCGTAAGGATCGCGAGCGAGCCGAGAAGCGTCAGCGGAACCTCATCACTGTCGGCATCGTGGCCATCGTGGTGGTGTTGATCGCCGTTGCCGCAGTCGCGTTCAAGATGGAAAGCGACAAGCGCGCGGTAAATACCAAGCTCATCCCGCCCGCCGGCGCGACCCAGGACTATGGAGTCGTCTACACGCCGAAGGATGCTGGCGGTACGGCCAAGGACGTCGTCCGGGTCGTGGTCTACGAAGACATGCAGTGTCCGATCTGCCAGCGCTTCGAGCAGGCGAACGGCCAGTACTTCGCCGACGCCGTCAAGAAGGGCGAGATCGAGGTCGAGTACCGCTTCGTCGCGTTCCTCGACGACCTCGGTGCCAGTCCCAACGAGTACTCACGGCGCGCTTCCAATGCCGTGCTGTGTGCCCGGGATGAGGGCGGGCCCGCGCAGTTCAAGCAGATGCATGACCTGCTTTATGCCAACCAGCCCGAAGAGAAGACGTTGGGCCCAGAGGACAACGCACTCGTCGAGAGCGCGGTGTCCGTGGGCGTGAAGCAAGCGGCGGCTGAGTCCTGCATCCTGAAGCACCGCTACGTCCCGTGGCTGGAGAAGGCGACCGCAGCCATGACCAAGGAGAAGGTCACAGGCACACCGACGGTCCGCGTTGAAGGCAAGGACGTCAAGGGCACCGGCGGGGGCATCCCAACGATGCTCGACATTCAGCGCGCGGTCGAGGCTGCCGAAGTAGCCGAGCGCGGCGGCGGCAATGCTCAGTACGAGCGTGCCGACGGCGTACAAGATTGCGCTGATCCCTCGCTTGTCGAGCACGAGTGCGGCGGACTCGAAACTCGCGGTACTGAAGGTGGTGAACCCACCGAGCAGGCCAGTGCCGACGATCGACGTCGTCTGTGGTCCGACGCCGGAACCCGTGAGCACGCCGAGACCGGCGCTGCCGAGCACGTTGATCAGGAGCGTGCCCCACGGCAGACGCGCGCCGGCCAGAGAGCGCATGACGCCGTCGGTGACCAGTCGCAAGGATGCGCCCAGCCCGCCGGCCAGGGCGACGAGGATCATCGGGCCAGCACCCGTCGCGTACCGACGATCCCGGCGATCGACGCTGCGAGCCCCAGCGCCACGGTCCCCGCGGCATAGGTGAGCGCCGTCGCGGCCTGGCCGCTGCGCAGGAGGGCATCGGTCTCGACCGCGAGCGCGCTGTACGTGGTGAAGCCGCCGAGGACGCCGGTGCCGAGGGCCAGCCTGAGCATGCGGCGGTATCCGGCGTCCGGGCCGCGCAGCGCGAGCGACTCGATCAGGACGGCGAGCGCGAGTGCGCCGACGAAGTTGATGGCCAAAGTCGTCGTCGGGAACCCCGTTCCGGTGGGGAAGAGGTGATCGAGGCTCGCCCGCCCAAATACCCCAAGCGACCCGCCCGCGAAGACCAGCGCGATCGCGGTCGGCGTGACGTGGATGGGGAGCGGGCTGCCCATGGAGTCCTCGTCGACCTCAACATCTGGGTCGTGGGGGAGAGCCCGCTCAGGTCGATCGTTCACGCGCGCCCGGCAGGATTCGAACCTGCGACCCGAGAGGTAGAAGCTCTCTGCTCTGTCCAGCTGAGCTACGGGCGCATGGGCACGCGGCCCGCATGCAAGCGTAGTGGGAAGGGCGCCGTCCCTTACGCTCTTGTCGTGCCAGCCACCGCCCAGGCCGAACTCCCGGCCCGTCTGCCGCGCTACAAGGACATGCCCCGACAGCGGGGGCGTGCAGCGCTGAAAGTGCTGGTCGTGTTGACCGCGGTTGCCGGCTTGCTGGGCGGAATCGGCATCTCGTTCAGCGCCGGTAATCCGTACGGCGCGGGCCTGTCGATGTTCTACGCCTTCTTCCCGCTCCCCGCGCTCTGGCTGGCGTATTGGTGGCTCGATCGGTACGAGCCGGAGCCCCCGCGGTACAAGTACGCGGCGTTCATCTGGGGTGGTGTCGTCGCCGTCGCGATCGCGCTGAGCCTGCAGCTGGCCATTCAACAGACATTCCACCTGTCGGAGGAGACGATGGCCTCCGTCGTCGCGCCGGCGACGGAAGAGCCGGCGAAGTGCCTGTTCCTGCTGCTCACGTTCGTGCGTATGCGCCGCGTCATCGACGGCTTCCTCGACGGGCTGGTCTATGCGGGCCTGGTGGGAATCGGCTTCGCGTTCGTCGAGAACATCGGCTACTACGCCGCCAGCTACCTTGGGTCGGCCGACCTGAAACTCGCGGGAGCCGCCGGTGCGACCGCGACGTTCATCGTGCGTGGCGTGTTCAGCCCGTTCGCGCATCCGGGTTTCACCTCGGCGTTCGGCATCGCGCTTGGACTTGCCGTCGGTCGGTTCGCCCGCCGCAGTCTGTGGTTCCGGGCCCTGATTGCGTTCCTCGGGTTCGCGGTGAGCATGGGTCTGCACGGACTCTGGAACAGCTCGCTGGCGTTCGGCGGCGGAAGGGCTTTGTGATCTTCTATCTCGCCATGGGCGCCGCACTGGTGCTCCTGGCCGTCTTCGCGATCGTCGTCCGGCATCGGCAGGTGCGCACCCTTGAGCGCTCGCTGCAGGCCATTTCGTCGCGTGGGTGGATCCATCCGGACGAGATCCCGTTCCTGTCGAGGTTCACCTATCGCAAGGCCGCGAGACGGTTCGCCCGCCAGCACTACGGGAGGGTCGCCGGCAAGCTCGTTCGTCGCTACCAGCGCTTGGCGACCGAGGTAGCCTTTTTGCACCACGGCGTCGTCAGTGGGCGGAACATCCCGATGGGGGTCGAACGCACATATGCGCTGCTGGACGCGATGTACTCCTTGCGTCCCTACCTGCGTTTCCCTCCGGCGCTCGCGCCTGTCTCGAACCGGGCCGACGGTGGGCAGACTGCGGCAGCTGTCGACTAACCTTGGAAGACCAACTACCCCCCGCCCAACGTCCGGAGGACTGCCGTGCCCCCCGAGAACGCCTCGGCTGCGCTGCTTGGTGCGCTCTCGAAGCTGCTCACTGAGACGGCTGCGGCACCCCTTCGCCTTGAGGTGGAAGGTGTGGATGAGGTACGTGCGACGCAAGCGGCGATTGTCGACCAGCTGTCGGACTATGTCCTGCCGCGTCTCGTTCAGCTCGACGCACCAGTGGTGGTTGTCGTCGGCGGTTCCACCGGGGCCGGCAAGTCAACGCTGGTCAACTCGCTCGTCGGCGAGCGAGTCACCGAAAGCGGCGTGTTGCGTCCGACCACGCGGTCGCCCGTGCTGGTGCACAACCCTGGTGACGCCGAATGGTTCGGAGGTGACCGGATGCTTCCAGACCTCAAGCGCGCCGACGAGTACCCCAACGACGTCAGCGCATTGCAGGTGGTGCCGTCGAATGGCGCCCCCAAGGGGCTCGCAATCCTCGACGCTCCGGACATCGATTCGATCGACGCCGGCAACCGCAAGCTCGCTACGCAGCTTCTCGCGGCGGCCGACCTCTGGCTGTTCGTGACGTCGGCGGCGCGATACGCCGACCAGGTCCCATGGGATTACCTGCGCCATGCGGCCGAGCGCAGCACGTCGCTGGCCGTCGTCCTGGACCGGACGTCGCAGGAAGCCGTCGTCGAGGTGCGCGGGCATCTCGCGCGCATGATGACCTCGCGCGGTCTGTCGGACTCACCGCTGTTCACAGTTCCGGAGTCGGCCACCGACCACGAGGGGCTTCTCACACGTGACGTCGTCATGCCCGTGCTGTCATGGCTGCGCGACATTGCCGCCGACCCCCGGACGCGATGGACGGTCATGAAGCGGACGCTGGACGGCGCAATTCGGCATGCCGTCTATCGGTCGCACGACATCGCCGATGCCCTGGAGGTGCAGGCCGCCGCCGCCGGCGACCTCTATGGTTCTGCCGCTGACGTCTACGACAAGACACTGACCAGCATCTCGGACGCGATCTCGGGCGGTTCGCTGCTCAGCGGGGAGCTGCTCAGCGCATGGCGCGACTTCGACGACTCCGGCGACCTGGCCGCGTTGTTCGAGCGACGGCGGTTCCGCCGGCGGGTGTCCGATGGATTCGCCGGGCGCAATCACCGGGGTGCCCAGCTGACGCAGGCCGCCAGCGACGCCGCGCACGCACTCACCGTCGTCCACGCTGAGGGCGCGGCCGAAGAAGTCTCCCGCATCTGGAAACTCACCGACGCCGGTCGGAACCTGCTCGCCCCGACCCGCGGCCTCGATCGGCCGTCGCACGATCTTCGAACGCGGCTCGAGCGCGTGGTCGCCGACTGGCGGGCGCAGTTCACGACCGCCATCCAGCGTGAGGCCGCCAACAACCGCAAGCTTGGCGCAATCGCCGAGCACCAGCTCGAGGGTCTGACGGCCGTGCTGGCGGGTGTTGCACTGGACGACCTCGGCCAGCTGGGTGTGACGGCACGCGGTCGGGCGGCGCTCGAATCGGTGACGGGCCCGGACGTCGTTCGGCGCATCGTCGACGCGTCCCGGGCGCAGCTTCTCGCCGACATCGCCGTGGTGCTGGAGGTCGAGCAGCAGCGATTCCTCGACCTGCTCGACTCGCCGGTGACCGTCCAGGCCGCCCACGACACGCTCCGCGAAGCCGCGCGTCAGGCAGACTACGCACGACATACCGACGCGTTGGACGAGAAGACGGATTGATGAACGAACTCGGCCTGGGGAGCGGCCCAGCGTTTGCTGGCGCGCGCAGCGACGTCGGCACGCGTGTCGACGCGCTCTCCGACGCCGTCACAGCTGCCCGCGGTCGCATCGATGACTCCGTTCTCGATCCGGCCGCTGAGCTGGCGTCGCGTGCCTCGGAACGGCTCATCCTTTCCGGCGAGCACACGATCGTCGCGTTGGCCGGCGCCACGGGGTCGGGCAAGTCGTCGCTGTTCAACCGCTTGACCGACCTCGATCTCGCCGGGGTCGGTGTTCGCCGGCCAACCACGTCGTGGGCGCTGGCCTGTGCCTGGGGACCGGATGGAGCCAGCGAACTTTTGGAGTGGATGGGCATCCCGCCCCGCCATCAGGTCTCCCGGATGAGCATGCTCGACCTGTCCGGCGAGGAGGAGCGTCTGGACGGGCTCGTCCTGCTCGACCTTCCCGACCACGACTCGACCGAGGTCGAGCATCACATCGAGATGGACCGCCTGGTGCGGTACGCGGACGCGCTCGTGTGGGTGCTCGATCCGCAGAAGTACGCCGACGCTGCCATTCACGATCGTTACCTGCGGCCGTTGGCGGCTTATCGCGACGTCACCATCGTGGTGCTCAACCAGATCGATCGGATCGACTACACCGAGCGCGCGGGCGCGCTCGAGGATGTGCGCCGCATCCTCGACAACGAGGGGCTCGAAGGGGTCACCCTGATCGGCACGTCGGCGTCCCGTGGTGACGGGCTCGACGAGCTCAAGCGCGAGTTACACGGACGAATCCGCGCCAAGCAGTCGGCCCGTGAGCGGCTCAGGTCCGATGTCGACGCCGCGGCTGTCTCGTTGGCTTCGGTCGGTGGGACCACGGAGATCCCGGGCCTGACCGATGTCGACCGGGAGCATCTCGACGGGGCGTTGGCTGATGCCGCCGGCATCCCGCAGTTGGTCAAGGCCATGCGTGACAACACCCGACGACGCGGAGGGCGGCTGACCGGCTGGCCGCTCACGCGATGGATCCTGCGCCGGCCACAGCCGCTCGGCGACCTGGAGCCTGGGCCGTCCAGCCGACTCCAGCGCCCGCAGGCGGAGGCGGCGATCCGTGATTTCGCGGAGACCGCGTCCGTCGGGCTTGACGGACCGTGGCGGGACGCAGTGCGGCGCGCGTCGGCCGGCCGCGCGGACGAGACTGTCCCGGCGCTCGATCAAGTCGTCTCATCGGCGGGCATTGCGGCCCTGCGGACGCCCGCGTGGTGGCACGTCGTCAACCTCGTGCAGTGGATGTCGGTCCTGGTGCTGATCGGGGGCTTTGGCTGGTGGGGCGCGCTCGAAGTGGCCGCTCGGACAGGTCAGTTCGAGGTTCCGGCCGAGTCGTACCGTGGTTACTCGCTGCACGTCCTCCTCGCGCTCGGCGGTCTCGTCGTCGGCGTCGGGCTCGGGCTGCTGTCGGCGGTTGCCAACCGGATTGCTGGCGTCCGGCGGTCCAGGCACACCGATCGAGTGCTGCGCGCTGCCGTCGATGGGGTCGCCGACGAACACATCATCGCGCCCGTCCGGGCAGAGCTGGACGCCTATGAGCTCTACCGGACCAGCATCATCCGAGCCCGCGTCTAGCTTCATCTGTCGGCGACGGGCCCCCGCAAGCGGGAGGTGCCCCCAGCACTTGGGCGATCGCCGACGCCCAAGCGAGCCTGCCCATGCCTGCGCGGTCGGCCAAGCCGGACCGCTCGTAGAGCCTTGCGGATCGATTGATTTGGGCACTCGGTAACCTCGGCCCGTGGCCGAATACGTCTTCACTCTCCGCAACGTTCGCAAGGCGCACGGCGACAAGGTCGTGCTCGACAACGTCACGCTGTCGTTCCTGCATGGTGCCAAGATCGGCGTGGTCGGCCCGAACGGCACCGGCAAGTCGACGCTCTTCAAGATCATGGCCGGGCTGGAGCACCCCAGTAATGGTGACGCCATCAAGGATCCCGACGCGACGGTCGGCATCCTGCTCCAGGAACCGCCGCTGACCGAGGGCAAGACCGTGCTGGAGAACGTCGAGGAGGCCGTGGCCGCGATCAAGGCCAAGCTCGACCGGTTCAACCAGATCTCTGCCGAGATGGCCGAGCCGGACGCTGACTTCGACAGCCTGCTCGCGGAGATGGGGGACCTGCAGACCGACCTCGACCACGCGAATGCGTGGGACCTCGACGCCCGGCTCCAGCAGGCCATGGACGCGCTGCGGTGCCCGCCGGCCGATGAGCCGGTGGACCACCTGTCCGGTGGCGAGCGTCGTCGTGTCGCGCTGTGCAAGCTTCTCCTCCAGCAGCCTGACTTGTTGCTTCTCGACGAACCCACGAACCACCTCGATGCGGAGAGCGTGCAGTGGCTTGAGGGTCACCTCAAGGCCTATCCGGGCGCGGTACTGGCGATCACCCACGACCGGTACTTCCTCGACAACGTCGCCGAATGGATCCTCGAGCTCGACCGCGGCAAGACGCATCCCTACGAGGGCAACTACTCCACGTACCTGGAGACGAAGGAGAAGCGCCTCGTCGTCGAGGGCAAGAAGGACGCCAAGCGAGCCAGGATCATTGCCCACGAGCTCGAGTGGGTTCGTTCGTCGCCGAAAGCCCGGCAGGCCAAGAACCAGGCGCGCCTGAAGCGCTACGACGAACTGGCCGCAGAGGCCGAGCGGTCCCGCAAGTTGGACTTCGAGGAGATCAACATCCCGCCGGGCCCCCGCCTCGGCGACCGCGTCCTCGACGCCACGGACCTGCACAAGAGCTTCGGCGATCGGGAGCTGTTCGACGGACTGTCGTTCTCACTGCCGCGCGCCGGCATCGTTGGCGTTGTCGGTCCCAACGGCGTCGGCAAGTCGACGCTGTTCCGCATGATCGTCGGGGAGGAGAAGCCGGACGCGGGTTCGCTCGACGTCGGCACGACCGTCTCGATTTCGTACGTCGACCAGAGCCGTGGCGGTATCGAGCCGAAGCAAAACGTCTGGCAGGTCGTCTCGGGCGGACTCGACCACATCAAGGTCGCGAACTACGAGGTGCCGAGCCGTGCATATGTCGCCTCGTTCGGCTTCAAGGGTCCAGACCAACAGAAGCCGGCCGGCGTCCTGTCCGGCGGCGAGCGCAACAGGCTCAACCTGGCTATGACGCTGAAGATTGGCGGCAACCTGCTCCTGCTCGACGAGCCGACGAACGACCTGGACGTCGAGACTCTGCAGTCGTTGGAGGATGCCCTGCTCGAGTTCCCGGGCTGCGCCGTGGTTGTCTCGCACGATCGCTGGTTCCTGGATCGCGTCGCCACCCACATCCTGGCGTGGGAGGGCAACGAGGAACACCCGGCTCAGTGGTTCTGGTTCGAAGGCAACTTCGCCGACTACGAGATCAACAAGATCGCCCGCCTCGGCGAAGAGGCCGCGCGCCCGCACGCAATGACCCACCGCAGATTGACCCGCGACTTGAGCCGAGATGTAGCGAAGCCGGCCATTCACGCGATCTGTGACCGAATCGGATGCGTGGTCAGAACCGCTTGCCGTGCAGGTCGGTGATGACCCGTTCCATGACGTGCGCCCCGATGGTCGAGTTCTCGGCTCGAGGCATGTGCGATGAGGTGGTCCTGGACACCTTGAACGTGGGTGTCGGCCGCTTGCTTGAGCAGCTGTGCCCCGTGATCGGTCAGCACCGCCTGCACGCCGCGTCCGTCGTCGTCACAGCGTTCGCGACGCAGGACTTCGGCCGCCTCCATTCGCGTGACGGTGTGGGTGAGGCGGCTGCGTGAGAGCGCGACCTGATCGGCCAGCTCAGCCATGCGCATCGTGCGTTTGGGCGCCTCGGACAGCCGGACCAGGATTTCGTACTCCGAGAACGACAAGCCGTGGCTCGTTGCGCAGATCGCGGTCGAGGCGTTCCATCAGGACCGTGACGCCGCCCAGGAACGCCCGCCAATTGCGCTGCTGGATGTCAGTCCAGCCACGGGGTTTCCGGCTGTGCGATGCCATGGTGCTCAGGGTACGGGCCGACCGCACGGCGTTGGGCGAACTGCCCAAGCCAGCTCGATCGCCCGGTTCTATGCTGGGTGCGCCCGATCGAGGGCCGAATGTCGATAGCGAGGAACCCATGCGCCGTTCTGTGTACACCGAAGATCACGAAGCCTTCCGCGACTCCGTTCGCACCTGGCTCGAGCGGTCGGTCATTCCGAATTCTGAGAAGTACATTGCCGACAAGTCACTCCCGCGTGAGTTCTGGCTCGAGGCCGGCAAGCAGGGCTTCCTCGGCTTGGAGATCCCGGAGGAGTACGGGGGATCGGGTGCTGATGACTTCCGATTCCCATCGGTCCTCAACGAGGAATTGGCCAAGGTCAACGCCGCGCTGCCCACCTGTGTGGGGATCCACGCCAACATCACCGCGCCCTACCTCACGACGTACGGCACAGAAGAGCAGAAGCAGAAGTACCTCCCGAAGGTTGCTTCCGGTGAGTGCATCCTCGCCATCGGCATGACGGAGCCATCCGGGGGTTCGGACCTCGCTGCGCTGAAGACGACCGGCGTCAAGGACGGCGACGAATGGGTCATCAACGGGTCGAAGACGTTCATCACGAACGGATACTCCTGCGACATGGTCATCACCGCCGTGCGCACCGACCCGGAGAAGGGGCCGAAGGGCATCACCCTGTTCGCAATCGATGCGGACAAGGAGGGCTTCAGCCGCGGCCGCAAGCTCGACAAGGTCGGAATGGAGGAGTCCGACACGTCTGAACTGTTCTTCGAGAATGTGCGGTGCACCGACGCCGACATCATCGGTGAGCTCAACCAGGGATTCATCCAGATGATGGTCAAGCTGGCCCAGGAGCGGCTGATCTGCTCGGTTGCCAACCTCGCGCACGCCAAGCAGGTCCTCGTCGAGACCATCCAGTACGCCAAAGACCGTAAGGCGTTCGGACAGTCGATCGGCGCGTTCCAGCACATCAAGTTCCAGCTCGCCGAGGCGCAGACGCGCATCGATGTGTGTGAGGCCTACGTCGACAACTGCGTTGCAGCCCACGACGTCGGCGAGCTCACGGCGGTCGAGGCCGCCAAGGCCAAGTGGTGGTCGTCGGAGACACAGAGCGATGTCGTCGACATCTGCGTCCAGATCCACGGCGGCTACGGCTACATGAACGAGTACCGCGTCGCCCGCGCCTGGCGGGATGCACGCGTCACGAAGATCTGGGCCGGATCCAACGAGATCATGAAGGAACTCATCGGCCGCGAGCTGGGCTTCTGACGTGGCCGAGGCAGTGATCGTCTCGACGGCGAGGTCGCCGATCGGGCGCGCAGGCAAAGGAACGCTGAAGGACATGCGTCCCGACGACCTGACGGTTCAGATGGTCAACGCGGCGTTGGCCAAGGTGCCCGAGCTTGACTCCTCGGACATCTCCGACTTGATCCTCGGTGTCGGGCAACCGGCCGGAGAGGCCGGCAACAATCTCGGTCGTGCCGTCGCTGTTCTGGCGGGCCTCGATCGCCTGCCCGGCGTAACGGTCAACCGCTACTGCTCGAGCAGCCTGCAGACAACGCGAATGGCGTTCCACGCAATCAAGGCGGGGGAGGGGGACGTTTACATCTCAGCCGGCGTCGAGACCGTCAGCCGGTTCTTCAACGGTTGGTCCGACAACCCAGAGGGCAAGAACCCGCTCTTCGCCGGGGCGAAGGCACGCACTGAGAAGCGCGCCGAAGGCGGCGCCGACACCTGGGTCGACCCACGCGAATCCGGTGAACTGCCCGACCTGTACATCGCGATGGGCCAGACGGCCGAGAACGTCCAGCAGCACATTGGGATGAGTCGCGAGGAACAGGACGAGTTCGCCTGCCGATCGCAGAACCTCACTGAGCAACGGACTGCCGAAGGCTTCTGGGCTCGGGAGATCACCCCGGTCACGCTGGCCGACGGTTCGACTGCCACGACCGATGATGGCCCGCGCGCCGGCACGACGATCGAGGCTCTGGCCGGCCTGTCGCCGGTCTTCCGTCCCGATGGAACGGTGACCGCGGGCAACGCCTGCCCGCTCAACGACGGTGCGGCAGCGCTCGTCGTGATGAGTGATACCAAGGCTAAGGCAGCTTGGGCTGACGCCGCTGGCCCGCATCGTGTCCACCGCCGTCACCGGCCTGTCGCCGGAAATCATGGGCCTCGGTCCAGTCGAAGCCATCCCGGCGGCGCTGAAGAACGCCGGCATGGGCATCGACGACATCGACCTGGTCGAGATCAACGAGGCCTTCGCAGTCCAAGCGCTGGGCTCGGCGCAGAAGCTCGGCATCCCGATTGACAAGTTGAACGTCAACGGCGGGGCAATCGCGGTCGGTCACCCCTTTGGCATGACCGGCGCGCGCATCACTGCCACTCTCATCAATTCGCTGCAGTGGCACGACAAACAGTTCGGCGTCGAGTCGATGTGCGTCGGCGGGGGCATGGGCATGGCGATGGTGCTGGAGCGGCTCTCGTAGTCTGTTTCCGCCTCGTTTCGACTCCCATCCCGCACATTCCACCAAGGAGTAGTTGTGACTGAATCCCGCACTGCCGTCGTCACTGGTGCCGCGCAGGGCATCGGCGCCGCCATCGCTCTGCGATTGGCCGCCGACGGCAACAAGGTCGCCGTGGTCGATCTCAAGGCCGAATCCGCCCAGGCGACGGTTGACGCCATCGAAGCTGCCGGTGGAACTGCATTGGCCGTCGGTGCGGACGTCAGCGACGCGGACGCCGTCGAGGCTGCCTTTGCGCAGATCGTCGAGACGCTCGGCGCATCCGACCATTCTCGTCAACAACGCCGGCATCATCCGCGACAACCTCCTGTTCAAAATGACCGTCGAGGACTGGGACCTGGTCATGGGCGTCCACCTGCGCGGCGCCTTCCTCATGAGCAAGGCTGCCCAGAAGCACATGATCGAGGCGGGTTTCGGCCGCATCATCAACCTGTCGAGCATCTCGGCCTACGGCAACCGCGGCCAGGCGAACTACTCGGCAGCCAAGGCCGGCGTGCATGGCTTCACCAAGACGCTCGCCATCGAACTCGGCCGATTCGGCATCACCGCCAATGCCATCGGTCCCGGTTTCATCCAGACTCCGATGACGGAGGCGACGGCCGAGCGAGTCGGTGTGCCGTTCGACCAGTTCATCGAAGCGATCGCCAAGGAGACGCCGGTCGGGCGGGTCGGGCAGCCGGACGACATCGCTCATGCCGTGTCGTTCTTCGCCAGCGAAGGTGCCGGGTATGTCACCGGACAGGTGCTCAACGTTTCCGGCGGCGCCCACGGCTGATGGCCGCGCTCCTAGCTGCAGTCGGGGCAGTTGCCGAAGATTTCAAGCTGGTGTGAGACCTGGGTGAAGCCGTGCTCAGCGGACACGCGGTCGGCCCACCGCTCGACGGTAGGGCCCTCCACCTCGACGGTGCGACCGCAGGCACGGCACACCAGATGGTGGTGATGCCCGCTGCTGCACTGGCGGTAGCGGGTTTCACCGTCGTCTCCGCGGAGTGCATCGAGGTTCCCGGACTCGGCAAATAGTTGGAGCGTCCGGTAGACGGTCGCCAATCCGACGGTCTCGCCACGTTCGCTGAGCAACGCGTGGATCTCCTGTGCGCTGCAGAACGTCTCAAGCTCGGCCAGCGCGTCGGCGACGACCTTCCGCTGCCGCGTGGGGCGGATGACGTCAGTCATGGTCGGGGTGCTCGTCTTGGGGATGCATGATCTCCGGATCGATGTGCACGTGGTCGCCATGGTGGTGGATTCCATGCTCGCGGTCGAACACCTCGTGCTGTGTGCGTAGCTTCGCGTCGAGGAAGCGTTGGATCAGTGGCCACAGCAGGCCGACCAGGATCCCGTCGATCACGACAAGGAATGTCAGCTCCACCGCAACGTGCGCGGGATCGGTCAGGATCGCCAGGTACTCCGCGAAGAACCCACCGGCATGGTCGTGCTCGGCCTCGGCAATCAGCAAGGCGGATGTCAGAGAATTAAGCATGAGAACGATTCTCATCCAATTTGAGAACGATTGTCAACTCACTGTTCGGTAGACTGGCGCGACTTCGGGCACGTCCGGCTACGGCGGGGCGTTCGAGCCCCGCCGACATCCAGCCGGAAGTGAGCAGCACCCGATGAGCAGTACCGCCAGTTCCATCGACTCGGTCATCTCCCTCGCGAAGCGCCGCGGATTCGTCTACCAATGTGGCGAGATCTACGGTGGCACCCGCTCGGCGTGGGACTACGGACCCCTCGGCGTCGAACTGAAGGACAACATCAAGCGCCAGTGGTGGCGGTCGATGGTGCAGACCCGCGAAGACATTGTCGGGCTGGATTCGTCCGTCATCCTTCCCACTCCGGTGTGGGAGGCATCTGGGCACCTCGCCGCGTTCGTCGACCCGCTCGTCGAGTGCACGCAGTGCCACAAGCGCTTTCGGCAGGACCATCTCCAGGAGGAGTTCGCCGAGCGCAAGGGTCTCGACGACCCGGATGCGGTCGCCATGGTCGATCTCCCGTGCCCGCACTGTGGGACGAAGGGCGCCTGGACCGAGCCGCGCATGTTCAACGGCCTGCTCAAGACCTACCTCGGACCGGTCGAAAGTGACGAGGGCCTGCACTACCTCCGTCCGGAGACAGCGCAGGGCATCTTCGTCAACTTCACCCAGGTCATGACGACCGCTCGCCGCAAGCCGCCGTTCGGCATCGCCCAGATCGGCAAGAGCTTCCGGAACGAGATCACGCCGGGCAACTTCATCTTCCGCACGCGCGAGTTCGAGCAGATGGAGATGGAGTTCTTCGTCCAGCCCGGCACCGACGAGGAATGGCATCAGCGCTGGATCGACGATCGGCTCGCTTGGTACACCGGCCTCGGCATCAACCCCGAGAACCTACGGCTCTACGAACACCCGCAGGAGAAGCTCTCGCACTACTCGAAGCGGACGGTCGACATTGAGTACCGCTTCCATTTCGCGGGGTCCGAATGGGGCGAGCTCGAAGGAATCGCCAACCGAACCGACTTCGATCTGGGTACCCACAGCAAGCACTCGGGTAAGGACCTGTCGTACTTCGACCAGGCGAGTGGGGATCGATGGACGCCGTACGTGATTGAGCCGGCGGCCGGTGTGAACCGGTCGATGATGGCCTTTCTCGTCGATGCTTACGCTGAGGACGAGGCACCCAATGCCAAAGGTGGTGTCGATGCTCGCACCGTCCTGCGGCTTGATACACGGCTGGCTCCGGTCAAGGTCGCCGTGCTGCCGTTGTCACGCAATGAGCAGCTGTCGCCGGCCGCCCGTGACCTCGCGACTGAGCTGCGTGGCTACTGGAACGTCGACTTCGACGACGCGGCTGCCATCGGCAAGCGCTACCGGAGACAGGACGAAATCGGCACGCCGTTTTGCGTCACCGTCGACTTCGAGACACTCGACGATCAGGCCGTCACGATTCGCGAGCGCGACACGATGGCGCAGGAACGAGTGGCCCTGGCCCAGGTGCGCGAGTGGCTCAGCCAGCGTCTGCCGGGTTGCTGAGCCGACTGTGGGCCAGAATCGGCCCGTGAACCATGGGCATGGGCTCGCGAGGAAGGCCATGGTGTTGGCCTTCGTGTGCGTGGCGACAGTTGGCTTGGTCGGGTGTCAATCCGATCCGAAGTCGCGCCCCGTTGTGCCAGATGGATTCGACATTCCGGATGGCGTCCACATCACCGATGGTGGTGCAAAACGGCAGGTCGGAAAGCCGGCGACGGTGGTTTACGAGATCGAGCAGCGGGCGGCGAGCGCCGTCACGGTCACCGTGAGGGAGATTGTCGTCGGCGACCTGGCTCGCGACTTCCGATTCTTCAACTTGCCCGAGGAGGTCAAGTCGTCAACGCCGCTCTATGTCCACATCCGCGTAAAGAACGAAGGACCCAGCGGCATGGGAGGGGTGGCACTGCCGATCTTGGTGCGGACGACCAAGGATCAAGTGTTCCCGCCGAACGATCTCGTCGGCGACTTCCGGCCCTGTCCAAAGTCCGCGTTGCCCGCCAGCTTCCTCGCTGGCACCACAGCAGACATCTGCTTGGTCTACCTGCTGCCGAAAGGGCAAAAGGCCAAGAGCGTCGATGTCCAAACCGGTGAGCCACGGGACGCCATTCACTTCGCCGTACCGGTGCCGTGATGCGGATCGGAGCACTTGATGTGCCCGTTCCGGTCGTCCTCGCGCCGATGGCGGGGGTGACGAACGCGGCTTTCCGACAACTCTGCGCAGAGCAGGGAGCCGGCCTGTATGTGTGCGAGATGATCACCTCCCGCGGGATCGTTGAGGGCGATCGCACCAGCCTGCAGATGCTGACGTTTGCTGAGAACGAGTCGATCCGCTCAGTCCAGCTGTACGGCATCGATCCGCGTTACATCGGCGAAGCGGTGTCGATCCTGTGTGGCGACCACGGTGTGGCACATGTCGACCTGAATTTCGGCTGTCCGGTTCCCAAGGTCACTCGCAAGGGTGGTGGCGCCGCCCTGCCGTGGAAGTCCGGGTTGCTGGGCGAGATCCTCATTGCCGCGGTCAAGGCCGCTGAGCCATTCGGTGTCCCGGTGACGATGAAGACGCGCAAGGGCATCGATGAGGAGCACTTGACCTACCTCGACGCTGGCCGCATCGCCGAGGACGCCGGATGTGCGGCGATCGGCCTGCATGGGCGGACGGCCGCACAGCATTACTCGGGTCGTGCCGATTGGGACGCCATCGCCGCACTGAAGGCGGCAGTCGACATCCCGGTGTTGGGTAATGGCGACATCTGGGAGGCCCAGGACGCGGTTCGCATGGTGCGAGAGACCGGCTGCGACGGCGTCATCGTCGGCCGGGGTTGCCTTGGCCGGCCTTGGCTGTTTGCCGATCTCGCGGCGGCGTTCGACGGCGAGGAACTACAGCAGAGGCCAGCCCTCGGTGAGGTCGCCCACGTGATGCGGCGCCACGCGGAGTTGCTGGGCGAGTGGCTCGGCGAGGAACGCGGGTGCGTCGAGTTCCGCAAGCACGTTGCCTGGTACCTCAAGGGTTTCGGCGCGGGTTCGGTCGTCCGGGAGCGGCTCGGCACCGTGTCCTCCTACGTCGCGCTCGACGACTTGCTTGCCGAGTTGGACCCGACCCAGCCCTATCCGCTCGACCAATTGGGTATTCCGCGCGGACGGCAGGGGAGTCCGAAGCGAGTCGTGCTCCCTGACGGCTGGCTGGACACCCGGGAGTTGGTCGGCGCGCTCGACCCGGCCGCCGAGGACGGCACCAGCGGAGGTTGAGGCATCCGGGGGTGTTTCGATGCATGCAAAGCCCCCCGTTCGTGGGTGGCGGTTGCCATGTGTGGGCGCCGCGTGGGATATTGAGAGACGGTACTTCCGGCGGAAATCATTGCCCGCCCCCTGAAACCGACCTCGTATCATTCTGCGGAGGATTTTCATGGCCAAGGCCCTCATCGGCTATCTCGGCGGCCCCACCCCCGACCAGTTTCGTGAGACGGCCCGACTTCGGCAGCGCATCGCCGACCTCGAATCTGAGGTGATGCGTCTCAAGGTCGAAAACGACGGACTGCTCAAGACGCTCTCCGAGAGCGTCGCGAAGAGTGTCGAGCACGCCACCACCGGCGTGTTGGAGACGGCTGCTTCGGTGTAATTTCGTCGGCGACGGTCGCCTGGCGGCGATCGCCGACAGCCCAAGCAAGCCTTGAGGCGACTACGCGACCGGCAGAGCCGGATCGCTCGTAGAGCCTTTCCGGCGCCGGGGTACGCGGGAGGTGCCCCCACACGCCGGATCGCTCCCTCAGCATCATCATGTGATCCCCTAGGGTTGCCGTGTGTATTTGAAGAGCCTGACGCTTCGCGGCTTCAAGTCCTTCGCTTCGTCAACGACGCTCAATTTCGAGCCCGGCATCGTCTGCGTCGTCGGGCCCAATGGCTCCGGCAAGTCGAACGTCGTCGACGCGCTCGCCTGGGTGATGGGCGAGCAGGGTGCCAAGACTCTGCGCGGCGGCAAGATGGAAGACGTCATCTTCGCCGGAACTGCCGGTCGCGCACCGCTCGGCCGCGCCGAAGTTCTGCTCACCATCGACAACTCTGACGGCGCTCTGCCGATCGAGTACTCCGAAGTCACGATCTCGCGAACGATGTTCCGCAACGGCGGTTCCGAATACGCCATCAACGGCACGCCGTGCCGGCTGCTCGACGTCCAGGAGCTGCTCAGTGACTCGGGTATCGGCCGCGAAATGCACGTCATCGTCGGCCAGGGGCAGCTCGACTCGATCCTGCGCGCGACACCAGAAGAGCGCCGTGGGTTCATCGAAGAGGCGGCGGGCGTCCTCAAACATCGCAA
Source organism: uncultured Actinomycetota bacterium (assembly GCA_963795105.1). Lineage (GTDB taxonomy): Bacteria > Actinomycetota > Actinomycetes > Propionibacteriales > Nocardioidaceae > Aeromicrobium. The sequence goes on from CAWCGD010000001.1 coordinate 2,536,434, forward strand.
ACGCAAGGAAAAGGCGCTGCGCAAGCTCGAGTCCACCGATGGCAACCTCACCCGGTTACAGGACGTCCTGACCGAACTGCGTCGCCAACTCAAGCCGCTCGGCCGGCAGGCCGAGGTGGCCCGTCGCGCGGCCGTCATTCAAGCCGACGCCCGTGATGCGCGGGCGCGGCTGCTCGCCGACGACATCGTCACAGCTCGCAGTGCGATTGCCGAGGAGCTTGCCGACGAGACGGAGCTCAAGGAGCGGCGCGCGAAGGTGGAGGCCGCCGTTGCCGCCGCCCGTGCTGCCGAAACCGAACTGGAAGAGTCGCTGCGCAGTGACTCGCCGCGACTCGCGGCCGCACAAGAGACCTGGTTTGCCCTGTCCGGCCTGCGCGAGCGCATCCGCGGCACCGCCGGCCTGGCGGCCGAGCGCACGCGTCAGGCCGCGGTGGACGAAGACCGCCGGGTCGGGCGCGACCCGGCCGAGCTCGAAGCTGAGGCCGATCGGGTAGACGCGCAGCACGGCGAGCTTCACGCCGCCGTGCGAGGAAGCGACGGCCGCCCGCGAGGCCGCGGCCGCTGCTCGGGTGACAGGCCGAGGCCGAGCACGCCGAGGAGGACCGGCGGGTTGCCGGGCTCCATCGTGCCGCGGCCGATCGCCGCGAGGGACTCGCGCGGCTGCACGGCCAGGTCAACGGAATCCGTAGCCGGGCCACCGCTGCGGCCGAGGAGATCGGGCGCCTGACCGCGGCCCGGGACGAAGCCAAGGCCCGCGCTAGCGCCGCACAGCAGGAGTTCGTGGCCGAGGAGAACCAGATCGCCGGGCTGAACTCCGGTGAATCTGGGCTCGACGCCGAGCTCGAGACGGCTGAAGCGAACCTGGCCGTCGTCGACGACAAGGTCGGCCGGTTGGCACGCGAGCTGCATGACGCCGAACGGCGCCAGTCAGCGCTGTTGGCGCGCCGCGAGGCACTCGAGGTGGGTGTCGACAACCGTGACGGTGCCGGTGCCTTGCTCGCCGCCAGCGACGAGATCAGTGGTCTGCTCGGCTCGGTCGCTGCGCTGCTCACCGTCCGGGCCGGTCATGAAGCCGCGATTGCGGCGGCACTCGGTTCGGCCGCCGACGCCGTTGCGGTCGACCATCTCGACACGGCCGTCGTCGCCATGGAGAAGCTCAAGGCCGAGGACTGGGGTCGTGCCGGCATCCTGCTCGGTGCGGCGTCAGCAGGCGGCCTTGAGGGCGTCGACGACTCGACATGGCCCGGTCTCCCAGACTTCGCGACGTATGCCGTCGATGTCGTGGACGGTCCGGATGCGCTTGGCGCGGCCCTGCGCCGTGTCCTGTTCAAGGTTGCGGTGGTCGACGATCTCAAGGCCGCTGAGAAGTTGGTCAAGAGCGTGCCCGACGTAACGGCGGTGACGTTGGCCGGCGACATCCTCGGACCGCACTTCGCCGTTGGTGGCTCGCAGTCGCAGGCCGCCAGTTTGATCGAGGTGCGAGCTGCGATCGAGCAGGCCGCCGCCGACCTCGACCGAGCCACTGCTGACGTCGAATCGTTGCGCTTTCAGCAGCAGGGCGCCGAAGCAGAACGTCACACCGCACAGCACTCGGTCGACGCGGCGCTGGCGCGTCTGCACGAGTCTGATGCGGAGATGGCGGCGGTTGCCGAACGCCTGGGCCATTTTGGTTCGACCGTGCGCGCTGCACGTGCCGAGGCAGACCGCCTTGCGGAGGCGATCGCCGCGGCCGAGGTGGCGCGTGATCGCGACCTCGCCGGCCTCGCCGAGCTGGAGGAGCGCCTGGCGCAGGCCGAGGCCGCACCGGACGTCGAGCCCGACGCCGAACGGCTCGAAGAACTTTCAACGCTTGCCGCCGAAGCTCGTCGCGCGGAGACCGAAGCCCTACTTGCCCTGCGCACGAATGAAGAACGCGAGCGGGCACTGCGGACGCAGGCGCAGTCGCTCCGCGATGCCGCTGCGGCCGAGCGGCAAGCCCGCGTCCGGGATCAGGAGCGACGCGAGCGCCAGCAGCGCGAGGCGCAGGCCGCGCAGGCGGTCGTCGCCGTGGTCAACGTCGTTCTCAGCCGGATGGTCGGCGCCATCGACGCGGCAGCGCAGCGTCGGACCGAGATTGAGGCCGCCCGGACCGAGCGCGAGGAAGCCCTTCGGCAGGCCCGCGGTGCCTTGCGCGAGTTGGGAGTCGAGCTCGACTCGTTGACCGATTCGGTCCACAAGGACGAGATCCAGCGGGCCGAACTCCGCTTGCGTATGGAGGCGCTGGAAGCCAAGTCGCTCGAGGATCTCGGCATCGAAGTCGAGGCCCTGGTCGCCGACTACGGCCCGGAGAATCTCATCCCGTTCCTGGGCGAGGTTGAAGGCGATGAGCCTCGAGACGACGCCCCGTACGACCGCGAGGCGCAGACCAAGCGGCTACGCAGCGCCGAACGTGCCATGGCCATGTTGGGCAAGGTCAACCCGTTGGCACTGGAGGAGTTCTCCGCGCTGGAGGAGCGGCACCAGTTCCTGTCCGAGCAGATCGACGACCTTCGCCGCACCCGCAAGGACCTGTTGGACATCGTCGACGACGTCGATGCCAAGGTGCTCGAAGTGTTCACCGCAGCATGGCTCGATGTCGAGGCCGTGTTCAGGGACGTCTTCAGTCGGCTCTTCCCCGGTGGCGAAGGGCGACTGATCCTCACCGACCCGGACGACTTGCTGAACACCGGCATCGAGGTGGAGGCCCGACCGCCGGGCAAGAAGGTCAAGCGGCTGTCCCTGCTCTCCGGCGGCGAGCGCTCGTTGGTCGCCGTTGCCTTCCTGGTCTCGCTGTTCAAGGCTCGGCCGAGCCCGTTCTACATCCTCGACGAGGTCGAGGCGGCGCTCGACGACACCAACCTCGGCCGCCTGCTTGAGATCTACGAGGAGCTGCGGGATAGCTCCCAGTTGATCGTCATCACGCACCAGAAGCGCACCATGGAGGTCGCCGACGCGCTCTACGGCGTGTCCATGCGCGGCGACGGCGTCACGTCGGTCATCAGCCAGCGGCTTCGGGACGAGGTCTCTGCGTGACTCCCACGGCCATGATCGCCATCGCGGCGGTCGCACTGTTGGTGATCGTCCTCGGTGGCACGGCGTTCGTTGTCTCCGGACGGCGGAAACCAGCTGAGGCCGTACTTCCAGATGCCACAGAGGCCCCCGAGGTCCCATCCGGACGGATGGTGCGGCTGCGGTCCCGGTTGGCCGACTCTCAGTCCACGCTCGGCCGTGGTCTCCTGTCCGTCATCAGCCGCGATCGGCTGGATGACGCGGCGTGGCAGGACCTCGAAGAAACCCTGTTGACGGCTGACCTCGGGGTCGGCCCGACGACCGAGCTCGTCGAAGCTCTGCGCACCCGGGTCCGGGTGGAGGGCGTTACCGATCCTGCGGGAGCCAAGGCGGCCCTCCATGACACCCTGCTGGAACTCGTCGATCCGAACCTCGACCGGTCGCTGCACCTCGGCACCGCACAGGCTCCAGACGTCGTGCTCGTCGTCGGTGTCAACGGCACCGGCAAGACCACGACTGTGGGTCGGTTGGCGCGGGTGTTGGTGGGCGAAGGCCGGGGCGTGGTCCTGGGCGCAGCCGATACCTTCCGTGCCGCAGCGGCTGACCAGCTGGAGACATGGGGCCACCGAGTTGGCGTTTCGACCGTGCGCGGTCCTGAGGGTTCCGATCCGGCGAGTGTCGCGTTCGAAGCCGTCGAAACCGGAATCCGGAACAGCGCAGACGTGGTGCTCGTGGACACCGCTGGTCGGCTTCACACCAAGGCCGGCCTCATGGACGAACTCGGCAAGGTCAAGCGCGTCATCGAGAAGCAGCGACCGGTGACCGAGGTGCTCCTGGTCATCGATGCCACGACGGGCCAGAACGGCATGGCGCAAGCGAAAGTCTTTAGTGAGGTCGTGAACGTCACCGGCATCGTCCTGACCAAGCTCGATGGCACGGCCAAGGGCGGCATTGTCGTGGCCGTCCAGCGCGAACTCGGTGTGCCGGTCAAGTACGTCGGGCTCGGTGAGGGTCCGGACGATCTCGCGCCGTTCGACGCCGAAGAGTTCGTCGATGCTCTGCTGAGCTGACCACTGCAACGCCTGAGCCACCGTGTAACACGCTCGAAACATTCGCGCGCCGTCGGCGAAACTTCGTCTCCCTAGAGTCGTGGACGGCTCACATATGGAGGCACCTGATCACATGAAGCTCGTCACCGCAGTCATCAAGCCGCACAAGTGGGAAGAAGTGCGCGAGGCTCTCGCAGCCGCCGGGGTCGCCGGCATGACGGTTACCGAAGCCAGTGGCTATGGCCAGCAGAAGGGCCATACCGAGGTGTACCGCGGTGCTGAGTACGACGTTTCGCTGGTGCCGAAGATCCGCATTGAGGTTGTCGTCGACGACGCCGACGCCGAGACCGTGGTCTCGACCATCACCGGTGCCGCGCAGACCGGCAAGATCGGCGACGGCAAGGTGTGGGTTGTCCCGGTCGACAACGTGGTTCGGGTCCGTACGGGCGAGACCGATGAATCCGCACTCTGAGCGGGCGTTTCTCTTACGTTTATGAGTGTTCACCGCTAGTGTCCGGCGGGAGTTGATCTGACCCCGGAGGATTTCGTGGACACTGGCGATACCGCTTGGCTGCTGGCCTCGACCGCACTTGTGCTTCTGATGGCGCCGGGCTTGGCGTTCTTCTACGGCGGGATGGTGCGTTCCAAGAGCGTGCTGAACATCATGATGATGACGTTCTACGCGCTGGCGATCTTCCCCATCGTGTGGTTCATGTTCGGCTACAGCCTGGCCTTCGGCAACGACATCGGAGGCGGGCTCCTCGGTGGTGGTGAGTTCTTCGGGCTGCGAGGCATGGGCCCGGACACCGTGACGGGGACTGTCCCAACCTACGTATTTGTCGTGTTCCAGATGCTGTTCGGCGTCATCACGGTTGCGCTGATCAGCGGTGCTATCGCCGACCGCGCAAAGTTCGCCGCCTGGATGGTGTTCGTGCCGGTCTGGGTTCTGCTGGTCTACGCCCCCGTCGCACACTGGGTGTTCGCCTTCGACTCGGCCGACGGCAGCACCAAGGGCGGCTGGATTGCCAACCAGTTGGGCGCACTGGACTTCGCCGGCGGGACCGCCGTCGAGATCAATTCCGGCTTCTCCGGGCTCGCACTGGCGATCATCGTGGGCCAACGGGTGGGCTGGAAGCGGGAACCGTTCCGTCCCCACAACCTGCCGTCCGTGCTCTTGGGTGCCGGCTTGCTCTGGTTCGGGTGGTACGGATTCAACGCCGGGTCGGCGTTGGCCGCCAACGGAACCGCAGGCTTGGCGCTCATCAACACCACCGGCTCGGGTACGGCCGGCATCCTCGGCTGGCTCGCCGTCGAGTTCGTCCGCGACCGCAAGGGCACGAGCTTCGGCGCCGCATCCGGGGCGATCGCCGGACTCGTCGCCATCACGCCGTCCTGCGGAGCCGTGTCGCCCATGGGCTCGCTCGTTGTGGGAGGCATCGCTGGTGCCGTGTGTGCCTGGGCCGTCGGTCTCAAGTACAAGTTCGGCTACGACGATTCCCTGGACGTGGTCGGTGTCCACGGCATCGGCGGGCTTGTTGGCATGCTGGCGATTGGCTTCCTGGCCACCGAGGCCGGCCTGTTCTATGGCGGCGGGTGGGACCAGCTGGGTCGACAAGCGATCGCGTCCGTCGTGGTGCTGATTTACGCATTCGCCGTGACGTACGTGATTGGCTGGGTCATCGACAAGACGATCGGCTTCCGAGTCGAAGAGGAAGTCGAGGTCTCCGGCATCGACCAGGCCGAGCACCTGGAGACTGCGTACGAGTACCTCAGTGGCGGATCGACGTTGGGAGCGTGAGATGAAACTTGTCACCGCGGTCATCAAGCCGCACAAGTGGGAAGACGTCCGGGAGGCGCTGGCCGCAGTGGGCATCTCGGGCATGACCGTCATGGAGGCCACCGGTCACGGCCACCAGAAGGGCCACACCGAGGTCTACCGCGGCGCCGAGTACGCCGTCACGCTGGTCCCCAAGATTCGGCTCGAAGTCGTCATCGACGACCACGACGTAGAAGATGTCGTGCAGGCCATCACCGCTGCCGCACACACCGGCAAAATTGGCGACGGCAAGATCTGGGTTGTCCCGGTCGACTCCGTTGTTCGGGTACGTACCGGCGAAACCAACGAGTCAGCGCTCTAACGTTCTCCACGTGGTGGATCTTTCGGCCGAGCGTCGTCAACGGGCGGCCGACGCTGACCTGCTCCTGCAGGACGTGTTCTCCAGCGCGATCAAACGAGCCAATGACGGCGGATGGCAGGGGTTGGCGCTCGTCGCCGTCGGTGGCTACGGCCGGGCAGAACTGTCGCCGGCGAGCGACCTGGATGTCGTGCTGCTGCACGACCCTGCCATCAGTGAAGACCGCATCCAGGCCATTGCCGAAGCCATCTGGTACCCGCTCTGGGAGAGCGGAGTTGCGCTCGACCACTCGGTCCGGGACACCCGTCAGATGCGCCAGGCAGCCCAGGAGGATTACCGAGCTGCCACCGGCATGCTCGACGCACGGCCTGTGGCCGGCGATTCGGCGATCGTCCTGACGCTTCGGGCCGAGGTGCTCGCCGATTGGCGTCGGGATGCGCGCCGGCGGCTTGCCGAGCTGCGCGAGGCCAGTCTCCAACGGGTGGAGCGATTCGGTTGGCTGGCGCACGCGGCTATTCCGGACCTGAAGGAGTCTGGCGGCGGGCTGCGTGACGGCGTGGTGATGCGGGCGCTGGTAGCCACCTGGCTGGTGGATGTGCCGCACGCCGAGTCGGAAGGACTGCGCTCGGCGCTGCTGGACGTTCGCGACGCCCTGCACATCACCTCGGGCCGACGGCTCGAGAAGTTCGATCCCGAGCACATCGTCGAGGTGGCCGCGTACCTCGGACGTGATCCCGAGGTCTTGGAGTTCGAGACCCGCAACATCGGCCGACGTATCGCACACCTGGCAACGCAGGCCTGGCGTCGCGTTGACGAAGCTCTCCGATCACCCAAAGCGGGTTCAGTCGCTCCGAGTCGTCCGACCGTCGAACCGATCGCCGATGGCGTCGGGCGGCTCGGCGACGAGGTTGTGGTCATGGCGGGCACTGATCCGCTCGCCGATCCCGAGTTGGCTCTGCGGGCCGCGGCTGCTGCGGCACGGGCACGGCTCGAGTTCGAGTCGTCCAGCGCGGCCAACTTGGCCCGCAATCTCGGACGTATCCCGGAGCCGTGGCCGGAGAGCGCGGGTCGCTCGATGGTCGACTTTCTCACGGCCGGTCCGGGACTCGTGTCGGTGTGGGACGAACTGGATCACGCCGGCGTGATCGACCACTGGCTACCCGAGTGGAACGACATCCGGCTGCGTGGATCGTCCTCGCCGGTCCACCGGTTCACCGTCGACCGCCACACGATCGAGACCTGCGTGAATGCGACCAAGTTGGCGCGGGCGGTTTCACGTCCGGATCTGTTGTCTGTGGCTGCCCTGCTGCACGACATCGGCAAGGGTCGACCTGGCGACCACAGCATCGTCGGCGAGGGCATCGCCCGAGGTATCGCAACACGGTGGGGGTTCGATGCGGACGATGCCGAAGTCATTGCTCGCCTCGTCCGTCACCATCTGACGCTGCCGAACGTCGCGACTCGCCGTGACATCGAGGACCCGTCGACGTCGGCCAACCTCGCCGAAATCGTCGGCACAGAGGAGTTCCTTGACCTGCTGGCCGCGTTGACCGCGGCGGATGCTCAAGCCACCGGGCCCACTGCGTGGACGACGTGGCGCCGCGGCCTGATCGACGGACTTGTGGAGAAGACGCGCCGCGTCCTCGACGGCACGGCGGCCGACGAGTCCGGCTACGAAGGGTGGCCGGCGTCGGTCCCACTCCCGGCGGCCGGCGAACTCACGATCGACGAAATTCGGTTGGACGTGGAGAGCCACCGGGGCGGATCCTTGCTCACGTTCGTGCTCCGCGATCGTCCCGGCCTGATGGCGGCGATTGCCGGGTGCTTTGCCGTGCTCGGGCTGGAGATTCGATCCGCTCGTTCCGTGACAGTGGGGGATGCCGCGATGTCCCTGTGGGAGGTCACCCGCGCTGAAGTGGACGTCGCACGGATCCGCGAGCGGCTGTTGCCGGTGCTGCGCGGTGAGGTCGATCTGACCGGCCGGCTCGCACTCAGCCCCGCGGCGGACGAGGAGCCGCCGCGGGTCCGGATCCTGCCCCGCAGGTCCGAGACGGCGACATTGATCGAGGTGCGTGCCCAAGACCGTCGAGGACTCGTGTGGACGGTCTGCCGCGAAATCGCCGGTGCCGGACACTCCATCCGCTCGGCGCACCTCTCGACGTATGGCAGCGAGGCGCGCGATGTGTTCTACGTTGTCGATGCCATTGATGGTCGCCCGCTGGAGGACGACGCCGCCCTCGCGGTGCGCACGGCGATCGCCGAAGCATTGCAGTGACGGCCGCCAAGTAGGCTGAGAACCTATGTTTGACTCGCTCCAAGACCGGCTGCAATCTGCGTTCAAGAATTTGCGTGGCAAGGGCCGGCTGTCTGAAGCCGACATCGACGCAACGCTCCAGGAGATCCGCGTCGCCCTGCTCGATGCCGACGTCGCGGTGTCGGTTGTCCGCGACTTCCTCGACCGCATCAGGGTCCGTGCGCTGGGGTCCGAGGTCAGCGGCGCACTCAACCCGGCCCAGCAGGTCATCAAGATCGTCCACGACGAGTTGGTCGGGATCCTCGGCGGCGAGACGCGCCGCATTCGGTTCGCCAAGACCGCGCCAACCGTCATCATGTTGGCCGGCCTCCAGGGTGCCGGCAAGACCACGCTTGCCGGCAAGCTCGCCCGCTGGCTCAAGGAGAACGGCAAGAGCCCGATGCTCGTGGCCGCCGACCTCCAGCGGCCCAACGCGGTGACGCAGCTGCAGGTCGTGGGGGAGCAGGCGGGCGTCACCGTGTTCGCCCCCGAGCCGGGGAACGCGCCCGGCGGCGGGCCGGCTTGGAGCAAGAGCACTGGCAACCCGGTCAAGGTCGCCAAGGCATCCATCAAGGAAGCTCAGCGCACCCTGCACGACGTCGTCATCGTCGACACCGCTGGCCGATTGGCCATCGACGCCGAGCTGATGAAGCAAGCGGCCAAGATCCGCGACGCGGTCGACCCGGACGAAGTGCTGTTCGTCATCGACGCGATGATCGGCCAGGATGCAGTCCAGACTGCTCAGGCCTTCGCCGAAGGTGTCGACTTCACCGGCGTTGTGCTCACCAAGCTCGATGGCGACGCCCGGGGTGGCGCTGCCCTCTCGGTGCGTTCGGTGACCGGCCGCCCAATCATGTTCGCCTCAACTGGCGAAAAGCTGGACGACTTCGACGCCTTCCACCCGGATCGCATGGCGTCGCGCATCCTCGACATGGGCGACGTCATGACGCTCATCGAGCAGGCCGAGAAGGCCTTCGACGCCGAGCAGGCAGCCAAGGACGCCGAGAAGCTGGTCGACGGCTCGTTCACGCTGCAGGACTTCCTCACGCAGATGGAAGCCATCGCCAAGATGGGTTCGATGACCAAGCTCGTGGGGATGCTCCCGGGCATGGGTCAGTTCAAGGAGCAGCTGGCCAACTTCGACGAGCGCGAGGTCGACCGCATCAAAGCGATGATCCTGTCGATGACGCCGCAGGAGCGGACTGATCCGAAGGTCATCGACGGTTCCCGCCGGAGCCGCATCGCTCGCGGCTCGGGTACGCAGGTCTCTGAGGTCAAGGGGCTCATCGAGCGGTTCGAGCAGGCCCGCACGATGATGCAGCAGATGGCCCGTGGTGGCGGCATGCCTGGAATGCCTGGGACCCCCGGGATGGGCGGTATGCCGGGTGTGGGCAAGCGGGCCGGTGCGAGACAGGCGCCGCAAACGGCCAGGAAGAAGGGCAAGCGGGTCTCGGGCAACCCGGCCAAGCGTGCAGCGGCCGCGTCTGGCGAGCCGGCCGCGAGGCCGAACGCCGGAGCGGAGGCCTTCGGCTTCCCCGGAGCCGCGAACAGCAACTTCGAGCTGCCGAAGGAACTCAAAGACCTGCTCTGAACTTGTGAGTGAGCGCTCACTCACTTACGATGGTCCCATGGCCCGTGCTGTTCCCATGGCAGTCGACGACCGACGCAAGGCGCTCATTGACGCGACGCTGCCTTTGCTTCGCGAGCACGGCCGTACGGTGACGACCAAGCAGATCGCCGAGGCGGCCGGCGTCGCCGAGGGAACGATCTTCCGAGCTTTCGAGTCGAAAGACGACCTGATCCTCGCCGCGGTCGAGGCCGGGATGGACATGCAGCCGTTCCTGGACGATCTGGCTGCTGTCGACGGCTCGCTCGAGTTCCGCCCGCGCCTTGTCGAGATGGTCACCAGGCTCCAGGCGCGATTCACCGGAATCTTCGCGCTCATGTCGGCGTTGGGTATCACCGGACCGCCGCGCGCGCAGAAGCACACCGAGGCGGGCCGTCGACGCGCAGAGGAGATCATGATCGCGCTGGTTGAACCCGACGCCGAGCAGATCACCTGTACCTCGGCAGACCTGGTGCACATGCTGCGGCTGTTCACGTTCTCCGGAACCCATCCACATCTGTCCGAAGGACGCCGACTGACCCCCGAACAGATCGTGGACACGCTGCTGGACGGCGTGCGCAGGAAGACCGATTGATGCTGCTCCGCCTGGTCCGCGAATATCTGCGGCCGTACCGCCTGCCCCTGCTGGCCATCGTCGTGCTTCAGTTCCTGGGCACCGTCGCCATGCTCTACCTGCCCAGCCTGAACGCCGACATCATCGATCACGGCGTCGTCACTGGCGACACCGGTTACATCCTGCGTTACGGCGGCGTAATGCTGCTCGTGTCGGTCGGCCAGATCATCTGTTCGGTCGCCGCCGTCTGGTTCTCGGCTGGCAACGCAATGCGATTCGGCCGCGACCTGCGAGCGGCAATCTTCCGGCGGGTCGGTTCGTTCTCGGCCCGGGAAGTCCAGCATTTCGGCGCACCGTCGCTGATCACGCGCGAGACGAACGACGTCCAACAGGTCCAGATGCTGGTGCTCATGAGCGGCACCTTCATGGTCTCGGCGCCCATCATGATGGCCGGAGGCGTCCTGATGGCCATCCATGTTGACGCTGGGCTGTCCTGGCTCGTCCTGCTCGTCGTCCCGGTGCTCGGGGCGTCGATCGGATTCATCGTCAGCCGCATGGTGCCGAGTTTCCGGCAGATGCAGGAGCGCATCGACGAGGTCAACCGCCTCCTGCGTGAACAGATCACCGGAGTTCGCGTCGTCCGCGCGTTCGTCCGCGAGCGGCACGAGGCCGACCGCTTCGGGACAGCGAACGACGAGCTCACGGACGTTGCCGTCCGCGCCGGTCGCTGGCAGGCCGGGATGTTCCCGACCGTCATGATCGTGTCGAACCTGGCCACGGTTGGTGTGCTCTGGTTCGGCGGTCACCGCGTGGAGGCCGGCCAGATGGAGGTCGGGGCGCTGACGGCGTACATCTCGTACCTGATGCAGATCGTGATGTCGGTCATGATGGCGACCTTCATGCTGATGATGGTTCCGCGCGCGGCCGTCTGCGCCGACCGCATCGTCGAGGTGCTCGACACGGACCCGTCCATCGCGCCGCCGCTGGACCCGATTCGCGAGCTTCGTGAGCCAGGGACTCTCCGATTCGACAACGTGAGCTTTGCCTATCCGGGTGCCGATGCGCCGGTCTTGCGCGGGCTGTCCTTTGAGGCCACCCCCGGCCAGACCGTCGCGATCATCGGCTCGACGGGCGCCGGCAAGTCGACGCTCATCAACCTTGTTCCGCGCCTGTTCGACGCGACTTCAGGCTCGGTGCGCGTGGGCGGCGCCGACGTGCGTGACCTTGACGCGGCGCTGTTGTGGTCGCAGCTCGGACTGATTCCGCAGCGCGCCTTCCTGTTCTCGGGGACGATCGCCGACAACCTCCGCTACGGCAAGGCCGATGCGACCGACGCCGAGATCTGGGAGGCGCTGGAGATCGCCCAGGCAAGGGACTTCGTCGAGGCGCTGCCGGACGGGCTGGACGCGCGGGTGGCCCAATCCGGCTCGAACTTCAGTGGTGGGCAACGCCAGCGGCTAGCCATCGCGCGGGCGGTCATCCGGCGGCCGGCGATTTACCTTTTCGACGATTCATTCTCCGCAGTCGACTTGAGCACGGACGCCCGCTTGCGCGCTGCGCTCCGCCCCATCACCGTCGATTCGACCGTGGTCATCGTGGCGCAACGGATCTCGACTATCCGCCATGCAGATCTGATCTTGGTTCTTGAGGACGGCGAAGTTGTTGGGCGTGGGACGCACGACCGACTGCTCGAGACGTGTCCGACCTATGTCGAGATCGTCGAGTCCCAACTCACGGCCGAGGACGCGGCATGAGTGCCGAAACAGGTCGAGCCCCTGGCCAGCTCAAGGAGACCGAACGGGTTCAGACGGACCAGGGCCCGATGCCTGGTCGTGGTCCGTTCGGTGGCGGGATGGTCGGCCAGAAGGCCAGCACCTTCTGGCCGTCGATGCGGCGACTGCTGAAGCGGATGCGTCCCGAGCGCGCGAAGGCCTACGCCGTCCTTATCCTCACCGTGTTCAGCGTGGCGGCTACCTCAATCGGCCCGAAGATCCTCGGCATGGCGACCGACGTCGTCTTCACCGGACTCATTGGCGGCCGTCTGCCCAACGGAATCACCAAGGCCGAGGCCATTTCGCGACTGCGAGCGCGGGGCGACGGCCAGGTTGCCGACATGGTCGCAGCGATGGACGTCGTCCCCGGACGCGGCGTCGACTTCACGGCGGTCGGGCAGGTGCTCATGGTGGCGGCCGGCGTCTACGTACTCGGCTCACTGCTGGCGTTCTGGGCCGGCTACCTGGTCAACGACGTTGTCCAGGGCACGGTCCTGCAGATGCGCTCCGATGTAGAGGACAAGGTCAATCGGCTGCCGCTGAGTTACTTCGATGCGCAGCCGCGCGGCGAGTTGTTGAGCCGCGTGACCAACGACATCGACAACGTCAGCCAGACGTTGCAGCAGACGCTCAACCAGCTGCTGATCAGCATCCTCACGGTCGTCGGTGTGCTGACGATGATGTTCTGGATCTCGCCCCTGCTGGCCTTGGTCGCGCTCACGTCGGTGCCCATCTCGATGTTCGTCACCAAGGCCGTCATGCGGCGGTCGCATGGGTTGTTCGTCCAGCAGTGGCGCAGCACCGGCAAGCTCAACGCGCACATCGAGGAGACGTTTTCCGGCCATGCGCTGGTGAAGGTATTCGGGCGGCAGCACGAGGCGGAGCGGGTCTTCGCCGAGCAGAACGAGGAGCTCTTCCGGGCGTCGTTCGGCGCTCAGTTCGTCAGCGGCGTGATCATGCCGATCATGATGTTCCTCGGCAACCTCAACTACGTGATCATCGCCGTCATCGGTGGCCTTCGCGTGGCCAACGGCTCGATGTCGCTCGGTGATGTCCAGGCCTTCATCCAATACTCCCGCCAGTTCACCCAGCCGCTCACGCAGGTGGCATCGATGACGAACCTGCTGCAGTCGGGCGTCGCGTCGGCCGAGCGCGTGTTCGAGCTGCTGGATGCTCCAGAGGAGTCGCCGGATCCGGTCGACGCGCCGCCGGTGCGGCGGGGGCCAGGTCAGGTCGAGTTCGAGAACATCGAATTTTCCTATGTCGAGGATCGACCGCTGATTCGCGATCTGTCGCTCATGGCACAACCGGGCCACACGGTGGCGATTGTCGGGCCGACCGGCGCCGGCAAGACAACCCTGGTGAATCTGATCATGCGGTTCTACGAGCTCGACGGAGGACGAATCCGGCTTGACGGCACCGACATCGCGACGATGCCACGCGGCGAGCTGCGCAGTCGCATCGGCATGGTCTTACAGGACACCTGGCTGTTCGCCGGAACGATTCGCGACAACATCGCCTATGGCCGGCCGGACGCCACGGAGGACGAGATCCTGGAGGCCGCGCGAGCGACATTCGTCGATCGGTTCGTGCACTCGTTACCGGAGGGCTACGACACCGTGATCGACGAAGAAGGCGCCAGCCTGTCGGCTGGAGAACGGCAGTTGATCACGATCGCGCGCGCATTCCTGGCCGATCCCGCGTTGCTGATCCTCGACGAGGCGACGTCCTCGGTCGACACCCGGACCGAACTGTTGCTGCAGCACGCCATGGGTGCGTTGCGCGCCGACCGCACGTCGTTCGTCATCGCTCACCGGTTGTCGACGATCCGTGACGCCGACTTGATCCTCGTCATGGAGGACGGCGCCATCGTCGAGCAGGGCACGCACGAGGAGCTGCTGGCGAACCACGGTGCCTACGACCGGTTGTATCGCTCGCAGTTCGACGGAGCAGTTGTCAGTGACTAGATAGCGTGACCGCATGACGCAGCAGGTCCAGTACGACGTCGACGACGACATCTGCACGATCACGTTGGATGCGCCGCACCGACGCAACGCGGTGGACGGCCCGATGGCCGCGGAGTTGTTGGCAGCCTTCGAACAGTTCGAGGCCGACGACACACTCGCTGTGGCGATCCTGCACGGCGCTGGCGGCACGTTTTGTGCGGGTGCCGACCTGACGTCGGTCGCCGACGAGGCGCGTCGGCCGCAGATTGACCCGGACGGCCCCGGACCGATGGGCCCGAGTCGCATGGCCCTGTCCAAGCCGCTTATCGCGGCGGTCTCCGGTCACGCGGTGGCCGGTGGCCTGGAGCTGGCGCTGCTTGCCGACCTGCGGGTGGTCGAGGAGGACGCGGTCTTCGGCGTCTTCTGCCGTCGCTGGGGCGTGCCGCTGATCGATGGCGGGACGGTTCGGCTTCCGCGGGTGGTCGGTCACGCGCGGGCCATGGACCTGATCCTCACTGGCCGGCCCGTTCACGCAGACGAGGCGATGCAGATCGGCCTGGCCAACCGCGTCGTGCCGGTGGGTGAATCGCTGACCGTCGCGCATCGACTCGCCGAGGAGATCGCCGCCTTCCCGCAGCGATGCATGCGCGCCGATCGGGCGTCGACTGTCGCCCAGTGGGACCTCCCACTCGCGCGATGCGCTGCGGGCCGAGGGTGCCGGAGGCTTGGACGCACTCCTGGCCGAGGGCGTCGCCGGGGCCGACCGGTTCGCCTCCGGCGAAGGCCGCCACGGCGCCTTCTGATCACCAAGCCGCGGCCGATTGGAGCGGAATGGCCGTACGTGGCAGAATGGCCCCTTGCGTCTGGACGTGCGGGCCCTCTCTCCTGCGACGACCGGCTCACCGGCTTCGCCGCCCGTGTCCCCACTCGGGTTGGCGCACCACACATCTCAAATACCAAGGAGACACCACACTCGTGGCAGTCAAGATTCGCCTTAAGCGCATGGGCAAGATCCGTACGCCGTTCTACCGCATCGTCGTCGCCGACTCGCGCACCAAGCGTGACGGCCGTGTGATCGAGGAGATCGGCACGTACAACCCCAAGACCGAGCCGTCCACCATCAATGTCCTGTCCGAGCGGGCGCAGTACTGGCTCAGCGTTGGCGCCCAGCCGACCGAGGCCGTCGCCGCGATCCTCAAGCTGACCGGCGACATCGGTGGCACAGCGACGCTGAAGCAGCCGGAGGCGAAGGCCGACAAGGCCGCCGTGTTCGAGACGGCGCTCAAGGATCTCCACACCGAGCTCCCGAAGGCCAAGCCGGCGCCGAAGAAGGCGAGCAGAGCCAAGAACGGCTGAAGAGGCGCCGAAGGCCGAGCCGAAGCCCCGGCTGAGGAAGCGCCGGCTGAAGAGGCTCCCGCTGAGGAAGCTCCGGCTGAGGAAGCCGTGCCGCTGAAGAGCCGGCTGCCGAAGAGGCTCCGGCTGAGGAAGCTGTGGCTGAAGAGCCGGCTGCCGAAGAGGCTGCGGCTGCCGAAGCTCCCGCCGACGACGCTCAGCCGAAGACACAGTCAGCGAGGCCTGATCGTGGGCGCGCCGATTCGCGACGTCGTCGAGCACCTCGTCTCCGGAATCGTCGAGCATCCGGACGACGTTTCGGTGCGTGCGAAAGCAGACGCGTCGCGGCGAACTGTTCGAGGTTCGGGTCAATCCCGAGCGACCTCGGCAAGGTCATCGGACGGCAGGGGCGCACGGCCTCGGCCATCCGCAAGGTCGCGGGTGCCATTGCCGGCAGCAAGGGCGTCCTGATCGACTTCGTGGACGTCGATCGTCGCCGCTGAGTCCGAGGCGTCAGTCGTGCGGGTCCGTGTCGTCGTGGGCCGGATCGGCCGGGCCCATGGCATTCGAGGCGAGGTCGCGATCGATGTCCGCACGGACGAGCCGGAGCGTCGGTTCGCGCCAGCGTCGACGCTGATCGCAGGTGACCGGACGCTGACCGTGTCCAGGACGCGGTGGCATTCCGGCCGGCTCCTCGCTGCATTCGTCGGAGTTTCGGACCGAACGGCCGCCGAGTCTCTTGCGTGGCGCCGTGCTCGAGGCCGACGTCGATCCCGCTGAACTGCCGTCGGACGAGGATGAGTTCTACGACCGCCAGCTGATCGGGCTCTCCGCTCACAGGACATCAGGCGACGTCCTCGGCGAGATCATTTCAGTGGTGCACCTCGACGAGCAGGACACCCTGGTGATCCGCACCGACACGGGCGCGGAGGTTCTGGTGCCGTTCGTCGCCGAGATCGTCCCGACGGTCGACGTGGACGGCGGATTTGTCGTCGTCGCCGACCTGCCGGGGCTGCTCGATATCGAGAACACGGAGTGAGAGGACGGTGGTGACCATGCGCATCGACGTCGTCAGCATCTTCCCGGACTACCTTGCGCCTCTGGAGCTCTCGCTCATCGGCAAGGCGCGGGAAGCCGGGCTCGTAGACGTGCGCGTCCACGATCTGCGCGGCGTTCACCCACGACCGTCACCGGACCGTCGACGACACGCCGTATGGCGGTGGTGCCGGCATGGTCATGACGCCCGAGCCGTGGGGCGAGGCGCTCGACAGCATCGCGTCACCGGGCGCCGTCATCGTCGTGCCGACGCCCGCGGGGCAGCCCTTCACCCAGTCCGTGGCTGAGGACCTCGCGGGCCACGAACACCTCGTGTTCGCCTGCGGCAGGTATGAAGGCATCGACCAACGCGTCATCGATCACGCCCGCACCCGGTGGACGGTGCTCGAGGTGTCCCTCGGTGATTTCGTGCTCAACGGGGGAGAGGTCGCGGCCCTCGCCGTCATTGAGGCCGTAGTCCGGCTGATCCCCGGATTCATGGGGAACCCGGAATCCCTTGGCTGAAGAGTCGCACGGCACGGATGGACTCCTCGAGTACCCCGTCTACACGAAACCGGCGTCGTGGCGCGGACTGGACGTGCCCGACGTCCTCCTGTCGGGCGATCATGCGCGCATCGCCGCGTGGCGCCGGGAGCAAGCCGAATCGCGCACGCGCGAGCGTCGACCGGAACTTCTCACGCCGGACCCGGCCACTGAGAAATCCCTTAACGCGCCCGAAACATAACGCTGCCCATTTGCGAAACGTGGAACCGGCAGGATCCAGCACACCAACACTTGAGGGAAAGGTTTGGGTATGGATCCCGCACCCATCGTCGGCGGCGACATCACCGTCGGCACCATCTGGCTGCTGATCGCCACAGCGCTCGTCATTTTCATGACGCCGGGCTTGGCGTTCTTCTACGGCGGCCTGGTCAAGGCCAAGAGCGTGGTCTCCATGGCGATGCTGAGCTTCGGTGCCATGGGCATCGTCAGCGTCCTTTGGGTCCTGTACGGCTTCAACATTGGCTTCATCGCCGGCGACAAGACGGACCTGATCCCAGGTGTCCTGGCGCATCCGACCGAATAACGGAATCGGCCTGAGCAAGGTCTTCGAAGACCCGACGTACACAGCCTTTGTTGCGTTCGGCGCGTCGTTCGCGATCATCACGGTCGCCCTGATCTCGGGTGCGATCGCCGACCGCGCGAAGTTCTTCCCGTGGCTGCTGTTCGCCGGGATCTGGGCGACGATCGTCTACTTCCCGGTGCAAGGCTGGGTCTGGGCTTGGGCGCTCAATGAAGATGGATGGGGCGACCACCTGACCGGTTGGATCGGCGCGATGGGTGCGCACGACTGGGCCGGTGGTACCGCCGTTCACATCAACGCCGGTGCTGCTGCACTCGCCTTGGCACTCGTCCTGGGCAAGCGACAGGGTTTCAGCAAGGAACTGTCCAAGCCGCACAACGTCCCGCTCGTGCTCATCGGTACCGGCATCCTGTGGTTCGGCTGGTTCGGGTTCAACACGGGTGCGTCCTACGGCTTTACCGCGTTCGACGCCTCGGCTGCGGGCCTGATCTTCGTCAACACGTTGGTTGCCCCGGCCGCCGCGATGCTGTCGTGGATCGTGGTGGAGAAGCTCAAGGAGGGCAAGGCCACTGCTGTCGGTGCCGCTTCCGGTGTCGTTTCTGGTCTGGTGGCCATCACGCCGGCGTGCTACTTCGTGACGCCGCTGTACGCGATCCTGCTCGGCCTGATCGCCGGTGCCATCTGTGCCCTGGCGATCGAGTTCAAGTACAAGCTCGGGTTCGATGACTCGCTCGACGTCGTGGGCATCCACCTCGTCGGCGGCATCATCGGCTGCTGGTACCTCGGCTTCTTCGACCGGTTCACTGGCATGTTCACCGGTACGGACGCCAAGGGCTTCGGGCAGCTGCAGGATCAGCTCGTTAGCTCGATGGCCGTGCTGGGCTACTCCTTCACGGTCGCGTTCATCGTCGGCCTGCTGATCGAGAAGACGATCGGTTTCCGCGTGAAGGAAGAGGACGAGATCGCTGGTCTCGACTCCGTCCTGCACGAAGAGGGTTACGCATACGAGTGACCTGAACTGCCCAGACAACGCCCGTCTCGATTTCTCGGGGCGGGCGTTGCTGTGGCAAGATTGATCTTCGGCGTCAGCGGCTCTGCCACAGGGGATCCGCCTCAAATCGCCGGAAACACACCCGAGCTTCACATCTATATCAGCCCGCGGGCTTTGCCCGCATCTATGTGCACCGCGTGACCTGTGGCACCGGCGAGGAGCAATCATGACCAACGTTGTCGACCAGATCGCCGGCGAATCCAAGCGTGACGACATCCCCGAATTCCGAGCCGGTGACACGCTCAAGGTCCACGTCAAGGTCATCGAGGGCAACCGCTCCCGCGTCCAGGTGTTCCAGGGCGTCTGCATCCGCATCCACGGCTCCGGTATCGGCCGGACGTTCACCGTCCGCAAGGTCAGCTTCGGTGTCGGCGTCGAGCGCACCTTCCCGATCCACACCCCGATCATCGAGAAGATCGAGGTCGCAACCCGCGGCGACGTCCGCCGGGCGAAGCTGTACTACCTGCGCAACCTGCGCGGCAAGGCAGCCAAGATCAAGGAAAAGCGCGAAGAAGGCGCCTGAGCCGAGCTTGTCGGCGACGGTGGCCTGACGGCCATCGCCGACGCCCAAGCAAGCCTGCTCGTACCTGCGCCGCCGGCCAAGCCGGACGGCTTGTAGAGCCTTGCGGATCTGCGGTCGAGCGATCCGTGGCCCACAGGTGACGGGAACCGCCTGGACACCGGCGAGCCCACGCGTTTCGCATTGATCCCTCCCGTTAGGCTCGCCGGGTGAGCGAGTCCAAGAATCGGCAACTGCCGGTATGGCAGGAGTCCATTCTTCTCGTTGTCACCGCCTTGGCGATGGCTGTCGTCGTCAAGGGACTGTTCTTGCAGGCCTTCTACATTCCGTCGCAGTCGATGGAGCCCGCGCTGCTGGTCAACGACAAGATCCTCGTCCAGAAGGTCTCGTACTGGTTCGGCGAGCCGCATAGGGGAGATGTTGTCGTCTTCGACGATCCGGGCGGCTGGCTCGGCCCGGGCGAGACCTATGTGGCGCGCAACCCGATCCAGAAGGGCCTTGAGCTGATCGGCCTTTTCCCGACCGGTGGGCACCTCATCAAGCGGGTCGTCGGCGTCGGTGGCGACCGGGTCGTCTGCTGCGACAGCAAGGGCCGCCTCACGGTCAACGGCACCACATTGGTCGAGCCCTATCTGCAGGGCGACGCGGGCGTGACCAGCGACCAGGAGTTCGACGTGGTCGTCCCGGACGACCACCTGTGGGTGATGGGGGACAACCGCGGCAACTCGGCCGATTCGCGCGTGCACCTCGGCGATCCGGGCGGCGGATTCGTCGCCGTCGACGAAGTGGTGGGCAAGGCATGGCTACGGGTGTGGCCGCTTACCCGACTAGGCATCATCCGTGACACCGACGCGTTCGACGCCGTTCGTGGTAGGGTGCGACCATGACTGGGAAGAGGCGCCTGAGCGGTCGCCCCAGCCTGCGGATGGAACGAAGCCTGCTCAGAGACGGAGTCACGTACCTCGCGTGCGTCGACGAGGTCGGGCGAGGGGCGCTCAGCGGTCCAGCGACCGTCGGCATGGTCGTCATCACGGCCGAGACCAAGACGGCGCCCCAGGGGGTTCGCGACAGCAAGCTCCTGACGCCGGAGGCGCGAACTCGGCTCGCCCCGAAGGTTCGCCGATGGGCAATTTCGCACAGCGTCGGTCACGCGGCCCCGACGAGATCGACGCGTTCGGCATCATCGCTGCGCTACGCCTGGCCGGGCACCGTGCGCTTGCCGGCTTGACCGTCGTCCTGACCTCGTCCTGCTGGACGGGAACCACGACTACCTGAGTCATCCGGTGCAGGACTGCGCTGTTCGGTGGGCCGTGCCGACCTCAGGGCCGTCGTGCCGCCTGTCGTCACGGCCATCAAGGCCGACATGCGTTGCGCCGCCGTGGCGGCCGCGAGCATTCTCGCCAAGACCTCGCGAGACGCGCTGATGGTCGAGTTGGCCAAGTCCCATCCGGGTTACGGGTGGCACGAGAACAAGGGCTACGCGTCTCCGGAGCACATCGAGGCGCTAAGGGTTCTCGGCCCGTGTGCAGTGCATCGACGGTCGTGGAGCCTTCCCGGTATCGGCCCTAGTATCGACCCGATGCAGCAGGATGAGCGCCGACCCGGCCTACGATTTCGCAACACCTGCAACGACACCTTCTGGGGAGAGCTGATGAGCGTCGAGGACCTCGACAAGTACGAGGCCGACATGGAGCTCGCTCTCTACCGCGAGTACCGCGACGTCGTCGCGATCTTCAAGTACGTCGTCGAAACGGACCGGCGGTTCTACCTGTGCAACGCCGTCGACGTAAAGGTGCGCTCAGAGACCGGCGATGCCTACTTCGAGGTGACGCTCACCGATGCCTGGGTGTGGGACATCTACCGACCGGCTCGCTTCGCCAAGAACGTCAAGGTGCTGACGTTCAAGGACGTGAACGTCGAGGAGCTGCAGGACTCCGATCTCGCCGAGAAGCTGACCGGGCCGGACGGGCCTGCCGCGGGATCGCCAACTGACGGGCCGTCGTCGACGGACTAATCGCGGGCAACGCGCTCGCCCGGCCGTCCACAACCGGCCTGCGCCATCACGTTGTCCACAGTCGGATCGCCGACTCTGGCCCACCAGTCTCGAGATGCCGACTCTGGCCGAATGACGCAAGCGCGCAAGCAGGCCATCGGGAGATTCGGCGAGCGGGTGGCTGGCCGGTACCTGCAGAGACCTCGGCATGGCGATCCTCGAGACGAACTGGACGTGTAAGTACGGCGAAGTCGACATCGTGGCGCGCGATGGCGCCACCCTCGTCATCTGCGAGGTCAAGACCAGGACCGGCACGTCGCACGGCACCGGGCTTGAAGCGGTCACCGGCCGGAAGGCCACCCGGTTGCGTCGGCTTGGCCGCGTACTGGTTGGAGGTCCACCAGGTCCAACCGGAGGCCGTACGCATCGAGGTCGTCTCGGTCTTGGTGCCGCCGCGCGGTGCTCCGCAGATCGAACGTGTCGTGGGAGTGGCCTGATGGCCGCCACGCATTCGGTTGCCCTCGACGGCTTGACCGGCCGGCCGATCGAGGTCGAGGTCGACATCAACAGCGGCATGCCCGGCACCGTGCTCGTCGGGCTCGGCGGACACGATCGTCAACGAAGCACGCGACCGGGTACGGGCGGCAGTGGTCAATTCCGGCACGGCGTGGCCCGACCAGCGCGTCACGATCAACCTGGCGCCGTCGAACGTCCCGAAGACCGGCTCACACTTCGACCTGGCGATCGCCTCCGCGCTGTTCGTCGCCAAACGGGAGATCCCGGCGCGACACGCTCGCCGATGCCGTCCTGCTGGGCGAGCTCGCGCTCGACGGGCGGCTGCGCGCGGTGCGCGGCGTCCTGCCGGCGACGATGGCGGCGGTCGCCGCGGGCTTCACAGTGCGTGTTCGTGCCGGAATCCAATGCGATTGAGGCTGGGTTGGTGCCCGACATCGAGGTTGTGGGCCTGCGCTCGCTGCGGCAGTTGGTGGCCATGCTCACCGATCAGCCGGAGCCAGACGACCCGCCGGTCCCTCCGCTGGATGAATCGCCATTCTCGTCGAAGCGACGACGCCGTGGCTGGACTCGATGTCGCCGATGTCGCCGGGCAGGAGGACGCGCGTACGGCGATCCTGGTCGCCGCCACCGGCGGGCACCACCTGGCGATGATCGGGCCGCCCGGGATCGGCAAGACGATGCTCGCGAAGCGACTCCCCGGGCTGCTGCCCGACCTCGACGCCCGCCGAGGCGCTCGAGGTGAGCGCAGTCCACTCCGTCGGTGGCCTGTTGCCGCCCGATGCACCGCTGCTGGATCGCCCGCCGTTCATCGATCCGCACCACACATCCAGTGCGGTCGCGATCATCGGTGGCGGTACGCGCGGCATTCGACCGGGCGCGATGTCGCTGGCGCACCGGGGCGTGCTGTTCCTCGACGAGGCGCCGGAGTTCGCCAGCAATGTGCTCGATGCACTTCGCCAGCCCTTGGAGAGCGGCCACATCCTCATCGCCCGAGCCAACCAGACGGCCGTCTTCCCGGCGCGGTTCCAACTGGTGCTGGCCTCCAATCCGTGCCCGTGCGGCCAGGACGGTGCCGCCGACGACAACTGCCACTGCACTCCGCTGATGCGCCGGCGGTATCGCGACCGCATCACCGGTCCGGTGCGCGACCGGATCGACATCCACCGTTCGTTGACGCTGCCGAGCCGGCCCGAGCTGGCGAGGGCGATCGGGCGCTCGCAGGGCACGGATCGGCTGTCGGAGCTGGTGGCCGAGGCCCGGGAACGGCAGGCGCATCGACTCGAAGGTTCGCCATGGCGGCTCAACGCCGAGGTTCCGGGCTCGGAGTTGCGCAAGCGGTGGCCGATCGACGACACGGCGCGGACGGTGCTCGACAGTCAGGTGAGCACCCACAAGCTGTCGGCCAGGTCGGCCGATCGCGTCCTCGGCTTGGGGTGGAGTGTTGCCGACCTGCGCGGACACGATCGACCTGGCCGCGACGATGCCCTGCTCGCGCTTGTCCCTGCGTCAGGGCATGCCGCTCGGGTCCGGATCTGCGTGAGCTGGTGGCTGCCTCGTGAGCCAGCGCTGCGCGCGGCTGGAGCTGAGCCTGATGTGCGAGCCGGGTGATTCGCGGCTGCCCGGGCTGCTTGCTCAATACGGGCCGGACGAACTCGTCGAGCTGATCAAGGCTGGCCGAGCTGTCGACGGCCGGACGCTGCCGCAGGCGTGGGTCCACGCGGCGCAGGGCGCCGAATCGGAGGTGTCGCGAACCCGCGACCTCGCCGAAGCGGACGGCCTGCGCTGGATCGTCCCGGGCGACAAAGCCTGGCCCGAGCGGTTGAACGACCTCGACCATGCGCCACCCAATGGCGGTGCAACCGGCGCGCCACTCGGCTTGTGGGTGCGGGGGAGTGGCAACCTCGCGGAGATGGTCGAGCGCAGCGTCTCGGTCGTCGGGGCTCGGGACTGCACGGCCTATGGTGCCGAGCAGGCGGCCGAGATCGCCGCCGATGCCGCAAGTGCCGGCTTCACCGTCGTGAGCGGCGCGGCATTCGGGATCGATGCCTGTGCGCACCGTGGCGCGCTGGCGATGCTGACACCGACGATTGCCGTGCTGGCCTGCGGAGCCGCCACCAGCTATCCGCGGGCGCATACTGCTCTCCTGCAACGAATTGCCGAAGAAGGGCTGGTGGTCAGCGAGCAGCGGCCGGGACAGGCCCCGACCAAGGCGCGGTTCCTTTCTCGAAATCGCGTCATCGCCGCGCTGACGGTGGGAACGGCGGTCGTCGAGGCCCGCCGCCGCAGTGGAGCGCTCAACACCCTCGCTTGGGCGGACCAGCTGGGGCGGGTCACCATGGCCGTGCCCGGGCCCGTTACGTCCCAGCAATCGGTGGGTACGCACGAGGCGATCCGCGACGGCAAGGCGATGCTCGTCGGGTCCGGCACTGACGTGGTCACTGCTCTGGCGGGTCTGGATGCCGCCGCTTTGGCTGGCGCGGCCGATCCAAGCGAGGGGGCAACGAACGCCACGGCGTACGACGCCTTGACGTCTGATCAGGCCAAGGTCCTCGACGCCCTCGACTGGCGCGACCCGCTGGAGCTCGACTCCGTGGCTCGCCGGGCCGGAGTCGGGCCGGCTGCCGCCGCGCGGGCATTGTCGGCGCTGACTCGCGACGGCTGGGCGATTTCCGTTGGTCCGGCCCAATGGTTGCTGCTGCGGCGCGCCGACTTGGAGCAGCCGACGGTGCCCCGCACAGTGGAGGAGTGACTGCAACGCGCAGCGCCCCTGATAGGGGCGTCAGTGAGGCTTGGGCTCAGGTGCTCGCCACCTTCGAGCACCACCTTGCCATCGAGCGCGACCTGTCGGAGCACTCGGTGCGGGCCTACCTGACCGACCTCGCCGCGCTCGCTCACCACGCCACTCGGATGGGACTCGTCCGACCCGACCGACCTGACGATCCGGACATTGCGCAGCTACCTCGCCAACCAGCAGACGCTGGGTCGCGCCCGCACCACGCTGGCCCGGCGCGCGACGTCGGCTCGGGCGTTCACTGCGTGGTTGCACCGCACCGGCCGCGCGCGCGAGGACGCGGGGGCACTGCTTGCCATCCCCAAGGCGCATCGTGACCTTCCGGTCGTCCTCAGCCATGCCGAAATTCGCGGACTACTGGACGCCACGGGGGCAGCTATCGCCGACGACGGCTCGTTGGGACTACGTGACCTGGCGATCCTCGAGTTGCTGTACGCGACCGGCATCCGGGTCAGTGAGCTGACCGGACTCGATCTCGACGACCTGGACGCCGAGCGACGCGTCGTGCGTGTCTTCGGCAAGGGGCGCAAGGAGCGCTCCGTTCCCTACGGTGCTCCGGCGGCGATCGCGGTGCGGACCTGGATCGACAGCGGCCGGCCGGAATTGCGCTCGCAGGCCAGCGGGGCGGCGCTGTTCCTCGGTGCTCGCGGAGGCCGCGTCGATCAGCGGACCGTTCGCCGGATCGTTCACGAGCGGCTCGCCGCCGTCGAGGGCGCGGCTGACGTCGGCCCCCACGGGCTGCGACACACTGCCGCCACCCACTTGCTGGAGGGCGGGGCCGACCTCCGCAGCGTCCAGGAAATCCTCGGCCACGCCTCGCTTGGAACCACGCAGATCTACACGCACGTGAGCAACGAACGCTTGCGGGCGGCGTACAAGTTGGCGCATCCCCGAGCGTGACGCTGGCGTAGAACTGGCGCAAAAGTAGAACTCGTTCTAGTCTCGGCGTCATGTCTCAGGTAATCCCAGAGCGCCCGTTGCGCGTCGTCGTTTGGTCCACCGGAACCGTCGGGCGGCACGCCATCGCCGGTATCGACGCTCATCCGGATCTCGAATTGGTCGGCGTCTGGACGTCGACGGCTGACAAGTCCGGCAAGGACGCCGGCGAACTTGCTGGTCTCGGTCGCGAGCTCGGCGTCGCGGCCACCACCGATCGGGACGAACTGGTGGCTCTCAAACCCGACTGCGTCCTGCACGCCGCCATGACCGACGACCGTGTGGTCGAGTCCATCGCGGACCTGACGTGGCTCTTGCGTCAGGGCGTCAACGTCGTGTCGTCGGGCCCGGTGATTCTGCTTCACCCATGGCAGGCGCTTCCCGACGCGATGGTCGACGACATCGTCCAGGCCGGACGCGACGGCGGTGCGAGCCTGCACGTCAACGGGATCGATCCCGGGTTCGCCAACGATGTTCTGCCGCTGGTTCTGACGTCGCTCAGCCAACGCATCGACCACATCCGCGTCAGCGAACTCGCCGACTACTCGACGTACTACCAGCCCGTCGTCATGCGCGACATCTATCGGCTTCGGACAACCGATGGACGAGGACCACATGCTGTGGTCGCCGGGCATCCTGGCGATGGCGTGGGGGCCGGTTGTCCGCGCAATCGCGGCTGGTCTCGGCGTGACGCTGGACGAACCGCTGACCGAAGACCGTCGAGCGTCGTCCCGCACAGCGGTCGGTCGACACGGTCTCGTGTCCGGTCGCCGAAGGGACTATGGGCTCGGTCAAGTTTCAGGTCATTGGCAAGGTCGGCGGCGTCGAGCGCATCACCCTGGAGCACGTCACCCGCACCGATGCGGAGAGCGATCCTGACTGGGCAAGCCCGAACGACGGGGACGGGTGCTACCGGGTGGAGATCACCGGTGAGCCGGCCATGAAGCTCGAGTTCTCGCATCATGGCGAGAACGGCGACCACAACGTCAGCGGCATGATCGTGACGGCGCAGCGCCTGGTCAACTCCATTCCTGCGGTCGTGGCGGCGGAGCCCGGCTTGGTCTCGCCGCTCGATCTCGGACTGGTCACCGGGCGCGGATTGGTGACCGCGTGAGCATTCTTGATCGATTCAGCGTCACGGACCACGTCGCGATCGTCACGGGCGCCGGCCGGGGCATCGGTGCAGCAACGTCGCTCGCATTGGCCGAGGCAGGCGCTGACGTCGTCCTGTCCTCCCGCACGGCCAGCCAGTTGGACGAGGTCGCCGAGAAGGTTCGGGCCGTCGGCCGCCGGGCGCTCGTGGTGCCGGCCGACCTGTCCGATCTGGACGCAGTCGCCTCGCTTGCCGATGCTGCGCGCGAGGAGTTCGGACGGCTCGACATCGTCGTCAACAACGTCGGTGGAACGTTCCCGAAGGCATTCCTCGAGACGGACAACCACTTCTTGGACGAGTCGTTCCGCTTCAACGTCGGGACGGCCCATGCGTTGAGCCGCGCTGCCGTCCCGCACATGCTCGCGTCGCTGGACGGCGCGCAGAAGTCGATCACGTCGATCTCGTCGATGATGGGACGAAGCGCCGGTCGCGGGTTCCTTGCCTACGGCACCGCCAAGGCGGCACTGGCGCACTGGAGCCGGTTGGCGGCAACCGACCTCGCACCGAACATTCGGGTCAACGGTGTCTACGTCGGGTCCGTCCTGACGTCGGCGCTCGAGTTCGTGGCCGGTGTTCCGGAGATGAAGCAGGAGCTTGAGGACAACACGCCGCTGGGTCGCATCGGTGAGGCGGAGGACATCGCGGCCGCGGTGCTGTACCTGTCGTCACCGGCTGGCGCGTTCGTGACCGGCAAGATGCTCGAGGTCGACGGCGGCATCCAGGTCCCCAACCTCGAACTCGGCATGCCGGATCTCACGGGCGCATGAATCCATTCATCAGCGCTCGTGTCGCTCCACAGAGAATCTGTGAAAGTCCAGTGCAAAGTCCCCGATAGTGCCACGCTGTGGGTGATTCGGGGGACAAACCACGAGGAGTAACCATGAGTAAGCGCTCAACGGTTGTCGGTTTCGCGGCAATCATCGTGCTGATGTCGGCAGCAGCGGCCCAAGGCCTCGCTGGTGAGAACACCGTCGACAGCGGCGACATCATCGACGGCACGGTCAAGCATGCTGACATCAAGGAAAACACCATCGGCAGTTCTCGCATGCTCGACAACTCGGTTCACAGTGTGAAGATCAGCGACGGTTCGATCATCGCGATTGACATGGCGGACAACGCGGTCACGGAACCGAAGATCGCGGACAACGCGGTCACGAACCCGCAGATCGCCGACAACGCGGTCAATTCGGCGAACATTGTGGCAGACGGCGTCACTGGCGCGGATACCGCGGGCTCCGGGCAGCACGCCCACAACTTCCCGTCAATCGGCGTCGGTATTTGCCTGTCCACCAATCTCGTATCAGCCCCGATCGGTGGTGGTTACGGTGATGACGCAGCTGTGGTCACGGCTTCGAGCGCGTGGCCGAACGGTCTGAGTCTTCACACCGAAAACTCAGGCACCTTGCTCGGGGCGTCCAGCGTGTCGCTGGTGGCATGCAATGTGACGAACGCGGCAATTGACCCGCCGGACACGACGTTCGACTACGTTCTGATCGACTCCTAGAAGCCGCTCACAACAACACAAAAGGGTCGACCGGTCGACCATCGCGCTGAACACCGAAATGCAGGTGGCAGCCGGTCGCTAGACCGGTCGATCCGACTTTGCCGACCACCGTCACCCGGTGAACGTCGTCACCAACGTCCACGAGCGCATCGGCGAGGTGGCCGTACAAGGTGGTCGAGGTCGTCGTCGTGCCGGATCGACGACGTGGAGGCCATAGGACGCGCGAGCGGCCGACGGCCGACGACCGTTCCTGGTCCAGCCGCCTCGCACGGGTGCTCCACACGCCGCACCGAAGTCGACACCGTCGTGAAATGACTCCTTGCCAGTGGTCGGGTGTTTCCGCTCGCCGAACGGCGAGGTGACGGGACCGGCGATCGGTCGCTGCAGGACTCCCGCGCCCGCCGGACCGACGGGTGGCACCGGCGGCGGCCCGTCCGGATCGACCAGACGAATCCGGGAACGACCGGCCAACCGATCGAGGGGATCGAGGTATCGATCGTCTGCCTGCGCAATGCGACCGAGGTGCAGGCACGGCGAAGTGCAGTGAAACGGCCCGAGGACCGACCTTGCCGATGACATCGCCGGCATCGACCGGAATCGCCGACGGACACCGTGGCCGGAACCGGCTGGTAGGTCGAGCGCTCGGCGCCGTGATCGATCGTGACGACGTCGATGCCCGCCACCTGGCCGGTGAAGGTCACGACGCCGCCGGCGACGGCCCGGACGGGCGTACCGACGAGCGTGGCGAGATCGATGCCGCGGTGGCCGGGTCCGTAGTCCGAATCGGGAGCGTCGAACTCGCCCGCCACGGTCGGCGACTCGCCGCCGAAGCCGTCAACCGGCCACACCCACGAGCCGTCGCCGGCGGCGACTGGTGGCACGGAACCGGCAAGTGAGGACCGCCGCCAGGCAGCAGGCGAGCGAGGAGTCTGGGCACGGAGCCAGCCCACGTCGAGGTCGGGGCGCGCAGCAATGAACGCCGCGACCATCTGTGGACGAGCCGTCGCGCGGCGAGCTGGTGTGGATTTCGCTCCACCGGCTGTCCTGTCGTAGACTCCTTCGCAAGCTGATTCGTCAGGAAATTCGCGCGTCCCGCGCTGCACAACGTGTTACACCGCGTGCGGGGAGCGGTCTTGGTCCTCAATCCAATTGAGGTGGGCCGGTCCAGGGATGCCAGGGCTCCACCAACCGGTGGCGCAACAACCAGGAACTGGGTGCAGTGCCGAAAGGTGGGGCACCCAAGAGGAGGAACGGCCATGGCCGTCGTCACCATGCGTCAGCTGCTCGAGAGCGGCGTCCACTTCGGGCATCAGACCCGTCGCTGGAACCCCAAGATGAAGCGCTTCATCTTCACCGAGCGCAACGGCATCTACATCATCGACTTGCAGCAGTCGCTGTCGTACATCGACAGCGCCTACGAGTACGTCAAGAACACCACCGCCAAGGGCGGCACGATCCTGTTCGTCGGCACCAAGCGCCAGGCGCAGGAGCCGATCGAGGAACAGGCCAAGCGCGTCGGCATGCCCTACGTCAACCAGCGTTGGCTCGGCGGCATGCTCACCAACTTCCAGACGATCCACCAGCGCCTCAACCGCATGAAGGAACTCGAGGAGATCGACTTCGACGACGTCTCCGGTTCCGGTCGCACCAAGAAGGAACTGCTGCAGATGCGGCGCGAGTACGACAAGCTCTCGCGCACCCTCGGCGGCGTCCGTGACATGAACAAGGTCCCGTCGGCCATCTGGGTCGTCGACACCAAGAAGGAACACCTGGCCGTCGACGAAGCCAAGAAGCTCGGCATCCCGGTCATCGCGATTCTCGACACCAACTGCGACCCGGACGACGTCGATTTCCCGATCCCGGGCAACGACGACGCCATCCGGTCGGTCGGCCTGCTGACTCGCGTCTTCGCCGACGCCGTCGCTGAGGGCCTGCTGGCTCGTGGTGGCGCCAAGACCGGTGAGGAGCAGGCCGGCGAGGAACTCGGTGGCGATGAGCCGCTGGCTGAGTGGGAACGTGAGCTGCTGACGACCACGGAGGCCACTCCTGCTGAGAAGGCCGCTGCCGAGCAAGCCGCCGCCGACGAGGCTCCCGCTGCCGTCGAGACCCCCGCTACCGACGAGGCTCCAGTGGTTGAGGCTCTGGCTGCCGAGGAGGCTCCAGTGGTTGAGGCTGCCGCCGATGCGCATGAAGGCGCGACGGCCACGCAGCCTTACGGCCCGGGGTCCAAGTCACCGCTGAAGAGCGGCAACGCGCCCAAGGGCTTCGCCATCAAGGCCACCGAGGACTCGAAGACCTACCACACGGAGGGCGGCGATTCGTACGAGCAGACGGTCGCCGAAGTGTGGTTTGAAACCGAAGAGGCCGCTGAGGCCGCCGGTTTCACCAAGGCCTGAAACTCGATCAACCCGAAACGCAAGAGGACATCCGAAATGACGATTACGGCAGCAGACGTCAAGAAGCTTCGTGACGCCACCGGCGCCGGAATGATGGACGCCAAGAAGGCGCTCACCGAGGCCGTGGGCGACTTCGAGAAGGCCGTCGAGATCCTGCGGATCTCGGGCGCCGCCAAGGCCGCCAAGCGCGGCGCCGAGCGTGACGCTTCGTCCGGCCTCGTCGCCATGCACGGGAGCGCCATCGTCGAGCTCAACTCCGAGACCGACTTCGTGGCCAAGAACGATCAGTTCGTCGCGTTGGCAGAGCAGCTGGCGAAGCTGGCCGACTCGGTCAAGCCGGCCGATGCCGTCGAACTCGCCGGCGCCACGTTGCCCGACGGCCAAGTCGTCGCGGATGCCGTCTCGGCGCTTGCCGCCGTCATCGGCGAGAAGATCGAGCTCGGCCGGGTGGCCGCGTTCGACGGCGAGACGACCACCTACCTGCACCGTCGTGCTTCCGACTTGCCGCCGTCCATCGGCGTGCTCGTCGAGTTCGCCGGTGCTGACGTCGAGGCGGCGCGCGGTGCGGCCAAGCAGATCGCAGCCATGCGTCCGCGCTTCCTCACCCGTGAGCACGTCCCGGCCGACCTCGTTGCCAAGGAGCGCGAGATCGCCGAGGCGACTGCGCGGGAGGAGGGCAAGCCGGAGCAGGCGCTGTCGAAGATTGTCGAAGGCCGGTTGAACGGCTTCTTCAAGGACAACGTGCTGCTCGAGCAGCCGTCTGTCCAGGACAGCAAGAAGACGGTCAAGGCCGTGCTCGATCAGGCGGGCGTGACGATCACCCGCTTCGCGCACATCGAAATCGGAGGGTAATACCCGGGGCGCTGGTCGCCCTCGAAGCGCACGCGCGGTCCTAGTACCTTGTGGGCATGCGACGTGTCCTGCTGAAGCTGTCCGGCGAGGTCATGGGCGGCGGGAAGCTCGGGATCGACCCCGACGTCGTCAACGGCATTGCCAAACAGGTAGCCGCGGCCATCAATGACGGCGTTCAGGTGGCGATCGTCGTCGGCGGTGGCAACTTCTTCCGGGGCGCCGAGCTGAGCCAGCGTGGGATGGAACGCTCACGTGCCGACTACATCGGCATGCTCGGCACCGTCATGAACTGTCTGGCGTTGCAGGACTTCTGCGAGAAGCAAGGCATCGAGACGCGCGTCCAGTCGGCCATCACGATGGGCCAGGTCGCTGAGCCGTACATCCCACGCCGCGCGATCCGCCACCTGGAGAAGGGCCGCGTCGTCATCTTCGGCGCTGGTGCCGGGTTGCCCTACTTCTCCACCGACACTGTGTCCGCGCAGCGAGCTCTGGAGATCAAGGCCGACTTGGTCCTCATGAGCAAGAGTGGCGTCGACGGCGTGTATTCGGATGATCCGCGTACCAACCCTGACGCGATCCGCTACGACGACCTCACCTTCCAGGACGCCTTGCGGCTGGGCCTGAAGGTGGTCGACGCCGCGGCCTTCGCGCTCTGCATGGAAAACGGCCTGCCGATGATCGTCTTCGGCATGGAGGACGAAGGCGCCATCGCCCGCGCACTGCAGGGTGAGAAGATCGGGACCTTGGTTCATGGCGGATCCGCCGGTGGAGCAGAGCACGAGGAGACACTGTGATCGACGCGACGTTGCGCGAGGCCGACGACAAGATGGCCAAGGCCGTCGAGCACGCGCGTGAGGAGTTCGCGGCGATTCGCACTGGTCGCGCCCATCCGTCCATGTTCGCCAACATCACCGCCGAGTACTACGGCCAGCCGACGCCGCTGCAGCAGCTCGCCGGCTTCCAGGTGCCCGAGCCACGGGTCGTCATCGTCAGCCCCTACGACATCAACGCCAAGGGCGCGATTGAGAAGGCCATCCGCGAGTCTGATCTCGGGGTGAGCCCCAGCGACGACGGCAAGGTGCTTCGGATCGTGCTCCCCGAGCTGACCGAGGAGCGTCGGCGCGAGTTCATCAAGCTCGCCAAGGCCAAGGCCGAGGACGGCCGTGTCGCCGTCCGCAACCTGCGGCGCAACGCCAAGCAGGCGCTCGATCGGGCCGAGAAGGACTCCGAGATCAGCCAGGACGACACCTCCGGAGCCGAGAAACGCCTCGACGGATTGACCCGCAAGTACGTCGACACGATCGACGAGATGCTCAAGCACAAGGAAGCTGAGCTCCTTGAAGTCTGAGGTCGAGGAAACTCCGGCCGACAAGCCGCACGGCCGGGCAGGACGAGATCTCTCGGCCGCCATCGGTGTCGGCGTCTCCCTCGTCGCGATGATCCTGGCGTCCTTGTACTTCTTCAAGGACTCCTTCGTACTCATTGCCGTCGCCGCCCTGGGCATCGGACTGTGGGAGCTGGGCCGTGCCTTCGGATCCGCCGGCATCCGGCTCCCGTTCGTCCCGGTCGCCACCGGCGGATCGCTGATGCTGCTCAGCGCGTTCTACGGCGGCATGGCCGAGGCGTCGGTCACCATGGCGCTGACCGTCATCGCGATCCTCGTCTGGCGCCTGTCTGACGGGCCGGACGGCTTCGTCCGCGATGCCAGCGCCGGGCTTTTCTCGCTCTCGTACCTATATCTGATGGCGACGTTCGTCATGCTGATGCTCGCCGAATCGGACGGACCGGAGCGTGTGCTCGTTTTCATCATCGCTTGCATTGCCTCAGACATCGGTGGCTACGTAGCCGGCGTCTTCCTTGGTAAGCACCCGATGGCGCCGACCATCAGTCCGAAGAAGTCGTGGGAGGGATTCGCCGGTTCGCTGATCACCGGCACAGGCGCCGGCATCGCCAGCGTGATCTTCCTGCTCCACGGTGACTGGTGGGTCGGCGTGATCCTGGGCATCGCGGGCGTCGTGATGGCCACCCTGGGCGACCTGGCCGAATCGTTGATCAAGCGGGACCTGGGCATCAAGGACATGGGCGATCTGCTGCCCGGCCACGGCGGACTCATGGATCGGCTCGACTCGCTTGTCGCGGTCGCGCCCATCGCCTGGCTCATCATGAACTATCTGGTCATACCGGCCTGAAGCGCCATCCATGCGCGCCTTTCTATGCCGGGTCTGCGACTCGCCTCTCGTCATCGAGGATGTCGAATGCCCCGTTTGCCTGACGCCGACGGGATACGCGCGGCTCGAAGGGGACATGGTGCCGGTCGTGAACGGCACCTACCTCGACGCCGACGGCGCGCGCTGGTCCCGGTGTCGCAACATGGAGCTGTCCGGATGCAACTGGCTGGTCGGCTATGAGGGCGAGCAGTGCTTCAGCTGCGGGCTCACCCGGACCCGGCCGCCGGGTGCCGACTTGGAGGGCTTGGCGCTCTATCCCGTCGCCGAAGGCGCCAAGCGGCACCTGATCGCCGAGTTGGACCGCATCGGCCTGCCGATCGTCACGCGGGCCGAGGACCCGGACAGAGGGTTGTGCTTCGACCTGCTGTCGAGCGTCAACGAGAAGATCATCATGGGTCACAACCGCGGAGCGGTCACGATTGATCTCGCCGAAGGCGACGATGTGATCCGCGTGAAGATGCAGCGCGAGTTCCGCGAGCCCTTTCGCACAATGCTGGGCCACTTCCGGCACGAGATCGGTCACTACTACGAAATGCTGCTGGTGCGTGGCGACGAGCGGATCGGACAGACGCGCGAACTCTTCGGCGATGAGTCGGCGCCGTACCAAGAGGCCATCGAGCGGCACTATCTAGAGGGACCACCGCGTGGCTGGGAGGCGACGTACATCTCGTCCTACGCGACCATGCACCCATTCGAGGACTTCGCCGAGAGCTTCGCCCACTTCCTGCACATCCGCGATGCCGTCGACACGGCGAACAACTTCGGGTTGATCGGCGCCGACGACGACTTGGTGAACTTCGGCGACCTCGTGCGCAACACCTGGACCCCACTGGCGACCGCCCTGAACCAGATCAACCGGAGCATGGGCCGAAGGCCGCTGTATCCGTTCCGGTTGGCCGACCGCGTGATCGAGAAGCTGGACTTCGTGGCGATGCTCGCAGCTGAGGCCGCTCCGACTGGATAGCTAGGGCGGTTTGCGACACTTGTGCGGTGACTGACGTGGGCAAGCCGCTGCCGCTGGTGATGGAGGCGCCCCGGCGGGGCAAGCCACCGCGGCACCTGGCCGACCTCACGGCCGACGAGCGCAAGGCGGCTGCGGAGGAACTCGGCCAGCCAGCGTTCCGCGTCAAGCAAGTCGCGCATCACTACTTCACGAAGCATGAGCGCGATCCGCAGGCGATGACCGATCTCCCCGCGGCGAACCGCGACGCGATCGCGTCAGCGCTCTTGCCTGAACTGCTGCATCCGCTGCGTGTCCTTGAGGCCGATGGGGGAACCACCCGCAAGACGCTGTGGCGGCTTTTCGACGGGACATTGGTCGAATCCGTCCTCATGCGCTACCCCGACCGGGCGACCTTGTGCGTCTCGAGTCAGGCCGGATGTGGCATGGCCTGCCCATTCTGTGCGACCGGCCAAGGCGGGCTGCAGCGCAACATGAGTGCCGGCGAGATCATCGACCAAGTCGTCGAGGCTGCGGCGCTCATGGAACGTGGGTTGATTCCCGGGGGAGCCGGACGCCTTTCCAACATCGTGTTCATGGGGATGGGTGAGCCGATGGCCAACTACAAGGCGGTCCTTTCCGCAATCCGGCAGATGGTTTCACCGGACGGACTTGGCCTGTCGGCCCGCAACATCACGCTCAGCACGGTCGGCTTGGTGCCGCGTATCCGCCAGCTCGCCAGCGAGGGCATTCCGGTCACCTTGGCTGTGTCCTTGCATGCACCGGACGACGAGTTGCGCGACACCCTGGTCCCCATCAATACCCGCTGGAAGGTCGACGAGGTCCTCGACGCGGCGTTCAACTACTTCGAAACGACGGGACGTCGCGTGTCGATCGAGTACGCCATGATGCGAGGCATCAACGACCAAGGATGGCGATCCGATCTACTTGGTCAGAAACTGCTGGCACGCGGTGGTGCAAAGGGTGGCGGATGGGTGCACGTGAACCTCATTCCGCTGAATCCGACGCCGGGATCAATGTGGACCGCGTCTGATCCAGACGACGAGCGCGAGTTCGTGCGCCGGCTGGAGGCCAAGGGCATCTCGACGACAGTTCGCGATACCCGCGGCAGCGACATCGACGGCGCCTGCGGCCAGCTCGCCGCGGTGGAGTAGGACTGCCGGTCGTGTCGTGACGACACGCGCTGTACAGTTTGTTTCATGGCGCGCAAAGAAATTGTCCAGAAACCGGTCGTCAAAATCTTTGATGACTACTCAGGCGACGAACTCCCGGAAACCACAAAGCCGGTCCGCTACGACTTCAATGGCCGTGCGTATCACTTGTACTTGTCGGAGCAGAGCAAGCGGACGGTCGATTCGTTCATTGCTGACCTGACCGAGGAGGCAGACGAGATCGTCACCGGCTCCCGCATGAAGGCGCCGCCGATCAAGGCGGGCCACTCGCTGGAGGATGTTCGCGCGTGGGCGCGCAAGAACGGCCACGAGGTCAGCGACAACCGACGGGCACCCAACTCGGTGATCGAGGCCTTCAACGCAGCCCATTGAGAGGCGCACTAGGGTCGCGACGTGCCCGATTCAGTTCTCGACGTATCTCGTGACGGCGCTGTCGCGCTACTTACGCTCACCCGCGACGAGCGCCGTAACGCGCTGAACCTCGACCTGTGCCGCGCCATCCACGAAGCTGCCCAAGCGGCCGTGGGCGACGGCGCTCGTGTCATCGTGATTACAGGTCACGGCTCGGCGTTTTCGGCCGGAGCCGATCTCGGTGGCGTCTATGGTCCGGTGGGGGCACCGCCCGCTGCCACGATCGCCGAGGGCAGCGGGGGATTTCTCGAGGCTCTCTACGGGATGCTGCATGGCCTGACCCAGCTGCCGGTGCCGGTCATCGCCGCCGTCAACGGTCCGGCGATCGGCGCAGGAACCCAGTTGGCCATCGCCTGTGACCTGCGGGTCGCTGACGCGTCGGCTCGTTTCGCTGTTCCCACGGCAAAGAACGGCATGGCGGTCGACGGCTGGACCATCCGCACGCTTGCGCAGCTGGCCGGAACGGGCCGGGCGCGTCGCCTCATGCTGGCTGCCGAAACCCTTGACCGCGACGAGGCCCTGACCGCAGGCATGGTCGACCGGGCGGGGACTCTCGACGACGCGCTGGCGTGGGCTCACGAGATCGCGGCGCTCGCGCCCCTCGCGCTCGCGCACAACAAGCTCGTTCTCAACGGTGGCGACGACGCGGCTATCAACGCCTCCTTCGAGGCGGTATGGGCGAGTGATGACGTTCGGGAGGCCGCCGCAGCACGCGCCGAGGGACGTCCGCCGGAGTTCACCGGTCGATGACCGCGTTGAGTTTCGAAATGCTCGATCGGCATGTGGTTGCCGGTCGCGGTGACCACATTGCCTGCACCGACGCAGCCGGATCGCTGACGTTTGCGCGTCTCCTCGAGCGATCGGCAGCGCTCGCCGGCGGCCTCGCGGTCCTTGGCATCCGCCCCGGCGATGGCGTGGAACTTGACCTCCCCACCGGCAACGAGCGGGTGATCGCGGTCTGCGCACTCATTCGGCTCGGCGGGCTTCCGGCCACCGGCACCGAGACACGGATCGCGGTGGTTGACGGCGCCGGGAGCGTTCGCATCAACGACAACGGCATCGAGCTCTCGCTCGTGGAGCGGGCCGGTCGTTCGGACCCGCTGCCGGCGGGCACCGTCGATGAGCCCGGTTACGCGGATGCCCTCACGGACGTGTTTGGTGACATTGTGGGGCCGTTGCTGTCCGGATCACCGGTCGTTTGACAAGGTAGAGCCCATGATCAGAGTCGAGGGCCTGACCAAGGACTATCGCGGCCTCCGTGCCGTGGACAACATTTCGTTCGCCTGTGAACCGGGAACGGTCACCGGGTTCCTGGGTCCCAACGGTGCGGGGAAGTCGACGACCCTCCGCATCCTCACCGGACTGACGCTGCCGACGGCCGGCACCGCGACGATCGGCGGGGTCGCGTTCCACGACATCCCCAACCCCGGCACGCAGGTCGGCGTCCTGCTCGACGCTTCTGCGCAACATGCCGGCCGCACTGGACAGGAAGTCCTGGCGTTGGGGGCAGCCACGATGGGATTGCCGGCGTCGCGCGTCGAGGAAATGCTCAACCTGGTGAGCCTGACCGGCACCGAGGCCAAGCGGCGCATTCGCCACTATTCGCTGGGCATGCGCCAGCGGCTGGGTATTGCGCACGCACTGCTTGGCGACCCGAAGGTACTGATCCTTGACGAACCGGCCAACGGGCTCGACCCGGCCGGCATCCACTGGATGCGCAGCCTGCTCCGCATGTTCGCCGACCGTGGCGGGACGGTCCTGCTCTCGTCGCATCTGCTGCACGAGATCCAGATCATCGCCGACGACATCATCGTCATCGGGAGAGGGAAGATCGTCGCCCGAGGCACGAAGGACGAGCTGCTCAAGGGTGCGGGGACGTATGTTCGCGCCACCGACAATGCCGCCTTGGCGGACGCACTGCAGAAGGCGAGCATCACGCCGACGCCCCAGGGTGATGGCTTCCACGTTGATGCGACTCCGGAGGACGCGGCGAAGGCGGCGGCCGACAGCGGAGTGGTCCTGATCGAGATCCGCGAGTCGAGTCAGGGTGGCCTTGAGGAGATGTTCCTCGAGCTCACATCTGAAACCCAGCGGGACTCGCTTCCGCGCTACGGAGGTAACTGATGACCACGAGCACTCGACCTCGCCCGCCCCGACGTCTCGGTCATCCGGCTGGTTGGCGTCGAGCTGCGCAAGGCAGTCGACACGCGGGCAGGTCGATGGTTGCTGATCTCGATCGGCGTCATCACGCTGCTGTGGGATCTGTTCTGGCTCGGGTTGCCGCAAGAGGCACACACGGTCACGGCCTTCCTGGCCGCGCCTGCGATTCTGCAGAAGCCGCTCCTCGGCATCCTGGGCATCCTGCTGGCCACCAGTGAGTGGTCGCAGCGCACGGGCATGGTGACGTTCACGCTCGTTCCCAAACGCGGTCGCACCGTCCTGGCGAAGGTCGCAGCTGCCTTGCTCCTGGCAACACTCGCATTTGGCGTCGCGTTGCTTATCGCCGCACTCCTGGCGGCGGTGTCAGGGTCGTCTGATCCCTGGGATCTCCCCGTTGGCACACTGGGCCAGGCCTATCTGGGAACGCTGATCAGTACTTTCCAAGGCGTCGCCTTCGGTTTGCTGCTGTTGAACACGCCTGCAGCGATCGTCGTCTACCTACTCGCCTCGACCGTGGTTGCCGCTGTCACTGGGCTGGTTGATGCGCTTAGGGACATCGCACCGTGGGTCGATTTCTCCGGCGCGATGAGGCCCTTGGTGGATGACATTCCCGGCGCTCTCACCTCAGAGCAGTGGGGTCATTTGCTGACCGCGACCGTCGTCTGGTTCGTGATCCCCTTCGCCATCGGGATCTGGCGTGTCCTCAATGCCGAGGTGAAATGACCCGTCGGCGTGTCGTCGTTCTCGGGTCGACGGGATCCATCGGAACGCAGGCGCTCGACGTCATCGCCGCCAACCGTGATCGGTTCGAGGTGGTTGCCCTCGCAGCCGGGGGAGCGCAACCTGCGCTGCTCGCCCAGCAGGCCATCGAGTTCGACGTCCCGCTGGTCGCTGTCGCGAAGGGCAGCGCCGCGCAGGACGTCCAGCTGGCGCTCTACGCCGAAGCGCAACGCCGCGGATACGCCGATGGCGACCATGCCGTTCCCCGACTGCTGATCGGCCCGACGGCCGCAACCGAGGCCGCGGCAACACCGTGCGATGTCGTGCTCAACGGCATGACGGGCGCCGTGGGACTCGAGCCGACGCTCGCCGCCCTCGATGCAGGCTCGACACTCGCACTGGCGAACAAGGAGTCGCTGATCATCGGCGGCGAGCTCGTCACGTCGGCGGCCAAGCCTCGTCCCGATGGGCAGAGCCAGATCGTTCCGGTCGACAGCGAGCATTCGGCCTTGGCGCAGGCGTTGCGCGGCGAGCGGATCGAAGACGTTCGCCGACTCGTTCTCACGGCGAGCGGCGGACCATTCCGCGGACGCCCGCGAGCTGACCTCGCCGACGTCACCCCGGACGAGGCGCTCGCGCATCCCACGTGGGACATGGGCCCCGTCGTCACGATCAACTCGGCAACGATGGTGAACAAGGGTCTTGAGGTCATTGAGGCACACCTGCTCTTCGGCATCGACTTCGACCGGATCGACGTCGTGGTCCATCCGACGTCCGTCGTCCACTCGATGGTCGAGTTCATCGACGGCTCCACGATGGTGCAGGCGTCGCCGCCGGACATGCGGCTTCCCATCGCGCTCGGGCTGGCGTGGCCTGATCGCGTTCCCGGTGTCGCCATGCCGTGCGACTGGACCGCACCAACGACGTGGGAGTTCTTCCCACTCGACGCTGAGGCCTTCCCGGCCGTCGATATCGCCCGCCGAGCCGGTCGCTTCGCCAGGACCGCGCCGGCGGTCTTCAACGCGGCGAATGAGGTGTGCGTTTCAGCATTCGTGGCGCGGGATTTGTCCTTCCTTGACATCGTGGACACCGTAGGAACGGTTGTCGATGAGCACATGACAGACCCGGCTGTTGCCGCGGCCGCGCTTACACTCGAAGGAGTGCGCGCCGCGGACGCTTGGGCGAGGTCTCGTGCCGCAGAATTGGTGGGTGGCTCATGAGTGATGTCCTGATGTACACGCTCGGTGTTGTCGTCTTCCTGCTTGGGGTCGCCGCGTCGATCGCGCTGCACGAAGTCGGCCACCTGTGGCCCGCCAAGCGGTTCGGCGTGAAGGTCACCCAGTACTTCGTCGGCTTCGGACGGACGCTGTGGTCGGTCAAGCGGGGCGAGACCGAGTACGGCGTCAAGGCCATTCCCCTCGGCGGGTACGTGAAGCTGGTCGGAATGCTGCCGCCGGCTCGCGGCGATGACCCCAACGAGCTGCGCAAATCGGACACGGGCCTGCTGTCGCAACTCATCTCCGATGCTCGGAACGCCGAGTACGAGCATGTGACCGAGGCCGATCAGGACCGGCTGTTCTACCGCAAGCCGTGGTGGCAGAAGCTCATCGTGATGTCCGGCGGGCCGATGGTGAACGTCGCCATTGCGGTCGTCCTGTTCACCGTATTGATCTCCGGCTTCGGGGTTGAGGAACCGACCACGACGGTCAAGGCCGTCGCCGACTGCGCCATCAGCGATGCCGAGGCCGGTCGCGCCTGCACCGACGCTGACCCGATCACACCGGCCCGCACGATCGGCCTGCAGCCGGGCGACCAGATCGTCACGTTCAATGGGCGCCCGGTCGAGACCTGGCCGGCCCTGACCCGTGCAATTCGGGCGAACGGCGATCGTGTCGCCGTCCTCGGCATCGAGCGGGACGGTCAGCGCATCGAGCAGTCGGTGGCGACCACGGTCGTGGCCCGGGCTTCGATGACGGACCCGAAGAAAACGCAGGAGGTGGGGTTCCTCGGCGTCGAGCCGCAATACGCGATCGTCCGACACGGGCTGCCGACGGTCGGCACTGTCATGTGGGGATACACCGTGGCCACCGTCGACGTCATCATTCACCTGCCGCAGCGCATGGTCGATGTGGCGAAGGCGGCTGTCGGTGCGCCGCGCAAAACCGACGGGCCGATCAGCGTGGTGGGGGCAAGCCGGGTCGCGGGCGAGCTGGTGACGATCGACGACCCGTCGTGGCGCGAGCGGTCAGTCCGGATCCTTGCGCTGCTGGCGTCACTGAACCTGTTCCTCGCGCTCTTCAATTTCATCCCGCTCCTACCGCTGGACGGTGGTCATATTGCCGGCGCACTGTGGGAGGCGGCACGACGCGGCTGGGCCAAGGTGCGTGGACGGCCCGACCCGGGCTACGTGGACGTCGCCCGCATGTTGCCGGTCGCCTACGGAATGGGAGCATTGCTGCTGGTGATGGGCGTCCTGCTCATCTATGCGGACATCGTCAATCCAGTAAGGCTGTTGTGACTGATCTCGGACTTCCGGGCATGCCGCCCATGACGCTCGCGCCGCGACGGAAGTCTCGTCAGATCAAGGTGGGCTCGGTCGACGTCGGCGGAGACGCACCCGTCAGCGTCCAGTCAATGACGACGACGCTGACCAGCGACGTCAATTCCACGCTGCAGCAGATCGCCGAGCTCACTGCGGCCGGTTGCGACATCGTGCGCGTTGCGTGCCCGAGCCAGGACGACGCGGACGCCTTAGCCGAGATCGCGCAGCACTCACAGATCCCCGTCATCGCCGACATCCACTTCCAGCCGAAGTACGTCTTTGCTGCCATCGACGCCGGGTGCGCCGCCGTTCGGGTGAACCCGGGCAACATTCGTCAGTTCGACGATCAGGTGGGCGCCATCGCGCGTGCCGCCGCCGATGCCGGCGTTTCCTTGCGCATCGGCGTCAACGCCGGTTCGCTGGACAAGCGAGTGATGGAGAAGCATGGCAAGGCCACGCCGGAGGCACTGGTCGAATCGGCCGTCTGGGAGGCGTCGCTGTTCGAGGAACATGACTTCCACGACTTCAAGATCTCGGTGAAGCACAACGACCCAGTGGTCATGGTTCGTGCCTACGAGATGCTCGCCGAGCGGGGCGACTGGCCACTGCACCTCGGCGTGACCGAGGCCGGCCCGGCGTTCCAGGGCACCATCAAGAGTTCGGTGGCGTTCGGCCATCTGCTGGCCAAGGGAATCGGTGACACGATCCGCGTCTCGCTGTCGGCGCCGCCGGTCGAGGAGGTCAAGGTGGGGCTGCAGATCCTGCAGAGCCTCAACTTGCGCGAGCGCAAGCTGGAGATCGTGTCCTGTCCGTCATGCGGACGCGCCCAGGTGGACGTTTACACACTCGCCGAGCGGGTGACCGCCGGGCTCGAGGGCCTTGAGGTTCCGTTACGGGTGGCCGTCATGGGCTGTGTCGTCAACGGCCCGGGTGAGGCCCGTGAGGCCGACCTCGGCGTCGCCAGCGGAAATGGCAAGGGCCAGATCTTCGTCAAGGGCGAGGTCATCAAGACCGTGCCGGAGAGCCAGATCGTCGAGACGCTCATTGAGGAAGCCATGCGTCTGGCCGAATCGATGCCGCCGGTCGAGGGCTCCGAGCCGCAGGTCACGGTGTCCTGACGCCGATTTCCGC
Organism: uncultured Actinomycetota bacterium; assembly: GCA_963795105.1. Classification (GTDB taxonomy): domain Bacteria; phylum Actinomycetota; class Actinomycetes; order Propionibacteriales; family Nocardioidaceae; genus Aeromicrobium. Next base: position 2,579,324 of record CAWCGD010000001.1, read on the forward strand.
CTTCGGAGGACTCGCTCACGGCATACGCTGAGGCATGCTCGGTACGACGACAGGCGTGCGCGGCCTGACCGCCGACGACCTTCCGTCCGTGCGTGCCCTGCTCGACCGCGACCCGGGCGTAAACGTCTTCCTCCGTTACCGCGTCGATTCGACCGCTCTTCGTGATCGTGTCGTCGGCGCGCGGGTCTGGGGCTACTTCGATGGCCCGGACTTGGCGGCGGCCTGTCACGCCGGCTCCAATATCGTCCCCGCGGAGGCGAGTGCCGATGCGGTCGAGGCATTCGCTGGCCACGTGCTGACCGAAGGCATCCGGCCGGCGTCGATCGCTGGGCTCCAGTCGGCCGTGCTCCCGCTGTGGGAGCGACTCGCCCCATTTCTCGGGCCGGCCCGTTCGATCCGACCCATCCAGCCGTATTTGACAATTGATCACGAGCCCCGCGTCGCCCCCGACCCGCGGGTCCGGCGGGTGACGATGGACGAGATCGACGTGCTCTACCCGGCGTGCGTTGAGATGTTCCGCGAAGAGGTCGGGATCGATCCCGAGCTGTCCGGCGGCCATGGCTACCGCGCCCGCGTTGCGCAGCTCATCTCGCAGGGCTGGGCGTTCGCGATCATCGAGGACGGCGAGATCCTGTTCAAGACCGAGGTCGGCGCGGCATCACCGCACGCGTGCCAACTTCAAGGCGTGTGGGTGCGACCCGATCGACGCGGTGAGGACATCGCCGCGGCCGCACTCGCGCACGTCGTCCGGCTTGTCCGACGCGACGTCGCGCCGCTTGTAACGCTCTACTTCAACGACCACAACGCCCCGGCTCGGGCGCTGTATCGACGAGTCGGCTTCACCGAGCGGGCCACCTTCGCCTCGATTCTGCTGTGAGAAAGGTCTGTCCATGAATGGCCCCAACGTGCTGGCCGGAATGTTTGCGACGTCCGGTGTGCTCCACTTCGCCAACTCCGAGCCGTTCGAAAAGATCGTTCCGACGCCGCTCCAGGAGTACAAGAAGGAGCTCGTCCAGATTTCCGGAGCGGCCGAGTTGACCTGTGCGGTGCTGTTGGTGATGCCCCCGACGCGGCGACTCGGCGGCATCCTGTCCTTCGGGCTCCTGCTCGGCGTATGGCCGGCCAATGCGCAGATGACGGTGTCGGCGTTCCGGAGCGAGCGTGCCCCTTCCTGGTACCGAATCGCGACAGTCCTGCGCCTTCCGCTCCAGCTCCCGATGTTGCGGTGGGCGTACCAAGCCTGGGCAGGCGGCCGCTCTCGATAGGGTTTCTGCCTATGCGGATGTCCCGGCTCTTTCTGCGAACCCTGCGCGAGGTCCCGGCGGACGCCGAAGTGCCGAGTCACCAGCTCTTGGTGCGCGCCGGTTACGTCCGGCGGGTCGCGCCGGGTATCTACTCCTGGCTCCCACTCGGGCTCAAGGTGTTGGAGAACGTCGAGCGCATCGTGCGCGACGAAATGGACGCCATCGGCGCGCAGGAAGTCCGATTCCCCGCACTCTTGCCGCGTGAGCCCTACGAGGCCACCGGACGCTGGGACGACTACGGCCCAAACCTCTTCCGCCTGCACGACCGCAAGGGCGGCGACTACCTCCTCGGCCCCACGCACGAGGAGATGTTCACGCTGATGGTGAAGGACCTGTACTCGTCGTACAAGGATCTTCCCGTGTCGCTCTACCAAATCCAGACGAAGTACCGCGATGAGGTGCGGCCGCGCGCCGGCATCCTGCGCGGCCGCGAGTTCGTCATGAAGGACTCGTATTCGTTCGACATTGATGCGGCTGGGCTTGCTGCGTCGTACGAGGCGCACCGCGCGGCGTACATCCGGATCTTCGACCGGCTTGGCCTCGACTACGTCATGGTGCACGCGACCGCGGGCGCCATGGGTGGGTCACAGAGCGAGGAGTTCCTCGCAGTGGCCGAGAACGGCGAGGACGAGTTCGTCCGGTCGCCGGGCGGATACGCGGCCAACGTAGAGGCCGTGGTCACCCCGGCGCCCGATCCCATCGACTTCGCCGATGCTCAGGCCGCCCACGCGGAAGCAACGCCGGACACGCCGACGATCGAGTCGTTGGTCGGCCACCTCAACGAGCATTTCCCGCGCGACGACCGTGCGTGGACAGCGGCCGACACCCTCAAGAACGTGCTGGTCGTTCTCACGCACCCGGACGGCGAGCGTGAGCCGCTGGCCGTCGGCCTTCCCGGCGACCGCGAGATCGACATGCGCCGGCTGGAGGCACAGGTGTCGCCGGCCGAGGTCGCACCCTTCGGGGATGGGGACTTTGCCGCCCACCCCGAGCTGGTCAAGGGCTACATCGGACCCGGCGTGCTGGGAAGCGAAGGCGCAACCGGCATCCGCTACCTCACGGACCCGCGCGTGGTGGCGGGCAGCCCCTGGGCCACCGGCGCCGACGTGGCCGGCTCACACGTGCTCGACCTGGTCGCCGGGCGCGATTTCACCCCGGACGGGACAATCGAGGCCGCCGAGGTTCGTCCGGGTGACCCGGCCCCGGACGGTTCGGGTCCGCTGTCCATCGCCCGCGGCATCGAGATGGGCCACATCTTCCAGCTGGGCAGCAAGTATGCCGAGGCGCTTGGCCTGCAAGTTCTCGACGAGAACGGCAAGCGCGTCACCGTCACCATGGGTTCGTACGGCATCGGTGTTTCCCGGGCCGTTGCGGCCGTGGTGGAGAACGCCCACGACGACCTCGGCATCGTCTGGCCGCGCGAGCTTGCCCCGTATGACGTTCACCTGGTCGCCGCCGGCAAGGACGACCCGATCAACGAGGCCGCGGATCGGATTGCCGGCGAACTCGAGGCAGCTGGCTTGCGCGTCCTGCATGACGACCGCCTTTCGGTGTCGCCCGGCGTGAAGTTCAAGGACGCCGAGCTGCTCGGCATGCCGACCATCGTGATCGTTGGTCGCGGACTCGCCGACGGTGTGGTCGAGGTTCGCGACCGAGCGACAGGGGACCGGGAGAACGTCCCGGTCGACCAGGTCGTCACGCGGCTGGCGCCGGCCGGCTCCTAATCGAGGCCGGGGAAGGCGGTCGGCTTCGCGCCCCAGCTCGCCGCAGACCGCGCTGCCGTCCGAAGCGCGGCTACGACGTCCGGGCGATGCGCTGCGTCGCTGATGCAAGCAAGAGCGGCGATCTCTACTTCGGTCTCGATCGTCTGGGCCGCACGTTGGGCGTCCGCGGCGGAATTGACGGCGGCTTCCCGGTAGGTGAGGTGTGGACCGACAGGTACGGCACCCGCGGCCCGGATCTGAGCCGTTAAGCGGTCTCGAGTGTCGCGATGGCGATTCCACGCCGCCCGTGCTGCGTCCGTGAGGTCTTCAACTCTCCCGCCGATGAGGCCGTACAGCCAGACCGCCTTGTGCTCGACGGCCAGCCATGCCTGCCACGACTCCTGTGATGCCGCGTTGATGTCGGTCATGCGAGCCTTCGTGCGGCGACGCCGACCTGCTCGAGGCCGGCCGACATGGCGGCCAGGACCTTGATGACGGCGAGCGACCCAGCGGACAGTGCCCCGTCGGCTCGAGCGCTTGCCATCGCCTCAACCCGTTCTGCGAACGCCGTGAAATCGGCGTCAGCGCCGGCCGGCACTCCGGCCGTCGGGGTTGCCGAGGGGTCGTCCGAGACGGCTGCGAGCTGCTCGCTGAGTACGACGCGTAGGTCCGCGACAGCCGATGGATCCTGGCCCTGGTCGGCCGTGTCCAGCGCGGCGAGAAGCTCGGCTTGCCCAGCGGCGGCCTCGGCGAGCAGCGCAACGTCGCGGGGGTCCGGCTCGGCATGTGGCCGGATGCCGACGGCGCGCAGACCGTCGTCCAGCACACTGGCTCGCTGCGTGGCGAAGCCGGCGATTCCGACGCCACCGGCGACGACCCCGAGTTGAAGCGCCGCGCGACGGGAGAGCATGCCGGGCAGGCTACCTGCGGAGGGGGACCGGGGGCACTTCGATTCGATACGCTGGGTACGACGGCTGGGCCGCACATGACGTGGGCGGGTTGTTGCTTGACGCTCAGGCTTGGTTGTGCACAACTCAACAGGGAGGTCGATATGGCAGATCACCTCCCGCCGCCCGTCACCGAACTCGTCGATCGGTGTGTCCGCGAACTCGGCCTCGATCTCGACGCGGTGGAACTGCGCGGAACCGGCCCGAAACGGCTGTTGCGCGTCGTAGTCGACCGTGAGGGCGGCGTGCCGCTCGACGTGATCGCTGAGACCAGTCGTGAACTCTCGCACGAGCTCGATCGTTCTGAGGTCATGGGAGTCGTCGGGTACACCCTCGAGGTGACGTCACGCGGCGTCGACCGTCCGCTGACGCTCGCGCGGCACTGGATCCGGAACGTCGGACGTCTCGTCGTGGTCACCACCGTCGAGGGCGACCGCACGAACGGTCGCATCGCCGGTGCCACGGACGAACACGTGACGTTGGAAGACGGTGTCGAGCTACCGCTCGCCGCCATCAAGACGGCGTTCATTGAGCCGGAACTCAAGAAGGGGAACCGCTGATGCACATCGACATGACAGCGCTGCGCGCCTTGGAGCGGGAGAAGGACATCTCTTTCGACGTCGTGGTGGAGGCGATCGAGGCGGCCCTGCTGTCGGCGTATCACAAGTCGCCCGGCGCGCACGCACACGCGCGGGTTGACCTCGACAAGCGCACTGGCGACGTCACCGTGTGGGCGCGGCAGCGTCTGGACGCCGAGGGAGAGCCTGCCGACGGCCCGGTTGACCCGGCGGTGGGGGAGTCCTCCGAATCGTCCCGGCTGAGTGACGAGTTCGAGGACACGCCGGAAGACTTCGGCCGCTATGCCGCCGCCATCGCGCGTCAACTCATCTTCCAGCGGCTGCGAGACGCTGAGGATGAGCAGAAGTACGGCGAGTTCTCCGGGAAGGTTGGTGACATCGTCTCCGGTGTCATCCAGCAGGGGAGTCGTCCCGGTGACGTGATGATCGACCTCGGGCGCATAGAAGCGCTCATGCCGGCTGCCGAGCGGGTGCCGGAGGAGAAGTACGCCCACGGTGAGCGCATCAAGGCGTACGTCTACGAGGTCGAGAAGGGCATGCGCGGACCCCGGGTCCGGGTATCTCGCACGCACCCCAATCTGGTGAAGCTTCTCTTCGCTCTCGAGGCCCCGGAGATCGCCGACGGCACCGTTGAAATCGCGGCTATCGCGCGCGAAGCCGGACATCGGACCAAGATCGCTGTCCGCGCCACCGTCGCCGGAGTTAACGCAAAGGGTGCGTGCATCGGGCCAATGGGCCAACGGGTCCGCAACGTCATCCATGAGCTTCACGGAGAGAAGATCGACATCGTCGACTTTAGCGACGACCCGGCCGAGTTCATAGCGCACGCGCTGTCGCCCGCCCAGGTGAAGGGCGTCACCCTGGTCGACGTCAATGCGCGGACGGCCCGCGTGATCGTTCCCGACTTCCAGTTGTCGCTGGCCATCGGCAAGGAGGGCCAGAACGCTCGCCTCGCCGCCAAGCTCACCGGTTGGCGCATTGACATCCGGTCCGACACGGCACCGGAAATTGGGTCCGAGTCGAGCACTTCGGGTGTCGGGTAGAGTGGCCGGGCCGGTTCGTACGTGCATCGGATGTCGAGAGCGTGCGGAACGGTCAGCCTTGGTGCGATTTGTCGCGAAGGCGGGAGGGTCCGGGTCACCAGCCTGGATTGTCGCGCCCGACTTGAACGAATCGTTGCCGGGACGAGGGGCGCACTTGCATCCCGACGCCCGGTGCCTTGACCAGGCGAAACGCCGCCGGGCGTTTGGTCGGGCCCTCCGCGTGGAGGGATCACTCGATCTGGGTCCGGTTGACAAGATTGCAGAAACTTGGCCTGATCGCAGGCCACAGACCGAAAGCGGAGCCAACGCTCATGACCGCACAATGAGTTCGTTCAAATGAGCCTGCACGTCAAGTAGTGGTCTGCATCCTTCGGGTGTGGGCTAACCCGAAGGAGAAGAGTGGCTGTCAGAGTCCACGAGCTCGCCAAAGAGTTCGGAGTGCCCAGCAAGGTCATCCTGTCGACGTTGTCCGACATGGGTGAATATGTGAAGTCCGCGTCGTCGACCGTTGAAGCGCCGGTTATCCGCCGGCTCAAGGAAGAGCACGGCGACGAGCTGGCCAAGTTGGGCGCCAAGTCTGCCCCGGCCAAGAAGGTTGCGGCGAAGGAACAGCCTGAGCCTGCGCCCGAGGCTCCCGCTGCCGAAGTGCCTGCTCTGGAAGAACCCGCCGCCGTCGAGGTGGGGGCACCTCCCGCTGGCGGGGGATTCTTCGAGCCGGCTGCCCCAGTCGAAACCCCGGCGGTGCCTGAGGCTCCGGCGGAGTCCGCTGAGCCGAGCCCTGGTCCGATGCCGGGCCGTCCCGGCCCCCGGCCGGGCGGTGCGCGCCCGGGCAACAACCCTTTCTCGTCGCGTCAGGGCATGCAGCAGGACCGCGCGCCGCGTCCGCCGGCCGAGCGTGAAGGCGCTGAGCCCGGAGCAAGCCGCGGGGGCCCGGGTATTCCCCGACCCAACCCGGCGATGATGCCGAGGCAGTCTGGCCTCGGCCGCCCTGGAGCTCCGACCCGTCCGGGTGGACCCGGTGGTCGTCCTGGTGGTCCCGGTGGACCCGGTGGACCCGGTGGCCGTCCCGGTGGACCCGGTGGTCGTCCTGGTGGTCCCGGTGGTGGCGGCTTCGGCGGCGGCCCCGGTGGCGGACGCCCTGGTGGTCCCGGTGGTGGCGGCTTCGGCGGCGGCCCCGGTGGCGGACGTCCCGGTGGTGGCGGTCGTCCTGGCCCCGGTGGCCGTGGCGGCACGCAGGGCGCCTTCGGTCGTCCCGGCGGCCCGGCACGTCGCGGCCGCAAGAGCAAGCGAGCCAAGCGCCAAGAGTTCGACCAGATGCAGGCGCCCACCATCGGTGGCATCCGTGTCCGGAAGGGTGACGGCGAGACGATCCGGCTCGCGCGCGGTGCGTCGCTGACGGACTTCGCCGAGAAGATCGGCGTCGACGCGGCTTCGCTCGTCCAGATGTTGTTCGCGCTCGGCGAGATGGTCACGGCCACTCAGTCGGTGAACGACGAGGTGCTCGAGCTGCTCGGTGAGGAGCTCAACTACGACGTCCAGGTCGTGTCTCCCGAAGACGAAGACCGCGAACTGCTCGAGTCGTTCGACCTCGAGTTCGGGGCCGAGATCGAGGACGAGTCCGCGCTGGTCGCCCGTCCGCCGGTCGTCACCGTCATGGGTCACGTCGACCACGGCAAGACCAAGCTCCTCGACGCGCTGCGCAACTCCAACGTCGTCGACAAGGAAGCCGGCGGCATCACGCAGAGCATCGGTGCGTACCAGGTGCACACCGAAGTCGACGGCAACGATCGCCGGATCACGTTGATCGACACCCCTGGTCACGAGGCGTTCACAGCGATGCGTGCCCGTGGTGCACAGGCCACCGACATCGCGATCCTCGTGGTCGCGGCCGACGACGGTGTCATGCCGCAGACGGTTGAGGCGCTCAACCACGCGAAGGCGGCCGGCGTGCCGATCGTCGTCGCGGTCAACAAGGTCGACAAGCCCGACTCCGACCCGACCAAGGTGCGCGGCCAACTGTCCGAGTACGGGCTGGTGCCCGGAGGAGTACGGCGGCGACGCGATGTTCGTCGACGTCTCGGCCAAGGCCGGCACGGGCTTGGACAGGCTGCTTGAGGCGGTCGTCCTCACGGCTGACGCTTCGCTCGATCTGCGGGCCAACCCGGAGCAGAACGCTGAGGGTCTGGCCATTGAAGCGCACCTCGATCGCGGTCGTGGTCCGGTCGCAACGGTGCTCGTCCAGCGCGGAACTCTGCGCGTCGGCGACACGCTCGTAGCCGGTTCGGCCTTCGGTCGCGTCCGCGCCCTGCTCGATGAGTTCGGCGAAAACGTGGACGAAGCTCTGCCGTCGCGCCCGGTCCTGGTTCTCGGCCTGACGGCTGTGCCCGGTGCTGGCGACAACTTCATGGTGGTCGACGACGATCGCATCGCTCGTCAGATCGCTGAGAAGCGTGAGGCTCGCGAGCGCAACGCTGCGCTGGCGAAGCGCAGCGGCCGTCGCACGCTCGAGGAGTTCATGGCTCACGTCGAGAAGGGCGAAACGAACGAATTGCTGCTCATCCTCAAGGGCGACAGCTCCGGTTCAGTCGAGGCGCTCGAGGATGCATTGGCTGGCATCAACGTCGGTGAGGAAGTCGCGCTGCGCGTCATCGACCGTGGCGTCGGTGCGATCACCGAGACCAACGTCGACCTCGCGTCCGCCTCCGACGCGGTCATCATCGGTTACAACGTGCGTCCGCAGGGCAAGGCCACCGAGCTGGCTGATCGCGAAGGTGTCGAGATCAAGTACTACTCGGTCATCTACCAGGCGATCGACGAGATCGAAGCCGCGCTCAAGGGCCTGCTCAAGCCGATCTACGAAGAGCGTGCAACTCGGTACCGCCGAGATTCGCGAGATCTTCCGCTCCAGCAAGATCGGCAACATCGCCGGCTGCATGGTCACCAGCGGCACGATCAAGCGGAACTCCAAGGTCCGCCTGCTCCGAGACGGTGCGGTCGTCGTCGACAACGCCGACCTCGCCAGCCTGCGGCGGGAGAAGGACGACGCCAGCGAGGTCCGCGAGGGCTTCGAGTGCGGCTTGGTGCTCAAGGGCTTACGGCGACATCAAGATCGGCGATGTCATCGAGGCCTTCGAACTCGTCGAAAAGGCGCGCGACTAGCGGGAGGCTGGACCATGGCCGGACAACGACGCAGCAGCTGGCCGACCGGATCCGGGTGATCGTGGCGACGATGCTCGAGCGGCGGATCAAGGATCCGCGGCTCGGCTTCGTCACGCTCACCGATGTCCGGCTGACCGGCGACAACCAGAACGCGTCGATCTTCTACACCGTCATGGGCGGGCAGGAGGCGATCGACGGCACGGCAGCCGCGTTGCGCAGCGCCAGTGGCCTCATCCGCTCGGAGGTCGGCAAGCAACTCGGTCTTCGACACACACCGACGATCGAGTTCTTCCTCGACGCGGTCCCGGAGAACGCCAAGCAGATCGAGGATCTGCTGGCCAAGGCGCGGGAGGCCGACGAAGCTGTCGCCGCGCAGGCAACCGGTGCGCAATACGCCGGTGAAGCTGATCCTTACAAGAATCCCCCGAGCGACGAAGACGCCGACGAGGCCGAGTGACCTCCGCGGACTACTTGGGGGGGCTTGTCATTGTCGACAAGCCTGCGGGCTGCACGTCTCACGACGTGGTGGCGCGCATGCGACGGGTCGCGGGCACGCGCAAGGTGGGCCACGCCGGGACGCTCGATCCGATGGCCACGGGCGTGCTCGTGCTCGGTGTCGGCCGTGCGACCCGTCTGCTGGGTCACCTTCAATTGGCCGACAAGGAGTACGACGCGACGATCCGGCTGGGGGAGTCGACGGTGACCGACGACGCCGAGGGCGAGGTGGTCGCGACGACGGATGCATCGCACTTGACCTGGATCAGATTCGCGCTGCCATGTCGCCATTCCGACGGCGCCATCAGACAGGTACCGACGTTCGATGTCGGCGATCAAGGTCGACGGCAAGCGGTCGTACGCCCGCGTCCGCGCCGGGGAGGACGTCGAGCTCGACCGGCGCGCCCGGTCACCGTGTCCGTCTTCGAGGCGCGCGTACGCACGTCGGCGGCGCGGTCACGGACGTCGATGTCCACGTCGCTTGCTCGACCGGCACCTACGTCCGCGCGCTGGCGCGCGATCTCGGCGCTGCGCTCGGCGTCGGCGGCCATCTGACGATGCTCCGCCGGACGCGCGTCGGCGGTTTCACGCTGTGCCGCAAGCCGGACTCGGAACAGCTGGAGTCGGAGTTCGCGCTTATCCCGTTGGCGGACGCCGCCCGGGCGACCTTCCCGACGCTCGAGCTGGACGAAGCGAGGCACAGAGCCGTCCGCTTCGGCCGCACGCTTGCAGGGATGTCGATCTCGGCCATTCCGGAGCGGTTGCCCTGTTCGCACCTGACGGCGCGTTCATTGCCCTCTACGAACAGAAGGGCGACACGGCCCGGCCGGTCGCCGTTTTCGTCTGAGACTTCGCCCTAGAGTGGCGACGTGAAGGTCGTCGCATGGGTGCTGGGCGGCTGGCTCACCGCGATCGTCGTGCTTGTCGTCGTGCTGATGGTGGCCACCAAGCTCCGCAAGACGAAGCGCGACATCGACGCCGAGCCCGTACCCGTTCATCTCCCCACCCGTCACCGTGCCGATCGGGAAGGGCTCGCGAGCAACGACCTACACGTACGGAGAGCAGCTCTACGACGCGATGCTGGACGCCATCGAGTCGGCGCGCGAGCGCATCCTGTTCGAGACCTACATCATCAAGTCCGACGCGATCGGACGACGCTTCAAGGACGCGCTGGTCGCCGCGGCCGACCGCGGAGTCGACGTGTACGTCATCTACGACGGGTTCGCGAACCTCGTGGTCAATCCGCGCTTCCTTCGCTTCCCGAAGACCGCTCCACGTGTTGCGGTTTCCCGGTCATCCGGCTGCACGGTCCGCTTCCTGTCGCCACGAGCCTGGGGCCGTGACCACCGCAAGATCCTGGCCGTGGACGACCGCGTTGCGTTCGTCGGCGGCTACAACATCGGCAGCCTGTACGCGACCGACTGGCGTGACACCCATCTGCGGATCGAAGGCGATGCGGTGTGGGAGCTGGTCAACGCCTTCGTCGACTTCTGGAACGTCCACGGCCCGGAGCCCCAAACTGACCGACGAAGGCGCTCCGACGTGGGACCCGAGCGTGCGTGCGCACCGGAACGTCCCCAGTCAGCTGACGTACCCGATCCGGGCGATGTACCTGGAGGCCATCGACCGGGCACGGTCTGACATCCGACTGACGACGGCGTACTTCCTGCCGGATCGGGACATCCTCGCCGCGCTCACCGCGGCGGCCCGACCGCGGTGTCCGGGTCCAGTTGCTCCTCCCGCGGATCAGCAACCACGTGGTCACCGACTGGCTGGCGCGCGGATTCTTCAGCGAACTGCTGGCCGCCGGCGTTCGCATCCATCGCTACAACGAGTGGATGGTGCACGCCAAGACGATCACCATCGACGGAGTGTGGTCGAGCGTCGGCACGGCGAACATCGACCGGCTGAGCCTGACCGGCAACTACGAGATCAACCTCGAGGTGCACGGTCCTGAGCTGGCGGAGCATCTCACCGCAGTGTTCGATCTGGACGTCGACAACTCCGAGGAGCTGACGGCGGTGGAGTGGGACCGCCGGTTCGTCGGCAAGAAGGCGTGCGAGTGGCTGCTGCGCCCGCTGCGCCCGTTGCTGTGACGCTTCGGGCGCTCGGTAATCGCGTCGCTGGCGCGACGCTTCAACTCCTTGCTCGCTCGCCGAACCCGTACACGAGTGCACGGGCCCTCGCTCGCCGCGGGTAACCTCGGGCCGTGACGAATATCTGGCGGACTTCCCTGGCGTCGCCACGGATCCCCGCGAGGAATCGGCGGTCGTCACGATCGGCAACTTCGACGGTGTCCACCGCGGCCACCAGCACCTGCTGGCCGCGCGCCGCGGCGAGCCGGCCGGCCGGTCGTCGCGGTCACGTTCGACCCGCATCCGGCCAGGCTGTTCGCACCGGACCGGGCGCCGAAGCTGCTGTGCACGCTGGAACGGCGCATCGAACTCCTGCACGACGCACGGTGCCGACGAGATTCGCGTGCTCGCCTTCGATCGCGAAGTCGCCGGGTGGAGCCGGAGGAGTTCATCGATCGCGTCATCGTGGGACGAGCTCCAAGCCACCGCGGTTGTCGTGGGCGAGAACTTCCGACTTCGGCGCTCAGGCCGCCGGTGATGTTGCGACGCTGTTGCGGACGGCTGGGCGGCTTTCGGTTTCACGGCCGAAGGGTCGTTTCGCTGGCAACCACCAGCATCGGGGGAGATTCGTCCGAGGTCCTGTGTTCGACGCTCGTCAGAGATCGCATCGCCGCGGGGGACATGCCGGGTGCCGCGGCCGTGCTCGGTCGGCCGCACGAGGTGGCCGGTGTCGTGCAGCGCGGTGACGGCCGCGGCAAGGACCTCGGCTTCCCGACGGCCAACGTGCCGGTCGACGACACCTACGCCGTGCCACCGGACGGCGTGTACGCCGGCTTTGTCGTCGTCGGTGGCGAGCGCCACCAAGCGGCGATCTCGGTGGGCACCAATCCGACGTTCGGTGGTATCGAGCGCCGCGTCGAGTCGTTCGTCCTGGACACGTCCTCGGGGGTATCGACCTCTACGACCGAGGAGATCCGGGTCGAGTTCATCCAGCGGCTCCGCGGCATGGAGGCCTTCGACAGCGTCGATGCCCTTGTCGCGCAAATGCACGACGACGTCGCCGCAGCGCGGGAGCTCCTCACCTAGGAAGCGGCGCAACTAGAATCCTGGGCGGAGCCGATCCCCGACGGCCTTGGCGAGCGCCCGCTCGCCGGCACCGTTCGGATGGAACAGGAGTCCGTCGAGATTCTTCGGCCGCGGCCCGTTGACCCAAGCGTCGCGGCCACTACAGATGTCGTGGTTCTCGGACAGCTCATGCGCATCGACCACGTCGAGGTCGCGCTGCTTGGCGGCCGACGCCATCGCGTCGGAGAGCCGCTTCTCCACACCGGCAAACCAGAGGACGTCGCGGTCCGCGAACGGGGTCAACGAGCAGGGGGAGTCCGGCGGCATCAGCCGTAGGTAGGTGACCACGAGCACGGAGGCTTCCGGGGCGCGCTTCCTGACCTCGTCGAGCACGGCACCGACGCGCTCGTTCACCCGCAGCATCTTGGCGGCAAGCCGGGCCTCGAACTGCTGCCGGCACGGAGATCCCGGACTATGTGGCTGTGAGGTCCGGACACAGGTGAGGAACATGCTGGAGAAGATGCCGAGGTCGTTGCCGCCGATGCTGACGGTCACCTGTTTCGTCTTGGCGCTCAGGGCATCAACCTGGGCGGGAATGCCGGAGGAATCGCCTTCGAGGACGTCCTTGGTGGAGGCGCCGTAGCAGCTGACGTCGCGCAGCGTGTACCCAAGATCCGCCGCGACCAGCGACGGGTAGTTGCGAATGGATCGCAGGCAGTCCGCGCCGTCCGCCTGCAGGGCGCCGATGCGTCCGCCGGCTGTGTAGGAGTCACCGATCGCGACGTACTCCGGCCCGGTCGACTTCGCCGGGCGCACTGCGGAACTCTGCGGCGGCGCGGTCGTCGCGCGTCACGTAGGAACCGACGCCGACCGCGAAGGTGATCGCGATGGCCGCCAGCAAGGGCCAAGGCGATCGGTACGTCATGGGGCAGAGCCTAAGACGTCACTGGGGGTACCGCCCGCCGCGACGATGGTTCCGCGCGGCGGGGACGATTGGCTCTCGACGATGCCCCGCTGATAACCTTGGAGACGCCGTGAAATCGGCCACGGAATCAGAGAGCCCCGGTGAACCTGCCCGGGCGCGCCGTGCAACGACACCCTCCAGGGAGAAAAATGGCGAAGAAGTCTGCTGTCCCCACTGTGGCGAACCTGCCCAAGGCAGAGATCATCAAGCAGTACGCGCTCAGCGACGGCGACACCGGGTCCCCGGAGGTGCAGATTGCACTTCTGACCGGCCGGATCTCGTATCTGACCGAACACCTTCAGGAGCACAAGCACGACCACCACAGTCGTCGCGGCCTCCTGCTGCTGGTCGGCAAGCGTCGTCGGCTGCTCAACTACCTGCAGGACGAGGACATCGAGCGATACCGCTCGCTGATCGAGCGTCTCGGTCTGCGTCGCTGACTTCAGGCGGCCGTCTCCATTGGGGCGGTCGCCTTCACAACTTCATATCGAAGCACGTCAATTCGAGGACGAGCCGGTACACGGTCCTCGGTAGTGGCTTCCGGGAGATCTCTCCCGTGGGCCTCGATCGAAGACCGCATCTCGCACAACGTTCGCTGTGCCGTCTCGTCCCACACCATCAGCAGGCCGTCGGGCCGCGAAAGGGACATTCATGAGTGACATCACCACCGTCGAAACCGTCATTGACAACGGACAGGTTCGGCACCCGCACAATCCGGTTCGAAACCGGACTCCTCGCCCGTCAGGCGGCCGGCAGCGTCGCGGCGTTCCTCGACGACGACACGATGCTGCTGTCGGCCACCACGGCCGGCAAGCATCCCAAGGAACAGTTCGACTTCTTCCCGCTGACGATCGACGTCGAAGAGCGGATGTACGCAGCTGGCCGCATCCCCGGTTCGTTCTTCCGACGTGAAGGTCGTCCGTCCGAGGACGCCATCCTCACCTGCCGCCTGATCGACCGCCCGCTGCGCCCGCTGTTCAAGAAGGGCCTGCGCAACGAGGTGCAGGTCGTCATCACGGTCCTCGCGCTCAACCCGGATACCCCGTACGACGTGCTCGCGATCAACGCGGCATCGGCGTCCACTCAGATCTCCGGACTGCCGTTCACCGGCCCGGTCGGCGCGACCCGCGTGGCGCTGATCGATGGCCAGTGGGTCGGTTTCCCATCGCACAGCCAGCTTGAAGAGGCCGTGTTCGACATGGTCATCGCTGGCCGTATCGCTGGCGACGACGTCGCCATCACGATGGTCGAAGCCGAGTCCACCGAGTCCACCTGGAATCTCGTCCAGTCCGGCGTTCAGGCGCCGACCGAGGAGATCGTGGCGCAAGGCATCGAAGCCGCCAAGGTGTTCATCCGCCAGCTCGCCGAGGCCCAGATCGACCTGGCCAAGCAGGCTGCCAAGGAAGTCCAGGAATTCCCGGTCTTCCTCGATTACCAGGACGACGTGTACGCCGCCGTCGAGAAGATCGCTTCGGCGGACCTCGCCGATGCCCTGACGATCGTCAGCAAGGCCGACCGCGAGGACCGCGAGAGCGCCGATCAAGGCTGATGCTCCTTGATCAGCTCGGCGCTCAGTTCGAGGGCCGCGAGAAGGAGATCGGCGCCGCTATGCGCTCGGTCACCAAGAACTTGGTCCGCGAGCGCGTGCTGCGCGAACAGGTCCGCATCGACGGCCGTGGGCTGGCTGACATCCGGGCGCTGTCCGCCGAGGTCAGCGTTGTCCCGCGCGTCCACGGTTCGGCGCTTGTTCCAGCGTGGTGAGACCCAGATCCTGGGCATCACCACGCTGAACATGCTGGGTCTGGAGCAGAAGCTCGACACGCTGTCGCCGGAAACCAGCCGCCGCTACATGCACAACTACAACTTCCCGCCGTTCTCGACCGGTGAGACCGGCCGCGTCGGTTCGCCGAAGCGGCGCGAGATCGGCCACGGCGCCCTGGCGGGCCGTGCGCTGATGCCCGTGCTGCCGACGCGGGAGGAGTTCCCCTACGCGATCCGTCAGGTCTCCGAGGCGCTCAGTTCGAACGGCTCGACGTCCATGGGCTCGGTCTGTGCGTCGACCCTCGGTCTGCTGAACGCCGGGGTGCCGTTGCGCGCGCCGGTCGCCGGCATCGCCATGGGCCTGATCTCCGGTCAGATCGACGGCAAGACCGAGTACGTCACGCTCACCGACATCCTCGGTGCTGAAGACGCCTACGGCGATATGGACTTCAAGGTTGCCGGTACTCGTGAGTTCGTGACGGCCCTGCAGCTTGACACCAAGCTCGACGGGATCCCCACCGATGTGCTCGCCGGCGCCCTGACGCAGGCGCGCGACGCGCGACTCACGATCCTCGACGTCATGGCTGAGGCGATCAGCGAGCCGGACGAGATGAGCCAGTACGCACCGCGGATCATCACGATCAAGATTCCGGTCGACAAGATCGGTGAGGTCATCGGCCCGAAGGGCAAGATGATCAACCAGATCCAGGACGACACCGGCGCCAAGATCTCGCTCGAGGACGACGGCACCGTATACGTGGGCGCTGACGACGGCGCCGCCGCCGAGGCTGCTCGGGACGCGATCAATGCGATCGCCAACCCGACGATGCCCGAGGTCGGCGAACGTTACCTCGGCACCGTCGTAAAGACGGTCGACTTCGGCGCGTTCATCTCCTTGGCCCCGGGCCGCGACGGGCTGCTGCACATCAGCAAGCTGCGCGAGCTCAACGGTGGCCAGCGGGTCAACAACGTCGAAGACGTTGTCAAGGTGGGTCAGAAGATCCAGGTCGAGATCGCCGAGCTCGGCGACCGCGGGAAGTTGTCCCTGATTCCGGTGCTCGAAGGCGGATCGGCTGAAGCTTCGGATGAAGCTGCTGACGACGCGACCGACGTCATCACCGAGTAGCAGCGTCCTGCGCAACTGACAACGCGCGTCATGGAGCGGCCACACTAGGCTTGCTTCCATGACGCGCGTTGCAGTTCTCGGGGCCAAGGGCCGCATGGGATCGACGTCGGTGGCGGCGATCCAGGCCGAGGACGGACTCGAGGTTGTCGCCCAGATCGACGTCGGGGACTCGCTGGATGCCGTCACGTCGTCAGGCGCCGAGGTCGCGCTGGACTTCACCCAGCCGGATGCAGCCCTCGACAACATCCGGTGGTGTGTCGATCACGGCGTGCACGTCGTTGTCGGCACCTCCGGGTTTGACGCAGCGAAGCTGACCACGGTCGAATCCTTCTTCGGCCAGGACCCGAGCGTTGGCGTCCTCGTCGTCCCCAACTTCTCCATCGGCGCCGTGCTGCTGATGCAGTTCGCTGCTGACGCTGCGAAGTACTTCGAGTCGGTCGAGGTCATTGAGATGCACCACCCGAACAAGGTCGATGCGCCGTCGGGTACCGCGGTTCGCACCGCGGAACTCATCGCCGAGGCCCGCACGGCCGCCGGTCTGGGACCCATTCCGGACGCCACGACGACGGACCCTGACGGAGCGCGCGGCGCGTCCGTCGCGGGTATCCCGGTCCACGCCATCCGAGCGCGCGGTTACGTCGCCAGCCAGGAGGTCGTGTTCGGCGACGCAGGGGAGACGTTCACCTTGCGGCACGACTCCCACGATCGCGAGTCCTTCATGCCCGGCGTCATCACCGCACTGCGGGGAGTCGGGTCCCTACGCGGACTGACCGTCGGCCTGGGGTCGCTGCTGTAGCGCTGATCGAGCGATCCGGCTTTGCCGGTCGCGCACGTCTGTGCAGGGTTGTTTGGGCGTCGCCGGACGGGCGGAGCCCGGCTGCCGGCGACAAATTCAGCGCAGGAAAGCCTGGACCAACTTCGAATCGGCACCGTCGGAGTTGAGCATGACCTCTGTCATGGACGTATTGCGTGACGACGGCCAGATCTCGAAGGCCATCACGGCGAGGCTCGGCACGCCGCCGATGAGGATCGGCCAGCCGGCATGGTTCCGGAAGATGAATCCGATGACGATCGCGAAGATGATGCTGGCCGTGCAGTAGTAGAGCTTGAGCAGCGTCTGACCGGCGAACACGCTCACGGCCTGGCTGTTTACATCCTCCGGCGGGTCGGCCGGATCGAGCGGTCGGGCTTCAAGCCACACGCGCTCAGCGAAGAAGCCAGCCGCTGCCGGCGCGGCCAACAGCGGGACGATCAGCCACCACGGCGGGATGGTCCCATCGCGCGCACCGAACGCCCAGAACAGGACCAGCAAGAACACGCCCACCAGCGCCACCTGCACGACGGCGAAGCCGCGGATTTCGGCTGGAGAAGCATCGAATTCTGGGATGCGCATGGAGGGAGTTTCGCATACCGGGATCGTCACTCGTCGTTGGTACTCTGCCGACATGCGGGCTTACCTCGATCTGATGCAACGAATCCTCGACGAGGGCGTTGAACGATCAGACCGTACGGGAACTGGCACCTGCAGTGTCTTCGGCCACCAGATGCGATTCGACTTGTCGGCGGGTTTCCCCTTGGTCACCACCAAGAAGATCCACCTGAAGTCGGTCATCGGCGAGCTCCTGTGGTTCATCTCCGGCGACACCAACGTCAAGTGGCTCCGGGAGAACGGCATCACCATTTGGGACGAGTGGGCCGACGAATCCGGCGAACTCGGCCCCGTCTATGGGCACCAGTGGCGGTCCTGGCCGACGCCCGACGGCGCCACCATCGACCAGCTGACGAAAGTCATCAGCGACATCAAGGCCAACCCCAACTCGCGGCGCCACATCGTCAGCGCGTGGAACGTCGCCGACCTCGATGCGATGGCGCTGGCACCGTGCCACGCGTTCTTCCAGTTCTACGTCGCTGACGGCAAACTTTCGCTGCAGCTGTACCAGCGCTCGGCCGACGTCTTCCTCGGCGTGCCCTTCAACATCGCGTCCTATGCACTGCTGACCCACATGGTCGCCCAGATCACGGGGCTGGAGGCGGGTGACTTCGTGCACACCCTCGGCGACGCGCACCTGTACCTCAACCATCTCGACCAAGCGCGCGAGCAACTCGCCCGCGAGCCGCGCCCGCTGCCGGAGCTGTGGCTCGACCCGTCGGTCACCTCGATCGACGACTTCACCTTCGACTCGATCAAGGTCACCGGTTACGACCCGCACCCGCTGATCAAGGCCCCCATCGCCATATGACGGTTACCCTCGTGGCTGCCGTTGGCGCCAACGGCGTCATCGGCGTGGACGGTGGCCTTCCGTGGCGCCTTCCGGATGACCTCGCGCACTTCAAGAGCCTCACCATGGGTCACCCGATGATCATGGGTCGCGCCACCTTCGACTCGATCGGGCGCGCGTTGCCCGGACGCACCACCATCGTCGTAACCCGCAACCCGGAGTGGTCGGCCGATCGCGTGGAGACAGTGCCCAGTCTCGAGGCCGCGCTTGAGCGGGCCAAGGAGCTTGACGACGACATCTTCATCGTCGGGGGAGGGCAGATCTACGCTCAAGCCCTGGAGTCCGACGTCGTTGACCTGCTCTGCATCACCCGCGTGGCAGCCGCGCCGGACGGTGACGTTCGGTTCCCGACGCTCGACTGGGAGCTGTGGCAGCCGGTTGTCCGCATCCCGCATGGGGGAGACCCTTCGTTCGAAATCGTGACGTACACGCGGACGTGATGCGGACGTTCATTGCGGCGTACCCGTCGCCCGAGGCTGTCGAGCACCTCGACGAGTTCCTGGAGGTCCGGCGCGAGTCGGGTCCATTCAGGTGGACTGAGCCGTTCCAGTGGCACCTGACGCTTGCGTTCTTCGACGATGTGCCGGATCGGTCGTTCGATGCCTTGGTCGGAGGGCTCGAAGTCGCCGTCAGCAAGCGGTCAGCAAAGCGAGCCGCAATCGCCGGCGGGGGAGCGTTCCCACACGTCGGACGGGCGAAGGTGCTTTGGGCCGGCGTCCAGGTCGACGACGCTGCTGAGCTGGGGAAACTGGCCAGAGGATGCCGTGCCGTTGGGGCAACGGCCGGTGCACCACCGTCCGGCGAACGGTTCCGTCCGCACCTCACGCTCGCCCGGATCAACCCGCCGATCGAGGCGACCAAATGGGTGCGGCTACTGGATGCCTACCGCGGTCCGGAATGGACGATCGGCGAGATCGCGCTCGTCGAGTCACACCTCGGTGAGGGCCCGAGCCGACGGCCGCGGCACGAAGTCGTGGCCACGTTTTCGTTCTCCTGAGCAGTCCAGCCGTGCCACGATGCACAGATGGAGAAGCGGCTAGGCGTGTGCAATCTGTGTGAGGCGATCTGCGGCCTTGAGCTGACGATCGACAACGGCGAGGTCACCGGAATCCGGGGAAATCCGGACGATCCGTTGTCGCGCGGTCACATTTGCCCGAAGGGGGTCGCGATCGCGGACATCTATACCGATCCCGATCGGTTGCGGCATCCGGTCAAGCGTGTCGGCGCCGGCGAGGACGCGCAGTGGGAGGAGATCTCCTGGGATGAGGCATTCGATCTGGTCGCGGACGGCATCGCGCGTAACGTCAACGCACTTGGCTGGGACGCTCTGGGCGTCTACCTCGGCAATCCGACAGTGCACAGTTTGGGCAGCCTGACGCACGGCATCGAGATGGTCGGCGCGTTGCGGACCCGCAACCGGTTCAGTGCCACTTCGGTCGACCAGCTTCCGCACCAGCTGGTCGCCTACCTGCTGTACGGGCACCAACTGCTGATCCCCATTCCGGACATCGACCGCACGTCGTACTTCCTGATCTTCGGCGGCAACCCGATGGTCTCGAACGGCTCGCTTATGACGGTCCCAGACTTCCCGAATCGGGTCCGCGAGCTGAAAGCCCGCGGTGGCCGCATGGTCGTCTTCGATCCGCGCCGGACCGAAACGGCCAAGGTCGCCACCGAGCACGTCTTCGTCCGGCCCGGCACGGACGCATGGGTGCTGTTGGCGATCCTCAACACGCTGTTCGCCGAAGGCCTGACCACGCCACCGGATTACGTCGATGGCTTGGAGGTCGTCGCGACAGCCGTACGGCCGTTCACCGCCGAGCGGGCCGAATCAGCCAGTGGCGTCGACGCCGAAACGATCCGACGCGTCGCGCGCGAACTGGCGGCCGCCGATGGGGCTGCCGCGTATGGACGCATGGGGGTCTCGGTCAATGAGTTCGGGACGCTGTGCCAATGGGCGATCCAGCTGATCAACCTGGTTACGGGCAACCTCGACCGCGTCGGCGGCGCGATGCTCACGACGCCGGCCATCGACGTCGTCGGACGTGGATTCCTTGGCCGCGGGCACCTCGGCAAGTTCCACTCCCGGGTGCGCGGGCTGGCCGAGTTCGGCGGTGAGCTTCCGGTCTCTGCCCTGCGGGAGGAGATCGAGACGCCCGGAGAGGGCCAGATCCGGGCGATGCTCACGTTGGCGGGCAACCCAGTGCTCTCGACGCCCGACGGTGCCGCGCTCGACCGCGCGCTCGGGTCGGTCGACTTCATGGCGGCTGTCGACATCTACATCAACGAGACGACGCGGCATGCCGATGTGATCTTGCCGCCCACGTCCGCGCTCGAGCGCGATCACTACGACCTCGCCTTTCACGTCCTGGCCGTGCGCAACACGGCGCGGTACACGCCGGCGATCTTCCCGAAGGGCGAAGACCAACGCCACGACTGGGAGATCTACCGCGAGATCACGATGCGCACGCTCGCGCGGCTGACCACCAAGCCGGCGCTGACCAAACGCCTGGCGAAGCGCGCGCGGTTGAGCATGAGCCCGGCTCGGGCGATCGACCTCCTCCTGCGTACGGATTCGCCCAGGCTCAGCCTGGCCAGGCTGCGCAAGAGCCCGGAGGGCATCGATCTCGGACCGTTGAAGGCCGGTCTGTTGCCCAAGCGACTGCAGACCAAGAGCGGGCGGATCGACACCGCTCCCAGCTTTGTGCTCGACGATCTGGTCCGCCTCGAGCGGCAGGGACTGCCCGGACCGAGGACGAGTTGTTGCTCATTGGACGCCGGCACCAGCAGAACTGCAATTCCTGGATGCACAACTTCGAACGCCTGACGAGAGGGCAGCCGCGCCACCAGTTGCTGGTCAATCCGGACGACCTGGCCACGCGCGGGTTGATTGACGGCGCGTTGGTGAAGGTGACATCGAGGGTCGGCACGGTCGAAGTCGAAGCCAAGGCGACCGACGAGATGATGCCGGGCGTCGTTTCCCTGCCGCACGGCTACGGTCACCAGAAGGACGGAGTCCGGCTCGCACGGGCCAGCCAAGTCGAGGGGGCGTCGATCAACGACCTCACCGATCCGGAGCGACTCGACGTCAGCGGCAACGCGGCGCTGTCCGGAGTTCCGGTACGGATCGCCTAGTAACTTGACATGAGCAACTTGCTCTAGGCAAGATGGTCGTGTGACCGACCGAACGCAACAGCCCGCCTACGCGCTGCATGCCGTCGTCGCGTTACTCGACCGCAGTGCCGACCAGATCCTGCCGCCGCTCGGGTTGACGTACTCGCGCTACCTGACGTTGCTGACGATCGAGCGGCTGGGCCAGGCGACCCAGCGGGCGATCGCTGATGCCGTGGGCATCACGGAGCCGGCTGTCAGTCGGACGATCCGGGCACTGCAGGCCGACGGGCTGGTCGCGGCCAAGGCGATTCCTGGCGCCGGCAATCGTCGAGCCGTAGGCCTGACCGCGGCCGGACGGCGGCTCGTGGAACGTGCGGCTGACCAACTCGAGGACGCGTTCGGTGGGCTGCTCACCGCGGCCGGTCTGATGGCGACCGACGTCCTCGCCGTCACCGATCCGATCATCAAGCTGCTTGCCGAGGGGGAGTCCGTATGACGCTGCTGATCGCGACCCACGCTTTCGCCGCATCCTCAGCCTGGCTCCTCGGCGCCTGGCAGGTCTTCGGCTCCACGAAGGGAAACGCCCGTCACCGCCTGGTCGGCCGCGTCTGGGTGGGGCTCGCGCTCTACGTGGCCGTCTCGTCGTTCTGGATGAAGGAGCTGCGTCCGGGCCAGTTCAGCCTGCTGCACATTCTTTCCATCGTCACGATCGTCTCCGTCACACTCGGGATCTTCGCCGCGCGCCGCGGCAATATCCGCGCCCACCAAGGCGACATGATCGGGCCGTGGGTCGGCATGACCTTCGCGGGAATCTTCGCGTTCGCGATTCCGGAGCGAGACCTCCCGACCTTCATCGTCACCGAGCCAGTTGGTGCTGCGGCGGCGGCAGGCGCAGTGATTCTGGCGTCGATGACGGTCCTGGGACTGTCGAGGCTGCTCGTGCGCGAGCCGATGGAGCATCCGGCTAATCTGCGCAGGTGACTGATTCGCGCTATGTCCCCGCGGCAGGGCGTGCCGGCCTGACCCGCTTCTACGACGCCGGGGTGCGGCTCACGATGCGCGAGCGGCTATGGCGGCCGATGATCGTTGACGCGGTAGCGGACGTGTCACCCAAGGTGGTCGTCGACATCGGGTGCGGGACAGGTTCGCTGAGCATCCCGATCGCCACGCGGCTGCCGGAAACGCGCGTGATCGGAATCGACGGCGATTCCGAGGTGTTGGGGATTGCGCGTCGAAAGCCGGGCGCCGAGGCGGTCGAATGGACGGAGGGACTCGCGAGGGCCCTCCCGATCAGGGACAGCGAGGCCGATGTCGTGCTCACCTCCCTGGTCCTGCACCACCTGCCGCTGGCCACCAAGCGTGAGCTCTTGGCTGACGCGCACCGCGTCCTGCGACCCGGCGGACGGTTGATCGTCGCCGATTGGGCGGCTCCGCAAGACCTCCTCGCCAGTGCCGGCTTCGTGCTGCTGCAGGTGCTCGACGGGTTTGCCACCACCAACGACAACCGCCGCGGGCTCGTCCCGCGGCTGATCGTTCAAGCGGGCTTCCCGGAACCGCGCCTGCTGCGTCGCGTCCGCACTGCGCTGGGCACATTCGACGTCTTGGTCACGGACGTTCCCCGATAGTCTGAACGTATGACCTCTCCGCTCGCCAGCGACGCGGCCCCGTTCGGCCGGGTGCTGACCGCGATGGTGACGCCCTTCACCTCTGAAGGCGCGGTCGACGTCGACGCGGTGCAGCGTCTCGCGACCTACCTGATCGAGCATGGCAACGACGGCATCGTCGTGTCGGGCACGACCGGCGAGTCGCCGACGACCACGACTGAGGAGGATGGCCGCACGCTGGCGGCCGTGATCGAAGCGGTCGGCGATCGCGCCTCGGTGGTGGCTGGGGTCGGAACGAACGACACCCGGCACAGCATCGAGCTCGCCGAGCAGGCCAAGAAGGCCGGCGCAGACGGGTTGCTGCTGGTGACCCCGTACTACAGCAAGCCGCCGCAGTCCGGCGTCATCGCGCACGTCAACGAGGTCGTCCGTGCCGGCGATGGAACGCCGACGATGGTGTACGACATCCCGGGCCGGGCCGGCATCCAGATCGCCGAGGACACCTACGTCGAGCTGGTCAAGAACCCGCTGGTGCTGGCCGTCAAGGACGCAGTTGGCGACTTCGAACGAGGCGCTTGGCTGCTGCGTGAGACCGGCATCAAGATCTACTCCGGCGACGACGCGCTCACGTTGCCGTGGCTGTCCATCGGCGCCAGTGGCGTCGTAGGAGTCACGTCGCACGTCGCCGGCGATGCGTACGCCGACATGGTCCGCGCGTTCGATGCCGGCCACGTGGCGAGAGCTCAGGAACTCAACCGTGAGCTGGTGCCGGTCGTGCGCGCGATCATGGGCCAGACGCAGGGCGCGATCGCCGCCAAGGCGGCCATGGCATTGCTCGGCGTCATCCAGAACCCGGATGTGCGTCTGCCCCTGACGGGCGCCACCGACGCGCAAGTCGCAGTGATCCGGTCCGCGCTCGTCGACTTCGGCCTACTCGAGAATTGATTCCTTGAGCCACATCCACCCTGACCTGAGCCCTCCACCGCCCCTGCCCAAGGGCGCTCTGCGCGTGACTGCGCTCGGCGGACTTGGCGAAATCGGCCGCAACATGACGGTGTTCGAGTTCGGCGGCAAGCTGCTCGTCGTCGACTGCGGCGTCCTCTTCCCCGAAGAGCACCATCCCGGGGTCGACCTGATCCTCCCGGACTTCGGTCCGATCCGGGACCGGCTCGATGACGTCGTCGGCATCGTCCTGACGCACGGGCACGAAGATCACATCGGTGCGGTGCCGTACCTCCTGCGCGAGCGCGCCGACATCCCCTTGGCTGGTTCGCGCCTGACACTGGCGCTGGTCGAGCCGAAGCTAAAGGAGCACCGGCTCAAGTCACCGGTGACCCACACCGTGGCTGAGGGAGAGCGCCTCAAGCTCGGCCCATTCGAACTCGAGTTCGTGGCTGTCAACCACTCGATCCCGGACGCGTTGGCGGTTGCGATCACGACCCCTGCGGGAGTCGTCCTCCACACGGGCGACTTCAAGATGGATCAACTCCCGCTCGACGGTCGGATCACCGACCTTCGCGCTTTCGCGCGGCTTGGCGAGGCTGGAGTCGACCTGTTCCTCACTGACTCGACGAACGCCGACGTGCCGGGATTCACGGTCTCCGAACGCAACATCACCCCGGCCATCGACGCCGTCTTCGCGTCCAGCCCGGGCAAGATCATCGTCGCGTCCTTCGCGTCGCACATCCACCGTGTGCAGCAGGTTCTCGACGCCGCCGCCAAGCATGGGCGCAAAGTGGTCTATGTCGGTCGCTCGATGGTCCGCAACATGCAGATCGCCCGCGAACTCGGCTACTTGAATGTGCCGGACGGCGTGATCGTCGACAAGGTCGGCAATGTCCCGCCGAGCAAGCTCGTGTTGATGTCGACAGGTTCGCAAGGCGAGCCGATGGCGGCGCTGTCCCGGATTGCCAACAACTCGCATCCGGATGTGCGGATCGAAACTGGCGACACCGTCCTCATGGCGTCGTCGCTCATCCCTGGCAATGAGAACGCCATCTATCGGGTCATCGACGGCCTGACGGCGTTGGGTGCCCGCGTCGTGCACAAGGGCAATGCACTGGTTCATGTGTCCGGACACGCTTCAGCCGGCGAACTGCTCTATTGCTACAACGTTGTCCGGCCGACCAACGTCATGCCGGTGCACGGCGAGGTGCGCCATCTGGTTGCCAATGGCGAGCTGGCGAAGGCGACCGGCGTCCCGAACGTGATCCTGGCGGACGTCGGCTTCACCGTCGACCTCGTCGACGGGCACGCGGAAGTGACCGGCACCGTCGAGTGCGGATACGTGTACGTCGATGGATCAACGGTCGGCGACATCTCCGACTCCCTCATCAAGGATCGCCGCATCCTGCGGGACGAGGGCTTCATCACGATCGTCACGGTGATCGATTCGAGCACCGGCAAGATCGTCTCCGGCCCGGAGATCCACGCCCGCGGCATTGCCGAAGACGACTCGGTTTTCGACGAGGTGCGTCCCCGTATCGTCGAGGCGCTCGAAGACGCCCTTGCCGAAGGGGTCCATGACGCCGTCCAGTTGCAACAGGTCACCAGGCGTGTCCTCGGGTCCTTCGTGGGACGGAAATTGCGCCGTCGGCCGATGATCATTCCGCTGGTCCTCGAAGCCTGACGCGGGTCGCCTGACCCGCCGTGTTACGGCAGTGTGTCGGGCCTGTTAGGGCGGTTCTTGCCCGGTTTCCCGGCGAATCCGGTCGCCGCCGTGACCGGGGTCACGCAGCTTCTCACAATGTCGTTTACGTGGCTGTGCGTCAGGTGTTACCAACCCGCGCATGTGTTTCATGCAAAGTCGAAATATCTCGTTCGTACGTTCGGGATAACGGTCCGGCGAAAGGTCGGTCCCCGGTTTTGGAGTAAGCGATGACCGTTCAGACGACAACTGTCCCCAGTGCCGTCAAGGCACGTCGAACCGGACGCTGGATTGACCACTGGGAACCGGAGGATCCGGAGTTCTGGGAGTCCACCGGCAAGAAGGTAGCCACCCGCAACCTGATCTGGTCGATCTTCGCCGAGCATCTCGGGTTCTCTGTCTGGCTGCTCTGGAGTGTCAGCGCCGTGCTTTTGGCCAAGATGGGCTTCCAGTTCACGCCGCAGCAGCTGTTCGTTCTGGTCGCCGTGCCGAACCTCGTCGGCTCGCTGATCCGGCTGCCGTACACATTCGCGGTGCCGAAGTTCGGTGGCCGCAACTGGACGGTCTTCAGCGCCTGCGCGCTGCTGCTGCCGACAACGCTGTTCGCGATCTTCGTCCAGCGGCCGGACACGCCGTACTGGGCGTTCCTGCTCATCGCCGCGACCGCAGGCCTCGGCGGTGGCAACTTCGCGTCGTCGATGGCCAACATCAACTTCTTCTACCCGGCCCGGCTCAAGGGCTCGGCGCTCGGCCTCAACGCCGCGGGCGGCAACCTGGGTGTCTCGCTCATCCAGTTCTTCCTGCCGATCGTGGTGGGTGCCGGCGGTGCGTTCGGACTCGTCAAGGCCGGCGAAGCCGTCGACCTTTCCCGGGCCGGCTGGCTGTACGCCGGACTCGCGGTCATGGCGGCCGCCTCCGCGCTGCTGTTCATGAACAACCTCTCCACGGCGTACTCCACGCCAAAGGAGCAGATGGCCGTCGTCAAGTACAAGCACACGTGGGTGATGTCGTTCCTGTACATCGGCACGTTCGGTTCGTTCATCGGTTACTCGGCCGCGATGCCGCTGCTGATCAAGTTGAACTTCTTCCGGGCACCGGTTCCGACCGAGTCGATCGGCATCAACTTCGCCTACTACGCCTTCTTGGGTGCACTGGTCGGTTCGCTTGCTCGCCCGTTCGGTGGCTGGATGGCCGACAAGTGGGGCGGCGCAAAGGTCACCTTCTGGACGTTCGTATCCATGATCGTCGGCACGCTGACGGTCATCTACACGCTGACGCTGCTCAAGCCGGTGCCGGTCGCACCGCCGGAGAAGCTCGCCGCCTGGGCCAAGGATCCGTCGACGTTCCCCGGCTTCCCGCCGGCCGTCGTGGACGCGGTCAACTACAACTCGAGCATCTTCCCGTACTTCCTGCTGGCATTCCTGTTCGTCTTCGCTGCGACGGGCATCGGCAACGGCTCCACCTACCGGATGATCCCGCACATCTGGAAGGCGCAGGCCGAGAGCGCCACCTCCGAGGGAACGGTCGAGCGGTACGCCGCGCTGGCCAAGTCGACCAAGGAGGCGTCTGCCGTGATCGGAATCGCCGGTGCCATCGGTGCCATCGGTGGCTTCCTCATCCCGATGACGTTCGGCGCACCTTGGGTCACCGATCCGGTGGCTTCGTGCAAGACGGCCTTCGGAATCTTCACGGTGTTCTACGTGGTCTGTCTCGCGGTCACGTGGTTCTTCTACCGCCGGTCTTCGGCAGAGATGGCCAAAGCTGGCGTATGACAGACACGCATTGTCCGTACTGTGCGCTCCAATGCGCACAGAAGCTCAGCGGCAAGGGACCAGAGTCTCTTGCCGCTGAGCCGCGAGACTTCCCGACGAACCTCGGCGGAATGTGCCAGAAGGGCTGGACGAGCGCCGAACTCCTCCGCGTCCCAGACCGCATCACTGTGCCCCAGCGTCGGACAACGGCCGGATTCGAGTCGGTCTCCTGGGAGGAGGCGCTGGACGACATCGCCGCCCGCGTCCGTGCGATTGGTGACGAGCACGGCAGGGATGCCGTCGCGGTGTTCGGCGGCGGTGGTCTGACCAACGAAAAGGCCTACCAGTTGGGCAAGTTCGCCCGGCTCGCCCTGTGTACGAAGAACATCGACTACAACGGGCGGTTCTGTATGTCGTCGGCCGCTGCGGCGTCGAACCGATCGCTCGGCATGGACCGCGGTCTACCGTTCCCGCTGAGCGATCTCAACGATGGCGACGTCATCTTGTTGCTGGGCAGCAACGTCGCCGACACCATGCCGCCAGCAGTGCAGCACCTGGGCGCAGCCCGGGAGCGGGGCGGCCTCATTGTCGTCGACCCACGGCGCAGTGCCACGGCACAGCTGACCGACAACGGGGGAGGCGAGCACGTCCAACTCGTCCCGGGCACTGACATCGTGTTCCTGCTCGGCCTGCTGCACGTCATCCTCGCCGAGGGCCTGCACGACATCGAGTACGTCGAGGCACGTACGGCGGGCCTCGACGCGGTCCGGCGGAGCGTCAGCCAATGGTGGCCCGAGCGGGTTGCCGCCGTCACGGGCGTGCCAGAGACGCAGTTGCGGCGCGTCGCGCACATGCTCGCCCATGCGTCTCCGAGCCGGGGCGGCCGGGGTGCGTTCGTCCTGACCGGCCGCGGTTCGGAGCAGCACACCGATGGCACCGACACCGTGACCTCGGCCATCAACCTCGCCCTCGTCCTGGGACTCGTGGGCGCTGAACGCGGCGGCTACGGGGCCATCACCGGACAGGGCAACGGGCAAGGCGGCCGCGAACACGGTCAGAAGGCCGATCAGCTGCCCGGCTATCGGATGATCGCCGACCCGGCCGCGCGCGCCCACGTCGCCGAGGTCTGGGGCGTGGATCCCGACATCCTTCCGCCTCCAGGCATGCCTGCCATGCAGCTCCTGAAGAGCCTTGGCACCGACGGTGGCCCACGGGCACTGTTCGTGCACGGCAGCAACATCGTGGTGAGCGCGCCCGACGCCACCGACATCGATCGACGCGTCCGCTCCCTCGATCTGGTCGTCGTGTGCGACTTCGTTCCGTCAGAGACCGCGCTGCTGGCCGACTACATCCTTCCGGTCACCCAGTGGGCTGAGGAGGAAGGCACGATGACCGGCCTTGAAGGTCGGGTTCTGCGCCGCCGGCAGGCTCTCGTGCCCCCGGCCGGCGTCCGCAGCGAGCTGGAGATCTTCGCTGAGCTCGCGAAGCGACTCGACGCACCCGGGCGGTGGTCCACCGAGCCGCGCGAGGTGTTCGACGAACTGCGTCTGGCCAGCTCCGGCGGCAAAGCCGACTACGCCGGCATCAGCTACGACCGCCTCGACGCAGGGGAGGCGCTGTACTGGCCGTGCCCCACGGAGGACCATCCTGGTACGCCGCGACTGTTCGCCGAATCGTTCCCCACGCCGGACAGCAAGGCCAAGCTGATTCCGGTTCGCTGGCTTGGCCCGGACGACTCCCTGCGCCGGGACGCGCCCGTGTGGCTGGTGACTGGCCGGGTCCTCGAGCACTACCAGTCGGGCGCTCAGACGCGACGGGTCGACAAGCTCAACCGCGCCCAGTCGCGCGCCTACGTGGAGATCCACCCGGTGCTCGCCCAGCGCATCGGCGTCGAGGGCCTGGAGGACATCGAGGTCACGTCGAGCCGGGGCACCATGCGGGCGCCCGCGCGTGTCAGCAAGGACATCCGGCCGGACACGATCTTTGTGCCGTTCCACTTTGCCGGTGAGGGGATGGTCAACGCACTGACCAACTCGGCCACCGATCCCATCTCGGGGATGCCCGAGTTCAAGGTGTGTGCAGTGACGATCAAGAGGAGCGACTCATGAGAGTTGTCGTCATTGGAGCTGGCATGGTCGGCCACCGTTTCACTGAGGAACTGCACCGGCTCGATCCGTCCGTGGACATCACGCTCCTCGGGGACGAGGAGTACGAGCCGTACAACCGCATCCTGCTCACCGAGCTGCTCGCCGGGCGGGTCGACCTCGCCGGGCTGACGATGTCCGAACACGACGAGTCTGTCGATGTCCGGCTCGGTTCACCCGCGTTGGAGATCGACCGCGAGCGCAAGCTCGTCATCACCGCAGGCGATTCAGTCGAATACGACCACCTGGTGTTCGCCACCGGAGCCCGTGGGCGCATCATCCCGGTTCCAGGCCTGCGCGACGGACTCCCGCGTGGCGCATACGTGCTGCGCTCGCTCAACGACGCCCGCGACATCAAGGCCGCGGCGCTCAACGCGCGGCACGCTGTCGTCATCGGCGGAGGCCCGCTCGGCTTGGAGGCGGCAGCAGCATTGCGTCACCGCGGTGTCGGCGTGACCGTGTTGTCGCTCGAAGCGTCGCTGCTCGATCGCGACCTGGACGCGAATGTCGCCGAGATCGTGGAGGTCGCGTCGTCCGATCTCGGGATCGAGTTCCTAGGTGGCGTCAGCATCGAGTCGGTCGCCGTGCGCGACGGACAGGTGACTGCCGTCCACCTTGCGGGTGGTCGAGAGATTGACGCGCAGCTCGTCGTCCTGGCCGCAGGTGTCGTCTCGGAGACGTCCTTGGCTGCGGCCGCCGGCCTCGAGACAGCTCAGGGCATCGTCGTGGGCCACGACCTGCGCACGACACTCGACCGATCCATCTCGGCGATCGGTGACTGTGCCCAGACGCCGACCGGCACGTCCGGGCTCGTCGCTCCCGGATGGTCCCAGGCCCGTGAGCTCGCCCGCAGCCTGGTGCACGGCACGCTGATCGAACCGG
This sequence comes from uncultured Actinomycetota bacterium, assembly GCA_963795105.1. GTDB lineage: Bacteria > Actinomycetota > Actinomycetes > Propionibacteriales > Nocardioidaceae > Aeromicrobium. The sequence goes on from CAWCGD010000001.1 coordinate 2,609,965, forward strand.
TCGAGATCACCGGCTCGGCCATGAAGCTGAAGGCAGTCGGCCTTGACGTCGTCACGATGGGCCGCCGAGCCTCCACCGCTGACTCGCACGACCGCGTCGTCAATCTGCACGACGCATCGGCTCGCCGGCACGTGGAGGTCGTTGTCCGTGACGACACCCTGATTGGTATCACGTGCGTCGGGGCGCCCGAGATCGCTGCGCATCTGAGTACCCAGTTCGACCGGCCCGGCATGATCCCGGCCGATCCGCTGCAGCTGTTGCTCGGCACGTCGGCCGGCGCCGTGACTGAGGCCGTCAACCCGACGACCATGCCGTCCGGCACCACGGTCTGCCGGTGCAACGGCGTCTCCAAGGGTGACCTCGTACGCCAGTGGGAGAACGGCTGCACGACCGTCGAGGCCCTCGCCGACAAGACGCTCGCCACCACCGGCTGCGGTGGGTGCAAGTCGCTCGTCTGCGGCATCGTCGACTGGCTCACCGAGGTGGATCCGCCGGTCGAGCAGGCTCAGGCCGTCGTACGCGCCTGACGAGCCCAAATCTGGGCCCGAGTTACGCCTAAGCCAGGAACTCGCGAATGCGCGCGGCGACCTTCTCTGCGGTGAAGCCGTGGTGCGCCATGACCTCATCGCCCTTGCCGCTGTCGCCGAAGTGGTCGATACCGATGGCCAAGTCGACCGTGCCGTGCCAGCCGGACGTCGCACCCGCCTCCACGCTGACAGTCTTCACACCGGTGGAGGGGGTGTACTCGCGGCGGTCCAGGACGGGCACGACGCGGGTCGCGGTGCCCTCACCCCGGAGGATCTCCGCTGCGCCGAGGGCAGTCGCAACCTCGGAACCGGTGGCCACGATCTCGACGACGGCGTCGTCGCTGGCGAACGCGGCCGGGTCGAGCTGCGGCAGGTTCTGGCGGGTGAGGATGAGGGCAGTCGGACCGTCGGTGCGCTCAAGCGCCAGACGCCAGGCGCGGGCCGTGTCTGCATCGTCGTACGGGCGGATGACCTCCAGGCCCGGGATGAGACGCAGCGACTCGACATGTTCGACCGGCTCATGGGTGGGGCCGTCTTCGCCGACTGCGATGGAGTCGTGCGTGAACACGTAGATCGCCGGAATCTTCATAAGCGCCGACAGACGCAAGGCCGGGCGGAGGTAGTCGGCGAAAACCAGGAAGGTGCTGCCGAACGGCCGGAAACCGCCGTGCAGCACCATTCCGTTCAAGGCAGCAGCCATACCGAACTCGCGGATGCCGAAGGCGATCTCCGAGCCCGTGTAGTTCTCGCGGGTGACCAGTTCGCCGCCCATCGGCGTGCCGGTCGAACCGGCCAGGTCGGCCGATCCGCCGACGAGTTCCGGCATCAGCGGATGGAGAGCCTTCAGGCACGCCTGCGAGGACACCCGCGTGGCACGTGGTGCGTCGCCGGTGATGCTGTCGAGAGCCTCGGCGAAACCGTCGGGGAGGATATGCGCCTCGGCACGCAAAAACTGCGCCGCAGACTCCGGATTCGCGGCTTCGAATGCGTCGAACGTCTCCTGCCAAGCTGCATGGGTCTCGGCTCCGGCCTTGCCGAGCTCGGCGCAGTCGGACTGGACCTCGTCCGGGACGACGAATTTGTCGTACTCCCACGCTTCGAGCCGCTTGGTCTCGGCCAACACTTCTTCGCCGAGCGGTGAGCCGTGCGCCTTGGCCGTGCCCTCGATGCCGGGAGCGCCGCGGCCGATGACCGTACGGACGGCAAGAAAACTCGGCCGGGGGTCGTCCTTCGCACGGGTGATGGCCTGGTCGATGGCCTCGATGTCCATGCCGTCGATGACGCCCTCGGTATGCCAGCCATAGGCGGCGAAGCGGGCCAGCTGGTCGTCGCTGGTGGACCGCTCCGTGCTGCCATCGATGGTGATGGAGTTGTCGTCCCAAAAGACGATGAGTCTTCCCAGGCCCAGATGGCCGGCGAGCGACGCCGCCTCGTGGCTGACGCCCTCCATCAGGCAGCCGTCGCCAGCGATGACGTAGGTGTGGTGGTTGACGATTTCCGGGTACTGCGCGTTCTGCAGCCGCTCGGCGAGGGCGAACCCGACCGCCATGGCGAGTCCCTGACCGAGCGGTCCGGTCGTGCATTCGACGCCGACCGTGTGGCCGTACTCCGGGTGACCCGGCGTCCGCGAACCCAACTGGCGGAAGTTGCGCAACTCGGACTCCGGCAGCCCGTAGTCGAAGATGTACAGCAGGCCGTAGAGGAGCGCCGACCCATGGCCCGCCGACAGGATGAAGCGATCCCGGTCAGTCCACTTCGGGTCCGACGGATCGTGCTTGAGGTGCCGGCTCCACAGCGTCCACGCCATCGGGGCCGCACCCATGGGCATGCCGGGGTGGCCACTGTTGGCTGCCTGCACCATGTCGGCGGCCAGGAAGCGGAGCGTGTCGATGGCAAGCTTGTCGTTCATGAGTCCTGTCCCTGAGCGGATGCCAGTGCGCGCAACGTCTTGACGGCGGCGGCTTTCCCATCGGCGTACGAGTACATCCACGATCCCGAGATGAATACGTCAGCGCCGGCAGCTGCCGCCCCAGCGATGGTTGCGTCGGTGATGCCGCCGTCGACCTCTAGTTCGATGGCGTACCCAGATTCATCGATCATGCGACGCAACTGAGCGATCTTTGGCTCGACGGCAGCGATGTACTTCTGGCCGCCGAAGCCCGGGTTGACCGTCATCGGCAGGATGAGATCGACCTCGGCCAGCACATGCGCGACCACGTCAGCGGGCGTGTGCGGGTTGAGCGCTACCCCGCTGCGCGCGCCGAGGTCGCGGATGCGCCCGAGCGTGCGGTGCAGATGCGTGCAGGCTTCGGCGTGCACGATGACGAGCTCGCAGCCGGCCTCGACGTAGCGGGGGAGAAGCTCGTCCGGGTTGACCACCATGAGATGAGCCTCGAACTCCACCGTGCTGTGTGGCTTCGCGGCGGCGATGACGTCCGGCCCGAACGTGACGTTCGGGACGAAGACGCCGTCCATGACGTCCCACTGGATGCGGTCGACACCGGCCTCGCACAACTCACGCACCTCATCGCCCAAGCGGGCGAAGTCCGCCGGAAGAACAGAGGGAACGATCAAGGGATCAGTCATGACGGTCCCAGCCTATCGGCGCCGAACGCTCGCCCAAGAAGTGGTGCGGGAGAGTCGATCAGCTCTCTTCGAGGGCTGCCGCAACGCGGCGGTGCGCCTCCCAGATGGCCTCGGGCACATTGGTGAAGCCGGACAGGTGCTCCTCGCGGTGGCCCATTTCCTGCTTCCACCGCGCTACGTCGATCGTGAGCAGCTTCTCCAGATCGCCCGGCTCGGTCTCCAAGCCCTCGAGCAGAAGCTCGTCCTTGGTGGGGATGATGCCGACCGCGGTCGCGTTGCCCTTGACTTCGCCGAGCTTGGCTTCGATCAGCCACACCAGCGCGCGGACGTTCTCGCGGTAGCCCGGCCACAGGAAGTGGCCATCCTCCGGGTCGCGCTGGAACCAGTTGACGTGGGCGAAGATCGGCTTTTCGGTGACCTTGCCGATGACGTTGAGCCAGTGCTGTGCGTAGTCGCCCTCGCCGTAGGACATGAACGGACGCATCGACATCGGGTCGTAGCGAAGCACGCCTTCCAGGCCGTCGGCCGCAAAGGTGGCCTCGGCGCCGAGCGTCAGGCCGTCATAAACGCCCTCGGCCACGTCGGTGATGGCGCGAACCAGTGGCTCGCGGTCGCGGGTGCGGCCACCGAAGATGATCGCGTCGACCGCGACGCCTTCGGGCTTGGCGTAGTCCGGCGAGGTGTTCGGCACCAGCGAGATCGACGTCGTGAAGCGGCTGTTCGGGTGCGCCCACGGCTCGTCGGCGTCTTCGGCCGAGCGGTCCGCAATCGCGTTGCCCTTCCAGTCCAGCCAGCCGTCGAGGTCCTCCGGCGGGTTCTTGGTCTTGCCCTCCCACCAGACATCCTGCGTCTTCTCGTTGTAGGCAACGTTCGTGAAGATCGTGCCGGTGCCAGGCTCGATGGCGTCGATGGCCGTCGGGTTGGAGTTCTCGTTGGTGTCCTTGGCGACACCGAAGACGCCGAACTCCGGGTTGAAGGCGTAGAGCTTGCCGTCGTCGCCCGGCCACAGCCACGCGATGTCGTCGCCGTAGAACTCGATCTCGTAGCGGTCGCCCAAGGCGTCGGGCGCGAGCGTCATCGACAGGTTGGTCTTGCCGGAAGCGGACGGGAAGCCGCCGACGATGTGGTGCTTCGTGCCGGTCTCCTTGTCCTTGATGCCCAACAGCAGGAACTGCTCGACCAGGAAGCCGTTCTTCCAGCCGTCGTACGACGCCAGACGAAGGCCGTGGGCGATCTTGCCCAGGAGCGCGTTTCCGCCGTAGGACGAGCCGAAGTGCATGATCGTGCGCTCGTCGGCGATCGTGTAGAAGTAGCGCTTGTCGTCCGGGGTGCCCTGGCCGAGGTTCGGCAGGTCGCCGGTGACGTGCACGGCGCGGACGAAGTGATCGGGCTCAGCGAGCTCGTTGAGGTACTTCACGCCGACGCGAGCCATCTTCGTCATGTGCAGCACGACGGTGCGGCTGTCGGTGAGCTCGACGCCGGCGGCGAACTTCTCCAAGGGCGAGCCCTGCGGTGCCATCAGGTAGGGGACCACGTACATCGTCTTGCCGGCCGAGGCGCCGGTGACCAGCGAGAGGTAGTTCTCCTTGGCCGGGCCGGAGGGCTGCCAGTTGTTGTAGACGCCCTTGTCGGCCGGATCGGCGGTGGCGACGATGGTGCGCTCTTCGGCGCGCGCAGTGTCCTTGAAGTACGACCGCGAGTAGGTGCGGCCGCCCGTGACGGGAAGGAGCTCACCGGCGTCCAGCGACTCCTGGGTCAGGCGGGCCTCGTCTGTGGCGTTGATGACTTCGATCCGCTCGGCACCGGTTACACCAAACCAGTACTTCACGTACTCGCGTACGGATTCGTTGGTGAGACCGGCGGCGTCAAGAACGCCATCGACGTCAGTCATGGTGGGCCTTTCGCGGAAACGTCGTGATTTCTGGTGGATTCGGCAGGGTACCTGCCCGAAAATTTGGGGAAGCAGGGCGACACCGACACCACCTGTGCTGGTCTGTCGACGGAACCCAACCCACCGGCTCTGCGAGGTCACGCCGCGGTGCGTTTCGAAGGTCAACTTACCTGACAAGCTCCTGGTCGTCGCGCCGGAGTGGCCCAGAGCGGCCCAGAGTGACCCCGTGTGAGGTGCGCGAAACATTCGCGACGTGACCTGCGTCGCACTCGCCGGCCGAAATCGACGAAATCGCTGGTACGACGGCATTCTCACATCGGCTGCGCCGCGCGTGAGAGGAAAGGGTTTACGGCTCGGTAACAGGCACACTCCGGTTGTGAAATCTGCCGAACCTACCGTCGGTGGAATGAGTGAAGGCAGCAAAGCAGAAGCTCGTCGTCGTGGGTGCCGGAATGGTCACCCAGCGGCTGGTCGAGGCGCTCGACGCACGTGGCGCCACCGAAAGCTGGGATATCGAGGTTTTCGGCGAGGAATCACGCCCGCCGTACGACCGCGTCGCCCTCACGTCGTTCTTCAGCGACAAGGATCCAGAGGACCTGCTGCTCGGGGACCAGGACCTTTGGAAGCGACCGGGAATCCGCCTCCACCGCAATGCGCGAGTGGACGCAATCGATCCGGAACGTCGGACCGTAAAGGCACTCAATCAGACAGTCAGCTACGACGCGCTCGTCATGGCCACCGGCTCGTACGCCTTCGTGCCGCCGGTCAAGGGCAGCGACCTGCCCGGGAAGTTTCGTGTACCGCACCGTCGATGACGTCGCCGAGCTGCGCGCGTGGGTGCTCGACCGCAGCGCGAAGCTCGGCCGGCAGGTCGACGGTGTCGTCATCGGCGGCGGCCTGCTCGGCCTCGAAGCCGCCGGAGCGCTGACCGCGCTCGGTGCTGACACGACCGTCGTCGAGTTCGCAGACTGGCTCATGCCGCTCCAGGTCGACCGGGCCGGCGGCGAGGCGCTGCGCCGGCTCATCGAACAGCTCGGACGTCAAGGTCATGACCTCGACCGCGACGACCGAGGTCAAGGCCGGCCGGGACGGCCGCGTCGGCCAGATGCGCTTCTCCGACGGCGGCAAGCTGCCAGTCGACGTCGTCGTGTTCGCCACCGGTGTGCGCCCGCGCGACGACCTGGCCCGCGACGCCGGCCTGGCGGTCCACGAGCGCGGCGGCATCATCGCCGACGAGGCCTGCCGGACCAGCGACGACTCGATCTACGCCGTCGGCGAGGTCGCCTTCATCGCCGATCGCGTCTGGGGCCTCGTCGGGCCCGGCTACTCGATGGCCGAAGTCGTCGTCGATCGGCTGCTCGGCGGAGAGGCGACGTTCGAAGGCGCCGACCTCAGCACGAAGCTGAAGCTGCTCGGTGTCGACGTCGCGAGCTTCGGCGACGCGTTCGCCGCGATCGTCCGGCAGCCTCGAGGTCGTTTACGCCGACCCGTTGGCCGGCGTCTACAAGAAGCTCGTGATGAGCGACGACGCATCGACGCTGCTCGGCGGCATGCTCGTCGGCGACGCCTCCAGCTACGCCTCGCTCCGGCCCATGGTGGGCGGCGCGCTCGGCTCTGATCCGACCGCGTGGTTGCTGCCGGAAGGCGTCGAGCCGCCGAGTGGCTCCGCCTTGCCGGACGACGCCAACGTTTGCTCCTGCTACAACGTCTCGGCCGGTGCGATCCGGGGCGCCGTCACCGACCACGCCTGCACGAGCATCGCCGAGGTCAAGGCATGCACCAACGCCGGCACCGGCTGTGGCTCGTGCGTCAACCTGGTCAAGAAGCTGGTCGACACCCGACTCGTCGAGGCCGGCATCGAAGTCAGCAATGCGCTCTGCGAACACTTCACGTTCACCCGCGCCCAGCTGTTCGACATCGTGCGCGTCAGCGGCATTTCGACATTCAGTGAACTGGTCGAGAAGCACGGCAACGGTCGCGGTTGCGACATCTGCCGACCGGTCGCCGCGTCGATCCTGGCGTCGCTGGGCAAGGGCCACGTCCTCGACGGCGAGAACGCTTCGCTGCAGGACACCAACGACCACGTCATGGCCAACCTGCAGAAGGACGGCACGTACTCGGTCGTCCCGCGGATCCCCGGCGGCGAGGTGACGCCCGAAGGGCTCATCGCCATCGGGCAGGTCGCCTCGGACTTCGGGCTCTACACGAAGATCACCGGCGGTCAGCGCATCGACCTGTTCGGTGCCCGCATCGAGCAGTTGCCGGCCATCTGGAAGCGGCTCGTGGACGCCGGCTTCGAGTCCGGCCATGCCTACGGCAAGGCGCTGCGCACGGTGAAGTCGTGCGTCGGGTCCACCTGGTGTCGCTACGGCGTCCAGGACTCGGTCGGCCTGGCGATCATGCTCGAGCTGCGGTACCGCGGACTGCGCTCGCCGCACAAGCTCAAGCTCGCCGTCTCGGGCTGCGCGCGCGAGTGCGCGGAGGCGCGGGGCAAGGATGTCGGCGTCATTGCCACCGAGAACGGCTGGAACCTCTACGTCGGCGGCAACGGCGGCTTCACGCCGAAGCACGCTCAGCTGTTCGGCGAAGACCTAACCACCGAGGAGCTAGTCCAGGCGATCGACCGCTACCTCATGTACTACGTCTTTACCGCCGATCGACTGCAGCGGACCGCGCCGTGGCAGGAGGCGTATGAAGGCGGTATCGAAGCGCTCAAGAAGGTCGTCTTCGAGGACTCGCTCGGCATCGCAGCGGACCTTGACGCGGCCATGTCCACGCATATCGGCGGGTACGAGGACGAGTGGGCTGCGACACTCGAGGATCCGGAGAAGCTGAAGAGATTCGCCGCGTTCGTGAACGCGCCGGAAACGGCCGATCCCGACCTGCTCTACGTCGAAGAGCGCGGCCAGCTGCGACCGGCGCGCGAGGAGGAGCGCACGGTGCTCATCGCCGGCGACTCGCTTCCGGTTCGCCGGATGGAGGAGCGGACGGAAGGCGTGCACGCATGACGTGGACCACGGTGTGTGCACTCGACCTGCTCGCCGTCGACCGCGGCTCAGCCGCCCTGGTCGACGGGCACCAGGTGGCGATCTTCCGCTTGGCCAGCGGCGACGTCTACGCGATCGACCACCGGGACCCGTTCAGCGACGCCAACGTGCTCGCGCGCGGCCTGGTCGGTACCCGGGGAGACGTGCCGACGGTGGCGTCGCCGGTGTACAAGCAGGTTTTCGACCTGACGACGGGCCGCTGCCTCGATGATGAAACTGTGACGGTGCGGTCCTGGCCGGTGCGCGTCGTCGACGGCATGGTCGAGGTCGAGGAGGCAGGCGGTACGTGACGGGTAAGCAGCTTGGCCCTGTTCTGGCCGGCACCAAGGTCCTCATCACGGCGCAGCGCCGAGCCAGTGATCTGGCGCTGGCGCTGGAACGTCGTGGCGCGACGGTGCGGATCGCCCCGTCCATCGGCGTCGAATCGCACATCGACGAGGAAGCTCTGCTCGCGCAGACGCGGACCATCATCGAGCAGGGACGTCCACGCCGTCGTTCTGACAACCGGGATCGGGTTTCGTGGCTGGCTGGAGACCGCCGAGGCGGCCGGCCTGGGTTCGGCGCTCGTGGACGCGCTCGCGTCCACTCGGCTGATCGCGCGCGGCCCGAAGGCGAGCGGCGCGCTGCAGGCGGCAGGCCTCACTCCGGATTGGGTCGCCGAGTCCGAGACGTCTGCCGAGATCGCCGAACTACTGCTGGCCGAGGGCGTGGTCGGTCAGACGATCGCCGTGCAGCACCATGGCGCCGGCGACGACCATCTGGAGGAACGACTCACCGAGGCGGGCGCCACGACGCTACGGCCTCGTCGTCTACCGATGGGGTGCGCCGCCGGATCCAGAGTGCCCTGGAGGCTTCCGTCGTCGATGTCGCCGCCGGAGCCTATGACGCGGTCACGTTCACGTCTGCGCCGGGCGCGGCCGCGTGGTTGACCGCCGCCCGTCGCCACGGCGTCGAGGAGGACATTGCCCGCGCGACCAAGGACGGGACGCTGGTGCTTGCGGCCGTGGGCCCAGTGACTGCTGAACCGCTGGTCGCCGCCGGGTTCGAGCCGATCGTGCCCGAACGGTTTCGCCTGGGTGCACTGGTGCGGCTCATCATCACGCACTGCGGCGAGAACGCCGAAGGCGTCGCGACGCCGGCGGGCGTCCTGCGAGTTCGTGCCACGGCCGCGTCGCTCGATCACACCGTGCTGCAGCTGTCTCCGGGCGCACTGGCGATCCTGCGGGAGCTGGCGCGTGATCCCGGACGCGTGAAGTCTCGGGAGGAGCTGCTTGCGGTCATGCCGGGCGAGACTGGCGATCCGCACGCCGCCGAGGTTGCGGTGGCGCGGCTCCGTGAGGTCGTTGGGCGCGATGTCATCCGGACCGTCGTGAAGCGCGGCTACGCGTTGGCGGTGGCTCCCTCATGACTCCTACTGGTCTTGTTGCTGTCAGCCACGGAACGTCCGACGCACACGGACAGGGCGCGATTCGCCGGCTCGTTGATGGCGTCCGCGATCGCCTCCCCGGAGTCGATGTCCGGCAAGCCTTCGTCGACGTCGAAACGCCGGACCTCGCGTCCGTCCTCGCTGAGGTCCACGGGCCCGTGGCCGTCGTGCCCTTCCTGCTTGGTGCCGGCTTCCACGTCCACGTCGACATAGCCACCGCGGTCGAAGCGCGGGTAGCCGCTGGTCAGCCGACCACGACTGCGTCGACGCTGGGTCCGGACCAGGCGATCACCGGACTCCTGCTCGACCGGCTGCGTGACGTCGAACTGACGCCGCACGACGCGGTCGTCCTGGTTGTCGCCGGCTCCAGCGACGTGCGAGCGCGGCTGTCGGCCGATCGGGCGGCCGCGATGATCGCGACGTCACTGCGCCGGCGCGTCCGTGTCGGGCACCTGGGTGGCGCTGGCCGGCCGCTTGATCAAGTCATTGCCGAGGCACGACGCGAGATTGATGGGCGCGGACGCGTGGTCGCAGCCAGTTATCTCCTGGCCCCGGGGTTCTTTGCCTCACGCTTGGACGCCAGCTCGGCAGACGTCGTCACGGCGCCCCTGAGCAGCGGTGTTCTGCTCGATGACCGGCTCGTCGACGTCGTTGTCCAGCGATACGTCGCGGCCGACCGTAGCCAACCTGCCTCACGGTCGCCGCTCGCACGGTTGGGGTGATCGTTTACGCGTCCGAAACACACTTTCGGACCCTTCCGAAACACGCGTTGCATACCGTCCATCCGGTGATGGGCACCGTCCTCGTGTGTTCGCCGGCCACTCGGGAGCCGGGCGTCAGGTCTGTCCTCGGCTCGTTCGTCAAGGTGCTGCGCAGTGCCGCGCCGGACCTCGAGATCCGCGATGTCCCTATCGATCATCTGCCATCCGATGCATCCGCGCCCCGACCGAGGGTTGCCATTCCCCTGACGCTCTCGGGTCGCGATCCCGTGGCCCAGGCCATCGAGGTCGAGCGACGGCGCGACCCCGACCTGCTGGTCTCCAAGGCGCTCGGGCCGGACTGGCTGCTGGCTGAACTGTGCGTCCGTCGGCTGGTCCACGCCGGAGCTCACCAGAGCGACACGATTGTCCTGGGGGTGGCCGGTTCCGACGACCCGGACGTCATCGCCGACTACTCGCGCGCGGCGCAGCTGCTCAGCGCTGTCTGGGGCGGCCCCGTGCACATCGGTTCGGTGCAGGGGCGCGACACGCCGCTCGGCGACGCCATCGACATTGCGCGTGCGTACGGGCGTCGCGTCGTCATCGCGTCGTACGTCCTGACTCCGGGGGAGACGGCCGACCGTCTCCGCGCAGCGGGTGCCGATCTGGTCACAGCCCCCCTTCTCGACGGAGCGACCCCGGACCGGCGCCTGATTCGCCTGGTCCTGGAGCGGTGTGAGCAGGTGCTCGTGGGGGCAGAAGCCGTCGAGCCGAGCAAATCCTGACGATTACACGCTTTCGGAGCGCCTCGACGCTGAATACCGGGGAACGCTCAAGTCGTCCTTTAGGGTTGCGAACATGGCGACTTCTTCCCCAGCACGCCAACGGTCGTCGCGCCCGTCCACGAGCGCGAAACGGCCCGCAGCCCGTAAACCTGCCCAAAAGCGCAAGCCGGCCCCAAGGAATTCCACACAGCGCAGGCCCGCAGCCCGCAAACCAGCTGCACGTAAGCACCCCGCCCGGCGTCCTGCTCGCCGACGGTCGGGACCCAACCCGATCGTCGTGGCGTTGGCGTGGGTGGCGCGGCTGCTGATGTCGATCTGGCTGGGCATCGCCGGCATGATCGGTGCGGTCGCCCGAGGGGTCGGGGAGTCAGCTGCCGACCTTGAGCCGGAGCAGCGACGCGACGGCATCGGATTTGGCTTGATGGGACTCGCCATCGTCGTGGCCGCAGCCGTCTGGTGGCAGGTGGCGGGTGTCGTCGGTGAGGTCGTGCGATCCGCAGCCACGGGCACAGTGGGACTTCTCGCGTGGGCATTGCCGCTGGTCCTCGGCCTGGCCGCGTGGCGGACACTGCGGCATCCGGACCGCAACGGCCCGGCCGGACGCCAGGTGATCGGCTGGATGGCTCTGTCTGGTGGCGTGCTCGGCCTCGTCCATCTCGCCCACGGCGTGCCGCGGCCCAACCACATGGACCAGGTGCGCGAGGCAGGCGGAGCGTTGGGCTTCCTGTTCTCGGCCGTCCTCAAAGACCTGCTGCACAGCTCCTACGTCGTCGCGCCGCTGCTGGTACTGCTGGCGGCCTTCGGTGTCTTGGTCATCTCCGGAACGCCGCTGCACGCTGTGCCGCAACGTCTGCGCGAACTCCTGCATGGGCCAAGCGAGGATGTGGAGGATGCGACTCCGGCGCCGAGGCGTCACCCGCGGATGCTCCTCTCCGACCAGCCATTTGAGAACCCGCTCGTCGAGGGGCCGGATGACGAGACTTCGACCTCGATCAAGCCGAACAAGGCCGCCAAGGAGATTGACGGCGAGCCGACTGAGGACATCACCGAACTCGTCCCGCCGCCGACCGATCCGCTGCCCACCCGCGCTGAGCAGCTTTCACTGGGTGACGTCGTCTACACGCTGCCGGACTCGAAGGTCCTGCGCGAGGGCAGCCCGCACAGGGCGCGCTCGAAGTCCTCGGACGAAGTCGTCGAGCGGCTTACCGAGGTGCTCGAGCAGTTCCAGATCGATGCGCAGGTCACCGGTTACATGCGCGGCCCGACGGTGACTCGGTACGAGATCGAGCTCGGCCAAGCGGTCAAGGTCGAAAAGATCACGTCCCTGGCGAACAACATCGCGTACGCCGTCGCGTCGAACGAGGTGCGCATCCTCAACCCGATCCCGGGCAAGTCCGCGATCGGCGTGGAGATCCCCAACGTCGACAAGGAGATGGTCTCGCTCGGTGACGTTCTGCGCTCGCAGCGGGCGCGTGGCGACCACCATCCGATGGTCATCGGGCTCGGCAAGGACGTTGAGGGCAACTTCGTCGTGGCGAACTTGGCCAAGATGCCGCACTTGCTCGTTGCCGGCGCCACTGGCTCCGGCAAGTCGAGCTTCGTGAACTCGATGGTGTCGTCGATTCTCATGCGGTCCACGCCCGACGAGGTCCGCATGATCATGATCGACCCGAAGCGGGTGGAGCTGACGGCATACGACGGCATCCCGCACCTGATCACGCCGATCATCACCAACCCCAAGAAAGCCGCCGAGGCACTGCAGTGGGTCGTTCGCGAGATGGAGATGCGATACGACGATCTGTCGAACTTCGGCTTCAAGCACATCGACGACTTCAACAAGGCCGTCCGGGCCGGCAAGGTCCAGGTGCCGCCGGGCAGTGAGCGGGCACTCGCGCCGTATCCGTACCTGCTGGTCGTCGTCGACGAGTTGGCCGACTTGATGATGGTGGCCCCGCGTGACGTGGAGGATGCCATCGTCCGCATCACCCAGTTAGCCCGAGCCGCCGGCATCCACCTGGTGCTGGCAACGCAACGTCCGTCGGTCGATGTCGTCACCGGCCTGATCAAGGCGAATGTGCCGAGTCGCTTGTCGTTCGCGACGTCGTCGCTGGCCGACAGCCGCGTCATTCTCGACCAACCCGGCGCGGAGAAGCTGGTCGGTCAAGGTGACGGACTGTTCCTGCCTATGGGCGCCAACAAATCCATGCGCATGCAGGGCGCGTGGATCACCGAGACCGAGATCCACGAGGTGGTCGAGCACTGTAAGACGCAGATGCAGCCGGTCTACCGCGAGGACGTCACGGTGCCGCAGCAGAGCAAGCGCGAACTCGACGACGACATCGGGGACGATCTCGATCTCGTCGTTCAGGCCATCGAACTGGTCGTAACCACGCAGTTCGGCTCGACGTCGATGCTCCAGCGCAAGTTGCGCGTCGGGTTCGCCAAGGCGGGTCGGCTCATGGACATCCTGGAGAGCCGAGGTGTTGTCGGTCCCAGCGAGGGCTCGAAAGCACGCGACGTCCTCATCAAGGCGGACGATCTTGACGACGTCCTGGCGAGCATCGGTGCGGACGCGTGATCACCATGGAGTCGGGGCCGTCGCACGCAAGGCCACGTGAGTATTCCGTGAGCCTCGAGGAGTCAGGTATCGACGTGGGATTCCAGATCTTCCGTCGGACCGGGCTCTACATCGGAACGGCCGTCCTCGCTGTCATCGCGGCCGCCGCATTGGGGGTCGCCGCGCTGATGAGGGATGTCTCGTGGCTCTGGGTGCCGGCCGGCGCGCTGGTCCTGCTGGGGATCGTCGCCCTGCCGGGGATCATCGATTCCCGCACGCCTGTCTTCGTCGCCGACCGGTACGGCGTCCGCCTGCATCAGAAGGAAAACTGGGTCGGCCTGCTGTGGCGCGAAATCGGCCAGGTCGTCGTCAATCCGGGCGGTGGCGGACGGGACGCGTACATCCGGATCGTCGGCAAAGACGCACGTCAGACGTACCGTTCCCCGGTGGGGTTCACCACGACGGTCTCCGTCGCCGAGGCAGAGGTCGAGTTGGCGCGGCGTCGGGCCGCTGCCGCATACTGAGGGACCAGCCACCGACGAAGGGCCTCCATGGTGACCGGCACGCCAGACGCTGTGGTCAAACCCAGCAATCTCAATGTTCCGAACGCGCTGACGGTCTTGCGCATCCTCGGTGTCCCGCTGTTCGGGTGGCTGCTTCTGACGCAGGGCGGCGAGGACGTCAGCATGCGAGTCTGGGCCTTCGTCGCATTCTGCCTGCTGATGATCACCGACCGCATCGACGGCGATATTGCCCGGGCCAAGGGCCTGGTGACGAACTTCGGCAAGTTGGCGGACCCGATCGCCGACAAGACGCTCACGGGCATGGCCTTCGTCGGCCTCGCCATCATCCTCAACGACATTTACCCTTGGTTCTGGGCGGTCACCATCATCTTGCTCGTTCGCGAGTGGGGCATCACGTTGATGCGATTCGTGGTCAAGAAGTACGGCGTCATGCCGGCAAGCCAGGGTGGCCGAATCAAGACGACGCTGCAGTCGATAGCCATCGGCGGCTATGTCCTGCCGCTGGAGATCTGGGCCAATACCTTCAGCGTCGTGCTGCGCTGGGGCATCCACATCACGATGGCTGTGGCCGTGGCGTTCACGCTGGTGACCGCCGTGCAGTACGTGCGCGATGCAATTCACCTTCGCCGCGAGCAGAAGGCACTGGCCGGAAGCGCGTGACCACCCAGTCCGCCGCTGATCTCGCCTCCGCGCTGCTCGATCGGCTGGAGGAGCGCGGCGAGACGGTGGCGACTGCCGAGTCGTTGACCGGCGGCCAGGTGTGCGCGACGCTCATCGACGCCCCGGGGGCGTCCGCGGTGGTTCGGGGCGCCGTTGTCGCGTACGCACCGGAGGTCAAGTCACAGCTGCTGGGCGTGGATCACGACCAGATCCTCGCCAACGGCACCGTCGATGCCGGTGTGGCACGCGAGATGGCCGAGGGCATCAGGCTGCGTCTCGGAGCCACCTGGGGGATCGCGACGACAGGCAATGCAGGTCCGGAACCCTCCGAAGGTAAGCCCGTGGGGATGGTGTTCATCGCCGTCGCGGGGCCAAGCACGTCCGTCGTACGCGAGCTTTCGCTGTCCGGAGATCGCGGTGCAATCCGCCGATCGACGACCGCCGCCGTGTTGTCGTTACTGCTCGCTACGCTGGAGGAACAATCGGCCGAGCAGATCGGTTGAGACCAGGCAGTGGCACCTAGAGAGTGACACCTAGAGGAGGTGCAGCCAGCGTGACGACGATGCGCCAGTTTGTCGGCGAAGTGCTGCGGGCCCGCCGGCTCGCCGCAGGTCTCACGCTGCGCGACGTCTCCGCCAAGGCCCGGGTCAGCTTGGGCTACATCTCTGAGATCGAGCGCGGTCAGAAGGAGCCCAGCTCCGAGTTGCTTTCCGCTCTCACCACGGCGCTGGACGTGCCGTTGTCACAGGTTCTGCTCGACGTCAGCACACTGTTGGCGATCGAGGAAGGCACCGAGCTCGCTACGGTCTCGAGCATTACGCCGGGCACGCCGAGCGTTGAAGTCTCGGCTGCTTGACGCGCCGATCCCGCATGCGCCACAGCGAACTCTGGGAACGACTCGACCATCATCTCGGCCGCGCCTACGCCCGCGTCTGGGCTGACACGCAGGTCTTGCGCGGCCTGGGTGGCCGTACGGTCCAGGAGGCGCTGGCCGCAGGGGAGGACCCCAAAGCCGTCTGGCGGGCCGTCCACGTCGCGCTGGAGCTCCACGCTCGGGATCGCTGAAAGCCGCGCGACACGCCGCGTTTCAATCCGCAGTTCGAACAGGTGTTCGGGCTAGATTCGTCCACAGGTTGACGTCGTGAGGACGGCTTCCACAGGCGGGTCGATGAGGCCCAGTAAATGTCTGCGGGTCCTCGTAGCGTCGAAGATGCCTGGCCACGACGACCCAAAGGACACACCATGCCTCCCCGTAACTCCGCCCCAGCCCATGAACACATTTCCGGTTTGCGTGCCGTTCCCGACGGTCGTCCCAACGATGCTGAGCGCAGCAAGTCACTCGACAACGCGATGGCGCAGATCCATCGGGCGCATGGCAACGGCTCGATCATGCGATTGGGCGAGCGCACCCGTGCACCCATCGAGGTGATCCCCACGGGCTCCGCCGCACTCGATATCGCGCTCGGCATCGGCGGCTTGCCCCGCGGCCGCGTGGTCGAGATCTACGGGCCGGAGTCGTCCGGCAAGACGACGGTAGCCCTGCACGCTGTGGCCAACGCCCAGAAAGCCGGCGGCGTGGCCGCCTTCATCGACGCCGAGCACGCGCTTGATCCGGAGTACGCCGCCAAGTTGGGCGTCGACGTCGACGCGCTGCTGGTGTCCCAGCCGGACAGCGGTGAGCAGGCGCTCGAGATCGCCGACATGTTGATCCGGTCCAACGCCATCGACATCATTGTCATCGACTCCGTGGCCGCGCTCGTCCCACGGGCCGAAATCGACGGCGAGATGGGCGACAGCCACGTCGGTCTGCAGGCTCGCCTCATGAGCCAGGCGCTCCGCAAGATGACCGGCGCCATCAATGGTTCGGGCACGACGGCCATCTTCATCAACCAGTTGCGCGAAAAGATCGGCGTGATGTTCGGCTCGCCCGAGACCACCACGGGTGGCAAGGCACTCAAGTTCTATGCCTCGGTCCGGCTCGACGTGCGTCGCATCGAGACGCTCAAGGACGGCACTGACATGGTCGGCAACCGCACCCGCATCAAGGTGGTCAAGAACAAGCTGGCACCGCCGTTCAAGCAGGCCGAGTTCGACATCATGTACGGCGAGGGCATCAGCCGCGAGGGCAGCCTCATCGACGTCTGTGTCGACGCAGGCATCATCCGCAAGGCGGGCGCTTGGTACACGTACGAGGGCGACCAGTTGGGGCAGGGCAAGGAGAACGCCCGCCAGTTCCTCAAGGACAACCCCGACCTCGCCGACGAGCTCGAGACCAAGATCAAGACCGATCTCGGTGTCGGCGTTCAGGCGGCTGAAGAGCCAGTCGACGCGCCCGACCAGGACATCGAGTTTTGACCGACGAGTCATTCGCCAGGGCAATCCTGCTGCGGCGGCTGGAAGACCAGCCCCGCAGCAGGGCCGAGTTGGCCGAGTCGCTGGACAAGAAGGACGTCCCGGCTGAGATCGCCGTCGCGTTGCTCGACCGGTTCGAGGAAGTCGGGCTCATCAACGACGCCGACTTCGCCCGACAGTGGGTCCAGTCCCGGCAGCGGACTCGCGGCCTGGCTCCCCGCGTCCTCGCCATGGAGCTACGGCGTAAAGGTGTCGACGACGAGATCATCAGCGAGGTGCTCGGTGAGCTCGATCCGGCCGATGCGCGCGAGGCCGCTCATCGCCTGGTCCAGAAGAAGCTCAGGTCCATGGCCCTGCTCGACGACACCACGCGGATCCGGCGGCTCACATCGATGCTGGCCCGCAAGGGCTATGCCCCCCAGCTCGCCTTCGACGTAGTTCGGGCCGAACTGGAGGCGGCCGCGGTTTAGCCCGGGGCATCTCGTTACCCTCGAAATATGCCCCCACCGCCGTCATTGCCTGCGTTCCCGTCCTTGCCCAAGGACACGTTCGAGATCTACAAGACGCTGTCGGCCCTTCCGCAAGGCAAACGCATCTTCTCTACGCTCTTCTCGCAGAAGGCTCCGTATTTCGCGTCGATTCACCTGCAGGTGCAGGAGATGGGCAAGAACCGGGCTGTCGTGGCAATCCCCAAGCGGCGCAGCGTGCAGAACCACATCGGCACCGTTCACGCCATCGCGGTCGCCAACGGGCTGGAAGCCGCCATGGGCCTGCTTGCTGAAGCTACGACCCCCACGGGCTACCGATGGCTGCCCAAGGGCATGACGCTCGACTACCTCGGCCTGTCCGACTCAGACATCACCTGTGTGGCCGAGACGACTGACGAGGACTGGGCGAACGCGCCTGACGTGCCCGTCAAGGTCTCGGCGACGCGGGCCGACGGCATGGTCGTCGTGGCTGGAACCATCCGTATTTGGGTGACGCCCAAGAAGAAGTCAGCGGCCAAGAAGTAGGCCTACGGGCACTCGTCCAGCTCTGGCGGTGTCGGCGTCTTGGCGCCCGACTTGCCGAGCGTCGCTCGGAACGACTTGGCCCAGAGGCCTTGCTGCTCGGCATTCATCAGCGTGTCCAAGATGAACTGGCAGAGCTCGGGGTGTTCCTTGGGATACCCGACGCCGTAGCGCTCGCGCGTCATGGGCTCGCCGACCACGACCAACTTGCGCGGGTTTTCTGCGGCGTAGCCGAGCAGTGCGCCGCCGTCACCGGTCATGGCCGAAACCGTGCCGTCGAGCACGCGGTCCAAGCAGTCACGGGTTGATGCCACGGCGACCACGCGGGCGCCCCTGTCCTTGACGTTCTGCAGCGCTGAAGAACCTTTCACGGCGCAGACCCGGGCGCTCCTGATGTCATCGACGTCCTTGACATGGCTGCCCTTCGAGACGAGGAGCCGCTGGCCGGTGATGTAGTAAGGCCCGGCCTGACCGACAACCTTGCGCCGATCGTCACTCAGCGAGTAGGACGCGACGACGAAGTCAACCATGCCCTTGCGCAGGTACTTCTCGCGAACTTCGGACTCGGTTTCGATCCACTGAACCTTCTCGGTGGGAATGCCGAGCTTGGCGGCGAGCATCCGCGCGATGTCGATGTCGAAGCCCACCGGGATGTCCTCGCCTGTCGGCTTCTGTCCCAGGCCGGGCTGATCAAACTTCACGCCGATCCTGACGGTGCCTGAGGTGGCGAGCGTGTACATGCGACTCGACTTCGCAAACCGGGTGGCCGCATTCGGGTCGACAGAGATGTCGACGCGCTCTGTTTGGGACGTGCTGTCGCCGCTTCCCTCGCAGCCGGCCACGAGCAACGCGGCGACCATGCCAACCCCGACCAGTCGGACTACCCCTCGGACCATGGGAGCAAATTACTCGTTCAGAGGTCGAGACTGGCGGAATGCCGCGCGGGTGGGCCTATCGACATCGGATATTTATGGTGCCCCGGGTGCAGTCGGGCCTGATGGTGCGTTCGCGAGCCCTGCGGCGACGACCGTGACGTCGACCTTGCGCTCGCCGGCATAGCGCTTCTGCGCCCACGTGGCCAGCCAGGTGAGCAGCAAGTTCAACACGATGTACGTCGCCGCCATGACGAGCGCCGTCGGGATGATGTTGCGGAACTCCCCGAACACCTGCTTGCCAATGAAGGTCAAGCCGGGGGCGAGGACGGCGTAGCCGAGGCTGGTGTCCTTCAAGGCCACGATGGACTGACTGATGATTGCCGGCAGCATGATCTTCACGGCTTGCGGCAGCAGGATCACCTGCATGACCGTGGTCTTGCGCATCCCGAGCGCATAGGCGGCTTCCGCTTGGCCCTTCGGCAGCGCCCCGATACCGGCCCGGGTGATCTCTGCGATCACCGACCCGTTGTAGAGCCACAGGCCGATCACGACGGCCCAGTAGCCATTGCCGCCGGGCTGTGGCCCCAGCAGGTACCACGTGCCGATGATGAGCATGAACAGCGGCACCGCCCGGAAGAACTCCACGACGATCCAGGACGGCCAACGAACCAGCGCATGGTCGGACAGCTTGGAGATGCCCAGGACGAAGCCGAGCACAACGGCGCCCAGCACGGCCACCACCGCCATCATCAGCGTCTGGCCCAGGCCCCACAGCAGCGCCTTGACGATGCGCGGCGTGACGAATGGCTCCCACAGGTCCGGATCGAACTGGCCCGCAACCCACAGACGCCATAGGACGATTGCGCCGAAGCCGGCGAGGGCGACGGTCGAGATGACGGCGTAGAGCCGATGCCGGGCGCGTGTCTTGGGCCCCGGGGCGTCGAACAGGACTGAAGCTGCCATGTCACGCCACCCGCCATCGTCGTTCGATGAGGGTCGCGATCAGCGAGAGAACCTCGACGATCAGCACGTAGGCCAGCGCGACACCGAAGAAGATCCACAGCAGCTCGCTGGCGTGATCAGTGAGTAGGTCCTTCATGCGGGCGGTGAGATCGGGCAGGCCGAAGATGGCCACGAGCGATGTGTTCTTCGTCAGTGCGATGAGCACGCTCGCCAGCGGCGGCACCACGGCGCGAAATGCCTGCGGCAGGATCACTTGCTGCATCGACTGGCCGAATGTCATGCCCAGTGATCGTGAGGCCTCGGCCTGGCCGAGCGGGATCGAGTTGACGCCGGAGCGCAGCGCCTCACACACGAAGCACGACGTGTAGAGCGTCAGGGCGATGATGTTCGGCCAGAAGTAGCCCCACGTGATCCCGACCTTGGGAAGCCCGAAGAAGATCAGCAGCAGGATGATGAGCAGGGGCGTGTTGCGGAACAGGGTCACGTATAGACCACCGGCGAGACTGAGTACCCGGACCGGTCCGACTCGCATGGCTGCCAGCACGGTGCCCCACGCCAGTGACAGCAGCCCGGCGATCACGAGCAACTTCAGCGTCATCCAGAACGCGGCAAGAAGAAGGCCAGCGTTGTCGATGAGTACCTGCACGCTGACCTCCTTCTCGCGGTGTTAAGCGTTCGGTCCTACGGGCAGGGGTCCATCTTCGGCGGCTCCGGTGTGTCCACGCCCGACTTGCCGAGGGTGGCTTCGAACGCCTTGGCCCAATCGCCGTCCTTCTGCGCTCCGGTCAGGGTGTCAACGATGAACGGGCACAGTTCCGGCTTGTCCTTGTTGTAGCCGACGCCGTACCGCTCTTCGGAGAAGGGTTCACCGACGACCTCGAGCTCGTCCGGGTTCTCCGCGGCATAGCCGAGCAGGATCGAGCCGTCGGTCGTCATTGCTTCGACGGCGCCATCAAGGACCTGGTCGCGACACTGGGAGTACGTCTCGAAGCCGCGGCCAGTCGCGCCCTTGGCCTCGATCTGTTCGAGTGAGGTCGACCCCGTGACCGAGCAGACTTGCTTGCCCTTGACGTCGGCAACGCTCTTGATGTCGCTTCCCTTCTTGACGAGGAGCTGTTGGCCGGTCACGTAGTAGGGACCGGCTTGGCCGACGACCTTGCGGCGTTCGTCGGTGATCGAGTACGACGCGATGACGAAGTCGACGGTGCCCTTCTGCAGGAACGGCTCGCGATTGTCCGAGATCGTCTCAACCCACTGCACGTCGTCTGCGGGAATGCCGAGCTTGGCCGCAAGAAGCTTGCCCATCTCGACGTCGAAGCCGGTCGGCGTGTCCTGACCGGCACGCTTGAAGCCGAGGCCGGGCTGGTCGAACTTCACGCCGATCTTGACCTTGCCCGCTTTGGCGAGATCAGCCATCGCCGTGCCCGCCTTGAACTTGCTTGCGGCGTTCTCGTCGACCTTGTTGTCGATTGGGTTCATGCCCTCCTCGCCGGCGTTGCCGCAACCGGCAAGGATCAAAGTGGCGACCGCCCCCAGGGCAGCCATTCGCAAACGCATGATGTGTCCTTTCTGGTGGTCAGTGCTTGAGGATCTTGGACAGGAAGTCCTTGGCGCGGTCCGACTGTGGATTGGTGAAGAACTGCTCAGGCGAGTTCTGCTCGACGATGCGGCCGTCGGCCATGAACAGCACCCGCTGCGCGGCCGTGCGGGCGAACCCCATCTCGTGGGTGACCACGATCATCGTCATGCCCTGCTTGGCGAGGTCGACCATCGTGTCGAGGACTTCCTTGATCATTTCCGGATCGAGCGCCGAGGTCGGTTCGTCGAACAGCATCACCTTCGGGCTCATCGCCAGCGCCCGGGCAATGGCGACCCGCTGTTGCTGGCCGCCGGAAAGCTGCGCCGGGTACTTCGCCGCCTGACCGTCGACCCCGACGCGCTCCAGCAGTTCGTGTGCTTTGGCCTCGGCGTCCTTGCGGGAGGCCTTGCGCACCTTGATCGGTCCGACTGTGACGTTCTCGAGCACGGTCTTGTGCGCGAACAGATTGAAGGACTGGAACACCATGCCGACATCGGCCCGGAGCTGGGCGAGTCCCTTGCCCTCCTCGGGCAGCTTCTGGCCGTCGATGAGGATAGTGCCCTCGTCGATTGTCTCGAGCCGGTTGATCGTGCGGCACAGCGTCGATTTGCCTGAGCCGGACGGCCCGATGAGCACGACGACTTCGCCGTGGGCCACGTCCAGATTGATGTCCTGCAGGACGTGGAGCTCGCCGAACCACTTCTGCACGCCTTGCAGCGAGACCATGGGCTCCCCGGTTGCCATGGTGGCAACGTAGACCCGCTGCGGGGTCAGTCGTGGCCGGTCAGAGCCCGTGGCGCAGTGCGGTCAACAGGTCCCGGTTCATCTGGGCGATGACGTCGAGGGGGATCTCCTTCGGGCACGCAGCCGTGCACTCACCGATGTTCGTGCAGGCGCCGAAGCCCTCGTGATCGTGCTGGGCCACCATGTTGACGACCCGGTGTTCCCGCTCGGCCTGGCCCTGTGGGAGCTCGCCGAGGTGGGTGATCTTGGCACCCATGAACAGCGATGCCGAGCCGTTGGGACAGGCCGCGACGCACGCGCCGCAGCCGATACAGGTGGCGACGTCGAACGCACGGTCGGCGGCGTCCTTGGGGACCTGGACCGAGTGCGCCTCCGGCGCCGCACCGGTGTTGACCGAGATATAGCCGCCCTGCTGGATGATCCGATCGAAGGCGGATCGGTCCACGCACAGGTCTTTGAGCACTGGGAAGGCCGTCGAGCGCCACGGCTCGATCGTGATCTTGTCGCCGTCCTTGAACGAGCGCATGTGCAACTGGCAGGTCGTGGTCACCTCGGGACCGTGCGGCTCGCCGTTGATCATCAGGCCGCACATGCCGCAGATGCCCTCACGGCAGTCGGAGTCGAACGCGATGGGCTCTTCGCCGGCGTCGTTGAGTTGCTCGTTGAGGACGTCGAGCATCTCCAGGAACGACATGTCCGCGGAGACGCTGTCCAGCTCGTACGTGTGCATCTTGCCCTTGGCCGATGCATCGGCCTGACGCCAGATGTTGAGCGTGACCTTCACTTGTACGACCTCTGCTTCATCTCGATGGCGGTGTAGACCAGGTCTTCCTTGTGCAGAACGGGCGGATTTCCGTCGCCGGCGAACTCCCACGCCGAGACGTACGCGAACTGGTCGTCGTGGCGCAGCGCCTCGCCGTCCTCGGTCTGTGATTCGCCGCGGAAGTGCCCGCCGCAGGATTCACGCCGGTTGAGGGCGTCGATGCACATCAACTCGCCGAGCTCGAGGAAGTCGGCGACGCGGCCGGCCTTCTCGAGCGACTGGTTGAGTGAATCGGCAGTGCCGAGCACCTTCACGTTTCGGTAGAAGTCGTCCTTGAGCGTGCGGATGAGATCGATCGCCTTCTGCAGGCCCTCGGCGGTGCGTTCCATGCCGCAGTACTCCCACATGATGTGGCCGAGCTCGCGGTGGTACGAATCCACGCTGCGGGTGCCGTTCACGGTCATGAAGTGCTCGATCCGCTGCGTCACGGCTTCCTCGGCGGCCACGACCTCCGGGTGGTCGGAAGGGATCTCCGGGAACGGCGCGTCCGCAAGGTAGTCGCGGATCGTGTGCGGCAGGACGAAATAGCCGTCGGCCAGACCCTGCATCAGTGCAGAGGCGCCGAGACGGTTCGCGCCGTGATCGGAGAAGTTGGCCTCGCCGGTCACGAAGAGTCCGGGGATGGTGCTCATCAGGTCGTAGTCGACCCACACGCCGCCCATGACGTAGTGGACGGCGGGGTAGATGCGCATAGGCACCTCGTACGGGTTCTCCCCGGTGATCCGGGCGTACATGTCGAACAGGTTCCCGTACTTCTCCTCGATGGCGTCGCGGCCGAGCCGCTCGATGGCATCGGCGAAGTCGAGATAGACGCCCCGGCGCACGCCGTCGACCTTCGGGCCGACACCGCGACCGTCGTCGCACTGGTACTTCGCGGCCCGCGAGGCGATGTCGCGGGGGACCAGGTTGCCGAACGACGGGTAAATCCGTTCCAAGTAGTAGTCCCGGTCTTCCTCAGCAATAGATCGTGGATCCTTGTCGCAGTCGGCGGCGCTCTTCGGTACCCAGATCCGGCCGTCGTTGCGCAGTGACTCGCTCATCAGCGTCAGCTTCGACTGGTGCGAACCGGTCACCGGGATGCAGGTCGGGTGGATCTGTGTGTAGCACGGGTTGCCGAAGTAGGCGCCCTTGCGATGTGCGCGCCACGACGCGGTGACATTGCAGCCCATCGCGTTCGTGGACAGGTAGAAGACGTTGCCATAGCCGCCGGAGGCAAGGACGACGACGTCGGCGAGGTGGGTCTCGATCTCGCCGGTCACCATGTCG
Organism: uncultured Actinomycetota bacterium; assembly: GCA_963795105.1. Taxonomy (GTDB): domain Bacteria; phylum Actinomycetota; class Actinomycetes; order Propionibacteriales; family Nocardioidaceae; genus Aeromicrobium. The sequence continues at coordinate 2,634,278 of CAWCGD010000001.1, forward strand.
CGGGCGATGATTCCGCGGGCCTTCCCGTCGACGACGATCAGTTCTAGCATCTCGTGCCGGGTGAAGGTCTGGACGGTGCCGGCCTTCACCTGACGCTCGAGCGCTTGGTACGCGCCGATCAGGAGCTGCTGGCCGGTTTGACCGCGAGCGTAGAACGTCCGGGAGACCTGGACGCCGCCGAACGAGCGGTTGTCGAGGAGCCCGCCGTACTCGCGGGCGAACGGGACACCCTGCGCGACGCACTGGTCGATGATGTTGGTGCTGACCTCGGCCAGGCGGTACACGTTCGACTCACGCGAGCGGTAGTCGCCGCCCTTGACCGTGTCGTAGAAGAGCCGGTGAACCGAGTCGCCGTCCTCCTTGTAGTTCTTCGCCGCGTTGATGCCACCCTGAGCGGCGATCGAGTGTGCGCGGCGCGGCGTGTCCTGGTAGCAGAACGACTTGACGTTGTAGCCCGCTTCGCCGAGCGTCGCGGCAGCGGAACCGCCGGCCAGACCGGTGCCGACGATGATGATGCTCAGCTTGCGTCGGTTGGCCGGGTTGACCAGCCGAGCCTCGAACTTGCGAGTTTGCCAGCGTTCGCTGATCGGGCCGCCCGGCGACTTGGTGTCCGCCAGGGGCTGCACCGAGCGTGTAGTACCCGGCGGCGTCGTCGGTCGGTTCGTGCCCCTCACCGAGTTTCGATTCGTGGTGCGTGAAGGTCGAGTCCGGCATATCGGTCATGTGGCGGGGCTCCCTTACTTCTCGATGATGCCGAGCAGGACGGCCGCCGGGACGGCCGCGAAGCCGACGGTGATGACGAGTGCGAGGACCAGCGAGAACCGGCGCGAGGTGGCGCGCGCGCGTGCGCTGCCGTTGAAGCCCAGCGTCTGGCACGCAGCCCAGAACCCGTGGTGCAGGTGGGCACCCAGCATGGTTAGGGCGGCGAGGTAGATGAGTGTCATCCACCAGACTTCGAACGACGCGACCATGAGGGCGTACGGGTCGTGGACCTCAACGCCGGTGCCGGAGACGTCGATCTTCACGATCGTGAAATGCAGCAGGTGCCAGATGAGGAACAAGAAGATCGCGACGCCTGCCCAGCGCAGGATCAGGCTGGCCGGAATGGCACCGGTGTGCTTCTTGACCTGGTACCTGACGGTGCGGGCCTGCCTGGCCCGACGCCACAGCTTCAGGCCGGTGACGACGTGCGTCACGAGCGCGAGGATGAGCACCGTTCGGGCGATCCACAGGAAGCCGCCGTGGGGGAGGATCGGCGTCCCGAGGGTCCGCAGATGCTCGGCGTATTCGTTGAAGGCGTCGTGCCCGGCGAAGGCCTTGAGGTTGCCGTACATGTGCCCGAAGACGAACCCGATGAAGATGAGCCCACTGACGGCCATCAATACCTTCAGGGCGATCGTGGTCCGGGCGGCTCGGGAGTCTTCTACGAGGCGCGGTTCTACGTTTGCTGGGGTGGCCACGGACCCTGAGGCTACTCCCGTTCCGACCTGCACGTATGCAGAGGTTCTGTTACTCCCGGGTAAGGGTTTGCTTGCGCTCGGCGGTGTAGTGCCACCACGGCAGCGGCGGGGATCCCTCCATGAAGCGAACCGCCGCGATGAACGTGTCGAGGACGCAAGGGTCCTGACGCGTGCCGGTGCGTTCGCACACCTCGTCGTAGAGGGCGTACGGATCCTGGCCGGCGAGGTCGGACGGCTGGCTGAGGCCGAGCACGTGGAAGTCCTTGGCCATGGCCGGGCCGATGTTTGGAATGTCGGTGAAGCGTCGTGCGTCGGCCGCCGCGGATGCCTTGTGCACTGCCATGACTGCGAACGTACGCTTCGCGTCCGACAGTCGTGGCCTGTTATGGTTGACGACAAGTAAGCGACATCCTTTAACGGCCGTCCCGTGAGGCGGAGAAGGAGGTCGGGATGGCTGAGTCTGCCAACAACCCGGCAAGCGACGCAGGTGCCTCCGGTCCTTCCAGGATCGTTCTTGACGGCCCCGACATCACCCGAGCTCTGACCCGCATCACGCACGAGATCCTCGAGCGCAACCGCGGTTCGGCTGATCTGCTGCTGCTCGGCATCCCCACGCGGGGCGTCAACCTGGCCCAGCGAATCGCCAAGCGGATGAGCGAGGTCGAAGGACATCCGATCACGGCCGGCGCGCTCGACGTGACCATGTATCGCGACGATCTGCGCCTGCGGCCCGCGCGGTCCCTCGAGCACACTGACATCCCGGACGATGTCGACGACAAGATCGTCGTTCTCATCGACGACGTCCTCTTCTCGGGCCGCACGATCCGCGCGGCGCTCGACGCGCTCAACGACGTCGGCCGGCCGCGCGCGGTCCAGCTGGCCGTCCTGGTCGACCGAGGACACCGCGAACTGCCGATCCGAGCCGACTTCGTCGGCAAGAACCTGCCGACGTCGCTGTCGGAGCAGGTGCGCGTGCGGTTGGCCGAGACCGACGACGCCGACGGTGTAACGATCGTGGGCGGTGGTTCCGAGTGAAGCACCTGTTGAGCGCTGGCGACCTCAGCCGCGACGATGCTCTCCACATCCTGGACACCGCCGACGAGCTGCTGGCGGTCGCCCAGCGCCCGATCAAGAAGCTGCCGACGCTGCGCGGCCGTACGGTCGTCAACCTGTTCTTCGAGGACTCGACCCGTACCCGCATCTCGTTCGAGGCAGCGGCCAAGCGGCTCAGCGCCGACGTCATCAACTTCTCGGCCAAAGGCTCAAGTGTGTCCAAGGGCGAGAGCCTCAAGGACACGGCGATGACCCTGCAGGCCATGGGTGCAGACGCCGTCATCATCAGACATCACGCGAGTGGCGCTCCGCACCGGCTGGCACACCTGGCGTGGACCGACGGCGCTGTCATCAACGCCGGCGACGGGATGCATGAGCATCCGACGCAGGCCTTGCTGGATGCCTTCACGATGCGCCGCCACCTCGGTGACCTGGCCGGCAAGAGCATCACGATCGTCGGCGACGTCCTGCACAGCCGGGTGGCCCGATCCAACGCCCTGTTGCTCGCCACCCTCGGGGCCGAGGTCACGTTGGTGGCCCCGCCGACTCTGTTGCCGATCGGCGTCGAGAACTGGCCGGTCACGACGTCCTATTCCCTGGACACTGCCGTGGAGAAGTCCGACGCCGTCATGATGCTGCGCGTTCAGCGGGAGCGCATGAATGCGTCGTACTTCCCGAGCGCCCGCGAGTACAGCCGGCGCTACGGACTCGATCAGGCGCGGATGAACCGGATGCCGGACCATGCGATCGTCATGCACCCCGGGCCGATGAACCGTGGCATGGAGATCACGGCTGACGTCGCTGACTCCGGCCGCTCGGTGATCGTCGAACAGGTCACCAACGGCGTCGCCGTGCGGATGGCCGTCCTGTACCTGCTCCTTGGCGGTGCCCAAGAGCCAGCGCAAGAGACTGAGGGAGAAGAGTGACCAGCACCGTTCTCAAGAACGCCAACCTGCTCGGCGAGCGAGTGGCTGATGTCCTGATCGAGGACGGCCGCATCGCCGAGATCGGCGAGGAGCTCAGCGCCGCCTCGACGGTCGACGCGAACGGACTGCTGCTTCTCCCCGGCCTCGTCGACCTGCACACGCATCTACGCGAACCGGGCCGCGAAGACGCCGAGACGGTGCGAACCGGCAGCTTGGCGGCCGCTAACGGCGGTTACACCTGCGTCCATGCGATGGCCAACACTGATCCTGTCGCCGACACCGCCGGCGTCGTCGAGCAGGTCTGGCGTCTCGGCCGGGATGCCGGGTACTGCGATGTCCAGCCGATCGGCGCGGTAACTGTCGGACTGGCGGGGGAGCGCCTGGCCGAACTCGGCGCCATGGCCGACTCGGTGGCCCGCGTTCGGGTTTTTTCCGACGACGGTAAGTGCGTCTCCGATGCCGTGCTGATGCGCCGGGCGCTCGAATACGTCAAGGCGTTCGACGGCGTGGTCGCGCAACACGCGCAGGAGCCGCGGCTCACCGAAGGCGCGCAGATGAACGAAGGCCAGCTGTCTGGCGAGCTCGGGCTCACCGGCTGGCCGGCGGTCGCCGAGGAGGCGATCATCGCCCGCGATGTCCTGCTGGCCGACCACGTCGGCTCCCGCCTGCACGTCTGCCACTTGTCGACCCGCGGCTCGGTCGAGATCGTCCGGTGGGCCAAGGGCCGCGGCATCAACGTCACGGCCGAGGTCACGCCACACCACCTGCTTCTCACCGACGACCTCGTTCGCAGTTACGACCCGATCTACAAGGTCAACCCACCGCTGCGGTCGGCCGACGATGTCGAGGCTGTTCGTGAGGGCCTGGCCGACGGGACGATCGACATCGTGGCCACCGATCACGCCCCGCACCCCATGGAGGACAAGGAGTGCGAGTGGGACGCCGCGGCGTTCGGAATGCTCGGTCTCGAAACGGCTCTGTCGATCGTCCAGCAGACGATGGTCGACACCGGCCGGCTGACCTGGGCGCAGGTGGCCGACCGAATGTCGACGAAGCCGGCTGAGATCGGCCGTGTCGCCGACCACGGTCGTCCGCTTGCGGCCGGTGAGCCGGCGAACCTCGTCCTGTACGACCCGACGGCCACCCGGGTCGTCGATCCGGCCGAGACCGCGTCGTTGTCTCGCAATACGCCCTACGCCGGGCTCAAGCTTCCCGGGCGGGTAGTCGCAACCTACCTACGAGGAAAGAAGACGAATGACTGAGGCCGTTCTGGTCCTTGAAGACGGCCGCACGTTCCGTGGCGAGTCGTACGGCGCCACCGGCACGACGATCGCCGAGATCGTCTTCGCCACCGGTATGACGGGCTACCAGGAGACGCTCACCGACCCGTCGTACCGCGGGCAGATCGTGGTCCAGACCGCACCGCACATCGGCAACACCGGTGTCAACGACGAGGACTTCGAGTCACGCCGAGTCTGGGTCGACGGCTACGTCGTGCGCGATCCGTCGCGGGTCCGCAGCAGCTGGCGCTCGAACCACAGCCTCGACCACCTGCTGGCCGACAACGGGATCGTCGGGATCAGTGGGATCGACACCCGGGCCCTGACGCGGCACCTGCGCGATCGCGGCACCATGCGTGCGGCGGTGTCGTCCGAGGGCCGGTCGGTCGACGACCTCGTCGCCGCGGTCAACGCTGCACCGACGATGGCCGGCTCGAACTTCCTGGCTGACGTGACCACGCCCGAGACGTACGTCGTCCCGGCGCAGGGGGAGAGGCGGTTCACCGTCGCAGCCCTCGACCTGGGCATCAAGGGCATGACGCCGAGGCTGATGGCCGAACGCGATATCGAGGTGCACGTGCTGCCGTCGACGTCAACGCTCGACGATGTTCTCGCCGTCGGTGCCGACAGAGGGGCGCCGGATGGCGTATTCCTGTCCAACGGACCGGGGGATCCCAGTACCGCCGACCACGAGGTCGCGCTGCTGCAAAGTGTGCTCGAGCGCAAGATCCCCTTCTTCGGGATCTGCCTGGGCAACCAGATCTTCGGTCGCGCGCTTGGCCGGGGCACCTACAAGCTGGGTTACGGGCACCGGGGCATCAACCAGCCGGTCCAAGACCTGACGACCGGCAAGGTCGAAGTCACCGCCCACAACCACGGCTTCGCTGTTGACGCGCCAATCACTGGGACCTTCGACACTCCGTTCGGCGCCGCGCGCGTCACCCACGTCAACCTCAACGACAACTGCGTCGAAGGGCTTGCGCTGCTGGAGCAGCCGGGCTTCAGCGTCCAGTACCACCCGGAGGCGGCGGCCGGCCCGCACGACGCCGCCTACCTGTTTGATCGCTTCGTCGAGCTCCTCGAGGAGAACAAGAAGTAATGCCAAAGCGCACTGACATCAGTTCGGTTCTGGTCATCGGTTCAGGGCCGATCGTCATCGGCCAGGCCTGCGAGTTTGACTATTCCGGCACCCAAGCGTGCCGCGTCCTGCGCGAAGAGGGCATCCGCGTCGTCCTGGTCAACTCGAACCCGGCGACGATCATGACCGACCCGGAGTTCGCCGACGCGACGTATGTCGAGCCGATCACGCCCGAGTTCGTCGAGAAGGTCATCGCCAAGGAGCGCCCCGACGCCCTGCTGGCGACGCTCGGTGGCCAAACCGCGCTCAACACGGCCATCGCACTGGACGCGGCGGGCGTCTTGGAGAAGTACGGCGTCGAGCTCATCGGCGCCTCAATCGAGGCGATCGAGAAGGGCGAGAACCGCGAGTCCTTCAAGCGGATCGTCGAGCAGCTTCCGGCCGAATGGGGCGCTGAAGTCGCGGCCTCGGCGATCTGCCACTCCATGGACGACTGCCTCGCAGCGGTCGAGGAGCTCGGCTATCCGGTGGTCGTCCGGCCGTCGTACACGATGGGCGGCAGCGGTTCAGGCCTTGCGTACAACGCGGAGGACCTGCACCGCATCGCCGGCTCCGGGCTCGCCCTCAGCCCCACGACCGAAGTGCTCCTCGAGGAGTCGATCCTCGGGTGGAAGGAGTACGAGCTCGAGGTCATGCGCGACCGTGCCGACAACGTCGTGATCGTGTGCTCCATCGAGAACTTCGACCCCATGGGCGTCCACACCGGCGACTCGATCACGGTGGCGCCGGCGATGACGCTGACCGACGTCGAGTTCCAGCGCCTGCGCAACATCGCGATCGGCGTCATCCGCGAGGTCGGGGTCGACACCGGCGGCTGCAACATCCAATTCGCCGTGAACCCAGAGGACGGCCGCATCGTTGTCATCGAGATGAACCCGCGCGTCTCGCGCTCGTCGGCGCTGGCGTCGAAGGCAACCGGCTTCCCGATCGCGAAGATCGCGGCGAAGGTCGCCATCGGCTACACCCTCGACGAGATCCCGAACGACATCTCTGTGCGACCTGAGGGGGGCTCAACACCGGCCAGCTTCGAGCCGACCCTCGACTACGTCGTGGTGAAGGTGCCTCGGTTCGCCTTCGAGAAGTTCCCCGCCGCCGACGACACTCTCACGACCCACATGAAGTCGGTGGGCGAGGCTATGGCCATCGGACGCAACTTCACCGAAGCGTTGGGCAAAGCACTGCGGTCGCTCGAGAAGAAGGGCAGCACCTTCACGTGGGCCATTCCGCCGCGGTCAAAGGACGAGCTCCTCGAGGCGATCAGCCGCCCGCACGACGGTCGCATCAGGCTCGTCCTGGAGGCCATCCGAGCCGGCGCCACGGTCGAGGAACTCTTCGATGCGACTTCGATCGATCCGTGGTTTCTCGACCAGCTCGTGCTCGTCCACGAGGTGGCGCTGAAGACCGCTGACGCCCCGGAACTCGACGAGACGGTCCTCCGATGGGCCAAGCGGCATGGCCTGAGCGACGAGCAGATCGCCGGCCTGCGTGGCATCTCCGAGGCCGAGGTACGGGCCGCTCGGTGGGCAACGGGTGTCCGGCCGGTCTACAAGACCGTCGACACGTGTGCTGCGGAGTTCGCGGCAAAGACGCCGTACCACTACTCGTCCTACGACGAGGAGACCGAAGTCGAGCCGCGGAAGAAGCCCGCGGTCATCATTCTGGGCTCCGGCCCGAACCGCATCGGTCAAGGCATCGAGTTCGACTACTCGTGCGTTCACGCGGCGCTCTCGCTCAGCGAGGTCGGCTACGAGACCATCATGGTCAACTGCAACCCCGAGACGGTCTCGACCGACTACGACACATCTGATCGGCTCTACTTCGAGCCGCTGACGCTCGAGGACGTGCTCGAAGTCGTCCACGCCGAAGAGCAGGCCGGGCCGATCGCGGGCGTCCTCGTCCAGCTCGGCGGGCAGACTCCGCTTGGCCTGGCGCGTGGGCTGGAGGCCGCCGGAGTCCCCATCGTGGGAACCTCGCCCAGCGCAATTGACCTTGCAGAGGATCGCGGCGAGTTCGGTCGCATCATCGGCGAGGCCGGTGTCCCGGCGCCCAAGCACGGGACGGCGACTACGTACGAGGGCGCGCGCGCCATCGCCGAGGAGATCGGGTACCCGGTGCTCGTTCGGCCGTCCTACGTCCTCGGTGGGCGCGGCATGGAGATCGTCTACGACGAGCCGAGCCTCAAGGACTACATCGAACGGGCCACGGAGATCGACGAGGACCGACCCGTCTTGGTCGACCGGTTCCTCGACGACGCGGTCGAGATCGATGTCGACGCGCTCTTCGACGGCACCGACCTGTTCCTCGGCGGCGTCATGGAGCACATCGAGGAGGCCGGCGTGCACTCTGGCGACTCCGCCTGCGCGCTCCCGCCGATCACGCTGGGCAGCGAGGAGATTGGCCGCATCCGTGAGTCGACACGGGCCATTGCCGCCGGCGTCGGCGTTCGCGGCCTGATCAACATCCAGTTCGCGCTGGCCGGCGACGTCCTCTACGTCCTCGAGGCCAATCCTCGCGCCTCACGCACCGTGCCGTTCGTGTCGAAGGCGACGGCGACACCGCTGGCGAAGGCGGCGGCGCGCGTCATGCTGGGGGAGACGATCGCCGACTTGCGCGCGGCCGGCGTCCTGCCGGAGACCGACGGCGGCGAACTGCCCGGCACCGCGCCAGTCGCGGTCAAGGAAGCCGTCATGCCGTTCAACCGATTCCGCACGTACGAGGGCTCCTACGTCGACACCGTGCTCGGCCCGGAGATGCGCTCAACCGGTGAGGTCATGGGCATCGATTCCGGATTCGGTGTCGCGTTCGCCAAGGCGGAGGCCGGTGCCATGAATGCCCTGCCGACCGAGGGGGCAGTCTTCGTCTCGGTGGCCAACCGCGACAAGCGGCACATGATTTGGCCGGTCAAGCGACTCGCTGACATGGGTTTCGAGATTTTGGCCACCAGCGGAACCGCCTCGGTGCTGCGTCGCAACGGCGTGCCCGTGACAGTCCTTCGCAAGCTGTGGGAGGAACCCGACGGCGACCAGCGCTCGACCGTCGTCGACAAGATTCGGGAGCAGGGTGTCCAACTGATCATCAACACCCCGCACGGTGTGGCCTCGGGCGCACATGCACGACTCGACGGCTACGAGATCCGGACCGCCGCGATCAGCGAGGGCATCCCGAGCCTCACGACCGTGCAGGGGCTCGGCGCCGCCGTTCAGGGCATCGAGGCGCTACGCGCGCAGACGATCGAAGTCGCGTCACTCCAGGAGTGGGCGGTGCGCATCAATGAAGGGCGGATCGAGGCCGGCCGTTCCGAAGCAGGTACAGCTAGATGAGCTTTGGTTCGCGGACGCGCGCGGCGCTCGACGCGTACGGCCCGGTCTGTGTCGGCATCGACCCGCACGCATCCCTGCTCGAGGACTGGGGGGTCGGCGACGACCTCCACGGACTCGAGCGGTTCGCTGCAATCTGTGTCGAGGCGTTCGCCGGCCACGTCGGCTTCGTCAAGCCGCAGTCGGCCTTCTTCGAGCGATTCGGGTCGGCTGGCGTCCGGGTGCTGGAAGACACGATCGCCGGACTACGCCACACCGGGACCCTGGTCATCCTCGACGTGAAGCGCGGCGACATCGGCAGTACGGCAGCGGCGTACGCGGACGCCTACCTCGACGAGGACAGTCCGCTCGGCGCCGACGCAATCACCGTGAGCCCATTCCTCGGGTTCGGGGCGCTCGACCCGTTCTTCGGTGTCGCTGAACGCAACGACGCCGGCGTCTTCGTCCTCGCGCTGACCTCCAATCCGGAAGCACCGGCTGTTCAGCAGGCGATCGGCGACACCGGTCAGACGGTTGCCGGTGCGATCCTCAACGACCTCCGGACGCTCAACGGCGCCGCAGCACCGATGGGTTCGTACGGCGCCGTCGTCGGCGCGACCATTGGCTCCACGGCCGAGGACCTCGACATCAACGGGCCGCTGCTCGTTCCGGGCTTCGGTGCGCAAGGCGGCACTCTCGATGATGTACGGCGCCTGTTCTCCGGCGTCCTGGACCGAATCATCGTCTCCACCTCACGCGGCGTACTCGCCGCCGGACCCGATGCCGACGCGCTGCGCGGGTCTGCCACGACACTCAACGCCGAACTTGTAGGGTCTCTCAAAACTGACGGGTAACCGACGGAGTCTCACACGTGCCGATGTCCCGACCACGAGGTCGTACCGCCACCGGAATCGCTGGTGCGGCGATCTTGCTGGCGACTCTGACCGGCTGTGGCCAGAGCGAGTACTGCAAGGCCGTTGAGGACAACCAGGTCGCGCTCAACTCGTTGGGGGAAAAGCGCACCAACGCCGCTTACTTGTCGTACGCGCGTGCCTTTCGGACCGTCGCCAACTTGGCGCCGCCGACGGTTCGCAAGGACTGGACCAAGCTCGCCGACGTCACGAGCGACGTCGTCAAGGCGCAGCGCCGAGCCGGCATCAGCCTCGAGGACATGCTCGTCGACGACAAGCTCACCCAGGTTCCGCCAGAGAAGTTGAAGCTGCTGAACACCGCATATGAGGCGTTCAACAACACCGCTGACGAAAGGAAGGCAGTGGTGAAAAATGTCAAGGACGAGTGTGAGATCACGCTCTCCTAGGCGGACTCGTGACAGCATGCAGGTGACACCACCGGTGTCGCCGGACAGGAAGGTGAAGTTGTGGCTCTCCCCATCTTGACGCCCGAACAGCGTCAGGCAGCTCTGGAAAAGGCCGCCCAGGCCCGTCGACTGCGTGCCGAGGTCAAGAACCGGCTGAAGAACTCCGGTGCTTCACTCGCCGACGTGATCAACGAGTCGAAGGTCAACGAGATCATCGCCAAACTCAAGGTCAGGGATCTCCTGCAGTCGCTGCCAGGCGTCGGCAAGGTGCGTGCGAAGGAGATCATGGATCGCATTGGCATCGCCGAAAGTCGTCGTCTGCGAGGCCTGGGTGTGAACCAGATCCAGGCACTGCTGCGCGAGTTCGGCAAGGGCGACAAATAGCCCAGGCGAGCTCGAAGCGGCTGGTTGTCCTCGCCGGTCCCACTGCGGTCGGCAAGGGCACAGTCGCTGCTCGGGTGCGTTCTGACTTCCCGGACGTGTGGGTCTCGGTCTCCGTCACCACGCGGCGGCCCCGGCCTGGCGAGGTCGATGGCGTCGACTACGTCTTTGTCGACGATGCCGAATTTGACCGGCTGATCGCCGACGGAGACCTGCTCGAGTGGGCTGAGGTCCATGGGGTCGCGCGCTACGGGACGCGTCGAAGCGCTGTCGAGGAGCACTTGGCGTCGGGGCGTCCGGTCTTGTTGGAGATCGACATCCAGGGCGCGCGTCAGGTTCGAGAGCACGTGCCCGACGCCCTCCTCGTGTTTCTGGCGCCGCCCAGCCACGATGAATTGGAGCGTCGGCTGGTCGGTCGAGGCACCGAAGACCCGGAGGAGCGGGCCCGTCGCTTGCGAACCGCCGAAGTCGAGCTTGCCGCCATGAACGAGTTCGACGTGACGATCGTCAACGACGACGTCGCAACGGCAGCGGCCGAGTTGGTAGACTTTCTGAGGTTCGGCACATCTGCCGACTCCCGCAACTCTTGAACCCCTGATGTGAGGTTTCCCGTGACCACGACCCGCTCCGTCGCCGAGGGCATCACCAACCCGCCCATTGACGATCTGCTGGAGAAGGCCGATTCCAAGTACAAACTGGTGCTTTACAGCGCCAAGCGGGCGCGGCAGATCAACGCCTACTACTCACAGCTGGGCGAGGGCCTGCTCGAATACGTCGGCCCGCTTCTCGAGACGCACGTGCAGGAGAAGCCGCTGTCCATTGCCCTGCGGGAGATCGCCGGCGATCTGCTGACCGTGGAAGACATCGAGCCGGAACAAGCCTGATCCCTTCACTGCGGGAGGAAGCGTGAGCGAGTCCCAGCGCAAGGTTCCTCGAGAGATCGTTCTCGGGGTTTCTGGCGGTATCGCAGCGTACAAGGCCGCCAGCCTGCTGCGGCTCTTCACCGAATCTGGCGACCGCGTCACCGTCGTGCCCACGGCGGCGGCCCTGAACTTCGTCGGCGCCGCGACCTGGGAAGCGTTGTCAGGCCGTCCCGTCTCCACGGAGGTCTTCGACAACGTCGACTCCGTGCAGCACGTCCGAGTCGGCCAGCAGGCAGACCTCATTGTCGTTGCTCCGGCCACGGCCAACATGCTGGCCAAGGCCGCGCACGGGTTGGCCGACGACCTGCTCAGCACGACGCTGCTGGCGTCGCGTGCGCCGGTCGTGTTCGCGCCGGCCATGCACACCGAGATGTGGGAGAACGCCGCCACTCAGGCCAATGTCCGGACGCTGCGGGAGCGCGGCTACGTCGTCCTCGATCCCGCCGTGGGCCGGCTGACGGGTGTCGACTCGGGCGTCGGGCGGTTGCCGGAGCCGGACGAGATCTTCGCCGCCTGCCAGGACCTGCTTTCGGTGTCGCGCGATGCCGACCTGAGCGGCCAGCATGTGGTCGTCTCGGCCGGCGGGACGCGTGAGTACCTCGATCCTGTGCGCTTCATCGGCAATCGCTCGTCCGGACTTCAGGGCTACGCGTTGGCCAAGGCCGCGGCAAGCCGGGGCGCTACCGTGACGCTGGTTGCGGCGAACGTGACGCTGCCTGATCCCGCCGGGGTCAGCGTCGTGCGTGTCGTTACGACCGCCGAGATGCGAGAAGCCGTCCTCACTGCGGCGCACGATGCGGACGCCGTAGTCATGGCCGCAGCGCCAGCCGACTTCCGGCCTGTCACGCAAGCGGGCTCGAAGATCAAGAAGACGCACGACGGCACCGCGCCGAGCATCGAACTGGTTGAGAACCCGGACATCCTTGCTGAGCTCGTGCAGACGCGTACGAGCAAGCGGCCGATCATCGTCGGCTTCGCTGCCGAGACCGGCGATGCCAACGGCTCGGTCATGGACCACGCGCGCGCAAAGCTCGAACGCAAGGGCTGCGATCTGCTGGTCGTCAACGATGTCAGCGAAGGCCGCGTGTTCAACGCCGCTCGACAGTGAAGCTGTGATCATCGGTGCCGATGGGTTCTCCCGTGCGGTGTCACCCGGTCCAAAGGCGGACGTCGCCCACGCGGTCTGGGATGCCGTCGTCGGGCTGACGGTGTGATCTGTTCGGCATATGAGCACGAGTTTCATCATCTGGGCAGCGCCAATTAGACTTGCCCCTTAGTCTTTGTCAGTTGTTTCCTGCCGTGCCGATCAGCGGTGCGGCCGATGTTTGGGAGTCTTCGTGGGTCGTCTCTTCACCTCTGAGTCCGTGTCTGAGGGTCATCCGGACAAGATGGCTGACCAGATCAGCGACACCATCCTCGACGCGATGCTCGCGCAGGATCCGAACAGCCGGGTGGCATGCGAAACGTTCGTTACCACCGGCCTCGTGGTCATCGGCGGCGAGATCACGACGACAGCACAGGTCGACTTCCAGGATCTCATCCGCTCCACCATCAAGGAGATCGGCTACGACGACTCCGCCAAGGGCTTCGACGGCAACACCTGTGCCGTCATGGTGGCGCTCGACAAGCAGTCGCCGGACATCGCCCAGGGCGTCGACAACGCCGAGGAGCACCGTGTCGCCGGCGCCGAGGACCCGCTGGACCTCCAGGGCGCTGGCGATCAGGGCCTGATGTTCGGCTTCGCCTGCGACGAGACGCCTGAACTCATGCCGCTGCCGATCACGATCGCGCACCGGCTGGTCGAGAAGCTGGCCGAGGTGCGCAAGGACGGCACGCTGCCGTACCTGCGTCCGGACAGCAAGAGCCAGGTGACCATCGAATACGACGATGAGGGCAACAACCCCAAGCGCGTTTCCGCCGTCGTCATCTCCAGCCAGCACGAGGACGGCATTGACCTCGACAACCAACTCGCACCCGACATCAAGAAGCACGTCATCGATGAGGTGCTCGCTCAGTACGACATCGACTCGTCGGATTACGAACTGCACATCAACCCGACCGGCAAGTTCGTCATCGGCGGCCCCATGGGTGACGCCGGACTGACCGGCCGCAAGATCATCGTCGACACCTACGGTGGCTACGGCCGTCACGGCGGCGGCGCGTTCTCCGGCAAGGACCCGTCGAAGGTCGACCGCTCCGCTGCGTACACCGGTCGCTGGGTCGCGAAGAACATCGTGGCCGCTGGTCTCGCCAGGAAGGTCGAGGTTCAGCTCGCGTACGCCATCGGCGTCGCGCACCCCGTTGGCTTCTACATCGACACCTACGGCACCGAGACGGTCCCGCTGGACAAGATCTACCAGGCGGTCAAGGAGAACTTCGATCTCCGACCCGCGGCCATTGTGCGCGATCTCGACCTGAAGCGTCCGATCTACAAGCAGACCGCTGCTTACGGCCACTTCGGTCGCGAGGGCCTGCCGTGGGAAGACACCGGCAAGGCTGAGGCCCTCAAGGCGTCCGCGAACGCCTGAATCACTACCCCTGAGCAGCCCTCACCGCACGTCGGTGGGGGCTGCTTGACTTACGGCGTGATTGCCCGCGTTGTCGTCGATTCGCCGCTCCCGCACCTGGACCGGCCCTTCGACTACGACGTCCCGGCTGAACTCGTCGACGAGGTCGTGGTCGGCTGCCGCGTCAAAGTGCGCTTCGCCGGCCGGATGGCTGATGGGTTTGTGCTCGATCTCGTCGACGTTTCCGAGCACCAAGGCAAGTTGGCGTCGCTGGCCAAGGTCGTTTCGTCCGAGCCGGTGGTCACGCCGGCGGTGGCCGAGCTTTGCCGCGCTGTCGCCGATCGGTGGGCCGGAACCTTGAGCGATGTCCTGCGGCTTGCCAGTTCCTCCGCGCCAGGCTCGGGTGGAGGCGCACCCAGCTGAGGCCAAGACGCCGGCGGCTGACCTCCCGACGGTCGACGACAACGTGTGGCTCCCGTGGCCGGGTGGCGGCGAGTTCCTCTCAGCAGTGGCCAGCGGTGGCGCGCCGCGCATTTGCTGGTCGGCGCTCCCGGCCCACGACCCAGCTGAGGCAGTCGCCCAGGCGGTGCTGGCCGCCCTTGCTTCCGGGCGGGGCGCGGTGGTGTGCGTCCCCGACAACCGGGACCTGGAGCACTGGGACGCCGTGTTCACGCGCGTCCTCGGAGACCACCGGCACGTCGTGCTGTCCGCTGCGCAGAAGCCCGCCGACCGCTACCGCTCGTTCCTGTCGGTCGGTCGCGGGACGACATCTGTGGTCCTCGGCACCCGTACCGCCGCCTACGCCCCGGTCGCGAATCTCGGGCTTGTCGCGATGTTCGACGATGGCGACGACCTCTTCGCCGAGCCACGCGCGCCCTATGCGCACGTGCGCGAGGTGCTGCTGCTCCGCGCACTGCGGGAGGACACCGCGGTGCTGCTTGGCGGCTATGCCCGCTCTGTCGAAGCGCAGGCCTTGGTCGAGCAGGGATGGTGTGCCGAAGTCAGCGCCGAAGCCGTGACCCGCCGACGCATGTGGCCTACGGTCGAGGTGTCCGACGGCGACGCCGGCGCGCCGGCCCGTCTTCCGCGGGCGGTGTTCAAGGCGATCCGCGGTTGTTCCGGCCCGGTGCTCGTCCAAGTTCCGCGTCGCGGCTACCGCACGTCGTTGGCCTGCCAGAAGTGCCGGACGCCGGCCCGGTGCGCTGCGTGTGCCGGCCCGCTCGAGCAGGCGGGCGCCGGTGAGCGCCTGCGTTGCCGCTGGTGCGCGACCGAACCGAGCGACTGGACGTGTGCGGTGTGCGGTGGACTCGAGATTCGAGCGCCTACGGTCGGCCATCTGCGGACGGCCGAGGAATACGCGGCAGCCTTCGCTGATCGCACGGTGGTCACGTCGGGTGGCTCCGATGTGCTCGACACGATCGAACGCGGTCCCACGATCGTGCTGGCGACGCCTGGCGCCGAGCCACGGGTTAAGGGCGGCTATGACCTTGTCGTCCTCATGGACACCTGGCTGATGCTGGCCCGCGACGACGCTCGCGTCGTCGAGGAGGCGCACCGCCGCTGGTTCAACGCGCTCGCATGCGCACGCGAAACGGCGCCGGCCGTGGCCGTCGGCGACCCCGCAGCCGTCCAAGCCCTCGTGCGGGCCGATCCGGTCGGATTCGCCCAGCGTGAGCTTGCCAGTCGCGCCGAGACACATTTGCCGCCGATCGGGCGGCTCGCCGCAATCGACGGCCCGGCCGACGTATTGGACACATGGGCCGCCCGCACGTGGACGCATAACACCGAGGTCCTCGGCCCGATCGAGGCTGACGAAGAAATGCGGCTCGTCCTGCGTGCGCCGCGGCGGGAGGGCGCCGAACTTGCCCGCCTGCTCCATGCGGCCCAGTCCGAGCGCAGCGCCGCGAAGTTGCCCGCCGTCCGCGTCCGCATCGATCCGATGTCGTTCTGAGGAACGGCCCGTATGCGTCGCTTCGCTCCTCGGCCATGAGCGAGCAAGCTCGCTCATGGCCCTCGCTAGGCTCGCCGCGTGCGCATCGTCTTCGCCGGGACTCCCGAGACGGCCCTGCCCAGCCTGCGTGCCCTCGTCGACAGTCGGCACGACGTCGCCGCTGTACTGACCCGCCCGGATGCCGCCGCGGGGCGTGGACGACACCTCCGCCCGTCGCCGGTCGCCGAGTTCGCTCGTGAGCACGGAATCGAGGTCCTTGCGCCGGCCACACCCTCGGACCCGGACTTTCTTGCGCGCCTGCGCGAGATCGAGCCGGCGTGCTGCCCGATCGTCGCGTACGGGGCCCTGTTGCGCCGTGAGGCGCTCGATATCCCTGCATTCGGCTGGATCAACCTGCACTTCTCGGTGCTACCCGCCTGGCGCGGCGCCGCGCCCGTGCAGCGGGCGATCATGGCCGGTGACGAGGTGACGGGCGCGACGGTGTTCAGCCTCGTCGAGCAGCTGGACGCCGGGCCGGTGCTCGGAACCATCACGGAGCGAATCCGCGACGACGACACCGCCGGCGGTCTGCTGGAGCGGCTGGCCGACTTGGGTGCCCGCCTGCTGGTCGACGTCGTCGACCACATTGAGGACGGCGACATCGGCGCGACCGCTCAGTCGGAGGATGCCGTCTCATACGCGGCAAAGATCACGACAGCCGATGCGCGGGTGAGGTGGGATCTGCCGGCTTTTGCGGTGGATCGGCTGATCCGCGGCTGCACACCCAAGCCTGGAGCATGGACGACGTGGGACGGTGCGCCGTTGAAGCTCGGCTCGATCGGGTTGACGGACGGGTCGTCGCTCGAGCCCGGCGAGGTCGCGTTCGAGAAGCACGCCGTCCGGGTCGGAACCGCGACCACGGATGTCCTTCTGGGCACGGTCCAGCCGCACGGCAAGAAGTCGATGGCTGCCGCCGACTGGGGCCGCGGCCTGCGCATTGAGCGCGCGGTGTTCCCATGACGGATTCTGCCCGGCAAGCCGCCTTCGACACCCTCCGCGCTGTCGATGAGCGGGATGCCTTCGCCAACCTGTTTCTCCCGCCGCTGCTGCGGGAACGCCGGCTCGACGCGCGCACTGCGGCGCTCGCCACCGAACTTGCGCACGGCACGTTGCGGTGGCAGGGCACGTACGACGCGATCATCGACCACCTCACACCGGGGCGGACGATCGAGCCTGCCGTACGTGATGTGCTGCGACTCGGCTGCCACCAACTCCTGTCGATGCGCGTTCCGGACCACGCCGCCGTGTCAACGTCGGTCGACCTGGTGAAGTCCGGCGTGGGCCACCGTGCCGCGGGATTCACCAATGCGATCCTGCGCCGCGTCGCCGCACGTTCGCTCGATGACTGGCTCGCGGAGCTCACAACAGGCTTGGCCGTTGACGCCGCACTCTCGGTGCGAACGTCCCACCCAGAATGGATCGTCGTGGCCCTGCGCGACGCACTTGGCTCGGGAGGCGACCTCGACGCACTCCTGGCCGCCGACAACGTTCCGCCGAAGGTGACGTTGGTGGCGCGGCCGGGCTTGTGTGCACCGGACGATCTCCCCGGCACGCCAGGCCACCTTTCGCCGTATGCGCGCATCCTCGACGGCGGCGACCCGGCCGAGATCCCAGCCGTGCGGGACGGGCGCGCGGGCGTCCAGGACGAAGGCTCGCAGTTGGTCGCCCTTCAGCTGGCCGAGACCGAACTGGAGGGATCGGACGAACGCTGGCTTGACCTGTGCGCCGGGCCCGGCGGAAAGGCGGCCTTGCTCGGCGCTTTGGCGGCGCAGCGGGGGGCGTCGCTGGTCGCCAACGAGCCCCAGCCCCATCGGGCCGAGCTCGTCTCGGCCGCGGTCACCAATCTCGCCAATGTCACCGTGACCAGCGAGGACGGCCGCGCCGGCCCGTGGTCATCTGAGACGTTCGACCGCGTCCTCGTCGACGCGCCGTGCACGGGGTTGGGCGCGCTCCGGCGGCGGCCGGAGTCGCGCTGGCGGCGCTCACCCGGGGACCTGGCTGATCTCGTTCCCCTTCAGCAGGCGCTGCTGACACGAGCCCTCGAACTCGTCCGCCCGGGCGGCATCGTCGCTTACGCCACCTGTTCGCCCCATCTGGCGGAAACCCGCGACATCGTGGCGTCCGCCGGTGTCGAACCCGACTCGATCATGCAGCTGTGGCCTCATCTCGACGGCACCGATGCGATGTTCTGCGCCATCATTCGGAAGGCGTAGTCAGCGCTCCGGCGACCGCTCGACGGCACGGCCGATGCTGACGATCGGCACGCCTGCGACGGCGACGAACAGTGAGAGCACGATTCCGGCGATCGAGACCGACCCCATCACAACCTGCGTGACGATCAATCCGGCGGATAGGACAACGACAATCCACCCGATGACCTCCACAAGCCGGCCGCCGATGGCTGCGGCACGCATTGGGGCGGGTCGAATTCAGGCATGCGGACAGTCTCCACCCGCCGAGTCCGGCCCGGTAGACTTTGAAGCACGAGTTCACGCTCGTGTGCTCCGGGGTCGGTGTAATTCCGAACCGGCGGTTACAGTCCGCGACCCGCGTCGCGCGCCCTGAACCTCAGGTCGATCGAGGCGGTTGAGCCGGTGAAATTCCGGCACCGACGGTGAAAGTCCGGATGGGAGGAGCGCTGCGCATCGCACCCGCGATGCGAAATCTCGTCGCCCCGGAACATGCGCGCCCGACCGCGTGTTCGGAGGAGACGATGACCGGCATCGAAGGTGCACCTGGGGCTGCTGCCCTTGAGGCCGCCATGCGTGCGGCCATTGACGCAGCTGCCTCGGTGCCTCGGACGCTGCCCAACCCACGGGTCGGCTGTGTCTTGCTGGCACCTGACGGCAGCACCCTCGCTACTGGAGCCCATCTCGGCGCAGGACTCGCGCATGCCGAGATCGAAGCGCTGACCCAAGCTGGCGGTGCGGCCCGCGGCGCGACCGCTGTAGTCACGCTTGAGCCGTGCACCCACACCGGCCGCACCGGACCATGTACCGAAGCTCTCATCGCGGCCGGCGTCGCGCGGGTCGTCTTCGCCCAGTCCGATCCCACGCCTGAAGCCGGTGGGGGGGCTGCCGTGCTGAACGTGGCCGGAATCGAGGTCCAGAGTGGACTCATGGCTGAACAAGCGGCGGCGCTCAACGTCGAGTGGGCGTTCGCGGTGACCCACGGCCGCCCCTTTGTGACGTGGAAGTACGCGGCCACGATGGACGGCCTGAGCGCGGCGCCCGACGGCAGCAGCAAGTGGATCACGAGCGCCGAGGCTCGCCGCGACGTACAGCTGTTTCGCGCGGAGGCCGACGCGATCATGTGCGGTACCGGTGCGGCGATTGCCGACGATCCGCGGCTGACCGTACGCGACGAAAACGACCTGCCGCTGGCCTACGACCGACAGCCACTTCGCGTCGTGGTCGGCGAGACCCGGATCCCCAGCTATTACCGCGTGTTCGATCGGTCCGCCCCGACCCTGCTGATCCAGTCCCGGGACCCAGTTGTGGTCGTGCAGAAGCTGGTGGAGCACGGAATCCGCCATGTCTGGCTGGAGGGCGGGCCGCGGCTGGCCGGGGGCTTCTGGAATGCCGGCTACGTCGACCGCGTTATTGGTTACATCGCTCCGGCGATGCTCGGTTCCGGCCGGGCAGCTCTGGAAGGTGAAGCCGCGACACTCGCTGACCTGCGGCCGATCGACGTCACCGACCTCCGCTTCATCGGGCCGGACATCCGCATCATCGGAACCCCCGGCGCAGCACAGCGCGAACAGATTGGCGAACACATGGATGTGGGCCCCGAAGTTCATGAGCACCGTGCCGGAGAGGACGTGAGCTGATGTTCACCGGACTGGTTGAGGAGCAGGGCAGCGTCGTCGGCATTGAATCGCTTGGCGATTCGGTGCGCCTGACGCTGCGCGGCCCCTTGGTGACGTCCGATGTTTCGCATGGCGACTCGATCGCGGTGAACGGCTGCTGCCTGACGGTCACCGAACTCGACGGCGACGCGTTCACGGCCGACGTCATGGCGGAGTCTCTGAGCCGTACCTCGCTGAGCGACCTCAGCGTCGGGTCGTCCGTCAATCTCGAGCGCGCTGTCGCCGCCGGCGCACGGCTCGGTGGGCATATCGTCCAGGGCCACGTCGACGGCGTGGGATCGCTCCTTGAGCGCACTCCCAGCACGCACTGGGAAGTGCTGCGCTTCTCGCTGCCGGCAGAACTTGCCCGCTACGTCGTGGAGAAGGGCTCGATCACCGTCAGCGGCGTCTCGCTGACCGTCGTCGAGGTCACCGACGACACCTTCTCGGTCTCACTCATCCCGACCACACTCGCGGACACCATCCTCGGAAGTCTCGTCCCGGGCGACCGGGTCAACCTGGAGGTCGACATCGTGGCCAAGTACGTCGAACGTCTGCTCGCGCTCCCCCGCTGGGAGCACCACGTATCCCAGCGGGCGGTACCCCCAGGAGGTGGCGCGGCATGACCGTCGAACTCGACTCCATCGAACGGGCACTCGCCGACCTCAAGGCCGGCAAGGCGTTGTCGTCGTCGACGACGAGAATCGCGAGAACGAAGGCGACATCATCTTCGCGGCGAGCAAGGCGACGCCCGAGCTCATGGGCTTCCTGGTCCGCCACTCCAGCGGCTATGTCTGCGCGCCGATGCTTGGCGCGACGTCTGGACCGGCTTGGCATCCCACTGATGACGGCCCACAACCGCGACCACCTGCGCACCGCGTACACGATTTCGGTCGACGCGCGGGACGGCGTCACGACCGGCATCTCGGCCGCCGACCGGGCGCGCACCTGCCGCGTCCTGGCCGATTCGGCCACGGAGCCGTTCGAACTTGTGCAACCCGGTCACGTCCTACCGCTGCGCGCACTCGATGGTGGCGTGCTGGAGCGGCCGGGCCACACCGAGGCCGCCGTCGACCTGACCCGTCTCGCTGGGCTCACGCCGGGCGGGGTCATCGGCGAGGTCGTCCACGACGACGGCACCATGATGCGGCTTCCGGCGCTGCGAGAGTTCGCCGATGAGCATGGCCTCGCGCTTGTTTCCATCGAGGACCTCAAGATCTACCGACGCTTGCACGAGTCGCAGGTCGTGCGGCTGGCCGAGACCCGGCTGCCCACCGAGTTCGGCACCTTCACCGCGCTTGGCTACCGCGACACCGTCAGTAGCGCCGAGCACATCGCACTCATCCACGGCGATCCAAAGTCGCCGGGCGCCCTCGTCCGGGTCCATTCCGAGTGCCTCACGGGCGACGTCCTTGGGTCGCGCCGCTGTGACTGCGGACCGCAGCTGCAGGCATCGATGGCTGCCGTCACTGCCGCCGGCGCGGGCGTCGTGGTGTACCTGCGGGGCCACGAAGGCCGGGGGATCGGGCTGCTGGCCAAGTTGCAGGCCTACGCCCTGCAGGATCAGGGACGCGACACGGTCGAAGCCAACCTCGAACTCGGGTTCGGCGAGGACGAGCGCGACTACGCCGCCGCCGCACAGATCCTCCGCGATCTCAAGCTGACCGACGTCCGGCTGCTGACGAACAACCCCGACAAGGCCATCGGGCTGGCGGCCTACGGCGTACACGTCTCCGAGCGCGTGCCGATCATCATCCAGCCGACCGAGGACAACCTGCGTTACCTGCAGACCAAGGCCGAACGGATGGGGCACGACTTGCCGGACCTCCTCACCCCTGACGCTCTGGAGGAACGCGCATGAGCCGGCATGGCGCGCCCGAACTGAAGGTGGACGGCTCTGATGCGCGGGTCGCGATCGTGGCGTCGAGCTGGCACGACGCGGTTATGGATGGCCTCATTGCCGGTGCCCGCGCCGCACTCCGCGACGCCGGCGCCACCGACGTCGACCTGATCCGGACGCCCGGCGCCTTCGAACTTCCGCTCGTCGCGCAGGCCTGCGTTACCGACGGCTACGACGCCATCGTCGCGCTGGGTGTGGTCGTCCGCGGAGGGACCCCGCACTTCGAATATGTGTCTTCGGCCGCCACGGACGGGCTGGCCCGCGTCGCGCTCGACGAGCGTGTGCCGATCGGCTTCGGCCTGTTGACCTGTGACGACGAGGAGCAAGCGCTCGACCGTGCCGGTCTTCCCGGCAGTTCCGAGGACAAGGGGCGCGAGGCGGCCGAGGCAGCTCTTGCCACGCTGCACATTCTTCGCGCGCTCGGCGATTAGTCGGTCCGGGGACCCTGCGATAAAGCCCTAGACTTGGCGCCCGTGAAGACCTTCGACCAGTTGTATGCCGAGTTGGCTGAGAAAGCGGCCAGCCGTGCCCCGGGTTCGCGCACCGTTGCCGAGCTCGAGGCTGGCGTGCATGCCATCGGCAAGAAGCTGGTCGAAGAGGCCGCGGAATCGTGGATGGCCGCGGAGCACGAGAGCGCGGACCGCACGGCCGAGGAGATCAGCCAGTTGCTCTACCACGCGCAGGTGCTCATGCTCGCCAAGGGAATCGCCCTCGACGACGTCTACGCCCACCTCTGATAGGAAACGCTCTTCATGCTCACCGTTGCCGTGCCCAACAAGGGCTCCTTGGCTGAGGCTGCGGCAGCACTGCTGTCCGAAGCCGGCTACCGCCAGCGTCGCGACTCCAAGGACCTCGCGACGATCGATGCCGAGAACGACGTCGAGTTCTTCTACCTGCGCCCGCGTGACATCGCCATCTATGTCGGCGAAGGGACGCTGGACGTCGGCATCACCGGGCGCGACCTGCTGCTGGACTCGGCTGCGCACGCCGAGGAGGGGTTGCAGCTGGGCTTCGGTGCCTCGACGTTCCGCTTCGCCGCGCCGGTCGGCACGATCACATCAGTGGACCAACTCGCCGGACAGCGCATCGCGACCTCGTACCCCGGGCTGGTCGACCAGTGGTTGGCCGAACGGGGGATCGAAGCCCACGTGGTTCGGCTCGACGGCGCCGTTGAGACGTCAGTACGCCTTGGCGTGGCCGATGCGATCGCCGACGTCGTCCAGACCGGCACGACGCTCAAGCAGGCCGGCCTGGAGGTGTTCGGTGACCCGATCCTGTCGTCCGAGGCGGTCCTGATCACCCGTCAGGGGAGCACGCTCGGGGGCAGTGCCACTTCGGGGGGCTACGAGGTTTTGAAGCGGCGGCTGGAGAGCGTCCTCGTCGCGCGGACCTACGTGATGATGGACTACGACATCCCGGTCGAGGCCGTCGACGTGGCCGTCGAGGTCACGCCCGGCATCGAGTCGCCGACCATCTCGCCGCTGCGCAAGGAGGGCTGGGTCGCGGTGCGCTCGATGGTGCCGCGGGCGTCGGCGCAGTCGGTCATGGACCGCCTCTACGACCTCGGAGCTCGTGGCATCCTGGTGACGGACATCCTCGCGTGCCGGGTGTAACCACGTACCGGCCCGGCGGCACGCGCTTCGTCGCGTACGGGGCTGCTGTCGTCATCCTTGTCGTTGCCTTCGCGATTGGCACCGCGATGCCCGAGAACGTCGTCTTCACCGGTGCCCAGATCACGACGCTCGTGCTGATCTACCTCGCCGTTGTTGCCGTGTTGCATGGCATGGCCCGCAGCTACGTGCGGGCGTCGGACGACGGGTTGGAGATCCGCAACGGATACCGGCAGCACGTCATCCCGTGGTCGCAGGTCCGCGGGATCTCGATGCGGCCCGGCGCACCGTGGCCCACGCTCGTCCACGGCGACGACGAGCGCACGGTCATGTTCGCGCTTCAAGGGACTGACGGTCCGCGCACCACGAAGGCAATCGACGAACTCGTGCGCCGCATCCCGTGAGCGGGCACGAGCGGGGGCTGGCGGAGCCGGCATTCCCGGACGACGACGGACTGATCGACTCCCGGCTGGCCGAGGCTTTGGGCGACGACTCGGCGGTGTTCTCCGTCTATGGCGACGTGCGCGTGTTCGTGCCGATCGTGGCGATTCTGGGAGAGCAGGCCACTGACGGGTCCGACAAGAGCGCCGATATGGCGGCGGTATTCATGGCCGGGGCCGACGGTCGAAAGGCCCTCCTGACGTTCTCGTCGGTCGCCACGCTGGAAGCGTGGAACCCGGTTGCCCGCCCGGTCCCCGTCTGGGGCCGCGAAGCCGCGCAGGCCGCGCTGGACGAGGGTGCGTCCGCGCTGCTGCTTGACCTGGGAACCGAGAATTTCACGGTTGTGGAGCTCCGCTGATAGCCTTGCGGGGCGAAGTGGAGGTCACTCCCACCTGCTGAGTTCACGGATTCAGGGGTCTGCTGGCGCCGAGGCGCCAGTTTTGTTGTGGCCTTCGCCTCGCGCGGAGGCTTTTTTGTTGCCTCACCCCACATGACCACAGGAGGATCCATCACCACAGAGTTGCGCGTCAACGACCGCATTCGCGTCCCGGAGGTCCGACTTGTCGGACCGGCAGGAGAGCAGGTCGGCATCGTTCGCATTGAAGACGCCCTGCGTCTGGCCGCGGAAGCCGATCTCGATCTCGTGGAGGTCGCACCGACGGCACGTCCGCCGGTCTGCCGCCTCATGGACTACGGCAAGTTCAAGTACGAAGCCGCCCAGAAGGCCCGCGAATCGCGTCGCAATCAGACGAACACCGTCATCAAAGAGATGAAGCTCCGCCCGAAGATTGATCCGCACGACTACGACACCAAAAAGGGTCACGTCGTGCGGTTCCTGAAGGCGGGCGACAAGGTCAAGATCACGATCATGTTCCGCGGCCGCGAGCAGCACCGCCCCGAACTTGGGTACCGGTTGCTTCAGAAGCTCGCTGCGGACGTCGAGGATCTTGGCATCGTCGAAGCACATCCCCGGCAGGACGGACGCAACATGACGATGGTGCTGGGCCCGCTGAAGAAGAAATCCGAGGCCCAAGCCGAAGTCAAGGCCGAGAAGGAACGCTCCACCGCTGAAAAGGTGGCCGAACGCGAGGCCATAGCTGAGGCCGACAAGGCTCACCGAGAAGCCCAACACAAGGGTCCGACACCGAAAAAGCCTCGGCGTCGTTCCGAAAACATTGACGCAGACATGGAGGCGTGAGATGCCGAAGTTCAAGCCGCATTCCGGCATGAAGAAGCGGGTGAAGGTCACCGGCAAGGGAAAGCTGCGCCGTGAGCAGACTAACCGCCGTCACCTCTTGGAGCACAAGTCGAGCACGCGGACGCGTCGCCTGGAAGGCACCACTGAGGTGTCGAAGGCAGACACCAAGAAGGTCAAGAAACTGCTCGGTCTCTGAACCGACCACCCGTCCCCGAGCGCCGAAGGGCGCGACCACAAGCACTGCTTTGAAGGAGAACTGAGATGGCACGCGTCAAGCGATCCGTCAACGCGCAGAAGAAGCGCCGCGAGACCCTCGAACGCGCCTCCGGCTACCGCGGGCAGCGTTCGCGCCTGTACCGCAAGGCCAAGGAACAGGTCACGCACTCGCTGGTCTACAACTACCGCGACCGCAAGGCCAAGAAGGGCGACTTCCGTCGGCTCTGGATCCAGCGCATCAACGCTGCGGTTCGTGCCGAGGGCATGACGTACAACCGCTTCATCCAGGGCCTCAAGGCCGCTGGCGTTGAGGTTGACCGCAAGAACCTCGCCGACCTCGCGGTCTTCGAGCCAACCGCCTTCTCGGCGCTCGTCCAGCTGGCCAAGGACAACCTCCCCGAGGATGTCAACGCCCCAGTGGGCGACCCCTCCTAGGTGCACCGCTGAGCGCACGCAGCACCAAGCGCCTTGCGCACCGCAAGTTGCGGGCCACGTCCGGTGAGTTTCTCGCCGAAGGCCCGCAGGCGGTCCGCGAGGCGCTGGCTGTTGGCGCAGCGATCGAGGTGTTCGCGACGCCGAAATTCGACGACTGGCGCGCGTCCGCAGAAGATGCTCCCACCTGGCACTCCGTGGACGACACGGTTGTCGCCGACATTGCGGACGCTGTCAGCCCCCAAGGCATCGTCGCGCGCTGCCGCAGTGTCCTGCAGACGCTCGATGCCCTGCCGACCGAACCGCGTCTCGTCGCAGTGGGTGTTGATGTACGCGACCCGGGCAACGCCGGCTCGATCATCAGGGTGGCCGATGCCGCCGGTGCCGACGCCGTGCTGTTCGCCGGCGATTCTGTCGACCCGCTGAACCCCAAGGCGGTTCGGGCGACGGTGGGCTCGCTGTTCCACTTGCCCGTCATCGTCCACCGCGACTTGGCTGATGTCGTCGGGGCGCTGCGCGACCGTGGGGTGATCCTGCTGGCCGCGGACGGCGGGGGAGAGACTGGTCTCTTCGAGGCCGACCTTGCGCGGCCGACCGCCTGGCTGCTCGGCAATGAGGCCCATGGTCTGGGAACGCTGGCCGACCTGGCCGATGCCCGCGTCGCGATCCCGATCTACGGGCGGGCCGAAAGCCTCAACCTGGCAACGGCCGCGGCCGTGTGCCTCTACGCCTCGGCGTCCGCGCAGCGCGCTTAGCTGGCGAAAGAACTAGTGATTTCGTACTAGATTGCGCGACATGGACCTGAATCACTTTCCGGACGGCGTGCTTGTTGCCGGCCCGGACGAGCGGGTCCTCGTCGCCAACGATCTGGTCCGTGCGATGACCGGGATCGACGACCCGATCGGCATGCATCTCGACAACGCGCTGCCCTTCGACGACCTCAAGGGTCATTCCTGGTTCGACTCGGCCGATCCCTACCGTGGCCTCGCCATCCGGACCCGCGTCGCCGAGCAGCCGTGGTTCTCGCCGCACGGCATCGAGTTCCTCGTCTCGGCGCGTATGGCACGCGACGAGGACGGCCGCGTCTTCGAGGTTGTGGTGACCGTGCGCAACGCCCGTGTCCGCAAGGCCCACGACCGCGAACAGTCCGATCTTGTCGCCACGGTGGCGCATGAGCTCCGGTCGCCGCTCACCGGCATCAAGGGGTTCAGCTCGACACTCCTGACCAAATGGGACCGGTTTTCCGACGATCAGCGCCAGCTCATGCTCGAGACGATTGACGCCGACGCGGACCGCCTGACTCGGCTCATCACCGAACTGCTCGACGCCGCCCGGATCGATGCAGGTCGCCTCGCGCTGCGCCGGGAGGGCGTCGACCTCACCGACCTACTGTCCCGGCTGCTGGCCAGCATCGGTTCCGGCGACGGGCTGGGTGACGTCCTCGAGGCGAATCCGGACGTACCGCTCATCTGGGGGGACCGTGATCGGCTTCTCCAGGTGTTCACCAACCTGGTCGAGAACGCCATGCGGCACGGTCTCGGCCTGCGTCGCGTCACTGTCGCCCCAGAGGACGACGGGGTGGCGATCGACGTCGTCGATGCGGGGCCCGGTATCGCCGTCGAGGATCGCACGCGAGTGTTCAGCCGGTTCTGGCGGTCCGGTCCGGGCGCCGGCAGCGGCCTTGGCATGTTCATCGTTGCAGGCATTGTCGATGAGCACGGCGGGTCGCTCGAGATCACCGAGGGTCCCGGCGACCGTGGTGCCAGCATCAGGGTCTGGTTGCCGGTCGCCGAGCCAGCCTGAGGCATTGGCATCCGGCCCCTAGACTTGCCGCCATGTCTGCGCCGAACTCCGACTACGACCCGGTCGAGGTCACGCCACTGCGGGCCGACGAGATCGAGCGCATGGTCGCCGAGGCGCTGGCGGCGATCGAGGCCGCATCGAGCGGGGCCGAACTGCGTGAGGTCCGGCATGATCACACCGGCGATCGCTCACCCTTGGCGCTGGCCAACCGCGAGATCGGCGCCCTGCCGCCGCAGGCACGCAAGGAGGCCGGTCAGCGAGTCGGCACCGCCCGCGCGCGGGTCAACGAGGCGCTCACCGCTCGCACCGCCGAGGTCGAGGCTGGCGAGGACGAGCAGCGGCTCGTCGACGAAACCGTCGACGTCACGCTGCCGACTGACCGCCGGGTGCGTGGAGCGCGTCACCCGCTGACCACGATCGCCGATCACATCGCCGACATCTTCGTCGCGATGGGGTGGGAGGTCGCCGAGGGTCCGGAGGTGGAAGCCGAATGGCTCAACTTCGACGCACTCAATCTCGGCCCCGACCACCCGGCTCGGACGATGCAGGACACCTTCTGGGTGAAGTCCAGCAGCGGGCCCCCGCAGACATCGGGCACCGTCCTGCGCACGCACACGTCCCCAGTTCAAGCCCGAACGATGCTGACGCGCAAGCCGCCCATCTACGTGGTCGTGCCCGGTCGCGTGTTCCGCACCGACGAGCTCGACGCGACGCATTCGCCCGTCTTTCACCAGGTCGAGGGCCTGGCCATTGACGAGGGACTCTCGATGGCGCATCTCAAGGGGACTCTCGACCACTTCGCCGAGGCAATCTATGGCCCCGGGGTCACGACGCGGTTCCGGCCGTCCTACTTCCCGTTCACCGAGCCGAGCGCCGAGGTCGACCTTCTTTGCTACGTCTGCCGCAATGACCCCCAGACCGTGGCGTCGTGCCGCACTTGTCGCGGCGAGGGCTGGATCGAATGGGGCGGCTGCGGCGTCGTAAACCCGCGCGTCCTGATCGCGTGTGGTGTCGACCCGGAGAGGTACTCCGGGTTCGCGTTCGGCATGGGCCTGGAACGCACGATCACCGGCCGCTACGACATCGCCGACCTGCGCGACCTCTACGACGGCGACATCCGCTTCACCGAGGCGTTCGGGGTCGAACTGTGAAGGTTCCCATCTCGTGGCTGCGGGAGTACGCAGCGATTCCGACTGACACGTCCACGGCCGAGTTGGCGGAGGTGCTCACGAGCTTCGACCTCAAGCTCGAGGAGATCGTCTCGTCCGGCATCAGCGGCCCGCTCATTGTCGGCCGCGTACTTACGGTTGAGCCGGAAGCGCAGAAGAACGGCAAGACGATCAACTGGTGCACGGTCGACGTCGGTGAGGCACTGTCGGTCGATGGGGGGCCACGCGGGATCGTCTGCGGTGCACACAACTTCTCAGCCGGCGACCTTGTGGTCACAGCGCTTCCCGGCGCGACGCTGCCGGGCGGCTTCGAGATCGCAGCGCGTAAGACATACGGGCACGTCTCGGACGGCATGATCTGCTCCTTGGCCGAACTGGGTCTGGGCTCAGACGCTGCTGGCATCATCGTCCTCGATCCCGACGCGGCGACACCGGGCGACGACGCCGTCGCCCTGCTCGGTCTGGGCGAGGAGGTCCTTGACCTCGAAGTGAACCCGGACCGCGCCTACGCCTTGTCGCTGCGCGGCGTGGCGCGCGATGCGGCGCTCGCGCTCGGCGTGTCCTTCACTGATCCGGCCGACCTCGAACCAATAGCCGGCGACGGCCCAGGCGCTTACCCGGTCAAGATCGACGACCCGACTGGGTGTCCGGTGTTCACGGCCATCACCGTCTCCGGCATCGATCCGTCGCGTCCGACGCCGGCCTGGATGGCGCGACGCCTCGAGCTGGCCGGCATGCGGTCGCTGTCGCTGCCGATCGACATCACCAACTACGTCATGCTCGAACTGGGCCAGCCGATCCACGGCTACGACCGGGCCCTGCTGAGGGGTGCCATCGGAGTGCGGCGGGCTGCCGACGGTGAGCAACTGACCACGCTTGATGGGGTTACCAGGAAACTCACGAGCAACGATTTGCTCATCACCGACGACCGTGGCCCGATCGGTCTCGCCGGCGTGATGGGTGGTGAGGAAGTCGAACTTTCCGAGACCACGACCGACGTGGTGATCGAAGCAGCGCACTTCGACCACGCCACCATTGCCCGCACGGCGCGGGTGCAGAAGCTGCCCAGCGAGGCTTCCAAGCGGTTCGAACGCGGCGTCGACCCGACCCTGCCGGCCCGCGCCGGCACCCGCGTCGCACAGCTGCTCGTCGAACTCGCCGGTGGCACGCTCGAGCCGGGCATCACCGTGATCGGTGAGCTGCCAGAGCCGACGGTCATCACCCTGCCCACCGATCTTCCAGCGTGCATCACCGGCGTCGAGATCACGCCCGAGGCCGCCGTTCACGCGCTGGAGGCCAACGGCTGCACGGTCGAGGCTGACGCGCAACTGCTCACCGTCACGGCGCCGCCGTGGCGACCCGACCTCACCGACCCATACGACGTGGTTGAGGAGGTGCTGCGCGTCGTCGGCTACGACCGGGTGCCGTCGGTACTTCCGGCGGCACCGGCGGGACACGGGCTGACGAAGGCACAGCGCCTCCGCCGTCGCGCCGGCTACGTCTTGGCCGGCGAGGGCCTCGTCGAAGTCAAGACGTTCCCGTTCGCCGGGCCGGCCGACTTCGATCGGCTCGGATACGCCGCGGACGATGCGCGGCGTCGACAGGTTCTGCTGGAGAACCCGCTGTCTGCCGAAGAGCCCGGCATGGGGACGACCTTGCTGGTCGGACTGCTGAAGGCGGCTGCTCTCAATCTCGGACGTGGCCACGCCGACGTCGCCCTCGTCGAAACGGGTCGTGTGTTTCTGCCGACGGCCGATGCTCCGGACGCGCCCATCTACGGAGTCGACGGCCGGCCGAGCGATGCCGAACTAGCGGCGCTTGACCAAGCGCTGCCGGCACAGCCGTGGCACATCGGTCTGGTGCTTGCCGGACACCGCGAGTCCGCCGGCTGGTACGGCGCGGGACGACCAGTTTCCTGGTCTGACGCGGTCGACATCGTCCGGACGCTTGCCGCGTCGTTCCACGTCGAGGTACAGCTGAAGCCAGCCGATGTCCGGCCGTGGCACCCCGGCCGAACTGCGGCGGTTGTCGTCGGGGGCGAGACCATCGGCCACGCCGGTGAACTCCACCCGCGGGTCTGCCGTGCGTGGGGCGTGCCCGAGCGCACCGTGGCCGCTGAGGTCGACCTCGACGCTCTCGTTGCCGCGGCCCCGGACCTCGGTCCTCGCCCCGCGTTCTCCAGCTTCCCGGTGGCCAAGGAGGATCTCGCCTTCATTGTCGAGGACTCCGTTTCCACCGCTGCGCTGCACGACGCTGTGGCTGGCGCCAGCGAACTGATCGAGTCGGTGCGGCTGTTCGACGTCTACACCGGCGACCAGGTCCCGGCCGGTCACAAGTCATTGGCCTACGCCCTGCGCCTGCGCGCTCCCGACCGAACCCTCACCGAGGACGACATCCGGGCTGCCCGCGAGGCCGCGATCGCAGCTGCAGGTGCACTCGGCGCCACCCTCCGCGCTTGACCATGGGTCGCGCTCCGCGCGGAGCGCGCGTCCCGGTACTACTTCGGCAAGGCGGCCGCGAGGTCGCTGCCCGGCAGCGCCGGGACGAGCAGTTCGGCCCCGTCCGCGCCGCCGACTCGGATCTGGTTCACAGCGGGAACCGACGGCCGCGAGGCGGCGGAGGCGCCGACGACCGTCACGCGGATGCGGTGGCCCTTCTCAAACACGTTGCCCACCGGCCAGAACTCGACCTGGTAGGCCCGAAAAACTTTGGACTTGGCTGGCGTTGCGGTTCCGTAGTCGCCGAATGGCTGAACGATGCGTCCGTCGGAATCCTTGAACGACTTGCTCTCAATCAAGCCCGGGAAATCGGTGTTGAGCCGGCCTGCGGTCAACGGGTGTCCGACGCCGTCGGGGGAGACATCGGAGAGGACGGCCCAGATTCCGGTCCCGGGTGTGCTGGTCGACAGGGGGACACGGAGAGCCAGTGGACCGGCTGATACGACGTCGTCGGTGAGTGGAGCCGTCGTGTACGTGAGGCCGACGAGGTCGGCAAGAGTCATCTCGGTCAGGATCGGGACGGCCGTCGTCAGCGCATTGAGCCCGGATGCGCCGAGCAGGGCGATGGTGGCCGGATCCGTGGCAAGGGGCAGCGACGGCACGCTCAGGTACGACTGTGTTGTCCGTGCGACGGGGCGAACCTTCACCAGCGACCCGTCGTTGACTGAGCGAGCCGAGCCGCTGCGCGCGGCCGACAACGCCAGCGCCGTCCATGACGTCTCCGGAATGGGCCAGTCGGCGGCGGTCCGACGGGTGAAGTCGCCGGCCAGGTAGTCCTCCCGGTCGCCTCGGGACAGCAGCATCTCGACTCGCGGGTGCTCCTCGACCCCGTTGTCGACGCCCCGCACGTAGTGATCGAGCCATGCGTTGGCTTCTGGCACTCCGTTGTCGGTGCCGGCCGGTGCTCCATCATGGGCGCCGACGACGAGCAGATGCGCGCCCGACGACCGCAGCTCCTGGTAGCCCTGGAATGCGCCGCGCGACTCGACGTCGAAGAGCCCGTCGATGACCAGCGTGGGGATGGTGTTGGCGTTACCGCGAAACTCGCGTTCTTTCCACCAGGTGTCGAGCTTCGGATGCGCAAAGCCGCCCTCGAGCCCGGCGCTGAGCAGGCCGAGCAGGATGGCAAGGCCGCTGGCCGGATCGTTGATGCGGTCGGCGGACTGCGCCAGAGCCGGCGCACCGATGAGCAGCATCACGCCGGCCGCGGGGCCGAGGTTGCTGATGCCGCCGGGCATGAGCAGATCGCGGTACAGCGAATACGTGCCCGAGCGCAGCACCATCGCCTGGACGCAGGGCAGCTCTTGGTGAAGTGAGTTGTAGATCGTGATGGCACTGGCCGAAAAGCCGTTGATGGCCAGCTGCCCGCCGCTCCACGACTGCGCGCAGGCCCACTCGAGCACCTCGCGGACGTCCGTCTGCGTGCGCGGGCCAAGTGCATCAAAGGATCCGTCGCTGTCGCCGGTTCCTCGGATCTGCACAAGGGCCGTGTTGAACTCCGGACCGACGGCCAGGGTGCCGGAGTTTCGCCCGTAGGGGCTGAACTCGACGACGGTGGGACGGGGCGACAGCGGCGCTGCGCCTGTAACCGTAACCCGAAGTTCGACGCCATCGGATGCGGTGATCGTGAACTGCTGCTGTTCGGTCGTGGCTGCTGCGGCAGGCATGCCGCTGAGGAGAAGGCACGCGCCGACCAGACTCGCGAACGCGCGTCGTATGGCCAAACTGGGGGCACCGAGCACGGCTTCGCTCCTCATTACTACGGGTACGTAGATTCGGAAGTTACACCAACGCTCGCCGTTTCGGGCGCGCTTAGGTTGCCGCGGGTGGTTCGGGTGCGGCAGGGGGAGTCGGGGAAGTCGGGGGAGCTGACTCGGCTTCGGGTGGGGCTGCCGCCGTCTGGTCGAAGCTGACGGCCGGTGGGGCCTCCTGACCCTCGGGCGCGTTGTAGAACTCGCGCGCGTGCACGCCGGCGATGCCGGTGAAGAGCAGCCACGGAATGGTCCGCACCGCGGTGTTCTGCTGGGCCACGGCGTCGTTGTAGAACTGGCGCGCGAAGGCGAGCTGGTTCTCGGTGTCGGTGAGCGCAGTCTGCAGCTGCTGGAAGTTGACCGTCGCCTTGAGGTCTGGGTAGGCCTCGGCAACGGCGAGGACGTCAATGATCGCCTTGTCGAGCTGGGCCTGCGCGGCCGCTTTCTCAGCGACGGAGCCACCTTGCGCGGCGGCCTGGACGCCGGCACGGGCCTTGGTGACCTCCTCGAAGACGCCCTTCTCGTGCTGGGCGTATCCCTTGACCGTGTTGACCAAGTTCGGGATGAGGTCAGCGCGCCGCGTCAGTTGGACGTCGATGCCGCCCAAGGCCTCCAGCGATGCGACGTCGAGAACGCGCAACTTGTTGAAGCCGACGATGCCGAAGCCGATGAGGCCGACGAGGGCCGCCAGCACGATGAGGCCGATGAGCATGTGTTTCTCCTTGGTAAGGGGGTACCGCTCGCTGCGACCCTAGTATCTCGCAGCGGGAGAGTAGGGAAGTCCTACCACGAACCTCCGCCGCCACCACCTCCGCCGCCACCACCTCCGCCGCCTCCGCCGCCGCCACCGCTGGACGACGACTGGCTTGCGGTGTATGCCGAAATGGAGGAATTGAGTGACGAGTCAAAGCTTGAGAATGCGTCGCCCCCGCCAAGAAAAGATCCATGGCTGGGGCTGCTCCCCCCTCCGTACCAAATCGGCACGGGGGCGGCTTCGCCAGTTTCCTGTTCGTATTTGCGCGCCCACGTGTCAGCGCAGTCGAACGCAACCGCGAACGGGATGAAGGCGGTGTAGAGCTCCTTGCGGCCGCTGAAGTCGAACCGTTCCTTGGCCGAGTCGGTCGCCAGCAGCCGTTCGAAGCCACCGGCCCGCGACCACACGTCGCGACCGAGTAGCGTCCGACGCCGACCGACGCCGTGCGTCAGCAAACCTGCTCCGCCAACCACGAAGGCCGCGAACGGGATGACGAACAGGGACGTGCCTGCCATCCACGTCAGTACGCCAGCCACAACGGCTGACAGGACGACCAGGATGCGCCCTAGCGTCTCGGTGCCGGCCGGCTTCTGGACGCCGGCCGCGGTCGCCCACGCGTCGGTGATCTTGGCCAGGCTGCTCTGGACAGTCTTCAGGTCCTGACCGGCGCTGACGGTGCCGTCGGCCTCGAACCGTCCGCCGGGGTGGTCGACCCCGAGCGCGTTGCCGACGTGTCGGGTGACGTCGTCGACTTTGTCCCAAGCGTCGGAGTCGGCGACGCCCTCCACGACCCAGTCGTCGCCGTCGCGGGTGAGTTTCGTCAGTCCTTGCTGCCCTTGGTAGAGCAGCGTCGCCACAAGGGCACGACGGGGGGTGCGCTCGCTGGTGACATATGCAGCCTGGACCGGACCGAGACCGGACGGCGGCTCGTACTGGACGGGATAGCCCGGCCGCGGCTCCCGGGACCGCCAGTCCCAGAGGTAGCCGATCACCAGGGCGCCGAGAGCAAAGGCGAGAACGAGGAATGCCAGCGGGCCGTTCTCGCCCAGTAGTCGGTCGAGCGCAACCGGCCACGGCAGGCTGGGCCTGTCGGGCACCGGGACCAGCACCTCGGCACGGACTGAGATCGGGGTGTACGGCTGTAGGTTCGTGGACTCGAGCGTCAGCGTGCGGGTGCCGACACCGTCGACGGTGCAGGTTCGGCGGTCTCGCACCGCGCACTGGGCGTCGGTGACCTTCGCTGGCAGGTCAACCCGCACGCGCACCTTGTGCATCGACATCGCCCAGCCGCCGGCCACGACCTGCCAGTTGAACAGCGACGACTTTGAACTCGCCCCGCCCCAACTGGCCGTCGTTCCGGACTTGACCGAGCCGTGTGCGAGCGCGCCCTTGATCCGGTACTTCAGCACGTAGGTGTGTGCACCGAGTGACAGGAACGTGTCGGCCGAGCCGATCTTCGCCACCCGGAAACGGCGGCCTTGCTCCCACAGCATCGTGTACGGCTCGGACTCACCGTCGCGCGTCACGGTGAAGTCCTGCGGTCGCAGCCGGACGTTCTTGTCAGCGCTGTCCTGGAGGTCCCAGTAGCGGAAGATGCCGTGGCGGCCGTACGGGAACTCGCCGACGATCGTCTCGGTGGCGGTGAGAACGCCGTCCCGGTCGACCGCGTAGCGGGCGTCGTAGGACGTGATCGTCACCGGGTCCGGGGCGCTCGACGAACTACTCGGCACCAGGCTGGCCAAGACGGGAATGAGGATGAGGGCCAAGGCCGCTACGAGGGCGCCGACTCGCAGGAGCGTCCGTTTCATGGGCTCACCCTAAGGGCGGGTTCAGGTAGTCTCGGGCAATTGCATGGAATTGCATGCGTATGCAAGACTGTGCGAATGGCTGAGTCGATCTCTGTGGCTGTTGTGGGTGCCAGCGGGTACGTGGGCGGCGAACTGCTGCGCACGCTGCTGGCGCATCCGCAGGTGTCGATCGGTGCGGTGACGGCAGCCACGAGCGCCGGCAGCACGCTGGGCGAACACCATCCGCATCTGGTGCCGCTGGCTGACCGAATCGTGCAGCCGACTGAGCCGAACGAGCTCACGGGCCACGACGTCGTCTTCCTGGCACTGCCTCACGGTGAGTCGGCGGCTGTAGCCGAACGGTTGGGCGACGACACGCTTGTCATCGACTGCGGCGCCGACTTTCGGCTGCAGTCGGCCGATGACTGGGAGACCTTCTACGGCGGCGCGCATGCGGGCCATTGGCCGTACGGTCTGCCCGAACTGCCCGGTCAGCGGACCACGCTGGCCGGCGCCAAGCGCATCGCCGTTCCGGGCTGCTTTCCGACCGTCTCGACACTGACGGTCTATCCCGCCCTCGCCAACGGGCTCATTGCGCCCGACCTGACGATCGTCGCGCCCACCGGCACGTCGGGTGCCGGCAAGAAGCTGGCGGCGCGATTCCTCGGCTCGGCGGTCATGGGCCAGGCCAGCGCGTACGGCGTAGGCGGCGTCCACCGGCACACGCCGGAGATCGAGCAGAACCTTCAGATCGCCACCGGCGTCCGGCCGCACGTGTCGTTCACGCCGATTCTGGCGCCGATGTCGCGGGGAATCCTCGCCACGGTTGTGGCGCCGATGCATCCCGGCTTCACCGAGGACGACGTCCGGGCCGCCTATGAGGCGGCGTACGCCGACGAGCCGTTCATCCACTTCCTGCCGAGCGGCACCTGGCCGGAAACCAAGTCGGTGCTCGGCGCCAACACTGTCCACGTCCAGGCGACCGTCGACGCCCGGGCCAACAAGCTCGTCGCCATCGGGGCGATGGACAACCTGGCCAAGGGAACGGCCGGGGGAGCGGTGCAATCGATGAACATCGCGCTCGGGCTGCCCGAGACCACCGGGCTGACGACCGTGGGGGTCGCGCCATGACCGTCACGACTCCCCGTGGCTTCCGGGCGGCCGGCGTCGCCGCGGGGCTGAAGCCCAGCGGCAAGAAGGACGTCGCAGTCGTCGTCAACGACGGGCCACTGTCGTCGGCTTCCGCCGTGTTCACGAGCAATCGGTGCAAGGCGAACCCCGTGCTGTGGAGCCAGGAGGCCATCAAGGACGGCTCGGCCAAGGCCGTCGTACTCAACTCCGGCGGCGCCAACTGCTACACCGGCCCAGCCGGCTTCGCCGTCACCCACGCCACAGCTCGAATTGGCGGCTGAGCAGCTCGGCGTTGGCGCCATCGACGTCCAGGTCTGTTCGACCGGCTTGATCGGCCTGCTCAACGACAAGGACACGCTGCTCGCTGGTGTCACCAACGCTCTTGGCGCACTCGCGTCCGACGGTGGCCCGGTTGCCGCCGAGGCGATCATGACCACCGACACCGTCGCCAAGCAGGCGGTCAGCCGGGCAGTGTCACCGGAGGGCGGCTGGTCGGTCGGCGGCATGGCCAAGGGAGCGGGAATGCTCGCTCCGGCGTTGGCCACGATGCTTGTCGTCGTCACGACGGACGCCGTCGCTGACGCCGCCACGCTCGATGTCGCACTGCGGGCAGCGACGTCCAAGACATTCGACCGGCTCGATTCCGACGGCTGCCAGTCCACCAATGACACCGTGCTCCTGATGGCCAGCGGGGCGTCCGGAGTCGAGCCGACCGCCGAGGAACTGACCGAGCACGTCACGGCGGTCTGCCGCGACCTGGCGCTGCAACTGCTGGCTGACGCCGAAGGCGCCGATCACGAGATCGCGATCACCGTCGTCAACGCTGCATCTGAAGCCGACGCTGTGGACGTCGGGCGGTCGGTCGCGCGCAGCAACCTGTTCAAGTGCGCCATCTTCGGTAAGGACCCCAATTGGGGCCGGATCCTGGCGTCCGTCGGTACCACCGACGCCGCCTTCGATCCGGCGGATCTCGACGTCAGCCTCAACGGCGTGCCGGTGTGCGTGAACAGCGGGCCGGGGGAGCCGTCGTCGAAGGTCTCCCTTGAGCAGCGGGCCGTCGATGTGCTCATCGACCTCAAGGCAGGCTCTGAAACCGCGACGGTCTGGACCAATGACCTGACCCATGCCTATGTGCATGAGAATTCGGCGTACTCGACATGATGCCCAAACAGCCCAAGCCGCAGCCCACGCCCGACGGCACCGAAGTGTGGCATCCGGACGACTGGAAGCAGGCGACAGAAAAGGCCGCCACACTCGCCGCCGCGCTGCCGTGGCTGAAGAAGTACCACGACAAGATCGTCGTGGTGAAGTACGGCGGCAACGCCATGATCGACGAGGACCTGAAGCGGGCGTTCGCCGAGGACATCGTCTTCCTGCGCTATGCCGGCTTCAAGCCGGTTGTTGTCCACGGTGGTGGCCCCCAGATCAGCGCAATGCTCGACAAGCTCGGCATCGAGAGCGAGTTCCGTGGCGGCCTCCGGGTCACCACCCCCGAGGCGATCGACGTTGTCCGCATGGTCCTCACCGGGCAGGTCGGGCCCGAACTCGTCAGCCTGCTCAACAAGCACGGCGATCTGGCCGTTGGGCTGTCCGGCGCCGACGCCGGGTTGCTCACCGCTGAGAAGACCATGCCGGTCGTGGACGGCGAACCGGTCGACGTCGGCCTGGTCGGCGAGGTCACCGGCGTGCAGCCGCAGCCGGTCGTCGACCTGCTCAACGCCGGCCGCATCCCGGTCATCTCCACGGTCGCGCCGGACGCAAATGGCCAAGTGCTCAACGTCAACGCCGACACCGCGGCCGCCGCCGTTGCCGCGGCGCTCGGAGCGGAGAAGCTGATGGTGCTGACCGACGTCGAAGGACTTTATGCCGACTGGCCGAACAGCACCGACGTCATCGGTGAGATCAGCCCCGAGGAACTGGCCGAGATCGTCCCGACGCTGACCAGCGGCATGATCCCGAAGATGTCGGCGTGCCTCGCCGCCATTGCCGGGGGAGTGAAGCGTGCCACCATCGTCGACGGCCGGCAGCCGCATGCCGTCATTCTTGAACTCTTTACCGACGAAGGGGTCGGGACCCAGGTTCTTCCCGGCGCGACGAAGCGCCTGCGGTCGGCTCTGTACACGACGAGCGTCTCGAAGGGCGGTGCATCATGACCGCCTCAAGCGACTGGATCGCCCGGTACGAGGGCTCCGTCATGAACACCTTTGGCACGCCGCAGCGGATACTCGTCAGAGGACAAGGTGCTCGCGTTTGGGACGAGGACGGCAATGAGTTCCTCGACCTGCTCGGCGGGATTGCCGTCAACGCGCTCGGTCACGCGCATCCCGCCATCGTTGACGCCGTGACGACGCAACTCACGACGCTGGGGCACGTCTCGAACTTCTTTGCGTCCGAGCCGCAGATCGAGCTGGCCGAGAAGCTGGTGACGCTGTTGGGTGCACCGGCTGGAAGCCGGGTGTTCTTCACCAACTCCGGCACAGAGGCGAACGAGGCTGCATTTAAGGCGACGCGCAAAACCGACCGGACGACGATCGTTGCCGCCGAAGGTTCGTTTCACGGTCGGACGATGGGCGCTCTCGCGCTGACGTCGAGGCAGCAGTATCGCGAGCCCTTTGAGCCGTTGCCCGGCAACGTGCGGTGGGTGCCATTCGGCGACGCCGAGGCCTTGGCGTCTGCTGTGGATGAGACCACCGCGGCCGTCATCCTCGAGCCGATTCAAGGTGAGGCCGGCGTCATTGACCCGCCCGCTGGCTATCTGGCGCGGGCGCGGGCCATCACGTCCGACCACGGTGCGCTGCTGTGGCTCGACGAGGTGCAAACCGGCATTGGGCGCACCGGCGACTGGTTCGCGTACTCAGCAGCGGGAATCCAGCCAGACCTTGTCACTCTGGCCAAGGGTCTTGGCGGAGGCCTGCCGATTGGCGCGTTCGTCGCACTCGGTGATGCGGCCACCCTGCTGCAGCCGGGCAATCACGGCACGACGTTCGGCGGAAACCCGGTTTCCACGGCGGCGGCACTTGCGGTGATTCGCACGATCGAGTCGGAGGGCCTCCTGGAGCATGTGACGGTTGTGGGGGGCATGCTGCGTGAGCGGCTGGCCACTCACCCCCTCGTCAAGGACGTCACGGGTCGCGGACTCCTCGTGGGCATCGTGCTCGCCGAGCCCGTCGCCGCCAAGGTGCAGCAGGCCGCCCTCGACGCCGGCCTGATCCTGAACGCCCCGGCTCCGGACCGGTTGCGGCTCGCACCGCCGCTCATCCTGACCTCGGACGAAGCGGGCATCGCCGTAACCACGTTGGCCACCATCCTTGATGAGGTGACGCACTCATGATCAGGCACTTCCTTCGCGACGATGACCTCAGCCCGGTCGAACAGATCGAGGTGCTGAACCTCGCAATCACACTCAAGGCGGCACCGTACGCGCACAAGCCACTCGACGGCCCGCAGTCCGTGGCCGTCATCTTCGATAAGTCGTCGACGCGGACGCGGGTTTCGTTCGCAGTGGGCATCGCCGACCTGGGCGGCTCGCCGCTGATCCTCGATTCGGGATCGACGCAATCTGGCCGCGGTGAAAGCGTCGCCGACACGGCCCGGGTCCTGGGCCGTATGACCAGCGCCGTCGTGTGGCGGACGTACGCGCAGTCCGGCCTGCAGGTGATGGCCGAGTACGCCGGTGTCCCCGTCGTCAACGCGCTGAGCGACGATTTCCACCCGTGCCAGGTTCTGGCCGATTGGCTGACCATCCTCGAGCACAAGGGCGAGCTCGCCGGCCTCAACGTCGCGTATGTGGGCGACGGTGCGAACAACATGGCGCACTCGTACCTGCTCGGCGGCGCGACCGCCGGCATGCATGTCCGCATCGGAGCGCCGGCGTCCCACCAGCCCCGCGCCGACATCGTCAAGGACGCCGAAGCCATCGCAGCAACGACCGCTGGTTCCATCACCGTGACCACCGATGCCGCCACGGCGCTGACCGGGGCTGACGTCGTCATCACCGACACCTGGGTGTCGATGGGCCAGGAGGACGACAAAGCCGAGCGCATTGCGCTGTTTGGCCCGTACTCGGTGACGGCTGAGGCCATGGCACTCGCGAAGCCCGACGCCATCGCCATGCATTGCCTGCCGGCTTACCGCGGCCTCGAGATCGCCTCTGACGTGATCGACGGCCCGCAGAGCGTCGTCTGGGACGAGGCGGAGAACCGGCTGCATGCACAGAAGGCGCTCTTGGTCTGGCTGCTCGCGCAGCAAAACGGAGCTGAATCATGAGCGCGCCCATGAGCAAGGCCGCTCGGCAGCACCTCATTGCCAGCGTGATCGAGCGCAACCCGATCCGCTCCCAGGGAGAGCTGGTCGAGGTGCTGAACGAGCGCGGCATCGTCGCAACCGCATCGACGGTCTCGCGCGATCTCACCGAACTCGAAGCCGTGCGGGTGCGTCACGCCGATGGTTCGCTGGTCTATGCCGTGCCCGGCGAAGGCGCCGACCGGACCCCGCGAGCAGCGGATGGAGGCGCCGCCGCACAGCAGCGGCTGGCGCGCTTGGCCCACGAACTGCTGGTGTCGGCCGATCCGTCGGCGAACCTGGTCGTCCTGCGGACACCGCCGGGCGCTGCGCAGTTCCTCGCCTCGGCCGTCGACCACGCCGGGCACCCCGGCATTCTTGGCACGATCGCCGGCGACGACACCGTCCTCGTGATCGCTCGGGACCCTATGGGCGGCACGGCACTGGCAACACACTTCACTGAACTGGCTACGACCGAAGGAACCCCCACGTGAGCAAGGTCCTGACCACGCTTCCCACCGGCGAGCGCATCGGCATCGCATTCTCCGGCGGCCTCGACACGTCCGTCGCCGTGGCTTGGATGCGGGAAAAGGGAGCGATCCCGTGCACCTACACCGCCGACATCGGCCAGTACGACGAACCGGACATCTCTGGCGTGCCGGGCCGCGCGCTCCAGTACGGAGCCGAGCTCGCCCGCGCCGTCGACTGCAAGTTGCCGTTGGTCGAGGAGGGCCTGGCCGCGCTGGCGTGCGGCGCCTTCCACATCCGCAGTGGCGGCCGCTCGTACTTCAACACGACACCGCTCGGCCGTGCCGTGACCGGCACGATGCTGGTGCGGGAGATGCACGAGGACGGCGTCGACATTTGGGGCGACGGCTCGACCTTCAAGGGCAATGACATCGAGCGGTTCTACCGGTACGGCCTGATGGCCAACCCGGCGCTGCAGATCTACAAGCCCTGGCTGGACGCGGACTTCGTGGCCGAGCTCGGCGGACGGGCCGAGATGAGCCAGTGGCTGACCGAGCACAACCTGCCCTACCGGGACTCGCAGGAGAAGGCGTACTCGACCGACGCCAACATCTGGGGCGCCACCCATGAAGCCAAGACCCTGGAGCATCTCGATGTCTCCTTGGAGACGGTCGAGCCGATCATGGGCGTCAAGTTCTGGGATCCGTCCGTCGACATCGCCACGGAGGATGTCACCATCCGGTTCGAGGGGGGCCGGCCGGTCGCGCTGAACGGCACGAACTTCGCTGACCCGGTAGCGCTCGTCCACGAGGCGAACACCATCGGTGGTCGTCATGGGCTCGGGATGAGTGATCAGATCGAGAACCG
Source organism: uncultured Actinomycetota bacterium (assembly GCA_963795105.1). Classification (GTDB taxonomy): domain Bacteria; phylum Actinomycetota; class Actinomycetes; order Propionibacteriales; family Nocardioidaceae; genus Aeromicrobium. Next base: position 2,676,703 of record CAWCGD010000001.1, read on the forward strand.
GATCATCGAGGCCAAGTCCCGGGGTATCTACGAGGCCCCGGGCATGGCCCTGTTGTTCATCGCCTACGAGCGGCTGGTCAACGCGATCCACAACGAGGACACCATCGCGAACTACCACGCCGAGGGGCGTCGGCTCGGTCGGCTCCTGTACGAAGGCCGCTGGTTCGACCCGCAGGCCTTCATGCTGCGTGAGTCCATCCAGCGGTGGGTCGCGTCGCTGGTCAACGGTGAGGTCACGCTGCGGCTGCGGCGGGGCGAGGACTACACGGTTCTGGCTACCTCCGGTCCGGCGTTCTCGTACCACCCGGACAAGCTGTCGATGGAGCGGACGCAGAACGCGGCGTTCGGGCCGACAGACCGGATCGGCCAGCTCACGATGCGCAACCTCGACATCGCCGACTCCCGCGACAAGCTGGAGCAGTACGCGACGCTGCCGGAGATCCTGCTCGGCCGCAGCACAATGTTCGGGGACCTGGAACTCGACCAGCTCGAGATTGGCGGGGGAGCCGAGCAGATCGCCGAGAACCCGGCAGCTGGAGACGAATCAGCGCTCGAAGCTGCGGCCATTGAGGAAGGCGTCGACTGATGTCAACGAACGAGGGCAAGCTCTGGGGCGGCCGGTTCGCGTCTGGCCCGTCCCCAGAACTGGACGCGCTGAGCAAGTCGACCCACTTCGACTGGCGGCTTGCGCCGTACGACCTTGCCGGTTCGCGTGCGCATGCCAACGTCCTCCATGCCGCCGGGCTACTCACCGCTGACGAGCACTCGGCGCTTCTGCACGCCATCGTCGAGTTGAATGCTCGGTGGTCGAGCGGGGCCCTGACGCCGGCTCCGTCCGACGAGGACGTCCACGGCGCACTCGAGCGGATGATCATCGAACAGGTGGGGCCCGAGCTCGGCGGCAAGCTGCGGGCGGGACGCTCGCGTAACGACCAGGTGGCCACGCTGTTCCGGATGTACCTCAGGGACCACGGGATCAAGATCAAGGGCCTCCTGGAAGCACTGGTGTCGGCGCTGGCCGAGCAGGCAGAAGCGCATCTCGGCGTGCCGATGCCGGGCCGTACGCACCTGCAGCACGCCCAGCCGATTCTGCTGTCGCATCAGTTGCTGGCTCACGCGTGGCCGCTGGTCCGCGACCTTGACCGGCTGGCTGACTGGGATGCCCGCGTATCTGCCGATTCGCCCTACGGCTCCGGTGCCCTGGCTGGATCGTCACTCGGCCTCGACCCTGAGCGGGTTGCCGCCGAGCTCGGCTTCACCGGTTCGTCGGCCAACTCCATCGATGGGACGTCCGCACGCGACTTCGTCGCGGAGTTCGCCTTCGTCTGCGCCCAGGTCGGCATCGATGTTTCTCGGCTGGCCGAGGAAGTCATCCTGTGGAATACCAAGGAGTTCGGCTTCGTCACGCTGGACGACGGCTACTCGACCGGGTCGAGCATCATGCCGCAGAAGAAGAACCCAGACATCGCCGAACTGGCGCGGGGTAAGTCCGGGCGGCTCATCGGCAACCTGACCGGGTTGCTCGCGACGCTCAAGGCGCTGCCTCTGGCGTACAACCGGGACCTCCAGGAGGACAAGGAGCCCGGCTTCGACTCCGTCGACACGCTTGAGGTCCTGCTGCCCGCGTTCACCGGGATGATCGCAACGATGACGTTCAACGTCGACGCCATCTCAGCCGACGCCGGGGGAGGCTTCGCGCTCGCCACCGATGTCGCGGAATGGCTGGTCAAGCAGGGCATCCCGTTCCGCGAGGCCCACGAGATCTCCGGCGCGTGCGTGCGGGTGTGCGAGGAACGCGGTATCGAACTCTGGGACCTCACCGACGACGACTTCGCAGCGATCTCGCCGCGCCTGGCTGCTTCAGGGGTGGGGGGCATCCGGGACGTCCTCTCGGTTGAGGGCTCGATCGCATCCCGCGACGGGCGCGGCGGCACCGCCGAGGTGCGTGTCCGTGAGCAGCTGGCCGAGCTGCGTGGGCGCTTGCGCTAGGCCGGTGCGCTCGCGACGAGCTTGCCGATCTTGTCGATGCGATGCTCGGGGTTGCCGAACGCGTCTGCCCAGTAGTTGCCCGCGGCGTGATCCTCGGACGTCGCACACGTCGACAGCGTGATGTACGGGGCGACCGCGTCCTCGCCGGGCCGGCCCGGGACGGCGGCGCGCTGGGCCCGCAGTGACGCATCGGAGCGGAATGAGGTCTCGCGGGTCTGCACGATCTCGTACGTGTACCGCTGGCCACCGGCGACGACGTCAACTCGATCGCCTTTGCGGAGTTCGGGAAGGCGCAGGAAGGCCTGCGTCGACGACAGCCGGTGAGCCGTGACCTGGTAGTTGCCGACGCCGCCTGGGCCGACGCCGCCCTCGGGTCCACTCGGACTGGCGGCGAGGCCGCGATTCTGGATCTCTGTGCCAGGGCCGTCGTCGGTCTTGCCGACGTACGCGATCGCATCGAGCCCACGAATGCCTATCCGCGGGATGCTCAGTTGTGCGTCCCTCGGCGAGCCATCGCTGACCGCTGGCCCCGTCGGCGTCGGAGCCGACGTGACGCTTGCCGACGCGGTGCGCGCGGTTGGGGCCTCACGCTCCTCGAAGGCGCCTCCGCAACCGGAGACCGAGAGCGCGATGGCCGCGTACGCAGTGACGCGCATTCGTCGCACGTCGTGAACGTAACTCGGCGCCGGTTACCGTGGCGGCGTGACTCCGAGCCTCACCGCGGACCTGGGCGGGGTCCAGCGCGCAAAGTCGCTGCTCGGCCGGACGCTTCACGGGCACGGCGTCCTCCTTCGAATCACGGAGGTTGAGGCCTACGGTGGCATCTACGATCCCGCGTCGCACGCCTATACGCGCACGCCGCGCTCGGAGATCATGTACGGCCCACCGTGGCGGTTGTACGTCTATCAAACGCGGCATCACTTGTGCGCCAACATCGTCACCGGACCGACCGAGCAGGCAGCGGCCGTCCTGCTGCGAGCTGGCGAGGTGATCGATGGCGCCGAGCTGGCGCACCAGCGTCGGGGGAGCGTCACTGACGTCCGGCTTGCGCGCGGCCCCGGAAACCTGACGCAGGCGCTCGGCATCACGCTCGCCGACTTGGGGACCGACGTCCTGGGTGAGGGTGGTGTCCGCCTCGGCCCGCTCGTCGAGCCGGCCGGTGAGATTG
>CAWCGD010000002.1:0-11651 GCA_963795105.1 uncultured Actinomycetota bacterium
ACGGCTGCTGTGGCTGCTCATCGGTCTGGCTCTGGTGGCCGGCGGCACGACGGTGATCGTGTCTTCGCGCGACCGCAACTCGGCCGCCTGATCCCCGACCACTTCGTGGCGGGGTGGGTCGCCAGGCTTCGCGATCTGTCACGTGACGATCCGCGCGCCTTTGCGATCCGCGTTGCAGCCGCTCTGGCGATGTTGGCGCTGCTCGTCTCCGGTTGGCAGGCTCTGACGGCCGTCCGGGCACTCGACGACGCACGGGCATCGGCCGACAGCCTTGTCGACGCGATTGCTTCGGGCAACGTGCCGCGCGCCAAGGCTGAGTTGCAGGACTTCGACGACGCCACCACGCGCGCGCACCATCGCACCGACGGCCCGCTGTGGTGGCTCGGTGCTCGCGTACCGATCCTCGGTCGCAACCTCGCCGCCGTTAGTACGATCGCCGAGCAGGCTGATGCCATCGCCGATGAGGCGTTGCCTGGCATCGTCCGCGTGGCCGACCAGGTGAAGGCGGACACGTTCCGCCCCAGGAACGGCCGGGTCGACCTCGATGCCGTGGCGAAGGTGCTTCCAGTCCTCAAGACCACCGACCGCGTGATGGCGACAGCGGACCGCAAGGTCGGTCAGATTCGAATCGATCGGCTGATGGGGCTGCTCCAGGTGCCGGCGGGCGAGTTCGCACAGCGGACGCATGATGCGGCGGCAGCTGCAGCGGCGGCGCACGACGCCGGGCAGCTGTTACCGACGATGTTGAGCCGCACTGGTCCGACGCGGCGGTACCTCTTGATGGTCCTCAACAACGCCGAGGTGCGATCGATCGGTGGTATGCCGGGCTCCTACTCCGTGCTGGCGGCGCGGCGAGGGAAAGTCGACATGCGGGAGCAGGCCAGCAACTCTGACCTTGGTCGCAATGACCTCAGCCCCGACATCAAACCGGAAGTTCGCGCGGGCTTCCCCGACAACGTAGGCACGGACGTCCGCGATATCGCAAGCGTGCCCGACTTCCCGCGCGTCGCCGACTTATCGGCGAAGGTGGTCGGTTCCTACTTCGAGACGAAATTCGACGGCGTGGTCGCAATCGATCCCATCGCTCTCGGCTACGTGTTGGGAGCGGTCGGCCAGCTCGACATCGGCGACGGCATGACGATCAACCAGTCGAATACCGCGCAGACCCTCCTGAATGGCATCTACCTGCGCTACCCGAACCTCCCCGACCAGGCTGAAGCCCAAGACGACGCGTTTGAGCGAGCTGCCCGGCGCAGCTTCGACGCGCTGACCGGAGGCCGGGGCGACTCCGTGGAGGCGCTTCGTGCCTTGGTCAAAGGTGTCCAACAGCAGCGCATCCTGCTGTGGTCGGCACACAAGTCGGAACAAGCGCGGATCGAGTCCACGGGAATCTCCGGATCCATGACTGACCGGCGTCAACCTCACCGGCCGCAGGTTGGAATGTTCCTGACCGACATGTCTCAGGCCAAACTTGATTACTACCTGCATTCGGAGACGCGGGTTGAGGCGACGAAATGCTACGCCGGAGGCATCCAAGATCTCGTGATGACGACGACCCTCAGTTCCGACGTCGTGCAGAGCACGCCGCTTCCGGTGTCGATCGTCGGGTTCGGTCAGCGCGTGCCCATTGGAAACATTGGCCTGGCCGTGCGCATCATGGCGCCACCGGGAGGGCGGACTCGGTCGATCGAGGTCGATGGGAGGCCGGCTCCGGTCGGCATAAACGTTTACAAGAATCGGCAGTTGACTCGGTTGACGCGGATCCTGGGGCCGGGCGAGAGCACGGTCATCGTCAGTAAGTTCCGCAGCGGACGATCGATGGCCGGAGATCCGCTGCTCAAGGCGACGCCAAGCGTTCACACGGACGACGACAATCTGGTCGGTCCGAGTGCCTGCACCTAGCTGATCTCGCGGTCCGACTTCAGGACGTCGTCGGGGTGCGCTTTGACGTAGTCGTCCATCTTGTCCTCGGCCATCGCGGTGAACAGCTCGGTGGCCTTCGCCTCGTCCAGCAGAACCACGCTCCCGACACCGTCGATCGTCTCGGTCTTCGCGACGGGTGCGGTTAGGAAGGTCACGTCGTCAGTCGTCGTGTTGCGCAGAGACAGTGCGAGCGCGCGCATGTCGGCCGGGTCCCAATCCTCGTCCACGACGATGTTCTCGGTGAGCGCGCCCAGCGTGCTCGTGAGCCGGACCGGGTTGCGGGTCGTGCCCTTCGACAAGAGCTTCTTCATGAGCGCACGCATGAAGTTCTGCTGGCGTGCGATGCGGTCGAAATCGCTGCGGGCAAGCCCGTACCGGGTGCGCACGTACTTCAGAGCGAGGTCGCCTTCGAGGTTCTGCGTGCCGGCCTTCCAGTAGACCTTCTGACTCGGGTCGTAGAACGACTTGGGCACGTAGACCTCGACGCCGCCCACGGCGCGCGTGATGTCCTTGAAGCCGTTGAAGTTGATCAGCGCGAGGTGCTTCATCCGGACTTCGGTCAGTTGCTCGACGGTCGCAATCGTTCCGTTGGGGCCGTACTCGGCGAACGCTTCGTTGATCTTGGACCGGTGGTGCGGCTGTCCGGTGTTGTCGTGGATAACGGCGTAGGTGTCGCGTGGGATCGAGACCAGGTACACGTGACGACGGTTGGCTGCGATGTGGACCAGCATGATGGTGTCACTGCGATAACGGCCGCTCGGCCAGGTCTCGGCGCGAACATCCTCGGACAATCGGGTCTTCTTGCGCCCCGGAATCTTCTTACCCCGGTCGACGCCTAGGACCAAGACGTTGAGCGCTCGCCCCTTGTCCGGATCGGGGCGGTCCTGGATCTCGTCTGTCCCGAACGTGGCAATGTCGCTGAACTTTGAGTTCAGCAGGGCGGCGTAGCCGGTGCCCGCGACGGCCACGGAGATCGCGACGACGAGCGCGGTCCGCAGGAGGAGCCGGTACCGCTCGACGAACGGGACGTGGCGCCGGCGACGGCCAGGCGAGGGCCGTCCGTTCCGGTAAGCCATGAGTACCTTCGATCAGATGGGCCGCGTCGGGCGGGGATAGACAACCCGCCCATTGTGCCGTGACCACGACAGTCGGCCAAACGATTCAGCCATCGAGAATGAGCGTGACCGGTCCGTCGTTGACGAGCTCGACGGCCATGTCTGCCCCGAACCGGCCGGTGGACACCGGAACGCCGAGCTGACGCAGGTGTGAACAGAAGGCGTCATAGAGCGGCTCTGCGACGTCTGCGGGCGCAGCGGCGTTCCAACTCGGGCGTCTGCCCTTGCGCGTGTCGGCATACAGCGTGAACTGGCTGATGACGAGTGCAGCTGCGCCGGAACCGGCTAGCGATTGCTCGTCGCGCAGGATCCGCAGGTGGAACACCCGCTCGGCGAGTGCGCGAGCGTCGCCGTCGCTGTCGCCGTGCGTGACGCCCAAGAGCACGACGAGCCCGGTCTCGATCGACCCGACGGTTTCGCCGGACACATGCACCGTAGCGCTGGAGACCCGCTGGAGCACGACACGCACGGGGGAAACCTTAGGGCGACGCCAATAGGATCGCGGTATGGCCTTCGAGATCCCTACGGACGTGCACCCGGACCTGGTGCCGGTGTCTTGGCTGTTGGGCACGTGGCACGGCAACGGTAAGGGTGAGTATCCGACCATCGAGCCGTATGCGTTCGAACAGGAGGCGGTTTTCGCTCACGACGGGCGCTCCTTCCTGCACTACTTCAGCCGGGCCTGGGTCATCGACGACAACGGTGAGCGCGTCGGCCCGGGCGAACTCGAGACCGGCTTCCTACGGCCGGCTGGCGAAAAGGACGACAACGGTTACCCGCTGGAACTGGTCCTCGCCCATCCCACCGGCTACGCCGAAGTTTGGTACGGCACGGCCGATGGGCCGAAGCTCACACTCGTGACCGACGTCGTGGCCCGCACCTCCACCGCGACGGACTACACGGCTGGACAGCGCATGTACGGGTTGGTCGAAGGCGACTTGATGTACGCCTATGACATGGCCGCCATGGACCAGCCGATGCAGTCCCACGCCTGGGGCAGGCTGGCTCGTGTCTGAGTTGCTCGCGTTCTCCGGGGCTGTCTCGGCCGACGCCCCGGACGACGGCGTGGCTGCGCACTACGGCGCCTGGGTCCCCGAACAGCGGCGACTCGAGGCGGGCGAAGGATTCGTCGACCTGTCCAACCGCGACGTCGTCGCCATCGCCGGCCCGGATCGACTCGCGTGGTTGCATGCGCTGACGTCGCAGGACTTCGAGACACTTGCGCCCGGGCAGCCGACGGAGGCCCTCCTTCTGTCGCCCCAGGGCCACATCGAGTACGCGTTCTCGGCCATCGACGACGGCGAGACGGTCCTGCTTCATACCGAGCCGCATGCAGGTGCAGGCCTAGCCGAGTTCTTCGAGCGCATGAAGTTCATGTCACGCATCGAGATCGCCGAGCGACCGGACCTCGCGGTGCTCGGCCTGCCCGGACTCGCCACCGCCATCGTCCCTCGCTACGAGTTGACGGCGGCACGTTCCGACCACGGCGAGCCTTCGGGCCTCTGGGCGTGGGAGGCGCTGCGCATTGCGGCTGGCATTCCCCGCATCGGCCGAGACACCGACCGGCGCGCCATCCCGAACGAGGTCGGCTTGCTTGGCCGAGCCGTACACCTGGACAAAGGGTGCTACCGCGGACAGGAGACCGTCGCCCGGGTGCACACGCTGGGCCGGCCGCCGCGCCGCTTGGTACTCCTTCATCTCGACGGTTCGGCCGACCGGCTGCCGGCCGAGGGGTCGCCGGTCAGCCTCGGAGGCTCCGAGGAAGGCGCATCGGTTGGCTTCGTCGGGACATCGGCACGGCATCACGAACTGGGCCCCATTGCGCTGGCGTTGGTGAAACGGAACGTCGACGCCGCGGCTGAGCTCGTCGTCGACGGCATTGCTGCGGCCCAGGAAGCAATCGTTGATCCGGAGATTGGGCTGCACGTTCGCCCGTCACTTGGACGCGGAGCATGAGTCGCTTCCGCATCCTTGCGGTGTGCACGGCGAACATCTGCCGATCTCCGATGGTCGAGATCCTGTTACGGCAGCAACTCGATCCCGAGGTCTTCGACGTCGCCTCGGCTGGTGTGCAGGGGTGGCACGAGGCTCCGGTGGACAGCATGGTCGTCCTCGAACTCGAACGCTTCGGCGCTCGAACAGACGGATTCGCCTCCCGGGCCTTGGACGCTCAGATGGTCAGCGACGCGGACCTGATCCTGACTGCAACACGTGATCATCGCTCCGAGGTTCTCGGTCGGCATCCTGGTGCGTTGCGGCGAACGTTCACGCTGCGGGAGTTCGCTGAACTGATCGAGGACATGATCGGTTTTTCCTCGCCTGCAGAGATGGTCGCCGAGGCCTACCGCCGGCGCAGTGAGGCCGGCAATGATCTTGATTTGCCCGACCCCTTTCGCCGCCCGCCCGACGTGCATCGAGTCGTCGCCGACCAAATCGCCGGCGCCGTGGGCGTCGTCGCTGAGCGGCTTTCGGTCACGGTCGAGAAGTAGCCCTGCCGCCTCCGACGTTTCCAGTGCAACGGGTTCGGAAATGAGCAACAATGGCCAAGCCGCGTCGGAGGGACTTGCGTAGGGAAGGCTGTGGGGCGCCTTGGCAGAAGTGCGACTTGAAGATCGCAATGTTGTCCAGATAGTTCCGGCGCGATCCACTCGACCCACGTCCCCGCACCGCCGACGCCAACGCCGCTTGGTGCGCTGGGTGTTCGCCACGGACGCGCTTGCTCTCTTGGTGGCAATCGGCGTCGCCCACGTCACCCGCTATGGGTTGCTTCCGGTCCCCGAGGATTTCGTGAGCCCGACGAATTCGCGTCTGCTCCTCGCAAGCTTGGCGCTTTTCGTCGTGTGGATGGCTGCGCTCTCGATCGGTCGGACGCGCGGTCCGAAGATCCTCGATTCTGGGGCGGCTCAGTACCAAGCAGTCGGCCGAGCCAGCTTCAACGTGTTCGCGTGCATCGCGATCCTCGCATTGGTCATGAAGGCCAACCCGTCGCGCGTGTTCATCGGCATAGCCGGGATCCTCGGCGTCTCTCTGCTGTTCTTCAGCCGTCGGGTCTGGCGGGCCTGGGTTCTGAACCGACGGGCCCATGGCTCGTTCTTGGCCAACGCGCTTGTCATCGGTGGTGTCCGCAGTGCACAGGACATCATGCGACGGTTCATCGCCGATCCGGTCCACGGCCTCCGTGTCGTCGGGGTCTGGGTGCCGGATCGCGTCGCGGGACGTCGCGAGCGCATCCACGTCGGTGACGTAGACGTCCCTGTGATGGGCACCGAGACCGGACTGGTCGATGCCTTGGCAGTCGACGCCGTCGACACGGTCGTCGTGACGGACACCGAGCATCTGGGGCACGATGGCATGCGGGAGCTGGCTTGGGCGCTGGAGGGCAACGACGTCGACCTGCTCGTCGCGCCGAACGTCGTCGACGTGGCTGGTCCTCGAGTGCATCTCGAAGCGCACGGCAACATGCCGCTGATCTACCTCTCTGGTCCGGCCTATTCGCGAGCACGGACGATCGGTCGTGCCGTTTTCGACCGGTGCTTCTCCCTGCTCGTGCTCGTGCTGGGATTGCCGGTTCTTGTCCTGGCCGCCTTGGCCATTCGCTTGACCAGCAAGGGGCCGATCTTCTACCGGTCCGAACGCATCGGCGCGCACGGCGTTCCGTTTGAGATGTTCAAGTTCCGGACGATGGTTCTCGACGCCGATCAGGTGCGCGAGGAGCTGGTCAAGCACAACATCGGCGCCGGACCTCTGTTCAAGATGCGGGACGACCCGAGGGTGACGCCGGTCGGCCGCCTGCTGCGCCGGTTCAGCATCGACGAGATCCCACAGTTCATCAACGTGCTGCGCGGCGACATGAGCGTGGTCGGCCCGCGCCCGCCGCTGCAATGCGAGGTAGACACGTACGACGAGACCGTCATGCGTCGACTCCTGATCAAGCAGGGCGTCACCGGGCTGTGGCAGGTCAGCGGCCGATCGGACCTGTCGTGGGAGGACTCGGTCCGGCTGGACATCGACTACGTCGAGAACTGGTCCATGATGCGCGACCTGCAGATCATCCTGCAGACCCTGCGCGCCGTCCTCCAGCGTGACGGGGCGTACTAGGCGCGCGTCCGGTCTTCGGCCGTTGGGCGATGCCGTGCGGTCGGGCGTTGGGGGCTATCGTCGGCGACGATGTTTCGACTCGATGCTGCTGTTCAGAACTATGACTGGGGTTCGCTGACGGCGATCCCGGAGTTCCTCGGAGAGCCCTCCGCCGGGCAACCTGTGGCCGAGCTGTGGTTCGGGACGCACTCACGTGGCGCGTCGACGGTCGAAACCGCAGACGGGCCGGAGGATTTGGTCGACCGCGTGGGTGAGCTCCCGTTCATGCTGAAAGTTCTGGCGCCGGACCAGCCGTTGTCGATTCAGGTTCATCCCGCGAGCGACCTAGCCGAGTCAGGCTTCGCTGCCGAGGAAGCGGCCGGGATGGCGCTGTCGGATGCCGCTCGGGACTACAAGGATCCCCATCACAAGCCCGAGATGGTTTACGCGCTGACGCCGTTCGAGACGTTGGTGGGGTTACGCCCGATCGACGAGGCGGTCCAGCTGTTGTCCGCCTTAGACGTGCCGATTGCCAAGTCGCTGCTGGACCGATCGGGCGACGGGCCGCTCGCGATGGTCGAGCACATCCTGAGCTCCGAGGTCTCCGGCGACGCCGTCGACGAGTTTGTCGCCGCCTGCGCTGCCCAGCTCGCCGCCGGCGCCGACGTGCGACGGGGCTACCTCACCGTGGTCGAGGCCGCACGCATCCATCCGTCCGACCCCGGGCTCGTGGTCGCGCTGCTGCTGAACCGGCTCACCCTCGAGCCGGGGCAGTCCGCCTTCATCGGGCCCGGCCTCATCCACGCACATCTGTACGGGCTCTGCCTTGAGGTCATGGCGTCGTCGGACAACGTCTTCCGCGCGGGGCTCACCACGAAGCGGGTCAATGTGCAGGGCGTCTTGGCCAGCTTGGCGGCCGCTGACGGTGGCGACGCGGGCATCGAGCCGGTGCACATCGGTGCCGCCACGGAGCTGTTCGAGCCGGCGGGCGGACTCTTCGCACTCTCCGTCACCCACGGCAGCGAACCCCACCTGCCGGGCGCCGGGCACCGCATCCTCCTGTGCCTCGACGGCGCAGTCGAGGTCGCCAGCGAGTCCGGAGACAATGTGTCGCTTGTCCAGGGGCAGGCGGCCTTCGCATCAACAGACGACGGCGGGCTGGAGCTGCGTGGGTCAGGGACGACAGCGCAGGCCTACGTCCCGTAACGGCTGCTAGACGAGGTCAGTGCGGTCGCGCTGTTTGAGCGTCTCGGGCACTTCCTTGACCCGCTGCGCGTGCTCGCGGGTGGTGACCAGAAGCGCGTCGCGCGTGCGTACGACCACGGCGTCGGGAATACCGATGACCGCGATCATGGTGCCGTCGTCGGCAATCGCCAGACCGTCGGCGTCGATCCAAATGGTGTCATCCGTCGGACCGGCCAGTTCGCTCAGCGCGGCGAAGTCACCGATGTCGTCCCAGCCGAAGTCGCCGGGTACAACACCCATTCCGCCCGCCAGTGAGACCGGCTCGGCGATGGCGTGGTCGATGGCGATCTTCGTCAGGCCGTGCCACTTGGACTCCAAGGTTGCCTGGCGCTCGGGGCCGTCCCAAGCCTGGCCAATGGCGGCGAGGCCGGCATAGAGCACGGGGTGGAGCCGCTCGAGATGTCCGAGAAGGACGTCGGCCCGGGTGATGAACATGCCGGCGTTCCAGTAGTGCGATCCGCCGGCGACATACTTCTCAGCGGTCGGCAGGTCGGGCTTCTCGACGAAGCGAGCAATCGCGCGGGCTGAGGTGGTGCCTGTCAGGGCATCGCCCGCTTCGATGTAGCCGAATGCCGTGGACGGTCCGCGGGGCTTGATGCCAAGCGTGCAGATGAGGCCGGAGTCCGCGACCTGCTTCGCCTCCTGGACCGCCGCAACGAACGCTTCGGTGTCGGCAATCGTTTGGTCCGCGGCGAACGACCCGATGACGGCGTCGGGGTCGCGCTGGCCGATGATCGCCGCCGCCATACCGATCGCCGCCATGCTGTCGCGCGGGGCGGGTTCGGCGTAGAGGTTGGTCAGCTCAGGCAGCTGCTCCTGAATGAGCGGCGCGTGTGCTGGCCCGCTGACGACGTGGATGTGGTCGGCGGGGATCACCTTGACGAGGCGGTCCCAGGTCTGCTGGATGAGCGACCGTCCGTCCCCGGTGAGGTCGAGCAAAAACTTGGGTCGCTGAGCGCGGGAGAGGGGCCACAGGCGAGTCCCGGCGCCACCAGCGGGAATGACGGCGTGAAAGTCGGTCACGGTGGTTCATCCTATGTGCAGCGAGTGAGGGCCAGCGCGCTTGCGTTCGGGGGCCGAGCGAGCAAGCGTTGAGCGCCGCAGGCGCGCACACGGGTGACACCCGTGTGACCCATCTCGCAGTCGGACCGGTTGCAAGTGCTTGCAAAAGCAAGCAGAATGGAGCCATGGCCAAGCTGAGCGTAGGGAAGACCGTCGAGTCTCTCGGCGACTATCTCCGCGAGCAGCGTGGCCTGGCGCAGATGTCCTTGCGACAACTGGCCGAGAAATCGGATGTTTCCAATCCGTACCTCAGCCAGATCGAGCGGGGCCTGCGTCGTCCATCAGCCGAAGTGCTCCAGCAAATTGCTCGCGCGCTGAAGATTTCGGTTGAATCGCTGTACGTCAAGGCTGGCATCCTCGATGCCAATGAAGCGGAGGAGGGATCGGTGGAACACTCCATCGCTCGCGACTCTCGCCTGACCGATCGGCAGCGGACGGCGCTGATCGACATCTACCGCTCGTTCATCAGTGACACAGGACGTCACGACGAGCTCGAAAATGCGGTCACCGCGGCCGACCAGGAGGAAATTGCATGACTATCACGGATCAAATCAATGAGCAGGTCAAGTCCCTGCGCGACGAGGTCAAGAACCTCGCCGACTCGATCAAGAAGCTGAACGTCGACGACCTGCGCACGCAGGCCACCGACCTCGCCAGCGATCTCTCGTCCAAGGCCACGACTTCGTATGAGGATGTCGTGAAGAAGGCCGAAGAGCTCGTCGACTCCGCCAAGGACCTGAAGCTGGACAAGGTCCAGAAGAGGGCCGAGGATCTCGTCGAGTCGCTTCGCAAGGACGCGAAGAAGAACATCGCTGACATCCAGAAGAAGGCCAAGGGCTACCGCGCCGACGCCAAGAAGCGCGCCGAGGATCTCCTCGACGACGCCAAGGCGCGCGTCGCCAAGGTGACCGGCAAGAAGGCTCCGGCCAAGAAGGCCGCGCCGGCCGCCAAGAAGGCTCCGGCCAAGAAGGCCGCTGCCAAGAAGGCTCCGGCCAAGCAGGCTCCGGCCAAGAAGGCCGCTGCGAAGAAGGCTCCGGCCAAGAAGGCCTGACGCTTCGTACGTCATCTAAGTCGATGGGCTCCTCCCGCACGGGAGGGGCCCATCGCGCTTTTCGGCACGCTGATCGCCTCGCGGCGCGAGGCTGCAACCCTCGCTCGCTCCCAACTCGTGTGCGAGCACACGGTTCTTCGCTCGCTGCGGGTAGTGTGCGCGTGTGCTCGAGATCCAAGGCCTGCTGAGCCTCGCCCTCAGTGCGGTGCTCTTCGGCATCAAGGTTTTCGCTCTCGTCGACTGCGTTGCGCGGAAGGTTGGCGACTTCGAGGTGTCCAGCCAGGTTTCCAAGAACGGTTGGCTCGTCATTCTCGGGCTCAGCGTGGCTGGCCACATGGTGGCCTGGGATAGCCCGCTTCGGCTGCTGAACCTAGCCGGCACGTTGGCTGCGCTCGTCTATCTCGCCCAGCTGCGCGCCAAGGCGCTCTGACCCAGATACTAGAAGATGTGTTCGAATGAGCGTACGCTGACGGCATGTGGTTCCAGGGATCGCTGCTCGATGCGGGGAGCGGTCCGGCGCAGCCAGCGACTGCGGTCGTCGAGCGTCGGCACCTGACGCGCGGTGCCTGGGTCGACTACGGTCCGGGCTGGCTTTCGGGCGCCGATGAGCTGTTTCTCCGCCTTCGTGACGTCGTGCCGTGGCGGGCCGAGCGCCGGGAAATGTACGAACGCACGGTCGATGTGCCGAGGCTGGTCTGCTCGTACGGAGTCGGCGACGAATTGCCTGACCCGACGCTCGTCGCGGTCCGCGACGCTCTCAATGAGCGCTACGCCCTGGAGCTCGGTGAGGCGTTCGTCACCGCTGGGCTTTGCTATTACCGGGACGGCCGAGACAGCGTGGCTTGGCACGGCGACCGAATCGGCCGCGGCCGGAGCGAGAACACGATGGTCGCGATCGTCTCGCTCGGTGCCGAGCGGAAACTCAGCCTGAGGCCGCGCACGGGAGGAGTCGCCGAAGCTCCTCCGGAGCAGGGGGTGCCCCCATCGCTGGGCTTTCCGGTCGGACACGGCGACCTGCTCGTCATGGGCGGCACCTGCCAGCGCACCTGGGATCACGCCGTTCTCAAGACCGCAAAGCCGGTCGGCCCGCGGATCAGTGTCCAGTTCCGCCCGTTGAACGTGTTGTGAGCAGCCGTCGACGCGTCGGCGTTGCGAGTGCTAGCGGTTCGTGTGTTCGT
>CAWCGD010000003.1:0-22290 GCA_963795105.1 uncultured Actinomycetota bacterium
ATGGTTTGCAGGCTATGGCACGTGATCGAACGGAATCGGTCGCGGGTAGGTCCTTTTGTGTGACCGGGAAACCGGGGCCTCGGCACGGCACGGACTTCGGCCCCGCGAGGAGTGCTGCCGCTTTGAGTCGTGGCTAGAGTGTCGGTGCGCATGCGATCAGAACGTAGACGGATAGAGACTTCAAACGTGCCAGCTTGTACAGATACTTCGGGTACCGCGGATTGTTCAGTTGAGAGCAACCAGGCCGCCGGCCTTCGTTGTTTCGTCTGTCATGGTGAGGCGTCGAGCGCACTTCCGAGCCCAGGGCCTCGGTCGATGGGCAGCGATCTTCGGGTGCTCGAGGAGCCACTGGCCTGGCGTCAGTGTGAGGCGTGCGGTCTGGGTTGGCGGACGCCTCACCGTGATCCGCACGAGTTTTTCTCCGACGGGTACGAGCTGTACATCATGCTCGAAGGGGACCGGCGCACGCACGGTCGGCAGGCGCTCTACGCCAGCTGGATCGCCACGCAAGTCGGCATCGAGCCTGACCAGGTGCTGGATGTCGGCTGCGCGAACGGTTCGCTGCTGAAGGCGTTACGGGTGTGGTGGCCGACGGCCGTGCTTCACGGCTGCGATCCGTCAGCCGAGGCGGTCGAGGTGGGGACAGGCGACGGCGTCCAGTTGTGGACGGGCACGACTGCCGATGTGCCCCCGGACCTCATCGCGGACCTCGTCGTGTCCGTCAACGTCATCGAGCACACCCCCGACCCGGTCGAGTTTCTTGCCGAGATGCGCAGGCGACTTGCCGATGACGGCCGGGTCGTTCTCGTCTGTCCTGACGGCACCCAACCCTGGGTCGAGCTCCTCTTCGCCGACCACCTCTATTCCTTCCTGCCCGCGCATCTCGACGTGCTGTTCCGGCGAGCGGGCCTCGAGATCCTGTCCACCTCGAAGGCCCCGTCAGCCTTGGGCCCGTTCCAGATGGTGATTGCGCGTGCTGGCGATCCGGAGCCTCGGGACCCCGAATGGGGACCCGCGCCGTTGCGCGATGCATACCTGGAGAGGTGGAGTCGGCTGGACGCCGAACTGTGCGCACGTCTGGATCCCGAGGTCGTCTGCTTCGGTGCCGGCGAGGCAGCTGGGCTCCTGCGTTCCTACGCACCCCAAACGTGGGACCGGGTGGTTGCGTGCACCTATGACGGCGCGACCGGCGGGTCCTTCGGGGACAGGCCGATCGTCGGACTCGGCACCGTCGATCGCAACGCATCGCTGTTGATCGGCGTCAGCCCGGCGAACCAGTCGGCGCTCATGCATCGCTTGGCACGGCGGTTCCCGCGCGCCGTGATGTGGCACGATCTCGTCGACGGACGCTGACCAGCGGTCAAGTCTCTTCGCGCCATCTCGCGAGGCCAAAACCGGATCGCCCGTATCCGTTGCCGCAGTAGAGCATGTAGCGGGACCCCGCATGCTCGAAGACGTACGGGTACTCGACCATTTCTGAGTCCCAGCCGCTGTCCGAAACGTCAACGGTGTTGCCGTCCAAGTCGAGGCTCCATTCGAAGCCATCGGGACTTGTGGCGTGGCCGATCCGGTAGGTGCGCGGAGGCGCGCCGCGATAGGAGAACCACATCTCCAGGCTGCGGCCTGGGCCGGAGACAACGGTAGGGCTCGAGAAGGCTTGCGCGGTACCGAGCGGCGCGGGCACAGCCTGACCGAACTTCGTCCACACCTGGCCATTCTCCGACGTGGCGTGATTTATCACGTGCACCATCTCGCCATTCCCTCCGTCCCACGTGCGGGTCGAGCCGTACCACATCTCGTACCCGGCGTCGTCGCTTCCCATCACCCAGGGATAGGACACGCTAATCGGATCGATCTCGTCGCGTTTCATGAACGGCCCCGTGCCGTCGAGATCGAGCGTCCCTTCGTCGGTCAGGACGAGCCGGCCCATCTCGCCGTACCAATGCTGATCAGCGGGTGTCTGCCAGCCCATGAAAAGGATGTAGCGCTTGCCGCCGGCCTCGTAGCAGTTGCCGATGCTGACACCGTCGGCGTAAAAGCTGTCGGGCGGGCCTGCCGCGAAAAAGGGTTCCCGGTGGTCGGCCACGACGGTCCGCTGGACGATGTCAATGTCGACGCCGCCGACCGAGGACCGCTGCTTGGCATCGCGACCGCTGTAAAACACCCGAAAGACGTCACCGTCCATGTGGACGGCGAGCGGGTTGGCGGCATGCGTGAGCAGGGCGGGGGACCGGTCAGTCTCAGCAGACGGGTCGTAAAGGAGGCCGAGCTTCTGCCAAGACCCGATCATGAGTCGGGCTCGGTCGCCTTGCGTGCGATGACCAGGCGCGATCCTCCCGCTGGATAGCTGAGCCCGCACCGGATCCCGAGTGCCTCGAGGTCCAGCAGCCGCTCGAACACCCAGTTGATGATTGGATTCGGTCGCATCTCGGCGGCCGGGTCGTACTCCGCCGTGGACCGGCGCTGCAGCCAGCGGGACAACGCCATCGCGGGCAACAACAGGGTGACGAACGACGTGGACCGCAGGATCTCGAAGCCTGTCTCGCGCGCCTTGCGCTCGAGTTCCTTGGGCTCGTAGCGGCGTTCGTGGTGCGCTGCCACATCGGCCGGTCCCCACAGCCATCCGTGCTGGGGTACGGCGACGACCATGACGCCGCCCGGCTTGAGTGCCTGATGGATCTGCTGGAGGGCGAGCTCGTCCTCCTTGATGTGCTCAAGAACGTCGAACGCTCCGACAACGTCAAACTCCTCCACATAGGGGATGCGCCGGGCGTCCATCTGGACGAGGTTTGCGGCCGGCAATCGTTCGGCCGCGAACCCCAGGCCGTCCGTGAAGATCTCGCTCCCGACGAGGCTCGCGTTCGGGAACCGACGTGCCACGCCGGACAGGACGAAACCCGTGCCGCAGCCGACTTCGAGGATTTGCCTGAAGTCCGGCGCGAACTTCTGCAAGGCCCACACAATGACGCGGTTCCGTGCGCGGAACCAGAAGTTGGACGCCTCGGCCTCCGCCAACGAAGCGAAGGCCTCCGGATCGAACCCGCCACCCTCGTGGGCGAGTTCGGGCGCGTACGCCTCGAAGCCGTCGACCACCGTCGGCTCGTTGCCGCACGCCGGGCACGTCGCCTGGTCTGCGGGATGCAGCCCATCGCAGGCTTGGCATTGCTTCATGACATCTCCGGTGAGGCGGTCGTCGGACGAAACACGAAGTATCGCAGCGTGATCCACAGATAGGCCGCCACCACCACGATCGCGCCTGCCTGTGCGAGCTGATGGGAGACACCGAAACGCTCCGTGAAGGAAAGCAGCAGCGAGATGTTAATGAGATAGCCGCCGAACTGAACCATGAGGTACCGCGCCGCAGCGCTCCAGGCGTTGCCCTTGTGCGCGAACGTCAACTGCCGGTTTCCGATAAAACTGGCGGCCACGCCGGCGGGATACATGATCGTCACCGCAAGCAGTGGCGGCACGCCGAGCCACGTCAACAGCAGGTAGACGCAGTACCCGATCGCGTTCACGCCGACGCTGACCAGGACGACGCCGATCATCTCTCGGAAGACGCCGGTGCGCAGCCGGTGCGCCCACGAGGTGGTGGAGGACGGCACGGTGTGCTGCTCCATCAGGTTCGATTCATGGCTAGATCTTGCGCAACTCACTGCTGGAGCGAACGGACGGCTCGGTCGCCGCTCCGCGGTACACCGAGTCCTCTGCCGCGTCCGCCAGAAGGAGGACGCCGGCGCCGATGACGGCCCGATCGCCGATTGTGATGTTGTCGCGCAGGGTGGCGTTGACGCCGATGAAGCACTGCTCGCCGATCACCACGCTGCCGGAGACGACGACATGCGAGGCGATGAAGGTGTGGTCTTTGATCGTCGAGTGGTGGCCGATGTGGTTTCCGCTCCACAGGGTGACGTTGTTGCCGATCGTCACGAACGGTTGCACGGTGTTGTCTTCGAAGATGAAGCAGTTCTCGCCGATCCGGCCGTCGTTGAGCACGGTTGCATCGGAACTGATGTAGCTCGTGAGGTGGTAGCCCAACTCCTTGGCCTTGAGGTACTTCTCCTTACGCACCGCGTTGACCCGTGCATAGCTCAGTGCGACGAAGAAGTCATGGTCAGCCGGCGGATAGAGCTCGGCGACCTCCTCGAAGGGGACGACGGGAAGGCCGCACAGCGTCGGATCCTCGATGTACTCCGCGTCGACGGTGAACGCCACGATCTCGTGGTCCGAATCGTTCGTGAAGTAATAGTGCGCCAGTTCGGCGATCGCGCCCGAGCCGAAAACCACCAGCTTCGTGTTCATTGCACCGTCCTTCTCAAACCCTGAATCAGTAGCGCTGGACAGCTTTCGCCCGAGCCTCAGCGACACCCTTGAAGTTGGTGACCAGACTGTCACATCTTCGGCGGCTACCAGCGTCCGGCCCTGACCGGGCGAGTGGCGAAAATCCAGGGCTGCCTCGATTGATACGATCCCGGGCATGAAGACCGATGCGCCGCAGGGCGCGACCCGCGGTTACGGCATCGTCGAAAAGGCTGAGTCGTCATCTCAGCTCGCCCAATGGGCCGAGCAGGTCCGCATGGCTGGATACGTCGTCATAGACGGGGGCTATTCGGCGGAGGATCTGCGTGATTTCTCGGACCGGCTGGACCGTGTCATGGAAGCGCAGGTCGACGAGTTCGGTGCCGATCGACTGGAGCAGATCGGAGATGCCCTCACGGTGCGCTTGCCTTTGGCCTATGACGACACCTTCGTACGCTTGGCGGCACATCCGACGGTGGTCGCGCTGAGCCGCGAGCTGGTTGGCGACTACATCGTCCTGATGCAGCAGAACGGCGTGATCAACCCGCCGAAGCAGGAGCACACGCAGTTGGCGTACCACCGCGATCTCCCGTACCAGCACTTCACGTCGAGTCGGCCGCTGTCGATCAGTGTCCTGTTCTGCATCGACCCGTTCACGACCGAGACCGGCGCCACCACGATGATCCCGGCGTCTCATCACGTCGCGGCGTTTCCGTCAGATGCAGCCTTGCAGGCCATGGACACGCAGGTGATCGCCGAGGCGGGATCCTTCATCGTCTTCGACTCGATGCTGTTCCATCGGGCCGGCGTGAATCGATCGGAGCGGCCGCGTCGCGCCGTCAATCAGATGTACACGATCCCGCTCATCGCCCAACAGGTGTCGGTGCCCGACGCGTTGGGCGACAAGTACGCCGACGATCCGGAGCTCTCCCCGTTGTTCGGCTACGAAGTCGTCCCGCCGAGGTCGGTTCTCGAATGGCGTGAGCGTCGCTTGTCTCGCGTCGCTGCCACCGACGGCTGACGAGTGTTCCGCCGCCACCTGGCCCCCGTCGGGGTTCTTCTCGCTCTGCCGTTACTCACCGTCTGGATCACCCCGATCCAGCTCTTTCCGCCACCCGGTTGGGTAGATCCCGGGATCTACCTCGGGTACTTCCTGAACCTGCCGACGCTCGTTGAGCGATTTGGTGCCGACTACTCCGGCATGCGACTCCCCTGGGTGATGAGCGGCTATGTCCTCAATGCCATCTTTTCACCGACCGCCGCCCATCATGCCCTGAACTTGGGCGTGCACCTGCTCGCGACGGGGTCGCTGTACGCCATCGTCATGCCCAGGTACGGGCGGGCGGCCGCGTTCCTCGCCGCCGGCATGCTCACCGTGAACCCGATGTGGATCGCTGCTGCCACCCGCGGCTACGTAGACGGCCCCGCCGTGGCCCTCGGCCTGGCGTGTCTCGCCGTGTGCTCGAACCTTTCCGCATTCTCCTCGCGATGGGTGCCAGCGGTGCTGGTTGGGATCGTCGGAAGCCTGGCCGCCTTCACGCATCCGTTCGTGGGGCTCTTCACGCTCATCGGCGCTGTCGCCTGGGTTGTGGTCCAGCACCTCGACTTCAAGAGCCTTTGGCGCATGGCGGTCATTGCAGCCATGGCCGGTGTGGTCACGTCATGGGGCCTCGGAGCGATTTCACTCGCAGTCCACGGACCATTCCTCTTCTGGCTGCCGATGCTTGACTTCACGAAACGGGTGGCCGAAGGCCACGGCTTGGCGTATGTGCGCCCCATGGAAGCGTGGCTTCCGTCGGCCTACCTGCAGTTCATTCTGTTCGCCGTCCTTCTCTCCGGGTTGACGGCGCTCTTCTTCTCGCGACGGGATGGGAAGCGTTCCGAACTACTCAAGGTCGGGTGCGCAACCCTCGGGATCTCCTTGGTGCTGTACGGGGTCATGGCGCTCAGGAGCGGCTCCGCGATGTTCCAGGCGCCGTTTTACATGAACCTGTCGCTGCCGGGTGTCGCGCTCGTCTTGGGCGGCTTGGCGGGCGAGGCGGTCACGGATCGTCTGCCAAGACGCCCCGGTCAATGGATGGTCGTCGCCGGGTGCTTCCTGGTCGCGGGCTTCGTCCCCTTGATTGGCGCCGCGGGCGTCTGGGACGCAGAAGAGCAGGTACGTGCCGATCATCTGCTGTGGATTCTCCTGGTCGGCGTGGCGATTGTGGTGTGTGCCCTCGTTCGCACGCGCAAGCTCGTGGCCGTGCTTCTCTTGGTCTCGGCGATGGGGGTTGCAGGTGTGGCCGACCCCGGTACCCGGAGCGTCTACCAAGTCGACGGCAACCCGAGCTACAAGCCGATGTTCCTGGCTCAACACCGCGTCAACGAGTTCGTGCGCGACAACGTGGATCCGAACCAGCGGATCCCGTTCTTCTGGTACGACCGAGCGGATTTTCGGCAGTCCGCCGTCGCGCGGGAGTGGCTTTGGTATTACCTGTGGTACCAGAACGAGCCGATTGGCCTGACCGTCTACGACAGCATCGCTTCGCTGTGGTTGTGGGATCAGCGCGAATTTGTGCTGGGTGGAGAGATGCCCAAGATGGTTCCGGCGAGGCGAAGCAGACTGTTGCAGGTGGCGCCCGTGTCGGTCGTCATGTTCTGCGATCACCCCGTTCAGTGCGAAAAGGGGGCGCGCGCTCTTCAGTTCCCTGGCCACGTGGCACATCTGCGTAAACAGGAGCGGATCGTCGAGTCGCGCTACCTCGACTTCACGGTCGCGGTCGTCGAAGTGGACCGGTTGGGCGGCTGACTACCCGGTGCGCACGAGCATGGTGAACTCGTAGAGGCCGTAGTCGTGGAGGAGTGCAACGTCCCGCGCGTAGCGTCGCTTGCACAGGTCAAAAAGCTGACCCGGATCGGCGTAGTACAGGTAGTCGCGCATCAGATGCTGGTCCGAGTATGACGTCAGGCAGTTGAATGCGAACCCGCGTTCACTCGTCTCGTGAAGCACGTCGAGCGTGGCGAGGATGTGCTGTATCCAGTCGTCATCGGCGGTTTCGAGGCGCACGTTGAAGATACCGCTCGCCATGCCGTAGTCGGCGACCCGATCCGGGACTGCGGCATGGACGAATCGAGCACGATCCTCCACGGCGTGGATCTTGTCGGCGGCGTTCACCATGTCGGCGGAAACATCGACACCCAGGTAGGACGTCACAGGGTACTGGCCGACGAGATGGTCGAACAGCGAGCCGTAGCCGCACCCCAAGTCGTTGATCGTGACTGCGGCCGAAGGCTGGATGATCTTTGCCAGCTGGTCGAAGCGGAGCTCTTGACTCTCGGCTCCGTTCCAGTCGACACCTTGGGGTGTGGCTCCGAACTCCTGGATCTTGCCCGAGTAGTACCGGGCGACCTCACCCAGCGTATGGTCGGCGCTGTCCATGAACTTCTCGCACGATCGTGTACGGGCGCTGCTTGACCTCGGAGAACACCTTCGACAGGTAGATGCCGATGACGCCGATGAACATGATGATCAGTCCGCCGAGCAACCAGATCGACGCCATCAGCGACGTCCATCCAGTCTCCGGCACCGCCGTGAAGAAAAAACTGACGACTAGGTAGACGGTCCACAGCATCGAAAGCGTCGAGATGACTAAGCCGGCGGAGAAGATCGCCTGCAGCGGGGCGCTGCCGAACGACGTCAGCATGTTGATCAACAACGCGACCTTGCGGCCCGCGGTGTAGGTGGTCGTGCTCAAGTTGTGCTTGGTGACAGGCTGCGGCCGCTGGTCGAAACCCGTCAGATGCCACAGTCCGGAGATCACGATCTCGCGCTCCTGATGCAGGAGCAGCGCGTCCACGTAGCGGCGGACCATTAAACGGGCTGTGACGACGTTGCGGGGTAGATCGAATCCGGCGGAGATCCTGAACAGCCAGTAGTAACTCTGTCCCAAAAGCCGTTGAACAGGGTGTCCCCGCCGCGTCTCCTGCATGCCGAAGACCACGTCGCACCCGTCGCGGTCCATCTGGTCGGCGAAGGAAACCAGGAGTTCAGGGTCCTCTTCAAGGTCGCTGTCGATCAGGAAGACTCGGTCGCCCTGTGCGTAGGACAGCCCTGTCATCATCGCCTTGTGATGACCGAAGTTCCGGGAGAGATCAACGACGACCACGTGTGGATCATGCTCGGTCAGCGCCACGGCGTCAGCGAGGCTGCTGTCAGGCGACCCGTCATTCACCAGCACCATCTCGTAGTCGTCGCCGACGACCTCCCGAGCCGCCGCGGTTGCCCGCCGATGGAACTCGGGCAGGTGCGCGGCGGACTGGTACAACGTTGCGACGATCGAGAGCTTCACCGGTCCACATACCTCATGTAGGCGGGCGTTTCCGGCCCGACGTTGAACAGCAGGTCCAAGATGGTCACTCCATGCGTGAACTCACCCCACAGCTGCGGGTACTCCGGGTAACCACCGTAGTCGAACCACGACACCGAGATTCCCGCGTCGGCAAAAACGTGCTCATCGAGATAGGACCGTGCTGCGGGGCCGCTCACGTACTCCGTGCCGCCGGCCTGGGCACACAGCGACGCCAAGCGTTCACTTTTGCCGTCGACAGGTTCGTAGTCCCAGGAGTTCGTCAAGGGGGTACGAATGTTCAGGTATCCGCAGATCGCCTCAAGGAACTTTCGGTTCATGGGCGAAAGGTGCGTCTCTGTGAGGTCGACGTAGAGCGGCTCCAGCCATTCGGCAATTGCGTCGAAATGCGGTGCCCGACGGTAGTTCTGGGCGATGGTGCGCCAGTGCTTCTCGGACCAGTCAGTTCCATCGATCATGATCTCGCGGATGGGGTCGTGGTAGTTGCCCTTGGTCATCACGGGCACAGACAGCCATTGAACGCCGCCGGGTGTCTTGATCTGGTTTCGGTTGCGCCAGTCACGACGGGTGTACTGCATGTCGTCGAAGATGACGAACTCATCGACCGATGCGATGAGATCGAAGTAGCCCTTCCATGGGATGTAGTTGGACTGGAGGATTGCGACTCGCTTCATCGGTCGCCTCCGGAGGTCGAACTCAACGCTCTTCACCCGATCTTCCGACTCGTGAAACCTGAGGACCCCGCAACCGCCGCGGCCAGGGCGACCTTGAGTGACTGCCTAACGTACCGAAGCATGCCCGCCGATGTGCACCTGTGGTGGGGGACCGCCGCTATCGTTACGGCCATGAGCGAGCGTCGCTTCAGCACCACGTGGTTCCCGCTGGAGCAGGCGGTCGCCGGATCACCCGAATGAAGGTCGGCTTTCGAGTCGATGCCGGCCGGGCTGTGGGCACCGGGCATTTGATGCGCTGTCTCACCCTGGCGAACGAACTTGCTGTTGAGGGCGTGGAATCGCAGTTCGTCGCCCGGCCGGATCCGGCCATGTCGATGGTCTTGGACGCTGGACATGCGTTGCTTGAGCTGCCGGCCGATCTGATTGACGAAGCTTCGGACGCGGCGCAATGTCACCGCCTGCTGGACGGCACGCTGGATTGGTTGGTCGTCGACCACTACGCCTTGGGCGTGATCTGGGAACGGGCGATGCGGCCCAAGGCGAAGCATCTGGCTGTGATCGACGACCTGGCGCGGACCCACGACGCCGACCTGTTGCTCGACCAGAACGAGCTTCCGGACCGCGAGCTTCGTTATTCCGGGCTGCTGCCCGCAGACGCGAGGTCGCTGCTCGGAGCGCGGTATGCCCTGCTGCGTCCGGAGTTCAGCGTCGCTCCGCGGGAGCGTGACGGCACGCTCCGGCGGCTGCTGGTGAACTTCGGTGGGTCCGACCCGGCCAACGCAACCCGAGTCGCCCTCGCCGCCCTGGAACGTGCGGGGTGGGGCGAACGGGCTGTCGACGTCGTGGTCGGCAACCTGTATGCGCACGCAGACGAGGTTGCGGATCGGAGCGCAGAGCATGCGGGCTGGACCTTGCACGTTCAGACACCGTGGCTCGGTCAACTCATGAATGCCGCCGATTTGGCGTTGGGAGCCGCCGGCACGAGCACGTGGGAACGGTGTGCGTCGGCTTTGCCTGCGCTTGTGCTCACGGTGGCTGACAACCAGCACGCGTTGGCGCGAGCGACAGCGGACGCCGGCGCATCCATCTGGCTCGGGGATGCGGACGCCGTCGACGTCGACTCTCTTGTTAGTCAGCTGGAAGCTCTCGACCGCGCCCCGGACGCCCTGCAGGCGATGGGCCGGGCGGCGCGTGGCCTGTGCGACGGCCGGGGTACTCGGAGGGTCGCCCACGTGCTGCTCGCGGCCGACATTGCGTTGCGCCCGGCAACCCCTGACGAGGAGGGCCTCACCCTTGCTTGGCGCAATCATCCCGACGTGCGGCAGTATTCCGGCGACGGAAGACCGATCGCGCGCGACGACCACCACGCTTGGTATTCAGGTGTCCTCGCCGACCCGGACCGCGCCTTGCTGGTCGCGCGATATCAGGGGCAGCCGCTGGCGGTCGTCCGCTTCGATGACCTCGCCTCGGGCGGGCCGGAGATCTCCCTCTATGTCGACCCGGCACAGCACGCGCGCGGTTGGGGCACTGAGGTGCTGATCGCCTCGCTCCGGTGGCTGCAGACGCACCACCGGGTACGCGAGATCCGAGCGCGCATCCATCCCGACAACGGCGCTTCACAGCGGGCGTTTCGGACGGCGGGGTTCGGTCAAGACGCAGCCGAGCCCGGCGGCGAGTGGTGGATCAGGACCTGACGATTGTGGTCAGCCGGTAGATCGTGATGGTCGCGCCCCTTCGTTTCGGCTGCGCGTACGGTGCGAGATTGTCTGCGTGCGCAGCGCCCGGCCACACGACGATCCACCTCACTCCGAGGTCCCAAAGCTTGTCGGCGCGAGCCGCGGTCGGTTCGGCGATGAAGCCGTCATTGAGAGCGAGCAAGTCGGGGTCCCAGAAGTACGCGTCCGGGATCCGCGCGTGGCCGAACTCCTCGAAGAGCTTCGCAGCGCGGTTGGTGTACGTCCATCCTTCGATCAGGACGCGCCGCTCGCTGTAAGCACCGATGAAGAACTGGCGCCGGTCGCACGGGTCGGCGATGCGGCCGAGGCAGTGCCGATTTGTCGCGATCACGTCGTCTGGATCGGAGTGGCCCCGTAGCCACCGCAGGGCTCGGACGTCTTCAAAGTTGATTCCCCCGACGGCCGGGTTCGACTGCACGACGTCCGGAGGCCTGTCCCAGCTCACGACCGCCTGAGCGGCCGCCGTGCTGGGGGCTGCCAACAGGGCAACGGCAGCGACGGCAACGGCCCCGCGTGCTCGGGTGCCCGTCATGCGGGCGACAACCAGGGCACCGATGCCGATGACGACGAGCAGTACGGCGAGTGCGGCCAACGGGAGTCCCAGCCCGGGTGCCGAGTCGCGGGCGAGACTGCCGTGTACCAGCGCGAACGCGGCGACGCCGTTGACCATTCCGGCGACGGTCAGGATCGGTTCGGACCCAGCCCGGTGCAGGAGAACGGTTGCCCCCCAGGCCGCACCAAGCGCGATCAAGATTTCGGCCGACTTGTAGAAGTAGATCTGCGAATTGCCGGCCGCGCTCAGCAGGACCATCGCCCCCAGCCCTGCGGCGCCGCCCCCGATGAGAAACCAGGCGAGCGGGTCCCGACGAGTGGCCCGGTGGGTCAGCAGACCGAATCCGGCAATGGGTCCCAAGATGATGGTCAGGACAGCCAGCACGATGCCGGTGATCCCTGATCCTCCCGCGATCACGAGAGCCGGTCCGAGAACTCCCAGTCCAAGGATCTGCGTGAAGCTCGTGCCGAAGTCGAGGGTGACTTGCCCGCCCAGGTTTCTGAACATGGTCGTGGTGAGAATGATCAGCGTCGTTGCGGTGAGGAAAGTGTCTAAGGCGACGGTCCGCAGGCCTCGTCCACGCACAACCGCTAGGGCGACCGTGGCGCAAAGCATCCCGACGAGGAGGACCGGCAGGGTGCTGCCTTTCGTACCGCCGGTGATGGGGAGCAGCAGGAGGAGCAGTGGCAGAGACCAGTGCGAGGCCTCGCCGCGCCAGCGCAGGATCAAGAGCGTCACCAATGCGACGAACAGGAAGGCAGCGAGTTGCTGGGTCGGAGACATTGGATTGTGCAGTGGCGTCGAGATCGTAGCCGTGCCCCAGGGGACGACGTCCGGGAGCAAGAAGGCGAGGAGCGCAGCCGCCGGCCCAGCCCAGACGCGACCCGACAGGCGCATGGCGGCCATGGCGATGGCGATCGGTGCCACGATCATGAGCAGCGCCGGGTTGAAGCGCCACAGCAAGGTGCTGACCTCGGTGCCTGAGACCGCCGCGATCTGCGCGGTCCAGGTGTTGGCGAACCAGTGGCCGACAAAAGGCTCGAGCGCTGCCTGCGGGTAGTGCGGAGGAAAGTGGTTCAGCATCTCGCCCGTGACCGCCTGCTGGAAGGGCACATCGGGATGGAAGTTCGCCCAGCCGTTCCACCGAAGCGGGGTTGCGAATGCGCGGAGCACGTCGAGGAGCGGGCCGACGGCGCTCAGGGCCACCGTGGCGCCCCAGGCCCACGGGAGCCGGGCGACCGACGCCGAACGGATCCGGACGCGGGTGCCGGGCACCGCCATGAGGGTGACCGCTAGCGCAACCGGAAGTGCGGCGGCGATCCATCGCTGATCGAGCGTCGCAGCGAGGATCTGGCTCGGCACGGCCAGGGCTGCCCCGACCGCGAGGCCCATGACGAGGTCTTCCAGAAGCCATCCGTGGGTGGGCCGAACAAGCCGCCACACCAGCGCGCCAGGGAAGACTTGAGTGAGCACGACCGCCAGGGCGGCGCCGGCCAGGGCACGGTGACCGGCGTCGTGTCGGGCAGCAACTTCGAGCACGACGGCGAGGAACAGTGCCGGCGGTAAGAGCGTCGCTGCTTCGCGTCGTATGCTGGTCCCGGACTCTGGCACCGCCCCAAGGTATGCCATGGCCCGAGACCGGGCCGGCGAAGGTTCGCTAGGCTGGCTACGTGGCTCAAGTCAATACCGGAATCCGGCGGGTGCTCGAAAATCCGCAGGTATATAAGGCGTTCAGTAAGGTCGTCGGCACCCGTCGCGCCATCGACGAGTTCGTGAACAATTTCGTTCGCCCGGCACCCGGAATGCGCGTCTTGGACGTCGGCTGCGGGCCGGGCCACTTCGTGACTGAGTTGCCGGGCGTGGACTATCTCGGAATCGACTTGAGCACGGAGTACATCGAGGCGGCACGGCGGGATTTCGGCCATCTCGGCCGCTTTCTTGTCGGCACGGCTGAGAGCATTCCCGCCGAGGAGTTGGGGACGTTTGACGTCGTGATCGCCAGGGCTCTGTTGCACCATCTCGACGAACATGAGATTCGGGGGCTGCTCGACACGACGCGGCGGCTGCTCAATCCGGGTGGCCACTTCGTCTGCTTCGAAGCGACGTTCACGCCTGACATGTCGCGGGCGTCGCGGTGGGTTGTCTCGAAGGACCGCGGGCAGAGCGTACTGGCACCAGAGGGGTACGCCGTCATCGCCCGGGACTACTTCAACGACGTGCGCGTTGCGGTCCATCACGACTTGCTGCGGATTCCCTACAGCCACGCCATCATGGAGGCGTCTGACCCCCGATGAGCATCGACGTCCCTTTCAATCATCCGGCCGTTGTCGGGCGCGAGCTCGAATACGTGGAAGATGCGATCAGGGGTAGCCACAGCTCAGCTTCCGGCCCGTACACACAGAGGGTCTGCGAGCTCCTGTCGGCTGCCCATGACGGTGCGCACGTCCTGCTGACGACGTCGTGCACCGATGCACTCGAGATGTCAGCCCTGTTGCTGGATCTGGAGCCCGGCAGCCTGGTGATCGTCCCGTCATTCACGTTCGTGTCGACCGCGTTGGCGTTCAGCCGGTCAGGCGCACGCATTCTGTTCGCAGACGTCGAGCCGAGGACGATGGCCATCGACCCTAATCACGTGGAGCAGCTCCTCAAGGAGCACCCTGGCGTCCGTGCGGTCGTCACGGTTCACTACGCAGGCGTCGCGGGCGACATCGAAGGCTTGCAGGACGTTCTCGCGGAGTATCCGGATGTCGTTCTGATTGAAGACAACGCCCACGGCCTGTTCGGCGGGGCCGGTGGCCGTCCCCTCGGGACGTTCGGACGCATGTCTACCCTGAGCTTCCACGAGACGAAGAACTTCGTGTGCGGCGAAGGTGGCGCGCTGATCCTTAACGATGCATCAGATGTCGATCGCGCCTACATCCTGCATGAGAAGGGCACCAATCGGCGGGCGTTCTTCCTGGGCCAAGTCGACAAGTACACGTGGGTCGACACCGGATCCTCCTTCGGTTTGAGCGATCTCTTGGCTGCGTTCCTGTACGGGCAACTCGAACAGCGCGACCAGGTACTGGCCCGCCGCAAGGCCGTCCACGACGCCTACGATCAGGTGCTGTCGCCGGTGGCGGAGGAGCTGGGGCTGCAACTTCCGAAGCTGACGGCCGATCGGACACCGGCCTACCACATGTACTACCTTCTCCTGCCCGACCGGGGGACGCGTGACCAACTGCTTGCGACGCTTCGAGACCACGGGATCCAGGGCACGTTCCACTACGTGCCGCTACACAACTCCGAGCACGGCCGCCGGGTCGCAGCGGCGGAGACCTCCTGTCCCGTCTCTGTCGACGTCAGCGGCCGACTCGTGAGGCTCCCGTTCTTCAATGACCTTGATCTCGGCGTGGCCGACCGAATCGCCAAGACGGTAGTCGCCTCTCTGGGGTGACGCTGGTCAGGAACTCCTGCAGTACGGCGGTTCCAGCCGTCGCGAGGGCATCGCGATCCCAGACCGGCTCACCGAGCGCCAGCCGCACCGATCGGTGCCAGAAGTCCTGGCCGCTAGCGTCCATCGCGCGCCAGCTCACCATGTGGTTGGGAGCCAGCAAAATCCCAGGAACTCCGGTTGCCGCAGTCAGTTCGAATGCCGTGGTGCACACTCCGACAACCGCCGACAGATTCGCCGAGAGGGCGACGGCTGCCTCGAAGTCGTCACGCAGGTCGAGGTCATCCGGGAAGTGGACCCGTCCGCCCGTCATTCGCTCAAGCATCGCTCGCTCGTCGTCGGTCGCGTCGTACTGGAGTGAGACGAACGTGGCGTCGACGTCGAAGAAGGGAGCCAGCTCCTCCGCCTCGAAATAGTGGATGTCCCGCATGGGGCCACGCAATTCGCTGCGCCACGCGACGCCGACGCGTGGGCGGTCATCGTTCCACCGCGTGGCGATCGCGGCGACCCGGCCCGGCTCGGGCACGAGATAGGCGGTAGCCGGCTGCCGGTGTCGTTTCAGCGCGAGGTGCTGGATGTTGCGCGACAGCACGACCTCGTCACAGCCCTCGGCAACCCGCATCGCGTCAGCGGTGAGGCTCTCGAAGTGAGCATTTGCGGCCCGCGGTGGTCGACCTTCGGCGTTGGCGGACGCAGTTCGAGGTCGAAGCCGCGGTACCGGGAGGAACGTGATTCCGGGGAACGACCGGCTGAGCGTGCTCTCGAGCCGGGGATCGCAGGTGATGACCAGCTCGTCGGACAGGTCTTGAAGATCTCGGTAGAGGCTCGCCGCCAGGACCTCGTCACCCGGCCCCGATTGGCTGATGACGAACCGTCGGCCCACCTGCGCGAGGTTCGTGCCGTCGCTGGTCCGGGTGCCGAACAGCGCCACCGTCTGCCGTTGACGCCACGGCGACGCGATGCTGAAGGCCTCCGACAGTCGGTGCCGGTCCAGGAACGCGTGGTAAAGCACGTCGTCGACCTGCGTATGGAGCGTCTCGGTGCGGGGCGTGTGCCGCGCGATGGCCTCGTCCGCACCCCCAGTCTCAAGCAACACGCGCAGGCGCAGAAACTCGGCCTCCCAGCGGTCGTCGAGACCACGGACCTGGTCGAGCAGCGTCATGGCGCGGTCGAAGCGATGTCGACAGTAGTGGAGGCGAGCCAGGTGGATCATCGACGGTGGATCGAGCGTTGTGGCCGCAACCTCAGCCTCGATGCGCTCCATCTCGTCCAGTAGTCCGAGCTCGCAGTAGGCCCAGAGCACTCCGGACATCGAACCGCCGCCAGCTTCCAGCGTCCGGACGTCGTCGATCAACCGGTTGATGCCGGCGGTCCCGTGACGTTGGGCGTCGACGTGGCGCAGGCTGTACAGGGGTAGCAGCCCGAGCTGCTGCGGCTCGACGGTCAGGGCGAGGTCGTGCGCGCCGGTGAGGTCGCCCACGGCGAGCAGCGCGTCATACCGGAACATCGTTTCGGTCGGGGATTGGTCCGGACCGCTGGCGAGAACGTCGAGGATCTCGTCGTGCTTGCCCAGCTGGCGCAGGGCGGTGAGCATGAGGTTGTGGCTCAAGGGGGTGTCGTCGGCGAGTGCACGCAGTTGCTCACGGGCAAGTTCCGGTCGCTCGGCGGCCAGGTGCCGTTGAGCTGCCATCTGGCCGGCTTGGCGAGGTGTGACCCACTTTCGTCGGAGTGCCTCGGCGGCGACGCCCTCCGCTTCGGTGAGCTCGCGGACGTAGGTCGCGACCACGTGATGCAGGCGTGCCCCCTTGTTGGTCGTTTGGCCGGAGCGAAGGCGATCAAGAAGTTCGCGTGCCAAGGTTTCTCGACCGAGCCCGATCTCGTGCGCGACGATGCGCTGGATGCTGGCCTGCGGAACGGTCTCCACGAGCGAGGCCAAGTGGTCGGCGACAGGACCTGATTGGCTGGGGAGCACTTCGGCGAGCGCGCGCACCCACTGCTCGAGGAGCGCCGTGTCAGTCGGGTTCTCGAGGAGCTGTCGGGCGGCGGGTTCGAAGGACGCACCGCGGGGGCGGTCGAACGGCCACTTCATGTGACGGCGTGGCGGGCCTGGATGACGACCGCGACGCTCATGCGGCGACCAGCTTCAGCAGGCTGTCGATGACGTGACGCTGGTCGGCATCAGAGAGCGTCGGGAACATCGGGAGCGAGAGTAGGTGTGCGTACGCCTCATCGGCCCGGGGGAGCGCAGTTGCGTTGTCCTCGTAGATCGGGTGCCGGTGGATCGGCAGGTAGTGCACCTGAGCGGCGACGCCGGCCTCGCGGAGCCCGTCGTACACGCTTCGGCGGCCCGGCACGCGAACGGGATAGAGGTGGTAGCCGTGGCTGAACCCTGCAGGTGCCGCGGGCGCCGGAATGACCGACGTGCCCGCGAATGCGGCGTCGTAGCTCGCCGCGAGTTCCTGCCGACGGTCGATGAACCGGGAGAGCTTGTCGAGTTGGCTCAGCCCAAGGGCAGAAACGATGTCGGACAGCCGGTAGTTCATGCCGAGCTCGACCACCTCGTAGTACCAGCCACCTTCCTCAGGCCGACGCTCCGTGCCGTGGCTGCGGAACCGGCGCAGGCGCGCGGCAAGGTCGTCGTCGTTGGTCGTGACCATTCCGCCCTCGCCGGTGGTGATGGGCTTGACCGGGTGGAAGGAGAAGCACGTCATGTCGGAGTGCGCGCAGTTGCCGACCGGGCCGTCGGGCGTGGTTGCACCGAGGGCGTGCGCCGCGTCCTCGATGACGACCTGCGGGCGGTGGGCGAGTCTTGACAAGTCGACCGGCAGCCCTGCGAAGTGGACGGCGACGAGCCCATCGAGTCCGTCCGGCACCTGAGCGGGGTCGATGTTGAGGGTCGCGGGATCGATGTCGAGCAGCCGTACGTCCGCGCCGACGTAGCGCGCACAGTTGGCCGACGCGACAAACGACAGTGTGGATGTCGCCACGGTGGTTCCCGGACCCAGGCCGGCCGCCGCGCATGCCCCGTGCAGGGCTGCCGTCCCGTTGGCGAAAGCGACTGCGTGGCGGGCGCCTGTTCGCGCGGCGACGGCGGCCTCGAACCGCTCGACCGTCGGCCCCTGGGTGAGCCAGTCGCCGCGCAGGACCTCGGTGACTGCTGCGATGTCGTCGTCGTCGACGTACTGACGGCCGTAGGGGATCACGGCAGTTCGGTGGCGATCAGGTCGCGCAGTTGCTCGATGGAAAGGAAGTCCTCGTTCGTGCCGCTGTTGTAACTGAATCCGGCTGCACATCGCTCGCCGGGCTTCGCGCCACTGTTGAGGCGGAACTCCTCCTCGTCCCACACGGGCGCCGATGGCAGGATGACGAAGTAGTCGTCGAACTCGATCGTCCCGAGCGAGTCGGTAGCTGTGATCATTTCCTCGTGCAGCTTCTCGCCCGGGCGAATGCCGACGATCTTGAGTTCGGCATCGGGTGCGAGGGCTGCGGCGACGTCGGTGATGCGGTACGACGGAATACGCGGAACGAAGATTTCGCCGCCCCACATCCGCCTGAATGCGTCGATGACGAACTCGACGCCCTTTTGCAGCGTGATGTTGAACCGCGTCATCTGCTCGTCCGTAATCGTCAGGACACCGGTCGACGCCTGACTTTGGAAAAAGGGGATAACCGATCCGCGGCTGCCCATCACGTTCCCGTAGCGGACGACGGCGAACTTGATGTCACGGTGGCCGCGGTGATGGTTGGCCGCGACGAACAACTTGTCGGATACCAACTTGGTGGCGCCGTACAGGTTGATCGGAGCCGCCGCCTTGTCCGTGGACAAGGCGATGACGTATCCGACATCGTTCGCGATCGCCGCGCTTATGACGTTCTCCGCGCCGAGGATGTTCGTCTTCACGGCTTCGAACGGGTTGTACTCCGCGGCGGGGACCTGCTTGAGGGCTGCTGCGTGGACGACGATGTCGACACCCTCCATGGCACGCGTCAGGCGCGGTTCGTCGCGTACGTCGCCGAGGAAGTACCGCATCGTGGACGGATGGTCGGCGAACGGAGATAGGTGCTGCATCTCGAACTGCTTCAGCTCGTCGCGGCTGTAGACGATGACGTGGGCCGGGTCGTGTTCCTCGAGCAGGGTGGCGATAAACCGTTTGCCGAACGACCCGGTGCCGCCGGTGACCAGCACTCTCTTTCCGTCGAACGTGAAGTCGTCAGCCATGACTGAACCCTACTGTGGTGAGTCTTGTGCCAACCGGGACACTGGGGTGACGCGTTCGGCACATATTTGTTGAAGGGAGGCCCGAGATGCCAGACATCAAGCTTGGGGCTCGCACCGTGGGGGGTGAGCATCCGTGCTTTGTGATCGCTGAACTCTCGGCCAATCACAACCACGATCTGGCCCGTGCTTTGGACAGCATTGACGCCGCGGCCGAATCCGGTGCCGACGCGATCAAGCTACAGACCTACACGGCTGACACGATCACTTTCCGTTCTGATGCCGCGCCATTTCAGGTCTCGGGTGGGACGGCATGGGACGGTCGAACGCTGTACGACCTGTACGACGAAGCCCACACGCCATGGGAATGGCATGCGGAGCTTTTCGAGCGGGCCACACGTCACGGACTGGAGTACCTGTCGTCGCCGTTCGACCCGACGGCCGTCGACTTTCTCGTCGAGCTCGACGTCATCGCGTTCAAGGTCGCCTCGATGGAGATCGTCGACCTGCCCCTCGTCGCCGACATGGCGAGCCGCGGCAAGCCGATCATTATCTCCACCGGAATCGCGACGGTCGACGAGATCGAGCGGGCGGTCGCCGCCTGCCGTGCGGCGGGGAACCACGACATCGTGCTGCTGCAATGCACGTCCGGATACCCCACGCCGCTCGACCAGTTGAATCTCCGGACGATTCCCGACCTCAGAGAGCGGTTCGGCACGCTGGTCGGTCTTTCCGACCACACGATGACGCACACCGCGGTGGCAGCGGCAACGGCGCTTGGCGCGTGTGTCGTCGAGAAGCACTTCACCCTCGACCGCGCCGCGGGAGGACCCGACTCCACGTTTTCGTTGGAGCCGCCCGAGTTCGCCGAGATGGTCCGCACGATCCGTGACGTCGAGACCGCCCTGGGCGTCGTCACCTACGAGCTTCAGCCGAGCGCTCGATCGAGCCGACGGTTCGCGCGGTCGCTCTTCGTGGTGGCCGACGTCCGCGCTGGTGACATCGTGTCAGCCGACAATGTCCGGTCGATCCGCCCCAACGACGGGCTGGCGCCGGATCAGTTGCCGCTGCTGTTGGGCAAGCGGTTCGTCGCTGACATCCCCGCGGGCACCCCGCTGACGCGCGACCAGGTCGAGAACTAGTTCTGAGGTTTCCCACAGGATCGCTACATTGCGACGTGTGTTGCGACGGATCTATCGCCTGCTTCCGCACAAGGTGCGACGGAGGCTCCGTCCGATCGTCGCGCGGCTTCGCCGCCGTACGAGGCGTTCCCGGCACCGACCGGAAGCCGTTGCCTGATCAGGGAGCCGGCTCTGTGGCCGCGTCGAAACCTTCCGCATCACCAAACGAGGTGGTCACCGGGCTGATTGCCCAGTGGCGCTTGAAAGAAGCGCTCAACGCGCTCGAACCGCAGGTTCTCGCCAAAGATCCAACCGACCAAACAGCGCTGCAGTTGCGTGTGCGGGTCCTGATCCTTCTGGGGGATCTTGAAGCGGCACGAGAAGCCGCGCAGCTTCTCGCTCAGACCTACCCGCTCGATCCGATAGCGTGGGAACGACAACTGGCTCTGGGAATGAAACCGGAAGCACCGTCGCGCGAATTCGCATGGCAACACGTTCGTGCGCCTCGGCGCACGCCGAAAGCCTTCGGGTTGGCGGCTGCCTACCTGTCTACGCGGAACTGTTCGACGATTGCATCGAGTTCAGCTCTCCTCGGAATCGAGGCGATCGGCAGAGACGCCAAGAGCGGCGCCACGACGGTCATGGAACTCGCGTTCCGCAATTGGATGGCCCGAGCACTGGAGGGCTTGGGCCAGTACGACCGAGCGATCGAGATGTACAGCGTTCGCTTGGCGCATCCGCGCACCACGGTCGACGCGGCGACCGGATTGGCGCGGTGTTGGCTCGAGTTGGGGCAGCCGTCGCGTTCTGAGGCCAACGCTGAGGACCATGAACGCAGCAGCGAGGACTCGCTCCCGTTCTCCGGCCTCGCACTTGACGTCCTGCAGGCCCAAGGAAAGATCGGCGAGTCGTATCGGCTCTATCGCACGAGGCCGGCGAGCGTTGCATTGGCGAGACTCTTCGATCAGCCACCGGCGACCGAGCTCGATCTCCGGTCTGGAGCCTTTGGTCTGCCCTCATTCTTGCCGAGGGAGGACCCGGCGACGAAATACGGTTGAGTTCGATCTACGACGATCTCGTCGAGCTGGTTGGGGATGTGACCATCACCTGCGACCCACGCAGACGACCATCATGGAGCGGTCATTTCCGCGCATCACGTTCCTGCCAGTGAACGCCATCGCGATCGACTTCGCCAAGCCGATCGAGGACAGGACCCTCATCGACGACCAGAATCTCTACTTGTACCTCTCCGACGGGCCGTCAAGTGGGACGCACCAAGGATGTCGTGTGCTTTGTGACCGACACGCTTCTCGAGGTGCGACCAGACGTCGAAGCGTTCCACTCGGCCACGCCGCCCCCACTTGTGCCCGACCGCGACCTCCGCCAGCATTGGTTGACCCACATCGGCGCCGGTGACGGCAAGCTCAAGGTCGGCTGGCTTGGCGCAGCATGCTCGAATCCGCGACTCGCAATCGCAACTATCTTAAGGTCGACGATCTCGCACCACTTGGTGGTTTGACGGATGTCGAGTTCTGGCTGCTGCAACCGAGGCCGACCCGTGACGAGCTTGAGCGTCTCGCGGAGCTCGTCGACTTCCGGGTTCCCGATGGTCTGGACCTCGTCGACGATGTGGATGGTCAGCTCGCATTGTCATCGTGTCTCGACGCGGTCATTGCGCCGTACACGACGACTGCCGAGTTGGCGGCTGCGGCCGGAACCCCTACGGCCATGCTCGGGGTGACGCAAGCGACGATGTGGCGGCGGCAATCCGATGGGACCGACGTGTTCCGGCCGAATGCCCACATCTTCCGGCTCGAAGCGGACCGGCAAGCGTCGATGCGTGCCGTCGTCGAGTTCATCGAGCGAATCCAGCCCTAGGCGGCGACGTTGCGCGCCTTCGCCGGCGTCC